>CAWITN010000006.1:0-430911 GCA_963839085.1 uncultured Solirubrobacterales bacterium
TCAGGCCTTGGCGGTGACGGGCGCGTCGGCGCGGGCCGGTTCGGCCCCGCGCAGTGCCCGGGTGAGCAGATCGGAGAGGGTGGCGCGCTCCTCGGCGTCGAGCGCGTGCAGGACCTCGTCCTCGATCTCCTCGATCTGTCCCCTCGCGCGCTCGAGCGCGCGGCGACCCGTGGTGGTGATCTCGACCAAGTGGCGGCGGCGATCCTCCGGGTCGCGGCGGCGCACGAGATGGCCGCCGTCCTCCAGCTCGTTGAGCAGGAGCACGACGTTCTTGGCGTCGATGCACAGCACATCGCCGAGCTCCTGCTGGGGAGCGCCGTCGTGGTCGGCGATGTAGCTGAGCGCCATCAGCAGACGGAGGTCGATGCCGATGCTCTCGGCGCGGGCGCGGCGCATGACCTGCTTGGAGAGACGTGCGAGCGACATCGAGGTAAGGGGATGACCGCAGTCCATGGTCGTACTATAGCGCCGTATTCCGGCACCATGGACATTTGGATAATCATGTCTAAAACGTAAATCGTAGGCTAATCACCAATGATCCGTGCTAGGGTGCTCATAGACACGGAATGGAAGGACCGCTATGAGCCTGATCAGACGCATCACGACCCCCGTCCACGAGCCCAGCCGCTGGGCGATTCTCGCGCTGCTCGGCGTGGCCCAGTTAATGGTCGTACTGGACGCGACGATCGTCAACATCGCGCTGCCCTCCGCCCAGCACGCGCTGCACTTCTCCACCGACAGCCGCCAGTGGGTGATCACCGCCTACGCGCTGGCCTTCGGCAGCCTGCTGCTGCTCGGTGGCAAGCTCGGCGATCTGTTCGGCCGGAAGTGGACGCTGATCGGCGGCCTGAGCGGCTTCGCGCTCGCGTCGGCTCTCGGCGGCCTGTCGCAATCCTTCGGGATGCTCGTCGCCGCGCGGACGCTCCAGGGTGCCTTCGGGGCGATGCTGGCTCCCTCGGCGCTCGGTCTGCTCACGGTGACCTTCCAGGGCTCGCCCGACCGGCCCAAGGCGTTCGGGATCTTCAGCGCCATCGCTGCCGGCGGCGCCTCCGTCGGCCTCCTGCTCGGCGGCGCACTCACCCAGGCGATCTCGTGGCGCTGGTGCCTCTACGTCAACCTGGCGATCGCCGTCCCCACCGCCGTGTTCGGGCTGCGTCTGCTGAGCGACGTCCGTCCGCCGTCCCGCTCGCGGATCGACGTCCCCGGCCTCCTCGCCGGCTCGCTCGGCCTGTTCTCGGTCGTCTACGGGTTCTCCAATGCCGAGACGCACTCATGGTCGGCACCGCTGACCATTGTCTCGCTCGCCGCCAGCGTGGTCCTGCTCATCGCCTTTGTCGTGATCGAGCAACGTGTCGATCATCCGCTGCTCCCGCTCCACATCGTGGCCGACCGTGCCCGCGGCGGCGCGTTCGCCACGATCGCCCTCTCGGGCTCGGCGGTGTTCGCGGTGTTCCTGTTCCTGACCTACTACCTGCAGCAGGACCTCCACTACTCGCCGCTGACGACCGGCGTGGCGTTCCTCCCGATGACGGCGATGATCGTCCTCACCGCCACGACGGTCCAGGCGCGGATCCTCGCCCGCACGGGGGCCAAGCCGATCGTCATCCTGGGCACGATGCTGGGGATCCTCGGCATGGTCCTGTTCACGCGCCTGAGCGTTCACGGAGCCTATGTCAGCCACGTGCTGCCCCCGCTGCTCATCACCGGCGTGGCGATGGGCTGCATTTTCTCGCCCTCGTTCTCGACGGCGACGCTCGGGGTCAAGCGCAGCGACGCCGGCATCGCGTCGGCGATGGTCAATACCTCCCAGCAGGTCGGCGGCTCGGTCGGTACCGCTCTGCTCAGCACCGTGTTCGCCAGCGCCGCCGCGGGCTTCGCCTCCTCGCACGCCCGCACCGCCGGGCTGGCTGAGGCCGCCTCGATCCACGGCGACATCGTCGCCTTCACGTGGGCCGCCGCGGTGTTCGGGCTCGGGCTGCTCGTGGCCGTGTTCGTCCTGCCCTCGAGCCGCACGGCCCGGTCGCTGGCGACCGACGCCGACGCCGTCCCTGAGCCTGACGCGGCCCGCGAGCTCGTCCTCGAGCACGCCTGAGCTGACCGGCTGCGGGGGTTTTGGCGGATCGACCCCCATGATGGGGGACGATCTGCCAAAACCCGCCCGGCGCCGGCGGCGGACCCCGCTGGCCCCGCAGGGGGGCCGGGAAGACGACCTTCCGCGCCTCGTGTCGGGTCACGGGGCGGAGCGGGGAACGCGTCCGGAGGACGGGCCGCCATCAGGCCGGCGCGGGGCCGGAACCCGGAACAGCATGGTGAGTCGCGCCGCCTGCATGACGTCACCGCGCAGGGAGAGCTTGCCCGCGAAGTAGGCGTTCATGGGATTCGAGCCGCCCGCGGCGATGCGCAGGAACTCGGCGCCGTCGACGGTGATCTCCAGCCGTCGGCCAGGATCCCCCGCGCCACCGCGCTCGATCCTGGCGTGTCCGTCGTCGATGAGCAGGTCGTAGACATCGGGCTCACCCCCGCGGCGGGTGATTCGCCACCGGATCGTCGCCTTCACTGCTCGGGCGCGGCGGCGGTTGAGGTGGCGCGGCATCTGCGCGAACACGGCATCGAGGATCGGACGACGCGCCGGCGAGGCCATCAGCGCGTCGAGTCGCTCGGCGGGGACGCTGCGCAGGAGGCCGGCGACGCGGTCGGCGAGCTCGCCGGGGATCAGGCGGGCGAGCAGCTCGATGGGCAGGAGCCGGGCGAGGAGCTCGACCGGAATCGCCCGTCCGGTCAGGTCGACCGCCGTCAGGAGCAACCGGCGGGGATGCAGCGCACCGAGTCCCACAGCTCGACCCTATCGATCGAGCCGGGGACCCGGCGCGCTTCGCCCCGCGATCAGCGGTGCAGCTTGACCGGCCGCATCCGCGTGCAGCGATGCGCGCGCGCGAATGCGAAGTCGATCTGCGGGATGTAGAGGATGTCGGCGGCCACGCCGCAGTACACGTCGAGGTCGATCGCCCGCCCGTAGACCCGGTTGTGTCCGGCACCGGTGTAGACGTGGTCCCGTCCGTTTCCGGCGTAGAACTTGTTGTGGCCCGCGCCGCCCCACAGCGAGTTGTTGCCGTCGCCGGCGGCGATCGTGTCGTTGCCGCTGCCGCCCCAGATCCTGGAGTTGCCGCGACCAACGCTGATGCGGTCGTTGCCACCCTGGCCGTACACGCGGCTGTTGCCGTTGCCGAGGAAGATCTTGTCGCTCCCCGCGCCGCCCTTGACCAGGTTGCTGCCGTTCTGTACCGAGATCCGGTCGTTGCCCGAACCGCCGAACACGCGCTCGTTGCCGTTGCCGCCGTAGATCCGGTCATTGCCGGCACCGCCGTCGATGCAGTCGTTGCCGCCCTGCCCGGCGATCCGGTCGTTGCCGCCCAGGCCGAGGAACCGTTCGGAATGGGGTGTCCCGATGATGCGGTCAGCGTGCTGTGTGCCGACGATTACGTATTCGGGGCCCTTTCCACTCAGGCAGGCGCTGTGGTACAGCTTGCGTGCTGCGCTGAGGGGGATCACCGTGCCGCCGATCGGGCCCTCGAAGGGGCGCGAGACGATGATGATCGTGCCGTTCGACTCGTAGATCACGCACTGCTGGGTCGCAGCGTCGAGGGTGGAGCCAGGGGGGCAGGCGACGATCGGGCCACCACCGGCGCCGCCACCGCCACCGCCGCCACCGCCACCGCCACCACCGCCGCCGCCACCACCGGAGCCGGCACACGGCGTCGCACCCTCGGCGACCGATACTTCACCGAGGACGACGTCGAGGCCGTCGGCGAGGTGCACGTCGACGATCCGCTCCGTGAGCGACGTGGCGGTCGTGATCCGCTCGTCTAGGGCGACGTACGCGCCGCCTCCGAGCTGAATGGTCTCCGAGGCGCCCGGCGAGACGAGGTTGATCATCTGGCCGCCGATCTCGATCGCGGACAGCGTCGAGGTCGCGCTCGTCTGGACGGTGCCGTCCGCCGTGCACGAGTAGCCGACCTGATCCTGAACCGGTCCGACGATCGTGATGCCGGCCGCGGGGATCGAGGCGCCGTCGATCGACGTGAGCGCCGTGGCCGCCGGGTAGACGGTGCCCAGCGTCGTCGGCTCGGAGCTCGAGGAATAGGTGTACACGCCAGCGGGACCGGCCTGGACGGCGTCGTCGCTTGACGATGGGACGTCGGCGGAGTCCACGGCGCCACTGTCGGTGGCACACGGCGCGGACGCCTTGTTGGCCACCAGCGGCTCGACGGCGAGCGAGCCGACATCGACCCGGGCGAGGCTCGCTCGGCACCCGAGCGTGCTGGTTGCCGCGCTCGCTGAAGCGACGAAGGCGAATGCGAGCAAGCTCGCCGTCGCAAAGATGAGTATGGGTAGGCGTCTCCCTACATGAGCCACGATGAATCCTCCTTGAACCTCTGGCTTGTCTCCCGCGCTTCCGCCGGCCAACAGCTGCACGGTGACTCCCTGTCGTCGTGCTGCGTACCCGCTTTGTACACCCGAATCCTGCGTGGCGACGATGTTTTCCCAGAAACCGGTAAGGCTTGGTGAGGGTTGGTCAGCCATAGCCCGGGTTTCTGCAACCGCGCTTGTGGTCCGTCGCGAACCATTAGCATCGGCGCGGCCCCCGGGCGGTTAGCTCAGCTGGTAGAGCGCCTCCCTTACAAGGAGGAAGTCGGCGGTTCGAGCCCGTCACCGCCCATCCGCCTCAGAGCGCCCGACGGCAGAGCACACGCCCGTTCCGGGGTAAGCCATCAGAGCCGCTGTCCGGTTAAGGACAGCTCCCTTGACTCCGATCCGACGTCGCCTATAGGGTCGCTGTGGGGTGTTATCTCTCTCGGTTCAGCTGACCGTGGTGCGCTGGCCTGCCACCAGCAAGAACCGAGGCGTGTTCACGGCGTGACCGGGAGACGATCCCCTGTCCACATCGGCGTGATCCCGCCGGCATTGCCGGCGGGAAGCGAGGAGAAAGCATGAGAAGTGTTCGCATCATTCGCTGGACGCTCTTGCCGATCGCCACGATGCTGGCGATGGCAGGAGTCGCGCACGCGGCGGCTCGTCCTGCGGCGCGCACCTTTGGCCGGGCGGGGAGCAATCATGTTCCCGCCCGAGTAGTGGGTCGCCTGCCCGACCCGGCGACGTCCGGCGCCTACGTGTACGCCGAGGATGGGACGTGCCCGGACGGGATCGACGTGTTCTCGGCGTCGGGAACGGGTCTCACCAGCATCCAGCACGTGACGGCCGGAGGCTGTTCTGCTCGGAGGACCTGTCGCTATGTTCTCACCTCCTGGCGGTGAGAAGACGCGCGGAACTGGCCTGGATGTCATACTTCAGCGACGGTGGGCGACGAGGTCAAGGTCGGACGGGAGAGCTTGACACGAGACCGTGCCAAGAACCGCCTTTCTCAGCACCTCGCCGGTCAGCACCGTGACGCGTCGGCGGATTCCCGCAGGCGATCTTGGTGGACCGTCGGTGAGACCGACCTCGGATGGGCGAGATCACGATTCAGGAGGGACTCGCGGACGATGTTTTCGAGGAAACGCTCCGACATGAGACCGTCGACTCAAGTCGGACACCAACCAATCGCTCTGCTAAACAGCGCACGGGCTTGGCTCTATGGCAACTCCGCTCTCTGGCGATTTGGGGAGGAGGCGGCGGCTGAAACCTACGCGACAGGGAGTCTCGGGCAGGGGTTGGCGTTCCCGCTCCAGGGGTACGGCATTACTGCCGGTCGGCTTGGGGCTGAGGCGGCCGGTGTCGGGGTGGTCGCCGGCGGTGCGGGCTACGGCGTCTACCAGGCGAGCCAATGATGTGGCGACCCAGACGACCGTCGTCTCGGCTGCTACATCACGGGTGACCAGGTCGCGCTTACACTGGCTCGGGATCTGTGTGCCGAACAAGACGCTCGGTGGAGACGACCCGACCCGGGTTCAGTTCAGTCGTGGCAGGTGGGTCGTGTGGACGAATGCCGACAAAATCGGTGGCAATGTGGAGATCGTGGTGAACCCACGGACCGGCGAGGCTGCCAGGCGACGCTTTGGGCCCCTCAGCGTAGCGGGCGATTATGGCTGTTGACGTTCACCGGTAAGGAACGTCGCCGATCGATGGGAACACTCCGCTAGATGCTCAGTCGGCTGCTCGTCTTCAGCTGCTCGACCGGCTCTGACGCTGACCGGCCTGGCCGGGATCGCTACCGCGACCACGCCAGGCGTCGTGGCTCAAAACGGCGTCGGGGCGCTTTCAGCTACCGGACCGGACCACACCAGACAGATCGGCTCGGAAAGCGCCTGCTCGCATCAGGGTTCTCTCGCTAGATCGGGCCAGATCGTGTCGGGGTTCTGTGTTGCTGGAACAGAAGGACCGCCTGAGGGAGGGTCAGGCCGGCCGCGGGTGATTTGGGTGCTGCCGCTCGAGGGTCAGGAACCCGTGAGCGGCGCTCACCAGCGCGGTGTGGTGATACCAGCCGAGCCAGGAGCGGCCTTCATAGTGATCCAGGCCGAGTTCGCCTTTGAGCTGCTTGTAGTCGAGCTCGATCTTCCAACGCATCCTGGGCGAGCCTCGCGAGCCGCTCGGGCGGCGGTGTCAGCCGGGAGGTTCGAGATCCAGTAGTCGGTCGGCTTCTCCTGCGCCGTCGGGCCATTCGGCGATCAGCCATTCCTCGCGCGGGGGGACCTCGGCGCGCTCGCGCCACCCGGTCCATCCTGCTCGTCCCGCCAGCCGTGGGCGGCGTGAACGCGAGCGAAGACGAACCGTGGAGGTGACCGGCTCGCCGTCGGGTCCGTCGCGGAACGTGACGCGTCTGCGCACTGCCGGCTCGCGAGTCGGGCGATCAGCTCGCCGACCGGCTCGGGCTGGCGGTCCGGCCGCGGCCGTGACGGGCCCACGTGACGCGCCCGGCTTCTTCGCTGGGCACGGCGAAGATCGGTGCCCTGCTCGAACACCTTCGTCTTCGGGCCGACACGACAGCACGTACTCACACCCCGCCCCGTGCGAGGCGATCGCGCAGCCAGGTGTTCTCGCCATACGCGTGATCGCCGAGCACCGGCGCCTCGCGACCTCCCAGCCCGCAGGCGCGCTCGACCAGCTCGACCCCGAGCTCCGACTTGGTCTTGAAACCGACCTCGCTCGGGGATCTTCGCCTGGCGCCGGCGGTCCGCGTCCGCGCACCAGTCCTCGGGCAGATACAGCGCCCACCCCAACGGCACCGTCCCGCGCGCTGCCGACCGCGTGCACCGACACCCCGATCTGACAGTTCCCGATCTTCCCCAACGTCCCCGAGTACTGACGCTTGACACCGGGCGAGTCGCTTCCCGTCCTTCGGGAACCCCGTGTCATCGAACACCCACGCCTCAACCCCGATCGCCGGCACGACCCGCTCAGCGACCGCCCGCACGACCAACCCCGGATCCCACGGACTGTCCGCCAAGAACTGCTGCATCGCTCTGATAGTCAGCATCCCCACCGAGCCGCGCGACCATCGGCTCAAGCGACTTGCGAGCCCCCTGCTCGAGCAACCCCCGCAGATACAGCCCGCCGTTGACCACTCTGCACCGGCCGATTCATCGCACCCGCCAGCACCTCAACCGCGAACGCCTCCAGCCGATCCGCCACGACCGACGGCACATCGACCCGCTCGCACACAGCATTCGACTCGCTCACCGTGACCATCATCGCTCCTCGCCTCGGCAACCAGACGCGAGAAGGGTTCGCCACCACCCCAACCGAACTCCTACACCAGAACTAACAAAGCACTATTAAACCCGTCGGACAGACCCAGACTTTTTCAGGGCTCTTCTAGGCGTACTCGCTACGATCGCGCGCGGTTGCGATCGTGGGCGAGACGAGCACATCCGCGGGCGAGCGCCGAAGGGCCCGCGCCGCGCGCGCTCCTCGCCGCGGCCGCGTGCTCGTGGTGCTCGCCGCGGGGCTGCCCGGGACCGTTGGTGCGTCGTCGTGGACGCGCGACGAGCTCGTCCATCCGATCGACCCGACGCAGCTCACGCAGCTGCCGTTCGGGCGGCGGTCGTTCTGGATGCAGCCGTGGCGCTCGAGCCTCACCACCTGGCCGGCCGTTCAGCTCGAGCAGGCCCTCGGCCTGAACGCGAACGTCCCGCCGGCGCAGATGGCCGGGCTTGCCCGGCTCATGCGGCTGAGCGGGATGCGGCGTGCGCGCCTGGAGATCGGCTGGAACGCGATGAGCTTCGCCGATCCCTCGCAGCCCGCCGATCCGGCCAGTCTTACGCCGTCGCTCCGCGCGCTGCGCGCGAACGGCATCCGTCCTCTCATCCTGCTCAACGCAGACCAGCAGCAGCCGGTGCCGACGCAGACGGTGACGCTGCACCTGCTCGCACGCGCCCCCGCGGGCACGACGACCCTCCTCCTCCAGACCGGCGACGCACACCTCGTGGCCCCCGGCCGGACGGGGTTCGACACGCCGGGGCTTGCCGCGGGGGTCCTCATCACGAGCGTGAGCCCACTCGGCATCGCCACGCTGTCACGGCCGCTTCCCTTCGCGCTGGCGGCCGGCGCGCACGCCGCCACGACGCTGCGCTTCGCCCCGTTCGCGCCTCCGTACCTGGTGGATGGGCGAACGCCGAATCCCGCCTTCCAGGCGACCCTCGCCGGCTGGAACGCCTATGTCACGGGGATCTGCCGGTTCGTGCGCGGTGTGCTCGGCTCCGACCGCTTCGACGTGGAGGTCTGGAACGAGCTCTCGTTCGGCTCGGACTTCCTGTCTCAGAGCGCGTACTACGCCATCCCGCCGGATCCTACGGCGACCGGCCAGGTGACGACCGCCCTGCTCTCTGACACCGTGCACGTACTGCACGCCCCGGGGAGCGGGCTCGGCGACGTTGAGATCGGCGACGGCTTCTCCGACCAGACGCCGTTCGCCGCGGGCGGCACCGTCCCGGCCGGCGTGGCCGCGCTCGACAAGCATCCCTACGCCAACCCCCTCAGCTTCCCCAGCGCCCCGGAGAGCCCCACGATCATCCCGCTCGACGCGCTCGAGGAACCCTTCACGCCCGCCTTCACGCCGCACTACCGGGTGTTCATGCCCGAGTACTTCCTCACCGGGCTGCAGACCGAGTCGCTGATGCGTGACCTCAGCCCGATCACCACGTCGATCTATGGGGTGGCCCACGGCGCGCGGACTCATCCCCCCGGCGCGCCCGCGCCGGTGATGTGGATCACCGAGGCGAACATGGCGCACGGCCCGAGCACCACGGGCTCGATGCCCGCCCGGGACTGGGGCGAGTTCCAGGCCAAGGTCGCGCTGCGCTATGACATCGCCTACGCCGGCGAGGGCGCCCGCGCGATCGACCTGTTCGCCGCGGCGGGCGGCGGCGGGCTGCAGATCGTCCCACAGGCATACCTCGTGACCGCGGCGGCCCATCACGGCCGGGCACCGCTGGGCCTCGGCGGTCCGACGATGACCGCCGTACGGCGGATGGTCTCGACGCTGGCGGGGGCACGGCCGATCGCCCACCCGCATCAGCTCAGCCTCGATGCGATCGCCTCCGACAGCGACACCGACGTCCAGTTCACGGGCAACGGCACCGCGCAGGCACCCTCGCTCTTCAACCGCGACGTGCTCGCGTTCTTCCCCTTCCAGGTGCGCGCCCATCGCTTCGTGTGCGGGGTGTACGTGATGACGAGCGACCTCTCGCGTCGCTACACGAGCCATCCGGCGCACGGCGCGACGCCCTACGACCTTCCGCCGGAGTCCTTCCGGCTGACGATCGGCGGGCTCGACGCCCGCCGCGCTCGGGTGTCGCTCTACGACCCGCTGCGTGGGACGCGGCAGCCGGCGAGGATCGTGGCGCGGGACGGGAGCCGGATCGTGGTCCAGCTCCAAGCCACCGACGCGCCACGGATGCTCACGATCGCCGACTAGGAGAGCGAGTCGTCGAGCTCGCCGAGGGCGTCGGTGAGCTGGAGGTTGGCCGAGTAGTCGACCGGGCACGCGATCACCGAGACGGTGTCGGCGGCCAGCGCCTCGCGCAGGGTGGGCAGCAGCTCGTCGGCGGAGCCGATGCGATAGCCGCGGGCGCCGAAGCTCTCGGCGTAGGCGACGAAGTCCGGGTTGCCGAAGCTCGTGTCCATGTTCTCGCCCATCTCCAGGTCCATCTTCCAGGTGATCAGCCCGTACTCGTCATCGACCCAGATCAGGATCACGAGCGGGATTCGCTCGCGCAGCGCCGTCTCGATCTCCTGTGAGTTCATCATGAAGGCGCCGTCGCCAGTGGCCACGAGGACCGAGCGATCGGGACGCGCGATCTGGGCCGCGATGGCGCCCGGGACGGTCCAGGCCATCGTGGACAGCCCGTTGGAGATCAGGCAGGTGTTCGGCGCGTAGGTGGGGTACAGGCGAGCCATCCACATCTTCAGCGCGCCGGTGTCGACGAGCACGATGTCGTCGCGGCCGAGGGCGGCTCGGGTGTCGGCGACGATCCGCGCCGGCGCCAGCGGGAAGCGATCGTCCTGCTCGCCCCGCTCGAGCTCGGCGCGCAGCATCGTCCTGATCCGCTGCTCGCCGAGGCTGGGCTCGAAGCGGTGCCCGACGGCGTCGGCCAGGGCGTCGAGCGTGCGCGGGATGTCGGACTGCAGGCCGACCGCCACCTCGTAGTGGGCGTCGACCTCGGCCGGGAAGCGATGGATGTGGATGATCTGCTTGTCGGACTCTGGATTGAGCCTGACCGGATCGAACTCCTGCAGCTCGTAGCCGACGGCGATGATCGCGTCGGCCTGGTCGAAGCCGAAGTTGACGTAGTCGTGGCGCATGAAGCCGACCGCGCCGAGGGCCAGCGGATGATCGTCGGGCATGACGCCCTTGCCGTGGAAGGTGGTCGCCACCGGCACCCCGAGTCGCTCGGCGAAACGCCGCAGCGCTTCGGCCGCGCCGGCGCGGGCGGCGCCGTGACCGGCGAGGACGATCGGGTGCTTCGCCCGGCGCAGGACCTCGGCGGCCCGGCTGAGCTGGCCGGGATCGGGCGCGTCGGCACGGGGGCGGTTGATGGCGAGCGGGACGGCGTCTGGCGGGGCGAGTGCCTTCTCCACATCCTCGGGAACGGCGAGGTAGACGGCACCGGGACGCTCGGTCTGGGCGAGCTTGAACGCCTTGCGCAGCATCTCCGGCACGGCCTCCGGGATCGCCACCAGCTCGGCCCACTTCGTCACCGGCTTGAACATCGACACCAGGTCGACGCCCTGGTGGGACTCCTTGAAGCTGCGGTGCATCCCCACCTGGGCGGAGATCGCCACCAGCGGCGTGGAGTTGGTGGTGGCGTCGGCGACGCCGAGGAGCAGGTTGATGGCCCCCGGACCGAGCGTGGCCGAGCACACGCCGGCACGGCCGGTGAGGCGGCCGTAGACCTCGGCCATGAACGATGCCGCCTGCTCGTGGCGGACGAGCACGTAGCGGATCGAGGAGCGCGACAGCGCGCGGACGAGGTGGATGTTCTCCTCGCCGGGGATGCCGAACACGTGAGTGACGCCCTCGTTCTCCAGGCACCTCACGATCAGCTCGGCGATGCCCTGGCCGGGCGTGCGCTCGTCCTCGGCGGTGCTCGGGGCGGCGGAGCTCGTCATCGCACATCGATCCTAGTGGGTCGAACCGAGCCACCGGATCGCGCCGGGCCGCCGTGCGAGTGTGCGTGCCGACCGACTCGGCAGGGCTGCGGTATCACCGACTCGGGGCGCCGGGGCGTCGTGTCACCATGTGGGGTGTGTCGTGTCTGCGGATCGGCCATGGGGGCGCGAGCGCGCTGGCCCCCGCGAACACCCTCGCGTCGTTCGACGCCGCGCTCGACGTCGGCATCGACATGGTCGAGTTCGACGTCCGCGCCCATCGCGGCGAGCTCATCCTCGCCCACACCGTCCTCGACGCGCGGCGCGGCCCCAGGCTCGGCCTCCACGAGGCGTTGCGTCACCTCGGTGCACCCCGGTTCGCCGACGTTTGGCTCAACGTCGACGTCAAGCACGCCGGCTGCGAGGCGATGCTGCTCGACGAGCTGCGCACCGCCGGGCTGCTCGGGCGCGCGCTGCTCTCCTCGCAGGTGCCCGACGTGATCGATCGCCTCCGTGCCCGCGAACCGGGCGTGCGCACGGGCATCTCGGTCGGCGGGCGCATGGCCCGGCTCAGCCGTCGCTGGGGGGACTGGCGCGCCGGGGTGCTCGCCGGCCTGGCGAGCCGGCGCTGGGACACCCTGATGGCCCAGCACCGGCTGGTCGCGCCGGCCCTGCTCGCCGACGTGGTCGACCGCGGCGGCGAGCTGTTCGCCTGGACGGTCAACGAGCGCGCCGCGATCAGCTCACTGCAGGGCCTCGGCGTGCACGGGATCACCACGGCCGACCCGCGGCTCTTCGCGTCGGCGTAGATCGCGCCAGCCGCCGGCGAGCGGTCGGACCGGGCCCGGGCGGTACAGGCGACCCGCACTCTGCGTGCAGGAGGCGCGCGGGACGCGGACCGTCGTCAGGCAGAACTCGCGGAACCCGCGCACACGCCGCGGACCGCCGTCCCCTCAAGCAGGTGATGCATGACGGCGGGGCCACGTCCCGGCCCCGCCACCAGCAGCTACGCGGATCGCGCCCGGCGGGAGGCCCCGGGGCCGACCGTGAGCTGGAGCTCGCCGCCCGTCACCGGATGCCCCTCGGCGCAGCGCAGCTCCACTCCCACTCGCGCGCCGCAGCCGGCGTGACGGATCTCCACCGGTGCGCCGGCGTCCTGCTCCCAGCGGTCGCCCCACTGCATGAGCGCGACGAGCACGGGGAGCAGCTCGGCCCCCTTCTCGGTGAGGCGGTAGGCATGTCGGGTCCGCTGCCCCGGATCCCGGTAGGGCTCGCGAACGAGGATCCCCTCGTCGGTGAGCTCCCGCAGGCGGGCGGCGGTCACCGGCTCGCTCAGCCGCGTCCGCTCCGCGAACTCCTCGAAGCGGGTCGCCCCGTAGAAGGCCTCCCGCAGGAGCAGGAACGCCGAGCGGTTGCGCACCACCTCCAGGGCTCGTCCCACCGAGCAGCGCTCGGCCGTCCAGCCGTCCCGCGGGGTCAGCGCACCGGTGAGCTCGATCGTGGGCACGGAGACATCATAGCTGGCTCTTGACGAGCTAAGTCAGCTGCGATACAACTCTGGCTATGAAATTGCTAAGTCAGCCGTCTGCCGGCCGGGGTGGCCGGGGTGGCCGGGGTGGCCGGGGTGGCCCGGCCGGCCGCGCCTCCGCGCTGCGCCGCAGCGACGCCTCTCCCACGCTCGTGCTGGTCATCGTCTGCGCCGGCGTCGTGCTCGCCAGCCTCGACCTGTTCATCGTCAACGTCGCGCTGCCCGCGATCGCGCGGGACCTCCACCAGCGCGACCTCGGCGACCTCTCGTGGGTGCTCAACGGCTACGCGATCGCCTACGCGGCGCTGCTCGTCCCGCTCGGCCGCCTCGCCGAGGGCCACCGGCGCGAGCACGGCTTCCTGCTCGGAGTGGCGCTGTTCACCGTCGCCTCGGCGGCGTGTGGGGCGAGCGACAGCCTGGCCATGCTCGTCGCCTTCCGGATCCTGCAGGCGGTGGGCGCGGCGCTGCTCACCCCGACCTCCCTCGGCCTCGTGCTCGCCACGAGCGCGCCCGAGCGGCGCCAGAGCTCGGTCCGCGCCTGGACCGCGGTGGGCGGACTCGCTGCCGCCCTCGGCCCGGTGGCGGGGGGATTGCTCGTCGCCGCGAGCTGGCGCTGGGTGTTCCTCGTCAACGTCCCGATCGGCCTCCTGGCGCTCGTGACCGGTTGGCGCCGGCTTCCCGAGGTGCCCGGCCATCCGGTGCGGCGCCCCGACGCGCTCGGGGTGGGGCTGATCACGGCCGGGGTGGCGGGGCTCACCCTCGGGCTCGTCAAGGGCAACGACTGGGGCTGGGGCAGCCCGGCGACGGTCAGCGTGCTCGTCGTCTCGGTGCTCCTGCTGGCGGCGTTCACGGCGCGGCTGCGTCGTCACGACAACCCGCTGATCCCGCCCGCCCTGTTCCGGGTCCGGGCGTTCTCGGGCTCCTCGGCGGTCGCGCTCGTGTTCTCGCTCGCCTTCGGCGCGATGCTCCTCTCCCGCGTGCTGTGGTGCCAGGACGTGTGGGGCTGGTCGGCGCTGCAGACCGGTTTGGCGATCGCCCCCGGGCCACTGATGGTCCCGCTGTTCAGCTTCGTCGTCGCCGCGCGGCTCATCCCGCGCATCGGTGCCGGACGGGTGATCGCGATCGGAGCCACGGTGTTCGCGGCGGGGTCCGCGTGGTGGGCGTTCGCCGCCGGCGCCCGGCCCGACTACGCCGGCGAGATGCTCGGCGGGATGCTCCTCACCGGGATCGGCGTCGGGCTCACGCTGCCGACCTTCATGGCCGCCGGCGCGGCGTCGCTTCCCCCGCAGGCCTTCGCCACCGGCTCGGCGGTGCTCAACATGCTTCGGCAGGTGGGGTTGGCGGTGGGCGTGGCGATCTTCGTCGCCGTGCTCGGGACGCCCATCGGCACGGCTGCCGCGGTGAGCGCCTTCCGCGACGGCAACAACGCCATCACCGCCGCCTCGCTGCTCGCGGCGCTGGCGGGGCTGGTTCTGCTCCGGGCGCAGCGGGCGCCGCTTGCGACACCGCCGCCGCCGGTGGAGGTGGTCGCCTAGGCCCGGGCTCAGACGGGAGCGACGCGCTCTCCGCTGCGAGTGAGGTCATACCCTCCGAAGCCGCCCATGCGCGCGGTGAACGCAGCGCTGCTGAGAAGCCCGCCGAGTGAGTCTGCGGCGGGATGGCCCGCCCAGCGCGCGCTGATCCAGATCTCCACCGTGTGCTCCTCGAAGGGGAGGAAGCGCAGCGCGAACCGGTGCGCCGCTGCCTCCATCGTCACTGCCGCGCAGCCCAGCTCGGCGGCGCGCCGGGCGGCATCGAGGTGGCCGGTGGCGAGCGGCCCGGACGGCCGCGTCCGGTCACCGGTCCGCGCGAGCGCGCGGATGAGCGCCTGCTGACTCGAGGCGCCAGCCTCACGCTGAACGACCGGCGTACTGGAGTGAACGAGAGCCTCGAGCGACTCGCCGGGCGCTCCGTCGACCACGCCGAGCCCGACTCGCCACCGGGCCAGGTGGAGACGCACCACCTCCTCCGGCGCTGAGGGCAGTCGGCCCGGCGGCCCGTGCACGACCGCGGCGTGGGCACGGCCGTGTGCGAGCGCAGACAGTGCCGCTCCGGAGGACGCCGAAACGGCCAGTACGCGGGCCCGCCCCGCGGCACTGAGGGCCTGTTCGATGAGCCCGAGCGCCGGGTCGCAGCCGGCGAGGACGAATCCGTTCGTGTCGGCGCCGGGGAACACGCGGATCCCCGTCGCCTCCACGATCCCGTCCGGCATCGCCCAACCCGCCCCCGCCACGCCGTGATCGGGGAGCTCGGCCGCGACGAGCCGATCGCCGACGCTGCCGATCCGGACGAGGGCACCCACCGCCAGTCTCCGGCCAAGTGCGCTGACGACGTCGCCTGCCCGAGGCGCGAAGAGGGCCTCCACCGAACTGCCGAGAGCGCGCGCGAGAGCGAGCGCGGTGTCGACCCCGGGGACGTTGCTGCCGCTCTCGGCCGCGGCTACGAGCTGCCGGC
Source organism: uncultured Solirubrobacterales bacterium (assembly GCA_963839085.1). Lineage (GTDB taxonomy): Bacteria > Actinomycetota > Thermoleophilia > Solirubrobacterales > Solirubrobacteraceae > Palsa-465. The sequence goes on from CAWITN010000006.1 coordinate 15,605, forward strand.
TGACCCCCGCTCGTCGGGCGAGCTCCGCCTGGGTGAACCCGCACGCGAGCCGGCGCTCCCGGAGGGGCGCGGCAGCGTCCGTGGCCAGGACTTCATGTACCATGCCAGCATCTTGGCACAGGGGCCAGACTCCGCTCGGCGGCTGCGAAGGTCGATGCTCACGGTGGTGAGCGCCGTTGCGCTGAGCGCATGTGGCGGCAGCTCCTCGCCCGCCCACGCGGGCGCCGGCCCGACCGCGGTCCACGGGGCACCGACCGTCCTCGCGGCCGCCTCGCTGACAAAGGTGTTCCCGGAGATCGATCCGCAGGCTCGCTACACGTTCGGAGGCTCGGGAGCGCTGGAGACGGACATCGAGCAGGGGGCTCCCGCCGACGTGTTCGCGGCCGCGAGCCCGAGGCAACCTGCCGCGCTGCTCGCCAAAGGCCTCATCGACAAACCGGTCGAGTTCGCCACGAACACGCTGGTGCTGATCGTTCCGAACCAGAATCCCGCGCACATCACCTCTGTGGCCGACATCACCCGGCCCGGGGTCAAGCTCGTCATCTGCAACGCGACGGTTCCATGCGGCGACTACGCCCGCACCGCGTTCGCCAATCTCGGGATCACCGCGGCGGCGATGAAGAACGTCGTCAGCCAGACCACCGACGTGACGCAGACGGTGGCGGAAGTGGCGACGGGGCAGGCAGATGCCGGCTTCGTCTACATCACGGACGCCAAGGCGGCCGCTGGGAAGATCAAGGTCGTCAGCCTGCCCGCCCAGGCCAAGCCAGGCACGGAGGACGTCGTTGCCGTCGTCAAGCGCGGCGAGCACCAAGCCGCGGCCCGAGCGTTCGTGGCCGGGCTGCTTTCGCCGGCCGGCCAGGCGAAGCTCCGCGCGGCCGGCTTCGGCTCTCCATGACCGTGAGCCGGCCCCCGCCGCACGGACGGTGGGAAATGATCGAGAGGCCGGCCAGCGCCGTCGGCCTGACGGCCGTCATCGCCATCGCGCTCGGCTTCCTCGTCGTGCCGATCGTCGCGCTCGTCACCTACCAGCCGATCGGGCAGCTGCTCCAGGGGTTCGGGACGACGGTCGCCACGCAGGCGATCCTCGTCTCGCTGAAGACGAACCTGATCGCCTTCGCGCTCATGCTCTTCTTCGGCACGCCGCTCGCCTACGTGCTCGCACGCGCCAGCTTCCCCGGACGCGCGGTCGCGCTCACCATCGTCGAACTTCCCCTCGTGATGCCGCCCGCCGTCGCCGGGCTCGCGCTGCTTGTCGCATTCGGTCGCCTCGGGCTTCTCGGCGGGACTCTGAGCGCACTCGGAATCGACCTGGCGTTCAGCCAGGCCGCGGTGGTGATCGCGATCGTGTTCGTGGCCGGGCCGTTCTACGTGCGGGGCGCGATCGGCGCGTTCGCGACCCTCGACGACACGCTGCTCGACGTCGCCCGCACGCTTGGCGCGGGACCGGCGAGACGGATGCTCACGGTCGCCCTTCCGCTCGCCCGGGCGGGGCTCGGGGCGGCTGCGGCCGTCGCCTTTGCGCGCGGTCTCGGTGAGTTCGGGGCGACGATCCTGTTCGCCGGCAGCTTCCAGGGCACGACGCAGACGCTCCCGCTCGCCGTCTACTCACTGTTCGACGCCAACCTGGATCAGGCGGTGGCCATCGGCGTCCTGCTCATCATCCTGGGCGCTGCCATCCTTCTCAGCTCGAAGCTGCTCGTGCGCTCATGGGCCAGGTCACGATCGACATCACCCTCCCGCGGCGATCCTGGGATCTCGTTGCTCGGCTGACCATCGAGAGCGACAGCGTGGCGTTGCTCGGACCCTCCGGGGCGGGCAAGACCTCGTTGCTGCGGGCCGTAGCCGGACTCGAGCGCCCGCGGGAAGGCCGGATCGCCTACGAGGACGAGATCTGGCTCGACACCGCGCGCGGGGAGGACATCCCGGCCGAGCGCCGCCGGGTCGGCTACGTCCCCCAGGATTACGCTCTGTTCCCCCACCTGAACGTGGCGCGAAACGTCAGGTTCGCGTCCGGCCGATATCGCCCCGACCTGCTCGATCGACTGGGGATCGCCCACCTCGCCGGCGCTTACCCGCGGGAGCTTTCGGGCGGTGAGCGCCAGCGGGTTGCGCTTGCCCGCGCCTTGGCTCGCGATCCGCACGTGTTGCTCCTCGACGAGCCGTTCGCCGCACTCGACGCGCTCACCCGCGAACGAGTCCGCGACGAGCTGGCGCAGACTCTGCGCGAGTTGTCCCTGCCGACGCTGCTCGTCACGCACGCGCTGACGGACGCCATGGTGCTCGGCGATCGTGTGGGGGTGATGGAGCACGGTCGGCTGGTCCAGCTCGGCGCGCCGGATGAGCTTGTGAGGCGCCCGATATCGGCGAGCGTCGCCGCCCTGGTGGGCGCCAACCTCCTTCGTGGCACAGCGCGCGCGGACGGATCGGGGTGCGAGATCGCGCTCGAGGAAGGCGGCCGGCTGCGTAGCGCGACTGCCGCCCAGGGTGAGGTCCGGCTGGCCATCCACCCCTGGGCGCTCTCGCTCATCCCGTCGGAAGGCGCCGGCCTCCAGGACATCGTCCGCCAAGTGCGCTCCGAAGGCGGCCGGCTCGTCGTGCGGTGCTCGCGCCTCACCGCGCACATTGATCCACAGGCCGCCAGGGCGCTGAGGCTGGAGCCAGGCGGCGCCATCGGATGGAGCGTGCAGCCGCGGGACGTGCACGTATTCCCGGCCGGATCTCACATGCTCTGAGCTTTCTCTCAGGAAACTCTCACACTTAGCCTGCAGCCTCCCGTTCGGTGCCTCCCCCCGCGGCCGAACCCCTGCGCGTGCTCGTCGTCGACGACGAGCCGAGCATCGTCGACGTCGTCTCGATGGCGCTGCGCCATCACGGCTTCACCGTTGCCGCCGCCACCACGGGCGGGGAGGCGCTGGCCCGGGCGCGCAGCTGGCGCCCCCACGCGATGGTCCTCGACGTGATGCTTCCGGACATGGAGGGATTCGACGTCGCCCGGCGGCTGGCGGCCGAGCGCGCCGGCGTGCCGATCCTGTTCCTCAGCGCCCGCGACACGACGTCCGACAAGGTCCGCGGCCTGACCACCGGCGGCGACGATTACGTCACCAAGCCGTTCAGCCTGGAGGAGCTGATCGCCCGCCTGCGCAACATCCTGCGGCGCACCGGCGCCTACGTGCCGGAGAGCGGGCGGCTCACATTCGCCGACCTGGAGCTCGACGAGGACACGCGTGAGGTGTTCCGCGACGGCGAGCCGATCGAGCTGACCGCGACGGAGTTTCGCCTGCTCCGCTACCTGATGCTCAACCCGCGCCGGGTCCTCACCCGCGCGCAACTGCTCGATCACGTGTGGAGCTATGACTTCGGCGGCGACGCGCGGGTGCTCGAGACCTACATCTCCTACCTGCGCAAGAAGATCGACGCGGGCCGCGAGCCGCTCGTTCACACGGTGCGCGGGATCGGGTACGCGATGCGCCTGCCGCGGAGCTGAGCTCCGTGTCGCTGCGGGCTCGCCTCCTCGCCGGACTGGTCGTGCTCGCCGCCGTCGGGCTCGCGGCGGCGGCGCTGGCCACCTACGCCGAGCAGCGCTCCTTCCTCCAGGGCCGGGTCGACCAGCAGGTGGCGACCGCCCGGTTCCCGATCATCACCCTGCTCGGCGTCCGTGACGGAGTGCACCCGTTTCGCCATGCCCCCGCAGGCGGTCCCCGCCGCGGGGGACGGCAGGCCGATCTGCCACCGGGGACCTTCGGCGAGCTGATCGGACCGGGCGGCCGGATCGTCGGGCATCCGGTCTCACTGGCCTACACCGGTGCCCGGGTGAAGGCGCCGGCGCTCCCGGCCCACTATCCCCGGTCCGGGCTCGGCGGCGCGCCGCGCGAGTTCACCTTCGCGGGCTACCGAGCGTCCGCCATGAGCGTGCCGGAGGGCACCGTGATCGTGGCGGTGCCGCTGCACGAGGTGCAGCAGACGCTTCACCAGTTGATCGTGGTGGAGGCGCTCGTCGGCGCCGGAGTCATCGCCGGCGTGCTCGTCCTCGGGTGGTTCGTCATCGGGATCGGCCTGCGCCCGCTCGAGCGGATCCGCCGGGTGGCGAGTGACATCGCCCACGGCGACCTCTCCCGCCGCGTCGTCCCGGCCACCGAACGGACCGAGGTGGGGAGGCTCGGTGTGTCACTCAACGAGATGCTGGGGCAGATCGAGCGGGCGTTCGCCGATCGGACCGCCTCCGAGGCGCGGCTGCGCCAGTTCCTCGCCGACGCCTCCCACGAGCTGCGCACGCCGCTGGCGGCGATCCGGGGGTACGCCGAGCTGCATCGGATGTGGGCCGCGGAGGACCCCGAGGCGGTGGCTCGTTCGATGGCGAGGATCGAGGCCGAGACGATGCGCATGGGTCGCCTGGTGGAGGATCTCCTCACCCTTGCGCGGCTCGATCAGCTGCCCGCCGCCGAGCAGCGGCCGGTCGACCTGGCGGATCTGGCCGGCCACGCCGTCGAGGACGCGCGGGCGATGGCGCCGGGTCACGAGCTCACGCTCAGCGTGACGCCGCCGTCATGGGTCCTCGGCGACCCCGACGCGCTGCGCCAGGTGCTCGCCAACCTGCTGACCAATGCGGTGATCCACACACCGGAGGGCACGGCCGTCACCGTCACCGTGGCGCCGGCGGGCGGTGAGCGGCCCCGGGTGGAGCTCGGCGTGCGCGACCACGGACCGGGGCTGCCGCCCGGCGTCGGCGACGAGGTCTACGAGCGGTTCTGGCGCAGCGCGGGCGGGCGCGCTCGCGGCCCGGGTGGCGCCGGCCTGGGGCTGGCCATCGTCAAGGCGATCGTCGACGCCCACGATGGCGAGGTGCATGCCGCCAACGCGGACGGCGGCGGCGCCTCCTTCCGCGTGCTCCTCCCGGCGGCACCCGGCGGCGTCGGGCCCGGGCTCCCAGCCAACGCTCAGGGTTCTCATAGCTCGCTCATAGGCCACCCGGCCACAGTCACGCCGTCGTGACAATCAAAGCCCACATCCCCATCCCCGTCCTTCTCCTGCTCGCGGCCGGCGTGGCCCTGGTGGTCGTGGCGATCACCCAGCTCGGCCCGGCCTCCAGCTCGGCGCGTACCGAGACGCAGATCATCACCGCCGAGCGCGGCATCGTGCAATCGTCGGTCACCGGTACCGGCAACGTCGAGCCCGCGGTCGACGATACGGTCAATTTCAAGACCTCCGGCACGCTCCAGAAGGTCGACGTCAAGGTGGGCCAGCACGTCACCCAGGGCCAGCTCCTCGCCACGCTCGACCCGACGTCCGCCCAACTCGCCGTCGACGAGGCCCGGCTCAGCCTCGATTCGGCCGAGGATCAGCTGACCCAGGACGAGTCGAGCTCGAGCTCGAGCACCGGCTCCACGGCGTCCTCGACGGGGTCGACGTCCGGCGGGTCGACGTCCAGCGAGACGAGCGATGACAGCCCGTCCTCGGGCACGACCGAGTTCGTCTCCGACGACGAGACGCCGACGATCTTGGGCCAGACCGCCTCCGGGAGCACGCCCGCGCATACCCCCGGCGGATCCGGCACGACCGGCACGAAGCGCACGACGACCCCCTCGGGGGCCAAGGGGAAGTCCGGCACCACGACCACGACCACGACGACCACCACGACGACCACGACCACGACCGGCCGCGGCGGTTCCTCGTCGACCGGCTCCGGCTCGGGCTCCTCGTCGGGCGGTTCCTCCTCGAGTCGCTCCGGCTCGGGCGCCTCCTCGTCGGGCGGTTCCTCCTCGAGTGGTTCCGGCTCCAGCACGACCTCCGCCGCGAGCAAGGCGGCGTCGATCGCCTCGGGCGAGGAGGCCGTCGACAGCGCCGAGGCGAATCTCACCTCGGCCGAGCAGTCCCTCGACGACACCAAGCTCTACGCGCCGACGAGCGGCACGATCGTCTCGCTCGCCTCCGTCTCGCCGGGCGACTCGATCTCCGCCGGCTCCACCGGCAGCTCCGCGAGCACGAGCAGCAGTACAGGCTCCTCCTCCTCGGACACCGGCTCCAGCGGAGTCACCGCCGGCGGCCTCGGCGGGAGCGGCTCCTCCTCGTCGTCCACCTCCTCGGACTCGAGCTCGAGCTCGAGCTCCGACTTCGCCGAGATCATCAACCCCAGCCATTTGACGATGACGGTTCCGTTCAGCGAGTCGGACATCTCGCAGATCAAGGTGGGCCAGACGGCGACCGTCACGCCCGAGGCGCTCACCGGCGTCGAGCTCGCGGCCAAGGTGACCGCGATCTCCGACCTCGGCACGAGCTCGGACGGCGTCGTCTCCTACAACGTCACCCTCACGCTGCAACAGAACAGCGCACAGGTGCGGCCCGGCATGAGCGCCTCGGCGGCGATCGTCACCAACCAGGCCACGGGGGTCAACCTGCCCAACGACGCCGTTCCCGGCACCAGCTCGCTGAGCACCGTGCAGGTGGTCAAGAACGGTGTGACCAGCAGCCACCAGGTCGCGGTCGGTCTCCGGGGCGACAGCCGCACCCTGATCGTCAGCGGCTTGAGCGCGGGCCAGCAGGTCAAGGTGACCGAGACGCTAGCGGCGCTCGGAGCCGGCTCAACGAGCTCCTCCTCCACCTCCTCCAGCGGCACGCTCGGCGGCGGCACCGCCGGCGGCGGCTTCGCCGCGCGCGCCTTCAGCGGCGGTGGCTTCGCGGGTGGCGGCGGCGGCCGCTTCGGCGGCGGGGGCTGAGATGGACATCTCGCCGCCGGTCATCGACCTGCACGAGGCGCGCAAGACCTACGAGCTCGGGGACATCCGCGTGCACGCGCTGCGCGGTGTCTCGCTCCGCGTCGAGCGCGGCGACTACGTCGCGATCATGGGCAGCTCGGGCAGCGGCAAGTCGACGCTGATGAACATTCTCGGCTGCCTCGACAGCCCCACCAGCGGCCACTACACGCTGGCCGGCCTCGACGTCGCCACCGCCGACGAGGACGAGCTGGCCGACCTGCGCTGCCGCTTCATCGGATTCGTGTTCCAGAGCTTCAACCTGATCCCCAGGACCCGGGCGCTGGCCAACGTCGAGCTGCCGCTCGCCTACGCACGGCTGCCGCGCGCCGAGCGGCGCGCGCGGGCGCTGCGAGCGCTCGCTCGGGTGGACCTCGGCGATCGCGTCAACCACCTGCCCTCCGAGCTCTCCGGCGGCCAGCAGCAGCGAGTGGCGATCGCGCGGGCGCTGGTCACCAACCCGGCGATGATCCTCGCCGACGAGCCGACCGGGAACCTCGACACCCGCTCGACGGCCGAGGTGCTGGAGCTGTTCGACGCGCTGCACCGCGGCGGGCGCACGCTGGTGGTCATCACCCACGAGCCGGATGTCGCCGCGCGAGCGCGGCGGGTGATCACGCTGGCCGACGGCCGGATCGTGGCCGACCGCCTGACGAGCGAGCGCGAGGCTGCATGAGTGAGGTCGTCCGCGTCGCGCTGGCCGGTGTGGCGGCGAACAAGCTTCGCTCCGGGCTCACGATCCTGGGGCTGATGATCGGCGTCGCCTCGGTGATCGTCCTCGTCGCCGTCGGGACCGGATCCTCGGACGCCGTCGAGCGGCAGATCGAGGCGCTCGGATCGAACGTCCTGCTCGTCACGAGCGGTCCCACCCTCGGCGGGCTCCGGGGCGGCTCCGGGGCGAGCCAGTCGCTCACCGTGGCCGACGCGAACGCGCTCCAGAACCGGTTCACCGCGCCCGACGTGAAGAGCGCCTCGCCCACGGTCGACGCGAACGACGTGACGATGAGCTACGACGGCACCACGTTCGAGCCCACGAGCTTCGTCGGCACGACGCCGTCGTATCAGTCCGCCCACAGCTACTCGATGGCCGAGGGCTCGTGGTTCACCGCGCAGGAGGAGAGTCAGCACAGCCGCGTGGTCGTGCTCGGGCAGACCGTGGTCAGCGACCTGTTCGACGGCGCCGATCCGGTCGGCGACACCGTCGAGGTGAACGGCACGGACTTCACCGTCATCGGCGTGACGAAGGCGAAGGGCTCCAACGGGACGACCGACCAGGACGACTTCGTCGCCGCGCCGCTCACAGCGGTGCAGGACACCCTCACCGGCTACGGCCCCATCAGCCAGATCACCGTGCAGGCGCGCTCGCGCGACGCCCTCAACGCCGCGCAGACCGAGGTGACCGACATCCTCGACAAGCTGCTCCCGCCGGCCCCGGGATCGGATACGAGCAGCTTCCAGGTCATCAACCAGGGCTCGATCCTGCAGGCCTCGAACTCGACCAACAGCGTCTTCACGACACTGCTCGGCGAGGTCGCGGCGATCTCGCTGCTCGTCGGCGGGATCGGCGTGATGAACATCATGCTCGTCTCGGTGACCGAGCGCACGCGGGAGATCGGGATCCGCAAGGCAGTGGGGGCCCGTCGCAGCGACATTCTCGTGCAGTTCCTCGTGGAGGCGGTGCTGGTGTCGCTGTTCGGCGGCATCGCCGGAGTGACCGCGGGGGTGATCGGCAGCCAGTTCCGGATCGCCGGCGTGCAACCGGCTGTGGCTCCGTACTCGATCGGCCTGGCCTTCGGGGCGGCCGTGCTGATCGGCCTGTTCTTCGGCACCTACCCGGCGACCCGAGCGGCCCGCATGCGGCCGATCGACGCGCTCCGCTTCGAATAGATCGACCTCGGGAGGCCCACATGAACACCACCACCTACGACGAATCCACCGGAGACTGGGAGGAGCCCTACGACGGCCCACCGGCGCAGGAGGAGGCCACGATGCCCACGCGTCCGCGGCGGCGCTTCCTCGTGCCGTGGACGGCTGCCCTGATCGCGCTCGTCACCGCTGCGGCCGGCTTCCTCGGCGGGATCGAGCTGGAGAAGGGGCAGACCGGCTCGGGCACCTCCTCGGCCAGCGGTCGCTTCGCCGCTCTGGCGGCTCGCTTCGGGGGCTCCGGCGGAGCGTCCGGGCGGGCGGCGGGCGGCACCGCCGCCGGTGGGGCGAGTGGCGCCGCCGCCGGTGGGGCGGCCGGCTTCGCCGGCCTTCGTGGCGGCGGCTTCGGCGGGGGCGGCGGCCAGGCCGGCACCGTCAGCTCGGTCTCCGGCAAGACGATCGACCTCACGACAACGGACGGCAACACCGTCAAGGTGACCCTGTCCTCGGCGACGAAGGTGACGAAGAGCTTGGACGTGCCGCGCAACCGGATCCATCCGGGCGACACGATCGTCGTGGCGGGGGTGACGAAGTCGAACGGCACGATCGTCGCCACCTCGCTGACCGACTCGGGCGCCAGTGCGGCGAGCAGCTCGTCCTCGTCCTCCACGTCGTCATCGTCCTCCGGAAGCTCCGGGGGCGTCAGCTCGCTATTCCAATCCGGCGGTGGCGGTTAGCCGTCGCAGGCCTCACACGGGAGAAGGTCAATGCACACCACACTCGTCATCCATCGTCGGCTGCCCCTGCTCGGGGCGGTCGTCCTCACCGCGCTCGCACTGGCGGCCTGCGGGTCGAGCGCCGGCACGAAGTCGGCGACCGGCTCGGCCTCCGCGGCCACGGGCACGAGCGCGAGCAGCCGTACGAAGCTCGTCGCCTGCCTCAAGCAGCACGGCATCACCCTGCCCAGCGGCGGCTTCCACCGCGGCGCGGGAGGGTACGGCGGAGGTGGGGGCCCGTACGGCGGCGGCGGCGCGGGTGGGCCCGGCGGGGCGGGTGGGCCCGGCGGCGGGGGAGGCCTGTTCGGCGGAGGCTCCGCGCACCGCGGTGGCTTCACCGCCAACCCGAAGCTCGCGGCTGCCTTCAAGGCCTGCGGCGGCACGGCCAACTTCCGTCGTCCCGGAGGGGCGAACACGGCCCAGTTCAAGGCGAGGCGTGAAGCGGCGGTGACGAAGTTCGCCGCCTGCGTCAAGCAGCACGGCTACACGCTGCCGAAGCCGAACTTCTCCGGCTCCGGGCCGATCTTCCCCGCGAGCATCGACAAGAACGCGAAGTTCCAGAAGGCGGCCAAGGCGTGTGCCTCCGACCTCCAGTACGCGCGCCCGGGGCCTGGAACGGGCGGCGGGACAGGCACCAGCTCGAGCTCCTGAGACACCGACAGCCTGCACTTCTTGCCGCATAGCGGTAGGAAGTGCAGGTCGGAAAACCCCCGCGGTAGCCTCGAATGGGTGTTGTGGTTCGTGCGCTACGGGCTCGGTGGGCTCGTCACCCTGGCGGGCATCGTCGTGCTGATCATCAACCCGCACGGCTTCGGAGTGGATGGGTTCGCCCTCGGAGCCGGCGCCGGGCTCTCCGTCCTGATGCTCAACTGGCTGTTCCGGCTCGGGGTGAGCGGCGAGCGAGAGCGCGAGCGCGAGGAGGCCGCGCGGCGTTATTACGACGAGCACGGGGTGTGGCCCGACGAGGATCCGGCCGCGCGCAGGCGCACGCGGGCAGGGAGGTGACCGTGCACCCTCCGTCGAGGTCGGTTTCCCGGGCCGCGGCTTCCGCGTTCGGCTCCGGCCTGGCACTCCCGCCGCGCCTGGAGGGGACCGCTTAAGGCTGCTTCCTTCCGGACCTGACCTGGTTCACGGCTCTCCATCGCCACGGGACCGGGCCATCAGCACCGACAACGGGGCGCTGACCCAGGGCCTGCACCCCTCGGGAGGGAATTCAGCCCCGCTAAAGCGGATTGCGGATTCAGGGCGCCGCTACGTCCCCGCCTAGCACGGTCGCCCCAGACTGTAGCGGTCCCGCCCTTCCCTCAGCGCCGGCGGCCGCGGAACTCGGCCAGCGTGTCCTGCTCGCTCATCACCGTACGGTCGAGGGTGGTGAGCGACAGGTCGTGCTCGGCATCTCGGCACCAGAAGCGGGGGTGGCGGCGCACCCAGCGCCGGGCGTCCCGCCGGCCCATCGCGATCAGCTCGCCGACGAACTCCCCGTCGAACAGGAGGAACGAGATCAGCTCGCCGCGGGTCGCCTCGCCTCCGCCGAGCACGCGCGCCATCAGGGCGAAGTCGGGATCCCGCAGCCCGCGCCAGCCTCCATAGCGCCGCTCGAGCACGCGGGCCGCCAGTCGCCCGATGGCCCCGCGGCTGCGCGGGGCCACGAGGGCGTAGGAGATCGGCCGGTAGGGCTGCTGGCCGCGGGCGATCCGGTAGGCCCGCGGCGAGTTCAGCGTTCCCGTCGCGGCGCCCTCGACGAAGAAGGAGTTGATCGCCGCCAGCCGGCGCAGGTCCTGGGCGACCTGGTCGACGAGCAGGCCGTCGAGCACGTTGGCGGCGACGTCGGCGATCGTCGGCCCGCCGCGCGGGGCGGGCCGCCCGCCCGCGGGCCGAAACGGCTCCAGGCCGATCACGATCACCCGCTCCGCGCCGAGGTTGAGCGCCGGCTTGATCGGGCTGTTCAGGCGGGTGCCACCATCGGCGTAGTGCCCGGCGGCCGACGCCGGCGTCCGGACCTCCACGCTCGGGAACAGCAGCGGGATCGCCGCCGAGGCGCGTACGTGCTCGCCGGCCAGGCGGGTCGAGACGTAGCGGATCTCGTCGCTGGCGGGCGGTGGCCTGCCGTTGGTGTCGACGAAGGCGACGGGGTCGCCGCCGGACAGCGACGTGGCGACCACGCAGGCGGCGTGAACGCTCCCCGCGGAGACGTTGTCGGCGAGCTGGGCGAAGTCGATCCAGCCATCGAGGCTGCCGGCCAGCGGCGCCGGATCGAGCACGCTGGCCAGACGCGCGCCCGGCAGGCCGAGGGCATGGAAGACGGCGCGGGCCGCGGTGCGCAGGCCACCGACCCCGAACACCGGGGCGATCACGTCGCGCTTGCGCAGGCCCTGCCACAGCTCGAGGGCATGACGGACCTGCTCCTCGGCGGGCAGATGGGCCAGCGCGGCCAGGGCGGCGGCGTTGATCGCCCCCACCGAGGTCCCGCACCAGATCCCCACGCGCTCGCCGCGTGCCTCGAGCACGGGCAGCAGGACGGACAGCGCGCCGATCTCGTACGCGCCGCGCGCGCCGCCCCCGGGGAGGACCGCCGCCACGGTCGGCGGGCGTGATCCGTTCAGCGAGCCGGACATCGCCCCGGGGCCGGGAGAGCGGACATACCTGCCGATCCTGCTCCCGTGGCGTCCCGGCAGCCATGGCCGGATGGCCAGGGCCCGCGGCGACGCCGGCTCCGGATGGCCCACTCGCCCAGCTACAGTCGCCGCCGGTGGCCGAGACCTCCGGAATGCTCGCGCGTGCGCCCTCGCCTGCGCTCGTGCTCGGTGGGATCGCCTCGGTTCAGCTCGGCTCGGCGATCGCCACCCATCTGTTCGCCGCCGTCGGCCCGTCCGGCGCGGTGCTCCTGCGGCTGTTCACCGCGAGCGTCGTCCTGCTCGCGATCTCGCGCCCGTCGCCCCGCGCGCGAAGCCGGCGCGAGCTGGGACTCGCGGTGCTGTTCGGGATCGTGCTCGCGGCGATGAACCTCAGCTTCTATCAGGCGCTCCGTCGCCTGCCGCTCGGCGCCGCCGTGACGATCGAGTTCCTCGGGCCCCTTGCGGTGGCGATCGGCGGGTCGCGACGGCGGATCGATCTGCTGTGGGCGGCACTCGCCGCGCTCGGGATCCTCCTGCTCAGCCACGGGGCCGTTCACGGGCTCGACGCGCTCGGCGTCCTGTTCGCGCTCGGCGCCGCGGCCATGTGGGCCGCCTACATCCTCGTCAACGCGCGCGTCGGGCAGGCCTTCGCCGGCGGGAGCGGGCTCGCGCTGGCCATGGTGGTGGCCACGCTGGCAGCGCTGCCCGCGGGAGTGATCGAAGGCGGCTCGCACCTCATCAGCCTGCGCTCGCTGGGGCTCGGGGCGGGGGTGGGGATGCTCTCCTCGGCGATCCCGTACTCACTGGAGGTGGAGGCGCTGCGGCGGATCGCCGTGCACGTCTTCGGGGTGCTGATGAGCCTCGAGCCGGCGATGGCGGCGCTCGCGGGCTTCGTCGTCCTCGGTCAGGGCCTGACGGCGCGCGAGCTCCTCGGCATCGCGCTCGTGGCTGGCGCCTCGGCCGGCGCCTCGCTCGCCGCCCGCCGTGCCATGGCGCCGTTGTCGTGACCCGGGCCGCCGCGCCGGCGCGGTCGGTTCACCCGAGCGCCCGCTCGAGGGCCGCGCGGTCGGTCGGCTCCCCGTGCGCCGGGAGCACGAGCTCGATCGGGAGCGCGAGCACTGACCGCAGGGCAGCGGCGGTCGCCTCGCGCGCCGAGCGGTCGCGCAGCAGCGAACGCGGGATCTGCAGACCCTGGCCGAAGTCCGAGACGGTGTCCCCGGTGAACAGGGCGCGGCGGCTCTCGAGCCAGAGCATGGCGTCGTTGTGCTCCCGCCCGCCCTGGGTCACGAGCCCGGAGAGGGGCTCGTCGCCGGCGGCGTAGAAGTGGCTCTCCCCGCCTCCGGCACGCAGCCAGGCGAGGTCGGGGCTGCCACCCTCGGCCTGCTCGGCCGTGACGCCGTACTTCCGCATCAGGTCCTCCTGCGTGTCGGGCCGCGGCGTGAACACCGGCGGCCCGAGGCGCCTCACCAGGGTCTCCGCGTCACGATCGTGCCACGGTGTCGTGAGCATGATCACGGGGTCACGCTGCCCGGCGAGGGCGAGCAGCTCGTCCGGGACCGCCAGCGGGTCGATCAGGATCAGGCGTGAGCCGTCGTCGACGGCATAGGAGGAGACCTCCGGGGGCCACGATTCGCCGGGCTGCCAGTCGGGGTGGCGTGCCTGCCAGTGCCAGAGTCCGGGCTGTAGCTCACGCACGGCGGGAACGCTAGCGGAGCTGGTGAGGACGCCGGTGCGACAGCGTTCGTTCCCACCTCCTCGGAGGCCCTCGTCATGATGGAGCTCACGCCACCAGCGCGGTGGGCACTCCGCCGCCGCCCGGACGAGGAGCCGCAAATGGCCGATTACGCAGTCGTGAACCTGTTGGACGTGGAGAACGCCGTGGGGGACCGCGCTCCCGGGGTGGAGGCCCGCTTCGGCCGCAAGCATCTCGGCTCCCGTGACCTGGGCGTCAGCCTGTTCCGCTACACGCCGAACCTCCGCAGCCCGTTCGCCCATAGCCACCGCGAGCAGGAGGAGGCCTATGTCGTCATCGCGGGCTCGGGACGCATCATCCTCGACGGCGAGGTGCGCGACGTCAAGCTGTGGGATGTCGTGCGCGTGGCGCCGCAGGTGGTGAGGGCGTTCGAGGCCGGCCCCGATGGGCTCGACATCATCGCCGTCGGGGGCCCGAAGCCCGAAGAGGGCGACGGCGTGCCCGGCACGGCGGCCTGGCCCGACGCGGAGTAGCCGGTCCGTCCGCCGGCCCCGCCGACGGGCAGGGGAAGGGGGCCACGAGCCCCGCCCGGCTCCGGGTGGGAACATTGGCCGCGTGCTGATCCTGCCGCCCGGACACGCGAAGGACGTCGCCGAGCGCCGGCCGCTCGCACGCCGGGAGCGCTGGTTCCTCGGCGGGGGGGTGGTCGTGCTGCTGGCGGTCGTCGTCGGACTGGTGATCTCGTTCGCCACCGCCTCGCCGCGGTCCGGGCACGGCTGTGTGTACGTCACGGTCGCCTCCTCGATGGGGGCCCAGCCCGTGAACGGGTGCGGCGCCCGGGCCCGCACGCTCTGCGTCGAGGCCGGCGAGCCCGGAGTCTTCGCCGGCGAGCTGCGCCGGGAGCTCGCCGCCGCCTGCCGTCAGGCCGGCCTCGCCGTCGGCCGCTCCTGACCGGCTCATAGAATCGCCTGCAGCGATGCCGCGGCGATACCTGATCACGAGCGCCCTGCCGTACATCAACGGCGTCAAGCACCTCGGAAACCTCGTCGGCTCGATGCTGCCGGCCGACGTCTACGCCCGCTTCCTGCGCCTCCGCGGAGAGGAGGTCCTGTACGTCTGCGCGACCGACGAGCACGGCACGCCGGCGGAGCTCGCCGCCGCCGAGGCCGGACTCGACGTGGCGGAGTTCTGCGCCGAGCAGCACGCGGTGCAGGCCCGATTGGGCGACGCCTTCGGTCTCTCCTTCGACATCTTCGGTCGGTCGTCCTCGATCCAGAACCGAGAGCTCACGCAGATGTTCGGGCGGGTCCTGGAGGAGAACGGACTGATCGAGGAGCGCTCGACGCGCCAGATGTACTCGATCGACGACGGCCGCTTCCTGCCCGACCGCTACATCATCGGCACCTGCCCGTACTGCGGCTACGACCGTGCCCGGGGCGATCAGTGCGAGAACTGCGGCCGGCTGCTCGATCCCACCCAGCTGATCGACCCGCGCTCGGCTGTCTCGGGCTCCACGAATCTGGAGGTGCGCGAGGCCAGGCACCTGTTCCTCCTGCAGTCACATCTCGTTCCGCAGCTGCGGGCGTGGCTTCAGTCGAAGTCCGACTGGCCCCTGCTGTCGCGTTCGATCGGCCTCAAATGGCTCGACGAGGGCCTGGAGGACCGCTCGATCACCCGTGACCTGGTCTGGGGCGTGCCCGTCGACCGGCCCGGCTACGAGGGCAAGGTCTACTACGTGTGGTTCGATGCGCCGATCGAGTACATCGGCGCCACCCGGGAGTGGGCCGACGCGCGCGGCGAGCCGGATGCATGGCGGAGCTGGTGGTACGAGGCCGACGACGTGACCTACGTGGAGTTCATGGCCAAGGACAACGTCCCCTTCCACACGATCGGGTTCCCCTGCACGATCATCGGCTCGGGGCAGCCCTGGAAGCTCGTCGACTACCTCAAGTCGTTCAACTGGCTCACCTACTACGGCGGCAAGTTCTCCACCAGCCAGGGGATCGGCGTGTTCATGGACGACGCGCTGGAGATCCTGCCCGCCGACGTGTGGCGCTACTACCTGATGGCCAACGCCCCGGAGTCCGACGACTCCTCGTTCACGTGGGAGACGTTCGCCGTCTCGGTCAACAAGGATCTCGCCGACACGTTCGGCAACTTCGTCAACCGCACGCTCGCCTTCACCGCCCGCCGCTTCGACGGCGCCGTCCCGGAGGGCGGCTCGCCGGGTGAAGCGGAGGCGCGTCTGGGAGAGGACATCGAGGCGGGGCTGCGGGAGCTGGCCGGGCGCCTGTCCGAGATGGAGTTCCGCAAGGCGATGGCCGAGCTGCGCGCGCTGTGGAGCCGCGGCAATGAGTACTTCGACCACAAGCAGCCGTGGGCGCGGATCAAGGACGACCCCGACGATGCGGCCCTCACCCTGCGCACCTGCGTCAACCTGATCGTCCTGTTCGCACGCTGCGCGGCGCCGGTGATCCCCTTCACCGCCGAGCGCGTGCTCGACGCGCTCGGGACGCCGGCCGGGGAGCGCGGCTGGCCGTCGTCGTTCGACCCCGCGCTGCTGGCGCCCGGTCATCCTCTGACCGTCCCCGGTGTGCTGTTCCGCAAGCTCACCGACGACGACGTGGCGAGTTGGCGCGCGCGGTTCGGCGGCAGCGCCGAGCCCGATACCCCCACCGCTCGCGAGGCCTCGGCGTGACCGACGCGGCGGCGTTCCGGGCGCAGTTCCCGGTATTCGAGCGCGTGGCGTACATGAACGCCGGAACCGAGGGCCCGCTCCCCCGGGCCGCGGCCGACGCGGTCTCCGAGCGCGTCGCGTACGAGCTCAGGCACGGACGCTGCGGCCCGGAGTACTTCGGGTCCGTGATGGAGCTGGCTGCCCAGGCCCGCGCCGGCTATGCGCGCGTGCTCGGCACCGCGCCGGAGAACGTCGCCCTCACCGGCTCGACGACCGACGGGGTGAACACCGTCGTGGGCGGGCTCGACCTGCGCCGTGGGGATGAGATCCTCACCTCCGACGAGGAGCACCCGGGGCTCCTCGCGCCGCTCGCGCTCGCCCGCCGCCGTCACGGCGTGAGCATCCGGGTGGTCCCGTTCGCGGAGCTGGCCGGAGAGGTGCGAGGAGCCACGCGCCTCGTCGCCTGCTCGCACGTCTCCTGGGTGAGCGGGCGGGTTTGCGACGTCGCGGCGCTGCGCGCCGCCGGTGCGCCGGTCCTGCTCGACGCCGCCCAGGGGATCGGCGCCGTCCCCGCCGACATGAGCGAGCTCGGCTGCGACTTCTACGCCGCCTCGGGCCAGAAGTGGCTATGCGGGCCGGAGGGCAGTGGCTGCCTCTACGTCGCGCCGGAGCGCGTCGACGAGCTGGACGCGCCGTGGCCCGGCTACGCCTCGCTGGCCGAGCCGGCCCGGGCGCTCGATTCGGGTCCGGCGGAGGGAGCGGCCCGCTTCGACCACGGCTTCCCCGCCGGCGTGCGGAGCACGTGGGCGCTCGCGTCGATGGGGGTGCTGGAGCAGGCGGGCTGGGCGTGGGTCACCGGACGGGCCGCGGCCCTGGCGGCGCAGCTCGCCGAGCGGCTCGCCGAGCGGGGGCTGACGGTCGGCGCCCGGGGGCGCTCGACGCTCGTCGCCTGGACCGCCGCCGACGCCGCCGCCGAGGTGGAGCGGCTGGCCGGTGAGGGGTTCGTCGTGCGCAGCATCCCGGCCTTCGACATGGTGCGCGCCTCGATCGGCGCGTGGTCATCGGAGGAGGAGATCGAGCGTCTCGCGGCAGTGGCCGCGGTATAGAGGGTCGGCGCACCCGCACCGGACCCCCTTCGCCTGCATCTGACCGCTCAGCCGGGCCCGCTCGCCGCGGGCGGCGCGATCCCCGCCTGCGCGAACCGTCTCACCAGGCCCTCGGGGTCTGCGCCTCGCAGCTCGCCGAGCGGGATCCGCGTCGCCTGCGGCTGGGTGACGGCGATCGCGTTCGCGAGCGCGCCATCGACCGCGGCGTCCGCGACGACGACGTCGTAGTGATAGCGCCGGGGCGTGAGCCACGTCAGGTCGGCGTCGTCGAGGACTTCGACCTCGGCCCCCCAGGCGGCGCCGGGCGACGGGCAGGTGATCCGGGCCTGCGGCCAGCGCGTCAGCAACGCCGCGGTCACGTCCTCCGCGGCTGTCGTCTCCCGCCCGGGGCAGAGCAGGACCCGGGGGGAGGCCCGAGCGTCACGCGCGGTGATCGTCGCCGCCTCTCCCGCTCCCAGGAACGTCGCCGGGCGCCCGCGGAGATCGTCTCGCCAGCGGCCGGCGAAGCGCCCGCGGTTGCGCTCGCTGAGGGCGCGGGCGTGGCCGAGATCGCCCGAGCCGTACCGGGCATGGGTGACCGAGGCCCGGGGCTCGTAGACGACGGCGAGGCCACGCCGGGCGAGCCGCAGGCACAGGTCGACGTCCTCGTAGTACGCGGGCGCGAAGATCGGGTCGAAGCCGCCCAGCGCCATGAACGCCCGGCGTTTGATGAGGAGACACGCTGCGCTGCCGTAGTCGACGACGCGGGCGAAGCGGTAGCTCCCGCGGTTCGGGTCATCGCCCTCTCCGTACAGCCGCACCGTCCCGTCGAGGGCCACGAGGCCACCGGCCTCCTGCAGCGAACCGTCCTCGTTGAGCAGGCGCGGCACCACCGCTCCGGTGCCCGGGCGGGCGAGTCGCTCGAGCATCGCCTCGTCCCAACCGTCGCCGACGAAGGCATCGCTGTTGAGCAGCACGAGGTGCTCGCCGAGCGCCGGCTCGGCCCCCTGATTGGTCCCCGGACCGAAGCCGCGGTTCTCGGCGTTGAGGACCAGGCGGACACCGTCCAGCGCCTGCAGCGTCCTGAGGGTCTCGGGATCCGACGCGTTGTCGACGACGATCAGCTCGTAGCTCGCGCGGGTGTGCTCGGCGAGGGCGTCGACCGCGCGGGTGATGAGCGCGCCGTTGCCGTGCGTGACCATCACCACCGACAGCTCCGGAATCCCGCCGCGCCGCAGCGCGGCCGTCATCGACCGAGCCGGCGCCAGCGCCGGCGGGCGATCTCGGCCCACCGGATGGGCCACGGCCGCCGCAGCTCCGCGGAGAGCCTCGACACCTCGGAATACAGCCACTCGGCCTGACGGTGATGCTTCTCGATCTCGGTCGTCAGGCTCGCGATGTGGGCCAGCATCCCGCTGGCCTCCTCGCCGCGCCGCGCGAGCTCACGGTCGCGCTGCTCGAGCTCGCGCTCGAGCGTGAAGACGGCCTCGGCGAGCCCGCCGCGCGCCTCGTGGAGCTCGGCCGTGCGCTGCTCGTAGGCGACCCGGAGGGGATCGGGGTCCTGCGTCATCGGCGCATCATCTCACCGGTGCAGCGGAGCGGGCGGGCGCGCCCGCCGGAGCGAAAGCGCTCAGGCCGCGCGCCGCGCGCGCTCGACGGCCGCGCGCATCGGCTCGGCCGGGTTGCGCACCGCCGCGCCGTGGCCGACGAGGAGCACGCTCGGGGCGAGCTCGAGCGCGGCCTCGCCGCTCCGCAGCGCCTGGCCGCGATCCTGGGTGGCCGCCGCGGCGAGGGGGAAGCGCCAGTGGAGGTGGCTCGTGACGGCGACGCCGCCGATGGTGACGAAGCTGTCACCGGCGATCAGTGCGCGGTCACGGGTGTCGAGGAACGAGACGTGGCCGAGTGTGTGGCCGGGGCTCGCCACCACCTCCAGGCTGCCGATCCGCTGCCCTGGGGCGATCCGCTCCAGCGGTGCCTTCACCGTCGGCCAGCTGCCCTTCGGCTTGCCGTCGGTCACCGACTCCCCGGCATGGATGCGGGCGTCGAGCTCCGGCATCAGCACCGGCACGTCGGACCCGAGGCGCTCGTGCAGGGCGTCGACCGAGCCGACGTGGTCGCCGTGGCCGTGGGTGAGGGCGATCCGCACGATCTCGCCGCCGGCGGCACGGGCGGCGGCGACGAGGTCATCGGCGGCGCCGGAGAACGTCGTGTCGATCAGCGTGAAGCCGTCGTCCTCGCGGACGAGGTAGGCGTTCACCACGCGCAGGCGGGTGAGCTGGATGAGGTGGGGGCTGATCGTCGTGGCGCGCATGGGATCCTTCTGCCCGGAGCTCGGTCATGACCCGGCCGTCGTGGCGTATCGGGGACGGTGCGCCCCCCAATCTGCCACGACCGCTGCGCGCGGGCGTTCCGGCGAGCCTCGTGTCGTGGATCGGGTCTCGTCAGGCCAGCGCGGTGGCCTCGGCGCGGAGCTCCTCCTCGAAGGAGAGCGACTCGCGCTCCAGCTCGCCGTCCGGTCCGACGCGATAGGCGCCGGTGCGGCGCAACGGCGGAGAGTAGGCGTGAATCGTCACCGCGGGACCCCGGCCATGGTGAAGGACGCGGTGAATCGCCTCGGCCGGCATGCTGAACACCGCGCCAGGGCCCGCGACACGCTCGCTCGGGGGGGCGCCGAGGCGAAGGCGCTCCTCCCGCACCATTCCGGAGATGACGGCGACCCCGGCGGCGGACTCGTCGTGGTCGTGAAAGCCGGTGTCCTGGTCCTCGGACCAGCAGATGACCCAGGCATTGACGTGCTCGCTCTCCCAGATCTGCTCGTACACGCGCATCGTCTCCTCGTGATGGACGTGCGAGCGCCACAGGGTGGGCGTCTCGACGAGGCTGGAGACGAAGCGCTCCAGCTCGTGCGGAGTGAGGCTCACGACAGCACCCCCGTCCGTACCCATTCGACGAGCGCGGTGGCCTGTTCCTGCAGGAGCCGGTCGCGCCCGGTGGCCACCGGCTCGATGACGGGGCGGTCGGAGCCGTAGACGAGCTGCTCGGAGCCGACCCGCATCGCCACGGCCTCGATCGCGTTCGGCCCGTAGGAGGACGTCTCGTAGAAGGTGCGGTGGTCGTGGAGATCGACCGGTGGGCCGCCGCGCGCCGCGAGCCGTTCGACGTGCAGCGGTCCGCCCCCGGCGAGCATCGCGAACAGGACGGTCAGGTCGGGGTGCTCACGCCGGCCGCGGGTGGCGAAGGTGATCCAGGCGGCATGCATCTGGGCGACGTAGTCGGTCAGGGCGGAGAACCACAGCGGTTCGCCAAGGCGCTCGCCGCAACCGTGCGCAGCGGGGACTCCGGGGTGGACGAACAGTGCGGTCTCCGTCTCGGCGATGCGACGCAGCACCGGCCCGAGGGCTTCCAGCGCGCCGTAGCCGGCGAGGGCCGGGGCGGGCAGCGAGAGCCCGATGCAGCCGCGGGCGAGCAGGTGGTCGACGTCGTCGGGCTGGGGCGTGAGCGTGAGCGGCCCCCAGGCCTCGAACGGGCCTTCGATGCCCTCGATCCCGGTCAGGTGGGCGTCGATCAGCTCGAGCGCCTCCGGGCGCGGCAGCGCCTCGATCCCGATCGGCGAGGAGATCCCCACCAGCGCGAGCTCGAGTCCGTCCTCGGCCACGAGTGCGGCGCGGCGTGGCGGCGCTTCGGCGGCGAGGTCGATCAGGCACGGCTGCTCACCGGCGCTGTGCAGCAGCGTCAGCTCGCCGGAGCGCCGTACGAACGGCAGTGCCTGGCGCTCGGCGAGTGCCTCGATCAGGGGCTCCGTCCAGATGTGCTGGTGTACGTCGATCCGCATCGTTACCTTCCGCCGTCGCCACTAACTTAACCAACTTGATTGAGTTTAGCGACTTTGCGGCGCCGTCACAATCGATTCATGCCGATCACACCGCGGATCTTCGGCGAGCGCGGGCGCCGCCGCGCGGCTGCGCTGGGCATCGATCCGGCTCGGCTGCCGCCCGGGCAGTCGCCGACGGTGAAGTGGCCCGTGCTCACGGCCGGCCCGGAGCCCGACGTGGCGCAGGACACCTGGGTGCTCTCGGTCGACGGCGCCGTCGAGCGGCCGTATGACCTGGACTGGGCGGAGCTGATGGGGCTTCCGCAGGAGGACTGGACCGGCGATCTCCACTGCGTGACGCGATGGTCGAAGTTCGGGATGCACTGGCGTGGAGTCTCGGTCGCCCGCCTGCTGGAGCGGGCCGGCCTCGCCCCGGGGGCGACGCATCTGCTCGCCCACAGCTATGGCGGGTACACGACGAACCTGCCGCTCGCCGACGCGCTGGGGCGTCCGGCCTTCGTCGCCCACACCGCCGACGGCGAGCCGCTCACGGGGGAGCACGGCGGTCCCGCCCGCCTGCTCGTGCCGCACCTGTATCTATGGAAGTCCGCGAAGTGGATCCGCCGCCTCCAGGTGCTGGAGGCGGATCAGCTCGGGTTCTGGGAGCGCAACGGCTATCACCACCGCGGCGATCCCTGGGGCCAGGAGCGTTACAGCGTCGACGAGTACGTCGCCCGCACGATGCGTCGCGAGGCGCGCGAGGGGCACGCCCGCTGAGCCTCACCCGCGCGAACCAGGGGCGGGTCGGACCTATGATGCGGGTCGTGAGCGACACCTCCCGCGCCGGCGGATGTCTCTGCGGCGCCGTGCGCTTCCGGGTGACCGGCTCGCTCGGAAAGGCGAGCTACTGCCACTGCACGCGCTGCCAGCGGCGCACGGGCACCGGCGCCTCGGCCAATGTGGACATCGGCGCCGCGACGTGGAGCCTCGAGTCCGGAGCGGAGCAGCTGAGCGGTTGGCGTCATCCCGATGGTGGCTTCGAGAAGCTGTTCTGCCGCGTGTGCGGCGCCCACGTGCTCAGTCGCAACCCGGAGGACCACGCTCAGCTCGGCATCCGCCTCGCGGCGTTCGACGAGGACCCGGGCGTGCGACCGACCTTTCGGCAGTTCGTGACCTACGCCGCGCCGTGGGAGCCGATCCCCGACGACGGCCTGCGCCGGTACCCGGAGTCGGGGCGCGCCGCCGAGGCCGCGCGTCCCGACTGACCGCCGCTCAGGAGGCCCGGACCGGACCGGGGAAGATCTCGTTGAGGGCGGCGACGTCCTCCTCGCTCGGCTGCCAGCGCGCCGCGCGGGCGTTCGACTCCACCTGCTCGCGCTTCGTCGCCCCGGCGATCACCGACGCCACCGCGGGCTGGGCCGCGAGACCGCCGATCGCCACCTCCACGGGAGCGAGGTCCCGCTCGGCGGCGTAGCGCACGAGCGCCTCGATCTGATCGAACGTCCGCTCGTCGGCGATCTCGCCACGGCCGTGCAGGCGGGTGCCCTCAGGCGCCGGCTCGCCGCGGCGGTACTTGCCCGTCAGCAGGCCGTTGGCGAGCGGGAAGTAGGGAAGGATGCCGACTCCGAGGCGCTCGCAGACGGGGGCCACCTCGGCTTCGATCTCCCGCTCGAGCAGGCTGTAGTGGTTCTGCAGGCTGACGAACGGCGTCAGCCCCTCCCGCTCCGCCACCTCGGCGGCCTCCTCGAGCTGGGCGGCGCTGAAGTTCGAGGCCCCGATCGCCGTCACGAGGCCCTCCTCGACGAGCTCGTGGAGCGCGCGCAGCGTCTCCGCGATTGGTGTGACGCCGTCGGGGCGGTGGTACTGGTAGAGGTCGACGGAGTCGACGCGCAGGCGCGTCAGCGACTGCTCGATGGCGTGGCGGATGTAGGTGCGTGAGCCGGCCGGGGCATCCGGGTAGCCGCCGGCGCCCGACATGTCCATGCCCCATTTGGTGGCGATCACCGCCTGCTCGCGCCGATCCTCCAAGGCGAGGCCGAGGAGCCGCTCGCTGGCGCCGCCCCCGCCGTAGACGTCCGCGGTGTCGAAGAGGTTGATGCCGTTCTGGAGGGCCGCGTCGACCACGGCGCGGGTGCCGTCCTCGTCGAGGCGGCGCCCGAAGTTGTTGCAGCCGATGCCGACGATGCTCACCTGCAGCTCGCCGAGCGCTCGGGTGGGAAGTTGAGAGGTCATACATCTCGGGTACCCCTGGAGGGGCAGCGACGAACCCGGCGAAAGGAGCGAGGATGGAGACGTGGGACGCGGTTCGCGCGCGGCGCAACGTGCGCGAATTCGACGATCGGCCGATTCCCTCCGCGGATCTCGACCGCGTGCTCGAAGCGGGCCGCCGGGCTCCCTCTTCCCGGAACCGCCAACCGTGCGACTTCATCCTCGTCACCGACCGCGAGCAGCTCCAGGAGCTCTCGGGTGTGTGGCGCGGCGGCGGCCACATCGCCGGCTCGGCCGCGACGATCGCGATCGTCCTGCCCCAGAGCGATGAGCCACGCCAGCGCGAGAGCGACCGGTATGACGCCGGCCAGGCGACGATGGCGATGATGGTGACCGCCGCCGACCTCGGGATCGGCTCCGGTCACTCCGCAGTCGGCGATCACGACCTCGCCCGGCGCCTGCTCGGATTCCCCCAGGATCGCTACCTCGCCTACCTGATCGATCTCGGCTATCCCGCCGAGCGCCCGCTGAAGCCACTGCGCAACCCCAAACGGCGGCCGTTCGACGAGGTCGTCCACCGTGGGCGATGGTGACGCGGTGAGCGACGCCGCCCAGCGGGCCAAGGACGCCTGCATCGCGCTGGCCACGAAGCTCGCGCGTGACCCGGAAGCCGTGGCGGGCGACCTCCGGGAGGTCTACGACCGCTGGACGGAGGAGGCGTTCGAGATCCCCGAGGGAACGGAGATCGAGCCATGCTCGCCCGGAGGGGTCGAGTCACTGCGCGTGCGCGCCGCGGCCGTGCGCACCGCCTCGCTGCCGGAGGAGCTCACCCTCATGCACCTCCACGGCGGTGCCTACGTGACCGGATCAGCCCACGCCTACCGCGCGTTCGCGGCGCAGCTCTCGGCCGGCACCGGTGCCACCGTCGTCGTGCCGGACTACCGCCTCGCGCCCGAGCACGGGCCGTACGCGTCGCTCGAGGACGCCGTCGCGGTCTACCGTGCCCTGATCGAGGCGGACGTCGATCCAGGTTCGCTCGTCATCAGCGGCGACTCGGCCGGGGGCGGCCTCGCGCTCGCCACGCTGCTCGCGCTGCGGGATGCCGGGGTCCCGTTGCCGGCCGGCGGCGTGGCGATGTCGCCGTGGACCGATGCGACGCTGTCCTCCGACTCGGTGACCGAGAACGCCGGGCGTGACGTCCTCATCTCCCCGGCGCTGCTGTCCACCTTCGCGCTCATGCGGCTCGGTCCTGACGGCGACCGCCGCGATCCTCGGGTCTCGCCCGTGTTCGGCGACTGGCACGGGATCCCGCCGCTGCTGCTGCTCGCCTCCTCCAGCGAGACCCTGCGCGACGACGCCGTCCGCGTGGCGGAGCGCGCTCGCGCCGCCGGGGTCAACGCCCAGCTCGAGATCTACGAGGACCAGGTCCACGTGTGGCCGTTCTTCAGCGAGTGGCTGCCCGAGGGACGCCAGGCGATCGACCAGGTCGCGGCCTTCGTCCACGCCTGCACGAGCCCGCCCGTGGGGGCGGGCTGAACGTGGCGGTCGAGATCACCCGGGATCTCGAGCTGGCGGCGGCACCCGACGCCGTCGGCGAGCTGCTGGTGGACCTGCCGCGCTGGCCGGAGTGGTTCGCACTGCACAAGGGCTGGGTGGGGGACGTCCCCCCGCCCCGCGCCGAGCGCGGCACGCGGTTCCGCCACCGGGTGCGGATCCTCGGGGTGCCCGGCGAGATCGAGTGGACCGTGACGACGCTCGACTTCCCGCATCACTTCGCCCTGCGCGGCAAGGGGAGCAACCGCACCGGCGCGGAGATCGACTTCCGGGTGGCGCCCGAGGGGACCGGAAGCCGGATCGCGTTCACGGCACGGCTCTCGGGTTTGGCCCTGCGGCCGTTCGAGGGGATGGTGCGGCCGTGGATCGAGGTGCGGGCGGAGCGCACGGTGAGCGCCCTGCGCGAGCAGCTCGCCGCCTGAGCGTCAACTCGCGTCCCTCGGGTGACTCGGGTGACTCGGTCGGCAGACCGTGTTCGCGTCTTGGAGTCACCCGAGCACCTCCTCGGTGCTCAGATGACTCCAAGACGAACGGCAGGAGAGGCATCGGCCCCAAGGTGCCCCAGGGTGGACGGTCCCTCCCGCCGCGCTCGTGAGCTCACGTCAGGCCGTCGCCTCGCCCGACCGCGCGCGGAGGTCGAAGTAGAGCACCGCCGCGATGACCGCCGCGAACGACTGCCCGATCGTCCCCACCCCGATCGCCAGCACGACCTGGACGCCGAGCGCGGCATGGGAGGCGCCGGCCCCGGCCGCCTCGGCAAGCAGGAGGTCGACGACCCCGGAGACGGCGAGGGCGCCGAAGACGTGCCACCCGTGCCCGCGCGTGAGCGCCAGGCTCCCGCGTAGGGCGCCGGTCCAATCCGTCCGCTCCACGGCCGCCACCTGCGCGACCACGGCGAGTCGCACCGCGAGCAGCACGCCGGGGATCACGAACGCCACGAGCCCGGCTCCGATCGCGATTCCCGCCACGAGCTGGGCCGCCGTGGCGACCGGGAGCACCCGCAGGGCAGGCCTGTAGATCTCGCGGAAGGCTGAGCCGGCGACCGGCGGCCAGCACGGTCAGCGCATGGATGTCCAGCACCGAGACGAGTGGCCCGACGAGGGCGAAGGACACGACGTCGAGGAGCAGCACGGTCTCCGTGTTCGCTCCGGTCTGACCGATCGGGGTGGCGCCCGTGACGGCGAGCACGATCAGTATGTAGAGCGCGACGACCGACAGCGAGAAGGCGAGGAACGCGAGCAGGTGCCGGCGGTGCACGACCACCACGAGGTCGATGATCTCGCCCACCGAGCGTGGGATCGAGAGGTCGATCGTCTGGTCCTGCGCCATCGCAGGCGTTTCTACCAGCATGGGGTCGACGTGACCGCCCGGTCACGGGATCCGGTGACCGGGCGGTCACGTCGACGGGCCGGCGCCGGCGGGCCCGCCCGAGGGACGTGACCCGCCGGGGGAGCCGAGGATCAGGCGGTGGCGCCGGCCGGGGCGACCTTGTGGGTGCCCTCGGCGAACTCCTCCACGACCTTGGCGCAGAACGCCGGCAGGTCGTCGGGGTTGCGGGACGTGACGAGGCCCTCGTCGACGACGACCTCCTCGTCGACCCAGTTGCCGCCCGCATTGCGGATGTCGGTCCGGAGGCTCGGGTACGAGGTCAGCGTGCGATCGCGGACGAGGTCGGCCTCGACGAGCGTCCAGGGCCCGTGGCAGATGACACCGACGGGCTTGCCCGAGCGGAAGTACTCCTTCACGAACGCCACGACGTCGTCGTCGGCACGAAGCCTGTCGGCGTTGACCGTGCCGCCGGGAAGCAGCAGCCCGTCGTAGTCGTCCGGCGAGGCGTCGGAGACCGCCTTGTCGACCGGGAACGTGTCCGCCTTGTTGATGTCTGAATTCATCGCCTGGATCTCGCCGGTCTCCAGCGACAGCAGCTCCGTCTCCGCACCCGCCTGCTCGACCGCCTCGCGCGGCTTCACGAGCTCCACCTGCTCGACGCCGTCGGTGGCGATGATCGCGACCTTCTTGCCCTTCAGTTCGTCAGCCATCTCGTTTCCGCCTTTCCTTCGCAGGGTCATCCTCCGGCTACCCCGCGGCGGCGGATGCGATCGGGGCGAGGTCAGGATTCGGGCTGCGGAAGGAGATGCTCGACGTCGACCTCGAAGCGAGCGGCCAGCCGGTCGGCCACCAGCGAACGGTGGCAGGCGGCGGGGTCGCGCTCCACGCACAGCAGCGCCGAGCTGCCGCGGGTCGGCAGTCGCCGCACGAGCGCCTCCAGATCGGCCCGATCGAGGATCTCCGCCGTGTAGCGCTCCACGTAGGCGGGCGCCAGCGCGACCCGCGAGCGCTTCCCCACCCCCTCGCGGGCGTCCTCCGCGTACTGGAGCTCGCGCAGCTCCGTCGTCGGCGCGAGCTGGCGCCAATGCTCGTAGGCGATCCGCGCGCTCCCCAGCGCCGCCTGCAGGCGCACGGCGTTCGCCCACGCGTACTCGGAGCCCCGCACGCCGCGCCGCTGCCGGACGTCGACGACGAGCCGGGCCTCGACCTCGGTCAGCGCGCCGAGGAACGCGTCCGGTGACCAGCCGTAGACGCCGATCGTGTAGAGCAGCATCGCGGCCCGGCTCGTCCTCCTACAGCTTCCGCAGCGCCGGCAGCAGCTCCCGCTCGGCCCAGTCGATGAACACGTCCTGGTGATCGGCGCCGATCTGCACGAGCGCCAGCTCGGTATAGCCCGCGTCCAGCATCGGCTTGATCTTCTCCACGTGCTCCTCGACGTCGGGGCCGCAGGCGATCTGCTCGGCGACCTGGGCCAGGGTCACGAACTGGGTGGCGGAATCGAAGCCGTCGGGGTTCGGCAGGTCGGCGTTCACCTTCCACCCCAGGCCGAACCAGCGGAACTGGGCGTGGGCCCGCGCGACGGCCGTGTCCCGGTCCTCGTCGTAGCAGACGGCGATCTGTCCGACCCGGGGCTTGCCGGCGCCGCCGGCGGCGTCGAACATCTCCCCGAGCTCCGGCCGCGGCTCGACGCCCACCATCAGATCCGCCTTCTCTCCCGCCAGGCGACACGAGTTCTCGCCGGAGACGGCGATCCCGATCGGCACGCGCTCGTCGTGGCGGTCCCACAGCCGGGCCGTCTCCACATCGAAGTGGCGCCCGCGGTAGTTGACGCTGCCCTCGGCGTCGAACAGCGCGCCGATGATGTCGACCGCTTCGGTGAGCATCTCGTGGCGGACGCCCACCGAGGGCCAGCGCTTGCCGACGACGTGCTCGTTGAGGTTCTCGCCGGCCCCCAGGCCGAGCCGGAAGCGGCCGTCGGAGAGGATCTGCATCGTCGCCGCCTTCTGGGCCACGATCGCCGGGTGGTAGCGCAGGATCGGGCAGGTCACGTAGGTCATCAGGCCGATCGACTCAGTCGCCTGCGCCGCCGCCCCGAGGATCGACCACGCGTAGCCCGAGTGGCCCTGCTCCTCCAGCCAGGGCTGGAAGTGGTCGCTGATCACCGAGAACTCGAATCCGGCCTCCTCAGCGAGCCGAAGGTCACCGACGAGCTGATCGGGCCGGGACTGCTCGCACATCATCGTGTATCCGAAGCGCGTCATCGGCCCGCTGCTACCCGCGGTCGGGGGTGGCTACGCCGGGGGTGCCAGGGGCGGCTCGCGGGGCGCCCCGGCACCGTCACGCGGCCGCGATGCGCTCGAGCAGCCACGCATGGACCTGGGGCACGCGGTCGGCCGCCAGCGTCAGATGACCCTCCTCCTCACTCAGCCAGGCCTCCGCGCCGGGGATCGCCCCGGCAAGCCAGCGGCCGTGGTCGACCGGCACGAAGCGGTCCTGGTGGCCGTGGACGATCAGCGTCGGCACGGCGACGGCGCCGACGTCGAAGCCGAACGGGTGCAGGAAGGCCATGTCGTCATCGACCCAGCCGCCGGCGCCGTGGTTGAAGGCCGCCGCCATCGTCCCGGCCAGGAACTCTCCGAACGGCCCCTCGAGCGCGGCGCGGTCCGGGGGGCTGACCAGCGCGCCAAACGCCTCGGCGAGCTTGGCTGGGGTGAGGTCCGTCAGCTCCTCGGCCTTGGCGGCGCAGAAGCGTTCCACATGCTCCCGGCCGGCCATCGCCAGGCCGAACTCGACGTGGTTGTCGGCGCCCATGCCGCGGAAGTAGTTGAGCCCGCGGGCGTCGAACGGCGCCACGCCTCCGAGCGAAGCCACGGCGGCGACCCGATCGGGAAGCAGGGCCGCGCAGGCGAGGGCGTGCGGCCCGCCGCCGGAGATACCCCAGGTGACGCAGCGCTCGATGCCGAGGGCGTCGAGGATGGCGGCGAAGTCGGCGGCCACGTCACCCACCCGCCGGCCGGGCATCGCGCTCGAGTCGCCGTAGCCGGCCCGGTCGAAGCCGATCAGCCGCGCCCCCTGCGCCTCGGCGCTATCGCTCCAGCCGGTGAACAGCGCGCCGGTCGATGGGCTGCCATGGTGATAGACGATCGCCGGACCGTCCGGGGACCCCGCCATCTGCACGGAGAGGACCCGGTCGCCGAGGTCGATCTCGGTGCGCTCCATCGGTCCAACCTACCCGACGGGGGCGGCAGGCGCGGTAGGGGGGCTCGGCCCCTACCGGGCGGGCTGACACGACTGTCGGCTGGATCGCAGCGGTTCTCTCCAGCCGGGGCCGCCGGCCCGTACCGCCCGGGTGACGGCGTGTGTGTCGGGTCGCCCTAGTGGGTACAGCCAGGTCAGGGATGGACTGTGAGGGCCCAAGCGGATCCCCCGGAAGTGCCCTCATCTCCGTGCCTCATCTGACTTTCAGCACACCGGCGTCCGGAGGCCACGGGCCTCCGAAGCAGAGGACGGCGTCGTAGGGGATCGGTCGCGGCGTGGGGACGCCGTTCCGAGTGGGAGGAACCTTCCGGGGCTCGCGTGACCAGCGGGTCGGCGAGCTCCGGAAGCCGCGTCTCCTCATCGGCTGAGCGGCCCTGTGCCTCTCGACGTCCTCATGCGGCGGGATGAGGCTGATGGGGCTCCCAGCCACGCGACGACCTCGTCGCGTCAGCCTCGATCAGGCTGCGAAGCCGGCCGTCGGTCAGCTGGGAGAGCTCGCTCCAGCTGCCGGTTTCGACGACGGTCCCGGCGTCGAGGACGATGATCCGGTCGGCGTCGCTCGCCGTCGTCAGGCGGTGGGCGATGATCAGCATCGTGGTCTGGCCGCGCAGGCCGGCCAGGGCGTCACGGATCGCCAGGTCGTTGTCGCTGTCGAGCGAGCTCGTGGCCTCGTCCAGCACGAGCAGGTCAGGCTCGCGCAGCAGCGCACGGGCCAGCGCGAGCCGCTGGCGCTCGCCGCCGGACAGGCGCATCCCGCGGTCGCCGACGATCGCGTCGAGGCCACCCGGCAGTTGCGCGACGAAGTCCCGGGCGGCTGCGGCTGAGAGCGCATTCCAGAGCTGAGCCTCCGTCGTGTCGGGTCGAGCCCAGGTGAGGTTGGCGCGGATGGTGTCGTGGAACAGAAACGGGTCCTGGGGCACCAGCGCCACCGAACGCCGCCACCCGAGCAGTCGGTCCCGGGTGAGCCGGACGCCGCCGACGAGCACCTCGCCGGCCGTCGGCGAGATCAGTCCGACGGCGAGATCGGCGACCGTCGACTTCCCGGCTCCCGAGCGTCCCGCCAGGGCCACCACCGATCCGGCGGGGATCTCGAGCGAGACACCGTGCAGAGCGAGCTCGCGCGTGGGTCCCCGGCGCGGGTATGCGAACTCCACCTGCTCCAGGCGAACGCCGTCGCCGATCGCGATACGCCGCGGGCTCCGGCGAGCCGCCGGCGAGCTCTCATCGGCCGCCTCGCAGCGAGCGATCAGCTCCATCACCTCCTCGAACGCCGGAATCGCCTGGGCGACCTGCTGGATTCCGCCCTGCAGCGAGGCGATCTGCCCGACCACGCGCATGAACACGAAGGCCACGACCAACAGCGAGCTGACCGGGACGTGCAGATAGCGAATGCTGATCTCGACGGTGACCGCGAGCAGCGCGGCGGTGAGGAATGTCTGCACCGCCCCTGCCGTGGCGCTCGCCCGGGCGAACTCCACCTGTGAGCGCCGCGCACGCGCCAGCGACGCGCTGAACGCCGACACGTGCTCGTCCTCACGGCCGTATGCCTTGGCCAGCTTGAGCGCGTCGAGGAAGCCGGTGGCCATCGCCATGACCCCCCGATTGCCCTTCATCAGCTCCCGCCCCAGCCTGCGACTGCGGCTGATCAACGGCCACACGACCGCGATCAAGCCCACCCCGCTGAGGATCGCCAGCCCGGTCAGCGGCGGCGAGATGCCGGCGGCCGCCGCGAGCTGCGCGATGACGACGATCGTCGAGACGATCACGTTCAGAGCGCCCAGGGCGCCGTTGCTCACCCACGCCACGTTGGTGGTCAGCGTCGTCAACAGGTCCGACTGGCGATGCTCCATCAGGTGGCGCCACTGCGCGTGGGCGACCGACGCATACAGGCGGCTGCGAAGGTGGTCGACGTACTCGAGCCGGTAGCGGGTGCTCAGCACGCTCTGATACGCGTTGACGGCGGACGTGATCGCGGTGACCGCCACGTACACGGACAGCACGGCGACGAGCGTCGGCCGCACCCCGCACGCCGTGAAGATGCTGCGGATCGTGCGGGCGACTCCGTCGGAGGCTCCGACCCCGACGGCCCCGAGCAGCGGGATCAACAACAGGACACCGACGGCTTGGCCGAGTGCCGCCAGCACCTGGACGCCGATGACCAGTGAGAACGTCAGCGGCTGCTCCGCCGCCAGCCCGCCGAGGAAGCCCCGATAGCCGACCCGCGGCGATGACGACGACGAATCCATCACGCGCTGTCGCGGTGCTGGTGACGGGTGAAGCGAATCCATCGCCGGTGTGAGGCGGGCATAGACTTCCGCGATGGGCGCGTCAGTGACGATCGCGGTCGAGTGGGAGCAGGCTCGACGTCGAGGACAGCAGCGGGGGGTTCGGATGCTGCGCCGGTTGGCCGAGGAGGTCCGGCAAGAGGCCGCAAGGGGGCTCGTCTCTCCGGTGGAGCTGATCGTCTGCGTCGAGGACGTGGCGCTCGAGGAGTGTCGTGAAGTCGTGCGCGAAGCGCTGGGGCGTGACGCCGGCCTGTTCGAGCTTCGGCTCCTTCCCGCACGGGGCGAGTACTACGAACTGAAGAACCTCGCCACAGCGGCCGCGGGCGGCGAGCTGATCGTGTTCCTGGACTCCGACGTGATCCCTGAGGAGGGCTGGCTCGGCCACATGCTCGCGCCGTTCGCCGATCCCGAGATCGCCGTCGTGGTGGGCAACACGTCGGTGGAGCTGACGAGCACCTACAGCCGGGCATTCGCGCTGACATGGATGTTTCCGCTCCGCTCGAGCAGCGACGAAGTCGGCCCGGTGACATCGTTCTACGCGAACAACCTCGCGTTTCGGCGACAGGTCGCCGCTCGCAACGCGTTCCCTTCGATTCCCGAGACCTCCCGGGGTGCGTGTCAGGTCCTGGCCCGCGACATGCGCCGGCGTGGTGTCCGCATGGTGAGCGCCGGTGGCGCGCGAGCCGCCCATCCCGCCCCGGCCGGGCTCGACGAGTTTTTCCTGCGCGCGCTCTCACGGGGACGCGACCGGCTGGTCCTGTTCGTGGAGCCCGGCCGTGCCGGCACGTGGCGTGGCACGTGGGCTCGATTCCGGCGGGACATGACCACCTCGGTGCGAGCGATCTCCCAGCGCCGTGCCGAGCTCGGGCTCTCGCGCACCGCGCTTCCGGCGGTGCTCGCGGTCAACGCGGCGTTCACGGCGTGCATCGCGCTCGGCGAGCTGCTGACGATCGTCGATCGGGACTTCATGACGAGCCATTTCCGGGTTTAGTGCCATGCGGCGTCGCTCTGCGCCCACAGGAGAAATGCGCCGGCAACCATCGCGCGGCCCAGGGCGAGACGGTAGACGTAGACCCCCGGAGGCTCCATGGGTGCTCGCTCCGGCCACCGCTCGATGAGCCGCCGCAGCCGGGGAAGATCGAGCAACCGCGCGACGAGCGGGTCTGCTTCGAACCGTCCGACCGCGTCGAGCAGTTCTTCACGCTCCTCCGTCATCTGCTGAAACCAGTAGGGCGCCTGGACGCCGCGTCGCGTGGCGGCGAGCGTCTGGCTGGGCATCCGGCCCGCCATCGCGCGACGGATCAACCAGCGCGACTGGCCATCGCGGGCATACTGCGCCTCCGGTACCTGCAGGCTGAACTCCACCAACCGACGGTCGGCCAACGGGACCCGGGTGGTGATGTCAAACGTCCGCCGGAAGCCGGCCCCGATCTCGGCGGCCCCGATCCCCGTCTCGACGAGGATCCCCAGACGCCGGGCTCGCCCGTCGCCTTGGAGTCGGCGCCGGGTGCGTTCGTGGGCGCGTACATCACGCTGAGCGAGGTTGATCTCGTCGGCGAAGCTCGGCGAGATCAGCGAATACGCGGCGTACGGATTCGCCGGGCGCGGTCCCAGCCGGCCGCGGCGTGAATCGACCGCGCTGCCCACCGCCGGGGGCAGCAGCGGGAGCACGCCGTGACTCACGGCGAGCCTCCAGGCGGGACGGCCCTCCGCGCGGCCGATCCGTCTGAGCTCGCGCCACGCGGCGGTGAACTGCCTGTGCTTGAGGAGATCCGGGACCAGTCCCTGCCCGGTCCAGCTGACGGTCAGGTTTCCCTGGTCGCCGTTGAGCATCCTGTCGACGCCATCCTCACGCGCGCGCTGGTAGATCGCCTCGATCCAGCCGCGGTTCGTGGGGTTGCGCATCGGGGTCTCGGACGCGGCGAAACCGCGCTCGGCGCCGTCGAGCAGACCGCATCGGCAGTCCCGCAGCACGGCCAGGTCGAGGTTCGGGTACGTCGTGGCCAGTGCGCTCACGTACGGGGTCTCGTCCGCGTAGTGCCGGGGCCCCACGTCTTCGGCGAAGCCGAGCCCAGGTGCCTCGGTGTAGGCACAGAGGCGCCGGCCTGCGCGCTCCAGGAGCGGCGCCGCCACTGCGGCGACGGTGCCGGAGTCCAGCCCGCCGCTCAGCGAGATCGCCGTGCGCCGGTCCGGTCGGGTGTGGTCGTCGATCACGCGGCCGAGCAGCTCGTCGAGCGCCTCGACGTAGTCGTCGTCGCCCGCGAGGGCCAGACGCCGTGAGAGGTCCGGGCTCCACCATCGGGTGATGCGGACGCCCCCGGCGTCGACGCTCGCCATCTCACCGGGCCGCAGCCTCCTGACGCCGGTGAAGAAGGTCCGGCGCCGGCCGGTGTCGGCGCCGGTGAGGAACCACGCCATCCGCTGCTCGTCGATCCTGCGCTCGATGCCCGGTAGGGCGAAGAGGCCGCGCGCGAGGCCGGCCAAGGCCACGTAGCGCCCTGTGCAGTGGTAGTACAGGGGCTGCGAGAGCGGCGCGCCGGCGGCGGCGGTGAGCCTGCCGTCGCGGCGATTCCACACCAGGCACGTGAAGTCGCCGATGAGGTGCTCGAGACAGCGCTGGCCCCACCGTTCGAATGCGTGACGGATCGCCAGCGACGCTGACATCGCCTGTGCCTCATCGTCGCCAATGCCCAGCGCCCGCGCGAGTCCACGGCGATCGTCCACGTGCCCGTCACTCACCACGACCAGGTCGCCATGGTCGCTGACCCGCATGTCGTCCGCCCGTCCCGGTCCGGCGATGCCAAGCCCCACGGGGCCATCCGTGCACAAGCCATCGCCCCGCCGTTCGTCACTTGAGAGGGCCCGGGCCATCCCGGCGAGCAGCGCCGGCTCGAGGGTGTGGCCGTGGCGGTCGAACAGGCCGAAGATCGTCACGACTCTGCGGCCGGAGAGCCGACCGGGAGGGACGCCAGAAGCGGCTCCATCGAGGCCCAGTCGCGGCGGCGGTTGAGCTCCCACACCGGGACGCGCTTCACCACCTCGACGCACTGCCTCCAGTGGCGGGCCATCGCCGCGGCGGGGGTGAGCAAGGCCGGACGGTAGGTGGCGGCCGCCATGAACCGACTCACCGCTTCGATGCCACGCAACCGTCGCACTCCCGGCTCGCCCCAGTTCAGGACATACGCGGCCTGCAGCGGGACCGGCCCGGTCGCTCGCCTGCCCGCCCACGGGAGATGCACCTTCTCGTCCACGGACGCGTGACCAGCCTCGCGCGGGACGGACAGGACGGCGGCGCTGAGCGACTCGGCCGAGAGCTTCAGGCGCGGTGTCGAGGGCCACACCAGCGGCGGGCCGTGGGGCGTAAGCTCCAGCCGGGTCAGGTCATCGCTGACGAGGGCGTGTCCGTGCTGCAGCAACCACGTGACGGTGCTTGATTTGCCCGCCGCCGGCGGCCCACAGAACGCCGATGCGCCGCTCGGGTCGGCGGTCACGCCGGCGTGCAGCGCCATGTCACCGCGCTGGTGCAGGAGCGCGCCCCAGGCGGATCCGAGGAGGAACAGGCGGACCAGCTCCGGGTCGGCGGCTGGATGCGGGCGGACCACGATCCGGCGTCCGGAGCTCACCACGAACTCTCCGGCTTCGGCGACCGAGAAGCGGCATTCCCCATCAGCCACGGAGAAGGTCGATCCGCCCCGCTCGCGTGTGGATCCCTCCCTCACGATGACCTGCACATCGCTCGCGCCCCCCGAACTTGTCGCCGACACGGCAGCAAGCTCGGGGACCGGCCAGTCCGACACGACGGTGAGCCCGCAGTGCGCGTAGCACCACGAGCTCACGCGCCGCCCGCGGACTCCACGCGCCGTGGGCTCACCGGCCCCCGCGCGGGGGCCGGGTTCACGAATAGCCGGCGAAGGAGCCGTCGAATGACGACTGCTGCCCCGACAACGCATCCTTCAGGGCAATGACGTCCATCGCGGGGGTCACCCACGGTCGCTTCGGCGTCCGGTCAACCTGCTGTTCGGTGGGCTTCATCCTGCACTCCTTGTGATTGTGGTGGTTGCACCCGAATACGCCGCCAGCGCCGTGTACGCGCCGCTGACACGCTTGCCCTGCACACCCACGTCGCCATCCTGCACCCATACGTGCGCCGCGAGTCCCTCACCGGGAAGCGTGGCCGCCCCCCAGTACAAGGTCGTGGCGACCCGGCGCCGACGCATCATCGCCTGCGCCGCGATCGCTTTGGGGAAACATGTCGTTCCCGGCAGCCGCTCGGCGGCGACGTGCACCGCCCGGCGCACTTCGTCGCGTGCCCGCTTGCGGGCATCCCCCTCCAGCTCGGGGCCGCGCGGGCTCAGCTCGAACAGTGGCGCCAGCCACCGAAACGGAATCACCCACAGCACCACGCGCGCCGCCACGAGGTAGGCGAGCGCCTCGGCCTGGGTACGCCGTCGCATCAGCGTGCCACCGCGTCTTCGACCTCGATCAGACCAGCGTCCCGGAGTCGCTCGAGCAGCCCGGTCACCTCAGTGCGGCAGGTGGCCGGGTCGACCTCGTACTCCAGCTCGAGCGCCGCGCAGATCGAGTCGACGGTGCTCCAGGACTCGATCAGCTCCCACACCCGCCCTGCGGACGGGTTCAGGCTGTAGGCGAGTCCGGCCTGGGTATCGAGGCCGAGCATCTCGTCGTCGAGAGCCGTGAACAACGGTGCCTCCCGACGCCGAATCCGACTGGTCTGTGTGAGCATTGATTCCTCGCCCCGTGATTGGCAACTGGACTGCGCCGGTACCCGCGATCGCCCCATGAGGCGGGTGACGATCGATTCTAACCTCGGGGAGCCGCGGCTGGCAAGCCGCACCCCAGGCGGCTCCGGCGATCAGCGGAGCCAGTGAGTGAGATCGCGGCCGATCAGCGACTGCAGCTTCACGATGTCGTCGCGGTATCCGTCGACCAGCATCGTTGCGGTGGCGGGGCTCAGGCGCGGAACCGGGCCGCGGTTGTACTTCGCCTCCCACCGGGACAACGCCGGGCTGCCGGCCCGCCGGACGAGCCGGTGCAGCGCGCGGCTCCTCGGCGCCGTCCCGACGTTGTGCTTCGCCAGCGTGGGGACGACCCCGGGATCGACCCCGAGGAACGTGAACAGCTCACGGAGGGTTCGGTGAGGCGAGTCGCACCAGTCCTCGTAGAGGTGGATCGAGAGCTGCTCACGCGGAAACAACGCCAGGTAGGCCGACAGCTGCGAGTGGTAGAAGCCGCGGCGACGGTAGTACTGCCACGGCGGCGCCCCGACGCCGAGTGTCTCCTCACGTGCCAGCGCGTGCTCGAACGACCTGGCGCGCTCGTCGCCGCGCCTGACCCGGTACCAGTAATGCGAGTGTGCGCGTTCGACCGGCTGGCGCAGCAGCGCGATGAGCTTCGCGTCCGGAATGTTGCGCCGGATCCGTCGCGCCGCCTCGGCGGAGGGTAGGTAGTCGCCCGACGATTCTCCGATCGCCCGCTGGCCGTTGGCGGCGGCGAACAGCGACAGGTACTCGTGGGAGGACCCGTTGCCGGAGAAGAACCGCGGTTCCTTGACCGGCGACATGAACACATCGGGGTGTTGCGAGAGCGCTTTCCACAGGGCCGTCGTACCGGACTTGGACGCCCCGACGACGAAGAAGTTAGGCAGCGGCATCGCGCTCCCGACGAGTGGCCTGTCGCAGGCGCCGGGCTGCGCGGGCCGCGCGACCATCCACGCTGAGCCGCGCCGCGCACGCGGCTTTCAGAGCGGCGTCGGATCGGCTCCCGGGAATCCCGAGCGCTGGCGCGTACCGCGCGTACAGCCGAAACGCCCCGAGCCCGAGCGGAGCCGACCGCCGGCACGTATCCCGCCATCGCTCGCCCATCCGCCGGCGGAGCATCAGATCCGGAGTGTCCGCCAGGCGCAGCAACCACTCGCCCGCGCGTCCGAGCTCCGCCAGGCTCGCGCACGGCCGACCGTCGGCGACGCGGTCGAGCGCATCGGCATCCTGCGCGGTCGCCTCGGGGAACAGCTCGTGAAACAGCGGCCGGCGCGTCGCCCTGACGAAGTCGCGCATGCCCTCCCCCCGCACGATGCGGGTCTGCGCCCGGTGATAGCGGTGCTTCAGCAGCACGCTCGGCACATTCCCGAGCCGGAAGCTCCGCCCCAACCTGATCCACAGCTCGTTGCCTTCGAACCGTGCGTCCTCGCGATATCGGTGGGTTCTGAAGGCCTCGGCCCTCATCACCACCGTCGGCTGGAGCAGCCCGTGGCGAAACAGCATCTCGCGCGCGATCGCCTCGTGCGTCTCGGGGAACCACATCACGCCGCTCGCGTCGCCGAAGCGCTGCACGCAGCTGCCGCACACATCCACCCCGAACCGGCGCATCCACCGCAGCTGGACCGCGAAGCGCTCGGGCAGGGCGACGTCGTCGGCGTCCATCCGGGCGATCAGCTCACCTTGCGCGAGATCGGCGCCGGCATTGACGGCCTGGGCCGCGCCGCGATGGGGAAGCTCGATCAGGCGGATTCGGCGCTCACCTGACGCCAGCTCGGCCGCGAGCGCGGCAGAGCCGTCGCCTGACCCGTCGTCGGCGATGATCAGCTCCCACCGATCGTAGGTCTGCGCCTGGATCGAGCGCACGGCTTCGGCCAGGTACCGGGCGGCGTTGTAGACCGGCATCACGACCGAGATCAGCGGTTCATGCGGTGGCGAGGGCATCGATCTTCGCCGTCACGACGTTCGCCGGAAGGCGCGAACCGCCCCCGGCAGCCGGCGCAGAACGCGGAGCGGGCGCAGCACCCGCGCCGCGGCGATCCCGACCGATCCGGCGCCGGCCAGCCGCGGATAGTCGCGGTGCAACTGCTCCTCCGGGGGGATCAGCTTGCGGGCCAGGTAGAGCAGGGTCTGCGCGACGTCGGTTCCGCTGAGGAAGCGGTGCACGGCGAGCACGCTGCCCGGCACCTCGCCGCGGTCGACGGCGCCGACAAGTGCGTAATACCGTGAGCCGGACGTCGTGACTCCGAGCTGGTCCGCGATCCGGACGCCGGCCGGCAGTCGTCTGAGCCGGGCGGCCAGCTCGGGCTCGATGCCGAGCTCCCGGGCGAGTTCCAGGGCGGCACGCCAGTCCTGCAGGCTGACCTGAGACAGTGCACGCTCCAGGTCCTGCCAGGTCTTCGCCTGGTCGGAGTCGACGGCGCCGAGGTGCAACGCCACCATGAGCGTCCGCAGCGTCAGATCAGGAGCCGCGACCGACGCGCCCCCCACCTCGAACGGCTCCAGGTGACGCGTGATCACCCGCCACACCACCCCCGCCGGAATCGCCTCCATCCCGTGGAAGGTTCGGTGCAGGTCGATCTTGGCGCCGTCTCGGCGACGGGTGAACGGCCGGGCGTGATGTTCGTCAGCAGTGAGGACGGGATGCTCCCGCGCCTCGAACCCGAGCGCGGCCAAGACGCCGTACGCCCGGTCGACGCGCGCCGGCTCGACGAGCAGGTCGGCGTCGACATAGAGGCGCTGAGACGTGTCCTGCGCGTACAGCCACCGCGCCGTGACCGGTCCCTTCAGCAGCACCGGACGGATCCCGGCCCCGTGTAACGCCTGCACGACCTCCGCCGTCCACTCACCGACCCGCTGCTGCCAGGCGACCCGGGCGATCGCGTCGCGGGACAGGCGGCTTCGCCACGGCAGCGGCGGCGAAGGCGACGCATCGACGGTCACCGGGTTGCCACCGAGCAGCCCGCGTCGTTGTTTCCTGTCAAGACGAGGCCGGGGTCCTGAGCGCTCGTAGGCGACACCGCGCGATCGTCGCACACCGGTCGAGCCTGGTGCCGACCGCACGGCGGGCGTGACACGGGTCGTGAGGAGTTCCGGGTCGCCCATCACGCATCGCGGGCCGATGAGTTCAATCCGCTCCGGGAGTCCTTCGGGCAGACTGGCGGCCCAAGGAGCTGACATGAGCAAGCTGAGACTGAGCATCACGATGTCCCTGGACGGCTACGTCGCAGGTCCTGACCAGAGCGAGGAGAACCCACTCGGAGTGGGTGGGACGGCGCTGTTCGCGTGGTTCTTCCCGCTCAAGGAGTTCCGGGAGATGCATGGCGAGGAGGGGGGCGAGACCAACGCCAGCTCCCTCGTGGTGAGGGAGCGCAACGCAGGCATCGGCGCCACGATCATGGGACGCAACATGTTCGGCGGCACCGGGCCCTGGGGCGAGGATCCGTGGCGCGGCTGGTGGGGCGAGGAGCCGCCCTACCACCATCCGGTGTTCGTGCTGACCCACCACGCGCGCGAGCCGCTGGAGATGAAGGGCGGAACCACCTTCCACTTCGTGACCGACGGGATCGAGTCGGCCCTCGCCCAGGCGCAGGACGCCGCGCAGGGGCGGGACGTCTGGCTTGCCGGCGGCGCCTCGGTGACCAACCAGTACCTGGCGGCACACCGGGTCGACGAGGTCGCTGTCTCGATCGTCCCCGTGATCATGGCCGGCGGCAAGCGCCTGTTCGAGGGGATCCAGCCCGGCGCTCTCAAGCTGACGCAGATCCGGGCCATCGAAGCCCCCGGCGTCACCCACGTCAAGTATCAGGTCGGCTGAAGCCGGCGATCCTGTCCGTCAGCTGCTTGTGCTCACGACCCGTAGCTTCCGCCACCCGAATACCCCGATGTGGTGGTCGAGGCCGCGGGCTTCGAGGCCGCGGCGCCGTTCGCGGTCACAGCCGTCCAGACGCCGACGTCCTTGAGGCCCTGGCCCTTCGCCTCGCCGGGCTTGGTGTCGCCGACGAACGTGTACAGCGGCTCGCCCTTGAAGGTGACCTGCATCGCCCCACCCGGTCGTTTGACCGAAGCGAGCGAACCGACGCTGCCGCTGGGGGCCCCGCCGGCTGGAGCCGCCAGGGGATGCCACGCCTTCACGCACGCCGCGCTGACGCAGATCCAC
Source organism: uncultured Solirubrobacterales bacterium (assembly GCA_963839085.1). Taxonomy (GTDB): domain Bacteria; phylum Actinomycetota; class Thermoleophilia; order Solirubrobacterales; family Solirubrobacteraceae; genus Palsa-465. The sequence goes on from CAWITN010000006.1 coordinate 56,442, forward strand.
TTCCCGTTCTGCTCACCAGCGAGGTGGTAGAGCGTCAGTCCCTGCGCATCGACCAGCACCGTCTTGCCGAGCGACGCGACCGGCGCGGTCTTCACGACCGCGGTCCCAGCCCCGCGGCTCGGGTGCGACGCCGACGCGGACGGGCTGCTGGTCGAGCTACTCCCGCAAGCCGCCAGCAACGCCGACACCGCCACGGCGGGGAGGAACTTCATGATCAGGCGCATACGGGACTCCTCAGAGCGTTGATTGCGGTTCTGCGACCGCTACTCAGTGGAGACGCCGCGCTGGGCGATTCCTTCCGCCGCCAGCGCCATATCGGTTACGCGCAGCCGCTGTCGGGAGCCTGCCCCGTCGGAGGGCTCGGGGTGCATTCGTCGTAGCTGTGTTCGTCGTACAGGATGCTGCCGCCGCCGCCGGTGACCGTGCTGGCCGTCGAGTCGTAGTTGACGATCGACTGCGCGGTCATCGCCACTCCCTGGGCCAAGATCGCGCCGTCGAGCGTGGCCGAGTTCTCGAGCGAGACCTCGCCGGCGGGCGCGTAGATCACCGCATGGATGGCCGTCTGGCTCTCGTTGTTGATGAACACGGTGTTGTCGCCCTCCATGTAGAACTGGAGGCCAGCGGATCCGAGGCCGGTCTCGTTGTTGATGTAGGCGGTCGTGTTCTGCACCTGCAGGTCGGTGGATCCGACGGTGATCCCGGCCGCGAGGCAGAGCGCAGGGGGAAGCATGTAGATCTGGACTGGCTGGCCGTTGCTGGGCTTGATGTTGAGCGTGCCGTTCATCATCGTGAGGCTGCAGAACACGTAGGTGTTCCCGGTCAGCGTCACGCTGTCGCCGGTGTTCTGAAGGTTGAGCGCCTGCGTGACCGGGTTCCAGGTGACGGTGCCGCTGCACGGATCCTGGGAGCTCACACAGATCCGCGAGTCGTTGTTGGTCGTGGGCACGGTGATCGCCGGAAAGACGATGTCGCTGGTGGAGGGAGCCGTCGAGTTGCCGCACGTGGAGGCATTGTTGGTCTCGGTCACGCTCTGACCCGGGCCTGGGGTGATCGGGCCGTTGGGTATGTGGCATTTGACCGCAGTGTCCTGGAGCTCGATCGATCCGTCCGTCCTCACCCCGGCGCCGGTGACCTCCGTGCTGTTGGGGAAATCAAGCGAGTTCTTCGACTGCACCGCGTACGCGCCGAACAGCGGGCTGGTGCTCGTCGTCTGATTGAGCGTCAGGTCAACCCGGCGTGTGACTTTGCCGACGGTGGCCGTGCCCACGATGAACCGCGAGCCGGTTGTCAGCTCGCTCACCTGGTAGCTCGCCGAGCTCGTGTCCGGGACCGGCACCGTCACCGGCGGGCACCAGCCCACGCTCCCGAACACGATCGCTGCCACCGCGGTGACGTTCCCGGTCAACGACCACGACAGGCAGGGAGTGCTCACCGACAGCCCGAGCGAGTCGATCGTCACGAGGTTGATCCGGTTCCAGCCCAAGTCGGCAGCCGCCTCGGCGCCCTCCAGGGCCTGCATGTCGTTCTGGCTGCGCGTCGACGTCCCGACGCCCGAGACGGTCGCGGCGACCGTCGCCGCGCCGAGCAGGAGCAGGACGCTGAGGATTGCCAGTGCGGCGACGAGGACGAACCCATCCTCGCCGCCGGCGCGGTCGACCAGCCGCGGTGGGCGCATCTAGAGAAGCCCCGCGTTCGGATTCGCGACCACGGTGGAGAGCCAGAACGGCTTGTTGGCGCCCGTCCCGCCCCCGCCGGTGATGACCGCGGCGACGGTGACGCGCTTGGCGTCCTGGGTGCCGGGGCAGAGATCGACGCCGAGGTAGACGCAGCTGTCGTTGACCCACGAGATGAACCGGTACACCGAGATCGTGTATCCATCGCTGGTCACCGTGGTCGGTCCTGGACTCACCGTCCCGCCGCCGATCAATGCCTCGCCGCTGGTTGACACGCCCGCGAGGGTGGGACTGGACTCCAGGCCGTAGTTGGTCACGATCTGCAGGTTGGTGCCGCTGACCCAGTAGTCCGGATTGGACGGGTCATGGGACGTGTCACCGGGCGGATTGCCGTCCGCGGCGTGCACGGGAAGCGCGGATAGCGCGAGGTTGGCGTACGGCATCGCGCGGATCTGCTCCAGCGACTGCTCGGCGGCGGTGGACAGCGCCTGCACGCGTTGCGTGGTCAGATTCAGGTGGTCGGACGAGATGAACACCTCCATCGTGCCGAGCAGGCCGACCGTCAGCAGCAGGATCGCCACCATCACCTCGATCAGGCCGAACCCGTCGTTGCGTGCGAGGGTCGTCGTCATCCGGCTACTGCCCCAGCGTTACGTTGCGCAGCCCGGTGCCGTCGGTCACCGTCACCGGACTGTCGTGTGGAGCCGACAGCACCAGCGTGATCCCGATGTATGTCGGACTGGAGTTGGAGGGATATGCGGCGAACACGTTGCCGTTCGTCACGCTCGTGATCGCGGTCTGCTGAACGCCGCCGGAGGTGCTCGTGCAGGTCGAGGTCACCGTGGAGCACGAGAACGTGACGCTTTGGAATCCCGTCGGCACGGGCTCGGAATAGGAGATGCTGCCTGCGCTCAGCACGGTCACGTTGCTGGCGTCTCGCAGGTTGCGTACGAGGCGCTGCATCGCCACCTGGGCCTGATCGAGTTGAGAGCTGCGGGTCTCCACCGCCGCTTGATCATGCAGCCCGTCGATGAGGAGCGACGACACCGCGGTGAGGACCACCAGCGCCAGCGTCATCGTCACCAGCAGTTCGATCATCGTGAACCCTGCCGAGCCCGAGCGCCACACGGCCGAGCGCCACACGGCCGGGCGCCACACGGCCGGGCGCCACACGGCCGAGAGCCGCTGCCGAGAGCCTCGGCGCAGGCGGCGTCCCCTCAGGATCGGACGGATTGCGAACGGCGCTGGTGCGTCCATGACCTCGTCGAGCTCGCTCCGGTGACGACGGTTGACATTCCTCGGCTTCCATCGACGCTGCGCTTCCGAGGAGCCACTCCGGGTGAGGAGATCGACGAACGGCCGACCCGCCCCGTCGGGACCGTCACGCTTTGCGCCGGAAACCTCTACTGAGCCGTGCCCCACGTCGGACTCAGAGCTCTTCCCGGACGGCCGGCCGCTGGCCGACCTGCCCGACCGCAGCGCCCTCTCACAGAGAACGCCCGAGTGGTCGGGCAACGCGGAAGCGGGAGCGACGGGACTCGAACCCGCGACCTCCGGCGTGACAGGCCGGCGCTCTAACCAACTGAGCTACGCCCCCGTGGGGGTTCCAGAGTATGGCAAGACGGTTTTGGCCGCGTTGCCGAAACTTTCCGCGCCAGGCCGAGTTTAGGGGGGCGGAATCGAGTGATCCGGAGGACGCGCCCAACCCGGCCGTGGGCGCGTAAGAGGGATCAGCGGCGGGAGCTGGGTTTCCCGGCTCCCGCCGTGATTCCATCCTCTTCTGGTGGCTGCCAGCCGCCGAATACCCGCTCCAGCTCGAGCGCGACGGCGATCGAGACGTGGTCGCGATCGATGCCAGCGGCGACCTGGACGCCGACGGGGAGACCGCTGGACGGGGCGAGGCCGAGCGGCACCTCGGTGACGGGAACGCCGGCCAGGTTGAACACCGCGGTGGGCGTGAGCAGCGCCAGGCGCCCGACCGTGCTTCCGTGGCGCGGCGCGGGACGCGGGTGCGCTGGGTGCAGCAGCACGCCGTCGCCGATCGTCTCCCGCAGCTCCTCGCCGATCGCCTGGGCTCGGTCGAGGAGCCGGCGCCGGGTGCGCTCCCCCGCATCGGGCAGCATCTCGGCGGCGAGCGCGAGGCGCGTGTAGCGCGTGTGGCGCCCGCCGCGGATCAGGTCACGCCACCGGGGCGCCGCTTCTCCGTGGGCCGCGAGGAGGCCGATCGTCGCTCCGTCCGGCTCATCACTGCCCTCCTGCAACGCGGCGAGGAACGCCGCCGCGGCGCCACGCCAGGAGGGCAGCGACACCGTGCGCGCCTTGGCCCCGGCGGCCACCAGCGCCCCGACGGCCCGCTCGCGGGCGTCGCGCATCTCCCGGTTGAGTGGTCGCCGCGCCGCCGCCTCGACGGTGGTGACGGTGAGCCCGGTGAGCGACACCGTCGCCGGGTCCCCGAGCTCCGCGTCCTCGCGGGTCAGCGGATCCTCGCCGTCGGGTCCCGCGATCACCCTCAGCACAGGCATCAGATCCTCGGCCCGGCGCGTCAGAGGACCCGGCTGGAGCATCCGTCCCGAGACGCCGCTCGTCGGCGGCCACATGCCGGTGTTGGGAACCAGGCCGGCCGACGGCTTGTGCCCGAAGACACCGCAGAACAGGGCGGGAATCCGGATCGAGCCGGCGATGTCGGAGGCGAGCCCGAACGGCACCCCGCCCGAGCCGACCGCCGCTCCCTCCCCACCCGATGAGCCTCCCGCGGAGCGGCGTATGTCGTAGGGGTTGTTCGTGCGGCCGTAGAGGGGATTGTCGGACTCGATCCACAGCGTGAGCTCGGACGTGTTCGTGACGCCGAGCGCGATCGCGCCGGCGTCGTGCAACCGACTGACGGACGGTGCGCTCCGCCCCGCCCGGTGCGCGGCGCGGGCGAGCGTGCCGGCGGCGTTCGGCATGCCCTGCACGCCGATCGACTCCTTGACCGTGAACGGCACCCCGAGCAGCGGCGGCAACTCGGTCTCGCCAGCGTCGATCCGGCGGTCGGCATCCGCGGCCTCCCGCATGGCGGCCTCGTAGCGCTCGGCGACGATCGCGTTCAGGCGGGGAGCGCTGCGGCGGAGGAGCTCGACGTGGGCGCCGACCACTTCCTCCGCGCTGAGCTCGCGCTTTCGGATCGCCGCCGCGAGTTGCATCGCCGAGCGTTCGGTGAGCCTCGTCATCGGGGCCCGTCAGCCTATCCGCGTGCAAGGTCCCCAGGCGGACGGCGCATCGGTTAGGATCGAACCGGGAAGGTGCCGTCCAAGGTCCTCGTCTCCGTAACGGCCAGGTGCGGAGACGTCAGCAGGGGGGGCAGCAAAACGAACGGTTCGTTCAAGGCAAGGAAGGATTGCTGTGTCCTTTATCAATCTCATGCGCCGACGCGCAGCGTCGCGATCGTTGATCGCGGCCATTGTGTGCGTCGGTTGCTTCGGCGGGCTCGTCGCAACCGCGAGCGCCGCCAACACCACCGACCTGAGCTCGTACTCGCTCACCCCGGCGAGCCTGCAAGCCGCGAGCAATCCCACCGTGACCGCGAGCTTCGCGTTCACGTACGCCACCCCGGGCGACACGGTGAAGGACGTCACCGCGTTCCTGCCCACGGGGCTGAACGCCTCGCTGGCCGGCGTCAGCGCAGTGTGCACGAGCGCTGAGCTGACCGCCAACACGTGCCCCGCCGGCTCCGAGGTGGGCACCGGGTCGGTCACCCTGACCGGCGGCACGACGCTGAGCGCGGTGCTGTTCCTGGTCGCCCCGCCGTCGACGGCCCCCAACGAGATCGGCCTCCTCGGAGCGGAGATCTCCAGTCCGGCGGGGACCACATCGGCGTCCGGCCCGATCGCCTACGCCGACAACAGCGCCAAGCAGCCCGTGCTCACGATTTCGCTCGACGGGTTCCCCACGACGGCCCAACTGGGGGGCGCCTCGATTACGGGCCTGTCGGTGACCATCAACGGGACCGGGCCTTCGGGTGGAGCGCTGACGCGGCTGCCGAGCAGCTGCGCTCCGGCCACGTCGACGGCGACGATGGACACCCAGACGGGTGACAGCGGCAGCGCGTCGAGCCCCACGTTCACCCCGACGGGCTGCAGCAGCCTGCCCTACGCCCCGAAGTTCGCGGCGTCGGCTCTGGTGGGCAGCCCGACCGGCGGCGGGGCGGCGGTCACCACGATCGTCACCCAGGCGGCGAACGAGGCGGCCAGCAAGACGGTGACGCTGGCGGTTCCGAGCGACCTCACCGCCAACCTCACCGCGGCGACCACGCTCATCTGCAGCACTCCGAACGGCACGTACTCCAACTGCGCGAAGGCCGGGTTGGCGGTGGCGGAGTCCCCGCTCCTGCCGGCGACGGAGAAGCTGACCGGGACCGTCTACCTCACCGGAGCGCTGACCTCTCCCGTGCTCACGGTCGTGTTCCCACCCCCGTTCCCGATCGTCCTCAACGGGGCCATCAACATCACGAACAACAGCGTGTCGTTCACGAACGTGCCGGACATCCCGCTGACCTCGTTGACGGTCTCGCTGGACGGCGGTACGGACGCCCTGTTCCAGACGACGTGCAAGCCGTCCACGGGGACCGCGAGTGCGCAGTTCGTGGACCAGAACGGCGACAAGACGATCATGGACACCGCCCCGTTGGCCATCAGCGGCTGTGCCGCCGCCGCGGGCAAGCCGACGGTCAAGTCGGCGAAGCTCTCCGGGCTGAGCAGCGGTAAGCCGAAGCTCAGCTTCGGCGTTCACGCCGGAAGCAACGGTGCCCCGAAGGTGAGCTCCGTGACGGTGAAGCTGCCGAGCGGAGTGAGCTTCGTCAAGTCGAAGGTCAAGAAGGGCGTGTCTGTCAAGGGCGCGAAGATCAAGAAGGTCTCCGTCAGCGGCGGCAAGCTGACCATCACCCTGAAGTCGGCGGAGACGAGCTTCAGCGTGAAGGTCTCGAGCAAGGCGCTCAAGGAGAGCAAGTCGCTCGAGAAGAAGGTCAAGAAGCACAAGGTCAAGAAGGAGAAGCTGTCCTTCTCGATCAAGGACGCCAAGGGTACGAAGACGTCCGTCACGGTCAAGGTCAAGGTCTGACCGAGGCCTGCCCGACTGGTTCCGTCCCTTCCCGCCGGCCGTGGTCGGCGGGGAGGGACGGGCGGTCTTCCCCGACGGTGGCCGGTGCGGCTCCGCAGAGGGCACAGGCGTCCCAGTCGAATGGTGCAGCCAGGCGGTGGAGCCTGGCATCGTTGCCGCCCCAGCCGCGGTTGAGGTGGCGCCCGATGACGAGCGCGGCGACCGAGCCGGCCCCGGCAGCCTTGAGCGCGTACGCCGCGCTCTGAGCGCTGGCGCCGGTCGTCCACGTGTCGTCGATGAGGAGAACGGCCTGGCCCGAGAGGGTCCGCACGGCCTCGAACTTCTCGGCGTGAAAGGCGCGGCCCGGCGCGGGCGAATCGGAGCGCAGGAGCAGTCGCGCGTAGCGCTCCCGCGTCGGAGCGGCCAACGTCCGGACGATCTCCCGCAGCGGATGGCGGCCATCACGGCGGCGCTCGCTCGACGGCACCGTCGTGACGAGCGCGAACGCGTCGACGTGCGCTGCGGCGGCCACACACGCTTCATGGCGCGCGAGGAACCGCCACAGCACGGCGGCGAGATCGGCCGCGAAGCGCCGCGCCGGATAGCCGGTGAGTCGTTTGTAGCCGCGCAGCACATGGTGGAGCTGCTCGTGGGCGATGCTGTAGGAGATCGGGGCGACCGCGTCGAGGCACTGCGGCTGGTGAGCGCAGGCGTAGCAGCGTCCGTATCCGCCGGTCAGGTTGAAGCAGATCTCGCAGACGCCATCGCCCGGGCGCGGCGAGATCATGAAGTTGCCGTAGGGGTCGCTGAGCGCCTTGACGAGGGCCACGGCTCGATCTATTCGGTGAGGTGGTTCGTAGATGTGAGCTGCTCGATCGTCTCGGTGAGCTCGCTCGGTGAGTCGACGACGTGAACGCCGGCCCGGTCGGAGAGCTCGCGTGCCCACGGTTGGGTGATGAGCCGCCGGGCGAGGAAGACGGGTCTGCCGTGAGCCAGCGCGTGCCGGGCCTGGATCCGCGTTCCGCTCCGCGGGCCGGCCTCGACGATCAGCGTTCCGAGCGAGAGGCCCGACATCACGGCGTTGCGGATCGGGAACGTCGCGCGGCTGGGGCGCTGGTCGGGCGTGAACGGTGAGACGACGGCGCCCGCGTCGGCGATCCGCTGCTGAAGTTCACGGTTCTCGGCGGGATAGGCGTGGTGAAGCCCTGTGCCGATGACGGCGATCGTTCGAGCCCCGCGCTCCAGCGCCGCGAGGTGGGCTGCCGTGTCGATGCCGGCGGCCAGGCCGGAGACGATGGCGTAGCCGCGCTCGAGCAGGTGCTCCGCGAACGCTCGCGCGAGTCGTGATCCCGCCTCGCCTGGGTGGCGTGACCCGACGATCGCCAGGGCGCGCCGGTCGCTCCGGAGGAGTCGCCCGCGCACGAAGAGGAGCGGAGGGCGGTCGTGCACCCCCCGCAGGTTGTCCGGGTAGTCGGGGTCGAGGATCGTCACGGGGTGGATTCCCTCCTCACGCCAGCGCTTCACTGCGGCGAGCTCGGCGCTCGCGCGCTCCCCTGCCAGGAGGCCGTGCTCGGCCTCCAGGACCGACAGCGGGCTGCCGAGCTCCTCGAGCGCATCCGACAGCTCGGCCCACGTGCGCCCGGAATCCCGCATCAGCGCGACGAGCGCGGCGATGTCGTCAGGGCTCGCCATCTCGCTCGCGCAAGCCTATTCGCGCTCCGGCCGGAGGAGGGTGAGGCGGAACTAGCCCTGGGCGGGGCGGGGCGACGGCGGGCCCGGCACGATCTCGCCGTCGAGCACCTGCGTGTCCTCTTCGCCGGCTGCCGGCTGCTCGTGCGTCAACGTGGGCTCGTCGCTCACGTTGGACGGGTCGTCGCTCACGTTGGGCGGATCGTGACTCGCGCCGGACTCGGCCTGGGTGCTCACCGTCGAGCCCCCGGCTCCGTTCGCATCGTGCGCGACCTCCGGTGCCGCCTGCGCGGTGGCAGCGACGACCGGCGGCTCCCGGTGCAGCTCCGACTCCTCTGCCTCGGGCGGATGCACGCGGGGCGTGTCGTCGTCGAGGAGATGGCCCGGGTGGTACTCGTTCATCGCCTCCCGGAAGTCCCGCAGGCCCCGACCGAGCGACCTGGCCGCCTCGGGCAAACGCTTCGGCCCGAGCACGAGGAGCGCCACGATGAGGATGAGCAGCAGGTGGGTTGGCGCCAGCAGGTCCATTTTGGGAGCTTAGCTCTTGTGCGTTCGGCTCCTTTCAGTTCTGAGGTGAGCAGTGTGGGTGGCTGTCATGGTCCGACCGAGATCGCGACGTCCCGGCTGCGGCCGGGCGCGAAGGGATAGCCGCTCTCGGCGACCGTCTCCGCCCATAGCCGGTACACGTCGTGACCGCTGCCCCGAAGGAAGTGGTACGGCACTGAGAAGCGGCCGCGGCGGGTCGTCTCCACGTGGCCGATCTCGGCGGTCCCCCCGTCGTAGCCGATCTTCAGCACGACGAGCTCTCCCCGCCTCGGGATGTGCCCGCCCTTGAGCCGGCCGCTGATCCGTACGCTCCCGCCCCAGTGGGTCTGCGCCGGGGACACGCGCAACGACACCGCCGCGGGCACGGTCAGCCTGACGGGCGCCGAGACGGCGGGCCCGTCCGCGGCATCGCCAGCGTATGAGGCCTCGATCAACCGCGAGGGTCCGGGCGGGACCTTCGCGGTCCATGTCCCGTTCGCGTTCGTCACGACCGAGGCGATCGGGGCATAGCGCCCTTGCGCGTCATTGGGCGCGGCAAGCACCTGCACGTGCCGGCCGGCGAGCGGGGTCCCGCCCGCGAGCTCGAGATAGCCGCTCACGGTGGTGCCGTGGCCGAAGGCGACCCGCCGGCGCGGTTTGTCGAGGGCATGCGGCAGCACCGCGACTCGTTCGATTCGGTGGACCTTGACCTTCCGTCCGTGGCGGGTCACCGTGACCGTCACCCGCCGGCGCACCGTGCGGGCGTGACAGATCCGCTCGCGCCGCTTGACCCGGTGCACCCGGCCACCCCGGCCGCGGACCTTCACGTGCACGATTTTGCGCTTGCAGCGCAGGGCGTCGGCGATCCGGGCGAATGTCGCCGCGGCGGCGACCGGCTGCTGGACGTTCACGATCGTCGTGTCGCTCGCCGACTGGCCGTAGGTCAGCTGGCCGAGGAGCTGATCGGACGTCGTGTACGAGACCGCGTTGTTCGTCGCGTAGCAGGAGACCTGGTGTCGGCCGTAGCCGTTCACCGGCACCTCGGCCTTGGGAGGCGAGTACTCCACGGCAGCCGCGCCGTCGACCGAGCAGAAGATGCCCTGGACGCCGCTCGGCCCGGCTGACGCCGACACCGGCAGCTCAGCCCGGCCCCCGGTCGCCACGACATCGTCCGGGCCGCTCGGCATCGCGACCGTCACCGGGGAGTTGTCGACGTTGATGCTCCGGGTGAGCGTCGCGAGGGCGTCGGCGGCGTTCATCGCGGTGTACTCGAGCGAGATCGTTCCGGTCCCGTCGGGAAACGTCGTTGTGTCGAGGTTCTGCGAGGCGCCGTTGTCCCCGCACTGATTCCACTGCGAGAGATCCCGAGCGGCGTCGTTCCAGATGTATCTGAACAGGGTGTTGACGATGATGTGCGTCGCGCACACGCCGGAGGGATCGCTCGCCGTGAAGCTCGTCGGCCAGTCGCCGCGCACCCACCCCGTCTGGCTCATGAGATCGTCGACTCCGGGCTGGATCGTCGGCTGACCCGTTTCCTGCACCTCGAGCTCGATCCCGTCCAGCGCGGCGACGACGTTGCCGGTGTCCTGCGGGTCCGAGCAACCGCTGGGGTCGTCGCAGCTCGCCTCGAACTGGAAGTACCGCGCCGAAGGATTCAGGTACTGGCCGATTGCCGTCCCGCCCCCGAAGCCGGAGTAGGCGCCGCCGCAGTCGACGGAGATTCCCAGCGATCCGGTGAACACGCCGTTGTCGCCCCACCGGTACTCGGCGTCGTAGCCGTCATGGTGCAGCCCACACTCGATCTGCGGGTCCTCGCTGTACGCGTCGACGATTCGCAAGCTGGGATCGGGCGTCTCCACCCCCCACTGCGCGGCCTGCTCGAAACTTGGGTTATTGCCTGTGCTCTCGATTTCGAGTCCCGATCCCTGATTGCACCCATCCGTCGTCTGCAGTCCGGCGGGGGTGGCGGTCCAGGTCGGTGCCGTGTTCCCGTACTGGCTGCACGAGTTGACGTAGTAGACGTCCTGGTACGGGCCGTCGGTGGCGGCGAGCGCCGTAACGCACCCGGACGCGACGAGTCCGAGCCCGATTGCGACCCCAAGCGTGGCGCGGAGCAGGATCCTCACGAGCATGCACCCCCCTCAGCAGATCACCGCGACGTCGAAGGCGAGCGGGGTCGGTTGCCCCGCCTGGTTGAACGTCTGGACGCCGCTGCTACTAAGACCGTAACGAGTGATCGTGCCCGTCTCCGTCGCGAAGCCTGCGGGAAGCGTGACGCTGCCGCCGGGAAGCGGCGCCGTCTCGGTCGTCTGGGAGAGCGCAGCATCAACGGTCGCCTGGGTGCTGCAGTGGTCCGGGAACACGACGCGCCACCGGAGCTCGTAAGAGCCCGGGAGATGCGCGGACAGACCCACCCTAGGCCGCCCACCCGAGGCGACCACGTGCCCGTTCGCGTCGACGATCGCCCACGCACGCACGCTGCCGGCGATCGCGCTGCTCTTGAGCTTCGCCGGGGTGATGGAGTGGTTCTTCAGCTGCTTGTTGCCGACCGATCCGGCGGGCAGCGTGACTGCCGCGTACGACGTTCCGCCGAGGGCGACGAACAGCGCGAGGTACGCGATGACGTTCGATTGGAGGTGGGCGATGAGACGGGTCAAGACGACTCCTGTTCCGGGTCGAGGATGAGACCAGAGACCGGCGGGATCTGGGTCGGAGACCCCGAATTGGTGCAGTTCCGTTGCCGAAAAATCACGGTCACGTCACGAAGTCCCTGTCAGCCGGTCTGTCCTGGGCCGAAGACGGCGCCGGGGCCCGACGGCCCGCTGGCCGTGCCTGACGACGGCGCTTCCGTGGCTGCGCTCGTGTCGACGGACTCCCCCGTTGATGTCGGCGTCGAGCTGCCGTCTCCCGTCGTGCTCCCGGATGAGCCTCCCGAGGCTTCAGTGAGTGCCGTCGCCGTCGAGCTTCGCGCCGCTGAGTCGCCCGCGGAGGCCGCCGGCGAGGAAGCGCTCGAACGGCGTGCCAGCCGGTGATGGCCGCCCGTGGCGCGCGCACCGCGGTGACGCGCCGGCGTTGTCGAGTGCCGGGACGAGGCGTGGAGGACATGGTGCGTCCCCGCGCGCGAGCCTGCGTCATCGGTGACCGTCGCCCCAGGCGCGGTCACATGCGACGGCGTATCTGCACCGGCGATCGCCGTGGCGGACCCCTTCCCGTGGTGCGGTCCCGGCGCGCCCAGCTCGTGCACCGCGAACGCGAGCAGGCACGCGAAGATCGTGAGGACCGGAAGCGCGGCGGTGATCGTCCGACGTGCCGCGGGAAGGTGGTGGAGGGGCAGCTTGACGGTCGGGAGGCGCGCCCGTGGCGTCACCCGGGAGAGGGAGAGGCGCGGCCGCGGGATCGAGACGTGCGGGCGCAGCGCCGAGATCCGCGGCGGCGAGAACCGGGGCCGTGGTGCGGCGGGCGGTACACGAGCCACCGAGAGGCGCGGGAACTCGACGGGCTCCGGCAGCTCCGGAGGGCGAGCCGCCTCCGCGCTCGGGGGGAGGTCCGGGTTTGCCAGCGCCGCGTGCAGTGACGCGGCGTCCGCCGTCCAGAAGGACTGGGCGCTCGGTGCGGGGAACGGATCCGGCGTCGGGCCGCGGTCGGATGCGTCCGCGTGGGGGTCATCCTGCGCCGGCGCGCGGGCGGCTTCACCCTCGACGGAATCGGCCGCCGGTCCGAACGGCACGAGCTGGTCGCGCGGGCCGAGCCACTCGCGCGACAGGTAGAGGACCTTCCCCGTTTCCAGCGACTTTGGATCGCGCTGGTCGCGCCTGGACCCTTTGCGTGCCAATTGCTGTGCGGCTTTCCCCTCTGGACGCTGAATCGGAGTTCCGACCTGAGAGGCGTTAGTATACCCACTGGATTAGTTCCAGTTCGCCTCAATTGGAGAAAGATGGAGGGAAGCACCAGCGCCGAGACATACCTGACGGTGGCCGAGGTGGCGGAGCTGTTGAAGCTCAATCAGCAGACGGTGCGCAACTGGATCGACCAGGGCTCCCTCCCTGCGCTCCGCGTGGGGCGCCGGGTGCGGATCCGCCGCTCCGACCTCGACGAGGTGCTGGAGGCGGGCTCCACGCGCGCGGGCGCGCGCGGGGAACCCAGCGGGGCCGACTTCTGGGGCGGCAAGCCGGTCGGGTTCGCGGATCCGGCGCCCGACGGAGGTGAGCCGCGTGTTGCGCCCGACAGGGGCCCGCGTGTCGTTCTCGGCGAGGATGGGGACGCCGCCGCGGACGGCGACACCGGCGAGATGGACCCGGGAGCACTCCCCGCGTGAGCGACGAGCTGGAGCGCCAGCGCTCGCACGTGATGCGCCTCGTCCAGCACGCGTCGACGAGCTGGGCGCAGGCGATGCGCGCGCACGTGATGGCGCCGCCCGACGATGGGTTCTCGACGCGGCTGCGGTCGCTTTCGGAGGCGGCGGCCACCGAGCAGATGGCGTGGGAGCAGGCCCACCAGGCGGGGCTCATCTGGCGGCCGGTGCCCGGAGCCGAGCGCTCCGAGCCGCCCTACGAGCTGCGGCCGGGAACCGGGCGCCGTGGCCCCGACGAGCTGTGGGAGCGCTTCGACCAGACGGTCGCCGACCTCAACCTGGCGATCACCGGCTCGAGCGCCGTCGCCGTCGCCGCTGCCTTTGGGGCGATGTCCGACGCCGCCGCCGACCTGGCGGACGCCGTGGAGCGGCTTGACGCGGTCGCCCGCCAGGCTCAGGCGCGGGCGCGCGCCCGGGGCGCCGCGTAACCGCGCGGCGACAAAAGCGAATAGCTCCTCGTGCCGCCGCTGCCGCGCCCCAACATCCACCTGCCTGCTCCGAGTGTGCTCGGGGTGGGTACGCGCGTGGCCGGCTCGCGGCGGGCGGTGGTGATCGGGGCGGGATCCTTCGGTACGGCGGTGGCGGTGCTGCTGGCGCGCTCGGGGGTTCGCACGACGCTTCAGGCGCGGACCGAGGAGCAGGCGCAGCAGATGGCCCAGGACCGTGAGAATCGCGTGTACCTGAGCGGCGTGGAGCTTCCGGCGCAGCTGCGGATCGAACCGGTCAGCGCGGGGATCGGGCGGGCCGACTACGTGTTCCTCGGCGTCCCCTCGACCGGGCTGGACGAGGTGATCGAGTCGCTCGTGGAAAACGGCCTGCCCGCGCGCGCGGCCGTGGTGTCGCTCGCCAAGGGCCTCGTCCCGCCGTCCGGCACGCCGCCGACGGTGCTGTTGCGCTCGCGGTTCGGCGGCGCGCGGACGGGCTGCATCGGCGGCCCCGCGCACGCGCGGGAGATGGTGTCGGAGGGGGCGGGCCTGGTGGCCGCCTCCAGCGACGAGGCGCTGGCGGCGGCGCTGGCCGACGCGTTCATTCGCGCCGGGGTGGTGTGCGAGCAATCCAACGACCCGATCGGAGTCGAGCTGGCGGGGACGGCGAAGAACGCCGCGGCGCTCGCCTCCGGAGCGACCGAGGGGCAGGGCCTGAACGCCGCCGGGGCGGCGGCCGGGCACATCTTCGCCGAGGTGTGGCGGTGGGCGGAGTCGCAGGGCGCGCGGCCCGAGTCGATGATCGGCCTGGCCGGCACCGGTGATCTCGTCGCCACCGCGCTCGCGCCGGAGAGCCGCAACCGGCGCGCCGGCGAGCTCCTCGCCCAGGGCGTGCCGAGTGGCGAGATCCCGGGCCGGGTGGGGCAGGCGGTGGAGGCGCTCGAGTCGGTACCGCTGCTCGCCCGCGCGCTCACCCACGCCGGCGTCGAAGCGCCGGTGACGATCGCGCTGGCGAGGCTGATCGAGGGGGAGCTGCCACTCGAGGAGTGGGTCGGGATCGTGCGCACCACGGTGCCGCCGCCGGCGCGCTGGCGGCCGCAGGTGTCACCCGGGTTCTGGAGACGCATCGCCGCGCGAATCCGCGGCTGGTTTCACCGGGGCGACGCCGTTCACGAGATCGAGCGCGAAACATCACCGGACGTTTACCGCTCGTGAAGCTAGGGCTGTCACCTTCGATGGCGAACGGCAACCGAAGGAGGAGAACGATGCCCCATATCATCGTTACCGCGGACGAGCCGTCGCGCGAGAGGGAACGCGCGGTGATGTTTCGTGAGAGGGTCAGCTGCAGTGACTTCGAGAGCGAGCATTTCGCACGGCACCTGATCGAGCGGCTGGGCTGGGCGGTGGGAGACGCGCGCGAGCTGGAACGGCACGCCGAGAGCACCGGCGCCACTCCGGCCGAGGTGCTCGCCGAGCCCGAGCTGTACGGCATTCAAGCCTGACCCCACGGAGGTTCGCGGCGCCGGGCCTCGAGTCACGGCGCCCTCGTCCCAGCTGCCACCGCCCGCTCGGAGGAGAGCAGGCGGGACAGCAGTTCCAGCGCGCCGCGCTTGGACAGCGGCTCGTTGAGGTTCCCGCACTTCGGCGACTGCACGCATGACGGGCAGCCGCTGCGACACGGGCACTCGCCGATCAGTCGCTGGGCGTCGCCGACGAGCCGGGCGAAGGAGTGAAAGCCCCGGCGGGTCAGCCCGACCCCGCCGGGGTGCCCGTCGTAGATGAAGATCGTCGGACCGCCGGTCTGCGGATGGGCGTTCGTCGACAGCCCGCCGATGTCCCAGCGATCGCACATCGCGATCAAAGGCAGGACGGCGATCTGCGCGTGCTCGAGCGCGTGCAGCGCGCCGAGCAGGTGCTCGATCGGGAAGCCCGCGACGAGCTCGTCGAGCTCGTACCACAGCGCGCGCGTATCGAACTCGGTCGTCGGCAGGTCGAGGCCCTGGAAGTCGACCACCGAGTGATCGGAGAGCAGCTTGCGCTGATAGCCGAGCACGGTCTCGGAGTAGACGATCTCGCCGAAGGACAGCGTCACGCCGTGGGTCTCACGCTGCTCGAGCAGGCGTGTGACGTAGGTCATGCTCTCGCGCTTGGTCTGAGTGAAGTAGTCGCCGGCGAACGGCTCGAGCACCGCTCGCCGCGCCTCGAGGTCCAGGTCGCGCACGAGGTAGGAGCGGCCGAGGTGCAGGTACACGGCGCCGGCGTGGACGGTCGAGTAGGCGCGGCCGGCCTCGATCGTCCCGAGCACCTCGCCGGTGCCCCCGTCGAGCAGCACGAAGGAGTCGGCGCTGGCCGAGCGCAGCGCCACCCGCGCCGCCGGGTAGTCGTCGGCGCGCCACGGGACGAAGCCGGTGGCCCGCTCGCGCAGTAGCCGTCCTTTCGCCAGCTCCTCGGCCACCGCCCGCCAGCCCTCGCCGAAGAACTCCGCGTCGGCGTCGTTCAGGGGGGCCTCGTGGGCCGCACACAGCAGGTGCTCTGCGAAGATCTCCGGACTCCGCGGATCGATGATCGCCGCCTCCACGGCCCGGTCGAGGAACTCGTCGGGGTGGCGGCAGAAGAACTGATCGAGCGCGTCCTCGCCGGCAACGTAGACGGCGAGGCCGCGTCCGCGCCGGCCGGCCCGGCCCCACATCTGGCGCAGGCTGGCCACCGTGCCCGGGAACGTGACGCAGATCGCCGCGTCGAGCTCGCCGATATCGATCCCCAGCTCCAGCGCGTCGGTGGAGACGACGCCGAGCAGCTCCCCGGCGACGAGCGCGCGCTCGATCTCGTGCCGCTGGGCCGGCGTGTAGCCGGCGCGGTAGGGCTGGATGCGCTCGGCGAGCTCCGGCTCCAGCCGGTCACGGGCGTTGCGCAGGATCAGCTCCACGCCCTTGCGCGAGCGCATGAAGCAGATCGTCCGCGCACCCGCGGCGATCAGCTCGGCGAACACCTCGGCCGCCTCGGCGAGAGCCGAACCGCGCACGCCGAGCTGCTCGTCGAGCAGCGGCGGGTTCCACATCGCCACCTGGCGCTCGGGCAGTGGCGCGGTGTCGTGCTCGACGAGGGAGATGCCCTCAAGGCCGGTCAGGCCCTGGGCCAGTTCGACCGGATTGGCGATCGTCGCGCTGGCGAGCAGGAATCGGGGCGAGGTACCGTGGATGGCGGCCGCGCGTCGCACCCGGCGCAGAACGTTCGCCACGTGCGAGCCGAACACCCCGCGATAGACGTGCGCCTCGTCGATGACGACGAAGGCGAGGTTGGCGAACAGGTCCCCCCATGCTGGATGGTGGGGCAGGATCCCCACGTGGAGCATGTCTGGGTTGGTGAGGATCAGGTTCGAGCGCTTGCGGATCGCCCCGCGTTCGCCGCGCGGAGTGTCGCCGTCGTAGATCGCCGGGCGGACGTGCTTGGCCATCCCGAAGGCGTGGAGCGCGCGGGCCTGGTCCTGGGCGAGCGCCTTGGTCGGGTAGAGGTAGATGGCGCGCGCGGTCCGGTCGGCGCTCAGCACCTGGAGCGTCGGCAGCTGAAAGCACAGCGACTTGCCCGAGGCGGTGCCGGTGGTGACGATCGTCGGTCCGGCGAAGGCGCTGTGGAGCGCCTCCTCCTGATGGGCATAGAGCTCGCGCACCCCGACGCGGCCGAGCGCCTCGCGCACCGGCGGGGAGAGCTCGTCGGGCAGCGGCACGCGATGGGCAGCCTGTGAGAGGCGCCGGGACTCGTGGACGAGCCGGCCGTCGTCGCGGCCGGTCTGCAGCAGCTCCGCCCACGGCTCCGTCGATCTCACTGCCACGCACCGAGTATGGCGATCGGCTACGGTCGCGCGCTCGATGCGCTGCCTCTACGTCGACCTCGACGGAACCCTCCTCGGCCCCGGCGCCTCGCTCCTGCGCGGCGAGGGCAATCGCTTCTCGCTCGACGCTGTCAAAGCGCTGCAGGCGTGCGATCGAGCGGGGGCCGAAGTGGTGCTCTACTCCGGCCGGCGTCAGGCCTCGGTGTACGAGGATGCCCGCCTGATCGGCCAGCGGTCCTACATCTTCGAGCTCGGCTGCGGGCTCGTCCTCGACGGCGAGCTCGAGTGGCTGACCGGTGGCATCGAGCCGGGGGCGACGACGATCTTCCAGCAGATCGCCGACTCCGGTGCGCCGCGGCGGCTGCTCGAGCACTTCGCCGGACGGCTCGAGTACCACACCCCGTGGTCGGAGGGGCGCGAGGTGTCGCACCTGTTCCGGGGCGCGATCGATCGAGATGAGGCGCGCGAGCTGCTCGATGCGGAGGGGTACGAGTGGCTGCGAGTGGTCGACAACGGCGTCATTCTGGAGCACGCC
This sequence comes from uncultured Solirubrobacterales bacterium, assembly GCA_963839085.1. Classification (GTDB taxonomy): domain Bacteria; phylum Actinomycetota; class Thermoleophilia; order Solirubrobacterales; family Solirubrobacteraceae; genus Palsa-465. The sequence continues at coordinate 74,542 of CAWITN010000006.1, forward strand.
CATCGCATGGCGGGGCTGCCGATCGTCCGCGCCTACCACCTCATCCCCGCCGCCGCCTCGAAGGCCCGCGCCGTGTCGCGGCACATGCAGAACCGCGGCTACCGCCCGGAGGAGTGCATCGCGGCGGGCGACTCCCGAGAGGACATGGACGCGGCGCAGGCGGTCGGTGCGTTCTGGCTCGTCGGCAACGCCATGGAGCGTGATCCCTCGCTCGCCGAGGACGTCCGCGAGTACCCGAACGTGCGCGTCGCCGAGGGCTGCTACGGGGCCGGCGTGCTCGAGGCGGTCATGAGCACTCTCGCCACCCGGGCGTAGCTACTTCAGCGCCAGCGTCGCCACGCCGCTCAGCGCCGCCGCGCTGGCCTTCACCGAGCCGGTGAGGTCTCCGAACTGGGAGAGCAGCGCGGCCGCGGCGCCCGAGGGCGCATGGTGGAGCGCGAGCGCAAGCACGGCGGGAAGCACGATGCGGAACACGAGATCGCCCTCGGTGCCCGTCGCGGAGGTGCTCGGCACCGACGCGAACGCCTTCAGCTGCGCCACGGAGGCGCGGCCGACGAGCAACTCGCTCCCGCTCGATCCAATCGTGACCCCGTCTCCGCGGGAGAAGCCCCCGCCAAGCGACCGCACCGAGGATCCGACGGCCGCCGCCAGATCGGATTTCGCCCGGGCGGGATCGGTCACCGGGAGGCGGGCCAGCGTCGTCCGGGTGTCGCTCGCCACCGCCCCGTCGCCGTGCAGCAGCCCGGCCAGGTCGCGGGCCGCGGCGGCACCCTTCGGGTACTGCGAGAACACGTTCGGCTTGGCGACCCGCAGGACACCGAGCAGGAAGCTGACCGCTTGGCCCGGATCGGAGATGCCGACCGAGATCGGGGCGCCGCCGCCGGGGAACAGCGACGTGGCCGCAGCGTCGGCGAGGGGGAGCTCGGACGGAGAGAGGCGCGCGCCTCCCGTGTCGAGACGGAACGCGAGGCGCAGGCCCGATCCGCTCGGCTCCAGCGCGACGCCGTAACCGCGAATGGCGGCGACCCACGGCACCTGGCGCGCCTCGGCCGCCTGCGGGGTGGAGAGCACGGCGCGGAGGTCGCCGAACGCCTCCAGGAGCGGCTGGGCCGGCAGCCCGGTGGCGAGACGGCTGTCCTCGGCGCTCGTGAGGCCGGCCCGGTGGGCGTGACGCGCGAGGGCGGTCTGAACCTCTCCCGGGGTGCCGGAGAGCAGCAGCGTCGGCCCCGCCTGGGCCATCTCCAGGGTGCCGAGCGAGAACAGCTTGGCCCCGTCGGCGGAGCCGCGCGCCTGGGTGCCGGGGATCTTGTGGATGAGCGCGCTGAGCCTCCGCGCGCTCGTCGTCCGCCACACGGCGAGGAGGTCCTGCGCCGCCAACCCCGTCGGGTTGGCGGTGTCGACCCCCAGCGTCACCGGATCGCCGAGCAGCGGCTTGACGTCGGTGGCGTAGTCGATTCCCACCTGCTGCAGGCGCGAGAACAGCTCCTGCTCAGCGAAGCCCGCCAGCGGGAACCGGCCGAGCAGTGCGTTGGCCGAGCGCACCGAGCGTGCGGACGGGCTCGTGGTCAGGCTGAGGACGAACGGCGAGCCCGGGGCGAAATAGGAGAGCTCGGCGCGCAGCGGAGCGCCCGTCGCGCCCGAGCCGGACGAGGAGCCGCAGCCGGCGAGGGCGAGGACGGCGAGCAGGACGAGCGCGAGCAGCCGGCGCATGGCGCCAGCGTAGCTGCGCCATCGTGGCAGCACGCCGGGCCCCATGCCTGATATCACGGAGGGATGGAGCCCTGGTTCGACGAGCTCTCGGACTGGCTGCGCATCCCGTCGGTCAGCGCCGATCCGGCGCACGCCGGGGACGTGATGGCCGCCGGCGAATGGGTGTGCCGCTTTCTGCGTGACGCCGGGGGCGAGGCGGAGCTCGTGGACTGGCACGGCCAGCCGCTGGCGGTCGGTGAGCTGCGGGCCTCGGGCGGCGACGCCGATGTTCCGACGGTGCTCTGCTACGGGCACTTCGACGTCCAGCCGCCCGACCCGCTCGAGCTGTGGGACTCGCCGCCGTTCGAGCCGGAGATCCGTGATGGCTATCTGTACGGGCGGGGGGTCGCCGACGACAAGGGCCAGCTCTACATGCTGCTCGCGGCCGCCCGGGAGCTCGCGCAGGCCGGAGAGCTGCCCGTCAACGTGCGCTTCGCCTGCGACGGGGAGGAGGAGAGCGGCGGCCATTCGATCCTCGAGTTCCTCGCCGCCGACGAGGGCCGCGCCGACGTCGCCGTCATCTTCGACACGGGGATGATCCGCGCCGACCGCCCCGCCTTCAACATCGCCACCCGCGGTATGGCCTACTTCCATCTCACCCTGCGGACCGGTGTGCGGGACCTCCATTCCGGCGTCTACGGCGGCGCCGCCATGAACGCCGCCCACGCGCTGATCTCGATCCTGGGCGCTGTGCTCCCGCGGGACGGGCGGCTGCCCGAGCCGCTACGCCAGGGCCTCGCGGCGCCGAGCGATGAGGAGCTCGAGGGATGGCGGGCCCTGCCGAGCGGCGAGGAGGAGCTCGACGAGCAGGGCGCCCGGCCCGCGGACCCCCGCGCCGCGGAGGAGTTCCACCTGCGCACGTTCGCCGAGCCGGCGCTCGACGTCAACGGCCTGGTCAGTGGCTCGCCTCACCTGGAGAAGACGGTGCTGCCGGTGGAGGCGGAGGCGAACGTGTCGATCCGCCTCGCCCCCGGCCAGGACGCGGCGGTGATCGCCGATGCATTCCGGCGGCTCGTCACCGAGGCGGTGCCGGCCGGCGCCGAGCTGACGGTGGAGCTCATGTCCTCGGCCGCCCCCGGGCTGGTGCCCCCTGACGCGCCGGCCATGCGCCTCGGGCTGCGCGCGTTCGAGCGCGTGCTCGGAGTCCGTCCGGCGCTGATCCGCTCGGGCGGGACGCTGCCGATCGTTCCCGCGCTGAGCGCGAAGGGGATCCCGACGATCATCACCGGCTTCTCGCTGCCTGACGCGAACGTCCACTCGCCCAACGAATGCCTGCCCGCCGAGCACGTCGCCCGCGGGATCGCGGCCGCACGGGCACTCTTTCAGGAGCTGCGCGGTCTCTCGACGACGGGCGAGGCGGAGCCTCACCCGAGCGACTTCGGCCGGACGTAATCGAGCAGCTCGGCCTTTCCGGGAGCGAGCTGCGGCCAATCGCCGGCCAGGGCGAGCGCGGCCAGGGCTCCGGTGGGGAACTTCCGCTCGATGTCGGCCAGACCGCCATCGCCATCGGCCGGCGCGGCGAGCGTGAGGACGAGGCGCTGCACCGACGGGTTGTGACCGACGAGCATCACGGAGCGCGTCGAGGCGGGCACCTGGCGCAGGCGCTCGATCAGCGCGGCGGCGCTGGCACCGTAGAGCTCAGGCTCGACGAGCGCCTCACGATCCGGCAGCACCCCCGCGATCGTCTCCCGCGTGCGGCGCGCCGAAGAGCAGAGGACGAGCTCGGGGTCGATGCCGCGGGCGCGGGCGTGCTCGGCGAGGAGGGCGACGGCGCGGCGGCCCCGTCCGGACAGCGGACGCTCGTGATCGGGGAGCGCCTCGTCCTCCCAGCTCGACTTGGCGTGGCGCAGGACGTAGAGCAGCCGCGCGTCGGTCACGGGCGTAGTCTCCTGCCGCGAGCGGCGGATCAGCGTTCCGGCCGCGTCCCGCCGCATGGGCTAGCATCGCCCATCCACCAGGCGAGATAGCTCAGCTGGTAGAGCACACGACTGAAAATCGTGGTGTCCCCGGTTCGAGTCCGGGTCTCGCCATCGACCTGCGCCTCGGTCCTCCGGCGCCGTGGCCTCGGAAGACACACGTCGTGCGTGTTCTGACACGCTCCTCACAGGGCGCGCCTCACGCGGGTCGCGAACCCGTAGTATCGGCGGACCATTCGCGTCGCGTCGCGCCGCGGCGCGGCGCACGACCAGGGGGGTTCCTTTGCTACGAAGTGTTCGTCGGCTCGCGCTGTGCGCGGGCGCCGGTGCACTACTCGTCCTACCGGCCGCGGCAGGGGCCGAGGCCCACAGCCACGCGACCGGCCTCGGCGCTCGTCACGCCTGCTCGGCAGCCAAGATCGGTCACGCGAGCTGCGGTGCGCTCGTCGTCACCAAGGACGGCAAGGCGTTCCACGGTCGCACTGCGCCGGGCGAGTCACCCGCGGGCTATCACCCCGCTGACCTGCAGAGCGCCTACAGCCTGCCGTCCTCCACGGCGGGCAGCGGCCAGACGATCGCCCTCGTCGACGCCTACAACCAGCCGGACGCGGTGACGGACATCAACGCCTACCGCAGCGAGTTCGGACTGCCGGCGGCGAGCACCTGCACGGTGGTGGCCGGCAAGATCCACAGCCCTGGCGGCCCGTGCTTCGTGCAGACGAACCAGTCGGGCAGCACGACGGGGCTTCCCCAGAACGATCCGGACTGGGGGCTCGAGGAGTCGCTCGACATCGAGATGGCCTCGGCGATCTGCCCGAACTGCAACGTGGTGCTCGTCGAGGCGAACACCAGCTCGATTACGGACCTCGGCAAGGCGGTCAACGAGGCGGTCAGCCTGGGCGCCAAGCAGATCTCGAACTCCTACTCCGGCAGCGACACGTCGGAGGACTCGGCGCTCGATAACGCGTTCTACAAGCACAAGGGCGTCGCGATCACCGCCAGCAGCGGCGACGACGGCTACGGCACGGGTTATCCCGCCACGTCGCCGTACGTCACGGCGGTCGGCGGCACGAGCCTGTACACGGCGTCCAACGCCCGCGGGTGGACCGAGACGGCGTGGAGCGGGGCCGGGAGCGGCTGCTCGCCGTATGAGCCGCAGGCTCCGTGGCAGACGAAGCTCACCGACGTTCCGACGGTGTGCTCGACCCGGGCCGTCTCCGACGTCTCCGCGGTCGCCGACCCGGACACCGGCGTGACGGTCTACGACACGTACGACTACGGCGGCTACCTCGTGGTCGGTGGGACGAGCGTCTCCTCGCCGATCATCGCGTCGGTCTACGCGCTGGCCGGCAACGCGAGCAGCGACCTGTACGGAGACCTTCCGTATCTCCATCAGAGCGACCTGTACGACATCACCACGGGCAGCAACGGCTCGTGCGGCAGCATCATGTGCAATGCCGCTTCCGGCTGGGATGGTCCCACCGGGCTCGGCACGCCGGACGGCGACGGCGCCTTCTAGCGCAATCGGGCGGCGGCGTCTCCCGGACGTCGCCGCCCACCTCGCGCCTCGCGGCGCCGCGCCCTGGGTCTGCCTGTCAATCGTGCTGATGGTCTCATCAGCTCGGTCGATCGAATCGTGGTTACCGGGTCTCGGGAAGCGGTGTGGTCAGGCGTCTCGGCGGACGAGCAGGTAGGCCGCCCCCGCGACGGCCGCGGCGGTGTACGCAGCGAACAGCGCGAACCCGCCCCAAGGCGAGAACATGTGTGCGTCCCGTACCGCCTGACTGACCCCGCTGCCGGCGGTCGAGGGCAGCCATGGATGGACCGCGTTCCCGACGTCGCTCGGCAGAATCTCCGTGATGCCCGGCAGGACGAACAACAGCCCCGCGAACATGGAGATCCCGCCGGCGGTGCTCCGCAGGATCGTGCCGATGGCAGTGCACAGCACGCCGGTGACCGTCATATAGAGCACAGTCCCGATCAGCGCCCGCAGAGCGTGAGACGCGCCGATCGTGACGTTGACGTGGTGCTGGGTGAGGATCGCCTGGGAGCCGAAGAACCCGATCACGCTCGCGACCAGCATCAAGCTGAAAGTGATGGCGGCGAACACGATCATCTTCGCCCACAGCACCGGCAGCCGCCGCGGGACCGCCAACAGGCTCGAGCGAATCATTCCGGTCGAATACTCCCCGCTGATCACCAGCACGCCGAGCACCCCAATGGCGAGTTGAGCGAGGTGGTAGCCGCCGAGGCTGCGATCGATCGCATCGAAGTGCAGACGGTCGTGGAGCGACAGGTGCGACCAGCGGGCCATCGAGATCGCGGCGATCAGGGGCCCGAGCCCCGCCATGGTGAGAAAGGCCGCGAGCAGCGACCAACGCGTCGATCGCAACGACCACACCTTCGTCCACTCCGACCGGACGACCCGGACAAAGCTCAGCTCGATCACCGGAGCCGAGCGGACGGGGGCGGCGGGGACTGCGCTCATCGGGCCGCTCCCGCCTGAAAGCGATCCGATTCGTCGACGGGGTCCACCGACGCGGTCGGTTGGTACTCCACCGAGTCCCGAGTCGTGCTCATGAAGGCCTCCTCCAGCGAGACCTGCAGCGGGGTCAGTTCGTGCAGCACGAGGCGCTCCTGGAGCGCGATCTCACCGATCCGCTCCGAGGTGAGTCCGCGCACCTCGAGCGCACCGCGATTCTCGCTCTCGATCCGAGCACCGGCAGCGATAAGCGCGGCGCGAAAAGCCTCAAGGTCCGCCGCCCGGACCCGGACCGGTGCGTCCGCGGACGCATGTGCGACGAATTCCGCCGCTGTCGTGTCCGCGATCAGTCGTCCACGACCGATCACGATCAGCCGCTCGGCGGTCTGCTGCATCTCGCTCATCAGGTGCGAGGAGAGAAAGACCGTGCGGCCGTCGGAGGCCAGCCCCTTGAGTAGATTGCGGATCCAGAGGATCCCCTCCGGATCAAGACCGTTGGCCGGCTCATCGAGAATCACAGTGGCCGGGTCGCCCAGCAGCGCGGCTGCGATACCGAGCCGTTGGCCCATACCGAGCGAGAAACTCCCGACCCGTTGGCGGGCGACGTCACCAAGCCCGACAAGGTCGATGACCTCGGCGACCCTCGATCGAGGGATCCCGTGGGTCTCGGCGAGCGCGAGCAGGTGCTTATAGCCCGAGCGACCGCTGTGAATCGCCCGTGCCTCCAGCAGCGCGCCGACCTCCCGGAGCGGAGCACGCAGCTCCGCATACGCCCGTCCGTTCACCGTTGCCGAACCGGCGGAAGGCCGGTCCAGCCCGAGGATCAGCCGCATCGTGGTCGATTTGCCGGCGCCGTTGGGCCCGAGGAACCCGGTAACGACGCCCGGCTGGACGGTGAAGCTGAGATCCTCGACCGCGACCTTCTCGCCGTAGCGCTTCGTCAAGCCGCGGACATCGATCACACGAATCAATGTAGGTGGCCGCACCCGACCCCACAACAACCGGCAGGCGGATCTCTACCGGGCCGCGGCTAGGCCTTCGGTCGCACGCACGTGCTACCCAGGTCGCAGCCGCGTCAGCTCACCGGCCGCCTGCCCGGAGCAAAGCGGATCATGGTCTGAACCGTTGCTCACGATCACTTGGGGGCTGTGAGGTGCCCGGCCGGTGGGCTCATCGAGCGCCCGTCCGCGAGGGGCGGCTGAACGGGCGGCTGGATGTCGGGCCGGGCGATCGCCAGGTACGACACGAGGAGCAGGGTGGCCACCCCGAATACGACCGCGGTCTGGCCGTTGCCGAAGTTGAGCCCGGTGAGGTGCGACGGTTTGCTGATCCAGTCAGAGAACGAGGCTCCGAGCGGCCGCGTCACGATGTACGCCATCCAGAACGCCGCGATGCTGTTCAGACCGAAGCGCCACCAGGCCAGCGCCGGGAGCAGGATGACCGCGAAAAAGAAGATCCCCGAGGTCAGATACCCCATGCTGAGCGTGTCCGCGGTGAAGTCTCCCAGCGCGGTGCCAAGGGCAAAGGTTGCGAACACGACGGCCCAGTAGAACGCTTCGCGCCGCTGCGTCGTGATGCTGTGGATTGACAGCGTTCCCTCGCTGCGCTGCCACACCCAGAACACCGCCGCGAGGATGACCGCCCACAGGATGGTCGTTCCCGCGTAGGGGATGTGGACGTCGAGATGAAGGAAGTCCGAGATGCCGGTGCCGGCGGTCGCGATGGCGTAGGCCAGGAACCAGTACGCGAAGGCTCGGTAGCGGCGAGTCGCGAACTGCAAGACGAGCCCGACGACGAACATCGCTACCTCCGTGCCGCCGCCCCCGAAGTTCCCATAGGTCTTCAGGTAGTCAGAGGTGACCTCGCCACCAGCCGTGGTCAGGATCTTCACGATCCAGAAGACGAAGATGATCTCGGGAACCTTCGCCGCCACGGGCGCGGGAAAGAAGCGCCCGACCAGGGGCACCCGATCATCCGGGCGCAGGTCCCTCGACGGTGTCGGTTGATCGCTCGTCATGGCTGAGTCGCCCGCAGGACGTGTGGCTCGGGCGTCCTGCCTCTGCCGATTCGAGGGTACGGCTCGCCGTCCAGCCCCACAACGACCCGAAGAGGGATCTTCGCGGCATGTCGCATCAGCCTTTGGTCCCATGTTCGCGCTACTGAGGTCGGACGATCGCCGCGCGCTCCTGAGCATCACCGGCGGAGTGGCGCGGTCGTAGACGTACACGAAAGCCCGAAGTCCGGGGGTTGCCGCCCATGCGGCCCGTACCGTTCCTCCACCTCGAGTCGTAGGCCGCTACGACCTGCGCCTAGCCGCGGGTGCTCCAAGTGATCGGATGAGGCACCAGGGATCCGGGCAGCGGTTAGAACTGAGCCCGCGGCCCTGGGCTCCTCATGGCCGTCAGACGAGGATCCCGGCGCCGGCGAGATCGGTGTCGGCCGTCGAGGCCCCGCTGAGGGACGTCGGCAACGTATCTTTGAGCACGTCCAGGAACGTCGCACGCTCGAGCTTCCACAGCTTGGACTCGACGGTCGCAGTCACGGTCGCGGTCCGCTGGACTGGGTGCAGCAGCGCGATCTCTCCGAACGAGTCGCCCGGCTGCAGGGTCCGGATGAACCGGCCCGCGATCGTCACCTGCACGAGTCCGTCCAGCAGCACGTAGAACGCATCGCCCGGCTCGCCTTCGCGGGTGATCGCTGCGCCGGTGGGCGATGTGATCTGCCGTCCCAGTCTCGCCAGCTCGCGCTGATCGATCGCCCCGAACAGCGGGACATTGGCGATCAGGTCCTCCACCGAACCTGCCGCTGCGTGCATCGTCCGGCGCGCAACGGGTCCCTCGCTGCCTGTGGCCGCGGCGATGAAATCGGGGCCATCGAGCCGCCACAGCGCGGTCGGCTCGAGCGCGGTGACCGTAGCGCTGCGCGGGATCGCCCGCAGCAGCGCCTTTTCGCCGAAGCTGCCGCCAGGGCCGAGTACCGCCACTCTGTAGCCGTCGATCGCGACCTCGACTTTCCCCGAGTCGATCAGGTAGAAGCAGTCGCCGACTTCGCCCTCGACGACCACCGCCGTGCCGGCGGGCGCGGTCTCCTGCTCCAGCCGGGATGCGATGCTCTCGACGGAGAGCATCGTCAGGCCGCGGAAGCTGGGGGTACGCAGCGCGGCAGCCAGCGGCCGGAGGCGCGTCTGCGCCCGATGGTCAATCGCCAGCAGCCGATGCCCGGAGACGATCACGAGCAGTGGCAGCGGCGCGCCGGCGATGATCAGTGCATCTCGGACGCCCAGGATCGCGAGGAGCGCTGGCGCGGCAAGCGCTCCCAGGCCCTCGAGCAACAGCTTTGAGGACTCGATCGCGGCGATGCTCGGCGCGAGCATGCGCGCCTCGACCACCCGGTGGATCAGTGCGTTGGAGATCGAGTCGGCGAGCGTCAGCGCAATCCCCCAGATCACGACCAGCACGATCGCCGCTGCTGGTGAGGCGAGCAGGCCGACCAGCGAGATCGGCACACCCGCCAGGGCGAATGCCAGCGCACCGGGACCGGCGAGCGTCGGCCGCCCGGTAAAGCGCAGCGAGATTGGGATCGCGATCGCGGCGCCGACGCCGGCCGCTGCGAGCAGGATCCCGACTCCGGAGCTGCCCAGATGCAGCAGACGCAGCGACGCGACCACCGTCAGCGAGGTCCACAACCCGCGGGTCAGCGATCGGGTCCCGCCCAGGACCAGCAGTGGCATCGCGTACCGCGCGATCATCCGGAAGCCAAGCCGGATCCCCCCGACGCCAGCGGGCTCGCCCGACTCAGCCGTTTGCGAGGCGAGCACCACAGGGGGTGTCGCAGCCCGCACCCCGGTGATCAGCGCCGCCGCCACCAGGAACAGGACGTCGGCGGACGCGATCACGCTGTGTGGCGCCACGATCAGCAGGAACACGCTGCCGAGCAGGGCTCCGACTGCTTGCGCCAGAGCCTTCGATGCGGGCACGCTGCCCGCCATCGCCGACAGCTCCCGCGGAGTACTGGCCAACGCAGGGATCAGCGAGGACTGCACGGGGCGGTACGGAGCCGCCAGCACCGCGTCGATCCACACGAGCGCGACGATCAACGGCAGCGACGCGTGCGCGCCCGAGGCGACCGCCACGGACGCCACCATGACGAACCGCGAGAGCGCCAGCGCTCGCAGCACCCCGGGCACTGGCCGGTGCTGGAGCACCGTCAAGACCACCGGTCCGAGCAGCGCCCCCGGGACGAACCTCGCACCGATCAAGCCGACGGCCAGCGCCCCGTGCCGCCGGTACTGGTCGATCAACAGGGCGGTGATGTAGGCCCACTCGGCCAGGTTGCACAGGAACCATGCAGCCCCGACCCGCCCGAGCGCCGACTCCGCTCTCCGTAGCGTCCTCAGTGCCGTCTGCACCGCGGGATGTTTACCTGACGCCCGAGCCGGCGAGGGCGCGTTCACAAAACGGACATCCTTGGCCGGTGCTCGCTGCCGGGGCGGTGGAGAGCGGCGCTACGCAACGGGGAGTACATAGACCTCCATCGTCCAGTCTTCGCCGAAGCGGTCCGTGTGTCGCCGGGGTTGGGGTTCGCCGCTCAGCACCGAGACGCTCCGCCACGCGGATCGAGGCGGCGCTCTCGACCTCGTCGAGGTCAGCCATCCGCCAGCGCCGGAGCCTGACTTCTGGCACGACCGCTGCGCGTCCAGGCTGAGACGTGGCGGTCGCGAGGGCGGCGGCGCCATCGGCGCCGCCGCCCGCCGCGCGATCTAGAAGGCGCCCGTGCCCTCGGGCGTGCCCAGGCCGGTGGGCCCGTCCCAGCCGACCTTGGCGGTGCACAGGGCACTGCCGCCGCACGACCCATTGCTGCCCGACGTGACGTCGTTGAGCGCGCTCGTGTGGCTGTAGGGATAGCTGCCGTAGGTAACGGTGGCGGCGTTCCCGGCCAGCGCGTACACCGAGGCGGTGATCGGCGACGCGACGCTCGTTCCGCCGAACACCAGCCAGCCCTTGTACCCCTCGTAGGCGTAGGAGTCGTACACCGATACGCCGGTGTTGGGGTCGGCGTCGGCCGACACGTCGGCGACCGCTCGCTTCCCGCACACGGTGGGGATCGTCGCGTTCGACGTCTGCCACGACGGCTGCGGATCGAACGCGGAGCAGCCGCTGCCGGCGTCGTCCCACGCCGTCTCCGTCCAGCCGCGGGCGTTCGAGGCCGTGTTGAGCGTCGTGCCGCCGACGGCGGTGACGTACTGCGAGGCGGCGGGATACTCGACGCCATAGCCGCCGTCGCCGGAGCTCGCGGTCACCGCGATCCCGGGGTGCTTGTAGTACGAGGTGTCATATGACGTGTCGCTGGATGACTCGCTCCCGCCGTAGCTGTTGGAGATCTCGGTGGCGCCGAGCGATGCCGCCTCGTTGACCGCCGTTCCCAGCGCCGTGAGCGAGGAGCTCTTCGCCTCCACGAGCACGATGTTGCACTTCGGGCAGATCGCGGAGACCATGTCGATGTCGAGCGAGATCTCCTCGGACCAGCTGGCGTTGTTGGACGGCAGCGAGGTCGTGCTTCCCGTCTGGCTGACCTTCACGAAGCAGGGAGGACTTGAAGCCTTCACCTTGCCGCCGCTGATCGTGCACGTGCTGACCGCGGGCAGCCCGAACTCACTGCGGTAGGTGGCGAGGTCCGATGCGGCGTCGGGATCGTTGTAGGCGTCGACGATCGCCACCGTCTGGCCGCCGCCCGCCGTCGAGGACGGCAGGTCGTAGGCGCTCTGGAGGTCGGCGGGGTGGTAGCCGGCGATCGTGGCGTCCGGCGTGGAGCGGGCGTGGAACGTCGTGCCGGAACGGGTGGTGACGATGCGCGAGTCACAGCTCGCCCGCGTCGCACTCGACGCGGCGCAGACGGGGCGGCTGGAGAGGCCGCTCGCATCGCTGTGGGGAAGGGCGGACGCCGCTGCGGGGACGACGAGCAGGCATGCGCCCGCGCCCAAGCTGACGGCGATACGACGGACGGACCGAATCACAGGACTCCCCTCGGTGATGACGCGCCTCCCGGGCGACGCCGATGGACGTGGCGGAGCGTACTTAAGCCACGCGGCATCGGATAGGGCGTGCGGCCATCGGTGTCAGCACTGCGACCGAACCGCCTGACCTCACGACCCGGCGCAACCCCGGCTGCGCGGCCCCGACGCGGGGCACGGGGATCCCCTGTCCCTTCGTAACATGACGTCGCGAGCATGAAATCTGTATCTGGAATTGCTAGTCTACTGAACCGCGATGGCCCCCACCTGGACCTTTCTCACCAACCACGCGCACGTGTTGTTCTGCATCGCCGATGATCCCGGTGTCCGCCTGCGTGACATCGGCGAGCGCGCGGGGATCACCGAGCGAGCCGTCCACCGCATCGTGGTCGATCTGACGGACGCCGGGTACATCACGCGCCGGCGGAGCGGTCGCCGGAACGAGTACACGGTCAACACTCATCTCCCGGTGCATGATCCGGCGGCCCGGGAGCAGAGCCTCGGAGAGCTGCTCAGGATCCTCCGCGTGTCGGGGGCCGATGATCGCGTCGACCCGCCGGCGATCGACGCTTAGCAACCCTCTCGGGGAACGCAAAAAGAAGGGCGGCGGCGCCGTGAAGCGCCGCCGCCCTGTTTCGCTAGATCGCGATCGTCGAACGCTACCCGCGCGCGAAGGCGCCGTCGCCGTTCGGCGTACCGAGACCGGTCGGTCCGTCCCACCCGGGAGCCGCGTTGCACAGGATGTTCCCGCACGAGCCGTTGCTGCCCGACGTGACGTCGAACAGGTCGCTCTGATGGATGTACGGGAAGTAGCCGTACAGGTCCTGGCTCGCGTCGCCGGCGAGCGCGTACACCGAGGCGATGATCGGCGAAGCGACGCTCGTTCCACCGACCACGAGGTAACCCCCGTAGCCGTAGGTGTCGTAGACCGTGACACCGGTGTTCGGATCGGCGACGGCGGACACGTCCGCGACCGCGCGCATCGAGCACACGGTCGGAACATCCGTCAGCTTCGTCTGCCACGGAGCCTGCGGCTCGTAGGCCGAGCAGCCGCTGCCGGCATCGTCCCACGCCGTCTCGGTCCAGCCGCGGGCGTTCGAGGCAGTGTTGAGCGTCGTGCCACCGACTGCCGTGACGTACGGGGAGGCAGCGGGGTACTCGACGCCGTAGGCCCCGTCGCCCGAGCTCGCGGTGATCGCGACATCCTTGTGCTTGTAGTAGGCGGTGTCGTAGGTCCCGTCGCTCGAGGAGTCACCTCCGCCGTAGCTGTTGGAGATCTCCAACGCGCCGAGCGAGACGGCCTCGTTGACCGCGATGCCGAGGTTGGCGAACGAGTTGCTCGTCGCCTCGACGAGCACGATGTTGCAGTTGGGGCAGATCGCGGACGCCATCTCGATGTCCAGCGATTCCTCCAGCCCCCAGCTCGCGTTGTTACTCGGGAGCCCCGTCGTGCTGCCGGACTGGTTCGTCTGCACGAAGCAGGGACCGCCCGGGCTGTGGATCTTGCCGCTGACCACCGTGCAGGTGCTCGCCGCCGGCAGGCCGAACTCGCTGCGGTACGCGTTGATGTCGGTCACCGCGTCGGGCTGGTTGTAGGCGTCGACGAGGGCGATCGTCGACGGGTTCGACGCGCTCGTGGGCAGCTTGTAGGCGCTGTCCAGGTCCGCCGGGTGATAGCCGGCGGGCGTCTCGCCCGGCTTCGTGCGAGCGTTGAACGGCTTGCCCGTGCGAGTGGTGACGACGCGGGCGTCACAGCTCGCGTGGCCCACGCCAGCCGTGGCGCAGACGCGGCGGCTCGTGAGGCCGTGCGCATTGCTGTGCGCCACGGCGGATGCCGTGGCGGGAACGACAAGTAGGCATGCGCCAGCGCCCACGCTGACGGCGAGACGACAGAAACTTCGAATCACAACAGACCCCCATGGTCTCGTGCGCCGCACCCCGGCGACGCGATGGATGTGCCCATCTTACGTATCCGCCGCTCGCCGTGCAGGTTTTCGCTGTCCACGTGGACGGCGCGGGCGCCCCGGAGGTAGCCGTGGGGCCATGCGCTCGAGCTGCGCAGCGCGCCCGCGGTCGACCACTAACCCGTATTACGCAGGCCAGACGCGATCCCGTTGATCGTGAGCAGGCCGACCCGGCCGTGCTCTTCGGACGGCTCGTCCTCGGTGCGCCGGAGCTCGCGCAGAAGCTCCACCTGAACGAACGAGAGGGGATCCACGAACGGGTTGCGCCGATCGATCGAGGCCTGCAGCACCGGCTCGCCGTCGAGCAGCCGCTCGTGGCCGCCGATCCGGCGAAGCTCCTCGACCGCGCGGGAGAGCTCGGTCTCCAGCACCGACCAGATGCGATCCCGCGCCTCGGTCTCCTCCCACATCGCCACGTAGCGCCGGGCGATCCCGACATCGGCCTTGGCGCATGCCATCTCGGCGTTGGAGAGCAGCGTCGCAAAGAACGGCCACTCGTCCCGCATCTCGCGGAGCATCTCGAGGCCGTGGCGTTCACGCGCCTGCCGGAGCGCCTCGCCGAGTCCGAACCACGCCGGAAGGACGATCCGGGCCTGAGTCCAGGAGAACACCCACGGGATCGCCCGGAGATCGTCGATACCGCTGCCGGAGTGCCGGCGAGAGGGGCGAGAGCCGAGGCGGAGCCGGGAGATCTGGTCGATCGGGGTCACCGCCTCGAAGAAGCTCACGAACGCAGCGTCGTCGTGGATGAGCCGGCGGTAGGCATCGGCTGAGGTGTCCGCCATCTCCTGGACCACCGCCTCGTAGCCCTCCCGGCGCCTGGTTGCGCCGACGCTACCGGCCAGCAGCGTGGCGCTGAGCGCGAGCTCGAGCTCACGGTGGGCGATCTCGGCGACGGAGTACTTCGCGCTCAGCACCTCACCCTGCTCGGTCATCTTCAAGCGGGCATCGACGGTTCCCGGCGGCAGGGCGAGGATCGCGCCGCTCGTCGGCCCTCCGCCGCGGCCGACGGCCCCGCCCCGGCCATGGAAGAACACCCAGGTGGCGCCGTGAGCGGACAGCACCTCGGCGATCTCGATCTGCGCTCGGTAGGCCGCCCATGACGAGGCGGTGTAGCCGGCGTCCTTGTTCGAGTCCGAGTAGCCGATCATCACCTCCTGCTCGTCGCCCACGGCGCGCAGTGCCTCGCGGTACACCGGCTGCGCGAGCACGGTGGCCATCGGGTCCGGCGCCGCCACGAGCGTCGCGCGTGCCTCGAACAGCGGCACGATGCGCAGCTGCGCGCCGGCACCGCCCGCCGTGGCGAGGCTGCACTCCTTCATCAGCAGCAGCACCTCGAGCAGATCGGCCGGTCCCTCGGTGCCGGACACGATGTAGGTGCCGATGGCCCCACGGTGCGGCTCGTCGAGGACGTCGTGGAGCGTCCGGAACGTGTCGATCGTCTCCCGGGTCCCGTCGGAGAACTGCTCGATGTCGGCGGGCAGGAGCGGTCGCCGGTCGGCGATGTGGGTGCACAGCAGCTCGATCCGCTGTGGCTCGCTCAGTGCGGTGTAGTCCTCGCAGACCTCTAGCGTGCGGAAGATCTCCTCCAGCGAGCGGCGATGGACCTTGGCGTGCTCGCGGATGTCGAGGGAGGCGTAGTGGAAGCCGAACGCCTCCACCCGGCGGATCGCGTCGCGCAGATCGCCCGCGGCGGTGAGCCGGCCGGCCCCCTCCGCCAGGCAGCTCTCGACCTGCCGCAGCTCGCCGAGCAGCTCCCCGGGCTCCTGGTAGCCGCCGGGCTGACGGCTCATCGTGGCGCGGAGACGCTCGCGGACGAAGGTCAGCGCTCGCCGGTAGGGCTCCTCTGGGTTGAGCTCGTCGATCTGCTGGGCGAGCTCCGGGAAGTCCGCGGCCCCACGCTCGAGCAGCGGGCTCAGGCCCGGCACGGGGCCGCTCACCCGATCCGACAGCGACAGGCGGCCGGCGAGCATCTCGGCCTGCGCCTCCAAGCGTCGCAGGCACTGCTCGCGCATGAGCTCGAGCGCTTGCACCGTCGTCGCCGGGGTCACATAGGGGTTCCCGTCGCGATCGCCGCCGATCCAGGAACCGAACGACAGGATGGGGGGCACGGTGATCTCCGCGCCGGGGTACGCCTCGGCGATCGCCTCCTCCAGGTCCCGGTAGATCCGCGGGACGGTCTCCCACAGCGTCGCGAAGTGGATCAGGCCGCCGCGCACCTCGTCGATCACCGTGAGCGCGATCGCCCGCAGCTCGTCCGAGCCCCACAGCTCCTGCACGGTGGCGAGGAGCCGACGGCGCGCGTCGCCGTCCTGCGCGCCGCCCCGCTCCTCCAGATCGCGCAGGATCCGGAACACGCGGGCGAGCTTGTCGATCGTCGTCCGGCGCCGTGACTCGGTCGGGTGGGCGGTCATCACCAGTCGCAGCTGCGCGCGATCGAGCAACGCCTGCAGGTCCTCGGCCGAGACGCCGTCCGCTGCGAGTCGGGTGATCACGTCACGCATCGATCCCGCTCGCGGCTTCGGGGCCTCCCGCGCCTCCCGAGCCAGGAGCCGCCGCACGCGCTCGTTGTCCTCGGCCAGGTTGATGAGCTGAAACCAGCGGGTGAGCGCCCGGACGAGCACCCCGAGCCGCGACAGGTCCGCCTCGGAGACGAGCGAGGCGAGCCGATCGGCGGCCGCGTCGTCGCCGGCGCGGGCCTCCCGGCCGAGTGCCACCGCGCGGTCGAGCAGCTCCAGGGCCTCCGGGCCATCGCTGGCCTCGATCACCGTGCGCAGGACCTCCGTGAGCAGCGCCTCGTCACTGGCGAAGTCACGAGAGCCCCCGCCTGGGCCGAGTGCGCTCACTGGCCCATTCTCGCCGATGGGTCGCCGAGGACGCGATCAACGCCGTGGCGATGGCCGATAGGCGTGTGGAGGACGGCGCAGGGTCGGAGTGGCGGGAGCACCTCCGCCGTGTCACCATGTGGGGCACGATGGCTTTCCGAAGTCGTCGTTGTCCCGGCAGGGGGACACTTCGATCGCGTTCGGTTCCGCGTGAGCGGCGTTCAGCGCTGCGTGCGAGGAGCTGACGCACAGGCCAGGGAAGCGGGAGGTTTCAGGTGAGACGGATCGGGATCCAGGTCGGCATCGTGGCGGCGAGCGCCGCATGCGCGCTCGCGGCGGGGACGGGCTCGGCCTCGGCCGGAGTGGTGTCCTCGCACGCGGCGGCGCTCGGGCAGCACGCCGAGGCCTTCGCCCAGGCCGAGGTCGCCCACTACGCAGGCCAGCTCCCCGCGCGCCTGCGCGCGAACGCGACCTCGGTCGGCACCACGGTCGACACGGACTGCTTCTCGGCCGCCGAGGACCACGTCGATCCAGACGCGAGCTCCGCGGGCGTCCCGACCAACCCGGCATGGTTCGAGCGTGACACGCTCAACCAGCTGTGTGCGACCCTGCGCCTGCGCGATCAGATCGCGAATCCGTCCTTCGGGCTCGAGGACCTGGAACAGGGCGGTCAGCTCTACCTGGACCAGCTCGGCCAGCAGATCGCCGACGGGCCGGGGCACATCCACGGAGGGCTGACGACGCTCGTCCCCGGTGCGCTGGCGGCGGACGCCCTGCGCACCGTGCGCGACTGGGAGCAGCGGACCGGAGGTGAGGTCCTGCCCGTCTCCTTCACCTCCTCCGACGGCGCCGTCCTGCGCGGGAACGTGTGGATGCCGCCGCCGGGAACGCCCACGGTGAGCCGGGGGCGCTATCCCGGGGTCGTCATCACCGACGGCTCCGTCCAGGCCTACCAGAACCTCTACTACTGGGCCGCCGAGGGCCTGGCGCAATACGGCTATGAGGTCCTCACCTACGACGTCCAGGGCCAGGGCGACTCCGACCTTCTGCCCTCGCAGTGCAATCTCACCGACCTGGCCAATCCCTGCGCGGGCGTGCCGTATCAGCAGAACTACAACTTCTACCAGGGGACCGAGGACGCGCTCAACTTCTTCCTCTCGACGCCCTCCCAGCCCGACGGCGGCGTGTTCAACCCCGGCTATCGCAGCCTCGACGCCGCCGATGTCGGCATCGCCGGGCATTCGCTGGGCGCCGAGGCGGTCTCCTGGGTCGGCCAGTGCGACCGGCGCGTGAAGACGATCGTCGCCTGGGACGACCTCGTGCCGGTGACGATGTCCGACTGCGCGAGCAACGTCACCGTGCCGCCGGCCGATCAGGCGACGGCGCTTCACGCCCCGGCGCTGGCCTTGACGAACGATTACGAGTTCAACCCCCAGCCGAACGTGACGGTCCCCGACCCCAACGGGAGCTCGAACGGCGGCGGCCTGGACGGCACCGCCGGCTACCTCAGCCTGGCCAAGGCGGGGATCGACTCCGAGATCGTCTCGATCCGGAACGGCACCCACCTCACCTACAGCTACATCCCGCTCGTCCTTCCCGCCAACGAGATCGGCGAGCGCATCGCCTTCTATTACACGCTCGCGTGGCTCGACGAGTACCTCCGCGGCGGCCACGACGCGCTGCTGCCACGCGATGACACCGCGTACCGCCGGCTCGTGAGCCTCGGCACGTTCGACGCGAGCTCCGATCGCAACGGCAACCGGGTGGACAAGGGGGCGAGCGACATCTCGTTCGGTACCGGAACCTGGAGCGCCGCTCAGGCGGCGGCGGACCCGAGCGATCAGGATGCCGGCAACGTGCCCTACGAGATCCAGGGGATCCCGATCCGCGACACGCTCTCCTTCTACTACTACTCCGAATACAGCATCCACGATCCCGCCCGGCCGGGAGATCCGCTGAGGAGCTGCAACGACATGCTCGCGGGCTGCCCGGCCGTGCAGCCCGCCACGCCCTGACCCGGTCGGCCGTGACCTCCGCAGCGGCCCGGCGCAGGCAGGGCCGGTGAGGGCAGGGCGTCTGCGATCCGGCCTGCGATGAGCGCTGGGCCTCTACGATCCCGGCCATGAGGGAGCGGGGAGGGTCGATCACCGCGTTGACGTGGTGTCGGAGGTTGGTGGTGCTGTGCCTCGCGCTGGCCGCACCCCTGCTCGCGGCGCCCGTGTCGCGCGCCGGCGTGTGGGTTCAGGTCTCGTGCG
The DNA here is from genome assembly GCA_963839085.1 of uncultured Solirubrobacterales bacterium. Lineage (GTDB taxonomy): Bacteria > Actinomycetota > Thermoleophilia > Solirubrobacterales > Solirubrobacteraceae > Palsa-465. The sequence goes on from CAWITN010000006.1 coordinate 93,743, forward strand.
TGAACCCCGACGGCTCGGCCGCGCCCTCGCAGGGCTGGAGCGGTTCGGCGTCGGGCGCTCCGGAGCTTGGCTCCGTGGCCGATCCGCGATGCACGCCGCAGGTTCCGATGGAGGCCATCCTGTTCGAAGCCGACCCCGCGCCCGACGGTGCCGGGGAGACCCTTCAGTACGCACCGCCGACCGGTTCCTCCGTCATCGGGGGCACGCTCGACGTCGGCCTCTACGCCGATGGCTACGGCACCGGGTCCGACGAGTACGACTGGGGCACGGCCGGCGTACTCGAACCCGGGCCCGAGCAGACGAGCGCCAACGACGTCGAGCTCTGCACGCAGTCACAGGATCTCTGCCAGAACGGCACCGACGACTACACGGGAACGCTGTCGCTGCCGGTCGCGGCGGGTGGAGACGTCTACCTGGAGGCCAATTGCAACGGCTTCAACGCGAGCGGCGGCTGTAACGCCGGCGGCAGCCACGACGCGTGGGCGCTGGCTGAGCTGTCCGCGGCCGACATCGTGCTTCAGAACGACGCCCAGCCCGCCGCCTCCGGCTTCACCGGGAGGATCCTGCGTCCCCGGGCGAGCGGCGACGCGTCGCTCGCCTTCACGGCGACCGATTCCAACGGCCCGGGCGTCTACCTCGTGACGGCCGCGATCGACGATCACGTCGTGTACGACGCCACCCCGAACACCGAGGACGGCGGCTGCGAGTCGGTGGGCACGAGCAGCTCGCCCAGCGCGTGGATGTTCGACGATGCGCAGCCGTGTCCGCAGGAGGAGCCGGTCTCGTTGTCGCTCCCCACCGGCGGCCTGCGCGACGGCCGGCACCGGCTCACGGTCACCGTCACCGATGCCGCCGGGAACGCGACGCAGGTCCTCTCGCGACGGATCAGCACCCGCAACTCCGGCGCCACGCGCACACGTCTTCCCCGTCTGCGGGTGAGGCTGACCTTCCGCTGGCGCTGGAACGGCGATCGGACACACCTGCGCGCGGCCCTGGTCGCCGATCCGCCGCGCGGCGCCCATGCGACGATGAGCTGCCGCGGCGACGGCTGCCCGCGGCTGCGGCGTGGCTCGCTGCGGCTGGGGCGCCTGCTCCGCGTCGTGCGCGGACGCGTGTTCGCCGCCGGCGACCGGATACTCCTCGTGATCAGGACCCCGGGACGGGCCGCCGAGCGGGTATCGATCACCATCCGTGACGGCCGCGTCCCGGATGTGCGGCTCCTCGGCGGGCGCTGAGGCCGGGCGCAGCCTCCTCGCCGGTCACGCCGGCGTTTCGGCGATACTTGGGGCGGGGCCGGGGGACCTGCGGTCCCTGGAGAAATCGCCCTGGGGCGATTCTCCCTGAGGCAGTCCCGCGGGCGCCATCTGCTCATGCACCGAAGAGTCCTGCTCGTTCTTCTCATCTGCCTCCTCGCCGCGCTCGCGCCGCCGGAGGCGGCAGGCGCCCGTGGCCCGAGCGCCGTCGAGGTGATCGAGACGACGGCCAACCTCCACGACGCGCTCACGCGATTGCCCGACCTGCACTTCAGACGCGGGCGCCGCGGGCCGGGGACGGCGATCGAGATCGACGACGCCGAGCCGCGGCAGCAGATCGGCGGCTTCGGCGCGGCGATGACCGACACCTCAGCCTGGCTCCTTCAGGATCAGCTCTCCGCCGCCCAGCGCTCACTCGCGCTCCGTGAGCTGTTCGGCGCCGGGGGCATCGGGCTCGCTCTGCTGCGGATCCCGATCGGCGCCTCGGACTTCACGGCCGGCGGAACTCCCTACACCTACGACGACGACCCACCCGGCGGAACCGACCCGGCGCTGGCGCACTTCTCGATCGCCCACGACGCCGCCTACATCCTGCCCCTGCTCCGGCAGGTGCTCGCCGTGCAGCCGCACCTGTTCACCCTCGCCAGCACGTGGTCGGCGCCGGCCTGGATGAAGGCCAACGACGCGCTGAACAACATCGGCGGGGCCGGCACGCTGCTCCCCGCCGACTACGTGATGTACGCCGACTACGTCGTCAGGTTCCTGCAGGCTTATGCCGGCGCCGGAGTCCCGGTCGACGGGATCACGCTGCAGAATGAGCCGCGCAGTGACTCGCCGTATCCCGGCATGGCGTTCTCGCCCGACGATGAGGCGTACTGGCTCGTCGAGGACCTCGCGCCCGCCCTGGCCGGCGCCGGGCTGCATCCGCTGGTGTTCGGGCTCGACGACACCCCGCTCGCCGACGCGCGGACGATCCTCGCCACCTCCGCGTCGCGCCTGCTGGCCGGAATCGCGTTTCACTGCTATCACGGTCTCGGCCCGATGGGCGCGCTCCACGCCGAGCAACCCGGCGTGCTGGAGATGGTCTCCGAGTGCTCGCCGGGGATGATTCCCTACCCCGTCTCCGAGGTGGCCATCGACGCGGTCGACAACGGCGCCTCCACGGTGGCCTACTGGAACCTCGCCCTCAACCGCACCGGGGGCCCGGTTGAGGAGCCCAACCGCGGCTGCCCTCGCTGCACGGGTCTGATCACCGTCTCCGAGGCCACGCACTCGGTCCGCTTCGGAGCGAACTTCTACGACCTCGGCCAGGTCGCGCGGTACGTGCGGCCGGGCGCGGTCCGGCTGGAGGCACAGCGGCCGGTGCACGATCTCGGTGGCCTCGGCCCCTACGAGATCAGCCGAGGAGTGGATGACGCGGCCTTTCGCAATGCGGATGGCTCACGGGTGCTCGTCGCCTACGACAACGCGCGCCGCGCCGCGCTCATCTCGGTCGGCTGGCGCGGGAGCTGGGTCTCGCTGCGCCTGCCCGCCCACGCCACGGTGACGCTGCGCTGGAACGCGCTGCCGGCGGTATCGAGAGATGATGAAGGCCGGTCAGCGGGTAGAGGCCGACGATGAGAACTCAGAAGATCGTCACGCTTCCGCTGCGCCTCGGAGTGTCCGTCGCGCGGGTGTCGCTGAAGCTCACCGCCAGTGCCCTCAACGTGGTCATCAGCCATCGTCCCGGCGCGGCCGACGGCCCCCCGCCGCCTGAGGCACGCCCTCCTCGGCCCCGTTCCGGCGCCGACGAGCGCGAGCCGGCACGGCGTCAGGCGCCTGCGGCCTCGCGCGGCTCGGAGAACGGAGCCGTTGTCGATCCGCGCTCGGCCGCCACCGAGCCTCCCCCGCCGGCGCCCTCCCCACCCCCGGGCCCATCGCCGGAGGTCACCCCGACGCCTTCCCCGGACGAACTGCCCGACACGCCGCTCACGCGAGCCGCCGAGGCGGCCGAGGTCGCCCAGGAGCCCGATGAGGTGGTGGCTGAATTCGCCGAGCCCGGCGCGGAGGACGGCGCCGGAGCGCAGATCGACGTCGAGGCTCCCTGGGAGGGATATGACGACATGGCCGCTCAGGCGGTGGTGGCCCGCATCGCCCAGTCGGAACCGGCCGAGCTGGCGGTTCTGCAACTCTACGAGGGGACCCACAAGGGCCGCCGCACCGTGCTCGCCGCCGCGGAGCGCCGGCTGCGCGATCAGAGTCCGCCCGGCGGCGGCTGAGAGGAGGCGACGTGGAGGTCGAGATCTGGTCGGACATCGCCTGCCCGTGGTGCGCGATCGGCCAGCGCCGCTTCGAGCGGGCGCTCGCCGGGTTCGAGCACCGCGACGAGGTGCGCATCGTGTGGCGGAGCTTCGAGCTCGATCCGGACGCGCCGGCCGAGCGCCACGGGGACCGCGCCGAGCGGCTGGCGGCCAAGTACGGGATCACCGCTGAGCAGGCACGAGCGGCCGAGCACCGGCTCGTCGAGGCCGCCGCGGCGGAGGGGCTGAGCTTCCGCTTCGACATCGCGCGCAGCGGTTCGACGTTCGACGGCCACCGCCTCGTGCATCTCGCACAGGACCACGGCCTCGGCAGCGCGATGAAGGAGCGTCTGCTCCGGGCCCACTTCGAGGAGGGGCGGCTCGTCTCCGACCCGCTCACGCTGCGTGAGTTCGCCGCCGAGGTCGGCCTCGATGACGGCGAGGTGGAGGAGGTGCTCGGCGGCGAGCGCTACCGAGACGGGGTGCGCGCCGACGAGCGCACCGCGGCCGAGCTCGGCATCAGCGGGGTGCCGACGTTCATCATCGGGCGGGTGGCGGCGTCACCGTCATCGCGAGATGGCGAGGCCTCGCCTCGCGCCATCGGCGTCTCCGGCGCGCAGGATCCGGCGATGTTGCTCGAGCTGCTGCGGCGCGGCTGGGAGCTTCAGCCGGCCGCGGTCTGAAGGCGCCCTGAGGCGGACTGCTCGGCGCTGCGGCTCGCGGGCCAGAAGTCGTCGATCTTGGTCGCGTCCGGCTCGGCCACCTTCTGCGAGATCGCCCACATCTCGACCGGCTCTGCGCGCTCGTTGCGGTGCGAGCGCGGCGTCGCGGCGTCGACGCGCACGGCGGCGGGGGCGGACACCGTCTTGGTCTCGTCGCCGAAGCGCATGGTGAGCGTTCCCCGCGTGACCAGGTACAGCTCCTCGACGAGGTCGTGGAAGTGGCCGGTCCCCTGCTCGAAGTCCGAGTGCGGCCGGACGCGGATCAGCGTCACCGACAGCTGCTGGCACGACAGCGCGTCGGTGAGGCGACGGAACTCGCCCGGGACATCGCTGCCGTCATAGGGATTCTCGACGTCGTCCGGAGCCACGATCTGGAAGCCGGCCCGGCGGTCGTTCTCGTTGGTCATGCATGAGGCCTACCCCGTTTTACGGATCGTTTATGCGCCGACGGCGGGGCCTTCCGGGCTCAGGGCGGGGGCCTCCGCGCCGAGGCCCAGGTCTTCGGGCACGACGGTGAGACCCTCGGCCCCGATCGCGGGCCCCTCCGTGCCGATGGTGAGGGCTTCGGCGCTGAGGGCGGCACCGAGCGGACCGAGCCGGTCCTCGATCCCGGCTTCCCGGGCCCGGGCGAGCAGCACCGCGGGGTCGACCGGCAGCGCCCGCACGTGCCGGATGACACGGTCCTGGCTGGGGCCGGGAAGTTCGGCGACGAGCGGGACCAGGTGGGTCCACAGGCCTTCGTCCTCGACGGCCGCCTCGACGATCCCCTCCAGGACCCCCTCGCGCTCCAGCGAGCCGAGCGCGGCGAAGCGCCGCAGCTCCGCGTCCCCCATCAACGCGGTGAGCGGCAGCACGAAATCCCACATCGCCTCCGCGTGGGCGGCGTCGATGAGCGCGTCGAGCACACGATCGTCCCGCCGGCCCGCCATCGCGATCAGCCGGCGGCGCTCGATGTCGTCGAGGTACGCGGTGAGGCCGAGCGTCTCCGGCCACAGGCCATCGGCGGCGGCATCGATCACGCGCTCCAGGTGCGCATCGGGAAGCATCGCCACGAGTTCCTGCACCGCGTCCTTGCGTTCGAGCACGAACGCCGTCTGGAGCAGCGCCGCGTCGTCCAACACGTCGAGGGTGGCGAGGATCGACGCCGGGTCGAGATGCCCCACGAAGCGGCCCATGGTCACGAACTCGTGGCGGCGCATGAGCTCCCCGGTGATCGTGCGGATCAGCTCCGGCGGGATCTGCGCGATCAGGTCATGGGCGTGCCGTGGATCGAGCTCCACCGCCACGTCGGCGAGGAACGGCGTCGAGAGCCTCATGGCCATCTGGACCGCGCGATCGGCGTCGACGAGGCCGGCGACGCGAGCGGTCAGCACGGGGCCGAAGACGCGCTCGGCGATGCTCGCCGCCACGCCGACGGGGAGCAGCCGGCTGGCGGCGGCCAGCGTCCCGAGGGACTTCGCGCCCGCGCTGAACAGCTGCGCGGTGACCTGATCACGCAGCACGCCGAGCTCAGCGCTGGGGATCGCCTCCAGGTAGGCGAGCTGTGCCGGCTCTCGCCCGAGCAGCCGGGCCAGCTTGGCGATCTCGGCCCGGCGCTCGAGTGCCTCGCTCATCGCGCCAGCCTGCGGATCGGACCGCGGAGGACGCGCGGCACGACTTTGAGGGCCTGGTCGCCGGCGGCGGCGAGCTCGGCCGCCTGGCGGCGCCGAGCCGCATGGATCGCGACGGCGAGGTCCCGCAACTCCTCCGGAGCGAGCTCCGTGAGTGCGGCGGGCGGCGCGGCACCGAGCTCTCGGCGCAGCTCCGCCATGGCGTCAGCGGCCATCTTCGACGATCCTCATCTTCACGACCTCCTCGCGTCTCCCGATACACACGTTATCTGGGCAGCGGGTCGGGCGGTCCTCCGCCGGGCCTCCGGCACCATGTCCCGCTGGCCAGATTGGCCGAGACGGGTCTTCGACCGGTGGCCAGCGCGGCACCGGCCGGGTTGCGGAACGATTAGGAAGTACGCAGGCCGTTCATCCGCTCAGCACGAAACAGTTAGATTGCTGACGCATCAACACCCTCTTGGAGGAGGTCAGTCGTGAGCAGTCGAATCCGTAGAGCACCGGCGGTCATGCTGCTGGTGCTCGTGGTGATGGTCCTCGTGAGCGCCTGCGGGAGCTCAGCGAGTCACAGCGCATCCACGAAGACATCGTCGAGTTCGTCCACGCCGAAGGCGGCGGCGACGGGCGCAGTCCAGATGGTCGAGGGCACGCCGCCCCAGTCGCTCGATCCCGGGCTCGACTACACGACCCAGGGCGCAGAGGTCAACTGGATCGTCTACACCGGCCTCACCACCTACGCCCACGCCAACGGAACGGCGGGATCGAAGCTGATCCCGGGCCTGTGCACCGCACTGCCGGTGATCTCCGACGGCGGCAAGACCTACACGTGCACGCTGCGCAAGGGCCTCGTGTACTCGAACGGCAAGCCGGTCAAGGCGAGCGACTTCGCCTACGCCGTCGAGCGCGCGATCAAGGTCCCCTGGGGCGGGTCGGGCGAGTTCATCACCCCCGTCATCACCGGCGCCGCGGCGTACGCGAAGGGCAGCGCCAAGACGATCTCCGGGATCACCACCGATGACTCGACGGGCAAGATCACGATCCATCTGACCGCGCCCTACGGTCCGTTCGACAACGTGCTCGCGTTCCCGTCGGTCGGCCTCATCCCGTCCGGCTTCCCGATGAAGGTCGAGCCGACCTCGCCGCCGCCCGGCGTCGGGCCGTACATGGTGACCAACATCGTCCCCAACCAGTCCTACTCGGTCGTCAAGAACCCCAAGTGGGCCTCGATGAACATTCCCGGCATCCCGGCCGGACACGAGAACGTCGACGTCAAGATCAGCTCCAACGTCGCCTCCAACGCGCTGGCGGTGCTGAACGGATCGGCCGACATCTTCGACTGGGCCGACTCGATCCCCGGATCGCTGGTCAACCAGATCAAATCGCAGGCGTCGAGCCGCTTCCACTTCGTGAACCTCGGCGGCTCGACGTACTACGTGTTCATGAACGTCACCGAGAAGCCGTTCTCCAGCCAGCTGGCCCGTGAGGCAGTCGTGACCGGGCTCAACCAGCTCGCGTTCCAGCGGCTCGGTGGCGGCAGCCTCCAGCCGGCGTGCTTCTTCCTTCCCCCGGCGGTGCCGGGGCATCCGACCACGCCGTGCCCCTACGGGACGCCGGGTCAGGGCAACCTGGCCAAGGCCAAGGCGCTCGTGAAGCAGTCCGGGATGGCGGGTCAGCCGGTCACGGTGTGGAGCGAGGACCGCGCTCCCCGTCTGGCCTGGATGACCTACTACACCCAGTACCTCAACCAGATCGGGTTCAAGGCGACCCAGAAGGTGATCGCCGACGCGACGTACTTCACGACGATCGGGGAATCGAAGACCCTGCATCCCCAGACCGGCTTCGCCGACTGGAATCAGGACTTCCCGAACCCGATCGACTTCTACCTGCTGCTCAACGGGCCCGCGATCCTGCCGACGGACAACGAGAACTTCGGCCAGGTCAACGACCCGTACATCAACGCGGCGATCAAGAAGCTCGGCTCGGTGCCGACGACGCAGCTCTCGTCGGTGGCGAGCCAGTGGCAGAAGGTCGATGAGTACACGGCCAAGAAGGCCTACATCGGCGTGTTCGGGTACCAGACGTTCCCCGAGTTCACCTCCAGCCGCATGAACTACGGGGGGCTCGTGTTCACGCCCCTCTATGGCTGGGACTTCACCTCGTTCCAGTTCAAGTAGCCGCACGCTCCGGGCCGGGACAGCTAGCCTGTCCCGGCCCACGGCGCCCCTTGTCATGTCCGTCACCGGTCCCAACGCTCCCGACGCCGCCGCCACCGGGCTCGCCGAGGAGCTGATCAGCGAGGCGCACGAGCTCGGCCCGGGCATCGGCCCGTACCGGCTCGCGTGGCGTCGCCTGCGTCGCAACAAGGTCTCGCTCGCGTTCGGCGCGCTGTTCCTGCTGATCGTCGTGCTGTGCCTGCTCGCGCCGGTGTACTCGCACGACATCGCCCACGTCTCACCCAACGTCGGAAATCCCACCGCCCAGATCCGCGTCGGCGGCAAGCTCGAGTTCGTCACCAGCTCGGTGGGCGTCCCGATCGGGCCCACGTGGGAGCTCAGCCATTACTTCCTCGGCGCCGACGAGCAGGGACGCGACGTCGCCGTCCGGTTGCTCTACGGCGGTCGCAACTCGCTGTTCATCGGCGTGCTGGCAACGGCGATCACGATCATCCTCGCCACCATCCTCGGGATCCTCGGCGGCTTCGCGCGCGGGATCATCGACACGGTCATCCGCTTCGTGCTCGACGTGATCTGGGCCTATCCGGCGATCCTGCTCGGGATCACCCTCGGGACCGTGCTCACGGTCAAGGGCATCGGCCCGTTCCACGGCACGACGCTCACCTCGACGGCGCTCGTCGTGGGGGTGGTCTATATCCCGTACGTGGCCAAGCCGATCCGGGCCCAGGTGCTGGTCCTGCGCGAGCGGGAGTTCGTCGAGGCCGCGCGCCAGCAGGGTCTCAGCACGATGCGGATCATGGCCGGCGAGATCCTGCCCAACCTGTCGAGCACGATCATCGTGTTCGTGCCGCTGATGATGGCCAACTCGATCCTCACCGAGGCCGGCCTCAGCTACCTCGGGGCGGGAGTCCAGCCCCCGAACGCCTCATGGGGGACGATGATCACCGAGGGCATCGGCCAGCTGCCGGAGGCCTTCCACCTCGTGCTCGTGCCCGGGATCATGCTCGTCCTGGCCGTGCTGTCGGTCAACGTCTTCGGCGACGGGCTGCGCGACGCGCTCGATCCCCGCGCCCGGATCAGGCTCGGCAAGGAGTAACGCCGTGGCCCGCTTCGCCACCCGCCGGCTGCTCTACATGCTCCTGCTGATGGTGGTGATCTCGTTCATCACCTTCGCGCTGTTCATCCTCGTGCTGCCGAGCGGCAACCCCGCCGCGCTCATCGCCGGTCGCCTCGCCAACCCCGCCGAGGTCCACCTGATCTCCGTCAAGTACGGCTTCGACAAGCCGTTCTACGTCCAGTACGTGAAGACGATGGCCAACATCTTCGACGGCTCCGCCTACTCGTATCAGTCAGGCTTCAACGTGCTCGGTCAGATCGAGGCGGGGCTGCCGCGGACGCTGTCGCTCGCCATCGGGGCCGGGATCATCTGGCTGCTCACCTCGATCGTGTTCGGCACGATCGCCGCGATCCGCGCCGGGCGCTACGCCGACCGCGTCCTCACCGTCCTCTCGATGATCGGGGTCTCGCTGCCGCCGTTCTTCCTCGGCGCCGTGATCATCTACTTCATCGGCTACAAGGCGGGGATCCTGCCGATCGGCGGCTACGTCCCGTGGACGCAGAACATCGGAGAGTGGTTCAAGCACATGCTGGCGCCGTGGTTCACGCTGTCGGTGTTGTTCGTGGGGATCTACTCCCGGATCCTGCGCTCGACGATCCTCGACACCATGGGCGAGGATTTCGTGCGCACGGCCAAGGCCAAGGGCCTCTCCCCGCGCCGGGTGCTGACGCGCCATGTGCTGCGCAACAGCCTGATCCCGATCATCTCGCTGTGGGGCCTCGATCTGGCCCAGGTGATCGGCGGCGGCGCGATCCTCACCGAGACCGTCTACAACATGCACGGCGTCGGTCAGCTGGCGGCCGACTCGGTCCAGCACCTCGACACGGTGACGCTGCTGTCGATCGTGATGCTCACGGCGCTTGCCGTCGTCGTGCTCGGCGCGCTGGTGGAGATCTTCTACGCCTACCTCGACCCACGGATCCGCCTGCAATGAGCGCTGGAGTGACCGAGACCCTGCTCGAGGTGGAGGACCTGCGGGTGACCTTCACCACCGACGAGGGGCGCGTGCGCGCGGTCGACGGCGTCACCTTCACGGTGGCGCCCGGCGAGGTGGTGGCGATCGTGGGAGAGTCGGGCTCCGGAAAATCGGTGAGCGCGATGACCCTGATGGGCCTCACCCGCGGCCCGAACGCCCGCATCGAGGGCCGTGCGAGCCTGGGCGACACCGATCTCCTGGCGGCCTCCGAGAGCGAGATGCAGCGGATCCGGGGAGCCGAGATCGCGATGGTCTTCCAGGACCCGATGAGCTCGCTCAACCCCGTCTATCGCATCGGCGATCAGATCGTGGAGCAGATCCGCGTCCACGACCACAAGCTGAGCCGGGCACAGGCCCTCGATCGGGCGGTCGAGCTGATGGAGCGGGTGGGGATCCCCCGCTCGCGAGACCGGCTGCGCTCCTACCCCCACGAGTTCTCGGGCGGGATGCGCCAGCGGGTGATGATCGCGATGGCGCTCTCCTGCTCGCCGCGGCTGCTGATCGCCGACGAGCCGACAACCGCCCTCGACGTGACGATCCAGGCGCAGATCCTCGATGAGATGCGCACGTTGCGTGAGGAGACCCAGGCGGGGATCATCCTCGTCACCCACGACCTCGCCGTCGTCGCCGACATCGCCGACCGGGTGGTCGTCATGTACTCCGGCCGCGTCGTCGAGCAGGGAACGCTCGACGACATCTTCTACGACCCTCAGCATCCCTACACGTGGGGTCTGCTCGGTTCGATCGCGCGCCTCGACGGCGATCGCGCCACCCGGCTGCCCGCGATCGCCGGGACCCCGCCCTCGCTGCTCGCGCCGCCCCAGGGCTGCCACTTCCGCCCGCGCTGCCCCCACGCGTTTCAGAAGTGCTCCGAGGATCCTCCGTTCGAGGCGCGCGTCGCCGAGTCGCCCGGGCACTTCGACCGCTGCTGGCTGGAGGTCGCCGAGAAGCGCCGGCGCCGGATGGTCGAGGACCGGATCGGCCTGGCAGCGTCCGAGGCGGTCACCCCGTGAGCGCATCCGCACCCCTGCCGGCGCCCGGCGGAGGCGGGGCGCCGTCGCCCGGCGACGGCCGCGCCCTGCTCGAGGTCGAGCACCTGCGGGTGCTGTTCCCGATCAAGCGAGGACTCGTCATCGACCGCACGATCGGCCACGTGCACGCCGTCGATGACGTCACGCTCACCCTGCACGAGGGCGAGACGCTCGGCGTCGTCGGCGAGTCCGGCTGCGGCAAGACGACGCTCATCCGCACGCTCGTGCGGCTCATCAACACGACGGGCGGCGTCATCCGCTTTCGCGGCGAGGACATCACGAAGGCCTCCCGGCGGGCGTTGCAGCCGGTTCGCCGGGAGATGCAGATGGTCTTCCAGGACCCCCAGGCGTCCCTCAATCCGCGCAAGCGCGTCGGCCAGATCCTCGCCACGCCGCTGCGGCTGCGCGGGGTGGCCAAGGATCGCAGCGAGCCCGAGACGCGGAAGCTGCTCAGCCGCGTCGGGCTCGCCCCCGAGCACGTCGGCCGCTATCCGCACGAGTTCTCCGGCGGGCAGCGCCAGCGGATCGGCATCGCGCGCGCGCTCGCCGTCGAGCCCCGGCTGATCCTGCTCGACGAGCCCGTCTCCGCCCTCGACGTCTCGATCCAGGCGCAGGTGATCAACCTGCTGGAGGAGCTCCAGGAGGAGTTCCACCTGTCCTACATCTTCGTCGCCCACGACCTCTCCGTCGTGCGCCACGTCTCGGATCGGATCGCCGTCATGTACCTCGGCAAGCTGATGGAGGTCTCGCCCTCCGAGGAGCTCTACGACAAGCCGATCCATCCCTACACGGAGGCGCTGCTCGGCGCGATCCCGATCCCGGACCCGAACGAGAACCGTGCCCGTGTGCGGCCGCTCGTCTCCGGAGAGCCGCCCAACCCGATCAGCCCACCGCCGGGCTGTCGCTTCCACACGCGCTGCCCCCACGCCACCGACATCTGCCGCAGCGAGGAGCCGCAGCTGACCGAGTACGCGAACGGTCACCTCGCCGCCTGTCACCACCCCCGCCATGTGGACGCCGCGGAGATCAGCGCGGCCACGCGCTGGGAGGGCAGTCCGCTGAGCGCGGGCAGCACGCCGCCCGAGCCTCCCGCCTGAGGTCTCCGCGGCGGCGCCTAAGGGGTCGGCGCCACCGATCGGCTCCGTTCTCCCGATGCGCCAGGCAGCGGCGTAGCCCAGTCTGGACTCACATGAATGTGAGACCCAGGAGGTCACCGTGCACCCCATCCTCACCCTCGCCCTCGCCGACGCCCGCACCGCCGAGCTTCGCCGGGCCGCCCGCCCCACCATCCGAGTCGCCCGACGGCCGCGCCGGTGGCGATACTCTCGCCATGCCCGCGGCCAGGCTCAGCTCGCGTCATCTCGTCGGACGCTTGGGGGAGCTTGCTGAGCTCGAGCTCGCCTGTCGTGACGCCATCGCCGGCCGGCCGTCGCTCGTTCTCGTGAGCGGGGAGTCCGGTGTCGGTAAGACCCGGCTCATCACCGAGCTCCAGCGGCGCATCGAGGCGTTCGAGCCGGCCCCGGTGGTGCTCCGGAGCGAGGCGGTCGAGCACGGCGACACCGAGCTGCCCTATGCCGCGCTCCTGGGCGCGCTGCGTCCGCTCGCGCGTCAGCACGACCCGGTGCTCGAGGCGCTGAGCCCCGGCAGCCGGGCCCAGCTCGCCAGTCTGCTGCCCGCCCTGGGCAGCGCCCGCACGGGGCCGGGGCCAGCGGACGGATCCGGGCAGCTGCGGCTGTTCGAGGCGCTGCTCGAGCTGTTCGCCGCCCTGAGCGAGCGCGCCCCCGTGGTGCTGTGCCTGGAGGACGTGCACTGGGCGGACCGCTCGAGCCGGACGTTCATCGCCTACCTGGCGCGCAGCCTGCGGACGGAGCGCATCCTGCTGCTGCTCAGCTTCCGCAGCGACGAGCTCCACCGCCGGCACCCGCTGCTTCCCATACTCGCCGAGATCGAGCGCCTCGAGCGGGCGCGACGGGTCGAGCTCGCGCCGTTCGACCGCCACGAGCTCGCCGAGGCGCTGGCCGACATCCTCGGCTCGGCGCCCGGTGAAGAGCTGGTGGAGCGCCTGTTGACCCGCAGCCAGGGCAATCCCCTCTACGTCGAGGAGCTGCTCGCTGCGGGGCTCGACGGGCGCGGAGCCCCGCCGCAGAGCCTGCGCGATGCCTTCCTGCTGCGGATCGAGCGCCTCAGCGCGGACGCGCAGGTGGTGACGCGGGCGATCGCCGTCGGGGGTGAGCTCGACGAGCCGCAGCTCACCGCGCTCACGGGCCTCGAGTCGGCGCCGCTGGCCATCGCCCTGCGTGAGTCGCTCGCCGAGCAGGTCCTGCGGAGTGGGGCAGGCGGATTCTCGTTCCGCCACGAGCTGCTGCGCGAAGCCGTGCACGACGATCTGCTGCCGGGTGAGCGAACGGAGCTTCACCGCGTCCTGGCCCGCTACCTGGAAGCGGCCGAGGACGCGTCCGCCGAGGGCCACGAGATGGGAGACTCCGGCGCGGACGGGGGCGGTCACGGCGCCGGTGAGCGCGCCGCGCGCATCGCCCGCCATTACGAGGCGGCGGGCGATCAGCCGGCTGCCCTGCGGGCGAGCGTCCGCGCCGCCCTCGCCGCGGTGGCCATGCACGCCTATGGCGAAGCCGCCGACCTGTGCGAGCGCGCGCTCGAGCTGTGGCCGCGCGTGCTCGGCGCCCGCGACGTTCTGGAGGTGATGCCCGGCGAGTCCGGCGATCAGATCGCGCTGATCATGTTCGCCGCTCATGCCCACATGGTGGGCGGCGATCGGTCCCGCGCCGAGGTGCTGCTGCGCTCGGCCCTCGCCGGGCTCGATGCCGAGGACGATCCGCGCCGCTGCGCGACCGTGCTCACGCGTCTCGCTCGGGCCGAGTGGTCGCTCAACCGCCCCCGGGAGGCGCTTGCCACGGCCGAGCGGGCGCTGGCGCTGCTGCCCGAGAACGACGATGGACCCGAGCGGACGGCCCTCCTCGCCTGGCGCGCGCGCACCCACGTTCTCCGTGGCCGCTATCGCGACGCGATCGAGGGGGGCGAGCGTGCGCTCGCCGCGGCCGAGGCGCTCGGCGACCGCTCGGTCGAGGGGTGGATCCTCAACACCCTCGGCATGGCCCAGATGGCGCTCGGGCAGGAGCCCGCAGGACAGGCTCGCCTTGTGCGGGCGATCGAGATCGCCCGCGCGGACGACGATCCCGACTCGCTCGCCACCGCCTGCGCCAACCTCGCCGACCTGCTCCTCCTGCGTGGCCACACGAAGGAGGCGCTCCAGGTCGCCCGCGACGGGCTCGCCGAGATTCCCCGCTGGTTCGGCCGCAGCCGCGAGTGGCTCGTCCTCAGCGTGTCGGAGATGGCGCTGGAGGCCGGGAACCTCCCCCTGGCTCGCGAGCACATCCCTTCCTTCCGGACCCCGCGGGTGGGCATCACGGGAATCCTCCGCGGCCTGCGCATCGCCGACCTGGCCCTTGCCGAGGGTGAGGACGCAGTGGCCGAGCGCGAGCTCGTCGAGATCGAGCCGCTGCTGGCGAACTCGATCGAGCCCCAGTGGATCGGCCTGCTCGGCGCCCTCATGGCCGAGCTCCACCGCCGCCGGGGCGAGCTCGCCGAGGCGCGCGCCGCGGTGGCCACGGCTCTGGACCGGATGGAGCTGTGCACCGAGGACGTCATGCGCATCTCCCGCGTCACCGTGATCGGCGCCCGGGTCGAGGCCGACTTCGCCCAGCGGGGACGCGACCTGCGCGCCCGTGCGATCGAACGCGAGGCCATCAAGCGGGCGAGGCTGCATGCCGATCGGCTCCGCGCAGCAGCCGCGGACGGGGGGCCGGTCGAGCAGGCGGGCGCGGTCACGGGCCGTGCGGAGCTCGCCCGTGCGCGCGGGCGTCATGACCCGGGCGCCTGGCGCGTGGCGTCCGAGGCGTGGGAGGCGGTGGGGCGGCCCTACCCCGCCGCGGTCGCCCTCCTGCGCGTCGCCGAGGCCCACGCCGAGCGCGGCGATCGGGAGGCCGCCGCCTCGGCCGCGGCGGAGGCCCTGGCGCGCGCGCGAGAGCTCGGCGCGCACTGGCTGGCGGGTGAGGTCGAGGCGCTGTGCGAGCGCGCACGGCTGCGCCCGGAGGCGAGGGCCGGGACGGATCGGAACGGCGCAGAGGCTCATGCAGCGGTCGGCACGCGCGCCGAGACGAGCGACCCGTTCGCGCTCACCCCACGCGAGCGCCAGGTGCTCGCGCTCGTCTCCCAGGGGGCGACGAACCGGCAGATCGGCACGGCGCTGTTCATGGCCGAGAAGACGGCGAGCGTCCACGTCTCGCGGATCCTCGCCAAGCTGGGCGTGAGCAGCCGCACGCAGGCCGCTGCGGTCGCGCATCGCCTGCATCTCGTGTGATCCGCCGATCGGACGCCGGCAGGCCGGCAGCGGACGCGGGAAGTTGCGTAGGCTGCGCCCTGTGACACAGCGGCGACTACCGGCCGAATGGGAGGAGCACGAGCGGACGCTGATGGGCTGGCCCTGCCGCACCGAGCTGTGGGGCGAGACGATCGGCCGGGCGTGCGAGGAATATGCCGCCGTGGCCAATGCGATCGCGGCGTTCGAGCCGGTGAGCATGATCGCCAATCCCGGCGCCGATGCGGCCGCCGCTCGGGCCGCGTGCGCCGGCGCGGTGGAGATCGTCGAGCTGGGCCTCGACGACTCGTGGCTGCGCGACTGCGGCCCGATCTACGTCGACGACGGCGACCACCGCACCGCCCTTCACTTCGCCTTCAACGCCTGGGGCGAGAAGTTCACGCCCTACGCCCAGGACGCCGCCGTCGGCGGGCTCATCGCCGAGCGCCTCGGCGATCCGGTCGAGCCCGTGGCGATGGTGCTGGAGGGAGGCTCGATCCTCGGCGACGGCCAGGGCACGCTGCTCACCACCGAGCAGTGCCTGCTCAGCCCGAACCGCAACCCGGAGATGGCGCGCGAGCAGATCGAATCACTGCTCATGGCCCGGCTCGGCGTCCAGGATGTCGTGTGGCTTGGGCAGGGACTGCTCGAGGATCGGGACACCGACGGGCACGTCGACCTGATCGCCGCGTTCTTCGCGCCCGGTCAGGTGCTGCTCCAGGACGTGCCGGAGGACGATCCCAATCGCGCCGGCTGCGTGGAGAACCGGAACCGGCTGCTCGCCGCCGGGCTCGAGGTCGCCTCGCTGCCGTTCCTGCCCCGGATCGAGGTGGCCGGCGAGCCCGTGGTGGCGGGCTATCTCAACCTGTACATGTGCAACGGCGCGGTGATCGTGCCGGTGACCGGCGCGGGGTCCGACGAGGCGGCGCTCGCCACGATCGGCGAGGTGTTCACCGGGCGCGAGGTGGTTCCCGTGCCCGGCGCCGTGCTCGCCTATGGTGGGGGCGGTCCCCACTGCATCACCCAGCAGGTTCCCCGGAGAAATGCCTGAGCTCCGTACCGCCTACACGCCGCTCGACTCGCCGGCACGCACCCGCCCCGGCGAACGGCCGCCGCTGCGGATCGCGGCCGTCCAGGAACGCTGGCACGCCGATCCCGAAGAGCACGCCGCGGCGCTCGCCGAGGCGATCGCCCTTGCCGCGCGCGAGGGTGCGCGGATCGTCTGCCTGCAGGAGCTGACGCTGTCACGCTACTTCGCCGTCACCCCCGACGGCCCGGCCGCCGTCGGCGCGGTTCCGGAGTCGCTCACCGACGGGCCGACGGTCACCTTCGCGCGGAGGATGGCGTCCGAGCACGGCCTCCACGTGCACGCCTCGCTGTTCGAGCGCGTCGAGGACGGTGTCGACGAGCGCGGATACAACACCGCGATCGTCGTCGCTCCCGATGGCGCGCTCGTGTCCCGGACGCGCAAGCTGCACATTCCGGTCACCGCCGGCTACTACGAGGACCGCTACTTCCGGCCCGGCCCGGCCGACGGCGATCCCTTCCCGCTCACCTCGCTGCGCCTCGACGACGATCCCGCCCACCGCGTGGCGCTCGGGTGCCCGACGTGCTGGGACCAGTGGTTCCCGGAGCTCGCCCGCGGCTACTCGCTCGCGGGCGCCGAGGTGATCATCTACCCGACGGCGATCGGGTCAGAGCCCGACCATCCCGGCTTCGACACCGAGCCGCTGTGGGAGCGGGTGATCGTCGCCAACGGGATCGCCAACGGGACGTTCATGGTCGCGGTCAACCGCATCGGCGTTGAGGATCCGATCACCTTCTACGGCTCGAGCTTCATCTCCGACCCCTACGGGAGGATCCTGGTCCAGGCCCCGCGCGAGCACGCCGCCGTCCTCGTCGCCGACCTCGACCTCGACCAGCGCCGCGACTGGCTCGAGCTGTTCCCCTTCCTGAGCACGCGCCGCCCCGACGCCTACGCCGCGCTCACGCGCCCGACGGAGTGATGGAGGAGGTCCCGATCCGCGGCGCGACGATCCGTCTCGGCCAGCTGCTCAAGCTCGCCGGCGCCGTCGGCGCCGGGGGACAGGGCAAGGCGCTGCTCGCCGCCGGTGCGGTGTCGGTCAACGGCGAGGCCGAGACGCGCCGGGGGCGCCAGCTGCATCCCGGCGACGTCGTCCTGGTCGGCGAGCAGGCGCTCCGCGTGGTGGCGAGCTAGTGGTCCGTCACTGATGCCGAGCGTGCTCGTCACCGGGGCCTCGCGGGGGATCGGCCGCTCCGTCGTCCGGCGGCTGGCCGCCCACGGCTGGGATGTCCTCGCGGGAGTGCGGCGGGAGCAAGATGCCGCGGACGTCGCGGAGATCGATCCGGCGCGGGTGCGCGGCGTGCTGCTCGACGTCACCGACCCCGAGCATCTGGCGGTCCTGCCCGGCGCCCTTCCCGCCCGCCTCGACGCGCTCGTGGCCAACGCCGGCATCGTCGTCGGCGGCCCGATCGAGGCGCTGCCGCTCGACGAGCTCCGCCATCAGCTGGAGGTCAACGTCGTCGGTCAGGCGGGCCTGGTCCAGGCCGTGCTGCCGCGGCTGCGCGAGTCGCGCGGGCGGATCGTGTTCGTCTCCTCGCTCAGCGGCCGGGTGGCGACGCCGCTCACCGGGGCCTACAACGCCTCCAAGTTCGCGCTGGAGGGGATGGCCGACGCGCTGCGGCTGGAGCTCGCTCCGTGGCGCGTGCGGGTGGTGCTGGTGGAGCCGGCGCAGACCGACACCGACATGTGGCGCGGCGCCGAGGCGCAGCTGGAGGCGGACGTCTCTCGCCTGGACCCGAACCGCCGCGAGCTCTACCGCCGCCACATCGATGGCTATCGCAAGACGATCCCGCGTTCGCAGCGGATGGCGACACCGGCTGAGGGGGTGGCGGCCACGATCGAGCGGGCGCTGGGCGCACGGCGACCGCGGGCACGCTACGTCGTCGGGCGCGGCCCCGCCGTCCAGGCGCGGCTGGCGGGCCTGCTGCCCACCCCCGTGGTGGACCTGGCGCTGCGGGCCGGCGCGGGCGTGCCCTGGCGCTTGAGGTGAGCTTGCGCGACGCCGCGGGTAGTCTCTGGGCAGTGCCGAGAACCCGCCGCGTCATGCTCCTCACGAGCGTCGTGCTGGCCCTCCTTCCCGTCGCGTCCGCCCTCGCCTGGCGGGGACCCACGGCGGCTCAGCGCCGCGCCATCGATGCCGCCGCCCAGCACGCGAAGCACGTCGGCGGACGGATCCACGTCAGCCACATCCGCGTCTCCACCGTCGGTCCCTGGGCCTACGCGCGTCTCACGGTGTACTTCGGCGGCGAGCCGGACGTCGCCGCCGCCGTCCTGCACCGGGTTCACGGGCACTGGCGCGTCGCGAAGGGCAGCCCCGGCTCCGACCAGGTCCAATGTGCGAGCGGCATGCCGCACGCCGACCTGCGCAACCTCGCCCTGCGGGGCTGCTGAGGAGGCGCGTCGTGCTGGGTGACCTGGAGACCCGCAAGGACACGGTCCAGGTGGCCGTCGAGAGCGCCTTCAAGCACGTCGGCCAGATCGCCGGGATCATCTCGGTGGCGGGCCGTGAGGTCACGCGAGAGCTCGGCGACTGGGCCACCGACCTGTTCGAGATCCGCGATGCCGCCCGGCGTGCGCGCGCCGACCGCGCCCGGTCGAACGACGACGATCCGTCGCTGTGGCCGGCGGACCCGTCCGCGCGCCGCCCGTGATGTCGGACCACCGCTACGCGGAGACGGTTTCGCTGGGATCCACGAGTGAGCTGAGGTAATCCTCCAGCTTGTCCCAGCTGCTCTCCTGGCCGTCAGAGGTGGTCATGTGATCACGGCCGGCCTGGTCACGGAACGCCAGGTTCATCCTCACCGTCGTCACTCCGTCAGTCTCGTACAGCTCCACTGTCTCGACCGCCTCCGCATCCGGCCAGCCCTCGAACAACCACGTGGTGACGACACGGGTCGGCCGCTCGATCTCCAAGTACGTTCCACGAAACGAGCACTCGGTTCCGTCCTCGGTCGCGAAGACCTGGTGGTATTTCCCCCCGACGCGCAAGTCGATCGAGCACACCGTCATCTTGTCCTCAAACGGGGCGAACCAGTGGCGCACATGCTCCGGCTGCGTCAATACGTCGAAGACGAGTTCAATCGGCGCGTGGAACTCTCGAGTGGTGACGACCTCCAGATCACTCGGAAATTCGATGACTGCCGATCCATGCCGTTTACGTGTCACTGAGCTCTCCTTTTCGTTGCAGCTCTTTGAGGTAGTCGTCCAGCCGATCCATCCGGGCATTCCACGCCTGCTCGTACTTGCCCAGCCACTCGCGCAACGGCCGCAGGTGCTCCGGTTCCAGGCGGTACAACCGGCGACGCCCCTCCGCCCGGCACCTGACGAGCCCGACCTCGCTGAGCACCCGTAGGTGTCTCGACACCTGAGGCTGGGAAATCGCGAGGTCGCTGACGATCGCGCCGACCGCCTTCTCGCCCGTGATCAGCAGGTCCAGGATGTCGCGACGGTGCGTCTCGGCGATGGCGTTGAAGACATCCGATGTCGTGGAAGCCCGGGCCACCGCTCCATCATATGACGATATGGATATACGTCAAGCCTCAGCGGCGTTTCACGCCCGAGCGAGCTTCTTGCCCGGGTTGAGCAGGCCCTTGGGATCGAGCGCGCGCTTGATCGCCTCGTGGGCGGCGAGCGCCGCCGGCGGCCACTGCAGGGCGAGCGCGCCCCGCTTGACGTGGCCGAGCCCGTGCTCGCCGGAGACCGAGCCGCCGAGCTCGGCGGCGAGCGCGAACAGGTCAGCCGCCGCCGCCTCGGCGCGGTGGAGCTCGTCATCGCGCGCCGGGTCGATCATCAGCGTGGAGTGCAGGTTGCCGTCGCCGGCGTGGCCCCAGCTGCATGCGGCAAGCCCGTGACGGGCGCCGATCTGGAGCGTGCGCTCGATCGCCTCGCCGAGGTGCTCGACCGGGACGACGATGTCCTCGGAGACCTTGCCGCCGCGCCGCGCGACGACGGACAGCGAGACCCCGCTGCGCCACCGCCACAGGGCCTCGATCTCCCCCTGTTCGGTGGGGGCCCACACCCGCATGCTGTCCGCCGCCATGGCCTCGATCAGGGCGTCGCGCAGCGCCGAGGCGGCGGCCACGGTCCCGTCGGCCTCGGCGATCAGCATCAACCCGACGTCGCCCGGCGGGAGCGCAGCGCCGCCCCCGGCCCTGGTCGCGACCGGGGTGCCGCCCCCGCCCCCGGCGGCGGCGAGCGTGGCGCCGTCGAGGTACTCGAGCGCGGCCGGCTGCAGGCCCGACCCGAGCACGGCGTCGAGCGCGCGCACGCCCGCGTCCACGCTCGGATACGTGGCGATGACGGGGAGGGCCGCCTCCGGAGCGGGGATCAGCCGCAGCCAGCACCCGGTGATCACCCCGAGGGTCCCCTCGGAGCCGACGAGCAGGCTCCGCAGGTCATAGCCGGCCACGTCCTTGGTGACCGGTCCGCCGATCCTCACGAGCTCGCCGGGTGCGAGCACGACCTCCAGGCCGGTGACCCACCGGCCCGTGACGCCGTACTTGAACGTGTGGGGGCCGCCCGCGTTGGTGGCGATGTTGCCGCCGATCATCGACTGCTCGGCGGCGCCGGGGTCGGGCGGGAAGGACAGGCCGTGCTGACGGGCGCGGTGACGCAGATCGGCGGTATGGACCCCGGCCGGCACCGCGGCGCGCCAGCGCTCGGGGGTGAACACGGGCGGCCCGGCGAGCCGTTCGGTGGCCAGCACGACGCCGCCGTCGAGGGGGACGGCTCCGCCGGCGTACCCGCTCCCACCCCCGCGCGGGACGATCGGGACGTCGTGCTCGTAGCACCAGGCGACCACGGCCGCGACCTCCCGCGGGCTGCCCGGCAGCGCGATCGCGTCGGCGTGGCCGGCAAGGCGGCGGCTCTCGGTGGCATCGGTGAGGTAGGGGCGCGCGTCGCCGGGGAGCGCGTGGGCGCTGCCGAGTAGGCGGCCGAGCTCCCGCTGCACGCTCACCGCGCCGGCTCGGGCACGGCGCCATGGGAGATGGGAAGCGCGTAGAAGACGGCGATCGCGCCACACAGCCCGAGCGTGGCGTACGGCGAGACGGCTGCGAGCGCGGTCGCCAGGACGTAGGGCCCGACCCCCGCGGTGGCGCGCCGGTAGGTCCGTCGGCGGACGTCCTCGGGGATCGCGTGGAGCATGAGGTGGGGCTTGGCGATGAGCGTCTGGTGGTTGAGCGCGCTGAATGCCACGGCCATGGCGAGGAAGGTGCCGCCATAGACGCCGGCGGCGAGGTTCTCGCCGCCGCTGGCGCGCAGGTAGCTCGCCATCAGGTCGGTCGCGAACGGGATCACGACGACGGTCATCAGCAGGATCAGGTTGACGAGCAGGATCGTGTGGTCGGCGGCCCGCAGGCGGCTGAGGGCCGCGTGATGGTTGATCCAGATGATCCCGATGGTGATGAACGAGATCACGTAGGCGACGTAGTCGGTCCAGTCCGCGCCGAGCTGGTGAGCGAGCGTGCCCTTTCCGTGCACGAGCGCTTGACTGGCCGGGAGATTGAGCACGAGCAGCGTGATCGCCACCGCGATCACACCGTCGGAGAATGCTTCCAGGCGCGCCTTGCTCACCTCGGGGGGGTTCGGCGTGCGGGGCACGGTCCCTCCGGATCCGGGATCATGAGTGGGTGGCGAAGTCCCCACGCCGGTCCTCGCGCACCACCGGGTCACCGCAGCGGGCTCATTCGGGGTGACGCTCACGTGAGGCCGCCCGTCGAGGTCCCGGAGGACATCGAAGAGCGGGTCCGCGCGCTATGCCTGGCGTTGCCCGAGGTGACGGTGCGCGTCGACCATTCACGAACCCCGACGAGGTCCACGGCGCACTCGTTCGACATTCGCCGGAGGTCGTTCTGCCTACTCGTGGCGCGCGTGGGCCCGGCCGGCAAGCCCATCCCGCTGCTCGTGTTGCGCGCCGACCCACACGAACGCGAGGCGCTGCTGTCCATCGGCCGCCCGTTCTTCGCGCCGCGGGTCGGCCGTGGTCGCATCGGGGTACTGCTCGGCGATCAGACGGACTGGGAGGAGATCCGTGAGCTCGTGATCGAGAGCTACCGGGTGCTCGCTCCGAAGAAGCTGTCGGCACTGCTCGACCCCTAGTCAAGCCAGCTTGGCACCGCGGCGGTGCACAAGTGGCTCACCGCGACGCTCGAGAGAGCCGCCGGGGCCGCACGTGTGGTTCATAGCGAAGTCTTCACGTGCTCCTCGTGACCTCTTCGCGGCGGGCGCGATGGTCATGTTCATCAACCTGACAAGCAAAGGGTGTGAGCATGAAGGCACGCAGTGTCATTTCTCTCGTCTCGGTGCTCGCCGCCTGCGCCATCGGCGCCGCTCCGGCGGCCGCCCAGTCGGACGGGCAGGCGGCGACGAGCGAGAACTGGGCCGGCTACGCCGCCGGCGCCAACGAAGACTTCACCAGCGTCTCCGGCAGCTGGGTCACGCCGGCCGCGAAATGCGGATCCGGGCAGAGTTACTCGGCGTTCTGGGTCGGGCTCGGAGGCGCCAGCGAGAACTCCCAGGCGCTCGAGCAGGACGGCACCCAGGCCGACTGCACCGCGAGCGGCCGAGCTACCTACTACGCGTGGTACGAGCTCGTTCCCGCCGCGCCGGTCAAACTGCCGATGACGGTGAGCCCCGGCGACCACATGACCAGCAAGGTGACCGTCGAAGGTGACACGGTGACGGTCACAGTGGCCGACGTCACCACGGGCGTCACCGACACGCGCGTGGAGTCGATGCAGGATCCCGACACCTCCTCGGCCGAGTGGATCGCCGAGGCCCCCTCGGCATGCAATGCCTCCGAGACGGGCTGCCAGCCGCTCCCGCTGGCGGACTTCGGATCGGTCACCTTCACGAACGCGACCGCGACCGCCGGTGGACAGACGAAGCCGATCGGCGACTGGAGCGATCAGGCCGTGGCGCTCAGCCCGTCGGCCGGAGCCGGCGGGTACGGCAGCGATCTCCCCGGCGGCGGCATCGAGACCGGCAGCGTCGCCGGGTCCAGCGCCGGCGCATCCCCGGGGGCGCTCTCGTCTGACGGGTCCTCGTTCGCGGTGACCTACCAGGCCGACGCCACCGACGAGGGGGCCAGCGGCACCTCGTCCGGGGTCGGCGGGACCGGCTACGGCTACGGCGGCGCCGGCAGCGGCTACGGCGGCACCGGCTACGGCTACGGCGGGGCCGGCGGCGGCTATGGATATGGCGCCGGCGCCGGATATGGCGGCGGCTACGGCTACGGCGGTGGCGCCGGCTACGGCGGCAGCTACGGCTACAGCGCCGAGAGCCTGGCCGCCGACGCCGCCGCCCTCGCCCAGGCCCTCGCCGGCTCGAGCTACGGCCCGGGAACGGCCGTCGTGTCCGGCTGACGGGCGTCCGCGCGCGTCGGGGTCACCGGCGCGACGTCGCATCCCGTCGACGCCAGCGCCTCGCCGACCGCGAGGCGCTGGCGCTCGTCGTGGCACACGCACACCACCGCTCCGCCGGAGCCGGCGTAGTTGGCGGCGGCGCCGGCGGCGCGGGCGCATTCGACGAGCTCGACGTGGCGGGGGTCGAGCTCGAGCATCGAGGCCCGGGCGTCGAAGCTGCCGTCGGCGCACCGCCGCAGCCCCTCCACGTCCCCCGCCCTGACCGCATCGCGCGCGTAGCGCGCGCAGCGGGCCAGCGTCTCCAGCGCGCGCTCCACGGGTTGCTCGCCGCGCTCGTGGCGGCCGCGGAGATCGTCGTGGACCTGGCCGGAGGGAGCCCCCGCGGCGGCCCGCCAGGCGACGAGGAGCGGAGGAAGGCCGGCCGGGTCGAGGCGCTCGTGGCGGCCGGTCGCGAAGTCCATGAACACCAGCCCGCCGTAGGACTGAACGACACGGTCCTGAGGGCCGGCGGCGATGCCGAGGTCCTCGACCTCGACGGCGAGGGCGATTGCGGCGAGCGCGTCGGCGTCCAGGGCCACCTCGTGCCGCACGCACAGCGCCCGCAGGGTGGCGATCACGATCGCGCTCGATCCGCCGAGCCCGACCGAGCGGGGGATCGTCGTCTCCCAGTCGATCCGGTCCTCGGCCGCCCGGTGCGCGTGCAGGCGGGCGAACCGGGCCACCGCCGCCTCGACGAGCTCGGGCACCGGCCGGGCGGGGGGCGGGCCGGCTGCCGGGCGCGCGACGGCGCGGGCGCCGAGTCCGTCGAGCGTGAGCGCGAGCACGGCGCCGCCGTAGCCGTCCGACGGGTTCCCCGCCAGAGCGGCCCTCGCCGGGGCGAAGCCCTCGCCGCGGTCAGGCATGCTCGTGGAGGAGGGCCGCCGCCTGGCGCCGCAGCTCGCCGCCGAGCTCGGGGTCGCGCAGCGCATAGCGGACGAACACCGAGGCATAGCCCGCCACGGTGCCGATGTCGTGGCGGCGCTCGCCCGGGTCCAGCGGCACGCCGACGACGCGTCCACCCTCGGCGAGCAGCGTGCGCAGGGCGTCGGCGAGCTGGATCTCGCCTGACGCGTCGGCCTCCGTGCGCCCCAGCTCGTCGAGCACGCGTGAGGCGAGCACGTAGCGGCCCATCACCGCCCACCGGCTCGTCGTCTGGAGCGCCGTCGGCTTCTCCCGGATCCCGGCGATTGGGAACGGTGCGGTCGTGTCGGCTTGCGCTGCGGGCTCGACGATCCCGTAGCGGCCGACGAGCTCGTCGGCGACGGGCGCCACCGCGATCGCGGCGCAGGCGTCGTGCTCGGCGAACGCCCGACCCAGCCGGGTGATGAGCGATCCCGGGCTCTGGTGTGGCGCCGGCTCGATGATCGAGTCCCCCAGCGCCACCACCACCGGCGCGCCGGCCGCGAACGCGGCGCCCCGCGCCAGCGCATCGCCGAGGCCGGCGGGGCGTGGCTGGCGGGTGTAGAGGATCGCCAGCTCGCCGGCCGGCCCGCTGCCGCGCGCGCCGGCCCGCTCCAGTTCGGGGTCGAAGTCGAAGTGGTCCTCGATCGCCCGCTTGCGGCGCCCGGTGACGAACAGCAGCCGCGCCACTCCGGCGGCGGCGAGCTCCTCGACGACGTACTGCACGACCGGCGTGCCGAGGACGGGGAGCATCTCCTTCGGCTGCGAGCGGGTCGCCGGCAGCAGCCGCGTGCCCAGCCCGGCGACGGGGACGATGGCGGCGCTGATCCGGGTCCGGTCCGTCACTGTCGGACGGATTGTGCCGCCCGGACAGATCTCGGCGGAGCGAGGGTCAGGCGGCCTGCCGGCCCGCGGCCGCGGCGCCGACGCGGAGCGCGGTGCGATATCCGGCGCCGAGCCCCGCCAGGGCGCTCTCCCAGCTGCGTCCGTCCACCGCCTGCAGGGCGGCCCGCCGGAGACGCTGGGCGAGGAGCGGCGTCGTGCTCAGCGAGACGACGGCCTCGGCCAGCGACCGCGGATCCGCCTCGGCGAGCAACCCGGTCACGCCGTGCTCGATGAGCGTCCGCGGCCCGCCTTCACCGACGGCCACGACCGGAAGCCCGCTCGCCTGTGCCTCCAGGATGACCTGACCGAAGGTGTCGGTGCGGCTGGCGAACAGGAAGATGTCGGCGCTCGCGTAGGCTTCGGCGAGCTCGCGACCGCGCAGCCAGCCGAGGAAGGTGGCGCGGCTGCCGAGCCGCGCGCGCAGCGCCTCCTCCTCCGGGCCGCCGCCGGCGAGGACGAGGTGCAGGCGGGGATCCTCCCTGGCCGCCCGCAGGAACGCGTCGGCGAGGAGGTCGACGCCCTTCTCGCTGGTCAGCCGGCCGGCGTAGAGGACGTTCAGCTGCCCCGGCAGCCATCCCTCCCGCCGCAGCGCGGGATCGAACCGGTCGGTGTCCACGCCGCGATCCCAGCGGGCCACGGTCTCCGGGTCGACGCCGAGCGCCGCCAGACGCTGATCGCTCGCCGGGCTCGGTGACAGGACGACGTCGCAGCCGCCGTAGAAGCGGCCGAGCGCGAGCGCGGCGAGGGCCTCGAGCTGGGCCTGGCCGGTGCGCACGCCCGCGTAGGCGGCGAGCTCGGTGTGGTAGCTGCCGAGCAGTGGCAGCTCGAGCACCCGGGCGAGGAGCCAGGCACCGGCGCCGGCGGGACCCGGCGCGGTGACGTGGACGAGGTCGTAGTTGCCGTCGGCGAGCGCCTCGGTCAGGGCCGGGACGCTCGGCACCCCGACCCTGAGCCCCGGGTAGAACGGCACGTCGACCTCGGCGACCGCGCTCAGGCGACGGTCGACGTCGGCATCGGTCCCGATCACCTCGACCTCGAAGCCGGGGACACCGCGCTCGCGGATCTGGGCGATCGCGCTGGACACGCCGTGGGTGGCGCCGATCCCGTCGGCGACGAGCGCCACGCGCGGCCGGTCGCCTTCGCTGCGGGTGAGCTTGCCCTTCTCCCGGCCGAGGAAGGCGGCCGCCGCGGCATAGGGAATCGCCGGGACGCAGGCGTCGAAGGCGGCCGCGCCGCCGGCGAGCACGCGCTGGAGTGAATGCTCGGACGCGTCCGAGCCGTCGAGAGCTGCCACGGTGTCCTCGACGACGGCGGCCAGCCGCCGCTCGTGGATCCGTCGGGCGCGGCGCTGGAGGTCGGGGTGGCTGAGCTCTCCGTCCTGGAGCAGTCGCAGGAGATCGCGCTCGTCGACGGGAGCGTCGGGGCTCGCAGCGGTCAGATTCATCGACCGCAGCCACGCGCGCAGCAGCGCCAGGGCGTCCTCCGGCCCGAGGTCGCCCTTGGCGCTGCCGTGGCGGAGGTTGCCCTCGCTCATCACGCGCTCGACGATCTTGAGCACCGCGGTGGGATCGGGATTGCGGCCCTCGGCCCGCGCGGCGCCCTCGCCGAACGAGCGGATCGCCAGCGCCATCGCGGCATGGGTCCACTTGGCGGCGCTGCCCTGGGAGCCGTGCGCCCCCGCGCGGCCGGCGCGGACGTGGCCGAGGAACTCCCGCGGGGTGACGGCCCCCGGCGTCTCGGTGAAGGTGCGGCCGATATCGATGCCCGCGTGGTCGTCCGAGCCGCCGATCGCGGTGCCGCCGTGCGTCTCGATGTACACGAAGGCGGGGAGGTTGAGCTCCTTGGCGCGGGAGCCGTTGCGGGTCTCCCAGATCGGAAACAGCTGGGCCAGGCGCCGGCGGTGGCGCGGCGTGAGCGGTGCCTCGACGGCGTAGAAGGGGTGCGCGAGCGCGCACGTCACCTCGTGCTCGGCCAGGTAGGCGGCGCAGGTCTCGATGTCGTCGTTGTGAGCCTGCAACCACTCGTGGTTCTCGGGCGTGATGCCGTAGCAGAGCACGTGTACGGCCTGGGCCTCGCCCTTGAACCACACCGTGAGCTCCTCGGAGACGAAGACGTCAGGCAGGTGGGCGATCTGGAGCGCCCCGTCGATCGTGTCGTGATCGGTGATCGTCACGAAATCCATCCCGCGGCGCTTGGCCAGTTCGTAGACCTCCGCGGGCTCGGTGGCGCACTCGGGGAGGTGCAGCGACCGCTGGATCCCGAGCTTCGACAGCTCCGACGCCGTCGAGTGGACGTGCATGTCAGCGCGACTCTTTTCGTTCATGAGACGATGATTGACCTGCACAGCGAGGGGTTCGTGAACAGGAGAGAGCGTTCCTGTGACCTTCTCGTGAACGGCGGCATGGGTCTGCAGGGCGACGGAGAACAATGGTGACGATGTCGACGAGCGTGATCTCCGTCGCCGCCGGTGACGAGCTCGTCGAGCTCGTGCGGGGGCGTCTGCGGGCCGAGATCTCGCTGCGTCCGTTCGCGCTCACCGTTCGCCGGCACGGCCACCGGATGCTCCGCTCGGCCGGCGCCTGGGTGGCGGACGGGACGGTCGCCGACCACTTCGTCGCGTTCACCGAGGGGGTGATCCCGGCCGAAGAGCTCGCTCCCGTCGAGCGGGCTCTGTCCGCGACGCTGTACCGGCAGGACGCCACCGGCGTCGAGCTGGCGCTCGCGCTCCAAGGCGGGCGCCGCGCACGGTTGCGCATCGAGATCGTCGGCGAGCTCGAGCTGGCACTCGAGCTGGAGGCCGAGGGAGCCCCGCTGCGGCTGGCCCTCGACTGGGACCGTCGCTCGGAGGAGCGCCTCGTCGGCCTCGGCGCCCGGCACGGCACGCAGCTCGACCAGGCCGGCCGGTCGCTGCAGCTCGGGGCTGATCGGCGCTACACCGGGCCTGACTGCCCCCCGGAGATGCTCGCGCAGGGCGGGATCCCCCAGGGCGACTGCGCGCCCGTGCCGTGGCTGAGCTCCAGCCGAGGCTACGCGGCGCTGGTGGAGACCTACGCCAACGGGACCCGTTGCGAGCTCGCCGGCGAGCGGGTCACGCTGAGCACGCGCGCCCACGCCGGGCCGCTGCGGATCCACCTGTTCTGCCAGCCGACCCCGGCCGCCCGGCTGCGTGCGCTGTGTGAGCACACCGGATATCCGATGCTGCTGCCCGAGTGGGGCTACGGCTTCTGGAAGAGCCGCGACGTCCACGAGCATCAGGACGACGTCGCCGATGACTTCGACGGCTTTCGGCGCTGTGAGATCCCCCTCGACGCGATCGTCATCGACTCGCCTTGGGCCACGCAGTACAACACCTGGGAGTTCAATCCCCACCAGTTCCCCGATGCGCCGGGGATGATCCGGAGGATGCGGGCCGACGGGGTGCGCACGGTGCTGTGGGCGACCCCGTGGACGAACCTGGACTCGCGTGACGGCCAGATCCCTCCGCAGGCCGAGTCCGAGCGGTTGCATCGCGAGCCTGCATCGAACTACGCCGAGGGAGCCGCCGCCGGTCACTTCGTCCGCGGCCCGCGGGGTGAGCCCCACGTCGGCCAGTGGTGGATGGGCACCGGCTCGCCGATCGATTTCACCAGTCCGGCCGCCGAGCGCTGGTGGCGGGCGCAGGCCAAGCGGGTGCTTGAGCTGGGCGTGGAGGGGATCAAGGCCGACGACGGCGACGGTTACTACATCCCCGACGACGTGACCCTGGCCGATGGCCGCACGGGCGCCGAGTCGGCGTGGCAGCTCGGGACGCTGCACCGGATCTGCCTGCAGCGGGCGCTCGACGAGGTCCATCCCGGCAGCGGGGTGCTGTTCGGCCGCAGCGGGTGGATCGGCCAGCACGCCGTGGGGCACACCTGGGCCGGCGACCAGGCCTCGGACTTCTGGTCGCTCCGCGTGCTCGTCGTGGCCACCCTGTCGGCGGCCCTCACCGGTTTCTCCAACTGGTCCCACGACGTCGGCGGCTACCTCGGCCACCGGCTGGTGGAGCGCTGTCCGCCCGAGCTGCTCGTGCGCTGGCTGCAGTTCGGGTGCTTCACGCCGCTGATGCAGGCGCACGCCAGGATGGCTCAGGAGCCCTGGCACTACGGGGAGCGGATCGTCGAGGCCTACCGCGCGTCGGTCCTGCTGCACGAGCAGCTCGTTCCCTACGTCCGTGCGGCGGCGGCGACGGCCGCCCGCTGTGGACTGCCGATCGTCCGCCCGCTGTGCCTGACCGACCCCAGCGACCCCCGGGGATGGGCGATCACCGACGCGTACGGCTACGGCCCCGCGCTGTGGGTCGCGCCCGTGCTCGACGACGGGGCACGCGAGCGCGAGGTGGCCCTGCCGCGCGGAGAGTGGATCGAGACGTGGTCGGGCGAGACGGTGACCGGAGGCGGGGAGGTCGTCGTCGAGGCGCCGCTGCAGCGCATCCCCGTGTGGGTGAGGGCCGGTTCGATCGTCGTCACCTACCCGGCCGCGCACGTGGCGCGCGGTCTCGGAGACGTGCCCGAGGACGAGCGACCGCTGGAGGCGACCCTGTGGGGGCAGCCGCGTCTCGGCCATGCCGCGGCGCGCCTCGCCGACGGCACCCGCATCACGTGGCGTCATGGTCGCTGGTCGGTGTCCGCCGAGCGGGCGGTGAGCTTCGCGGAGCGGGGCTGACGCGGCATGGCGCCGCGTGAAGGGATTAGGTACAAACGCAGCGTGCGCGTGGTCATCGGCACGTTGGCGCTGGCGTATCCCGGAGGGACTGAGTCCTACTGCCTGACGGTCGCGCGCGAGCTCGATCGACTGGGCCATGACGTGATCCTGTTCGCCGATGAGCTCGGCCCGCTGGCCGATCAGGCAGCCGAGGGGAGCTTCGATGTCGCGCGCGAGTTGGCCGAGCTGCCCCCGGTGTGCGACGCCGTCCTCGCGAACGATGCGATCACCGCCGGACTGCTCGCCGAGCGCTATCCGGACACGCGGCTCGTGTACTGCATCCACAGCCCGATCTTCGACCCGCAACAGCCGCCGCTCGCCCCCGGGCTCGTCGACGCGATCGTCGCACCGTCGGAGCGGTTCGCGGCGCGTGGTCGCGCCTTCGCGCTCGACGTTCCCGTGGTTCGGCTCACCCAGCCGATCGACACGGAGCGGTTCGCGCCCTCCGAACCGCCCCGCGTCCCGCCGCGGAGGGCGCTGGTGCTGAGCAACTACCTCGACGGCCGCCGCCGCGACGCTCTCGTCGAGACGTGGACGGCGGCCGGGATCGAATGCGTCAGGGTCGGCGGAAAGGATCGCGTCGCCTTCGACGTGCGTCGCGATATCGCGGAGGCCGACATCGTGGTCGCCAAGGCGCGCGCAGCGCTCGAGGGAATGGCCTGCGGCAAGGCGGTGTACGTGTTCGACGCCTTCGGGGGCGACGGCTGGGTGACGAGTGAGAACTACAAACTGCTCGAGGCCGACAACTTCGCCGGGCTGGCGACCGACCATCCGGTCGACCGTCGCGGGCTGGCGGCGGACCTCGAACGGTACGACCCGGACATGGGCTGGATCAACCGCGAGACGGTGGTCAGACACCACAGCGCGCGGACCCACGCGGAGGGGCTCGTCGAGATCCTCCGGGGGCCCTCGTCGCGGCATTCCGGCTCGGCATGCGGCTCGGCGGCGACCGCGCGGACGGTCCGAACCGCGTGGCGGATGCAGAAGCGGGCAGCGGGCTTCGAGCACGAAGCCGCCGGGCTGCGGGCGCGGGTGGCCGAGCTCGCGGCCGAACGCGAGGCGTGGCAGGCGAGAGCCTTGGAGGCAGAGCGCCAGCTCGAGGCCTCCCGGGAGCTGCTCCGGACACGACGCGTACGCGTTGGACGGGCCGTGGGCCGTGGCCTCGATCGTCTGCGCGGCAGGCCGTGATGAAACTCCTCGACGCCTCCGACATCGCACCCGGGCTGCTCGTCGCCCCCGGTGTGGAGATACCGCAGGACGCCGAGATCGACCCCTACGTCACGATCTATGCCGGGGTCGTGCTCGGCGCGCGCGCCCGGCTCGGACAGGGTGCGATCCTCGGACGCCCGCAGCGCATCGACGCGAACAGCCGGTCACCGCTGCGGCCACCTGAGGAGCCGACGTTGATCGGAGCCGATTGCATGATCGGCAGCGGCACGATCGTCGCCGCCGGGGCGCGAATCGGCGCGCGGAGCACGCTCGGCGATCTCGTGCTCGTGCGTGAGACCGCGGTCATCGGGGACGGGGTGATGATCGGGCGCGGCTGCGGCGTGTCGCCCAACACTCAGGTCGGAGCGGGAACGCGGATTCAAAACGACACGATGATCGGTCCGCGGACAACCCTCGGCGAGGACGTGATGGTCGCGCCGCGCGTCGTGTTCATCGGCGACCCGACGCTCGGGCGCCGCCCGCCCGAGCGCACCTCACCGGGTATCCGCGTCGGCCGCGGCGCGCGGATCGGCACCGGCGCGATCCTCAGCCCGCCACTGGTGGTCGGCGAGGAGGCGGTCATCGGAGCCGCGTCCGTGGTTCGCGCCGACGTGGCGGCGCGAACGGTCGTCGTCGGGACCCCCGCACGCTTCCTGCGCGCCGTGCGCGACGACGAGTTGCTCGGAGATCCCGCGCGCGCGGCCGGTCACGACGGCGCCGGCACCACGGGCACCGAGGACCGCTGCGCGTGACCGACTAGCTCTGGGAGCGCCGCGCGCGCTCCTCCAGGTCCTGCAGGCGCAGCGGGTGGGCGGGAGGCGCCTCACGGAGGACCGTCGAGGTCACCTCCGTCCCGCCCTTGACGTGCAGCAGCTCGCCCGAGGCGATCGGCCGCCACCCCGGATCCTCGTCCATCTGCTCGCTCGCCACCACGACGACGGGTTGCTCGGCGGCGTGCTCGGAGCGGATCCGGGTCGTGTGGGAGGAGGTGTGCTCGAGCGGCGAGCCCGCCTCGCGCTCGAGGACATGGAGCTCGTGCGTGTCCGGGTAGCGCAGGGCCCACAGATCGTCGGCGTCGAGGAGCACGAAGTTCAGCGACAACACCGGGAGGGCGTCGGCGACCCACTCGAGGGCGGCGGCGATCCCCGCACCCACATCGCCGTCGTGGTGCTCGATCTCGTCGGTGATGAGCGCGAACCAGCGCTCGGAGTCGGTCTCGCCGTGGACGAGCTCGCGTGCCGTGCCCAGCCGCTGATCGAGCGCCGCCGTGTCGCCGATCACGCCGTTGTGGGCGAACAGGCGGTCGGCCTGCTCGAATGGATGCGTGTTGGCCATCGTCAGGCCGCCGTTGGAGGCGAAGCGGATGTGGCCGACGAAGGTCCGGGAGCGCAGGGTCCGCGCCTCCCGGGCGAAGTCCTCGTCCTCGAAGGCGGCGAGCGGTTGCTTGTCGACATGCGGCTGCCGGTGCTCGTCGTAGTACCCGATGCCCGTGCCGTCGGGATTGCCATGACTCTGGTCCACCAGCGAGTCAGGGGCCTGCAGCAGCCAGAAGGTCGCCGTCACCGGCTGGGCCCCGGTGAGTCCGAACAACCGGCACATCAGTGCTCCCGGAGGTCTCGCACCTCATTGACGGTACAGCTCCGCGCCGGCCCGAGCGAGCACGGCGAGGACGTCGTCATCGGGCTGCGCGACCGCGGCTCCGACCGCGACCGTCAGCTCGAGCAGCGCCGACCCCCAGGCGATGGGTCGGCGGAGGCTCTCCCGCATCCGCTCGATCGTGTCCCCGCCCGTCGCCGGGTCGATCTCGGCGAGCGTGACGAACTGGTTGGCGCCGAGACGCGCGACGGTGTCCTCGGCGCGCAGGGTGGCGGTGAGCCGAGCGGCCGTCGTCGCGAGCACGTCGTCACCGGCCGGGCCGCCGTGCCGCGCGATCACGGCGTCGAGGTTCTCGATCTCCACCAGCACCACGACCACCGCTCCTCCGTAGCGCTGCCGGCGCGCCTGCGCCTGGGCGAGCCGATCGGGCAGCAGGAGCCGGGCGGCGACACCGGTCAGGGGGTCGCGGGTGGCCAGGGAATCGAGACCGGAGGAGATGCGCCCCATCTCGAGGTGCGAGATGGCGAGCCGCGCGAGGTCGTGAAGTCGCTCCACCTGCTGGGCGTCGAGATCGCGAGCGACGGAGTCGAACGCGCACAGCGTCCCCACCACGGCGCCCTCGCCGCTGGTGCGCAGGGGTGCGGCGGCGTAGAACCGAACCGGTGGATCCGCGGCCGTGAAGCTCGAGAAGGCGAAACGCTGGTCGGCCGTGGCGTCGGAGACGACGACCGTCTCGTGGCCGTCGACGACCAGCCGGCACATGCTGTCGTGGGCCGGATGGGAGCCGAGCGGCGCGTTCAGGGCGGCGATGCGGTGCTGGTAGCGCTCGTCGAAGATGTGCAACGCCGCGCTCTTGGCGCCGGTGACGTGCGCGGTCAGGCGGATGAGCGCCGACAGCCCCGGATCCTCGATCCCGTCCAGGATCCCCAGCGTCGCGATCGTCTGGCGGCGGTCACGGTCGGCGACGGGGCTGATCCCCAGCCCCGCCCAGCCGCTCTCGGTGAGCCGCCACACGTCCTCCTCGGGGGCGGCGTGGTCCGGCTGGTCCGTCGGGGCCAGCAGACCCCGTTCGCAGGCCTCGCGCCAGGCATCGGCCACATCCGCCGGCTCCACGGAGAGCTCCCACGCAACGAGGCCCATGCTCGCGCCCCCGAAGCAATCGAAATCTCTCACGACGGCCAGCACCCGCTGTAGCGAGATCGTCGACATGTTGTGCGGAACAATAAGCTTTGAGGAAGAATGCTGACCGGCACTCGTGCCCGCTGGCGCGCCGGGATGGCTGTTCTATCCTCGCCGCGTGCACCTCGCCGCCCTCAGCGCCTCCGAGCAGCGGGTGCTCGGGTGCCTGCTCGAGAAGCGCTGGACCACGCCCGACCAGTACCCGCTCACGCTGAACGCCCTGCGGCTCGCGTGCAACCAGGCGACGAACCGGGACCCGGTGCTCGCGCTCGACGAATCGACGGTGCGCCAAGCGGCGCAGCGCCTGGCGCGCTACGGACTGGCCCGGCTCGCCAGCGGCCACAGCAGCCGCGCGACGAAGTACCGCCACCTGGCGGAGGAGGCGCTCGGGTTGGGACGGGAGGAGCTTGCCGTCCTGTGCGTGCTCCTGCTGCGCGGTCCGCAGACGCCGGGCGAGCTGAACGCGCGCGTGGAGCGGATGGCCCCGCTCGACTCCCTCGAAGCGGTGCAGCGGGTCCTCGACGCGCTCGGCGCACGGGGGTACGCGCGGCGCCTCCCGCGCCGGCCGGGCCAGAAGGAGGACCGCTTCGAGCATCTGCTCGGTGGCGGTGAGAGCGACGAGGCGCCGGGGGCGCCGGCAGCGACCGGGCCGCCCATGACCGCCTCGCCCATGACCGCCCCGCCCATGACCGTCCCGCCCGTGAGCGCCCCGCCCGTGACCGTGCCGGCCGGCCGCCCGGCCGCGGCGACGGAGGACACTCCGGCGGCGAGCGACGACGAGCCCCTCCGGCGCCGGGTCGAGGCGCTCGAGCGGGAGGTCGCGGGCCTCCGCGAGGAGCTGCACGCTCTTCGCGCGTCCCCCTGATCACTCCCGGGGGCGGTGCGCGACGGTCCGGCGAGCCCCACGCCCGGGGTCAGGTCGGCAGCGCGAGGCCGACGAGGTAGGTGGCGCCCCCGACGATCACGCCCGCGAGCGTCATCTCCAGGCCCGCCGACCACCACGTGCGCAGCGTGACGAGCGACTTCGCGGCGCCGACGAGGAAGTGCGCGATCAGGGAGACGATCGCCGCGATCACGATGCCGACCGTTCCCGTCACGAAGAAGAACGGGATCACCGGCACGATCGCCCCGAGCCCCGTGGAGAGACCGGCGGCCAGCGCGGACTGGACCGGGTCGCCGCCGCCCCCCGTCGCACCGAACTCCTCGGCGGTGAGGGCCTGGAGCATCGCGTCGGGGTACTGGGCCATCCGCTCGGCGAGCGCGGAGGCGGTCTGCTCGTCGATCCCCTTGAGCTGGTAGAAGAGCGAGAGTTCCTCCTTCTCCTCCTCGGGGTGCTCGGTGATCTCGCGCCGCTCGCGTTCGACGTTCGCCTGGGCCACCTCGTTCTCCGAGCGCTCGGCGAGGAACGCGCCCGTGGCCATCGACAGCGCCGAGGCGATGGCGCCGGCCAATCCCGCGGTGAGCACGGCCGACGAACCCCCGGTGGCGCCGGAGACGCCGGCGACGATCCCGAACACGGCGGCGAGGCCGTCGTTGGCGCCGTAGATGGCTCCGGAGATCCAGCCGCCGCCGGTCCGGTGCCAGCGCTCGCGGCCGAGGATCCGATCGAGCCGCGCCCGCGCGCCCGGCACGGCGAGCGGCGAGGCGGTGGGCAGCCCGGGGCCCGGCCGGGGGCCCGCGCCGTCGCCTGGGGCCTCCGGGGCCGAGCCGCCGCCGGAGCGCAGGTCCTGGACGGCGAGTGAATGCGAGCGCTCCTCCTTGCGGATCTCCCGCAGCAGCTGGTCGGTGGCCGGATCACCCGTCGAGCGCTTGTAGAGGTCGTCGACCTCGTCGTCCTCGGCGGCCTCGCGCGCCGCGAGCAGCCGGTCGATGGGCGCGACGCGGATCTGCAGGCGCAGCCACCGCGGCACGCGGACCGTGGCGGGGTCCGGGACGGGGATGCCCAGCTCGCGCATCCGCTGCTCGAGCCGGCTGCGGTGGGAGCTCTCGGCGGCGGCCATCTTGCGCAGGATCCCCGCCTCGCGCTCGGGCAGGCGGCGGGCGATCAGCTCGTAGGAGCGCCCGGCGACGATCTCTCCCTGCCACGCCGTGAGCAGTCGCTCCCGGACCTCGGCGGGCGGCGAGTCCGCTGTGGAGGGCTCCGGGGTCGCGCTCACCGCGGAAAGACTACGGAGGTGGGGGGTTAGGCTTCCCTCACATGGTCGAGCTCGACTTTCGCCCCGGTCGCGTGGACGCCGGAGAGGGCGAGCGGCTCGTCGGGGCGATGCGGGACGAGATGGCGGCCTTGTACGAGGGGCTTCGGTTCGACGGTGAGGCGATGCCCAAGGCGGGGCCGGCGGAGCTCGGGCCGCCGCACGGCGCCTTCCTCGTCGGCTATGCCGAGGGCGAGGCCGTCTGCTGCGGCGGCGTCAAGCGACTCGACGAGCGCACCTGCGAGATCAAGCGGATGTACGTCGTGGAGGGCTTTCGCCGGCGTGGGGTGGCGCGGGCGCTCCTGCGCCGGCTCGAGGCGCAGGCGCGGGATCTCGGCTACGGCGTCGCCCGCCTGGACACCGGGCCGCGGCAGCCGGGCGCGCAGGCCCTCTACGAGGCTGAGGGCTACGCGGAGATCGCCAACTTCAACGGCAACCCGGTGGCGAGCTTCTTCGGCGAGAAGCGACTCGTCTGAGCCTCCCGGTGATTCAGGCGAGGGCGGCGGTGCCGGCGCGGATCGCCTCGCCCGCCGCGCGAACGGCCTCACGGGCGTCCTCGGGCTCGAGCACGACGGCGTCGCCGGCCTCCTTGAGGACCTCACGCACGAGCCAGTCGACCCCCGCGAAGCCGAGCTCGACGATCACTGAGCCGTCCTCGTGCTCGCTGAGCACGGAGCGCTCCTCACGCGCCCACCGGGCGCGCTCGGGGGAGATCCACACCTGCGCGCGGCGGGAGGTCGGGACCTCGCCGGTGCGCGGCCAGCCCGCGACGTCGGCCGACGGGTCGATCTCCGCCCGCGGCTCGAAGGTCTCCTCGCTCACCTCCGCCGACTGGAAGCGATCGAGGCGGAAGTGGCGGACGTCGTCCTTGGCCGGGTCGAAGCTGGTGAGGTACCACCCGTCGCGGCCGTTGATGAGGGCGTAGGGCTCCACCGTCCGGGTGGTGAACTCGTCCTCGTTCTCCTTGTAGTACTCGAACGAGAGCAGCCGGTGAGAAGCGATGGCCCGGGAGATGACCGCCGTGATCTCGGTGTCGTCGCCACCGGCCGTGGCGACGTGGAGGCCCTCGTGGGCCGGATCCTCTCCGAGCGCGTCGACGACCTTGTCGCGCACCGAGGCCAACGAGCCCTCGGGGATGTGGTCGCCGATCAGGTCGATCGCGGCGACGAGCGCCTTCGCCTCCACCGGCAGCAGCCGCGCCGGGCGGTCGAACGAGTCGCCGTAGGGCTCGGGGTCGACGTCGATCATCCCGTCGGCGGCGATCTCGGCGTAGAGGACGTAGGTCCCGGCGCCGAAGTTCACCACGTTGAGCACCGAGATGTCCTCGCGGAGCTCCTGCTCGGTCACCTTCAGCGACTTCCGCAGCTCCTTGGCCGACAGTCGCCGTCCGGCCCGGCCGGCGTCGATCAGGATGCTCGCCAGGGTGACGAGGCGCGCGAAGCGCTCGGGCCGGATCGCGGCGTCGTTGCCGTGCCCGTTGCTCTCCGCCTCGCGCGCCGTGGCTGCGGCATCGTGGGACAAGCCGGCGGGGGCGTCGTCCGGGGGCCGCCCCGGCGTGAGCAGCGCCGCGGCATCGCCGCTGTGGCGCTCCACGAGCAGCGCGACGCGCTCGCGCAGCTCCGCGGCCAGCTCGGGCGGTCCGAGGATCCGTGCGTGCTCGCCGAAGCCGAGCACCCACGCGATCAGCTGCCGCGCGTTCGCGTACCGGGTGGCGAACACCACATCCCCGGTCTCGCCGGCGCCGTCCGAGCCATCACCGGCCCCGAAGGCCCGGAACTCGCCGTAGCGCCCGAAGTGACGCTCGATCTGCCAGGCGATGCGGCTGGAGATCCACACCTCGGCCGTGTCGACCGGTGTGCCGAACTGCCAGTCGATCCGGTTCGCGTAGCCGCGCGGATCGAAGTCGTCGGGCCGCTGGAAGTCGTGCTCGGCCTTCGTCGCGTAGCCGACCTTGCCGCGGATCCGGGAGAGGCGGAAGACGCGGATCGCCGCGCGTTCGTGGGCGCGCCCGACGACGTAGAACTGGCCGCCCTGGTAGAGCAGCTGGTAGGGATCGACCCGGCGCGTGCCGAGCTCGTCGCGCTCCATCGTGTAGTAGTCGAAGACGATCGTCTTGCGGCGGAAGATGGCCGTTTCGATCTTGGCCAGGCGCTGGGAGATCTCGTGGCCTCCGGCGGCGCCGGTGATGCCGAGCGCGACGGTGCGCTGCTCGGGGGAGTCGAGCGGGCTGGGCCGTCCCCAGGAGATCTGCTGCAGAGCCAATCGCAGGGGCTCGGCGTAGGCGAACTCGCCATCGAGCAGCTGCAGCGCGGTACCGAGGGCGGCCAGCTCGCGATCCTCGAACTCGATCGGCGGCAGGTGGAAGCTCTCCGGCGGCAGCGAGTAGTTCTCCTGCTCCACCTGGCCGTCGACGGGTTTCTCGACCGTGAACACGATGCCGAGATCCCCCAGTTCGGAGCGATCGGCGTAGAAGCGACGCGCGAACGCATCCTCGTTCATGACGCTGTAGCCCTCGACGTCACGCCTGATCTCCGCCGCCGTCACGGGCCGGCGTTCGGCCATCAGGTACGAGATCAAGGACAGCTGACGAATCAGCTTCTCCGTGTCCTTTGCCATCGCGTCCTACTGTAATTGGGGGCGCGAGGGAGCCCTTCCGCGGGCTCGGGCGACATCCGCTATTTGCGATGTTTGGCGTGCCGCCGGTCAGGCCGCCCGGCGCTGCGCTTCGGCCCGCGGCCCGAAGTAGGCGCCGCCGCCGATGCTCTTGTCGTAGGCGCTCCACTGCTCGCCGGACGGGAGCGCCTTCTCCAGGCGGTCGAAGCTGCCGAGCCGGCCGCCGAGGTTGTCGATCATGTGCACGAGCGTGGCCTCGCGCGTGGCCGGGATGACCGGGCTGCCGTGCTCCAGCGTGCCGTGGTGAGAGAGGATGATGTGCAGCAGAGACCGCTCGAGCTCGGTCGGAAAGCCGTCGAGCTCCTCGATCAGCCGCCGGATCCGGTAGTAGCCGAGCGGGATCTCCCCGTACAGACGGCCGAGATCGGTCATCTCGATCGCGCCCTCGCTCGCCGCGTAGGCCTCGAGCTTGCCGATGTCGTGCAGGAGCGCGCCGGTCACCGCGAGGTCCCGGTCGATGCCGGGGAAGGTGGCCGAGATGGCGCCGACCGCCTGCGCCACCGTGAGCGCGTGCTCGAGCAGCCCGTGCCGGTAGGCCTGGTGGTAGTGCTTGGCGGCGGGAGCGTCGCGGAAGCTCCCCCATGTGGGAGTGTCGGGGCCGAACACGGCGGCGAGCACCCGGTGGAGATGAGGGTTGCGCACGGTGGCGACGAGATCCCGCAGATCGGCCTCGAGCTGCTCGGCCGAGCGAGTCGGACCGTCCTCCAGCTCCGTGCGCACGTACTCGTCCGGGGTCGCCGGCCGCAGCGCGCTCAGCTCGAGCTCGGGCCCGAAGCGGGGATGGACGACGACGCGGCCGGTCACGGTGACGACCTCCCCGGCCCGGCAGTGCCTGCGCTCGGCGAGCAGGTCGCCCTCGAGGATGGCGGTCACCGTCCCCGTCCGATCGCCCAGCCGCAGGCGGACGAACTCGGCCCCGTCCCGCCGGCGCCGGAGCTGCGCGTCGCGCACGAGCAGCGGCTGCGCGACCTCCATTCCGTCCGCAAATTGCCGCACTTCCATGGTTCGAAGATAGAGTCCCGCGCGGATGGATCGGACCGCCATCATCACCGGAGGCACGGGCGGGCTCGGCTCCGCGGTGGTCGGCCAGCTGCTCGCCGACGGCTGGCGGGTGGTGGTGCCGTGGATCGCCGAGGCGGAGCGCGACCGCCTCGCCGAGCACGAGCATTTGACCCTGGTGCGGGCCGATCTGGCCGATCCGGACGCGGTCGCCGAGGTGGTGGAGCTCGCCGCCGGCGCCGGCGCGCCGCTGCGGGGCGTGGCGAACCTCGTCGGCGGCTTCGCGATGGGGTCGCGCGTGCACGAGACCCCGATCGAGGAGTTCGAGGCGCAGTTCCGTCTCAACCTGCGCCCCACCTATCTGCTGACGGCGGCGGCGCTGCCGCGGATGCTCGCCAACGATCCGCCCGCCCGGGGCTCGATCGTGTGCGTCGGCACCCGTGCCGCGCTGCAGCCCTTCTCCGGCGCCGCCGGCTACATCGCCTCCAAGGCGGCGGTGATCGCCTTCGCCGGCGCGCTCGCCGCCGAGTACAAGAACGACGGGATCCGCGCCAACACCGTGCTCCCGAGCGTCATCGACACGCCCGCCAACCGCAGCGCGATGCCGAAGGCCGACCACGGCAAGTGGGTCGCCCCGGCGCAGATCGCGGCGGTGATCGGGTACCTGCTCAGCGACGCGTCCGCCGCCACGAGCGGCGCCGCGATCCCCGTGTACGGACGGGCCTAGCCACGTGATCGAGCCGCTGTTCGAGCACCGGCGCAGCTTCGCCGGATACGAGACCCGCGTGCTCGAGCTGGAGGGGGAGGGGCCGCCGATGCTCCTGCTCCACGGCTACGCCGACAGCGCCGACACCTGGCGTCAGGCGCTGGCGCTGCTCGCCCGCCGGGGCCAGCGCGCGGTGGCCATCGACCTGCCGGGGTTCGGCGAGGCCGATCGTCTCGGCGCGAGCGAGATCCTCCCCCAGTACGACGCGTTCGCGGCCGAGGCCCTCCGCTACGTGGGCGGGCGCCCGCGGCAGGACGTCATCGTCGTCGGCAACTCGCTCGGCGGCTGCGTCGGGCTGCGCCTGGCCGAGCGCTCGCCGCGGCAGATCGGCGGGGTGCTGGCGGTGGCGCCGGCCGGCCTGATCATGAACCGCCTGCTCGAACTCGTCAGGCGCGACCCCGTGCTCCGCTCGCTGCTGGCGCTGCCGACGCCGGTTCCCGCCGTCGTGCTGCGCGCCGCCGTGGCCGGCCTCTACATCCAGCTCGCCTTCCCGCGGCCACGGGCGGTCGATCCGCGCGTCATCTCGGCGTTCACCTACCACCACCGCCACCGCAGCGCGGTGGCGAGCTACCTGGACATCGCCCACCGGCTGATCCCGGAGCTGCGGGCGCCGTTCGCGCTGGAGCGCGTCGGCGCGCCCGTGCTGATGCTGTGGGGGGATCGCGATCGTCTCGCCTACCACCGCGGTGCTCGGCAGGTGCTCGACGCCGTGCCGGACTCTCGCCTCGTGCTGTGGGAGGGGGTCGGGCACTGCCCGCAGGTGGAGACGCCGGAGCGGTTCACCG
This sequence comes from uncultured Solirubrobacterales bacterium, assembly GCA_963839085.1. Taxonomy (GTDB): domain Bacteria; phylum Actinomycetota; class Thermoleophilia; order Solirubrobacterales; family Solirubrobacteraceae; genus Palsa-465. The sequence continues at coordinate 135,670 of CAWITN010000006.1, forward strand.
AGCTGCTGCTGGAGTTCGCGACCGAGCCGCTGGCCGCCGTGCGGGCGGCGAGCTGAGCCTCAGAGCCCGGGGGGATGGCGCACGACGAAGCTCGAGAGGTCGGGCTCGTCGGCGGCGCGGTTGGACCAGCGTGACCCCGTCTGGGCGAGCGCCACGGTGTCGAAGCGCAGCCCGGCGATGTAGGCGAAGGTGTGCCCGGCGTCGGCGAACACGGTGATCCACTTGCCCGGGCCAGGATCGCCCCAGTGCTCGAGCTGGCCGGAGGTCATCGTCGTGCCGAGCAGCCCGGCGGCGGCGAACGCGAACGAGAGCGAGCCCGAGCAGTCGTATGCGGTGTCGATGAAGGTGCCGTGCCCGCCGCCGAAGCGATACGGCAGGTGGGCGATCTCGTTGCCGGCGTCGATCACCTCCTGCACCGCGGCGGGGGCGTTGGCGGGGGCGATCGCGAGGCCCTGGGGAGTGAGCGTGGCCCGGTCGGTGTCGGCGCTCATCCCGCTGGCCGCGAGCTCGCGCTTGACCTGGACGAGCGAGATCGGCTGGGCCAGCGACGAGGAGCCACCGCCCCCGACGCTCACCGAGCTCGGCGCCGTTGCGGCGCCGCTGCCCCCGCCCGCCCCGGCCACGGGCTCCACCACCTGGGGATGAGCCTGCGGCAGCGCTCCGCCGGCGGAGGCGGCGAGCCTCCTGTCCGGGGTGGTGGCGTCGCGGCCTGTGTGAACCGAGGCGAGCGAACCGCAGCCGGCGCAGCTCAGGCAGGTGGCGACGATGATCAGTCCTCGACGCACCACGCTCAGTATGCCGGGCACGCGGGGGCATCGCGCCGACGGACGCGGACCGCGCCGCGGATCGCCGCCAGAAGCGCGCGGGCCGTGGCGCGCCGCTCCGGGGCGCGGGCCAGGCCTCGCCGCCCAAGGGGCGCTGGCCCGGGCGAGGGCGGCCGTCAGTCCTCGAACTGACCGGAGTACAGGGCGAAGATCGCGCCCTGTGGGTCCTGCACCGGTGCGAACTTGCCCGTCCCCATGTCGATCACGTCGGTGAGGGCGCGCCCGCCGAGCTCCTCGGCGGTGCGCAGCGACGCCCCGATGTCGTCACAGCCGAGGTAGACGAGCCAGTGGGGCGGCGTCCCGGGCGGCATCGCCGGCCGGATCCCGCCGTTGCTGTTCCCCGCCGCCGTCCTGATCACCGAGTAGGGCATCTCCATCCCCTGGAGCGGCTCGACCTGCCAGCCCAGGAGCTCGCTGTAGAACTGCGAGGAGGCGGTGATGTCCGGGGTGGCGAGCTCGTTCCAGGACAGCGCGCCGGGCGCGTTGACGAGTCCTGCGCCGATGTGCTCCTTCGGCTCCCACAGCTCGAAGAACGCCCCCTGAGGATCCTGGACCACCGCCATCCGGCCGGCCTGCATGACGTCGAACGGGCCGGCGTGGACCGTCGCCCCGAGCTCGCCGGCGCGAGCGGCCGTTGCGTCGGCGCTTTCCACGGTGACATAGGAGTTCCACATCGGCGGCACCCCGGCATCGCGCTGCTGCTCTTGCTGGGGCGAGATCGCGGCCACCGGCCTGCCCTCGAGGAGCATCATCGAGTAGACGGCGTTCTCGCCGATGGGGTTGTCGACCACCTCCCACCCGAACAATCCGGTGTAGAACGCCTTGGCGCCCTCCTGGTCGGGGGTGCTGAGGTCGGTCCAGCTGAATGTTCCCGGTGTGTAGCTCGTGCGTTCGCCCATGCGGCGAACCTACCACGGACCTCGCCGCCGGTGGCGGTGGCTCAGCTGCGGGCGTTGGACGCCGGATCGCTGGCGGCGAGGCGGGTCATCGTCACCCGTGCGTCCAGCTCCGCGCCGGCCCCGCCGCGGTAGACGCCCCTGACGGGTGCCACATCGGAGTAGTGACGGCCGTGGCCGATCTTCACGTGGTCATCGCCGACCAGTCCGCGGTTGGTCGGGTCCGCGGCCACCCACACCGGGTCGGCGCCGGGGCTGGCGGGATCGGCGACCGGGAGCAGGGCCTCGATCCAGGCGTGGGTGTCGACCTCGACCGACTCCTCTCCGCCGCCGCCGTTGGTGGCGAACAGATAACCCGAGACGTAGCGCGCGGCGATCCCGTGATGGCGGAGAACCGCCAGCGCGAGGTGGACGAAGTCCTGGCACACGCCCGCGCCCCCGCTCAGCAGGTCGTCGATCGAGGAGTCCACGTAGGTGGCGCCTCGGCGGTACTCGAAGCGGTCGGGGATCAGCTCGGACAGGAGCACGACGCTCGCCAGCGGGTCTGACGCGGCGCGGGTGCCGGCGAGCAGCTCGGCGAACGCCGGATGCCGTGAGCTCTCGTCGCTGACCGTGGTCGCCGACTGGAGCAGGAACTCCCCGCCCGCCTCTACGTACGCCGGGTCCCGCAGCGCGCCCCAGCTGGTCGCCGGAGGGGGCGCCGGCGGGCTCGTCGTCACCCGGGCGCGCACGTCGATGGTCAGCTCCCGGTGGGGCTGGGCGACCTCGAACTCCACCACCTCGGTGCCGAAGTAGTCCCGGTGCTGGTGGAGCCGTACCTCCGGTTGCAGGCGCACGCTGAACTCGTCCACCCGCTGGCGCCCGTTCGAGGCGGGACGGACGCGCAGCGCGTTGAGGTTGTCCACCACGTCGGCGTCGTACGCGTAGCGGGTGAGGAAGCGGATGGCGAAGTTCATGTCGGCGGCGGGGGAGATCATGGCGGGCGTCACAGATGGATCGCCGGAAGGGCGGCGAGGGCGAAGTAGCGCTCATCGACGTCGCGCTCCACGAGCTCGAGCTCGTCCTGGATCTGGGCGAGGAGGTCGCTCACGAGGACAGTCTGCTCGGGCATCCGCCGCTGGAGCTCCAGGTCGGCGATGAGCCGTCCCAGCCGGAGCACCGGCGGTGAGGAGCGCGGCTGGGGGTCGGCGGTCTCCAGCGCGGAGCGGAGCGAGTCCAGCGAGGAGGCGACGGAGCCCGGATAGCCGCTCTCGTAGATCAGAAAGCGCGTCACCGAGCGGAGCGTCGGCGTCTGGCGCACCGCCCTGCGGTACGCCTGCCCGCCCCCTACCGCCTGCAACAGCGCGAGCGCCTCGGCCTCGTGTCCGAACTCGTCGCCCCGGGCCGCCTGAGCCGGGACCGCCACCCGCAGCATCCGCAGCACCATGTCGGCCTCCTCCAGGCGACCGCCGGCCTCCAGGAACGACCGGCCCTCGTCGCGCAGCATCGTGCGGTCGACGAGTCCCCAGAACAGCGCGCACCGCTCCTTGATCTCCTGGTAGACGGAGTACGGACCGGACAGGAGCGCGGCTTCGAGGTCGTAGCGGCCGAGCGACAGGAAGAAGGCGTTCAGCGCCTCCCACATCTCGGTCGAGACGACGTCACGCAGGGTGCGCCCGCGCTCGCGGGCTCGCGCCACGCAGGACACGATCGACGCGGGGCTGTCGGTGTCGAGCGTGAGCAGCGGCGCCACCTCGGCTCGGCCGGGTGGGGCGGGGATCGCCTGCGCGCCGGACGCGGAGCGTCGCTTCACCGGCGCGGCGACGGCTGCCGCCGCCGCCTCGGCGGGTTTGCGCTCGACGCCCGCCTCCTCCCCGGGGGCGGGCGGCTTGGCCCCGATCACCGCCAATACGCCGCCCCACGTGAGCGCGATGCCCCGGCCGTCTCTCGCTCCCCCCGCGACGTCCGCGTGGAAGGCGCCGTCGAGCATCCGTGCGGTGTGCTCGGCCCGCGTGAGATCGCGGCCGAGCCAGAACAGCTCCTGGGCGATGCGCGCCAGCACGCTACTCGCCCATGGCCTGCTGCTGTTGCTGCTGCTGGCCGTGCCAGCCGCCGTAGCGCACGTCGGGCAGGCGCGGAGGCCGGTGGGCCGGGAGCGTGCCGGGGGCGAGATCGCCCACCTCGCCGTCGTCGAGCACCCACGTGTCCTTGGAGCCGCCGCCCTGCGAGGAGTTGACGATCATCGATCCCTCCCGCAGGGCGACCCGGGTGAGGCCGCCGGGCACGATCCGGATCTCGTCGCCGAACACCGCGAACGGCCGCAGGTCCACGTGGCGCGGCGCCAGGCGCCCTGAGCCCACCTCCGTCGGGGCGGTCGAGAGGTGGACGAGCTCCTGGGCGATGAAGCGATGGGGCTGGGCCTCGATCAGCCGCGCCTGGAGCTCACGTTCGCGCGCGCTCGCGAGCGGGCCGATGAACACGCCCTTGCCCCCTGACTCGGAGGTCGGCTTGACGACCACCTCGGCCAGCCGGGAGAGGATGTGCCGGCGCGCCTTCTCGTCGCTGAGCAGGTAGGTCGCGACGTTGTCGAGGATCGGCTTCTCGCCGAGGTAGAACTCGATCATCTTCGGGACGTAGTGATAGATCGCCTTGTCGTCGGCGACGCCGGTGCCGATCGCGTTGGCGATGGCGACCGTCCCGGCGCGGTAGGCGCGCACGAGGCCGGGGACGCCGAGCACCGAGTCGGGACGGAACTCGAGCGGGTCGATGAAGTCGTCGTCGAGCCGTCGGTAGATGGCGTGCACGCGCTGCAGTCCGGCGGTCGTTCGCATGTAGCAGACGGCGTCGCGCACCACCAGGTCTGAGGCCTCGACGAGCTCGATCCCCATCTGACGGGCGAGGAAGGCATGCTCGAAGTAGGCCGAGTTGAGCGGGCCCGGAGTCCACAGGACGACGTTGGGCCGGCCGTCGGAGGCCGGGGCGACCGCCCGCAGCGCCTCGAGCAGCAGCGACGGGTAGTTGTCGACGGCGCGGATCCGATGCCCCGCGAACAGCTCCGGCATGAGGCGCGTCATCGCCAGCCGGTTCTCCAGCACGTACGAGATCCCGGACGGCGTGCGGACGTTGTCCTCCAGCACGCGCCAGGTCCCGTCGCCATCCCTGACCAGGTCGCAGCCCGACACGTGGCAGTAGACGCCCCCGGGGGCGCGGACGCCGTGGACGGGGCGCGCGAAGCTCGGCCGGGACACGATCAGCGACCACGGGACGATCCCGGCCCGGACGATCTCGTGAGCGTGGTAGACGTCGTCCACGAAGGCGTTGAGCGCCCGGATCCGTTGCGCGAGCCCGCGCTTGATCGTCGTCCACTCGGCCGCCGTGAGCACCCGGGGAACGAGGTCGAGCGGCCAGGCTCGATCGCGTCGCTGCCCGTCGGAGCCGAACACCTCGAAGGTGATCCCCTGCTGCAGGAAGATGGCGTCGCGCCGCTCCCCGGCGGCGGCCAGCGCCTCCGGGCCGAGCCGCCGGAGGGTGGCCATCAGCGACGTGGCGTGGGCGCGCGGCGAGCCGTCGGGCTCGAGCAGCTCATCGCGGCAGCCTTCCGGGACGCGGTACCCCTCGAGCGGCGCCGTGTGCAGCATGTCTGCTGTGTACCGTACCCAGGCGCCTGCGAGCCAGCTTCGTCTGGCCAAGCGCGGAGCCGGGAGCTTGGCCACCTGGAGCAACCGCAGACGCCACGGCGGCAGTCCGAACACGGACAGCTACTCTGCGATGCGCATGCGGATCCTCATCACCGGCGCGGCGGGAATGCTCGGCAGCGACGTGACCGCGGCGGCGCGGGCCGCCGGTCACGACGCGGTCCCGCTCTCCCGCGGCGAGCTCGACGTCGCCGACGCCGATGCCGTGGCCGCCCGGATCGCCGACGAGCATCCGGACGTGGTCGTCAACTGCGCCGCCTTCACGGATGTGGACGCCGCCGAGGCGGACGAGGCGACGGCCCGGAGCATCAACCACGCCGGCGCAGGGCACGTCGCTCGCGCGGCCGCGGCGAACGGCGCCTGGACGGTCTACATCTCCACCGACTACGTGTTCGACGGGTGCAAGCAGGAGGCCTACTTCGAGTCCGATGCGGTCGCCCCGGTGTCGGCCTACGGGCGCACGAAGCTCGCCGGCGAGCGCGCCGTCGCCGAGCTGGCGCCGGACGCCCACACGATCGTCCGCTCCTCCTGGCTGTTCGGCCCCGGTGGTCATTGCTTTCCCCGGACGATCCTGCGCCTGGCCGCCGAGCGGGACGAGATCCGGGTGGTCGACGACCAGGTCGGATGCCCGACCTACACGGGCCATCTCGCGCCGGCGCTGGTGGAGCTCGCCACCCGCGGGCGCGTCCTCGGTCTCGTCCACGTGGCGGGTGCGGGGCGCTGCTCGTGGTTTCAGTTCGCGCGGGAGATCGTCGAGCGTTCCGGGCACGAGTGCGCGGTGGTGTCCTGCCGCACCGACGAATCCCCGCGTGCCGCCCGCCGTCCGGCGTTCAGCGTCCTCGCCAGCGAGCGGGGTGCCGACGTGCCACGGCTGGCCGACTGGCAGCTCGGGCTGATCGAGTACATGGAGCGGGAGGGCGCGCGCGTATGAGGCTGGTCGTCACCGGCGGCGCCGGCTTCATCGGCTCCAACTTCGTCCATCACGTCGCGCGCGAGCGCCCGGACTGGCGGGTCGTGGTCTTCGACCTGCTGACCTACGCGGGAAACGAGGCGAACCTCGCCGGGCTCGATCCGGAGCGGATCAGCCTGCGGCGAGCCGACATCTGCGACGCGGCAGCGATCGACGACGCGATCGCGCAGTGCGACGCCGTCGTGCACTTCGCCGCGGAGTCGCACAACGACAACTCGCTGCACTCCCCATGGCCGTTCGTGAGAACGAACCTGGTCGGCACGTACACGCTGCTCGAGGCCGTTCGTCGCCACGGCGTGCGCCTCCACCACATCTCCACCGACGAGGTGTACGGGGACCTGGAGCTCGGTGATCCGGCGAAGTTCACGCCGGAGACGCCGTACAACCCGTCGAGCCCGTACTCGAGCACGAAGGCGGGCTCCGACCTCCTCGTCCGCGCGTGGGTCCGCAGCTTTGGCGTCCAGGCGACGATCAGCAACTGCTCGAACAACTACGGCCCCTTCCAGCACGTCGAGAAGTTCATCCCGCGGCAGATCACCGAGGTGCTCGCCGGCCGGCGCCCGAAGCTCTATGGCACCGGTGAGAACGTGCGCGACTGGATCCATGCCGAGGATCACTCCTCCGGGGTGCTGGCGGTCCTCGAGCGGGGGCAGCCGGGCGAGACGTATCTGATCGGTGCCGAGGGCGAGCGCAGCAACAAGGACGTCGTCGAGCTCATCCTCGCGCTGATGGGACGCGACAGAGCCGACTACGACCACGTCAACGACCGCCCCGGCCACGACCTCCGCTACGCGATCGACGCCTCGAAGCTGCGTGACGAGCTCGGCTGGCGGCCGCGGTTCGCCGACTTCGAGGCCGGGCTGGCGACGACGATCGGCTGGTACCGCGAGCACGAGGACTGGTGGCGTCCCCAGAAGGACGCGACCGAGGCGAAATACGAGGTCCTGGGGCGATGACGGCGGACGAAGCTCCCGTCGCCCGCGGGCGCCATGCACCGCCGCCGGAGGTGAGGCTGCCGATGCAGCGCGAGCGGCTGTTCCGTGCCGCCGCCGCCGAATTCGCCCAGCGCGGCTATGCGGGGGCCAGCTCGGACTCGATCAGCCGCCGCGCCGGCATGTCGAAGGCGACCTTCTATGAGCACTTCGCCAACAAGGAGGAGTGCATCCTGGCGCTGTTCGACCGCGCCGCGGAGGTGGTGGCGCGCGGGATGGCCGAGGCGGCCCGGACGGCCGGCGACGCCGGCGCCGGCGAGCGGATGCGGGCGGGCACGCGAGCCTTCCTCACCTCGATCACCGACCACCCCGACTACGCACAGACGCTGCTGGTCGAGATCATCGGCGCCGGCCCGCGCGCCGCCCTGCGACGCGACCAGGTCATGCAGGCGTTCGCCGACGTGCTCGACCGCGAGAACGTGCGGGCGGCCGAGCGGGGGCAGGCGGTGCGCTTCGCTTCGCGCCACGACTCCTTCGCCCTCGTCGGGGCGGTGGTGGAGCTGGTGTCCCGTCAGGTCCGCCTCGCTGAGCCCGCGGACCCGCTCGAGCTGGCCCCGGTGATCGACCGCCTGATCGGAGGCCTCGCCCGGCTCGGTGAGGGGCACGACGACCGCGCCGACGGGGAGCGCGACCGCGCCGACGAGGAGCGCGACCCCGCGGGCTGGGAGCGCGATGAGCGCCCCGGCGGCTGACCCCGCCGCGCGGGACCACGCACTCGATCGGCTGCGCCACGAGATCACCGGCTGCCGGCGCTGTCCCCGCCTCGTGGCCTGGCGCGAGGAGGTGGCCCGAGTCAAGCGGGCCGCGTTCGCCGACCAGGACTACTGGGGGCGCCCGGTGCCCAGCTTCGGCGATCCCGCCGCGCGGATCCTCATCCTCGGCCTGGCGCCCGCCGCCCACGGCGGCAACCGCACCGGCCGGATCTTCACGGGCGATCGCTCGGGCGACTGGTTGTTCGCAGCGCTGTGGCGCGCCGGGCTCGCCAACCAGCCCGAGTCGGTCTCGGCCGACGACGGCCTCCGGCTGCGGGACACCTTCGTCACGGCGGCGGTGCGCTGCGCGCCGCCGGTGAACCGCCCCACGCCGGCCGAGCGGGACACCTGCCTGCCCTACCTGGCGCGGGAGCTTCAGCTGCTCGGCGCCGTGAGGGTGATCGTCTGCCTCGGCGGCTTCGCGTGGGACGCCGCGCTGCGGACGCTTCCCGGCGCCGCCTCGCTGCGCCCGAGACCGCGCTTCGCCCACGGCGCCGAGGTGACGGTCGACGGGCGTGTGCTGCTCGGCAGCTACCACGTCTCCCAGCAGAACACGTTCACCGGCCGGCTCACCGAGCCGATGCTCGACGCGGTGTTCGCTCGCGCCAAGGAGCTCGCCTCAGCCTGAGAGGCGCTCGGCGGCGGCGACCGTGTGCTCCAGCAGCAGTGCCGTCGTCACCGGCCCGACCCCGCCCGGTACGGGCGTGAGCCCGCCCGCGACCTCGGCCACGGAGGGATCGACGTCCCCCACGAGGTTCCCCTCCGCGTCGACGTTCGTACCGACGTCGACGACGACCGCGCCGGGAGCGATGTACTCGGGCGTGATCATGCCGGCGCGACCGATCGCCACGACGAGCACCTGGGCGCCGCGGGTGCGCGCGGCGAGCTCGGCGGTGCGGGAGTGACAGGTGGTCACGGTGGCGTTGCGGTGGATGAGCAGCAGCCCCACCGGCAGCCCGACGACGAGCGAGCGGCCGAGCACGACGGCGTCGGCGCCCTCCAGGGGGATGCCGTGGTGATCGAGCAGCCGGATCACCGCCTCCGCCGTCGCCGGCGCGAAGGCGTCCTGCCGGGCGGCGAGCCGCCCGAGCGACACGGGGTTGGCGCCGTCGACGTCCTTGGCGGGCGCGATCTCCGCCACGAGTCGCGCCTGGTCCACCCCGGCCGGGAGCGGGGTCTGGAGGATGATCCCGCTCACCTCGGGCGAGGTGGAGTAGCCGGCGAGGACCGCGGCGATGTCGTCCTGAGTGGCGTCCGCGTCCAGCCCGGCGTGCTCACAGGCGAGCCCCACCCGCTCCGCGGCACGGACGAGCGATCTCACGTACCACGCGCTCGACTCGTCGTCGGTGGCGCCGACGATGGCCAGCCGCGCCGGTGCCCCGCGCGCCCGGAGGGCCTCGGCGCGGCGCGTCACGTCGGCGCGGATCGCCTCGGCCAGCTCGCGGCCGCCGAGCTCGCTCGCCGCCATCAGGCGAGGTCCCGGCGGACCGTGGCGCTCAGCTCGTCGGCGGCGGCCAGGATCGCGTCGACGCCGCCGAGGGCCCCGGACAGCGCCTGCCGTGCGGCCGCGTCGGCGATCCCGGAGAGGTTGATCTCGACGTTGATCCGCGCCGTCGAGGCGGCGGCGCGCGCGGCGTCGGCGGCGGCCGCGATGTCGGTGATCACGTTCCGGTTGGCGACGGGCAGCAGCTCCCCGGCGAGGGCGACGATCTGCGCGGCCAGGTCGATCACCTCCGCCGGCGGCTGCGCGGCGCCGATCGACGCCGCGGCGATCGCCTCCCGCCGGGCCGCCTGCTCGTCCTCGTCGCCGCGCGGCAGCCGGTAGGCGGCGCCGACGGCGCCGAACGCCGCCATGTCCTCGTCGATCAGCTCGCTCGCCCGGCGCCGGCATCCGTCCGCGTCCTGCGCGATGCGTGAGGCCACGGCTTGCGCTGACTCCTCGCCCCGGTCGCTGTAGCGGGCCACCATCGCCACCAGTGCGGCCCCCTGGGCGGCGTGGAGCGCCGCGGAGGCGCCCCCGCCGGGGGTCGGCTCACGCGCGGCGAGCGAGTCGAGGAAGGCGGCGATGGTGCCATCGGTCACGGAGGCCATGCGCCATATCCTCCCGCATCGCCGGTGCCCGCGTCCGGTCGGCCGGGGGGTGGCCGGGAGGCCCGCGCCGGCCGCGTGAAGCGGCGGTAGGCTCACGACGTGACGGCCTTTTCCGAGCCCCGGCCGGAGCTCGCCGGGCTCCGCCTGGCCGACCCGCCCGAGGCGTGGGGGAGGCTCGGCTTCTCGGTGCAGGGGAGCCGGCTGCGGCTCGGCGGGGTGGAGTTGGAGCTCGGCGTGCCGGGCCGCGGGATCGTCGGCTGGACGTTGCGCGGAGTACCCGCCGTGAGCAGCATCGACGGCCTGGCCACAGAGGCCGCGGAGGCCGCGGAGGCCGCGGAGGCCACGGAGGCCGCGGAGGCCGCGGAGGCCACGGGCGACCCGCGGGCGCCGAGCGCGGTCGTCCATCGCAACGGCGCCGTGGGGGTCGACCACGTCGTCGTGGTCACGCCGGACTTCGACCGGACCGTCGCCGCCCTCCGTGAGCACGGGATGGCGCCCCGGCGCATCCGCCACGTCGGTGAGGGACCCGAGCAGTTCCGCCAGGCGTTCCGGCGGCTCGGGCCGGCGATCCTGGAGGTGGTGGAGTCCGCGCGCGTGCCTCCGGGCCCCGCCCGCTTCTGGGGCCTCACGCTGATCGTCTCCGACCTCGACGCGTTCGTCGCCGAGCTCGGCCCGGAGCGGATCTCCGCCGCGCGCGAGGCGGTCCAGCCGGGGCGGAGGATCGCCACGCTGCGCCGGGCGGCGGGCCTCGGGCAGCCCGTCGCGGTGATGGATCCCGACCCGGCGAGGCCGTCGCCGTGAGCGGAGCACGCACCCGAACGTTGGCGAGAAACCTCTCCATGCGGAGGTTCTGCGCCATCGTTCGACGGCGGGCGCCGGGGCTACCCTGATGACGATGCCGCTGTCCGCCTTCAGTCAGACCACACGTGACTGGTTCACGGCGGCATTCCGGGAGCCGACGGCGGCGCAGGCGCAGGCGTGGCCGGCGATCGCCTCCGGCGAGCACGTGCTGATCTCGGCCCCGACCGGGTCGGGAAAGACGCTCGCCGCCTTCCTGTGGGCGATCGACCGCCTGGCCGCCGAGCCGACGGGCGAGCCGGGCATCAAGCTCGTGTACGTCTCGCCGCTGAAGGCGCTCTCGTACGACATCGACCGCAACCTCCGCGCGCCCCTGCGCGGGATCGGCGCCGAGCTCACGGTGGCGGTGCGCACCGGCGACACCCCCCAGCGCGAGCGCCAGGCGATGCTGCGCCACCCGCCGGATATCCTCATCACCACGCCGGAATCGCTCTACCTGATGCTCACCGGCCGGGCGCAGGAGCTGTTCTCCGACACCCGCTGGTGCATCGTCGACGAGATCCACGCCGTCGCCGCGACGAAGCGCGGTGCGCACCTGGCGCTCACGCTCGAGCGACTGGAGGCGGCGGCCGGCCATCCCGTCCAGCGGATCGGCCTCTCGGCGACCCAGAATCCGCTCGAGGAGGTCGGCCGCTACATGGTCGGCCCGCAGCGCCGCTGCCGGATCGTCGACACCGGGGTGCGCAAGGAGCTCGACCTGAAGATCCACGTGCCCGTCGAGTCGATGGAGGAGCCCGACGACACGCCCAGCCCGGACATCGATCCGCTGGCCGGCGGCGAGGCGACGCGCCGCTCGATCTGGCCCGCCATCTACCCGGAGCTGCTCAGCCTGATCGAGGCTCACCGCTCGACGATCCTGTTCGTCAACAACCGCCGCGGCGCCGAGCGGCTCGCGCTGCGCCTCAACGACCTCGCCAACCAGAACCACCCAGAAGCCCCAACCACCATCGCCCGCGCCCACCACGGCTCGCTCGCCCGTGAAGAGCGCACGATCGTCGAGGAGATGCTGAAGGCCGGCGAGCTCCCCTGCCTGGTGGCCACCTCCAGCCTCGAGCTCGGGATCGACATGGGCGCGGTCGACCTCGTGATCCAGGTCGAGTCGCCGAAGTCGGTGGCGCGCGGGCTGCAGCGGATCGGCCGCGCCGGGCATTCGGTGGGCGATGTCAGCCGTGGGCGGATCTTCCCCAAGTTCCGGGCCGACCTGCTCGAGTCAACGGTCGTCGCCAAGCGGATGCGCGAGGGCCTGATCGAGACGACCGTCGTCCCGCGCAACGCGCTCGACGTGCTCGCCCAGCAGATCGTGGCGATTGCCGCCGCGGCCGGTGACGACGGCTCGGTCACGGCTGACGAGCTGTACGCGCTCGTCACCCGCACCTACTCCTACGGAGAGCTCACGCGGGGGGCGTTCGAGAATGTGCTCGACATGCTCGACGGTCGCTACCCCTCGACCGCCTTCGCGGAGCTGCGGCCGCGGATCGTGTGGGACCGCGTCGCCGGAACGATCCGTCCACGCAAGGGCGCCCGCTCGCTCGCCGTGACCAACGCCGGCACGATCCCCGACCGCGGGCTGTACGCCGTCACGCTGCCGGATGGTCGCCGCGTCGGCGAGCTCGACGAGGAGATGGTCTACGAGGCGCGGCCGGGGCAGACGTTCCTGCTCGGGGCCTCCACGTGGCGGATCGAGGAGATCGGCCGCGACCGCGTGATCGTCACCCCCGCCCCCGGGCTGCCGGGCGCTGTCCCGTTCTGGAAGGGCGACACGATGGGCCGGCCGCGTGAGCTCGGCGAGGCGATCGGCGCCTTCTCCCGCTGGGCCGTCGACCAGCCCGCCGAGCGTCTCGAGGCCGAGTACGACCTCGATCCGCTGGCGGCCAAGAACCTCCTCGAGTTCTTGCGTGACCAGCAGGCCGCCACGCGTGTGATCCCCTCCGACCGCACGATCGTGATCGAGCGCTTCCGTGACGAGATCGGCGACTGGCGGGTGTGTGTGCTCAGCCCGTTCGGGGGCCGCGTCCACGCCGCCTGGGGACTCGCCCTGAGCGCGCGGATCCGCGACGAGCTCGGCCTGGAGTCCGACGCGATCTGGTCCGACGACGGGATCATCGTCCACCTCCCCGAGGCCGACGAGCTCGATCCCGCCCGCCTCGTCGAGCTGATCCTGATCGATCCCGAGGAGCTGGAGGATCGCGTCGTCGCCGAGCTCGGAGCCAGTGCCCTGTTCGGCGCCCGCTTCCGGGAGAACGCCGCCCGGGCGCTTCTGATCCCGCGCGCGCGGCCGGGGAAGCGCACGCCACTCTGGCAGCAGCGCCTGAAGGCCCAGACCCTGCTCGAGGTGGCCAGGCAGTACGCCGAGTTCCCGATCGTGCTCGAGACCTACCGCGAGTGCCTGCGCGACGTGCTCGACCTCCCCGGCCTCACCGACCTGCTCACCAAGCTCCATCGCCGCGAGCTCTCCCTGGTGGAGGTGGAGACGCCGACCGCCTCCCCGTTCGCCTCCAGCCTGCTGTTCGACTACGTCGCCACCTACATGTACGAGGGGGACACCCCCAACGCCGAGCGGCGCGCGGCGGCGCTGTCGCTTGACCGCGACCTGCTGCGCGAGCTGCTCGGTCAGGAGGAGCTGCGCGACCTGATCGACCCCGGCGCGCTCGACCAGGTCGAGGCCGACCTCCAGTTCCTCTCCGAGCCGCGCCTGGCCACCTCACGCGACGCTCTTCACGACATCCTGCGCACGCTCGGCGACCTCACGGCGGCGGAGATCGCCGCGCGCGTGCTGCCGGGGCTCGATGCCGCCGCGATGCTCGACGAGCTCCGCGGCGAACGGCGGGCGATCGCGGTGCGCCTCGGAGGGGAGGAGCGGTGGATCGACGCCGCCGACGCCGGGCTGTACCGCGACGCCCTGGGGGCGGTCCCCCCCGGTGGCCTGCCGGCGGTGTTCCTGGAGGACGTGAGCGAGCCCCTGACCCGGGTCGCCCGCCGCTACGCGGCGACCCACGGCCCGTTCACCACCGCCGACCTGCGCGCTCGCTACGGCGTGGATGCCTCCGCCGCGCTCGCCGCCCTGGAGCGCGACGGCGAGCTGGTGATCGGTGAGCTGCGGCCGGGGGGCACGGAGCGGGAGTGGTGCCATCCCGACGTGCTGCGGCGGCTGCGGCGCGCGTCGCTGGCGGTCCTGCGGCGGGAGATCGAGCCCGTCGACCAGGTGGCGCTGGCGCGCTTCCTGCCGGCGTGGCAGAACGTCGACCGCCACGCCGCCGCGGGTGCGGGGATCGATCGCCTGCGCGAGGCGCTCGTGCCGCTCCAGGGCCTGCCGCTGCCGGCCGAGGTGTGGGAGCGCGAGGTCCTGCCGCGCCGTATCGGCGCGTACTCGCCGGCCTGGATCGATCAGCTGTGCGCGAGCGGCGAGCTCGTGTGGGTGGGCGCCGGCGCGCTGGGACGCAACTCCGGGCGGGTCGCCCTGTACTTCCGTGAGGACGTCTCCGTCCTCGGTCCGCCCGCCTCCCGGGGGGCGGCCGCGGTCGACACCGAGGCGCACGGCGCCGTGCGTGACCGGCTCGCCGCGGGAGCCTGCTTCTTCACCGACCTGCTCGCGGAGGTGGGCGGAGCCCTGTCGGCCGAAGAGATCCAGGAGGCGCTGTGGGACCTCGTGTGGGCGGGGGAGGCGACGAACGACGCCTTCGCCCCGCTCCGCGCTCCGCGGCTCACGCTCGCCCGGGCGCAGCGCGATCAGCTCACCCGCGGGCCGCGATCCCACCCGTCGCGGTTCTCCGCCCGCAGCCGGCGCGGCGGGACGGCGGCGCAGGTCCAGGGGCGCTGGTCGCTCACCGGGCGCCTGTTCGAGACCGAGCTCGACCCGTCCGCTCGCCGTCGCGCCCTCGCCGAGCTGCTGCTGGAGCGCTATGGCGTCCTCACCCGCGAGCAGGTGCTCGCCGAGGCGATCCCCGGCGGCTTCTCGGCGCTGTACTCCGAGCTCACGCAGCTGGAGACGCTCGGCGTGGCGCGGCGCGGCTACTTCGTCGAGGGCCTCGGCGGCGCCCAGTTCGCGCTGCCGGGCGCGGTCGAGCGCCTGCGCTCCCAGCCCGGTCTCGACCTGCCGGCGGTCGTCCTGTCCGCCGTCGACCCGGCGCAGCCCTACGGCGGGGTGCTCCCCTGGCCCGAGTCGGCGCGCGCCGCCGGGTCCGGGGGCCGGGCTCCGTCCCGCACCGCCGGGGCGCACGTCGTGCTCGTCGGCGGGGCGCCGGCGCTGTACGTCGAGCGGGGCGGCCGGGCGATGGTGACCCTCACCGATGAGCCCGGCCACGTCGAGCGGGCGCTGGCCGCGCTGGTGGAGGAGGTGGGCCGCGGGCGGATCCGGCGCCTGGCGCTCGAGCGGGTCGACGGCGAGCCGGCGATCGGCTCACCGCTGGCCGGAGCGCTGGCGGCGGCCGGCTTCCAGGAAGGCCCGCGCCGGCTCACGCTGTCGGCCTGAGCCGGACGCTGAATGCCCGAGGGCGACACGATCCTGTGGGCGGCGACGCGGATGCGCCCGGTGCTCCAGGGCCAGGTCCCCGACGAGGTCAGCATGCCGGCCGGGCGCCCGCACGGGCTCCGTGGGACACCGGGACGCGAGCGCTGGCCGGCACGGCTGGCGGGGCGCCGGGTGGAGCGGATCGACACGCACGGCAAGAACCTGTTCCTGCGCTTCGAGGGCGACCTGGTGCTGCACTCCCACCTGCGGATGACGGGCTCGTGGGGGATCTTTCCCCCGGCCGCCGCTGGCACCGCTCGCCGGCCCGCGCGTGGATCGTCCTGCGCCGGGCGGGGACCGAGGTGGTGGAGTTCGACGGGCCCGTGCTTGAGCTGATGACCGAGGGACGTTCGCGCTTCGACACCCGCCTCGCGGCCCTCGGTCCGGATGTCCTGGCGGAGCGCTTCGACGCCGATCGCTTTCTCGCCCGCCTGCGCGCCGAGGACCCCACCCGGCCGATCGGCGACGCCCTGCTCGACCAGCGCACGGTGGCCGGGATCGGCAACATCTGGAAGTCGGAGGGCTGCTGGGAGGCGCGCGTCGATCCGTGGCGGCTCGTGAGGACGGTGTCCGACGAGGAGGCGCTGGCCATCATCGACGGCGCCCGGCCGCGGATGCTCGCCTCCGGCACGAAGGGCCCGCGGCACGCGCGGGAGCAGCTGTATCGCAAGGTGGGGCGGCCGTGCCCGCGCTGCGGGACCCCGATCTCCTCGCGGCCGCAGGGCGACGGCAACCGGATGACGTACTGGTGTCCGGGCTGTCAGCGGTGAGCCCGGCGCCGTCGGGCCGCCCGAGCGGCGCAGGGCCGGGCAACGGTCCACCAGATGGTTGATTCCACGACCGCGCGTAATCAACCATCTAGCCTGGGGCCGATGCTGCGACGGGTGGGCCACAAGGGGGCGGACCTGATCGCGCCGGGAAACACCGGTGCGAGCTTCGATGCCGCCCTCGGCGCCGGCGTCGACATGATCGAGTTCGACGTGCTCGTGGCGCCGCCTGCGGACTGGCAGGCGACCTCGGTGCGGGCCGCCGAGAGCCGGGACTGGTCGCGCGCCCCGCTCGTGCTGGCGCACGACTGGCGCGATGCCTCCCGGCGCGTGCCGGAGACGCTCGAGGCAGGTCTCGCCCACCTCGCCGATCCCCGCTTCGCCGAGGTGGAGCTCGACGTCGACCTGAAGCTGCCCGGGTACGAGCTGCGCGTACTCGATGCCCTGCGCCGCCACGATCTCCTGGAGCGCGCGCTGATCTCGAGCCAATACCGCCAGAGCCTTGCCGTCATCCGGGCCGCCGAGCCCGCGGTCCGGCTCGGGTGGTCGGTGCCCAAGCTCCGCCGCGACCCGTTCCGACGCCGCGCGCTGATCCCGTTCACGATGAGTGGGCTGCTCGCCCTGCGCGCGGGGCTCCCGCGCCGTGCCGCGGCGGCGATCCACGGGGGGAAGTGCGACGCGCTGATGGCCCACTGGCGCCTCGTCACGCCGGCGCTGCTGCGCGCCGTCCACGGGGCGGGCGGCGAGCTCTACGCGTGGACCGTCGACGAACTGGCCGAGATCGAGCGCCTGCAGCGGCTCGGCGTCGACGGCGTGATCACCAACGATCCCCGCCTGTTCGGCTCGCTCGCCCCGGCAGCGTGACCGTCCCGCATCCGCGTGCAGCGGCCGCGGGCGCGGGGTAGGAGGCACGCATGATCTATCGCACACTCGGCAACAGCGGCCTGCGCGTCTCCGCGCTCACCCTCGGCACCATGGGCTTCGGCGGAAAGGGGGCCTTCTCGGCGGTCGGGGAGCTCGGAGTGGAGGACTGCCGGCGGGAGTTCGACGCCTGCCTCGACGCCGGGGTCAACCTGATCGACACCGCCAACATGTACTCGCGCGGTGTCTCGGAGGAGATCGTCGGCGAGGCCCTCGAGGGTCGGCGGGACAGGCTCATGGTGGCGACCAAGGTGCGGTTCCCGATGGGGGACGGTCCCAACGACGCCGGCCTCTCCCGCCATCACGTGATCGCCTCCTGCGAGGCGTCGCTGCGCCGGCTGCGCGCCGATCACATCGATCTGCTCCAGCTCCACGAGTGGGACGGCGAGACCCCGCCGGAGGAGTATCTCGACGCTCTCACCACGCTCGTGGACGACGGCAAGGTCCGCTACATCGGCGCGTCCAACTTCACGGCGTGGCAGCTGATGAAGACCCTGTCGATCTCCGAGCGGCGCGGGTTCCAGCGCTTCGTCTCCCATCAGATCCACTACACGCCGCAGGCGCGGGAGGCGGAGTTCGAGCTGCTCGCCGCCGGGCTCGACCAGGGGGTCGGGACGATGGTGTGGAGCCCGCTCGCCGGCGGGCTGCTCAGCGGCAAGTACCGTCGCGACCAGCAGGGTCCCGAGGGCTCCCGGCATCTCGGCGACTGGGACGAGCCGCCCGTCTACGACGAGGACAAGCTGTACGACATCGTCGACGTCCTCGTGGAGGTCGGCGAGGCCCACGGTGTCTCGGCGGCCCAGGTGACGCTGGCGTGGCTGCTCACGCGCCCGACGGTCGACACGGTCGTCATCGCCGCGCGCACCGATGAGCAGCTCACCGACAACCTCGCCGCGGTGGAGCTCACGCTGAGCAACGAGGAGATCGCCCGCATCGAGGAGGTGAGCCGGCCCGATCAGCCCTATCCGCTGTGGCACCAGACCGCCAACGCCTCCGACCGGCTCTCGGCGGCCGACCGAACGATCCTCGCCCCGTGGCTCGATGCCTGACCGCCCAAACTGACTTTCTCTGCGGCTGAAGTTCGATATGTCGAACTGTGTCCGCGTCGTTCCCTCTGCGGGCGGTAGTTCTGGGATGCGGGGCTCTTCTCTGCCCGCGCGGTAGCGTCTCGTCCTGGCCGGTCCCGGGACGAGGTGTGATGAGCGACGCGCTCAGCCGTAGTGAGGACGTGATCGAGACTCCGAGCCCTCCGGGGGAGAGCGCGGGGAGCCTGCCGCGGTTCGAGCAGCTCTACCGCACGAGCCGCGACGACGTGTTCGCGTACGTGATGACGCTGCTGCGCGACACCGCGGCGGCGGAGGACGTGACGGCGCTGGCGTTCGAGCGGGCGCTGCGGCGCCGGCGGACCTTCGACCGCCGGCGCGGATCCGAACGGGCATGGCTGTTCGGGATCGCCCGTAACGCCGCGCTCGACGAGCTGCGCCGGCGCCGCCGGCAGGCGACCCTGGTGACCGAGCCCGAGGACGAGGGGGCGAGCGTGGAGGACGAGGCCGACCACGCGCTTCGCCGGGCCACGGTCAGTGCGGCGCTGGCCGCCCTCGCTCCGCGCGAGCGGGAGCTGATCGCGCTCAAGTTCCACGCCGGTCTGACCAACGGCGAGCTCGCGTCGGTGCTCGGCGTGAGTGATTCGAACGCGGGCACGCTGGTGCACCGCGCGATCGAGAAGCTGAGGAGGGCTTGCGATGCGAGCGCGTGACGAGATGGGCCCCGATCCGGAGATCGTCGCCGAGCTGGAGGCGATCGACGCCGCGCTGGCCGGCGAGCCGGCCGACCCGCGCTTCGCCGGCGCCGTCGAGCTGGCGCTGCTGGTCAGGGCCGATCGGCCGCGGATGGCGGATGACGCCGCCGCCCGCCTCGACGCGCGCATCGCCGGCCAGGTCCGGGAGCGCGAGCAGCGCCCCCCGCGGACGTGGCGCTCGCTGTGGCCGGTGGCGGGAAGCCTCGCCGCCGCCCTGGCGGTGGCGATCGTGATCGTGGCCACCGGGGCGTCCCGCAGTCCGGGGTCGCTGAACGACCTGGTCAAGGCGTCCCCGGCCGCACACGGCGCGGCGTCGTCCACCGCTTCGCGCTCCGCGGCCGCTCCGCGCTCCACCGGCGGTCGTCGCTCAGCCGGCGCTCCGCTTTCCCTCGCCTCGCCGCGCTCCGCGGCCAAGTCGGCGTCCTCCGCTCGCCCGCCCGCGCTCACCACCCCGGCGCCGAATGGGGCCTCGGGCAGCCCGGGCACCTCCGGCGGCACCTTTGGCTCCTCCTCCTCCTCCTCCTCCGGCGTCGCCGCGGGCGCGGTGCCGACCTCCGGTGGCCGCCGCCAGGTCGATTCCGCGCAGCTGCAGCTGAGCGCGCCCGGAGACCGCATCGACGACGTCGCCCAGGAGGCGTTCGCGGTGATCGGGACCGAGAACGGCATCGTCGAGCACTCCACCGTGACCGCCGGAGGGCCCGGCGGCTCGGACGCCAGCATCGCCGTCTCCGTCCCCGAGTCCAACCTGGCGGCGACGATGTCCCGCCTCTCCCAGCTGCGCTACGCGACGGTCGCCTCGCGCACCGACGCCAGCCAGGACGTGACCGGCACCTACGGGGCGGACGAGCGCCGGCTCGCCGACGCCCGTGCGCTGCGCAGCTCGCTCCTGCGTCAACTCGCCGCCGCCGTCACGCAGGCGCAGATCGACAGCCTGAAGGCACGGATCCACGACGCGGAGGCGGCGATCTCCCGTGCGCAGCAGGCGGTCGCATCGCTCGGGCGCCGGGTCTCCCGCAGCCAGATCGAGCTGACGATCGATCAGGGCACCGTCCCGGTCGAGCCGTTGACTGGCGCGGGGGGCGGCGGCTTCGACATCCACCGGGCGCTCCACGACGCCGGCCGGGTCCTCGTCGTCACCGCCGGCGTGATCCTGATCGGCTTGGCCGCTCTGGTGCCGATCGCCATGCTCGCCGCCCTCGCAGCATGGCTGGGGGTGCTGCTGCGGCGCCGCACGCGTGAGCAGGCGCTCGACTCGGCCTAGCGGCTGGTGCCTAGATGTGGGGGGCGAAGCGCGCGAACACCTCGGCGAGCGTGTCCAGCTCGTGAGGGGCGAGCCGGGAGAGGAAGCGCTCCTCGACGGCCGCGAAGTGCGCCGACTGGGCCTGGCGCGCCAGCGAGAGTCCGCGGGGACTCAGGTGGGCCTCGACCGCGCGGGCGTCGTGCTCGCAGGCCCGGCGGGTGATCAGCCCACGGCCCTCGAGGGCGTCGACGATCCGTGAGACCCGGCTGAGGCTGAGGCCGCTGCCGGCGGCGAGCGCGGACAGGCGCAGGCAGCGTCCCTCGGCGTCGGCGAGGCGGCCGAGGATGTCGAGCGCGCTGAGCGTGAGGCCATGGCGCGCATCGAGCTCGGAGTCGAGTGTCCGGACGAGGGACTTGTGGGTCTCCAACAGCCCGGTCCAGGCATCGCCGTGGCGGTCCGACCACCGGGCCAGCCCGTCCTCGCCGATGACGTACGCGCAGCTGCGGGGGGGCTCGCTCGTCTCTGACATGTTTGCTTAAGCAAGCGTAGCGCTGCCCCGGTTGTGGTATCTCTCGCCCGTGGCCGCAACAACGGAGGACACGATCGCGCTGCTGCGGCGCGTGCCGGTGTTCTCGGCGCTCGCAGAGGACGAACTCGTGCAGGTGGCGCAGGTCGCTGTGCCGCGCGCGTTCGGCGCCGGCGAGACGATCTTCCGGGAGGGCGATGAGAGCAACACCTGCTACATGGTCCGCTCGGGACTCGCGCGTGCCATCCGTGAGCATTCCGACGGGCGCTCGATCACCCTCGCCAACTTCGGCCCCGGGGACATCTTCGGCGAGCTGGCGATGTTCGACAACGAGCGGCGCTCGGCCACCGTCGAGACGGTGGAGGAGAGCCAGGTGATCGCGATCCTCGGCGGCGACATGCGGCGGCTGCTGCACGCGCACCCGGACATCGCCGTCAAGCTGCTCGCCGCGCTCGGCCGCCGGCTGCGCGAGACGAACGAGCGCCTGGCACGGCAGTCCTTCCAGACGGTTCAAAGCCGCGTCGCCTCGGTGCTCGCCCAGCTCGTCGCCAAGGCCCGCGGCGACGGCGCCGCCGAGCGGGATGTGCTCATCACCGCCACGCAGGCCGACCTGGCGCAGCTGGCCGGTTCGTCCCGGGAGTCGGCGAGCCGCTTCCTCGCCGTCCTGGAGCGAGCGGGGATCATCTCCCAGGGCCGCGGCCGGTTGACCGTCCACGACCCCCAGGCACTGGAGCGCTATGTCTACTGACCGGGTGACCGATCCGGAGCCCCGGGGAGCCGACCGCGACTTCTCGGCCGGCGGCGTCGTCGTGCGCGACGGGCAGGTGGCGGTGATCGTTCCCGTCAAGCGCGGCCCCGGCGGGATCCGGGTGCTGGGGCTGCCCAAGGGCCATCCCGACCCGGGGGAGAGCGCCGAGGAGGCCGCGACGCGCGAGGTCCGGGAGGAGACGGGGCTCACCGCCGAGCTCGTCGAGCCCCTGGGGGAGACCCGCTACAGCTACGAGCGGCGCGGCCGGACGATCCAGAAGCGGGTCGCCTTCTTCCTGTTCCGCTACGTGTCGGGGAGCCTGGAGGACCACGACCACGAGATCGAGCAGGCGCGGTGGCTGCCGCTCGAGCGGGCAGCGGCCGAATTGACCTACGCGGGCGAGCGGGAGATGGTCATACGCGCACAGTCGCGTCCCAGCCCCGGCGTGTAGATTCCTCGTTCACATGCGCGTCCTCAACTTCTACTCCTCGGTATTCGCCGACCAACTGCGGCGCGGCCGCAAGACGGCGACGATCCGGCTCGGGGACAAGTCGCACAAGTACCGCAAGAACGAGTGCGTCCTCGTGACGATCGGCTACCAGCACTCGCCGCGGGAGAAGATCTTCAACGCCGTCATCGACCAGGTCGAGGTCAAGCGCGTGCAGGACCTCTCGCCGCGCGACATCGAGCACGACAATCCCGAGTTCCGCCGCACCGACGAGATGGTCCACTTCCTGGAGCAGATCTACGGTCGCAAGGTCACCCTGCAGGACACGGTGACGGTCGTTCGGTTCTCGCAGATCATCGAGAACCCGCCCGAGATCCGGGACCGGATCCACGGGCTGGGCAGCGCACGCAACTAGCTCCGCAGCTCCGCGCGCTTCGCCTCCGCCGCCCGCGTCGTGGGAGACGCCGCACCCCGGCAGCGAGGCCGGAACGCCGAATCGGCCCCCGACTTGGCACTCTCGTGTGAACACTGCCAAGGGATTCTTGATCCCCGACGCGGACGAGCTATAGTCGGGGATGCGTTGGCACTCTCGCACTGAGAGTGCCAAAGAAGCTCAATTTCCACTCGGAGGTTGCATCAATGAAGCTCAAGCCCCTTGGCGATCGACTGATCGTACGGGCCATCGAGGAGGAGGAGACCACCGCGAGTGGGATCGTGCTCCCCGATACCGCGAAGGAGAAGCCCCAGAAGGGCAAGGTCCTGGCCGTCGGCGACGGCAAGGTGAACGAGGACACCGGCAAGCGCACTCCGCTTGACGTCGCCGAGGGCGACGAGGTGCTGTACAGCAAGTACGGCGGCACCGAGATCAAGGTGGACGGCGAGGAACTGCTGGTCCTCCGCGAGTCCGACGTGCTGGCCAAGGTCCAGTAGCCGGCGAACACTTCCCAGGAGAACTACATGGCACACAAGGAACTCAAGTACGAGGCTGAGGCCCGTAAGGCGCTGGAGCAGGGCGTCGATGCGGTAGCCAACGCCGTCAAGGTCACGCTCGGCCCCAAGGGCCGCTACGTGGTCCTCGACAAGAAGTTCGGCGCCCCGACGATCACCAACGACGGCGTCACCATCGCCCGGGAGATCGAGGTCGAGGACGTCTTCCAGAACCAGGGCGCCCAGCTGGTCCGCGAGGTCGCCACGGCGACCAACGACGTGGCCGGCGACGGCACCACGACGGCGACCGTGCTCGCCCAGGCGATCGTTCGCCAGGGTCTGAAGAACGTGGCCGCCGGGGCGAACCCGCTCGGGCTCAAGCGCGGCATCGAGCTGGCCGTCAACCAGGTCGTGGACAACATCGCCTCCCAGGCGAAGGAGATCTCCGGCAAGGACCAGATCGCTCGCGTGGCGACGATCTCGGCCGGCGACGAGGAGATCGGCGACGTCATCGCCGACGCGATCGACAAGGTCGGCAAGGACGGCGTGGTCAACGTCGAGGAGGGCCAGACGTTCGGCATGGACCTCGAGTTCACCGAGGGCATGCAGTTCGACAAGGGCTACATCTCGCCCTACATGGTCACCGACCAGGACCGCATGGAGGCCGTGCTGGAGGATCCCTACATCCTCATCGCGAACTCCAAGATCGGTTCCGTGCGGGACATCCTCCCCGTGCTGGAGCAGGTCATCCAGTCCGGCAAGCCGCTGCTGATCATCGCCGAGGACGTCGAGGGCGAGTCATTGGCCACCCTCGTGGTCAACAAGCTCCGCGGCACGTTCACCGGCGTGGCCGTCAAGGCGCCGGGCTTCGGTGACCGCCGCAAGCGGATGCTGGAGGACATCGCCATCCTCACCGGCGGCGAGGTCATCACCGAGGAGATGGGTCTCAAGCTGGAGAACACCCAGCTCTCGCAGCTCGGCCGCGCTCGCCGCGTGGTCGTGGCCAAGGACACGACGACCGTCGTGGACGGCAACGGCGAGAGTGACGCGATCAAGGGCCGCATCAACCAGATCAAGACCGAGATCGAGAACACCGATTCGGACTTCGACCGCGAGAAGCTCCAGGAGCGCCTCGCCAAGCTGTCCGGCGGCGTTGCCGTGGTCAAGGTCGGCGCGGCCACCGAGACCGAGATGAAGGAGAAGAAGCACCGCGTCGAGGACGCGCTGCAGGCCACCCGGGCCGCCCTCGAGGAGGGCATCGTGCCGGGCGGCGGTGTCGCTCTGCTGGTCTCTCAGAAGGCGCTCAACCTCGACCTGATCGAGGATCCGGACGAGAAGACGGGCGCGAAGATCGTGTTCCGTGCGCTCGAGGAGCCGCTCCGCCAGATCGCGGAGAACGCCGGGCTCGAGGGCTCGGTCGTGGTCAACGACGTCCGCAAGGCGAAGAAGGGCCACGGCCTGAACGCCGCCTCGGGCGAGATCGTCGACCTCATCGCCGAGGGCATCATCGACCCGGCGATGGTCACGCGCTCCGCGCTGCAGAACGCCGCGTCGATCGCCAAGAACATCCTCACCACCGAGGCGATCGTCGCCGAGGTGCCGGAGAAGGATGGCGGCGGAGCCGGCGGCGGTGGCATGCCCGACATGTCGGGGATGATGTAGCCAACGAGGCACACCGGTTGTGAGAAAGGGCCCGGCGCATGCGCCGGGCCCTTTCGCGTTCTGGGTGGGGCGCGGAGCACCGGGCCTCGGCCCCGGGCCGCGACCCCCGACGGCGATCTCTGGGCGCCTAAAGGGCCTATATATCCCTTTTCTCGCCCAGAGTTGGGGCGGGGCACCTCTGAGTAACGGTGGGATAACGGCGTTACGCGCATGTGCCCCCCGGCCGGGTACACCTCGGGTGTGCCCATCCGCGCCGTCGCCTGCCTTGCCCTCCTGGTCGTGACCGCCGCCGCGGTAGCGGCCTGCGGCTCCTCCGGCGGGAGCGGGACGAGCACCGGCTCGGCCGCGAACCCCGAGGCAGCGCGCCAGTTCCTCGCCTTCTCCCAGTGCATGCGCACCCACGGTGTCCCCAAGTTCCCCGACCCGTCGTCAGGGGGCGGGATTCAGCTCTCCGCGGCATCGGGGATCAATCCGGCCTCACCCGCCTTCCGGGCCGCTCAGCACCGCTGCCAGAAACTGCTGCCGGGCGGTGGCCCGGGGAACCAGCATCCCTCGGCGCAGCGGATGAAGCAGGCGCTCGCGACGTCGGACTGTATGCGCCGCCACGGGATCACCGGCTTCCCTGACCCGACGACCCACGCCCCGGCGAGCCCCGTCGGCTACAGCATCGTTGAGGACAGCGCCGGCGTGGTCATCGCGGTCCCCGCCTCGATCGATCCGAACTCGCCGGCGTTCCGTCGCGCGGGCTCTGCCTGCGGCTTCCACTGACGGACCACCCCCGGCGTCAGCGTGCCGTGGCGGCCTGCGGCGCGAGGGCGTCGTAGACCGAGCGCGTCTGGCGGGCGACGGCCGACCAGTCGAAGGCGAGCACATGCTCGCGCGCCTCGGCGACGAGCCGGGCACGTTCGCCGTCGTCCTCCAGCACCCGCTCCAGCAGCACGCGCAGCGCGTCGGCATCACGGGCCGGAAAGCGCAGGCCGACGGTCTCGTCGCCCGGAACGACCTCGCGCAGGCCCCCCGTGTCGGCGACGATGCACAGGCACCCGGAGGCCATCGCCTCCAGGGCGACGATCCCGAACGGCTCATAGATCGAGGGCACGATGCACAGGTCGGCGATCCGGTAGAGCGCATGCAGCCGGTCGTCCCCCACCCACCCGAGGAACGTTCCGTGGCGCATCAGTCCAAGCCGCCGCGCCTGGCGCTTGAGCTCCTCCTCCGCGGTGCCCGTGCCGGCGACCACGAAGCGCACCTTGCGCCGGCGGCGGATGATCGGCGCCAGGGCATCGAGGGCGAGATGGAATCCCTTCTCGTAGACGAGCCGTCCGACGAGCAGGACGAGCAGCTCGTCGTCGGCCGCGAAGCGCTCGCGCAGGCGCTCGGCGCCCGGCTCGATCGGCTCCAGATCCCGCGGATCGACCCCGTTGGGGATCACGGTGATCTTCGCGCGGCGCACGCCGAACACCCGGGCGACGTGGCCGCGCATGTACTGCGAGCACGTGATGAGGCCGTCCGCGGAGCGCGCCATGCGGCGCTCGGCGGCGTGGATGTCGGACTGCGGCGGCTTGTCGACCCAGCCCTGATGGCGGCCGTACTCGGTGGCATGGATGGTGACCAGCCAGGGCAGCCCGTGGTCACGGGCGATCCGTTCCGCGGCGCCGGCGACGAGCCAATCGTGGGAGTGGATGAGGTCGAACGCCCCGCGCTCGGCGAGCTCGGACCCCAGCTGCGCCATGTGCTCGTTCATGTCCGTGACCCAGACGAGGAAGCGCTCGACGTCGGTGGGGAACGGAGGCTCGCGCACGCGGTGAACGGTCACGCCGTGGCGCTCCTCGCAGCGGGGGAGGCGGCCACCGCCGCGGGTGAGCACGTGAACCTCGGCACCCCCGCCCGCGAGGTGCTCGGAGAGCTTGCGCACATGCCGGCCGAGCCCACCCTCGATCACCGGCGGGTACTCCCAGGAGACGAGCAGCACACGCATCCGCGGCGCGGACCCTACCGGGATCGTCGGTCCGCCGCCCGGTTCGCGGCGCGGGCGCCGTCCGGTTCCCGACCCGGCCCCGGCCGGTTCAGATGCGGCGGTACACGGCGAACCCGTGTTCGCCGACGATCCGGCTCACCGGCTCTCCGTCGTCGAACGAGCGCTCGATCCCCGTGAGCACGTCACGCCAGCGGCCCCCCGGGCCGTCGCGCAGGGCCCCGGCGCCGTCCTCACCCGCCCGCGGCAGCTCGGCGACCGTGAGCACAGCGCCACCACGCACGAAGGCGCACGCCGAGGGGCCGACGTCGAGCGGCTCGTAGCCGGCCGCGAACGGAGCGGGGTTGCGCGCGCGCAGCGTGAGCAGGCGCATCGTCACGTACAGCTTCAGGGTGTCGGCGCCGGGCTGTCCGCCGCCGAGCAGCCGGCGCAGCAGGGCCTGGCGCAGGCGCCAGTCGACGGGGCGTCGGTTGTCGGGATCGACGAGCGCGCGGTACTCGAGCTCGTCGCCCTGATAGATGTCGGGGACCCCCGGCGCGGTCAGCTTCAGGGCGAGCTGCGCGAGCGCCGAGCGCCGGCCGAGCGCGGTGACGCGCCGGATGAACGGCCCGCACGCCTCGCTGAAGCGCTCGTCCTCGACGACGCGGCGGGCGAAGCGCTTCACCGACTCCTCCCAGTCGGTGTTCTGCTCGACCCAGTTCGTGTTGCGCTTCGCCTCGCGCAGCGCCTTCTCGATGTAGCCCTCGAGCCGGCCGGGCTCGATCGGCCAGGCGCCGGCGAGGGTCTGGAAGATGAAGTAGCGCTCGACGTCGTCCGGCGCGCCGTCGGAGCGCAGCGGCTCGGTCAGGGCGGCGAAGCGCTCCCACGCCTGCTCGGTCTCGCCGGGCAGCGAGGCGAGGGCGCCGATGCGCGCCCGCACGTCGGCGGAGCGCTTGGCGTCGTGGGTCATCGTGGTGAGCAGGTTCTGGGGGAAGCGCTCGGCGCGCTCGGCGTTGCCGGCGTGGAAGCGCTCGACGCCGATGCCGAAGCGCGACGGGTCCCCGCCGACGTCGCTCAGGGCGAGCAGGCGCCCGTAGCGGTAGAAGGCCGTGTCCTCGACGCCCTTGGCCATGATCGCCGGGGTCGTCTGCTGAAAGCGGGTGACGAACTCGGCGGGCGCCTCGGCCTCCAGCAGCAGCCGCTCCGCGATCGCGGGCGCCATTCCCGCCGCGGCGATCGCCGCCCGGTCGGCCTCCTCGACGGTTCCGGTCGCCGGGTCGACGTAGGTTCGGTACACGGGGAGTGAGCTCAACGCGTCGGCGAGCGCATCGAGCCCGCCGACGGACGTCGCGGCCGTCTCGGCATCCCCGCCGCCGAGGGTGCGGGCGAGCCGCTCCAGCTCGGCGCGGAACGTCCCGGTGGCCTGCTCGAGCTTGGCCTCGTGGGCCACCTCACCGAAGCCACGCGCGTCGCCGCTGACCCGCTCCCACAGCCGGGTGAGCGCGGGCTCGCCGCTCGGGTCGATGAACAGAGCGGCGACGTCGTTGAGGAACTCGTAGCCGACGGTGCCCGACACCGGCCAGTCGCGCAGGTGCTCGTCGGGATCGAGGATCTTCTCCACCCACACCCGGCCGGCGCCGCCGTCGCGGAGTCGCTGCAGGTAGCCCGCGGGATCGGCCAGGCCGTCGGGGTGGTCGACGCGCAACCCGTCGATCCTGCCGTTGCGCACCAGCGAGAGCGCGAACGACATCGTCGCCTCGAACACCTCGGGATCCTCCTGGCGGATCGCCGCCAGCTCGCCGATATCGAAGAAACGCCGGTGAAGGCCGGTGACGGGGTCGACGTCGAAGAACCGTGCCCGCAGCCGCTCGTCGGCCCAGAAGCGGTTCTCGTCGTCGCCCGCCATGTGGTTGGGCACGACGTCGAGGACGATGCCCATCCCGGCGCCGGCGGCGTCGCTCGACAGGCGCTCGAACTCGGGCATTCCCCCCAGGGCCGCGGACAGCCGGCCCGGATCGATGACGTCGTAGCCGTGGGTCGAGCCCTCCCGCGCCTGGAACGACGGCGAGAGGTACAGATGGGAGATGCCGAGATCCCGGAGGTACGGGATCAGCTCGCGGGCCCGCGCGAAGCCGAAGTCGGCGGTGAGCTGGAGTCGGTAGGTCGCGCGGAGCTCGGCCACGAGACCCGAGTTACCCGCCTCGGAGGCGGTCAATCGTCGCTCGGCACGCGGCGCAGGACGAGCAGTGAGCGCCCGGTGAGGGTGACCTCGTCACGAGCGCCTTGGGTGCTCGCGCCAGGCTCCGCCCGGGGGTCGTCGGTGGAGAGCTCGAGCTGCCAGGCCTCACCGAACTGGGCCCGCGGGAGCGTGATCGCCCGCTCCTCGGCGTGGGCGTTGAACAGGAGCAGGAACGAGTCGCCGCGGATCGGCTCGCCGTGGGGACCGGGGTTCGGGATCACGTCCCCGTTGAGGAACAGGCCGAGCACGGGCTCGCCCTCCTCCCAGTCGACCTTCGTCATCTTGCGTCCGTCGGGGCGGAACCACCAGGCATCGGGCAAGTCGGGCGCCTCGTCGCCCTCCTCGCTGCCGATCAGGAAGCTCTCCCGCCGGAACACCGGGTGATCGTGGCGCAGCGTGATCAGCCGGCGGGTGAACGCCCGCAGATCGTGGTCGGCGTGCTCCCAGTCGAACCACGAGACCTCGTTGTCCTGGCACCACGCGTTGTTGTTGCCGCCCTGCGTCCGGCCGATCTCGTCGCCGCCGAGCAGCATCGGCGTCCCCTGCGAGAGCAGCAGCGTGGCGAGGAAGTTGCGCTGTTGCCGAGCGCGGAGCGCGAGGATCGCCTCGTCGTCGGTGTCGCCCTCGACGCCGCAGTTCCACGAGCGGTTGTCGTCGGTCCCGTCGCGGTTCTCCTCGCGGTTGGCCTCATTGTGCTTGTCGTTGTAGGCGACGAGATCCCGTAGCGTGAAGCCGTCGTGCGCGGTGATGAAGTTGATCGAGGCGAACGGCTCGCGGCCATCCTGCTGGTAGAGGTCGGAGGAGCCCGACAGCCGGCTGGCGAACTCACCGCGGCTGCAGCGCCCGCGCCAGAAGTCACGCATCGAGTCGCGGTAGATGCCGTTCCACTCCGACCACAGCACGGGGAAGTTCCCCACCTGATAGCCGCCCGGCCCGACGTCCCACGGCTCGGCGATCAGCTTGACCTGCGAGAGCACGGGATCCTGGTGGATGACGTCGAAGAACGCGGACAGGCGGTCGACGTCGAAGAACTCGCGCGCCAGCGCCGAGGCGAGGTCGAAGCGGAAGCCGTCGACGTGGCACTCGGTGACCCAGTAGCGCAGCGAGTCCATGATCAGCCGCAGGACGCTCGGATGCACCGGATTCAGCGAGTTGCCGGTGCCGGTGAAGTCGACGTAGAAGCGGGGGTCCTCGGGGCTCAGGCGGTAGTAGGCGGCGTTGTCGACGCCCTTGAACGACAGCATCGGACCGAAGTGGTTGCCCTCGGCGGTGTGGTTGTAGACGACGTCGAGGATCACCTCGATGCCGGCGCGGTGCATCGCCTTGACCATCCCCTTGAACTCCCGCACCTGCTCGCCGTGGCGCCCGGTGGCGGCGTACTCGGAGTGGGGCGCCAGGTAGCCGATCGTGCTGTAGCCCCAGTAGTTGGACAGCCCCCGCTCGAACAGGAACGCCTCGTCGGAGATGTGGTGGACCGGCAGCAGCTCGACCGCCGTCACCCCCAGGTCCTTGAGATAGGCGATCGCCGGCTCGGAGGCGAGGCCGGCGTAGGTCCCGCGGAGATCCTCGCGCACCTCGGGGTGGCGCATCGTGAATCCCTTCACGTGCGTCTCGTAGATGACGGTGTCGGCGAAGGGGACGCGCGGCGGGCGGTCGCCCTCCCAGATGAAGGCGTCGTCGATCACCACCGAGCGCGGGACGACCGGCGCGTCGTCCTCGTCGTCGCGCTCCAGGTCGGCCTCCTCGGAGTCGCTTGGCACGTACGGCAGCACGTTGGCGTCGTGGGCCCAGTCGACGACCCCGTCGATCGCCTTGGCGTAGGGGTCGATGAGCAGCTTGGCGGGGTTGAAGCGGTCACCGTGGTGGGGGGCGTAGGGCCCGTGGACCCGATAGCCGTATCGCTGCCCCGGCCCGATCCCCGGGAGGTACACGTGCCAGTGCAGCGCGCGGCGGTTGCCCACCTCCACGCACGTCTCCTCGCCCTCCTCGTCGAACAGGCACAGCACGACGCGCTCCGCATGCTCGGAGAACAGCGCGAAGTTGGTGCCACCGCCGTCCCATGTCGCCCCCAGGGGAAACGGCTGGCCGGGCCAGGTCTCGAGGCTCATCTGAGGCGACAGCCTGTCAGAACGAGGCGGTTCGCAGCAGCGCGCCGCCGAGCGGCGGCAGCGTCAGCCGCCCGGCGTCCACCCGGGCCACCGGGTGGGTGACGAGGGCCGGCTCAGCGCCCTCGCTGACGTCCAGATCGACCGCCGCGGCGCCGAAGTTGGCGAGCAGCTCGAAGGGGCCGCGGCGCACGCGCAGCCAGCGGGCGGCCTCGTCGAAGGCGATCTCGTCGGCATCGCCCGCGGGCAGCTCACGGCGGATCTCCAGCAGCTGGGCGTAGAGCGTGGCGAGCGCGGGATCGCGCCGGCGGGTGAGCTTGGAGTGCTCGAACGTCTCCGGCGACTGGGGATCGGGGATCTCCTCGCCGAAGGAGGCGAAGGCGGCGAACTCCGCCCGGCGCCCGGTGCGCGTCGCCTCGGCGATGTCATCGTCGATGTGGTCGCAGAAGAACTGAAACGGCGCCGGCTCGCCGTACTCCTCGCCCATGAACAGCATCGGCGTGAACGGCGAGAGCAGCGTGAGGAACGCCGCCAGGGGACGCGCTTCGGGCGGGAGCCGATCGCCGAAGGCGCGGTTGCCGACCTGGTCGTGGTCCTGGCAGAAGACGATGAAGCGCTCGGGCGCCACGTCGTCGGCCGGGGCCCCGAAGCGCTTCTCACGGAAGCTCGAGTAGTTCCCGTCGTGGACGTGGGGACGGTGCAGGGCCTTGGCGAGCAGCTCGACGCGGCCGAACTCCTCGTAGTAGCCCTCACGCTCGTCGGTGACGAGCGTGCGCAGCGCGTGGTGGAAGTCGTCGGCCCACACCGCGTCCGCCCCCCAGCCGTCCCGTTCGCGCGGACGGACCACGTGCGGATCGTTGAGGCCGCTCTCCAGGATGACAATCGCGTTCGCGTCGGCGGCGTGGACGCGGCGGGCCACGGCGGCGACGATGTGCTCGGGACTGGAGTCGTGGATGGCGTGGATGGCATCGAGCCGCAGCCCGTCGATGCCGAAGTCCCTGACCCACCCCTCGGCGGACTGCAGGACCCACTCGCGCACCGGGTCGCACAGCGCGTCGTCGTAGTTCATGGCCTTGCCCCACGGCGTCTCGTACTTGGCGGTGAAGTACGGGCCGAAGGCCTCGAGCGCCTGAACGCCGGAGGCGCCGACGTGGTTGTAGACGACGTCGAGGATCACCGCGATCCCGCGCTCGTGGGCGGCCGCGACGAGCGCGACGAACCCGTCGGGCCCTCCGTAGGAGGACTGCGACGCCGAGATGTAGACGCCGTCGTAACCCCAGCCGCGCGCCCCGGGAAACTCGGCCACCGGCATCACCTCGATCGCGTTGACGCCGATCTCGGCCAGCTCGTCGAGGTGGGCGATCGCGCCGAGGAACGTGCCCTCGGCCGAGAACGTGCCGACGTGCAGCTCGTAGACCACGAGCTCGGCGAGCTCCACCCGGCGGGCCAGCGGCTGCGGTCGCGCGGGGGAGAACACGCGCGATGGCCCGCGCAGCCCGTGGGGCTGCCACCGCGTGGCCGGATCGGGCAGCGCGACGCCGTCCACCACGAACCAGTAGTCCGTGCCGGCGCCGACGGGCTGCGCCGTGGCGTGGATGCCGTATCCCTCGTCGCCGAGCGGCACATCACGGCCGCCGACCCGCAGCGCGACCGTGTCGGCGCTCGGAGCCCAGACGCGGAACTCGGTGCGCTCGGCATCGAGCGGCCGGGCCCCGAGCGTGCGCTCCCACGGATAGACGAGCGCGTCGGCCGCAACGCTCGACATCACCTCGGTCAATGGGGCCCGCCCGCGACGTTGGCCGCCAGGCCAACTCGCAATGCCGGCGAAGCCGGCACATCCTCCGGGACGAGCCACAGCGCGCCCAGCGGGGGCAGCGTGAACGCCGCCGACGCCGGCTGCCCGCCCCACGGCATCGGCTCGGTCTCGATCGTGCCCCAGTTGCCGACGTTGCCGCCGCCGTAGAGCTCGGAGTCGGTGTTCACGG
The DNA here is from genome assembly GCA_963839085.1 of uncultured Solirubrobacterales bacterium. Classification (GTDB taxonomy): domain Bacteria; phylum Actinomycetota; class Thermoleophilia; order Solirubrobacterales; family Solirubrobacteraceae; genus Palsa-465. The sequence continues at coordinate 168,554 of CAWITN010000006.1, forward strand.
CCTCGCGCCAGCGACCCGGGCGCGGCAGCCCGATGCGGTAGCCCTCGCGCACGACGGGGGCCATGTTGAGCACGCACACGATCACGCGCTCGGCGTCCTTGGAGGTCCGCGCGAAGGCGACCACGTTGTTGTCGGCGTCGTTGGGCTCGAGCCAGTAGAAGCCGGCGGGGTCGGAGTCCACCTCCCACAGGGCGGGCTCGGCGCGATAGACGCGGTTGAGGTCGCGCACGAGCGCCTGGATGCCGGCGTGGTCGGACTGCTCGAGCAGATGCCAATCGAGTGAGCGCTCCTCGGACCACTCGTTGATCTGGGCGAACTCCTGCCCCATGAACAGGAGCTTCTTGCCCGGGTGCGACCACATGTAGGCGTACAGCGTCCGCAGGTTGGCGAGCTTCTGCCAGTGGTCGCCTGACATCTTCGTGTACAGGCTGCCCTTGCCGTGGACCACCTCGTCGTGGGAGAGGGGCAGGATGAAGTTCTCGCTGAACGCGTACATCAGGCTGAACGTCAGCTCGTGGTGGTGATAGCGACGGTAGATCGGGTCCTGCTCGAAGTACGCCAGCGTGTCGTGCATCCAACCCATGTTCCACTTGAAGCCGAAGCCGAGGCCGCCGACGTAGGTGGGGCGGGAGACCCCCGGCCATGCCGTCGACTCCTCGGCCGCCGAGATCACGCCGGGCTCCCGGCCGTGCACGAGCGTGTTGAGCTCCTGCAGGAACGAGACGGCGTCCAGGTCCTCGCGACCGCCGAACTCGTTCGGGATCCACTCCCCCGCACGGCGCGAGTAGTCGAGGTAGAGCATCGACGCGACGGCGTCGACGCGGATCCCGTCGGCGTGGTACTCGCGCAGCCAGAACAGGGCGTTGGCGATCAGGAAGTTGCGCACCTCGTGGCGGCCGAAGTTGAACACGAGCGTCCCCCAATCGGGGTGGGCGCCGCGGCGGGGGTCGGCGTGCTCGTACAGCGCGGTGCCGTCGAAGCGGGCGAGCGCGAAGGCGTCGCGCGGGAAGTGCGCCGGCACCCAGTCGAGGATCACGCCGATGCCGTGCTCGTGCATGCGCTCGATGAAACGCCGGAAGTCGTCGGGGGAGCCGAAGCGGGGTGTGGGGGCGTAGTAGCCCGTCACCTGATAGCCCCACGAGCCGGCGAACGGGTGGTGCATCACCGGGAGCAGCTCGATGTGCGTGAAGCCCAGGTCCTTGACGTAGGTGGACAGCTCGTCGGCGAGCTCCCGGTAGCTCAGCGGGCGATCCTCCTCGGCCGGATTGCGCCGCCAGGAGCCGAGGTGCACCTCGTAGACCGAGACGGGCCGATCGAACGGGAGCGTCTCGCGGCGCTCGGTGAGGTAGTCGAGCTCCGGGTCGCTCCACTCGTGGTGCCGGCGGGAGACGACCGACGCCGTCTGGGGCGGGACCTCGGCCTCGAAGGCGTACGGGTCGGCCTTGAGCATGAGCTCGCCGTCGGCGCCGAGGATCTCGTACTTGTAGTGCGCGCCCTCCTCCACGCCGGGGAGGAACAGCTCCCAGATGCCGCTCGCCCCCAGGGAGCGCATGGCGTTGAGGCGGCCGTCCCACGAGTTGAAGTCGCCGACGACGCTGACCGCGCGGGCCGAGGGCGCCCACACCGCGAAGGCCGTCCCCAGCACGGGGGGCTCGTCGCCGATCCTCATCTCCTTGACGTGTGCGCCGAGCAGCTCGTAGATCCGCTCGTGATGGCCCTCGCCGATGAGGTGGAGGTCGAGGTCGCCGAGCGTCGGTCCGAACGCGTAGGGGTCCTCGATGGTGAAGGAGTGGTCGGGCTCGTAGTCGACCTGTAGCCGGTAGTGCAGGGGAAGCTCGACGCCGTCGATCTCACCCTCGAAGACGCCGCCGGGATGGACCTGGCGCAGCTCCTCGGAGCTGCCGTCGCCGAGCAGCACGGTGATCGAGCTCGCCGCCGGGCGCAGCGCCCGCACGACGGCGCCGCCGTTGCGCGGGTGGGCTCCGAGGACGGAGTGGGGATTGGAGTGCTCGCGATTGACGAGCGCGTCGAATTCGGGTGTGGCGGTCATGTTTCCTCCAGCAGTCGGCGGATACCCGCCACCGGGATCGCTACCCAGTCGGGCCGGTTGTTGAGCTCGTAGCGGAGCTCGTAGACCGCCTTCTCCAGCTCGAAGATGGACAGCAGGTTGTGGATCGCCGCTTCGCCGGCCGGCAGCAGGGCGCCGTCGACCTCGGCGAAGTAGCAGTCGAGGAACGCCCGGCGGGCCTGCTCCTCGAACCCCTCCGGGGCTCGCCCTCCGCGCTGGAGCTCCACGGCGGAGGTGGCGTAGGCGAACGAGCGGAGCATGCCGGCCACGTCCTTGAGCGGCGAGCGCTTCTGCCGGCGCTCGGGCAGCGGGCGGGCGGGCTCGCCCTCGAAGTCGAGGATCACCCAGCCGCGCGGCGTGTCGAGGGTCTGGCCGAGGTGATAGTCGCCGTGGATGCGGATGTGCCGCCCGCCCGTGCCGATCTGCGAGCGGGTGGCGAGCTTGGCGCGGACATCCTCGCCGCGGCCGAAGATCGGCGCCACGGCGTCGGTGTCGGGCAGCCGCAGGAAGATCCGCTCGATGTCCTCGTCGATCGAGGCGGTGAGCAGGGCCAGGGATTCGTTGCTCGGGTCCTCCGGTGAGAACGCCGGGTCGCCCGCGTCGGAGGCCAGCGCGGTGTGCATCTGCCCGGTGATCCGTCCCAGCCCCCCGAGCCGCTCCAGGAACCGATCGGGCGCCGTGACGATCTCCTCCAGCGCGAGCTCCCAGCCGTCGCGGCCGTCCGGAATGAACTCCTGCGCGATGCCGAGCGTCGAGGCGAGCGAGCTGCCCTCGTACTCGTACCAGCCGTGCAGCGGGGCGATGTGGGCGAAGCCGCGGGCGGTGAGGAAGCGCAGCAGCTCGAGCTCGGGGTTGATCCCCGACTCGACCTTGCGAAACAGCTTCAGCACCGAGCGCTCGTCGATCACGATCGAGGAGTTCGACTGCTCCACGCCCATCGCCCGGACCGTCGGCTCGTCGCCGGGCCGGTAGGCGCCCTCGACGTGGCGGAAGGCGAAGCAGCCCTCCTCCGTGCGCAGGTCGGCGTCCTGCAGGATCTCGCGCACCAGCGCCAGCGCGTGCCGGGGCTCCGCCAGCGCGTCGTAGATCTCGAGCGACCCGGTGCGGGCCAGCACCTGGGCGACGTGCTCGCCCCCGGACGGCTCGGCGACGAGGAGCAGCTGGTAGATCTCGTGCGTGCCGGTGGCGAAGCGGGCCTGGACGAGCACGAGGAACAGGTCGTCCGCCAGGCCCACCCGCTCGACGACGTCGACCCCACTGATCCCGCGGGACTTCGAGGCGTACCAGCGCTGCTCGACCATCCAGTCGCGCAGACGCTCGCAGTCGAGCATCGAGTCGAGCTCCGCCGTCACGTGCTGTACCTGGTCACTCATCGCGCTCCCGCGCCTCGTCGCCGACCAGCTCGAACCAGTAGAAGCCACGCGGGGCGAGGGTCAGGAGGTACGGCAGCTCGCCGATCCGGGGGAAGTGGGAGCGGCCGAACATCTCCACCGGGTGCCGGCCCTGAAACGCGCTCAGATCGAGCTCGACCGCCTGGGCGGTCCGGGCGACGTTGTGGACGCACAGCACGAGGTCATCCTCGAAACGGCGGATGAGGGCGAAGATCCGCCGGTTCGAGGGCCGGATCGGCTCGTAGGTGCCGAACCCGAACACCGGATGCTCCTTGCGCAGCGCGATGAAGCGATGCATCCACCGCAGCAGCGAGCTCGAGGTGCGCAGCTGGGCCTCTACGTTGACCGCCTGGTAGCCGTAGACGGGGTCCATCAGCGGCGGCGCGTAGAGCTGGGCGAAGTCGGCGCGAGAGAAGCCCCCGTTCCGATCCGGCGTCCACTGCATCGGCGTGCGCACGCCGTCGCGATCCCCAAGGAAGACATTGTCGCCCATGGCGATCTCGTCGCCGTAGTACAGGACGGGCGAGCCGGGCAGCGAGAACAGGATCGCCGTCATCAGCTCCATGTCGTCGCGGCTGTTGTCGAGCAGCGGCGCGAGACGACGCCGGATGCCGAGGTTGAGCTTCATCCTCGGGTCCTTGGCGTACTCCGTGTACATGTAGTCGCGTTCCTCGTCGGTGACCATCTCGAGCGTGAGCTCGTCGTGGTTGCGGAGGAACAGGCCCCACTGGCAGTTGGCCGGAATCTCGGGCGTGCGCTCGAGGATCTCGTAGATCGGCGTCGCCTCCTCCCGCCGCACGGCCATGAACATCCGCGGCATGACCGGGAAGTGGAAGGCCATCTGGCATTCCTCGCCGTTGGGTCCGAAGTACTCGACCACGTCCTCGGGCCACTGGTTGGCCTCGGCGAGGAGCACGCGATCGGGGTAGTGGGTCTCGATCTCCTTGCGCACCCGCTGCAGGTAGGCGTGGGTCTCGGGCAGGTTCTCGCAGATCGTCCCCTCGCGCTCGATCAGGTAGGGGACGGCGTCGAGGCGGAAGCCGTCGAGGCCGAGGTCGAGCCAGAAGCGGAGAACCTCCAGCATCGCCTCCTGGACCTCGGGATTGTCGTAGTTGAGGTCCGGCTGGTGGGAGAAGAACCGGTGCCAGTAGTACTGCCCCGCAACGGGATCCCAGGTCCAGTTCGAGGCCTCGGTGTCGATGAAGATGATCCGGGCGTCCGGGTAGGGATCGGGCGTGTCGGACCACACGTACCAGTCGCGCTTGGGATTGTCGGGACTGGACCGGGACTCCTGGAACCAGGGGTGATCGCTCGAGGTGTGGTTCATGACCAGGTCGGCGATGACCCGGATGCGCCGCGCGTGGGCGGCGTCGATGAGCTGCCGGACGTCCTCGACGGTTCCGTAGTCCGGGTGGACCTTGCGGAAGTCGGAGATGTCGTAGCCGCCGTCGCGAAGCGGAGACTCGTAGAACGGCAGCAGCCAGATGCAATCGATCCCGAGCCACTGCAGGTAGTCGAGCTTCTCGATCAGCCCGCGGACGTCACCCGAGCCGTCGCCGTTGCCGTCGTGGAAGCCGCGGATGTGGATCTCGTAGAAGACGGCGCGCTTGTACCAGAGTGGCTCTGACTCGAACCACTGGCTCGTCTGAGCGGCCGACGGCGACGGCTCGTTCACCGGCGCGGGCGCCGGGTGGCCGTTGCCGCGCGCGTCGGTGGCCGTTGCCCCGAGGGTGCCGGGCTCCGATGTGCTCACCCGAGCTCCACCGCGCAGATGTGCGCTTGGCGGACACCAGGCTCGAGCCGCACGTAGTTGGGTCCGATCCGCCACGAATAGCGCTCGTCGGTGAGCAGGTCGCGGACGGTGAAGATCGGTGGCAGCCCGAGCTGCGCCGGCACGACGGTCAGCCCCTCCTGCGTGTTATAGGGATCGAGGTTGACGACGGTGATCACGGTATCGCCGTCACGCTGCTTGGCGTAGGCGAGCAGGGAGTCGTTCTCGGTCGGAAGGAAGGTGATGCCGGGGAGTCGCTGCAGCGCCGGGTGGGCGCGGCGGGCGTGATTGAGCTGGCGGATCATCGGCAGCAGCGGGCCGTCGAGTGTGCGCTGCTTGATCTCGTACTTCTCCGAGTGCAGGTACTCCTCCGAGCCGTCGCGCACCGGGACGTTCTCGAAGTGCTCGTAGCCCGAGTAGATGCCGTAGCTGGGGCTGAGCGTCGCCGCGAGCACGAGCCGCGCCTCGAAGGCCGCGCGGCCCCCGTGCTGGAGGTAGGCGTGGAGGATGTCCGGGGTGTTGACGAAGAAGTTCGGGCGAAAGTAGTCCTGCTCGCCGGAGAAGGCGAGCTCGGACACGTATTCGGTGAGCTCCCAGCGGGCGTTCTTCCAGGTGAAGTACGTATAGGACTGGGTGAAGCCGATCTTGGCGAGGTGGCGCATCACGGCCCGGCGGGTGAACGCCTCGGCGAGGAAGATCACGTCACGGTTGCGCTCGTGCACCTGGTCGATCAGCCACGCCCAGAACGCGACCGGCTTCGTGTGCGGGTTGTCGACGCGGAACACCGTCACGCCAGCCTCGACCCACTGCAGCATCACCTCCAGCAGCGCTTCCCAGAGGCCGCGCCAGTCCGGCGAGTCCCAGTTGACGTTGTAGATGTCCTGGTACTTCTTGGGCGGGTTCTCGGCGTACTTGAGGGTGCCGTCCGGCCGGCGGTGAAACCACTCCGGATGCTCCTTGAGCCACGGATGGTCGGCCGAGCACTGGATCGCGAAGTCGAGCGCTATCTCCAACCCGTGCTCGCGGGCGGCGGCGGTCAGCGCGCGCACGTCCTCGATCGTCCCGAGGTCCGGGTGCACGGCGTCGTGACCGCCGGTCTCGTCGCCGATCGCCCACGGCGAGCCGGGGTCCTCCGGGCCCGCCGTGAGGGCGTTGTCACGTCCCTTGCGGTTGGTGTGGCCGATCGGGTGGATCGGCGGCAGGTAGATGACGTCGAAGCCGAGATCGGCCAGCGCCGGGAGCTGCGCCGCGACGCCTCGCAGCCCGCCCCACGAACGGGGGAACATCTCATACCAGCTGCCGAAGCAGGCCCGCTCGCGGCTGACGGCGAGCTCGAGCGGCTCATCGAGGTGCGTCGCATCGGCGCGCGGCTGCTCGGAGAGGGCGACCTGGTACAGCGTGCTCTCGAGCGCGATCTCACACCGCACCCCCTCGTTGAGCTGCTCGTCCTCCAGCGCCACGAGGGCCTTCTCGATCAGCCCGCGGGACTTCTTGGAGGCGCCCGCGGCGATCTCGCGCAGCATCAGGACCCCCTCCGAGAGCTCGCCGGAGAGATCGGCCTGGCCGGCGGCGACCTTGCGGGCCAGCTCGTCACGCCAGGTGCCGAAGCGGTCGGTCCACGCCTCGACGTCGTAGAGCCAGGTGCCGGTGGCGTCGACCTCGAAGCGTCCCGCCCAGCGCACCCCGTCGAGGTGCGCGTCGATCCGCCGCAGCTCGCTCTCCTGCCAGCGCGACGAGCCCGGTGCCCGGTAGCGCACGACCGCGCGAAGCAGCTCGTGACCGTCGCGGAAGATGTCGACCGAGAAGTCGACCGGATCGCCGACGCAGCGCTTGACCGGGTAGCGGCCCGCGTCCACCGCGGGGGCTGGGTACTGGATGACGATTCGCGGCGGCGCGCCGCGCGCAGCGTCGCCGTTGGCGTCGAGGCCGGACGCGCTCGCGCCGGCGCCGGGGTCGGTCGTTCTCGACGTGATTTTGGGCATGCTCACTCCCAGCAAACGTAACCCGGTCGGCGCTCTGGGTAAACAACCTCCTGTGAACGCGGGTCGCTCCCCGGCGGCGTCGCCGGACCATCCATCGCCCGCGTTCCGGGCTCGGTCCAGCGGTGTCCAGCTGCACATCACCTCGCTTCCCTCGGGGACGCTGGGGCGTGACGCCTACGCGTTCGTCGACTGGCTCGCCGACGCGGGGCAGAGCTGGTGGCAGGTTCTGCCACTCGCGCCGCCCGACCGCTACCGCTCGCCCTACAAGGCGCAGTCCGCGTTCGCCGCGTGGCCCGGGCTGCTGGCCGACCGCCGTGCCCCCGTGAGCGCCGCCGAGTGCAGCGCCTTCCGCGAGCGCGAGGAGTTCTGGATCCGTGACTGGGAGGGCTTCGCCGGCCGCGGCGCGCTCGCCGACCAGGTCCGCTTCGATCGCGAGTGGCGGGCGCTGCGCGCCTACGCCGCCGATCGCGGCGTGCGGCTGTACGGCGACGTGGCGATCTACGTCTCGCCCGGGGGCGCCGACCAGCGCGCGCACCCGGAGCTGTTCCTCGACGGGGTCCAGGCCGGGGCGCCTCCGGACGCGTATTCGGCGAACGGGCAGCTGTGGGGCAACCCGCTCTACGACTGGCCGCGGCTCCAGCGCGCCGGCTACCACTGGTGGGTCGAGCGCCTGCACCGGACGCTGTCGCTGTTCGATCTCGCCCGCCTCGACCACTTTCGCGGCTTCGTCGCCTTCTGGGAGGTCCCCGCCGGTGCCCGCACGGCGGCCGGCGGGCGCTGGCACCGGGGTCCCGGCCGCGCGCTGTTCGACGCCGCCGAGCGCGCGCTCGGAGAGGCGGGGACGGCGGCCCGCGGCTCGACGCTCCCGCTCGTCGCCGAGGACCTGGGCGTCATCACGCCCGCGGTCGAGCGCCTGCGCGACGGCCTGGGCCTGCCGGGGATGCTGGTGCTCCAGTTCGGGTTCGACCCCGGTGATCGCCACTCTCCGCACCGCTTCGAGAACCACCGCGAGGACCGCATCGTCTACACCGGCACCCACGATCACGACACCGCGCGCGGCTGGTACGAATCGCTCGAGCCGGCCCGCCGCGCCGAGGTCGATGCGCTGCTGCGTCGCCATCGGGTCGCGGAGCGCGAACCGTGGTGGGGCCTGATCGCGCTCGCCCTCGCCTCGCCGGCCCGGGTCGCCATGATGCAGGCTCAGGACGTCCTCGGGCTGGGCAGCGAGGCCCGCATGAACGCCCCGGGACGCGCCTCGGGCAGCTGGCGCTGGCGGCTCGCGGACGGGATGCTGACGCCGTCGCTGGCCGGGCGTCTGCGGTCGCTCACCGAGCGCGCAGGCCGCCTGCCCACGCCGTGAGGCGGATCCGCAGCGAAAGCTTGAGCGAGCGGTAGGCGTAGGTGGCGGCGGCGCCGATGCGGCGAGCCGGGCCACGTTGCGGCGCGCACAGCTCGCGCGGGGGGATCCGGGCCGCGAGCCCGTCGGCGGCGAGGACGACGACGGCGCGCTCGGCGATGGCGATCTGGCCCATCGCCGTGGGGTGGACGTGATCGGCCATCATCACCTCCCGCCCCTTGAAGTCGCTCAGATCGAGGAGCAGCGCCCGGCTGCGGACGGCCTGCCGTCCGATGATCGCGTTCGCCTCGGCCACCTTGGCGCCGGCGCGCGGTCGACCCAGGTCGAGCGGGATGCTCACCAGGAGCACCCGCTCGCACAGCCCGCCGAGGTGGTCGAGCGCCGCGCTCAGATCACGCTCGTAGGCGACGGGATCCCAGTCGAGCGCGCGGACGTCGTTGACGCCGATGTACAGGCATCCGAGCTGATACCGCGGCTCCGTGACCGCGTTGAGGCGCGCGTGCGCGGGGATCTGATGCGCCACCACGTCTCCCGCCCGGGCCCCGTCGACCGCGTAGCCGGTGAACGGCAGCCCGAGGCCGCGGGCGAGCCACTGCGCCCATGACTGCAGTGCCACGCCCCACTGGAGCTCGCCGCCCCCGTTGGTGATCGAGTCGCCGAAGGCGAGCAGACCCTGATCGTCTTTAATCGCCACCGTGAACGACGGTACCGCCAACCCGGCCGACGGCCGGCGTGACCTGGAGCGCGCTGCCGCGGAGCTCGCCGAGCGCCTCCCCGAGCCCCTGCGCCCGCTCGCGCGCGCCGCCTACAACTACCGCTGGTCGTGGGCGCCGGGCGCCCACGGGCTGTTCGCGGCGATCGATCCCGAGCGCTGGGCGCTGTGCGCGGCGAACCCCGTGCGCATGCTCAGCGAGACCGCGCCGGAGACGCTGCGGCGGGCGGCCGGAGACGACGGCCTCGTCGCCCGGGCGGCCGCGCTCGCCGACGAGATCGCGGCCGACCTGGCGCGTCCACCCGCTGAGGTCGGCATCGACCCCGAGCGCCCGGTCGCCTTCTTGTGCGCCGAGTACGGGGTCCACGTCTCGCTGCCCGTGTACTCGGGCGGGCTGGGGGCCCTGGCCGGCGACATCCTCAAGGAGGCCTCCGACCGGGCGCTCCCGCTGGTGGCGGTCGGACTGCTCTACCGCAAGGGCTACTTCCGCCAGCGGATCGACGCCGGCGGCTGGCAGCACGAGTACTGGGTCGACTCCGACCCCGCGCGGTTGCCGGCCGCGCGCGTGACGGGCGCCGACGGCGCTCCGCTCACGATCGAGCTGCCGATCTGCGACGAACCGGTGCGGGCGGCGATCTGGCGGGTCGACATCGGCCGCGTGCCGCTGTTCCTGCTCGATACTGAGCTGCCGGAGAACGGGCCGCTGACGCGGTGGATCACCGGCCGCCTCTACGACGGCGACGCCGTCAACCGGCTCGCCCAGTACACGCTCCTCGGCGCCGGGGGCATCCGCGCGCTGGAGGCGCTGGGGATCACCCCCGGCGTCGTGCACCTCAACGAGGGCCACGCCGCGCTCGCTCCGCTGCAGCTGGCGGGCGGGCGCCTGCGGCAGGGGGCTCCGTCGTTCGCCGCGGCGGTGGAGGACGTTCGCGCGCTCACCGTCTTCACCACCCACACCCCGGTGCCGGCCGGCAACGACCGCTACCCCGCCGAGCAGCTGCGGGCGACGATCGACGCGCTGACCGCCGAGCTCGGCGTCGAGCCCGAGGCGGTCGTCGCGCTCGGCCGCACCGATCCCCACGACGACGGCGAGCCGTTCGGGGTCACCCAGGCGGCACTGCGCCTCAGCCGCGCCGCCGGCGGGGTCTCCCGGCGCCACGGCGAGGTGGCGCGGGACATGTGGCAGGCGCTGTGGCCCGAGCGGCCGGTCAGCGACGTACCGATCGGCTACGTCACCAACGGCGTCCACGTGCCGACCTGGATCGGGGCGCCGATGCGCTCGCTGCTCGACCGCCATGCCGGCGAGGGTTGGATGTTCTCGTCCGACGTGCCGGCGGCGTGGGCGGCGGTCGAGCGCGTTCCGCGCGCCGAGCTGTGGGACGCCCGCCGGGCCCAGCGCGCCGAGCTGGTGGGCTTCCTCGCCGGGCGCAGCCTCGCCGACCGCCTGGTCCGGGGCGACGTGCGCGAGTACGTCACCGCCGCCGCCGGGTCACTCGATCCCGACGTGCTGACGATCGGCTTCGCGCGGCGCGTGGCGACGTACAAGCGGCTCGACCTCCTCGTGCGCGATCCCGAATTCGTCCTGGGGCTGCTCGCCGGCGACCGCCCCGTGCAGGTCGTCCTCGCCGGCAAGGCCCACCCGCGCGACGACGAGGCCAAGCGCGTCCTGCAGCGCCTGTTCGGCCTCAAGTACGCCCGCCAGGTCGCCGAGCGGGTTGTGTTCCTCGACGACTACGACCTCGCTACGGGGGCGCAGCTCGTGCGCGGCTGCGACGTGTGGCTGAACGTGCCACGGCCGCCGCTGGAGGCGAGCGGGACGAGCGGGATGAAGTCCGCGATCAACGGCGGGCTGCAGCTGAGCGTGCTCGACGGGTGGTGGGCCGAGGGCTACGACGGCCTCAACGGCTGGGCGATCTCGGGCGAGATCGACCACGACGCCGCCGCCCAGGACGACCGGCACTCGGCCCAGCTCCAGCGCCTGTTGCTCGACGAGGTGCTTCCCGCCTTCTACGAGCGCGACGACGCCGGGCTCCCGGATCGCTGGCTGGCGATGATGGTCCGCTCGATCTCCACGCTTGGCCCGCGGTTCGCTGCCACGCGGATGCTGGCGGACTACGTGAGCGGCCCGTACCAGTCGCCGCCGGCCTGACACCCGCAGTTCTTGCCGCTATCCGGCAAGAACTGCAGGACCTACTGCAGGTCCGACAGCGGGCGCGGGCCGGGGCCGATGTACTTGGCGGTCGGGCGGATGAGCCGGCCCTCACGCTTCTGCTCCATGATGTGCGCCGACCAGCCGGCGGTCCGCGCGCAGGTGAACATCGGCGTGAACAGCTCCGGCGGAACGTCCGCGAAGTCGAGCACCACGGCCGACCAGAACTCCACGTTGGTGGCCAGCACGCGGTCGGGTTGGCGGACCTTCAGCTCGGCCAGCGCCGCCGCCTCGACCGCCTCGGCGACCTCCACCCGGGGGGCGCCGATCTCCTTGGCGGTGCGGCGCAGGACGCGCGCCCGCGGATCCTCTGCCCGGTAGACCCGGTGTCCGAAGCCCATCAGCCGCTGTCCGTCGTCGAGCTGCTGCTTGACGTACTTCTCGGCGTCGCCCATCTCGGCGACGTCGTCGAGCATCTTCAGCACGCGGCTGGGGGCCCCGCCGTGCAGCGGGCCCGACAGCGCGCCGACGGCGGCGCTCAACGCGGCGGCCACGTCGGCCCCGGTGGAGGCGACCACCCGCGCGGTGAAGGTCGAGGCGTTCATGCCGTGCTCGGCGGCCGAGCACCAGTAGGCGTCGATCGCCTTGACGTGACGCGGGTCGGCCTCGCCGCGCCAGCGGATCAGGAAGCGCTCGGGGATCGAGGTCGCCTTGTCGACCTCGTGCTGGGGCACGGGCGGCTTGCCCCACCCGCGGGCGGACTGGGCCACGAACGACAGCGTCATCACCGAGGCGCGCGCCAGGTTGTCACGCGCCTCCTCGTCGGAGATGTCGATCAGCTCGTTGAAGCCCCATTGCGGTGAGAGCATGGCCAGCGCGGCCTGGACATCGACGCGGGGGTTGCCCGAATGGACGTAGAGCGGGTGCGGCTCGGCCGGCGGCATCCCCGGCAGCAGCTTGCCGTCGACGAGCAGACCCCAGACCTGCTCGAACGGGACCACCCCGACGAGGTCCTCGATGTCGACGCCGCGGTAGCGCAGGGCGCCGCCTTCACGATCGGGCTCGGCGATCTCGGTGGCGAAGGCGACGACGCCCTCGAGCCCGGACTGTACTTCGCTGGTGGCTGTCATCTCTGGGAGTGCTCCTGAAGGTCTCGCGTGGGGGCTCGAACAGTAGTGCAACGGTCTTGGAACGCCTCGCGAGGCGATCGGCGATGATCCCCAGCCGTGACCCCTCAGACGATCGCCGAAGGAGAGAGCCGACGATGTCGGAGCTGATGATGCTCGCCCCATCGAAGCTGGCCTCGATGGTCCGCTCCGGGGCGATCAGCGCCTCAGAGCTGGTCGGCGACTGCCTCACGGCCATCGAGGCGCTCGAGCCCCGGATCAACGCCTTTACGCACGTCGCCGCCGAGTCCGCGCTCGCCACGGCGGGGGACATCGAGCCCGGCGATCCGCGGCCGTTCGCGGGGGTGCCGTTCGCCGTCAAGGACAACCGGCCGGTGGCGGGGATGCCCACCACCCACTGCAGCGACCTGTTCGGCGATCAGGTCGCGCGCCGTGACGCCTACTTCGTCCGGCGGCTGCGCGACGCCGGGTTCGTGATCGTCGGCAAGACGGCGATGCCGGAGATGGGGATCCTCCCCACGACCGAGTCGCGGCGCAACGGCGCCACCGCCAACCCGTGGGACCTGTCGCGGACGCCGGGCGGCTCCAGCGGCGGCTCGGCCGCGGCGGTGGCCGCCGGGATGGTGCCGGTGGCCCACGGCAACGACGGCGGCGGCTCGATCCGGATCCCCGCCGCCTGCTGCGGGCTCGTCGGCCTCAAGACCGCCCGCGGACGGATCTCCGCCGGGCCCGACACCGGGGACAGCTACCTCGTCTCGGACGGAGTGCTCACTCGCTCGGTCGCCGACACCGCCGAGCTGCTCGACCTGCTCGCCGGCTACGAGCTGGGGGACGCCACCTGGGCGCCTCCGCCCGAGGGCAGCTACGCCGAGGCCGCGCGCCGCGATCCAGGGCGTCTGCGAATCGGCGTGGCGCTCAACACGCCGCTCGAGTCCCAGCCGCTCGATCCGGCCTGCCTCGCCGCGGTCACCGACTGCACGGCGCTGCTGGAGTCCTTCGGCCACGAGGTGGAGGAGATCACGCCGCCGTGGTCGGGCCGTGAGCTGTTGTCGGACTTCACCCGGGTGTTCGGCCCGGCCGTGTCCCTGTCGGTCCGGTACGCGGGCCGCCTGCTCGGACGCGATCCGGCGCCGGAGGACGTGGAGCCGCTCACCTGGGCGATCTACGAGCGCTCGCGCCAGGCGGATTCGCTGAGCTTCCTGTCGGCCCGCACGGAACTGCAGGCGCTGGCTCGATCGATCATCACCTTCACGGCGCCCTACGACGTCGTGCTCACCCCCGCGCTCGCCCAGCGCCCCCTGAGGACCGGCGACGTCCACGGCCGCGGGCCCGACCCGTGGGAGCACTTCCGGCGCTCGGGCGCGTTCACCCCCTTCACGGCGATCATCAACGTCACCGGCCAGCCGGCGATCTCCCTGCCGCTCTACCACGGCGAGGATGGCCTGCCGACCGCCGTGCAGCTGGTCGGGCCGCCGGCGCGAGAGGACGTACTGCTCCAGCTCGCCGCCCAGCTCGAGCAGGCGCTGCCGTGGAGCGAGCGCAGCCCGGAGCTGTGAGGGCGCACGTCCGCGAGGCGGACCGTTAGGCGCCCACGCCGAGCACCGCCCGCATCGGCTGCGGCCTCACGCCCAGCCGCTCGGCGTCCGCGCTGCCGTGCCGGGAGATCATCGGGATCTCCAGCAGCTCCGCCTCATCCCAGGTGGCGAAGGCGGTCGGTCCCATCAGCAGCTCGACCGCCTTGAGCGAGCGGCGCACGAGCCGGCTGGGGATCCGGAGCAGCGGGCGCCGGCGCCCGGCGGCCAGGACGGCGAGCCTGACGATGTCGGCGTGGGTGAGGGTCTCCGGGCCGCCGAGCTCGAAGCGGGCCGACTCCGCGGCGCCGGCGAGGCTGCCGCCCGGCAGGGCCGCGATCACGCAGTCGGCCACGTCCTCGGCCCAGATCGGCTGGAACCGCGCCCGGCCCGAGCCCGGAATCGGCATCGCCGGCAGCAGGGACATCCGAGCGAGCAGGCGCAGGTACGGATCGCCGGGGGCGTAGACGATCGAGGGGGCGAACACGGTGTGGGCGATCGAGGACTCCATCACGGCGCGCTCGGCGATCGCCTTGGCCCGCATCAGCCGCGCTGGGCTGCGCGTCGAGGCGCCGAGGGCGGAGAAGAACACGAAGCGCCTCACGCCGGCCCGCTCGGCCGCGCGGACGAGCCGCCAGGTGGCGACGCCGGCGAGCTCCTCGATCGAGCCGCCGGGTTGATCGCGGATGACCGAGGCGAGGTGCACGACGGTGTCGATCCCGCGCAGCGCATGGCGGAAGGAGAGGTGGTCGGAGAGGTCGCCGAGGGCGATCTGGACGCGGACGCGCTGATCCCCGAGCCGGCGCGGGTCGCGCACGAGGCAGCGGACCGGAGTCTCGGCGGCGGTGAGCCTCCGCAGCAGCGGGCGGCCGATCGTTCCCGTGGCGCCGGTGAGCAGGAGCATGCCCCGCGGCAGCCTACCGGCGAGCACCGGTTTACAATGCCGCGTCCGAGCACCCGTACCTGCGCTACTCAACAGGAAGACATCAGAACCATGGCCTACGTCATCGCGGAGCCGTGCATCGGCACGAAGGACAACTCGTGCGTCGAGGTCTGCCCCGTCGACTGCATCCACCCGACCCCCGACGAGCCCGACTACGACAAGGTCGAGATGCTCTACATCGACCCCGAGGAATGCATCGACTGCGACGCCTGCGTCGAGGCCTGCCCCGTCGATGCCTGCTTCGCCGAGGATCAGCTGCCGGACGAGTGGCAGAAGTACGCGCAGCTCAACGTGGACTTCTTCGCGAACCGGTAGGTCGTTCGCCGGCGCGGGGCCGGTGCGGCGTCAGGGAGCGGCCGGGCGAGGGGCTGCCGCCGCCGGCGCGGCCGGCGCCTCGAGCGGGCGGGGGAATCGGTGCGTGGTGTGGCCGAAGTGCCCCTGGGCGAAGGCGAGCACCTTGCGTGGCGTGACGGCGAACACGAGTACCCGGTCCGGCTGGCCGGGGTGTTCAAAGCACCCGTCGCCGACCTCGTAGCGCCAGCGGCCGTCCCATTTCTCGCTCCACAGGGCCGCCAGCTGCCGAAGCGCCTCGTCGTCGCTGACCGGCGTGGCCTCGCCCTCCACCGTGACGAGGACCCCATCCGTCCACCGGTTGGCGCCCGTGGTGAGGACCACGTGCGGGTTGGCAGCCAGGTTGAGCTTGGTCACGGGTGCGGGCATGGCTGTCCTCCGGGAGTCGGCCGAATGCCCCTATGACGGAGCGGGCCGGCGGAACTCATCGCCCGCGGCCGGCACCGCGGCCGCTCAGGGCGCGAGGGCGTCGGCGATGTCGACGATCTCGCCGATGAGCGGTTCGGCGCCGAGCCGGCGGGCGAGCACCGGCGAGGCGCCGGCGCCGGCGATGCCGACGCGGACTCGCGTGCTGAGGGCGCCCACGTCGTCTGCGCTGGCGCGGAAGCACTCCTCGTCCAGCGCGGCGAGCACGACGATGGCTGGGGCCAGATCGTCCAGGATGGCGCCGATCTCGCCGATCGGGGTGTCGGCGCCGAGATAGGCGATCCGCCAGCCGTGCTCGCGCAACAGGAGCCCGAAGGCGAGCAGCCCGAGCTCGTGGCGCTCGCCCGGGGGGCAGGCGAGGATCGCTGTCGGCCCGACTCCGTCGCCCCACCCCTCCGACAGCCGGCGCAGGCGCCCGCCGATGATGTTGCTCGCGAAGTGCTCGCCGGCGACCGTCGTCTCCGACGCCGCCCAGCGCGCGCCAAGCCGTCGGAGAAACGGGAGGATCACCTCGGCCACCGCACCGCGCAGGCCGAGGGCGGCGAGCGTCTCGTCGAGCGCGGCCTGAACGGCGGGCTCGTCGAGCGCGTCACTGCTTCGCTCCAGGGCGGCCATCAGGTCCGTGACCTGCGCCTCGGAGCCGTCGGGCGCCTCCGGACCCGGGAGCTTGGCGAGCCGCGCCGCCTCCGCAGCCGAAAGTCCGGCGTCCATGTGCCGGCGCATCGCGCGGACGCGGCGCTCGTCCTCGGCGGTGTAGAGCCGCAGGCCGCCCTCCGTCCGGTCGGGATCGAGCAGCCCGTACCGCGTCTCCCAGGCGCGGAGCAGCGGAGCGCTCTCGCCGACCCGCCGACTGAACTCGCCCATTCTGAGTCGTGCACCGACTGGCATCGCACCATCCTAACTCAACAAGAGCTAGACAAAAGCTCTACAGAAGCTATACAATGATCTCATGATCGCGAACCGCCAGACAAACGCCCTCGCCGACGAGCAGCTCATGGCCCGGACCCGCGAGGGCGATCGCACCGCATTCGAGACGCTGTACGGCCGGCACAGCGCATTCGTGTTCCGCCTCGCTCTCCGCGTGACCCGCCGCCACCGGGCCGCCGAGGAGGCGACCCAGGACGTGTTCCTGGGGCTGTGGCTGAACGCGGGGAGCTTCGACCCGAAGCGGGGGGACCTCCGCGCGTGGCTGGCGGCCGCCGTCCGCAACCGGAGCATCGACTGGCTGCGCCGTGAGGCGCGCCACGACGGCCAAGCCCAGATCGACGAGGCGGTCGTCAACGGGCTCGTGGCCGACGAGGGCACCGAGGAGAAGGTCGTCAGGCGCGCCGAGGCCAAGGCGACCCGCCGACTGCTCGACGACCTTCCCAGCGAGCAGCGCCGTGTGATCGAGCTGGCCTACTTCGGTCAGCTCACCCAGACCGAGATCGCCGCCCGCGCGGGCGTGGCGCTCGGCACCGTCAAGGGCCGGCAGCGGCTCGCGCTGGGCCGGCTGCGCCGCCAGATCGAGGCCGCGCCGGCCGGGCTGCGGCTCAGGCCATCGGAAGCGACATGCCCAGGGGCTTGGCCGGCTCCGGGGCGGGTGCCGTCGCCAGCACCGGCAGCTCGACGGGCGTGAGCGCGATCAGTCCCCGCGCCGCCTGACGGATGGCCTGCGCGGCGGGATCGTCGGGATCGGAGAACACCACGGGCGTGCCCGAATCGGACTGCTCACGCAGCGGCATCGTCAGCGGGACCTTGCCGAGCAGCGGCACCTCGAGCTCCTCGGCGAGGAGCTGACCGCCGCCCTCGCCGAAGATCGCGAAGCGCTCCCCGCCCGGGGTCACGAAGCCCGACATGTTCTCGATCACGCCGGCCACCTCCAGCTTCAGCTTGGTGGCCATCTCGGCCGAGCGGCGTGCCACCTTCTGGGCCACGGGCTGAGGCGTCGTGACGAGCACGAACTTCGCCTGGGGGAGCAGCTGGGCCAGCGTCATCGAGACGTCGCCGGTCCCCGGGGGCAGGTCGATGAGCAGGTAGTCGAGCTCGCCCCAGTCGACGTCCTCCAGGAACTGCTGGAGCGCCTTGTGGAGCATCGGGCCGCGCCACACGACGGCGGCGTCCTGCTCGACGAAGAAGCCGATCGACATCACCTTGATGCCGTCGTGGGCGACGAGCGGGATGAGCTTGCGCTGGGCGTTGACCTTCGGCCGCTCGGCTCCGAGGCCGAGCATCCGCGGCTGGGAATAGCCCCACACGTCCGCGTCGAGCACTCCGACGAGCTTGCCGTCGCCGGCGAGCGCGGCGGCGAGGTTGGCCGTGACGCTCGACTTGCCGACGCCGCCCTTGCCCGAGCCGACGCAGATCACGTTCTTCACCTGCGCAAGGGCGCCTTCGGGCAGGCTGCCGCGCCCGAGCTTGCGCCCGAGGTTCTGCTTCTCCTGGTCGGAGAGCACGTCGAAGCTGATGTTGACCCCGGTGACGCCTTCGAGCTGGCGGACCGCGTCGGCGACGCCATTCTGGAAGTGGCTGCGGATCGGGCAGCCGGCGGTCGTCAGCGAGACCATCACGTCGACCACCCCGTTGGCGTGGATCTCGATCGAGCGCACCATCTCCAGCTCGACGATGTCCTTCCGCAGCTCGGGGTCGATGACGGACCGGAGGGAGTCGAGGACTTGATCTCTGGTGGGCATGCCCTTGATTGTGACACGACCGGATTCGCCTGTTCGGCGGGGGGCGATGACCGTCGATCCCGCGAACACCGCGCTTGAGTTGCCGGGACTCTCAGGCGTCGGTGCGGGTTCCGCGAGTGTCGCTGGACCGACAGCCATCGCTCCCACCGCTCCTCGGCACTCACACGCTGCCCCATCCGGTTGCCATCCAGGGAGGTCCTCGACTCCCTGGGCGCCGCATCTCTTGTTGGCTGGTGGAGCGCGCGGCGGCCCGCCAGCTTTCGACAAAGCCTGACGGGCGTTAGCGGCCCGCACGCGGCGCCTCACCCCGTGGTGGCCCGGCACTCCCGTCCGGCGCACTCGCGGAACCCGCACCGCGATCTCGCGCCCCCGTCCACCCAAGCACGTGCGCTCGGACGGGGGGCCGGGGCCTCCACGGCGAAGCCGCAGAAAGCGGGCCGCTTAACGACCGACGGGGCGCCCCTAAGGACGCCCCGGCGGTTGAGGGAGGAGAGGGTGCTGCATTCGCCGGCGAGATATGAGGCCGGCGAACCTGTCCCGTAGCGGCGCTCTCCTGCTCGCCGTGCGGGGGAAGCTTGTGCGTCGAACGCTTAGCTCAGGAGCCCCTGTGCGTTCGACACGATGTTCTCTACCCGCTTGCTGACGAAAGAACTCGGCTTCTCGAGATCTTTACGGGCCTGACGGACCTCGCGCTCGAGCTGGCGGCGGCTCTGCTTCACCGTCCGCTCGAGGCGGGTGCGGCGCTGGCGGAGCTCCCGCTCGACGCGCGTCCGGCTGCGCCGGACCTGGCGCTCCAGGCGGTTGCGGGCTGTGCTGCCCCGGCGCTCGTAGCGCTTGATCTCACGCTCGAGGGCGGCGCGGCTGCGGTACTTCGAGCGCAGCCCGTCGAGGCTGGAAACGAGGTTGTCGCGCGCGATCAGGCCGGCGCCGACCTGCACGAGGACAGCGCGCTCGGCGAGCTCCCCGGCCTGCGACACGGGGGTCTTCGGCTGCGTCGAGGTCGAGCGCGTCGAGCGTGCGGAGCTCGTCGCCGCGCTGGAGCGCGTGCCGGTGCGGGCCGGCTTGCGGGTCGCGGTGGTCTTGCGCGTCGCCGTGGTCTTACGGCTCGCGGTGGTCTTACGCGTCGTGGCGGGCGTCTTGCCGCTGCCTGCGGTGGTGTTATTGGTCGCCATGTCTGTTTGCTGCTCCGTCCCGTAGAAAATGTCTGGATCTCGGATCGATCGATCTGAATAATCCATCGAACATGTGTTTGTAAACCGGACCCGGCGCGCGGTTACAGCGTCCCGGCGGAGTGTCCCCCGATCGTGCCCCGACCCCCCACCCGATATGCCCGCAGCGGCAGCGCGAGCATCGCCTATCAGGTGCTCGGGCCGACGTCGCCCGCCCCGGCCGATTCGGTTGACGGCCAACGCGCGGCGGCGAGTTCGCCAGGCGAACACCGCGGCGCGGGGCCGCTGGATCTCGTCGTGGTGGAGGGCCCCGCTTCGCACCTGGAGCTGATGTGGGACGAGCCGAGCACGGCGGCGAGCTTCGAGCGCCTGGCCTCGTTCAGCCGCCTGATCCTGTTCGACCGGCGTGGGACGGGCCTCTCCGACGCGGTCTCCTCGCCGCCGACGCTCGAGCAGCAGATGGACGACCTCACCGCCGTGCTCGATGCGGTCGGCAGCGAGCGGGCTGCGCTGTTCGGCGCCAGCGATCTCGGCCTCTCGGCGCTGTACGCCGCCACCTATCCCGAGCGGGTCATCGCCCTCGTCCTCTCCGGCGTCGGGGCCACCGGCGGCGACTTCATGCACGGCCCGGCGGGGGTTGCCCTGCTCGACGCGGTGGAGAACTCGTGGGGCGACGGGACGCTGCTCGAGCTCTTCTGCCCGAGCCGGGCGTCCGACCGCGCGTTCGCCGACTGGTGGGGACGGATGCAGCGCTCCGCCGTCAGCCCCGGGATGGCGCGGCAGATCCTGGAGATGATCGCCGCCACCGACCTGCGCGCCGTGCTGCCCACGATCCGGGCGCCCACGCTCGTCACCCACGTCACCGGTGACCGGCTCGTCCCGGTCGAGGCCGGCCGCGAGGTGGCCGAGCTCATCCCGGGGGCGCGGTTCCTGCCGATGCCGGGCATCGACGCCTATGCCTGGGTCGACGTGGGAGGGCTCGACGACGTCGAGGAGTTCCTCACCGGACGGCGCTCGGCTCCAGTGGCCGATCGGGTCCTCGCCACCGTGATGTTCACCGACATCGTCGGGTCCACCGAGCACGCCGCACGGCTCGGCGACGAGCGCTGGCGCGATCTCCTGGACCGCCACCACCGACTCGTGCGCGAGCAGCTGGTGCGCTTCCGCGGCCACGAGGTCAAGACGATCGGCGACAGCTTCCTCGCCACCTTCGACGGGCCGGCGCGCGCCGTGCGCTGCGCGAGCGCGACCACGCGGGCGGTGGAGGGCCTCGGTCTGCAGCTGCGCGCGAGCGTCCACACGGGCGAATGCGAGATCGTCGGCGACGACGTGGCGGGGATCGCCGTCCACATCGGCGCTCGGGTGCTCGGCTGCGCGCAGCCGGGCGAGGTGCTCGCCTCCAGCACCGTCAAGGACCTCGTGGTGGGCTCGGGACTGCAGTTCGCCGATCGGGGCGTCCACGCGTTGCGCGGCGTGCCCGACGAATGGCGGCTCTACAGCGTCGAGGCCTGAGCCGCCGCCGGCGGAGCCGTCCGCCGAAGCCACGACTCCGGATCCTCGATCTCCGCGAGCGTCGGAAGCGACTCCGGAGCGCTGAACACGCGCTCGAGGGCCTCGGTTCCGCCCCGGGCCACCACCTCGTCGCAGAAGCGCTTGCCGCGCTCGTACTGCCGGAGCTTCATCTCCAGGCCGAGCAGCCGGCCGATCAGACGCGAGGCTGCCGAGCCCTGCTGGCGGCGCCGGTCGATTGCCGCCCGCAGCTGGGGGAGCGACGGGAGGAGCTCCGGCGCCACCGCGTCCATCACGTGCTCCGCGTGCCCCTCGATCACCGCCATCACCGATTGAACGCGATCGAGCGTGTCCCGCTCCGCCTCGCTCGTCACGACGGCGATCAGGTCGCCCCGTCGCAGCGCCGAGCCGATCCGGCGCAGCTCGGCCCGGGAGGGCAGCCGCATCCGGCGCTTGGTGTCGACGCGCACCTCGGCGCTGCGCAGGAGCTCGCGCACCAGGCCGGCGAGGTGCGGCTGCAGCCACGGAACGGAGGAGAACTGGACCGCGTGGGTGACCTCGTGGAGCGTCACCCAGGTCATGAACTCGTGCTCATCCGCTTCGAACATCTTCACCGCGTGACCCAGGTTGGGGAGCACGAACAGGAGCCGGGGCGGCCGCGCGCTCTCGGACTCCTCGAGCAGCACGAGCTCGTACTGGCCGAGCACCCGCTGGGCGAGATAGCCGATCACCACTCCCACCTCGGTGCTCAGGGTGAGACCGACCGCCAGCTGCATCGCCGGCTGGAGCGGGCCGAGGCCCTTTCCGGCGCGCGCGAGCACCGGGTCGAGCAGCGTGCGCATCGACGCGATGTTGCTCGCCACCCATTCGCGGCGTGAGATGCCCTCCGGGGGCGGCAGCGGTCGCACGGGGGTCAGGCCCGTGTAGGCGACGACGCGCGTCTCCGCGTCGGCGGCGAGCGCGGGCAGGTCGACGCGGGGGGTGCGGGCATCGCCGGTGCCGGCGACCACGGCGCCGATCTTCTCGGCCACGAGCCAGTCGATCATCGGGGGATCTCCTCGAGCTGGTGGAGCGCCGCCTCGCTGCGGGCCGCGACGACCGGGGAGGTGGCGACGGCATCGAGCGGGGCTCCGAGGGGCGGCCGGCAGCGGGGGAAGGTCACCAGGCCGCCGGCCTCGCGCACGATCAACTGTGCGGCGGCGGAGTCGACGCCCCGTCCGTTGCGCAGGGAGACCATGCCGTCCAGCCGCCCGGCGGCGACCTGGCACAGCGTGCCGGCGATCGTCCCCATTGCGCGCAGGCGGTGGGCGGAGGCGAGGAGACCGCCGATCGAGGCAGCCACCCACCGGGGATCGGCGGACTCGATGCCGAGCAGCTCGAGCCGGCCGTCACCGGTGCGGCGCTCGGGGATCTCGGGGTCGAGCCGCCGGCCGTTGAGGCTGGCACCCTCGCCGCGCCGGGCGAAGAACTCCTCCCGCGGCCCGAAGTCGTAGACGAACGCGAAGGCGACGTCCGCCATCGTGCCCCCGTCGGCGACGGCGATCGACAGGGCGTGGTGGGCCATCCCACGCTTGGCGTTGAGGGACCCGTCGATCGGATCGATGATCACCCGCACACCGCCATCGCCGAAGTCGACCTCCCCCCGCTCCTCCGAGAGGGCGCAGAAGCGATGGCCCTGCTCGTGAAGGCGCGCCAGCTCGTCCATCACCACCGTCTCCGCCGCTTCGTCGATCACCAGGGTGCGGTCGCCGCCGCTGCCCCGGCTCCCCGTCTCGACGGCGCGCTCGGCGGTGCTCGGGCTCGCCGCGAGCATCCGCTCCAGCCCGCCCACAGCGCGCCGGCACAGTCCGAGCCAATCCGCGTCCAGGGCCGAGCGAGTGGAGGTCATTCCGGACCTATGCTGTCAGACGTGGCGCTGGTGGAAGATGCCGTCGAGGTGGAGTGGGACGAGGCGCTGGCCGATCCCAGCCCCGCGCTCGTCGTCCTCGGCGCCGCCGGCACGGGCAAGACGGACCTGCTCGCCGCGCGTTTCCTCGCGGCGGTGGAGGCGGGCACGGAGCCGAACGCCATCGTCGTCCTCACGCCGAGTGAGGGGCGGGCCCGGGCACTGAGCGTCCGCCTCGAGCAGGCGCTCTCACGCGGGTACGAACGGCTGCTCGTCCTCACCCCGGGCCAGCTCGCCGAGCACGTCCTCAGCCGAGCCGGAGCCGCCGAGACGGCGGTGCCGACGCTGTCGGCGGGGGAGCGGCTGGCCATGCTCGTGGAGCGGATCGACGAGCTCTCGCTCCGCCACCACGACTTCGGCGGTCGCCCGACGGCGTTGCTCGGCCGTTTCGTGCGCACGATCGACCGTCTCAAGGCGGAGATGATCGGCGTCGAGCAGTACGCGGACTGGGCTGCGAGGCTGACCGAGGACCCCGCCGATCCCGGACGCGCCGCCGCCGAGCGGGAGTTCGCCGAGGTGTATCTCGTTCATGAGCGGATGCTCGCGGAGGCCGGCGCGCGTGACGAGGGGGATCTCGTGCGGGTGGCGGTGCGCCTGGCCGGTGAGCGTCCCGCGGCACGAGCCGGCGTCGCGGAGCTGCTGATCGACGACGCCCACGAGCTCGACCTCGCTCCGGCGACGCTCGCCCGCGCGCTCGCGGCGCCGCGCCTGCTCGTCGCCGGGGACCCGGACGGGGGGCTGCTCCGCTTCCGCGGAGCCGGGGCGGAGCGCATGCGGAGCTTCCAGCAGACGGCGACGCGCTCCGTCCGGCTCGAGCGTCAGCGGCGCTCGGCGCCGGCCATCATCCGTGCCGCTCACACGCTCCTCGGTCGGCCCGGCCCGCCGGAGGACGACGACCCGCTCGGCGGTGAGGTGTCCTTCTGGCGCTGTGCCGGCGAGCGGGCCCAGGCACAGTCGGTGGCCGCCGACGTCGAGCGGCTGATCGGCCGTGATGGCGTCGCGCCGGGCCGGATCGCCATCCTCGTTCCGAGCACCTTCCGGGAGGGGCAGGCGGTGGCCGTCGCGCTGGAGGAGCGCGCCGTCCCGCACCGGCTGATCGGCGAGGGCGCGTTCTTCCAGCGCGCCGAGATCCGTGACCTGCTCGCCTGGCTGCGGCTGCTCGCCGACCCCAGCGATGCGGCCGCCGTGGTGAGGGCGCTCGCCCGGCCCCCGATCGAGCTGCGCTCCGTCGACATCGCCCGCGTGACCCAGATCGCGCGTCGGCGCAAGCTCGACATGGTGGCGGCGCTCGCCGCCGCGACCGAATCCCCGCAGGTCCCGCCCGAGGCGCGCGAGCGGATCCGCGTGTTCCTCAAGCTCTTCCGCTCGGCGGCGGCGGCGATCGACACGACGCGGCCCGACCTCTACGTCCACCGGCTCGTCGAGCGGCTCGGGCTGCGGCGCCAGCAGCTGTTCGCGGCCCAGGCCGACGTCGTCGAGCGTCTGCGCGCCCTGGCGCGCTTCGGTGAGCTCGCCTCGGCCTACGTGCTGCGCTCGCCCCAGGCGACCCCGCGGGAGTTCGCGCGGCAGATCGCCGCCGTGGCCGATTTCGGCCTGCCCGAGCGGGAGGAGCCCGAGCTGGACGGCGCTCCCGCGGTCCAGGTGCTCGCGCTCGGTGCCGGCGGCGGTCTCGACGTCGACCACGCCTACGTGCTCGGCCTGCACGGCGCCATGCGTGCGCCGGCGCCGGAGCCGATCCCCGACGCGCTGCTCCACGAGGCTCTGCCGAGCGAGCACGACGCGCCGGGACGGATGCTCGCCGCCCAGCTCTACATGGCGGTGACCCGGGCCCGCGAGCACGTGGTCCTCTGCCACGCCGTCCCCGAGGGCACCGAGGCGCCCGCACTGCCCGAGCTCGAAGCGCTCCGCACGGGGCTCGGCGCCGAGTGGGAGGAGCGCCAGGAGCAGCTGTTCGGTCCGGCCGAGGCGCTCCACTCCACCTACCGGCTGCTCCGGGACGAGCTGTTGGAGGGCACCATGCGGGCCGGGAGCCGGCTCGGGGAGCTGCGCTTCGACACCGACATCGACGTCTCCCACGCGGTGGTGCGCTACCTGGAGCTGCTGAAGGTGGCGGCGCTCATCGCGCGGCCGGATGGCCAGCAGGTGGCCGAGGCGCTGCGTGACGTCAACGCCCGCATCCTGCAGGCGGTGACCGCCGAGCAGCGGGAGATCTTCGCCTCCTCGGCGCTCGACGACTACCTGCTCGACGCCGAGCGGGACGCGCGCCGTCGGGCCCAGGCGATCGCCGCGCGCGACGAGCCGTCGCTCGAGCCCTTTCTGCCGACGCGCGGTGAGGGGGTCGTGCTCTCGGCCACCGACATCGACACCTACCGGGCCTGTCCGCTCCGCTACAAGTTCGCGCGCGTCTTCCGGATCCCCCAGGAGCCGACGATCCATCAGCGCTTCGGGATCCTCGTCCATCAGGTGCTCGAGCGCTTCCACTCCAGTCCCGACGCCTCACGGGAGGGGACCCTCGCCGAGCTGCTCGGGCTGCTGGAGCACGGGTGGCGGCGCGGCGGCTTCGGCGATTCCGAGGAGGAGCGCCAGCTGCGCGGCAAGGCGGCGGCCGCGCTCAGCCGCTACCACGAGCGCTTCACCACCGAGGGGCCCGAGCCGGTGTGGTTCGAGCGCCAGTTCACGTTCAAGCTGGGACCGCATCTGCTGCGCGGGCGGGTCGACCGCGTCGACCGCCTCCCGAGCGGCGAGTACGAGCTGATCGACTACAAGACCGGCCGGCCCAAGTCCGCCGCGCAGCTCGCCGACGACGTGCAGCTGTCGCTCTACGCCGTCGGCGCGCGTGAGGCGTGGCAGCTCGACGCCTCCCGGCAGGCGTACCTCTACCTGCTCGACGACGAGAAGGTGAGCGTCCCCGACGACGCCGGCCGCAGCGAGTGGATCAGCGAGGTCGTCCACGAGGTGGCGGCGGGGATCCGCGCGCAGGGCTTCGAGCCGACGCCGTCCTACGAGACCTGCTCGCTGTGCGACTACCGGCTCATGTGCCCGGCGGCCGAGCGCTGAGATGCCGTCGGGCTACGCGTACCCGCCGCCGCCGGCGACATCGTCGCCGCCGCGCTGACGCAGGAAGCGCTGCAGGTCGCGGGCGATCGAGTCCCCGGAGGGAAGCGGCCCCTCGGACTCGTCATCGGTCGTCGCCTGCTCGAGTCGCTCGACGAACGCCTGGACCTCGGGGTCGCTCTGGACGGCGAGGTTCACCTGTCGCTCGTAGTCGGCGGCCCCCGCCTCCAGTTCGGAGGCGTCGACGGCGACGCCGACGAGTCCCTCCAGCTTGCGCACGAGGGCGAGCGCCGCCTTGGGGTTCGGGGCAGCGGCGATGTAGTGCGGCACGGCCGCCCACAGGCTGGCGGACGGGAGGCCGGCGTCCTGGCAGGCGCCGTGGAGGATGCCGAGGATGCCGGTCGGCCCCTCGTAGGAGGACTGTGACAGTCCGAGCCGGGCCACCAGCGCGGGATCGGAGGCGAGTCCGGTCACGGACACGGGCCGCGTGTGCGGGACGTCCGCGAGCAGCGCGCCGAGGGTGACGACGAGCTGCACGCCGATCGCCTCGGCGAGCTCGGCGATGATCCGGCAGAACGAGCGCCAGCGGAACGAGGGCTCGCTGCCCGAGAGCAGGATGAGGTCACGCGGCGCCCGGGGGATCCGCGCCTCGTAGATCTCCACCTCCGGCCAGATGATCTGGCGGGTCTGGCCGCCCACCATCTCGATCTTCGGACGCGTCGCCTGGAAGTCGTAGAACTCCTCGGGGTCGATCGTCGCGAAGCGCGTGGCGCCAAGCGCCGTGCCGACGAAGGAGACCGCCGAGGAGGCGGCGTCGGCGGCGTCGTTCCAGCCCTTGAAGGCGCAGATCATCGCGGGGGCCCGCAGGCCGTCGGGACGGTACTGCCATTGCAGGGGCTGCATCCGGTTCACCGTACATCATGGGCTGGTGGCCTCCGATCAGTCCGTGAGCCTCCTGCGCCCAGGTACGGCGGTCGATGCCGTGTACGCCTGCGTGCGCAAGGAACGCCGCCAGACCCGCTCCGGCGCCCCCTATCTCGCCGTCGAGCTGCGCGACCGCAGCGGCACGATCACCGCGCGCGCGTTCCGGGATGCCGACGAGCTGGCGGGGCGTTTCGAGCGCGGAGACATCGTGCGCGTACGGGGACGCGTGGAGCGCTTCCGTGACGAGCTCACGCTGGAAATCGACGCCGTCGAGCGCGCCGAGGAGACCACAGATCCGTCGGCGTTCCTGCCCACCGCCTACCGCGACCTCGACGAGCTCGACGGGTTCCTGGAGCACCTCGCCGGCGAGGTCTACGACCGCAGCTACCGGACCTTGCTCGACGCGTTGCTCGCCGACGCCGAGCTCCGCGCGCAGTGGCGTCGCGCCCCGTGCACCCGGGCGGGCCACCACGCCTACCTCGGCGGACTGCTCGAGCACACCGTGGCCGTCGCCACGCTCGCGGTCGAAGCCTGCCAGCTGCACCCCCGGCTCAACTCCGACCTGCTGCTGACCGCGGCCATCGTCCACGATCTCGGCCGCATTCGCGAGTACAGCCTCGGGGCCGAGATCGCCGTCACCGACGAGGGCCGCCTGCTCGGGCACATGGTCATCGGGGCGAACCTCGTCGCCGAGCGCGGCCGTGGCCTCGACGATCCCCGCCGGCTCGCGCTGCAGCACTGCATCCTCGCCCACCACGGTCCCTCGAGCACGCCCGGGGGGCGCTTCGCGAGCCCCGAGGCGCTCGCCCTGTTCCGGATCAACGCGCTCGACGCCACCGTCAAGGGCGCGCTGGAGCATGGGCTGGACGCGCCGGCGTGAGCGGAGGCGTCGGCCCCGCCGCGCGAGGGTAGGGCAGCACACGAAACATCCCGCGCGGGCACGGTCCGCGTTCATTCCCAAGCAAGCGAGGCGAACAGATGGCGAAGATGCGAGCGATCCAGGTCAGCGAGCCGGGCGGTGACTTCGAGCTCGTGGAGCGCGACGTTCCCGAGCCCGGCCGGGGCGAGGCGCTCGTGCGCGTGCACGCCTGCGGCGTCTGCCACAGCGACTCGTTCGCCAAGGAGGGCGGCTACCCGGGCGTGTCCCACCCGCTCGTCCCCGGGCACGAGATCGCCGGGGCGATCGAGACGCTCGGCGATGGCGTGGAGGGCTGGAGCGTCGGCCAGCGCGTCGGCGTCGGCTGGTTCGGCGGCAACTGCGGCTGGTGTGAGTGGTGCCGGCGGGGATCGCTGATCGACTGCGAGAACATGGGCATCCCGGGGATCACGATGGACGGCGGCTACGCCGACTACGTCGTCGTCCGGGCCACCGCGCTGGCCCCGATGCCCGACGAGCTCGGTCCCGAGGAGGCCGCGCCACTGCTCTGCGCCGGCATCACCACCTACAACGCGCTGCGTCGCAGCGGCGCCACCGGCGGCCAGCGGGTGGCCGTCCTCGGCGTCGGCGGCCTCGGGCATCTCGGTGTTCAGTTCGCCGCCCGGCTCGGCTTCGACACGATCGCGGTGGCGCGCGGCACCGACAAGGAGGAGCTGGCCCGCAAGCTCGGGGCCCACGAGTACATCGACTCGACGGCGGGCGACCCCGGCGAGGCGCTGCAGAAGCTGGGCGGAGTCGACCTCATCCTCTCGACGGTGACCAACTCCGAGGCGATGGCGGCGGTGTTCGGCGGCCTGCGCCCGCACGGAAGGCTGCTCGTGGTGGGTGCCTCGATGGACCCCATCCCGGTTCCGGCCGCGGCGCTCATCGGCGGCGGCAAGGGGATCGTCGGGCATGCCTCAGGCACGGCGCGCGATTCGGAGGACACGCTCCTGTTCAGCGCGCACACGGGCGTGCGGCCGATGATCGAGACGTTCGCACTCGAGCAGGCATCCGAGGCCTACGAGAAGATGATGAGCGGCGAGGCGCGCTTCCGGATGGTGATCACCACCGGCGCCTCCTGACCGCCCCATATGCCGCTGTTCCTCGTCGCCCAGCGCCTCGCCCGGCGCTTCAATCGCTTCCACGCGTTGGAGCTCCTGCTTGGCGCGGTGGCGATCGTGTTCCTCGGCGCGGCGGCGTTCGCGATCGCGGAGGGGGACAGCTACGGCACGGCCCTGTACTGGGCCGTGACCACGGCGACCACGGTCGGGTACGGCGACGTCCTGCCCCACGATACGGCCGGACGGATCATCGCCATGCTGGTGATGCTGTCCACCATCCCCCTCGTCGGCGCGGTGTTCGCCATGGTGGCGGGCGCCTCGGCGCTCAACCACGTCCGGAGGTTGCTCGGTATGACCGTCTCGCTGCCCGACAAGCCGCACATTCTCGTGCTCGGAACCCACCCGGTCCTCCCCCGAGCGCTCGTCGAGCTCGGTCGCAGCGGCGACCCCGTCGTGCTCGTCGCGCCGACGGGTCCGCGGGACCTGCCCGGCGACATCCGGCTGCTCGCCGGTGACCCCATGGATGAGAACGTGCTGCGTCGCAGTCACCCCGAGCGGGCCTGCCGTGCGCTGATTGCCTGCGCGAGCGACGCCGACACCCTCGTGGTCGCCGTCGGCGTCCACAGCCTCGCCCCCTCGCTCGAGGTCTACGCGCTCACGCAGTCTCCCCGCGTGGCGCGTGCCCTCATCGAGCTCGGCGTCACCCACACGCTGGCCACTGACGAGCTCGTCGGGCACACGCTCGCCAAGAGCCTCGAGACACCGCAGGCCGGCGACCTGCTGCTGCAGCTCGTCGATTCGGGGAGCTATCGCCTCTCTGAGACACCCGTCGCTCCGAACCTCGTCTCCCAGCCGCTGTCGCGGGCGCGAGGCGAGGCGGGCCGCCTCGTCCTGGGCATCTCCCGGGGCGACCACGTCGACCTCGGCGTCGGCGGCGACCCCGTGCTGGGGGCCGACGACCGCCTGATCGTCCTGCAGGCGCTCGACGCCGCCTGAGCCGCCCCCGGCTCTCAGGCGTACGGCGGGTGGTGGACTGCCTCGACGTTGTGGCCGTCGGGATCGAGCACGAACGCGCCGTAGTAGCTCGCCGAGTACTCGGGCCGCAGCCCGGGCGCCCCGTTGTCACGTCCCCCGGCGGCGAGCGCCGCGGCGTGAAAGGCGTCGACCTGCTCCCGCGTGTCGGCCGCGAACGCGACGTGGACCCCCGCGGCCGGCGGGTACTCGAGCGAGAGCGCGAAGTCGTCAGCGCCCCTGACGCCGAACGTCGTCTCCCTCACCCCCTCCCGCCACGGTCCGCGCTCGGTGAAGCCGAGCGGCGCGAGCGCCGCGCGGTAGAAGGCGCGGCTCCGCTCCAGGTCGCTCACCCCGATCGTGATGTGGTCGACGACCACCCGGCGCCTCGGCATCCGCGCACCCTAATGGTTGCGCCGCAGGACCCTGGGAGCGGGGATTGGGCGAGAAACGACGATCGGGTCGTCGTTTCTCGCCCACCCCCCAGGCGTCAAGCGGCGATTCGCCCCGCTTGCGCCCGCGCAAGCGCGCTGCGTCCGCGAGCGAACGGCACGCGGCCGGGCCACGCCGTCAGGCAGAACTCGCGGAGCCCGCGGGTACGCCCCGCGACGCCGCTCGCCCAAGCAGGTGATGCATGACGGCGGGGGTCGGGCCGCGCTACTACCCCCATCGCCTACGGCAGGCGCGGCGCGGTGCGCACGCCGAGGGCGACCGCGGCGAGCAGCAGCACGAGCCCGGCGATGGCGAAATCGACGGTGATCTCCCGCTGACGCGTCACGGCGCCGAGCTTGCGTCCGAGGGAGCGATAGATCGAGTCGAGCCGGCGCGCGCTCTGCGCGTCGAACGAGCGCCCCCCGGACGCGCGGGCGATCTGAGCCATCAGCTGGGGATCCGGAGGCACCGACACCGGCGGCGAGAACGGGCCCGTGTTGACCTCGCCGTTCGGGGTCCCGAGCGCGACGGTGTCGATGTGGATGTGGTCCCGCGCCGCTTCGCGCGCCACCAGCACCGGGTTCTGCCCCGCGTTGGCGGCGCCGTCGGAGAGCAGGACGATCGCCGACGGCGGGTGCTTCGGATCGTTCGCGTGGAGCAGCTGGAGGGCGGTCGCGAGGGCGTTGCCGGTCGCCGTCGAGCCGTTCGCCTGCTGGTTGTCGATGATCGTCTCGGCGGCGGCGTGGTCGGTGACCGGCGCCTGCACGGCGTCGGGAATGGTCGAGAACGCGACGACGCCGACCTTGATGTCGCTGGGGAGCTTGGCGATGAACGTGTCGGCGGCCTTCTCGGCGGCGGCGAGCCGGGTCGGGATCACGTCGTTGGCGGCCATCGATCCGGAGTGGTCGGTGACGAGCACGATCGAGCCCTGGTTGATCGCCACCTGATAGCTGACCCGCGGTCCCGCCAGGGCGATCGCCAGGGCGACGACCGCCGTCAGCAGCAGCACCGCGGGGAGGTGGCGCAGACGGTTCGCCCCCCCGGCGGCGGCGGCGAGGCGGGCGCTGGCCACCGCGGGGAAGCGGATCGCGTATCGGCGTGCGCGCCGCTGCGCGAGCGCGTAGGCGCCGAGCGCCAGCGGCACGAGCGCCAGCGCGAGCAGCCACAGGGGATCGGCCAGGCTCAACGAGCGCCTACCGCAACCGTCGTCCCAGCTGACGCAGCCAGTCGTCGCCGGTCGTGAGCATCACGTGTGGCGTGCGCAGGCGCCGCAGCTCCGTCTGCAGCCGCTCCTGGCGCTCGCGCTCGAGCGCGGCGAAGCGCTCGCGCACCCGGCGTGAGGAGGTGTTGAGCGCCAGCCGCTGCCCCGACTCCGGATCGACGATCGCCAGGTGGCCGAGGGCGGGCAGCTCGAGCTCGCCGGGGTCGGCCACCTCCACCGCGAGCACGGTGTGGCGCACCCGCAGGGACCCGAGCGCCCGCTCCCAGCCATGCTGATCGCGAAAGTCGGAGACGATCGCCACCAGGCCGGGTTGCCGCGCAACCTGGGTGACGCGCCGCAGGGCCTCGCCGAGGGCGTGCGGATCGTGGATCCCGTCGGGGGCGACACCTGCCTCGAGTGTGCGCCGGACCGCGACCACGCCCGGCTTGGCGCCACGCGGGGGGAGCATGCGGGGCTCGCCGGCGCCGAAGGACACCATCGCCACGCTGCCCGTGCGCCGGATCCCCAGCCGGGCGAACACCGTCGCCACGCCCTCGGCGACGTCGGCCTTCAGCCGCCGCGTGGTCCCGAAGGCCATCGACGGCGAGACGTCGAGCACGATCCAGGTCGTCAACGAGCGCTCGGGCTCGTGCAGGCGGACGTGGGGCTGGCCGGCGCTGCGGGCCGTGGCGGCGGGATCGATGTGGCGCACGTCGTCGCCGAACTCGTAAGGGCGCAGCTGGGCGAGCTCCAGGCCGAGCCCCACCCCGGAGGCACGGCGGTCGCCCGGCAGCGTCCGCGTGACGAGGCGCGTGATGCCGACGTCGAGCGCGTCGAGGAGCGCCTGCGGCATCGGTCCGGGTCCCTGCCGGGCGGCGGGAGGCTGCAGCGAGCCGAGTGCCACGGGCGTCCCCTACACCGCCTCCGCGCGACCCGAGGACGGCGCACGCCCGCCGGCCCGCGGGCGCGTGAGGCTGCGAGCGCCCGGCTCGGGAACCGCGGCGAGGACCTGCGTGAGCACCGTGTCGGCGTCGACCCCTTCGCTCAGGGCGTCGTAGGAGAGCACGATCCGGTGGCGCAGGACGTCAAACGCCAGGTCACGGATGTCATCGCCGACGACGTGGCCGCGGCCCCGCAGCAGCGCGAGCGCCCGCGCGGCCTGGACGAGGCCGATCGGGCCTCGCGGGCTCGCCCCGAACTCGATCAGCGGCTCCAGGCCGGGGAGTCCGTGCGCCTGGGGGTGGCGCGTCGCGTCGGCGATCGCCACCGCGTAGCCGATCACCTCGCGGTCGACGAGCACCGATCCGGCCGCCTCCCCGTAGCGCCCGAGGTCGCGGAGCGACAGGCGCTCCCTCACGATCGGCGGAGGCTGCAGGCTGCGCCCGACGACGGCCGCCTCCTCGCCGGTGCTCGGATAGTCGACGAGGATCTTCATCAGGAAGCGATCGACCTGCGCCTCGGGCAGCGGGTAGGTGCCCTCCGATTCGATCGGGTTCTGGGTCGCCATCACGATGAACGGGAGCGGCACCGGGTGGGTCACGCCACCGATCGTCACCTGCTGCTCCTGCATCACCTCGAGCAGGGCCGACTGCACCTTGGCCGGGGTTCGGTTGATCTCGTCGGCGAGCAGGAAGTTGGTGAACACCGGCCCCAGCTCGGTGTCGAACGTGCCGGAGTCCGGGCGGTAGATCCGCGTGCCGATGAGATCCGCGGGAACGAGGTCCGGGGTGAACTGGATCCGGTTGTAGCTCCCGCCGAGCACGGCGGCAAGCGTCTTGACGGTGAGGGTCTTGGCGAGACCGGGCACGCCCTCGAGCAGGACGTGGCCGCCGGCGAGCAGGCTCACCAGCATCCGCTCGAGCATCGCGTCCTGGCCCACGATCACGCGCTTGATCTCCTGCAGGGCCGCCTGGAGCGCGTCGCGCGCCTCGCGGCGGATGGTGTCGAACTGTTCTGGGTCGGTCATCTCCGGGGTCTCCTTTTCAGGCGAGGCGGGCGAACCAGCGCAGCGAGCCGGCGCTGCCGACGAGCAGCAGCGCCAGCGCGACGCCGGCGAAGGTCTGGGTGATCTGGCGCTGCACGCGCTTGTGGCCGAGCTCTGCGGCGAGGTGGCCGTAGACGGCGCTGAGGCTGCCGGCGTCGGCGGCGGTGAACGCCCGCCCGCCGGAATCCCGGCCGATCTCGCGCAGCTCGGTCGGGTCCAGCGGCACCGGGACGCTCGTCGTATGCGCCCCATGGCGCACTTCGATCCTGCCGTTGCCGGTGCCCACCGCGACCGTGTACACGGGGATGTGGTCGTGTGCGGCGGCGCGGGCGGCCGCAATCGGGTTGACACCGGTGGTCGATCCGCCGTCGGAGATGAGCACGATCGCCCCCGGAACGCGGTGCCCGGTCTGGGTGCGCAGGCCGGTGAGGATCCGGGTCGCCGCCTGCAGCGCGGTGCCGATCGCGGTGTGGCCGCCGGCGCGCAGACCGCCCAGCGCCCGGATCACGAGGGCGTGGTTGGTCGTCGGGCTCTGCAGGACGGCGGGCGCGGAGTTGAACTCGAGCAGTCCCACCCGCAGCGCCGCGGGCACCGAGCGGGTGAAGCGAGCCGCCGCGCGCTCGGCGGCGACCAGCCGGGACGGCTTCACGTCGGTCGAGGCCATCGAGCTCGACACGTCGTCGGCGAGCATCACCGCGCCACCGGTGACGGGTACGGACTCCGCCCGTTGCGGAAGGGCCGCAGCGAGAATGAGCACGACCAGCGCGAGGCCGAAGGCGAGCACCGGGAGGTGACGGCGCACCCCCGGCCGCCGGGGCGCCACCGACGCGAGCAGCGGAGCGGCGACGAACCCGGCGGCGGCTGCCGCGCGCCGGCGCTGCTCGCCCCGGTAGACCACGACCAGCACCGGGATCGCCAAGAGCGCCAGCAGGACCAGCGGGTGGGCAAAGCTCATGGATAGCCGGAGGCCTGGATCTGCACGTTCAGCGATGTCGAGCCCTGGATCAGATGCATCGTCACCTTCGACCCCTTTGCTAGGCCGTGCAGGATCGAATACACCTCCGAGGGCGAACTCACCGGATGGCCGTTGACGGACAGCAGCAGGTCACCGGCCCCGATTCCCGCCTGCGCAGCGGGGCTGCCGGGAACGACGGCCTGGACGCTGACGCGGTTGTTCGGCAGGCCCTCGAGGACGAGCCCGAGGGTCGCGGTGCCCGGCGTGGTGGTCGTGCCGCTCGTCGTGGTGCCGGTCGATCCCGGCACGGTCGCCGTGCCGCCCGGAGCCGTGGCCGCGCCGCCCGGGGCGGTCACCGTGGGCGGGACGGTCGGGGAGGTGACGCTCGGAGTGGTTCCGGTCTGACCGAATCCCGGCGGCACGCTCGGCACGGTCGCGGTCGGCGTCGTGGCCCCGGGGACGGTTCCCGTCTGCCCGCTGATCGTCACCGTCGGCTGCCGCTTCCCACCGCTGAGGCCGATGGCGAGCGCGGCGGCCACGATCGCCAACGCCACCAGCACGGCGAGGGCGAGCACTCCGCGGCGGGGGCGCCACCGGGGCGGCTCCTCCGGCGGCGGGGGCGGTCCAGGCGGCTCGCTCGGAGCCTGGCTCCGCTCACGGGCGGTCCGCGAGGAGGCGGAGTCCCGCTCCCAGTCGCCCGACCACAGGTGCTTGGGGGATGTCATGAGCCGGCCAACGGTAGGAGGGGTCGGTGAGAGCTGCGTAAGTCGCCGGTACCGGCGCCGCTACCTTCGCGGAACGGGGAGGACGACATTGCGGAGCTCCTCCCCGCGCGCCCAGCGCGCCAGCTGCTCGCCCGCCAGCTCCGCCGCCCGCGCGTGACCGGCCGGCGAGTCGCCGCCGATGTGCGGCGAGATCGCCAGCGTTCCCGGCGCCGTCCACAGCGGATGATCATCCGGCAGCGGCTCGGGGTCGGTGACGTCGAGCACGGCCTCGATGCGACCGCTCCCCACTTCGGCGAGCAGGGCCGCCGTGTCGACCACGGGGCCGCGCGCGGCGTTGACGAGAACCGCGCCGTCGCGCATCGCGCCGAGCGCGGAGGCGCCGATCAGTCCGTGGGTGGCGTCGGTGAGCGGCACGAGCACGACGACCGCGTCGGCGCCGGGCAGGAACGCCGGCAGCTCGTCGATCGCCCGGACGTCGTCGTGGGCGTGTGCCCCGAAGCCGATCACCTCGCTGCCGAGCGGCTCCAGGTACGCGGCGAGGCGATGGCCGATCGAGCCCATTCCGACGATGAGCACCGTCCAGCCGCTCAGATCGCGGAGCGGCCGCCGGTTCCAGGCGCGCTCGCTGGCGTAGCGCAGGAGCCCGGTCGATGCCCCGAGCAGAGCCCCGAGAGCCCACTCGGCGACGGGGGCGTCGCGGGCCCCGCGCGCGCTGCAGAGAATCGTCTGCTCCGGGATGTGGGGCTCGATCCAGTCCGTGCCCGCGGAGAGCACCTGCACGACCCGCAGCTGCGTGAGCGAGGGCAGCCGCTCGGCCAGCTCCCGGTCTCCGGCGCGCGGCACGAGGAACTCGACGTCGTCGAGCGCGAGCTCTGGGGTGAGCTCCACCACCTCCGCGTCCTCCGGGGCGCGCTCACTCACGGCCGCGAGCGCGTCCGGAGTGACGGCAGCGCGAATCCTCGGCATCGCGGCCACTGTACCCGCGCAGCCACGCTGCCAACATGAGGGACATGCCTCAGCTCCTCATTCGCGAGTACACCGATCCCGCCTGCCCGTTCGCCTTCTCCGCCGAGCCGGCTCGCCGGCGCCTGGAATGGCTCTACGGCGATGTCCTGCGCACGGAGGTGCGGATGGTCGGACTGGCCGAGCGGGGCGAGGAGTACATGCGAGAGGGCCTCACGCCCGAGCGCCAGGCGGAGTCGTTCCGTCGCCTGTCGGCGCAATACGGGATGCCGATGGACGCGCGCGTCCGCCCCCGGATGGCGGCCACGGTGCCGGCCTGTCGCGCCGTCGTGGCCGTTCGGCGCCACGATCCCGGGCGTGAGCGAGCGATCCTCCGGGCGCTGCGCGTGCTCCATTTCTCCGGCTGGCTGCTCGACGATGCCGAGACGCTGAGCCTCGCGGCCCGCCGCGCCGGCGTCGACCCCGAGGCGCTCGAGGCCTGGATGGCCGAGCCGGAGACCGAGGCGCTGCTGCGCGAGGACCTCGCCGAGGCGCGGCAGCCAAGCCCGGCGGCGCTCGCCCTGAGCCACAAGCTGGCCAGCACCCCCGAGGGTGGCTACCGCTACACGTGCCCCTCCTACGAGATCACGAACGAGGAACGAGGTCTGACGCTGTCGGTCCCCGGCTTCCAGGACGTCGCCGCCTACGAGGTGGCGGTCGCCAACCTGCTCCCCGGGGCCGAGCGCCGCGGGGATCCCGAGTCCGTCCAGGAGGTGCTCGAGTGGGCCGGGGAGCCCCTGGGGAGCGCCGAGGTGGCGGCGGTGTGCGGGATCGAGGTGGCGCGGGCGCGCAAGCGGCTCGCCGAAGTCTCGCACGAGGAGCCGGTCGGCAACGACGGATTCTGGTCCTTTGAGGCGGCATGATCCGCGCTGGCGGCGGGGTGCCCGCGGCGTTGCTCGTCGTCATCGCCCTCACCGGCTGCAGCGCCGCCGCTGTGACGGGCACGAGCACCGGCCCCTATCCCGTCAATCCGGGATCCATCACCTGCGCCGAGCTCCAGGCCAACGGCGGCGAGCTCGTTGCGCCGACGGCCACCGAGCTCGCCGACAGCGTGCCCAGGGGCGGCGCTCGGCCGGCCGCCGCGGCGACCCTCCAGGTCGATCTCGTCTCCGCCTGCCGGGGGCAGCGCGGTAGCTTCCGCCCGGCCTCCGACGCCGTGACCTACTACCGAGAGCAGCATCCGTGACGCCGTCCGTCGCCGGTCCGTACGGTTGACGTTCCGTCCGCGCGCGGTTGATCTCCCGGTCCATCGGGTACGCCACGCGCCGTGAGGTTCGGTGCCCTCCTCGGCTCGATCGTGCTGTGCGTGTTGGCGATCCTCGCCGCGGTCACGCTCGGCGGCGTGGGATGGATCGTCGTCGCCGTGCTGCTGGGGGCGCTCGCATCGGTCGGCATCCACGACGTCGTCCAGCGCCGACATTCGATCCTGCGCAACTACCCGATCCTGGGGCACCTGCGCTTCATCTTCGAGTCGATCCGACCCGAGCTGCAGCAGTACTTCATCGAGCGCAACACCGACGGCCGCCCCTACGACCGCGACACCCGCACGGCGATCTACGAGCGGGCGAAGGGCATCGAGGACGAGCAGGCGTACGGCACCGAGCGGGATGTCGGCGCCCCCGGGTACGAGTGGCTGCTGCATTCGACGCACCCGCGCGAGGCGCCGAAGCAGCCGCCGCGGGTGCCCGTCGGCGGCCCCGACTGCACCCAGCCCTACGAGATGGCGCTGCTCAACGTCTCGGCGATGAGCTTCGGAGCGCTGTCGGCCAACGCGCTCACGGCGCTCAATCAGGCCGCGGCCAAGGGTGGCTTCGCGCACGACACCGGAGAGGGCGGGCTGACGGAGTACCACCTCAAGGGAGCCGACGTCATCTGGGAGCTCGGGAGCGGGTACTTCGGCGCGCGGACCAAGGATGGCGGCTTCGACGAAGCGGAGTTCAGGGACAAGGCGGCCAACGACAGGATCAAGTGCGTGTCGCTGAAGCTGAGCCAGGGAGCCAAGCCGGGCATCGGTGGTCAGCTGCCGGGAGCCAAGGTCACGGCCGAGATCGCCAAGGCCCGGGATGTGCCCCAGGGGCAGCCGTGCGTGAGCCCGCCCGGCCACAAGGTGTTCTCGACGCCGCGCGAGCTGGTCAGGTTCATCGCGCGCTTCCGCGAGCTGGCGGGCGGCAAGCCGGCCGGCTTCAAGCTGTGCGTCGGCACCCGGCACGAGCTGCTGGCGATCTGCAAGGCGATGGTCGCCGAGGGCATCACACCGGACTTCATCGTCGTCGATGGCTCCGAAGGCGGAACCGGCGCCGCGCCGGCCGAGTACGAGGACCACGTGGGCACGCCGCTCACCGAGGGGCTGATGATGGTCCACAACGCGCTCGTCGGGTGCGACCTGCGCCGCCATATCAGGCTCGGAGCGAGCGGCAAGGTCTCCACCGGGTCGGACATCGTCAAGCGCCTGGCCCAGGGCGCCGACTACACGAACGCCGCTCGCGCGATGATGCAGTCGGTCGGCTGCATCCAGTCGCAGCGCTGCCACACCAACCAGTGTCCGGTCGGGGTGGCCACGCAGGATCCCAAGCGGGCACGTGCGCTGAACGTCGCCGACAAGACCGAGCGAGCCTTTCGCTATCAGCAGGGAACGGTCGCCGAGGCCGTTCGCCTGATCTCATCGATGGGCCTCGGCTCGCCCGGCGAGGTCGGCCCCCACCACCTCGTGCGCCGGGTCAGTCACGCCGAGACCGCTTCCTATGCCGAGCTCTTCGAGTGGCTCTCCCCGGGCGAGCTGCTCGGCGAGGCGCCCGAGAGCTGGGCGAGCGACTGGGCGCGCGCCGACCCCGACAGCTTCGCTCCGCGCGCCCTCGCGGGGGCCGGGGGCTGAGCGGGCGCAGGAGCGTTCAGGCGTACATGCCCTCGATCTCGGCGGCGTACTTCTCCGCGATCGGCCGGCGCTTGAGCTTCATCGTCGGCGTCAGCTCGTCGCCGCCCGGGACCCACGACTCCGCGAGCACCCGGTAGCGCTTGATCTGCTCCACGCGAGCGAGGTGCTCGTTGCCGGCGCTGACCGCCGCCTCGACTTCGGCGAGCACGTCGGGATCGTCGGCGGACCGCCCGGCGAGGGCGTCGGGGTCCAGCGCGATCAGTGCGACGTTGTAGGGGCGCCGGTCGCCGATCGCCACCAACTGCCCGACGAGCGGCGAATGGGTCTTGATCGCCGCCTCGATGTTCGCCGGCGACATGTTCTTGCCCGCCGAGCTGATGATCAGCTCCTTCTTGCGGTCGATGATCGTGAGATACCCGTCGGCGTCGAGCCGTCCGATGTCCCCGCTGTGCAGCCATCCGTCGGCGTCGATCGCCTCGGCGGTCGCCTCCGGGCGGTGGTGGTAGCCCCGCATCAGGTTCGGGCCGCGGACGAGGATCTCCCCCACTGCCGGGTCACCGGGCTCAGAGCCCCATGGAGCGTCCTCGCCGGGCGCCGCCGACGCGATCCTCAGCTCGATGCCCGGCTGCGCCGGCCCCACGGTGCCGATGCGGATCCGGTCCGGCGGGTTGCAGGTGGCGAGCGCGCAGCCCTCCGACTGACCGTAGATCTCCGCCAGCGGAACGCCGATGGCGTGAAAGAAGGCGATCACCTCACCCGCCACAGGGGCCGCCCCGACGCTCGCGGTGGACACGCAGTCGAGGCCGACGGCGCCGCGCAAACGGGTCAGCAGCGGCTCGGCGTCCGCCACCGCCGCCTCAAGCGCTGCGTCGACCGGCTCCCCGCGCTGCAGTCGCCAGACGCGCTCCCGAGCGCGGACGATGGCCGCCTCGGCCGCGGCCCGGTCCTCGGAGGGCATCACGCTGACCGCCGACTCGATTCCCGCCCTGAGCTTCTCCCACACCCGCGGGACGGCGAAGAACCACGTCGGGTGCACGGCGCGGAGCGCCGCTCCGATCTCGCGCGCGTCGGGGCAGGTGGTGACGAGGCTGCCGAGCGTGATCGCGGCGTACAACGAGGAGACACGCTCGGCGATGTGCGCCATCGGCAGCCAGCAGATGACCCGCTCGCCCGCGCGCAGCCCATGGCGCGCGGCGATCGCCGAGACCGAGAACATCAGCTCGGTGTGGCGGAGCTCGACGCCCTTCGGCGGTCCGGTCGTCCCCGACGTGTAGATGATCGTCAGCAGGTCCCGAGGGTCCCCGTCGCCGACATCGTCGATCGGCGCATGGGCGGTGAGCTCGGCGAAGCAGTCCTCGACGACGCGGACCGGGCACTCCACCCGCGCGGCGCCGGACCGCAGCCCGGCGTCGCAGAACAGCATCCGGAAGCCGGCGTCGGCGGCCACGTAGGCGATCTGCTCCGGCGACGAGGTCGCGTAGACAGACACCGGGACCGCCCCGAGCATCACCGTGGCGAGATCGAGCACGAAGAACTCCGGACGGTTGGCGAGCAACAGCCCGACGGTGTCGCCCGTCCGGACTCCCGCGGCGCGCATCGCGCCGGCCGTGCGGCGGGCGAGGCCGTCGAGCTCCCGCCACGTCCAGCTCACGCTGTCGTCGAGTGTGCGGATCGCCGTCTCGTCGCCGCGGCGCTCGAGCAGCGAGGCGAACCGGGCGAGGAGGGTTCGTCCCTCCCCGGCCCCCGCGACCGGGGCGTCCCGGGCCCGTGCCACGGCGCCGCTCACGCCACCAGGCCGGCCAGCTCGGTCTCGATGCCGGCGCGGATGAGGTCGGCGGCCCGCTCGGCGACCATGATCGTGGGCGCGTTCGTGTTGCCGCCGGGGATCACCGGGAACACGCTGGCGTCGACGACGCGCACTCCCTCCAGCCCGCGCACCCGGAGCTCCGGGTCGGTGACGGCGTCCTCGCCGACGCCCATCCGGCACGTGCCGACCGGGTGGTAGATGAGCTCGACGCGCTGGCGCAGGGAGTCCTCCAGATCGCCGTCGCTCACCTCGGGGCCGGGAGTGAGCTCCCGGACCACCTTCTCGCTGAGCGGCGAGGTCGACCAGATCCGGCGGGCCAGCCGCATCCCGGCGACCATCGAGGCGACGTCGTCGGGGTGGGTGAGCGCGTTGGTGAGGATCCGCGGCTTCGCCTCGGGGTCGGCGCTGCGCAGCGTGACCTCGCCCCGGGCCTGGGGCGAGACGAGCGTCGGGGCGATCGTGCCGCAGTGGCCTTCGTAGTCGACCTCGCCGTGGCGCTCGTAGAAGGCGGCCCCCATGTGGAACTGGATGTCCGCCGCCGGCAGGCCGGGCCGGGTGCGGGTGAACGCGCACACCTCGGCCACCGTCGAGGTGAGCTTGCCCGACCGGCGCAGCACCCACTCGGCGAGCTGCTTGGGGGCGTCGGCCTTGTAGAGCGTCTCGGAGTCCCGGACCTCGTAGTTCATCGTCACGAACGGGTGGTCCTGGAGGTTCTTGCCGACGCCCGGGAGCTCGTGCCGAGGCGTGATCCCGACCGCGCGCAGCTCGTCCGCCGGACCGATGCCCGACAGCAGCAGGATCTGGGGGGATCCGATCGCCCCGGCGCACACGATCACCTCGCGCCCCGCCCGCGCGACGCGCTCACCGCCGCCTCCCGCGCGGAAGCGCACGCCGGTCACGCGGTCGCCCCGGAGCTCGAGCCCAAGCACCAGCGCGCCGGTGACGATCTCCACGTTCTCGCGCTTCATCGCCGGGCGCAGATAGGCGTCGGCAGCGCTCCAGCGCCGGCCGTTGCGCTGGGTCACCTGGAACATCGACACCCCGTCCTGCTCGGGGCCGTTGTAGTCGGCGGTGTACGGGATACCGCTGGCCACGGTGGCGTCGATCAGATCCCGGACGAGGGGGCGCGGCGAGCGCTGGTCGGCGACGTTGAGGGGGCCTCCGACGGCATGGAACTCCGACGCGCCGCGTTCGTTGTGCTCCGCCCGGAGGAAGTAGGGGAGCACCTCGCTCCAGCCCCACCCGGTGGCGCCTGCCTTCACCCACAGGTCGTAGTCGAGCGGCCGGCCGCGGACGTAGAGCATCGCGTTCATCGAGCTCGAGCCGCCCAGTGACCTGCCGCGGGGGATGTAGAGCCGCCGGTTCGCGCAGCCGGGCTCCGGCTCGGTCTCGTAGTCCCAGTCGAGCTTCGCGTCGTGGAACTGCTTGCCGAACGCCGCGGGGATCTTGATGTTCGGGTGGCGGTCACGGCCCCCGGCCTCGAGCACCTGGACGCGGACGGCGGGATCCTCGCTCAGCCGAGCGGCGAGCACGCAACCCGCCGAGCCGGCTCCGACGATGACGTAATCGGGAATGGGCATGGGGCGATCCTCTCAGGTTCCCGCGGGCGCGGCGACGGGTTCCCTCTAACCTTGCCCGAGATGTCCGAGGGCAAGCCCCACGCCCCTCCGCCGCTCGAGCTGTCGCACTCGACTCTTCCCGTCGTCGGGGGTCCGCGCCCGTCCCCGCGACCCCGCCCGCCGCAGTTGCCGCTGTGGGCGAAGTGGGTGCTCTGCTCGCTCGTGGCGGTGTGCCTCGTGGTCGCCCTCGTGATCTACGTCGACCATCACAACACCAACTACACCCCCGGCTATCCGATCACCGCCAAGGCCGCCATCGAGGCCAACCGGGAGGCCACGGTGCTCGAGAAGGAGGATCAGACTCCCCACGTCGTCACGGCGGCGCCCGGAGTCGGCGGCCGGCAGGCCCTCGCCCGGGCGGTCCACGGGGTCATGGCGCAGCGCATCGCCACCAACCAGGCGGGACCGCCGCTCAAGGGCGCGCGGTGCCATGCGACGGCGACCGTCGGCACGCGCCACGGCTTCGCCTGCACCGTCCTGGCCGGCGGTATCTACTACGACTTCGAAGGCGTGTTCATCAGCTCCACGCACACGGTCACGGTGTGCAAGCGCGACCCACCGCCGGTGCCCTCGGAGGTCGTGCCGGTGAGCCGCCGCTGCCTCGCCTAGCGGGGCCACGAGCGATTACCGTGTGCGCATGACCGAACTGAACGGGAAGGTGGCGCTGATCACCGGCGGTGCCCGGGGCATCGGCGCGGCAACCGCTCGCGAGCTCGCACGGCGCGGGGTGCGGCTGATCCTCACCGACCTCGACGACGCGCCGCTGCGGGCGATGGTCGCCGAGCTCGGCGAGGCTTCCGCTGTCGGCGTGTCGTGCGACGTGTGCGATCTCGCCTCGATGGAGCAGGCCGTCGCCGCCGGCGTCGAGCGCTTCGGCGGGATCGACCTGGTGCTCGCGAACGCGGGCATCGCCAGCTACGGCTCCGTGCAGACAGTCGACCCCGCCATGTTCAGGCGCGTGCTCGACGTCAACGTCCTCGGCGTCTTCCACACCGTCCGGGCGGCGCTCCCGTCGGTGATCGCCCGGCGGGGGTACATCCTCATCGTCTCCTCGGAGGCGGCGTTCGCGCCGGCACCGGGCCTCGTCGCCTACGGCGCGAGCAAGGCCGGCGCCGAGCAGCTGGCGAGCTCGCTGCGGCTGGAGCTCGCCCATCTGGGCGTCGACGTCGGCTCCGCGCACATGTCGTGGATCGACACGCCGCTCGTCCGTGACGCCAAGGCGGACCTCCCCTCGTTCCAGAGGATGCTGGAGATGCTGCCGCCCCCGCTCGGCCGCACGATCTCGGTCGAACGGTGCGCCAAGGCGTTCGTGGCGGGGCTGGCCCGGCGCCGCCGGCGTGTCTACGTGCCCGGCTGGGTGCGCCTGATCGCCTGGGGCAAGCCGCTCCTCACCTCACCGCTCGGCGAGCGCTCGACGCTTCCCCGCGTCCCCGAGCTGCTCGCGCAGATGGATGCCGAGGTGGCAGCGCTCGGCCGCTCCACGAGCGCCCGGAACCTCGCCATGGAGCAGGCCGCGCTCACGCCACCGCCCGTTTAGATCGGCGCGGGATCGGGCGACGGCGGCAGCGGGCTCGGATCGGGACCGGGTGTGGGTGGACTCGGGTCCGGGCCGGGGGCCGGGGGAGCGGGCGGGGCCGGATCAGGCCCGGGCGGTGCGGGCGATGGGGCGGGCGGGTTGACGGTGCTCATGAGCTGAGCTTGCCCGCCGTCGGATGGGCGAAAACCCGGGAGCCGCTCCGGCGGGGCAGCAACATCCGCGCCTCAGGGCCGCCCGTGCTCGGGCGGCCTGAGGATCGGCGGAATGGGTCAGGCCTTGATCAGCGGCTTGGCCGCGGCGAGCACCTGGTTGGCCGTCATCGGCTTGTCGAAGGCGCCGTTGGGGACGGGCGTCTTCTTGGTGAGGACGCCGATCGTGGCGGCGTGGCGGGCCTCCACCTGGACGATGCTGCCGGCGGCGCCGAGCAGCGCCTTGTCCTGGATCATCGGGCCGGCGCCGTTGTATGCGGCGACGCCGAGGTTCTCCAGCTTGTAGGCGAGGGCGAGGAATGTCGCCTCGTTGGTGACCGGGAAGACGAACGTCGGCATCTTGGCCGGCGTGCCGCCCAGCTTCCT
Organism: uncultured Solirubrobacterales bacterium; assembly: GCA_963839085.1. Lineage (GTDB taxonomy): Bacteria > Actinomycetota > Thermoleophilia > Solirubrobacterales > Solirubrobacteraceae > Palsa-465. The sequence continues at coordinate 213,375 of CAWITN010000006.1, forward strand.
GACCGCCGCGGTGAGCGCGGCGACGTGCTCGGACTCCTCGTTGCCGAACAGCGCAGCGGTCGACTTCGCCTGGCCGGACAGGCCGACCTGCGAGCCCTTGACCTTGTAGAAGTTGGTCTCCAGGTACTCGAGCGTGAGCGCGAAGTTGAGGATGTCGACGTCGCCGCTGGAGGCGAGAGCGCTGCCGACGAACGGCGTCACCGCGCTCGCCCCGAACGCCACTCCGGCGGCGAGGGCGCCCTTGAGGATGAAGCTCTGGCGGCTCATCCCGTGGACCTCGACGCCGCCGAGCTCCGGCACATTCGTGTCTGTGTTCTGCATGGGGGTTCCTTTCCTAAACGGGCGGTGGGTCAGGCGATGAACGGCTTGACGACCGAGAGCACCTGGCTCATGCTCAGCGGCTTGCCGAACGCGCCCTCGGGGGTCGGTGACTTCTTGGTCAGCAGGTTGAGCGTCGCGGCATGGCGCGCCTCCACGGTGTGGATGGCGAGCGCCGCAGCGAGGATCTCGGGGTTCTTGATGTTGCCCGCCTGCCCGAGGTAGGCCGCGGCGCCGAGGTTCTCGACGGTCGCCGCGAGCGTGGCCACGGCAGCCGCGCTCTTGAGCGGGAACTTGCCGGTGATCATCTTGGCGGGGGTCCCGCCGAGCTTCTTGACGGCCGCGGTCAGCGCGACGACGTGCTGCTGCTCCTCGGCGCCGAACTCCTTGAGCGTCGGCAGTGCCGACGAGCCCGAGAACAGGCCACTGGCCCCGACCTGCTTGTAGAAGTTGGCTTCCAGGTACTCGAGCGTGAGCGCGTAGTTGACGATCATGATGTCGCCGGCGTTGGCGGAGGTTGCGCTCCCGCTGGGGTTCGCAGCGGCGGACTTCGTCGTCGTCGTGCCCGACTTGCTCGACGACGAACCGCAGGCGGCGATGAACGCGCCGAGGGCGGCGGCAGCGGCGCCCGAGCCCATCGTGCGACCGGCCATCTTCAGAAAGCGCTTGCGGGCGACGTCGTCACGCGCGAGCTCCACCACGATCCCGTCCTCGGGCGGGGCCGCTTCCATCTCCTGCTGAGGCGTAACACTCATAGTGACTCCTGTCTGGCGTGGGTACGGACTGACTACGCGCCCGTACCGGCCCCGGATCATCCGGGATGTGTCTGCACGCCGAGAACGCGCGACGCTAACGTGACGCCGCGTGCCGGCGGTGCGCCGGCTTGCCCATCGCCTTCGCCCCCGCGAGGATCGCCTCGCGGATCCTCACGTAGGTGCCACAGCGGCAGATGTTGCGGATCTCGTCGAGATCGTCCTCGGTGACCTCGCGTCCCTCCCGGTGGAGCTTCTCGACCAGAGCCACGGCGGTCATGATCTGCCCCGGCTGGCAGTAGCCGCACTGGGCCACGTCGTAATCGAGCCAGGCCTGCTGCATCGGGTGCAGGGGCTTGCCGACGGTGGCGGGGAGCCCCTCGATCGTCGTGATGCGGTCATGCCGGGCGATCTTCGACACCGGCACCGAGCACGGGTTGAAGGACTTCCCGTTGATGAAGCAGGTGCACGCGCGGCAGACGTCCAGGCCGCACCCGTACTTGGGGCCGTGGACACCGAGGAGGTCCCGCAACACCCACAGCAGCCGGACGTCACCGGCGCATTCGACGTGGACGCGCCTGCCGTTGAGGATGAACGAGTGGTGCTTGGTGGCGTGGTGCTTGGCGTCGTGGTGCTTGGCGTCGTGGTGCTTGGACTCGTGGTGCTTGGGCTCGTGGGGCTTGGGCTCGTGGGGCTTGGTGTCGGCGTGCTTGGTGGCGTGCTCGGGCATCGGCGGGCCTCGCTTCTAGTCGACGGGCGGCGCGGTCGGGTCGCCGGCCGTCCGCAGCCCATCGGTCGGCGACTCGGGCAGGGGCGGCACGAACGGATACGGCGTGAAGGGGAGCGGAGCGTTGTGGTTGATGGGAAAGCTCGTCGGCATCGTGCCGGTGGCCCGCGCATACGCGCATGCGACCGCGGCCATCGACGGCGCCACACCGAGCTCGCCCGCGCCACCCGGGTCTCCCGTCGTCGCCGGCATGACGACGACGTTCACGTCACGCGGAACGTTCCACTGCCGCGTGTAGAAGGCGTTGTCCCAGCTGCCCTCCAGGTAGTGGCCGCGGTCGAAGTGCAGGCTGTAGGTGAGGATCTGGGCGATCCCGTCGCTGGCGCCGCCGAGCATCTGCGCCTCCAGCCCGAGCGGATTGATCGGGAGCCCGACGTCGACGACGATCACCATCCGCGTCACCCGCGGACCGGTCACGGCGCCCGGGATCTTGCGGTTCACCGTGGCGGGTCGGCAGTCGATCTCCGCCAGGCACGCGGCGCGGCCCTTGTACTCGCTGTGGATCCCGATGCCCTGCGCGGTCCCGGCCGGCATCGACCGGCCCCAGCCGCCGACTTTGGCGAGCTCCGCGAGCACGGCGCTCATGCGGGAATCGCGCACGAACTGGCGGCGGAACGCGAGCGGATCGATCTTCATCCCCGCCGCCAGTCGGTCGACGATCAGCTCGGTCGCGGTGACGACCTCCGGGCTGTAGATGTTGCGCACGCTGGAGGTGTTGAACGTGTCGTAGTCGTAGATCTCGTTGAGCAGCTGGGTCACGGGGCCGAAGTTGTAGGGAACGCTCTGCGTGAGCAGGAAGATCGACTGCGAGTAGCCGAGGAAGTTCCCTTCGGGCAGCGTGCCCAGCTCGGCCGAGAGCATCTCGCCGAGCCCCTGGGTGAAGTCGGTGGCCACGCTCGTGTGGCGCTGGTCGAAGCTGACCACGTTGGCGCCGGAGTAGGTGGCGCGGACGCGGCTCGTGCACATCGGGTGGACCCGGCCCTGGCGGAAGCTGTCGGTCCTCGCCCACATCAGCTTGACCGGCTTGCCGAACTGCCGGGAGATGGCGGCCGCCTCGAACGCGGCGTCGCAGAACAGGTGGCGCCCGAAGGACCCGCCGCCCTGGGTGACGTGCACGGTGACGTCGCTCGTCGACAGGCCGAGGTTCGACGCGATCTGCTCCTGGGCCCAGATCGGCGACTTGAGGCTCGACCAGATCTCCGCGCTCCCAGGGCGCACATCGGCCACGGCGCAGTTGGTCTCCAGCGGGTCTCCGGGCCGGAAGTGGAACGTGAACGTCTCGTCGATCACCGTCGCGAGCGGATCGAGCGCGGGTGTCATCGGCAGCTCACCCGCCTTCAGGTCCGCGAGGATGCTCGCCTCCGTCCTGTCGTCCGTCGGACCAGGCCCCCAGTCGACATGGAGGGCATCGATGGCGTCGATGCACTGGCCGAACGTCGCCCCGCGCACCGCCACCCCGCCCGCCACGAAGCCCGTGTGGGGGATGATCGCCACGTCGGTGATTCCCGGCATCGCCTCGACCGCCGCCTGGTTGAGGACCCGGAGGGCGCTCGCATTGATGGTCGGCGGCCGGCACACCATCGTCGGCAGGGCCCCCGGGATCTCCAGGTCCATGGCGAACACCTTGCGCCCGGTGACGATGTCGTGGGCGTCGATGCGGCGCTGGGGCGTGCCCACGAGGCGCAGCTGGGCATCCGGACGCAGCTGGGCGTGCACGGCCCGGGTCCGGCTCACCGCGGCGTCACGGGCGAGGTCGCCGATCTGGATCGAGCGGCCGTCAGGCGCGCGCACCACGCCGTCGGCGACGGAGAGGCTCGCCGCGGGGACACCGAGGCGCTGGGCGGCAGTCTTCGTCAGCTGTCCGCGGGCCGCCGCGGCGGCGGTGCGCACCGGGACATAGATCGAGTGCATCGTGTTGGAGCCGCCGGTGAACTGGTTGAACAGGAGCTCGGGGCGGGCGTCGGCGAGGGTGACGGCGACGCTGTCGAGGGCCACGCCGAGCTCATCGGCGATGGCCACCGCCACGGCGGTGGTGATGCCCTGCCCGACCTCGGCGCGCGGCAGCGCGAACGACACCGTCCCGTCGCTGTTGACGACGACGGTGATGAGGCCCGAGGTGGGCATGGCGGCGTCGGTGAGCAGGTCGGAGAGGTCGTACGCGTCGACCGGCTGGACCGTCGGCACCGAGGCGCGAGCGGACGCCGGACGGAGGTCGGCTGCGGCGACGAGGGTCGTTCCCGCGACGAGGTAGCCGATGAAGCGGCGCCGGGAGATGCCGTTCGGACCGCGCGGTGGCTCGGCCATGGAGAGTCCGCCCCCCTGCACGGGTAGGCCGTCGCTCGCCGCTGTGGGCATGGTGCCACCGTCCTGCATCGGAAAGCCTCCCTCGCCGATTCCGCTGGACAGTCTATCCAGACGAGGCGATCACGAGCGCCGCATGTCAGACACCGGACGGCCAGGGGCGCCGGGACGGGAAGGCGGACGGGAAGGCGGCGACGGGGAGGCCGCGGCACGGGGAGGACACGACACCGGGATGCCACGACACCGCAAGGCCGCGGCAGCGCCATGCCGCGACACCGCAGGCCGGACGGAAACCGTCGGCGGGTGTCAGGCGGCGCGCAGCTCGGCCACGTCGGCGTCCGGTCCGCAGGCCGACACGTCCTCCACGAGGCGTGTCGCCGTCGCCGGCTCCCAACGTCCACTGTCCACGAGCGATGCGCCGAGCTGCCCGACTTCACGCAGCGCGTCACGGGCCCCGGCATCGCCCGCATCCTGGGCGAACAGCAGACTGTCCACGGCCTCGCGGATCAGATCCTGCTCGTCCGGCTGGAGCTTTGCCGGCCCCAGCTCGGAGAGCGTGTGGAGGACCCGGCGGTAGGCGTGTGCGCGTTCGGGAGTCATAGTGGACCGCCAATCACTGGTCGGAGGTTCGTCAGCATGATGTCTGCCCCGGAGCGACGTTGCTTTGGCCGGTTGGCCGAGGTTTCGGGCTCTTGGTTGTACGTGTGCTACCCGCGCCGGCCATCACCTCACCCCTCGGGCGTGCGCGGTGCGTAGCGGTGGTGAAGCATCAACCGGTTCTCGTCGGGGTCCCGGAAGAAGGCCATGTGGCAGACGCCGGTGTCGAAGGTCTCTCCCGCGAACGAGACGCCTTTGGCCTCCAGCTCCGCCCGCGCGGCGGCGACGTCCTCGACGTGGAAGGCGACCGGGTTCTCGACCGTGGCGTGGGTCAGGCCCATCCGCTCCGCGTTCATGAGATTGAGCGTCAGGTTCCCGGTCTCGAACTCCGCGTTATGGCGCTCCGGCCGATAGGCGGAGCAGGTCAGCCCGAGCGTCTCGCCGTAGAAGGCCATGGCCCGATCGAGGTCCCGCGTGGGCAGTCCGATGAAATCGACGCCGGTGATCACGCCCTCGGATGGTAGGACGCGGGGCGGCGGGAGCCGCCGGCCGGATGGCGCGGAGCGCCCGGAGCGGCCCGGACGCGGAGCTCAGGCGTGCCCGGCGATCGCGTGCGGCACGTAGGGTTCCTCCAGCCGCGCGATCTCCTCGTCGCTGAGACGCAGCTCCGCGGCGGCGAGGGCATCCTCCAGGTGGCCGACCTTGGTGGCGCCGACGATCGGGGCCGTCACGCCCGGCTTGTGGAGCAGCCAGGCGAGGGCGATCTGGGCGCTGGGGACGCCGCGCTCGTTCGCCACCTCCGTGCACCGCTCGACGACCTTGAAGTCGACCTCCGGGGTGTACAGCGAGTCGCCGAAGGCGTCGGTCTGCGCCCGGTGCGTGATCTTCTCGCCCTCCGGGGTGCGGTTGCCCGCCAGCATCCCGCGCGCGAGCGGGCTCCACGGGATCACGGCGACACCCTGATCACGGCACAGCGGGAGCATCTCGCGCTCCTCCTCGCGATAGACGAGGTTGAGGTGGTTCTGCATCGAGACGAACGGCGTCACCGCTGACACCTGGGCCTTGGCGAACTGCCAGGCGTACATGCTGCTGGCGCCGATGTAGCGGGCCTTGCCGGATCTCACCACCTCGTGGAGCGCGTCCATCGTCTCCGTGATCGGCGTGTGCGGATCCCACCGGTGGATCTGGTAGAGGTCGACGTAGTCGACGCCGAGCCGCTCCAGAGAGCGGTCGATCGAGGCGAGGATGTGCTTGCGCGAGAGGCCGTGGCCGTTCTCGCCGGGCATCGTCGGCATGAACACCTTCGTCGCCAGGACGTACTCCTCACGGTCGCCGAACAGCATGCGCAGCAGGTTCCCCGTGACGATCTCGCTGTTGCCGCCGTTGTAGACGTCGGCGGTGTCGAAGAACGTGATGCCCCCTTCGACGGCGCGGCGGACGATCGGCTCGGCGTCGTCCTGGGGCAGGGCCCACGGGCGGCTCTCGTGCTGGCCGAAGCTCATCATCCCCAGGCAGATGCGCGAGACACGCAGGCCTGTGGCTCCCAGGTTCACGTATTCCATGTCGGGCTCCTCGGTCGGGTTCGGTGCGTAGGTGCTGCCCGATCCGCGGCCGCTGACGACAGGGGGGGGCGGATAACTCGGCAGGGTGCCGAGTAACCCGCCCAACCTCCGACGATGCGGCTCAGGCGGCCGCGCGACCGGGGTGCCGGCGCGAGCGGTTGCGCCGGGGGCGCCCGGCGGCGGAGGTGGCGTCGTGGCGGCCGGCCTCCGGCTGGCGCGAACCGCTCGGGCGGGAACCGCCTGGGCGCTGGCCACTCGGGCGCGGACCGCTCTGACGGGCGGCGTTGCCCTGGCGCCCGCGGGCGCCGGGACGGGGACCGGCGGCACGGACACGCCCGCGGCCCTCGGCCGCGTGACGCCCGCCGCCGCCGAGACCGTGGTCCAGGCCGAGCCGGCCCGCGAGCTTGGCCACGTCGCCTCGCTCGGCCGCGGCGACGAGGGTGATGCCGATTCCGGTCCGGCCGGCCCGCCCCGTGCGGCCCACCCGGTGGACGTAGCTCTCGTCGTCGTGCGGCGGCTCGAAGTTGATGACGTGGGAGATCCCGGTGACGTCGATCCCGCGGGATGCCACGTCGGTGGCCACGAGGACGTCCACGTGGCCGTTCTCGAACTGGGCCAGGGCCCGCTCGCGCTGGCGCTGGGACTTGTTGCCGTGCATCGCCACGGCCTCGATGCCGACTCGGCTGAGGCGCTTGACGAGACGGTCGGCGCCGTGCTTGGTGCGGACGAACACGAGCGTCAGCTCGCGCTCGGAGCTGAGCTCGGCGACGAGCGCGTCCAGCCGTCCCTCGTCGGTGACGGGGACGAACCGGTGCTCGATCTCGGCGACGCTGGAGCGCTCGGGGCCGCCCTGGGCGTGAGCGATGGCGTCGTGGGTGTACCGCGCGGCGATCGCGCCGGCCTCTCCGTCGAGCGTGGCGGAGAAGAACAGGGTCTGGCGCTCGGCGGGACACGCGGCGACGATGCGATCGACGGCGGGGCGGAAGCCCATATCGAGCATCCGGTCGGCCTCGTCGAGGATCAGCAGGCGGATGTTGGCGAGCGTGAAGGCACGGCGGGCGAGCAGATCCTCGAGCCGGCCGGGGGTGGCGACGACGATCTGGGACCGGGCCGCATTCTCGGCCTGCTTGACCAGTCCGACGCCGCCGTAGACGGTGGTGATGCGCAGCGCCCGGGCGTGGGCGATGCGCCTGAGGTCGTCGGTGATCTGGCTGGCCAGCTCACGGGTCGGCGCCAGGATCAGCGCCGAGGGCCGTGGGGCGTCGGCGGCGATCCGGTCGACCATGGGGATGCCGAAGGCCAGGGTCTTGCCTGACCCGGTGGGCGAGCGGACGAGGACGTCGCGACCGGCGAGGACATCGCGGATGACCATCCGCTGGACCTCGAAGGGGGTCTCGATCCCGTCCGCCGCGAGCGCGGCGGTGACAGCTCGGGACACGCCGAGCTCGGCGAAAGTCGATGACATGGAAGGCTCCTTGCGACGCAGGGGTCGCGAACGTTTCGGGAGGCTATGGCTGACCCGAACCGCTGTTTTTCTGCGGGACCCAAGCAAGCTGCCTCGCGGCCGGCGGCGCCGACCACGCCAATCACGGTAGCAGGGCGGTCGGGGCGGACCGCAAGCGGCGCCCGCCCCGACCGGGAACCCTGCTAGGCCGGGACCTTCACGCCGCGCACGGTGACCGAGTGCTTCCGGCCGCCCTTCGGCGTGAACGTGATCGTGATCGACGTCGTGACGTCGCCTGCGCCTGTGGCGCTCGCTGCGGTGAGCAGGCTGCTGCCGGTCGGCGACGGCGCCAGCTTCACCTTCAGCACCCCGCCACTGCCGCGCTTGTAGGTGCGGCTCGCGAAGACGGTGTGACCGTCGTGCTCGACGACCGCCACGCGCCCGCGGCCGGGCAGCTTCACGTTCAGGGTGACGGTTCCGCCGCTGTGGCCCTTCACCTTCTTGACCTTGAACAGGTTGTCGGGCAGGACGGTGTAGTTGATGGTGGTCGTCGTCGTGCCGCCGTCGGCGCTCACGGCCGTGACCGTGAACGTCTGCGGGCCGACCGTCGTGGTGGGGATGTCGTGACCGTCAGGCACGTCGCCCTCGCAGTCCTGGATCCCCGGCGCCCCGGCGGCGTCCGCGCAGGTGTAACGCGCGCGCACGTGCTGGCCGAACTTGAACACGGCGTTGTTCTTCGGTGAGGTGACCGTCACGGTCGGGTTGTCGTACACCGAGAGCGAGGCGGTGGCACCGCTCGGGCTGGCGCCGGCTTCGGTGGTGCTCACCGGTCCGGTCGAGTCGGTGTACGTCCCCGACGTGTTCGTGGTGATGTCAGCGGAGACGGTGCAGCTGGTGGCGGCGGCGAGCTTGCCACCGGTGAGGCTGATCGTCGAGGAGCCCGGGTCGGCGGTGAGCACGCCGGTGCTCCCGCAGGTCCCGTTCTGGCCGTTCGGGTTGTCGACGACGAGCCCGGCGGGCAGCGTGTCGTCGAACGAGACGTTGCTGAGGCTCTTGCTCGCGTTGGGGTTGGTGATCGTGATGGAGAGCGACGTGGTGCCTCCGACGGCGATGATGTTCGGCACGAACCCTGCCGAGATCGTCGCCGGTGCCGGTGCCGGCGGCGGTGAGGCGGCGGCCGCTGCGGCCGGGAGGGCGGCGGCGGCCATGGCCGCAGCGGCGAGCGCGACGAGCCAGAGGTTCGATTTCCTGCGTCTGTGGGTCACTGTTGTCCTTTCGCGGGGCGGCCGGGGCCGCCGGTGGTCGATGAGGTGGTGCTCAGGGCAGGCGCGGAAGTGCGCCGGTGAGAAAAGAGGGGGCGTGGGCGGCGTGACCGAGGGCGGTGAGGCCAAGCAGCTGCTCGACCACTCGCAGCAGCGAATACGGGCTGTAGTCAGTGCGGATGACCGCTCCGGCGCGGGCGTAGCGCGACAGCACGAGCGCGCCGATCCGGGCGCCGTCACTCCCGCTGGCGGCGGGAATCGCGACCGGGGTGCCGGAGTCGGTGGTCGTGCCGGTCGTCGTCGTGGCGGCCGATGTCGTCGTCGTGGTCCCCGGCGTGGTCGTGGTCCCCGGCGTGGTCGTGGCGGCCGGCGTGGTCGTGACCGCGGAGGTCGTCGTGGTGCTCGAGCCCGTACTGCCGGATGCCGGCCGGCTCGGGGCGAAGGCGATCACGATCACGCCGTTGTGGCGGTAGGCGGGGGAGCGGCGAATGCGCGTGACCCATGTGCGCAGGAAGGCGTCCTCGCCGGCCAGGCCGCCGGGCTGACCGCCGGGGCAGGCCGTCTCGGAGGCGTCGTCGCACAGCGGCGGGGCGATGAACGACAGCTCCGGCGTGCGCGACGCCTTGCTCAGATCGTGCGTGAGCTTGCTGAGGTCGACGTCATCACTCGTGCAGTCGCCGAGGTCGAGCAGCGAGTGGAAGTAGATGAACGGGTTGTGGCGGGTGTCGTACCCGTCGCTGGTGTACGGCAGCTCCGTGTCGTCCTCGGCGCTCGAGTTCGGGTGCGGGCACGTCTCCGTCGTGCCCATGCCGGCGACGTATGCCTTCCAGCTCTTGCCCGCCGAGGTGACCTGATCGCCGACGGTGAGCACCGTGTCCGGGTACACGCAGCCGTTTGCGCTCATGACGCCCTTGGCGTTCGGCTTGGCGCTCGACGGGAAGTCGTTGTAGGTCGGGCAGTCGCGCCGGGTGTCGGCGGTGGGCGGCTGCCCCGACACCATCGCGAGGTAATCGGGAAGCTCGGCGCCGGTGAGCGACCGGTAGCCGGACAGCAACGTGCCGCTCCGGCGGAGCGTCGAGTCCAGGTAGCTGTGGGCGGCCCCCCGGCCGAACGCGGCGGAGAAGCTCGGGGCGCTGAGCGCGATCAGGAACACGTGCGCGCGCGCCTTGCCGTTGGCCCTGTTCGACGACGGCGAGGAGCTGGTGCTCGTCGTCGTCGAAGTGTCGTTCGTCGTCGCCGCCGGCGCGGGCGTCGGCGCCGGAACCGTGGTCGTCCGCGTTCTCGGGCGCGACACGTGGGGGGCGACGATGCTCCCGCTTCCGCCTCCGTTCCCGCCTCCGCCCGTCTTCGCGCCCCCCAGGACGACCTCCCGGCGGTGGACCAGCGCGGCGAGCTCGGCGGCGCTGGGGAGATGGCCGGTGGCGGACGCCACCACCGCCGCCGTCGCGCACGACGAGACCGCCGCAAGCACGATCAGCTGCCGGCGCGTGAGACGGAAGCTGCGCAGCCGCGAGATCATCGCCTGATCAGGGGTTTGGCGCACTGGGCGCAGAAGGCCGCCCCACGCGCATACACCGCTCCACACGCCTCGCAGGTGCCGCCGGCCGCGCTGTGGCCGGTCTCGATCAAGCGCTCGACCGCCCCGAGCTCCGTGTCGACACGTTGGAGCTCGGCCGCCCTGGCGATCAGGGGATCGAGGTTGACGTGGTCGCGAATCGCCATCTCGTAGAAGGCGCCGCCGAGCTCGGACTGCAGGATCGCGAAGCGCTCGGTGAGACGCTCGCGCTGCGCGAGCAGGTCAGCGTTGGTTGCGCCCCCCGTGCCGTGACTCGGCGCGGGGGGCGGGGGGGCCTGGCGGCGGACCTTTGCGAGCCGCGATCTCACGGGACGGACACCACGCTCGGTAGGCCCTTCTGGGCGCCGACGTAGTTCTTGCCGATCTTCTTCGACACCGTGCTCGCCACCGACGCGCCGGTCTTCAGGGCGGCGGCGTTCGGCTTGTATCCCGTCGCCTGCGTGGCCGAGCCGTAGCTCGTCTTGGCGAGGACCTTCCCGCCGCCGGAGGACTTGGAGACGACCGAGATCACGGTGGCCGAGGAGAAGCTCCGCTTGAGCCTCGCCAGGGCCCTCTGCGCCTCCGCGCGAGCCTTGAAGTCACCGGAGTAGATGACGTAGGACCCGGACGGCGCCGGCGTGATCGTGTAGTTCGACGTCGCGATCAGACCCACGTTGGAGGCCCCCTTCCCCCGGGCAGCGCTCTCGGCGCTGCTCGCCGCGCTACCGGTGGACCCGGCCGGGAGGGTGCTGAGCTCGATCGCGTAGCCCTTGGTGAGCGGGAAGCTGCTGTGCACGGTGGCGGCGGTTGTGGTCCCCGCGGTCGCCGCGGTGCCGCCGACGACGACGGGCTTCGCCGCCGCCTCCTTCTCGAGCGTCGAGAGCAGCTTGGAATCGTTGCCCGAGTTGGAGCGGCCGACGAGGACCCCCAGACCGACGCCGAGGGGGATGAGGGCGATGACCAGTGCGGTCCCGATCCCGGCCGCGCGCATCGGCCGGCGCGTTCCGGTCGCCGCCCGGTCCCGCCGGACCTCGGTCCGCGCCCGGCTGCTCGCCGCGGCCATGAACCTCGCCGCGGGGTCGGGTGCATGCCGGCGGCGCGTCGCGCAGACGACGCAATAGCGCTGGGTGGCCTCCACAGGGGCGCCGCAGGCATCGCACTGCTCGGAGCTCGTCGGCGTTCCGTTCGCGGAGACCGCGTTCATCTCGGTGGTGGTCGTCACCTTCCCATGCCTTTCCTAGTTGAAGATCGTGGCCGGCGCAGAAAGCTCGAGAGCGCCTGAGGCGCTGTCGGGCAGCCGCAGGTGGACGGTCGTGCGCGCGCCCGGGGCGAGGGTCGAGACAGAGGCCGTCGCGGCGCCGACCGGGCGTCCGCCGCGGAGCGCGACGGCGTAGACGGGGAGCCCGTACTGGGGGACCCCGCTCAGGTCGCGTACCGACACCGACAGCTCGCCCGCGTGGCCGGAGGCGAGCGCGCGCACCCGCAGGCGCGGGAGGAAGCGGGCGCGCGTCGTTGCGGGAACCGTGGCGAGGCCGACCTTCACCACGGGCCGTGCGCCGGGGGGGAGGCGACGGGTGTCGAGAACCCAGATCGTCGTGCCGTGGGCGGGGATCGAGGCGAGGTGGGTGTCGAAGTAGGCGAGGTTCGCGCCGCCGTTGAGCTGCGACACGTGGGTCCGCCCACCGGCGCGGAGGCGCAGGCGGACGGCGATCGGAAGATCGGACAGCGGCCGTGAGGAGCGGTTACGGAGCGTGACCACGACGGCGCTCCCCCCGGCGGCGCGCACGGTCGCTACCTGCGCGACCGCCACATCAGGGTTCGTGCGCGTGACGCGGACGCTGCTCTCCATCGCCAGCGTCCGCTCGTTCTGCAGCACGAGCCGCGCGTTCTTCGTCTGCGTGCTCACGCAGCCGCACAGCCCTGCGGCGGCGACTCCGGCGGCGGCGATGGCGCCGAGCGGCCTGGTGCACAGCACCCTACGGCGCGCTGCACTAGCCGAAGGCACCACTGATGTACTCCTGTGTCCGGCGCTCCCGCGGCGAGCCGAAGATCGTCTGCGCGCTTCCGTACTCGACGAGCTCGCCGAGGTACATGAAGCCGACGTAGTCGGCGACGCGATGGGCCTGCTGGAGGTTGTGGGTGACGATCACCACGGCGACGTCCTCGCGCAGCTTCACGATCAGCTCTTCGATCACGCGCGTCGACTGCGGGTCGAGGGCCGAGCACGGCTCGTCGAGCAGCAGCACCTCCGGATTCGCCGCCAGCGCGCGGGCGATGCAGAGCCGCTGCTGCTGGCCGCCGGAGAGTCGCAGCGCCGGGTGGTCGAGGGTGTCGCCGACCTCCTCGATCAGGCCGGCGCGGGTCAGCGCGTCGCGCACCGGTGCGACCAGCTGCGGCTTGCGCGGGCGGCGCCGGCCCTGCTCGCGCAGCACGTAGGCGACGTTGTCGAACACGCTCATCGGGAACGGGTTCGGCTGCTGGAAGACCATCGTCACCCGGCGCCGGAGCTCGGTCGGCTCGAGCTTGGCGATGTCGGTGCCGTCCAGCGTGACGCGGCCGCTGAACGAGGTGCCCCGGGTGATCTCGGTGAGCCGGTTGAGCGAGCGCAGGAGCGTCGTCTTCCCGCACCCGGAGGGCCCGATCAGCGCGAGCACCTCGCCCTGGCGGATCGGCAGCGACACCTCCTTCACGGCGCGCTTGGCCCCATAGGAGACCGACAGGCCCTCCACCGCCATACGGTCGACGGCGACGGTCGACGGCTTCGCCGCGCGGGGCGCGGAGACGAACGTCGAGCCGTGGCCGTTCGTCGACACCGGGGCGGCCACTGGGATGGTGGGGCCGTGTCCGTTCGTGCGTCCCGCCGGGTCGAGCCGGCGCACCGGGGGAGGCTGCCTCAGTTCCATCGATGCTCCTTGGCGCGGCGGCTGTAGATCTCCACCAGCACGTTGAGGACGAGGACGAACAGGAGCAGAACGAACGCCGCGGCGTACGCCTTGGTCGGCTGGTTGCCCTCGCCGGTGGGTGAGTTTTGGTAGATGTAGCTCGTCATCGTGCTCCCCTGGCCCCGGAGCGTCGAGAGCAGCGGGAGGCCTCCCGCACCCTGCGTGGTGAGCGTCGAGCCGAGCAGGATGATGATGATCGCCGTGTCGCCGATCACCCGGCCGAGGCCGAGCATCGCGCCGCTGACCACGTTGGGGCGCGCCGCCGGCAGCAGCACGCGCCGGATCGTCGCCACCTTCGACTTTCCGACCGCGTAGGAGGCCTCGCGAACGTGACTGGGGATCGACTGGAGGCCCTCGCGCACGGTGGTCACGACGAGCGGCAGGGCGACGAGCGAAAGCATCGAGCCGGCGGCGAAGAACGAGCGCCCGAGGACGACGCCGCCGGTTCGCTGGGACAGGAAGCCGAGTATCTGGCTCTCGAAGATGATCGTCCCGAACAGCGCGATCACGATGTCAGGCGTGCCGGCGAGCATCTCGACCGTCGCCTCGGTGAGCCGGGCGAGGGGCGCCGGGCGCCCGAACTCGCTCAGCCACACGGCGACGGCGACGCCGAGCGGCAGCGCGATCAGCATCGCGATCACCGAGCAGATCGCCGTGCCGAGCATCGGGTCGAGGAAGCCGCCCGTCTGGCTCTGGTTGTAGCCGGCGGTCGGCGAGGTGAACAGGAGCTGCGGTGTGACGTAGCGCAGCCCCTGCACGAGGAGGTAGATGACGATGCCCGCGGCGATCGCGCAGAACAGCAGGCCGATCCCCCACGCGAACGCGAGGCCGACGCGGTCGGTCCACCGCCATGTCGCCCGTGACTCGGTCCGCTGGGGCGGCGGGGCCGGTGTGAGGGCAGGCTCGAGCATGCTCATGCGACCACCCCGTAGCGCTTGAGCGGCTGCTTCGCGACCCAGCCGGCGAACGAGAGCGCCACCGTGGAGAACAGGAGCACGGCGGCGATCGCGAACAGCGTGTGCTCCATCGGCGGCGAGGTGCGCTCGTCGTTGTAGAAGAAGATCGTGGAGGCGAGCCCGCGCGAGGGCTCGAACAGGAAGATGAGCCCGTCGATCGGGTTCGGGGCGAAGCCGACGCCGCCGGAGAGCATCGTCAGCATGATCGTCTCGCCCAGCGCGCGGGCGACTGCCAGCACGGTGCCCGCGATCATCGCGGGACGGGCGGTGCGCACGGCGACCTTCCAGAAGCTCCGCCACTGGTTGACGCCGAGCGCCAGCGAGCCCTCGAGCCAGTTGCGCGGAACGGCGCGCAGCCCGTTCGCGAACACCGAGACCATGATCGGTGAGATCATGAGCGCGAGCACGACCACCGACGCGAGCAGGCTCTGGCCGCTCAGCTGGATCGTGGGGTTGACGGAGCGCTTCTCCGCCTGGGTGATCAGGTCGTTGTCGATCAGCGGGACGAGGATCACCACGCCGAGCAGGCCGTAGATGACCGACGGCACGCCGGCGAGCAGCCGCACGACCGGCTCCAGCACGTCGCGCAGCCACAGGGGGGCGAACTCGACGAGGAACACGGCGGCGAACAGCGATCCGACGAAGGAGATCACCACCGCGCAGGTGGTGATCAGCAGCGTGCTCCAGATGAGCGGCCAGGCGCGGAACAGCCAGACGGGCTTCTCGGCTAGGTCGCCGGAGGTGAAGATCGCCTGGATCTGGTGGTCGACGTCGCCGCCCGAGCCGAACCAGGCGAGCCCGTTGTGGTCAAACGACGGCCACCCCGAGTGCAGAACGAAGACGAGCATCGCCAGCAGCAGCGCGACCACGCCACAGGCCAGCGCGCCGAGCATCCGCTCGGCGCGCTGATCGTGGCTGAGGGCCCGGGGCTCCGGCCCGAACTCCGTATCGACGAGGAACTCGTCCATCGGCGGCGTGGGTCAGATCCCCGGTCCGGACCTACTTGTTGAACGCCGGAACGGCACCGGCCTTCGAGATGATCTTGCCGGCCTGCTTGCTCGTGCGCATCCAGTCGACGAACTGCTCGACGGCGACGCTCGGCTTCTTGGTGGGCAGGACGGCCCAGATGTAGCGGAACAGCGGGTACGACTCGTTCTTGATGTTCGCCTGGGTGCAGGAGACGCCGTTCAGGGCGAGCGCCTTGATGCCGCTGCCCTTGCCCGAGTGGGCGAGCCCGACGTAGCCGATGGCGTTCGGGTCCTGCTTGATCTTCTGCTCCACGAGGCCGTCGGAGGTCTCCGGGAGCACGTTCTGGGACTGTGTCTTCCCGCCGAGCACGGCCGACTGGAAGAACGTGTAGGAGCCGGCGGTCGAGTTGCGGCCGATCGGGTCGATCGTCGTGGTGAGGTTCGAGCCGGGCACCGAGCTCCACGTCGTGGTGAGGCCGAGGAAGACGTTCTTGATCGTCGTCAGCGACGCCTCGGAGAGCGAGTTGTCGTTGTTGACGGCGACGCACAGACCGTCGAGGAAGATCTTGTACTGCGTCGTCCCCGAGTCGCTCGGCAGCGGCGGGCGCGTGTTCACGGCGAACTGGCTGCGGCCCGCCTGCACGTCCTTGACGCCGGCGTTGCCGCCGTCGGGGTTGTAGGAGAAGGCGATCTTCCCGTGTTTGTCCTTCGAGTACTGCTTGAACAGCAGCTGCAGGATCGGCTGCTCGGCGCTCGAGCCCGAGCCGATCAGAGTCGTGCGGGCGCTGGCGATGGCCGGCAGCGCAAGCACCGCCGCCAGCGACAGCGTCGTCGCCGCCGCGATCAGGATCTTCTTGTCAAATCGCATTGTCTTCCTCAACTGGATGGGTGGATATGGCTTCGTTGGTGGTCTCTGTGTGGCGCGGCGCCCGGCACGACGCACGCGCTACTTCTTGTTGCTCTTCTTCTTCGGGAGCGGCTTCACCGCCGGGCAGCTCTTGGGGAGCGTGAGCTGGAACGGCCCCCACTCGGCGCCCGTGGAGTCCGTCACCACGAGCTCGACGTTGGCGCCCGGCGTCACGGTCTTGGCCTTCTTCGTCGCCCGATAGGGGCAGTAGGGCGCGGTGAGGTCGAAGTTGCCCTCGGCCCAGTCGTACGCGCTGATCACTGCGGGCGTGGTGCTGGTGGGGCCCTGGGCGAAGCAGCTGATGCCGTCACCGGGGGTGACGGTGGCGGTGCAGTCGGCGGTCTCGGTCTGGCTGACCGGGCCCGGCCCATCGCTGACGTCGGTGTCGATCGTCGGCGCGGTGTTGAAGTCGTCGAGCGTGCCGTCGTCGGTCGGCGTGCGCGTCACGACGAGGCTGTAGGACTGGATGTCGCCCGAGCAGTGAAAGGCGTAATTGGTGAGGAATGGGTCCTCTGAGGTCGGCTTGGCCTTGGTCAGCCCGCCGCGGCAGGTGACGATCTGCGTTGGCGTGGCCTGGGCCGCCGCGGGCAGCAGCGCGAAGGCGGCGATTGTCGCTACGCCAAGGGCGGCGCGAGTTCGTGTGGCCCGTCGCCGCGGCTGTCTCCGGTCGATCAATGGATCCTCCTGGTGTGAATGAGTCCTCGCGCCGCTTTCTCCCTGCGGCTGCGGGTATGCGCCCTATACCGCACAATAATGACATAGATAATTGTATTTGTGCAGTACCGGGCCGGGCGGGGCTCAGTCCGGGAGGAGCGGGACCTCGGCGTGCGTCGCGCGGCCGATCAGCGAGCCGCGGGTGATGGCCGCGCTGCCGAAGCGCTCGCGGACGCGGTCGAGCGTGGCATCGAGGCCACGGGAGGCCTCGAGCGGCAGCTCCAGCTGGACGGCGCCCGCGTCGGCGAGGTTCGTCAGGGCGACCCCGACGAGCGTGAGCCCGCGGCGCTCGACGAGCGGCCAGGCCTGGCGCAGCAGCCCGAGCGCCGTGGTGAGGATCGCCGGCGTGTGAGCGGTCGGCTCACCGAGCGTGTGGGAGCGCGTGGCGCGGGCGTAGTCCTCGAAGCGCAGCCGAAGCACGACGGTCCGGCAGACGCGGCCGGCGGCGCGCAGTCTGCGTGCGACGCGGTCGACGAGCGACATCAGGGCGAGCTCCACCTCCCGGCGAGGCCGGCGGCGCCGCCCGAGGGCGTGCTGGGCGCCGATCGACCGGCGCCGCCGCCGCACCGTGACGGGGCGCGGATCGTGCCCCCGGGCGAGGGCGTGCAGGTGGCCCCCCGCCGCCCGGCCGAGCAGTCCGGTCAGCATCTCGACGTTCCGGTCGGCGATGTCGCCGACGGTGTGGATCCCCACCGCTCGCAGGCGGGCCGCCGTCACCCTCCCGACGCCCCACAGCGCCTCGACGGGCAGAGGATGCAGGAACGCGAGCTCGCCATCGGGGGCGACCACGAGCAGGCCGTCGGGCTTGGCCGCGGCGCTCGCGACCTTGGCGAGGAACTTCGTGCGGGCGACGCCGACGGTGAGCGGCAGCCCCACTTCCTCGCGCACGCGCGCGCGAAGACGTTGGGCGATGCGCAGCGGCGTTCCGGAGATGTGCTCGAGGCCGCGGACGTCGAGGAAGGCCTCGTCGATCGACAGCGCCTCGACCTCTGGCGCGGTGTCGGCGAACACCGCGAACACCGCCCGGCTCGCCTCCGCGTAGGCCGACATCCGCGGGGGCACGACGATCGCGTGGGGGCACAGCGCCCGGGCGGCGCGGGCGCCCATCGGCGCACTCACGCCGCGGGCCCGGGCTTCGTAACTGGCGGCGAGGACGACGCCGCCGCCGACGAGGACCGCGCGCCCCCGCAGCCGGAGATCGTCGCGCTGCTCTACCGAGGCGTAGAAGGCGTCGAGATCGGCGTGGAGAATCGTGGCGCCGGACACGAACACATGTTCGCTTGCGCGCCGGATGACTCGGATTAGGGTTGGTTCGCAGCGGAAAGCCCCACGATGCCCCCGCGTGACCCGACCTGAGGAGCTTCGACATGAGCCCGAACACCCCGCCCTCGCCCTATGAGTTCCTTCCCGAGGTCCCCTCGTTCACCGTCACCAGCACGGACATCGCCGACGGCGAGGCATTGAAGAACCCCCAGGTCTCCGGCGTGTTCGGCGCCGGCGGCGAGGATGTTTCGCCGCAGCTGGCGTGGGAGGGCTTTCCCGAGGAGACGAAGAGCTTCGCCGTCACCTGCTACGACCCCGATGCCCCGACCGGCAGTGGCTTCTGGCACTGGGCGATCGCCAACATTCCCGCGAGCGTGACCGAGCTGGCGACCGGTGCCGGCAGCCCGGACGGCGAGCTTCCGGACGGCGCGGTGATGCTGGCCGGAGACGCCGGGGCCAAGCAGTACATCGGCGCTGCGCCGCCGCCCGGCCACGGCCCCCACCGCTACATCTTCGCCGTCCACGCGCTCTCTGAGCCCTCGCTCGACGTCGACTCCGACGCCCGCCCCGCCCTGCTCGGGTTCCAGATGTTCGGCAAGACGCTGGCCCGCGGCATGATCGTCGCCACCTACGAGCAGAGCTAGGCGAGCCGGGTCTCGGCAGATCCGGATCGGCCGCCTCACGCCGTCGTGCCCGGTCGGGTCTCGCTCGCCCGCCTCTCCGCCGCCGACGGCGAGGAGTTCGTCGCGGCGATGCGAGCGAGCCGAGCCCTGCACCACCCCTGGATCACCCCGCCGGACACACCCACCGCCTTCGAGGTGATGCTCGAGCGCAATCGGGATGACACCCTGATCTCGTTCGTGGCTCGCCGCACGGGGGACCGGGCCCTGATCGGCTACTTCAACGTCTCGAACGTCGTCCGGGGCGCCCTCCAGGGGGCCAATCTCGGCTACGGGGCGGTCGCCGCCCATGCCGGTCGCGGCTATATGACCGAAGCGCTCGGGCTCGTGCTCGCGGAGGCGTTCGGGGAGCTGCGCCTGCACCGGATCGAGGCCGGCATCCAGCCGCCGAACCACCGTTCCATCGCTCTGGTCCGGCGCTGCGGCTTCGTCCGCGAGGGGTTCTCGGAGCGCTACCTGAAGCTCGGCGGGGAGTGGCGCGACCACGAGCGCTGGGCGACCGACGCCGAGCGCTGGGGCGACTGGCAGCGCACGGGACGCTAGTGGACCGCTAGAGGTCGGCCACGGCCTGCTCGACGGTGATCTCACGCTCGCGGCGGTTTCGCGCCGCGAGCTGCCACATCCACCGGGCCACCGCCTCGTAGCGGTTGCCCCAGCCGACGAGGTAGGTGAGATGCACGGCCGCCCAGACGGCGAACGCCGGCAGTCCCCACAGCTTGATCGCGCGCACCTGGGCGACGGCCCGGGTGCGGCCGATCGTGGCGACGGTGCCCTTGTCGAGATAGCGAAAGCGCCGGTGGTGGCGTCCGCGCAGCCGCGCCCTTACGACCTTGGCGACGTATGCGCCCTCCTGGATCGCCGCCGGCGCCACGCCGGGCACCCCCTCGATCGCGATCATGTCCCCGAGCGCGAACACCTCGGGGTGGCCGGGCAGCGAGAGGTCCTGGCCGACCGTCAGCCGCCCCGTCTTGTCGATCGGCGCCCCGGTGGCCCCCGCCAGGGCGCCTCCCAGCGGCGAGGCCTGCACGCCGGCTGCCCACAGCACCGTACGCGCGTCGATCCGGCGCGTCTGCTCGCCCTCGCTGACGTCGATCCCGCGCTCGTCGATGGAGCTCGCCATGGCGCCGAGCTGGACCTCCACGCCGAGGTCCTGGAGGTCCTGCTGCGCCTGGTCGCGCAGCGTCTCGGCGAACGACTGCAGCACGCTGTCGGCCCCGTCGAGGAGGATGATCCGGGCCGCCGAGGGGTTGATCCGCCGGTAGTCGTGCTCCAGCACGCGGCGGGAGAGGATCGCCAGCTGACCGGCCAGCTCGACGCCGGTCGGGCCGGCGCCGACCACCACGAAGGTCATCCAGGCCTCGCGCTCATCGACCGCGTCGGCCTGCTCGGCGAGCTCGAAGGCGCCGAGGATCCGCCGCCGAACGTGGACGGCGTCCTCGACCGTCTTCACCCCGGGCGCGATGCGCGCCCACTCGTCATGCCCGAAGTAGGAATGGGTGGCCCCGGCCGCGACGATCAGCGTGTCGTATGGGATCTCCATGTCCCGCTCGGCGCGCGCGGCCACCGTGCGGCGTTCGAGGTCGAAGGCGGTGACCTCCGCCAGCAGCACGTGGAGGTTGCGCTGGCGGCGGAACATCCCGCGCAGCGCCGGGGCGATCTGTCCGGCCGACAGCACACCGGTGGCCACCTGGTAGAGCAGCGGCTGGAACAGGTGGTGGTTGGTGCGATCGACGAGGGTGACGTCGACGTCGGCGCGGCGCAGCTTCTGGGCCGCCTTGGCCCCGCCGAACCCGCCTCCGACGATGACGACCCGGTGCCGTGGGTGCTCGCTGGAGGCCATCGCGGCGGACACTACCCGCCAGCCCGCCGGGCCGGTACGCGGCGGGGCCTAAGATGGGTGAGGTGAGCTTCTTCGACGGCTCGGGCGACGTTCCCGCCGACGGCGATGAAGCGGCATCCCGGGAGCAGGCGTCCGAGGAACGGTCGGCCGAGGAGCAGGCGGCCCTGGAGCAGGCCTCGCTGGAGCGCGTCGAGGCCGGCGGGATCCCGCTGAGCGCCGAGCGGCGGCTGCGGGAGCTGACGGGGGACGCGCCCTTCACGAGCACGCTCAGCGTCGCCGAGTTCGCGCTCCTGAACGAGCTCGGGCCGCGCTCGCTCGGCCAGGTCCTCGGTGCCTCCGTGCACCAGGTCGGGTGGCAGTACCTGCCCGGCGACGCGGCCTGGGGCGGGACGGTGATCTGTCCGCTGGAGACGGTCGCTCATGCCTGGGATCAGGCGCGGCGCCGCTCGTTCGATCGCCTCGCAGAGGAGGCGACGCTGCTCGGCGCCGACGCGGTCATCGGTGTGAAGGTGCGCCGGGGAGCCCACGACTGGGCGGCCGGCAGCGTCGACTACACGGTGACGGGCACCGCGATCCGCCTCCCGAACTCCTCCGGCGAGCGCTGGCCCGGGCTCAGCGACCTCAGCGTCCAGGACTACTGGAAGCTCGTCTCCGCCGGCTACACGCCGGCCGGCTTGTGCGCCACCACGGCGGCCTTCTTCGTCTCCATGTCCCAGAGCACGGCCTTCGGCCAGTGGATGACCTCGAACCAGAACCAGGAGCTCGTCGACTACACGCGCGGCTTCTCCGTGGCTCGTGAGTCGGCGGTCCGGGCCCTGCGCAGCCAGGCGGATGCCGTCGGCGCCGATGGGCTCGTCGGCGTCAGCCTCGAGCACCGCATCACCCGCGAGTCCCTTCCCACCCTCCGCGGCTACGGCTTCGGCAACCCGGGTGGCGGCGGCGAGCGAGCGGGCATCGTGATCGTCATCCAAGCCGTCGGCACCGCGATCACCCGCGCCGCGGCCCGCACCGCCACCCCGACACGTTCCACACTGAGAGTGAGCAGATGAGCGACGACACCTACCAACCCGGATCGACCGAGGGGATCCCGGAGGCGGGCAGCGCGCGCCTGGAGCAGAACCGCCAGGGGCTGTTCACCTCCGACCTCACCGTCAACGAGTTCCTGCTGATCACCGAGGCCGGCTTCGATCCGCTCGGGCTCGTCGTGGGCAGCTCGATCTACCACATCGGCCTGCAGATGGCCAACTGGCGCAAGAACCAGGAGATGACCGTGCTCTCCGGGGCCATGTACCACGCGCGGGAGCTGGCGATGACGCGGATGGAGGAGGAGGCGGACCAGCTCGGCGCCGACGGCATCGTCGGGGTCCGGCTGGATATCGGCCGCTACGACTGGGGTGCGAACATGGCCGAGTTCATCGCCATCGGCACCGCGGTCAAGCATCGCGAGGGCGTGCTGCACCGCGCGCCGAACGGACGCCCGTTCACGAGCGACCTGAGCGGGCAGGCATTCTGGACGCTGCTGAAGACCGGCCATCGGCCCGTGGGTCTCGTGATGGGCAGCTGCGTCTACCACGTCGCCCACCGCGGCATGCTCTCGACCCTCGGGCAGGCCGGGCGCAACGTCGAGCTGCCCAACTACACCCAGGCGCTCTACGAGGCCCGTGAGCTCGCCATGGAGCGGATGCAGACCGAGGCGCAGGCGCTGTCGGCGAAGGGGATCGTCGGCGTGGATCTGCAGGAGAAGAGCCACGGCTGGGACAGCCACGTGATCGAGTTCTTCGCCATCGGCACCGCCATCGTGGCGACGGAGGGCGCCCACGAGCTGCCGGCTCCGCAGCCGGTGCTCGACCTCAACGACTGAGGCCCGCGGTCGCCGCGGCGCCTTGCGCGGAGTGCGCCCGCCTCGCGCGGGGTGCGCGCGGCCCTCGCGTCAGCCCGCCCGGTAGCGGGGGGGCTCGTTGCGCGGGTTGCCGACGTGGGCGATGCCGACGACGTCGAGTCCCGTCGAGCAGATCTCCCGCGTGGCGCTGGCGATCGCCCGCTGGAGCGTGGGCGCCTCGCGGAAGAACGCGGCCAGCGGCACACCGTCCTCGATCCGGAACAGGGCGTCTCCGCAGCCCGCCTCACGCAGCTCCTCGGTCAGCGGCCGGGCGTCGCGATCGAGGATCAGGGTGAACACGTGGTGCGCCATCGCTGAAAAGACGCTATCCGCTCTGGGTGATCTGAGAGGATCCCGCCATGAGCAACGGATCGTCACGTCCGTACCGCGTGCTCGCGATCGACGGCGGCGGGATCCGCGGGCTGCTCCCGGCTCGCGTGCTGGAGGAGATCGAGACGCGTACGGGGCGGCCGATCGCCGACCAGTTCGACCTCGTCGCCGGGACCTCGACCGGTGGGATCCTGGCCCTCGGGCTGACCAAGCCGGGTCCCGACGGGAGACCGGCGCTGGCCGCGAGGGACCTGCGTGACATGTACACGAACGAGGGTTCCGACATCTTCCCGCGATCGGCGCTGCGCGAGGCGCGGACGATCCACGGGCTGATCGACGCGCGATATCCGGCGGCGCCGATCGAGCGCATCCTCGCCCGCGTGTTCGGGGAGGCGAAGCTCTCGCAGGCGCTGACCGAGGTCGTCGTCCCCAGCTACGACCTGTCGCGGCCGGGACCGTTCTTCTTCAAGCGCGAGTACGCCAAGAACGAGAACGAGGACTGGGACGTGCCGATGCGAATGGTGGCGCGGGCGACGAGCGCGGCGCCGACCTACTTCGATCCCGCCGTGCTCCCGGCGCCGGACGGCATGACCGATCACGCGCTGGTCGACGGCGGGACGTTCGCCAACGACCCCACGCTGGCGGGCTACGTCGACGCGCTGCGGCTGCGCTCCGAGGAGGCGCGCGTCGTCGTCGTCTCGATCGGCACCGGGCTGCCGCCGCAGACGCCCGGCAGCGGCGCGATCCCGATCGCGCCCGAGCACGTCGGCGACTTCGGGCTGGCGAGGTGGGCGCGGCCGCTCCTGGAGGTCGTCCTCGACGGCGTGCCCAAGGCGGTCGAGTACCAGATGACCGCCATCGCCGGCGTGCACCCGGACCTGCTCGCCTACCACCGGCTCCAGAGCGAACTGCCGACGGCCTCGCACGCGCTCGACGACGCCTCGGCGGAGAACTGCACCAAGCTGCTCGCCGACGCGGAGACCCTGATCGCCGCGAAGCAGGACGAGCTGGCGGCGATCGAGCGCGACCTCGGCTGAGCCGCATCCGGCCGGCGGCCGGCGGCCGGAGGCCGGGAGGCTGGTGCTCCGCCATCGGTGGGCGAGTAAAGGGGCCATATGTCCCGTAAAGCGCCCACCGATGTCTCACCCGGGTCATCGGTGGCCCGTCGGCCCGCCGACGCTGCGAGCCGCGCTACTCAGGAAGCTGGTGGTCCGTCACTGGGAGACGGACGTGAGGGTGACGCGCAGGATCCGGGGCGGCGTCCCCGGGCGGCCCGTGCAGCGACCGTGCCCGTTGCGCAGCGGGCGGCCACCGGGCGTGACCACCCTGGTAGGCGTGGCGAGGAGCGCCGGCGCCGCGACGGCGCCGGCGACCGAGGGAGGCCCCGCGACGGCGAACTCGTCGCACGGAACGAGCGAGCAGCCCGGAACGGCCACTGCGCACACGCCGCTTCGAGGCGCGTGGAGAGCGTGGGGGGTGACGGCGATCGCGCCGCGCCGGCTGGGTTGTGGCCCCCGGCCGAGCAGCGGGCTCGTGGCGAGGAAGTGCAGCGCCTTTTCGCGAAGGATCTGACGGGGGGTGACGAGCCCGGGCCGCAGGCGGTGCGCAGGGGCCACAGCTGCAGCGGGAGCGGCCCGTATCGCCACGTCGGCTCTCGCGGGGCGGGCGCCGTGCGACGCTGCCAACGCCACGCTCACGGCGGCGAGGGCGAGGAGAAGGCCGAGGCAGACGACGATCCTGCGGCGCACCTCAAGGAGTATGGCGACGCGCCGGCCGTCTCGCGCCACATCGGGCATTCCCCCCCATCCGATCGCATCTGTCAGTTCGTTGGGGCGACCGGGGCGACCGGACCGGGGCGACCGGGACGACCGGGGCGACCGGGACGACCGGGACGACCGGGACGGCCGGGGCGCCGGGCTCTGCCGGGAGGCGCCGGCGCGGCCCGCACGGCAGGGCCCCAGGTCACGGCGCGTCCGCGGCGCCCCGTTCGAGCCCGGCCAGCACCGACTCGCCGCTGAACACGAGCCGCCGTCCGCGCGTGACGCGGAGCTCCAGCCGCGCGGCGAGGTGCTGGCGCGCGGCGGCGGGCTGCTGAGTGTGTGCCCGGGCGAGAGGCACCGGCAGCAGATGCGGCTCACGGCCGTCGGCGTGTCCCTCGATCTCGATCACGTGTCGCGCCGTCCGCGCGCAGATGCTCCAGCGCCCGGGTCCGAACCTGACGCGAACGGAGTGCAGAGGCTGCGCGGCGGCGATCAGCTCGGACCCGATCCCCACGACCACCGCCGTGGCCCGGGTGACCAGCGTGCCGACGCCGACGAGGCCCCCCGCGAACGCCACGCACACCTCGGGCTCGGGGAAGCCGTGGGCCTGGCCCCACCACCAGTCCCGCGGGAACCCGCTGGGGCTCCAGTTCTTCTCGGCATAGACGCTGGCGCCGTCGAGCGAGATCGTCCGCCCGCCGATCCGGGCCTCCCCCGTGACGCGGCCGCCGAGCAGGTGGGGGTGCCAGTACTGGCTGAGGCCGGGAACGAGGTGGCCGACGCCGATTCCCCCCAGCGAGCGCCGCGGCCAGCCCGCCACGGGATCGATGGCGATCGCGATGGCGGTGTCCCCGTCGACCCGCGCGAGCAGCCGCCGCTCGCTCGCCGCGAGCACGTGCCCCCCGCCGATCTCCACCGCGAGGCGACCGGGATCCGCTTCGGCGCTCGCCGATTCGACCGTCCGCACGCCGCTCGCCGGGTGGGCGTCGATCGCGGTCGTGCCCCAGCGCCGGCCATCTCCGTCGCGGTTGACGCTCGCCATCACGACGACGACGTGGCCCGACCGGGGCTCGGTGATCCGCCAGAAGTAGCCTTCGAGCGCCGTGCCGTGATAGCCGGCGGGGTCGCCGTAGGGCAGATCCGCGCCGCTGCGCCGATAGCGCGCCAGCGCGGCCCTCAAGCGTCGACCCGGCTGGCGGCCCAGACCGTGCGCCCGAGTGAGGAGACGCGGACCGTGCCGCGCACCGTCCGGGGCCGGCGCATCCCCGAGCCTGCGGCGCGCGCCTCGCGGACGGCCGGATCCTCCAGGAGGCTCTCGTACTCGGCGGCGAGCGCCGGATCCTCCTCGCCACGCTCGACGAGCCCGAGGCCGGCCATGTGGGTGAGGTAGATCGGGGTCCGCTCGGGCAGGACCACTCCGGCGAGGCGCCCGACATTGGACACACCGGCGAGAAGGATGCGGCCGGCGTCGGTTCCGCCCCGGGCGACGACGTCGAGGACGGGAAAGGCGCTGCCGTCGGAGAGCGCCACGAGGATCCGGGCCTCGTCGGGCACGAGCTCGCCGATGAGCATCTCCACGAGCGCCTCCTCCCCCTCCCGCGGATCCTGCTCCTGCGACTCACGCAGGAGCGCGTCCATGAGCATCGCGGGCGCCGGGCGCTGCCGCACGGGCACAGGATCCTGGAGCTCGCCGTCGAGGGGCTCGTCCTCGGCGGCGGGCAGTCGCCGGCGGTCGCCGACGACCGCCTCGAGCCGGCGCTCGAGCTCCTCCAGCACGGCGCCGCTGACCCGCTCGCCGAACGCCACTCCGGGCAGCAGCCGGGCGGCGCCCACCACCCGATGGCCGACGAGGCCGGTGGGATCGAGTGCGGCGAGCCGGTCGAGGGGGCGCCTGAGCCGCACGGTCACCTCCACGCTACGTCGATCACGCTCAAGCGGGCAGCGCCGCTTCCCGCTCCAGCGCGACGAACGTGAACTCGCTCGGATCGAGCTGGCTCAGCGCCTTCTCGTACTCGCGCATGTAGCCCGGCCAGTTGGTGATGATCCGGCCTGTCTCGTCGCGGTACCACGAGTCGCAGCGGGTCCAGGCCGTGCCGGCGAAGCGCGCCTGCAGCGCGCGGTCGCTCGCGGCTTCGACCTCCGGCCTGACGTCGATCGCGGCGGCGCCGCGATCGCGCACATGCTCCAGGGCCTGGCGGATGTAAGCCGCCTGGGTCTCCTCGTAGAGGATGATCGACCCTCCCGAGGTGTTCGTATTGGGGCCGTAGACGAGGAACAGCGACGGGAAGCCGGGCACGGTCACGCCAAGGTGGGCGTGCGGACCGTCCGACCACGCCTCGGCCAGGGATCGACCGCCGGCGCCGGTCACCTCCATCGGGAACATGAACCGGTCGGTGTGGAACCCCGTCGCCCAGATGACGCAGTCGAACTCCCGCTCGGTCCCGTCGCTCGCCCGGATCCCGTGCTCGGTGAGGCGGTCGATCCGCTCGGTGACGACCTCCACGTTCTCGCGCTGCAGCGCGGGCAGGTAACTCGAGCTGA
Source organism: uncultured Solirubrobacterales bacterium (assembly GCA_963839085.1). Taxonomy (GTDB): domain Bacteria; phylum Actinomycetota; class Thermoleophilia; order Solirubrobacterales; family Solirubrobacteraceae; genus Palsa-465. Next base: position 240,733 of record CAWITN010000006.1, read on the forward strand.
ACAGGACCCGCTTGCAACCGAAGGTGTAGTCCGGCCAGACGGTCCGTCGGAGTTCCCGATCCTGGAGCTGCCGGCGCATGAACAGCGTCGACCACAGTCGCCCGATCAGGCCCGCCGTACGCGGGTGGCGGATCATCATCGTCAGCGACTCGGTGTAGTTGTAGATGTAGCGACGCCGCAGGCGCTGCAGACCGGGCACATGCGCGATCGCCCAGCGCAGCGCCGGGGGGTAGGGCCGGTTGCGCCGCGGCAGGAACCAGTTGCCCGTCCGCTGGAACACGGTCAGCTGCGCCGCCTGCTCGGCCACCAGGGGCACGAACTGAACCGCGCTCGCCCCGGTGCCCACGACGGCCACCCGTTCACCGCGCAGGTCGTGGTCGGGATCCCACCGCGCCGAGTGGAACGCGCAGCCACGGTAGTCCTCGATCCCGGGAACCCGCGGCAGCGCCGGCTGGTTGAGCTGTCCGGTGGCGATCACGACGGCATTCGCGTTCCATGTGCGCTCGTCCGCGCTCGCGACGGTCCAGCTGCGGGTCTCGTCGTCCCAGCGGCAGCTCGTCACCTCGGCCTCCGTCTCGATCAGGCGATCGATGCCGTGCGCCCGGGCGACGTCCTGCAGATAGGCGAGGATCTCCGCCTGGGGCGAGCACAGCCGTGACCAGTCGCGCCGCTGGGCGAAGGAGAACGAGTACAGGTGGCTGGGAACGTCGCACGCCGCGCCGGGGTAGCGGTTGTAGAACCACGTCCCGCCGGGCGCCGGCGCCCGGTCGAGCAGCGTGATGTCCCGGAAGCCGTGGCGGCGGAGCTCGATCGCGACGGCGATCCCGCCGAACCCGGCGCCGACGATCACGACGGAGGGACCGGCAGGAGCGCTCACGCGCGGCACATTACCCCGGTTGGGGGGTGTCATGGCCTCCGTCCGCCGGCCGGTCTGCGGTAGCCTGCTCGGCGGGGTCACGGTGAGTACATCGGTAGAGGTGTCCCAAGGGAACCAGGCCGGGATCGACCCGGTGCTCGCTCAGAGCTTCGTCTCGCGCTTCCTGGCGCGGCGGTTGAGCGTGGGCGGGCCGCTCGCCGATGCCGAGCGCCACGACCTCCACGGCGCCCTGCTGCTCACCGACATCGAGGACTTCACCGGTCACGTCGAGCGCCTCGGGGGGCAGGGGGCGGCGGGACTCGAGCGGATCGCCTCCGAGATCGACGCGTACTTCGTCACCGTCGCGCAGACGGTGCGGGAGTTCGGAGGCGACGTGCTCGGGATCGCCGGCGACTCGTTCCTGTGCCTGTGGCCGGCATCGTCCGCGGTCGAGCTCCAGCCGGCCGTGGCGCGCGCTGCCGCCGCGGCGGCGACGATGCTGCGGCGGATCAGCGCGCTGCCCGCCGACAAGGCGCTGTCACTCGCCACGCGAGCCGGCGTGAGCGCCGGTGAGCTCTCGATCATCCTCACCGGCGGTGTGGGCGGGCGCTGGGAGCTGGTGCCCACCGGCCCCGCGGTGGTGGCGGCGATGCGGGCCGAGCGACACGGACGCGTGGGCGCCGTCTCCCTGACGGAGTCCGCCGCGCGCGGGCTCGGCTCGCTGGGAGATGCCCGGCCGGCCGGCGAGGGACTGTGGGAGCTCGGCGACCGGATCCCCGCCGTCTCGCACGTCGACACCGCCGACCCGCGGCCGCCGGCCGAGCTCATGCGGCCGTTCGTGCCTCTCCCCGTGCTCGCGGCGGGGAGCACGGCGAGCGAGTGGCTTGCCGAATTTCGCCCGGTCACCTCGCTGATGGTGAGCCTGCACGACGGCGGGAACGATCTCGATCGCGTGCAGAGCGCGGTGCGGCGCTTCCAGGAGCTGATGGCCCGTTTCGGGGGGGCGTGCAAGGTCGTGTTCGACAACAAGGGGCTCACGCTCTCGGGCGTGTTCGGTCTCCCGCCGCGCGCCCACGAGAACGACATCGAGCGCGGGCTGCGCTGTGCCCGGATGGCGTTCGAGGAGCTGGCCCCGCTGTACGGAGTGCGTTCGGTGGGGGTGGCCAGCGGCCGGGTCCTGTGCGGTGTGTTCGGCTCCGACGTCCGCCGCGAGTACAGCCTGTTCGGGGACCCGATCAACATCGCCTCGCGGCTGAGCGGACTCGCCGACGGCACCGTCCTGATCGACCATGCGAGCGTCCACGCCTCATCGCTGCAGCTCCGTCTGCGCCCTCGCCCTGACCTGCGGGTGCGCGGCAGGCGCCGGGCCACGGACGTGATGGAGCTGTTCGGCGTCGAGGTGGCGGAGCCGACGACACGCTCGGTCGTCGATCGGGACGACGAGCGTTCGCTGGTGCTGTCGCGGATGAGCGACGTCGTGGAGAGCGGCCGCAGCGAGGTCGTCCTGCTCACCGGCGAGCCCGGGATCGGCAAGTCGACCGTCGCCGGGCAGGTGATGCGCTTCGCCGAGCAGTCGGGCATGCGCCGGCTCCTCGTCGCCGCCGATGCCGTCGACCGCACGACCCCCTACGGGCCCTGGCGAGGCCTCGTCGGAGAGCTGCTCGGCGGCGCCCGGGATCCCGCCGCGCTGGCGGCGAGGCTCGACGACGCCGACCCCCGGCTGCTTCCGCTGCTCGCCCCCGTGCTCCCGTCGGCGCCACCGGAGAACGCGACCTCCTCGCAGATGACCGGCGACGTGCGCCGCGACGCGGTCAACGATCTCGTCGGCCGAGCGGTGGCCGGGGCGGCGCGATCCCAGCCGATCGCCCTGCTGGTGGAGGACGTGCAGTGGCTCGACAGCGCGTCGTGGTCGCTCCTGCTCCGCATCGCCGCGAGCGCGCCGCGTACGCTGCTGCTGGTCACCGAGCGGCGCACCACGGGCGAGACCGGCCCCGCCGAGCGCGAGGAGCTGCTGGCCATCTCGGGGGCCACCGAGATCCCCCTCCGCAGCCTCGGCACGGAGCACACGACGGCGCTGATCCAGCACCGGCTCGGGGTCCACTCGGTGCCCAAGCCGGTGCTCGACCTGGTCCTCGACCGGGTGGCCGGCCATCCCCTGTTCTGCGAGTCGCTGCTGCAGGCGATGGTCTCGAGCGGGGCGATCCGGATCGAGGAACAGGCGGCGAGTCTGACACCGGGAGCACCGTTCGACGTTCCCTCGTCGATCGAGAGCTCGGTGCTCAGCCGCGTCGACGGACTGCGCTCCGGTCACGAGGTGACGCTCAAGGCGGCGGCCGTGGTGGGGCGCCGCTTCACCGTCGCCGAGGTCGCGGCGACCCATCCGGCGGCCGATGAGGCGGCGGTCTCCGAGCATCTCGACGAGCTCCGCGCGCGGGAGCTGATCGATCCGGCGCCGGACGCGGATGCCACCTACGTCTTCCGTCATCAGATCGTGCGTGACGTCGCCTACGGCCTGCTGACGACCCGTCAGCGCCAGCCGCTGCATCGCAACCTGGCGTCGTTCCTGGAGCAGCGCCGGCCCGACGAGGTCTCGAGCGCGGCCCTCCTCGCCCATCACTGGCTCGCCGCCGGCGACCGTTCACGCGCGCTGCCGTATCTGGAGTCGGCCGGCCGCGCGGGGCTGCAGGCGGGGGCCTTCCACGAGGCCGTGCGGCTGCTGGAGCGTGCCATCGGGGTCATCGGCGAAGACGATCCCGAGCGCCGGGCGCTGCTCGAGAAGCATCTCGCCGACGCGCAGTACTTCCTCGGCAACCTGGTCGGCGGGCGCGCCCTGCTCGAGCTGAGCCTGGAGCGGCTCGGCTACCCGGTGCCCCAGACGCGACGCTCGGCGCTCGTCGGCCTCGGCCGGGAGTTCGTGCGCCAGGCGCGGCTCCTGTCCGGCCGTCGCGCCGCCGAGCCCCGGCGCTCCCCCGAGGCCCTGGCCACCGCCGTGGAGGCGCACCGGGTGCTCGTGCAGATCAGCTACCTGCACGGGAACTCGGCCATCGAGCTGTGTGAGCTGACGCTGGCGGCGCTCAATCTCGGCGAGGCGCTCGGCCCCTCCGCCGAGCTCGCTCGCGCGCTGTCGCACGCGGCCGGCGTGGCCAGCGTTCTCGGCCTGCGCGGGCTGAGCCACCGCTACGCGGAACGGGCCCTGGAGATGGCCGGACGCGAGGAACACGAGGACGCCTCCGCCTACGTGTGGAACGTCGCGGCCATCCGCCACGCCCAGCTCGGAGAGTGGTCGCGCGCGATCGATGCCAACGGCCGCGCGCTCGAGCTGTTCGGAGAGCTCGGGGATCTGAACTTCGAAGCCGAGCTGTGGCAGACGCGCTCTGCGCTCGAGCTGTGCCGCGGCGACGCGCCGGCGGCCGAGCGGGCCTGGCGGCGAACCGAGGAGCTCGCGTCGCGGACCGGGAGCGAGGTCAACCGGTGCTGGTCGCTGCTCGACCAGGCGCAGACCTTCCTCCTCCGCGACGAGGTGGCACCGGCCGGGGTGGCCCTCGACCGCGCGCTCACGATCCCGACGCCGGGCTCCGACGGTGGGACGGTGATCGAGCGCTGGGCGACGAGCGCGGCCACGCGCTGCCGTCAGCGTCGCTATGCGGAGGCCGTCGCCGACGCCGACGCCGTGCTCAAGATGGTGAGCAGCAGCCTGCCCACGGGATGGGTGTGGGCGGAGATGACCGCGCTCGCCGTCGAGGTGCTGCTGGAGGTGCGGGCGGCGCCGAACAGCGGCGTCTCGTCGGCGAGCCTCGACCGGCGCCTGGCCCAGGGTCTCCGCGCCCTGCGCCGGCTGGCCTTCACCTTCCACGGGGTCCGGGCCCGCACCCACGTGCTGCGCGGACGCGCCGCGCTCGGACGCGGAGCCACGGACGCCGCGCGACGGAGCCTGCGCCGTGCCGAGGCGGCGATCGTCGCCGACGCGCCGATCGACCTGGCGCGGGTGGCCCTCCTGCGCGCCGAGCTCGCACCGGTGGCCGAGCGTCCGGCGATCCTCGCCGCCGCGATGACGAGCCTGGAGGAGCTCGGTCAGCTCGCCGAGATCGGGCGGGCGGAGGAGCTCCTCGTCCGGTGAGCCACATGCGGCCGATCGCCCCCGGGCACCCCGGGCACCCCGGGCCCGCCTCGGGGGCGGTGGGGGCCGCGGTGCCCGCGCTGCTCGATCTGTCGATCGCGGGGCCGGCGAGCACCGCGCTGGAGGGACAGGTCCAGAACGCGCTCAACCTGTTCCTTCCGCTGAAGAGCCCGGCGCAGATGCCCGCGCTGGCCATGCTCCTGATCGAGTCGGCACCGACCATCCAGGCCGCGCTGGCGTCGCTGCGCTACGTGCACTTCGCGCGGTTCCTGCCCAGTCCCGGCAACACCCACCTGATGACGATCACCACCTACGACGGTGGACTCGACGCGTACACGATGGACTTCGTCGCCGTCCTCGGCGACGTGTTCACCGCGGTCCTGCGCTTCATCCGCGACGCGCCGCCGCTGCCCGTCCAGCGTCACCCGCGGGAGTTCGTCGCCTTCGTGCGCGCCCACAACCTTCCGATCGGCGTGTGGTCGGCCTATCCGGCGCTCACCGTGCTCGACATCACCACCGGCGGGACCTGATGAGCGACCTCGACCTCCGTGACATCCAGGGGAACGTCGTGCGCGGTTACCGCGCCGCCAACGCCCGCCATCTGGCGATCGCTCTCGGCGACCCCGCCGGCGCCCGCTCGCTGCTCGCCGAGCTGCTCGACGGACCCGGTCCGACGGTCAGCCATGCCGACACCTGGGACGAGCGTCCCCCCCACTGCCTGAACGTGGGCGTCACCTTCGCCGGGCTGCAGACGCTCGGCGTGGGCGACCCCGCACTCGCCACGTTCCCCGCCGCCTTCCAGGCGGGGGCCGCGACCCGGGCGCTCGCGTCCGATCCGGACAACATCCGCGGCGTGGGTCTCGGCGACGTCGGGGAGAGCGCGCCGGCCACGTGGGTGCTGGGTGGAACCGCCGGTCCCGAGGTCCACCTCGTGCTCAGCCTCTACACCGACGAGCACCGGGTCACGGTGCGGGAGACGGGCAGCGCCGCGCTGCGGGATGCGATCGCGCGGCACGGCGCGCGGGAGGTGGCCTCCTTCGACGCCGACGCGCTGCCCGGCGGGCGCGTGCACTTCGGCTACCGGGACGGAATCTCCCAGCCGCGCATCGACGGGGGGCCGGGCCGGCAGCCGGCTGACATGCAGGAGGCGATGCCGGCCGGCGAGCTGCTCCTTGGCGCAGGCCACGTCAACTTCTACGGCGGCAATCATCTCGGCGCGATCCCGCCCGCGATCGGCGACAACGCCACGTACGCCGCGTTCCGGATCCTCGCCCAGGACGTCGCCGGCTTCGAGGCGACGCTCGAGCGCTGGTCGGCGCAGACGGGCATCGGCACCGAGTGGCTGGCCAGCCGGGTGATGGGCCGCTGGCGTGACGGAGCACCGGTGATCACCCATCCGGACGGCCCCGAGCCGGCGCCTGCGACCGCGGCGCTCAACCGGTTCGACTACGGCCCCTCGCCGGAGAACCCGCTCTACCTCGACGACGCGGCCGGCGTGCGCTGTCCCGCCGGCAGCCACATCCGCCGCCTCAATCCCCGCTCGGCGCCGGCGATGGGCATGCGCGGCAGCCGGCGAATCGTACGCCGCGGCATGCCCTACGGCCCGGCGTGGGACCCCGCCGCCGGCGACGACGGTATCGAGCGTGGCCTCATCGGCCTGTTCATGTGTGCCGACCTGGAGCTGCAGTACGAGTTCGTGCTGCGGCAGTGGGCCAACATGGACATCGCCCAACCGGGCCTCCGGGGCACCCGCGAGCCGATCCTCGGCGCCCAGCCCGAGGGCGGTGGCCAGCTCATCGTGCGCGGATCCTCCCGGGAGCGGCTCGTGCTGAGCGGGCTGCCCACGTTGACGCGGACGCGCGGGTCGGTCTACTGCATGATGCCGGGCCTGCACGGCCTGCGCGCGCTGGCGGAGGGCGTGTGAGCCCGGCCCCCTCGGCAACCTCGTTCGGCACGGGGGCGCCGGCGCCCGACGAGACGTTCCCGCTCAGCGGAGGCATGGGCTGGATCCTCCGCGCGCCCGGCCGCGACGCGCTGCGCTGTCCGCTCGTCGTCGTCGAGGGCTTCCCCGGCGACCACGGTTTCGCGTTCTCGTGGGGCGTGCTCGCCCAGCAGGGGGTCCTCGCCCGCCTGCAGGCCTCCGGCCGGGACCTCGTCGTCGTCGGGCTCGATGACGGGCTGCGCTCGATCCTGGAGAACACCGCCGTCGTCAAGGAGTGCCTGTCGGTGCTCGCCGCGCGCACCGCCCTGCCGATGACGCTGCTCGGGTGGAGCATGGGCGGACTCATCTGCCGCCTCGCGCTGAGCGAGCTCGAGCGCGATGGCACCCCCCACGGAGTCGACACGATCGTCACCTGGGACACCCCGCACCGCGGCTCGGTCACCCAGCTCGGGGTGCAGTGGCTCGTCGCCCACCTCGCCGACGAGCTCCCGGCGCTGGCGCGGTTCCGCACGCTGCTCGGATCGGTGGCCAACCAGGAGATGGACCGGGTGTGGCTCGACGGCGATGGCGTCCCGCAGGTGAGCCCGCACCGGGCGGCCCTGCTCGAGCGGCTCGCCTGGCCGTCGGCGCCGCGCCGGATCCTGGTGGCGAGCGGACGGGGCGACGGCGAGGTGACAGTCCGCCCCGGACACGTGCTGGTCGACTGGCACGCGGGGGAGCGGGGCCGGATCGTGCTGCGGGCGGCGGGGGGCGAGCGCCCGATCGCCGAGGGATCGTGGGCGGGCCGCGAGCTCCCCCCGCTGCAGAGCGCGTCGCTCGTCGCCGCCGGGCTGCCTGCGGTCAGCGACGGCGTCCCCGGCGGGCGCGAGGACTACCCCGGGCAGGCGGCCGCCGTGCTCGCGTCGGTGGCGGCCGATCCGCATGCGCCCGCGCCGCCGCTGACCTGCACCGTCCCGACCGAGAGCGCCCTCGATCTCGACGCCGGAGAGGCGGTTCCGGCCTCCGGCGCCGCCGAGCAGCGGATCGCCTGCGCGACCGACCAGCCGCACCTCGTGCTCGACGCGGCCGCGGCCGCGGCCGTGGCCGCCGCGATCGGCGCGCCGTTCGACCCCGATCGCTTCGACCCGCGGTCGCCCGGGTTCCTCGCCGACCCGTTCCCGGTCTACGCGTCGTTCCGCCGCTGGGCGCCGATGGCCGACGTGAGCGCGTACGGCAGCCTGTGGTGCTTCCGGGCCGCGGAGTCACAGGCGATCCTGTCGCAGCGCGACGTGTGGCTCAAGCACCCTCCGGGACCGGCGCCCCCTCGCCCCGGTCCGCTCGCGGCGCTCGACGCCTTCTCACCGAGCCTGTTCAGCTCCGACCCGCCGTCCCACACGACGATGCGGGCGGCCGTCGAGCCGCTCGTCGTGGCCGCCTCGCAGCGGGCGCCGGAGATCGCCCAGGCCCACGCCGAGGCGCTGCTCGCCGGCCTGGCCGGGCAGGGGCGGATCGAGCTCGTGAGCGACTACGCGCTGCCCCTGCCCGCCGCGGTCACGCTCGACCTGCTCGGCGTCCCGGAGGACCCGCTCATGCGCCAGGCGCTGATGGCGTGGCAGAGCGCGGTCACCGTCGCCCACGACGCCGCCCAGCCGCCGCCCGTCCTGTTCTCCGGGCTGAGCGCCCAGATGGCCCTGCGCACGTTCTGGCAGGGGATGGTGATCGAGCGGCGCGCGCCGGGAGCGGCACCGAGTCCCGGCCTGCTCGGCGAGCTGTGCGACAGCTTCGCCGAGCACGGGCTCTCCGACGATCTGCTGGTGGGAACGCTGTGCGATCTCCTCGTCGCCGGCTATCTGTCGACGACGTTCCTGATCGCCACCGGCACCTGGCGCCTGCTCGCCGACGGCGGCGATGCGGCCGAGCGCGTGCGCGCCGACCGCTCGCTGCTCGGGTCGCTCGTCAACGAGCTGCTGCGCCTCGACGGACCGGTGCAGGTGATCGATCGCTTCGCCGCCGTCGACACCGAGCTGGGCGGGCGCGCGCTGCCCGCCGGCACGCGGGTGACGGCGGTGGTGGGATCGGCCGACCGTGACCCCGACCGGTACCCCGATCCGGATCGCCTGCGTCTCGACCGAGGTGCGGACGGGCCCGATCACCTCGCCTTCGGCGCCGGGATCCACACCTGCGTCGGCGCGCCGCTCGTGGAGCAGGTGGCGCCGGTCGCCTTCGGGGCGCTGCTCGACCTCCCCGTGCTCGAGCTCGACGGCGAGCCCCAGTGGCAGACGGATCCCTACCTGCGCGCCGCCACGAGCGTTCCGGTGCGGATCGGCGCCTGACGCATCTGCGCGAAGCGGCGCGGCCGCGGCCCGCCGTCAGGCATCACGCGCTTGGGCGGGCGGCGACGCAGGAGCACGCGCGGGCTCCGCGAGTTCTGCCTGAGGCGTAGCCCGGCTCGCGTCCCATCCGCCCAGTCCTGCCCGCCGATCGGCGATCGGGGCTGGGCGTTTTTCGCTACCAGGAGTAGCGCTAAACGCCCAGCCCCTCCGGGATGAGGCCGCCCCGAGGCGGGCGGCCGCCCGCTCGATGGCAGATTCCCGGCCGCGTGGTGACGAGCGGGTCGGAGCCGAGTCCGGGCGTCTACGCCGGGAGGCGGTCGAGCAGCCCCCACAGCCCGGCGATGAGCCGCTCGGGGGGGAACTCCGGCTCGTCGAGGGCGAGCCGCCCCAGCTCCTCGCCGACCGACAGCAGCATCCGGGAGATGACCTCCACGTCGAGCTCGGCGCCCGCCGGGCCGAGGCGCGCCACGCCCCAGCGAACGAGCGGCTCCAGTCGGCCCGCGAGCGCGGCGCGGCGGTGGTTGACGAGCTTCTGGAGCGCGGGCGGTGCGTCCTCGGGGCGCAGCAGGACGAGCTGCCAGGAGTGCTGGTGCTCGACCACTGCGTCGAGGAACCGGGCGAGGGTGTCGCCGAGGACGCGGGCCGGCGTTCCGCCGGGTGCGGCGGGGAGGAGCTCGTCGAGGGTGAGGCGGATCCGCTTGTCCTCTCGGTGCAGGAGCGCCGCCAGCAGCACGTGGAGGTTGGCGAACGAGCGGTACACGACGGCGCGGTTGACCCCGGCGCGCCGCGCGATCGCCTCCACGCTGAGGGCGCCGAAGCCGTCCTCGGCGAGCAGCGCGAGGGTGACGTCGAGCAGCTGCTCGCGCCGCTCGGATTGCGGCATGCGACGCCGAGGCTCGGGAGCGCCGGACGGGGACGGGAAGGGGGCCGCGGGGGAGGGCAGCGTGGGAACGCTCGGCGGCGCCTGCCCGTGCAGTGGCGCGCCGGCCGGGAGGAGCACGACGAGCGCGCGGGCCAGTGAGCTCAGCCGTTCGGGGGTGAAGCGGCGCGGGTGCGCGAGCATCAGCCTCGCGGCGTCCTCGCCGGCCGCGACGATCAGCCGTGCGGCGAGCGGGTGATCGAGCCCCGGCGGCCCGCCGCGCCGGGGGACGCCCCAGTCGAGCAGCGCCGTGACCCGGTCGGCCACGAGCCGGCGACTGCGGCGGATGCGCCCCCGCAGCTGCCGCGATGCGCCCCGCGGCGGGGTAAGCACGAGCCGCCACGTGCGCGGGTCCGCGCGCACCGCCCGCAGGAACGCGAGCACGGCGTCGGAGAGAAATTGCTCGGGGTCGACATCGTCGGCCGGCACCACGCCGACGATCTCCAGCAGCGGGGCCAGGGCGCTCGCCTCCGCGGTGTCGACGAGCGCCACCATCAGCCCCTCCAGGTCGCCGAACTGGTCGTAGACCACCGGCCGGGTGACCCCGGCGCGCGCCGCCACCGCCTCGATCGTCACTGCGGCGAAGCCCGATGTCACCAGCACGTCGAGCGCCGCATCGAGCAGCTGGGCACGACGCGCAGCGGGAGCGAGGCGGGGGGTGCGGGTGCTCACGGTGTGGGGAGCGTCGCACGGCGCGCCGGCCCGCGCACGGACCCGACCGCGTCGGCGATCTGCGCCGCCACGCCGGACGGGTCGATCATCGGCATCAGATGGGTCGCCTCGGGCAGCTCCACCAGCCGGGAGCGGGGGATCTGCTCCGCCAGGCGGCGGGCCGAGCGCGGCGGGACGACGCGATCGTGACCGCCGATGAGGATCGTCGTCGGCGCCGTGATCGAGCCGAGGCGAGCGTCGAGGTCGGGCAGATCGCGGATCAGCGCGCGCTGCTCGGCGGCGAACGCCGTCCACGTCGACGGCCGCCGCAGAACCGTGGCGACAGCGCCGAGGAACCGCTCCTCGACGCCGATCTGCGCCGCGAGCAGGCGTCGCAGCGGCCCGGCGCTGAGCGCCGCCGCCGTGCCCGCCATCAGCGACACGCTGGCCAGCCAGCCGGCCAGCGGTGCGGCGAGCCAGCGGTCGACGGGGAACAACGAGTCGACGTTCGCCGCCGGGGCGATGAGCACGAGGCCCGCCACGCGCTCGGGATGGTGCACCGCCAGCCACGCCGCGACGGCGGCGCCGAACGAGTGGCCGACGACGGTGGCGCGGTCGACGCCGGCCGCGTCGAGGGTCTGCAGCGCCGCTTCGCCGTTGTGGCGCAGCCCCCCGGCCCGGGTCCCGTCCCAGCCGGGACGATCGACGGCGAGGACGGTGAGCTCGGCCGGCAGCGCCGCGCGGACGGGATCCCAGTCGCGCGCCGCCCCGGGTTGCCCGTGCAGCAGCAGGACCGGGTCCGACCGCCCGCCCACGGCAGCGCCGCCGCGCCTACGCGGCGCCGGGCGGCCCGTCGCCCGTCGTGCCGTCGGGGAGGCGGCCGTCGCGCCCGACGTAGCCGCCGTGCCCGCCGGCCACCACGACGACGGCGTCCTCCTCGCCGACGTTGCGCAGTCCGCGGTGCGTGGCGGGATCGACGCGAACGACGCCGCCCGGACCGAGCGTGCGCGTCTCCCCGCCGTCGCCGCCGAAGCGGAACTCGACGAGCCCGCGGTGGACGAAGTACGTCTCCTCCTGCTCGTCGTGGTAGTGCACACCGGTCGCGTAGCCCGGCGGCAGCACGAGCGCGTTGATGCCGAATGCGGTCACTCCGACCGCGGCGCGGATCTTCCGAAAGCCATACCCCTCGCCCATCTCGTCGAGGTGGGAGATCGCGTAGCCGGAGTCGGTCATCAAGGCCGAGTAAATCAGCGCCGCACGCCGCGTGCAGGGACGCGCCCGGACGTTCCAGGGCCGCAGGTGAGCGGGCATACTAGATCGCGTGAGCCCGACCGCCCTCGCCGAGGTTCTCGAGCCGCTGCTGCGTGACCCGGCGCGATCGGCCGTCCTGCTCGACATCGACGGCACGCTCGCGCCGATCGTGGAGCACGCGGCCGAGGCGCGAGTCCCCGAGGCGACCCGTCAGCTGCTGGTGGCGATCGTCGCCCGTTACGGGATCGTCGCCTGCGTGAGCGGCCGGCGGGCCTCCGAGGCCCGCGCGATGGTGTCGATCGGAGCGATCTCCTATCTCGGCTCGCATGGCGCCGAGCTGCTGCGGGCCGGGTGGACCGAGGCCCAGGTCGATGCCGACCTGCGCGACTGGACGCGCCGGATCTGGGACTTCGCGCGCTCGGAGGACAACGCCGAGCTCCGCCGCGCGCGCATTCGGCTGGAGGACAAGGGCGCCATCCTCGGCTTCCACTGGCGCGGGGCACCCGACGAGGCCTCGGCCCGCCGGGCGGTGGACGCGATCGCCGAGCGGGCGCGGGCGGCCGGCCTTCACACCCACTGGGGGCGCAAGGTCCTGGAGGTGCGTCCGCCGGTCCGGATCGACAAGGGCGCGGGGGTCAGGTCGCTGCTCGCCGGCACGGAGGTGTCCTGTGCCGTCTACGTCGGCGACGACACCACGGACCTCGATGCCTTCCGCGCGCTCGCCGAGCTCCGGGAGGAGGGCAAGCTGGATGCGGCGATCGCCGTCGGTGTGCGCTCGGAGGACGGGCCGAAGGAGATCGTCGCCGAGGCCGACCTCGTCGTCGACGGGACCGACGGCGTGCGCGAGCTGCTGGCGATCCTCGCCGACGGCTAGTGCCGTGAGTCGACCCTCCGGCTCGGAACACTCGTGATCGCCTCGGCACCACTCCGGAGCCTGGCGTGAGGTTCGGCGAGTTCCTCCGCGTCACCGTGCTCATCAGCGCCGCCGCGGCCTGCCTCCTGGCCATCGTCACGGTGGCGGGCGCCGCCGGCACCGGCGATCAGCTCGTCGTGCCCGTCGCCGCCGGCTGGTGGCTCGTCGCGACGCTGATCGGCACCTGGCTCGGCCGTCGCGCCAACGCCTCCCCACCGATCGCCGGCCTGTTGGCGAGCGCCCGGACCCAGGCCTCGCTTCCCGAGCAGCGCCCGGGACGGATCCTCCTCAACCGGCTCTGGCCGTTGCTCGTCTTCACCCTCGGCGCCGGTGCGCTCGCCCTGGTCATCCCGCAGGTGCCGGCGATGGCCGCCGGCTTCGCGATCATCTGGTCGCTGGCCTGGCGGCGCCAGTCGGCGGCGGTGACGGCGATCGAGGAGCGGGATGGCGCCCGGTTCTACATCGAGCCGACCTCGCCGCTGAAGCCGATCCGGCTCGTGCGCACGCCCGGCTTCCGCACGCACGTCCCCGAGGGCGCCCGCAACGGGCACCGGCCCGAGGCACGCCTCTGACCGGGTCGGCCAGCGGCGGTGCGCAGCGCCCCGATGTCCTGCTCGTGTCGATCGACTCGACCGGTGGCTGGACGGTCGCCGCGCGCGAGCTGGAGGGGGCCTTCGCCGCGGCGGGCGCGACGGTGGTCCTGGCCGGCACCGGGCCCCCGCCGCGCGTGCGCACGTTTGCCGCCACCGATCTCGTGGAGGCGTGGATGGCGCGCCGGACGGCGCAGGCGGCGCTGCGCGCGCATCGCCCGCGGGCCGTCGTCTACTGCTCGATCGTCGCCTCCCTGCTGTGGCCGGCGCCGGGGGCGATCTGGCTCGACGTCCCGGCCGCCGGGAACCGCCCGGGCCGGCACGGGATCTGGCAGCGCCCGGTGGAGCGCCGCCGGCTCGCCGGGGCGCCCGTGGTGATGACGATGAGCCGTGGCTCGCTGCAGACCCTGCCCGGGCTGCGTCCCGACGCCGCCGTGGTTCCCGTGCCGGTCGACCCCTCGCCGGACGCCGGCGCGCCGCGCGACGTCGACGTGCTGGCTTACGCGGGCGACCCGGCCAAGAAGCGACTCGACCACGTTCTCGCCACCTGGGAGCGGGTTCGCCGGCCCGGCGAGCGCCTGGTCGTCGCCGGCCTGGATGGCGTGCCACCACGCGCGGGCGTCGAGATCGCCGGGCGGCTCCCCGTCGCCGAGTACCGCCGGCTCCTGCGCCGGGCGCGCGTGTTCGTCGCCGCGCCGGTCCGCGAGGACCACGGGATCTCCCAGCTGGAGGCGCTCGCCGACGGGTGCCGGCTGGTGAGCACCCCGGCACCGGGCCCGTATCCGGCCCTCGCACTGGCCCGGGAGCTCGACCCGCGGCTCGTCGCCGAGGACCTGGGAGGCGCCCTGCGGACGGCCCTCGACGACCCGCTTCCCGGCTACGCCGAGCGCGCGGCGGCGATGCTCGAGCCGTTCGGACGCACCGCCGTGGCGCGAACGTTGGCGCGCGATGTCCTCCCGCGACTCCTGAGAGGATGAGGTCACGATGAGCCTCCCGGCGTTCATCCCGAGCCCGTCGCACAACGGCTTCTACATCGGCCCGCTGTTCTTCCACGCCTACGGGATCGCCTACGTGTTCGCCGTGATCGCGGCGATCCTCGTCTCGCGCTGGCGCTGGAAGCGCGTCGGCGGCGATCCGGAGCTGGTCGGCGAGGTGGCGCTCTGGGGCTTCCCCGCCGGCCTGATCGGCGGCCGGATCTACTTCCTGATCACCACGCCGAGCCAGATCCCGCCGCATTGGTGGGGCCCGTTCGCGATCTGGGACGGGGGGCTGGGCATCTGGGGCGGGATCGCCGGCGGCGTCGCCGGCGGTCTCTACATCCTGCGCAAGCGGCTGCCGTGGCCCGACGTGCTGCGGTTCATGAACGCCGCCACCCCGGGCCTGCTCGTGGCCCAGGCGATCGGGCGGATCGGCAACTACTTCAACCAGGAGCTGTTCGGCAAGCCGACGACGCTCCCGTGGGGGCTCGAGATCTCCCCCGCCCACCGGCCGCCCCACTTCACCCAGTACGCGACCTTCCAGCCGACCTTCCTGTACGAGATCATCTGGGACCTCGCCGTGGCCGCGGTCCTGATCTGGCTGCACTCGCGGGGGAGGATCAAGCCGCCCGGCATCTTCGCGCTCTACGTCGCCGCCTACTCGGGGTTCCGGATCTTCGAGGAGACGCTGCGGATCGACTACTCCGTGTACGTGCTGGGGATGCGGCTGAACTTCTGGATCGCCCTGATCGGCACCGTCGCCGGGCTGGTGTGGTTCGCCCACATCCAGTGGGGGCTGACGCTTCCCCGGCGCCGCCGATTAGCCGCGTCGGGGCGCTGAGCGTGCGCGTCAGGCGATCGCCCGCGCCCGCTTGCGCAGCGGGGCGAGCTCGGACCACGGGCGGGTGTTGACGACGTCGGCCGCGGTCAGCCACGCCCGGCGGGCGGTGGCCACGCCGTAACGGGCGACCGCGAAGCCGGCCACGCGGTGGGCGTCGCAGTTGATCACGATCGGCACGCCCGCCTCGGCGGCGGCCCGCGCGTGCAGCTCGTTCAGGTCCCGGCGGTCGGGGCTGGCGTTGATCTCGAGCATCGTCCCCGTCGCGGCCGCGGCCTCCAGCACGGCGGGAAAGTCGAAGGCGTACGGCGCCCGCCGCTCGATCTTGCGCCCCGAGAGGTGCCCGATGGCGTCGACGAGCGGGTGCTCGATGGCGGCCACGATGCGTGAGGTCATCGCGTCCCGCGACATCGAGAACGACGTGTGCACGGAGGCGATCACCCAGTCGAGCTCGGCCAGCAGCTCGTCCTCGTAGTCGAGCGCCCCGTCGGGGAGGATGTTCACCTCGCTCCCGATCAGCAGCTCGATCCCCTCCACGCGGGTGGCGCGGACACGCTCGATCTGGCGCCGCAGCTCGTCGGGCGGGACATCGGCGCCGAAGCCCATGCTCGCCGAGTGGTCGGTGATCGCCAGGTACTCGTAGCCGGCCTCGCGCGCGGCGGCCGCCATCTGCTCGATCGAGGCGGTGCCGTCGGAGGCCGTGGTGTGGCAGTGCAGATCACCGCGCAGGTCGGCCACCGTGACGAGGTCGGGCAGCGCCCCCCGAGCGGCGGCGGCGAGCTCGCCGCGGTTCTCGCGCAGCTCGGGCTCGATGTAGCTCAGCCCGAGCAGCGCGTAGACCTCCTGCTCGGTGGCGCACCGGTGCGTCTCACCGCTGGCGTCGTCGAGCACCCCGTACTCGGAGACGTGGAGACCCCGCCGCACCGCGGCCTCCCGCAGCGCGACGTTGTGCTCGCCGGAGCCGGTGAAGTGCTGGAGGAGGTTGCCGAACTGGTCGGGGGCGACGATGCGCAGATCGATCGGCAGCCCGGTATGGGTCCGCAGGCGCACGCCGGAGCTGCGCGGGGTCCCCGCGGACTCGACGAGACCGAGCTCGGCGGCGGCGGTGGCGAGGGCGAGCGGATCCGTGGCCGTGGCGATGATGTCGAGGTCCTTGACCGAGTCGGCCATCCGCCGGGCCGAGCCCGCGAGCTCGACGCGCTCGCAGGCGGGATGCTCGCGCAGCGCTCCCAGCAGCTGCTCGGCCACCCCGAGCGCGCGGTCGAGCACCGTGCGGGCGCGCGGCCCTTCGGCGTCGTGGACGGCGAGGGCGGCGAGGAGCGCCTCCTCGGCCTTGGGGCCGAAGCCCTTCAGCGAACGGATCTGCTGCCCCTCGGCAGCCGCTTGGAGCGCCTCCAGCGAGTCGATCCCGAGCTCGTCGAACAGCCGCCGGGCGCGTTTGGGCCCCAGCCCGGGAAGGTGGGTCATGGCGATCAGCCCGTCGGGATACTTGGCCCGGAGCTTCGCCGCCGCGGGGATCACTCCGTCGGCGGCGAGGGCGAGGACCTTCTCCTGGATCGTGGCGCCGATTCCCGGCAGCTCCGTGGCGCGTCCCTCGCGGGCGAGGGCGGTGACCGACACCGGCGCCTCGCGCACCGCTTTGGCGGCGTTGCGATAGGCGACCACGCGATGCACGATCGCGCCGTCGAGCTCGTAGAGGTCCCCGAGCTCGTCGAGCGCGGCGGCGATCTCGGTGTTCGTGGGGTCCGCCATGGCGTCTTCTAGCTTAGGCCTGACCCGGCGCCCGAGGGCAGTGCGCTCGCGCCCGGGCGCCACGCTATATTTTATGAAGTAAGCAACGCGACCTTCAATGAGGAGACGAGATGGCTGGCACCGTTCAAGAGGTCACCGACAACAACTTCCAGGCCGAGGTCATCGAGTCCGACGTCCCCGTGCTCGTCGACTTCTGGGCCCCATGGTGCGGGCCGTGCCGCATGGTCTCGCCGGTCGTCGAGGAGATCGCCAAGGAGAAGGGCGAGGCCCTCAAGGTCGTCAAGATGAACATCGACGACAACCAGCAGACCGCGATGTCCTTCAACATCATGTCGATCCCCACGCTGATGGTGTTCCGCCATGGCCAGCAGGTGAAGACCGTGATCGGCGCCTACCCCAAGAAGAAGCTCGAGGCGGAGATCGAGCCGGCGCTCGCGTAACGGCGCACGCGCCTCGTTTCTCACTCTTTGGCTTCCGCGCCCCCGGTGAACCGGGGGCGCGCTGCGTTTTGGGCGGTCCAGCGGCGCGCCCCCCTTTTGACGCTTGACCTGACACCGCGTCGATTCAGTGCGTTCCCTGTCAGGTAAAGCGCCACCACGACGCTTTTCCTGGCAGGGAGTGGCGCAGTTCGACTCCCTGTCAGGTTATGCGTCAATGCGGGACCCAGGTGGCGCCGCCACCGTTCCACACCCCTTCGATAGCCAAACGTGTCGCCGCGTACGCGGCGCGGCAGACCGCAGATCAACCGGCGAGCGCGACGGCGACCTTGAGGGCAAGGCCGTCGATGGCCAGCGGCTCGACCTCGCCGTCGAGCGACTCGTAGCTCACGTCGACGGCGAGCGTCTCGCCGGCGATGTAGTCCTGATGGGTGCGGGCGGCGTCGAGCAGCGTCGGATCCCCGTCGAGCGTGAGGGCGATCCGGTCGGTCACCTCCAGGCCCGCCGCGCGCCGGGCGCCCTGGACGTGGTGGACGATCTCCCGCGCCCGCATCTCGACGGTCAGCTCGTCGTCGATCCGCGTCTCGAGCGCCACGGCGTGGGAGCCCTCGCGCTCCACCTGGTAGCCCTCCAGGGGCTTCATGGCGATGAGGAGATCCTCGGCGCCGAGCTCGTGGTCACGACCGTCGATCGAGATGCTGACCGTCCGGCCGGCGCGCAGCTCGGCCGCCGCGCGCGCCGCATCGAGCCCGCGGACGGCCGCGGCGACGAGCGGCATCTGGCTGCCGAAGCGCGGGCCGAGGCTGCGGTAGCTGGGTTTGAGCTCGACCTGCCCGAGCTCGTCCGCGTCGGTGACGAAGCGCAGCTCGCGGACGTTCAGCTCCTCGCGCACGATGTCCCGCATCCGCTCGATCGCGTCTCGCTCGGAGCCGGTGGCCACCACGACCGCGGCCCGGAGCGGCTGGCGGACCTTGAGCTTGGACTGCCCGCGAGCGGCGAGCCCGAGCCGCACCGTCTCCCGCGCCACCGCCATCGCCGCCTCGAGCGCCTCGTCGCGCTCGGCGTCGTCGGCCACGGGGAAGTCGCAGAGGTGGACGCTCGGCTCGGCGCCGTCGAGGTTGTCGTAGATCTCGTCGGCGACGAACGGGCAGAACGGCGCGAGCAGCTTCGCCACCGTGAGCAGACAGTGGCGCAGCGTCGCGAAGGCGGCGGGATCGCCCTCCCAGAACCGCCGCCGCGAGCGGCGCACGTACCAGTTGGAGAGGTCGTCGACGAACTCCGTGATCGCCCGTCCACCGGTCGTCGCGTCGAAGTCCTCCAGACGCTCGCCGACGGTCTCGACGGTCGCCTGCAGGCGCGAGACGATCCATCGGTCGAGGTCGCTCGCCTCGCCCGCCTGGCTCTCGGGCGCGTCGTCCGTCGCGTTGGCGTAGAGCACGTAGAACGCGTACGTGTTCCACAGCTGCAGCAGGAACATGCGCACGCCCTCACCGACGGTCTCGAGCGAGAAGCGATAGCCGTCCCAGGGGTACTTGGAGGTGAAGAAGTACCAGCGCAGCGCGTCCGCGCCGAAGCGCTCGATCACGTCCCACGGCGCGACGGTGTTGCCGAGCGACTTCGACATCTTGCGCCCCTGCTCGTCGTTGATCAGCCCGAGGCACACGACGTTGCGATACGAGGAGCGGTCGAACAGCAGCGTCGAGATCGCCAGCAGCGAGTAGAACCAGCCGCGCGTCTGGTCAAGCGCCTCGCAGATGAAGTCGACCGGGAAGTGGGCCTCGAACCGTTCGGCCTGCTGGTGGGGGGCGCCGTACTGGGCGAACGGCATCGCGCCGGAGTCGAACCACACGTCGATCACCTCGGGCACGCGGCGCATCTCGCCGCCGCAGTTCTCGCAGGTGAGTGTGACGTCGTCGACGTAGGGGCGGTGGGGGTCCTCCAGACGCACGCCGGACTCGCGTTCGAGCTCGGCGAGCGATCCCATCACCTTCACGCAGCCGTGGGCGCATCGCCACACCGGCAGCGGCGTGCCCCAGTAGCGCTCGCGCGAGAGCGCCCAGTCGACGTTGTTCTCCAGCCAGTTGCCGAAGCGGCCGTGCTTGACGCCCTCGGGCGCCCAGCGGATCGTCTCGTTGGCCGCCAGCAGGCGGTCCTTGAGTCGGCTCGTGGCGATGTACCAGGAGGGCTTGGCGTAGTACAGGAGCGCGGTGCCGCAGCGCCAGCAGTGGGGGTAGGAGTGCTGATAGCTCTCCTCGCGCAGCAGCAGCCCGCGGGAGCGCAGGTCGGCGATCAGGTCGAGGTCGCAGTCCTTGACCTTGCGGCCCGCGTACTGACCGATCCGCTCGTCATAGGTCCCGTCGGCCCGCACCGGATTGACGACCGTGAGCCCCTCGCGTTCGCCGAGCCGGAAGTCGTCGTCGCCGAACGCGATCGCGGTATGGACGAGCCCCGAGCCGTCGGCGGCAGTGACGAACTCGGCCGGCAGCACCGTGTGGCCCTTGGGCCCGTAGGCCTCGCCGGGGATGAACGGGAACGGCGGCGCGTAGCGGGTGCCGGCGAGCGCCGCTCCGGGGAACGAGTCGAGCACCTCGGCCTCGTCGCCGAGCACGCGCTCGACGAGCTCGGCGGCGACGACCTGGACGCGATCGTCGCCCGTGCGGGCGCGGACGTAGGTGAGCTCGGGGCCGACGGCCACCGCGGCGTTGGAGACGAGCGTCCACGGCGTCGTCGTCCACACGATCAGCTCGTCGCCGGCCCGCACCGGCACGCCCGGAGCCGGCTCGGTGACGGGCAGGCGCACGTAGACCGACGGGTCGACGACGTCTCGGTACGCGCCCGGCTGGCCGAGCTCGTGGCTTGAGAGGGTCACCTGGTCGCGCGGGCAGTAGGGCACGACCTTCAGCCGCTCGTAGAGCAGCCCGCGCTCGTGGATCTGCTTCAGCGCCCACCAGACCGACTCGACGTAGCTCGCGTCCATCGTGCGGTAGGGATCGTCGAGGTCGATCCAGTAGCCGATCCGCTCGGTGAGCTCGTTGAACTCGGCGATGTGGCTGACCACCTTCTCGCGGCACCGCGCGTTGAACTCGGCGATCCCGAAGCGCTCGATCTCGTCCTTGGAGCGAAAGCCGAGCTCGGTCTCGAGCGCCAGCTCGACGGGGAGCCCATGACAGTCCCAGCCCGCCTTTCGCTCGACGTAGTGCCCGGTCATCGTCCGGTGGCGGGAGAAGATGTCCTTGAACGCGCGGGCGAGCACGTGGTGCACGCCGGGCGCGGCGTTCGGGAACGGAGGTCCTTCGTTGAAGCTCCACGCCGGGGCGCCATCACGGCGTCGCAGCGACTCGGCGAACACGTCCCGGTCGCGCCAGCGCTCGAGCACCCCGAGCTCCAGCTCGGGGAACGAGGCGCGTGAATCGACGGGACGGTGCGAAGCCATGGACACGCCCGATTCTAGGGTCCCTGGGGACCTGCGGTCCCTGGAGAGAATCGCCCTGGGGGCGATTCTCCTGGCGTCCCGGCAGTCCTTGGTCGCTACGCGGTGCCGCTGCGGCGGACGCGGTGCTCGTCGCTGTGCCCGAGCTCGCCGAGGAGCCGGTCACGCGCGGCGAGCGGCGCCTCGCCGAGGCTCGTCACGGTGCTTGCGCCGGTATGGCGGATCGCGCCGCGGAAGTCGTAGACCGAGACGCTGCCGATCGCGCTGTGCGTGGCGTAGACCATGCGCGCGATGACGTCGAGCGACGCGTCGCGGCCGGCGAGAACGACGGCACCGGGGGTGAGGGCGCGCAGGGCGTGACCGAGCCGGGTGCGGCCGACCTCGGTGCTCACCGTCAAGGTCCGCAGGCCCGCGCGCCGCAGCATCAGCTCGAACGCCTGGGCGTGGAGCGCGTCGAGCGACAGCGGCGCCGCCGCGTCGATCACGAGCACGCCCTCCTCACGGGTGGCGGGGGGAGCCAGACGCTTCATGGCCGCCATCCACGAGGTCGCGTAGCGGGCCGCGAACTCGCGCTCCGCCTCGTCCGCGGGGAGCTCCGCGATCGCCACGAGCAGGAGCTCCTCCACGGTTCGCTCGAGCGAGCGCAGGGCGAGGCTCTCCTCGAGCAGCCGGTCGGCCTGATCCTCGCGGAAGCGTCCGAGCGCACTGCGCAGCCGGAGCGGCGAACCGATGCCGGCACCTCGCTGCCGGGCGAGGGCGATCGCCGAGGAGGCGCTCTGGGTCTCCTGCAGGGTCGTGCGCAGCGACTCGAGCTCGGCGACGTCGTAGAGCCGGTGACCACCGGCCGAGCGGCGCGGATACGGATAGCCGTAGCGACGCTCCCACGTGCGCAGAGTGGTCGGGCTCACGCCGAGCATCAGCGCGGCTGCATTTGTGCGGATGCCGGTCACGGCCGGGAGGTCTATCGCGGCAGGACCCGTCGAGGCAACTACGCAACGCAACGTGCAATCGCCGAGAGGACGCCTCAGGCGTCCTCGTCAGTCCTCAGGCGCTGCGTCGGCGCTGTTCCTGCCCGAGAAACCCCGCGCCGCTCCCGCGGCGAGCCGGGGTTCGGGAGGCGGCGAGCCGGTTCTCTTCCTCGAGCAGCTCGAGGACGCGCCGGTGGGCGTCGCCGGCGCCGTCGGGGAGTACGTTCGTGGCGGTCGTGCGGACCCGGGCGCGGTGATCTCCGCGGCGGTAGAGGGCGACGGGGACGGCGCCGGTGGCCAGGCGGGCCTGATAGGCCCAGCGAGCGGTGGCGTCGTCGTCGAGATGCCGGCCGGCGAGCACGACGAGCTGCGCGGGGTGGGTCGTGAGGACGTCCCCCAGGCCGGTGGCGCCGCGGGCCGACAGGCTGAGGACGTCGATCCCGGCGCGAAGGCAGAACAGCTCGAAGCAGCGGATGTGGACGAAGTCGAGGTCGAGCTCGTCGCGGGACGCGTCGGCGATCACCATGCTGGTGCCCCGCAGTGGCGTCGACGTCAGCCGCCGGGCTCGGCGTAGCCAATCGGCGCCCCACCCTGCGGCGAACGCCCACGCGGCGGAGTCCTCGCCGCGACGGGCCGCGATGTCCTCCAGCGACGGGAGCAGCACCTCCTCGACCGAGCGGTCCACCGAGCGCAACGCCAGCGCCGCCTCGATCGCGCGGTCGGCGCGGTCACGATCGTAGGTCAGCAGGGCGCCGACGAGCGAATTGGTGTCGGTGGCGAGGCCTTCGCGTGCGCGAGAGACAGCCGAGGAGATCGAGAGGCCCTCCTGCAGCGCGTCCCTCAGCGCAGCCACCTCGCCGTGGGTGAAGAGGCGATGCTTGCCCTGCGAGCGCTGCGGCTTTGGGAAGTCGAAGCGCCGCTCCCACGCACGCAGCGTGTTGGGGCTGACGTTGAGCAACGTCGCCGCTTCGCTGGTCTTGAGATAGCGCATCAATTCAGATAGTTCGGCCAAACAGCAT
This sequence comes from uncultured Solirubrobacterales bacterium, assembly GCA_963839085.1. Lineage (GTDB taxonomy): Bacteria > Actinomycetota > Thermoleophilia > Solirubrobacterales > Solirubrobacteraceae > Palsa-465. The sequence continues at coordinate 263,705 of CAWITN010000006.1, forward strand.
GTCTATGGAGACGGTACGCCATAAATGCACAACTTAGTGGGTAAATAGTGTGCGAAACTTGCCAAATGACCTCGAACCTGGGCGGGAGGGAGGGCCACATGAGCTATCGCACCGGTCGTTAGGCGTCCAGCCTACTTGTAGACGCCCGAAAAACCCCGCTACGGTGCAGGCAAATGTCGGCTGCACCGATACGGCGCCGCGGCGGGAGGAGGGCGTGGGGCGATGTCGGAATCCTGGGCGTCGCCGCGACGATCGTCGCCATCGCGCTCACCGTGGTCCTCGCGCGGCCCGATCGTTTCGACGGTCGGGACATCGTGTTCGCCGTCGCCGCGGTGCTCGCCGGTGGGCTGGTGGCGGGGGAGCGAGACGGTCTCTCGGTCTCTGGCGCGTTCATCGTCTATGTCCTGGCAGGCGCCTTGCTCGGCCCCCGCTCGGCGATCGCGGCGGCGGTGCTCGCCGAGCTGGCGGCGTCGGCTCGGTTGCGGACGCGCCCGCGCGCGATGCTGCTGTGCAACCTGCCCGCCACCGCGCTACCGGCGATCGCCTCGGCGCTCGTCGTCTCCGCCGTGGCGGGGACGGGGGGACACCGCCACGCCGTGTTCTTCGTCGCCGTCGGGGCAGGTGCCCTGCTCGCCATGGCGCTGTCGTTCGCGCTGTTCGCGACCCTGCGCCGGCTGGCGCTGCCCGAGCTCACCCAGTTCGGCCTCGGCGACTTCGTTCGCGACCTGCCGAACATCGTCCTCAACCTCCTCGTCGTGGTGGCCGGCGCGGCACTCGCGGCGACGCTGGGCGTGCCCGGACTCGCCTTCGCGCTCTCCAGCGTGCTCACGTTCTCCTACATGGCCCGGCTGATCGACCGCGCCCGGCTGGAGGGGGAGCGCCACCTGGCTCTCTCCTGGGGCGTGCTGGGGGGGCTGATCCGCTCGCTCGACGTTCGCGACTCCCGCGCCGCGCGCCACGCCGCCGCGGTGGCGGCGTTCTCCCGTGATATCGCCCGCGCGGTCGGAATGCCCGACGCGGAGGTGGAGCTCGCCCACATGGCGGGCCTGCTCCACGACATCGGGCACTTCGCGCTCTCCGACCGGGTGGCCGAACGCGGTCGGGCCCTCACCGACGAGGACTGGGCGGCGATCCACCGCCATCCCGAGCTCGGGGCCGACCTGCTCAGGGACCTGGGGATCTACGGTCCGGTGGCCGAGATCGTGCTCGCCCACCACGAGCGGATCGACGGCCGCGGATATCCGCGAGGCCTCGTCGGGCCGGACATCCCGGAGATCGCGAAGATCGTCGCCGTCGCCGAGGTGTACGACACGCTCACCGCCGGCGACACGTACCGCACGCGGATGGGATCCTTCGAGGCACTCGTCGAGCTGCGGCGCGTCGCGGGCACCCAGCTGGAGGCGCGCTACGTCGAGATGCTGGGAGCGCTGCTCAGCGGGGAGGGGATGGCGTACCGGCACGCGGACGCCGCGAACTTCGATGCCGAGCTCGACGTCCGGCGGCGCGTCAGCGCGGGCTCGCCGCGCCCCTGACGGCGCCGATCGCCAGCGGCGTCAGACCGCGACGTCGTGCCGGGCGCCGGTGCGCTCGAGCGAGTCGACGAACCGCGCGATCTGCTCCTCGCTGAAGCGACGCTGGCCGCCGGGCGTGCGGTAGGACTGCAGATAGCCCAGGTCCGACCAGCGCCGGATGGTCCCGAGGGAGACCCCGAGCTCGTGGGCGGCCTGGGAGATCGACATGCCGAGTGGACTGACCCTTGTATTTGCCATGCCACCATTGAGGAGCATTTGCTGAGCTTTTGACAGGTGCGAGAGGTTTTGCACAACCTTCGATCGCGAAGGCTCACGGGGCGACGCCGGTTTTGTCACAGGCTGGGACGATGGACCCGTGCGGCTCCGGCTCTACCACCATCCCGACGGGGCGCGCGTCGCCTACCGGGAGACGGGGACCGGGCCGCCGCTGACGCTGCTGCACTCGCTCGGGCTCTCGCACCGCGAGTGGGAGCCGGTGGTCGGTGCGCTGTCGGCGCGCTTCCGGCTGATCCTCCCCGACCTGCCGCTGCACGGGGACTCCGAGGACCGTCCCCGGCACCCGTACTCGCCCGACTGGCTCGCCGACGTCATCGCGGGCTTCGTGCGGGAGGTCGCCGGGCCGCGTGCCCTCGTCGGCGGCCACGATCTCGGCGCCGAGCTGGCGCTGTGGGCGGTGGCGACAGGACGACTGGAGCCCGCGCGGCTCGCGCTCATGGGCAACCGCTTGCATCGCCGTTACGAGCGAGCGGGAGCGCGGGCGACGTGGCGCGGGATCTGCCGGCTCGCCGCGCTGCCCGGGCTCGACCGGCTGCTCGCCCACGGGGCGCAGCTCGTGTTCCGGCCCGCGTTCGGCGAGCGCCTGTCGGTCCAGCGCAACCCCGAGGCGCGCGACCTCGTGCGCCATGCCTTCCTCGACGTCGCCGGCAACGGCAACCGCGCCCGGTCGTGGTCGAAGTTCGCGCGGCGCTGGCCGCACGAGCCCCAGCGCCAGTTGCTTGACGCCTACCCGAAGCTGCGAGCCCCCGTGCTGCTGCTGTGGGGCGAGGATGACCGTGCCTTCCCGGTCCTCGCGGCGCGGGAGGCGCTCGACCTGCTGCCCGACGCCCAGCTACGGACGCTGCCGGGCACGGGGTTCCTGATGGCCTACGACGACCCCGTCGGGGTGGCGCGAGAGCTCATCAGCTTCCTCGGCTAGACCGCATCGGCGTGGCCCCCGCCCACCTCGGAGCCGCGCGGCGTAACGTTCATCGGGAGACGAGGATCGCAAGTGAAAGGAACCGACATGAGCGTGAGCGAGCAGGAGCAACTCTGGGGTGGCGAGACGACGAAGGCGGTGGCCAACTTCCCGATCTCCGGCGAGCCCGTTCCGGTTCCGGTGATCCGCTGGCTCGGACGGATCAAGGGCGCCGCGGCGCGCGTGAACAGCGAGCTCGGCCTGCTCGACGACGAGATGGCGACGCGCATCGCGGCGGCCGCCGACCGGGTGGCCGACGGTGAATTCGACGAGCAGTTCCCGATCGACGTGTTCCAGACGGGGTCGGGCACCTCGACGAACATGAATGCCAACGAGGTGATCGCCCGGCTCGCCGGCGAGGGTGTCCACGCCAACGACCACGTCAACATGGGGCAGTCCTCCAACGACGTCTTCCCCTCCGCCGTCCACCTCGCGGCGCTCGATCAGGCGACGAACGAGCTGCTGCCGGCGCTCGAGCAGCTCGAGGCCGCCTTCGCACGCAAGGCCGGCGAGTTCCGCGACATCGTCAAGGCGGGACGCACGCACCTCATGGACGCCGTGCCGGTGACGCTGGGGCAGGAGTTCTCCGGCTACGCGGCGCAGGTGCGCCTCGGGGCGCGGCGGGTCCGGGGCGCCCTGCCCCAGGTCGCCCAGATCCCGCTCGGCGGCACGGCCACCGGGACGGGCCTGAACACGCACAAGGAGTTCGCCGGCCGGGTCCGCGCGCACCTCACCGAGACGAGCGGGCTGGAGATCCGACCCGCCGAGGATCCGTTCGAGGCACAAGGCAACCGTGACGCGCTCGTGGAGCTCTCCGGCGCGCTCAAGGTGATCGCCGTGTCGTTCACGAAGATCGCCGGAGACCTGGCGCTGATGGGCTCCGGACCGCGGGCCGGCATCGGCGAGCTGCTGCTCCCCGAGCTCCAGAAGGGCTCCTCGATCATGCCCGGCAAGGTGAATCCGGTGATCCCGGAGGTCGTCCTCCAGGTCTCCGCGCAGGTGATCGGCAACGATGCCGCGATCACCATCGGCGGCATGCAGGGCCAGTTCGAGCTCAACGTCCGCGTGCCGCTGATCGCCCGCAACCTGCTCGAGTCGATCCGCCTGCTCGCCAACACGGCGCGGGTCCTGGCCGAGAAGTGCGTCGACGGGATCCAGGCCAACGAGGCGGGATGCCTGAGCTCGGCGGAGTCGACGCTCGCGGCGGCCACGGCGCTGAACCCCTACATCGGCTACGACAAGGCGGGGGAGATCGTCAAGGAGGCGGCGCAGTCCGGCCGCATGCTCCGGGACGTCGCCGCCGAGAAGGGCGTCGACGAGGAGACCTACAACAAGGCGATGGACCTGCGGAAGATGGCGCAGGGCAACCTCTAGGGGGCGGCGGCGCGGCCCCGGGCCGCGTGCCTTGGGTCGGTGCGCGATGCGCTTGAGGCTTTCGCGCTGGTTGCCGATGGATTCCTGAGGACTCCGGCCGGGCGCGGCGGCTGTCGCGGCCGCGTATCCTCCAGCGCCGGAGAAGCCTCGCTCGCCGTTTCCTCCATCGTCCACTGTGTTCGTCGTTCGCAAGCCAGCCCTGACGCTCCTCGCCGCCCTCCTGCTCGCGGGCCTGCTCGCCTTCGCGTCCTCGGCCGCGGCCGCGCGGAGCGCCGGGATCTTCACCGTCGACAGCGGTGGCTACGGCCACGGCATCGGGATGAGCCAGTACGGCGCGCTCGGCTACGCCCAGCGCGGTGTCGGCTACCGGGCGATCCTCGCCCACTACTACCGGGGCACGAGCCTCGGGCACGCCGATCCGAATCAGCTGGTCACCGTGCTCCTGCGCTCCGGCGGGAAGCCGGCGTTCAGCGGCGCGAGCCGCGCCGGGCGGCAGCGACTCCAGCCGGGGACGAGCTACACGGTCGTCCCGCAGGGGACCGGGCTCGTCCTGGTCTACCTCGGCACCAACCGCGAGCACAAGACCGTGCGCAAGCAGCTGGGACCGTTCGCGGCGCCGCTCAGCGTGTCGGGCCCGGGCTCGCTGGTGCTGGCCGGCCAGGGCCGCTACGACGGTTCGCTGGTGTTCCGCCCGGCCGGCGGCGGTGGCGTCCAGACGGTGGAGTCGGTCGGACTCGACGACTACGTCCGCGGCGTCGTCCCGTCCGAGGTCCCCGCCTCGTGGCCGGTCCAGGCACTGCAGGCGCAGGCGGTGGCGGCCCGGACGTACGCGATCACGAGCGACGCGGCCGCCAGCGACTACGAGCTCTACGACGACACCCGCTCCCAGGCCTACGGCGGCGTCGACGCCGAGACGGCGGCCACCGACGCCGCCGTCGCCGCCACCAGCGGCCAGGTCGTCACCTATGCCGGCCGGCCCGTCGTCACCTACTTCTTCTCCAGCTCCGGGGGCCACACGGAGTCGATCCAGTACGAGTGGCTCGGGTCCCTGCCGGAGCCGTGGCTGGTCGGCGTCCCGGACCCCTACGACGCTGCCAACGGCGAGGACCCGTATCACCACGAGCACCTGGCGATGAGCATGGCGAAGGCGGCGGCCAAGCTGCACGGGCTGTTCCGCGGCGCCTTCGAGGGCATCCGCGTGCTCACGCACGGGGTCTCGCCGCGCGTCATCACCGCTCGCGTACTCGGCAGCGCCGGCAGCCGCGTCGTGTCGGGCTGGACGCTGCAGCAGCGGTTCGGGCTGCGCACGAACTGGGAGGTGTTCCACGTCATCTCCGAGAGCTCCGGCAGCGCGCCCGCGGGCACCGGCGGCACCGGCGGCACCGCCGCCGCGGAGGCGGCGGCCGCCACCCGCGCCGACGCGAGCGGCTCCGCCGCGGCGAGCGAGCCGATGTCGGCGCTCGTGCCGCTGGTCGACACGATGCTCGTGCAGGCGCTCCCCGGGCTTCACGGCACCGTCATCCCCGGCCGGGCGGGGCAGCGGATCTCCGTCCAGCTGCTCGAGCACGGCCACTGGCGCACCGTCGCCCGCCCGCGCCTGGGCGCCGGCGGCGGCTATGACCTCGCCCTCCCGGGCCGGGGGACCTATCGGGTTCTCGCCGGGGCCCTGGCCGCCCCCGCGGTCGCCGTGGGCTGAGTGAACGGCTGAGTGGTCGGCTGAGTGCCCGCGCCCCTGCTCGTCGTCGACGCGCCGTGCCTGCTGTACCGGTCCTTCTACGCCCTGCCGGACTCCATCACCGGCGTGGACGATCGCCCCGTCAACGCCCTGCTCGGGGCGGCGAACCTGCTGCTCCGGGCCGTGGGCGAGAAGCGGCCGCGTGCCGTCGTGCTGTGCTTCGGCGCCGAGGCCGCCGCCTACCGCGTCGCGCTGTATAGCGGCTATCACGCCGCGCGCCCGCCCGTCCCCGACGCCCTGCAATGGCAGTTCGAGCAGGCGCCGGGGTTCTTCGCCGGCTTCGGCTGGAGCTCGATGACCCGCGACGAGCTGGAGGCCGATGACCTGCTCGGCTCGCTCGCCGTCCGCGAGTCGGCCGCCGGGGGCGCGACGCTGATCCTCACCGGCGACCGCGACATGTACCAGTGCGCCGACGAGCACACCACCGTGCTGTACCTGAAGTCGGGACGGGAGGGCTTCGAGGCCGTGGGTCCCGCCGAGGTCCGTCGCCGCTACGGGATCGACCCCGAGCTCGTCCCGGACTTCATCGCCCTGCGCGGCGACCCGTCCGATGGGCTCCCCGGCGCCCCCGGCATCGGTGCCAAGACCGCCGCGGACCTGCTTCGGCGCCACGGCTCGCTGGAGCGCGCCATCGCCGGCGCCCTGCATGAGCGCCCGCGCGTCACCGCGGCGCTCACCGAGCACGTCGAGGCGCTGCGCTCCTTTCGGGAGATTGCGTTGTTACGAAGGGTGGAGGTGGAGCGCCCGCCGGATCGGGAGACCGACATTCCGGGAGGCGCCGAGGCGGCCAGCGGGCTCGGGCTGGGCCGTCTGGCGCAGCGCCTCGGGCAGGCTCGCTCCGTCTCGGACCTGTGATCCCCCCTTCCCGCCGAGGACCAATTGTCATGATCTCGTTCGTGCGCCGGTCGCTGCTGATGATGAGCCTGGGATGCATCCTGATGTGCGCCCTCGGGATCGGTCTGGGCGAGTCACGGGCGCTCACCTCCGGCTCCACCTCGGGCCGACGCGAGGCCCCCGCGGCGGAGCGCGCGGTGGTGCAGGGGACGCCCGTCCTCGCGCACGTGGAGCACGCGGTGCGGGCGACTGCGCGGGCGAGCAGCGGCTCGGGGGTCGGGCCGCCGACGCTCCGTCCGCCCGCCCCGATCGCGCTCGACTCGGGGTGGTCCTCGCAGGCGGACCCGGACAACGTCGGCCTCAGCCAGAGCTGGGGGCAGGGCGGTGCTCCGAAGGGCGGATGGAGTCCCGTGAGCATCCCCAACGACTTCAATCCGACCGTCGACCCCGCCGGCTATCAGGGGCAGGTGTGGTGGTACAGGACGACGTTCACCGGGCCGTCGCTCACGCAGGGCCGGTCGTGGCGGATCGCCTTCGAGGGGATCCGGCGCAACGCGACCGTGTACCTCAACGGCTATCAGGTCGGCCAGAACCACAATCCGTACGCGCCGTTCAGCGTGCCCGCCACGAGTCTCATCCCCGGCCGGCCGAACACGCTGATCATCCGGGTCGACGACATCCGCGGGGCGGGGGCGTTCCCCGAGGACTGGTGGAACTGGGGCGGGATCACCGGGCCGGTCTCGCTCCAGCCGCAGGGGCGGCTCACGCTCTCCGACCTGGGTGTGATGCCGCAGCTCGGCTGCGCCTACCACTGCGGCAACCTGCTCGTGCAGGGGACACTCACCAACACCACGACGGGCAAGGTGTCGCCGAAGATCGAGGTGATCATCACGTCGCCGAGCGAACACCGCACCACGGTCACCCATACCCTCGCCGCGCTGCGCGGGACGCGGAGCGAGAACGTCTCCTTCCGCGTGACCGTGCGATCGCCGCAGCTGTGGTCACCGGCTCACCCGTCGCTCTACGGCGTCGACGTGAGGGTGCTCGGCGGCGCGCGGCTCGAGCAGGACCAGACGATGCAGGTCGGGATGCGCAGCGCCACCGTCTCGCACGGGATCCTGTACCTCAACGGCCGGCGCCTGTGGTTGCACGGCGCCTCGATCCACGAGGACGCCGACGGCGACGGGGCCGCGCTCACGGACACCGACATCGCGACGATCGTCTCCGAGCTGAAGTCGGTCGGCGCGAACATCACCCGCGCCCACTACGAGCTCAGCCCACGCCTGCTCGACGCGCTCGACAAGGCGGGGATCCTGGTGTGGGCGCAGCCGGCCGTCGACCACGCCGACACCAAGCTGAGGAGCGCCTCGGGACGCAGCCAGGCGCTCTCGATCCTGCGCCCGACCCTGCTCGCCGACCGCAACCATCCCTCCGTGATCGTCGACTCGGTGGCCAACGAGCTGTCGGTGACCCCCGCGACCACGCCCGGGACCGAGACCTACCTCACCGCGGCGATCAAGCTGGCGCGGCAGCTCAACCCGGGCGTCCCCGTCGGCCTCGACGTGTACTGCTACACCAACGAGCCGGCGCAGCCGATCTACAAGCAGCTGAACGTGCTCGGCATCGACGACTACTTCGGCTGGGACACCGGACCCGCCGGGCACTCGGTGGCCGACTTCAGCCAGCTCGAGCCCTACCTGAAGCTCCAGCACAGCCGGTATCCGGACCAGGCCCTCGCCATCTCCGAGTACGGCGCCGAGGCGTTCTACGACGGCCCCGTCACCACCAAGGGCACCTACGAGTTCCAGGACTCCTACATCCAGCAGACCTACGGCGTGCTCGACCAGCTGCCGTTCATGAACGGATCCGTTTATTGGACGTTGCGTGAGTTCGCCGTCAATCCCGGGTGGACCGGCGGCGCGACCCTGCCGCCCGGCTACACCCCCACCGGCATCCACCACAAAGGGCTGATCGCCTACGACGGGACGCCGAAGCCCGCGTTCGCGGTCGCCCAGCAGCTGTTCGCCACCACCCCCTCCTACGCCACGTCGTCCGGCGGCGGGTGACGCCCGCGGCGGCCGTCGGTCGGTCCACCGCGCAGCGTTCTCTGCACGCGGAGGTCTCCATGGAGACCTGTTTCGCCATCGTTCCCGTCACGGCGTGAACTTCACGGTGATGACGTCACCGTCGGCGATCACGTAGTCCCGGCCCTCCAGCCGCAGCGTGCCCCGGTCCCGCGCGCCCGCATACCCGCCGGCGTCGACGAGCTCGCGCCACGAGACGACCTCAGCCCGCACGAAGCCGCGCTGGATGTCGGAGTGGATCTCGCCCGCGGCGTGCCACGCCGTCAGACCCGAGCGCAGATGCCAGGACTGGGCCGGCTTGGCCTCGCCGGCCGTGAAGAAGGTGACGAGACGCAGCAGCGAGAACGCGCCGCGGACGACGCGGAAGAGGCCGGACTCGCTCAACCCCAGGTCGGCCCGCATCGCCGTGGCCTCCTCCTCGTCGAGCTCGCCGAGCTCGGCCTCCAGGCGGGCGGAGACCGCCACCGCCTCGGCCCCCTGAGCCGCGGCGTGGGCGGCCACGACCGGGGGCACCTCGTCGGTCCCCTCCTCGACGTTGGCCACGAACAGCACCGGCTTGGCCGTGAGCGGGGAGAGCAGCGTCACCGCGTCGGCCGCGTCGCTCGGAGGCGGGACCGAGCGCGCCGGGCGACCTGCCTGCAGGGCGGAGATCACCTCGGCGAGCCATGCCGCCTCGGCGATCGCGTGCCGGTCTCCGGACTTGGCCGTCTTGGCGACGCGCTCCAGCCGCCGTTCGGCCTGCTCCAGGTCGGCGTACACGAGCTCGGTCTCGATCGTCTCGATGTCGCCGATGGGATCGACGCGGCCCTCGGGGTGCACGACGTTCGGATCCGTGTGCGCGCGCACGACGTGGACGATCGCGTCGACCTCCCGGATGTTGGCGAGGAACTGGTTGCCGAGGCCCTCGCCCCGGTGTGCCCCGGCCACCAGCCCGGCGATGTCGTGGAAGGCGATCGTGTCCGGCACGAGCTTGGAGGCCTTGACCGTCTCGGCCACGGCGGCGAGCCGCTCGTCGCTCACCGGCACGATCGCCACGTTCGGCTCGATCGTCGTGAAGGGATAGTTGGCCGCCTCGGCCGCGACGCCGGTGAGCGCCGTGAACAGCGACGACTTGCCGGCGTTCGGCATCCCCACGATGCCGACCTTCATGGGCATCCGGCCACCCCCCCGATCACGCTTCCGAGCACCGCGCCGGCGACGACGTCGGACGGGTAGTGGACCCCGAGGTACGGCCGCGAGAGCGCGAACGCCCCGGCGGCGGCGTACAGAGCGGGCGCGGGCGCCAGCCCGGCGTAGGCGCGCGCGGCGGCGAAGGACGTCGTGGCGTGGGCGCTCGGGAAGGACAGCCGGGAGACGACCGACGACAGCGGCGGGAGCCCCGGCAGCTCCGGGCGGGGGCGCCGCACAGCGAGCTTCACGCCGTAGTTGGCCGCGTAGGCCAGGACGACCGTGACGACGCCGCGCTGCCACCGGCGCCGGCGCTCGTCACTGGCGCGGTCGAGCCAGGCGCCGCCGAGGCCGAGCGCGATCCAGCCCGCGGCGTGCTCGCCGAGACGCGAATAGCCGGCCACCGCCCGCTCCAGCCCCGGGGTGTGACCGCGCGTGCGCAGGAGGCGCAGCACGGCGCGGTCGGCGGCGTGTCCATCCACTCCGTCAGGTGCCGAAGCCGACGCGATGCGCCTCGGTGTCGGCGAGCACGAAGACGACCTGGGTGAGGTCGAGGGCGACGGCCCCGTCCTCGGTCTCCATGTCGAACCAGCCGTCGCGGCCGAGGGCGCCGCGGAGCCTGGCGATCTCCGCCGGGCGCGCACGCATCGCCAGCGACTGGCCGCCGCTGAAGCCGACGCTGATCTTCTGGGGCTTGCCGCCGTCTGCCATCAGTGGTCCTCCGCAGGCTGGACGATCTCGGTGAGGACGCCGCCGCTGCTGGCCGGATGCACGAACGCGACCAGCGAGCCCCGGATGCCGATGCGGGGGCGCTCGTCGATCAGCCGCGCGCCGGAGGCCTGAAGCGATCCGAGCGTCGCCGTGATATCGCTCACCCGGTAGGCGACGTGGTGGAGGCCCGGCCCCTTGCGGGCGAGGAACTTCGCCACCGTCGTCTCGGGCCCGAGCGGCGCCACGAGCTCGATGTGGGAGTCGCCGACGTCGAGCAGGGCGGCATCGACCCCCTGCTCGCTCACCGTCTCCCGGTGCACGAGCGCCATCCCCATGAGGTCCCGGTAGACGGAGAGGGCACCGTCGATCTCCTCGACGGCGATCCCCACATGGTCGATCGCGGACAGCATCGGCGCCCGAGAATAGCGGGGCGTGCCTCGCCCGCCCGTAGCGAGTTGCTCAGCCCTTTTCGCGCGGCGCGGGGTGGGCGGCGGCGATGCCGAGCCGGCCCTGCCCCGGCCGGTGGTCCGGGGCCGCGGCCGGCAGCCCCTCCATGACCTGGTTGATGTCGTCTCGCTCGAGCACCTCGTTCTCCAGCAGGCGCTCGGCGAGCTGGTCGAGCTGCGGTCGGTGATCGGTGATCAGGCCCACGGCGGTGCGGAACGCCTGGTCGGCGAGCTGGCGGATCTCCTCGTCGGAGACGCGGCGCGTCGCCTCCGCGGCTCCGTCGACGAGGCGCAGCGATGTGAACCCGGTGCCCATCGCGTACTCGTGCACCATCGCGTGCGCGATCTCGGCGACCCGGCGCAGATCGTCGGAGGCGCCGGTGGTGATCGAGCCGAACACGATCTCCTCGGCGGCCCGGCCTCCGAGCAGCATCGTCATGAAGTCGATCAGCTCCTCGCGGGTCTTGAGGTAGCGATCCTCCTCGGGCAGGTTGAGCGTGTAGCCGAGCGCCTTGCCCCGGGGGACGATCGAGATCCGGTGGGTGCGGTCGACCGAGGGCAGCAGCTCGCCGCACAGCGCATGCCCGGCCTCGTGGAAGGCGACGACCCGCTTCTCGTGGTCGCTCAGCGTCCGCCGTGACTGCATCCCGGCCACCACCCGCTCCAGCGCGGCGTCGAAGTCGCGCATGTCGACGCGGCGGGCGTCGCGGCGTCCGGCGAAGATCGCCGCCTCGTTGCAGATGTTGGCGAGGTCGGCGCCGGTCAGACCGGCGGTCTGGCGGGCCAGCAGCCCGAGGTCGACATCGTCGCCGAGGGGCTTGTTTCGGGAATGAACGTCGAGGATCCGCTCGCGGCCGGAGACATCGGGCGGTGAGACGAAGATCTGGCGGTCGAACCGCCCCGGCCGCAGCAGGGCGGGATCGAGCTTCTCGAGCAGGTTCGAGGCCGCGATCACGACCACGTCCTTGGCGGTGGAGAAGCCGTCCATCTCGACGAGCAGCTGGTTGAGCGTCTGATCGCGCTCGCCGGTGACGTCGTGTCCGCGGTGACCGCCGATGGCGTCGAGCTCGTCGATGAACACGATCGCCGGCGCGTGCTTGCGGGCGGCCTTGAACAGCCGTCGGATGCGCGCGGCGCCGACGCCGACGAACATCTCGACGAACGAGGCGGCCGACTGCGAGAAGAACACCGCCCCCGATTCGTGGGCCACCGCCTTGGCGAGCAGCGTCTTGCCGGTCCCGGGCGGCCCGTGGAGCAGGACGCCCTTGGGGACCTTGGCGCCCAGGTCACGGAAGCGCTTGGGGTCACGCAGGTAGTCGACGATCTCGCGCAGCTCGTCCTTGGCCTCGTCGGCGCCGGCGATGTCCCCCCATTCGATCGGAGGCGCGTCGTCGGGCTTGAGACGCTCGGGGCGCGTCTTCGGCATGAACCGCATCAGCGCGAACACGCCGATGACGAGCATCCCCATGAAGACGATCGGCAGCCAGGACTGCAGGAACGACGTCAGGTTGTAGTAGCCCAGGAAACTTGCGAACGTCATCGCTCTTTCCACAGTGTCGGCCGGGGAGCCCTCGTCCTAAAGCTCATTCGACACGCTGCAGACGGGGATTCGGGCGCAGGCCGCGTCCCACCTTGGCGCACGGGCGGCCATCGACGACGACGACGTCGGCGGTGAAGTCGTTCTGGCCGCGGATCAGCGAGGAGCCGACGCCGTAGGCATCAACGGGCACGCCGGCGGACTCGAAATCCGCGATCCGCTGCGCCGTGAAGCCGCCGCTGGCCACGATCTTGACCTCGGGGAAGCCCGCGCCGTCGAGGGCGCCGCGGACCTTCTCGACCAGCCGCGGATTGACCCCGGTGGGGAGGAAGCCGCCGGAGAATCGCTCCTCCGGCAGATATCCGGCGCCGCCGTCTCGGACCATCTCGTCGAGCAGCGCGCGGTCGACCAGCGTCTCCGAGGTGTCGAGCCGCACCCCCCACAGCCGCGGGCCGAGGGCGCGAGCCACCTCGAGCGCCGTGCCCACCGAGTCGTTCTCGAAGTCGACCAGCACGGTGACGTTCATCTGCTCGCCGTAGCGGGAGGCGAACACCTCCGCGGCGCGAACGGTGTCCCCGCCGTAGGCGGCGATCAGCCCGTGCGGCACGGTGCCCATGCCGACGCCGCCCCACCACGACGCCTGGGCGTCGGTGGAGACGCCGATCGCCCCGGCAACGTGGGCGGCCCACCCGTCGCCGGTCTGCACGAGCCAGTGGTCGTGACGCGCCGGGAAGTACCAGATCGGCTTGCCGTTCGCCGCCGCCACCACCTCGGCCACGTTGCGCATGATCAGCGAGCGGCGCGCCAGCGTCCCCAGGTACACGGTCTCCAGGTGGGCGAACAGGCTGTAGTCGCCCTCGATCGTCATCACCGTCTCGTGCGGGCTGATCGCGTCACCCTCGTGGAGGGCGTGGACGACGAGGTCCTGCCAGGCGGGGATCCACTCCCCGTCGCGCTCGTGGCCCGCGCACAGCTTGAGGATCGCGATCGCCTCGTCGATACCGCCGAGCCGCGAGTCGCGCTTCTGGAACACCTGCATCGTCACCCGGGGGTGGCGGCCCTCGGCCTGGAGGAGCTGGGTGGTGTAGACGAAGTAGGCGTCGGAGTAGTACCCCGCCCGGATCCGGGCGACGGGGAGGCGGAAGATCGACGGATCGAGGCGCTCCGGCATGGGCGGAATCGTACGAGGTGCCCACGTGCCGCTCGGGCGTGACGGACGGCGCCTTCCGATCGCCCGCTTCGCGCCGGCTCAGCCGAGCAGCCCGCGGGCGACGGCGCGGTAGCAGTCGGCCGCGAAGCCGAGATCACGCACGTCGATGCGCTCATCGGCGTTGTGCATCAGCGGCGCGGATTCGAGCAGCGGCTGATGGCGCTGCGGGAAGAAGCCGTAGGCGACGCAGTCGGGGAAGGCGGCGCGGAAGTGGCTCGAGTCCGAGAAGCCGGGGAGGATCACCGGGACGACGCTGCCGGCGGGATCCTGGGTGCCGAGCCAGCCTTCGATCACGTGCATGAGCTCGGTGTCCAGCGGCGAGCTGTTGCCGTACGTGCTCTCGGTGAAGACGACCTCGAGCCCGTCGGCGGCGTCGCCGAGCACGGCATGCAGGCGCTCGAGCGCGACCTCCTCACCGAGCCCCGGCGGCGTGCGGCAGTCGATCTTCAGCGCGGCGCGCGCGGGGATCACGTTGATCTTCCGCGACGCCTCGATCATCGTCGGTGTGAGCGTCACCCCGAGCATCGGCCCGAGCAGCACGGCGAGCCCCGGCGAGGCCTCGGCGACCGCGCTGAGCGCTCCGGCCGGGTCGGCCGGATCGAGCCCCAGACCGGACAGCAGATGCTCGGCGGGCTCGGTGAGCGCGAACGAGATCTCGGCATCGGCGAGGCGCTGGAGGACCGCCGCGAGCTTGAGCAGGGCGTTGTCGCCGAGGCCGGGCATCGAGGCGTGGCCGGCGACGCCGCGCGCGGTGACCTGGAAGCGGAAGATGCCCTTCTCGGCGCAGCAGACGCCGTAGTGGCGTCGGCCGGCGAAGTCGAACGTCCCTCCACCGCCCTCGTTGAGCAGGAAGTCACAGCGGACCTTGTCGGGATGCTCGCGGCACAGATACTGGGCGCCGTGCTCGCCGCCGGTCTCCTCGTCGGAGACGAACACGAGCTTCAGGGCGCCGCGCCGAGGCCGCCATCCCTCCCGGGCGAGCGAGACGGCGGCGACCGCCTCGGCGGCGACCTGGTTCTTCATGTCGATCGCGCCGCGGCCCCACAGGTATCCGTCGGCGAGCACGGCCCCCCAGGGGTCGTGCGACCAGTCCTCGGGATCGGCCAGCACGGTGTCGAGGTGACCGAGCAGGACGAGCGTCGGACCGTCCGCGTCGCCGTTCTCCGCCGCCAGGGTGGCGACGAGGTTCGCTCGCTCCGGCTCCCCGGCGAGGACCTCGGTGGCGAGCCCGGCCTCGGCGACGTAGGCGGCGAGATGCTCGATCGCGGGCCGTTCGTTGCCCGGGGGGTTGACCGTGTCGAAGCGGATCAGGCGTTGCAGCAGCTCGGTCGTCTCGGCCTGCAGGTCGCTCATGCGCTGAGCCTAGTGGGGTCCACTGGTCCACTGGTGTCCCGAGTCACCGCAGGGCGGCGGCCGAGCGGTCCGCGGACCGCGACGATCACTACGATCCCCGCGCGGATGACCGCCGCCGACGACGACCTGGCGCTCGCCCACGCCCTCGCCGACATCGCCGACGCGATCACGCTCGAGCGCTTTCGCGCCTCCGACCTGGCCGTGGAGACGAAGCCCGACCTGACGCCGGTGAGCGAGGCCGACCGGCTCGTCGAGCAGCGGATGCGCGAGCGCCTGCAGCGCGAGCGTCCGGCCGATGCCGTGGTCGGCGAGGAGTACGGCGCCTCGGACGGGGCCGGAACGCGCCGGTGGATCGTCGACCCGATCGACGGCACCAAGAACTACGTCCGCGGCATCCCGGTGTGGGGCACGCTGATCGCCCTGGAGGAGGCGGGCGAGGTACGGGTCGGCGTCGTCTCAGCCCCGGCGCTGCATCGCCGCTGGTGGGCCGCGCGCGGCGCGGGCGCGTTCCTCGACGACGGCCTCCCCGGCGCGCCGCGACGCCTTCGGGTCTCGGCCATCGGCGCGCTGGCCGACGCGCAGCTGTCCTTCTCGAGCCTCGACGCCTATCAGGGGGTGGGGCGTCTGGACACCCTGCTGGAGCTGGGAGCCCGCTGCTGGCGCAGCCGCGGCTTCGGTGACTTCCTCTCCTACATGCTGGTGGCCGAGGGCGTGCTCGACGTCGGCCTCGATCCCGAGGCTTCGCTGTGGGACCTGGCGGCGATGCAGATCCTCGTCGAGGAGGCCGGTGGTCGCTTCACCGACTGGAGCGGCGCGGCGCGGGCCGACGGCGGCAGCGGCGTGGCCACCAACGGCCGCCTCCACGACGAGGTGTTGGCGATCCTCGCCGGCTGAGCGCGCATACTCGTGGCATGGAGCGCCTGTTCGGCGCAGACGAGCAGCCCCCAGCCGGCGTGAGCAGCGGCGGCGCCGACACGCCTGGCGCGCCGCTGGCGGCGCGGATGCGTCCCCGGACCATCGCGGAGTTCGTGGGTCAGTCGCGGCTGCTCGCCGAGGGGTCCGCGCTGCGCCGGGCGATCGAGTCGGGCAAGCCGCACTCGATGATCCTCCACGGGCCACCGGGGAGCGGCAAGACGACGCTCGCCCGGATCATCGCCACGAGCGCCGAGGCGGCGCTCGAGGAGGAGAGCGCGGTCCAGACCGGCCGGGCCGAGGTGCGGGCGGTGATCGAGCGCGCTCGGCAGCGCCGGCAGCTCTCCGGGACGCCGACGATCTTCTTCCTCGACGAGATCCACCGCTTCAACAAGGCCCAGCAGGACGCCCTGCTGCCCGCCGTCGAGGAGGGTCTCGTCACGCTCATCGGGGCGACGACGGAGAACCCGTACTTCGAGGTCAACTCGGCGCTGCTCTCGCGCTGCCACGTCTACGAGTTGGAGGCGCTGAGCGCCGCCGACCTGCGGGCGCTGCTCGACCGCGCGCTGAGCAGCGGCGAGTGCGGCGCGGGGCGCGAGGTGGAGCCGGCGGCGCTCGACTTCCTCGCCGAGCGCTCGGCGGGGGACGCGCGCACCGCGCTCGGCGGGCTCGAGCTCGCCTGTGAGGCGGCGAGTGGATCCGACCCACCGACGGTGACGCTCGCCCATGCCGAGGACGCGCTCCAGCGCCGGGCGATCCTCTACGACCGCCAGGCCGACCGCCACTACGACACGATCTCCGCCTGGATCAAGGCGACGCGGGGCTCGGACCCCGATGCGTCGCTGTACTACCTGGCGGTGATGCTCGAGGGGGGCGAGGACCCCCGCTTCATCGTCCGGCGGATGGTCATCCTCGCCTCCGAGGACGTCGGCAACGCCGACCCCCAGGCACTCGTGGTGGCGACGGCCGCGGCGGCCGCCGTCGAGCACGTGGGGATGCCGGAGTGCTCCTTCGCCCTCGCCCAGACCGCGATCTACCTGGCCCTCGCGCCGAAGTCGGATGCCGCCAAGCGAGCGCTCGGCGCGGTCACCGGGTTCGTGCGCGAGCACGGAGCCGAGCTGCCTCCGGCGCACCTTCGCTCCTCCACCCGCAGCGACGGCGGCTACGACAACCCCCACCGCCACCCCGGCCACGTGAACGCGCAGGAGCTGCTGCCCGACGCCGTCGCCGGCTCGCGCTTCTACGCGCCCGACGAGGCCGAGGCGCTCCTGCGCGAGCGCCGGGAGGAGATTCGTCGCCTGCGCCGCGCCGGCGAGTAATCTCGCCGGGCGATGGAGGCGGCGACCGCGACGGGCATGCTCGAGTCCCTCAACCCCGCCACCGGGGAGCCGATCGGCAGCGTCGCGGTGACGCCGCCGGAGGCCGTTCCGGCCGTCGTCGCCGACGTCCTCGCGGTGCAGCGCTTCTGGGCCCAGCTCACCCTCCGCGACCGCGCCCGGTATCTGGCGCGCGCCGCCCAGGTGCTGATCGACGAGGCCGACGACATCCGTGACCTCATCTCACGTGAGCAGGGCAAGCCCCGCAACGAGGCGTTCTCGATGGAGGTGCTGCCGACGATCGACGCCCTCGGCTGGATCGCCCGGGAGGGCAGCGAGCTGCTCGCCGACGAGCAGATCAAGATGCCCCAGCTGTTCTTCCGCACGAAGCGCTCGGCGTTCACCTACGAGCCGCTCGGGGTGATCGGCGTGATCTCGCCCTGGAACTACCCGTGGTCGATCCCCTTCGGCGAGGTCGCCCTCGCGCTGATGGCCGGCAACGGAGTCGTCATCAAGCCCGCCACGCTCACGCCGCTGATCGGCGAACGGATCGCCCACGTGTTCGAGCGGGCCGGGGTCCCCGAGGGCCTCGTCCGCGTCATCCACGGTCCCGGCGCCGGCGCCGCGCTGGTGGCCTCCGAGGTGGCGAAGGTGTTCTTCACCGGGTCGGTCGAGACCGGCCGGGGCGTGGGCGAAGCCTGCGCGCGCCGGCTCAAGGGCTCGGTGCTCGAGCTGGGCGGCAAGGACCCGATGATCGTCCTCGCCGACGCCCATCTGGAGCACGCGGTGGCGGGGGCGCTGTGGGGCGGCTTCGCCAACGCCGGGCAGACATGCTCCGGGATCGAGCGGGTGTACGTGATGCGGGAGGTGGCCGAGCGCTTCATCTCCGGCGTGATCGAGGGTGCGAGCCGGCTGCGGATCGGAGATCCGCTGGGCTGGGAGACGGAGATCGGGCCGATGGTGTCCGCCGAGCAGTTCGACATCGTGCGCGAGCTCGTCGACGACGCCGTCGCCTGTGGCGCCGAGCTGCGCTGCGGCGGTCCCGTCGAGGTGGCTGACTTCCCGGCGGCGGCCTTCTATGCACCGGCCGTGCTCACCGGCGTGACCCACGAGATGCGGATCATGCGCGAGGAGATCTTCGGTCCGGTCCTGCCGATCGTCGTCGTCGACTCCGAGGATGAGGCGGTGGTGCTGGCCAACGACTCCGACTTCGGCCTCGGCGCGTCGGTGTGGACGGCCGACCGGCCGAAGGGCCAGCGGATCGCCCGGGAGCTCGAGGCGGGGATGGTGTGGATCAACGACCACATGTTCAGCCACGGCGCCTGCCAATGTCCGTGGGGCGGGGTCAAGGCCTCGGGACTCGGGCGCACGCACTCCAAGTTCGGCCTCTACGAGTGCGTCAACGTGAAGCTGCGGGTGTGGGAGCCCTCGGCGATCCGCAATCCGTGGTGGCACCCCTACGACGAGACGCTCGGCCGTGCGCTGCGCCAGACCGCCACGATCCTGTATGGCCGCCCGTCGATCCGCGCCCACGCTCTCCGCGAGGGAGCGGCGCCGCTGCTCCGGCTGGGCGGCCGCCTCGCGCGGGACGCCCTGCGCAGCTGACCGGGACGGCGCTGCGGCTACGCTTGACGGAATGCCCGCTCAGGCCTACATCGGCAAGGAGTGCGTCTGTCAGCTCAAGCTGGGCATCTGCGACCAGAGCTGCGTCAAGGGGATGCTGGAGACGCCGTTCTACATCGCCTGCCTGCGCCTCAAGGGCCGGCGCTGCGTCGTCGTCGGCGGCGGCGATGTCGGCCTGGAGAAGGTGGAGGGGCTGCTGGCCTGCGACGCCGAAGTGGTGCTCGTGGCCCCGGAGGCGCACCCCGCGCTCGCAGAGCTCGCCGCCGAGGGGTCGATCCGCTGGGAGCGGCGTGAGTACCAGGCCGACGACCTCGACGGCTGCCTGATCGCGATCGCCGCGACGGCCGACACGGACGTGAACATCAGGGTGTTCGAGGACGCCGAGGCGCGCGCGATGCTCGTCAACGTCGTCGACGTGCCGCCGCTGTGCAACTTCATCCTCCCCGCCATCGTCCGCACCGGCCCGCTCGCCGTGGCGATCTCCACCGCCGGTGCCTCCCCGGCGCTCGCCAAGCGGATGAAGCGCGAGATCGCCGAGCTGTTCGGCGAGCCGTATGCCCAGCTCGCGGTGATGCTCAACGATGCTCGCGGGTGGGCCAAGGCGACGCTGCCGACCTACGGGGATCGCAAGGAGTTCTTCGAGTCGATCGTCAACGGCGACCCCGATCCGATCGCGCTGCTGCGCGCGGGCGATGCTGACGCGGTGAGGGACCTGATCTCCGCCGCCCAGGCGAGCCGCGGCCCGAACGCCCGCGCTGCCTAGTGGAGGGGGGACCGCCGAGCCGGCCGCGCTCTGAGGAGCTCCCGGCGCTCACCCACCTCGATGCCTCGGGTACCGCTCGGATGGTCGACGTGGGCGCCAAGCCCGCCTCCGCCCGCTCCGCGCGCGCCGAGGCCGTCGTGCGGGTCTCGCCGCGGACGGCGGCGCTCGTCGCCGCCGGCGACGCTCCGAAGGGCGACGTGCTCAGCGTCGCGCGGATCGCCGGGATCCAGGCGGCGAAGCGGACGGGCGAGCTGATCCCGCTGTGCCACCCCCTGGCGCTGTCCTTCGTCGGCGTCGAGGGCGAGATCGACGCCGAGGCGGGCACGATCACGCTCACCGCCGAGGCGCGGAGCATCGGGCCGACGGGCGTCGAGATGGAGGCCCTGACGGCGGCCGCGGTGGCCGCCCTCACCGTCTACGACATGGTCAAGGGAGTGCAGCGTGACGTGGTGATCGGGGCCGTGAGCCTGCTCGAGAAGTCCGGCGGGCGCTCCGGGCACTGGCGGCGGGGCGGTGACTGAGCCGGGCCGGCCGTCCGGCCGTCCGGCTCTGGCGCCTCGGCGGGGACCATCGCTGGTCCGGGCTCCGACAGCGTCTTGACGACGTCGCCTCCGTCCGGAAGACTCATATCCACAACAACCTGGGGGGGAATTCTCTCTATGAGTGCTGATCAGGGCGCGCGCACCGAGCGCGCGAAGAGTGGTCGCGGCCGTCGGATCGCGATGACGGGGCTGGCGGCGGTGGCCGCCAGCGGTGTGGCAGCGGTTCCCGCCTCGGCGGCGAGCGGCAAGATCCACGCCTGCTATTCGAAGAAGACGCACGTGCTGTCCTACAGCAAGACCGGCAAGTGCAGCAAGAGCTCGAAGAAGCTTTCCTGGAACGCCACCGGGAAGACCGGCAAGACCGGCAAGACCGGCGCGCAGGGGGCCACGGGCGCGGCCGGCGCGCAGGGGGCTGCGGGCGCGGCCGGCGCGCAGGGCGCAGCCGGTCCGCAGGGCGCGGCCGGGCCTCAGGGTGCGACGGGTCCCGCCGGGGTGACCGACGGATACGTGCACTACGCGTCGTACTCCTTCGGCTCGAGTTCCTCCGGCGCCGGCAGCAAGCCGCTCTCCGGCTCCACCGTCGTCGATGCCCTCACACCGGCGACCACGGGCAACTACAAGGTCGACGCGGCCGCCACGATCCTGACCAGCGGCAGTGGCAGCGGTACGGGTGACGGGGACTTCGCCGGCTGCTACGCCAGCACGGGCGCCGGGTCGGCGGCCGCGAGCTACACCCAGCCGATGTATCAGGGCGTCAGGTCCGCCGGGGGCGACACCGCCGCCATCGCCACGACCGGGATCATGGCCGCGACGGCATCGCAGCCGATCGACGAGGTGTGCTCGACGGACGCTGCCGGGGGCGCGGCGTTCGACGCCGCGATCGACGCCGTCCAGATCGACAGCGTCAACGGGAGCACCGCCGCTGTCCGGCGTGCCCACGCCAAGCGCCCCAACCTCAAGCAGGAGTTCCGTCACCTGAAGTCGGCGCACGCGAAGCTCGCGGCCAAGCGGAAGTAGATCCGAGCCGTATTTCGCGCCCGCGGGCCCGGTGGCATCTCGCCGCCGGGCCCGCTCGCGTTTCCGGGATCGCTTCGCACGCGAGGCTTGATGGGCTCCGGAGCGGCGAGGAGATGGCGCACCCAGGCCGCCGTCCCGTCCGCGCTATGCGGCGACTTGACTCGTGCGCACGGGCGGGTGATATTCGGCTCATCGACACATCACAGTTCTGGGGGTGGTCTCTATCTCGGGTCAGATGAGGGGACGTCGGCTGGCGGTGGCCGGCTTGGCGGCCGCGACGGTCGCCGGTCTCGGTCCCGCTGCGGCCGGGGCGCACGTGGCGCATTTCACGAAGGCGCAGCCAACCGCGCGTGCGGCGAGGAAGTCGTCGGGCAAGCGCGGTCCGCGCGGTCGGCGGGGCCCGCGCGGCTACACCGGGCCGAAGGGCGCGACTGGTGCGCAGGGCCCGGCGGGCGCCGCTGGTGCGCGGGGCCTGGCTGGTGCGCAGGGCGCCGCTGGCGCTCGGGGCGCCGCTGGGGCGCAGGGCGCCGCTGGGGCGCAGGGCGCGGCTGGTGCGCAGGGCGCGGCTGGGCCGCAGGGCGCGACGGGTGCTCAAGGCGCACCGGGCGCCGGTGCCGTGGTCGGCTACGTCAACTCCGCCTACTCCACCCCGTTCTCATCATTCAGCAGCGGGGGGAAAACGATTTACCGGATGGTCGCGGGTGTGTTCACACCGACGACGGCGGGGAACTACCTCGTCAACGGCGCGGCCAACGTTCTCAACGACGTGTCCTTCCAGGCCGACTTCTGCGAAGCCAGCAACGGTCATAGCGGATTCACGCCCCCTGCGTTCCAGCTTGGCGATACGCAGTTCGCGAACCTGGCGACCACGGGAGCGTTGCATGCCGGTCCGACGAGTCCGGTGACCCTGCGCTGCAAGACGAGCGACTCCGCCTCCCTGATCGATGGTGGCGTGACGGGCGTCTTGTTGAACACCCTGAACGGTGCGACGGACAAGCCGGCCGCCACGCATACCCACGGCACCCTGAAGCAGCAGTTCAGAAAGCTCGAAGCGAAGGCGAAGGCGGCCAGGAAGGACTTCAAGAAGTAGTCGTCATTCCCGCTTGGCGGAGACGCACACTTGACGGTTGGCGCACACGCGCGCCGACCCTCCGCGAGTTCTCGCGCCTGATGCGCGTCGGCTCGGCCCCCTCGCCGGGCTGCCTTGACAACCGCTGTCGCGTTCGAAGAGACTCGGTCGGTCAATCAACCGGGGGAGTTCCTCGATGGGTGCTGATGAGTTCACGCCAAAGGCGCGCGTGAAGAGTGGTCGCGGTCGCCGGGTTGCCGTGACGGGTCTGGCGACGGTGGCAGCCGCCGGCCTGGCGGCGGCTCCCGCCGCGGCGGCGAGCGGCAAGATCCACGCGTGTTACTCGAAGAAGACGAGCGTGCTGTCCTACAGCAAGAAGGGGAAGTGCGCCAAGGGGTCGAAGGCGATCTCCTGGAACAAGACGGGCAAGACCGGCAAGACCGGCAAGACCGGCTTCACCGGCGCCCAGGGTGCGACCGGCGCCGCGGGCGCACAGGGCGCGGCGGGGCCGCAGGGGCCGGCGGGGACAGCAGCCGGCTACGAGGCGCTCGACTTCGGGACTTCGTTCTCGTCGATCACGCCCATCGCTCCCTCCACCTCGGCGATCGTCAACGAGTTCACCCCGCCCACCGCAGGTCTCTACCTGGTCAACACCGCTGATACGTTGATCCAGGAGACCTCGGGCGCCGGCCAGTGCCTGACCGCTACCAACAGCGCATCCACGCCGACGCAATGGGAGTGGAACGACAACGGCCCGCACTCGGCCGACGTGGCGACGACGGGCATTCTCCACGCTGGGCCCACCCAGCCCGTCTTCGTGGCTTGCGGCGCATATGGGACCTCGGTCTTCCCGGACGAGGCCGACCTCACGGCCATCCCCGTGGCCACCGTGAACGGGGCGGCAGCGCGCCCGGCGACGGGACGGTACAAGGGGAATTACAAGCAGGCGCTGAAGGCCGCCGCCGCCGAGCAGTACGGGGCGCGCAAGCACCAGTAGCGGGTGGGTGGGCGCGGGTCCGCTTCCGCGCCCACCCACGCCGCGGTGGGTTCCCCCGAGCGGGCGCTGCTGCGCCCGCTCGTCGCTGCGTCGATGGGCCGCCTTGACAACCGCTGCCGCGGTCGGAGAGACTCGGTCAGTCAATCTACTGGGGGGAGTTTCTCGATGAGTGCTGATGAGTTCACGCCGAAGTCGCGCGTGAAGGCTGGTCGTGGCCGCCGCGTCGCGGTCACGGGTCTGGCGACGGTGGCGGCCGCCGGCCTGGCGGCGGCTCCGGCCGCGGCGGCGAGCGGCAAGATCCACGCCTGCTACTCGAAGTCGTCGGGCGCGATGTCCTACAGCAAGAAGGGGAAGTGCGGCAAGGGATCGAAGGCGATCTCCTGGAACAAGACCGGCAAGACCGGCAAGACCGGCGCCACCGGTGCGACCGGCGCCCAGGGTGCCGCCGGAGCGACCGGAGCGACCGGGCCGCAGGGCCCCCAGGGCGGCATCACCGCCGCGTACACGAATTACACGGAGCTGTCGTTCTCGTCCTACCTCCAGCTGAACTCCGGCTCGCAGGTCGTCGGCGCGATCGCCCCGGCAGCGACCGGCACGTACGAGGCGACCGCCGCGGCGGGCAACTACCAGACGGGCAGCGGGTACTACGCCTGCGTCCTGGCGACCAGCTCGAAGAGCTTCGCGCCGGCGATGTACAACTACGGGGAAATCGACAGCCCCCGGTCGGACGAGATCGTCAACACCGGCACGTTCACAGCGGGGGCGACGAGGCCGATCCAGCAGATCTGCTTCGGGTTCGGGGCGACTGCCGAGAACTACGCCGACGAGATGACGGTGGAGGCGCTCAACACCGACGTGAAGACGGGGAGCGTCCGGAAGGCCGTCGCCTACCGGCAGCAGCTGAGGCACGGCCCGGCCGTGCGCTCGGCGCAGCGGGCCAAGAAGTAGCGGGCCGGTGAGTGAGTGGGCGCGGGCCTGTTCCCGCGCCCACCAGCGCCGCTGTGGATTCCCACCCCGATCGGACGCTGCCGCACCGGCTCCTCGGCGCCGTGACGCGCGAGGTGCGCCAAGGCCGAGCGGTAGCGGAACAGGGACGCTCAGACCAGCAGCGGACCGCCCTGGCGCGGACCGTCCTTGACCGCGAGCAGGTTCGCCTGGACGTACGGGATGTCGCGGTCGGCGTGCGCCTCGCTCGGATAGAAGGTCCGGATGTTGCTCACCTGCAGACGGGCCCGGAGGGCGGGGATCGCGTCGTGGAGCTCGGCCTGGGTGAGATACATGAAGCTGTTCTCGTTGTAGTAGGCGACCGCGCTCGGATCCTGGAACGCGCCGCGGCCGTCGGTGCTCGGCGTCTGGGTGATGATCATGCCGGCGTGGGGAAGGACGCGGTGGACCTCGTTGAAGAACGCCGCGCGATCGGGGATCCGATGGAGGATGTCGTAGGCGGCGATCAGGGCGACGCTGCCGTCCTGCGCCGGGATCTTCGGGTCGTCGGGGTCGATCACGAGATCCTCGTAGCCCTCGTGGTCCTCCTCGCCGATCCACACCGGCGTGCGCAGGCGCAGGCAACGGAGGCCGTGCCGGCCCGCCCACGCCTGGAAGAGCGCCTCGACGGTCTCGTGGTACAGGGCCACCGTCTGCTCCTGGATCGCCTCGTTGATGCGCGCCTCCCGCTGGGTGCTCTCGTCGTGGACGCGCTGGAAGTACAGGCACCGGTTGATCTGGGTGAACTCGCCGGCCCGGTAGAGGCGAGCCATGAGATCCTGGTCGTCGAGGAACTCGAGCGAGGCGTTGTAGCCCCCGACGGCCTCGTAGGTCTCGCGCCGGAACGCGCGGACGTGGTTCGGGGCGTACCAGATGTAGGCGAGGTTGTGCGGGGTCGGGGCGAGCGAGCGGCAGCGGTCGTACTCCCGGCCGTCGATGGCGCCACGCGAATACTCCCACCCGAACGACTGGTCGAAGCGTTCGTAGTTGGGTGAGCCGTCGCTGTTGATCTGGGCGAAGTCGGAGTACGCGAACACCACGCTCGGCTCGCGGAAGGCGTCGGCCAGGTGAGCCAGGCAGCCGCGGCTGAGGCGGTCGTCGTGGTCGAGCTCGACGAGGATCTCGCCCGTTGCCAGCTCGCAGGCGGCGCGCTTCAGCGCTCCGACGCCCTTGGCGCCGGCCGGCGCTCGGCTGACCTTGACCCGCGGGTCGTCCTCCGGCGGCTTCCACTGCGGCGCCTTGCGGTTGAGCAGCACGATCCACTCCCAGTCCGCATGGGACTGCTCGCGCAGCGACTCGTAGGCGGAGGTGAGATAGCGCGTGTTGTGGCTGGGGGTGAAGACCGAGAGGAGCATCGGGGGGTCAGCGGTGCGCGGCGTGCTTGGGCTTCGGTGGCTGCTTGGGCTTGTGCTTGGGCAGCTTGGTGGCGCGTACCTTCGCGCGCAGGGAGGCGGGCACGTCGGCGATCAGCGATGGTTCGAGCACCGTGGCCAGCTTCATCGCCCGCAGCGCGCGCGTGCGGTCGACGGCTCGCGCTCGCGCTTGCGCCGCGTCGCTATGCGCCGAGGCCGCCACCGTCTGCGCGTAGACGAGCCGCCCCAGGTTGAGCAGCGCCGTCGGCGCGTCGTGCTGGAGCTTGATGACGCGACGGAAGAAGTAGATCGCCAGCGACGGGCGCGTCTGCTCGAAGGCAACGCCGTAGTTGTAGAGCGCCGGCACGTAGTTCTTGTTCTTCGACAGCGCCTCGGCGTAGCCAGTGAGCGACCCCTTGCGGTTTCCCTCCTGGGCGTAGGCGACGCCGACGTCGTAGTAGCCGACGGGGTTCTTGGGCTCCTTGGCGATCGCCTGCTGGAAGACCTGGATCGCCGCGGCGGGGTTGTCCTTGTTGAGCAGCACCGAGCCGGCCCCGATCAGATCCGAGAAGCTCGCCGTCGACTTCTGCGCTGCGGCGTGGTGGCTGCTCCCGCCGCAGGCCCCGAGCGCGAGCGCCGCGACGAATGGCAGCGCGATGACGAGCAGGCACCGCCGGACCGTCCTCCCAGCGCCGCCGGCTGTGGCTCCCCAGGCGGCCATCCTGGCGGCCATGATAGTGGCCAGCTACATTCTGCGCGTGCCCGAGCAAGCCACGGCGAAGCCCCGACGCCGGCGCAAGGTACGCCCGGCATTCGTCGTCTCCACAGCGCGCTCGGGCTCCACTCTGCTGCGCTTCCTGCTCGACACCCATCCGGACATCGTCAGCCCGCCGGAGCTCAATCTCTCGGCGCTGCTGCAGCACATGACGGACTCGTGGAACAACACGAACGTCGCGCTCGGGCTCATCCCGCCCGGCCAGCCCGCCGGCGGCGCCGCACTCACTCCCGACGTGGCCCGCCGCGCCCGCAAGCCGCTCGACGAGATCATGCTGGCCTGCGCCAATGCGGCAGACGCGTCGGTGTACGTGGACAAGTCGCTGCCCACGGTCGACCACCTGCCCACGGTGGCGAAGTGCTTCCCCGAGGCGCCGCTGATCTTCCTGTATCGCTATCCGCTGGACTTCATCGCCTCGGGTCTCGAGGCATCGCGGTGGGGGTTCAACGCCTTCGGCTTCGTTCCCTACATCACGACGAACCCCGGCAACTTCATCGCGGCGCTCGGCGGCTACTGGATCGACCGCGTCACGAAGATGCTCGCGTTCGAGCGGACCTTCGAGGGACCGGCGGCGCGGATCTACTACGAGTTGCTCGTCGACGACCCCCGCGAGACGATGACCCGGCTGTTCGAGTTCCTCGACGTCGCCAAGGACGACACCGTCGTCGAGCGCGCCTTCCACAGCGATCACGGCCGGGGTCCGGGCGACTACAAGATCGACTACACGGGCTCCGTGTCCGTCGGCTCGGTGGGGCGCGGCGCGACACTGCCGGAGAACCTCACTGCGGACCAGACCACGCGCATCAACGAGCTCCTCGCGGAGCTCGACTATCCCGACCTCGACGCGGCTCGCCGGGGCCAGCTCGCCGCCCTGCTGGGCCTTCAGAACGTGCGCGACGAGGTCCAGGAGGCGCGGGACATCGCCCAGGCGATGGTCGACCTGATCCGGCGCGAGCGGGCGCCGCTCGTGGATGCGCGTCGCGCCGTGCTGCCGATCGAGCTGACCGTGGCCCGGGCCGCGCGCGGCGAGCCCGCCCGCGTCCTGATCGACGAGAATGCCGCCGCGAGCGTGATCGGTCCGCCGAACGGGGAGCCGCCCGAGCGGCCCCGGATCCGCTGCACGGGCGATGTCCTGCTGCGTGTCGCCGCCGGCGAGGTCACCTTCGGCAAGGCCGTCCACGACGGCGAGATCCGGGTCGAGCGCGAGAGCCTCAAGGACAACCGGGTCGGCGCCACCGTGCTCGCCGCGCTGGCCGATCTCGTCCGCGCCGAAGCCTGAAGCGCAGGCCCGCCAGGCCGCGCGGGGCCCGCGGCTTGACTCGGGCATCGCCGGCGGAGATAGTTATGCCCTCAACTACAGACACCTCTGGGGGTGGTCTCCATATCGGGGCAGATGAAGGGGCGTCAGCTGGCAGTGGCCGGCCTGGCAGCCGCCACGGTCGCCGGGCTCGGTTCGGCGATGGCCGGGGCTCACACGGCGCACTTCACGAAGGCGCAGCCCACCACGCGGGCGGCGAAGACGTCCTCGGCTGGTGCGCGGGGCGCCGTCGGGCCGCAGGGCGCCGTCGGGCCTCAAGGGGCCGTTGGGTCCCAGGGCGCCGTCGGGCCTCAGGGAGCTGCCGGGCCGCGGGGGGCAGCGGGCGGCCCGGGGGCTCAGGGCTCGGGCGGCGGCACCAGCGCCTACTACGCCAGCGTCATCTACTACTCGTACTCCGAGGGGTCGCTGCCGGACGGGACGTTCACCGCCGTGGCGCTCACGCCGACGAAGTCGGCCGACTACGCCGTCGAGGAGATGTTCAACGGCTATGCGTACGGGTACGTGGCGTGTGTCCCGTACGTCAGTGACCGCGACTACGGTCCCGTGCTCCAGACCCACGGTGGCCATAGCACGGTCATCCTCTCGGACGGCAGCCCCGTCACGCGCGCGGCTGCCGTCAACCTGGGCGGAAACGCCGTCCTGTCTGCCGGCCCGACCCGTCCGATCACCCTCGGGTGCCAGGTGCATGACGGCGGTGACCACATCCGCGACGCGGCGCTGACCGCCGTGGCGGTCACGTCGGTCAACGGCTCGACGAAGAAGCTCCCCTTGAAGCACAGCTTCAAGCAGGCCGGCGGGCTCTGAGGGACCGCCGCTCGCACCGCGGGCTCACGACTCACGGCGGCCGGTGAAGCCGGCCGAGCGCACGACCGGGCCTCCCACGCCCCGGCGCCGGTCTAACCTGCCGCGCCATGCGCGCCGCGATCATCACCATCTCGACGTCGGTGGCGGCGGGCCGGGCCGAGGACCGCTCCGGGCCGGCGCTCGCCGCCGCAGCCGCCGCGGCCGGCGCGGAGATCGTCGCCCAGGAGGTGGTCAGCGACGACCGCGCGGAGATCGTCGCCGCGCTGCGACGCCACTCCGATCCGGCGGCCGATACGCCGCTCGTGTTCACCACCGGGGGGACGGGCCTCACGCCTGACGACGTCACCCCGGAGGCCACTCGGGAGGTGATCCAACGCGACGCCCCCGGCTTCGCCGAGGCGATGCGCGCGGAGTCACTGCGCCACACGCCGATGGGGATCCTCACCCGAGGGGTCTCCGGGATCGCCGGGCGCACGCTGATCGTCAACTTCCCCGGCAACCCGAAGGCGATCGACGAGCTGTTCGGGGTGATCGCGCCGACGCTCCGCCACGTCGTCGGCACCCTGGGCCGCGAGCGCGGTCGCTTCGACGCCGACGCCGGGCACGGGCGCGATGAGCGAACAGCCCGCGATTAGCCTGCGCGAGCTCACGCGCCACTTCGGCGAGCGCACCGCCCTGGCCAAGGTGTCGGCCCAGGTGCCGGCGGGGGCCACGCTTGCCGTGCTCGGACGTAACGGCGCCGGCAAGTCGACGCTGCTGCGCATCCTCGCCACGCTCCTGCGTCCCCACGGCGGCGAGGTCTCGCTGCTCGGCGAGCCACTGCCCGCCCGCGGGTGGGCGGTGCGGGGGCGGATCGGCCTGCTCGCCCATGAGCCCCTGCTCTACCGCGACCTCACCGCGCGGGAGAACCTCCGCTACCACGCCGGCCTGCACCGGTTGCCCGTCACGCGGGTGGAGGAAGTGCTGGACAGCGTCGCCCTCGGGCGCCGCGGCGATGACCCCGTCCGTGCGCTGTCACGCGGGATGGTGCAGCGTGTGGCGATCGCGCGGGCGATCCTCCACCGCCCCACGCTGCTGCTGCTCGACGAGCCGCGCTCCAACCTCGACCCCGCCGCCGGGGCGCTCGTCGAGCCGCTGATCGGTCGCGCCAGCGGGGCGACGCGGGTGCTGACGAGCCATGACCCACGCGCTGCCCTGGCGGAGGCGGATCTCGTGCTGGCGCTGCGCGACGGGCGCCGTGCGTTCTTCGGCCTCCCCGGCGAGCTCGGCGAACCGGCGCTCCGGGAGCTCTACGGATGAGGACCGTGCTGGTCATCCTGCGCAAGGACCTGCGGCTGGAGATGCGGACGCTCGAGACGGTTCCGGCGATGGTGATGTTCACCGTGACCGTGTTCGTGATGTTCCACTTCGGCCTGGATCGGGACTCCGTCGCCGGGCAGGAGGCGGCCGGGATCCTCGTCACGACACTGCTCATCGCCGCACTGCTCGGGATCAACCGCCTGTTCGTGGCCGAGCGCGAGCAGGGGGGCTTCGATGCCTTCCTGCTCGCTCCCGTCGACCGCACCGCGCTGTTCCTGGCCAAGGCGGCGGCGCTGTATCTCTACCTCACGGTGCTCGAGGTGGTCGCGCTCCCGGCGTTCAAGCTGCTGCTGCTCGGCCCGGGGCTCGGCGCCTCGCTGCCGGGCGTCGTGGCCGTGCTCGCGCTCGTGAACCTCGGCGTCGTCTCGATCGGCACGCTCGTCTCGGCGATCGCCGTGCAGACGCGGGCGCGGGATCTGATCGGGCCGATCGTCGGCCTGCCGCTGCAGATTCCCGCGCTGATCGCCACCGCACGGGCGCTCGGCCCGCTGCTGGCCGGCGGCGGCACAACCCTCCCGGCAGGTCGCTGGCTGCTCGTGCTGGCTCTCTATGATGGTGTCTTCAGCCTCCTTGCGTATGCGGTGTTCGACTTCCTGCTGGAGGATTAAGTGGCCGTCAACGCAGACCCCATCCCCACTCACGTCGACGATCACCGGCCCGCCGTGGCGCTCCCCTCCTTCGGCCGTGGCCTGCGTGGCCTCTCCGTCCTCACCGCCGTCATCCTGACCGCGGCGATGGCGCTCGTGTTCTTCTACGCGCCGACCGATTTCACGTCGGGTTTCATCCAGAAGATCTTCTACGTCCACGTTCCGCTGGCGATCGTCTCGCTGTGCGGGTTCGTCCTCGGCGGCGTGTTCGCGGTCATGCACCTGCGCTCGCGGGATCGCAAGTGGGACATGCGCTCCTACTGCGCCATCCACATGGCCCTGATCTTCTCCGTCGGGGGGATCATCACGGGGTCGATCTGGGCCAAGGCCCAGTGGGGGCACTGGTGGACCTGGCAGGAGCCCACACTCGTCTCCTACCTGATCGTGATCCTGCTCTATGCCACCTATCAGCCGCTGCGCTTCTCGATCGACGATCCCGAGCGCCAGGCGCGCTACGCGAGCGTGTTCGCCATCGTCGCGGGGGCGTTCGTGCCGCTGAACTTCCTCGCCGTCCGCCTCGCCAACGACTACGTTCACCCGCGCGTGCTCAACCTGGAGGGCGGGGCGCTGCCCGGGCCGATGAAGCTCGTGTTCTACCTCTCGCTGCTCGGCGTCGCGCTGCTCTACGCGACGCTCATGCGCTACGAGATGGCGGCCAAGACGGCACGTATGCGGACGCGGCGGCTGCGCCGCGAGCTGCTCGGAGACGACTCCGTCGTTCCGCTCCGCCGGAGCGCCGCACCGCTGTGACGCTCCCCCTGGCAGCGCCGGAGCTCCCGCTCCACACGGCCGGGCCCTACGTGGCGGCGGCGTACATCGTGTTCGTGGCGATCATCCTCGTCTACGTGGCGATCATGGCCGTCCGGCTGGGCCGCAACCAGCGGGACATCGCCAAGCTCCAGGACGAGCTCGAGCAGCGTCGCCGCGCCGAGCAGGACCCCGACCGGCGGTCCGAGGAGTCGCTGCTGTGAGCGAGCTGCTGGCGATCGGGGTCTCGCACAAGACGGCGCCCGTCGAGGTGCGCGAGCGGCTGGCGCTGCCCGAGGCCCGCGCGGCGGAGTTCATGCGCGAGCTGCGGGGCACCGGCGAGGTCGCCGAGGTCGTCGTCGTCTCCACCTGCAACCGGACCGAGGCCTACCTGGTCGTCGACGATCCCGTGGAGGCGGAGTCGACGGTCCTGGCGATGCTCGCCCGGCAGGCCGGGATCCGCCCCACCGAGCTCACCGGCGCGATCTACTCGCACCGCAACTGCGACGCGGCGCGGCACCTCTACCGGGTCGTCTCCGGCCTGGAGTCGATGATCGTCGGCGAAGCGGAGATCCAGGGGCAGGTGAAGCGCGGCTACGACGCCGCCCTGGCCCAGGAGACGGCCGGACCGCTCACCAAGCACCTGTTCCGCGCGGCGCTGTCGACCGGCAAGCGGGTGCGGACCGAAACGGCGATCGGCGAGCGTCGCCTCAGCCTGCCCGGCGTCGCCGTGGTCCTGGCCCGTGAGCTGCTCGGGGACCTCGACGGCCACGAGGTGGTGATCGTCGGCACCGGCGAGACGAGCGAGCTCACCGCCCGCGCCCTCGCCTCCAGCGGCTGCCGCACGGTGTTCGTCGCCACCCGCCGGCGTGACCGGGCGATCAGCCTCGCCGCGCGCTACCACGGCGAGAGCGTCAGCTTCGACGAGCTGCCCCAGGCGCTCGAGCGCGCCGACATCGTCCTCGCCGCCACCGCCTCTCCGCACCTGCTGCTGGAGGCCCGCGAGCTCGCCGAGGTGATGAAAGCGCGCCAGCGCCGGCCGATGCTCCTGATCGACCTCGCCGTGCCCCGTGACATCGATGCCGCCTGCGGCCAGCTCGACGGCGTCTCGCTCTACGACATCGACGACCTGCAGGCCGTCGTGCTGCGCAACCGGCGCGTGCGCCAGGCCGAGGCGCGCCGTGCCGAGGGGATCATCGAGGAGGAGATCGGTCACTTCGCGCAGTGGCTCGGGTCGCTCGAGGTTCTCCCCACGCTCGCCGCGCTGCGCTCCCGGGCGACGGAGATCGCCGCCGCGGCGGTGGCGGAGAACGCCGGGCGGTGGGAGTCCGCCTCACCTCGGGACCTGGAGCGCATCGATGCGCTTGCCAAGGCGATCGTCAATCGCATCCTGCACGAGCCGACCCTGCGGATGAAGGCGCTGCGCGACGACCGCGTCCACGCCCGCATGGCGCTCGTGCGTGAGCTGTTCGGGCTCGAGGCCGTGGCGCAGAGCTACGAGCCGACCGAGACCGAGGAGCTCCGCGTTCCCGACGCCCCCCCGGCGGACGAGCCGCCCCTCGCCCCGGTCCGGGCGCTTCCACGCCGTCGCTGATGCGGATCGGAACGCGCGGCAGCGCGCTCGCGCTGGCGCAGGCGGGCTGGGTGGCCGAGCAGCTCGGTGACGACGCCGAGCTCCACACGATCACCACCAGCGGCGACCGGGCCGCGCCGGAGCCCGGCGCCGCTCCAGACAAGGGGCGGTGGGTCTCCGAGCTGGAGCGGGCGCTGCTCGACGGGCGGATCGACCTCGCCGTGCACTCCGCCAAGGACGTGCCGGCGGAGCTCCCCGACGGGCTCGTGCTCGCCGCCTTCCCGCGCCGTGAGGACGCCCGGGATGTCATCTGCGGCGCGGAGTCGCTGTCCGCGCTGCGCGCCGGCGCCCGGGTCGGGACGAGCAGTCTGCGCCGGGGCGCCCAGGTCCGGGCCCTGCGGCCCGACGTGGAGGTCGTGGAGCTCCGTGGCAACGTCGACACGAGGCTGCGCAAGCTCGCCGACGGTGAGGTCGAGGCGCTCATCCTGGCTGCCGCCGGACTGCGCCGGCTCGGTCGTGACGCCGACGCGGGCGGGGTGCTGGGGGAGCTCGTGCCCGCGGCGGGGCAGGGGGCGCTCGCCCTCCAGGCACGGGCCGGCGACGAGGCCGTCGTCGGCCGGGTGCGGTTGCTCGCGGACGTCGCCACGGAGATGTGCGTGGCGGCCGAGCGGGCGCTCACCCAGGCGCTCGGCGCCTCGTGCGACACGGCGGTGGGGGCCTACGCCACCGCCCCCGGAGCCACCGGGAGCCCGATGCGCCTGGGGCACGTCGAGCTGCGCGGATGGGTGGGAAGCGTCGACGGCTCGCAGTGGATCGCCGACCGGCTCGTCGGCCGCCCCGCCGAGACGGGCGAGCGGCTGGCCGAGCGGATGCTCGCCGCCGGCGCCGCGGAGCTGCTGGGATGACCGTGTACCTCGTCGGAGCGGGCTCGGGCGACCCCGGGCTGATGACGGCGCGCTCGCTGGAGCTGATCGCTGCCGCCGACGTCATCGTCTACGACCGGCTGATCCCCGCCACCGCGCTCGCCGGGGCCCGCCCCGGCGCCGAGCTCATCTATGCCGGCAAGGAGGGGGGCGGCCCGTCGATGCCGCAGTCCGAGATCGACCGGCTGCTCGTCGAGCACGGGGGCCGCGCCGGGACCGTGGTGCGGCTCAAGGGGGGCGACCCGTTCGTGTTCGGCCGCGGCGGTGAGGAGGCCGAAGCGCTGCGCGCGGCGGGCATCCGCTACGAGGTCGTCCCTGGCGTGACCGCCGGCGTCGCCGCGGCGGCGTACGCGGGGATCCCCGTCACCCACCGGGAGCTGGCCAGCGCCGTCGCCTTCCTCACCGGCCACGAGGACCCCGACAAGCCAGAGTCTGCCCTGGACTGGACCGCGCTGGCCGCCTTCCCCGGGACGCTCGTCGTCTACATGGGCGTCCGGCAGCTCGAGACGATCGCCGCACGCCTGATCGCCGGCGGCCGGGAGCCCGCCGAGCCCGCCGCGCTCGTGATGCGCGGGACGTTCCCGGACCAGCGGGCGGCGGTGGGCACGCTTCAGACGATCGCGGCGGTCGCCGCCGCGGAGGGCATCCGCGCCCCCGCGGTCGCCATCTTCGGCCACGTCGCCGGTCTGCGCGAGCGGCTGGCGTGGTTCGAGGACCGCCCGCTGGCCGGAGCGCGCGTCGCGGTCACCCGGGCCCGGGCGCAGGCGAGCGGTCTGGCCGGGCGGCTGCGCCGGCTCGGCGCCGAGGTCCTGGAGACGCCGGCGATCCGGATCGTGGCGCTGGACGGTCCCGCTCCCGAGCCGGGACGCTACGACCTCGTCTGCCTCACGAGCCCGAACGGGGTCCGGGTGCTGTTCGAGCGCCTGGCCGCGGCGGGGCTCGATGCCCGCGCGCTGCACGGCGCCCGGGTCGCGGCCATCGGCCCCGGCACCGCACGCGTCCTGCGCGAGCACGGGGTGATCGCCGACGTCGTCCCCGAGCGGTTCGTCGCCGAGGGCCTCGTCGAGGCCTTGGCCGACCTCCCGGTCCGCCGAGCGCTCGTCGCCCGGGCGGCGGAGGCCCGGGACGTGCTTCCGGACGCGTTGCGCCGGCGCGGCGCCGAGGTCGACGTCCTCCCGCTCTACGAGACCGTCGTCGAGGCGCTCGGCGAGCCCGAGCTGGCGGCCGTCGAGCGGGCCGACTACGTGACCTTCACCTCGTCCTCGACCGTCCGATACTTCTTCGCCTCGGCGGGAGCGCGCCTGGGCCCGCACACGCGACTGGTGTCGATCGGGCCGGTGACGAGCGAGGCCCTGCGTGAGCACGGCCGTTCGGCCGACGTGGAGGCCAGCCGCCACGACATCGATGGCCTCGTGGACGCGCTGGTCGACGACGCCGCTGCGCGCCGGTCGGCGTAGGCCCTCAGGCCGCCGGCAGCTCCGCCCACACGTGGGCGTTGGCCGAACCCCACGCCAGGCTCAGGCGATCGACGATCCGCAGGCCCCATCCCCCGACGCCCGGCTCCTCGCGGCGGATGGCGATCGCCCACTCCGGTCCGTCGTCGAGCACCTCGACGCGCACACGGCCATCGGCCAGGGCGAGCTTCAGGCGGATCTGACCGGTGCCGTGCAGAAAGGCGTTGTCGACCAGCTCGGAGACCACCAGCTTGACGTCCCCCAGCGGCTCGTCGGCGAGCTCGCCTTGGCACAGCGAATCGACCTGCCGGCGGGCGATCCGGGCGCATCCGCGGTCACGCGGCAGTTCGATCTCGAGGCAAGGGCTCATCACTCGTCGCGTTGAGGCTTGCCGTCGATCGGGGTCTCTAACCCTCTGGACCGTCATCTGACACCGCGCGCCCACGGCCGCGGGCCCCCAACTCGTCACTATCCTGCCCCCGTGGCGCCCGGGCCCGTGATCTCGTTTCTCTCCGACTACGGCCTCCAGGACGAGTTCGTCGGCGTCTGTCACGGGGTGATGGCGGGGATCTGCCCCACCGCGAGGATCATCGACCTCTCGCACGGGATCGCCCGCCACGACGTGCGCGGCGGGGCGCTCGTGCTGCGCGCCGCGCTGCCCTACCTGCCGCCCGGGGTCCACCTGGCGGTGGTCGACCCGGACGTCGGTGCCTCCCGCCGCGCCGTGGCCCTCGCCACCGGCGACGAGCGGCTCCTCGTCGGACCGGACAACGGCCTGCTGGCGCCGGCCGCCGCGGCCGCGGGCGGGATCGTGGAGGCGGTCGACATCAGCACCTCGCCGTTTCGCCTGGAGCCGGTGTCCGCCACCTTCCACGGACGTGACATCTTCGCTCCCGTCTCGGCCCACCTGGCGGCGGGGGTCCCGCTGGCGGAGGTGGGGGAGCCGTACGATCCCGACGCGCTCGTGGCCCTCGCGCTCCCCCGGGCCGAGCTGCGCGCCGGGGAGCTGCGGGCCGAGGTCCTGCACATCGATCGGTTCGGCAACGTCCAGCTGAGCGCGAGGCACGAGGACCTGGAGGAGGCCGGTCTGCGCCTCGGTCATCGGGTCCGGCTGGAGCTGGAGGGACGGGGCGCGTGCGACGCGCGCTATGTGCGCACGTTCGCCGATGTCACACCCCAGGAGCTGATCCTCCTCGAGGACTCGGGGCGGATGCTGGCGGTCGCGGTGAGCCACGGCAGCGCCGCCGAGCGGCTCGGGCTGTCGGTGGCGGACCGCGTGCGGATCGCCGTGTGATGGGGCCTCGCCGCTTCGGGCACCCGCGCCGGCACCTGCGATCGGTCGACTCGACCAATGCGCTCGCCCGCCGGCTCGCCGCGCGCGGCGCACCCGACGGCACCCTCGTCAGCGCCGAGGTGCAGACAGCCGGCCGGGGCCGGCAGGGCCGCACGTGGAGCGCCCCGCCCGGGCGCGCGCTGCTGTGCTCGGTCCTCGTGCGCAGCCCACCGCGGATGCTCCCGCTCGCCGCCGGCGTCGCCGTGGCTGAGACCGCGGAGGTCCACGCGAACGGGCGGGTGCTCCTCAAATGGCCCAACGACGTCCTCCTGGACTCCCGCAAGCTGGCCGGCATCCTCGTGGAGGGACGCCCTCAGGAGGGCTGGGCGGTGCTCGGAGTCGGTCTCAACGTCGCCGTGCGTCACGAGGAGCTCCCACCGGAGCTGCGTGACACCGCCGCCACCCTGGGCCTGGCACCGGCGCAGATCGAGCCCGTGCTGGAGCGACTGATAGCGGCCCTGGAGCGCTGGGTGGCCGCCCCCGAGGACGACGTGCTGGCGGCGTTCGGCGACCGCGACGCATTGCGCGGACGGCCGGTGAGCTGGGCCGGCGGCGAGGGGGTGGGAGCCGGGGTCGATCGCGACGGACGGCTCGTGGTGGCGCTGGCGGACGGAAGCGAGCTGGCGCTCGACGCCGGTGAGGTCCACCTCGGCCGCTAGGACTAGGCCGCCTCGGCGTCCGGTGCGTCGGTCTCCCGCACGTGAGCGAGGTCCTCCGGATCGTCGTCGTCGTCGGTGTCGGTGTAGGCGTCGTCGTCGTCGGCCTCGCCGTCCGTGTCGTCGTCGGCGTCGAGGTCGAGATCGTCGTCGTCGAGGTCGAGCTGGGCGTCGTTGGAATCGTCGCCGTCGACCCCGACCGCGTCCACGTCGTGCTCGAGCTCCTCGACGGCCTCGGCGGTCGACGTCGCGGTCACCCCGGGCGCGCCCTCGGACCCGCTCGAGCCGCCGCTCTTCGACCGCCGGCGGCGGTTCTTGCCCCGCCGGCCCTTGGGGAAGTTGCGCAGCAGCTCGCGGGCGAGCGCCGCCGGCTTGCGGGCCATCCGGGTGCGGGCGCCTCTGAGCGCCTCCTCGGCCTCCGGCGTGTGGGCGAGGGCGGCGGCCAGCAGCGCGGCCGACAGGCGCCGGTCCTCCTTGCGCGTGGCATGCACGAGCCGGCGGGCGTTGCGGGCATGGGCGGCGCCGCTGGAGTTGACGAGCAGCCCGAGCAGGCGCTTGGTCTCCGGCCAGCGCTGGACGGCGTATTCCTCGTGCACCTCGCGGGTGTACTCGGCCATCCGCCAGATCCACGCATTCGCCTGGTCGCGGCGGCCGATCCGGCGCTCGGCGAGCGCCTGGAGCATGATCTTGACGCCCTCACGGCGTTCGTCCCGTGGCCAGCCGGCCATGATGTCGATGGCGGTGTCGAACGCCTCGGGATCCTTGGCGGCGGCGATCTCCTGCAGCGCGCGGAGCCGGAGCTGCGGGTTGCGGTTGCGCTGCACCGCGGTGAGCAGGAACCGGCGCTTGAGCTCGCCTTGGCGGTCGAAGTGGAGCATCGCCTTCGCGCGGCGCCATCCGTTGGGCGCCACCCGGGCGCCGGCCAGCGCCGCCCACACGTGCTGCTCGCCGTAGTCGAGATGCTCAACGGCGATCCGCCACAGCTCGCGCTCGAAGACCTCTGCGCGCCGCTCGGGATCGGGCGTCACCGGCAGCACGCGGCGCTCCACCCTGACCCGTCGTCCCCGGCCGCGGCGGACCGGGCCGACGACGATCGCGCCGCCGCGGTAGACGTCGCGGTCCAGCAGCGAGTGGAGCGTCACCACGGGATCGTCGTGCTTGGTCGCCGGGTGGACGAAGTCGATGACGATCCCCGCCTCCTTGCCGGGATGCCGGCGCGTGACGCGGCCGACGCGCTGCTGATAGATGCGCTTGGACGCCGTCGGCGCGAGATGCATGCAGATGGTGGCCCGCGGCGAGTTCCAGCCCTCGGCGAGCAGCTGGGCGTTGACCAGCACGTCGATCTTGCCCGACTCGTAGTCGGCGAGGATCTTCGCCAGCTGGCGTTTCGGGGTCTCCCCGGACACGCCCTGGGCCTTCATACCGACGTCGCGGAACGCCTGCGCCACGTTGTAGGCGTGCCGGACGCCGGCGGCGTAGACGACGCCGGGAACCCCGTTGAAGCGCGTCTTGTAGAGGTCGGCGATGGCCAGGTTGAACGGCTGCTGGTCGAGCAGCTCGGCGAGCATCTCCTGGTCGAACTCGGTGTCCACCTCGCCGCGGCGCAGCGGCACCTTGGCGATCGTCCTCACGCCGGGGCCGGGCGGGATGCGAATGCAGCGCAAAGGTGCGATCACGCCCCGCCGGGCGGCCTGGGCGAGATCGAAACGGGACGTCTGGGTCGGGAACAGATCGGTGACGTGGCGCGCGATCAGCGCCCCCGTGGCCGTCATGCCGATCCAGATCGGGCCGGCCCAGGCGCGGATCGAAGCGGAGGTCTTCTCGCCGAGCGCGGTGTGCGCCTCGTCGCAGATGACGATCGTGTAGGCGTCGGAGATCTTGCCCGCGTTGCGGACGAACCACTGGTAGGTCTCGATCGTCACCGGCCCCTTGGCCGAATCCTGCCCCTGCATGAGGGGCGCGCTGATGCGGTCGCGATAGCCGCGATCGCGCAGCTCGCCGATGAACTGGTCGACCAGGTTGCGCCGGTGGGTGAGGATCAGCACGCCCCCGGTGCGCGACCCCTCGACGAAGCCGAGGGCCGCCACCGTCTTGCCGGCCCCCGTGGCGTGCTCGAACCAGAAGCGCCGGTCGGCCCCCGGGTCCTCCGGGGCCCCGGTCTCGACGACGTCCTCGTCGAGGCCCGTCTCGTCCTGCCAGTCCTGGGGCTCCTCGTCGACCTCGGCGTCGAGGTCGTCGGGCTCATCGTCGTCGGAGTCCGCGTCATCCGCCGGTGCGGGCGGGGGCATCTCGGGCAGGTTGCCGTTCCCGTTGCCGTTGACCGAGAGCGCGTGCCCGTTGCGCTGGGCCTCCGCGAGCAGCGCCGTCAGCGTGCCCGACAGCGCATCGACCTGGTGGGCGGAGAGCACGGTGCCGTCGGCCAGGCGCGGCTCGTCCTCGGAGAGCAGCCGCTCGAGCCCGAGCAGCAGGGAGAAGCGCCGGCGCCACTCCACCGAGGGTTGCTTGGCGCCGTCATCGATCTCGGCCAGGGCGGCATCGAGCGCGCCGCGGCGCGCCGAACCCGGCGCGAGGGCGTCCTCGAGCGACTCGCCGTCGTAGACGAAGCGTTCGCGAGTGAACAGCTCAGCGCGCGCGATCGCGGCAGGGGTGGGAAACGGGGTGGAAGCACCCATCGGTATTGGAAGGTTGCGTCTGATGACGAGCCGCGGCACCACAGAGTGCGGCTCAGGCGGTCACGGCTCCGACCGGACCAGCGAGGGTTTCCTCGAACAGCGGGTCATCCCCCTCGCCATGCCCTGACTCAGAGGATAGCCCACATTTAAGCAGACCCTGTAGCCGAGCCGTCTCGCGGGGGGTGTGAGAAGCTTTCCGCGTGGCATCGTGGCGACGGCCTCGGTTAGGGATCGCGGGATCGCGGTACCGGCTGGTCGTGGCCATCACGGAGGATGGATGAGCAGCACGGTCGCCTACGAGATCCGCCGCGTGCTCACGCGGGACGAGTACGAGGCGGCGCTCGCCCTGCGCTACGAGGTCTTCTGCCTGGAGCAGGGGGTGCCCGAGCACGAGGAGCGGGACGGGCGCGATCACGAGTCGCTCCACCTCGTCGCCCTCGTCGACGGCAGGGTCGTCGCCGCCTGCCGGGTGCTGATCGTCGGCGATACCTCGCAGTTCAGCCGGCTGGCGGTCGAGCGATCGATGCGCCGGCGTGGCATCGCCACCGCCCTGCTGCAGGCGGCGGACGCGGAGACCGTCAACGCCGGCGCTCGCCGGCTCGTCCTGCACGCCCAGACCTATGCGCGCTCCCTATACGAGCAGGCCGGCTACCGGCCGCGCGGACGGAAGTTCACCGAGGCCGGCATCGAGCACATCGCGATGGAGAAGCGCGTGTGAGCGACCCGGTGCCGGCTTCGCCGGCCTCGGAGCTGCGGATCGACCCGCTCACCGGTCTGCGAATGCTTCTCGCCGGCCGCGAGCCGCTCCTCGACCCCGATGCCGGTCCGCCCGGCCCCGCCTCTCCGTCGGCCGGGCCGATGCTCACGCTCGGGGCCAATCCGAGCCGGGACCTGTTCTGGTCCGCCCCCGCCGCCGGCAGCCACGAGCTGATCGCGCACCCCGGCGGCCGAGCGCTCGGCGAGCTCTCCGGCGAGGAGCTCGCCGAGGCGGTCGAGCGCTGGCGCGAGCGCATGCGCGCCCACGCCGAGGCCGCCTGTGTCCACCTCGCCATCGACGAGGGCGGGGGCGATCTCGCCCCCGCCGCGCAGCTGTACGCCCTGCCCTTCGTCCCCCAGCTCGTGGCGCGCGAGCGCGAGCACTTCGGCGCCTACGCCACCCGGACGATGGGCGGCAATCTCCTCGCCGACCTCGTCCAGGAGGAGGTGCGCCGCCGCGAGCGGATCGTGGCCATCGACGATGACACGGTGCTGATGGCCCCCTACGGCTCACGGGTCGGCTACCAGCTGCTGATCGCCCCGCGGCGCGGGCGGGCGAGCTTCGAGGCCGACGGCCCGACGGGCGCCGCCATGCTCCACGACGCGCTGCGGCGCCTGCGGACCCGCTTCGGCTCCACGCCACCGCTGGTCGCCTTCATCCGCACGGCGCCCCGGGGGGCGGAGCACTTCTGCTGGCGGATCGAGCTGCTGCCGCAGCTCCGTCCGCCCGGCGCCCTGGAGCTCGGCACCGGGCTGCAGCTCAACGCCGTCGCCCCCGAGCGCGTCGCGAGCGAGCTCCGCGAGCTGTAGACGGATCCGTGCGCGCCCTCGTCCAGCGCGTCTCCCGCGCCTCGGTGGCCGTCGGTGGCGAACGCGTGGCGGCGATCGGACCGGGGCTGCTCGTGCTGCTCGGCGTGGGCCTGCAGGACACCGAGGCCGACGCCGCCCGGCTTGCCGAGCGCGTGCGTGCCCTGCGGATCTTCTCCGACGCCGAGGGGAGGATGAACGAGGCGCTGGGGCCGCGCCAGGTGCTGTGCGTGAGCCAGTTCACGCTGCTCGCCGACACCCGCCGGGGCAACCGGCCGAGCTACGGGGCGGCGGCCCCCGGCGAGCGCGCCGAGCCCCTGTACCGATCCTTCTGCGAGGCGCTCGGTGCCGAGCGGGGCGTGTTCGGCGCCCACATGGAGGTCGAGTTGGTGAACGACGGCCCGGTGACCGTGCTGCTCGAGCAGCCGGTTCCCCGCGCCTGAGCGCCGCCCCCCGCGCCTGAGCGCCGCCCTCAGCGCCGATAATGGCGGTGAGAGCGATGCCCACCTACCGGTTCCTGTTCACCCAGCTCGTCCGCCGCGAGCTGCGACAGAAGTACAAGGGCTCGGCCCTCGGGCTGCTGTGGTACGTGGTCAACCCGCTCGTGCTGATGGGCGCGTACACGCTCATGTTCGGCTTCGTGCTGAAGGTCCGCCACGTCCCCGACTACCCGGTGTTCCTGATGGTCGGGCTCGTCGTGTGGACGTTCTTCCAGCAGTCGCTGCTCGCCGCCGCGGATTCGCTCATCGTCCAGGGCGCGCTCGTGCGCAAGGCGCGCTTCCCGCGCGAGTCGATCCCGGCCGCCACCGTGTCCGTCCAGCTCGTCACCCTGGTCGCGGTGCTCGTGCTCGTCTCATTCGTGGCGATCCCGATCCGCGGCACGCTCACGCCGTGGCTCCTGCTCGTCCCGGTGATGCTGGTGCTCCTGTTCGGGTTCGTGCTCGGCTGCTCGCTGATGGTGGCTGTCCTCCACGCCCACTTCCGTGACGTCGCGCCCGTCCTCACCGCGGCCCTGCTGCCGTGGTTCTTCCTCAGCCCGATCTTCCTGATCCCCACCCAGCAGCCGTTCGTGATCCATCATCCCTGGGTCGGGACGGTGCTCGACTGGGTCAATCCCGTGGCACCGTTCATCGAGGGGGTGAGGGCGATCATCTACTCCGGGGCGGATCCCGGGTGGGGCCGCCTCGTCTACGGGGTGGGCGCCGCGGCGGCCGCGCTGCTCGTCGGCCGCGCCGTGTTCCGCCGCTTCGAGCGGGACCTGGCGGTCGTGCTGTGAAACGCGCACGGCGAGAAGCGCCGCTGGAGCCCGGCGAGATCGTGCTGGAGCACGCCAGCCGCAGCTTTTCGATCCGCGCCGATCAGGCGGGCACGCTCAAGGGGCTCGTGGTTCGCGGCGGCCGCCGCGGCAGTCGTGAGCCCGCCCGGGTCCCCGCGCTCGACGACGTCACGCTGCACATCAGCGCGGGCGAGACCGTCGGCATGGTGGGTCGCAACGGCGCGGGCAAGACCTCCACGTTGCGGGTGTTGGCGGGGATCGTGCCGCTGGACGCGGGCTCGGCGCGCTGCGGGGGGCGGGTCGTGTCGCTGCTCGAGCTCGCCGCGGGCTTCAGCCGCGACTTCTCCGGGCGCGAGAACATCCTCTTGCAGGGGGCGCTGTTCGGGTTCGATCGGGCGGCGATCACGGCGCGCATCGATCAGATCATCGCCTTCTCCGAGCTCGGCGACTTCATCGAGGCGCCGGTGAGGACGTATTCGCAGGGCATGTTCCTGCGCCTCGGGTTTTCGATCGCCGCCCACCTCGACGCCGACGTGCTGCTGATCGACGAGGTGCTCGCCGTCGGCGACGAGGCGTTCCAGCGCAAGTGCCTGCGGCGGATCTCCGAGCAGATCGCCGGTGGCGCCACGCTCCTGCTCGTCTCCCACGAGCTCTCCTCGATCGAGCGCGTCTGCGAGCGGGTCGTGGTCATCGACCACGGGCGCGTCGTGTTCGACGGTCCGACCACAGACGGTCTGCTGCGGTATCGCGCGCTGCTCGGCGTGAGCGACGGAGCCGGCGCCTCGGTGCGTCCCGAGCGCGGCGGGGAACAGGTCCGCGTGACCGACCTGGAGCTGCGGGGCGCCGACGGCGGCCCCCGCACGGTGTTCCGGGACGGCGAAGCGATGAGCGTGCGAATCGGCCTGAGGGCCGCGCGACCGCTCACGGCGGGGCGCCTGCGGCTCGAGCTGCTGGCTCTCGACGGGACGCTGCTGTCCGCCTCGGCGACGCCGCTGGAGCCGGGGAGCGATCTGACGGCAGAGCTCGCCTTCGAGATCGCCGACCTTGCGCTGCTCGGGGGCGACTACGAGCTCGTCGCGGCTGTCGACGAGGGCGAGGGCACGTTCGAGCGCCGGCGCAGCACGCGCTTCGCGGTGGCCCGCGAGCCGGGGCACGACGGCGTGATCGATCTGCGCGGAACCTGGCGGGAGGACGGAACCGAGCTGACCCTCGGCCAGCCCATCCGCCGGCGGGGCGTGCGATGACATTGCCCGAGGACGCGCTGA
The DNA here is from genome assembly GCA_963839085.1 of uncultured Solirubrobacterales bacterium. Lineage (GTDB taxonomy): Bacteria > Actinomycetota > Thermoleophilia > Solirubrobacterales > Solirubrobacteraceae > Palsa-465. The sequence goes on from CAWITN010000006.1 coordinate 307,862, forward strand.
CCCAGGCGCGCGAGGCCGCCGCGCGGATGCGATCCGCCGGCGCCTACGAGGATGCCGTGGCGATGCCGATCGCGCCGAGCGAGGAGATCCCGCGCTCCAAGCTGTTCGGCTGGGCGGTGCTCGAGCCGGATGTCTCGGAGGTCCGCTCCACGCGCCGGATCGGCGCGCCGGTCACCGCCGTCAAGCGCCTGCTCCTGCGGCTGCTGGCCCAGTATCACGTGCAGCTGATCGGCGATCAGACCCGCTTCAACGTGATGCTCCTGCGCTACGTGAGCGCGCTGGAGGCGCGGGTCGCCGAGCTCGAGGACCAGCTCCGGCAGCCCCCGTCCGCGCCCGAGGCGCGGCGGCGGTGATTCGCGTCACCCAGCTTCTCTCGGGCGCCGGTCCGCACGATGCGATCACCAACGAGGCGATCGCCTTCCGCGCCGCATTCGCGCGATGGGGGTGGGGGGGCGAGGACCTCGCCCACCGGATCGCTCCCGGCGCCGACGATCGGATCCTCGATGCCTCGCGCCTCGTCGCGGCTCCGGACGACGTGCTGCTCCTCCACCACTCGGCCGCCTTCCCGCGGCTCGAGTCGCTGCTCGCGCTGCCCAACCCGAAGCTGCTCCTCTACCACAACGTGACGCCCGCGGATTGGCTCTGGGACGTGGCGCCGTACATCGCCGTCCAATGCGCCGCAGGCCGGGCCCAGCTCACCGAGCTGGTCGCCGCGGTCGATCTCAGCGCCGCGGACTCGTCCTTCAACGCGGACGAGCTCCTCGCCGCCGGTGCGAGCGGCGCGGAGGTGATCCCGCTGCTCGTCGAGCTCGGCCGGCTCGCTCCCCCGGACGCGCCCGACGGCGCTCCCGGGGGTCCACCCACGGGTGTGCCCGACAGCGCTTCCGGGGGTCCACCCACGGGTGTGCCCGCCGGCGCTCCCGGGGGCCCACCCACCGTGCTGTTCGTCGGGCGCCTCTCGCCGCACAAGCGCCAGGAGGAGCTGATCCGGGTGTTCGCGCTCCTGCGCCGCCATCGTCGTCCCGACGCGCGCCTGCGGCTCGTCGGCGATCCGATCAGCGACGCCTACCGCGAGCACCTGCAACGCCTGGCCGATGGGCTCGCGCCCGGGGCGGTGACGATCGAGTCAGGACTCGCGCCGGCGGCCCTCGCCGAGCGCTATCGCGAGGCGGACGCCTTCGTCTGCCTCTCCGCCCACGAGGGCTTCTGCATCCCGCTGCTCGAGGCCTTTCACTTCGGTGTCCCCGTCCTCGCCCGGCGCGCCGGAGCGGTGCCCGAGGTGGTGGGCGACGCGGCCGTCCTCGTCGAGGAGACGGATCCCGCCGTGCTCGCCGAGGCGATCCACCTCCTCCTCGCCGACGCCGAGCTGCGCAGCGTCCTGCGCGGGCGCGGCACCGCGCGGCTGGCGGCATTCGCGCCGGAGGTGGTGGAGCGACGGCTGCGCGCCGCGGTGGAGCGCACCGTCGACGCCCACCGCGGGCGTATGGCAGCCTGAGGGCCGATGTCGGCCACGAGCATCGAGCCCGCCGCCGGCACTCCGCCGGAGCCGCGCCGGCCGCTGCTCAGGCGACCGACGAGCGAGACGCTGACGTTCCTCGCCGTCGCCCTGGCGGCGGCGTTGCTGGCGCTGCTGATCCACGCCCACCACCTCCAGGGTGTCCCGGGCATCCTCCGGGGCACGGCGGCCAGCCTCGTCCTGTTCCTCGCCGCCGGCGATGCCCTCGCGTGCCTGCTCATCCCCGCGAGCTGGCGGGCGGTCCGCCCCGTGTTCGCGCTCGCCTTCGGCGCCGCGGCGGGATCGCTCGTGCTGACCGCATTCGGGGTTCTCCACGTGCCGCTGCACGTGAGCCTGTGGGGGACGCTCGCGCTCGGCATCGCCGCCAGCGTCCTCGTCCGCCGCCGCGGGATCGCCGTCGGCGCGGCCCGCGGGGCGCCGCCGGCCGGCTGGCGGGCGCAGCGGCGGCTGTGGATCGCCGTGCTCGTCGTCGTGTGGCTCGTGGCGCTGATTCCCGCCGCCCGCACCGGGGCGGACACCGTCTACGGCCAGAACCCCGATGCCTCACAGGTGGTGGGCATCGCCGTGCTGTTCCAGCACGTGCCCCCCACCGCGACCGATGTCGCCCTTCCGCTCGACACCGTGCCGCAGGAGTGGCGCTTCCGGTATCCGATCTTCTATCCGCTCGCCGCGGCGAGCAACCTCGTCCACGACGACCCCGTGCGCGTGTTCCCGGCGATCGTCGCGCTGCTGATGGTGATCGCCGTGTTCGGCTTCGGATGGCTCGCCGTCGAGTGCCTCGGCGCCCGCCGCTGGGCGGGGCCCGCGGTGGCGGCGGTGATCGGCTTCTCGTGGGTCGTCGAGCACCTCGCCTGGCATCCGTACTGGAATCAGCTGTGGGGCCTCGCGATGTTCCCCTACGCGGTCCTGTTCGGCTGGCGCGCGCTGCGCGACGGCGAGCGCGTGAGCGCGTGGCTATGCCTGTTCACGCTCGTGATGCTGTGGCTGGCCTATCCGCTCGCGCTCCCGTACCCGCTCGTCATCCTGCTCGGGCTGCTGATCGCGTACTGGCGCCGGCCCCGGCTGCCGTCGCTGCGCGGCGCGCGGGCGTGGCTGCTCGTGCTCCTCGCCCTCGCCCTGCTGCTGCCGGCGGTGGTCGGCGCGGTGATCAAGCTCAAGCAGGCGCTCACCCAGCTGCTGTCCTCCTCCAGCACGTTGTGGGGCGGGGACATCAAGCACTTCCTGCCCATCGGGCTGTTCACGGGAACGGGAGGCGGGATCGTCCCCGCGCTCGTCGTGCTCGCCGTCGCCCTGCTCGGGCTCCGCGCGCTGCCCCGCCGGCCGGCGATGGCGATCGGGATCGTGCTGGCGGCGCTGTGCCTGCTCGACCTGCGCTTCCGCCTCGTCGCCTCGGGCCCGTACATGGACTTCAAGCACCTGTCGTTCGTCGGCACGCTCGTGCTCACCCTCGCCGCCGCGGCGGTGATGCGGATGATCGGCGCGGCCGATCGCCGCGTCGTCGCCGTGGGCGCCGTCGCGCTCGTCGCCTGGGGCGCCGCCGCCTTCGTGCAGGACCGCTCCGACGGCTTCCTGCTGCCCCAGCAGGCCTCCGCCCAGACCTTCCAGATCCGTCAGTGGATGGCGAGGCTGCCGCGCGGAGCCAGCATCCGCGTCGACATCCCGCCCTCCGGCCAGCAGCTGTGGGCGGTGTACATGCTCGGCTCCCATCCGGCCTGCTCGCTCGAGCCGATCGTCGGCACGACCTACGCGCACGTCGCCTTCGGCGGGCGGGCGCAGTACGCCCTCGCCCTGCGCTACGACCCCGCGTACGGCCCGGAGTCGCGCGTGCCCGAACCCCCCCGCTGGTGGGCCATCGGGCCGCCCGTGTTCGAGAACTCCACCTACGTGATACGGCGGATCCGCCTGCCCGCCCGCTTCGACGCCGCCCCCTACACCTGCTCGCAGCGGCTCGTCGGCTCCTAGGGTCCTGAGTCGCACATTCGGTGTCAGCCACGCCCAGCCACCCCCGAATCTGCTCACGAATCACCTACTCACCACACGGCGGTCGATTCCGCGGCGGCACCGGGACCCCCCGTCCAGCCGCCCGCGGCATCGGGGACCACGATGGGCGCTTTTCGGGCGATATTGCCCCATGAGGCGCCCGCCGTCGCGAGCAGCGATTCAGGCGCAGGGTCTCCACGCGACGCTCTCACTTGGAGTCAGTTAGGCACCCGGTCGGTGCCTAACTGACTCCAAGAGGGGGGACCGACTCGTGGGACCCATTGAACGGCTATCGGGCCGAGCCCCCGGGGCCGGTCGCGGTCTGGGGCTGGGGGGATTCCGGATCAATGCGACCGCTCACGCGACGATGGCGAGGACGATGAGGACGGGCGCGGGCTAGTCAGAGCGCGGCGTCGCTCGGACCCGAGCCCTCGGAGCGCTCCCGGGCCTCGTGGAGCACGCGGGAGAGGAACACCGGGTTGCCGAGCAGATAGCGCCGCCACATCCGCTGCGGCTCGATCGCGAGGCGGAAGATCCACTCCAGCCCGTTGTCGGCGAGCCAGCGGGGAGCGCGAGGGATGTGCCCCGAGACGTAGTCGAACAGCGCCCCCACCGTCCAGACCACGGCGCCGTCGAGCCGGTGGGCGTAGCGGTCGACCCACAGCTCCTGCTTCGGCGTCCCCATGCCGACGAGCACGATCCGCGCCGGATGTGCGTTGATGTCCTCGATCACCCGCTCGTTGTGGGGGGAGTCGAGGTCGAAGTAGCCGTGATGGGCGCCGACCACGTCGAGCGTCGGGTACCAGCGGCGCAGGCGCTCCGCGGCCTCCTTGGCGATCGGCGGCTCGGAGCCGAGCAGGTAGATCGGCTGCCCGGCGAGCTCGCACAGGCTGGCGAGGTCCCAGATCCAGTCGGCGCCGGTCATCCGGTGCGGAACCGGCATCCCGAGCACCCGCGCCGCCAGGCGCACGCCATAGCCGTCGCAGTAGACGAGGTCGGCTCGCCGCAGGGCGTCTCCGAGCCCCGGCGTGGTCCGCGACTGGTTGACCACGTGGGCGTTGACGTACATCACGCGCCGGGTCGTGCGCTCGGTCGCCCAGCCGCTGATCGTGCGCAGCAGCTCCGGCGGGCGCGCCAGGTCGATCGGGATGTCGAAGATCGCGGACGCGGGTCGTCCGTCAAGGGCGGGGGCCATCGCGTCCAGGGTGGGCGAGCTCACGTCCCGCATGCTACGCGCCGCCGCCGAGCGCACGGCCGATAATCACCCGCGTGGAGGTCTCCGTCATCGTGCGGGCGCGCGACGAGGCGCGCAGCATCGATCGCTGCCTGCGTCTCGTGCGTGCGCAGAGCGCCGGCGAGCGCGCCGAGCTGATCGTCGTCGACAACGACTCCCGCGATGCGACGGCGGAGATCGCTCGCGGCTGGGGCGCCGAGGTGATCGCCATGCCCCGTGAGCCGTTCTCGTTCGGCGCCGCGCTCAACCTCGGCGCCGCCCACGCGGGGGGTGAGATCATCGTCGCCCTCTCGGCCCACGCGTTCGCCACCGACCCCGGCTGGCTCTCGCGCCTGACGGCCGGCTTCGCCGATCCCGAGGTCGCCTGCGCCTCCGGGGAGCGCCATCTCCCCGACGGCTCGCCGCTCGCCGCGCCGGTGCGCCAGGACGCGGCGCTGCTCGCTCGCCACCCCCAGTGGGGGTACTCGAACGGCGCCGGAGGGTTCCGCGCCGAACTGTGGCGCGCGCGGCCGTTCCGGGCCGACCTGCCCGGCTGCGAGGACCGGGAGTGGGCCGCCCACTGGATCGCGCGGGGCCGTGTCGCGCTGATCGATCCCGCGCTCAGCGTGGAGCACGACCACACCCACGATCCCCTGCCCGCGATCTACCGGCGGGCGCGGCGGGAGGCGGAGGGGTTCGCCGGCTTTCTCGGCACACCGCCCCAGGCGCCGGGGCAGCTGGTGTCGGAGTGGTGGGGTGACCTGCGCTTCTACGATTCGCCGCTGCGCGCGCGCCTCTCGCACCGGCGCGCGGCGCGGCTGCTCGGCGCGTATGCCGGCCTCAGGCGGGCGGCTCGAGCCCGAACGGCACCCGGGCCACCCGGCGGCGGCGCTGGATGATCGCGCGCTGGCGTCGCGCCTCGGGCAGCCGCGCGAGCGCCTCGCGATAGCCCCCGAGCAGCTCCCGCTCCCGCAGTAGCGCGTAGCCGAGGGCGAGGCCCTCGTAGGCCAGCAGCGCTCCGAGGTCGCAGCTCACGTCCCCCCAGGCGTCGTTCTTGGCGATCATCAGCAGCCGGTTGCGAAACTGGGTGCGGCGGTCGGCGGGAGTGGCCACGGCACGCGTCGTCGGGCTGTAGGTGCGGACGTGGTGAACGACGGCCGCGGGCTCGTAGACCGCGCGCCAGCCGAGCAGCTGCGCGCGCCAGGCGAGGTCCGCGTCGCACCCCCAGCCGGGCATGTTCTCATCGAACGCCCGGCCCTCGATCATGCAGTCGCGCAGTGCGCTGAGGCGCCACAGCGCGGCCGCTCCGTCGGCGCCGAACGCCTCGGCCGGGCTCGCGTAGGCCGGTTCGGGGAATCCGTGGCCGACGAGCCCGTTCTTGCGCCGGCGGTCGAGCGACATCGCCGCGGCGTCGATCAGCGGCAGATGCTCGTCACGCCCCGGACCGAGAGCCCGCAGGAGCTTCGGCGCCACCGAGCCCACGGTCGGATCGGCGAACCGCTCCGCGGCGGCGGCCAGGTAGCCGGGGGCGAGGAAGGTGTCGGCCTGGAGCATCGCCACGACCTCGCTCGTGACCGCGGCGAGCCCGCGGTTCATCGCCTCGGTGTAGGGGACGCGTCGATCCAGCCCCAGCCGCGGCGTCCCGTGGCGCGCCGCCACCTCGGCGGTGGCGTCGGTGCTGGCGTTGTCGATCACCAACCCGTCGTCGAACCCCTCGGCGACGGCGGCTCGCAGCGAGTGCTCCAGCAGCGGCGCCTCGTCGCTGCAGACGATCACGAACGACGTGTGCATCACAGCAGCTCGCGGTACACCGCGACCGTCTCGGCCGCGGTGCGCTCCCAGCTGAAGGAGGCGACGTGGGCGCGGCCGGCGGCCGACAGCCGCGCGCGCTCGGAGGGGTCCTCCAGCACGCGGCCGAGCACGTCGGCCAGCGCCGCCGCGTCGTGGGGGTCGAACATCACGGCCGCCGGGCCGCCGACCTCCGGCAGCGCACCGGCGCGGGCGAGCAGCACCGGGCAGCCCCGAGCCATCGCATCCAGCGCGACGAGGCCGAACCCCTCGTAGATCCCGGGCACGACGAGCGCGTCAGCGCCCCGGATGAGCGCGTCGAGCTGGGCGTCGGAGACGAAGCCGGCGAGCTCCACCTCGGCGCCGGGGGCGCGGGCGCGCAGGCTCGCCCCGGCCCCCAGGTCGGCGCCGGCGAGCACGAGCCGATGTGGGAGCCCCCGCGCGCGCAGACGCCGGTGGGCGTCGACGAGGACGGGCAGGTTCTTGCGCGGACGCAGGTCACCGGCCGCCAGCACGTACGGGCCCCGCGGCGGCGCGAGCGTTCCCGCGGGGAGCGCCGGCGCCTCCGCGACGACCCGGATCCGCTCAGACGCCACGCCGTAGCGCGTGCGCAGGTCCTCGGCGGTGAAGTGCGAGGGACAGATCACGCGCTCGGCGGAGCGGGCGCCGGCGCGGACGAGGGCGCGGTACTTGAGCGTCGTCGCTCTCGGCATGTCACCGCGAACGGCCTCGAAGCCGAGGTCGTGAACGGTGAGGACGGCCGGGCAGCGGCGGCGCAGCGGCACGAACGAGTCGGGAGCGTGGAGCAGGGCCGCGCCGCGCCGACGGAGCAGCCGGGGCAGCGTCACCTGCTCCCACCACGTCTCGGGGCCGCGGCCGCCCCGGTGCAGCGGCACGAGCTCGATGCCGTCGGCGGGACGGCGCTGCAGCGCCGCGAGCAGGCGAGCGACGTAGATGCCAGAGCCGTGCGGCATGGGCACGAACGCGTCACGCGCGTCGAACGCGACGAGCGCCATCGGCCTGCGTCAGTCGGCGCCCGAGCCGAGGCCCGCGGGGGGCACGCCGTCGCGGCGGCGCGCCTCGGGGTGGGTGGCGCTCCGGCGCCGTCGGACGCCGTCGGCGCCGCCGGGTTGCTTCTTCGCCGCCGCGTACACCTCCCACGTGGCCGCCGCGGCGTCGTCCCAGGTGAACGACGGCGGGGCGGGAGCCGGCCGCCCTGCCGCCTCCGCGGCGGCGACCAGCTCGTCGAGGTTGCCGACGTCGCACAGCGTGGCGCGATCACCGAGCACCTCGCGGATCGCCGGCACGTCACAGGCCGCCACCGGCGTGCCACACGCGAGCGCCTCCACGGGTGGCAGCCCGAAGCCCTCGTCGTCGCTCGGGAACACGAGCGCGTGGGCCCCGGTGTAGATCGCCGCCAGGTCGTCGTCGGTGACCTCGCCGGTGAGCGTCACGTCGCGGAGCTCCCGCGCCCAGCGTCCGGGCGCTCCCACGAGGACGAGCGGCAGCGTGCGCTTGGCTCGAGCCAGGGCCGCCACCCGCTTGCGGGGCTCGGGGTTGCGCAGGCCGCCGACCCACAGCAGGTAGCGCTCCGGCAGCGCGAAGCGCGCGCACACCTCCGCCACCTCCTCCGCGGGGCGGGGGTAGAACGTCGGCGCCGGCGCCTCGCCGATGACCTCGATCCGCGCCGCCGGAATCCCCAGCACGTGCATGGCGTCGTCGGCCACCGCCCGGGTCGGCACGATCACGCGGACCGCGCGCTGGACCGCGAGGTAGCGCAGCCGGAAGCGGATGCCCGTTCGCAGGTACTCACCACGCCGCTTGAGCGGGATCAGGTCGTGGAGGGTCACGACCATCGGGACCGGCGAGCGCAGCAGCGCGCCGTCGATCCACGGAGAGTGAAAGACATCGCAGCGACGCGGGTCGTGCGATTCGACGATCTCTCCCTGCGCACGGTCGCGCAGCGCGGTGAGCAGACATCTGGAGTAGCGGCCGACGCCGCGGGTGTCCCTGGCCGGGCGGCTGTCGAACGCGATCTTCACGCCGCCAGCAACCGCTCGACGCGCTCGACGTAGCGCTCGGAGTGGAAGCGGCGAGCGTGCACGCGCGCCGCGCGGCCCATCTGGCGCCGGCGCTGGAGCACCTCCACCACCGCGTCGGCGATGCCCTGCAGGTCGCCGGGCTCGACCAGGCGGCCCGTGACCCCGTCGCGCACGACCTCGGGGAGGCCGTCGACGCGCGTGGCCACCACCGGCGTCCCCACCGCCATCGCCTCGGCGAGCACCGTGCCGAACGGCTCCTCGTAGGAGGGGAGCACGAGCACGTCGAGATGGCGCATCAGCCCCGGCGCGTTCGCCACCCAGGGATGGTGCTCGACGCCGTCGGCCGCGAGGACCTGGCGGGTGTAGCCGGGGGCGAGGCCGTAGGGCTCGTCGCCGATGATCACGACTCGGGTGTGGGGCAGGCGAGCCCGGATCGCCGGGACGGCGCGGACGAGGTCGAGCGGACCCTTGCGGGGTTCGAGGCGGCCGACGAAGCCGACCACGGCGGCGCCGTCGTCGGCCCACGGCGGAGTGGCGTCCGGCGGGTCGGGATCGACGGGTCCGTAGACGACCTCGGCGTCCAGGCCGCTCAGACGATCGGCGACGGCGCGCGAGGCGGCCAGGACACGGTCGGCCCCGCGCCAGAACGGAGGCACGCGTTTGACCATGTCGTGGATGTGCAGCACGATCCGCGGCCGGCCACCGAGGCGGGCGGCGGCGACGGCCGGCAGCACCCGTGCCGGGACGCCGCCGTTGAGATATACGACGTCCATCGTGCGGGCCAGACGATATGCGGAAGGCCACGAGCGCAGCGCCGCGGCACCGCTGCGGGCGCGCAGCCCGCCGAGCCGGAGCGGAGCCCAGCCGAGCCCCTCCGCCAGCGCGGCATCGCGCAGCGGACCGTAGCCCGGCGTGCTCAGCGTCGTCGCCCAGCCGTGATCGCGCAGCCCGCACAGGAGCCGCAGCAGCGTGGTCTCCGCACCGCCGGGATGATCGACCGCGGCCACCGCGAGCAACCGCAGAGGCTCGGGGGCGGCCTCGGGGGACCCAGCAGGGCGTGAAGTCAGCGTTCGGATCACCTCAGTCGACCAGGGGCAGGGGATAGCCCCTACGTCGCACTCTAGTCCCGCCGGCGAGCCGATGTCGGCAACTCTGCCGCGGTACCGTCCGCGGGTCGTGCGGGCGTACTACGAGGACCTCTGGGAGCGGCTGCCCGCCGAGCTCTCGCCACCCGATTTCGCGCTGCGGCTCCGCTTCCTGCGACGCCACCTGAAGGCGGAGGACCGCGTCCTCGACATCGGTTGCGGCGACGGGGCGTTCAGTGGCGAGATCGCGAAGGTTGCCGCGTCGGTGCTCGGAGCGGACGTGGCCGAGACGGCGCTCGCGCGGGCCCGCCGGCGCCACCCCGGGCTCGCGTTTCGCCGCGTCGAGCCCGACGCCGAGCTCCCGTTCGAGGACGGAAGCTTCGACGCCGTCTGGGCGAGCGAGGTGATCGAACACGTCGCCGACACGGGCCTGTGGCTCGCCGAGATCCGGCGGGTGCTCACAACGGGTGGCCGGTTGCTCGTGACGACGCCGTCGCACGGACGCCTGCGGCTGTTGGCGCGCGGCATCGAGGCCTTCTCGCCGCCGCTCGGCGATCACCTCCACCTGTACACGCCACGCTCGCTGCGCGACACGCTTCAGGAGCTCGGCTTCGTCATCCGGGAGCTCCGCGGCGTGGGCGGAGCGCCCGGGGCGCGGCGGATGATCCTGGCCTGCGCCACCGTCGGCTGATCGCCGCCGCCGATGGGGGGAGGCCGTCTCCGGCGCGCGAGCCGTGGGAGGCACCTAGCATCTGCGCGATGAAGCGGATCCCGTCGCTGCCCGGGGCGCTGGCGCTCGCGCTCCTGGCCTGCCTGCTCGTGCCGGCGAGCGCGGGCGCGTTCGCCAAGGCGATCTGGGGCACTCCGACCGTCAACGGGGTCAATCAGTTCCCCATGTACCACCGGCTCGGCGTGACGATCGACGAGGTGGCGCTGCCGTGGGACGAGGTGGCCCCCACGCGTCCCGCCCATCCCACGAACCCCCGCGATCCGGCCTACCACTGGCCCGTCGCGATCGCGCAGGCGATCGCCGACGGGCGGCCGTACCACATCCGGGTCCTGCTCCAGATTCGCAATGCCCCCGCGTGGGCCAACGGTGGCCACTCCGATCCCGCGTGGGCTCCCCGCCACCCGTCCGACTTCGCCGCCTTCGCCAAGGCCGCGGCGCGGCACTACCGCAGCGTGCGGTTGTGGATGATCTGGGGCGAGCCGACGAAGGCGGGGAACTTCTATCCGATCACCCGCGCGCACGCCGGGTTCCCGCTCGACCCCGCCCAGAAGGTCGCGCCCCATCTCTACGCCCGGATGCTCAACGCCGCCTATGGCTCGATCAAGTCGGTCGACCGCCACGACCTCGTGATCGGCGGCTCGACGTACACGACCGGGGTGCTCGACCCGAAGCAGTGGATCGAGAACCTCAAGCTGCCCGACGGCCGCCCGCCGCGCATGGACATGTACGCCCACAACCCGTTCAGCTACGAGACGCCGACGTTCACGCAGCCGATCTCGCCCTTCGACGAGGTCCAGTTCCCCGACCTCCACGAGCTGGCCGGCTGGGTCGACCACTACCTGCGCCGTGGGATGCCGCTGTTCCTCTCGGAGTTCACGATCCCCACCCAGCCCGACCAGGAGTTCAACTTCTACGTCGATCCGGAGGTGGCGGCCCAATGGGTCACCGACGTGCTCAGCGAGTCCCGGGCCTGGAAGCGCATCTACGGCCTCGGCTGGGTCAACGTCTACGACGATCCCCCGATGACGTACGGAGGGCTGCTCACGCAGAGCGGGCAGCCGAAGCCCGACTTCTACACCTTCGCCTCCGGCTGAAGCCGCCGTCTGAGCCGGGGTGTTGCCGCCCCACCGAGCCCGCCCCCTCGGCAACACCGCACGTTTCTTGTCTGACTCATTGGGCTGTGCGGGTTCCGCGAGTGTTGCCGGTGAGGGTGGGCTCGAGGGTCTGCCGCCTTCCGCGTGCGCTGTTCGCGCCAGCCCTGCCGGAGGCGCGGCACCGCGTACTCGGATCGCTTGAGGGCAGGCGGCGGCCCACGCCACACTGCGACCCGCAGACGTGCCCGGGGAGGCGGTGACGTCGGGGGTCTCCGCCCACGTCAACACTCGCGGAACCCGCATCAACGTCTCGTCACTCAGCCGGCCGGCGGTGTTGACGGGCGGATGGCCCCCGGCGACACCCCTGCCGCAGCGACGGGGCGGACGGTCCTCGTCCGCCCCCGGCGGCGTGGTCAGCTCTTGAGCGTGACCTTCTTGTTGCGGAAGCCCTTCTGGCCCGTCGACGTCTTCACCGTTGCCGTCGCCTTGGTCTTGTGGCCCTTGGCGTGGCTGAGGGTCGAGAGCGCCGTCGAGTTCAGCTTGATCTTCACCTTCGCCTTGTGGTTCGCGCTGATCGAGTAGTGCGCGGAGCCGACCTTCTTGGTACGGGAGTGCTTGCCGACCTTGACCTTGATGTCCAGGGTCGCCGTGCCGCGGCAGCGCGACGAGCTGGCGCACTTGAGGCCGAGAGAGGCTTTGTGACCCTTGACCTTGACCGTCTTGCCCGACAGCGACACGCTGCCCTTCTTGACCGCCGCCTTCGTGGTGAAGCTCGCGGTCCCGCTGTAGTAGTAGTAGGTGCCCGGGTAGTAGTAGTAGCCGTTGTCGTACGTCGCGGTGGCGGCCACCAGGCGGTAGTAGTACGTCGTCTTCGACTTCAGGCTCGAGAGCTTCGCACTCACCGTGATCGCTCCCGACTGCCCCTGGAGCGTGGTCACCGGGGTCGTGGAGCCGAGCTGCGGAGTGGTCCCGTACTCGAACTCGTAGTCGACCGTGTAGCCCTCCGGGGCGATCCCTCCGGTCACCACGGCGGAGGTGGAGGTCACGCTGGAGGAGCCCGAGATCACGACAACGGGGACGACGGCGGTCGCCGAACCCGCGGGTCCGGCGATGAGCGCCACCACGCCGAACGCACACGCGCAACTCAGCAGTAGCAGCCGGATCTTCTTCCCCATCCGTCCTCCCGTTTTCGTTGGTCCTGGCATCGAACTGGCCTCACCGGCCGCCGGATGTTCGCCTGGCGCGTTCACAGTATCGCTCCGGCACGTCACCCGCGACCCGAGATCACCGTTCTGATCGTCAACCACAGGATCAGCCCGTCGAGCCTGAGGCTGGAGTGCTTGACGTAGTAGAGGTCGCGCTGGAGCTTGGCCACGGTCCCCTCGACCGAGCCGGCATAGCCCAGATTCACCTGGGCCCAGCCGGTGATCCCCGGCCGGATGCAGTGGCGGGCGCTGTAGTGCCGCAGGTCCCGCTCCAGCCGGGCCGCGATCGGCAGCTGCTCGGGCCGTGGGCCGATCAGCGCCATGTCACCCTTCAGGACGCTCCACAGCTGGGGGAGCTCGTCGAGCCGGAAGCGGCGCAGAAACCGCCCGACGGCGGTGGTGCGCCTGAGCTCCCCGCTCGCCCACTGGGCCTCCGGGCCCGCGGCAGGACCCATGGTCCTGAGCTTGATCAGCGTGAACGGCTCGCCGCCGCGGCCGGCGCGCTGCTGGCGGTAGATGACGGGTCCCGGGCTGGTCAGCTTGATGGCGATGGCGGCCAGGGCGAGCGCCGGTGCGCCGAGTGCGAGCAGCGTTGCGCTGACGATCATCTCCAGCCCCCGGCGCACAGCGCGGGAGCTGATGCGCTGGTGGATCGAGGCGATGTCGAAGAGAAACCACGTCGGCGTGAGCTCGGCGAGCGGGACCTTCTTGAACTCGGATTCGTAGTACGAGGTGAGGTCACGGACGTGGAGCCCGGCGAGGTTGAGCTCGGAGGCCGCCTCGACGAGCTCGGGGCTCTGCATCGCCGTGCGGTCGAGGACGAGGACCGTCGCCCGCGCGGCCCGGATCGTGTCGAGGAGCTGGCGCCGATCCGCCGGTCCCTCCACGCTCGCGGCCCCGACGAGCTGCGCGTCGTCGCGCCGGGAGAGCTCGCGGGCGAGATCCTGCTGGGAGCTGCGCGCGCCGATGAAGTACACGCGCCGCAGCGACAGCCGGACCCGGATCTCCAGCGTGCGCGCCTCACCGGCGATCACGAGCACGATCACGCCGAGCACCCCGCTCAGCGTCCACGCCAGCGGTGAGAAGGCGATCCCGATCACGGTGGCCGCTCCGGCCATCAGCAGGAGCGCCAGCGCGCCGGCGGGCAGCGCGCTCAGCAGCTGGCCCGCGACGCTCGCGCGGCGTCGCGCCGAGGCGCGTGACTCGAACACCGCCCGAGCGCCGAGCGTGGCCACGAGGGCCGGCGCCACGAGCACGAAGCGCGTGAGGTCGTGCGCGCGCAGCAGCGCTACGGGAAGCAGGAGCGCGAGGCAGAGGGCGAGCGTCAGCGAGGCTCCGACCAGCCGCGTCACCGGCCAACTCGGCGTCTGCTCGATCGCGTGGTCCCACGCCTCCCCGTCCGAGGCGACCGTGAGCGGCGGCTCGACGGGGGTGAGCGGGGAGGCGGGATCGGTCATCGCCGCAGCTTCGCCTGGAGCTGGTCGGCCGGCGCTTCGAGCCCGGGGTCGTTCGGGTCGAGCCGTTCGGCGCGCCGGTACTCGCGCAGCGCGACCGAGAGGTATCCGCGGCGGGTGGCGAGGTCGCCGAGCAGCGCGGGCGGGACGTAGTTCGACGGCTCGCGGCGCTCGGCCGCGAGCAGGTCGGCGCGGGCCTGGGCGTAGTCGTCGAGGCGGGCCTCCGCCGAGGCCAGCGAGTAGAGCGTGCTGAGCGAGAAGGGATCGAGTCGCTCGGCGGTCCGCAGGGTGCCGATCGCGCTCGCCGGTGAGCGCGCGATCTCCGCCTGGCCCGATGCCGCGTACCGGGTGGCGACGTACTGGCGTCCCAGGCTGGCGGCAAGGAGCGCGACGATGCCGAGGCCGGCGACGAGGGCGGCCTGGTGCCGGCGCCGGCGTGGCCAGGCCGACCGCGCCGGGGTCAGCCCGGGCGAGCCGGGAGCCGGCAGCACGAGCAGCGCGGCGGCGATCATGGCCATCCCGGTCAGACCCGGGATGTCGTAGAGCCAGTCGACGCTCGTGTCGATCAACCAGGCCGAGAACACCCCGAGCGCGGCGATGCGGATGACGGGGTCGCGCGCGGCGAGCGTGCCCGTGCGCGCGAAGCCGGAGACGAGGACGACCCCGCAGAACACCAGCAGCGCCAGGAGCCCCCCGATGCCGAGCTCGGCGGCCATCTGCAACTCCAGGCTGTGGGGCTGGACGACGTACTCGGGGTTCCGGCGCAGGCGGTAGTAATCGGTGTCGTAGTTCCCGGCGCCCACTCCTCCCAGGGGGTGGGCCGTGAACTCCTTCACCGCCACCCGCCACAGGTCGTAGCGGAACCCGCTCGCGTCGACGAAGCGCACGGAGGCGGCCTGGTTGACGCGGTCGGCGGTGAACGTGTCGTACTCCCGGGCGATCCAGCCGTGGCCGAGCGTGACGCCGCCGATCAGGCCGACCGCGCCGATCGCCAGCAGCGTGGCTCCGAGCTGCCGCGAGAGCCGTTCTCGCCGCCCGGCGGGAAAGCGCCTGACGAGGGCATCGAGCGCGAGCGCGGCGCCGCCGGCGAGCACGCCGGCGAGCACGATCGCCAGCGCGGCATCGCGCAGGAGATGCTGGGGCGGGTTGGTGGCCCGCGCGGCGAGTCCTCCGGCGGAGTAGACGCGGAGGGTCCAGGGCACGCTGACGGCGACCGCTCCGGCGAGCACGATCAGGTGGACCGCGCGGCGGGGGCGCCCGGGGCCGCAGGCGAGCACGAGCACGGCGGTGAGGATCGTGGCGGGGATCACCGCCCGCGACTGCGTCAGCACGAACGTCGCCGCGATCACCGTCGCCGCGGCGAGCGAGGCGGCGCGTTGCCAGCGCCCGCGCGCGCGCTCGGCGAAGGCGAGCCACGGCCAGATGCCCATCACGAGCAGTCCCGCGGTGCCGTTGATGTAGCCGATCGGGGCGTTGAGGCGGCGCGTCAGAAAGGCACCGGCTCCCCCACCGAGGAGGAACTCGGCTGCCAGCCCGACGCTCGTGAGGAGCGCCGCCAGCCCGAGCACGAGCACGACGAGGCGCGCGCTCCGGCGGTCCCGTACGGCGACCACGGTGAGGAGGAAGACGGTGACGTAGAGCGCCAGGCGATTGGTGTCCGTCCAGGCCGACTCCTTCGACTGGGCCCACAGCATCGAGGCGGCGCTCAGCGCGAGCAGGGCGCACAGGCCGCCGGCGGCGAGCCGTGCCCGGCCGCTGAGGACCGGCCGGCGCCCCCAGGCCACCACGATCAGCAGCACCATCGCGACGAGCGCGATCGGTCCCCAGACGGCGAAGTCGTAGAACCCGGACACCAGCGGCGAGGCGGCCATCGTCAGCGCGAGCAGCAACGCCACGGCGAGGAGCACGGGATCGCTGCGGTCCCCCGAGCGCCGCGTCGGCAGGGCGATCACCGAAGCGCGGGGAGCGGTCTCGAGTTCGGAGGCGGCACCGCCCGCGGGGGTCGCCGTGTCAATCGGCGGTGCGGTCACTCGGTGCTAGCTCGGGTAGGGATCGGGACGCCGGCCGCGACGGGACAGCCACGTGCCGCCGATGCCTCCCAGCGCGAGCACGGCGACCGCTGCCAGCACCATCCACGTGATCCCGCTGCCCGAGCTCGCGCCGGCGGAGCTGGCCCCCCGCGCCGCTGCGGGCCGATGCGGTCCGCCGCCGGCGCTCGCCGTGGCGGCGGAGCTCCGGTGCCGGGGCCGGCGGTGGGTGTTCCGACGGGGGGACCGGCGGTGGGCGGCGTGGGCCGGGGCCGTGGTCACGGGGGTGCCGGCGAGGGGGGCGGCGGTCCCGGGGGCCGGGGCGGCGGTGGTGGGCGTGACCGTGACGGTCGTGCTCGCCTTGGTGATCCCCTGGCCGAACAGACGCCCCGTACTCGTACGGCCGGGCGTTCCGTTGCCTCGCGCCGAGCCCAGCGGGATCGCGTACTCCTTGGCGGCGGGACTGCCGGGATCGACGTGGACGCCGGACGAGCCCTTCGCCGACGCCCCGGTTGCGCTCACCGCGAGCAACAGGGCGGCCAGCACGAGGCAGGGAAGGAACGCTCGTCGCTTGCTCATGTCGTCTGGATTCCCCTCGACGATCTCCACCCGCGGATCGGACGCGGCTCGGCCATTTATAGCGGCTTTGGGCGCGGCGGACGCCCGGATCGGCGTCGCGCTCCGGGTCTTCGGGCGGATGTATGGTTGCCCGGCTTGCCCGCTCAGACGAGCATCCCGCGACGGGCTGCGGCTCACTTCGTCCCGCTCGACGGCGTCCGCGCGCTCGCCGCGACGGGCG
This sequence comes from uncultured Solirubrobacterales bacterium, assembly GCA_963839085.1. Taxonomy (GTDB): domain Bacteria; phylum Actinomycetota; class Thermoleophilia; order Solirubrobacterales; family Solirubrobacteraceae; genus Palsa-465. The sequence continues at coordinate 324,795 of CAWITN010000006.1, forward strand.
TGCTCGTCGTCCACTGCGCGACCGCGGCCATCATCAAGAACCTGCCCTACGCCCACGTCGTGATCGCGATGCGCGCCGCGGTGCCGATGTTCTTCTCCATCTCCGGCTTCCTCCTGTACCGGCAGATGCTGCGCGAGCGGGTGAGCGCAGGCGCCCGCCTCCCGCTCCGTGAGTACGCCCGGCGGCGGATCGTGCGGATCGTGCCCGGCTACTGGGCCGCGCTCACCCTCGCGACGCTCCTGTTCGGCGTTCCCGGCGTCTTCGGTCCGCGCTGGTGGCAGCTGTACGGGTTCGGTCAGATCTACACCTACAAGGCGCAGCACGAGGGGCTCGGTGTGGCCTGGACGCTGTGCGTGGAGGTCACGTTCTACGCGGTGCTGCCGTTCCTGGCCATCGCCATCTCCCGGCTCGCCGCACACCTTCGCCGCGTGTCGGCCTGGCGCGTCGATGTGGTCGTCCTCACCACGTTGTTCGTGCTCTCCAACCTGTGCCTCGTGCTCTCGCAGCGAGACGACGTCACGCTCGTCGAGACGCTGCCCTCCAAGTTCTCGATGTTCGTCCCGGGCATGCTCCTGGCGGTGGCCAGCGTGGCGCTCGCCGAGACCTCGGTGGGCGCGTGGCCCCGTGTCCTGCGCGCGCTGCGCGGTCATGCCACCGCGTGCTGGATCGCGGGGATCGCGCTGTGTCTGCTCGACGGCCTGATCGTGAATCCCCGCGTGGTCGCGCTCAATCCCGGTGACATGAGCCCGGGGCTGGCGCTGGCCGACAACCTGCTGCAGATCACGGCGACGCTGCTGATGCTCGCGCCGGCGATGCTCGGCGCCGATGGGCGCTCGCTTCCGCTCCGTCTCCTCACCGCGCGGGGGCTGGTGTGGCTCGGCACCGTCTCCTACGGGACCTACCTGTGGCACGTCCCGGTGCGCAACTGGCTGATCGAGCGTGGTGTGACTCGGATGGGGCTGCCCTCGACGCCGACCCTGGCGGTGTTCACCTTCGTGCTCGCGGTCGGGTTCGGGGCGGCGAGCTGGTACCTGCTCGAGCGCCCCCTGATGAGGCGCTTCGCCTCCGGCGCGAGCCGGCGGGTCGCCTGAGCGGGAGCCTCAGGCAAGGCCGGCGCGGACGGCGCCGGCGGCCCGGAGCCGGCGGCGGAGCGCCGGCGCCGCGAGCCCCCACCCGGCGGGGAGCGCGATCGCCGCGAACGCCGCCAGGCCGGCGTAGCCGGTGGGTTCGAGCAGCAGCTTGGCGGCGAGCACGGCGAGCGTCCAGGCGCCGACGATCCCGTAGCCGGGCACGAGCACCCTGCGCACGAACCCGAGCATGGGCATCTGGAGCAGCCGCAGCGAGCAGACCACGAACACCGGGAAGGCGAGCGTGGCCGGGATCACGGTGCCCCAGATGACCCCGACGGTCCCCCAGGCGAAGGTCAGCCCGACGCTCAGCGGCAGTGAGATCACCGACATGACGATGAAGATCCGGGCGTAGGTCTCGAGCCGGCCGATCCCGTACAGCGCGGAGCTCAGCGCCGCCGTCGAGCAGTTGAGCACCCAGAACGAGGTGAAGATGTCGAGGTAGGGCACGTAGGTCACGTATCGGTGTCCGAGCCACGCCGCGATGATCGGATGGGCGAGCACGATCACCAGCACCGCCACGGGGGCGGCGATGACGATCGAGACGAAGCTGGCGACGTCGACCAGCTCGGTCATCTCCCGGCGTCGCCCCAGCGTCCACAGGCGGGCGATCGGAGACACGAGCGCGAGTCCGGATAGGCCGGCGATCGTCCGCACCGCCTGCTGGGGCCGCTGGGCGACGTCGTAGCCGACGATCGCCACCGCGCCGACGATCGCGCCGACGATCGCGCGGTCGAACGAGTTCAGCAGCGTGTCGCCGATGCCGATCACGAATGCCGCCGCCCCGAAGCGCGCGACGCCGCCCAGATGCTCGCCGCCGAACCAGCGGCCGCGCGCCCACGCGAGCGTCACCCCGAGCTCGCGCCACGCCAGCGCCGCCGCCAGCAGCCCCTCGAGCACCGTGATCACCCCGTAGAAGCCGATCAGCAGGAGGACCGAACGATGCGCTGCCGCCAGCGCTCCGAGACCGGCCAGCAGCAGCAGCGAGGTGGCGATCTGGATCTCCGCCGAGCGGTCGTAGCGCTCGATCCCGTTCAGAGCCGCCACGCCGATCCGGGACGGCCAGTAGAGGAGCGAGGTCACAGCGGTGATGAGCAGGGCCGGCTCGGCCACGCCACGCAGCTGCGCTTCGCCGAACAGCGCGCGGGCGACGAACACTCCGAGCAGGGCCAGGACCACGGCGGCGACGGCCCCGAAGCCGGCCATCACGAGCAGCGCGTTGCGCAGCGTGGCAGCGATGTCGGAGACCGCGTCTCGCGCGCGGTGCTCGGCGATGTAACGCGTCACGCTGGCGTTCACGCTCAGCTCGACCGCCGTGAAGTACCCGGTGAGCGTGGTGGTGAACAGGAACAGACCGGTGCGGTTCTGGCCGATCCCGTCGAGCAGCAGGGGGAACAGCAGGAACCCGACGAGCAGCCGGATGAGGTTGCTCGTGCCGGTGATCGCGGTGTTCCGGGCGATTCCGGCACGCCCGCGCAGCCGCGTGAGGAGCGATGCCGTGGTACTCATGCCCGCCGCCGCGGGTCGCTCATCATCCGCGCGAGGCGCGCCGTGTCGCCCGGGATCCGCCGGCGCTTTCGCCACGTGGCCGGCGCCGCGCGAACGGCATCGGCGATCGCGAGGAGCTGTGGCCGCAGTGCACCGGCTCGGAGCGCCCTGGCGATCAGCACGAGCTGCCCGCCGGCGATCGCCCCGGCGTGGCGCAGGAGCGCCCGCGCCGGGTAGTTCTTGAGAACGACGAGCAGCAGGTTGCGGCGCTCGAGCCGCAGCGAGCCGGCGCCGGAGCCGTGGGTGGCGCCCCCCACGTGGTAGGCGAGCGCCCGCGGCTCGTAGCGACAGCTCACGCCGGCGAGCTGAGCGCGCAGCCCCCAGTCGACATCCTCGTAGTAGGCCACGAGATCCTCGTCGAACAGTCCCACCGACTCGAACGCGGCGCGACGGTACAGGGCGTAACCGGCGCACGCCGAGATCACCTCCTCGGCATGGTCGAACTGGCCGCGGTCGGGGACGCCGTGTCCGCGCCGGGTCGCGGCGCCGCTCCAGCGCATCGCGTTGCCGGCGCCGTCGAGCACCCCGCGCCGGTGGTACATCAGCGTCTTCCCGGTCGCCGACCCCGCCGCGGGGTGCTCGTCGAGCGCGGCCACCAGCCTGCCGAGCCAGTCCGGCGCGAGCTCCACGTCGCTGTTCACGATCGCGACCAGCTCGGAGGTGGAGCGACGGATGCCGAGGTTGACGGTGGCGGCGAACCCGCGGTTGACGTCTGCGTGGAGGACGCGTACCTCCGGATAGGCCGCCCTCACGTGAGCGACGGAGTCATCGGTGGAGGCGTCGTCGACGAGCAGGATCTCGTGGTCCCGATAGCTCTGCGCGCGCACCGATCCGAGCAGCACGTCGAGCAGCCCTTGGCCGTTGAAGTTGGGGACGAGCACGGTGACGCGAGGCATACGCGGCCTGATCAGTGGGCTCGCCGGCGGCGCACGGGACCGAGGACCGCCGCCTCCCATCGCCGCATCGGCCGAGCGCAGGCGATCGCTGCGCGGGTGAGAGGCAGCAGTCGGTCGTGGTGCTTGGCGACGTAGCGCTCGAGCGAGTCCAGCCGGATCCGCTGGCGCTCGTTCTCGCCGAGCTGGGCGAAGGCCGCTCCGCCGGAGTGCTGCGCGACGGCCGAGCCGACGACCAGGTTGCGATAGCCCGCCGCCAGCGCTCGCGCCGCCAGGTCGACGTCCTCGAACCACAGGAAGAACCCCGGGTCGAACCCTCCCAGCGCCTCCCACACCGCGCGGCGGAGCACGACGCAGGCCCCCGCCGGCTGCTCGACCTCGGCGATCTGACCCGGCGGCGGGTCGGCGACGGTGCGGTGCGCCAGCCCGGGCGCGAACGCGCGCAGGGGGAGCGACCGGGCCTCGGGGAGCTTCGCGTGGAGGCGCCGCGCGGAGCCCTCGAGCCGTGGCGCCAGGACTCCCGCCCACGGCGTGGTGCTCGCCACGCCGGCGAGGATCGCCAGCATCCGGCGATCGGGCGTCAGGTCGGCGTTCGAGACGCAGACGAGCTCGGCGTCGGTTCCGGCCAGCGCCAGGTTGGCGGCCGCCCCGTAGCCGACGTTTCCCTCCAGCAGGCGCAACTCGATCCCGCTCCTCGTTCCCGCGCGCAGGAGGGCGCAGTCGTCCGGCGCCGACGCGTTGTCGACGAGCGTGACGCGCGCCTCGACGCCCTCCGAGGCCACGTAGGCGCGCGCGGCCGACAGTGCCGAGGCGGCGGTGTTCCAGTTCACTACCGCGATATGGACGGTGGGTGCCGGTGACACGCGACGAGCCAGGTTATATCCACGGCTCGCCTGGCTCGATCGACGTGGTGATCGTGACCGCACGCGGATCGTGGACGCTGCTCGACGCCTGTCTGCGCTCGATGCACGAGCATCGTCCGCGGCGGGGCCGGGTGGCGGTGAGCGTGATCGACAATGCCTCCGGCGACGGGGTCGTCGAGGCGGTGCGCGCGGCGTACTCCGACGTCGACGTCGTCGAGCTGGGCGCCAACCGCGGGTTCGCCCATGGCTGCAACGTGGGGATCGGGCGGGGACTGGCGCCCTACGTGCTGCTGCTCAACCCCGACACGGTGGTGCCCGATGGCGCGCTCGACGCCCTGCGCGACGCGCTCGAGCGTGTGCCGCGGGCGGCGATCGCCGGGCCGCGCCTGGTCGGCCTCGACGGCCGGCCCGATCACAACGCCAAGCGCGCGTTCCCGAGCCCGGGCGCGGCGCTGGCCCACTTCGCCGGACTCCGTGGCGGCTACCGTCGTGACGACATCCCGGAGCTCGGGGAGGGCGTGGTCGACGCCGTCAGCGGCTCGTGCATGCTCGTCCGCCGCCGGGCGATCGAGGCCGTGGGCCCGCTCGACGAGGGCTACTGGATGTACGGCGAGGACCTCGATTGGTGCGCCCGCTTCGGCCGGGCGGGCTGGTCGGTCCTCTACGTCGGCGGCGCGACGGTCGTCCACGTCAAGCACGGCCTCACCGGTCGCCGTCGCTCGTTGCGCATCAACTGGGCCTTTCACCGATCGATGGGCCGCTTCTATCGTCGCTTCTCTGCGGGCGACCGCCCGCGACTCGACGCGGCGGTCTACGCGGCCGTGCTCGCGCGGTTCGTCCTCACCGCCGCCGGCAACGCGGTGGCGAGCTCTGGCGCAAGGGCCCGCTCGGCGTACACGAGGCCGACGGCGAGGGCCAGCATCCCGGCCGAGTTGATCAGGTAGGGATTCGTCGCGTCGGCGACGAGCAGCCCGAGCAGCGTCGCCAACGCGACTCGGGCGGCGAGCGCCGCGTCGCCCGTCAGCCCCATGACTCGGCGTGAGACACGGATCAGCGCCGACAGCGGCAACGCGAGCAGGACGAGCAGGCCGACGATCCCGAGCTCGAACAGCAGTTGGTAGAAGGTGAGCTCGAACGACCACGGGTCGCCGGGGCTGCGCACGTAGCCGTCGGGCAGCGTGGCGCCGAGGCCGCTGCCGGACAGCAGGTGCAGGCGGATGCCGCGCAGCAGCTGGTGCGCCTCGGCGATCCGCGTCGACAGGGAGATCTCGCTGATCGACCGCGCGTGCTCGAGCGCGGGGATCGGCTCCACGGCCAGGATCGCCAGGCACACGAGCCAGGGGACGGCGGTACGCATCGTGCGCCAGCGCCGCCGGTCGACCGAGAACGCGATCACGATCGCGCACACGCACAGCAGGGCCAGCCAGTAGCCCCGCGTATGAGAGACGACGGCGGCGCCGAGGATGGCCACGGCGAGGAGCGCTCCGCCGGTGCTCAGACCGTCACGGGCGGCCCGCGCCAGCACCATGGCAAGCGCCGGTACGAACATGATCTGGGTGACCAGCTGCACCCGGAACGGTCCCGCGCCGGGACCGATCACGCCGCTCAGCAGCCGCAGCTGATGGGTGCCGTAGTCAGCTCCCGCCACCGTCCACGCCGTCCAGATCGCCAGCGTGATCACCGCCGTGACGATCGCCGGCCCGAGCCAGATCGTCGAGCGCCGCCGCGCGCCTCCCGCCCGCAGGAAGTCGACGAGCGGGAAGAACAGGAGAAGCGCCGGGAAGTGGCTCGCCTCGGTCACCGCGTTGGTGAGACCGTGCCGCTGCACGGGGTCACCCGCGTGGTGGCGCAGCCAGGCGACGAGCACCCACACGAGCGGGATGCCCACGCCGACGACGAGCACCGGAACGGTGAGGCGGGGAAGCTCACGCCGGGCTTGCCACGGCCGCGCCGACAGCAGCCAGGCGAGCAGGCAGATGCCGACCAGCCAGGTCTTGAGCGGGACGCGCGCCAGCTTCACGTCCTCGGTGACGATCGCGTTGTAGGCGATCGCGCAGGCGAGCGTGCCGTCACGCAGCCGCAGCTTCCAAGCTCCGCTCACGGCGCGCCTGCCGTGCCCAGGGAGAACGCGCCGACGAGGGCGGGCCGGGAGTCGACGGCCACGAGCAGCGGCTCCTCCCCGATCGCCGAGACGACGGTGTAGGCGACGCGGGGCTCGTCCTCGGGCACCGGGGTCGGCTGCTGCTGGCCGAAGGCGGCGAAGCGCCGGCTCGCCGGCAGCACGTGCAGCTCCGCGCGATGCGACGGCGACCGGTTCCGGGTGAGGAACTCGAGCGCCAGCGGGCCCTGGCCGGCGGAGATCGCGAGCCGCCAGTCGGCGACCGGGAACTGGTAGCGCGTGCGCTCGGCCAGCAGGCGCGGCCCGGTCCCGAGCGCGCCGGCGTACGACGTCACCGTGGTGGCGCCATCCGCTCGGGTGTCGACGACGACGAGGGCGGGATGCCCGGGTTCCGTCTGCGCCGCGATCTGGCGAACCGTGCCGGCTCCCGCCGCGGGGATGCTCGTGAACGCGGCGCGGAGCAGCCGCGGCCGGGGCCCGAGCGCGTACTCCTGGAGCTCCGTGCGGCTGCCGGCATCGTGCGCGAGGAGCAGGCGCGGATCCGGCGAGGAGGCGGTCTGGAGCAGGGCGGCCGGGCCGAGCCGGGCCGCGAGCCTCACCGACGCCCGGGGCGCGATCGGCCCCCGGCCGGATCCGTCGAGGATCCACTCGCGCGCGATCAGGGCGTCTCCTCCGGCCGGCGAGAGACCCCACAACTCCTCGGCGCGAGGGCTCGCCTGCAGTCCGACGAAGGCTGTCGTGGCGGGCACGTCGGCGAGCCGGGCGAGCCGCACGACGGCGAGTGGGCCATTCAGCGTCTGCCGGTCCCGGAGGAACTCCAGGCCGGTGAGCACGACGATGACCACGAGGGCGAGCACCAGCGCGGCCGGACCTGACAGGAGGACGCGGTCGAGCCGCAGCCTGCGAGAGAGGGCACTCACAGCGGCCCATTCTCGATCTCGCGCCGGCGCAGACGGGCGAACTCCCGCAGCGACTCGGCCGGCGGGGCGATCAGCCCGAGCGCGCGCAGGTCGGCGAACCGCCGGGCCCGGTGGGCGGCGCGGGCGCGGTACTCGCGGCGCAGGCCGGGCAGCGCGGCCAGTGCGCTCGCCGTGCCGCGTACCCGGTCCCGAGCGCTCGCCGCCGCGCCGAGCGGCTCCCCGTGAGCAGCCAGCCACAGGACGCTGGCCAGGTCCTGGCCGATCAGCGCAGGGACCGCGAGCACGAGCCGGGCGCCGTCGAGCACGGAGGCCGCCACGCGCAGACGGTTGCGGCTGCCGAGGCGGCTGCGCAGCGGGAGGTAGCGCCCGCCGGCGCTGGCGGAGCCGCGATGCAGGACGACGGAGTCCGCCGCCAGCCACACCCGCCGGCCTTCGAGCCACGCGCGCAGGCACAGCTCGACGTCCTCGAAGTACATGCCCAGCCGCTCGTCGAAGCCACCACTGGCGGCGAACCAGTCGGCGTTGACGGCCAGGCTGACCCCGCTCACCGCGGCCACCGCGCCGCTGCACGGCTGGAGCTCGGCCAGCGGGGTGCCGAGCCCGATGTCGCTGGCGGCGCTCGTGGCGGCAATCCTGACCCCGGCCGAGGCGACGAGCCCCGGGGACTCGAGCATCAGTGACAGCGAGCCGGCGATGACCACGTCGGCATCGGTGGCGAGGGGAGCCCGCAGCGCGGCCGACCAGCCGGGACGGACGAGCGCGTCGTTGTTCAGGAAGGCGACGATCGGCGCGTGGGCGGCCCGCGCCCCCGCGTTGCAGGCGGCCGCGAAGCCCGAGCCGCGCGCCAGGACGATCGTCCGCACGGCGGAGAAGCGCTCGCTCAGCCATCCGAGGCTGCCGTCGGTCGAGCCGTCGTCGACGACGATCACCTCGGCGGGCGTGCCGGCGAGATCATCGAGCAGCGGCGGCAGGCAGTCGGCGAGCAGGTGACGGCCGTCACGGCTCGGGATGACCACGGAGAGCGCGGGGGTCACGGACATCGAGAAGGCAAGCCTGCCAGGCACGCCCGGCGCGTACGCTGCCCGGCGTGCGGGTGCTCATCGACGCCACCTTCGCGCGCCGCGCGCCGCTGTCCGGGACGGGGATCTACATCCGCCGGCTCTGCGAGGCCCTGCGGGAGAGCGGGGAGGTGGAGCTGATCGAGGTGGCCAACCCCCGGCGCCGGGCCCCGGGCGGCGGCGGGGCGGCGAGCCTGCGCAACCTGCTCACCGATGAGTGGTGGACCCGCGTCGAGCTGGCGCGCCTGGCCCGGGGCGCGCGCGCCGAGCTGATCCACCACCCGCTGCCCGCCCGGGCGCTGGGGACCGGACTGCCCCAGGTGGTGACCATCGTCGATCTCGCCTACGAGGCGCTGCCGTGGGCGTTTCATCGGGGGTACCGGACCTACGCCCGCGTCGCGCACCGCGCCGCCGCGCGGGGCGCCGCGGGGATCGTCTGCATCTCGCACAGCACCGCCGCCGAGCTCGAGCGCTTCTGGGGGATCGGCGGCGGGCGGGTGACGGTGGCCGCGCTCGGACCGGGGCAGGAGCTCCCCGTGGTCGCCCGGGCGCAGCGGCCCTCTCACCTCCTCTACGTGGGGGACAGCGAACCGCGCAAGAACCTGCCTCAGCTGCTCGCCGCCTACGCGCTGTATCGCCGCGGGCGCCCGGAGCCGCTGCCCCTGGTGCTGGCCGGCAGCGCGGAGGCCGCCGGCGCCGGGATCCGGGCCGAGCGGCGGCCCGGGGCGGCCCGGCTGGCCGGGCTCTACGCGGGTGCCGCGGCGCTCGTCCACCCCTCGCTGCACGAGGGCTTCGGGCTGACCGCGCTGGAGGCGATGCGCCTCGGCGTCCCGGTCCTGGCGGTGCGCTCGAGCGGACTTCAGGAGGTGTGCGGCGAGGCCGCGCGCTACGTGGCGGCGGGAGACGCCGAGGAGCTGGCGGCGGCGATCGGGGCGATCGACGACGACGCCGGTCTGCGAGCGGCGCTGGAGGAGCGGGGCCAGGCCCGGGCCAAGAGCTTCTCGTGGGCGGGATGCGCACGCTCCCACCTCGACGCCTACTCTCTGAGCCTCCGATGAAGATCGCGATCCTCGGCACGCGCGGCATCCCCGCCTCCTACAGCGGCTTCGAGACCGCCGTGGAGCAGCTGGCGTCGCGCCTCACCGACCGCGGGCACGAGGTGACGGTCTACTGCCGGCCCCACGTCGTCGACTCCTCGCTGCGGGAGTACAAGGGCGCCCGGCTCGTCCACCTGCGCACGGTGCAGAACAAGTACCTCGACACGTTCGTGCACACGTTCCTCTCCGCCCTGCACGCGGCGCGGGGGACCAAGCCGGACGTGGCGCTGTTCTTCATCGCCGGCAACTCGCCGCTGTGTCTGATCATGCGCCGGGCCGCGATCCCGTCGGTGATCAACGTCGACGGACTCGACTCCGACCGGCGCAAGTGGCCGGCGTTTGCCAAGGCGTACCTGCGCTTCGCCGAGTCGACGGCGCCCCGCTGGGCGGACGCGGCGATCACCGACAGCCACGCCGTCGCCGAGGTGTTCGAGCGCCGCTACGGCGAGCGGATCGGCGTCGTCCCCTACGGCGTCTCGGACCCCGGCTACGAAGGCACCGAGACCCTGGAGCGGCTGGGGCTGGAGCCGCGCAAGTACATCCTGTTCGTGGGCCGGCTCGAGCCGGAGAACAACCCCCATCTGCTTGTCGAGGCGTTCTCCCGCATCGATGCCGCCCAGGCCCGGGGAATGAAGCTGGTCATCGTCGGCGGGGCGCCGTACGCCGACGAGTACATCCGCCAGGTGTGGCGATCGGCCGATCCCCGGGTCGTGTTTCCGGGCTACGTGTTCGGCCGCGGCTACTGGGAGCTCCAGCGCCACGCCTACCTGTTCTGCGCCCCCACCGAGGTCGGGGGCACGCACCCGGTGATCCTGGAGGCGATGGCGGCCGGCAACTGCGTGCTCGTCAACGACCACCGCCCCAACGCCGAGACGGTCGGCGACGCCGGCATCTACTTCTCGGGCGCCGCGGGCGTCGGCGACCTCGCCGCCCAGCTGCAGCGGCTGCTCGCCGAGCCCGACACCGTCGCCCACTACCGCGAGCTCGCCGTCCAGCGCGCCGAGCAATACTCCTGGGAGGCGGTGACCGACCAGTACGAGCAGCTGCTGGCCAGTGTGGCCCGCGCCCGGGGCCCCGGCCTGCTCCCCGAGCATCTCCTCGACCGGGACCCCGTTCCGGCCTGAGCGCGGGTTTCGTCTGGCGGCCGGAACCGCCTGGAGTCCGCCGTCCACGTGCATTTGCCCCCAACCGTTCCCCGGCGCGCCGCGTGTGGGGCCTAAAACGCGTCGTGGGTGCATTTGCCCCCAGCGATCGGGTCGACGTGATCGGATGGGGACTGATGCCCGTGGGTTTCGCTGCGGCCCGGCTCCTCCAACGCCCATCAGCCCCCAATCGTCTCCCGCCGCGGCCGCGTTGGGGAGTGATGGGCCTCACAGGCCAATCAGGCCCCAACGATCGGCCCGACGGCGCCGGATGGGATCAAATGGGCGTGCGCGGCCGAAGCCAAGTCGCGGGACGGGAAGGTCCTCGGTAGCTCATGCCGCTTGGAGCTCCATCACTCTTTCCCTCCCCAGCGTCGTTGACGTTGTCCCGGGGGTGGTCGTTGGGACGAGTGCCCCCCGGGCTCCTCCAACGCCCATCAGCCCCCAATCGTCTCCCGCTGGGGCCGGGATGGGGGCGGATGGGCCTCTCAGGCCAATCAGGCCCCGACGATCGGCGGGACGGCGCCGGATGGGATCAAATGGGCGTGCAGGGCCGACGCGAGCGCTCGAGGCCGCACGGTGAGGCGGCGACGCCGCCGGCCCCGGGCGGGGCGGCCGACGCGAGCGCTCGGCACCGCTTCAGCGCACGCTGACGGGTGCGTCACGGCTCGTCAGTGACTGGCCGTCGATCTGCCACAGGATGCGGATGACGCCCGTCCCGGGTGGGGCCACGTGGGTCGTGAAGTACCCGTCGGCGCCCGCGACGCTGACATCTGCCAGCGTCGTGAACGTGCCGTTGGCGCTCGACGCCCACTGGACCTGGGCGGTCTCGGCCACGCCGGAGTCGGCGGGGCGCAGCTGGCCCCAGACGAGGATGCGGTGGCCGCGGCGCGCATGAGGATGCGGGATCCACAACGGCATCCGGTAGGCGGTGTAGGCCGGCTTCGGCTTGCCGCTGAGATACAGCAGGCCGGTCTGGAAGGTGTCCCAGTAGTCGAACTCGCTCCGCTTGTAGTTCGGGTTGGGGGCGGAGTCAACGAGCTCGAACTGGGCCATCGAGCGCACGCGCGGGTTCGACCAGGCCATGTAATCCGCCTCGTTGAGATAGATCGCCTGCTCGGCCGGGGTGACCACCTGGTAGGGGTCGGGCGGCTTGGTCTGATACCCGTACTCGGTGAAGTAGATGGGGATCCGGCGCCTGACGTGCCAGGCGGAGAAGGCCCGGTCCAGGCCGCGCTCCAGTCGGCCGATGTCGGCGATGGGGACGAAGTTCGGATCCCCGGCGACGTGGCTCGGCGGCTCGAAGAAGTAGTACGGGTGGTGTGAGAACCCGGTGGCGCGAAACAGGCCCGGGTTCCCGCGCGCGAAGGCCCGCCGCCCTCCCGCCGAGCGCGGGCAGGCGAGGGCGCTCGCCGCCGCGCCGGTGAGCGGCCGGTACCGGCCGGAGACGCAGTACAGGTCGCGCAGGAACGGCATCGGCGTCATCGGCACGTAGACGCCGGTCGTCTCGTCGCCCTCCGGCGCCAGCTCGCCGACGAGGATCGTCCCGTTCGCGGGGGTGTGATCGGTGGCGCGCAGCGCCCGGTAGGCGCTCCGGACGAGCCCGCGGTACAGCTGCGGGGACTCGGCGACCGTGCGGCCGTGGCTCTTCACCGTCTGGGGCGCCAGCCACCCCGGCTGGTCGGGCTCGTTCCAGATCGACCAGTCGCTCACCGCCGGCAGACCGTCGTAGTGGCCGGAATAGCGCACTCCCAGGGCGTGGACGAAGGCGCCGAAATCGGCGGCGTCGGGGTACCAGTGATCGGCCGCCTTCGCCGTCGGCGGGTGACGGCGCATCGCCCACAGCGGGCCCGGCGCGGTGACGTCGAAGTCCACCCGCAGCCCGAGCTCCTTCGCGACCTTGACGACGTCGTCGTAGCGGGTCCAGTTGGCGGCGGGGTACGCCGCCGGGTCGGTCGCCGTGAAGTGCCGCGGCATGCGCCGGGATAGGGGATGCGGTGCGATGTCCGACCACTTGACGGTGATCCGCAGCTCCTGCACGCCGAGCAGCTGCAGGACGATCGCGGTGTCGACGACGACCTTCGGCGGCTCGTAGAGCAGGTACTGGTCATCCTGGAAGATCGAGATCTGCGTGTGGTCGGCCTGCGCTCCCGACGGCAGGGCGGCGAGGCCGACGAGCACGGTGAGCAGGGCGAGGACGCCGACCACGCGGCGAGAGCTGCCGCGCGTCATGGCCGGCGGGCGCGCTGCCGGGCGGCCACGAGCTCCGCGGCCTGCTGCTGGTCGGCATGGATCGTGTAGCTGGACGGGTTCTGCTCGCTGGCGATGGTGAGCTCCTTCAAGGCGGCGCGGACGTCATGGTGATCGAGGTCGAAGCTGCCAAGGTCCTGCCAGCTCACGTAGTTCTCGGGCTGCCGCCGTGTCTCCAGCACGAGCTCGTTCCGCGCCGCTCGTGGCTCCCCGGCACCGAGATACAGCGATGACAGCAGCGATATTGCATCAGTTGAGAACGGATCGCGCGCCACCCCCGCCCGGGCATCGGCGATCGCCGCCGCGGTGGCGCCGCGGCCGGCCGCCCCGATGGCGGCGTTCTCGCTCTGCACCGCGCGCAGCGGTTGCAGGATGCCCCAGTCGAGGGCGAGCGCGAGCACCATCGCTGCGGTCACGAGCAGCGGGATGGCGGGATGGGCCAGCAGGCTGCGGCGCTGGCCCCGGCGGCCGATCGGGGCGGCGAGCGGACCGCGCCCGGCGAGCCAGCCGGCGCCGAGCAGCGCGGGCACGGCCACCGCGGGGACGTACCACGTCCAGTCGATCGCCGACTGCAGCCCGAAGCACACCACGACGGCGAACAGCGTGAGCAGACCGGCGCGCTCCGAGCGCGAACCGGAGTCCGAGGGTCCCGCCAGCGTGCGGAGCGCCGCGGCGACCCACGCGGCGAGCAATACGAGCACGACGCCGACGCCGATCAGGCCGAGATCGGCGAACGTCTCGAAGGCGAAGCCGTGGGCGTTGTTCACCGGTGCCTCGCCGAGCGTGGTGTAGCGGTAGCGCGCCGTCGCATAGGCGAGCGCGCCGACCCCGTGGAGCAGGTGGTCGCGGCCGATCTGGATCGCGGCGTGCCAGTAGATCGGACGGCTGTTGGCGATCGACGTGAGGCGGCCGGGATTGGTGCCGATGGCGCCGCTCGTGCTCGTCAGCTCGCTCCACAGGTGGGAGATCTCGCCGGTGAGCCCGCGGGAGGAGCGGGCGAGCTTCACGATCCCGGCGGCCGGAACGAGCGCGGCGAGCGCGACCAGGACGGCGCCCGTGCGCCGGCGAGCCGCGGTGGACAGCCGGACCCGCGTCCCCGGACCGGCGATCGCCGCTCCGGCGAGCGCGGCGAGCACGAGCGTCGCGACGATGACGATCCCGAAGGTGTGCCCGTCCGAGGCCGCCGCCGCGAGCTGCCGGGAGGTGATCGCGGGGTGGTTCTCGGTGAGGGCGGGGTGCGCGAGCGCCCACGCCGAGATCGCCGCGGCGCCGGCGAGTCCCGGCAGCAGGATCGCGACCGCCCGGAGCCGCAGCGGCACCACCGCGAACCAGCCGGCGACGATGATGATCGCCGCGGCCAGCGCCGAGCGCGAGTACGAGAGCACGATCACCGCGCCGAGCAGCGAGACGGCGGGGACCGACGCGGCGCGCACGATCCGCGGATGGGTCTCGAGTGCCCCGAGCCACAGGCAGGGCGGGATTCCCATCGCCGCCAGCAGCCCGATGGCGTTCCAGTACCCCAGCGGCGAGGTGAGGCGCCCCAGCGTCGGGTCGGCGGAGGGCAGGCCGGAGAACACCTTCGCCGTCAGCGCAAAGCCGGCGATGACGATCGCCAGCAGCGCGACGGCGATGAGCAGCGAGCGCCAGTGACCGGGGAGCACACGGGCTCCGGCGATCCCGGTGGCGAACACGGCCAGGTAGGCGACTGTCTGATTGGCCGCCGACCACGACGCGTCGGGTTGCCAGGACCAGATGATCGAAAGCGCGGTGAGGACCGCGAAGGCGGTGAACGCGAGCAGGACCGACGCGCCGTGGGCCGGTCCGCGCGCGCTGAACAGCAGCACCCCGAGGAGGGCGGCGGCGCCGAGCAGGGTGAGGACGATCTCGGTCCAGGTGTTGGCGCCGAGATCGAAGCCGCTCCCGAGCACGACGCCGCTGCCGGTGACGAGCGCCAGCACCACGAGCAGGGCGCCGAGCGCCACTCCGGCGCCGGCCTCCCGGGAGATCGCGCGGCGCACCGCCGTCACGAGCTCCCCTCCCGCCGGGCGATGAGCATCAGCGTGTGCCCGAACGGCGCCAGCCGGCGCCGGGAGCCGTACCGGTCGAGGACCGACACGCCGCGCTGCAGCGCCGGGGGCAGGCGTCGCCACGTGAACGACACCGCGTGCAGCTCGGGATGCAGACCGGCCGCCCGCGCCTCGGCGAGCAGCCTCCGCGGCGACAGCGGGACGTCGTCGGGGGTGCCGTGGACGGCGGTGGCCAGCCCGCTGCGGTTCGCCACCGCGAGTGCGGCCCCGACCGGGTGCCACAGCCCCGGTTCGATCGCCACCAGCGCACCCCCCGGCCGGAGCAGGCGCGCCGCCTCGCGGATGCACGCGGAGATCGGCTCGCGGTAGGCGATGTGATGAAGCACGAGGCGGTAGAGCACGACGTCGTAGCCGGCGTCGGGCAGCCCGAGCCGTCCGGCGGCGCCGACGAAGGCGTCGTCGGCGCGACCGCTCTGAACGACGCCGGCGACCCGCGCGGGGTCGAGATCGACGCCGGTGATGCGAAACGCCGGCGCGGGGAACAGGTGGCGCCCCGGGTGCCACCCGCAGCCGACCGACAGCACTTCGCCGCCGCCGAGGGCGAGACGGCGCTCGAGCAGCTCGCGCTCGCGGAGCTCCAGCAGCCGGTAGTGGTGCTCGAGGGTCTCGGTGCGGCTGAGGCGGTCGAGCAGATTTTCGGGCGTGTACGGCTCGGAGCCGAGTCCGGTCGCGCCGCTCATCGCCAGCTCCGGTGCGCCGCCAGCGTGCGCTGGGCCTCGCTCGCGCGGACGTACGCGCGCTCGGCGAGGAACGCTCGCGCCTCCGAGATCGCCGCCTCCCGGGCGTAGGCCGCCGCGACGGGGCGCAGCAGGTGGGTGATCGGAGTCGCGTCGACGACGCCGATCCGCCAGCCCCGCTCCCGGGCGATCGCCGCCCAGTGCGCATCGAGCCCCCAGCCGGCCCGCAGCGGCGGGAACGGGAGCAGCACCGGAAACGTCTCGGCGGCGAACGCCGTCAGCGGGCCGATCTCCACGAACGCGGTCTCCCGCACGAGCCCGCCGGGGGTCCGGCGGGTGACCCGCCAGCCCGCGTGCGAGCGGAAGCGGTGGGCGGGTTGGGCGATCCGCAGGTCGAAGCGCTCAGCGAGGAACAGGAAGCGGTCGAGGAAGCCGGCGGGGAGCGCCACGTCGTCGTCGAGCACGATCAGCCAGTCGGCGCGCGCGATCCGGTCGGCGTCGATGAGCGCGCGAAGGTTCTCGAACTTGCCGCGCCCGCCGACCGCGCCGGTGACGACCTCGACGTGATGGTGGGAGCGCAGGAGCTCGGCCCGGGCGCTGGCCAGCAGGTTGGGCGCCTCGGGCCGCTCGACGGCCACCGCCAGCACGCGCCGGGGCGGGACGGCCGCGGCGGCCGCGTCGAGCCGCGGGCCCTGCGCCGTGGCGAACGCGCGGACGTCGGCGCGGGCGTCCGCCAGTACGGCGCGGGTCGTGGCGCGGATCCCCGAGACCTCACCGCTCTCGCCGGAGAGGAAGTCATCGCGGGAGGGGGACGGCGGCGGCGGCCCGGTCCGCAGCGCCTCGCGGACACGCCCGGCGGCATGGGCGCCCATCACAACTCCGATCGCGCAGCGGCGGCGCAGCGTGTGCCACGCGCACCCCGCGAGGACCCGCAGCTCCGCCCTGACCGAAGGCGCGGCCCCCTTGCGGGCGTCCCAGCGCCGGGCCGTGATCCCCAGGGCGTAGGCGGCCCGGGTGAGCGCGGGCAGCCGCGCGTCCTCGGCGGTTCGCCGGTGCTCGATCGCGGCGGCCGCGAGATACCGGACGCGGCCGCCGGCGGCGGCGTACCGGCGCAGCCACTCCTCCTCCTCGCCGCGCCCGTGCACGGTCTCGTCGAACGGCCCGACGAGCTCCCAGGCGCGCCGGCGGACCGCCATGTTCGCGCTCCACACGAAGGCGACGTCGTGGTCGGCCTCGCCCGCCTCGAGGTGGGTGATGGGGGCGGGCTCGCGTCCACAGGCCCGCGGTCCGCCGCCTTCGAGCCGGGCCCGGATCGGGCCGCCGAAGACATCGTGCTCGGGGGCGTTGCGCACACCGTGCAGCAGCGCCTGCATCCACCCCGCGTCGACCCGTACGTCGTCGTCGAGGAAGGCGATGAGCTCCGCGCCGGCCGCGGCGACGCCGGCGTTGCGGGCGGCGTTGGCGCCGACCGGGGCGGGCAGCGTGACGAGCCGCACGCGGTGCGTCTCGGCGACGGATGCGGTGGCGGGATCCTCCCCGTCGCAGACGACGATCACCTCGGCCCCTGCCGCGCGTGCCTGAGCCGTGAGCGACTCCAGGGCGACGGCGAGATATCCCGGCCGGTGCCGGGTGGGGATCACCACTGATGCTGCGAGGTTTTCCTGCACGGCTCGAGAAGTATGGGGCGGCGGCGGGACCCGCCGCGGCCGCTAGGCCGAGCGGATCAGGCGCTCTGGCGCCGGTGCTCGGCGAGTTGCTGGGCGAACGCGGCCATGAAGCGCGGGTTGTAGCGAGCGTAGCGCCGCCACAGCCGACGGGGTTCGTGTGCGAGCCGGTAGGCCCACTCGAGCCCTGCCTCCTGCAGCCAGTTGGGCGCCTGGGGGACGAGGCCGGCGTGGAAGTCGAAGGCGGCGCCGACGCCGAGGAGGAGGGGCGCATCGAGGCGATCGCGCATCGTCGCCATCCACTTCTCCTGCTTCGGGACGCCGATTCCCACCCACACGACATCGGCCCGGGAGGCGTTGATCTCCTCGGTGACGGCATCGGTCTCCTCGAGCGTGAGCGGGCGGTGCGGCGGGGAGTAACCGCCGACGATCCGTACGCCGGGGAAGCGGTGGCGGAGGTTGAGCGCCAGTTGCACCAGCGCGCCTTGGTTGCGTCCGCCGTAGAGGTAGAAGCGATTGCCGGTCTCGGCGGCCCTGGCGCACGCCTGGGCCATCAGCTCCGGCCCGTAGACGCGGCCGGCGAGCGAGTGGCCGAGGGCGTTGATGGCCCACACCAGCGGCTGGCCGTCGGGCACGTTGAGCGAGGAGCCGTGCAGCGCAGCGCGCAGCTCGGCATCCTCCTGGGAGGCCATCACGGTGTGGACGTTGCACACGCAGACATAGCCGCCGTGGCGTTGCTCGACGGCGGCATCGATCCAGTCGATCATGCGCCCGTAGTCGGTCAACGCCAGCGGCACGCCCAGGATCTCGACCGGATCGGGGGTCTCGATCGGGTTTTCGTAGGGCTGAAGGGAGCTCTGTGCGCGCATTCTCTTGATGTCAGTTTTCCGATGCAGGCCGTTAGGAAACACAGACCATCACGTCATGAAACGTCGTGGACCGCAATTGGTTTCGTTTTTGCGTCTCGATGAGGGTTTTCCTGCATTCGCCCACCGGGGGCGGTTTCCGCCGCGAGCTATCCTTTTTCGGGACACGGACGTCGCCTCGGGCCCGCGAGCAACGCCCCCTTTCTCGCGGACCCTCGGACGGCCCCCAGCCCTACCAGGGTCGTCCTCGGCGGGGCCCGTGCCGCGCGAGCGGTGCGGGCCCGGCCACCCGCGCGCGGCGCGAGCGCGCGACGCGAGCGGTACGCCTGACCACCCGCGCGCGGCGCCGTGACAACCTTCCCAGCATGGACTGCCTCGTCACCGGCGGCGCCGGCTTCATCGGATCCCATCTCGTCGATGCGCTGCTCGAGCGGGGGGACCGGGTGACGGTTCTCGACACCTTCGCCACCGGCCGCAGGGAGAACCTCGCCGCCGCGACAGCCGCGGGAGCCGAGGTGCGAACGGTGGACGTGCGCGACCGAGCTGCCGTCGATGCCGTGTTCGCCGCGGTTCGCCCTCAGGTCGTGTTCCATCTCGCCGCCCAGATCGACGTGCGGGCGTCGATCGCCCGGCCGGCCGACGACGCCGGGGTCAACGTGCTCGGGACGATCGCCGTGCTCGAGGCGGCACGGGCGCACGGGACGCGGCGTGTCGTCAACACCTCCACCGGAGGCGGGCTCTACGGCGACGCCGAGGTCATCCCGACGCCCGAGGATCATCCGATCCGGCCGTTGGCCCCCTATGGCCAAGGCAAATACGCGGCCGAGGGGTACTGCGCGCTCGCCACCCGGCTCCACGGGCTCTCGACGGTGTCGCTGCGCTACGGCAATGTGTTCGGGCCGCGGCAGGATGTGCATGGTGAGGCCGGGGTGGTGGCGATCTTCTGCGGCCACCTGCTCGAGGCCCGGGCGCCGACGATCTACGGCGACGGTCGGCAGACCCGAGACTGGGTGGAGGTCTCCGATGTCGTGAACGCCAACCTGCTGGCCGCCGACAGCGAGCTGACGGGGCCGGTGAACATCGGCCAGGGCCGCGAGACCTCGGTGCTCGAGCTGCTCGCCGCGATCAGGCAGCTGGGCGAGCTCCCCGAGCCCCGGTTTGCGCCGGAGCGGCCGGGTGAGGTGAGGCGCAGCTGCCTCGCGGTCGGCCACGCCCGGGACGCGCTCGGCTGGGAGGCGAGCGTCGAGGTCGGCGACGGGCTGGCGAGGATCCTGGAGGGACTCAGAGGTTCTCGGCCACCCGTGGCGCCTCACGGGTGAAGAACCACATCCCGAGGATGAACATCGCGACGATGATCGCCCCGGCGGCGATCGCCGACGGGGTGCCGCCGAACGACGGGGCGGAGCGGAACGTCGGACCGCCGATGAAGGCGTGCCCCATCTGCGTGAGGAGCATCGCGGCAGGGTTGATCATCGCGATGTGGACGAGGCCGTGGCCGAAGCGGGCCAGCGCGGTCTTGCCGGTGTACTTCGAGGCCACGTACATGATCGGCGTCGCGTAGAACCAGGCCTGCACGAGCACCTCCCAGATCGGCGCGACGTCGCGGAAGCGGACGTAGAGCGCGGAGAGCAGCATCCCGATCCCGGTGGCGAACACGACGAAGGACAGCGCGATTGGGATGATCTCCAGCCAGGTGACCTTGGGGGTGACGCCGTTGGCGATGGCGAACACGAACACCGCGATGAAGTTCATGCCCAGGTTGAACGTCGCGGTGAGGGACACCGAGAGCGGGATGACCATCCGCGGGAAGCGGATCTTGCGCAGCAGCGACTCTCGCGTGACGAGCGATTGCACGGCGTTTCCCGTCGCCTCGCCGAAGTAGTTCCACAGCACGATGCTCGACAGCAGGTACACGCCGTAGTGGGGGACCCCCCGCCCGACGTCGACGATCTCGGTGAAGAACAGGTACAGCACGCCGAAGAACAGCAGCGGGCGCATGAGCGACCACAGGTAGCCGAGCGCCGAGCCGAAGTAGCGCAGCTTGAAGTCGGCGCGGGCGAGCGTCGTGGTCAGCTCCCAGAACCGCCGGACGTCGCCGCCGAGCGCCGACGGGCCGTGAGAATGGGTCGGGGTGTACGTCGACATCGGCGATCACGCTAGCGGACGCCCGCAGGGATTCCCGCCGGCTGACGAGATAATCACGCCGTGAGCGCGCGGCCGATCAGCGGTGAGGGCAGCCTCGGCGCGCGGCGCGGCGAGGTGGTCGTGTGCCTCGCCGCGGACCGTGCCACGCCCGAGGCGATCACCGCCACCGTGCACGCCATCCTCGCCACCAGTCACGAGGGGATCCGCGTGCTCGTCCACGGCGGCGGCCCGGGAGCGGGGGGCGCCGAGGACCGCGTGGCGGTGCTCGCGGAGCTCGGCGAGGCGACCGCCGATCTCGCGGGCGCGGCGAGCGCCGCGGCACCGGCGGACATCGTCGCCGTGCGCGCCGGGTGCACGGTGTCCGGGGAGTGGCTGGCGCGCCTGCGGGCCGCGGCGCACGCCCGCGCGGACATCGCCACCGCGAGCGCGGTGTCGATCGAGTCACTGCTCGGCCCGGCGACCCCGAATGCGCCCGCGCTCGATCCGGCCGCGGCGGCGGTGGCCGCGCGGGCGCCGCGGCTCCGGGCGGCGCTGGCGGCGCCCGGAGGTCCGTGCGTCTACATCCGGCGCAGCGCGATCGAGCTCACCGACGCCCTCCCCGGCGATGACTTCGCCGACCGTTGCCATCGCGCCGGGCTCGCCCACGTGCTCGCCGACGACGTGCTCGTCGCCGGTGGGGGATCCGCTGGGCCGCTGCCTCCACTGGTGCCGGAGGACGGAGCGGCCGCGGACGGGGCGGTGGGCGGGGCGCAGGCGGCCGGACCGCTGGTCCGCTCACTCGCGTCGGCGCGGCGGGCGATCGGGACGATGCACGTGGCGATCGATGCGCGTGAGCTCGCCCGCTCGCCCGACGGGACCCGTCTGCACCTCACCGAGGTGATCGCGGCCGTCGCGGCGACCGCGCGGGTTCGTCTCAGCGCCGTCGTCACCGACCGGCTCGACGCGCAGACGCGCGAGCGGCTGCAAGCCGTGACGGGGGTGGAGCTCGTCGCACTCGACTCGCTGGGCCGACTGCCGGGAGGTCGTCGCGCCGACCTCGTGCACCGGCCGCACCAGCTCTCGACGCCCGCCGATCTCGCCGTTCTCGCCGGGCTCGGCGAGCGCCTCGTGATCACCCAGCAGGATCTCATCGGCTATCACCAGCCGGGCTACTTCCCGTCGCCCGCCGCCTGGGCGCGCTACCGCGGGCTCACCCGCCGCTCGCTCGCCGTGGCCGACCGGGTCGTGTTCTTCTCCGCCCACGTCCGCGACGACGCGCTGGCCGAAGGCCTGATCGATCCTGCGCGGGGGGACGTCGTGGCGATCGGCGTCGATCACCGGGCCTCCGCCTCCGCCGCGGCGGAGGAGCCGGCCGGCGGCGGCGTCCTGCGCGAGGGCGGGGAGATGATGCTCTGCCTCGGCACGGACCTCGTGCACAAGAACCGCGTGTTCGCGCTGCGGGTGGCCGCGGAGCTGCGCCGGCGCCACGACTGGCGCGGGCACCTCGTGCTCGCCGGCCCCCACGTGCGCCACGGCGACTCGCGGGCGCAGGAGGGCGCGCTGCTCGAGGCGGACCCCGGGTTGCGCGAGGCGGTGCTCGAGCTCGGGGTGGTGAGCGAGCCGGAGAAGGAGTGGCTGCTGCAGCGGGCGAGCGTCGTCCTCTACCCCTCCCTCCATGAGGGCTTCGGGCTGATCCCGTTCGAGGCGGCGGCACGGGGGGTCCCCTGCCTGTGGGCGCCCGGAACGGCGCTCAGCGAGCTGCTCCCCGACGACGCCGCCGGGATCGCCCCGTGGAGCGCCGCCGCGACGGCCGAGCGGGCGCGGGCGCTGATGCTCGACGCAGCCGCGCGGGAGGCCGCGGTGGGGGTGGTGGCCGAGCGGGCCGCCACGCTGAGGTGGGAGCGAACCGGTGAGCGGCTCGCGGAGGTCTACGAGCGCGCGTGCGCGGACCCGCCGGCTCCGGCCGGCGACCTCGAGCGCCTCACCGGACTCATGCGCGGCGGGCTCAGCGAAGACGCGCTCCGGCTCGTGGGGCCCGGGGGCGCCCTTCCGCGTGACGTGGAACGTCCGCTCCTCGCGCTCGCCACTCGACCGCGGATCGCCGCGCCGCTGTTCGGGGCGCTCCGCGCCTCCTACCGCCTGGCGAGGCGACGGGCGAGCGACGCCTAGTTGCGCTCGATGTCGAGCCGGTGGGGAAGGTCGGCCAGCCCGCCGCCGGGGTTGTCGGGCAGCACGATGATCGAGTTGGTGAGGTGGGCGTCGATGACGTCGGCGCCGAACCCGGGCTGGGCGACCGAGGCCACGAGCAGGTAGCGGCCCGGCGAGAGGTAGTTCTCGAAGTGGAGGCTGACCGTCGCCTCGCTCCCTGCCGCGAAGCGTCCGGTGACGATCTGCTGGGCCTCGGTGTTGGTGGAGAAGGCCGCCTGGTTGCTCTCGTTGAGCAGGTTGATGGAGAACACCGGGTCGATGATCTCCTCACGGAAGCTCACGTGCATGCGCACGAGGCACGACTCGCCCTGGCCGCAGGTGACGACCGGCTCGCCGTCGGGCGATTCGAACCGGGCGTTCAGAACCGAGGCGGCGGGGTTCGTCGACGGCAGCTCCTCCTCCGAGGCGCCGCCCTGGGCGCGCCAGTAGCGGAAGTTGTGCTGGTTGTACTGGCGCGCGATCGAGCTCGGGTCGCCGATGTCGACCACCGTCCCGCGCTCCAGGAGCATCGCGCGATCGCAGAAGCGCTCGACGGCGGCCATGTCGTGCGTGACGAAGATCATCGTGCGCCCCGCCTTCTGCAGCCGCGTGAGCTCGTCGAAGCACTTCTGCTGGAAGCGGGCGTCGCCCACCGCCAGGACCTCATCGATGAGCAGGATGTCGGCGTCGACCTGGACGGCGGTGGCAAAGGCGAGGCGGACGTACATCCCCGACGAGTAGTTCTTGAGCTTGAGGTCGACGAACTCCTCCAGCTCGGCGAAGGCGATGACGTCGTCGAAGCGCTCCCGCGCCTCCCGGCGTGAGAGCCCGAGCATGATCGCGTTGATGATCACGTTGTCGCGCGCGGTGAGATCCGGGTTGAAGCCGACGCCGAGCTCGATGAACGGCGACAGCCGGCCGTTGATCGTGATCCCGCCCGCGTCGATGTCGTAGATGCCGGCCATGCACTTGAGCAGCGTGCTCTTGCCGCTGCCGTTCCGGCCGACGATTCCGAAGAACTCGCCGTGGGGAATCTCCAGCGACACGTCCTTGACGGCGTCGAGGGTGTCCTCGCCGCGCTTGCGGAACATGTGCATGGCCCGCTCCTTGAGCGTGTGGTACTGCTCGTGGGGAAGCCGGAACGACTTGCTCACGTTGCGGATCGAGATCGCCGACCCGGCTGGTCCTCCGGCCGATCGGTCACCCGGAGGGCGCTTCGTATCGACGGCCACGCTCACGGGGCGGACGCTAGCAATCGGCGTCCCGGGCGCGTGGCGGATCCCCTGCTAGCTTGCGCGGGCTTGCAGGTCTGCACGATCATTGCCAAGAACTACGTCGCCCAGGCGCGTGTCCTGGCGAGATCCCTCGCCGCCACCCATCCGGACACCCGGCTGTGGACGCTGGTGATCGACGAGTTCGACGGCTACATCGATCCGGCCCGCGAGCCGTTCGTGACCCTCACGCCGCAGGACATCGGATGTGAGCCGTTCATCCCGATGGCGCTGCGCTACTCGGTGCTCGAGCTCTCCACCGCGGTCAAGCCCTGGCTGCTGCGCCACCTCATGGAGCTCACCGGCGAGCCCGTGACCTACCTCGATCCGGACATCAAGGTGTTCGGCTCGCTGGCCCGGCTCGACGCGCTGGCGGCCGAGCACGGCGTCGTGCTCACTCCCCACAACCTCCGGCCGATTCCCGCCGACGGGCGCCGGCCGAGCCAGGTCGACGTGATGATCTCCGGGATCTACAACCTCGGGTACGTGTCGCTGGGCCGGCGGCCGGAGGTCGACCAGCTCCTCGACTGGTGGGCGGAGCGCCTGACGCGTGACTGCCGCGTCGATCCGGTGTGGGGCTACTTCGTCGACCAGCGGTGGTTCGACCTTGCGCCCGGGTTCGTCTCCGACCTGGCGATCGTGCGCGACCCCGAGTTCAACGTCGCCTACTGGAACATCCACGAGCGCACGCTGGCCGGCGCCGATGGCGCCTACACCGTCGACGGGCGACCGCTCGCCTTTTTCCACTTCAGCGGCTTCGACCCCGCCCGCCCGCTCGTGTTCAGCCGCCACCAGGATCGCACCGACGTCACCACGGCCCCCGTCCTGCGCGGCCTGCTCGCCGCCTACGCGGACGAGGTGCTCGCCGAGGGGCACGCCGAGAGCCGCGACTGGCCCTACAGCTACGGCGCGCTCGGCGATGGCACGCGCGTCGACGATCGGCTCCGTGCCCTGTACGACGAGTACGCCGATGCGCACCGAGCCGATGTCCCGTCGCCCTTCACGCTCGCGGGCGCGCGACGGCTCGAGGCGTGGCTGCGCTCGCCGGCGCCGGGTGCCCCCGCCGGCGTCAGCCGCGTCCTGCGCCACGTCTACGAGCAGCGCCCGGACCTGCGGCGCAGCTACACGACGCGGGAGGGGATGGACGGGGAGGGGCTGCGCCGGTGGGCGCGAGAATACGGCGAGCTCGAGGAGCCGCTCATCTTCCACCTGATGGTCGACGACACCGACACCCCTGATCTTCCCGCCGCGGCACCGGAGGCGGGCGACCGCGTGCCCGCCGCGCCGTCGGGCCCGGCCTCGGCGGCCGCGGACGGCGTGCCCGCGCAGTCGGGCTCGGCCCCGTCGGTGAAGGACACCGCGCCCGCCGCGCCCGACTGGATCCGCGCCGGTCTGCTCAGCCCAACGGACCGCGAGACGCCGACCGCACCGCGGGACACGGCGGGGCCGCTGCACCGCGAGCCCTTCGGCGTCAACGTCGTCGGCTACTTCCGCTCGGAGCTCGGAACCGGCGAGGCAGCCCGTCAGATGGTCTCCGCTCTCGACGCCACCGGGATCCTGTCGCTTCCCGTCCACGGTCAGACGATCCCGCTCAATCGCCAGAACCATCCCTACGAGACGGCCACCCCCGAACAGGCGGCCTTCCCGGTCAACCTGATCTGCATGAACGCCGACATGCTGCCGGAGTTCGCCCGCCAGGCCGGTGCGGAGTTCTTCGCCCGGCGCTACTCGATCGGGCTGTGGTTCTGGGAGGTGGAGCGCTTTCCCGAGCGGTGGCGTGATTCGTTCTCGCTGCTCGAGGAGGTGTGGGCGCCGACCGCCCACGTCGCCTCCGCCCTGAGCCCTCTGGCCACGGTGCCGGTGACCACGGTGCGCCTGCCGGTGGCACCGTGGCCCGCCGAGGCGCGATCCCGGGCCGAGCTCGGCCTCGACGAGGACCGCGTCGTGTACCTGTTCAGCTTCGACTACCTGAGCGTCCCGGAGCGCAAGAACGCGCTCGGGACGATCGCCGCCTTCCGCGCCGCGTTCGCCGGTGGCGAGGGGGCTCAGCTCGTCATCAAGTGCATCAACAGCGAGCACGCGCCGGACTACCACGCGCGCGTGCTCGCCGCCTCCGCGGCGCACCCGGACATTCGGGTCATCGACGGCTACCTCTCGCCGGCCGACAACGCCGGCCTGCACGCGGCGTGCGACTGCTACGTGTCGCTGCATCGCGCCGAGGGCTTCGGCCTGGGCATGGCCGAGGCGATGTGGCACGGCAAGCCGGTGATCGCCACCGGTTACTCGGGCAACCTCGACTTCATGACCGAGGCGAACAGCCTGCTCGTCGAGCACGAGCTCGTCCCGATCGGGCCCGGCTTCGAGCCCTATCCGCCCGACGGAGTGTGGGCGCAGCCGAGCGTGACGCATGCGGCGGGGCACATGCGCCGGGTGTTCGACGACCGTGCCTTCGCCGTCCGGCTCGGCGCCACCGCGGCGGCCGACATCCGGCGGACCCACTCGCCGCAGGCGGCCGGCGCCATTCTGGCGCAGCGGCTCGAGCTGATCCGCGCCACCGGCCGCGCCCGCCCCGGCCCGGCCGCGACCTTCGGCCACACCGCGACGCTCAGCGAGCTCTCGCGTGATGTCCGTCGCGGACCGGAGACGGACCTCGGCCAGCATCCCGCCCGTGCCCGGCTGCGCAACATGGTGCTGCGGGCGATGCGGCCGTTCACGCTTTACCAGCGCTCCGTGAACCGGCAGGTCCTCGCCGCGCTCAGGGAGCTCGGCGAGAGCATCACCGTGGCCCGCCACGAGACCGCGGTCGAGCTCGCGCGCATCCTCGCGGAGGCACGGGGGGCGAGCGATCTGCGCGCGCTGGCCTCCCGGCTGGAGGAGCAGACGCGCCGCGTCGAGGCCCTGGAGCGACGACTTGGCGACGCGGATCGGCTCGAGGCGCCGGATGCCTCGGGCCGCGGCTGACCCGCGCGCCCTCTCAGCGGACGATCTCGATCCAGTCGAGTGGCTTGCCGCACAGGCGGCGCGCCTGCGCGGGGGCGATCTGCCCGACCGTTCCCGTGACGTCGCCGCGGAGGAACACGATGGGGCCGAGCGTGCGGCTCGTGCCGCCGTCGCCGGGCGTGAGGTCGTTGCCCGGCCGGATCACCTCGACGGTGTGAGGCCCCGCGGTCAGCGTCACCTGCCCCACCGGTCCGATCTGCCCCGGTGGTCCGAGCTCGTAGGACACCGCGCCGATCGTGCGTCCGTCGACCCGGAAGGTGAGCTTCTGGCTGATGTCGCCCGCCACCTCCACGTCGTAGCGACCCGCCACCGGAACCTCGACGCGACCGACGAGGCTGCCGGGCTGGTCGCGCGGGATCAGGCTGTACGGGTCACCGCCCACCTCGCCCCAGTCCGGCGGATGGGACGCGGCGGTGGGAATCAGCACCGGCGGCGGTGGGCGCAGGTCGTAGGCAAGGCGGGCGTGGTCACGCGTGGCCTGCGCGGCGAACGAGCGCACCTCGGTGCACCGCGGGACCGACGCCGGCAGCAGCGGCCCGCCGAGCGGCAGGTGGGCCAGCACCTGGGGCGTGCTGTCGCGCTGCCAGACGTCGTAATAGCGGCCCTGGTACACGAGCCGGAAGTTCGCGGGCGGTCGGGAGGCGAGCGGCTGATCCCCGATCACGAGCAGGCGGAAGCTCTCGATCGTCGCCAGGCTGAGATCATCGGGATCCCAGGGGTTCCGGCCCTGGGGAGTGACCGCCGGCGTGCGCGCCGCCGGGGGCCCGATCGCCGGGTCGGAGGGGGCCAGGTCACGCAGGAAGTAGGTGGCGTACTCGTCGGAGAGGTTGTAGAACGCGGGCCCCTGCCCCGCGAAGCGCGCGTCGATCGTCGAGAGCTCCTGGAGGCGGTCGCGTGGCGCGACGCTCGCGTCGTGGTAGCCGAGCGCGTTCGTCCACAGCACCCCGGCCGCGATCACCCCGGCCAGCGCCCACGCCTCCACCCGGCGCCCCGAGTCGTGCAGTGAGGCAGGACCGAGCATCGCCACCAGGATCGAGGTGAGCGAGAAGATCATCATCACCTTGCCGCCCGCGTACGGGTCGGCCCGGCTGAGCAGGTAGGCGGCGGCGATCGCGTTGCCGGCGAGCAGCACGAGCGGCTCGAACCGGCGGCGCCGGACCGCCCACAGCGTCCCGAGCGCCCCGCTGGCGATCACGACGCCGATCAGCGCGTAGGTGAGCCGGTAGTGCTCGACGACGGGAAAGCGGAAGTCGCCCACGGGCCAGATCCCGAACATCTCCCACTTCGGCAGGGGGCTGACCAGGTTGCCGAGGACGCCCGGCTGGGTGAGGACGGCCTGCGCGACGGAGAGGAAGCGGGAGGCGTGCCTGACGAGCAGGAAGCCGAGCCCGCCCACGACGATCACCCCCGCGGCGCCGCCGGTCGCCAGGCGCCGGCGGGGGAGGCGGCGCACGGGGGTGCGCAGGCGCCATGCGACCGCCGCCACGAACACGACGAGCGGCGGTCCCAGCCACGGGGCGATCGCCGCTCCGAGCACGTCGTAGCCGGCGATCGCCACGACGAGCAGCGGGATCACCCGCCGCCAGTGCAGCTCCCGCCGCAGCGTCGAGAACACGAGCACGACCGTCACGGAGATCAGCCACGTGGTGGCGAGCTCCTTGATGCTCGCCTCCAGGTAGTAGGCGTAGAGCAGGCCGGCCTGTGCAGCCACGAACGCGGCGAGCGCGCGCAGCGGACGCGGCGCGATCACCCGGGTGAGGAGCTCATAGAGGGCGGCGGCGCCGAGCGCCATCATCACCGCCTGCTCGGGCTGGAACAGCCACGCGACGTCCTGCCCCACGAGCGGGCGCAGCGCCCCGATCGGGAGGTCAGCACCTGTCGGGTAGGAGGTGGAGAGGTAGTCGCGGACCAGCGACGAGTACGACGACGGCGCGAGTCCGCTGACGTCGTGGCCGTGGGCGAGCAGCTGGTGGATCAGCGAGAAGTGGAAGACCCCGTCGTTGAGGACGAAATAGCCGAGGAAGGTGGCGTTCCCCGACAGCACCATCGGCGCAGCGCAGACGAGGAAGACGCCGATGCCGACCCCGAGCGCCCAGGCGTCGAACCGCAGGGCCCGCAGGCGGGACCACCGCAGGACGTATCCGGCCACGCCCAGCACGAGCACGAGTGGCGTGGCCCATCCCGCCGTCGTCGCGTCCGTGGTGGCGACGGTCGTGGCCACGATCACGAGCGCGAGGCCGGCCGAGACGACGATCGCCCCGGGAAGCGCCGCGCCCGACGCCCACTCCACGAGCAGCCCGCAGCCGAGCGAGACCGCGACCACGACCACGGGAAACAGCAGCCACGCGACGAGCATGTGGTGGTCCGGCCCGGGTCTCGAGCGGTCTAGCGCCGGCGGCGCAGGCCGAGGATCGAGAGCAAGAACGACGAGAAGAAGATCTGGATGCCGACGATGATCAGCGTGGCGGCGAGGACCGCCAGGTTCTCATCGGACAGCCGGCCGAACCCGTGGTTGATCCACTGGATCACGATCAGGGCGCCGGCGATCAGCCCGGCCAGCGTGAGCGCGCCGCCGAGCAGGAGCCCGTGCTCGAGCCGGAAGCGGGCGCGCATCCGGTCGAACCACCGATCCTTCTCGCCCATGAAGTAGGTGGCGTAGGCGTGGGCGCAGATCCCCAGGGCCACGATCTGCGTGCCGACGATGGCCAGAAGCGCCCCGCCGATCAGCGCGTGGATGTCCCACCCGCGGCCGAAGACGCCGAGGTGGGCGATGACGACGAGCTCGACGAGCGCACCGAGCAGCGCCATCAGGCTGCCGGGGAAGATGAACAGGTGGTTGGGCGAATGGAGCAGGAGGAAGCGCAGGTGCCGCCACCCGTCGCGGAAGCTCGACAGCTTCGACTCACCCTCGCGAGGGTGGTACTCGATCGGGAACTGCCGCAGGACGAGGTTCTCCTTCGCCGCGCGGATCACCATCTCGGAGGCGAACTCCATTCCGGTCGTCCGCAGGTCGAGCTGGGGGAGCCGGTCCCGCCGCAGGGCCCGCATCCCACAGTGCGCGTCATCGACCCCGGTGCGGAACAGGAGGTTGAGGAAGCCCGACAGCAGGGGGTTGCCGACGTAGCGATGCAGCCACGGCATCGCCCCCGGCTGGATGTTCTTCATCCGGTTGCCGATCACCATGTCGGCGCCGGACTCCAGCTCGGCGAGGAAACGCGGGATCTCCTCGAAGTCATAGGTGAGATCGGCGTCCGCCATCAGGATGTAGCGCCCGCGGGCCACCGCGAAGCCGGCCATGTAGGCGCTGCCGTAGCCCCGCTCGGGCTCGTGGACGACGATCGCCCCGGCCTGGGCGGCGAGCGCGGCGCTCTGATCCTCGGAGTCGTTGTCGGACACGATCACCTCGCCCGAGATGCCGTGCGCGTCGAGCACCGCCCGCGCCACGCTCACGCACCGGGTGATGCTCTGCTCCTCGTTGAGGCACGGGATGACGACCGACAGCAGCGGCGCATCTTCGTCGCTGAGGGCGGTGGGACCGGAGATGTGATGCTCGATCGCGTTCACGGGTCTCGCATGTGTTACGTGCGGGATCGGGAGAGGTTTCGCATTACCCCGGTCATGGCGAGGATATGGAACCCTCCGACGGCCATGGCCCGCATCTGCCTAGTCTACGATTGCCTGTTTCCGCACACCATCGGAGGGGCCGAGCGATGGCTGCGCGACCTCGCCGAGCGGCTCGCCGCGGAGGGCCACGAGGTCACCTACCTGACATTGCGCCAGTGGCCGCGGGACGTCGATCCCGGGGTTCCCGGCGTCCATGTGCGGGCGGTCGGCCCGCACCTGGCGCTGTACACCGAGTCCGGACGGCGGCGCATCCTTCCCCCGCTCGTGTTCGGCCTCGGCGTCCTGGCGCACCTCCTGCGCCACGGGCGCCGCTACGACACGGTCCACACGGTGTCGTTCCCCTACTTCTCCCTGCTCGCCGCGGGTGCCGCGCGGCCGCGCGGCCGCTACGGCCTCGTCGTCGACTGGTTCGAGGTGTGGACGCTCGACTACTGGCGCGGATACCTCGGCCGTCGTGGGGGGCGGGTCGGATGGGCGGTCCAGCGGCTGTGCGCGCGGATCCCGCAGCGCGCCTTCTGCTTCTCGGCGCTCCACGCCCGCCGCCTCCGGGCTGAGGGCCTGCGGGGCGAGGTGTCGGTGCACCGCGGCCTGTACTCCGGGCCGATCGCGCCCCGTCCGGCCCCCCGGCACGACGACGTCGTGGTGTTCGCCGGCCGGTTCATCCCGGAGAAGCGGGTCGAGACGATCGTGCCGGCCCTCGCGCTGGCGCGCCGCGCCGGGCCCGAGCTCCGGGCCGTGCTCTACGGCGACGGCCCCGAGCGGGAGCGCGTCGAGCGGGCCGTCGAGGAGGCCGGCCTGGGCGAGATCGTGAGCGTCCCCGGCTTCGTCGGCGGGGCGGAGGTCCAGGCGGGCCTCGCCCAGGCCCTGTGCCTGGTGCTGCCGTCGAGCCGCGAGGGCTACGGCCTCGTCGTCGTCGAGGCGGCCTCGTACGGAACCCCGGCCGTCGTCGTCGCCGGCTCTGACAACGCCGCGGTGGAGCTCGTCGAGCCGGGCGTCAACGGATTCATCGCGGCGAGTGCCGCGCCGGAGGACCTCGCGCAGGCGATCCTGGCCGTTCACGCGGGCGGCGAGGCGCTGCGTGAGTCGACCACCGCATGGTTCGCCGAGCACGCCCCGCGCCTGTCGCTGGAGGATTCGCTGGCCGGCGTGGTTCGCGCCTACGAGGCGGGCTCGCCCGCGCGGCTCACCTGAGAGCGCGCTCGTAGGCGGCGAGGGTGCCGGCCGCGGTGTCCTCCCACCGGAACCGGGCCGCTCGCGGCGGACCGGCCCGGCGCAGACGCTCGGCGAGCGCGGAATCGTGGAGCAGGCGCGTGATGGCGCCGGTGATCGCCTCCTCCGAGGTGGGGTCGAAGCCGAGCGCGGCGTCTCCGGCCACCTCGGCGACGGCACCGCGCTGCGAGCACGCGACGGGGACCCCGCGGGCCATCGCCTCGAGCACCGGCAGGCCGAAGCCCTCGGCCAGCGAAGGGAAGACGAAGCAGGCCGCGGCCGCGTACAGCCCTTCGAGCTCGTCCGCCGCGACCCAGCCGAGGAAGCGGACGTCCTGCCCCACGCCGAGCGCGCGGGCTCGTCCGCGCAGCTCCTCCTCGTGGGGCGTCGGATAGCCGGGCAGCACGAGCAGCGGGCGCTCGGACGACGGGATCCTCGCCACGGCCCCGATCAGCCGCATCAGGTTCTTGTGGGGCAGCTTGGCCGAGACGCTCAGCACGATCGGCCGCTCTCCCGCTCGCAGTCGCGCGCGCAGCTCCACCGCCGGGACCGCGTCGCTGTGACGCCCGACGCCCATGCCGTTGCAGACGACGTCGACCTTCTCCGGTGGGATGTGGACGAAGCGGAGAAGGTCGCGGCGGGTGCTCTCGGAGATGACGATCACCCGATCCGAGCGTCGCGCCGCCGCCGGGACCAGCACCCGCATGCCGAGGCCGCGCAGACCCGGGTGCGCCTCGGGGGCGACGCGATAGATGAGGTCGTGAATCGTCACGACGCGTCGGAAGGCGCCCCAGGTGGGGGCCGTGCTCGCCAGGCTGTGGAGCAGCTGTACCCCCGCGCGCCGGGCCAGCGGCGGCAGCAGCTGCTGCTCGCCGCGCACCCACTGGATCCGGTTGGCGCTCCGCACCGGCACGGTGACCGACTCGATCAGCTCGTTCCACGGTCCCGGCGTGGCGGCTCCGTCGCGGTTGACGAAGGCCGTGAACCGATGCTGCGGCGCCGCGGCGACCAGCTGCGGGATCAGCTCCCGTGCGTAGATCTCCATGCCACCCTGCTCGCCCGGGGTGAGGAAGACGAGGTTGAGGCCGATGTGCACGCCAGGAGGCTAATCGCGGGCGCAGTTGGCAACCTGCCAGGCCGATGCCCCCCGCCGCCCGCCTCACGATCGGGATCGACGCCCGGGCCGCCACCGAGGTGCCGGCCGGCCGGGGACGGGTCGTCCGCGAGCTCCTGCGGGCGCTGGCGCAGCGCGACGACCCACATCGCTACCTCTGCTATGCGCGCGAGCGTTGGCCCGAGCCGCTCGACGAGCGCTTCGAGTGGCGGCTGATCGGCGCTCGCGACCCGCTGTGGCACCTGCGCGCCGCGGCAGCCGCGAGCCGCGAGTGCGACGTGTTCCTGGCGACGAACTCCTACCTCACGGTGATCCTCACCCGGGTCCCGACCGTGGCGATCGTCTACGACCTCGTGACCTTCGATCCGGCGATGGCGCCCAACCGGCGCTCGATGGTGATCGAACGGCTCACGCTCGGCGCCGCCGTGCGCCGCGCCCGGGGCCTCGTATGCATCTCGGCCGCCACCGCGGCGGACCTCCTCCGCCGCTTCCCCGCCGCCGCCGATCGCACGACGGTCGCGCTGCTCGGGGTCGCGCCGAGCCTGTCCGACGCCGCCGAGGCAGAGCTCGCCACGCTGCCCGACCCGGGGTTCGTGCTCGCGGTCGGCACGCTGGAGCCGCGCAAGAACCTGCCGCGGCTCGTCGACGCCTACGCGCGCCTGGCGCCTGAGCTCCAGGCCGGCCACCCACTGGTCGTGGTGGGGGCGAAGGGGTGGTCGACCGGCCCGACGCTCGCGGCGCTCGCCTCCCTCGGCGATCGCTGCATCACGCTCGGCCACGTGTCAGACGGAGCGCTCGCCGAGCTCTACCGACGATGCACCGTGTTCTGCTATCCGTCGCTCGGGGAGGGCTTCGGCCTTCCCGTGCTCGAGGCGATGGCCGTCGGAGCCCCCGTGCTCACCTCCGGCCTCTCATCGCTGCCCGAGGTCGGCGGCGACGCCGTGCTCTACGTCGATCCCCGCAGCGTGGCGGACATCGCCCGGGGGCTGGCAGAGCTGCTCGCCGATCCCCCGCTCCGCGCGCGGCTCGCCGGGCGGGCGAGGCGCCGGGCGGGTGAGTTCTCGTGGTCGGCGTTTGCCCAGGAGGTGCTGCACGCCCTCCGTCACGCCGCGAGCCGCTCGTAGGCCGCGGCGAGACGTTCGGCGGCGGCGCGAGTCGAGTAGCGCGCCACGAGCTCGGCGGGGTAGGCGACGCGCTCCCCCGGAGGGCGGCGGAGCGCGCCGGCGGCGAGCGCGCGGGCGATCCCGGCCCAGTCGCCGGGGGCCACGAGCTGCGCGCCTGTTCCGGCCAGCACCTCGGGCACGGCGCCACTGCAGGTCGAGACGATGTCGAGCCCCGCGGCCATGGCCTCGGCGAGCACCATCCCGAACTGCTCCTCCCAGAACGCGCGGGGCACGTCGAACAGGTGATAGGCCGAGCTCGCCATCCCCTGGGTGGCCAGCACGAGCGCCGAGGCATCGGCGAAGCGCGCGGGTATCTCCTCGTAGGGAACGGATCCGATCTCCACCGCGTCACCCAGCCCCAGCTCATCGGCGTGCGCGCGCAGCCGGCTCTCCTCCGGGCCCGAGCCGATGATCTGCAGGCGCGGCGTCGACGCGGTGCCGGAGGACACGATGCCTCGGCGCAGGAGGGCCAGCGCTCGCAGCACGTCCTGGTGGCCCTTCTCCCACACGAGGCGCCCGGGCGAGACGATCACGTGCTCGCTGGCGGCGCAGGCGCGGGGCCGGGGCGCAAAGCGCTCCAGGTCGATCCCCGGCGGGGAGACGACGATTCGCTCCGGACCGACGCCCTCCAGTCGCAGCGCCATCGCCCCGCGCTCGGTGGCGGGGAGGAACAGGTCGGTCTCCGCCAGCACGACCTCGCGGTTGTGCCGCGCGTGGCGGTTGCGGTAGGCACCGAGCAGCGGCAGCGTCTCCCACACCGTCTGCACGAGACGGAAGCGGTGGCGCCCGCGGCGCCTCGCGGCGTCGGCCGAGAACCAGAACGACAACTCCTCGGCATGGACGATGTCGGCCCAGGCGAACGCCTCGTCGGCGGACAGGTAGCGATCGCCGATCACGCCCGTGGCCAGCTCTCCCAACCGACCGCTCGGCAGCAGGTCGCGCAGCGATCGGACGTTGACGTAGCGGATCCCCGCCGGCGCGGCGAAGTTGTTCGAGGCCGTCAGCAGGCACCGGATCTCGTATTCCTCGGGAAGCTCGAGCCACGGCCGCAGCTCCCACGGGGTGACCAGGTGCCCCCGGACGATCAGGACTCGCGGCATCCGGCGCGACAGCATAGGGCTCCCTGGCGGCGCCCCGACACCCGAGGATCGCCTTAGAGTTCACGCCCGCCATGGACGCCCGTCTCCCCCTCCGGCTGCGGATCCAGTTCGCGCTCACGCGGCGAGTCACCGCGATCCTGCGTGTGCTCGGCCTGCGTGAGCAGGTGATCCTCCAGCGCGGGCGCGCTCTGCGGGCGCGACGGCGGCTGTTCGAGCGGCGAGGATCGGCGCGCTATTCCCGCCCCGCGCTGCACGGGATGGACGCCCAGCTCGACCGGATCCTCGGCCGGGATGGCGGCGTCTTCGTGGAAGCCGGCGGGTTCGACGGCTACACGCAGTCGAACACGTACTACCTGGAGCGGTTTCGTGGCTGGCGCGGAATCCTCGTCGAGCCGATGCCCGAGCTCGCCGCCGAGGCACGGCGCAACCGCCCGACCGCGCAGGTCCTCCAGTACGCGCTCGTGCCGGCGGAGCGCGACGGCGCCGTGATCGAGATGGAGTTCGGCGATCTGATGAGCACCGTGCGGGGTACCCACGAGGACGACTGGACCGCCCCGGGGCTGACGCTCGGGTGGCGCGATCACCGCGTCGAGCACGTGACCGGCCGTGCCCTCAGCGCGCTCCTGGACGAGGTCGGCTGCACGGCCGTCGACCTCCTCTCGCTTGACGTGGAGGGGTACGAGGCCTCCGTGCTCGGCGGGCTGGACCTCGACCGCCACGCGCCGGCGTGGATTCTCGTCGAGATGCACGATCTCGACGAGGGACGCGCCACGATCTCCCCGCTGCTCGGCGACCGCTACGAGGAGCACGCGCAGCTCTCGCCGATGGACGTCCTCTACCGGCGACGCGAGCCCGGCGTCTGAACGAGCCGGCGGACAGGCCGGCTCGCCGCCGTCCGCCGCGCCACGATTGCGTCCCGGTAGGCCTCGAGCGTCCGGTGAGCGGTCTCGCTCCAGCTGAAGCGCGCGGCGCGATCGCGCCCGCGCACCACCAGCTGCTCGCGCAGCGAGGCGGACCCGAGCAGCCGTGCGAGCGCGCCGTCGACCGACGCCTGATCGCCGGGATCGAACAGCAGCGCGGCGTCACCCGCGACCTCGCGCAGCGCGGGAATGTCCGAGCACGCCACCGGGACGCCGTGGAGCATCGCCTCCAGGACGGGCAGCCCGAATCCCTCGATCAGCGACGGGAGCGCGAAGGCATCGCTGAGCTCGTAGAGGCCGGCGAGATCGGCCTCGGAGAGCGGGCCAGGCAGCCGCAGCCGCTCGCCGACCCCGAGCTCCGCCGCACGCCCGCGCAGCTCGTCGGCGACGGCGCCCTCGCCGCCTCCCGCGAGCACCAGCACGACGTCGGGGTCGAGCGACGGCAGCGCCCGGACGAGCCGCTCCAGGTTCTTGTAGCGACGCCGCTGGGCGACGCAGAGCACCACGCGGGAGCCGCCGAGCCCGAGCCCGGAGCGCACGTCCTGCGGTGGGGAGGCGACCGCGAGCGCCGGGCGAACCCCAAGCGGCGTGACCGCCACCCGCTCGCGGGGGACACCGAGGTGGGAGACGATGTCCTCGGCGGCGGCGGATGAGATCGTCAGCACACGATCCGCGTGATGCACGCAGTGGTCGACCTGACGGCGCATCGCCCGCCGAGCCCGGGGATCGTCCTCCCATTCGGCCCCGCGGTGCAGCCAGATGAGGTCCATCAGCGAGACCACGCTCGCGATGCCCGGGGTGATCACCGGCCCGATGTTGCCGGGACTGTGCAGCACGTCGAGGCGGTGGACGAGGCCGAGGGCCGGCAGCGCGGCGAACTGTCCCAGCATCAGCTCCCGGCTCCCCGCCGCGAGCGGCAGGGTCACCCAGCGCGCGCGCCCTGCCCACGGTGCCGCCCGTGCCTCGTCGGGCAGGTCCCGGGCGGCGAACACGGTGAGCGCGATGTCCGGTTGCCCGTCGAGCAGCGCCCCCGCCAGCTCGCGGGCGTAGCGGCCGACTCCGCCCGCCTGGGCACCGTGGAAGAGCAGGTTCAGGCCGACCCGGAGGGGCCGCTCGCTTTCCACGCTGCGCGGTCGCCCGCTGTTCGTCATGACCGTGCCCGGCGGAACCGGACGGGCAGGAGCTCGACGATCTCGCTCGGCAGCGCGCGGGTGGCGAGGATGACGGCGCCGTAGGCGAGCAGGGTGAGGATGGCCCGCACGAGTGACGGGACGGGCGCGGCGAACGCGATCGCCGCGGCCGGGATCGCGGCCAGGATCGTCTTGACCAGCACCGTGAGCTGCGGGCGGTACATCGGGCGGTGGCGGATGAGGGTGAGCAGCGTGAACACCGCGAGCGTGGTCTCCCCGCCCAGCACGGCGATCGCCGCGCCGCGGGCGCCGTCGGCCGAGGCGAGCACGAGCGTGAGCAGGACGCTGACGAGCAGCGCCGCGAGGTTGGCGAGCAGCAGGGCCCGGTGCAGGTGCAGCGAGAGCAGGGCGAAGCTCCAGCCGGCCAGCACGAACGAGGCGATCATCGCCAGCGACTGGATCTGAAGCACCGGCGTGGCGGCCGCGTACCGCCCTCCGGCGATGACCGAGACGATGAACCCCGACCCGGCGCTGATCCCCAGCGCCGATCCGACGCCGGCGATCAGCGAGATCTCGAAGATGCGCTGCAGGGCGTAGGCGAGACGATCGCGATCGTCCTTCGCCGCGCGGGAGAGGACCGGCAGCGCGGCGCCGACGAGGAGCCCGGGAACCGCCGCGGCGACGATGAACACGCGGAAGGACACCGCGAACAGGCCGCTCTGATGGCGGGAGGTGACGAGGCTGGTGAGGATCTGGGCCGTGTAGACGTAGATCGTGCCGACGGCGGTCGCCAGCGAGAACACGACAGTCACACGCAGCAGCGCCGGCCACGCGGTCGTGCGCAGCGACGGACGGATCGAGAGACGACCGCGGATGAGCAGCGCGGTCGGGACGATCAGCACCAGGTTGGCCACCAGCGAGACCGACAGCAGCCCGAACACGCCGGCGCCGAGGACGACGAGCAGCACGAGGCCGCCGGTGAGCAGCGTCTGGCGCGTGAACTCGAGCGCGGCGAGGGTCCCCAGGCGCAGGTCCGTCGTGAGCGGGATCGACAGCGTGTGCTGGTAGACGAGGGCGACCGTGGCGAGACCGGCGGCGACCGCGCCGAGGGTGAGCGCGCTGCTGTAGCCCGCCGCGAGCGCGAAGGCGAGGACCAGGATGACGCCGATCAGCGTGATCACGACCCGGAGGCCGAGCAGCTCCCGCATGAGGACGCTGCGGTCCGGCTCGGGACGGATGGCGTACTCGCGCGTGGCGATGTTCGACATGCCGGCGTCGGTGACGGCGGCGATCACCGCGACGAGCGACATCACGGTCGTGTACTGACCGAACGTCGCGACGCCGAGGTGGCGCGTCAGCACCGCCGCGGCGAGCACCGAGAGCATGACGCCGGCCACATAGCCGCCGAAGCGCAGGACCCCCCCGCGGACGAGCGCGCCTCCCGGAGCGCCTGCTCCGCCCCCGGTCCCTCCGCCCTCGGAGAGCGACTCGACGTAGGCCGGCGGCGCGCCCCCGGCGGGACTCAGGTCCGGTGTCCCCACCAGACTCCGAAGCCGGGCGGACCCTCGGCGACCAGCGTCGTCACGTAGCCGGCGCGCTCCAGCGCCCGCTGCGCGACCTCACGGGGAATTCCGGGAGCGCCATCGGGGTGGAACTCGATCGTCACGACAGGCACGGTGATCTCGGCGAAGCGCGGATCGTCGAGGATCGTCCACTCTCCGCCCTCGATGTCCAGCTTGAGCAGGTCGATGCCGCCGAGCAGGCCGAACAGGTCGACTCCCTCGACCTCGCCCGCCCGCGGTTCTTCGCCCGGCACGATGCGACCGTTGGATTCCGCCCCCAGGATGAAGCGAACCGGCCCGTCCTGGACGGTCGCCGCCTTCGGCAGCACATCCCAGGATTCGGCTCGCCCGTTGAGGGCGATGAGACGCCGATGGCGAGCGACGTTCTCGGGATCCGGCTCGAGCCCGGTGACGTGCGCGACGTCGAGCCGGCCGTGAAGCCACAGACCCCACATGCCGACGTTCGCCCCGACGTCGAGCGCGCGGATCGGGCGGCCAAGTCGCTGCAGGACGGCGAGTGCCGCGGCGGGGGGCTCGTGCGCATGCTGGTAGAAGGCCTGGTCGAGCGCGTTGACGTCGGGCGTGCGGTGGACGATCGCCACGCGGAGCCCGTTGTCGCGAACGCGGTAGAGCGACGGACCCGGGGCGCCCCCCAGCTCGCGCAGGGCGAAGCGCCACGGGCGGTCGACGAGCCGGCTGCGCAGGAGGGTGGCGACGAGCGGCTCCACGCGTGGGTGCTTCAGAATGCGCCTGAGGCCAGCCACGGCGGTCAGGCTAGCTGGCGCCGCGGTGGGCCGACCACGCCCGGGCGTAGCTCTCGAGCGTCCCCGCCGCCGTCGATTTCCAGCTCAGCTCCGTGTGACGCCGCCTCCCGCGGGCGACGAGCTGCGCGCGCAGGGCCGGATCGCCGAGCAGCTCGCTCAGCGCCGAGGCGATCTCCCGCTCGTCGGCCGGATCGAACAGGCGCGCGGCGTCCCCGGCCACCTCCGGCAGCGAGGCGGCGTTCGAGCAGGCGACCGGCAGGCCGCGCGCCATCGCCTCCAGGATCGGCAGGCCGAAGCCCTCGTCGAGCGACGGGAGCACGAACACCTCCGCGGCGGCGTACAGCCCCTCCAGCTCCTCCGCGGTCACGAACGGGAGGAAGGACACGTGGGCGACCAGTCCGAGCCGCTCGGTCTCGGCGAGGAGCTCGGGCTCGTGTGCCGTGGGGTTCCCCGCCAGCACGAGCTGTGCATCGGGACGTGCGGCGAGGAGCGCGGGCATCGCGCGCAGCAGGCCGAGGACGTTCTTGTGCGGCTTGCGGGTGCCGACCATCAGCACGATCGGCCCCGGATCGAGGGCGAAGCGCCGTCGGGTCTCGGGGCCGCTGAGCCCGGGAGCGGGCTCGCCGCGACGGTGGCCGAGCAGCGTGACGTCGACCCGATCGGGCGCCACGTGCAGGTGCTCGACGATGTCACGCACCGTGTGATGGGAGATCGCGATCACGCGGTCCGCTCGCCGCGCCGCCGGTGGCACGATCAGCCGCCACAGCCGGACCGTCGCGTCGGGCCGCCGATCGTGCAGCCAGATCGTGTCGGCGATCGTCACGACGGTCGCGGCACGCGTCCACAGGGGCGCGGTCAGGGCGACGCTGTGGATGAGATCGACGCGCCGCCCAGCCGTCCAGCCGAGCGCCATCGACTCGCACAGCGCCTTCAGTCCCCGCACCCCGTAGGCGGGATGGCTGACGAGCTCCACCTCCGTCGCCCAGTCGTTGGCGCGCAGGTGGCGTTCACCCGCGGGGGAGCAGAACACGCTGAAGCGGGTGCTGGGAGCCTGACGCACGAGCTCCGGCACGAGCTCCTGGACGTACGTGTCCAGTCCGCCCATACCGGGGAGGAGGAAGATCGCGTTGATCCCGATCCGGGGCGGGAGACGTTGGTTCATCTGCGTGGGGGCTCCCGGGGTACGACGGAGCCCCTGGGACGCGTCAAAGTTAGTGGTTCGACTCGTAAATGGGGCGACTCGAATGTTCAGTCATGTGCGAGACGAACCACTGCGGTCACGCCTGCCGCTATCGTCGCCGCGACCGTCCATGCAGGCGCTGCCGACCACTCTCACCGGTCCCATCCTCCTGGCTCCCACCGTCCACGGCGACGCACGCGGCTTCTTCGTGGAGACCTTCCGGCTCGAGGTGCTGTCCGAGCTGGGGATCGCCGACACCTTCGTGCAGGACAATCACTCGCGCTCGCGCGGCGGGATCGTGCGCGGCATGCACTTTCAGCCGGGGCAGGCGAAGCTGATCCGCTGCGCCCGCGGGTCGATCTTCGACGTGGTCGTCGACATCCGCGCGGACTCGCCGGATTTCGGGCGTTGGGAGGGCTTCGTGCTCGATGACGCCGAGCACCGCCAGCTGTACTGCCCGGACGGCTTCGCGCACGGCTTCTGCGTGCTCAGCGAGATCGCCGACGTCACCTACAAGGTCTCGACCTACTGGGACGCGGCGAGGGAGTCCGGCTTCCGGTTCGACGATCCCGAGGTGGGCATCGACTGGCGCTACGACGGCGAGCTGAGCGCTTCCGAGCGGGACCGCGTGGCGCCGCCACTGGCGGCGCTGAAGGCGGCGCTGCCGTTCCGCTCCTCCTCCTGAGTCCGCGATGCTCCGCGTCGCGGGACCCCACTTCTACGCGCTCGCCGCCGACTCCGACGTGGGGGGCGAGGTCTACGAGCGGATGCTGCTCCAGCGCCTGCCCGCCTACGGGATCGAGGTGATCCTCGGGGTCCCGCGGGACCACCGCGCCGAGGACCTGGCGCCCGGCGTCCGCCTGGAGGTGCTCGACCACCGCGTCGGCCTGCACTGGATCGCCGCCCCGCTGCGCTTCACGCCATGGGTGGTGCGGCTGCTGCGCCGGGGGGAGGCCGACGTCCTGCGCGCCCATTCCGTCCGTCACGCGGGACCGTCAGTGCTGCTCGGGCGGGCGCTGGCGCGCTCGCGCGTGCCGGTTGTCATCCACCACCATCACTTCTTTCCGCGCTGGG
Source organism: uncultured Solirubrobacterales bacterium (assembly GCA_963839085.1). Classification (GTDB taxonomy): domain Bacteria; phylum Actinomycetota; class Thermoleophilia; order Solirubrobacterales; family Solirubrobacteraceae; genus Palsa-465. Next base: position 366,528 of record CAWITN010000006.1, read on the forward strand.
CGCGCCTGGAGGCGGCGATCCTCCGGCGGGCGGACGCGGTCGTGACCGTCTCGGAGTTCTCTCGGGCGGAGCTCGTTCGCCGGGGGGTGCGCGCCGACCGGGTCCACGTCGTGGCCGATGGGATCGCCCGCCCGCCGCGGACGGCCGGGCGGCCGGGTGCGTGGCCGGCGGCAGAGGGCCTGCGCCTGCTGGAGCTGGGGCGGCTGGAGGCGCGCAAGCGGCCTGAGCTCGGTATCGACACGCTGGCCGCGCTGCGGTCCGCCGGCGTGCCGGCCTCGCTGGTGATCGCGGGCGAGGGCCCGGAGGCCGCCGCGCTGGCGGCGCGGGCCGGAATGGCGGGGGTGGGCGATCTCGTGAACTTCGTCGGACGCGTCGCGGAGGCGGAGAAGTGGCGGCTGTACGACGCCGCCGACGTGCTCCTGTTCGGTTCCACGCTTGAGGGCTTCGGCCTGGTGGTGGCCGAGGCACAGTCCCGCGGGGTGCCGGTCGTGGCCGCCGCGGGGAGCGCCACCGCCGAGGCGCTCTCACCGGGCCGCAGCGGCCTGCTGGTGGGGCCCACGCCGGAGGGGTTTGCGGCGGCGGTCGGAGAGCTGGCCGCCGATCCCGGACGCCGGGCGGCGATGGGGCGCGCCGCCGAGGCCCACGCGCGGCGGTTCGACTGGGACCGGTGCGCCGAGCAGGTGGCGGCCGTCTATCGCGGGCTCGTGGTGCGGTGACCCGCCGCTGGGCGCTGCGCCGCCCTCCCCCGCCGCCCGCGTTCCTGCAGGCCAGGCCGGCCGGCGCCGATCCGCCGCTGGCGCGCTACGAGAGCAACGTCACCTCCGATCGCGGTGAGGACGGGGTGATCCGGCGGGCGCTGGAGGTGATCGGAGAGGGCGACGGGTGGTGCTGCGAGTTCGGCGCATGGGACGGCCGGCACGCCAGCAACACCTGGTCGCTGATCGCCGAGCACGGCTATCACGCCGTGCTGATCGAGTCCGATGCGGACCGGTTCGCGGCGCTCGAGCGCGAGCACGCCGGTCGCGATGGGGTCATCGCCCTGCACCGCACCGTCGGCTTCGCGGGGCCGGATCGGCTCGACGCGCTCCTGGCGGCGACCCCGATCCCGCGCGACTTCGATCTGCTCTGCATCGACATCGACGGCAACGACTACCACGTGTGGGAGGCGGTCGCCGAGTACCGGCCCAAGCTGGTGGTGATCGAATACAACCCGACGATTCCCAACGAGGTCGACTTCGTCCAGGCGCGGGATCCCACCGTCGCCCAGGGCGCCTCGCTCGCCGCGCTGAACCGGCTGGCGCAGGCCAAGGGCTACCGGCTGATCCACGCCACCGTGGTCAACGGCATCTTCGTCGAGGCGGGGTATTTCTCCCGCTTCGCCATCCCCGATCCGTCACCCGTGGCGCTCCGGTCCGATCTCTCGCAGGTGACGTGGATGTTCCAGACCTACGACGGCCGGTTGCACGTCGCCGGCTTCAACCGCGTGCGCTGGCACGACGTTCCGCTGGATGCGCGCCGGCTGCAGCCGGTGCCGGCGCTGCTGCGCGGCTTCCCCCCGGGGCTGCCGCGGGGGCGCGCGCTGCTCTACCGGGCATGGCGGGCCGCCCGGGAGCCGCGGGCTGCGCTGCGCCGGCTGGTCCGGCGCGGGCGCTGAGGAGCTTCCGCGCCGTGCCGGGTCGGGTCAATACCATGGTTCGCGTGAGCGTTCGCCAGCGCATCCGGGACCGCCTCACGGTCACCCCGGAGCAGTACCTGCGGGTCGCCTGGGTCTCGATGATCGCGCTGGCGCTGATCGTGCTCACCGGCGCCGCGGTCAGGTTGACCGGCTCGGGCCTGGGTTGCCCCACCTGGCCGCGCTGCAGCGGACACGTCTACCCGCCGTTTCAGACCCATGCGCTGATCGAGTTCGGCAACCGGGTGATCTCCAGCTTCGTGGGGATCATGGTCGCCGCCGCGGTGATCCTGGCCTGGACGCGCAGCCCCCACCGGCGGGACCTGTTCTGGCTCAGTCTGGCGCTCCCCCTGGGCGTCGTGGCCCAGGCGGTGCTGGGCGGCTTCACGGTCCGCGAGCACCTCGCCCCCGGGTTCGTGATGGCCCACTTCTCGCTCTCGATGATCATCCTGATCGCCGCCGTGGCGCTCGTGTGGCGCGCCGGCCACGAGCCGGGGTCCCGGCCCCGCAGCTCGGACCGGCTCTCGGTGTGGTCGGTGCGGGCTCTCGCCCCGCTCGGCGCCCTGACGATCTTCGCCGGCACCGCCGCCACCGCGGCCGGCCCCCATTCCGGCGGCGGCACCGGCCAGCACATCGCCCGGCTCACCTTCAAGGGCAGGGACACCCTGGAGTGGGTGGTCAACCAGCACGCCACGATCGGCGCGCTGTTCGGCGTCGCCGTCGTCGCCGTCTGGCTGCTGCGCCGTCACCGCGGAGCCACCTCCGACCAGCTCGAGCCGCTCACCGCGCTCGGCGTGCTGGTCGCCGGTCAGGGCCTCGTCGGGGCCGTCCAGTACGAGCTGAAGCTTCCCACCGACATGGTCTGGGTCCACGTGGGGCTCGCCACCGCCACCTGGGTGGTGCTGCTGTGGACCGTGTGCGCCGAGGGACGCCTGGTCCCCCGCCGTGCCACCGCGCGCGTTCCGGCGGTCGCGGTGTCCGCGCCGGCGGAGCGCTCGCTGGAATCCGTCGGGCGCTAGTGGCGTGTCTCGCCGTTAGCTGGTCATCGCGCGGCCGTGTCACCCCCGATGCCATCGCCATCACAACTCCTCAGGCGCCTCACGGACCCCCACCGTTACGACCTCGCACCGAGAGGGACCGGGTCTGTCCTCGATGTCGGATGCGGCTCCGCCAAGGTTGCCGGCGCCGTCGGGCTCGACATCTCGCCGGATACGCAAGCCGACATCGTCCACGACCTTGACGTCTTTCCGTACCCGATCGAGGACGATCGCTTCGACGAGATCCTCGCGCAGGATGTGATCGAGCACGTCAGGGATCCGATCCGCGTCTTCGAGGAGTTTCATCGCATCTGCAGGCAGGGGGCCCACATTCAACTGCGCACGCCCCACTTCTCCTCGGTTCTCGCGTATGGCGATCCAACGCATCGCCACTACTTCTCGACGATCGCGATTCGCTCGCTGGCCGAGCCGCGGTTCTCGCACTACACGACTGTCCGCTTCCGAGTGGTGTCGATCAAGCTCGACCTTTGGCTCCCGTTCCGACTCCTGGGTATCGAGACGCTCGCGAACCGCTTTCCCGAGACATACGAGAAGTACTTTGCCTTTCGCTTTCCGGCGATGAACATGCGAGCGACGCTCGAAGTGACCACCTAGTCGCGCCGCCGCGCGAGCCGCGGCTGGCGGATGACGCCCTCCTGCGGTCTAACATCGGGGCGCGATGAGCCCCCAGCCGCAGAGCGCCGCCCTCGCCGGAGCGTCCGTGCGGGGCCGCGATGCATCGCTCAACATCCTCGTCGTCGACGACGAATCCGACCTCCGGGAGATGCTCACGCGGTCGTTCTCCCGGGAGGGGCATCGGGTGATGGCGGTCGCCGACGGGCGCGGGGCGATCGACCGCGCCAGCACCGACACCTTCGACATCGTCCTGCTCGACGTCGCCCTCGGTCCGGGTCCCGACGGCTATGAGGTGTGCCGCACCCTCCGCGGCCGGCGCAACGTCGTGCCGATCATCATGCTCACGGCGCTGGACTCCGAGGCCGACGCCGTGCTCGGGCTCGAGGCCGGCGCCGACGACTACGTCACCAAGCCCTTCGGCCTGGCCGAGCTGCGCAGCCGGATCCGGGCCGTGCTCCGCCGCGCCGGCACGAGATCGATGGGTGACGAGGTTCTCGCCGTCGGACCGATCACTCTCGACCGCGCCCAGCGTGAGGTGACGATGGACGGCCGGCCGGTGAAGCTCACCTTCTCCGAGTTCGAGCTGCTCGACGCGCTGATGGCCGACCCGGGTCGCCTGCTCAACCGCCAGGAGCTCCTGCGGGCGATCTGGGGTGACAGCGCCTACCGCGATCCGCGTGCCATCGACGTCCACATCCGGCACCTGCGCGAGAAGCTCGAGCCCGAGCCCGATCAACCCCGGCACATCCTGACGGTCCGGGGAGCGGGCTACCGACTCCGGGGGTCCTAGTGGCCCCTCCCGCGAATACGCTCGGGAGGAGCCACTAGTTGCCGGCGGGACCGCGGGGCGCCCTCGGTCTGCGCGGACGGATCGTCGGCGTCGTTGTCGTGTGCACCGTGGTCACCCTCGGGGTGGCCGCGATCGCGCTCCTCGGCCCGCTCGAGAACTCGCTGCGCAAGGCGGCCAAGGACACGCTGAGCAGCCAGCTCGGCGGGGCCAAGAAGACCTTCGCGCGGCTCTCCTACCAGGACATCAGCCTGTTCAGCCCGCCCGGCGGCGGTCAGCCGAGCCTGGCGTCGGTGTACCAGGCGGGAGTGCACGAGCGTCAGGTGCTGTTCTCCCACGAGCAGGCGCTTCAGGCGCAGACCGGCGCCGTCGTCGGCGTTCGTGGCTACCTCGACCCCAGCGGCCAGTCCCGCCCCGTGCTCACGAGCCTGCCGCGTCAGGACACGGCCGCCACCGGTTCCGACGACGACAGCGGCGAGCAGCCGGTCGCCTACGGCGATGTCGCGACGGCGGCGCGCGTCCACGGCTTCGCGTACGGCTTCCACTCCACCGGCGGACAGGAGTACATCGACGCGGCGATCCCCATCGGTCGCGCCGGACTGTTCCTGGTCGCGCGCAAGACGCTCGGAGACATCCCGGACGCCGTCCACGCCGTGCGCCAGGCGTTCCTCTACGCGGTGCTCGCGGGCCTCGCGCTGTCGCTGCTGCTCGGCGTCTCGCTGGCGGCTCGGCTCGTGCGGCGGCTGCGGGAGCTGCGCGTGTCGGCGCAGCAGATCGCCGAGAGCGGCGCCACCGTGCCCGTGCCCGTGCCCGCGGACCGGGGCCGGGACGAGATCGGCGACCTCGCCCGATCGTTCGCCACGATGCAGCGCCGGCTCGCCCACCAGGAGCAGGCGCGCCGGGCGTTCGTGGCCACCGCATCACACGAGCTGCGCACGCCGCTCACCTCGCTGGAGGGAATGCTCGAGCTGCTCGACGACGATCTCCGTGAGGGCCAGCCCGACCTCGCCGACGCCCGTTCGCTGCTCGCCAGCGCGCGGGCGCAGTCGCGCCGGCTCGCCCGCCTCGCGGCGGACCTCCTCGACCTGAGCCGGATCGACGCCGAGGTCGACCTGCGCTCGGAGCCGATCGAGCTCGGAGAGCTGTGCCGGGCCGTGCTCGCCGAGTTCGAGCTCGGCACCCGGGCGCGTGGCGTCGCCACCGCGCTCGAGGAGTCGCACAGCGGCATCTGGGCCCTCGGGGATCCCGGCAGCGTCGCCCGCATCCTGCGCATCCTGCTCGACAACGCCGTGCGCGTGAGCCCCTCGGGCAGTGACGTCACCGTCGAGCTCTCGCACGAGCCACGCCCGACGATGAGCGTGCGCGATCACGGACCCGGCGTTGAGGAGGCCGAACGCGACGTGATCTTCGAGCGCTTCCATCGTGGCCGCGCCACGGGCGGCGATGCCGGTTTCGGGCTCGGCCTGGCGATCGGACGTGAGCTCGCAGAGCGCATGGGCGGCACGCTCGTGCTCGACGTCGTGGACGGTCCGGGGGCGCGGTTCACGCTCACGCTGCCCGCGGCGCGCGCGAGCGACCAGATGCCGGCGCTGATGGTCTGACCGCGCTCCGGGCAGCGCAACTGACAGCATCACGGAAATGGACGCGCGGCTCATGCAGGCGATGCTCGAGGTGGACGAGCATCACTGGTGGTACCGGGGACGCCGGGCGATCATCGCGGTCGAGCTCGAGCGGCTGCCCCTGCGCCGGGACGGGTGCGTGCTCGACGCGGGCTGCGGGTCGGGCCGGACGCTCCAGGAGCTGGCGCGCTTCGGCCACGTGTCGGGCATCGAGCTCGACCCCGACGCCGCGGCACTCGCGCGCGGCCGCGGCGACTACGACGTCCGCGTCGGCCGGCTGGAGGAGCTTCCGTGGGCGGAGGAGACGTTCGAGCTCGTCACCTGTCTCGACGTGATCGAGCACACCGCCGACGACCGCGCGACGCTCGCGGAGCTGCACCGGGTCACCAAGCCAGGCGGCTGGATGCTCGTCACGGTCCCCGCCTATCAGGCGCTGTGGTCGACGCACGACGTGGCCAACCACCACTACCGCCGCTACGAGCGCCGCCCGCTGCGCGAGGTCTCTCACGCGGCCGGGTGGGAGGTGCGGCGGATCACCTCGTTCAACAGCCTGCTGCTCCCCGTCGCCGCCGCCTACCGGCTCCTGCAGCGCCGCCACGTCGCCGCCGACGGCGGCGAGTACCGGCCTGACCTCCACGTCGGGCCGGCATGGCTGAACGGGATCCTCGAGCGGCCGCTCCGCGCCGAGGCCCGGTGGCTCGCCGGTGGGCGCACGCTGCCCGCGGGGCTGTCGCTGCTGGCGGTCCTGCAGCGACCCGAGGTCCCGGCGCGCCGCGCGCCGTCCGCGCGGGCCGGCACGTCCGCGCACGATGGCTGATGCTCGCGCTCGCCGCGATCATCAACATCTCGAGCAGCCTCGGCTATCTGCTCCCCGCGGTGATCGGCCTCGAGTCAATGGGGGTTCCGTCCCCGGGCGAGACGGCGCTCGTGCTCGCGGCGGTGATCGCCAGCCAGGGCCAGCTGAACATCTGGCTGGTGATCCTGATCGGCGTGTCCTCGGCGATCGTCGGCGACAACCTCGGCTACTGGCTCGGCCGCAAGCTCGGCCGTGACGTGCTCACCGCCGCCGGGCCGCTGCGGCGACGCCGTCAGCGGCTCGTCGCTCTCGGTGACCGCTTCTATGACCGCCACGGGGCCAAGGCGGTGTTCATCGGCCGCTGGATCGCGCTGATTCGCTTCGCGGCCGCGTGGCTCGCCGGCATCAACGAGATGCGGTTCATCGAGTTCTTCTTCTGGAACGCGCTCGGCGCCGTCACCTGGGGGCTGACCTACGGGCTCGTGGGCTACTACGGCGGCAAGGGCGCCGCCAACGTGCTCAGCCAGATCGGGATCGCCGGCGCGGTGCTGCTCGCCGTGGCCGTCGTCGTGCTGATCGTGGTCCTGCGCCGGCGCGAGCGCCGCACCGCCGACCGCTACGAATCGGACTGAGGGGCGCGGCCCGGCCGCGCCGGGATCAGCCTTCCGGCGTGTCGAGCTCGAGCGCGCAGGAGTTGATGCAGAAGCGCTGCCCCGTCGGCCGCGGGCCGTCGTCGAACACGTGTCCGAGATGTCCGCCGCAGCGCCGGCAGCGCACCTCCGTGCGGACCATCCCGAGGCTCATGTCACGGTGCAGCTCCACGTTGGCGGCGACCGCCGGCTCGTAGAAGCTCGGCCACCCGGTGCCGGAGTCGAACTTCGTGTCCGAGGTGAACAGCTCGGCGCCGCAGCCGGCGCAGCGGTACACGCCGTCGGCCTTGACGTCGACGTACTCACCGGTGAACGGCCGCTCGGTGCCGTGACCGCGGAGGATCTCGTACTGCTCGGGGGTGAGGCGGCTGCGCCACTCCTCGTCGCTCAGCTCGACTCTGTCTGTGCTGTCGGTGTCCATATCCCAAAGGTAGCTCAGGCGGCACGGCGGGCTGCCGGGTTCACCCGGTCACGACGGGCGGTCGGGTCCACCCGGTCACGACGGGCGGTCGGGTCCAACCGGTCACGACGGGCGGTCGGGTTCAGCCGGTCACGACGTCAGGTAGCTCGCACCGGCGCGGGGGTCGGGCTCGGAGAGCTCCAGGATCAGCGATGACCACCCGAACGCGACGGCGCCCATCCCCAGCCCGGTGTAGGGGTGGTAGTACTCCCGCAGCCCTTCGCCGGCGACCGCTCCCATCAGCCGGCGCGCCATCTCCTCGGCCTGCTGCGCGTAGCCGAGCCGGGTCAGCCCCAGCCACAGCATCCAGGCGGCGTTGATCCAGGATGGCCCGCGCCAGTAGCGCCGCGGTCGCAGCGCGCTGCCGTCGCGAGTGGAGAACGCCGATTCGGTGGCGGCCACCGACGGAGCCGGTACGGGGAGCCAGAAGCGCTCGGAGTCGAGCAGGTGCTCCTCCACCAGCCGCCGCCCGATCGCCTCCGGCAGGTCCGGCAGCGCCAGCGGCGAGAGCGCGGCCCACGTGAGCGGCATCGGTCGGCGCGGGCGCGGCCACGCCACGGGCCGGAACAGCCCGTCGCGCTCGTCGTGGAAGCGTTCGATGATCGCCGGTGTGAGCGACGGCCGTCCGAGCGCCAGGCGAGAGAGGTTGTAGAGGACGTTCGTCATCACCTCGCAGACCACCGGACCACCGGCGGCGAGCACGCGGCCGAGGTCGTAGCCGAGCCGGCGGTTGCGCCTCACGAGCAGGACGAAGCCGGGCAGTCCGTGGGCTCGCGCTCCCCACACGGGATCGAACTGGGGCGAGGCGTCGAGTCCCGATTCGTCGGGCTGCACGATCCACAGCAGCCCGTCGCCGTCGCGGTCCCGGTGGGCCTCGAGCCAGTCGTGCTGGGCGGAGATCGCCGGGACCTTCGCGGGGTCCCCGACGGCGATCCGCCACGCCCACGCGAGCGCGGGCGGCTGGATGCTCGCCGTCATCGGCGCGTCGGGATCGAGCACGTTGTAGGTGTGGCGTCGGATCCCGTGCAGGGGGGTGTTCCAGAAGATCGTGTGACCGATGAAACCGTCGTCACGTTGCGCGGCGAGGAGCGACTCCAGCTCCTGCCGCGACCGTCGCCGGTCGAACCGACGCCACGTGATCGCGGTGAAGCAGGAATCCCAGTACCACTGCCACGGGTAGTGGCCCGGGCTGGGGCACGTGTAGCCGAACGGCGCGCCATCGGCCGGGCGGACGCCCTGGCGCCAGTTGGTGCGCAACGTCTGCTCGCAGCTCGCGCGGAGCGTGTCTCGTTGGCGCTCTGCGAGCATCGGGCGGCCATGCTGTCAGCTGAGCCGATGTCCCGGGTTCGACCCGCCGCCGCGTGGGCGGCGCGTCGCCTGCGCGAGCTCGCCGATGACGCCGGGTGGGGGCGCGGCCGGAGTGACGCCGTCGTGCCGCCGCGGCGACTGCGGGCCCGCACCGGCGCCCCCGGAATCGAAGAATTCGCCGAAGGCGGACGCCGGGCGGCCGAGGAGCTCGACGCCGCGCTCGCCGCCGGGGGGCTGCCGGGCCTCGAACACCACTCATCGGTGCTGGACTTCGGCTGCGGCTCCTGCCGTGTGCTGCCTCACGTCGCCGCGCGGGCCGGGGGGGCCGGACGGGCTGGGGAGGCCGGACGGGCCGGGGGGACCCGCTGCGCCGGCGCGGACGTCGATGCCGAGGCGGTGGCGTGGGCGGCGTCGCGGCATCCGTCGCTGGAGCTCGCCGCCTGCGGCCCCGAGCCGCCGCTGCCGTTCGCCGCCGGCCGCTTCGATCTCGTCTACTCGATCTCGGTGTTCAGCCACCTCGACGAACCGCTTCAGGACGCCTGGCTCTCCGAGCTGCGGCGGATGCTCCGGCCCGGCGGGATCGCGCTGCTCTCCGTGCACGGGGCGAGCGCCCTGGAGGCGTTCCGCGCCGGCCGGGTGTCCAGCGGCTGGTGTGACCCGGCGGCCTTCACGCGCGGCGCGCTCGGCGCCGACGAGCTCGCCTTCGTCCCCTACCGGCGCTCGCGCTGGAACCGCGAGCAGCTTCCCGGCGTGAGCGAGGCCTACGGCCTCACCTTCCACGGCGAGGGTTACGTGCGGCGGCGGTGGTCGGCGTGGTTCGAGGTGCTCGACGTGCTCCCGCGGACGATCGCGGGCTGGCAGGACCTCGTCGTGTGCCGGCGGGCCTGATCCGGCGTTCTCTGCGGCGGCAGGTCTCTATGGAGATTTCGCCGCATCGTTCGCCCGGCGGAGCCCGGAGCCCGGCGGCGCGCCAGCGCGGCCCGGCCCCAGGCGCCGGGCCGACGTCCCCGCGCTCGCCCGGCATCACCCTCGTTCACGGGTCCAGCCCGTCGGGGCTGCCCCGCGGCACCACTGCACTACGCCTCGGCCCGGACCTGGCAGGTCAACGCCCATCAGGCCCCATCCGAGCGCGCTCCCCCGATCGTTGGGGGCTGATTGGCCTGACAGGCCCATCAGCCCCCACGCTTCCCGCTCGTCGTGTTCGTTGGGACGAAATGGGCGCTGCGCTTGCGGACACCTCGGGCGGCGCTCCGTAGGCGGAGAGCGAGAGCCCGTGCTCGGCGTGCATCTCGGCGTCGGCGGGCGGCGGCGGCCGGGCCGACCGACGGCGGACGCCCCGGCCCGCGGCCCGCGGCCCGCGGCCCGCGGCCCGCGGCCCGCGGCCCGCGGCAACCCAGGGTCAGCCGCCGGGCACGCCGAAGCGCGACCCGAGCTGCCGGGAGAGCTGGCGGGCCCGGTCGGTCCCGCGGCGGCCCGCCCACGGATGCGGGCCCATCTTCCACGGGTGCCAGCCGAGCGTCCCGTACATCTCGCGGATGAGCGCCTTCAGCTCGCCGCGGTGCTCGCCGCAGGCGTAGCGCTGCGGTCCGTACATGCCGCGGCCGTGCCAGGTCAGCCACCGTCCCGGCTCGGCATCGAGATACTCGCCGTGGCGCAGATCGAGCAGTTGCCGCTCGAGCGCGACCTGCGTCTCCGCGTCGGGACGGACGCTGCAGAACTCGCATCGAAAGACGACGTGGCAGGGCATGGTGAGCGACGATCCTGGTGGGCCGAGACTACTCCGCGTCGGGGCGATCCCGGCCGCCTGCGGGCCGAAAAAATCCCCGGAGAGCAAGGAGCCTGTGGTACTACCCGCATGTGTGCTTGGCAATCCCCGGGCAGGTGGTTGAGGTCGTCGACGAGCAGAATCGCTTGGCACGGGTCGAGGTCGCAGGCGTTCGGCGCACCGTCAACATCGGCCTGCTCGACCTCGAGGACGGTGGCGTCGGTCCCGGCGATTGGGTGCTGATCCACGTTGGTTTCGCGATCTCGAAGGTCGATGAGGAGGAGGCCCGCAACACGCACGACATGCTCGTGCGCATGGGGGCCGACTACGAGCAGGAGCTCGAGGATCTGAAGGCGAGCGTGATCGAGTGAGCGACCCCGCCTGCTCGGGCGATCACTGCATCACGTGCGGTGACGTCGCGGTCGACATGGTGGTCGTTCGCGTCGACGAGGAACGTCAGCTCGCGCTCTGCGAAACCGCCGAGGGCGCTCGCGAGACGGTGGAGATCGCGCTCGTCTCGCCCGTCCGCCCCGCGGACCGCCTGCTCGTCCACGCCGGCACGGCCATCTCACGCGCCGCGGAGGCACTCTGTTGAAGTTCGTCGATGAATTCCGCGACGCCGAGCTCGGCCGCGCGGTCGCGGCGGAGATCCTCTCGCTCGTCGAGCCGGGTCGGCACATCAAGCTGATGGAGGTGTGCGGCGGGCACACCCACTCGATCTACAAGTACGGCGTCGACGACCTCCTGCCCGCCAACGTCGAGCTCGTCCACGGCCCCGGCTGTCCGGTGTGCGTCATCCCGATGGGGCGCGTTGACGACGGGATCGCCGTCGCCCACGAGCCCGGTGTCATCTTCACCTGCTTCGGGGACATGATGCGCGTCCCGGGCTCGAACGGGAGCCTGCTCGACGCCAAGGCGCAGGGCGCCGACATCCGCATGGTGTACTCCCCGCTCGACGCGCTGCGGATCGCCAAGCAGAACCCGGAGCGAGAGGTCGTGTTCTTCGCCATCGGCTTCGAGACGACGGCTCCATCGACCGCGCTGACCCTCAAGCGGGCTCGCATGGAGGGCGTCAAGAACTTCACCTGCATGTGCAGCCACGTGACGATCGTGCCGCCGCTGCGCGCGCTGCTGGAGTCCCCGGACCTGCGCCTCGATGGCTTCGTCGGCCCGGGCCACGTCTGCACCGTCGTCGGCGCCCGGCCATTCGAGTTCATCCCCACCGACTACGGCAAGCCGATCGTCGTCGCCGGCTTCGAGCCGCTGGACATCCTCCAGGCGGTGGCGATGATCCTCCGCCAGCTCCGTGATGACCGCTGCGAGGTGGAGAACCAGTACAGCCGCGTCGTGCCCTACGAGGGCAACCTGCGCGCGCTGGAGGTCATGTCCGAGGTCTTCGAGCTGCGGCCGCACTTCGAGTGGCGCGGACTCGGCTTCATCTCCCACAGCGGACTGAAGCTCACCGAGGCCTACGCCGACCTCGATGCCGAGCTGCGCTTCAGCGTGCCCGGCGTCCGGGTCGCCGATCCCAAGGCCTGTCAGTGCGGCGAGGTGCTCAAGGGCGTGATCAAGCCGTTCGAGTGCAAGGTGTTCGGCTCGGCGTGCACGCCGGAGCGACCGATCGGGACGTGCATGGTCTCCTCCGAAGGAGCCTGCGCGGCCTACTACAACTACGGCCGGTTCGCGCGTGAGCGCGAGGTCGTCTGAGCGCCATGAGCGACGCCGTCTCCGAGCGTGAGCGCCGCGTCCTGGGCATCATCGAGACCCAGCGTGCGAAGCGCGCGAAGTTTCGCGACGAGCAGATCACGATGGCCCACGGGGCGGGCGGCAAGGCCACCCAGGGCCTGATCGAGGGGCTCCTGCTGCCGGCGTTCGGCGGCGAGGCGCTCACCGAGCTCGGCGACGCCGGGCAGGTCGGGTTGGGGCCGCTGACCCTGGCGCTGACCACCGACTCCTACGTCGTCACGCCGCTGCGGTTCCCCGGCGGCTCGATCGGCGAGCTCGCCGTCAACGGCACCGTCAACGACCTCGCCGTCTCCGGCGCCCAGCCGCTGGCCCTCAGCCTGTCGCTGATCCTGGAGGAGGGCCTCGGATCCGACGTCCTGCGGGCCGAGGTCGACGCGATCGCCGCCGCCGCCCGTGAGGCCTCGGTGCAGATCGTCACCGGCGACACCAAGGTCGTGGAGCGCGGACACGCCGACGGCATGTACATCTGCACCACCGGGCTCGGTCTGCGTGATCCGCGCGCCTCGCTGTCCCCGTCGGGCCTTCGGCCGGGCGACCGGATCCTGCTCTCCAAGTCGGTCGGCGAGCACGGGACGGCGATCATGCTGGCGCGGGGTCAGTTCGAGCTCGACGCCGAGATCGAGTCGGACACGCGCTCGCTGTGGCCGGCGGTCAATGCGCTGCTCGACGCCGCCGGACCGCACCTGCGCTGCCTGCGCGACGCGACGCGGGGTGGGGTCGCGTCGGTGCTCAACGAGCTCGCGCGCGCGTCGGGTGTGGCGATGATCGTGAGGGAGCAGGAGGTGCCCGTCGACCCGGCCGTGGCCGGAGCGGCGGAGCTGCTCGGAATCGACCCGATGTACGTCGCCAACGAGGGGACGTTCGTCGCCTTCGTGGCGGCGGAGGGTGCAGACGCAGCGCTTCAGGCGCTGCACGCCGTGCCCGGCTGCGAGCGCGCAGCCGAGATCGGAGAGGTGAGGACGGATCCTCCAGGAATGGTGCTTGTGAAGACCAGCTTCGGTGGCCGCAGGGTCATGGACCAGCTGGTGGGTGATCCGCTGCCGCGGATCTGTTGAGGCGAGAGGAGACGGTCGATGGCAACGATGGCGAGCCCCTACGAGGCGCAGAAGAAGACCGAGGCGGTGACCGCTCATGTCCTGTGGATGACCACCGGGCTGAGCTGCGAGGGCGATTCGGTGGCGATGACATCCGCCACCAATCCGAGCCTCGAGGACATCATCCTGCAGGCGATTCCGGGCATGCCGAAGGTCGTCGTCCACAACCAGGTCGTGGACTACGCCGTCGGCGCCGAATACGCGCAGGCGTGGTTCGATGCCGAGCAGGGCAAGCTCGATCCGTTCGTGCTCGTGATCGAGGGCTCCCTCGGCAACGAGGAGATCAACGGCGAGGGCTTCTGGACCGGGTTCGCCGTCAATCCCGACACCGGCCAGCCGATCACGATGAACGAGTGGCTCGACCGGCTCGCCCCCAAGGCGGCGGCCGTCGTCGCCGTCGGGACGTGTGCGACCTACGGCGGCATCCCGGCGATGAAGAACAACCCGACCGGGGCGATGGGCGTGCCCGACTACCTCGGCTGGAACTGGCGCTCGGCGGCGAACCTGCCCGTCGTCTGCATCCCAGGGTGCCCCGCGCAGCCGGACAACATGACCGAGACGCTGCTGTACCTGGCGCTGCACCTGGCCGGTCTCGCGCCGGCGCCTGAGCTCGACGAGGCGCTGCGGCCGAAGTGGCTGTTCGGGCGCACCGTGCGTGAGGGCTGCAACCGCGCCGGCTACGCCGAGCAGGGCGATTTCGCCACCGAGTACGGGTCCGATCACCGGTGCCTGGTCAAGCTCGGCTGCAAGGGGCCGGTCGTCAAGTGCAACGTCCCGGTCCGCGGGTGGGTCAACAACATGGGTGGCTGCCCGAACGTCGGTGGCATCTGCATGGCCTGCACGATGCCGGGCTTCCCCGACAAGTTCATGCCCTTCATGGACGAGGACAAGTGGGGGTCTGCTGCGGCGACCTTCATGAAGTTCACCTACGGCCCCATGGTCCGGTACTTCCGCCACAAGCACATCGCCGAGGACAAGGACAAGGAGCCGGAGTGGCGGCGCAAGGGCCGCACGCTCACCACCGGCTACGCCAAGCGCTGGTGAATGGCTTCGGCATCCACTGCGAGTTCGCCCAAGGGGCGAACTCGCGGGTGCTCTGACAACTGATCGATTGCACGAGACGAGGAGAAGAGAGAGAAATGGCGACCGAGACCCAGCAGAAGGTCGTGGTCAAGGAGATGTCGTGGGATCCGATCACTCGGATCGTCGGCAGCCTCGGCATCCACACCGAGATCGATTTCACCAACCAGAAGGTCAACAAGTGCTACAGCACCTCGATGATCTTCCGGGGCTTCGACATCTTCATGAAGGGCATCGATCCCCGCGACGCCCACTTCATCACGAGCCGCATCTGCGGCATCTGCGGTGACAACCACTGCACGTGCTCGTGCCTGAACCAGAACATGGCCTACGGCGTCAAGCCGCCGGTGCTCGGCGACCTGGCCTTCAACCTGGCCGAGACCGCCGACTACATCTTCGACCACGCGATCTTCAACGACTGCATGGCGAACGTGGACTTCTGCGAGCAGATGGTCAAGGAGACCAACCCCTCGCTGCTGGCCAAGGCGGAGTCGACGCCGGCGCCGGGGCGTGACATCCACGGCTTCAAGACGATCGCCGACATCATGCGGTCGCTGAACCCGTTCACCGGCGAGTTCTACCTGGAGACGCTGCACGTCGCCCGCTACACGCGGGAGATGTACTGCCTCTTCGGCGGCCGGCACACCCACCCCTCGACGATCATGCCGGGTGGCTGCAGCGCCGACATCACGCACCAGACGTGCACCGACTACTACGTGCGGCTGATGCGCTACTTCGACTACGTCAAGCGCAGCGTCCCGCTCCACGACGATCTGTACGACTTCTTCCTCCAGGAGCTGCCGGGCTACGACATGGTCGGCTTCCGGGAGACGAACCTCGTCAACTGGGGGAGCTTCGACGACCCAGACTACGTCGACTACTCGTACAAGAACATGACGGAGTGGGGGCGCCATCGCTACATCACGCCGGGCGTGGCCATCGGCGGCGAGCTGATCTCGACCGACCTGGTCGAGATCAACCTGATGATCCGGATCCTCCTCGGCTCGTCGTATTTCGACGGCTGGCAGGACGAGCCGACGTTCGTCACCCACGACCCGCTCGGCAACCCTGTCGACAAGAACCATCCGTGGAACAAGGTCACCCTGCCGCGGCCGCAGAAGCGGGACTTCTCCGACAAGTACACCTGGGTCGTCTCACCGCGCATGTACGACAAGCGCACCGACACCCACGTGTGCTGCGACACCGGCGGCGGCCCGTTCGCCCGCCAGTGGTGCACGGCGAAGGCCGGTCTCGTCGACTTCGGCTACGCCAAGGCGACCGGGCACTCGCTGCAGATGGTCCTGCCGCGCTCGCCCAGCCTGCCGGAGATGGAGCTGGAGTGGCACGTGCCGGAGAAGTCCAACGCGATCGAGCGTGACCGCGCCCGGACCTACCACCAGGCCTACAGCGCGCTGATCGCGCTGCACTGCCTGGAGCGGGCGATGAAGGAGGTGCAGGCCGGCCGGACGAAGAGCTGGAACAGCTTCAAGGTTCCGGACGACGCCGTCTCCTGCGGGTTCCACGAGGCCGCCCGCGGGGTCCTCTCCCACCACATGGTGATCAGGGACGGCAAGATCGCCAACTACCAGCCGTACCCGCCCACGCCGTGGAACGCGAGCCCCCGCGACAGCTTCGGGACTCCCGGTCCGTACGAGGACGCCGTGCAGAACACCCCGATCTTCGAGGAGAACGGCCCGGAGAACTTCAAGGGGATCGACATCATGCGGGCGGTGCGCTCGTTCGACCCGTGCCTGCCCTGCGGCGTGCACATGTACACGGGCGGCAAGGTCCGCAAGGTCATGCACACGCCGACGGCGATGGCCTGATGGCGGGATGAGCGCGACTGCGGCACACGACGCGGAGCTGCTGTTCGAGCGCGTCCAGGAGCTCCAGGAGCAGCTGGACGCGCGGGACGGCGGCCCCACGCGGGCGATCGCCGACGAGCTCGTCTCGGCGGTGATCGCCATGTACGGCCTCGGCTTGGAGCGCATCGTCGATGCGCTGCAGGCCGGCGGCGAGGAGGGCCGGCGGATTGCCAACGAGCTGGGCGAGGACCCGCTCGTGGCGACCCTGCTGCTGATCCACGACCTCCACCCGGTCTCGTTGGAGACCCGGGTGACCGAGGCGCTGGATTCGGTGCGGCCCTACATGGAGTCCCACGGCGGCAACGTCGAGCTCCTGTCCCTCCAGGACGGCGTCCTGCGGATCCGCCTGCAGGGGAGCTGCTCGGACTGCTCGGCCTCCTCGGCCACGCTGGAGCTGGCCATCAAGCAGGCGCTGGAGGATGCGGCGCCGGACCTCGCGGGGCTGGAGGTCGAGGGGGTGGCGCCGGAGTTGACCGGCGCGCCGCTTCCGATGGCGGAGCCGGCGGCGGAGGGGATCGAGCTGCCGATGTTCGTCGTCGGGTCCTCTGCGCCGGCATCGGATCCCCGGCCCGAGGTCGACCTCCCGGCCTGGCTGGAGCTCGATGCGGTGGCGGACCTCGCCGAGGGGACGTTCGCGCCCGTGGCCCTCGCCGGCCACGAGCTCGTCGTCGCCAACGTGGCCGGGACGCTGCTCGCATACCGCGACCGCTGCGCGGCCTGCGGCGAGCCGCTCCACGACGGCCGGCTCTCCGGCGGCGCGCTCGCCTGCCCGAGCTGTGAGCGCTCGTTCTTCCTGCCCGCGGCCGGGCGGTCGATGGACGAGGAGCGGATCCAGCTGCAGCCGGTGCCGCTGCTCCGTGAGCAGGGCCGCGTCCGGGTGGCGCTCGGCGGATGACCGCGGGCTCGAGCGGTCGGCGCAACCTGGAGGAGGCGATGGCGGCCCGGCGACGGGCGAGCGTCGTCTCGGGGCTGCGGGGTCTGGCCCGCGCGGGGGCGAACGGTGCGCGCACCGGCGCGCCGCGCGGCCTCGTCCCCCCGGGGGTCGAGACCCAGGGCGGCTCGATGGCCGGGGCGACGACGGGTCCGACGGTGCCCGCCGACGCCGAGTTCTGCGACCTGTGCGGGCTGATGATCTCGCCCCAGCACCGGCATCTGCTCCACCTCGCCGAGCGGCGCATCGTCTGCTCCTGTGAGGCCTGCTGGGCGATGCGGGCCGGCGAGGGCGACTATCGCCCCACCGGCAACCGCACCGTGTGGCTGGATGAGCTCGACATCCCGGACGACCTGTGGGCGGGCTTTCAGATCCCGATCGGGCTCGCCTTCTTCATGGACTCGACGGTGACCGAATGCGTCGTCGCCATGTACCCGTCCCCGGCGGGTGCGACGGAATCCGAGCTCCGGCTCGACGCCTGGCAGCGGATGGTCGAGCTCAATCCGGTCCTGGGCGATCTGGAGGCCGACATCGAGGGGCTGATCGTGAATCGCCTGGCCGACCCCCCGGCGTACGTGATCGCCCCGATCGACGAGTGCTACGCGCTCACCGGCACCGTCAAGGCGGCGTGGGAGGGGATCTCCGGCGGCGGCGCCGTCGAGGCGGCGGTGGAGGGCTTCTTCGCCCGGCTGCGCGAGATGGCGGCGGCATGACGATCGAGACCGTGAGCACCCTCGGCGATGCATCGTGGGCGGGCCCCGAGCCCGAGTTCGCCGTGCTCGGCGCGCGCGCGGTCAAGCATTCCGCCGCGCCGCTGCTGCACGTCGATCTGGAGGTGAACGAGGCGAGCGGGCGGCAGGTGTACATGATCGCCCTGCGGATCAGCCTGATGATCGAGCCGGCCCGCCGCGCCTACGACGCCGACACGCAGGAGCGCCTGGTCGAGCTGTTCGGGGCTCCGGAGCGCTGGTCGGTGACCACGCGCAGCCTCGTCTGGAGCCAGCTCGACGTGCTCGTGCCGGCCTTCACCGGGCGCACCACGGTGACGGTGCCCGTGGCGGTGTCCTTCGACCTGGAGCTGGCGGCGGCCAAGTACCTGCACGCGCTGCCCGGGGGCGAAGCGCCGATGGCCATGCACTTCAACGGCACCGTGTACTACCGCGGCGATGACGGCGGCCTGCAGATGGTGCTCGTGCCGTGGAACCGCTCGATCGACTTCCGGATGCCCGTGTCGGTGTGGCGCGAGGCGATCGAGCAGCACTACCCGGGAATGTCGTGGCTGCCCGTCGGCGAGGCGACGCTGGAGCGCATCCAGCGCCTCAAGCGCACGCGCGGCCTGGCGACCCTCGACGCCACCCTCGGGGCGTTGCTCGATGCGGTGGAGCGGCCGTGACGGCGGGCGTCACCGAGCTCGTCGACTCGCTGCTCTACGAGGGCTACGCCCTCTACCCGTACACGCCGAGCGCGACCAAGAACAGCACGCCGACGCCGTTCGGGATCGTCTATCCGCCCGCCTACGCGGAGACCCTCGCCTCCACCTACGACGTGCTCGACCTCCGCTGCGTCCTGCGCGCCCCCGCCGATGCGGTGCTGCGCGGCGAGGTGCGCTTCCTCGCCGCCGCCGGCGAGCGCCACCAGGCCACCGAGCAGCGGATCGAGGTGCCGGGGGTGATGGTCGGCTCGCTGGCCCATCGCCCCGCCGAGCTCGAGCGCTCGATCGCCTGCGCGGACGGGCCGCCGTTGCAGGTGGCGGTGATCTTCTCGGCCCGGGAGCTCGGCGAGCGCGAGTACGAGGTCTCGCTGCGGATCGAGAACCGCACCGTCGTCTCCAGCGGGCTGGATCGCGGGGGCGCCCTGCGCCGCTCGCTGCTCTCCACCCATCCACTGCTGGAGCTGACCGGAGGGCGCTTCCTGTCCGCGCTGGAGCGCCCGTGCGGCGCCATCAACACGTTCCCGATCCTCGCCGACGCCGGCGACACGACGATCGTCGGGGCGGCCATCGTGCTTCCCGATCACCCTGAGATCGCGCCCGAGAGCCGCGGCGGCCTGTTCGACTCGACGGAGATCGAGGAGGCGCTGCTGCTCCACGTCCGCACGCTCTCGGACGGCGAGCTGGCCGAGATCGAGCGCCAGGACCCGGCGGTGCGCGAGATGATCGCGCGGGCGGCCGCCGCCACGCCGGAGGAGATCGTCGCGCTGCACGGACGCGTGACGATGCGCGATCCCGAGACGCTCGAGCCCCCGAGCGAACCGCCCGGGCTGCGCGACCCCCGCGCCGGCGAGGAGGAGGTCGAGGTGGACGGCCGGCGTCTGCGCCGTGGCGGCCGCGTCGTGATCCGGCCGCGCGAGGGCGCCGATCTCCAGGCGCGCATGCTGGCCGGCCGCACCGCCACCCTGGAGCGGATCTTCACCGACTACGACGGGCGCGTGCACCTCGGCGTCACCGTCGACGACGACCCCGGCCAGGATCTGATGCGCGACACCGGGCGCTACCTGTACTTCTTTCCCGACGAGGTGGAGATGAGCGATGTCTGACGATGTGCTGAGGAGCGTGCTCGTGGCCGGGGTCGGCAACGCCTGGCTGCGCGACGACGGCTTCGGCAGCGCCGTGGCGCGCGCGCTGCAGGAGCGGGAGCTGCCGGCGGGGGTGAGCGTGATGGACGCCGGCACCGGCGGGCTCGACCTCGCCTATGAGGTGATGCGCGGCTACGACGGGCTCGTGATCGTCGACGTCTCCCGCCAGGGCCAGCCCCCGGGGACGTTGTACGTGATGGAGCCCGACGAGGCGTCGGTGCCGGGGGCGATCGAGGACGGCGAGGCGATCAACCCGCATGGGATGGACCCGCAGACCGTGCTGCGCTTTCTCAAGGGCGCCGGCGCGTGGCCCGGCCGTGTGGCGGTGATCGCCTGCGAGCCCAGCGAGATCGAGGAGATGGGGTGGGGCCTCTCGGAGGCCGTCGAGGCGGCGGTGACCCGCGCGGTCGACCTCGTCTTCGACACCGTCGCCGAGATGCGGTCGGGCGCCCCGGCGGGGTGAGCGCGTGCACGAGCTCTCGCTCTCCAGCGCGATCGTGAACACCGCCGTCAAGCACGCCGATGGCCACCGGGTGGCCGCGATCGACCTGCGGGTGGGGCGCCTGCGCCAGGTGATCCCTGACACGCTCGAGTTCTACTTCGCCTTCGTCGCCCGCGACAGCCTGTGCGAGGGCGCCGAGCTGCGCCAGGAGGTCGTCGACGCGCGGCTGCGCTGCCGGCCCTGCGCGCGCGAGTGGGCGATCGACATCCCCGCCTTCCGCTGCCCCACCTGCGGCGGCAGCGAGGTGGAGATCGCCAGCGGCGACGAGTTCGAGATCGAATCGATTGAAATCGTCACGGACTCGCCGGCGTTGGACGATCGTCCCGGAGGCGATCGTCCGGAGCTGTCGGCCTTGCCCTAAAGAGAGGAGCTTCTGATGCATCGAACGAAGATCACCGTCGTGGAGGAGGCGCTGGACGCCAACAACACGATCGCGTCGGCCAACCGAGCCGATTTCGATCGCCACGGCGTCACCGTCGTCAACTTCATGAGCGCCCCCGGAGCGGGGAAGACGACGTTGCTCGAACGCGTCGGCGCCGACCTCGACGGCGTCCGGGTCGGCGTCCTGGAGGGCGACGTCCAGGGCTCGATGGACGCCGACCGGCTCGCCCATCTCCACATGCCGGTCGTCCAGCTGAACACCGGCGCCGGCTTCGGCGGCGAGTGCCATCTCGACGCGAACATGGTCCGCTCGGCGATCCCCGCGCTGCCGCTCCACGACATCGACCTGCTGATCGTCGAGAACGTCGGCAACCTCGTCTGCCCGGCCGAGTTCAAGATCGGCGAGGACGCACGCGTGATGGTGTGCGCGGTCACCGAGGGCGAGGACAAGCCGCTCAAGTACCCGCTCATGTTCCGGGCCTGCCAGCTCGTGGTCATCAACAAGATCGACCTCCTGCCTCACCTCGACTTCGATCTCGAGAAGCTGCTCTACAACATCGACGTCGTCCATCCGGACGTGGAGCGCATCGTCGTCAGCGCCCGCACCGGAGAGGGCATCGACGCGTGGCGGGAGTGGTTGGCCAAGGTCGCCGGGCGCGAGCCGGCCCCGGTCGGCTGACGCGAGGCCGGATCGTTGGCCACACCGGTCGACCTGGTCGAGCAGATCGGGGCGTGGCGCAGCGCGGCCGGTCGCAGCTTCTTCGCTGCGGAGGCGGAGCGCCTGGCGGCCGTCTGCCACCGCATGGCCGAGCGCTTCGCCCGTGGGGGTCGCCTCGTGGCGCTCGGCGCCGACCCGGTGGCGCGCTCGGACGCCCGCCACGTCGCCGTCGAGTTCGTCCACCCGGTGATCGTCGGAAAGCGGGCGCTTCCCGCGCTCGCCCTGGGCGCGGAGGGTGGGCCGCTCGTGCCCCAGGTGGAGCTGCTGTGCCGGCCCGACGACATCGTGCTCGCGTTCGGGGGCGATCCGGAGACCGCTCGCGCCATCCGCCTCGCGCGCGAGCGCGGCGCCCTCACCCTCGCCTTCCAGGCGCTCGGCGCCGAGCAGCAGTTCATCCCGGACGAGGACGCCGATACCGCCCAGGAGCTCGTCGAGACGCTCTACCACGTCCTGTGGGAGCTCGTCCACGTGTTCTTCGATCATCGCGGCTTGCTGGAGGGCCGCGATCCGCGCCGCACGCACGACCCGGGCGCCGCCAGCTTCCTGTATCCGTTCCTGTCCGAGCGGGAGACAGGTCTCGACGCGGTGCTCGACGACGTGCGGGCGTCGGTGCTCATGAAGGCCGAGGAGATCGGCGCCCTGCGCGAGCGGACGATGGCGGAGAACGCCGGGGTGATCCTCGCTGCGGCGGACACCCTGCGCGAACGCCTCGGCCGCGGCGGCACGCTGCTGGCGATCGGCAACGGCGGCTCGGCCACCGACGCGATGGACGCCGTCGCCGACTACCGCGCCACCGGCTCCTCCTTCACGCCCCGGCCCGCCGTCGACCTCACCGAGGACCCGGGGATCCTCACCGCGATCCTCAACGACATCGGCGCCGAGGCGGTGTTCGCGCGGCAGGTGATCGCCCACGGCGGCGAGCCCGACGTCCTGCTCTCGTTCTCGACCTCGGGCAACTCGGGCAACGTCCTCGCCGCGCTCGTAGAGGCCCGCCGCCGCGGCCTCGCGACGATCGCCATGGTCGGCTACGACGGCGGCCGGATCGCCACCGAGGACCTCGCCGATCACATCGTCGTCGTGCGCTCGGAGCACATCCCCCGCATCCAGGAGGCGCAGGCCACCGTCCACCACGTGCTGCGGGGCCTCGTCGGGTGAGCGGGAAGCCGTCGCCTCCCTTGGCGGGCGCAGGCCTTGAGGCCGAGCGCGCGACCGTGCCGGCCACGCTTCGCCGGGTGCGCCTGCGCGTCGAGGGAACCGTTCAGGGAGTCGGCTTCCGGCCCTACGTGTACCGGCTCGCGGGGGCGCTCGGCCTCGCCGGCTGGGTGCTCAACGACAGCCGCGGCGTCCTCGTCGAGGTCGAGGGAGGACCGGCGGCGGTTTCCGCGTTCGTGCAGCGGCTTCCCGTCGAGGCGCCTCCGCTCGCCGTGCTGGAGGGAATCGACGTCGGCGAGCTGACGCCGCGCGGCGAGGCCGGCTTCCGGATCCGAGAGAGCCCGCAGGGCGGCGAGCCCGACGCGCCCGTGGCAGCCGACAGCGCGACCTGCCAGGACTGCCTGGCCGAGCTGTTCGATCCCGCCGACCGCCGCTACCGGTACCCGTTCATCAACTGCACGAACTGTGGCCCGCGATTCACGATCGTCACCGGCGTGCCCTACGACCGCCCGGCGACGACGATGGCCGCCTTCACCATGTGCCAGGCGTGCCGCGCCGAGTACGAGGACCCGGCCGATCGCCGCTTCCATGCCCAGCCCAACGCGTGCCCGGAGTGCGGCCCGCGGGCACGCCTGCAGTGCGCCGGCGACTCGCCGCCGCCCGCGACGGCCGCCGGGCCGCTCGCCTCGGCGGACGCCGTCGCCGCCGCCGCGAGCGAGCTGGCCGCCGGCGCCATCGTGGCGATCAAGGGGATCGGCGGATACCACCTCGCCTGCCGTGCCGATGACGAGGAGGCCGTCGCCGCCCTGCGGGCGCGCAAGCACCGGGAGGAGAAGCCGTTCGCACTGATGGTGGCCTCGCTCGCGGCGGCGCAGGGGCTGGCGGAGATCGGCGAGACGGAGCGCGCGCTGCTGCTGTCCCCCGCCCGCCCGATCGTCCTCGTCCCCCGCCGACGCGACGCCCGGGTGGCCGGCGCGGTGGCGCCGTCCTCCGCCGAGCTCGGCCTGATGCTCCCCTACGCGCCGCTCCACCACCTGCTGCTGGCCGACCTGGCCGACGCCGGGATCACCGCGATCGTGCTCACCAGCGGCAACGTCTCCGACGAGCCGATCGCGTATCGCGACGATGACGCCCTCGACCGTCTCGGCGCGATCGCCGACCTGATCCTGCTCCACGACCGGCCGATCGCCACGCGGACCGACGACTCGGTGCTCCGCGCCGGGGTCGCGCCCGGAACCCCGCCCCTCGTGCTTCGGCGCTCGCGCGGCTACGTGCCCGAGGCGCTCGCGCTGCCCCGCCCCGCGCCGGTCCCCGTGCTCGGCTGCGGCGCGGAGCTGAAGAGCACCTTCTGCCTGGCCAAGGAGACGCGGGCCTGGGTCAGCCATCACATCGGCGATCTGCAGAACCTGGAGACGCTGCAGTCCTTCACCGACGGGATCGCCCACTTCGAGGAGCTGTTCGCCGCCACGCCGGCCGTGCTCGCGCACGACCTCCATCCCGAGTACCTGTCGAGCAAGTACGCCGCCGAGCGTGAGCACGTGGAGCTCGTCGCCGTTCAGCATCATCACGCCCACCTCGCCGCCACGCTCGCCGAGCACCGCATCGAGGGCCCGGCGCTGGGAGCGATCTTCGATGGCACGGGCCTCGGCACCGACGGCACGGTCTGGGGAGGCGAGCTGCTCCTCGGCGACGTCCGCTCGTTTCGCCGGGTGGGGCATCTGCGCGCGGCGCGCCTGCCCGGGGGCGAGCGCGCCATCCGCGAGCCGTGGAGGATGGCCTGCGCGTGGCTCACCGAGCTGGCGCACGGCGTCCCCGAGCTTCCCCCGTCCCTCGCCGGTGCGGTCTCCGCCGAGCGCTGGGTGCAGGTGGCGGAGCTGGCGCTGCGCGGCTTCCGCGCGCCGGTGACGACCTCGGCCGGACGGCTGTGCGACGCCGCCGCGGCGCTGTGCGGGATCCGGCCCGTCGTCTCCTACGAGGGACAGGCGGCGATCGAGCTGGAGTCGCTGTGCGCGCCCGCGGAGGCCGAGCCGTATCCGGGGTCGGTGCTGCGGGACGCCGACGGGATCGTCCTCGACCCGGGGGAGATGCTGCGCGCGCTGCTCGCCGACCATGCGCGCGGGATCACGGCGCCGATCCTCGCGTCGCGCTTCCACGCCGGCTTCGCGGAGCTCACGGCGCGCGGCCTCACCCTCGCCGCCTCCGAGCAGGGCGTGGAGACGGTCGTCCTCTCCGGTGGGGTGTTCGCCAACCAGCGGCTGCTCCATGGCGTCTTCGCGCGGCTGGCCGACACCGGTCTGCGCGTGCTCGTGCCCGAGCGGCTGCCCGCTGGTGACGGCGGCATCTCGTTCGGGCAGGTGGCGGTGGCAATAGCCCAATTGGAGGAGCTGACATGACTGACGAGATCGCCGACATCCTGGCGAGCCCTGTGTACATCGACGGCGCCAACCGCCCGTTCGGCGAGCTCACCTTCGACCAGGTGCGCGAGCGGGGCGAGGAGCTCAAGGCCGCCGTCGGGTTCGGCCCCACCGCGCGCGTGGCGCCGGTGGCGCGAGCCTGGCGCGAGCTCTCGATGGTGCTCGAGCGCACCGGCGCCCGGCGGGTGGCCGAGCTGCCGGAGGCGGATGTGCGGGAGATGGCGCCGAAGCTCTGGGTGACCCCGCCCGGCGGGTCACTGCTCTAGCCACCAGAGCGCCCTTCCTATGCTGAGGGCGTGAGCACCGAGCACAAGGGCATCTCGCGGCCGCTGGTCATCCTGCTGGCGGTGGCCACCGGCGCCTCGGTGGCCAACCTCTACTACGCGCAGCCGCTGCTGCACGCCATCTCGGGCTCGCTTCACGTTCGCTCCGCGACGGCGGCGCTGCTCGTCACCGCCTCCCAGATCGGCTATGCCGCGGGCCTCCTGCTGCTCGTCCCGCTCGGCGACCTGATCGACCGACGGCGCCTCGTCGTCCCGATGCTCGTCGTGTGCACGGCGGCGCTCGTCATCTGCGCGCTGTCGGGCAGCCTCGTGGTGCTGGCGATCGGGGTCGGCGCCGCCGGCGTCACCTCCACCGTCGCTCAGGTCCTGGTGCCGTTCGCCAGCGCGCTCGCCTCCGAGGAGGAGCGCGGCCGGGTCGTCGGGCAGGTGATGAGCGGCCTGCTCACCGGGATCCTGCTGGCCCGGACGTTCAGCGGGCTGATCGCCCAGGTCTCCAGCTGGCGGGTGGTGTTCGCGATCGGCGCCGGAGCGATGCTCGTGCTCGGGGTGGCGCTGTGGCGGGCTCTGCCTGACGTGAAGCCCACCGGCGGCGCGAGCTACCCCCGTCTGATCGTCTCCGTCGGCACGCTCATCCGCGAGGAGCCGCTGCTGCGCGTCCGGATGGTGTTCGGTGGACTCGGCTTCGCCAGCTTCTCGGTGCTGTGGACGACCCTGGCCCTGCTCCTGTCCCGCGCGCCGTTTCACTTCGGCGCCGCGGTCATCGGCCTGTTCGGTCTCGCCGGTCTCGCCGGTGCGCTCGCCGCCCAGGCCGGCGGCCGCGCCGCCGACTCCGGCAACGCGAGCACCGCCACCGGCGTGTTCCTGCTGGCGGTCGCGGTCGGCTGGGGAGCCCTCGCCATCGGCGCGCGGAGCGTCGTGCTGATCGCGATCGGCATCGCCGTGCTCGACCTGGGGATCCAGGGCCAGCACATCCTCAACCAGACGCTCATCTACGAGCGACGGCCGGACGCCCGCAGCCGGCTCACCACCGCCTACATGACGGGGAACTTCGTGTGCGGCGCGATCGCCTCGGCCGCCGCGGCCGCCGTGTGGAACGCCGGCGGCTGGGGCGCCGTGTGCACGCTCGGCGGCGCGCTGTCCGTGCTCGCCCTGCTCGTGTGGGTCGCCGGGCGGGTCCGCCTCGTCGGGGACGTGGCCCCCACCGGCCAGGTGGCGGCGGCCGACGCCGAGGCGCCGGGCGGCTGACCGCCGCCGTCGGGGGCTGGGCCAGGCGCTTGGCGGCTGATCCCGGGCCGTCGGGGGCTGCGCCAAGCGCTTGGCGGCTGATCCCGGGCCGTCGGGCACGCGGTGTGACCCCGAGGGCCTGGGTCTTGGAGTCACCCGAGCACCCCCTCGGTGCTCAAGTGACTCCAAGACGAAGGACGCGAGCCTGTTTGCAGCCACTTCGCCTCCGTCCGCGGCGCTCGGCAGGATCCCCGGCCCGTGAGCAGCACCCCGTCCACCACCCTGCGCGGCTGGCAGCAGCGCGCGCTCCGCGCCATGGCGGCCTGGGAGCGGGGACCGTTCCTGATCTCCGCGGCCCCCGGAGCCGGCAAGACCCGTCCGGCGCTCGAGTTCGCCCGGGCCGAGCTCCGCGCCGGGCGCGCGAGCTCCGTCGTCGTTGCCTGCCCGACGGTTCCGCTCACCCGCCAGTGGGCCCGGGCGGCGCACGCGCTCGGGCTCGACCTCACCCCGGACGCGGACTCGCCGCGCCCCCCGCGCGGCTTTGCCGGCGTCGCGGTGACCTACGCCCGGATCGCCACGGCGCCGAAGAAGTGGATCCCACCCGCCCGGACCGCCTCACGGGGGACGCTGGTCATCGCCGACGAGGCCCACCATCTCGGTGAGGACCTCGCCTGGGGGGAGGGCTTCGCCACCGCGTTCGGCACCACCCCCCGCTGGCTGCTCCTGTCCGGCACCCCGTTTCGCTCCGACGAGGCGCCGATCCCGGGCGTCTCCTACGACGCCGAGGGCCTCGCCGAGCCCGACGTGGCCTACACGTACGCCGAGGCGGTGCGTGACGGCATCTGCCGGCCCGTGTGCTTCGTCGCCTACGACGGGACCCTGTCCTGGCGCTCTGGCGACGACGTGATCGAGTCCAGCTTCGAGACCGTCCTGTCCACGCGTGAAGCGAGCCGGCGCTACCGCACCGCGATCTCCACCGAGCTCCCGGACGGGCTGCCGCGGATCCTCCGCGAGGCCGACGGCAAGCTGCGTGACCTGCGCCGGCAGGGCCACTCCGACGCCGGCGGCCTGGTCGTCGCCGCCGACTCCGATCACGCCCGCCGGATCGCCGCTCAGCTGCGCGAGGCCACCGGCCGCGTGCCGGTGGTCGTCCTCCACGCCGAGCCGCGGGCCGCCGCCAAGCTCACCGACTTCACCCACTCGCGCGATCCCTGGATCGTTGCGGTCAACATGGTCTCCGAGGGGGTCGACATCCCCCGCCTGCGGGTCGGGGTCTACGCCACGGCGGCGAAGACCCCGCTCGTGTTCCGCCAGATCGTCGGCCGCTTCGTGCGAACGATTCCGTCCCACCCACCCCGGGCGCCCGAGCCGAGCTGGCTCTACATCCCGGCCGACCCCGTGCTGCGCGATCACGCGTCGACGGTCGAGCAGGAGCTTCGGCGTGTGCGCCGAGAGCGTGAGGAGGGCGACGGGAGCGAGCTCGATCGTCCCGAGCGCCGGGAGACGGAGCGCTCCGGGATGCTGGAGTTCGTCCCTCTGAGCGCTGACGTGGCGCCGCAGATGACGCTGTTCGGACCCCCCGCGGGAGCGTCCCTCGCCACGATCGCTCCGCTCGCCCCCTCCGCGCCTCCCGCGCCGGAGCCCGAGCCCGCGGTCTCGGTCACCCCGGCCTTCGAGCGCCGCGCGCAGCTGCGCGCCGAACGCCACCGGCTCGTCTCCGAACTGCGCCGCCGCGACGGCGAGGGCCACCGGGAGATCAACGCCTGGCTCAACCGCCGGCTCGGAATCGCCAGCGTGGAGGAGGCGACGCTGGCGGAACTCGAGCAGTCGATCGAGCTGCTCGTCAAGCGGCTCTCCCGTCGCGGGCGCTGACGCCCGCGGTCGATCCTTCCGGCACCGAGAGGCCGACCGGGAAAGATAGTTGCGCAGACAAGTATCTGCTACAGTCACCGAACATGGAGCTCGGACTCGCCACCTTCGCCGACCTCAGCTCGGGCGTCTCCCCGCAGCAGCGGATGCGCGACCTGCTGGAGGAGGCCGAGCTGGCCGATCAGCTGGGGCTCGACCTGTTCGCCGTCGGCGAGCACCACCGCCCCGACTTTCTGATCTCCGCGCCCGTCGTCGCGCTCGCCGCGATCGCGGCCCGCACGGAGCGGATCCGGCTCTCGAGCGCCGTCACCGTGCTGTCCTCCGAGGATCCGGTGCGGGTCTTCCAGGAGTTCGCCGAGCTCGACCTCATCTCCGGCGGCCGGGCCGAGATCATGGCCGGCCGCGGCTCGTTCATCGAGTCCTTCCCGCTGTTCGGCTACGACCTCGACGACTACGACTCGCTCTACGCCGAGAAGCTGGAACTGCTGCTGGCAATCCGTGACCACGAGCGCGTCACCTGGTCGGGGCGCCATCGCGCGCCGCTGGACGATGCGGTCATCTGGCCGCGACCGGTGCAGGATCCGCTGCCGGTATGGGTCGCCGTCGGCGGCTCGCCGCAGTCGGTCGCGCGCGCGGGCACGCTCGGCCTGCCGCTGACGCTGGCGATCATCGGCGGGCAGCCGGAGCGCTTCGTCCCCTTGGTCGACCTCTATCGCCGTGCCTGGACCGCGGCCGGTCACGCGCCGGGGGCCGAGCGCGTGGCGATCAACACCCACGCGTTCGTCGCCGAGAGCTCGCAGGC
The DNA here is from genome assembly GCA_963839085.1 of uncultured Solirubrobacterales bacterium. GTDB lineage: Bacteria > Actinomycetota > Thermoleophilia > Solirubrobacterales > Solirubrobacteraceae > Palsa-465. The sequence goes on from CAWITN010000006.1 coordinate 395,894, forward strand.
GGCCGACCGCGCCTTCGCACAGCCCTACCTGGCGATGATGAACCGCATCGGCCGCGAGCGCGGATGGCCGCCCTCGGGCCGTCCGGAGTACGAGGCCCTGCGCTCACCGCGCGGCGCGCTCGCCGTCGGCTCGCCTGAGCAGGTGGCGGAGAAGATCCTGTTCGAGCACGGCCTGTTCGGGCACGACCGCTACGTGGCTCAGATGAGTGTCGGGGCGGTCGCCCACGCGGACGTGATGCGCTCGATCGAGTTGTTCGGGAACGAGGTGGCGCCCCGGGTGCGCGAGGCACTGGATACGCCGGGCGCCGGCCTACTGACAGCACAGACAAGCGAAAGGACGTAGGCATGAGGAACTTGGGACGGCTGCTGCTGAGAGCATCGGTGGGCGGCTTCTTCTTCGGTCACGGCACGCAGAAGCTGTTCGGGTGGTTCGGCGGTCACGGCCTGGAGGCCACCGCGGGCGCGTTCGAGTCGATGGGCATGCGGCCCGGCAAGCGCAACGCCCTGGCGGCGGGTGTCGCCGAGGCGGGGGGAGGGGCCGCCGTCCTGCTCGGCGCCGCCACTCCGTTGGCGGCCTCGGTGCTCACCGCCACGATGCTCACGGCGATCCACCGCGTGCACCTCAAGAACGGGCCGTGGGCCACGAACGGCGGCTACGAGTACAACGCCGTGCTGATCGCCGCCGTGATCGCCCTCGCCGAGACCGGCCCCGGACGCCCCTCCATCGACGCCGCCACCGGCAACGAGCGCACCGGAACGGGATGGGCTCTCGCCGCCCTGCTGGCGGGGGCCGCCGGCGCGGCCGGTGCCCACGTGTTGGCCGAGGCCACGCCGCCGGCGCCGCAGCCCGCCGCGGCGGAGGAGACGGTAGAGGTGTCGGCCGCCGAGGCCAACCCGGCCACCAGCGCCTGAGCACGTGAACGCGGGCGCGGCGGCGTTCCCGCTCGCGCCCGGGATCTCGCTGCTCAACCACGCCTCGTTCGGCGTCCCCACCCTCCGCAGCCTCGAGCTGGCGGCGGATGTCCGCCGTCGCCTGGAGGCCGATGCGGCGCGGGAGCTCGAGGAGCCGCTGCACGGGCGACTGCGCGCCTGCCGCGATGCCGTGGCCGACTTCCTGGGGCTGACCGAAGGTGAGCTGGCGCTGACCGCGAACGCCACCGAGGCGGCCTCGGCCGTCGCGGGCTCCGCGGCGCTCGGGTCCGGCGGGGTCGTGGTGCTCTCGGACGAGTACCCATCGGTCGCGCGGGCATGGCGGCTGGCGGCGCGGCGCTCCGGGGCGCGCTGCATCGAGGTCGAGATGCCGACGCCGCTCACCGCGCCCGGCGAGCTCCTGGACCGGCTCGACGCCGCGGCGCCCGGACGGATCGCCGTCCTGCAGGCGAGCTTCGTGACCTCCGCCAGCGCAGTCGTACTGCCCCTGCGCGAGCTTTCCGCGTGGACGCACGCCCGGGGCGGGGCGCTCGTCGTCGATGCCGCGCACGGCGCCGGCCACCTGCCCCTGGGGCCAGTGGCCGCCGGCGCCGACATCGCCTTCGGGAGCCTCCACAAGTGGTTGCCCGTGCCGCGTCCGGCGGGGTTCCTGTGGCGTGCTCCGCACTGTCGACTCGAGCTGCATCCCGCGATCGTGTCGTTGCGCCACGACGAGCCCTCACTCGCCGATCGGTTCAGCTGGCCCGGGACGTTCGACCCCGCCCCGCGGCTGTGCCTCCCCGACGCGATCGAGCAGTGGCGGGCGTGGCACCGCGACGGGGCGCTGGCCCGGGCCGCCGCCTTGTCGGCGCAGGCCACCACTCGGCTGGCGGCGGCCGGGGCGCGGCCCACGGCAGCGCTGGGGCAGCGCCCGCCGCGGCTCCAGGCGGTGATGCTCGACGGCGTCCCGCCGGCGCGCCTGCGGGCCGCACTCGATGCGGCGCGCGTGAGAGCGTGGGTCGGCGGGCGCAGGGACGGATCGCTGCTGCGCCTCTCCACCCACGTGTTCAACGACGAGGCCGACGTGGAGCGCGCCGTCGCGGCGCTCGCCTCAGCTCAGCGGTAGAAAGCCGACGCTCGTGCCGGCCGGGAGCTCCCCATCCCCTGTCGGGATGCGGGCGAGACCGTCGGCGCCGGCCGTGACGGCGATCTGGTGCGAGCTCTGGCCGGACAGGGGGGTGAGGCGCGGCGGGGCGTCCCCGCCGGCCGAGGCGGTCACCCGGATGAGCTCGTCGCGCTCCCGGTTGCGCCGCACCGGAGCGGCGAGGATGCCGTGGCGGAAGCCGGGCGAGAAGGGCGCACCCTGGAGGGCGAGCACGGCCGGGCGGACGAACAGCTCGAAGCACACGAGAGCCGAGACCGGGTTGCCGGGAAGCCCGAACACGAGCGTCCGCTCGCGGACCCCGAACGACAGCGGCTTGCCTGGGCGCAGGGCGATGCGCCAGAACAGCTCCCGGACACCGAGCTCGGCGGCCGCGGCCCGCACGAGGTCGTGCTCGCCGACCGAGACCCCGCCGGAGGTGATGACGACGTCGTGCTCGAGCGCGCGCGCCAGCGCCTCACGATGGGCCGCGGGGTTGTCGGGCACGGCCGGAACGCTCACCGCACGCGCGCCGGCGGCGGCGAGGGCGCTGCGGAGCATGGGGGAGTTGGAGTCGTAGATCTCGCCCGGCCCGAGTGGCTCCCCGGGTGCCCTCAATTCGGTGCCGGTGCTCATCACCGCCACGCGCGGCGCCCGCCGGCAGGGAAGCGAGCGCAGTCCGACCGCGGCGGCGGCCCCGATCTGCGCCGGTCCGATCCGGAGGCCGGCGGGGAGGAGCGTCTCGCCCCGGGTCACGTCGCTGCCCCGCGGACGGACGTTCGCTTCTCCTGCCACCGGCTCGTCGACGTGGAGACCCGCTTCGTCTCGCCGGGAGAGCTCGACGGGCAGCACCGCGTCGGCACCCTCGGGAACGACAGCTCCGGTGGAGATCGTGACCGCCGTTCCCGATCGCAGCATCCCCGCGAATGGTCGGCCCGCCGCCGATTCGCCGATCAGCTCGAGGGATCCCGGCGTGTCCTCGGCCCGCAGGGCGAATCCGTCCATCGCCGAGCTGGCGAACGTCGGCAGGTCGAGCTCGGCGCGCAGGTCCTCTGCCAGCACCCGTCCCCGGGCGTCGGCGAGGTCGACCGGCTCCACCTCGTCCAGGGGTTGCGCGTGGGCGGCGATCGTCGCCAGCGCCGCCTCGATCGAGACCAGGGCCACTAGTGGCTAACGGGGCAGGGCGACCCGGATGACGACCCGGGTGGGGCGCGTGGGTCGCTTCAGCGAGAGGAAGTCGCGCACCGGGCCCTGGTGGTCGCAGTACGGACAGGTGAGGGACGCCGTGAGGACGACGGGCTCCTCGCCGATCGCGACGGGGGCGTCGCAGCGGCGGCAGGCGAGCGTGCCCGTGCCGAGGCGGTCGTCGCGAACCGTCCGGCGGAGCTCCTGCTGGATCTGACGGCTGCCGGCATCCGGCTCGCCGAGGCCGGGACTGCCGAGGCCGCGCAGAAAGCTCACCCGGTGCAGTGTAGGTGCCGAAGCGGTGCCGCTCCCGCTCGCGTGGACGCGAGCGAGGGGCGGCTCACAGGATGTTGAAGCAGCCGTAGACGACGAACAGGGGATTGACCACCTGACGGCCGTCGGCGTTCGCCATCGTCTGCTGACCGATGAACGTGGGCGGCGTCTCGGCCTTGTAGCAGCCGTTCGACTGCACGCTCACGTCGTAGTCGACGTCCGCCTGCTGGTAGGGGACGCGCCCCGGCTGTGGCAGGTACACGTTGATCGTGCAGCTCCAGTCCCCGGGTCCCCGAGGCGCCGCGGCTCGCTTGTTGCAGAAGGGACGGAGCGCGAGCTGCGCCCCGGCCGGCACCTGGCGCCCGAGGATTCGCTCCTGGAGCAGGGCGAGCCGATTGAACTCGGCTCCGACGGTGACGTGGAGGCGCGATGCGGTGACCCCGACCGGCCCGACGTTGCTGACGAGGGCGAGCACCGCCAGCGTGACCCCGGCGACGGCGACGCCACGCAGGGGACCGAGCCAGCCGCGGCGCTCGGTGCCCTCCGCTGGGCCGAGGGCGTCGTCTCCCACGACGCGCCGGGCGGCGAGGATCACGGCGGCGGCGATCCACACCAGGCTCACCACGCTCGAGACGAGCAGCGGACCGAGGAACACGTGAGGGGTGAGCAGGCCGTGCCAGGCGTCGAAGGCTGAGCCGATGAGGAGCATGTGGACGATCACGCCCCGACCGATGAGGTCGAGCAGCTGGGTGGCGAGGGCGACGAGGATCGGCCCGAGGACCCCGACGATGCCGTTGCGGCTGAGCGCCGAGAACAGGAGGGCGAGGCTCGTGTAGGCGAGCATCGGCAGCACGCAGGTCACCCAACTGGCCAGCACCAGCGCAAGGCACCGGGCCGGCGACATGAGCACGCCCCCGAGGTCGACGAGCGGCTGGGTCCCGACGAGGATGACGCCGGCGAGGAGGCTCGAGATCGCCGCCAGCGCGAGCAGGGCGAGTGAGAACAGACCCGCGGCCGCCAGCTTGCCGGCGAACAGCTCGCGGCGGGTGAGCGACCGGGTGAGGATCGTCTTCCACGTCCCGTGGCGGTCCTCGGCGGAGAACATGTCGCCGCACAGCACGCCGGCGATGAGCGGAAGTCCCCACGAGCCGGCGAAACCGAGCACGACGAAGGGGATGGCGAAGCCGGAGGCGTGCACCCAGACGCCGAACAGCGAGTCGGCCGGCGTGCCGCTCTGGACGCGCAGCACGAGCGCGAAGGCGAACGGGCCGAGGAGGCAGACGAGCACGAGCAGGCGGGTTGAGAGCTGGGCGGCGAGCTTGCGCGCCTCGACGCGGAAGGCGCTGGCGATCCCGCTCCCCTCGCGCACGTCGAGCGGCTGCGGGAACGTGGCCGGCAGCGCGCTCACGAGCCCACTCCCGTCGGCGCGGGCACCGCGGTCGGGGTCACGACCGGGTCGGTGCCCACGGTCTCACCGGTGAGGGCGAAGTACATGCTCTCGAGCGGGGTGATGAGCATCTCCAGGCGGCGGACGGCCACCTCGGCCCGCCCGAGCTCCAGCACGAAGGGATCGAGTCGCCCCGGCTCGACGGTGATCGCAAGCCCGCCCCGGCGAGCGGTGCCGGAGCGCACGCCGGGGCATCGCGCGGCGATCGCGCACGCGCGGTCGTCGTCACTCGTCTCCAGCCGATAGGCGGCCGCCGGAGCGGCGCGACGCAGCTCGGCGGCCGAGCCGTCCCACACGACGTGACCGTCCCGGATCACCGTGTACGAGTCGCAGATCGCCTCGAGCTCACCGATGAGGTGGCTGGAGAGGAGCACGGCCACGCCGCGCGCCGAGAGCTCGCCGATCAGCGTGGCGACGGCGCGTGCGGCGGCGGGATCGAGACCGCTCGTCGGCTCGTCGAGCAGGAGCAGCCGCGGTGAGCGCAGCAGCGCGGACGCGATCCCGAGCCGCTGGCGCATACCGGTGGAGAACCCCCCCACGCGACGCGTCGCGGCATCGGTCAGCCCGACCACCTCGAGCGCCACGTCGACCGACACCTCGCCGTCGGCCCGATCGAGATCCCGCAGCAGCTCGAGATTGCCGCGCGCGCTGAAGTAGGGATAGAAGCTGGGCTCCTCGACGAACCCGCCGACGCCGGCGAGCGGGACGCGGAGGGGTGCCTGCACCGTCTGGCCGAGCACCTCGATCTGCCCGGCGTCGGGGCGCAGGAGGCCGAACAGGATCCGCAGCAGCGTGGTCTTGCCGGCGCCATTGGGACCGAGGAGGCCGCGGACCTCGCCGGGGGCGAGCTCCAGGTCGATTCCGCGGAGGGCGGGCACGGGGCCGAAGGATTTCTCCACTCCCGCTGCGTGGATCGCCGACACCGCTCGGCGACGCTAGGCGACGGTCCTCGCGGGAACGTGATGAGAATGTGAACAACCGGAAGGGTGCGTCAGAAACCGGACTGGGCTCCCGGCGGCCACGCGCTGGTCACAACGGCGTGGCGCTCCGGCGGAACACTCTCCGTCACCCCACGGGGGGCGCGTCACGTGTGAGTCACGCGCCCTTGCGCGGGCGCCGGTTTTCCCCCGGCCACATCGCGGAGTCCGAACCTTCGGAGGTTGCTCGTGTCAGATGATCGGTGCACACGTCGTCGTCGGCAGCGGTCCCGCATCCTGCTCGTGTTGTGCGCGATCGCCCTCCTCTCCGCTGTGGGGGTCGCCTCTGCGCGACTGGCCGATGGCCCATCCTTTGGTGACGCCCAGGTCGGGCAGCACGTCAAGGGCGCGATCCTGCTCCCGACCAACCAGTGGATCTCGCCGCTCGGGCACCGGATCCTGGACGACAAGGCTCGTCTTGTCTCGAGCACGCTCAGTCCGAACGGCGAGGATGTTGCCGCCCTCGGCTGGAACGACTTCCAGGGCTTTCTCACCGTCATCGACGTGAAGACCGGTCAGATCGTCCAGCAGACGCCGCTCGGCACCGGTCCCTCGAACGCGACCGACACATCCGTCGCGGCGGACGGGCCGTTCTACTCCCCCGACGGGTCGACCCTCTGGGTACCGCAGTCGACCTACCTGCTGCGCTTCAGCGTCGCCGCCGACGGCACCGCCACGAAGACCGCGACGATCCCCCTGTGCGGCTCCCCGATTCTCTCCTCGGCGTGCAACCCGAACGACGGCCCCGGCAGCCCGGCCGGCGCCTATCTCCCCTCCGGAATGGCGCTGTCCCCCGACGGGTCCTCGCTGTACGTGGCCCTCAACGGCGCCAACACGCTCGGCGTGATCGATACGGCCACCAACCGGCTCACGGGCCAGATCTCCGTCGGCAACGCCCCGCGCCAGGTGATCCTCGACGGCAACACTGCATACGTCTCCAACGAGGGGGGGAACCCCGCCGCCCCCGGTGAGTTCACCAACCTCTCCGATGGCACGCCGATCGTGTCGAACCGCAGCACCGGCGCCGCGAGCACGGGCACGGTCTCCGTCGTCGACCTGAGCACCGGCAAGGAGACGGCGGAGATCCCCGTCGGCCTGCAGCCGACCGCGATGTACCTCGACGGACAGGCGCTGATCGTCGCCAACTCCAACGACGACTCGCTCTCCGTCATCGATACGCGGACGAACACCGTCGCGCAGACCGTTGACACGAACCCGGTTCCGGGCGCCAGCGTCGGGAGCTATGCCAACGCCATCACGATGCCCGACGCTGATCACGTGCTCGTCTCGATCGGTCGCGACAACGCGATCGCCGAATATCGTTTTCTGGGGCTGGGCAAGCCGATGCAGCTGCTCGGCCTGATCCCCACCGACTGGTATCCCGACGCGGTCGAGCCCGACGCCGCGCTGGGCGGGAAGATCGTCGTCACCAACGACAAGGGCATCGGCGCTCGCGGCCCGGAGTCGACGATCACCAAGGGGCCGGGAACGCAGCCGGCCACCGGCCACAACACCTACGACGACACCGGGAGCGTGACGATCTTCCGCCTGCCCGGCTCTGCGGAACTGCGCGCCCTCACGCGTATCGTCGATGTCGACAACGCGTGGAACAAGATCCCGGAGGTGAACGACGGCAGCCTCGACACCGTCCCGTCGGTCATCCCGCGGCACCTCGGCGGTTCCTCACCGATCAAGCACATCGTGGTCATCGTCAAGGAGAACCGCACCTACGACCAGGTCCTCGGTGACCTCGGCGAGGGCAACGGGGACCCGGCGCTGGCGCAGTTCGGCAAGACGGTGACCCCTAATCAGCACGCCCTCGCGAGTCGCTTCGGGGACTTCGACAACTTCTACGACGAGGGCACGCTGTCCGCGGACGGTCACAACTGGATCGTCCAGGCGGAGGCCAACGACTACGTCGAGAAGGAGTTCGGCGCCTTCTACCGCTCGTACCCGTCGCAGGGCGGCGACGCGCTGGCCTACCAGCGCGACGGCTTCCTGTGGAACGCGGCGCAGAAGGCAGGGCTCTCGGTGCAGGACTTCGGCGAATACGCCTACAACCCGTATTCGCTGCCGAGCAGCGCGCCGCCGTGGAAGGACTGGTACGAGGATTCGCTGATCCTGGAGCACAGGGCCAAGGGACCCCTTCCGGTGCCGCCATGCGAGTACAAGACCTCATCGGACATTCCGTCGCTCGAGAAGATCCTCGACCCCTGCTTCCCGAACTTCCAGCTCCAGATCCCGGATCAGTTCCGGGTCGATGAGTGGCTGCCGGTGTTCCGCCACCAGGAGCAGACGGGACGGATGCCCAACCTCACGTTCATGTGGCTGATGACCGACCACACGGCGGGCGTCGGCACCGGGGACCCGGATCCGGTCGCCGAGGCGGCCGACAACGACCTCGCCGTGGGCCGGGTCGTCGATCAGATCTCGCACAGCCGCTTCTGGCGCAGCACGGCGATCTTCGTGCTGGAGGACGATCCCCAGAACGGCGTCGACCACGTCGACGGGCATCGCAGCGTCCTGTGGACGATCAGCCCGTATTCCCGTGGCGGGGTCAACGACCAGTACTACACGCAGGTCAACGTCGTCAAGACCGTCGAGCAGGTGCTCGGCATCAAGCCGATGAACCAGGAGGACCTGGCGGCCGAGCCGATGTACTCGGCCTTCCAGGCCACGCCTGATCTCAGTCCCTACGACGTGCTGCCCAACAAGGTTCCCCTCACCCTCGGGGCGAGCGGCTACACGACGACCCAGCAGCAGGCGGAGCGCTACGGCGTCGCCGTGCCGGCATCGATGCGCGGGATCTACGACGCCTGGGTGGCGTGGAGTCGCCGCCAGCCGTTCAACGGCCCCGACGCCCGAGCGGACCGGGAGAAGCCGGCGCTGCTCAACCGCCTCGACTGGTACGCCTCCCACGATTGGCGTGTGGCGTATCCCGGCGACCGGCAGATCTACCCGCCCGACGAGGTGCCCGGGCGCAACCTGCCGGCGGCCCTGCTCGGCGAGGGGTGATCGCCTTGACGTCGTGGCCGGGTGCGCGATGATTTGCGGGTCCCCACCACGTCTCAGTTGACGAGCCGCCCGCCGGACGGGCGGGACATCCAACCAGGAGGACGGAGCGGTATGACCAATACCACGACCGGGAGTCGCATCTCCAGCATCTGCCTCGTGTGCATTCCGACCGCCGATCAGGAGAAGCTGCTCGACTTCTATGTCGGTTCCCTCGGCTTCGAGAAGCGCACGGACGTGCCGATGGGGCCGAACGCCCGCTGGATCGAGGTCTATCCGCCGGGCGCCGCCACGGGCATCGCTCTGGCGCCCCCGCCTCCGGGCATGCCGACGGGCGGGACGCAGACGGGCATCACCCTGGCCAGCGATGACGTCGAGGCGTCGCGCTCGCACCTGCAGTCCGCCGGCGCCGACGTCGACGCGGAGGTGTCGCGGATGGGCGATCCCGTGCCGCCGATGTTCTGGGTGCGCGATCCTGAGGGCAACTCGCTGATCGTCGTCGAGCAGCCGTAGGCGCGGATGCGATTTCGGAGGGCCGGGCCCGCCGTGGCGGCGGCCGGTCCTCCGCGCGCGAGCGCCGTTCAGTCCAGCAACAGCTCGACGATCCGCGCGGCCCGCTCCACCTCCGGCCGGAGGTCGGCGATGGCGTCGTTATAGATGAACCCCTCGGTGACGCGGACGACGGCGTAGGAGAGCGTGTAGAGGTCGGTCTTGGCCTCGAAGGAGCTCGCGCTGACCTCCTCCGCGAGCAGGCCGAGCAGCGACTCGATCACCCTCGGCTGCACGCTGCCGGCACTGGAGGTGAGGATCCGCAGCGCCACGTGCGTCTCCTGGCGCAGAAACGTTCGCAGCGCCTGGGAGGCGACGATCCCGCCGACGTGCTCCCGGAATATGGCGAGGATCCGGGTCTGTCCCGTGTGCTGCGGGTAGTGCCGGCACGCCGCCTGGAACAGCTCGTCGGACAGCGACCACAGGACGTCGCCCAGCAGTCGCTCGCGCTGACCGCACCATCGGTACAGGGTGGCCCGGGAGACGCCGAGCTCACCGGCCAGCGCCTGCATGTCGAGCCGGCGCCCCGAGAGATAATGCTGACGGGCCAGGGCGAAGGCCGCCGCCGGCGTCGCCCGCGTGATCGTCAGCGCGGGGTTCCCCTGCCGGGCCGCGAGCAGCGCGGGGCTCGGGTTGGTCGGTGCGTGGCGCTGGAAGCCCCCGCTCATGCCTCCATCCTACGGCCGGACGCTTGGCGACAGTGTGTCGGAACGTACAGATCGCCCGCCTGTCGCTCCTCCACGGCGGCGAGCCGGTGACGCCGCCCGGGGGGTCGTGGCGCCCTACGGAGGGCGGCGGGACGTGACGGAGAGCACAGCGCCTCCCGGGCTCTCCGTGCCGTCAGAGCGAGATCACCTCACCGCGCTCTTGACCTTGTCCACCAGGCCGTCGCCGCCGTTGGCGACGACGCCGGTCGGCTTCTCGGGGAGCCCGGCCGCGCTGCGGAGCTTGGCGGAGATCTCCGCGAGCATCTCGGGGTCGGGTCCGGGCGCGAACACCGCCGGCTGTGCGGGGAGATCGAACGGCGGCGCGCCCTCGGGATGGGTCTCCTCGGCGACGGTCAGCTCCTCTCCCGTCTCTGGGTGAGGCCCGTTGAACACGGCCTTGATCTCCTGGAAGTCCTCCGGCGAGAAGCGGTAGAGCTTGAGGTGCTCGCCGCGCTTGATGTGCGGCTGGCACTCGGGGATCAGGTCGGTCGGGATCCGGGGCGAGGGGAACAGCTTCATCAGATCGGCGCCCGTCAGCCGCTCGAGCGCGCGGGCGTAGGCGACCTGGTGGACGCCGCCGCGGACGAGCAGGTACCCGGTCAGCGCCCGGGCCGCCGGATGCTCCACCATCTCGTACACCTTGAGCTTGTTGTTCCGGGCCCCGGTCTCCAGGAAGAAGTTGTGGGTGAGATCCTCGATCAGATCGCCGGAGGCGAAGACATAGTCGCCGTTCCAGGGCTTGGCGTTCGAGTCCTGCACGAGGGTCCCGGCGCCGCCGGCGATGAAGTGCTGCGTGTTGCGGGTGCCCTTGACGTCGCTGAGATCCCCCAGCTCCCCGGGCTTGCCTTCGGTCGCGCCGGTGAGCATCGTGTTGATCGCCGTCGAGACGAGCTCGAGTGGCCGAACTCCTCGGCGGCGATGCTCGCCACGAGGTCGTAGAACGGCCGTGCGCCCTGGCGATTGCGGAAGTTGAACGACTGGTACGTGTAGTTCATGAACGTCGACATCTCGCCGTACTTGCCGCCCAGCAGTTCCTGGACGGCCGCGGCCCCGACGGGGTCAGGGTCGGACGGAGGCGGCAGTTCAGTCTGCAGCCGATCGATCCGCAAGATCATGGAGTGGCTCCTTGATAGGACATTGTCCTCTCGGCCTGCCCTGATCGCCGGCGGGCAAACAATCCCGGCGGTCTGATCGATCGGAGGGGCGACCGCGATCGCGGCCGCCGCTCACGCCGTCTACAGCGTTCCGGTGCAGGTCGCCGCTCCGACCTGCACGGTCACCCTCTGCCCGGCGGCGCTCGCGGGCGCTTCGAGGTAGATGTCGGCGTAGCCGCTCGAGTTGGTGCGGTAGCTGGCGGTGGTGCCCGAGCTGTCGGTTGCGGTGGCGGTGGTATCAGGCTGGTTGGAGCTCACGTCGACGTCGAAGTCGTCGTAGCGGCTGTTGTGGCTGGCGGTGAGCGTGCAGTGCGCGGCGCTGCTCGAGCCTCGTCCCGTGCTCGCCGAGCTCGTGTACGGCGTGGCCCCGGCGTAGTCGGAGTTGAACGTGGCCGCCAGCGAGTCGCGGATGCGGGCCTTCGTCGTGATGAGCCCCAGCTCGCGGTTGTCGTTCATCGAGGCGGCGGAGAAGTTCTCCGACCCGAGAAACACCTTGGCAGAGGTGAGGATCATCTTGGCGTGGATGTACAGGCTGGCGTTCGCGGCGTAGGTGCGCACGTGAACGCCGGCGGCGCTCAGCCGCCGGAACGCGCTGTCCCACGAGGTGGACGCGGTCATGGTGACGCGCACGTTCACGCCGCGGCGGGCGTCGGCCTCGAGCGCCGCTTCGATCGGGCCCGAGTCCATCTCCTCGTTGTAGATGTCGACCCACCGGGCCGCGGACGTGATGAGGCTGACCTGCGCGTGCTCGGAGCCCGGGCTCCATACGAGGTCGCTACCAGAGGGGGCGGTGATGCGCCGGCCCGCCCAGTCGGCATCGAACGTCTTCTCGATGTCGGCCTCGTCGGCGCGGCTCGTGTCGACAACGCCGAGATCGCGGTCCGTGGCGTAGTAACGCGGCGTGAGGTTGAAGGTCAGGATGTAGGCGCGCCCGTCGACGAGGAGGGTCTTCTGGTGGGTGAGGGCGAAGTACCTCGGCGTCCAGCGGACCGGCACGCCTCGGCGCTTCAGGTAGTCGTAGGCCGCCTGGTTCTGCGGGGAGCCCTCGCCGTAGTAGCCGTCGTCGAGCAGCACGCGGACGGCAACCCCGCGGTGCTCGTCGGCCGCCAGCGCCGCATCGACCTGCCCGTCTGAGTCCTCGTACATGACCATGTCCACGCTGTGCTTGGCGTCCCGCACCGCGGAGAGGATCGGCGCGATCCCGTCCCGTGGCTCGGTGATGAGCGACAGCGAGCCGGAGGCGGAGTCAGCCGCGCGGCGAGCGGCCGGCACCGGCGCGCTCCGGGCGGCCGTCGTGGACGTCATCGACGCGATGGTCGCCGAGGTCGACGTGGCGCTGGCAGCGGCACAGCCCGCGGTCAGCAGGACCGTGGCGCAGACAGCGAGGAAGCTCAGAGGACGGTCGTCGTTTCGCCTTCCCTTCTCAGGCATGGAGGCGACATTACCTGTGGCTGAGGGCAGCCTGAAACGCCTGATCTGAATACCCGTTCAGGTATTCTGATGTCCGTGGCTCACGGTGAGAACCGACACGACCCCTCCGAACTCGACGCCAACTTCACGCAGGCGGTCGCGGAGACCATGCAGGCGTTGGCGACCCCGAGTCGGCTGCGCATCCTCGGCAGGCTGCACGCGAGCCCCTGCTCGGTCAATGGCCTGGCGTCCCACGTCGGCATGGAACCGTCGGCGGTGTCTCACCAGTTGCGGGTCCTGCGGCACCTTGGTCTGGTGGTGGGCCATCGGGACGGGCGACAGGTCGTCTACGACCTGCACGACGACCACGTTGGTGAGCTGCTCGAACAGGCCATCTCCCACGTCGAGCACCTCCGACAGGGATGGAGCCGGACGACGACTGACGGCCAGCTTCAGGAGGCACGAGATCGATCTGCCCCGACCGCGGTCTGAGTCACCGGCACCTCCGCATCCAGACGTGCACGACCACGCCAGCCACGCCCACGGGCATGACCACGACCATGGGCATGACCGCGACCACGGGGAGGACCACGACCACGGCGGGCATGGTCACTCGCATGGGCTGGTCCATGACTCCATCAAGCGCTCCGAGGAGGGTGTCCGCGCCGTCCTCATCTCCCTCGGGGTCCTTGGCCTGGCCGCCGCCGCGCAGTCGGTCGTCTTCATCCTTTCCGGGTCGGTGGCGCTGCTGGCTGACCTCATCCACAACTTTGGGGACGCGCTGACCGCGGTTCCTCTGGGTATCGCCTTCCTGATGCGCTCTGAGCGCGCTGAGCGGACCGCCGGGCTGTTCGTCGTCGCGGCCATCTTCATCAGCGCGTGCGTGGCCGGCGTCGAGGCGGTCCTGCGGCTCATCCACCAGAGTCCGCCGACGCACCTGTGGGCGCTGGCCGCCGCGGGAGCCGTCGGGTACCTCGGGAACTTCATCGCCTCCAGGGTCCGCCGGCGCGCCGGACGCCGGCTCGACAGCCCAGCGCTCATCGCCGACGGCAACCACGCCGCGGCGGACGCCTACGTCTCGCTCGCGGTTATCGCCTCCGCCATCGTCGTCGCCATCGGCGCGCGCATCGCCGACCCACTCATCGGCCTCGCGATCACGCTCGTCATCCTGCGCATCACGTGGCAGTCCTGGGCCACCGTGCGCGGCAACGAGCACCACCACTGAGTCCTCCGCCGACTCCTCCGGCGGCGACGCCCGCGCCGGTCCGGGCGCTGCTCTCCAGCGGGGACGCTCACCCGCAGCCGGTGTTGAACCCGCAGCTGGAGCACGTGTAGCAGCTGCCCGTGCGCTGCATCATGCCGCCGCACTGCTGACAGGCCGGCCCGAGGTCGAACCCCCGGCCGAGCTGTGCCGGCGGCGCCACCGGCGGCGTGTCGGTGAAGGCCGAGGCGGCCGGAACCGCCGTCGATCCGCTCGCGACCGGACCCGCGGAATGGCCGCCGTTCCCGTTCCCCTTCACGGGCCCCGGGAGGGACGAGGCCGGACGTGCCGTGTCTCCGGCGTGCGAGCTCGCCGCCTCCTGAGAGGCCTTGCGGGCGCGGACGTCGGCGGTGAGGATGCCGAGCTCCTCCTGGAGATCGACGTCGAGGAACCGCGAGGCGAGCCAGCGCATGATGTAGTCGGGCATCGACTTCGCGAAGGGGATCTCGGGATTGCCCGTCATTCCCTCCGGCTCGAAGCGCATGTAGCTGAACTTCCGCACCAGCGTCTCGAGCGGCACCCCGTACTGGAGCGCGATCGAGATCGCCGTGGCGAAGGAGTTCATCATCCCGCGCAGGGTCGAGCCTTCCTTGCCGATGTCGGTGAGGAAGATCTCGCCGACCGTGCCGTCCTCGTACATGCCGGCGGTGATGTAGCCCTCGTGACCGCCGATCGAGAACTTGTGGGTGATCGACTGACGCTCACGCGGCATCCGGCGGCGCTTCGGCGGCGCGGCGGCGAGGGCGGCGGTTACCGCCGACTCGATCTGCCGATCGAGCTCCTCCTGGCTCGGGCCGGGCGCCGGCTTGCTCTGGTGGGCGTCTGTGCGCAGCGCCTGAGCGGTCTTCGAGCCGTCACGGTAGATGGCGAGTGCCTTGATCCCGAGCCGCCAAGCCTGCAGGTAGGCGTCGGCGATGTCCGCCACCGTCGCGCTCTCCGGCAGGTTGACCGTCTTCGAGATCGCGCCCGAGATGAACGGCTGGACCGCTCCCATCATCTGGATGTGGCCCATGTGCGAGATCGCCCGCTCGCCGACGGCCACGTCGAACACCGGGAGGTGCTCGTCGGCGAGGCCGGGGGCGCCGAGGATCGTGCCGTGCTCGTTGAGGTGGGCGACGATCTGGTCACGGTCGTGCTCGGAGTAGCCGAGCGTCTGCAGCGCCAGCGGCACCGTCCGGTTCACGATCGTCATCTGGCCGCCGCCGACGAGCTCCTTGAACTTGACGAGCGAGAAGTCCGGCTCGACGCCGGTGGTGTCGCAGTCCATCAGGAACGAGATCGTCCCCGTCGGGGCCAGCACCGTCGCCTGGGCGTTGCGGTAGCCATGCGCCTCGCCGGCGATGACCGCCTGCTCCCACGTCTCCCGGGCCGCTTCGAGCAGCGGCTCGTCCTGGCAGAAGCCGTCGGGAATCGCCTCGGCGGCGTCCCGATGCATCCGCATCACGGCGTTGTGGGCGTCGCGGTTCTCGGCATAGCGGTCATACGGCCCCATCGCGCGTGCGACGCGAGCGGAGCCGAGGTAGCCGCGCGCGGTCATCAGCGCCGTGATCGCCGCCGCCGTGCCGCGCCCCTGATCGGAGTCGTAGGGGAGCCCATTGGCCATCAGATAGGCGCCGAGGTTCGCGTAGCCGAGGCCGAGCTGGCGGAACGCCCGCGCGTTCTCGGCGATCTGAGGCGTCGGGTAGCTCGACGGCGAGACGACGATCTCCTGGGCGAGGAACACGATGTCGACCGCGTGCGTGAACGACTCGACGTCGAAGCTCCCGTCGGCCCGGCGGAACTTCATCAGGTTGAGCGATGCCAGGTTGCAGGCCGAGTCGTCGACGTGCATGTACTCCGAGCACGGGTTCGATGCGTTGATCCGGCCCGAGTTCGGGCACGTGTGCCACCGATTGATCGTCGTGTCGTACTGGACGCCGGGATCGGCGCAGCGCCACGCGGCCTCGGCGATCTCCCGCATCAGCTCACGCGCGGGGATCGAGTCGCCGATCGGCTCGCTCGTCGTGCGGCTGAGGAGATGCCACTCCTCGTCGTTCTCGGCGGCGCGCATGAACTCGTCGGTGAGCCTGACCGAGTTGTTGGCGTTCTGGTACTGGATCGAGTGGAAGCCGTCGCCGTCGATCGACATGTCGAAGCCCGCGTCACGCAGTGCGGCGGCCTTGTCCTCCTCCTTGGCCTTGCACCAGATGAACTCGCGGATGTCCGGATGATCGATGTCGAGCACGACCATCTTGGCGGCTCGGCGGGTGCCGCCGCCGGACTTGATCGAGCCCGCCCAGGCATCCGCGCCGCGCATGAACGACACCGGGCCGGAGGCCGTGCCGCCGCGGCTGAGCGGCTCCATCGAGCCGCGGATCTTCGACAGGTTGATGCCGGAGCCCGAGCCGCCGCGGAAGATCACGCCCTCCTTCGTGTTCCACTCGAGGATCGACTCCATGTTGTCCTCGACGGAGAGGATGAAGCAGGCGCTCGCCTGCATCTTCGGGCTGCCGACGGGGTGCCAGCCGACGTTGAACCAGACGGGCGAGTTGAACGCCGCGATCTGGTGCAGAAGGATGTGGGTGAGCTCGTGCTCGAAGGTCTCGGCGTCCGCCTCGCTGGCGAAGTACCCGCGCTCGACGCCCCACGACGCGATCGTGCCCGCCACGCGGGTGATCATCTGCTTGACCGAGCGCTCACGCTCGGCCGAGCCGGGCTGGCCGCGGAAGTACTTCTGGGCCACGATGTTGGTGGCGTTCTGCGACCACGTCGTGGGGAACTCGACGTCTGTCTGCTCGAAGGACACGCGATCGCCGTGAGCGATGCGTGCATCGCGCAGCTCCCACTCCACGCTGTCGAACGGGTGCTGGCCGGGAGCGGTGAAGTAGCGACTGATCGAGAGGCCCGAGCCCGCCTGTGATTCCTCTGCCATCTGGGGGTGCGGGGTGTGCTCCATTCCTACCGGCTCCTCTCGATTTTCCGCTAGTTCCACTGCGTTTTCCCGGCACCGGATTGGCCGAGGCGGTAACAGCGGATCCTTGCGAACGGCCCGGACGGAAAGCTTCGCCGACGAACTGAACGAGGTCATCGGCCGGTGCCGAACCGTCCTTTCATTTTAGCTGCTCGGCGGTCGTCCTCCGGGTGTGAAAGCCAGGCTTTGCCGCGAGTTTGCGGCCTCTCCGCGGGCATCCGCGCCTGCTAGCGTCGCCCGGCGATGTCGACCCAGGAGCTCTCCTCGGGCGCCCGGCGGGGAACGCTGCGGCAGCGTCTTCTCGCCGTCTCGGAGCGCAGCGACGCCGCGGACGTGCTCGGCCTCGCCCTGGTGGTGCTGCTGCTGTACGCCGCCTGCGCCCACGGCGCCGCCGGTTCGCCCGCCGAGCCGCGCCTGCAGGTGGCCGTGGCCCTCGTCGGCGCCCTCGTGGGCGGCGTGTGGCTGTGGGGCGGGGGGCTGCGGGTCGCGGCGCCCAGGCTCGCGTGGGCGGGACTCGGCCTGCTCGGCGCCTTCACCGTGTGGAGCGCCGTCAGCCTCGCCTGGAGCGTCGCGCCGGACGACACCTGGATCGAGGTCAACCGCTACGTCACCTACACGGTCGTCCTGTTCCTCGCGATCGTCTACGGCGCATCCGCTCGCCGGCCGCTCGAGCGGGCCCAGCACGGCTTTCTCGCCCTCGCGCTGCTGATCACGTTCTATGCGCTCGGGCAGAAGCTGCTCCCCTGGCTCCACGTGCCGGGTCTGATCGACCTCGACCAGACCGGCGCCGTTGCCCGTCTCCAGCAGCCGTTCGGGTACTGGAACGCCCTCGCGCTGTTCCTCGTGATGGGCGTGCCGCTCGCCCTGTCGCTCTGCATCGACCGCACGCGGTCGCCCCGCACGCGCATCTCCGGGGTGGTGGCCCTGGAGCTGATGTTCCTCGCGATCGGCTTCACCTACTCACGCGGCGCCGTGGTGGCGTTCGTGTTCGGGATCGGAGCGGCCCTCGCGCTCGGCGGCGGCCGGTTGCGCGGACTGCTGTGGCTGGCGATGGCGGCGCTTGGCTCGCTCGTGCCGCTTCTCCTCGGCCTTCTCAATCCCCAGATCAACCGCGCCGGGGTCTCGCTCGCCTCGCGCTCCCTCGCCGGCGTCGTGCTGCTCATCCTCGTGCTGGTCTCCCTGGCCGGTCTCACGCGGCTGGCCCGGCGCGTGCTCGCCCGCGAGCAGGTGGTCCGCGTGACGCCGGAGCGCTCCCGCCGGATCGCTCGGGGGCTGGTCGCGGCTCTGGGCCTCGCCGTCGTCGTGGCCCTCGTGGGGGTGAGCATCTCGCACCGCGGCCTCACGGGCAGCGTCACCCACGTGTGGCATGACTTCACCGCCGGCAAGGGCATCAACGACACGAACCCCAACAACCTCGTCTCCGCCGATTCGGGCAACCGCTGGATCTGGTGGAAGGAGGCGGTGGGAGCCTTCAGCGCCCGTCCCGTCGGCGGTTGGGGCGCGGGCTCCTTCCCCGTCGTGCACCTGCTCTACCGCCGCGACGCGCTCGGGACCAAGCAGCCGCACAGCGTCCCGCTGCAGTATCTCGCCGAGACGGGCGTGATCGGCGCCGTCCTGGCGCTCGGCGCGTTCGCCCTCCTGCTGGCGAGCGGGTTGCGCATGGTGCGCCGGCGTCCGCCCGGGCGTGAGCGGATGATCGCGGCGGCACTGTTCGGCGCGGCGATCGCCTACTGCGCTCACGCTTGCTACGACTGGGATTCCGACATTCCCGGCGTGACGCTGCCCGTGCTGGTGTTCCTCGGCGTGCTCGCCGCCGCCGCCGGCCGGGCGGGCCTCGCGGATGCCCGGCCGGCCGCGGGCCCGGGACGGCTTCCCGTCAGCCTTCCGGACTGGAGCTCGGCCGGCTCGCTCGTGCGGCTCGCCGGTGGCGCCCTGGCGGCCGTCGTGATGTGTGCCTACGCCGTGTCCGCGACGCTTCCCAGCCTCGCCGCCGGCGATGCCTCCACCGCCAGCGTCGCGGCCGCCGCCGGAACGGCCGCGTCGATCGACCACGCCGAGCAGCAGGCGGCCCTGTCCGGGCGGCTGGATCCGCTGTCCGACGCGGGCCTCATGGTGAGGGCCTCGATCGCATTGCGACGGGATCAGACCGGCGCTGCGCGCTCCGATCTGCTCGCCGCCCTGCGCCGTGACCCGAGCGATCCCCAGGCCTGGGCGACGCTGGCCGTCGCCGACCTGGCCGCTCACGATCCGCCCGGCGCCATCGCCGCCACGGCCAAGGCGGTGGCGCTCGATCCGCACGGGGAGGAGAGCCTGCTGTTCGGCGGGAGCACCGCCGCGACCGCGGTGCTCGATCTCGCCCCGCCCCAGGACTCGCCGAGCGCGGTTCAGACGCCCGCCGACGGCCAGTACGGAACGGCTCCCGGGGCGCTCACCGGGCCTGGCGGCGCAGCAGCGCCGTGATCTCCTCCTCGGCCAGCGCCCGCGCCCGAGCCTCGGTCGCCAGGTCGAGATCCTCGTGGCGGACGGCGAAGCGGGTGGCGCCGGCGACGGCCCGGTCGCGCCGCACGGTCGCCGCGGCGAGTGCCTGCCGGGCGCGGTCGAGCTCGTCCTGCAGCTCCTGAACCCGCGCCTCGGCACGCTCGCGGGCGCCATCGTCCCTCGTCCTCTCGGCCGCCAGCGACCGCGCTTGCCCCTCGGCGACGTCGAGCCGCTCGGCGGCTTCGCGCGCCCGTGTCTCGGCCCGATCGCGCTGTGCCACGGTGTCGGCGAGCTCGGCGCGCGTGCGCCCGAGCTCGTGCTCGATCTCCTCCCGTGCCGCCCGGAGCCCGGCCAACCGGTCCTCGACCTGCCGGCTGAGCTCGGCCTCGGCCACGAGCTGCGCGGCGAGCTCGTCGGCGTGCGCGGCGAGCTGCGCCTGCTCATCGCGCAGCGTGCGCTCCAGCTGCGCGCGCTCGTCCTGCGCCGCCGCCAGTCGGTCGCGCAGGGCGGCGCCCGCCGAATCGGCCTCCCGCATGGCCTGTTCGCGGGCGCGCACGTCATTGATGAGCCGCTCGCTCTCCTCGCGGGCGGCACGCTCCCGTCCCTCGGCATCGGCGAGTGCGGCGGTGACCCGTTCGAGCTCCGCCTGCGTCGCCTTCGCCTGCTCCCGCTCGGTGGCGAGCTCCCGGAGCTGCTCGTGCAGGCCGTCGACGGCTCGCTCGGCCCGCTCACGCTCCTCCTCGGCGTCGCCCAGCCGGGTCTGCGCCGCATGGAGCTCGCGCTCCGCCCGGTCGTGCTCCTCACGCAGCGCAGACAGCTGCTCGACGCCGGCGGCGCCGAGCTCGCTCGCCGCGGTCAGCTGCGCCGCCAGCTCGTCGGCGCGAGCGGTGAGCGCCGCGGTCGCCTCCTCCCGGCGCGCCTCGACCTGCGCGAGCTCGCCGGCGAGCCGCCCGGCTTCCGCGATGGCATCGCGCGCTCGCGCTTCCGTCTCGAGGAGCCGGCCCTCCATCTCGCCGGCGCGCTCGAGCGCCGAGCGCTCGGCGTCGCGACGCCCCCCCTCCGTGCTGGCGAGCTCGGCACGCATTTCGTCGAGCTCGGCCTGGAGGCGGTCGCGCTCGGTCTCCAGCTGCTCGCGCTCGGCCGCTCGTCGGGCCGCCAGGTCTTCGTTGGTGGCGCGCTCGCGTTCGTGGTCGGCCTCGAGCGCTTCGAGGCGCGCCCGCACGTCCGCGTGCTCGCCCCGGAGACGGTCGAGCTCGTCGCTCAGCTGGACTCCCGAGCTCTCCGCGTCTCGGCGTGAGGCGCTGGCTGCGGCGAGCTCGGCGAGCAGCCCCTCCAACTGAGCGGTCAGCCGATCGCGCTCCTGCTCGAGCACCGCTCGCTGCTCGGCGATCTCACTGCCGGAGCTGCGCTCGTGCTCGCGCGCGGCCCGCAACTGCTCGCGGTCGGCCTCGAGCTGGGCGAGGCGTTCCTGCAGCACCTGGCGCTCGGACTCCATCTCGGACACCTGGGCGTCCAACCGCTCGCGTTCGGTCTCGAGCTGCTGGCGCTCGGCCGCCCGTTGGGCCGCCACCTGCTCGCGATCGGCGCGTTCGCGTTCGTGGTCGGCCTGGAGCGCTTCGAGGTGCGCCCGCACGTCTGCGTGCTCACGGCGGAGACGGTCGAGCTCGTCGGTGAGCTGGAGCCCTGAGCTCTCAGCGTCGTGGCGGGAGGCGCTGGCTGCGGCGAGCTCGGCGAGCAGCCCGGCCAACTGACCGGCCAGCCGATCACGCTCCTGCTCGAGCGTGGCACGCTGCTCCGCGATCTCGCTGCCGGAGCGGCGCTCGTCCTCGTGCTCGGCTCGCAACTGCTCGCGGTCGGCCTCGAGCTGGACGAGACGTTCTTCCAGCGTCCCGCGCTCGGATTCCACCTCGGCGACCCGGGCGGCCAACCGCTCGCGCTCGGTCTCCAGCTGTTGGCGTTCGGCGGCCCGTTGGGCCGCCAACTCGTCGTTCGTGGCGCGGTCGCGTTCTTGGTCCGCCTGGAGCGCTTCGAGGCGGGCCTGCGCCTGAGCGTGCTCGCCGCGGAGACGGTCGAGCTCGTCGCTCAGCTGGATGCCTGAGCTCTCAGCGTCGTGGCGGGAGGCGCTCGCGGCCGCGAGCTCGGCGAGCAGCCCTTCCAGCTGGCCGGCCAGCCGATCGCGCTCGGCCCCCAGGCGCTCACGCTCCGCCGTCACCTCCTCGTGGCCGGTCCGCTCGTGCTCGTGGTCGGCACGGAGTTGAGCGAGGCGGTCCTCCAGCACCCCGCGCTCCGACTCCAATTCGCCGACCTGGGCGGCCAGGCGCTCGCGCTCGGCCGTCACCTCTGCTCCGGACGCCTCGGCGTCACGGCGGGAGGCGGAGACCTCGGCGAGCTGGGCGACGAGCTTGGCGAGTTCGCCGTGCAGGCGGTCGCGCTCCTGCTCCACCGCGGCTCGCTGCTCGGCGATCTCGCTACCAGAGCGGCGCTCGTCTTCGTGCTCGGCCTGCAGCTCGGAGAGGCGCTCCTGCAGCATTTCGCGCTCGGACTCCATCTCGCCGACCCGGGCGGCCAACCTCTCGCGCTCGGCCTCCAGTTGTTCGCGTTCGGAGGCCCGTCGGGCGGCCACCTGCTCGCGATCGGCGCGTTCGCGTTCGTGGTCGTCATGGAGTCGTTCGAGGCGGGCCTGCACCTCCGCGTGCTCGCCGCGGAGACGGTCCAGCTCGTCGCTCAACTGGACGCCTGAGCTCTCCGCGTCTCGGCGTGAGGCGCTGGCGGCCGCGAGCTCGGCGAGGAGCCCCTCCAGCTGACCGGCCAGCTGGTCGCGCTCGGCCTCCAGGCGCCTGCGCTCCGCCGTCACCTCGTCGCGAGCCGTCCGCTCGTGCTCGTGGTCGGCCTGAAGCGCGTCCAGTCGCGCGGTTGCCTCGGCGTGCTCGCCGCGGAGCGCTTCGAGCTCCTCGCCCAGCTGGACGCCTGAGCTCTCTGCGTCTCGCCGTGAGGCGCTGGCGGCCGCGAGCTCGGCGAGGAGCCCCGCCAAGCGCCCGGCCAGCCGATCGCGCTCCTGCTCGAGCGCGACCCGCTGCTCGGCGATCTCGCTACCAGAGCGGCGCTCGTCTTCGTGCGCGGCACGCAACTGCTCGCGGTCGGCCTCGAGCTGAGCGAGGCGTTCCTCCAGCACCTCGCGCTCGGACTCCAGCTCGGACACCCGGGCCGACAACCGCTCGCGCTCGGCCTCCAGGCGCTCGCGTTCGGCCGCTCGTTGCGCGGCCAGGCCTTCGTTGGTGGCGCGGTCGCGTTCGTGGTCGGCGTGAAGCGCATCGAGACGGGCGCGCACCTCGGCGTGCTCGCCGCGGAGCGCTTCGAGCTCCTCTCCCAGCTGAAGTCCTGAGCTCTCTGCATCTCGGCGTGAGGCGCTGGCTGCCGCGAGCTCGGCGAGCAGCCCTTCCAGCTGGCCGGCGAGCCGGTCGCGCTCGGTCTCCAGGCGCTCGTGTTCCGCCGTCACTTCGTCGTGGGCGGTCCGATCGCGTTCGTGGTCGGCATGGAGTTGAGCGAGGCGTTCCTCTAGCACCGCGCGCTCCGATTCCAATTCGCCGACCTGGGCGGCCAGGCGCTCGCGCTCAGCCAACACCTCTGCTCCGGACGCCTCGGCGTCACGGCGCGAGGCGCTGGCCTCGGCGAGCTCGGCTACAAGTCCCTGCAGCTGGCCCGCCAGCCGGTCGCGCTCGGCCTCCACGCGCTCGCGCTCCGCCGTCATCTCGTTGTGGGCCGTCCGCTCGTGCTCGTGGTCGGTCTGAAGCGCGTCCAAGCGCGCGTTTGCCTCGGCGTGCTCGCCGCGGAGCGCTTCGAGCTCCGCGCCCAGCTGGAGCCCTGAGCTCTCGGCGTCTCGGCGGAAGGCGCTCGCTGCCGCGAGCTCGGCCACCAGCCCCTGCAGCTGCTGCTCCAGTCCCTGCCGCTGCGTTTCGGCCTCGGCGATGCGTGCAGCGAGATGATCCCGCTCGGTGCTCAGCCGGGCTCCGGCCGTCTCGGCGTCCTGGCGTGAGGCGGTCGCCGCCGCCAGGTCCGCCAGGAGCGGCTCGAGCCTCGCCTGGAGCTCGGCGCGTCGCGCCTCCACCTCGGCGAGCTCCTCGGCCGCGCGGCGCTCCGGCTCGTCATCGCGAACCTGGAGCGCGTCGATGCGCGCCTGCAGCTCCTCTCGCTGCGCCTCGGCCTCGGTCAGCTGCCGGGCCGCCTGCTCTCGCCGCTCCGTCTCCGCGCGGACGACCGCGCCCAGCTCCTCCACGCTGATCTCGGCGAGCTCGGCCTGCTCGGCGGCGGCGAGCGTGCGGCGGCGCTCGTGCTCCAGCTGCTCGACGAGAGCGTCGGCGCGCGCCCGCTCCAACTCGAGGGCCTCGGCCTGCGCATCGGCCGCCTCGCCACGCTCGCGCGCCGCCGCGAGGTCGTGTTCGAGCTCCGTGATCCGTGCGCTCGCCGCGTCGACCTGCGCCTGGAGCGCCCGCGCCCCGGCCGCCTGGGCGTGACCGAGCTCCTCGTGGAGCTTCACGGCGGCCGCCTCGGCCTGCCGGCGCGCCGCGGTGGCAGCCCCGAGTGCCGCGACCGCTTCGCCGAGACCCGTCCTTGCCGCGTCCCGTGCCCGTGAGGTTCCGTCGTGGCTTCGCCGGAGCTCCTCGATCGCGCGCTCGGCCTCGACCCGGGCCGCGAGGACGGACCCGAGCTCCGCGCGCAGCTGCGCCTCGCTCGCCGCCCCCGCCTCCTGGGTCCGAGCCAGCTCGTCGCCGAGCGCGCCGCGGGCGTGCTCGCTTGCCGCGAGTTGCTCTCGGAGCTCCGCCTCCCGCGTCGTGGCCACCTCCAGAGCGCGCCGGTGCTCGGCCTCGAGCTCCTGCGTCTGGCGCTCGGCCTCTGCGCGCACTGCCGCGAGGGCCAGCGCCTGCTCGGCGGCGCGTTGCTCGTCGAAGCGCCCGGCCGCCTCCCGCGCCGCCTCCAGCTCCGCCTGTTGGCCGGCGGCGAGTTCCGCCGCGGCCTCGAGCTCGGCCGCCCGCTCCTCCAGCGCCAGCTGGGCCGCCGCCAGGGCCTCATGCGCCTGCTCGAGCGCATTTTGCGTCTCCTCGCGGTCGAGCGATGCGTTCTCCTGCGCGCGGCCGAGCTCCTCCTCCAGGCGCGCGATCCGGCGCTCCGCGACGGTGTGCTCCTCGCCGAGACGACCCAGCTTGAGCTGCTCCCGCTCGAGCCCGATGCGCAGGATCTCGATCTCGGCCGCTTGCTCGGCCCGGAGCTCGGCGGCGTGAACCGCCGCGGCGCGCAGCTCATCGGTGCCACGCTCGCCTTCGCCCGCCCGGGCGCGGAGCTCCTCCAGCTCGGCGCGCGCCTGCTGCTCGGCCTCGTCGAGCCGGCGCATCCGCGCTGCCGCCGCCAGGCTGTTGGCGAGGATCACCTCGCGTGCATCGAGGTCACGCGCACGCAGCACAGCGGCGTTGGTGAGCGCAGCCAGGAACGGCTCCCGCACCGCCGTCATCTGCGTCGATGCCTCGTCCCTCACCCGCCGGAGCTGATGCTCGAGCTCCGTGACGCGCAGGCCGATCCGGTCGCGCTCGACGGCGGCCGTCGCGACCGCGGCCTGCTGCTCGGCGATCGCCCGGGCATGCCCGATGGCCTGCTCGCGCTCCCTGCGCTCGAGGGCGTCGATTCGCATTCGCAGGACCCCGACGATGGTGCCGAGGACCTCACGCGTAGCCGCGGCGCCGGCGAGCGCCGCCCCCAGCCGCTCGGTCGTCCCGGTCAGGGCATCGTGATCGCCCGCCACCGGCTCGGGGGTGGTCTGCTGGAGCTCGGCGAGCCGTTCCCTGAGCATGTCCGCCTCGTTCCGCGACGAGGCAAGGGCCCCCCGGGCATCGATGAGCCGCTCGTCCCCCTCGGCGCGAGCCGTGGCGGCCTCGGCGTGAGCGGCCGCGGCCTCCGTGCGGGCGGCTGCGGCGGCTTCGCGCGCTTCGGTGAGCTGTTGCGCGCCGGCCGCTCGCTCGCTCGCCATCCGCTCGGACAGGCCGGCCAGCTCGCCGGAGAGCGCCTCCGCGCGTCCCTGCGCCTCGAGCGCGCGGGCTTCGGCCGTCTGCGCCCGAGCCCGCACCGCGGCGAGCTCGGCCTGCGTGAGGTCGGCTTCATCGGCGCTTCGCGCTTCCGCGCGGGCGCTCTCGGCGATGACCTCGAACAGACGCTCCTGCGCGCTCCCGCCGCTCTCGGCGGCGGCCTCGAGCTCGCTGAGCCGCGCGCGCAGCTCCTCGGCCTCGGCGCGGAGGGTCTCGGCGTCGGCCTGCGCCGCCTCGGCGTGCGCTCGCGCCTCCTGGAGCTGGCGGTCGTCGGCGCGTCGCTCGCGCTCGAGCATCGCGGCGAAGTCGCGGAGCTCGTCCTGGAGCGCCGCGGCGCGAGCGGTCCGCTGCTCGGCGATGTCGCGCGCCTGCTCGAGCGCGGCGCGCCGGATATCGTCCCGGTCGGCCTCGCGGGCCTCGCGTTCTGCCGCGGCGGCCAGGCTCGCGCCGAGCGCGTCGGCGTGCTGTCGGCTGGCGAGCGCTGCCTCGCGCCGGAGCTGTACGAGCTGCCGCTCGTGTGCCGAGGCCTCCTCCCGGGTCGTCTCCGCCTGCTCGAGGGCCTGGGTGAGCTGTGCGCGCAGCGACGCGGCCTGCTGCTCATGGTCCGTCTCGCGGGCCGCCGCGAGCTCCGCGGTGGACGTGAGCTCCGCCGTCAGTCCGGTGAGCTGTTCCTGAAGTGCGCGTGCGCGCGCCTCGTGCTCATCCACCTCACGCCGCGCGTGCTCCGCCGCCGCCGCCGTCTGGGCCAGCTCCTCGGCCTGCTGCGTCGTCAGGCCGGCGAGTCGGTGCGCCTCGCCGCGGGCCAGCTCCAGTTCCGCAGCGCGCAGATCGAGCGCGTCCGCGTGCCGGGCGGCCAGGGCGGCTGCGTCGGCCACCGCGGCCGCGAGTCGCTCGGCCAGGGTCTCCCGCTCGCCGTCCGAGCGCGCCTGCCCGGCGGCGGCCTCGGACTCCAGACGCGCGATCTGGCTTCGCGCCTGCTCCAGCTCCGCCTCCACCTCACGCACGTGATCGCGCTGGGCCTGGGCCGCCTCGGCGTCGATGGCCTGGCGATCGCCGATCTCCGCCAGTCGTCGCCCCAGCGCCGCCGTCTCGGCCCGCGCGGTCTCCGCTTCCGTGCGCGCCGCCGCCAGATTCCTCTCCAGCTCTCTTGTGCGCGCCGCCGACTCTTCACGCTGCCGAGCCGCGACCTGCTCCAGCTCGGCCAGCTCGTCGTGCGTCCGCGCGAGCTTCGCCTGGTGCACGCCGAGCTCGTCGTCGTGACGGGCCGTGAGCTCGGCCGCGTGGGCGACGGCAGCGGCCAGACCTTGCGCCGCCAGCTCGGCCGCGGTGGCGGCGTCAGCCCGCTCGCGCCCCAGCTCGTCTCGGGTGCGTTCGAGCTCTCTCGCCGCCGCCGCAAGCTCTCGCTCGGCCGCGAGGAGCTCCGCCCGCACCGCCTCCAGCTCGCTGCCGGCCCGCCACGCCAGCGCGTCCCCGACCTCGGCGCTGTCGCGCTCCCGGCCTCTCAGTGCGCCCAGCTCCATCAGGGTGCTTCCGAGCCGGCGCTTCAGCTCCGCGACCTCCTCCCCGAGCGCGGCGGCCCGCTCGCGCTGGGCGGCGGTCTCGTCGGCGGCCCGCCGCCCCGCCTCGGTCCGCTCGATCGTGAGGGCCGCGATGCTCTCGGCGGCCCGCTGCTCGGCGATGCCGACCGCGCGTCGCGCATCCTCGAGCTCGGAGCGGGCACCCGCCAGCGCCCGCTCGGCCTCACTCCGCCGTTGTTCCAGGTGGGCGGTGAGCTCTCGCGCGGCATCGAGGGAGGCGGTGAGGCTCGCCCGCTCGACGAGCGATTCCGCCAGCTGCTCGTGCAACTCCTGCCGGCGCTCGTCGGCCGCGACGGCCTCCGTTCGGGCCGCCAGCGCGCGCGCCCGGAGCTCACGCTGCGAGTCATGGAGCTCGCCGAGCGCCCGGCGGTGCTGCTCGCGCAGGCGCTCGACCTCCTCGCGCAGCTCCCCGCGGTCACGCTCGGCCGAGGTGGCCCGCGCTTCGGCCGCCGAGGCAAGGCCGGCCGTCGCCTCCTGCGACTCTTCGAGGCGGCGCTCGAGCTCGTCGGCCCGGGCCCGGTGATGGAGCGCCTCCTGGCGGGTGGCCACCAAGGCGGCATGCAGCTCCGCGCCGGCGGCGAGGGTGCCGACGAGGCGCTGACCGAGCGTCGTGCCCTGGGTCGCCGCCGCGTCGGCGCGTTGACCGGCGGCGGCGAGCTCGCGCTCCAGCGATGTGATCCGGGCCGCGGACTCCCGCTCGAGCTGGTCGATCGCCTCGGCCAGCTCGTCCTCGCGCTCCTCGGCCTCCTCCCGCGCCTCGTCGAGGGCCGCTTCGGCGCTGTCGGCCCGGCGGCGCGCCGCGCCGAGCTCGCGCCCGACCTCCTGGGCTCTCTCTCGCTGGGCCTCGAGACTCAGGGCGAGCGCGTCCGCCCGCCGGCCGGCACGCTCGGCATCCTCGAGCGCCGCCTCGAGCGCGGCGGCGTCCGCCAGCGCCGACTCGACCGCCGTGGAGCGCTCCTCCAGCTCGGCGAGCAGGCGCTCCCGCTCGTCGATGCGCGCCGACAGCCGGCGGTCGAGCTCGTCGCGCTCGGTCCGCACCTGCTCGAGCTCCTCGGCCAGCGCGTCGTGACTCTGTCGCAGCTGCGCGTGGCGTTGCTCGACCGCCGCGGCGACGCCCTGGATCGCTTCGGCGCGCGCCTGGCTCTCGTCCGCCGAGCGCCGGGCCGACTCGAGCTCCCGCTGCCGCCGGGCGAGCGCGGCCTCGGCGGCGTGCCGGGCGTCCGTGCCGGCTTCGGCCTCGGCCCGCAGGGTCTCGATCTCCGCCTCGGCGCCCGCACGCGCCTGCTCGTGCTCGGCGGCGCGGCGCTCGGCCTGGGCTGCGGTGGCGCGCGCCTGCTGTACGAGGGCGGCGGCCCGGGCGCGCTCGTCGGCGATCGCGGTCTCGGCAGCGACGAGGCGCATGTGTTCGGCACGCAGCGCGAGCTCGCGTTCGGCGAGGGCGCGGTCGCGCGCCTCCAGCGCGCCGTCGAGCTCCTCGACGGCGGTGCGCTCACGCTCGAGTTGCGCCTGAAGCTCGCGCTGGGCGCGCCGGGCCGCCTCCCGCTCGGCCTCCAGCCGGGCGACACGGGAGAGGGCATCGGTCCGGGCCGAGGTCGCACGCAGGGCCTGCTGGACCGCCGCGGCCCGACTCGCCCGCTCGGTCGCCAGGCGGCGCTCGAGCTCCGTGATGGCGTGCCGCCGCGCCTCGGCGCGCTGCTCGGCCTCGGTGCGCAGGCGACGTTCCTCCCGCAGCACCTGATCGGGGCGTGGAGCCCGGCGCCGGCCGGGCGGCGGCTGCGTCGGCATCCCCGGACGCCGGGCCTGGAGGCTGCGCCGGCGCGCCGGATCGGGCAGCGCGACGTGGTCTCCGCTTGGGAGCTCGAGCACGTACGCGGCTCGCCGCGCGGTCAGCGCCGCGGGGGCGGAGAAGGCGGCGCGCAGCAGGCCGACCGGGTCCGGCGGGGCCGGCAGCGCCGAGAACCGGTGCTCTCCGGCGGCATCGCTGACGAGCAGCACCGGACGTCCAGGGACACCACCCGCAGAGGTTCGGGCGCTGAGGCGGATCAGCGCCGTGCCGGGGGTGGCCTCGAACTGCTCGAACTCCTGGAGCTCGAAGGGCGTCGGTATGTCGCTCACGGCGCCCGCGATTCTATGTCGGTTAAATGCCGGGGAGGAATGGCACGCCCCCTTGACCGAGTGCTCGGCCTGCGATGAAGCTGCTCGTCACCGGCGGGGCGGGCTACATCGGCTCGATCGTCAGCCGTCGGCTGATCGCCGATGGCCACGAGGTGGTCGTGCTCGACAACCTCGAACGGGGCCATCGTGGCGCGGTGGCTCCCGAGGCGCGGCTGGAGGTCGTCGACCTGCTCGACGAGCCTAAGGTCGACCGGGTCCTCAGTGAGGGCTTCGAAGGCGTCCTGCACTTCGCGGCGCTGGCCCTCGTCGCTGAGTCGGTGAGTCATCCGGAGCGCTATTACCGCACGAACGTCGGCGGCACCCTCAACCTGCTCCAGGCGATGCAGCGCTCCGGGATCTCGCAGCTCGTCTTCTCATCCACGTGCGCGGTCTACGGGCAGCCCGACGAGGTGCCGATCCCCGAATCGGCCACGCCGCGGCCCGCCAACGCCTACGGCGCCTCGAAGCTCGCCGTCGACAACATGATCGGGGACTTCTGCGTGGCCCACGACCTCGGCGCCGTCAGCCTGCGGTACTTCAACGTCGCCGGCGCGAGCGCCGGCGCGGGCGAGGATCACGATCCCGAGACCCACCTGATCCCCAATGTGCTCGGCGTCGTGCTCGGCCGCCTGCAGCAGGTGGAGGTCTACGGCACCGATTATCCGACCCCTGACGGAACGGCCATCCGGGACTACATCCACATCGATGACCTCGCCGAGGCCCACGTGCTCGCCCTCGCCGGCACGCGGCCCGGCGAGCACCGGATCTTCAACCTCGGCAACGGCAGCGGCTTCTCGGTCCGCGAGGTGATCGCCGCCGCGGAGACCGTGACGGGCCGGTCGATACCCTCGGTCGAGCGAGATCGTCGTCCCGGCGATCCGCCGATGCTCGTGGCGGCCGCGGATCGGATCCGCCAGGAGCTGGGCTGGAAACCGACCAAGCCCGAGCTCACGCAGATCATCGCCGACGCCTGGGGCTTTCACCAGGCGCACCCGCGCGGCTACGGCGACTGATCGCCGAGCAGGTCCGCGAGCGCGTCGAGCGCCGCGCGCAGGACCCGGTCGGGCGTCTGCCCGGCGTCGATCACCCGGATGCGCTCCGGCTCGGCGCCGGCGAGCTCGGCGTAGCCGTCCGCGACGCGCGCGAAGAAGGCATCCTGTTCGCGCTCGAGCCGATCGGGCGCATCGCCGCGCGTGCTCAGGCGTTCCCGCCCAAGCGCCGGATCGAGCGTCAGCAGCAGCGTCCGGTCGGGGGTGAGGCCCCCGGTGGCGAAGGCGTTGATGGCAGCGATCGCCGGGACCCCGAGCTCGCGACCGACCGCCTGGTAGGCGAGCGAGGAGTCGACGAAGCGGTCGAGGACGACCCACGTTCCCTCCTCGAGCGTGGGCCTCAGGGCCTGCTCGACGAGCTGTGCCCGGGCGGCGGCGTAGAGCAGCGCCTCGGCGCGCGCGCCGAGCTCCAGGCCGGGGTCCTTGACGAGTTCACGGATGCGTTCGGCCGCCGCGACGCCGCCAGGCTCCCGCAGCACGCGGACGGGGATGGAGCGAGCGGTGAGCGCTTCGGCGATGGCCTCGGCGAGCGTCGTCTTGCCGGCGCCGTCCAGCCCCTCGATCGTGATGAGCGCTCCTCGATCCACCCTTGCCCGTGCCACGTTACCGGCCGCGGGTCCGGCTATTAGCATCGGTTGCCGATGCTCGCCGAGCTGGAACGACATCCCCACGCGCGCTCGCTCCTCGGCCCGCTCCTGGGCCCGGAGGGCCGAGCCTCCCACGCCTACCTGTTCCACGGCCCCGGGGGCGCCGGCAAGCGAGCCGCCGCCCGCGCGCTGGCGGCGGAGCTGCTCGCGGACGGCGCCGCGGATCCCGCCAGCGCCCGGGCGCGCGTCAGCAGCGGCGCCCATCCCGACCTCACGTGGGTGTCGCCGAGCGGCGCCCACGAGATTCTCGTCGGAGACATCGCCGGGCCGGTGGTGGCCGCGTCGACGCGGACGCCGTTCGAGGCGCTGCGGCGGGTGTTCGTGATCGAGCGCGTCGACGAGCTGGGTGACGAGGCCGCCAACCGGATGCTGAAGACGCTCGAGGAGCCTCCCGCCTTCGCTCACCTCGTGCTGATCACCGATCGCCTGGCCGAGGTCCTGCCGACGATCCGCTCGCGCTGTCAGCTCGTCCGCTTCGATCCGCCGACCGAGGCGCAGGTCGTCGCCACGCTCGAGGCGACGGGGGTGGCCCCGGACACCGCGCACGCCTGCGCGCGCCTGTCGCTCGGCGACGCCGCGCAGGCGCGTGAGCTGGCCGGCGAAGAGGGAGCGGCGCTGCGGGCGGCGGGCGAGGCGCTGGCGCGCACGGCGCTGGCGGGGGAGGTCGCGCGCGTGAAGCCGTGGGTGGGCCTGCTCGCCGCGGTGCGGGCCCGCGGCGAGCAGATCAGGACCGAGCTCGAGGAGCGCGCCACGGCGGAGATCGAGCTGTATCCGCGCAAGGAGCGCAAGCGGATCGAGACCGAGTGGAACGATCGGATCCGCCGTAGCCGCCGGAGGGTGGAGACGGGAGCCCTGGATCTCGCCCTGCAGCTCTCCGCCCTGTGGTTCGCCGACCTGGCGTGCCTCGCGTGGGGCGGTGAGGATCTCGTGCGCAACCGGGACCGCGCGACCGCGTTGGCGGAGGACGCCGCCGCATCCCCCGCCCCCGACCGGCTGCGCGCGGCGCTCGAGCTCGTGGAGGACACGAGGCGGCGCTTCCAGCTCAACGTCACCGAGGAGCTCGCCTGCGAGGCCCTCGCCTATCGGCTGGAGGACGCGCTATCGCCATAGAGACAAGCCGGGTCTACCTGCGCTCGCCTCAGGTGGACGACGCCGCCGAATTCGTCGCGCTGATGCGCTCGAGCCGGTCGTTCCACCGGCCCTGGGCCAGCGCGCCCACCGACCACGAGCGCTTCGAGGCCTACGTGGCGGACTCACGGCGCAGCGACTTCGAGGCGATGCTCGTGTGCCGCCTGGAGGACGACGCCATCGTCGGCTTCTTCAACCTCTCGCCGATCCTCGTCGGCTCACAGCGCGGCGCCTACCTGGGCTATGCCGTCGCCAAGCGCCACGCCCGCCAGGGCTACATGCGGGACGGGATCGAGCTCGTCCTGCGCCACGCCTTCGTTGACATGGGTCTCGACATGGTGGAGGCGAACATCCAGCCCGGCAACCGTGCCTCGATCTCGTTGGCCGCGGGCGCGGGCTTCGTGCTGGACGACTGCCCGCCGCGATACCTGAAGATCGCCGGGCAGTGGCGCGACCACGAGCGGTGGGTGCTCACGGTCGACGCCTGGCGCGCCGAGCACCCCGGCAACTGACCCTCGAGGCGGTCATCGCCCGGCCGACCGCAGAGGTCGGCCCGTCGCCCAGTCCAGGCGTCTGCGGTACTCTCGGGCGCAGGTCAGATGGAGTCCTGACGCAGGAGCGCGCGCGCTCCTCGGACCGCCCACCACGAACAAGGGCTGATGGCTCCTTTCGCGTAACACACCGCTGCAAGCGAAAGGAGTGTTGTGGTCAACGGCATCATCGCCCGCGTCGGGCACAGTCGGCCAAGGTGGCCGGCGATGGCACGTGTGGACGGGCGCGAGCTCGCGGCGATCTTTGGCGGCGGCATGCTGGGCGCGGTGCTGCGCGTCTGGGTCGGCACGCTGTTCACCGCCGGCGCTTCGAGCTGGCCGTGGGCGACGTTCCTGATCAACGTCACCGGAACGGCCATCCTCGCCTACCTCGCCACGCGGCTGCAGGAGCGTCTGCCCCAGTCCACCTATCGGCGGCCCTTCGCCGGCACCGGGTTCTGCGGCGCCTACACCACGTTCTCCACGGCACAGGTGGAGGCCCTCAAGATGCTTGACCACCACGCGTACGTCCTGGCGGCTGGTTACGCAGCGGCCAGCATCACCGCCGGCTACGTCGCGATCTGGACGATGACGGCCCTCGTCAGACGCTCGCGACTGACATGAGCTTGCCGGTGTGGGCAGCGATCGCCGGGATGGGCGGGCTCGGAGCGGTCGTCCGTTTCCTGGTCGACGCGATGATCGGCCAGAGAGTGGGCCGCGACTTCCCGGTGGGCACCCTCGTCATCAACCTCAGCGGCGCCTTCATCCTCGGCTTGCTCACCGGGCTGGCCCTGAGGGGGAACATGCTGCTGGTGGTGGGCACGGCGCTCATCGGCTCCTACACCACCTTCTCGACGTGGATGTTCGAGACCCACCGCCTCGCCGAGGACGGTCACATCCCCGCCGCGGCGATCAACGTCGCCCTCAGCATCGCGGCCGGCGTGGGCGCAGCGG
Source organism: uncultured Solirubrobacterales bacterium (assembly GCA_963839085.1). GTDB lineage: Bacteria > Actinomycetota > Thermoleophilia > Solirubrobacterales > Solirubrobacteraceae > Palsa-465. Next base: position 429,457 of record CAWITN010000006.1, read on the forward strand.
CGCTCGGTCGGCTGATCGGAGGACATCTGTGAACGAGGACGCTTTGAAGCTGACGGCCTACTTCGGTGAGCGAGACCGCACCGAGGGCGGGCTGCTGGCCGACGAGCTGCTCGGCATCTACGGTGCGCACGGCGTCCACAGCAGCATCCTGCTGCGCGGTGCCGAGGGCTTCGGCCGCCTCCATCACATGCACACCGACCGGCTCTTGTCGCTGTCGGAAGACCTGCCTGTCGTCGCGGTCGCGGTCGACCGTCGTGATCGGATCGAGGCGCTGCTGGCGCCGGTGATGGAGGTCAAGCGCCGGGGACTGATCACGCTTGAGCGCGCCCGGTTGCTGTCGGGTGAGATCGGCGCCGTCGAGCTGCCCGAGGTGCTCGGAGAGGCGACCAAGCTCACGGTGTACGTCGGACGCCAGGAGCGGATCCACGGGATCCCGGCCTATGCCGCCGTCTGTGATCTGCTCTCTCGCCACGGGATCGACGGCGCGTCCGTCCTGCTGGGCGTCGACGGGACGAGCCGCGGGCGGCGCACCCGAGCCAGGTTCTTCGCCCGCAACGCCGACGTCCCGATGATGATCATCGCCGTCGGCGCGGGCGAGAAGATCGCGCAGCTCCTGCCGGAGCTCGCAGGGCTGCTCGGCGACCCGCTGCTGACGCTCGAGCGTGTGCGTGTGTGCAAGCGCGACGGCCAACTGCTCGCCAGGCCCCATGCGCTGCCCCGCACCGATGAGCACGGTCTGGCGATGTGGCAGAAGCTGATGATCTACACGTCACAGAGCGCGACCCATGACGGCAGGCCGCTCAGCCTGGAGATCGTTCGCCGCCTGCGCCGATCGGGCTCGGCGGGTGCGACCAGCCTACGCGGGATCTGGGGCTTTCACGGCGACCACGCTCCCCACGGCGACCGGTTCTTCCAGATCCGCCGGCGCGTCCCGGTACTGACCATCACGGTCGACACCCCGGAGAACACCGCCGCCGCCTTCGAGATCATCGACGAGCTCACCGACGAGGGGCTCGTGACGAGTGAGATGGTGCCGGCGATGGCCGCCATGAGCGAGTCGGAGACGGTCGGGGGCCTCAGGCTGGCCCGCCATGAGTTCTGAGGCAACGCCGTGCCACGGCGCGCTCAAGGGGCGGGCTTGGCGGTGTACTCCTCGTCGCTGACGGGGTCGCCCCAGGTGACCGGGCTGCCCGACTCGTCGGCTTCCTGGATCGCGATGTGGGCCATGAAGCGCTGTGGGGCCGCGCCGTGCCAGTGGTTCTCGCCGGCCTCGAAGAACACCCGGTCGCCGGGGTGGATGGCTTCGACGGGGCCGCCTTCGCGCTGGCAGCGGCCGATGCCCTCGGTGACATAGATCGTCTGGCCGAAGGGGTGGGTGTGCCAATGGGTGCGGGCTCCGGGGGTGAAGTGGACATTGGCCGCGCCGGTGCGCGACTGCGCCACCGGGACGGCGAC
>CAWITN010000007.1:0-1615220 GCA_963839085.1 uncultured Solirubrobacterales bacterium
CGACATCAATAACTTCGACGCCATCGAGATCGGCCTCGCCTCCTCCAAGCAGATCCGCTCCTGGAGCTCGGGAGAGGTGACCAAGCCGGAGACGATCAACTACCGGACGCTCAAGCCCGAGAAGGACGGGCTCTTCTGCGAGCGCATCTTCGGTCCCACCAAGGATTGGGAGTGCTACTGCGGCAAGTACAAGCGCGTCCGCTACAAGGGCATCGTCTGTGAGCGCTGCGGCGTCGAGGTCACCCGCTCCAAGGTCCGGCGCGAGCGCATGGGCCACATCGACCTGGCCGCCCCCGTGAGCCACATCTGGTTCTTCAAGGGCGTCCCGAGCCGCATCGGCTACCTGCTCGACATGGCGCCCAAGGAGCTCGAGAAGGTTCTCTACTTCGCCGCCTCGATGGTCACGTGGGTCGACGACGACGCGCGGGCGAACGACACCGAGACGCTGGAGGGCGAGGTCAACCGCGTGCTCGAGTCCTATGCCGCGGAGAAGGAGGAGCGCACGCTCGAGCTCAAGGAGTCGCTCGAGCGCCGGGTCAACTACCTGGAGACCGGGAGGACCGGTCGTGACTTCTCCGACGAGGATCACCTGTGGGCGGAGTCGCTCGAAGTCAAGGTCGACAAGCTCGACGAGGACGAGCGCACGAAGCTGCTCAAGGAGCTCCGCAAGAGCTTCCAGGCCGACATCGACGACACCGAGGCCTACATCGAGGACGCCGCCGAGCGCATGCGCCAGGTGTGGGAGCTGTTCAAGACGATGAAGCCGAAGGACGTCGTCAACGACGAGACGCTGTTCCGGGAGCTCAAGGACCGCTTCGGCTCGCCGTTCGGCTTCGGCGAGTACTTCCGCGGCGGCATGGGCGCCGAGGCCGTGCGCGATCTGCTCCAGCAGGTCGACCTCGAGGCCGAAGCCGCCGACCTGCAGGATCAGGTGAAGACGGCCAAGGGTCAGAAGCAGGCCCGCGCGGTCAAGCGGCTGAAGGTCGCCTCGGCCTTCCTGCAGTCCGGCAACAAGCCGGAGATGATGATCCTGGAGGCGGTCCCCGTGATCCCGCCGGAGCTGCGCCCGATGGTCCAGCTCGACGGCGGGCGCTTCGCGACCTCCGACCTCAACGACCTCTACCGCCGCGTCATCAACCGCAACAACCGCCTCAAGCGGCTGCTCGACCTCGGCGCGCCGGAGATCATCGTCAACAACGAGAAGCGGATGCTGCAGGAGGCCGTCGACGCGCTGTTCGACAACGGCCGCCGTGGCCGTCCCGTCACCGGGCCGGGCAACCGTCCGCTCAAGTCGATCTCCGACATGCTCAAGGGCAAGCAGGGCCGCTTCCGCCAGAACCTGCTCGGCAAGCGCGTCGACTACTCGGGCCGGTCGGTGATCGTGTCCGGTCCGTCGCTGCGCCTTCACCAGTGCGGGCTGCCGAAGCTGATGGCGCTCGAGCTGTTCAAGCCGTTCATCATGGCCCGCCTCGTCGAGCGCAAGTCGGCGCAGAACATCAAGGCGGCCAAGAAGATGGTCGACTCGGCGATCCCCGAGGTGTGGGACGTGCTGGAGGAGGTCATCCACGAGCATCCGGTGCTCCTCAACCGTGCGCCGACGCTCCACCGCCTGGGGATCCAGGCGTTCGAGCCGGTGCTCGTCGAGGGCAAGGCCATCCAGGTCCACCCGCTCGTCTGCCACGCCTTCAACGCCGACTTCGACGGCGACCAGATGGCGGTGCACCTGCCGCTGTCGGCCGAGGCCCAGGCGGAGGCGCGGATCCTCATGCTGTCGGCGAACAACATTCTCTCGCCGGCCCACGGCGCCCCGCTGGCCACTCCCTCACAGGACATGGTCCTCGGCGCGTACTACCTCACCTACGGCCCGGACTCCTCCGAGCTGGAGAAGATCGATCCGGCCACCCACGATCCCCGCCCGCACGTGTACCGCACCGCCCAGGAGGCGGAGTGGTCCCACGAGCACGGGATCGTCAAGCTCCACGACCTCGCCGAGTTCCGGCCGGTCGGGCGCGAGGGCGGCCACATCCTCACCACGGTGGGGCGGATCATCTACAACGACAAGATCGAGCGGGCGCTTCACGAGGCGCTGGGCGAGCAGTTCGACGCCTCCACCTACACGTTCGTCAATCGCTCGATGCGCAAGAAGGACACCACCCAGCTGGTCGACGACCTCGTGCAGGCCTACGGGGCGCCGTCGATCTCGCAGGTGCTCGACGCGTTCAAGGACATCGGCTTCCACTACGCCACCAAGGCCGGCGTGACGATCTCCAAGAACGACGTCCAGGTGCCGCCGACGAAGGCGGCGATCCTGGCGCGCTACGACGAGGAGCTGGCGCGGATCGAGGAGCAGTACGAGGACGGCGAGATGGATCAGGAGGAGCGCCATGAGGCGGTCACCAAGCTGTGGGACCGCGCGACCAACGAGGTCGCGCAGGCGATGACCGACAACCTCGACGTGCTCAACCCGATCTTCATGATGGCCAACTCGGGTGCCCGTGGTTCGTTCCAGCAGATCCGCCAGCTGGCCGGCATGCGCGGCCTGATGGCCAATCCGAAGGGCGAGATCATCGAGCGGCCGATCAAGGCCAACTTCATGGAGGGCCTCGACGTGCTGGAGTACTTCATCTCCACGCACGGCGCGCGCAAGGGCCTGGCCGATACGGCGCTGCGCACGGCGGACTCCGGGTACCTCACCCGGCGCCTCGTCGACGTCGCCCAGGACGTGATCATCCGCGCCGAGGACTGCGGCACCCAGGGCTACGTGGAGCTGCCGGTGTTCAAGCTCGAGGTCGACCCGGAGACCCGTCGGATGCGTCCGACCTCCGAGCCGAACGACAACCTCATCGGCCGGATCGCCGCGCTCGACATCGCCCATGGCGGCAAGACGATCGTCGCCAAGGGCGCGGAGATCGATCGCGCCGAGTTCGCCGAGATCCACACCGCCTGGGCCGAGGCGTCCGACGGCGGTGAGGTGATCAGCGTCCCTGTGCGCTCCGTGCTCAAGTGCGAGGCCCCGACGGGTGTCTGCCAGGCCTGCTACGGCCGGGCGATGGCCACCGGGAAGCTCGCGCAGATCGGCGACGCGGTCGGCATCATCGCCGCCCAGTCGATCGGCGAGCCGGGCACGCAGCTGACGATGCGGACCTTCCACACCGGCGGCATCGCCGGCGCGGACATCACCCACGGCCTCCCGCGCGTGGTGGAGCTGTTCGAGGCGCGCAAGCCGAAGGGCCTGGCCAAGATCGCCGAGATCGGCGGCGTGGTCTCGATCGAGGAGGGCGAGAAGTCGGTCACCGTGGTGGTCACCGACGAGTCGGGCGAGGAGCACCGCAACACGTTCCCGCGGCGCACCCTGCTCTACGTCGACTCGGGCCAGACCATCGAGCCCGGCACCCAGCTCAACGAGGGCTCGCTGTACCCGCACGAGCTCCTGGCGATCCGCAATCGGACCGAGACCGAGCTGTACCTCGTGCGTGAGGTGCAGGAGGTCTACAAGTCCCAGGGCGTCGACATCAACGACAAGCACATCGAGCTGATCGTCCGGCAGATGATGAAGAAGGTGCGGGTCGATCAGAAGGGCGACACCGACCTCCTGCCCGGCCAGTTCGTCGACCGCAACGAGTACGCCAAGCTCAACCAGTCGGTGATCGACGGCGGTGGCGAGGGGGCGCAGGCGGAGGAGATCATCCTCGGCATCACCAAGGCCTCGCTGAACACGGACTCGTTCCTGTCCGCCGCCTCCTTCCAGGAGACGACGAAGGTGCTCACCGACGCCGCCCTGGAGGGCAAGATCGACCGGCTCAACGGGCTCAAGGAGAACGTGATCATCGGCAAGCTGATCCCGGCCGCCACGGGGCTGAAGCGCTACCGGCGGATCGAGATCGAGCCCACCGAGCCGCTGCCCCGCGGCATGGACGATGTCGGCCTGCTCGACCACGACGACCTCGTGGCCGAGCTCGGGCTCTCCGACGGCGAGTCGCTCAGCAGCTTCGGCGGCCTCGAGCCCGATCTGTCCGACCTGGAGGACATCTCGGGCGGCGGCTCCTCACTCGGCTTCGCCGAGGAGCTCGCTGACCTCGATCTCCCCGGCGAGGACTGAGTCCCATCACGGCCATCCGTCCGGCGGAGCGATCCGCCGGACGGGTCACGCCGATTCGTCGACCTTCGCCCCCAGCAGGCGGGCCCAGCGGACGCTCAGCTCCTCGGGATGCTCGCGCAGGTAGCCCTCGAGCCAGCGCGCCACGGCGCTCGCCATCTCGGCGGGGTCCGCGACCGGGATCGGCTCGCCCGCGGCGACGTGCAGCGCCCGGCCCCGCCAGCGCGCCGCCACCGGCAGGAGCGGAGCCGCGGTGAGCCGGGCCAGCGCGAACGGGCCGGCCGACAGGGGGACTTCGCGCCCCAGGAGCGTGGTCATGACCCGGGCGCCGCCGAGGCCGTCCGCCGTGACGAGGGCGAACCCGCCGGCTCGCACTGTGCGGGCGCAGTGAGAGAAGGCGGCGACGCGCTGCCATTCCTCGGCCGCGGGGTGGACGACCATGTTCCCCTTGATCGCCGGAGGTCCGTTGGTCGGGATCGCGACGGCCGCGGGCAGCCGGGTGAGGAACGGTCCGAGCCTGAACTGCGGGCCCAGGTGAAACGCGGTCAGGACCATCGGCGGGACGAGCGTGGTCGGATCCAGCCCGTACGTGCGCGGGTGACGCGGGGGCCGGTGCGTCGTCGTGGGAGCGTCCACGGCGGGGAAGGCCGAGAGCCAGGGACCCCGCAGGAACCGATCGCGTTCGTACGCGGAGGTCCGGGTCGCGTCAGTCACCGGGACCGGGAACTGCACCCCGCTGATGTCCTGGGTCACCGAGCCGCCACGGGCGGAGGAGTCGCGGGCCCGCTGGCGCATCCAATCGGTCCCGCACGCCACCGTGAGCTTCGCTCCCAGGGGTGGAGGGGGGGCGGACGCCGGCCAGCGGCCGAACCGGCGGGCTACGGCTCGCTCCAGAAGTGGGTCGCGACCCGGTCGATGGTCAGCGGCCCGCCGCTGAGGAGCGCCTCGGACAGCGGGATGCCCGATTCCTCCTCGCACATCAGCAGCAGCTCGGCGATCTCGACGGAATCGAGTCCGAGGCCGTCGCTGCCGAGCACCGTCTCGCCTTCGAGGCCGATGCCGTCGAAGCGATTCGGCCACCGTTTGTCGATCAGGGCAGCGATATCCCCCGCGGTTCTGCTCTCAGACACAGCGCCCATTCTACCGGCGAGCGTCCCGGCGGCATCCCGCGCCACAGGGCGTGGGCCGGTAATCTCTCGCCCATGAGCCCCGAGCCCGGGTCCGAGCCGGTACCCGCGACTCTGCGGGACGCGCTCCTGCGGGCGGTCAGCGGCGGGGCGGACCGTCTGGCGTTCGCCCACCGGGGCGAGCAGCTCAGTTTCGCCGAGCTGCTCGAGCGGGCGTCGGCGCGGGGTGCTGCGCTGCAGGCGATGGGGGTGGGGCGCCAGGATCGCGTCGCGATCGCGATGTCGCAGGGCCTCCCGCTCGCCGAGATCTTCTGGGCGGCGCAGGTGATCGGTGCCGTGCCCGCCATCTTCAACCCCGCGGTGCCGCCCGAGACGTTGAAGCGGCGTGTCGGCCGCGTGCGGCCGGCGACCGTCGTCACCGACGAGGTGGCGGCGGACATGTCGCTCGGCGGCACACGGCTGACCGAGACCGAGCTCACCGCCGATGACCTCGCGTTCCTGCAGCCCACCTCGGGCACCACGGGGGCGTCCCGCGCCTCGATGGTCAGCCAGCGGGCGGTCACGTTCTACGCCGGAACGTCGGTGGACCCGATGCCGTGGGCCCCCGACGACGTGTCCGTCGCCTGGGCGCCGCCCTGGCACGACCTCGGCCTCGTCTGGCACCTCATCGTCCCGCTCTGGCACGAAATCCCCTGCTACCTCGTGACGCCGGCGGTGGGCACCATCCCCGAGTGGCTGAGGACGATCTCCGAGGTCGGCGGCACGTGGTCGGGAGCGCCGGACTTCGCCTACCGGATCGCGTCCCGGGTGGTCGACCCCGCGTCGGTCGACCTCTCCTCGCTGAAGGGCAGCATCAACGGCGGCGAGCCGGTGCTCCGGACCACCGTCGAGCGGTTCGAGAGCACGTTCTCGGTGCCGGGCGCGCTGATCCCCGGCTACGGCCTCGGCGAGGCCTCGCTCGGAGTGACGGTGCGCATTCCCGGAGAGCCGTTCGTCGTCGACGACCGCGGGAACGTCGCCTGCGGCCGGCCGCTCCCCGACTTCGAGGTGCGGGCGGGCTCGTCGGCGGACGAGCCGGACGAGATCGTGGTGCGCGGTGAGGCCCTGTTCGCGGGATATTTCGAGGCCCCCGAGGAGACGAGCCGCGTGCTGGTCGACGGATGGCTGCATACCGGCGACATGGGCTATCTGGACGCGGAGTCGAGGCTGTTCGTGCTCGGGCGTCGCAGCGGGATGATCAAGCGCGCCGGCGGACTCATCGCTCCGCGTGAGCTCGAGGATGCCGCCCTGGAGGTCGCGGGCGTGCGCGTCGCCGCGGCGGTGAGCCTGCCCGACGTCACGCGGCCGGGCGAGGAGACGATCGTCGTGGCCGTGGAGGTGGGGGCCGAGCGGCCCGAGGACGAGGTCGCGGCCGATGTCTCGCGAGCGATCGTCGCCGCGGTCGGGTTCGCCCCGGGACGGGTGGCGATCGTTCCGCGCCGGTCGATACCGCGCACCGAGAACGGCAAGATCCGGCACCGGGTGCTCGCCGACGCCCTCCTGGGCATGCAGTGATCGAGCTTCCGGCCGGGCGTGACCACGTCGTCACGGGGTGGGCGGCGGCGCTGGCGGCACTGTCGACGTGGGAGCTGGTGTCCGATTCCTCACTCGCCGCCGACCCGGCCGAGGCGGCTGAGCCGTCGAACAACCTGCTGATGATGGAGGGCGATCTCCACAAGCGGATCCGGCGCCTGATCGCGCCGTTCTTCGCGCCCAGGCACATCGCCGGTCTGCGCGAGCAGCTGGCGGCGCTGGCGGCCGAGTGCGTGGGATCGCTCCGGGCACGCCCGGAGGCCGACCTCGTCGCCGATCTCGCCGAGCCATTGGTGCTCACCGGGATCCTGTCGGCGATGGCCGTCCCCGACGAGCGCTGGGCGCTCCTGGGCGAGCTGGCCCGGGAGATGACCGGCTCGCTGGAGCCGGACCTCTCGCCGGACGCTCAGCGGCAGGTGAACACCGCGGCGCTGCGGGCGACGATGGTGTTCCAACGCGAGGCGATGGGCGGCACGGCGACAGGTCTCCATGCCGCGCTGGAGGCCGCGGCCGAGGCGGGCGCGATCCCGGAGAAGGTCGCTCGCATCACGCCGGTGGTCGTCCTGCACGGCGGCTACGAGAACCCGCTGAACCAGCTCGGATGCGTGATCGCCTCGGCGGTCTCGGATCCCGAGGCGTTCGCCGTGGCCGCCGGCGCGAATCCGGCCCGCTACTTCGAGGAGATCCTCCGGACCTTCTCTCCCGTCCGCCGCGTCGTGCGCTGGGCGGTGTCGGAGGGGGGCGGCGGCGACCCCGGCGCGCGGGGGCGCGGCGATGGGGTGTGGATCGACCTGGAGAGCGCGCACCGGGACGCACCGGAGCTCTCCTCGGGCGGCGGTGAGCTGCCGGCGCCGCGTCGGCATCTGGGCTTTGGCTACGGGCGGCATGCCTGCCCGGGCGCCGCGCTCGCGCGGCTGGAGGGAGATGCCCTGATCCGCAGCCTTCTCACCGTGCCCGCCGAGGAGCTGGGTCGGTTCACCGTTCGCTGGCGGCAGGGAGTCGTCGCCCACGGGCCCGAGCGGATCGTGCGGTCCGCGGCGACGACGCCGCCGGCCGGACGCGGCGCCTCAGCCGATGCCTGACGCCTGAGCCTCGTAGAGGCGGGAGTACAGGCCGCTGTCGTCGAGCAGCTCTTCGTGCCTGCCGCTCTCGACGATTCGCCCGCCGCGCATCACGAGGATCACGTCGGCGTCGCGGATCGTGGACAGCCGATGCGCGATGACGACGGTCGTCCGGTCGGCGAACAGCCGCTCCATGGCCTGCTGGACCTCACGCTCGACGATGCGGTCGAGGTTGGAGGTCGCCTCATCGAGGATCAGCACGCGCGGATTCTCCAGGATCGCGCGGGCGATCGCCACGCGCTGCTGCTCGCCCCCGCTGAGTCGGTGGCCGCGCTCGCCGACCAGCGACTCCAGGCCGTCGGGCAGGGACTGAACCACCGGCTCCAGCTGGGCGGCGCGAATCGCCTCCCACAGCTCCTCGTCGGTCGCGTCGGGCTGGGCATAGCGCAGGTTCTCGGCCAGCGGAGCGTGGAACAGGAAGTTGTCCTGGAACACGACTCCGATCGCCCCGGCCACGGTGTCGAAGGTGAGGTCCCGCAGATCGTGGCCGTCGAGCCGGACTGTGCCCGAGTGAGGATCCGCGAGCCGGGCGATGAGCGCGGCGAGCGTCGACTTCCCGGCTCCGGTGGGGCCGACGATGGCCACGAGCTGCCCGGGCTGGATCGTCAGCGACACGTCGTCGATCGCCGGGCGCGTCTGCCCGGGATACGTGAAGCTGACGGACTCGAGCTCGATCGCGCCGGTGATCGCGGCCGGGTCGATCTCCAGTGCGTCGGGACTCTCGATGATCTCGGGCTCTTCGTCGAGCGCGGTGAAGATCCGCTTCCACACCGGGACGCTGGCGAGCAGGTCGGTGATCGTGACGGCCGCGCTCTGCATCGCCGTCCCGAGCCGCGTCGAGAGCAGCAGCGCAACCACGAGCACGCTTCCGAGCGACAGCCCGGCGTGGGCGACGAGGAACGCCCCGATCAGGGTGAGGATCGCCGGTCCCGCGGCGCCGATCGTCGTCACCGAGGCGTTGAACCAGCGCGCGCTCATCGCCGCGGCGACCTCGCGCTTGCGGAGCTCCCGGTTGAGCACGCTGAACCGGTCTCGTTCGAAGCCACGCCGGTTGTGCGCCCGGACGAGCTCGGCTCCGGAGACGCCGAGCACCTCCTGCAGGTAGCCCGTCACCAATGCGAGCTGCTCCTGGACCCTCAGACGCGTGAGGCCGATCCTCTTGCCCGCACCACGCAGCGGCAGAAAGCCGATCGGCAGGACGATGAGGGTGGCGATTGCGAGCTGCCAGCTCAGGACGAACATCAGCACCGTGACCGCCCCCCCGGTCAGCACCGCGCTCCACAGCGTCAACGAGGCCGCCGCGAGCAGACTGTCGATCGCCGCGACGTCGTTGATGATCCGGGAGATCACCTCGCCGCCGCGTCGCGTGACCCAGAAGCCGACCGTCTGATCGATCAGGTTCGCGAACAGCTGATCACGGAGGTCGCACACGATCCCCTCGGTGATCGACTGCTGCAGATAGGTGGAGGCGACCCCCAGGACGGCGACGACCGCGGAGCTCGCTATGCCAGCCAGGACGAGCGGAATGAGGGGTCCCACCTGCGGATGGTGCGTCCTCAGGCGGTTGATCAGGATCTTCAGGATGATGAGCGGGATCAGCGTCAGGCCCGCCTGGGCGATCGCGCACAGCATCGCCAGGAACACCCGCCCCCGGTAGGGCAAGAGGTAGGAGAGCAGCCGGCGTGCCAGCGGGAGCCCGGCGCGGAAGCGCGCCCGCGTGCCCCGAAGGCGACGGAAGGCGCCGGTCTGCGGGCCGATGTGCTCCGCTTCTGCGCTCACGGGGCGCTCCAGATCCGGTCAGGCACGGGCGCCCTCGCTCGTCGCGGTGCGGCCCTGGCGGGACGGAACGGCAATGACGAACTGCTCCAAGCCGTGCGTCTCGGGCAGGTAGCGGAGCATGCAGCGCGGCTGGGGGGAGACGAAGCCGGGGGCCGCCTCCAGCAGCGCGGCGATCGCGCTGCGGATCTCGGCCCGGGCGACGGCGGAGCCGGCGCAGCCGTGCGATCCCGACCCGAACCCGACGTGGGAGACGGTGCGGTCGAGCCGGAACTCCGCCGGGTTCTCGAAGCGGCGCGGATCGCGGTTGGCGGCCGCCAGCGCCAGCTTCACGACGCTGCCCTTCGGGATCGCCGCGCCCCCCAGGACCGCGTCCTCGGTGGTGATGCGCAGGGCGAAGTGCTCGGCGGGGTGCAGGCGCACCGCCTCCTCGACGAACGCGCCGATCAGCTCCGGATCGTCGATCAGCCGCCGGCGCAGCGGCAGATCCTCGCTGATCACGCGCACGGCGGCGGCGATGACCCGTTTCGTGGTGGCCGTCGAGGCGGCCCAGAGCAGCCGGACGAGTCCGCGGATCTGCTCGTCGTCGAAGTCCTGGCTGGCGCGGAGCCTCGCCACGAGGCCGCTCTGCTCTCGCAACAGATCGGTGACCCCGGAGAGCCGATCGAACAGGGCCACGGGCTCGAGCTCGCCGTCGCCGATCGCCGCGCTCACGGTGGCCGCGCTGTCCGCGTCGAGCTCCAGCAGCCGGGCGCCCGTGTAGGTCGCGAGCGGGGCGGCGAACTGGCGCGCGACGTCGAGCTCGCCATCCTGGAGCAGGGGTTGCAGCAGCCCGGCGGCGAAGGCATCGAGCTCGGGCGCCAGTCGTCTCACGGCCTCGGGCGAGAAGGAATCGCGCAGCGCCCGGCGCACCTGGGCGTGGGGCCGGCCGTCGCTGCCCAGCAGCACCGGATCGACGGGAGCGATGACCTGGCTCGAGTAGATCTGCGGGCGGCTCAGAGCGGTCACCACCTCCTCGTAGCCGAGCACCAGCCAGGTGTTGAGATGGCTCAGGAAGTGCACCGAGCCCGTCTCACGCCGCTCCTCGTACTGGGCGAACGGGTCCGCGAACGGGTCCTGGAGACCGGGGGCGTTGCGCTGGAGCGCCTCGGCAGTCGAGCGCGGGCGGGCGGGGGCTGCCGTCTCGGCGGCGGCCGAGCCGGCGGGCTCGTCGGGCCGGTGCGGGGCGCGAGTCACCACGGTGCGCACGGCGGCCGGGGCAGGGTCACCACCGCCGTCGCTCTGCGGAGACCGGGACGGGGTGCGGCGGAGCTCGCCCAGGCTGCCGACCGCCGCGGTCCAGGCGCCGAGCTCGTCTTCGTCCCCCCGCAGCGAGTCGATCACCGCCGGCTGGGCTCCGAGCTCGTCGGCCGCGGTCTCGAGGCCCCGGTTCTGATCCGGGTCCGCGCCGACGCGGACGAGGAGTCGATCCGCCTTCCTGAGGGCCTGAACGGCGGCATCGGCGAGGAAGAACTGCCGGCTCATCACCCAGTCCCAATGGGCCGCGTCGAACCGAGCGTCGAGCAGCACCCCGCCGGCGGCCGCCGAATAGAGCGGGCAGGTCGGTGGGCGGGGGGCGACGCGTTCGAGCGCCGTCCGGAGCGCCGGCAGGTCGGACGCCCGCGCCGTGTGATCGCTCCACGTCGTCGCGACGGAGCGGGCGAGAACGGCCTTGTCCATCAGGAAGGCCCGAACGGCGGGAGCGTCGGGGTCCGGGCTCCACAACAGGCAGCGCCCTCGCTCGAGGGTCCCGAGGAGCCTCAGCTCGCCGGGAGCGGCGCCGCATAGCGTCCGCGCCGTCTCGCCGTCGACATCGACGGTGAACACCACCCCCGGACGCGCGCCCTTCGACACGCTGCTCGCGATCGCGCCCACCACGATCGCGGCATCCTCCCGCGTCAGCGCCTGCGCCGCGTACGCCGCGCCGATCTCGCCGAGGCCGATCCCCAGGGTCGCGGCCGGGACGAGCCCGGCGCTTCGCCACAGATCGCACAGGCCGATCTGCAGCGCACCGCTCCGGGCGAGCTCGAGCGCCGGATCCGCGCTGCCGGGATCTTCCCGCCCCCGAAAGCTCTCCGCCAGCTCGCCGCCCAGCGGCTCCGGCATCACCCGGGCGCACGCATCGACGCTCTCACGGAACACCGGCTCGGCCCGATACAGCTCCCGACCCACCCCCGGTTCCGCCCCGCGCCCGCTCGTGAAGGCCAGCAACGCCGGCGGCGGCGCCCCCGGAGCGCCTCGCTCCCGCGGAACGCGCGCCGCCATCCGCGCGCGCAGGCGGCCGGGCACGTCGGACAAGGTGGCGCGCGGCGACGTCTTCATCCGCGAACCGCGCCATGACTCGGACCACGCGGTCCGCCCCTGCGGCCGATGGGCAGGCTGATCATGGCGTCCATGGTACGGGCGAGCCGCGGCTCGCGTGTGCGCGCGGGAAGCGCCATGCCTGATCAGACCAGCCCTCGCTCGTCGCGGCGCGGCATCGGCGCGGAGTGCGGAGAGGCGGCATCGGCGATCACGAGATGCTCCAGGCCGTGGGTGCTCATCGCGGGCAGGTAGCGCAGCATCGAGCGCGGCTGGGGCGAGGAGAAGTCGGGGGCGGCCTCCAGCAGCGCGGCGATCGCGCTGCGGACCTCGGCGCGGGCAAAGGCGGCGCCGGGGCATCCGTGTGACCCCGACCCGAACGAGACGTGCGAGACCGTGCGGTCGAGCCGGAACTCCGCGGGGCTCTCGAAGCGGCGCGGATCGCGATTGGCGGCCGCCAGTCCCAGGTTGACCACGCTGCCCTGCGGGATCGCCGTCCCTCCCAGGACCGTGTCCTCGGTGGTGATGCGCAGGGTGATGAGCTCCGGAGGGTGCAGCCGCACCGCCTCCTCGACGAACGCGCCGATCAGCTCCGGATCGTCGATCAGCCGCCGACGCAGGGGCAGATCGTCGCTGAGCACGCGGACGGCGGAGGCGATGACGCGTTTCGCGGTGGCCGTCGAGGCGACCCAGAGGAGGCGGAGCAGGCTCCGGATCTGCTCGTCGTCGAAGTCCTGACGCGTGCGCAGCTGCGCGACGAGCCCGCTGCGCTCCTTCAGCAGCTCGCTCACTCCGGCGAGACGCCCGAGCAGGGTGACCGGCTCGGCCTCGGCGTCGCCGACCGCGGCGGTCACCGTGGCCGCGCTCTCCTCGTCGAGCTCCAGCAGCCGAGCGCCCACGTAGTAGGCGAGCGGCGAGGCGAACTGGCGCACGACGTCGAGCTCGCCGTCCTCGAGCAGGGGGCGCAGCAGGGTCGGGGCGACGGCATCGAGCTCGGGGGCGAGCTTTCGCGCCGCCTCGGCCGAGAAGGCCCCCGCCAGTGCGCGGCGCACCTGGGCATGGGGCCGGCCGTCGCTGCCCAGCAGCACCGGATCGACCGGAGCGGTGATCTGGCTCGAGTAGATCTGCGGGCGGCTCAGCGCGGCCACCACCTCCTCATAGCCGAGCACCAGCCAGGAGTTGTGCTGCTTGAGGAAGTGCACCGGGCCCTCCGGCCGCAGGTCCTCGTAGTGCGCGAACGGGTCCTTGGCCACGGCGGGGTCGTCGAGCAGGAGCGTCGCGGGAGTCGCCCGCGGGCGGGTCCCGGCCGGTGCCCGATCCCCCTGAGGGCTCCCCTGCGGCTGCGGTCGCGTGCGACGGAGATCGCCGAGGCCACCCACCGCTTCGACGGCCCGCTTCCAGGTGACGAGCTCGTCACCGTCAGCACGCAGGGAGTCGATCAGCGCCGGCTGGGCTCCGAGCTCGCCGGCCGCGGCCTCGAGTCCCCGGGTCTGATCGGAATCGGTGCCGATGCGAATGACGAGCCGGGGTGCCTTCCTGATCGCCGGCACGGCGGCATCGGCGAGGAAGAACTGCCGGCTCATCACCCAGTCCCAATGGGCCGCGTCGAAGCGGGCATCCCACAGCACCCCTCCGCCGGCCGCCGAATAGACCTGACACAGCGGCGGCCGGGAAACGACTCCCTCGAGCGCTGCCTCCAGCGCCGCCAGGTCGGACGCCTGCGTCGTGTGCTCCCGCCACGCGCTCGCCACGGCGTGGGTCAGGGGAGCGCTCTCCGTCAGGAAGGCCCGAACGGCGGGAGCGTCGGGGTCCGGGCTCCACAGCAGGCAGCGCCCTCGCTCGAGGGTCCCGAGGAGCCTCAGCTCGCCGGGAGCGGCGCCGCATAGCGTCCGCGCCGTCTCGCCGTCGACATCGACGGTGAACACCACCCCCGGACACGCGTTCTTCGACACGATGGTGGCGATCGCGCCGACCACGATCGCAGCGTCATCGCGCGTCAGCGCGTGCGCCGCGTACGCCGCGCCGATCTCGCCGAGGCCGATCCCCAGGGTCGCGGCCGGGATGACTCCGGCGCTTCGCCACAGATCGCACAGGCCGATCTGCAGCGCACCGCTCCGGGCGAGCTCGAGCGCCGGATCCACGCTGCCCGGATCCTCCGGACCCCGAAAGCTCTCCGCCAGCTCGTCCCCCAGCGGCTCCGGCATCACCCGGGCGCACGCGTCGATGCTCTCACGGAACACCGGCTCGTCCCGATACAGCTCCCGGCCCGCCTCCGGCCCCGTCCCATGTCCGCCCGTGAAGGCCAGCAACGCCGCCGGCAGCGGCTCCGGAGTGGCTCGCTGACGCGGAAGGCGCTGAGCTGCCGAGGCGCGCAGGCGCCGGCGGACGCGGGACAACGTGGCACGGGCTTGGTTCTTCGCCCGCGACCCCCTGGCGCGCATCGTCATAGACCGTGCCCGGGCCCCCGGCCGGTACGCATGCTGGTCATCGGCAGTGAATGGTACGGGGCAGCCGCGGGCGACGTCAGCTGCGGGCAGCCGCCATGGCGGCTGAGCCCGACGAAGCCGCCGCGGAGGAGTGCCCTGGAGGTCAGCCGGACACCCGAACGGCAGGACCGTAGGCCTCCCGGAAGGGCCCGTATTCGGCCCGCTCTCTCAGGCGGATGGTGCGCTCCGCCCAGCGGCCGAGGATTGCTTCCGGCACGATCCCGGCCGAGCCCGCGGCGCCCGGCTCGGCTCCGGTGGAGTGCCCGGGCTCCGGGATCAGCCGGGCCAGCCGCGTCGCCAGTCGGCGCGCTCGGGGCGCGCCGGCCGTGGGGAACAGGCGCGCCAGCGTCGGGCGGCCCGGCCGACCGAGGCGATCGTCGACCCAGCTCGCGACGCGCGCGAAGCGCGGATACCACCGGAGCTCGGCGTCGCTCAGCCCGGCGTTGGCCCGGGCGAAGTCGACGCCGAGGTGGGGCAGGGCGAGCCGATCCTCGAGCGTCGCGACGAAGCGAGCGGGATCCTCCACGAGCAGCTCGTAGGGGAGCACGATCACCCGCTCGGACCCGAATGTCCCCTCGTAGGTCGCGATCGTCGCGTCGTAGTCGTAGTAGTCGATGATGTTCGTGCCCGTCTCGGCTCCGGAGGCGACGAGCATCTGCATGAACGCGGGGAGGCCCAGATGGCCGCCCGAGCGGACATACTGCGAGTAGGCCGAGACGACGACGCTCCGGAACCCCCGGGTCACGATCAGGATCGTCGGGTCCGCGAACAGGTCGCGCAGCAGCTGGCAGGCGCGCCGGCGCCGCTCGTCGATCGTCCCGTCCTGCGGGGGGTCGATGGCGTCGGTGTCGTTTCGCCGCGGCACCGAGAGGTGCTCGGAGCTCGTCACGTACAGGGCGGCCGAGGTGGGTCTCTGTGCGACGTCCCGGGCGACGGCCTCCGCCCCGGCGAACCCCGCCACGCCGTTGGGGGCGAACACGATGTCCGGCCGGGCGGCGAACCACGCCTGGAGCGATGTCGACGCCGCCTTCGGGAACCCGACGTGAATGAGGTGCCGGGGTCCCTGGCGCTCACCGTCGGCAGGCATGCGCGCAGTGTAGGCGCGGCGTTCTCAGCGCCCGTCGGCGCCGTCGGGCGGCGCCGCCCCGCGTGCGGCGGCCTCCAGCAGGAGGTCGGCCAGCCGGGCTCCGACGTCCCCGGGCTGCTCCCGCGCGAGCTCGCTCGCGCGCTCGGCCGCGCGAGCTCCCATCGCCGACCAGTCGGCGCGCTGCGTCCAGGCCCGCTCGAGGGCGGTATCGAGCGCCTCCACCTCCGGGCCGGAGGCCAGGAATCCCGTGACACCGTCCTCGATCACCTCGGCGTTCCCGCCCACGTCGGTGACGAGCGCCGGGCGGCCGAGCGTCATCGCCTCGATCAGGGTCAACGGCAGGCCCTCGGCTCGCGAGGGGAGCACGAGCAGGTGATGGCTACGCCAGACCTCGGTGATCTGCGCCGCCTGGCCCCCGAAGCGGACCCGATCGAGGCCCAGCCGGGCGGCGAGGGCCTCGAGGCCGTGACGCCGGGGCCCGGTCCCGAACAGGGTGAGCTCGTACGCGCGCTCGCGCCACCGATCCCGGGCCAGCGCCCGCAGGAGCCCGTCCTGCCCCTTCTCCGGCGGATCGAGCCGGGCGACGCAGGCGAGCTTCGCCGGACCCTCGTCCGCCGGCCACGGCAGCGGGCCGTCGGCTCCGACGAGCACCGGGTTGCGCATCACGAGCGCTCGCGGGATCGTCCCGATCTGGTCCTCGGTCACCTGCCGGTTGTGGCGTGAGACGAAGATGCTCGCGTGAGCCCCGGCGTGGGCACTGTGCGCGCGGGCTCGGAACTCGTCACGCGGCCAGTAGGCCTCTGAGGCCTTCTGCGAGATGACCACGTACGGCACGCGCTGGAGGCGGCTGGCGTGGGCCAGCGTGAGCCCGTCGTAGCACTGACCCTGCGAGACGAGGACGGCGGCGGGCCGCCGACGGGCGATGGCCGCCGCCGCGGCCACGGCAGCGTGGCGGCGGCCGTCGAGTCGCCACGCCGTCGGCACGAAGGCCGACGCGGCGAGGGCCAGCCGGGCGCCCCGGTGGGTGAGGGCCGTGACCCGGCATCCGCGCTGCACGAGGGCGACGATCCGCGGATGGTCGAGATCGACGACCGGGCGGATCACGTCAACGGCGTGCCCGCGCTCGAGCAGGACCATCGCGGCGGCCCACCACAGCTCCTCGCTCCCACCCCAGATCTCGGGGCAGGAGCTGAGGATGAGGAAGCGCTGCGGGGTCACGCCCCCGCGCACGTCGACCACGGCCATCGGCGGGCTCGCTCAGGCCGAGGCGACGCGCTCACCCTGACGTTCGGCGAGCGGCGCCGGAAGCGGCGCGACGTTGCTCGCCGCCGCCTCGATGACCCGGACGAGGTCGCCGGCGGGGTCCGCCGAGACCCGGGCACGAACGTCCCGGGCCGCCAGGGCGCCCATCGCCGGCCACTGGTCTCGCTGCTGCCACGCGCGTTCGAGCGCGGCGTCGAAGGCGTCGACCTCCGGACCCGAGGCGAGGAAGCCGGTGCGGCCGTCGTCGAGGACCTCGGAGTTCCCGCCCACATCCGAGACGATCGCCGGGCGGCCGCACATCATCGCCTCGACGAGGGCGAGCGGGAGGCCCTCGGTGCGCGAGGGCAGGACGAGCGCGTGATGCTGCCGCCACGCCTCGACCATGTTGCCCGCGTGACCGGCGAAGGTCACGTTGTCCAGCCCGAGGAACGCGGCGAGCTCCTCCAGCCCCTCGCGGGCGACGCCCGTCCCGTACATCGTGAGCGTGAGCGGGCGCGAGCGCCAGCGCTCGCGAGCGAGGACGCGCAGCAGGACGTCCTGGCCCTTCTCGGAGGGGAACAGCCGTCCCGCGCAGGCGAGCCTGATCGTGCCGTCGGTGGCCTCGGGCCACGGAAGCGGCCCCTCCTCACGTCCAAAGGCCACCGGATTGCTGAGCACGATGGCGTTGGCGAAGCGGGCGGCGAGCTGATCCTCGGTCACCCGGAGGTTGTGATGGGAGACGAACACCGCCCGGCGGGCGTTGGCGTAGGCCGCGCGATACGTGGGGCGGAAGAAATCCATCGGCCAGTACGTCTCGGACGCCTTCTGGGCGATGAGGATGTACGGGACCCGCATCAGCCGGCAGATGCGGGCGAACACGAGGCCGTCGTAGTTCTGGCCTTGCGAGACGACGACCAGCGTCGGACGCCACCGGGCGACCTCGATCACGAAGTTGAGCGAGATCAGACGCCGGGTGTCGATCTTCACCCGCTCGGGCAGGAACAGCGACACCAGCGCGCCGAGGCGGCTGATACGAGCCCTGAGATCACGGATCCGGCAGCCACGCTCGGCGAGCGCGCGGATCCGCTTGTGATCCCGGTCGAGCGGCACCTTTGCGAAGCACAGCTCGTGGCTCGGGTCGTCGAGCAGGCGCATGGCCGCCTGCCACCACAGCTCCTCGCTCCCGCCCCACGCCTCCGGGCAGGACGAAACGATCAGGACACGCATGGCGGCGTACTGTACGCGGCTGCCGCCGTCCGGGCAGGCTAGACTCGCCGCCATGACGGTGAAGGGGCTCGCCGCCTTGCGTCTGGGGGAATGGTGGGAGCACAAGCTCGCGCCAATGCTCGGGACGGCCTACGCCACGGCGTATCTGGTCAACACCTCGCTGCTGAAGGCGGCGCCGATCCTGTTGCTCACGCTCGCCTCGATCGCCGTCGGCGGTGCGTACGTCAGCGTGGTCAACGACCTCACGGATCTGGAGTCCGATCGCCAGGCGGGCAAGCCCAACCGGCTCGCCGACCAGCCGCGATGGCTCGCCGTCGGGGCGATCGCCGCCTTCGTGGGCGCCGGAATCGCCATCGGGGCCGTGGCGTGGCGCAACGATCTGGCCGCGCTCGTCATCTATGGCGCCGCCTGGGTCTCGTTCTCCCTGTATTCGATCCCGCCCTTTCGCTTCAAGGCCCGCAGCTGGGCCGGGGTGCTCAGCGACGCCTGCGGCGCGCATCTGTTCCCATACCTGCTGATGGCGCTGGTGGTCTTCCGCGAGGCCCATCATCCTGTGATCCTCTGGTGGATGGCGCTGGTCGGGGCCTGGACGCTCGCGGTCGGCGTGCGCGGCGCCCTCCTGCATCAGCTCGGTGACGTCGAGGCCGACCGCCGGGCCGGGGTCCGGGCGTTCGGCGCTCTGCATCCGAAGCTGGCTCACGACATCGGCCTGCGCGTCGCGTTCCCGATCGAGCTGCTCGCGCTCGCCGGGCTGCTCGCCGGTGCCCACAACGTCCTGGCGATCGCCCTGCTGCCGGTCTACGTGCTGGTGGAGCGGCACCGACAGCTCGTGAATGGTCGCGCCGTCTCGTTCGTGACGCCCTCGCCGCGCCGACGCGTGGCGATGCAGACGTATTACGCGGCCCTGTTTCCGCTCGCTTTCCTGATCGCGGCGTCGATCCGCCGGCCCATCGATCTCATCGTGCTGGCCGCACACGTGGCCGTGTTCCGACAGGAGCTGGTCGGAATCGTCAGGATCTCCTTCACGCCTCGGTTCCGAGGTATTCCCGCCGATACGGTTGGTACTCCGCCCGACGCGTGAGCGCGACGGCTCGCGTGGCGCAGCGAGCCAGGGCGGCCTCGGGAACCTGGGCGAGGAGATCGATCGACGGCTCCGGGTGCAGGCGCGACAGCGCGGTGGCCGCGTCGCGCACGCGCGGGCGCCCGATTCGCCGCGAGTAGGCGTGAACGACCCGCGCGCCGGCCCGACCGAACGGGCGGGCCCCGGCGGAGACGGCGCGCGAGAACCGCGGATACCACCGGAGCTCGGCGACCGTGAGCTTCGTGTTGACCCACGGGGGGACGAGCCCTGTGGGCGCGAGCCCAAGACGGCCCTCCAACATCGCGGTGAATCCACCGGGATCGGCGATCAGCAGCTCGTAGGGCAGCACGATCACGTTCTCCGGGCCGAACGCGGCCTCATATTCGGCCACCGCCGCGTCGTAATCCCAGTAGTCCTCCACTTCGGCGCCGACCGCGCCGACCGACTCGTCCCGCGCATAGAGCTCGGGGAGGCTCAGGCCCCCGCCCTCGATCACGTACTGCGAGTAGGCGGACGCCAGCGCCCCGCGGAAGCCCCGGGTCACGATCAGGATCGTCACCTCCCCGAACAGCCCGCGCAGCAGCTCGCACGCCCGTTGCCGGCGCTCGGCGACGGTGTCGCCGCCCAGCTCATCTCTCCCGGTGTCGTGAGCGCGGGGCATCACCAGATGCTCCGAGCTGGTGACGTACAACGTCTCAGGGCGCCCGCGGGCAACGTCCCGCGCGAACGTCGACATCTCGGAATAGGCGGCGATCCGGTTGGACTCGAAGGCAATCGCCGGGTGGGCCTTGAACCATCCCTGAAGCGAGGTCGAGGCCGCCTTGGGGAACCCGACGTGGATCAGGTGCCGGGGTCGGTGTATCGGGACCCTTGCCGGCATGCCCGGGGCAAAATACCTGCCGGCTGAGCCTCCGGCGTTCCGGGCAGCGGGGGAGCGCTCGTATACTGGCTTGCCAACAGGGGACCGCCGATCGCCTGAGATCGGCTCGAGATGACCGACGCGGTGGCGAAGAAGACAGAGGCCTCATCTGGTGCTGCGGTGGCGCGCGGATGCCGCTTCCTGCTCGAGCGCCAGTTCTCTCACGGGCAGTTCGGGATCGAGGTGGCGGCCGACCACGAGCGTGACGGCGAGCCGATTCCGGACCCCACGGTGTTCGCCACCTCGGTGGTGTTGCTCAACCTCGCCGGGATCGACGACGCCGGGGCCAGGACCGCCTCCCGCCGTGCGGCGGCCTTTCTCCGGGCGTCGATGCATCCCCCGGGGGTGTGGCGATTCTGGAGCGACGAGCACAAGTGGGCGGACGTGATCCCGTTCGACGCCGACGACACCTCGTGCGCGGCGATGGGCCTCCGCGCCCAGGGCAGCCCTCCGCGCGCCGGAACCGTCCGGGCGCTGCTCGCCAACCGACGACGGGACGGGCTGTTCTACACGTGGTTCGTTCCCCACCGCGGGATCCTCCCCCGCGAGCCGGCCTACTGGCGCTGCGCCCTCAGTGCCGTGAAGGGCCCGGCGCAGCGCGTCGCGTTCTGGCGGCTCACCGAAGCGGCCCCTGACGACGTCGACGCCGTCGTGTGCGCCAATGTCCTGGCGCTCCTGGGCGATCGCCCGGAAACCGCCGCCACCTCGGCCTATCTCGCCGAGGTCGTGCTCGCCGGCCGGGAGGAGGACTGCGACAAGTGGTACCGCCGGCCGCTCGCGGTCCATCACGCCATCGCCCGCGCCGCGGCGTGCGCGCCGAGCCTCGCTCCGGCGCGCGAGCGAGCGATCGCGCGGATCCTCGAGCACCGGAACGGCCCCCGCTTCGGGGACGGCGCGCTCGACACGGCCCTGGCGGTATGCGCGCTGGCCGACTGGGGCTACGAGGGGCCCGAGCTCGCCGAGGCTGCGGACTGGATCGAGGCCGCACAGGGAAGCGACGGCTCCTGGCCCTCGGAGATCTACTACGTCGGTGGTCCCAAGCAGGTGACGCGGTGGGGCTCGGCGGAGGTGAGCACGGCGTTCTGCGTCCGCGCGCTCGCCGCCGTGCGGGGGGCCGCCTCACCCGTCGGCGAGCCCGAGCGCCCGCTCGTCTCGGTGATCATCCCCACCTGGAACCGCGGCGACATGGTCCTCGAGGCGGCGCGCAGCGTGCTCGCCCAGACCTACGAGCCGCTCGAGTTGATCGTCGTCGACGACGGCTCCACGGACGGAACGGTCGCGAGGCTGCGCGAGCTCGCCGGCGTACGCGTGATCGAACAGGATCACCGCGGGCCGGCCGCCGCCCGGAATCGCGGTCTCGCCGAGTCACGCGGCGAGATCGTCGCCTCGCTGGACTCCGACGACGTCTGGCACCCCGACTTCGTGTCCTGCGGAGTCGAGGCGATGCTCGCTCACGATCTCGACCTGACGTTCAGCAACTGGAGCTATGAGGACCAGCCGGGCAGCCTGCTCGATCGCGCCCTCGCGCTCCGTGCGCTGGGTCGCCAGCCCGCCGAGGTCGCCGGCGAGTGGCGGGTCCTCGGCCCCGAGCACGTCAGGGCGACGTTCCTCGACGGCTGCCCGGCCCCGTCCTCGTCGCTGCTCATCCGGCGCAGCGTGCTCGACGGCGGCTGGGATGAGCGGATGCGCGTCGGTGACGACTGGCACCTCCTGCTGACGCTGGCCATCCGCCGTCCGATCCGGGCCGGTTACTCGATGACCGCTCGGTGGACGAAGCGCGTCGACGGCCACAACCGCTTCGAGTCGCTCTCGGCCCAGGACGGGCTGACGGCGCTGAAGAGCGATCGCGACGAGCTGCGCCGCCAGCTGTGGGACGGACTCCGTCCGCGGGAGCGGCTCGAATGGCTGACCCAGGATGCTCGGTTGCGGATTCGGTTGCTGCGGACCGGGCTGGGCGTGACATAAGGCACATCGGCGCGGCACCGAGGTCCCGTAACATCGCCCTAACGACCCGCGCAGGGGGTAAGGGGCACGGGCGCGCGTGAGACGGATGACCCTGACGACACCGATGCACGAAACACCAGCGCTGGCGAGCGCCGACGTTGCGATCGTCCACGACTACCTCAACCAGCTCGGGGGCGCCGAGCGGGTGGCGCTCGAGCTCTCGGAGATCTGGCCCGGCGCGCCGATCTACACCTCGCTCTATCGCCCGGAGTCGACGTGGCCGGGGTTCAGGCAGAGGGACGTCAGGCCGACGCCGCTCGACCGCCTGCCGGTCGATCGCGGTTTCCGCAACCTCTTTCCGCTCTATCCGCTCGCGTTCCGGGCCTTCGGGCAGATCGACGCCGACGTCGTCCTCGCCAGCTCCAGCGGGTGGGCCCACATGGCCTCGCCGGCGCCGGGGGCGCTGCACGTCGTCTACTGCCACACCCCGGCGCGGTGGCTCTACTCCGGTGACCACCTGGCCACCGGCGGGCATCGCCTCCAGCGCGCGCTCGCGCGACCGTCGCTCGGTGTTCTGCGGCGAGTCGACCGCCGCGCGGCGCGGCGAGCCGATCTCTACATCGGAAACAGTGAGGCCGTGCGGGGCAGGATCAAGGCCGTCTACGGCATCGAGGCGGCGATGGTCCACCCGCCGGTCGACGTCGATCGCTTCACTCCGAAGCCCCGTGGAGAACGCTTGCTGGTCATCTCACGCCTGCTCCCGTATAAGCGGGTCGACCTCGTGGTGCGGGCGGCCGGCCGGATCGGGCTCGGCCTCGACGTCGTCGGCACCGGGCCTGAGCTCTCCGCCCTGCGTGGCATCGCCGGGCCCGGCGTGACCTTCCACGGCAGCCTCGGCGACGATGACGTCGTCGAGCTGATGGAGGGGGCGCGGACGGTGTGCGTCGCCGGCGAGGAGGACTTCGGGCTCGTCGCCGTCGAGGGGCAGGCCGCGGGCAAGCCCGTGGTCGCTTACGGCGCCGGAGGCGCGCTCGAGACGATCGACGAGGGAATGACGGGCGTGTTCTTCCGTGAGTGGACGCCGGAGAGCGTCATCGACGCCATTGCCCGCGCCGAGCATCTCGACACCCCGCCCGCGGACATCGCCCGCCGCGCCCAGCGCTTCTCTCGCGAGACATTCCGAACGCGGATGACGGACGTCATCTCCGCGTGTCTCGCTCGACGGGCAGGGGACGCCACGGGCGCGCAGCCGATGGCCCGTGCGAGGCGCGAGCCGGGACGATCCGCGGGATGAATCCGCACCTCGACCGCGTGACAGCACAAATTCCGGGGGGTACGCTACATTGCCACCACGACCGCCTCGGTTGTGGGCTCCGAGGTGGAGGGCAGGGTCTCATCTCGACGGCATCCGTCCACCGAAACCGGCCGTCACGGCCGATATCTGATCGACTCCATGGCTGAATCAGACGCGCATACCGACGAACTCGACCTCCGAGCGTACTTCCGGCCGATCTGGCGCCGCAAGTGGCTCATCCTGATCCTCGTCATCGTCGCCGCCGCCGGCAGCTACGCCGTGTCGTCGCGCGCCAAGAAGTCCTATTCGGCCAGCGCGACGATCTACGTCACCTCGGGCGTCAGCGCGAGCGCGGGGACGAGCACGGCCGCGGCGACGTTGCCGGTCACCCCCACCGCGCTGACCGACATCGCCGACCTCGTCACGAGCCAGGCCGTCTATACGCAGGCCGACAAGGATCTGGGCGTGCCGGCGACATCGCTCGGCAGCGTGACCGCGACGGCAGCCACGACCGCGTCGTTCGTGTACGTGACGGCTTCGGGCCCGACTGCCAAGGGAGCGGCGAAGCTTGCGAACACGTTCGTCTCCGCATACCTCCAGGTTCGCAGGCGGCACACCATCCAACAGGCCAAGCTGGCCGAGGGGATCGCGAAGAAGACGCTCACCGGCCTGCTGAAGGTGAAGAAGGGCGCGGCAGCCACCGCCCTCACGGGCGAGCGGACGAGCCTGGCGCAGACGATCATCAGCCTGCGGGAGGAGATCGCCAATCCGCCCGCCGGGGCGTCCCAGATCGCCACGGCCTATCCCCCGAACAGCCCGACCTCGCCCAAGCCGCAGATCGACACGATCTTCGGCGGCGCCGTCGGCCTGGTCCTCGGAATCGTCCTCGCCTACCTGTTCGAACTGCTCGACCGCCGGCTTCTCGACATCTCGACGATCGAGTCGCTGCTCAAGCGACCCGTGCTCGCGGTGCTCCCCCACGTGGGAGATCCCACCCCCGTGCTCGCCGGCCGGCTTCCGGTCGTGCCCTCGGGGTTCATCGAGCAGCTCCGGAGCCTCACCGTGATGCTGCGGATGTCGAGCGACCGCCCGCCGCGGTCGATCATGGTCACGAGCACGTTGCCCCAGGAGGGCAAGTCGACCATCACGCGGGACCTGGCGATCACCTACGCGGAGGGTGGAGCGCGTGTCCTGATCATCGACTGCGACCTACGCCGGCCGAGCATGGAGCGCTTCTTCGCACTCGAGGGCACGAAGGGCCTGGTGCACGTGGTGCGGGACGGTCTCCCGCTCACCGAAGCCATCGTGCGCGGCGCGCCGCGGCATTTCGACGAGCCGGTCGGTGACGTCGTGACCGACGGAGCGGTCGGTGCCGAGCTCGAGGGATTCGTCGACGTCCTCACCCACGGGGAGGGGATCGAGAGCCCGCTCACGCTGATGGAGTCTCCGCGCATGGTCGAGGTGCTCGACGAGGCTATGGCCAGATACGACGTCGTGTTGATCGACACGCCACCCGTCCTCGCCGTGGCCGACACCATCCCGCTCATGGAGAAGGTCGACTGCGTGCTCCTGGTGACCAGGCTCGGGCAGACGACCCGGCAGGTGGTCCACGGATTCAACGACCTGCTCGAGCGGGTCGGGGACGTCAACTTCGCCGGGGTGGTCGCCAACGACCGTCGCATCGACCGCAGCGACTACTACGGGTACGGCGGGTATGCCTACGGGTACGGGCGCGGATCGCGCCGGAGCCGTCGCAAGGAGTCGCGGCGCGCACGTAAGGCGGCTGAGGCTCGGCGGCCGGCGGCCACGTCACCGAGCCGGGCTGAACCAGAGCTCGCCGGCGTCGCCGCGACGCCCGCCGAAGCGCCCGGCGCGGCCGAGGCTCCCGTCGCGTCGCCCGGCCCTGCCGGGGCGGCCGGCCTGCCCGCCGAGCCACCGACCGTGGCCGATACGGCCGCCGAGGCACCGACTGTGGCCGACGCGCCGGCGCTCGCGCCTGAGGCGCCCGAGGCCGCAGAGACGGCAGCGGATCACGGTGACGGAGCCCAGAGTGCCCCCCAAGGCGCCGATGCCCCCGTCGCTCAGGATGGTGCGGCGGCATCCGATCCGACCGAGAACGGTCGCGTTCCGTCCGGCGAGGGTCATTCGGCGATCGACCCCGGATCGGAGACCGGGGACGACGACCCCGACCTGCCGGAGCAGTCCTCGGCGATCTCCCCGGAGTGACCCGTGATCACATCCCTGTGCCGTAGGTTCCGGTGAGCGCGGTCCAGGGGGTCGCGCGGCGCGGCCGCCGGAGGATCCAGAGCCGCTCGCTGCTGCTCGCCGCCGGGGCCGTCCTGCTCAGCGCCGCCATCGGCGCGGCCGGCGGCAAGTCACTTGTCGTGCTGGCGGGGGCGCTTGCCGCGATCGTCGCCGTGCCCGCCGTCGTGTGGATGTTCGCCAGCGAGCGGTACTACGCCACGCTGGCGGTGTTCACCCTGTACCTCGGCCTCGCCGACGGCGTCGTCAAGCTGGGGACCGGACTCAGCGTCGCCACCCTGGGGCGTGACCTCCTCCTCTACGCCATCGTCTTCGGCGCGGTCGCGCGCATGAGCCTGCGCAAGTCGCACATCGAGGTGCCGCCGTTGACCGGGTTCGTGCTCGCGTGGTTCACCGTCTGCGCGATCCAGGTGATCAATCCGCACGGGACCTCGCTGGCGCACTCGATCGTCTCCCTCCGGCAGGACTTCGAGTTCATTCCGTTGTTCTTCCTCGGGTACTTCGTCCTGCGGTCGGAGCGACGGCTGACCGGACTGCTCATCCTGCTCCTCATCATCGGGGCGGCCAACGGCATCGCCTCCCTCGCCGAGGCGAACATGGCGCCGAGCACGCTCGCCAAGTTCGGCCCCGGTTACGCAAACCTGGAGCTCGGGACCGGAACGCGGGTGGCGCGAGTGTTCGTCACCGCCGGGGGCCAGGCGGCAGTACGGCCTCCGGGACTCGGAGGCTCGGACGGCTTCGGGGGGTTCGCCGGATTCCTCGCCCTTCCGGGCGCGATCGTGCTGCTGACGGCGATGCGCCGGTTGCGGTGGGGCTGGATCGTCATCCCCCTCACGGTGGGCTGCGTGCTCGCGATGGTCGCCTCGCAGACGCGCTTCGACCTCATCGACGGCGCCGTCGCCCTGTTCGCGTTCCTGCTCTTGACGCTCACTTCCCGCCGGGGCATCGCCCTGCTGCTCGTGAGCGCGGTGGTCGCCGTCGCCAGCATCCTCGTGGTCGCGTCGTTCGCCGGAAGCCACGCGAACCGCTACTCGACGATCGCGCCCGACAAGCTCCTCGGGACGGCCATCTCCGTGCGCTCCAAGACGCTGGCGGACATTCCGCTGTACATGGCCCGCTACCCGCTCGGTGCCGGGCTCGGCAGGGTGGGGCCAGCCGGCGAGAGCGCCGTCGGCGGGAGTGCCGGGACGCTGAACGGCGAGGACGAGGTGACCTTCCTGTTGGTGGAGACGGGCATCCCCGGGCTCATCGTGATGACCCTGTTCACGCTGGCCGCCCTCCGCATCGGCCTCAAATTGCGCCGGGTCGCCGACCCGGCGCTGCAACGCCGGTTGATGGCCCTGACCGCGGTCCTCGTCAGTCTCGCCGTGGCGTGGTTCATCGGACCGATCACCTCCGACTCCCCGGGCGCGCCGTTCCTGTGGATGGGCGCCGGGACCCTCGGCTTCTGGTACCGCGAGGTTCAAGCCGGCCGCGTGCTGCTGCGGCCCCGGCGCCTTCAGTCCCGGTTGCGCCTGCAGTAGCGGCGTGACGCGGGTCCTGCTCGTCCACCCGGAGCTCGGTCGCCGTCTCGACGGCATCGGCGACTACAGCGCGCACGTCACCGCGGAGCTGCGGCGGCAGGGAGTCGACGTCGCGTTCGTCCACGTGCCTCGAGCGGAGATCCGCAGTGAGCTGCTCGGCCGGCTGGGAGCGCGCGAGGATGCCGTGGTGTTCGTCCAGTACAACCCATTCGCGTGGGGGCGGGGGGGGATCGCCCCGCGCCTGCTCGTCGACCTCCTCGTGCTGCGGCTGCGCCGGAGCCGGGTGAGAGTGGTGCTCGGCGTCCACGAGGCATCCGTGCCGATCCGCGATGCACGTTCGCTCCTGCTGGGGACCTGGCAGCGATTCCAGCTGCGGCTGCTGCTCGCGCTCGTCGACTCCGCGGTGGGCACGACCGAGCACCTCGTCGCGCGGCTCGGCCGCCTCCGTCCGAGGCGACGGATCGCGTACGTGCCGGTGGGATCCAACCTCCCCGACGAGTCTGGCGGCCGGGACGAGGCTCGTGACGAGACCGGCCTCGCAGGCCGTCTCGTCCTGGCCACCATGAGCACCGGTCACGACTCGCAGCTGGGGGCGCTGGTGGTCGAGGCGGCCGCGGCGATCGCCGCTCGCGCCGAGCTCACCGTCGTGCTGCTGCTCGGCGGCGGCAACCCGATCGATCCCGATATCCGCGGCGTCGAGCGGACGGTCTCGCCCGGCTTCGTGGATGCGCGGACCCTGGCCCGCGCGGTGGCGAGCGCCGACGTGTTCCTCCTCCCCTTCGTCGACGGAGCGTCGACTCGGCGCGGATCGCTGATGGCCGCTCTGCAGCACGGGATCCCCGTCGTGACGACGCTGACCGACCGGACCGACGCCGTCCTGTCCGAGAGCGCGGCGCTCGCCTTCGCGCCGGCCGATGATCCGCGGGCGTTCGTGGCGCTCGCCTGTGAGACCGCGCTCGATGCGCAGCGGCGGGTCGCGCTCGGCCGGGCCGGGCGCCACCTGTTCGAGCGGCGCTTCTCGTGGCCGGTGATCTGCCACGATCTGCGCCACGTCCTGCTCCCCCCGGACGGCCGCTGACGTGCGCATCGCCTTCTTCATCACGTCGCTCCCCGAGCCACATCGCAAGA
The DNA here is from genome assembly GCA_963839085.1 of uncultured Solirubrobacterales bacterium. GTDB lineage: Bacteria > Actinomycetota > Thermoleophilia > Solirubrobacterales > Solirubrobacteraceae > Palsa-465. The sequence continues at coordinate 28,226 of CAWITN010000007.1, forward strand.
CCGGGGGGGTCGAGGCCCACGTCCATCGGCTGGCCGAGCGCCTGGCGGGGCGGGGACACGAGCTCGTCATGTTCACGTTCTCCCCTCCACTGGAGAACAGCGCGTATCGGCACGTTCAACTGCAACCCGCGGGCCTGCGCGACCGCAAGATCGCCCGGCTCACCGTGGTGCCGGCCCTCCTCAACCGGATCACGCCGGACGCCGACGTCCTGCACCTCCACGGCGACGACTGGTTCTACTTCCGGCGCACGCTCCCGACGGTGCGCACGTTCTACGGCTCCGCGCTGTGGGAGGCGCGCACCGCGGTGCGACTGCGCCGACGGGCACGCTGCACGGCCATATTCGCCGGGGAGATCCTCGCCTCGCGCCTGGCCAACAGCGCCTACGACATCGCGCCGGGGACCGGCCGCGCCTTTGCCACACGCGGGACGCTTCCCCCCGCCGTCGAGCCGACGCCGGGGGAGGGGGCCAAGGCAAAGCGGCCCACCGTCCTGTTCGTGGGAACCTGGACCGGTCGCAAGCGCGGATCGCTGCTCGCCGAGCGCTTCCGGCGGGAGGTGCTGCCGGTCATCCCGGATGCCGAGCTCGTGATGGTGAGCGACCGCGCCGACCCCGCGCCCTGGATCCGGCACGTCCCCCACCCCTCCGACGCCGAGGTGACCGCCCTCATGCGGGAGGCGTGGGTGATGTGCCTGCCGAGCACCTACGAGGGCTTCGGCATCCCCTACGCCGAGGCGATGGCGGCGGGCACCCCCGTCATCGCCACGCCGAATCCCGGGTCCCGGTACGTGCTCGACGAGGGACGCGCCGGGATCATCACCAGCGACGCCGCGCTCGGCCGCGATCTCGTCCGCGTGCTCCAGAGCCCCGAGCTTCGGCGCGACCTCGCCGCGCGGGGGCGCGAACGCGTGCTCGAGTTCGCCTGGGACCGGGTGCTCGACCTCCACGAGGCGGCCTACGCCGAGGCCAGCGAGCGCTGGACCCGGACCCGAGCCTGATTTCGGCGTTCCCTGTCCCTCCCTACCCGGTCAGGATCGGGAGAGAGCGTCCCCCCACGAGTCGCCGCGCGGCGCGGGCCGGCCAGGGCCCGGCGGGAGACGTCCTGGAAGTCTGATCTGACGGCCGGTGGGGAGACGATGAAGCGCTCGGCGGTCTCGAACACGACGACCGACGCGCCTGCCTGTTCGGTGTAGACAGGGTCCCATCCGAACGGTATCCAGAGGAAATGCGTCTCGCGGAAGGTCTGGGCGAGTGACCAGGTCAACCCCTGGTGGTGCCCCACCACCCACGGGGAGCCGGGGGTGGACCAGTTGCTCCACGCGTAGGAGTCACCAAAGACGACGACGGTGCGGTCATCCGGCGCGGTTCGATTGCGAAACACCGCCCGCTGACCGACGTGGCGCCCGGTTCCTTCGAACGCGTCACGGTTGGTGTCGATCACCTCGGCGTCGCCGAGGTGACCGAACCCCTCGACCAGCTCCATGATCTTCGGCTCGAATTTGCTGCCCAGATCGCCACTGTCGGGATAGCGCAGCGGGAGGAACTCACCAAACGCCACCGGGGGCACACCCAGGGCCGCTAACACCTCGCGTTGCAGCACGTCGTTGCCCCACAGCGAGAGATGCGTATCGGTCCGGAGAAACACCTCGCGGCTCTCCGACTCGGCCTTGAGCGAGTCCAACGGGTACACGATCGGCAAGTCCGTCTCGGCGAGCAGCTGCCGGATGGGCCGATCGACCGACCCGCCATCCAAACGGTCGGGGAAGAACCGCTCGTAGACCGCCAGCTTGTCCGGCACGATCACCCAGACGCTCGAGAGGTCCGCCGCCGCGAGATCGCGAGTGCGCTCCCGCCCCAGCTCCCGCCAGTGTTCAAGCCACCCGTCGGCGACCTGCCGGCGGCCGGTGAAATACTTGAAGCCGTCGTTGGTGCCGTCGAGCAGGAACAACCACCCGTCACGACCCACGATGCCCTGGCCATCGCGGGACCTCGTCCCCGGCCGATGCGTCCACGCTCGCGTCTCCGGCGAGAAGAAGTTGATCAGCGGATGGCTGGCCTCTCTCCCCGCGTATTCCGGACTGTTGAGAATCGTCCTCGCCACCACCCCGATCGGAGCGCCGCTTTGGAGATGACGCTCGAGCTCGGCGTCCGTGGGCTCCCGACCCAGCAGCGCCTGGTACACCGTGACCACGTCGCGAGTGGACCGGCGTCGCATCATCGCCACCACAGATTCCGAAGGACCGGTCGCGAAAACCCGCCGTTTCATCGGTATAGGATCTCGCCAGCGAAAGGGAAGGGACGCCGCGGTGCCATTTGCCGACCTCGACGATAGCCGCCTCTATTACGAAGACACCGGCGGCGACGCTCCAGCGATCGTGCTCTCCCACCCATGCTTCCTTGACCACACGGTGTGGCAGCACCAGATCGCGCGGCTCGCCACCGAATACCGCCTGATCACGTGGGACCTCCGGGGTCATGGGATGTCGGAGTGCCACCGCGATTTCACCTTCTGGGATGCGGCCGACGACGCGGTCGGCCTGCTCGACGCGGTCGGGGTCGAACGGGCGGTGTTCGCCGGCATGGCCGAAGGAGGATCGCTGAGCCTCCGCGTCGGGCTCGCCCACCCCGAACGCGCCCGTGGGCTGATTCTCATGGGCACCCCTCCCGCCCCGAACGAGCCGGCGCACCATTTTCTCAACCTGCTCGGGCAGGGCTGGCTCACCGCCGGCCCGGTCGGTGAGGTCGCCGACCACCTGCTCGGGGTCCTGTTCGCCAACACGGACTACGACGGGACCTACTTCATCGGCCGCTGGCAGTCAAAGCCACCGTCGGCCTGGGCGGGCGTCTGGCACGCGATCCTCGAGGGTCAGCCCGAGAACCTCCTCGAGCGCCTGTCCGGCATCGGATGCCCGGCGCTGTTCCTCCACGGCGCCGGGGACAGCCAGCTCCCGCTCTCGGTCGCCCACGCCATGAGCGCCCGGATCGCGCGCAGCCGCGGCGTGATCGAGGCGCCTGGCGGACGTTACGTTCTGGCCCTCACCCACCCTGAGATCGTCAACGCGGCGATCGTCGACTTCATGGAGAGCCTCTGAACGGCGGGGACGGAGGAGTGGTCGGCGACGCTAGGCGCTCAGAGTCGCATCGACGATCTCGGCGAATCGCTCCGTCATCCGCTCGCGGCTGAAGCTCCGCTCCACCCGCAGGCGCGCCGCGGGTCCGATCCGCGCACGGAGGTCGTCGTCGTCGATCGCCAGCGCGATCCCACGCGCGAGGTCCTCCGGAGCGTTGCTCGGGCACAGGATCCCGTTCTCCAGGTGCTCGATGACGTCGCGAGGGCCGCCGGAGGAGACGGCGACGGTGGTGCATCCGGACGCCATCGCCTCGACGACGACGAGGCCGAACGGCTCCGTCTGTGAGGCGTTGACGATGACGTCCGACGCCGCCATCCAGCGCGTCACCTCCCCGGTGTGACCGGTGAACAGGACCCGCTCCTCGATGCCGAGCCGAGCCGCGAGCCGGCGGAGCTCATCCGGATAGTCGCCCTCACGGCCGAGGATCGCCCCGCCGACGACCGCGAAACGGGTGTCGGGTCGGTCCGGGAGCAGGAGCGCAGCTGCCTGCAGGAACTCGCGCTGTCCCTTCCACGGCTGGAGGCGTCCGACCAGCGAGACGAGCGGAACGCCGGCCGGGATGTCGTGCTCAGAGCGCAGGGCGGGGTCGCGCGATACCGCGAAGCGGTTCACGTCGATGCCGAGGTGGAAGAGGTGGACGGGGCGGCGGGGGCGCAGGCGCCGCTGGGCCGCGACGGCGTCGCGTGACTCGGCGAGAGCGCCGCCACTCGGCGCGAGCGTCGCCAGCCGGTCGATCCAGTGCGGCGGCTCGGGGAAGTTCCCCTGGATCCACAGCGTCGGGCGGCGGGCGATCACCGCCGGCAACCAGGCATAGAGGTGGGCCTTCGGGAGGTTCGAGACGATCAGGTCCGCCCGCTCGCGCCGGGCGAGCGAGCCGATGACCCGGGCCGCGCGGGCGACTCCCCTGGGTTGCCGCAGACGCCCGGCCTTCACCACGTGAACCGCCGCGCCCGTGGCGCGCAGCCGCGGGACGAGCGGCCCGTCCTCCAGGCAGAGGACGACGGGGGTGATCCCCAGCGCGGGCAGGCAGGTGGCGAGGTTCGTCAGCACCGCCTCCGAGCCGCCCTCCACCGCGGTCGGGGAGATCATGAGCACTGTGGTCGGGCGCCGGACGCCCCTCGCGGTGCTATCCGCCACGAGGCCGCGCCGCCGAGGTGACGACGCTGATGTGGAACAGCGCGGGAAAGCGCTCCGCGAGCCACGCCGGCCACCGGCGCCCGCCGCTCAGGGGCACGATGTCGTCGCCGGCGTGGACGTGGCGGACATCCTCCAGCCCCTCCTCGCGCAGCACCGACTCGGTGATGTGCGGCAGCGCCGGGCTCATGTGCTGCAGGGCGTCGGGGCGAAAGCTCGTCAGCCGGCCGCGCAGGGCCAGCTCGATGCGGTGCCGGAGGGTGACGACGCTCGGCGTGGTCACGACGAGCCGCCCTCCCGGCTTGACGAGGGCCGCCGCGAGGCGGAGCGTCGACCACGGGGCGTCGAGGTGCTCGAGCGTCTCCACCGCGATCACGCGGTCCGCCGGCGCGAGCGTCGGCAGCACGGTGGTCGCGTCACCGACGCGGAGGTCGACCACCGGCCTGAGATCCTCATCGAGCCAATCGATGACGTCGACACCGGTGACCCGGGCCGGCTGCCAGCGCTCGACGATCTCACGCGCGACGTCGCCGGTGCCGATCCCGATGTCAACCCAGGACAGCCCCGGGCGCGGCTCCGCCGCGGCGAGCGCGGCGGCATGGATCTCGGGTCGGCTGTTTCCCCCGCTCAGGCGCTGGATCGATCCGGTGTGTGGCGGGCTGGCCTCGGTCGTCATCGGGCGCCGATGCTACCGAGGGCAGGCGGAGGCTCGACCCCGCCTGGGCGGCGACCCGGTTACGCCGGAAGCGCCAGGCGGTAGGCCGCCATCATCCGTTCGGCGGCGACCTCGGGCCGGTAGTCCCGAGCCCGCGTCGCCGCGGCGGCTCCGAGGCGGCTCCGGAGCCCCGGATCGTCGTCGACGCGGACGAGCAGCTCGGCGAGCTCCTCGACGGCCTCCGGTGCGAACAGGAGACCGTCGGCGCCGTCGGTGATCACCTCGGCCGGGCCGCCGCTCCGGCTCGCGATCACCGCCAGGCCGGCGGCCATCCCCTCGATCACGACCTGGCCGAACGGCTCCGGGGTGCGTGATGCGTGCACGAGGCAGTGGGCCTCGCGCAGCTCGGCGCCGACGTCGTCCCGATGGCCGCGAAACGCCACCCGGTCGGCGATGCCGAGCTCGCGCGCCAGCGCTCGCAGGCCGTCGGCAAATGCCACCTCCGCCTCCCCGAACATCGGACTGCCGACGATCCTCGCGGTCTGGGCGCCGCGCGGAAAGGCCCGCGCGAATGCGCGCAGGAAGATGTCCTGCCCCTTCCACGGGGCGAGCCGCCCCACCATCACGACGACGAGGGGACGTTCCCCCGGCACCGGCGACCCGGCGACGGGCGAGGACTCGATCGGAGACGGCACGACGACCGAGTTCGTTCGCCGGCGGAGGGTCCGGCGCGTCGTCTCGGAGTTGCTCACCACGGCGACGGGGAGCAGGCGGGTGAGCCACCGGATCAGGGCGACGCCGGCGCGGGGGAGGTAGTCGGGGGAGATCCGGTCCCTCACGTGCCAGATCGAGGGGATCCCGGCGAGGCGGGCCGCGCTCGTCCCGTAGACGCCGGACTTCAGCGAGTTCGTATGCACGAGGTCCGGCCTCAGCCGGCGCAGGCGACGGGCCAGGCGGATCGTGTAGCGCGCCGTGTCGGTCACCGAACGCAGCGGCATCGCGGCCCCGGTGATCCGGTCGCGGCCCAGCGCTCGGGTGCGCTCCGGGAGCGGCATCACCTCGACGGAGACCCCGGCCTCGTGCAGCCGCGCCACGAGCGGTCCGTCCTCGGCGAGGATGACGTGGGCGTCCACCGCCTCGAGCGCCCGCAGCAGCCGCACGAGCGCCAGCTCGCCCCCTGAGAGCTTGGCGGTGTGGTCGAGGTAGACGACCTTCGGCCGGGGCGGGACGTGATCGCCGAACCGGGCGGCGTACAGCCGGCGATGCGCCTCGGCCACCGCCTCCCAGCGCTGCCGCTCGGCCCACCGTCGGGTCGCCTCGCGGCCCGGGATCTTCCCGGCGGACGCGCGCGAGAGACGATCCGCCAGCGCCGCGACATCGCCGGCCGGCACGACGAGCGACTCGCCGAGTCCGGCGATGGCCTCGGGAAGCCCGCCGGCGTCGGTGACGATCGACGGCGTTCCGCAGGCGGCCGCCTCGAGGACGACGAGGCCGAACCCCTCCAGGGCCAGCGACGGCACGAGGTTCACGTCGGCGGCCCGGTAGAGGGCCAGCAGCTCGTCCTCGGCGACCCGCCCGAGCAGCCGGACCGAGCCCCCGAGCCCCAGCTCGCCGATCAGCCGCTCGAGCTCGCCGCGCTGCTCTCCCTCGCCGGCGATGAGCAGCCGGGCATTGTCGCGCCCGCCCGGACCCTGGGCCCAGGCGCGCAACAGGATGTCGATGCCCATGCGGGGCACGAGGCGCCGGGCGCAGCAGGCGACGAAGCCCGCGTCCGCGACGCCGAGGACCGACCTGGCGGCGTCCCGATCGCCCGGGGAGAACGCCTCGGCGTCCACCCCGGGAGCGATGACCACCGTCCGCCACGGGCTGACCCCGTAGCTCTCGACGAGCTGGCGGCGGAAGGCGCCCGTGAGGGCGATGACGACGCCGGCGCGCCGGTACACCCCCGCCTCGAGCGCCCGCCGGACCCGGTGCCGGATCCGTGACGCATCGCCGGCCGCCACGTTCTCGTCCGCCCACGGTCCGTGGAAGTGGGCGACCAGGGGCGTCCGGCGCAGACCGGAGAGCACGAGCGGGGCCAGCGCGTAGAGCGCGAAGTGCGCGTCCACGAGCTCGGCCTCGCCGGCCCGCCCCCGGGCGCTGCGGAGGAGGTGGGCGAGCCGCAGCGGGAGCGGCGTGGAGTGGGTGGCGGTCGCCGTGACCCGGGACGGCGCGCCGGTGGCGGGGCCGACCACCACGCCGTGTGCCTCTGGGAGCGCGAGCAGCAGCTCCCGGTAGTACCGGTTCAGGCCCCCGAGCTGATCGGGGAACCAGCCCTTGCCGAGCATGAGGACCCTCATCGGGCCCGGTGGGACGTGGCGGCGGGGGGTGCGGGCCGCCCTAGACGGGACAGTGCTTGGCCCGCAGGTCGATCGTCAGCCGATCGAGCACGGCGTCGGACCAGCGATCGGCCCCGCCGACGGCGCTCGACGTGTACAGCACGTTGAACTTCGTCCCGAGCGCCAGGGGGTTCTTGCCGGTGCCGACGAAGCTCGGATAGAACGACTCGTCCGGACCGCTCGTGAGGCGGTACCGCGAGCTCCAGTGGATTCCGTCGAGCGAGAAGGCCAGGAACAGGTTGACCCCGCGGAAGTCATTGCTGGCCGCCACGAGGATGTAGCGGCGCACCGTTGGGTCGTATCCGACGTCGAACCATCGGCTCTGCGGGTTGTTCGTCTCCAGTGCGCTGGCGATGCCGCCGATGCCCGGCTGCTTCCAGTGCCCGTTGTCGTAGTCGTGCCAGGCGACCACTCGTCCTCGTCCCGCCGCGGCGATCACCGCCTTCACGGGAGCCCGCGCGACGCTGAGCTCGGTCGTCGTCGGCCCGAGGATCCCGTTGTGGCTGAGCTCGTCCCGGAAATACACGTAGAAGTAGCTGCCGACGACGACGTAGGGGCCGCCCCCGACGTCGGCCGGTGTGCGTTCGGTGACCGAATAGGGAGCGTGGGGACGGATGATCTGGCCGAGGTCGTGCCACGAGTGTCCCTGGTCGGTGGAGATCGCCATCCCGATCCACGAATAGAACCGTGTGCCATTGCCGTTGGGCCACAGCTCGGCGTGGTAGAAGAGCAGCCACTTGTGGCTCGACACCTGGTAGACCGGGCCTCCCGCGGCGTAATTGGTGGGAAGGTGGGTCGTGAGGTGCGCCTGGGTCAGCACTCCGTGGGCGACCGGGTTGGAGCTCGACCCCTGCGTCTGCGCCACCTGCTGCCCGGTGTCGGGAGCGACGAAGTGCTCGTGCCCGCCGGTGACGGCGATGCCGAGGCTCCCGTCCGGCCAGTTCGACAGTCCTTTGGAGAGTCGCTGAGGCATCGTCACGACGGTGCCCCGCCGGCAGACCTTGAAGGCGATCGGGACCGTGACCGGTTTGGCGTGCGGCTTCTTCTTCGTCTTCGCCGAGTTGGTCGAGAGGACCAGCGCCAAGGCAACCGCGGCACCCGCCACGAGCACGAAGGCGGCGACCGCGGCCAAAGCCACGCCCCAGCTCATGGGCTGGCTGATGAGCCGTCGACGAGGTTGCCGCCGCGAGCGGCGGTTCGGACCGAGCATGCCGGAATCATTGCATCCCGTGGTCGATCGGACGCCGCCGGCGCGGGCGGTGGGCGTGGCACGCCGGTACCGGACGGACGAACAGGGGCCCGTGCGCGCCGGTTTGCCAAGCTCTCCTCGTGGCCGAACCGGAGCGCGGCAGCAGCCGGGCGGGCTGGTGGGAGCTCGCGGCTCTCTGCTCGCTCGCCTGCGTCCTCGACGGGGTCCTCGCCGGGACTCGTCTCGGCGGCACGATCGACCGGCGCCTCCTGGACGTGCTCGCCCAGCCCCGTTACACCGTCCCCTGGAGGCTCGCCTTCCGGGTCAACAGCGATCTTCCGGCGTGGATCACGGCGGCGACCCTCATCTCCTGCCGCATCGTCTGGCCTCGGTGGGGGGTGCGGCGGGCGATCGCGGTGGGGCTGTGCCCGGCGCTCTCGGCGCTGCTCGCCGGCCTGGTCAAGCACGTGGGACCGGTCGGGTCCGCCCCGGGGGTCCTCGCCTCCTCGGCTCCCTCCTCGTGGCCGAGCGGCCACGCGGCGGCGATGGCCGGGCTGCTGGGGTCGATGCTCCTCATCCCCGGCGCCCCGATCCTCCGGCGCCCCCTCGCCTGGACTGGGACCGGCCTCGTCGTGCTCGGTTGCCTGGCCCTGTTCGCCACCCGGGCGCACCGTCCGACGGACGTCCTCGGGGGTCTGCTGGTCGCCGGCGCGGTCGTCGCCGGCGTCGCCGCCGGCTCCGGGACCGGACCGGTGCGCCCGCGGCGGTGGACGGTCCGGGCGGGCGGCGCGGGCGGCGCTGACGCCGCGCACGGCGCCGGCGGCGCTGACAGTGCGCACGGCGCTGACAGCGCGCACGGCGCGGGCGGCGCGAGGAGCGCGGGCGGCCCAGTTCGAATATGATCAGTGAATCCGGATTCACCGTGGACGAGGAGAGCGCTTGCCGTGGACCTGAACGACACACCGGAACAGGCGAGGTACCGCCAGGAGGTGAGGACCTGGCTTGACGAGCACAGGCACGAGGCGCCGCCGTCCTCGGGGTCCTCGGAGGACCACGCCTACATCGACGCCCGGCGGGCCTGGCAGCGGGTCCTCGCCGAGAGCGGCCTCGCCGGTGTCACCTGGCCGAAGGAGTTCGGCGGCCGGGGCCTGGGTCCGATCGAGCAGGTGACGGTGAATCAGGAGCTCGCCCGCGCGGAGGTGCCCGGAATCCTCGATGTGATCGGGATCGGGATGCTCGGTCCGTGTCTCATCGCGCACGGCAGCGAGGAGCAGAAGGGCCGCCACCTGGGCCCGATGCTGCACGGGGACGAGGTCTGGTGCCAGCTGTTCTCGGAGCCTGCCGCCGGCTCTGATCTGGCCGCCGTGACCACGCGGGCACGCCGTGGCGACGACGGCGGCTGGACCCTCAACGGGCAGAAGGTGTGGACGACGAACGCGCAGTTCGCCTCCTACGGGCTGCTGCTCGCCCGGACCGACCCCGACGTGCCCAAGCACAAGGGGCTCACCATGTTCATCGTCCCGATGGACGCTCCCGGCGTGACGATCCGCGGCCTGCGCCAGATCTCCGGCGAGGCCGAGTTCAACGAGGTGTTCTTCGACGACGTCAGCCTCGACGCGGACGCGGTCGTCGGCGGCGTCGGGAACGGCTGGGGCACCGCCCTCACCGTGCTCATGTTCGAGCGGCTGACGATCGGCTCCGGCTCGGAGCGCTACGGCTCCTCGACGGCCCTGGCGCAGATCATCGCCGGCGATGAGACGGCCCGCCGGGACCCGGCCGTTCGCCGGCAGTTCGGCGAGCTGATGAGCGAGCTGCTGGCGGTGCGCTTCAACGGCTACCGGGCGCTCAGCGTCCTCGCCAAGGGCCAGATCCCCGGTCCGGAGGCGGGTCTCGCCAAGGTGACGCTCGTCAACGCCGGGATCAAGGCCACCGATCTGGGGGCGGACCTGATCGGGCCGGAGGCGCTCGAGCCCTCGAACGACTTCTCGTATCTCATCTCGTTCCTGCCCGGGTTGAAGTCGGCCGGTGGCACGGAGCAGATCCTCAAGAACACGATCGGCGAGCGCGTGCTCGGCCTTCCGCCGGAACCCCGGCTCGACAAGGGGATTCCCTTCAGCGAGCTGCGGGCCGCGGAGAAGGAGGCGGCGGCACGATGAACTTCGCGCTCTCAGACGAACAGGAACTGCTGCGGGAGGCCGCCCGGGGCGCCCTCTCACGCGTGAAGACCGTCGAGGCCGCGCGCAGCGCGCTCGAGGACCCGGCGACGCTGCCCGACCTGTGGCCGACCGCGGTCGCGGCCGGCTGGCCGGGGCTGCTCGTCGCCGAGGAGCACGGCGGGGCCGGCCTCGGGGCGTTCGACGCGCTCCTCGTCGCCGAGGAGTGCGGCCGCGTGCTGGCGGGGGTGCCGCTGCTCGGAGTCCTGCCGGCGACGGCGATCCTCGACGCCGCGGACGACGAGACGGTGACGGCGGTTGCCGCCGGGGATCTGCGACCGGCCTACGTTCCCGCCCGACCCCCGAGCGAGCTCGAACCGGCGTGGACGGTTGAGCCGCTGCGGGGATACGCACGCGCCGAGGCACCGCGGGCGAGCATCACGGGCGACGAGGTGACCTTTGACGGACAGGTCGCCTTCGTTCCCGACGCGCCGGGAGCCGATCTGCTCGTCGTCATCGGCGAGGACGCGGACGGCGCTCCCGTCGCGGGTGCGGTGGCCGTCGACGCCGCCGGACTGGAGATCGAGCCCGTGACCCGCTACGACGCCACCCGCTCGCTCGGCCACGTCCGCCTCAGCGGCGTCACCGGGCGCCGCCTCGACGTCGAGGCCACCGTCCTGGCCGATGCGTGGTATCTCGTCCAGGCGCTGATCGCCGCCGAATCGCTGGGCGCCGTCGGGGCCTGCCTGGAGATGAGCGTCGCCTACGCCAAGGAGCGCTTCACGTTCGGGCGGGCGATCGGCTCCTATCAGGCGATCAAGCACGAGCTCGCCGAGGTCCTGCGCCAGCGGGAGAACGCGCGCGGACTGGAGTACTACGCCGGCTGGTCCCGGGAATCCAAGCCTGACGAGTTCGCGCTCGCGGCGAGCGCGGCGCGGTCGTGCGCCGGGCACGCGCTGGACTTCGCCACGCGCGCGATGATCAACGTCCACGGGGGCATCGGCGCCACGTGGGAGCACGACGCACCGCTCTACTTCCGTCGCGCCCAGCTCTCGCGGCGGCTCGTGGGGGGCACCGAGGACGCCACCGACCGCGTGGCTGAGGAGTCACTGCTGGCGGCGGTGTAGAGCCGTCCGTCCCCCGCGGGGGGCGGCCGGCGAGACGCTGGGAAACCTTGATCATCACCTGAGGAGACGTCGTGGCCACGATCGAGTCGAACATCGAAGATCCCCGTCGGCAGGTTCTCAACCAGGCCCCGCCGCTGCTCCCGCTCAACCTGTTCGATGCCGACGCGGCACTCGGCGAGGCGCTGGAGCGGGAGGGCGGCGGCTGGGGCGTCGACCGGCTGCGTGAGGCCGGGGCGGTCGCCGGCAGCGTCGAGGCACTCGAGCACGGCCGGCGCGCCGAGCGCAACGAGCCGGTTCTGCGCACGCACGACCGCTACGGCAACCGGATCGACGAGGTGGAGCTCGATCCCTCCTGGCACTGGCTGCTGCGGGGCGCGATCGAGCGCGGGATCGCCGGGCTCCCGTGGCGGGAGCCCGGGCCGGGGGGCCACGTCGTGCGGGCGGGCCTGTTCATGCTCTGGGGCAACGTCAACGACGGCGTCATGTGCCCGGTGTCGATGACCTACGCCGCGGTGGCGGCCCTGCGCGACGGTGCGCCCGAGCTCGCCGCCGAGTGGGAGCCACGGCTCACGAAGCCGAGCTACGAGCAGGGCGCACTGGCCGGGATGGCGATGACGGAGCGCCAGGGAGGCTCCGACGTGCGGGCCAACATCACCCGGGCCGAGCCCGTCGGCGACGGGCTCTACGAGATCCGCGGCCACAAGTGGTTCTGTTCCTATCCGCCCTGCGACGTCTTCCTGGTGCTCGCCCAGGCGCCGGCCGGACTTTCGTGCTTCCTCGTCGAGCGCGGGCCCGGAATGGAGTTCCAGCGCCTCAAGGACAAGCTCGGCACCCGCTCGCTGCCCTCCTCCGAGGTCGAGTTCCGGGGCATCCGGGCCAGGCTCGTCGGTGAGGAGGGGCGTGGCGTGCCGGCGATCATCCGGATGGTCAACCACACCCGTCTCGACTGCATGCTGGGCGCGAGCGCCGGCTATCGACGGGCCACGATCGAGGCGATCCACCACGCCCGCCACCGCAGCGCCTTCGGCGCGCGGCTCGCCGACCAGCCGGCGATGGTCAACGTGCTCGCCGACCTCGCGATCGAGTCCGAGGCGGCGACCCTCACGGCGCTGCGCGTCGCCCGCGCCTACGACGAGAGCGCCGAGGCGGCGCCCTTCCGGCGCTTCGCCACCGCGGTGATGAAGTACTGGATGTGCAAGCGGGCCGCCGGGCACGCCGCCGAGGCGCTCGAGTGTCTCGGCGGGAACGGCTACGTGGAGGACTCGGGCATGCCGCTCCTCTACCGGGGAGCGCCGCTCGGCTCGATCTGGGAGGGCGCCGGCAACGTCGCCGCTCTCGACGTCCTCCGGGCCCTCGTCAAGGAACCGGAGGGGCTGCCCGCCTTCATGTCGGAGTGCGCGTCGGCCGAGGGAGCCGACCGCCGGCTCGACGCCCATCTCTCCAGCGTCCGGGATTCGGTCGCGTCGGTGTTCGGCTCCGCTGCCGACGATCCCGCGGAGCGGCTGTGGAATTCCCAGTTCCAGGCCAGGCGCCTCGTGGAGGACCTGGCGCTCGCCCTCCAGGGATCGCTGCTCGTGCGCCATTCTCCCGCGGCCGTGGCCGACGCCTTCTGCGCCGCCCGCCTGGGCGGGGAGGGCGGGCGCGCGTACGGGACCCTGCCGGCGGGCGTCGACGCCGGGGCGATCGTCGAGCGGACGCTGCCCGCGTGAGCGCGGTCGAGTACGTCGTCGAGGCCCCGGTCGCGCGGCTGACCCTCAACCGCCCGGCGCGCGGCAACGGGATCACCCGCGGGCTCGTGTCCGAGCTCGAGGCCTGCGTCGAGCGGGCGGATCTCGATCCCGACGTCCGCGTCCTGGTGCTCTCCGGCCGGGGGAAGGGATTCTGCGGCGGCTACGACCTCGTGGAGTCCGCCGAGCACCAGGGGCCCGACGGCGGCTTCGACGCGCCGGCGGGGTCGCCACTTGACCCGGTGGTGATGCTCGCCAACCACGATCCGGCGGCGACGTGGGACGCCACCGTCGACTACGAGATGATGTCCCGCAACGTCCGCGGCTTCATGTCGCTGTTCCACTGCTCGAAGCCGGTGGTGTGCAAGGTCCACGGCTTCTGCGTGGCGGGCGGCACCGACCTGGCCCTGTGCTCGGACCTGCTGGTGATCGCCGAGGACGCCAAGATCGGTTACCCGCCGGCGCGGGTGTGGGGGTCGCCCACCACCGCCCTGTGGGGCTATCGGCTGGGAACCCAGCGCGCCAAGCGGCTTCTCTTCACCGGCGACCTGCTCTCCGGCCGGGAGGCGCTCGAATGGGGACTGGCGATCGAGGCACCGCCCGCCGACCGGCTTGACGAGCGCACGGAGCGGTTGGTCGAGCGGATCGCCCGGATGCCGCTCAACCAGCTCCGGATGATGAAGCTGCTGCTGAACGAGTCGATCCACGCGCAGGGTCTTCACGCGACGCAGGTGATCGGCACCGTGTTCGACGGGATCGCACGCCACACCGCGGAGGGCTACGCCTTCCAGCGCCGCGCCGCCGAGGCGGGCTTTCGGCAGGCGGTCAGGGAGCGCGACGAACCGTTCGCCACAGATCCCGCCGGCCATCCGGGCTCGCCGGCCGGGGTCGTGGCGAGATCATCCGGCGGCACTGGCGACTCCGGCCCCTCGACCGTCCGCGGATGAGCGTCGCCACCGCGCCCACGCGCGAGCGCCTGCTCCGCGCGGCGCGCGAGGTCGTCGAGACCTCCGGCTACGGGGCGGCGACCGTGGCCGCGGTCGCCAACGGCGCCGGCGTCGCGACGGGAACGCTCTACCGGCACTTCGGGTCCAAGGAGGATCTGTTCGTCGAGCTGTTCCGCACCGTGTGCGATCGGGAGCTCGGCGCCATGCGGGATGCCTCGGCGCGCATGCGCCCCGGCGCCTCGCACGTGGAGCGGCTCGAGTCGGTCCTGGGGACCTTCGCCCGCCGGGCGCTCCGCCGGCCGCGTCTCGCCTGGGCGCTCCTGGCGGAGCCGGTCGACCCCCGCGTCGACGCCGAGCGACTCGCCTACCGCGAGCAGTACCGTGAGCTCACCGCCCAGGCGCTGAGCGCGGCGATCGTCGCCCGTGAGCTGCCGTCGCAGGACGTCGAGCTCACCGCTGCGGCGCTCGTCGGAGCCTGCGGGGAGGCCCTCGTCGGACCGCTCTCCCCGCGCTCGGATCACGCGCCCGATCCGGAGGCGATCGTCGCCGCGCTGCTCGCCTTCGTGCGCCGCGCGGTGGGGGCCGGGCGGTGAGCGCCGAGACGGTCAGGGTCGAGCGTGACGGCCCCGTGCTGACGGTCGTGCTCTCGCGGCCCGAGCGGCGGAACGCCGTCGATGGCCCGACCGCCCGACGGCTCGCCGACGCCTTCAGGGCCTTCGATGAGGACGACTCGGCCGCCGTCGCCGTCCTTCACGGAGAGGGAGGCGTGTTCTGCGCCGGTGCGGATCTCAAGGAGGTCGGCGGCGAGCGGGGCAACCGCGTCGGTGCCGACGGCGACGGGCCGATGGGGCCGACTCGGATGCGCCTCGGCAAGCCCGTGATCGCCGCGATCGCGGGCCACGCCGTCGCCGGGGGCCTCGAGCTCGCGCTGTGGTGCGACCTCCGGGTGGCCGAGGAGGACGCGGTGCTCGGGGTGTTCTGTCGCCGCTGGGGGGTCCCCCTCATCGACGGGGGAACGGTCCGCCTGCCGCGCCTGATCGGTACGAGCCGTGCCCTCGATCTGATCCTCACCGGCCGCCCGGTGCTCGCCGCGGAAGCCCTCCAGATGGGCCTCGTCAACCGCGTGGTCGATCCGGGCCAGAGCCGCCGGGCCGCCGAGGCGCTGGCGCGGGAGCTGGCGCAGTTCCCGCAGCGATGCCTTCGCGAGGACCGTCTCTCCGCGCTCGAGCAGGAGGGACGCACCGAGCGTGACGCTCTTGCCGGCGAGCTCGCGCACGGACTCCGCTCGCTCGCCGATCTCGCCCCGGGCCTCGAGCGCTTCCGGCGCGGTTCGGGCCGTCACGGCTCTTTTGCCGATTAGTGGTCCGCTGTCAGCCCGCGGACTGCTCGCCCGTACAAGACATCAACGCCCCGACCGGTGCGGTCCGGGTGGACGTCGCAAACGATAGGAGGACGCCGTGCGGAAGTTTGTTCTTGCTGGTATGGCATGCGTCGCCCTGGGAGCCGTGTTCACGGTCCCCGGAGCGAGTGCCCAGACCGTGACGCCGACGGCGCCGCTGCGCGTGATCGCGCACGTGAAGCCGCCCCACATCCTCAAGCAGCCCTTCAGGTGGACGACCTTCGGGCAGATCATTCCGCCGAAGCTGTTCTGCGCCGCGGGTGTGACCAACCCGGCGTACTGCGAGACAGCGCCGGCCAACGTCTGCGGTGGCACCGTGTCGATCCGGTTCTCGCTCGGTCCGGATCCGTATCTGAAGAAGGGCGGCAAGCTCGTCGGCCGCGCCACGGCAACCGTCCTGGCCAACTGTACGTTCACCACGACGAACACGATCCCGGCCAAGTACATGAAGGCGACGCGGCACATCAAGAACGGCAAGTCGCCCGGCCGCTTCGACGGGTTCTACACCGACGTGACGTACAACGGCGACACCTACATGACGCCGAAGGAAGCGAACACCCAGATCACGATCGCGAAGCTGATCAACCACAAGAAGACCAAGAAGAAGTCCTAGCGGAGCAACCCTCCCGGCGTCTCGGGTGCGGCGGCGCTGCCGCCGCACCCGGCGACGCCAACGCCTTCTGGAGGTACCGTCCATGCCCGTCATCACCGTTTCCCCGAGCGTGAGCCGCCGCGCGACCAGGGCGACCGCGGCCGCGCTCACGGTGGCCATCGCGCTCGCGCTGCCGAGTGCGGCGCTCGCGCATCGACAGCCCACCACGATCGCGCCTCCCGGCAACTCGGCCGTCAACCAGTACGTCGAGGACGTTCCGACCGCGAAGGGTCAGCGCCCCAGCAACACGATCCATCCCGGCGGTGGGACCGGGCCAGGAGGCGGCGCCTCCGTCCCGCTCTCGCGGGGCTCCGCCAGTGCCCTGGACAAACGCGGGCTGCTCGGGCGCGGCACCGCGGCTATCGCCGAGGCCACCAGCCCACGGGGTGGGTCCCATGGCCTGGAGGGGGGCGGCAGCTCGCCGTTCGCCACGATCGTGAAGACGGCCACCGGATCGACTGGGGGCATGGGAGCCCTGCTTCCGATCCTGCTCGTCGTCGTGGCGATCGGAGGAGCGCTGATCGCCTGGCGTCGGCGCAGAACGGCCTGATCGAGGCCCGCCGAAGTGGAATCCGTCGCCTCACGGACCGCCGTCCTGTCGCCGTACCGGCTGCGCACTGTCGACGGAAACGCGCTGGCCATCTGGCTGCTCGCGTGCCCGCTGATCCTCTACCTCGGCTTCGACGGGGGTGGCTATGACCCCATCGTCTCGAGCCAGGTGGGGGTCGTCGTCTGGTGGGCCGTTCTCATCGGGGCGGCCTGGGGGGTGCTCCCCCACCGGCGTCCGGCTCGGCTCGGCTGGGTCTGCCTCGGGCTGTTCGCCGCGTTCACGGCGTGGACCGCGCTCGGCGCCACCTGGTCGCTGAGCTCCGAGCGCAGCCTGCAGGACCTCGCCCGGGTCGCGTCCTACCTCGGCTTCTTCGTGCTCGCGGTGGCCGTCCATCGCGATCGCGAGACGGGCCTACGGCACACCACGGCGGCGATCGGCTCGGCGATCGTCCTGATCGCCGCGTTCGCCGTCGTCAGCCGCCTGATCCCGGGCTCGTTCCCCGCCTCCCACGTGACCGGCGCCTTCCTCAGCGGCGCAAAGAGACGGCTCGGGTGGCCGCTGAACTACTGGAACGGCCTCGCCGCGCTCGTCGCCCTCGGGGTGCCGCTGCTCCTCTCCCTGGCCACGTCGGCGCGCACACTCCTGGGCCAGGCGCTTGCGGCAGCCGGCCTGCCGGTGCTCGTGCTGTGCGGATATCTCACCTTCTCCCGCGGCGGAGCGATCGAGGTCGGGGTCGCCCTCGTTGTCTTCCTCCTGTTCGCCCCGGCGCGTCTCGGCAAGGTGATGACGACGCTGCTCGGCGCCGCCGGAGGAGCGATCCTGATCCTCGGAGCCCATCGCCGAGGCGCGATCGAGAACGGCCTGATCGGACATTCGGCCCTCGTTCAGGGACGCTCGCTGCTCGTCGCCGTCGTCGTCACGTGCGTCGGAGTGGCGATCGCCCAGGTGGGGATCGGTCGCCTCGCGCGCCACCTCACGCTCCCGCGCCCGCTGCGCATCTCACCCGCGCGGACGCGGATCGTGTTCGCTTCGGCGATCGCGGTCCTGCTCCTCGTCGGAGTCGCGGTCCACGGGCCGAAACGCCTTTCGCACGCGTGGACCGACTTCAAGACCAATCAGGGGGCCAAGGGATCTCAGAACGTCGCGGCCCGCTACGGCAGCCTCAGCGGGGAGAACCGGTACACGTACTGGACCGTCGCGAACGAGCAGAGCGCCCACTCCCGCCTGCACGGGACCGGCCCCGGGACCTTCCAGCTGCTGTGGGACCCCCACGCCCCCGTCTACAGCCCGGTCATCAACGCCCATTCGCTCTACGTCGAGACGCTGGCCGAGACCGGCATCGTCGGAGCGGCACTGCTCGAGATCATGTTCGTGCTCGTGCTGATCGCCGGCGTTCGCGCCACGATGACGCAGGATCCGACGACCCGAACGCGGGCGGCCGCCGTGCTCGCCGCGCTCGCCGCCTTCATGGTCGGGGCGTCGGTCGACTGGCTCTGGCAGCTTCCCGTCCTCCCCGCCGCGTTCATGCTCCTCGCCGCCGCCGTGCTCGCGCCGTCGCGGACGCCTGTCTCGATCCGCCGGCGCTTGGCCGGCGAGACCGCCGCCCCCCCGGTGAGCCGCCCGCGGCGAGCGGCGACCGCGATCGGACGCGGAGGGGTCATCGTGCTCGCCGCCGCCTGCCTGATCGGGATCGCGGTTCCCCTCGCCGCCGGGAGCGACGTCCGCTCGAGCCAGAACGCCGCTGCCGGCGGCGACCTGACGGCGGCCGTCGCCGACGCCCGCTCGGCGATCCGCGTCGAGCCGGGCGCCGCCTCGCCGTACCTGCAGCTCGCCCTGGTGCTCGAGCTTCGGCACGACCTGCCGCCGGCGGTCGCCGCGGCGCGGCATGCCATTCGCGATGAGTCCCAGAACTGGGCCAACTGGCTGATCCTCTCCCGCCTCGAGGCGGAGGACAAACATCCCGCGGCGGCGATCAGCGATTACCGTCGCGCACGCTCCCTGAACCCGCAATCGCCCCTGTTCCAGCTGAGATGACCCCCGACGAGCGCGACCCCGAGCTCGAGCCCGCCGAGGAGGCGCCGGATCCCGCCGGGGGGACGTCGGATCCCGCCGCGGGGACGCTGGATCCCGCCGGCCGGACGCCGGATGCCGCCGGCCGGACGCCGGATCCCGCCGGGGAGACGCCCGATCTCGACGACGCGGCCGTCGCCGACCTCCTCGTCGCGGCCCGCGCGTTTCCCGCGCCGGGATTCCGGGGGGAGCTGGGCCGTCACCTGCGCGCGGAGGATCCCGGTCACCGACCGCGGCCGCGGTTCCTGTGGCCGGTCGCTCTGCTCTGGATCGCTCTCGGCGCGCTCGTGCTGGTGTACGGGCTGCTTCAGTCGCTCGGCAAGCTGTAGCCCTCGGCCCACGCGAGCAGGCGCTCGGTGTGCTGGGCGCGAAGCCCGACGGCGGGTTCCGTCCTCACGAGCAGCGTCGGTCCGGGGCGGGCTGCCGCCCACGCCTCGCAGCGCTCGTCGAGGGCGTCGTCGACCCACGCGAGTGGGCGCTCCGGCCCCGCATACGCGTCGATGGCGCCGAGCTTCCAGTGGGTGTCGGCGCGTCCGACGGCGTGATCGAAGCTGAGGTGGGGGAGGGGGCCCGGAAGCCCGAGCGCCCACGGCAGGTAGTCGTTGGCCTTCTCCTCCCACCCCGAGCACCACGCCGCGTCGAAGGCGCCGAGCAGCCGGATCACCTCGTGGCCCGCCGTGGCGGAGATCAGGTGCAGGACGCCGTCGACGGATCGGAACGTGCCATCCGGGCGGGCGGCGGGGTCGAACCCGAACAGCGAGATGACCCCGTCGATGTCGAGCAGCAGCAGTGGTCTCACGTCGCCTCGCAGAATGGCGGCTCGGGCTTTACGGGGCTCTTATCGAAGCTCGGCATGCTCGGCTCCGGGTCCGAAATCGTCCCCGTCGCTCCACCTTCGGTGTGGCTTTCCGCCGCCGGCTCAAGTGCCGCCCAGGCGATGCCGAGACCGTCCCTGGCCTCATCCTCCGACTCTCCACCCCCCTTCCTCTTCATTGTGACTGAGCTTCTCGGCATCCTGCTCGCGCTGGTCTGCGCCCTCGCCACGAACGTCGGCTTCCTCTACAAGCACCGGGGGGCGTGCGAGGCCCCGCCCGTCGACATCCGCCGGCCGCTCTCCACCGCGCGCTCCCTGTTCAAGCGCCGGCTGTTCGCGATCGGGATGCTGATCGCCGCTGGGGCATGGGTGTTCCACGTCGCCGCCATGTCCTTCGCGCCGCTGTCGGTCGTCCAGTCGGTGCTGGCGGGCGGGATGGTGCTGCTGGCGATCATGGCCGAGCGGATGCTGGGCGTACGGCTGGGCCGTCGGCAGTGGACCGGGATCGCGTTCACCGCCTGCGGGCTGATGCTGCTCGGTCTGACGCTGCCCGCCAGCCACGGCGCGCACTCGCACTTCTCGCTGGCGGGGATGATCGCCTTCGAGGCGGCGCTCGTGAGCGCGGGCCTACTGCTCGTGGCCGGTCCGCGGATCGGCGCGCCCGCCCAGCACCATGGCTTCATGCTCGGGGCGTCGGCGGGAATGATGTTCGGCGTCTCCGACATCGCCATCAAGGCGCTCTCGGGCCTCGTCGCGAGCGCGGGCCCCCTCGGGCTGCTCTCGCCGTGGCTGCTGGTGGCGGTCGTCGGCTCGGTCGGCGGGTTCTATGCCTCGGCCAAGGCGCTCCAGGACGGCGAGCCGGTGCCGGTCATCGCCGTCACCAGCACCGCCTGCAACGTCGCCGGGATCGTTGGGGGCATCGTGGTGTTCGGCGACCCGCTGCCCGCCGATCCGGTGTCGCTGGTGATCGAGAGCCTCGCCTTCGTGCTCGTGATCGTCGCCGCGTGGATGACCCCCGCGCCCGTTCGCGCCGCGCGCGTGGCCTCCGTCTGACTCCCCGGCGAGCGCTTCCAGCCGCCTCCAGCGAGCGATTCCCCCCCGCGCCCTCCCCTGCCGAGCATGGAGTACTGCGCGCACCGGGATGCGCCACTCTGTCCAATGTCACCTCTGTCGTCTTGGAGCTACCGTTGTACGAAACGGCAGAGAGGTCAACGATCATGGCGAGCACAGCGGACGCGAGCGGCGTCGATACGAGCAGACTCAACGATCTGGCGCGCAAGCACCTGTGGATGCACTTCACGCGGATGTCGGCGTACGAGCAGCAGGAGGTGCCGATCATCGTCCGCGGCGAGGGCTGCTACGTCTACGACCACCACGGCAACCGTTATCTCGACGGCCTCTCGGCGCTGTTCTGCGTGAACATCGGCCACGGCCGGGCGGACATCGCGCAGGCGGGCGCCGACCAGGCCAAGGACCTCGGCTTCTTCACGAACTGGTCCTACGCCCACCCGCGCTCGATCGAGCTCGCCGCGCGGATCGCCGAGCTGGCGCCCGGCGATCTCAACCGCGTGTTCTTCACCAGCGGCGGCAGTGAGGCCGTCGAGTCTGCCTGGAAGGTCGCCCGGCAGTACCACAAGCTCACCGGCAAGCCGAACAAGACGAAGATCATCGCCCGCGACGTGGCCTACCACGGCACCACGCTCGGCGCCCTCGCCGCCACCGGGATCACCGCGCTGCGCGAGCCCTTCGAGCCGCTCGTGCCCGGAGGCTGCCACGTCCCCAACACGAACACCTACCGCCTGGCGGAGGGCGTGAGCGAGGCCTCGCTGGCGGAGGCGATCGCCCAGCGGATCGAGTTCGAGGGGCCCGACACGGTCGCTGCGGTGATCCTCGAGCCGGTGCAGAACGCCGGCGGCTGCTTCACGCCCCCCGAGGGTTACTGGCAGCGGGTCAGGGAGATCTGCGACGAGTACAACGTGCTGCTCATCTCGGACGAGGTGATCTGCGCGTGGGGCCGGCTCGGCGAGTGGTTCGGCGCCGAGCGCTACCACTACCAGCCGGACATCATCACCACTGCCAAGGGGCTCACCAGCGCGTACGCGGCGTTGGGCGCCGTGATCGTCTCCGACCGGGTGGCCGATCCCTTCATGCACGGCACCCGGAGCTTCACGCATGGGATCACGTTCGGCGGCCATCCGATGAGCGCCGCCATCGCCCTCGCCAACCTCGACGCCTTCGAGCGTGAGGGGATCCTCGACAACGTGCGCGCCAACGAGAGCGTGTTCCGCGGCATGCTCGAGTCACTGCGGGACATCCCGATCGTCGGCGACGTCCGCGGCGCCGGCTACTTCCAGGCGATCGAGCTGGTCAAGGACCAGGACACGAAGGAATCGTTCTCCGACGAGGAGTCCGAGACCCTGCTTCGCGGCTTCCTCTCCGGTGAGCTGTTCCGCCGCGGCCTGATCTGCCGCGCCGACGATCGCGGCGATCCGGTGATCCAGCTCTCGCCGCCGCTGATCTCGGGCCCCCAGCAGTTCGAGGAGATCGAGGCGATCCTCCGGCCCGTGCTGACCGAGGCCACCGGCCGGATGGCCGTTCACCACCGATGAGGCTCGCGAGCCCGAGCGTCGGCGAGCTCATGACAGGGACGTGATGCTCACCGTACGGGACCTCCTCGGCGATCTCGCCGTGACCATGCTCACCGGGGACGCCGGGCTCGAGCTGCCCGTTCGCTGGGTCCACATCAGCGAGCTGCGCGACCCGACGCCGTGGCTGTCGGGGGGCGAGGTGCTGCTCACCACGGGCCTGCAGCTCGACACCCCCGAGCGCCAGCGGGAGTTCGTCTCCCGGCTCGCCGATCGTCACCTCGCCGCGCTCGGCTTCGGCACCGGCTTCGCCCACGCCGAGGTTCCCGCGGCGATCCTCGAGGAGGCGACGGAGCGGGACTTCCCCGTCTTCGAGGTTCCCTACGAGCTGCCGTTCATCGCCCTCACCGAGGCCGCGTTCACGCGCCTGGTGAACGAGCAGTACGCCGTCCTGCGCCGTGCGCTGGCGGCCCAGGAGCGGCTCGAGCGGATCGTCCTCTCCGAGCGCGGGCTCGATGCCCTGGCGGGGGCACTGGCGGCGCTCGTCGGCGGCGCCGTGCTCGTGTTCGACCCGCGCGGAGAGCAGCTCGCCGGGCATGCCTTCCAGCGCCCGCTCGATCCGGGGACGGTCGACGCCATCTCCGCCGAGCTGCGCGAACGAGGCCGGCGCCGAGAGGCCAGGACCTTCATGCCCGGCGGGGAGGCGAGCAGCCGCTCGCTGGCGCTGCCCGTCGCCGCCGACGGTGCCGGCGGGTCGGCCGGGGGGCCGGCCCGGGTGGCGGCGGCGTGGCTCGTGGCGATCAAGGACGGCGGCCCGCTCAGCGACTTCGACCGGCTGGTGCTGCGCCAGGCGGTGACGATCGTGGCGCTCGAGCTGCTGCGCTCCCGCGTGGCCGGGGATACCGAGCGCCGGCTGGCCGGCGACGTGCTCGCCGGCGTCATCAGCGGCGAGCTGCGGGGGATGGAGCTGCGGCGTCGCCTGGAGCCGTTCGGGCTCGGCAGCTCGGTGGCGGCGTTCGTGTTCAGCCGACCGGATGGCGGCAGAGGCGCGCCGGCCGTCGCCGAGGAGGCGCTCGTGCTCGCCCTGCGCGAGGAGGGCGCCTCCGGCGTCGTGGCCTCGAGCGGCTCGCTCACCTGTGCGCTCGTGGCCGGCGCGGACGAGGAGGAGCTGATGGCGGTGGCGGAGCCCGTCGCCGCGAGCCTGCGGCGGACGCTCGGAGCGGGGGTCGTCCTCGCCCTGGGGCGGGCCGTCGCCGCCGGCGAGGTCCGCCGCAGCTTTCACGAGGCGCGCTGCACGCTCGAGGCGGTCACGCTCCACCGGGCCGGCAGCGCCGCCAACGGCAACGGCAGCGCCCGCGCCGAGGAGGCGCCCGCCGTGGCCACCTATCGCGATCTCGGCGCCTTCCAGCTGCTGCTCTCGCTGCAGGACGACGAGGCGCTCAAGCTGTTCTGTGACTCGATCCTCGGGCCGATCGAGGCGAGCGAGGGCCACTACGGAGGCGAGCTGATGCGCTCGCTGGAGGCGTTCATCGAGGAGAACGGCCAGTGGGAACGCGCGGCGCGGCGCCTGTACTGCCACCGCCACACCCTTCGCTACCGGATCAAGCGCGTCGAGGACCTGACCGGCCGCAACCTGGCCAGCGCCCGTGACCGGATCGAGTTCTGGCTCGCGCTGCGCGGGCGGGAGCTCGTCGGCGGCGAGCACCCCGTGACCCACCCCTGATCAGATACAGAGGAGACAGCATGCGAGTCGGCGTACCGACCGAGGTGAAGACGGACGAGTACCGCGTGGCCCTGACCCCCGCGGGCGTGCGAGAGCTGGCCGACGCCGGCCACGACATCCTCGTCCAGCAGGGGGCGGGATTGGGCTCGGCCATCGCCGACGAGCAGTACGCCGCCCAGGGCGCGCGGATCGTGCCCGACGCCGACGCGGTGTTCGCCGAGTCGGAGCTGATCGTCAAGGTCAAGGAGCCCCAGCCCGAGGAGGTCGCCCGGCTGCGGCCCGGGCACACCCTGTTCACCTATCTGCATCTCGCCGCCGACGCCGACCTCACCCGGGGCCTGATGGAGTCGGGGGCCACCTGCGTCGCCTACGAGACGGTGGAGGACGCGCGCGGGCGGCTGCCGCTGCTCGCCCCGATGTCCGAGGTGGCGGGCAAGATCGCCACCCAGGCCGGTGCGTTCGTGCTCGAGAAGCCGCTCGGCGGGCGGGGGATCCTGCTCGGCGGCGTGCCCGGGGTGGCAGCGGCCAACGTGATGATCATCGGCGGCGGCGTGGTGGGCATGAACGCCGCCTTCATCGCCCTGGGGATGGAGGCAACGGTGTACGTGTTCGACCGCAACATCGATCGGCTGCGGGAGCTCGACGTCGCCCTCGGCGGTCGCGCGGACACGTGCTTCGCCTCGACGCTGTCGATCGAGGAGCGGCTCCCCGACATGGACCTCGTGATCGGGGCCGTCCTCGTCCACGGCGCCCGCGCCCCCCACGTGGTCACCCGCCAGCAGCTGTCGCTGATGAAGCCCCATGCCGTCCTCGTCGACGTCTCGATCGATCAGGGCGGGTGCTTCGAGACCTCCCGGCCGACCACCCACACCGACCCGACCTACGAGGTCGACGGCATCACCCACTACTGCGTGGCGAACATGCCGGGCGCGGTGCCGATCACCTCCACCTACGCGCTCACCAACGCCACCATGCCCTACGTGCTCTCGCTGGCCAAGCGCGGGCTGCGCGGCGCGATCGAGGACAGCCCGGGCCTCAGGATGGGCGTCAACGTCGCCGGCGGGAGCGTCACCTACCAGCCCGTCTCCGAGGCGATCGGCGTTCCCTACGTCCCCGCCGACGACGCGCTGGCCGGCGTCTCGGTCTGAACCGGGCGCCCGGCCTCGCCGGGCGCCGGCTGTGACCCGCGCCCCACGAGACGCCCGTTCGCGGTGCCGCTGCTACTCTCCGCACACGTATGCCGACCACCAGTCAATTGATTCGCAAGGGCCGCACCGCGCCGAAGAAGAAGCTCGCCACGCCGGGCCTCAAGTCCGGTAAGGGCCGCAAGAAGAAGGTCGCGGCACCGCAGCGCCGAGGCGTCTGCACGCGCGTGTACACCACGACGCCGAAGAAGCCCAACTCGGCTCTGCGCAAGGTGGCCCGTGTCCGGCTCACCAACGGCATGGAGGTCGGCGCCTACATCCCGGGCGAGGGTCACAACCTGCAGGAGCACTCCGTCGTGCTCGTGCGCGGTGGCCGCGTCAAGGATCTGCCGGGCTTTCGCTACAAGGTCATCCGCGGCACGCTCGACGCCGCCGGCGTCGGCGATCGCAAGAAGGCCCGCTCGCAGTACGGCGTGAAGGCGAAGTAGTGCCGCGCCGCGCTGCCGCCCAGATCCGTCCCGTCGAGCCGGATCCCGTTCACCGCAACCGGCTCGTCAGCCAGGTCATCAACAAGGTGATGCTGGACGGGAAGAAGTCGGTGGCCGAGAAGATCGTCTACGACGCGCTCGCGATCCTCGGCGAGCGCTCGGGCAAGAGCCCGGTCGAGCAGCTGGAGGCGGGCATCAAGGCGCTCACCCCGGTGCTGGAGGTTCGCCCCCGCCGCGTCGGCGGCGCCACCTATCAGGTTCCCGTTGAGGTGCCCGCGCGCCGCGCGCGGACGCTCGCCGTCCGCTGGCTGATCCAGTACTCGCGCCAGCGGCGTGAGAAGACGATGGCCCAGCGGCTCGCCCACGAGCTGCTCGACGCCCAGCAGCAGCAGGGCAACGCCTACAAGCGCAAGGACGACATCTACCGCATGGCGCAGGCCAACAAGGCCTTCGCCCACTATCGCTGGTAGGCGCCCCGCGCCCGCGGGGCGCGTTCGCCCGTCGTGGTCCCCTCGTCGCGCCCACGGCATCTCTGGGCGACTAAAGGGTCGATATGTCCCGTTACTCGCCCAGAGACGCTGGGTCTGCGGCTCGGCGCGGCTCCGCGCGGTGAGAAAACGCGAGGGCTGCCCGCCGCACGGGACCGGGGGCTGCGGCGGGACAACCCTCGCGTCAGGCAAATGTAGCCCTCCGGTGCAGCCGAAATGCCCGCTCCGGCGAACGGTGTCAGAGCGCTAACGCGGTGAGCCCTCGGCGCGCCGTCGCCGCGGCTCGGGTGCGAGGCGTGGAGCCGGCGGAGCCGGAGCCAGGAGGAGCCCGGCGACCCCGCCGACGATCATCACCACCGCGCCGAGCGTCTCCAGGTACATGCCGGCGTCGGGCGAGGCCTTGGCGAGCTCCAGGCCGGCCGCCGAGCGCACGACGCCGCTGGCCTGCGCGTCGGGGAGATCGTGGAGCAGGCCGATGAGCAGGGCGACCAGCCCGACGGCGATCACGCCGCCGAGCGCGGACCGGCTGCCCGTGCGCGTCGCCGCCAGTCCGAGGAGCAGTCCCAGCAGGGCGAGCGGGATCAGCGCGTACAGATGGTTGGCGCCGGCGCCCGTCGTCGAGAGGGCCGCGCGCCGGCTCGCCACGTGGACGCTGAACAGCGGCGTGAACTCGGCCACCACCAGCAGCAGAGCACCGAGGGCGATCAGGGCGATCATGCCGATGGCGAGCCGGTTCGCCCGCGTCGCCGAGCGCCGCGGCGCCGAAGCCCCGATCCCGCTCATTGGGGCCCCGCGGCGCTGCTATATTCATTGCTCGCCCTGGAGACGGGCGCGTTTGTGCGCGCTCCCCCGGGGGCGGACGATCCAGCCAATGGAGACGCCCACCTCATAGCCACCCGCCCCGCGCCGACATCTGCGTCGTGAACGGGCCCACTGGGCCCTTTTTCATGCCTGCAGACGGCTTCCCTCCGACCGCTCAAGACGAAATTCATGCCTCGCAAGTTCACACTCAAGAACACTCGCAATATCGGGATCATGGCGCACATCGACGCCGGCAAGACGACGACGACCGAGCGCATCCTCTATTACACCGGTCGCACCTACAAGATCGGGGAGGTGCACGAGGGCGCTGCCGCGATGGACTGGATGGAGCAGGAGCAGGAGCGCGGCATCACGATCACCTCCGCCGCCACCACCTGCGAGTGGAACGGGAACCGGATCAACATCATCGACACGCCGGGCCACGTCGACTTCACCGTCGAGGTGGAGCGCTCGCTGCGCGTGCTCGACGGCGCGATCGCCCTGTTCGACAGCGTCGCCGGGGTCGAGCCGCAGTCGGAGACGGTGTGGCGCCAGGCGGACAAGTACCACGTCCCCCGGATCGCCTACATCAACAAGATGGACCGCATCGGGGCCAACTTCACCCAGGGCGTGCAGACGATGATCGACCGCCTCGGCGCTCGCCCCGTTCCGATCCAGCTGCCGATCGGCGCGGAGTCTGAGTTCCTGGGGATCATCGACCTCGTCGAGAACCACGCGGTCATCTACCGCGACGACCTCGGCAAGGAGCAGGAGGTCGTGGAGATCCCGGCCGACCAGGTGGAGCGCGCCGCCGAGGCGCGGGAGTTCATGCTCGACGAGCTGTCCAACTTCGATGACGAGCTGACCGAGATGATCCTGGAGGAGCGGGAGATCCCCGTCGCCCGCATCAAGCAGTCGATCCGCGCCGCCACGCTGGCGATCAAGCTGACGCCCGTCCTGTGCGGGTCGAGCTTCAAGAACAAGGGCGTGCAGCCGTTGCTCGACGCGGTCATCGACTATCTGCCGAGCCCGCTCGACGTGCCGCCGGTCGAGGGCCTCGAGCCCGACCGCAGCGCCGAGAGCGGCGAGCGCGTGGCCGTGCGCAATGCCTCCGACGAGGAGCCGTTCGCCGCGCTCGCGTTCAAGATCATGGCCGACCCGTTCGTCGGCAAGCTCACCTACTTCCGCGTCTACTCCGGCAAGCTCGCGGCCGGCTCGCGCGTGCTCAACGTGACCACGGGCAAGACCGAGCGCGTCGGGCGCATCCTGCTGATGCACGCCAACGATCGCGAGGAGCTCACCGAGGTCCACGCCGGCGACATCGCCGCTGCCGTGGGGATCAAGCAGGTCGTCACCGGTGACACGCTCGCCGCGCCCGACCGGCCGATCAAGCTCGAGAACATCGAGTTCCCCGAGCCCGTGATCAAGGTGGCGATCGAGCCGCGGACCAAGGTCGACCAGGAGAAGATGTCGGTCGCCCTCGGGCGCCTCGCCGAGGAGGACCCCACCTTCCGCGTGGCGACCAACGAGGAGACGGGCCAGACCGAGATCTCGGGGATGGGCGAGCTGCACCTGGAGATCCTCGTCGACCGGATGATGCGCGAGTACAAGGTCGAGGCGAACGTCGGCCGGCCGCAGGTCTCCTACCGGGAGACGATCCGGGGGACGGCGGAGAAGGTCGAGGGACGCTTCGTGCGCCAGACCGGCGGCTCGGGCCAGTACGGCATCGTCTACATCAACGTCGAGCCGGCGCCCGGCGAGGGCTTCGACTTCGTCAACAAGATCAAGGGCGGCTCGATCCCCACCGAGTTCATCCCCGCCGTCGAGAAGGGCGTCGAGGAGGCGCTGGCCAACGGCCCGCGCGCCGGATACCCGATGGTCGACGTCCGGGTCACGCTCACCGACGGCAAGTACCACGACACCGACTCCTCGGAGATCGCCTTCAAGGTCGCCGGCTCGCTGGCGCTCAAGGAGGCGGCGCGCCGAGCCAAGCCGGTGCTGCTGGAGCCGGTGTTCGCGGTCGAGGTGGTCACCCCCGAGGAGTTCATGGGCGACGTGATCGGCGACCTCAACCGCCGCCGGGGTCAGATGCACGGCATGACCCAGCGCGGCAACGCGCAGATCATCAATGCGACCGTGCCGCTGTCGGAGATGTTCGGCTACGCGACCGACCTGCGGTCGACGACCCAGGGTCGTGCCACCTACACCATGCAGTTCGAGCGCTACGAGGAAGTGCCGCCGAACATCGCCGAGAAGGTGGTGGGTGAGCAGCAGGCCGCCGCGGCTGCCTGATCGCTACCAGCAGCATCGGACGGAAGTTTGTATCTTGAATGAGTTCGCCTCCAGGGGCGACAAACCACTGAAACGAGAAGGAGCTACTCCAAGTGGCGAAGGCCAAGTTTGAGCGCGACAAGCCCCATGTCAACGTCGGGACCATCGGTCACATCGACCATGGCAAGACGACGCTGACCGCGGCCATCACCAAAGTGCTGCACGATCACTTCGGCTCCGGAGAGGTTCGGTCCTTCGACTCGATCGACAACGCACCCGAGGAGAAGGCGCGCGGCATCACGATCGCGACCTCCCACGTCGAATACGAGACGGCCAACCGGCACTACGCCCACGTGGACTGCCCCGGCCACGCCGACTACGTGAAGAACATGATCACCGGCGCCGCGCAGATGGACGGGGCCATCCTCGTCGTCTCGGCTGCCGACGGCGCCATGCCGCAGACGCGTGAGCACATCCTGCTCGCGCGCCAGGTCGGCGTGCCCTACATCGTCGTGTTCCTCAACAAGGCGGACATGGTCGACGATCCCGAGCTCCTCGAGCTCGTCGAGGTCGAGATCCGCGACCTGCTCTCCGAGTACGAGTTCCCGGGCGACGACATCCCGTTCGTCACCGGCTCCGCTCTGAAGGCGCTCGAGGGCGACAAGGAGTACGAGCAGAAGATCCTGGAGCTCGCCGAGGCACTGGACACCTACATCCCGGAGCCCGTGCGCGACCTCGACAAGCCGTTCCTGATGCCGGTCGAGGACGTGTTCTCGATCACCGGCCGCGGGACGGTTGCCACGGGGCGCGTCGAGCAGGGCATCATCAAGACGGGCGAGACCGTCGAGATCGTGGGCATCCGTCCCACGACCACGACCGTGGTCACCGGCGTCGAGATGTTCAAGAAGATCCTCGACGAGGGTCGTGCCGGCGACAACGTGGGTTGCCTGCTCCGCGGTACCAAGCGTGAGGAGATCGAGCGCGGCCAGGTGCTGTGCAAGCCGGGCTCGATCACGCCGCACACCAAGTTCAAGGCCGAGGTCTACGTCCTCAAGAAGGAGGAGGGCGGCCGTCACACGCCGTTCTTCACCGGATACCGGCCGCAGTTCTACTTCCGCACGACCGATGTCACGGGAGTCGCCAACCTGCCCGAGGGCACGGAGATGGTGATGCCGGGTGACAACGTCCAGATGGAGATCGAGCTGATCCAGCCGATCGCCATGGACCAGGGCCTGCGGTTCGCGATCCGCGAGGGAGGCCGCACCGTCGGCTCCGGCGTGGTCACCGAAGTCATTCAATAGAGCAGTCCCGGGGCGGCGGGCCCATCAGCGCGCCGCCCCTGCTTTGTCCCAAGTCCGATACGAGAAGCGGCCCCGCACGCGGGACCGGTCCGCCTGAGAGAAATCGAAACCCTTCACCGTGGCAACCATCGCCCAGAACAAGATCCGCATTCGCCTGAAGTCCTACGACCACACGGCGATCGAGACTGCGGCCAAGGAGATCGTCGAGACCGCCACGCGCACCGGCGCGACGGTGGCGGGACCCGTGCCCCTGCCGACGGAGAAGAACGTGTACTGCGTGATCCGGTCTCCGTTCAAGGACAAGGACTCGCGCGAGCACTTCGAGATCCGCACGCACAAGCGGCTGATCGACATCCATCAGCCGACGCCGAAGACGGTCGACTCGCTCCAGCGCCTCGATCATCTTCCCGCCGGCGTCGACATCGAGATCCGGCTCGCCTCCTGACGCCATGGCCGTGATCCTCGCCACCAAACTCGGCATGACCCAGCGGTTCCTCGAGGACGGCCGCGTCGAGCGCGTCACCGTGCTCGAGGCCGGCCCCTGCCCGGTCACCGCGATCCGCACCCACGAGCGCGACGGCTACGAGGCGGTCCAGCTCGCCTTCGGCGCCTGCCGCGAGAAGGCGCTGACCCGCGCCGAGCTCGGTCACCTCAAGAAGGCGGACGCCTCCGCCCATCGTCACCTCGTCGAGTTCCGCGACGCCGCCGGCGAGCTGCTCGTGGGCGAGACGGTGAAGGTCGACGCGTTCGAGGTCGGCGAGAAGGTGAAGGTCTCCGGTCGCTCGAAGGGCAAGGGCTTCGCGGGGACGATCAAGCGGCACAACTTCAAGAGCGGCCCGAAGTCGCACGGCTCCCACAACGTCCGCGCGCCGGGTTCGATCGGCGCCTCGGCGACGCCCTCGCGCGTCTTCAAGGGCCTGCGCGGTCCCGGCCGGATGGGCGGCGGGCGCATCACCCAGCGCGGGCTGCAGGTCGTCGAGCTGATCCCGGCCCAGAACCTGATGCTCGTGCGCGGAGCGGTCCCCGGCCCGAAGGGCGGGACGATCGAGGTGCGATCCGATGCCTAGGACGGCCATCAAGCTCGGCGGCGGAACCGTCGAGCTCGACGCGGGCGCCTTCGAGGCGACCTTCAACATGCCCCTCGTCCACGAGGCGGTGCGGGCCGAGCTGAACGCCCGGCGCCGCGGCACCCACGCGACGAAGACCCGGGGCATGGTGTCCGGCGGCGGCGCGAAGCCCTGGCGCCAGAAGGGGACCGGACGCGCCCGCGCCGGCTCCTCCCGCTCACCGGTGTGGACGGGCGGCGGCACCGTGTTCGGGCCGCGGCCGCGCTCCTACACGTTCAAGGTCAACCGCAAGGCCCGCCGGGCCGCCCTGCGCAGCGCCCTCTCGGTACACGCCGAGCGCGGCTCCCTTGCCGTGTTCGACGGCGGCACGTTCGCCTCGCCCTCGACCAAGCAGGCCGCCGGCCTGCTGGCGGATTGGGAGGCCGCGGAGACGGGCACCGCGCTCGTCCTGCTCGGCACCGAGGAGGCCGACGCCGGCCTGTCGTTCCGCAACCTGACCCGCGTGGCCGTGATGCCGGTGAACGAGGCGGGCGTCGCCGACGTCATCGGCGCCGGATGCCTGCTCGTCTCCGAGACCGCGCTCCCGGAGCTCGTCGCCCGCGCCTCACGCGCCGTCCGCAGCGGAGAGGCGGCGTAGATGGACCCGAGCCAGGTGATCATCCGCCCCGTCGTTTCCGAGAAGTCCTACGTGCTCGCCGAGGCGGGCAAGTACACCTTCCGGGTGCACGAGAAGGCGCACAAGACGCAGATCCGGCAGGCGATCGAGCAGCTGTTCGAGGTCAAGGTCGTCGCGGTGCGAACCGCGTCGGTGAAGAGCAAGCCGAAGCGCCGCGGTCAGACCGCCGGTCGCACGCGGCAATGGAAGAAGGCCATCGTCCAGGTCGGTCCGGGTCAGTCGATCCCGATCTTCGGCCAGGGCCTGGGTCTGGAGGAAGGCGCGTGATGCGCAGTTTCCTACGCATAGAGAAGTCTTCTGCGCCCCCGGTTACCGGGAGGTTCCTCTAATGCCGATCCGCAAGCCCAAGCCGACGTCCGCCGGCCGGCGCTTCGTCACCTATCCCGATTTCGCCGAGATCACCCGCTCGGAGCCGGAGAAGTCGCTCACCGAGGGCCTGAAGAAGTCCGGTGGGCGCAACTCCTACGGGCGCAAGACCTCACGCCACCGTGGCGGCGGCGCCAAGCGCCTCTACCGCGTGATCGACTTCAAGCGGCGCAAGGACGGGATCCCCGCCCGGGTGGCCGAGATCGAGTACGACCCGAACCGGTCGGCGTACATCGCGCTGCTCCACTACGCGGACGGCGAGAAGCGCTACATCCTCGCTCCGCAGCGGCTGCGCGTCGGGACGACGGTGGAGTCCGGGCCGACTGCCGACATCCGCGTCGGCAACGCGCTCCCGCTCGCCAACATCCCCCCCGGCACGATGATCCACAACGTCGAGCTGGTGGCCGGGCGCGGCGGTCAGCTCGGCCGTGCGGCCGGGATCGGCATCCAGCTGCTCGCCAGGGAGGGGGAGATGGTCACCCTGCGCCTGCCCTCCGGCGAGATGCGCATGGTCCGCTCGGAGTGCCGGGCCACGATCGGCGTGATCGGCAACTCCGACCATCAGAACGTCAAGATCGGCAAGGCCGGTCGCAAGCGACACCTCGGCGTCCGCCCGCAGACCCGCGGCACGGCGATGAACCCGGTCGACCACCCCCACGGTGGCGGCGAGGGCTCGACCACTCCCGGTCGCCATCCGGTCACCCCCTGGGGCGTGCCGACGCTCGGGTATCGCACCCGCAAGAAGGGCAAGCAATCGGATCGCTACATCGTGCGCGGCCGGAGAAGGGGTAAGAAGCGGTGAGTCGCTCCAGCAAGAAGGGCCCGTTCGTCGAGGATCGCCTGATGACCCGCGTCGAGGCGATGAACGCCTCGGGCGAGAAGCGCATGCTCAAGACCTGGTCGCGCACGTCGACGATCTTCCCGGAGATGGTCGGTCACACGATCGCGGTTCACGACGGGCGCAAGCACGTGCCGGTGTTCATCTCGGAGTCGATGGTCGGCCACAAGCTCGGCGAGTTCGCGCCGACGCGGCTCTACCGAGGCCACGCAGCCACCGGGAAGCGGCGATGACCGACGAGCCGATCGAGCCGAAGGCTCCGGAGGACGTCCCCGAGGCGGCGGCCCCCGACGACGACGCCGCTTCGCAGGCGCCGTCCGACGTGGCCACCCCGGAGGAGCGCGAAGTGGAGGTCGAGCCCGCGCTGGTCGACGACTCCTCGATTCCGAACGAGGGTGATGAGCCCGGCGAGGTGGAGGCGGAGATGGATGACGCCGCCGTTGGCGCCGACGAGCCCTCGGGCGACGCCGCGGCCGAGGCGGCCGCGGGCGAGACGGCCGCGGCCGAGACCGAGACCGAGACCGAGAAGACCAAGGCGCCCGCGCGCCGGCGCCGTCGGCGCGGCGCGGCCGCCGAGGCGGCTCCCGCCCCCGAGGAGCCCCCGGCTCCCGCGCCCCAGCGTCGCCGCCCGCGGCGCGATCCCAGCCTGCCGCCGCCCGTCGTGCGCGCGAGCGCCCGGTACGTCCGCTCCTCCCCGCGCAAGGCGCGCCTCGTGTGCGACAACATCCGCGGCAAGAGCGTCGAGGAGGCACGAGCTATCCTCGCTCACACGCCGCGTGCGATCGCGCGTGACTGGACGAAGCTGCTCGAGTCCGCGGTCGCCAACGCCGAGCACAATCACGAGCTCGTTGGCGAGGACCTGTACGTCAAGGCGGTCACCGCCAACGACGGTCCGACGATCAAGCGGTTCCAGCCGCGCGCGATGGGGCGCGCGACGAAGATCCGCAAGCGCACCTCCCACCTCACGATCTTGCTCACGCCGAAGGAATAACCAGCCACATGGGTCAGAAAGTTCATCCCGAGTCGATCCGCGTGGGCTACATCCACGACTGGAAGTCGAACTGGTTCAACGAGCGCAACTTCTCCGACTACCTGCACGAGGACACGCTCATCCGCTCCCACATCATCGGGCGGCTGTCGCACGCCGGTCTGTCGGACATCACGATCCGCAAGAACGCCGGCGAGGTGGAGATCAACATCCACACCGCGCGTCCGGGCATCGTCATCGGC
Organism: uncultured Solirubrobacterales bacterium; assembly: GCA_963839085.1. Classification (GTDB taxonomy): domain Bacteria; phylum Actinomycetota; class Thermoleophilia; order Solirubrobacterales; family Solirubrobacteraceae; genus Palsa-465. The sequence goes on from CAWITN010000007.1 coordinate 63,131, forward strand.
AAGTCGGGCTCCGAGGTCGATCAGCTGCGCCGTGACCTGCACCGGATCACCGGCAAGCAGGTCAAGGTCAACATCCTGGAGATCAAGCGTCCGGAGCTCGACGCGCGCCTCGTCGCGCAGTCGATCGCCGAGCAGCTCCAGAACCGCGTCGCCTTCCGCCGCGCGATGAAGCGCGCGCTCACCAGCGCCATGCGCTCGGGCGCCAAGGGCGTCAAGGTCCAGGTCTCCGGGCGCCTCGGCGGCGCCGAGATGGCGCGCACGGAGGGATATTCCGATGGCCGGGTGCCGCTGCACACGCTGCGCGCCGACATCGACTACGGCTTTCACGAGGCACGCACCACCTTCGGCCGGATCGGCGTCAAGTGCTGGATCAACAAGGGCGAGATCATGCCCGAGGGCTACACCGGCACCGATTTGACGATCATGGACGAGCCTCCGCCGCAGGCGCCCGAGCGTGGCGGCCGTGACGGTCGAGATGGTCGCGGCCGTGGCCGCGGTCGCGGCGGTCAGGGCGGTCCCGGCGGCGCCGGCGGTCCCGGTGGCCGCGGACGTGGTGGCCAGGGCGGCGGTCCCGGAGGTCCCGGTGGTCGTGGCCGTGGTGGCTTCGGCGGCGGGCCCGGCGGTGGTGGCGGTGGCGGTGGCGGTCGCGGCGGTCAGGGCGGTCGTGGCGGCTCGGGCGGCCCCGGAGGTCGTTCCGGCGGTGGCGGCGGCGGCGGACGCGGTCCGCGCGGCGGCGGCGGACCACGCCAGGGAGGCGGCAACTGATGCTCTCCCCGAAGCGGGTCAAGCACCGTAAGCAGCATCGCGGCCGGCGCGCCGGCCTCTCCCGTGGACAGGTCAAGGTCCAGTTCGGCGAGTACGGCCTCAAGGCGATGGACGCCGGCTGGCTCACCAACCGCCAGATCGAGGCGGCCCGTATCGCGATGACGCGCAAGATCAAGCGTGGCGGCAAGGTGTGGATCAACGTGTATCCCGACAAGCCGTTCACCAAGAAGCCGGCCGAGACCCGCATGGGCTCTGGCAAGGGCTCGCCCGAGGGTTGGGTCGCGGTGGTCAAGCCGGGTCGTGTGATGTTCGAGCTGGCCGGCGTTCCCGAGCCCCTGGCCCGTGAGGCCATGCGGCTGGCCGGGCACAAGCTCCCGGTGCGCACGAAGTTCGTGCTGCGGGAGGATGGTTAAGTGGCCCCTCACGCAAATACGGCCGCATTCGAGGCACGCCTGGCGGCGCCTGGCTGTGTCCTCGGACCTTCGTGTAGCGCTGCTATACGTCGGGTCCTGCGTCCTTGCCAGGCATCCGCCAGTCGCGCCTCTCGGTGCGACCGTACTTACGCGAGGAACCACTGATGAGTACCGACGAGCTGCGGGACATGAGCGAGCGCGACCTGCTCGACCACCTCGTGACGGCGCGGCGCGAGCTGTTCGGCTTGCGCTTCCAGCACGCCACGGGTGAGCTCGACAACACCGCTCGGCTGCCGCGCGCCAAGCGGGAGATCGCCCGCGCGCTCACCGTCGCCAATGAGCGTGGAATCAAGATTCGGAGCTGACGACGAGGATGTCTGACGAAACTTCAGAGACGATCGAGGAGACCGCCGGCGAGGCCCCGGCCGGCGAGAGCGCCGCGCCCGAGCCCCAGCTGTCTCCCAAGGAGCGCCGCCAGCGCGCTCGCGACAACAAGAGCGCGCGCACCAAGGCGCGTGCCGTGCTGACCCCTGAGCAGCGGCGCGAGGAGCGCCTCGCCGAGCGTCGCCGCAAAGCGGCGTCCCGGCGCACCGGGCGCGTCCGCGCGCGGGTCAAGGCCAAGGCCTCCGAGCACCAGCCGGCGGTCACGCCGCCGCGCGAGCACGTTCAGGGCACGCAGAAGACGCGGCAGGGGATCGTCGTCTCCGACAAGGCCGACAAGACGATCACGGTGCGGATCGACGTCGCTCGCCGGCATCGCCGGTACGGGAAGATCGTGCGGACCTCGACGACGCTCCACGTCCACGACGAGGCCAACGACGCCCACGCCGGCGACACCGTCGTCGTGCGTGAGTCGCGGCCCCTCTCGCGGACCAAGCGCTGGCGCCTGGTCGAAGTCGTGGATCGGGCGAGGTAGTCCGGTGATCCAGAACGAGACACGGCTGCGCGTCGCCGACAACACCGGCGCCCGGGAGATCCTCTGCATCCGCGTGCGCGGCGGCTCGCGCCGGCGCTACGCCGGCGTGGGGGACACGATCACCGCCACCGTCAAGTCCGCCAACCCCCAGGGGTCGGTGAAGAAGGGCGAGGTCGTGACGGCGGTCGTCGTCCGGACCAAGAAGACCTACGGGCGTGAGGACGGCACCTACATCGGCTTCGACGAGAACGCCGCGGTGATCATCGACGCCGCCGGAAACCCCCGCGGAACCCGCATCTTCGGTCCCGTGGCTCGCGAGCTGCGCGAGCGCAACTTCATGCGGATCGTCTCATTGGCCCCGGAGGTGATCTGATGCCCGCCCGAATCAAGACCGGCGACGAGGTCGTCGTCATGAGCGGCAAGGACCGTGGCCGCCGCGGCAAGGTCCTCAGCGTGGATGCGGCCCGCGGCCGCGTCGTCGTCGAGGGCCTCAACATGATCAAGCGCCACCAGCGTCCTCAGCAGACAGGGCGCACGACGGCGCAGCAGACCGGCGGCGTGATCGAGCGCGAGGGCTCGATCCATGCCTCGAACGTGATGCCGCTCGATCCCAAGGACGGCAAGCCCACCCGCGTGGGCATCAAGATCGAGGACGGCAGGCGCGTGCGCGTCGCCAAGCGTTCCGGAACGAGGCTCGACTGATGGCACAGGCACGACTGAAGACGACGTACAACGATCAGATCCGCCCCGCGCTGATCGAGCGGTTCGGCTACTCCTCGCCGATGCAGGCGCCGAAGATCACCAAGGTGACGGTGAACATGGGCGTGGGCGAGGCCAAGACGGACTCGAAGCTGCTCGACCAGGCCGCGATCCAGCTCGGCGCGATCACCGGCCAGAAGCCGAACATCCGCCGTGCGCGCAAGTCGATCGCGCAGTTCAAGCTGCGCGAGGGCATGGCCGTCGGCGTCGCGGTGACGCTGCGCGGTGAGCGCGGCTACGAGTTCCTCGATCGCCTGGTGTCGGTGGCGATTCCCCGGATCCGGGACTTCCGCGGGCTCAACCCGCGCTCGTTCGACGGCCGCGGCAACTATTCGATGGGCATCCGCGAGCAGACGATCTTCCCGGAGATCGACTACGACGACGTCGACCAGGTCCGCGGCCTCGACGTCAACATCACCACCACCGCCACGACCGACGCGGAGTGCTTCGCGCTGCTCGAGGCGCTGGGGATGCCGTTTTCGAGAGAGGGTCGGCCGGCGTCGCTGGCGACTCCAGATCCAGTGACTCAGGGAGCCTGATGGCGAAGACCTCACAACGTGTCCGGCAGGCCCGGACGCCCAAGTTCAAGACCCGTGGCTACACGCGCTGCCGCCGGTGCGGCCGCGCCCGTGCCGTCTACCGCAAGTTCGGGGTGTGCCGCATCTGCCTGCGCGAGCTCGCGCACAACGGCTACATCCCCGGGATGACGAAGTCGAGCTGGTAGGGAGCACGCCACATGTCCATGACCGATCCCATCGCCGACTTCCTCACGCGGCTGCGCAATGCGGCCCAGGCACAGCACCACGACGTGACGATCCCCTCCTCGCGGCTCAAGCGCGAGGTCGCCCGGATCCTGCGTGAGCAGGGATACATCGAGGCCTTCGAGCTCGTCCCCGCCGGCACCGACGGGGCTCCGGGTGAGCGCATCGTCGTCACCCTCAAGTACACCGACCAGCGCAGGCCGGTCATCTCCGGGATGCAGCGCGTCTCGCGCCCCGGGCAGCGCACCTACGTCGACCACGCCCACATCCCCCGCATCGACGGGGGCATGGGCACCGCCATCATCTCGACCTCCCGCGGGGTCATGACCGGCCACGAGGCCCGTCAGCAGGGGATCGGCGGCGAGGTCGTGGCCAAGGTCTGGTAACAACACAAGAGATGTCCCGAATCGGCAGACAACCCATCCCCCTTCCCGCCGGCGTCACGGTGGCCATCACGCCCGAGCTGGTGACCGTCAACGGTCCCAAGGGCGAGCTCTCCGAGCGCGTCAACCGCGATATCTCGGTCGAGCAGCAGGACGCCCAGATCGTGGTCACCCGCCCGACGAACCGCGGCGAGCACCGCGCCCTGCACGGGCTCACCCGGACGCTCGTGGCCAACATGGTCGAGGGCGTGACCGACGGTTTCGAGAAGCGCCTGGAGATCCAGGGCGTCGGCTACCGCGCGGCGCTCCGCGGCCGTGACCTGGAGCTCGCGCTCGGCTACTCGCATCCGGTCTCGGTCAAGGCTCCGGACGGGATCGAGTTCGAGGTCCCCCAGCCGACCCGGATCGTCGTCAGGGGAGCCTCCAAGCAGCAGGTCGGCGAGGTCGCCGCGTTCATCCGCAAGCAGCGCAAGCCCGAGCCCTACAAGGGCAAGGGCATCCGCTACGAGGGCGAGTTCGTCGCCCGGAAGGTGGGTAAGCGCGCATGACCGTCACGACCAAGCCGGCCCAGCGCCTGCGCCGCCGCCGGCGCGTCCGCGCCAAGGTGCGGGGGACCGCCACGCGCCCGCGCATCTCCGTGTTCCGCTCCAATCGCGGGATCTTCGCCCAGCTCATCGACGACGAGGCTCGGCAGACCCTCGCCGCGGTCAACTGGACCGAGGCGGAGCTCCGGGAGCTCGCCCCGATGGATCAGGCGCGCCAGGCCGGGATGCTGCTCGCGTCGCGCGCCAAGGATGCCGGCATCGAGCGCGCGGTGTTCGATCGCGGTGGTTACCAGTACCACGGGCGCGTTCAGGCGCTCGCCGAGGGCGCCCGCGAGGGCGGGCTCGCGTTCTAGAGAACCCCGCTACCCTGGATTCTTCGATGGCCACCCGTGATCGCACAGTTTCATCTCAAGGACTCGACCTGCAGGAGCGGGTCGTGGAGATCAATCGCGTCGCCAAGGTCGTGAAGGGCGGCCGGCGCTTCTCGTTCACCGCCCTGGTCGTCGTCGGCGACGAACGCGAGGTCGTCGGGATCGGCTACGGCAAGGCCAACGAGGTGCCCGTGGCGATCCAGAAGGGCGTCGAGCGCGCGAAGAAGAACCTCTATCGCGTTCCCCGCCACGGCTCGACGATCACGCACCAGACGACCGGGGTGTTCGGCGCGGGACGCGTGTTCCTCAAGCCGGCCGCGCCCGGTACCGGCGTGATCGCCGGCGGCGGCGTGCGCGCGGTGCTCGAGCTCGCCGGGATCCACGACATCCTCTCCAAGAGCCTCGGCTCCCAGAACCCGATCAACCTCGTCAAGGCGACGATGGCCGGACTCGAGTCGCTGCGCACCCCGGAGGAGGTCGCCGAGCTGCGCGGTCTCACCGTCAACCAGGTGCTCGGGCTCACCGCCAAGAACGGCGGCCCGTCGGCGGAACTGACCGCGGATGCCCCGGCGGCTGACGCCCCGGCGGCCGATGCCCCGGCGGCCGATGCCCCGGCGGCCGATGCCCCGGCGGCCGATGCCCCGGCGCCTGACGCCGCCGCCCCCGAGGCCGCTGAGGCTCCCGCCACGGAGGCGACCGAGGCCCCCGCAGCGGACGCACGCGACGCCTCCGCCTCCGAGGAGGCCGTGCCCGCCGAGGCCGACCCGGCCGAGACGGATGCCGCGGTGCCCACCGGCGTCGAGGAGTCGTGATGGCGACGCTCACCGTCGTTCAGCGCCGGTCCCGCAACGGCTGTGACAAGCGTCAGCTGGACACGTTGCGCTCGCTCGGGCTGCGCCGGATCGGCCACAAGGTCGAGGTCAGCGACACCCCGCAGATCCGCGGCATGCTCCACAAGGTCCGGCATCTGGTCGAGGTCGAGGAATCGTGAGTGCGACCCCCGAGCCGACCGAGCGGATCGGCCTCCACAACCTGAAGCCCGCCGCGGGCTCCCGCAAGGCGCGCAAGCGCGTCGGACGCGGTGAGGGCTCCGGCACGGGCAAGACCTCGGGCCGTGGCCAGAAGGGCGCCGGGTCTCGCTCGGGCTCCAAGCGGCGCGCCCGCTTCGAGGGCGGCCAGAACCCGATCCACATGCGGATGCGCAAGCTGCGCGGCCCGCACATGAAGAAGTCGATGCCCTTCGAGCAGTTCCGGACCCACACCCAGGCCGTCAACCTGGAGGATCTGGAGGAGCGGTTCGAGGCCGGCGCGGCGGTCACGCCCGCATCCATCGCCGCGGCAGGGCTCGCCGGCCGCAAGGACATCCCCGTGAAGATCCTCGCCCGCGGCACGGTGACCAAGGCGCTCACCGTGCAGGCCCACGGTTTCAGCCGCGCGGCCCGCGAGGCGATCGAGGCCGCCGGCGGCAGCTGTGAGACCGTCGTGGTGACGGCCGGCAGCGCATCCGATCCGGCGAGCGACCGCTAGAGGCCTCCGCGATGATCTCCACGATCCTCGGTGCGTTCAGGGTCGGCGAGATCCGCACCAAGCTCCTGTTCACCGCGGCGGTGCTCGCGCTCTACCGCCTGGGCACGCACATCCCCGCTCCGGGGATCAACTCCAAGGCGGTCAACGCGATCGCCAAGAACTTCAGCGGCAGCGGCGTCCTCGGCCTGCTCAACCTGTTCTCCGGCGGCGGCCTCGGCCGGATCGCGATCTTCGCGCTGGGCATCATGCCCTACATCACCGCGTCGATCATCCTGCAGCTGCTGCAGGTGGTGGTGCCCTCGCTGGAGAAGCTCTCCAAGGAGGGCGAGGTCGGCCAGGCTCGGATCACCCAGTACACGCGCTACCTCACCGTCGGCCTCGCCTTCGCGCAGTCGATCGGCTACGTGTTCCTGTTCAAGAGCTTCCAGTCGAGCCTTGGCGGCGGTCAGCAGGTGATCGTCAACTTCACGATCGCCAAGGTGTTCCTGATCGTCATCTCGCTCACCGCGGGCACGGTGCTGCTGATGTGGATGGGCGAGCTCATCACCCAGCGCGGCATCGGCAACGGCATCTCTCTGCTCATTTTCGCCTCGATCGTGTCCCGGATCCCCTCCGGCCTGCACTCGTGGTGGGACAACCCCGACCAGGTGTTCCGCGTGATCATGCCGTTCATCGTCATCGGCGTCGTCGCCGCGGTGGTGTTCGTCCAGGAGGGCCAGCGGCGAATACCGATCCAGTACGCCAAGCGGGTGATCGGCCGCCGCATGACCCAGGGCGGTCAGACCTATCTGCCGCTGCGCGTCAACATGGCCGGCGTCATCCCCGTCATCTTCGCCGCCAGCGTGATGGCGATCCCGCCGACGATCGGCCAGCTGATCGGCCAGAACCGCAACAACTGGGGCACCCATCTCGCCAACTTCCTCAGCCCGGGCAGCTGGCACTACGTGGTCGGCGAGAGCATCATGATCATCCTGTTCACGTACTTCTACACGGCGGTGACGTTCAATCCCGTCGATCAGGCCGACAACCTGAAGAAGTACGGCGGGTTCATCCCGGGGGTCCGCCCAGGGCGGCCGACGGCGGAGTTCCTCGATCGCATCCTCGCCCGGCTGACGCTTCCGGGTGCCCTGTTCCTGGCCGCCATCGCGGCGCTGCCGACGATCCTCATCGCCCAGACGAGCGCCAACTTCAACTTCGGCGGCACCTCGATCCTCATCGTCATCGGCGTCGCGCTCGACACCATGAAGCAGCTCGAGGCGCAACTCATGATGCGCAACTACGAGGGCTTCCTGAAGTGAGCGTCGCGCCACGGGCTCGTCCGTGGCGCGGGCGATAGAGTCACCGCTCGTGTCCGAGCTCAACCTGATCCTGTTCGGTCCCCCCGGCGCCGGCAAGGGTACGCAGGCGGAGCGCCTGCGCGGCGACTTCCATCTTCCGTACATCGCCACGGGCGACATGCTGCGCTCGAACGTCAAGGACGGGACCGATCTCGGCCGCCAGGCGAAGAAGTACATGGACGAGGGCGAGCTGGTGCCCGACGAGCTGATCCTCAAGATGGCCGCCGCGCGGCTCGACGAGGACGACGCCCGGGATGGCTTCATCCTCGACGGGTTCCCGCGCACGGTGCCTCAGGCCGAAGCGCTCGACGAGCAGCTCGAGAAGCTCGGGCGCCGGATCACCGCTGCGCTGCTGATCGACGTTCCCGACGAGGAGGTGGTGCGCCGGATCTCCGGACGCCGGGTGTGCGTCAAGGCCGGCCACAACTACCACGTCGAGAACGATCCGCCGAAGCGCGAGGGCGTCTGCGATCAGGATGGCTCGCGACTGATCCAGCGCGACGACGACAAGCCCGACGTCGTGCGCAACCGGCTGCGCGTCTATCACGAGCAGACCGAGCCCCTCGTCGACCTCTACGATGGGAAGGGACTGATGCGCCGGATCGACGGGACCCGCAGTCCCACCGATGTCCACGACCACATTCGCGCCGTCATCGCCACGCTGCGGCTCGAAGAAGACGTCTGATCCGCCGCCCTGGACACTGGCAGGAAGGCATGGCGACGCGGTGATCATCAAGAAGAGCCCCCAGGAGATCGAACGGATGGCGGCGGCCGGGACCGTGCTCGTCAAGACGATGAACCTGCTCGCCGGCAAGGTCCGTCCCGGGGTCACGACCCTGGAGCTCGACGCCGCCGCCGAGAAGTTCATCCGCTCGCAGGGCTGTGAGCCGGCGTTCAAGGGCTACCGCGGCTTTCCCGGGTCGATCTGCGCCTCCCCCAACTCGATGATCGTGCACGGGATCCCGGGTCCGTACCGACTCGAGCGGGGCGACATCATCTCGATCGACATCGGCGTCGTGCGCGACGGATGGGTGGCCGACGCCGCGCGGACGTTTCCCGTGGGACCGGTCGCCCCGGTGGCCTCGAAGCTCCTGCGGGTGACCAAGGAGTCACTGCTGCTGGCCGTGCCCGAGTGCCGGCCCGGCAACCGCCTCGGCGACGTCTCCCACGCGGTCCAGGCCCACGTGGAGGCGGCCGGCTTCTCGATCGTCCGCACGCTGGTCGGCCACGGCGTCGGGCGCAGCATGCACGAGGACCCGCAGGTGCCCAACTACGGACGTCCCGGGACCGGCATCACGCTCGAGGAGGGGATGGTGCTCGCGGTCGAGCCGATGGTCACCGCGGGCCGCCACACCGTCCGCATGGGCGACGATCACTGGGCGATCTTCTCCCAGGACGGGTCGCTCGCCGCCCACTTCGAGTTCACGATCGCGATCACCGCCGATGGACCGCGGGTCCTCACCCCGTGGCACGAGGCCGAGACGCGGATCTCGGCCCACGCGGCGTCCGGCCTCGCCGAGGACGGCTCGGATCCGGGTCATCCGGCTGCCGCGGCCTGACCCTCTCCCACCGCGATTCGAGCTCGCTCCACGGGGCCCGGCGGCCCGGGTGATGTTGCTAGTATCGGCTGTTGCGCTCGGAGCGCGCGGTAATGCGCGGCGCCCCGGGCCACTCCTCCACGCGGTAGCGGCGAGACGTGACCATCGCCAGAGCCGAGTCGAGGCTGATGATGCAAACACTCACGATGAGAGCGAAGCAAGCGTGAAAGTACGACCGTCGGTCAAGCCGATGTGTGAAAAGTGCAAGATCATCCGCCGGAACGGGCGGGTTCTCGTGATCTGCTCCAACCCGCGGCACAAGCAGCGGCAGGGCTGAGCTCATGGCGCGTATCTCCGGAGTCAACATCCCCCTGAACAAGCGCGTCGAGATCGGGCTCACGTATATCTACGGGATCGGTCGTCCCACCGCCAACCGGCTCCTCGCCGAGGTGGGGGTGGAGCCCGACCGCAAGGTCCGCGATCTCACCGAGGACGAGGTGGTCAAGCTGCGCGATGTCGTGGACGCCGACCTCACGGTCGAGGGCGACCTGCGGCGCGAGCGCTCTCAGAACATCAAGCGGCTGCAGGAGATCGGGTGCTACCGGGGCATGCGCCACCGGCGCGGCCTGCCCGTCCGCGGCCAGAACACCAAGACCAACGCGCGCACGCGCAAGGGCCCGAAGCGGATGCAGGTGGCCGGAAAGAAGAAGGCGGGTAAGAAGTGAGTCCGGCTCCGAGAAGGCCCCAGCGTGGCCGCCGACGGGTACGCAAGAACATCCCGATCGGCCAAGCGCACATCAAGACGTCGTTCAACAACACGATCGTCTCGCTCACCGACCGCGAGGGCAACGTCATCGCGTGGGAGTCCGCCGGCGGCGCCGGGTTCAAGGGCTCTCGCAAGTCGACCCCGTTCGCCGCGCAGGTCACCGCCGACGCCGCTGCCCGCAAGGGCATCGAGCACGGCCTCCAGCGCGTCGAGGTGTTCGTCAAGGGCCCCGGGTCCGGACGGGAGACAGCGATCCGCTCGCTCCAGGCCGCCGGCCTCGAGGTGACGGGCGTGCGCGACGTGACGCCGCAGGCGCACAACGGCTGCCGGCCCCGCAAGCGGAGGCGTGTCTGATGGCCCGCGATCACGGAGCACAGTGCAAGCAGTGCCGCCGCGAGGGGCAGAAGCTGTTCCTCAAGGGCGAGCGCTGCCTCACCGACAAGTGTGGCGTCGAGCGCCGCTCCTATCCGCCGGGCGACCACGGCCGTGGGCGCCAGAAGCAGAGCGAATACCGCGTTCAGCTGCGCGAGAAGCAGAAGGCCAAGCGCTACTACGGGGTGCTCGAGAAGCAGTTCAGGATCTACTACGAGAAGGCCTCGCGCCAGCCGGGAATCACGGGTGAGAACCTGCTGCGCGCGCTCGAGTGCCGATTCGACAACGTGCTCGTGCGGCTCGGCTTTGCGGCGTCGCGTCGCCAGGCCCGGCAGCTCATCCTGCACGGTCACTGGACGGTCAACGGCCGCCGGGTGAACATCCCCAGCTATCAGCTTCGGGAGGGTGACGTGATCGCCATCCACACGAAGTCGACCGCTGCGCAGGTGATCCAGGACGCCACCGAGCTCACTGGGCAGGTGCCGGCCTGGCTGCAGGCCGATCACGAGTCGCTGACGGCGAAGGTGCTCCGCAAGCCCGAGCGGCGGGAGATCGCCGCACCGGTGGCGGAGCAGCTGATCGTCGAGCTGTATTCGAAGTAACCCGGCTTTCGCAGTGCGCGCCGTTCCGGGCGCGCGGTGAAACAGCCGCCTGGGCGGCGGCGGTAACCCACGATGTTAGGAACTCCAGATGCTTGACTTCCAAGTCCCCCGAATCTCCAGCGAGTCGGTCGACGACAACCGCGGTTCGTTCACGATCGAGCCCCTCGACCGTGGCTTCGGCTACACGTTCGGCAACTCGCTGCGCCGCGTGCTGCTGTCCTCGTTGGCCGGCGCCGCCGTCACGAGCGTGCGCATCGAGGGCGTCGCCCACGAGTTCTCGACGATCCGCGGGGTGAAGGAGGATGTCACCGACATCGTCCTCAACCTCAAGGGGATCGTGTGCCGGATGCACTCCGACGCCACCGAGATCGAGGCCCCGCTGGTCGTCACCGGCCCGGGTGAGATCACCGCCAAGGACATCGACCTGCCCTCCGGCGTCGAGATCCTGAACCCCGACGCCCACATCGCGACGCTGGAGCAGAAGACCAAGCTCGAGGTGTATCTCACCGTCGGCCGTGGCCGCGGCTACCGTCCGGCGGAGGAGAACAAGTCGGCCGACCAGCCGATCGGCGTCATCCCGATCGACTCGATCTTCTCCCCGGTCCGCCGAGTCGCCTACAACGTCGAGCAGGCGCGCGTCGGCCAGAAGACCGACTTCGACAAGCTCACGCTCGACATCGAGACCGACGGCTCGATCGATCCGCACGCGGCGCTGCGCGAGGCGGCCGAGATCCTCATCTCCCAGCTCGCCATCTTCAGCGATCCGGATGCGGTCTCGAAGATCCGGGACTCGTCGACGCCGAGCAGCCTGGAGCCGGGCCTCGTCGGCGGCGGCCCAGGCGGCGGCGCGGTGCGGGCCCCCAACGCGATGGACGACATCCTGATCGAGGAGCTCGAGCTCGGCGTCCGTTCGTACAACTGCCTTAAGCGGGCGGGCATCCAGACCGTCGGCGATCTCGTGTCGAAGACCGAGGGGGAGCTCAACGCGATCCCGAACTTCGGCAAGAAGTCGATCGACGAGGTGATCGAGACCCTGCACACGCGCGGCCTGGCGCTGCGCGACGCTTGACGCTAGCCTCAGGACCCCGATGCGCCACCAACGCAACCGATACCAGCTCTCGCGCAGCGCGTCGCACCGCAAGTCGCTGCTCATGAACCTCTCCAAGGAGGTGATCGAGCACGAGCGGATCAAGACCACCGAGACGAAGGCCAAGGCGGTCAAGCCGGAGCTCGAGAAGCTGATCACGCTCGCCAAGCGCGGCGACCTGCACGCACGCCGGCAGGCGCTGTCGGCGCTCGGGCAGGACAAGTTCATGGTCTACAAGCTGTTCGAGGAGATCGCTCCGCGCTACAGCGAGCGTCCCGGCGGCTACACGCGGATCCTGAAGCTCGGTCCGCGTCGCTCGGACTCGACCGAGATGGTCCTGCTCGAGCTCGTCTGACGCCGCCCGCGCCGCCGGTCGTCCTCCGCAGCGCCCATTTCATCCCAACCGTGCGCCCGGCGGCGAGGCGTGGGGGCTCGTTGGCCTGTGAGGCCCATTTCGTCCCATGCTTCGCGCCAAACTGAACGCGTGGGACGAGATGGGCGTGGCGCCGTGGAGGCGGCGGCCGGGTGCGGCGCCAAGCGTGGGTCACGGCGCCCGGTCGCTTCATAAGCTGGCGGGCTCGAGCTCGTGGTGGCACGACTGACGATCGAGTACGACGGGCGTGACTTCGCCGGCTGGGCGCGGCAGGACGGCGCCCGCACGGTGCAGGGCGAGCTGGAGCGTGCCCTCGCCGTGGTGCTGCGGCGTGAGGGGGTGCCGCTGACCGTGGCCGGACGCACCGACGCCGGGGTCCACGCCCGGGCCCAGGTGGCGAGCTATGAGGGGGAGCCGGCGCGCGTCGCCGGCCTGAACGCGCTCCTGCCGGCGGACGTCGCCGTCCTGGCCTGCGAACCGGCCCCGGACGGGTTCGACGCCCGCCGCGATGCGACCAGCCGGGCGTACTCCTACCTCATCCTCACCCGCCGCACCCGCAGCGCGCTGCACCACGGGCGCGCGCTCCACTGGCCGAACCCGTTCGATCTGGGCGCACTCCAGGCGTGTGCGGAGGCGCTCGTGGGAACCCACGACTTCACCGCCTTCACCCCCACCGAGACCGAGCACGTGTTCTTCCACCGCACCGTCCTCGCCGCCTTCTGGCGCGTCACCGGCGAGCGCGACGAGCTGCTCGAGTTCCGCATCGAGGCCGATGCCTTCATGCGCCACATGAACCGCGTCCTCGTGGGGACGATGCTGGAGGTCGCGCTGGGGCGCCGGACGCACCGGGAATTCCTCGCGCTGCTCGACGGCGCCCCCCGTTCGGCCGCCGGCGTGACCGCTCCGGCCCATGGGCTCTACCTGCTCGGGGCCGGCTACGGAGGCGAGCGCCTGCTCCTCGGCTGATGGCGCTGCTCCAGCCCTCAGCCGTCGGTCCCCCGCTCTAGGATCATCTCGCTCATGCAGGTGCTCCTCACCAACGACGACGGCATCGAAGCCGAGGGGCTCCAGATGCTGCGACGCGCGCTCCTTGGGGTGCCGGACGTGGAGCTCGCGGTCGTCGCACCGGACGGCAACCGCTCCGCGATGGCTCGCTCCATCACGACCCGCCGGCCGCTGTGGGTGGCCGAGGTGGAGTTCGGTGACGGCACGATCGGCTACGCCACCGACGGCACGCCCGTCGATTGCGTGCGGCTCGCCCAGCTCGGTTTGATCGAGGGCTTCGCTCCCGAGCTCGTCGTGTCGGGCATCAATCACGGCTCGAACCTCGGCGACGACATCACCTACTCGGGCACCGTGGCGGCGGCCCTGGAGGCGATCATCCTCGGCCTTCCCGGGATCGCCGTCTCCCAGCAGTCGCGCGCGCGTGAGCTCGACTTCCGTCAGGGCACGGCGTTCGACTTCTCCGTGGCCGCCGACTTCACCGCCCGGCTCGTCGGGGAGCTCGGCGGGGTCCCCCTGCCCGAGGCGACGCTGATCAACATCAACGTCCCGGGCGTGCCCCCGGAGGGCGTCGAGGTCGCGCGGCTCGGCAAGCGGATCTACCGGGACGAGCTGGCCCTCGTGGAGGAGGAGCCGGCCGGCCGGCGCCTGTATCGCATCTACGGAGATGCCGGATGGAGCGAGGACGAGACCGGCACCGACCTGGCCGCGATCGCCCGCGGCCTGATCGCGGTCACGCCGCTGCACTTCGACCTCACCGCCCACGAGGGGCTCACCGCGCTCGAGCGCTACGACCTGGCGCGACTGATCGCGCCGGCGGCCGCGGAGGTGGGGGGTGACTCGCCGGGCGGCTCGCCCGTTGATGGAATCGCCCAGGGTGTGATCCCGCCGGGGAGCGATCCGTGAGCACCGACGATCCCGCCGCGCGGGCGGCCGAGCTCCGGCGGGAGCTCGAATACCACTCCCACCGCTACTACGTCCTCGACGATCCGGAGATCGGTGACGAGGAGTACGACCGGCTCCTCGACGAGCTGCGGGACATCGAGGCGGCCCATCCGGAGCTCGTCACGCCCGAGTCGCCGACCCAGCGCATCGGCGGCGAGCCGGTGTCCGACCTCGTCAAGGTCCGTCATCCCCAGCCGATGCTGTCGCTCGCCAACGCGCGCTCGGCCGAAGAGCTCCGCGCGTGGATCCAGCGCATGCGCAACCACCTGGCGCGCGAGGGGATCGAGGACGCCCAGTTCGAGTACGTCGCGGAGCCGAAGATCGACGGCCTGGCGATGTCGCTGCTCTACCGGGACGGCGTGCTCGAGCAGGGCGCCACTCGCGGCAACGGTGAGGTGGGGGAGGACGTCACCCACAACCTCCGCACGATCGGCTCGATTCCGCTGCGCCTCGACGTGGAGGATCCGCCGGCGTTGCTCGAGGTCCGGGGTGAGGTGTACATGTCCCTGCCGGACTTCGCCGCACTCAACGAGCGCCGCGCCGAGGCCGGCCTGTCGACGTTCATGAACCCGCGCAACTCCGCCGCCGGAACGATTCGCCAGCTCGATCCGAGGCTCGCCGCCGAACGGCCGCTGTCGTTCTGGGCCTACCAGATCGGGGTCACCGAGGGGATCGGCTTTGCGGCTCACTGGGACGCGCTGCAGTGGCTGCGCGAGCATCGCTTCCCCGTCCACCCTGACGTGAAGCTGCTGCGCACGGAGGACGAGGTCGTCGCGCAGTGCCAGGCCTGGGAGCGGCGCCGGGGCTCGCTCGACTTCGAGATCGACGGAGTCGTGGTGAAGGTCAACGACGCCGAGCTGCAGCGCCGCCTCGGCGTCGTCGGCCGCGATCCGCGCTGGGCGATCGCCTGGAAGTTCCCCCCGACCACCGCCAAGACCCGGCTGCGGGAGATCCGCTGGAACCCGGGGAAGTTCGGCGACCTGCACCCCTACGCCGTGCTCGACCCGGTCGGCGTGGCCGGTGTGACGATCAAGCTCGCCACGCTCCACAACGAGGAGGACGTCGTCCGCAAGGACATCCGCGCCGGCGAGGACGTGATCGTGCTCCGAGCGGGGGACGTCATCCCGCAGGTGCTCTCCCCGGCCCCTCACGTCGCCGAGCACGAGAACCGCCCGCCGCCGACGACGCCGCCCGAGCGCTGCCCCGTGTGCGACACCCCCATCATCAAGCCGGAGGGGGCGGTGTTCAGCCGCTGCCCGAACCGCGACTGCCCCGGGCGACGCTGGCAGCTGCTCACCGCATTCGCCGCGGTGATGGACATCGACGGGCTCGGGGAGAAGCTCGTCACGCTGTTCATGGAGCTCGGCTGGGTCAGGACCGCCGCCGACTTCTATCGCCTGAGCGCGGAGCAGATCGCCGAGCAGCCGGGGTTCGGCAAGGTCTCGGCGGAGAAGCTCGTCCGCGCCATCGAGGCCTCGAAGTCCCAGCCGTTCGGGCGCGTCCTGTGGGCGATCGGCATCGAGGAGGTCGGCGACGTCATCGGCCGCAACCTCGCCCAGCAGTTCCGCACCGTCGACGCGCTGCTCGCCGCGAGCCCCGAGGAGATCGAGGCCACGCCGGGGGTGGGACCGAAGATGGCGCGGGCGATCCACGATCAGCTCGCCGATCCGCGGATGGGCGCGCTGATCGACGATCTCCGCGCGGTCGGGTTGCGGCTGGAGGCGGAGGGCCCGCCGCCCGGCGAGGGCCCGCTCGCGGGCAAGACGCTCGTGCTGACGGGAACCCTGCCGGATCTCACCCGTGAGCAGGCCACCGAGATGGTTCTCGCCGCCGGCGGCCGCGTGACCGGATCGGTGAGCCGCCGCACCGACTACGTGGTGGCCGGCGACAGCGCGGGATCGAAGCTCGCCGACGCCGAGCGCCTCGGCGTTCCGGTGCTCGACGAGGCGGGCCTGCGCCAGCTCGTGGCCTGAGGCGCTTCGGTGCGCCCCGGAGCTCAGTAGGCGGCGAGCGCCTCGGCCATGGCGTCCTGGATCGGATGCGCATAGTCGGGGTCGATCGAGCTCATCAGGAAGGCGAACGCGAGCGTGTCGCCGTCGGCGGCCGTGCAGTAGCCGACGAGGTTCGACACGGCGGCGAGCGTCCCCGTCTTGCCGCGGCAGCGTCCCTGGGCCACCGTCCCGTTCATCTCGTCCTGAAGCGTGCCGCTCTCCCCCGCCACGGCGAGGGCGTTGACGAAGCTCCGATTGTCGGCCAGCTTGGCGAGCAGCGTCTCGACCTGGACCGTCGTGGTGCGGTCGGCGTAGGACAGCCCCGAGCCGTCGTTGAAGGTGGGGGTGATCCCGAACTCCTTCGCCACCTCGGCCTTCACCACCGAGACGCCCGCCGCCGTGGTGCCGGCCCCGCCGAAGCGGGCGCCCAGATCCTTGAGGAGCATCTCGGCGAAGAAGTTGTCGGATGGGGTGAGGGTCCACTTGACGAGGGTCGCCATCTTCGGCGAGTGAACGACGGTGAGCAACGTCGCGTCGGCCGGCGTGCGGCCGGTGTAGATCGGCGTGCTGCTCGGGATGTGGACGCCATCGGCCCGCAGCTGGTCGGCGAACGCCTGCGCCGTGAACAGCGCCGGCCGGGGCTGGAAGGCCGTCTCGGCCGCCGAGGTGTAGCCGCGGTCGTAGACGAGCGCGCTCAGCTGCCCCTCCACCTCGAAGTTCGGCCGGCCCCCGGTGGCCGGGGTGCCGCGGTCGGAGTCGAAATATGACTCGTCGCCGATGATCCGGCCGTCGATGGCGCGGATGCCGGTCGCGCTGAGGAGGTTGTCGGCCAGCCGCTGAATCGTCGTCCCGCCGCCGTAGACGATTCGGTCGAAGCCGGTCGATCCGAGCGACGGATCGCCGCCTCCCCGAAGATAGATCGTCCCGACCCACGTGTTCCCCTGCAGCGAGCCGGTGCCGTAGACGCCGGTCGACAGCGTCGCGTCGGATCCGAAGCGCAGCAGCGCCGTGGAGGTCGTGTACAGCTTCTCGACGGACGCCGGCAGGCGAGGGGTGTCGGCGCGCTCGGAGAACAGGGTCTGGCCGGTGGTGAGATCGACGACGTCGGCGCTGGCGCCGCGTCCCGCCTGCTTGATGTCAGCGCGCAGCGTGTGCGCCAGCGAGCTGTGGGCGAGCGCGGCGCCGGCGGGGAGGAGCAACGCGAGGAGCGCCGTGGCGAGGGCGAGCGAGAGCCGTGGGCGTGTCATCAGACCTATAGAACCGCTCAGTCGGGCGAAAGCTGCGCGGGGCCGTCGCACCGGCCTATCATCGCCTCTGGATGGGCAAGGTCGTCAAGCTCGAAGCCTCGCACCCCGAGCGGCCGGCTGGGCGAGACGGAGCGGCGCGCAGGCGCCGCCCCACCCGGTCGCGCTCGGCCCTGGTCCTCGGCGGCGGCGGATTCACCGGCGGCGTGTACGAGATCGGTGCGCTGCGCGCCCTGGACCTGCTCGCGGTCAATCGCACCGTCAACGAGTTCGACGTGTACGTCGGCACGGGCGCGGGATCGATCGTCGCCGCCGCTGTGGCCAACGGCGTGACCCCGGAGGAGATGATGCGGGTCATCGCCCGCCAGGTCCCGACGCCGTTCCCGGACATCGGTCTCGGCTCGCTGCTCCAGCCGAACTACTCGGAGTTCCTCTCCAAGGGCCTGACGTTCCCCTGGCGACTGGCCAAGCTGGCGGGCCGCCTGTCGCGCAACCTCGGGCGGGTGTCGGCGATGGACCTCGTCCTCGGACTGGCCGAGGCGCTGCCGTCCGGCCTGTACTCGGGGGACGGGATCGAGCGCTACCTGCGGACGATCCTCTCCGATCCCGACCGCACCGACGACTTCCGCATGCTCGAGGCCGATCTGTACCTCCCCGCCACCGACCTCGACACCTGCGAGCGGATCGTGCTCGGGTCCGCCGGGTGGGACGACGTGCCGATCTCGACCGCCGTGAAGGCGGCGAGTGCGTTGCCGATGGTCTACAAGCCGGTTCGCCTGCGCAACCGGGAGCTGATCGACGGCAGCGTGCTCTCCACGACGAACCTCGACATCGCCGTCGAGGCCGGCGCCAAGTTCATCGTCGTCGTCAACCCGATCGTGCCGTTCGTCAACGACTTCGAGAAGCGGATCCCGACGATCACCGGCTTCCGCGCGCGGCGCGTGTCCGACATGGGCTTTCCGCACATCGCCGACCAGGCCTTCCGGCTGCTCGCCTACCAGCGCCTTCACGAGATGGCGACCCGCTGGAAGGAGCGCTATCCAGGCGTCGACATCATCCTCATCGAGCCGGAGCCGAACGACGAGCTGATGTTCCAGACGAGCATCACGGACTACTCCTCACGGGTGGCGATCGCGCGCCACGGCTTCCAGTCGGTGACGCTCAAGCTCGCCCACGACTACCCGAGCTTCAAGCGCATCTGCGCGCGGCACAGCGTGGAGATCTCGCCGTCCCGGGTGCGCAAGGTGGTGAAGCACTTCGAGGCGGAGCGCGAACCGATCCGAGCGTGGCGCAAGATCCTGGAGCAGACCACCTCGGCGCTGGTGCGGCAGACCTCAGGCGTGGAGCACTGAGCGCAGCGCCCGGGGACCGTGTTGACGCCCGGCGCGTCACCGGCCGACGTCAGGCGGATGCGACCTGGACGGTGCCTCCCGGCGCCATCTGCGCCAGGTTGGTGAGGAACAGCGTCTTGTCGATCTTGCCGTTGAAGATCGGCACGCCCATCTCGACGCACTTCTCGATCACGTCACGACGATCAAGCCCGGACTCCCGCGCGAGCTCGGAAGGCGTCAGGTGATTGGCCATTGGTCCTCTTCCTCCTTTGCCGTTCACTACATGGTCATCAGTATTGCGCCTTCGGCGGACGCCGACAACGCTGTCTTCGCACTTTCCTCACTGTGCGCAGCGCCGACTCAGCGATTTGTTCCGCGTGCCGTGAGCAGGTAAGGTGTCCTCTGCAGCGTGGGGGTCGATTCCGGGGGTCGTGAGCATGGTGCAGGCGCCGTTGAAGCCGACGCGGGAGCAGGTCGACGAGGCCGACGAACGCCTCGTGGCAGCGGTTCGCGCGGGAGATGATCGGGCCTTCGGGGTGCTCTACGGGCGCTACCGCGTCCGGATCGGCGCCTTCGCGCGCGGCATCCTGTCCGATCGCCATCGCGCCGAGGATGTCGCCCAGGAGGTGTTCATCGCCGCCCTGCGCCGCCTGCGGGCGACGGACCGGCCGATCGCCTTCAAGCCGTGGCTGTTCGAGATCACCAGGAACGCGTGCATCGACGAGCTCCGGCGGCGTGGCCGGGTGCACGAGGTTCCGCTGGAGGGCAGCACCGCCGAGTCGCGGCTCGACGGCCCCTCGCCGCAGGACGTCGCCGAGGCCCGGCAGCGGCTCGCCGATCTCCTCGGCGCGTTGCGCGCGCTTCCCGAGAGCCAGCATCGGATTCTCGTGCTCCGCGAGCTGGAGGGACTCACCTACAGTCAGATCGAGGACCGGCTCGGAGTGTCGAAGCCCGTCGTGGAGAGCACGCTGTTCCGAGCTCGGCGGCGACTCGGGGAGGAGCTCGCCGAGATCGAGAGCGGGCGGCGCTGCCAGCGGGTGAGGGACATCGTCGCGGGCGTCCAGACGGGCCGGCTGATCACGCTCGGCGTGCGGGACCGTCAGATGCTGGCGCGCCACCTCGTCGACTGCGGGAGCTGCCGGCGTCATGCCCATCACGAGACGAGCCACGGCCTGGACGCCCGGCCCTCGCTCGAGATGGATCCCCCGGCGACCACCGGGCGCTCGCGCTGGCTGCGGATCGCCTCGCTCACGCCGGTCGCGCCGGCGGCCTCGGCCGCCTGAGCGCCCGCGAACCCGGCGCGCCTCGGCGCTCGCGGTCCGTGTGGCACACTGGAGTCTCATCGGGGCGTGGCGCAGCCTGGTAGCGCGCACCGTTCGGGTCGGTGAGGTCCCCGGTTCAAATCCGGGCGCCCCGATTTATCGCAGCGGCCGGCGAGTGTCGACGGTGCTTGGGACGGGCTTTCCGCCGTCGGTCGCGCGCGTTGCGAGGTCGAATACCGCCACCACCTCACGGGCGTACTTGTCGATGTCGAACCCTGGGTCGGTCAGCCGGCTCGGTGCGACGTCGATGACGGCCCGGATCGCCATCGCCATCGCCTTGGGATCGAAGTCCGCTCGGAAACCGCCGCCGGCCTGGAAACGGCCGAGGAGGTCGGCGAGGATCGTGACTGCCCCATCGCGGTTGCCCGTGAACGGGCTTGTGGGTGCGCCGGCGAACCTCGCGCGGACGATCTCGACGACGGCGCTGAGCTGATTGGGGTTGTCGCGGATGAACTCGAGGTTGGATTCGATGTATGCCCGCAGCATCTCCGGCCCGGTCCTCTGCGCCTCGATGCGAGGCTGCATGTAAGCCCTCGCCTGCAGGAGAACCTGGCTCACGATCTCTGAGACCAGGTCGTCCTTGCCGGCGAAGTGGTAGCTGATCACACCCTTGCTGATGCCGAGTCGGGCAGCGATACGCGCGAGCGAGGCATTCGCGTAGCCGACTTCGGCGACCGTGTCGATGGCGGCGGCAACGATCTGCAGCCTCCTGGCACTGGTCACAAAAGTGCGGTCGCCGTCCGGCCTGACTGACCGCATGGCCAGAAATTAGCACGGCACACAGGTTTTCTCGGCAAGCGACCAAGCGTCGGTTACGGTTCGTGTCGTGGATTCCGGGCAGGCCACGACACGAACACGTGGGAGGCGATCCCGGTCGGCGGTCGGCCTGCTCACCCCGACAGCGGGTGAGCACGCGCTGACCGTCGAGCATCTGAGCAAGCACTTCGGCGAGCGCGTCGCGTTTGAGGATGTTTCGTTTGCGGTCGGCTCCGGCGAGGTGTTCGGCTTTCTCGGTCCGAACGGAGCGGGAAAGACCACGACGGTGCGGACCTTGGGCACGCTGCTCGCGCCGAGCTCGGGGTCGGCGAGCGTCGCCGGTATCCCTTTGAGTGCGGAGAACGGTCCCGAGATCCGCTCGCGGATCTCGATCATGCCCGAGTCCCCGGGGTTGTACCTCCGTCTCACGGTGATGGAGAACCTGGAGTGCTTCGCCGGGCTCTACGAGCTGGACGACGTTCGCGGCCGCATCGACCGGGCGCTGCGGGCGGTCAACCTCGAAGACCGTGCGGGCGACCAGTGCGGATCGCTATCGAAGGGCCTGCGTCAGCGCGTCGCGCTGGCGCGAGCGCTGCTCAACGACCCCGCCGTGCTGTTTCTCGATGAGCCCACGTCTGGTCTTGACCCGGTGGCGAGCCGCGAGGTCCACGGGCTGATCGCCTCGCTGCGGGAGCGGGGGGTGACGATCTTCCTCACCACGCACCGGCTGGAGGAGGCCGAACGGCTGTGCGACCGGGTGGCGATCCTGAACACGACCTTGCGCATGATCGGCCGGCCCGAGGAGCTGCGCGACCGGCTGTTCAGCCGATCTCTGGACGTGCGAGTCCGCGCCCCGCTGGAGGACCCGGTCGTGGTGCTCGGCGGTTTGCCCGGGGTCGAAGGCTGGAAGAAGCTTCCTACGGGCTATGCGCTCGCCGTGTCCGACCCCGAGCGTGCGGCGCCGGCCGTCGCGCGAGCGCTCGTCGCAGCAGGGGCCGACATTCTGTCGATCGCCGAGTCCCGGCACTCGCTTGAGGATGTCTACCTCGAGCTGATCGACGAGGACGTGGAGGCCAAGAGCCGATGAGCTTCAGCTGGACGCGCGTCAGGGCGATTGCCGTCAAGGAGTTGCGGGACTATCGCCGCAACCACTTCGTGGTCGGCACGATGACGGTGCTGCCGCTGCTCTTCATCGTTCTTCCGTTGATCCAGGTGTTCGACGCCCATGCACACATGGACAGCCGGAACCTCAACCTGCACGTCGGGCTCTCGATGCTGTACATGCTGGTGATCCCGGCGTTCCTGCCCTCGACCCTGTCCGCCTACTCGGTGGTCGGAGAGCGCGAGCAGGGCACGCTGGAGCCTGTCCTGACCACCCCGATCCGTCGCGAGGAGCTCCTCGTCGGCAAGGCGCTGGCCGCCTTCGTGCCGACTCTCGTCATCGCATACGTCGTCTTTGGCATCTTCCTCGCCGCAGCGGCCCTGTTTGCCCATCCTGCGATCGCCTCGGCGATCTATGCCGGCACGCACGTGCTCGTCCAGTTGTTGTTCACCCCATTGCTCGCGGGCTGGGGAATCTGGGTGGGGATCGCGGTGTCCGCCCGCTCCACGGATGTGCGCGTCGCCCAGCAGCTGAGCGTGCTCGGGAGCCTGCCGCTGCTGGCCATCTTGGCGCTGATGTCGCTCAACGTGATCACGGTGTCGGCCGGTCTCGCCGTCGGCCTCGCCGCCGCCCTGCTGGCCATCGACCTGCTCGCCTGGCGAGCCGTCGCCGCGATCTTCGACCGTGAGCGGCTGATCACCGGCACCCGGGCGTAGCGCATACGGATCCACACGGTCACGTCCGCTCAAACCAGCGAGGGAAACCAGGAATGTCATCCATGCTCACACTGAAACGGGAGGCGACCGGCGCGATCGAGCTTCGCCGCAGGCCGTTCGAGATCCTCCTCGACGGCACGCCTGTCGGATCAATCGAACGGCATCAGACCGTCGAGCTACCGGTCGAGCCAGGGTCGCATCGGCTCCGGGTCAGATCCGGCCGCTACTCGAGCCCCGCCAGGACATTCGACGCCGCCGACGGCACCGACATCACCTTTCGCTGCGACGGCGCGATCCTCTGGCCCCACTACGTCGCGTCACTGCTCGCGCCGACGATCGGGCTCAGGCTGCACCAGTAACCACCGGGCCGTCAGTACTCGTTCTTGATGGTGAAGTAGGAGCCGCGGATGGTCCCGGCCAGCTTCGATCTCTGCCTCGCGAACTTGAATCGCGCGGCCAGCTCCGCGGGAACGTCCATCCCTTCGGAGAGCTTGAACCCGACCGCCCGCTTGGTCGGGCCGTCGACGGTGTACATCACGTTGATCGACAGCCCGTTCTCGTAGAAGACGTAGGCCATGCGGATGTTCTCGACCTGGAAGGCCGTGGCTTCGAGAGGGCGAGAGGAGATGACGATGTCGCGCTCCTCCTTGAGGATCCGGTGCACCCAGTCGATCGTCGTCGTGGCGTCGTTCGCAGGCTCCACCGTGAAGTCGTGGTCGTAGTGGTTCTTGAAGTAGCGGGACTCGTTCGCCCGCAGACCAGCCAGGGCGGCCGCGACCGGCGACGAGTCCAGGCCGACGGTGGAGACGGTGGTGAAATCCACGGTGTAGGGCATTCGTGCACTCCCGGACGCGCCAAGGTGTGTGTGACGGGCCGTACGCTACCTGCGTGACGCGGGTCGCCGCCGCCCGAGCGAGAATCCGATGCGTGGACGACGGCTGCCGCGCGCTCAGATCCGACGGATTCGCAGTGATCGAAGGACCGTTCGAGGCGGCCGAGGAGGCGTTCGCCGTCGCCGGCGCCCTCGTGGCAGACGTCTACGGCGCGGATGACCTGCCGCCGTTGCAGGTGATCGGCGATTTCGTCCTGCCGCCGCCGGACGGAGAGGCGTCACGTGACTTCCAGACGCTTCACATCGACTTCGGTCTGCCCCTCGACCCGAAGCTCGACCAGGACGTGGCTCGCTTCACCGCGCTGTTCGTTCCCGCCCAGGTCGCGAGCGTGTCGGCCGTGACGAGGCTCGTGTCGCTGTCCGCGCTGCTCGGGCAGCGAGCCTGGCCGGCCCTCCCACAGCTGCTGGAGTCGCTGATCGCCTACGGCCGGACGCACGGCGCCTGGGACGATGCGCAGGGATACAGCGAGGGAAGCCTCGCCCGGATCGTCGAGGCCGCCGCGGGCTCGGCACCGGTGCTGCCGAGCGTGAAGTCCGAGCCCGGCTTCCTCTGCGGGCTCGAGTTCGACAGCCTCGCGGCCGAGTTCGCGTTCTTCGAGCGTCACGGGCTGCACGTGCAACGTGCGGCAGTCGAAGTTGCGCTGCAGCCCGGCGAGCTCCTCGTGTTCGACAACCTTGCGCTGGCCCACGGACGCCGTGGGACGCGAGCGCCCGGTGAGCTGCGCCAGCGCGTGTTTGGCCACCGCCGCCTGGCGCCCGACGCTCAGCGTCGGCTGCGTGACCGGGTTCTCGGCGCATTCGATGCCACTGCGGCGGGCGGTCCGCGGGTGCCCACCACGGTGCGTCACCGTCAGGGCGCTGCGAAGTAGCGCCCTGGCGTGACTCCGGTCTCGCGCCGGAAGGCGGCCACGAAGGCACTCGGCGTTCGGTAGCCGACGCGGTCGGCCACCACGGCGATCGGGCGGCCCTCGGCGAGCAGCGGCAGCGCGGCCTGCAGCCGCGCCAGCGTCCGCCATCGCCCGAACGGCACTCCCGTCGTGTCGAGGAAGGCCCGCGCGAGCGTGCGCTCGCTTGCCCCGAAGTGACGTCCCCATCGAGCGAGGCTGCGGCCGTCGCACGGATCGGCCAGGAGGGCGTGGGCGACGTCGTGCGCGCGCGGGTCGGTCGGGAGACGAAGCTCGATCGTGGCGGTGGCGATCGGCTGCAGGACGTCGCGGATCAGGTCCTCGGCGCGTCGACGCGAGGCGGCGGGGAGATCGTCGGTGCGCAGATAGCCGATCAGCTCGGCCAACAGGGTCGTGACGAGGACCGGCGTCGGCGTCGACCACGGGACCGGCCACTCGTCGGGTCGCAGGTAGGCCGAGCGCATCGCCGCCTCGCCGGCGGCGAGCGTCTCATGCCTCACGCCGGCGGGGATGAACAGCGCGCGAGTGGGCGGAAGGACGTAGCTGCCTGTGGGCGTGTGGACGATCAGCACCCCTGCGGGCGCCCACGCCAGTTGATGGTCGCGGTGGGCGTGCCAGTCGAATCCCGCCCCGGGCGCGACGCGAAAATCGGCGACGATCACGGTCGCCCCCGACGGATACGGATCCTGTTGGCTGTCCAGCGACATCGGTTGGCAGCGTACGCCCTTTCGGTCGCCGGCCGGCGGGCGTACGGTCGGGTCATGAACACTGACCACGAGGTTCTCTGCTCCGGTCCGGAATGGGCCGAACTGCTCCGCGCCGATGTGCTGGAGCCGTTGGTGTCGGGCCTTGATCTCGGCACCGAGATGCTGGAGCTGGGCCCAGGCCCAGGGGCGGCGACGCGTTGGTTGCGCGATCGGGTGAGTCGTCTGGTAGTGCTGGAGCTCGATCCGGGTGCGGCCGCCCGGCTGGCGGCCGAACACGATGGCGGGAACGTGGAGGTCGTGATCGGCGACTGCGTGCATGCGCCGTTTCCTGACAGCAGCTTCGACTCCGTCGGCGCGTTCACCATGTTGCATCACCTACCGACCACGTCGATGCAGTACGCGACGCTGGCCGAGGCGCTGCGCGTGCTCCGTCCCGGCGGGTTGCTCGTCGGCTCCGACAGCCTGGCCAGTCCCGCGCTCCACGCCTTTCACGTCGATGACACCTACAACCCGATCGATCCCGCGCGCCTGCTCGTGCTTCTGCAGACGCTCGGCTACGACCGGATCGGCCTGTCGGTCGGTGATGACCTGCGGTTCGTCGCGCGTAAGCCGGATCCCCGGGAGGAGGAGAGCAGATGGTTCAGATGGGTACAAGAGTGACCTCGCCCGGCCAGGACGGCGATACGAGCGCGGCTTGCCTGCAGAACCTGCGCGCGGCCGTGTCGGGGCTCGTCTGGCTCGCCGGTGGCGAAGAGGCTCGGATTCTCCTCGCGGCCGAACCGGGTGAGAGCGGGACGCCTGGCTGTTGGTCGGCGACGGCCACGATCGCGCACAACAGCGAGTTCAGGGAGCAGCAGGTGACCCGGCTGGTGGCGGCGCGCGAGCGCCGCACGCCACCCGAGTTCCCGCCGATCGTTCACACCGATCCCGACGAGTACGAGCGCTTCGCCGTCATGACCCCGGCGCAGGCGGTGCAGCGCAACCGGTCCTCGACCCTGGGTCTGATCGACGAGCTCGGTTCGGCTACGGCGGGCGACCTCCTCGTTCCCGGACGCAACGCGTGGCTGCGGGGCCGGCTGCTGTGGCTGCAGATCGTCGTGCGGGGCTTCTGGCACCCCCTCGGCCACGTTGGCGACTACTACCTCCGGCATGGTCAGGCCGACCGGGCCATCGCCATGCACGAGCACGTCCTCGCCACGGCGCGGTATCTCAGGGCCCCCGATCCGGCGCTGGGGATGGCCTCCTACAGCCTCGCCTGCGCACATGCGGTGTGCGGCCACGATGAGCCGGCCGTTGCCGCGTTGGCTGACGCCGTCGCGCTCAACGACGACCTGCGGGAGCCGGCGAGACGGGAGCCGGACCTGGCCGCGTTGCGGCGGCGCGGGAGACTCGGCGCCGTGCTCCAGGAAACCACGACGACGAGGTCGGCCACCGCGCCCTGAGATACGACCTCACGCACGTCACGGGAACATGCGTCTCGGCCAACGGCCGGGATGCCGGATCGCACGTCCGTAAGCTTCCCGAGCGAGATGAAGCGTGACACCGAACTCGCTCGGGGGCGGCTGCCGCGGCTGGCGCGCGCGACGATCGAGACGTTTGTGGATGCCCAGCCGGGTCCGTTCTTCTACCAGCGCGCCGGCCACCCCGTCGGCGTGGAGGCCGAGCGGCTGCTCGGCGAATTGGACGGAGGCCACGCGCTGCTGTTTCCCTCCGGGATGGGGGCGACGACATCGGTGCTCCTCGCCCTGCTCGCGCCCGGGGCCTCGGTGGCGGTCGCCGCCGGGGGCTACTACGGCACCGTCGGCCTGCTCGGTGGTGAGCTGACGCGCTGGGGCCTGCAGGTCGCCGAGTTTGATCAGACGCTGCCGCCGCCGGCCGCGGATCTCGTGTGGCTCGAGCCATGCGCGAATCCGATGCTCACGTTTCCCGATCTGGAGCGCTCGATCGCGCATGCCCACCGGCAGGGCTCCATCGTCGTGGTCGACAACACGGTCCTCAGCCCGCTGCTCCTGCGGCCCCTCGAGTTCGGCGCCGACATCGTCCTGCACAGCGCCTCGAAGATCCTCGCCGGCCATCACGACGCCCTGCTCGGCGTCGCCACCTGCGCCACGGTACAGACCGCCGAGCGCGTGCGGGCGTTCCGCACGGCGGCGGGGATCGTCGCCGCTCCCGACCCCGCCTGGCTGCTCCTGCGCGGGCTCAAGACGCTTGCGCTGCGCGTCCAGCGGCAGTCCGCCACCGCGCTCGAGCTCGCGCGCCGTCTCTCGGAGCACCCGAACGTGGAGCGCGTGCGTTACCCGGGGCTGGGCGATCCCGTCGCCGCGCGCTACATCAGCGCCTTCGGCCCGATCCTGTCCTTCGACGTCGCCGACGCGGCTCGCGCCGCGGCGGTGGAGCGATCCCTGCGGCTGATCGAGAATGCGACGAGCCTCGGCGGCGTCGCCACGACGCTCGAGGCGCGCGCCCGCTGGGAGGGCGAGCGTGTCCCCGCCGGGCTGCTGCGACTGAGCGCGGGACTGGAGGACGTCGAGGACCTGTGGGCGGATCTCGCCCAGGCGCTCGACGCCTGAACCACGGCGCTACGCTGGCTCGCGCATGTTCGGGCGGCTCATCCACCTGCTGGTGATCTCGGTGGCGGCTCTCGCCGGCGGCTCGGTCGTTGTCGGGCGGACGACCACGGCGCCGGCGGCGTCCACGGCGCGCGCCGCCGCTCGGACGAGCGCCGCGGCTCGGACGAGCGTCTCCGCTCGGACCAGCGCCTCCGCGCCCAGCCTGCCCCTCGCGGGCCGCCGCGTCGGCATCGATCCGGGCCACAACGGACGTAACTACACCGACCCCGGCTTCCTCGGCCACCAGATCTGGAACGGGCGCGAGGAAGAGGACTGCGACACCACGGGCACCGAGACCGACAGCGGTTACACCGAGGCCCGCTTCAACTGGAACGTGGCCGGCGACCTCGCCGCCGACCTGCGCGCCGAGGGCGCGAAGGTCGTCATGACCCGCCACTCGAACGACGGCGTCGGCCCGTGCGTGACCACCCGCGCCCAGATCATCAACCACTTCCGTGCCAATGTCGCCGTGGACATCCACGGAGATGGCGGGCCGGCCGATGGTCGCGGCTTCGCGATCCTGCTGCCGGTGGCCGACGGGCCCAACGACCACGTGATCGGCTCCTCCCGGCGTTTCGCGATCGACCTTCGCAGCCGCTTCCGGTCCGTCACCGGCATGCCGGAGAGCACCTACGACGGGGTCGACGCGCTCGAGCCGCGCGACGATCTCGCGGGGCTCAACCTGACCACGGTTCCGAAGGTGCTGATCGAGTGCGGGAACATGCGCAACGCCACCGACGCGGGGCTGATGACGACGACCGCCTTCCAGCATCGCGCCGCCCGAGCGATGGCCCAGGCCATCGAGCAGTTCCTCCGCCGCCGCTGAGGGTCCGGGCCGGCGCGGCACGGGCCGATCGCGCCGGTCCGTCAGCTGCGACTCGTGACCCGGTCCTTGAGCTCGGCCCGGATCCGGCGGCGCCGCTCGCGCAGCACACGCCGCTCCTCGCGTGAGGGGCGGAGGGTCAGTGGTTGCCCGCGGCTGCGGCGGAGGACGAGGAACGCGCCCGTCCCCCACATCGCGGGGATCCACAGCGCGATCGCGTGGTAGATGATCTCCGCCGCGGTGGCGCGCGTGGCACTCACGCCGTAGAGGACGAACATGCCGACGATGCTGCCGTCGAGGACGCCGATGCTGCCGGGGATCGGCAGCGCGTTGGCGAGATAGCCGATCTGGTAGGCGAGCACGATCGCCGACAGCTGGGGGACGGGTCCGATCGCCGCAAAGCAGCAGGCGAGCACGCCGATGTCGAACCACAGATAGGCGAAGCACCCGATCAAGCGCCAGTCGCGGCTGAACAGGCGCTTTTCCGTCTCCCGAACGGTGAGCGCGGTCTCCCGCAGCACCGCCCGCGTGCGCCCTGGCGCGGTCAGATCGACCGTCCGCTCGGCGATCCGGGGCATGGCGAGGAACAGGAGAAGGGTGACGACGCCGACCGCGCCGGGGAGCAGGCTGAGCAGCGGGTCGTGTCGGCCCGGCAGGATCCCCACCCACAGCCCGAGGCCGGTGATGGCGAGCGTGATCACGTTGACCGCGCTGGTGAGCAGGAACAGCACCGCGCTCAGCTCGGCCACGCGCCCGGGGCGGCCGCCGCGGTCGACGAGCAGCACCGCCCCGATGGCGACGCTCCCGGCGCCGCCGAGGGCGACCGCCGCGCCGAACGCCAGCTCGGCGAGCGCGACCCGGGCGCCGAAGCGCACCGGTGCCCGGTCGAAGACCTGCAGAAAGGCGAGGATGTAGCCGACGCAGGAGAAGATCTCGAACGCGACGGCCAGCACGAGCCATGGCGCGTCGGCGTGTGTCACCTCGTGCTCGACGCCCTTCAGCCCGGGGACGGCGAGCAGCAGGCCGACGACGAGCACCACGAGGATCCCCAGTGAGATGAGCCCCCGCCAGAGGTTGTTCCCCGCAGTCGCCTCTTGGCGGTCGAGCTCCTCCGGGGAGGGTGAGTCGTTCCCCTCGGCCATAGGTAAGAGATTCATTATGAAGTGAGGCTCCCCCGTGACCGTTGCACCCCGCCGGCTGGCATCCTGCCCTGATGGAGCGGATCGAGCTGACCGGCCACGACGTCGTCGGGCTGCGCGCCGACAATCCCGGTCCGTTCTCGCTCGAGGGAACGAACTCCTGGATCGTCGGCCGCGAACCGAGCTGGCTGATCGATCCCGGTCCGGCGCTGCCGGAGCACGTGGAGGCGCTCGCCGAAGAGGTCGGGCGGCGCGGAGACCTCGGGGCGATTCTTCTCACCCACGATCACCTCGACCACTCCGGGGCGGTGCCGGCCCTGCGCGAGCGCTTCCCCGGAGCGCCGCTGGCGGCCGCCCGCGGCGACGTCGACGTGCAGCTGGGCGACGGATCCTCGATCGGGCCGCTGCGAGCGGCGGCGGTGCCCGGCCATGCCCCCGACCACGTGGCCTTCGTGCTCGATGACGTGCTGTTCAGCGGCGACGCCGTGCTCGGGCGGGGAAGCGTGTTCATCGCCCCGGATCCTCACGCGCTGAGCGGCTACCTGGCCGCCCTCCGGCAACTGCGCGGGCGCCGGCTCACCGTCATCTGTCCCGGCCACGGACCGCTCGTGACCGACCCGGCGGCGAAGCTCGACGCGTACATCGACCACCGCCTCGACCGCGAGCGGCGACTCGTGGCGGCGCTCGCCGACGGAAGGCGGACGGTCGCGGAGCTGCTCGATGCGGCGTGGTCGGAGGTGCCGGCGGCACTCAGGCCCGCCGCCGCCGTGACGCTCGCCGCCCATCTCGACAAGCTCGCCGACGAGGCGCGGCTGCCCGACGGCGTCGAGCGGCCGGAGGGGATCGACGCGCTGCTGCGGGCCGCCGCCGGGTACTGAGCGGCGCGGGTTCCGTCGCGTCATTCGGAGGCTGGCACCCGAAGCGCGCCGCCGCCTACGCCGGCGCGGTGGCGAGGGCCAGGCGCTCCCGCGCCAGGTCCATTGCCGCCTGCAGCGGCGTGGTCCCGGCGGCCTCGGCGTCCTCGAAGATACGCAGCAGCGTCTCACCGATTCCGCGGACGGTGGCCCGCGCGCGGGCGGGCTCGTAGCCACCGGCCTCCGTGGCGATGTTGATGAGCCCGCCGGCGTTGACGACGAAGTCGGGCGCCCACAGGATCCCCCGGTCCATGAGCAGGTCTCCGATCCGTTCCTCGGCGAGCTGGTTGTTGGCGGCTCCGGCGACGATCCGGCAGCGCAGCCGCGGAACGGTGTCGTCGTCGAGGATTCCGCCGAGCGCGCACGGGGCGAGCACGTCGACCTCGGCCGCGATCGCCTCCGCCGGCTCGACCCAACGGGCGCCGAGCTCCTTGGCGAGCTGGTGCTTGCCGGCGTCGACATCGCTGAGCACCAGCTTCGCCCCGGCGCGGGCGCATCGCCGCGCCACGCGCGAGCCAACGTGGCCGAGGCCGGTGATGCAGACCGATCGCCCGGCGAGCTGGTCGGAGCCGAACACGCGCTTCACGCAGGCCCGGATCGCCGACTCGACCCCGAGAGCGGTGAACGGGCTGGGATCACCCGAGCCCCCACGGCTGCGGGCGAGGCCGACGACGTGTGTGGTGGCGGTGGCGATCACGCTCATGTCCCGGCTCGAGGTGCCCACGTCCTCCGCCGTGATGTAGCGGCCGCCGAGCTGATCGACGGTGTCGGCGAAGTCGAGCAGGGCGGCCCGTCGCCGCGCCGCGGTCAGGCGCCCCTTGGCCGGGAGCATGATCACGCCCTTGCCCCCTCCGAGCAGGAGGTTCGCCACTGCCGCCTTGTACGTCATCGCTCGGGACAGGCGAAGCGCATCGCGCAGCGCGGCACGTGAGTCGTCGTAGCGCCACATCCGGCAGCCGCCGAGGGCGGGACCCCGCACCGTGGAATGGATCGCCACGATGGTGAAGAGGCCTGAGCGCCGTCCGCGCCGCATCAGCACCTCCTCGTGCTCCAGCTGTTCGAGGTAGCGGTCGACCGTCGGAGGGCTCGCTAGCCGATCGTGCTCGACGAGCTCGCGCCGCCGGTGCCCAAGCCGGTGCCGGACCCGCCCGTCGACGTCGATCCGCCCGAGCCGCTCGTCGTCCCGCCGCTGCCCGTGCTCGAACCGTCGGTGCCGGAGCCGGTTCCGTTGTCGGAACCCGTGCCCGTCGGCGTTCCAAGCGTGCCGTTGTCATCGGTGCCGATCGTCGTGCTCGACGGATTCGAGTTGCTCGAGCCGGTGCCCGTCGGCGCGCTCGCGGAGCCCGTGCCGCCGGAGCCCGAGACGCCGTTCAGGTCGGCGTAGACGCTGTAGGGCACGGTCATGCTGAGGTTCGAGGCGTTGCTCGCCACTTCGGAGCTGGCCCCCGGGTCGGCGACGCTCTGGCGCGTGACGCCGGACAGCGCACCCGTGGGAGCGCTTGACTCGGGGTGCGCTGGGGTCGATGCCGTGCGCTTCCCGCTCGCCGGGGCGGCCGCGGCGGTCTTCGCCACGACGGGCCGGGCGATCTCGGCCGGCCGTGCGACCGACGAGGTGGGGGGCGCAGTAGGCGCCGCGGGCTGCCTCGCCGCGACATGGACGACGTGGCGATGGTGCGCGGGCGTCGACATCGACTGCTGGAGCTCGACCGCGCCGCCGGCCGCGACGACCGCGGCTGCGAGCAGCGTGGCGACGTGGGTTGCCGCGCCGCCTGCGAGCATGCCGCCGGCACCGATCGCGCCGCCACCGGCCACCGCGCTGCCGCCGGCGATCGCGCCGCTTCCGGCCGCCGCCCCACTCCCGCCGCCGACGCCGCCCAGTCCGAGGAGCTTCGCGATCACGCCGATCGGACCGAGGGCCGGGGTGAGCAGCGCGAACTGGCGGCTCAGCCCGCGCACGTCACGGCGGAACTCGCGGCAGCCCGGGCAATCCTTGAGGTGGCGGCGCGCCACCGAGTTCGGCCGGACGCCGCGGTCGTGGGCGAGGCTCAGCTCGTCGCGGATCATCACGCACGAGGTGTCCCGCGCCTCGGCGGCCTTGGCCAGCCCGACGCGGGCGCGGACGAGCAGCGACTTGACGGCCGGGACCGAGACGTCGAGCGCCGAGGAGAGCTCGTTGTAGCTCATGTCGCTCAGCTCACGCATGAGCAGCGCCGAGCGCTGCTGCTCGGGCAGGCGCCTGACGTCATCGATGAGCCGGCGCAACGTGTCGCGCTGCTCGGCGATGGCGATCGGATCCTGGATCGGCGGCCGCATCATGTCCGCCAGCTCGGGAGCGGGCAGCGGAGGCCGCCGGAGCTCGTCGATGCAGCGGTTGTGTGCCACCCGATACAGCCACGCGCGCAGCGCGAGCTGGCGATCGCTCACCCGCAGGCCGCCGTACGCGCGGACGAACACGTCCTGCAGCGCGTCCTCGGCATCCTGACGAGAGCCAGGGAGCATCTGGCGCGTATAGGCGAACAGCCGCTGGCGATAGCGGTCGTGGATGATGCTGAAGGCGTCCTCGTGCCCCGCCCGGAACAGGGCCACGAGCTGCTCGTCGGAGCGAAGCCGCAGCGGCAGACCGACCGGAAGCCGAGGAGGCGCGAGTGCGGCTGGAGCTTGGAACGCGGAGGCTTCCACCAGGGACCCTTCAAGTCAGCTTAACGCCTCGGGCGGCCGAAAGTTCTGGGCCAGCCGCGCGATGGTCCCTCAACGGCTCACGCGTGGGAGACCATCACGTGCTTGACCTCGGTGTAGTCCTCGAGCGCATACATGCTGAGGTCCTTGCCGTAGCCCGACTGCTTGAAGCCTCCGTGGGGCATCTCGGAGGCGAGCGGGATGTGGTCGTTGATCCACACACAGCCGAACCGCAGCGCCTTCGACACGCGCATCGCCCGCCCCACGTCACGCGTCCACAGGGAGGAGGCGAGCCCGTACGGCGTGCCGTTGGCCCACGCGATCGCCTCCGCCTCGTCGGTGAACCGCTGCACCGTGATCACCGGGCCGAAGATCTCCCGCTGGATCATCTCGTCCTCCTGCCGCAGGCCCGCCACGACCGCCGGCTCCAGGAAGAACCCGGGCCGATCGGGCTGGCTCCCGCCGGTGACGATCTCCACGTGGTCCGGCCGGCGGGCCAGGAAGCCCTCCACCCGCTCCCGCTGGCGGGCCGAGTTGATCGGCCCGAGCGTCGTCTCGGAGGACCGCGTATCCCCCAGGACCAGGCCTTTCGCCTGCTCGGCGAGCCCGGCCACGACGTCGTCGTAGACCTCTGCGCCCGCCAGCACCCGGGTGGCCGCGGTGCAGTCCTGTCCCGCGTTGTAGTAGCCGGTGCCGGCGATCGTCTCCAGCGCGGTCGCCATCTCCACGTCGTCGAACACGATCACGGGCGCCTTTCCGCCGAGCTCCAGGTGCACGCGCTTGAGCGAGTCCGCCGCCGCCCGCGCGATCCACTTGCCCGTCTCCACCGACCCGGTGAGCGACACCATGTCGACCTCGGGATGGGTGACGAGGGCCTGGCCCGCCGGGTTCCCGTGGCCGGTGATCACGTTGAGCACCCCGGGCGGGAGGATCTCGGCCGCGTACTCGGCCAGCTTCAGGGTGCTCAGCGGCGTCGTCTCGGCCGGCTTGAGCACGATCGTGTTGCCGGCGGCGAGGGCGGGCCCGATCTTCCACACGGCCATCATCAGGGGGTAGTTCCACGGTGCGATCTGCCCGATCACGCCGATCGGCTCGCGGCGGATCATCGACGTGTAGCCACTGAGGTACTCGCCGGCCGCGCGTCCCTCCAGGCAGCGCGCGGCGCCCGCGAAGAACCGCAGGTTGTCGGCCATGAACGGCAGCTCGTCGGCCTTGAATGCCTCGATCGGCTTGCCCGCGTTGTCGGCCTCGAGCTCGGCGAGCTCGTCCCCGTGCGCCTCGATCGCGTCCGCCAGCTGGAGCAGCGCGGCCGCTCGCTCGCCCGGGGTGGTCGTCGACCAGCCGGACTCGAAGGCGCGCCGAGCGGCGTTCACGGCCCGGTCGACGTCCTCGGCGCTCGAGAGCGGGGCGTGGGCGATCACCTCGCCCGTGGCCGGGTTGAGGACCGGCTCGGTCTCTCCCTCGGCCGAATCGACGTACGCGGCGTCGATGAAGTTCTGCACGGTGGGCACGGTCGTGGTCATCGCTCCAGCCTGTCTTCGATGGGTCCGGTCCGCTCACGCTACCACCGGCGCGGCGGGACGACGCGGCGCATCGGCGTGACTGCGATACGCCGCCGTGGCGGGGCGATACCCTCACTCAACAGTGGTCGACCCCGCCTCCGGTATCGGCATCCCGGTGGCCTTCGGCGCCGGGCTGATCTCGTTCCTCTCACCGTGCGTGCTCCCGCTCGTGCCGGGCTACATCTCGGCCGTCGCGGGGGTGACCCCGGAGGAGATCCGCCCCCGCCGGGTCATCGGGCCGAGCCTCGCCTTCGTGGCCAGCTTCTCGGCGATCTTCATCGTCCTCGGCCTGCTCGGGCAGCAGGCCCTGGGCGCGGCGCTCCGCGGGCCGGCGGCGCTGAAGGTCTCCGGCGCACTGATCGTGGCGATGGGCGTGCTGTTCGTCCTCGCCGCGTTCGTGCCCCGCTTCGCCCGGCAGGTGCACGTCGGCGCGCTGATGCAGCGCGCGGGGCGCGGCGGTCCCGTGCTGACCGGCGCCGCCTTCGCGCTCGCGTGGACCCCGTGCACCGGACCGACGCTGGCCGCGATCGTCTCCGCCGCCGGGATCTCGGGCTCGGCCGGGCGCGGGGCGTTCCTGCTCGCCGTCTACTGCGCCGGCCTGGGGCTGCCGTTCCTCATCACCGGCCTCGCCTTCGGCACGGTCACCTCGGCGCTCGCGGTCGTCAAGCGCCACTACCCGGTGGTGATCGTCCTCGGTGGCGGGATCCTGGTCTGGATGGGCGTGCTGATCTGGACCGGCGAGTTCACCCAGCTCAACATCACGGTCAACCACTGGCTCAACTCGCTGGGGCTGCCGGACTTCAACTCCGACACGTAAGCGGGACTTCAGCTCCGATACGTAAGCGGCGGGACTTCAACCCCGACACGTAAGCGGCGGTCTTTTTTTGGCTTAGGAGGGGGGAGGATCTGGGTCGCTGGGCGCTTTAACGGATATATGACCCATTTAGTCGCCCGCCGACGCCGGATCGAGGTGTTCGCCGCGCGTCACGAGTGGGTCGTCTCGCTCGAGCAGCTCTACCAGCTTGGCCTGTCGCTCGATGAGGTCCAGCACCTCGTCCGCCTCGGGTTCCTTCACCGTATCCACCGTCGCGTCTACGTCGTCGGCCGCCGCGCCCTCTCCCCGCACGGGCACCTCAGGGCGGCGCTGCTGACGTTCGGAAGCTCCCCCTTCCTCAGCCACAGGACCGCCGCCGCCGATCGCGGCATCCGTCAACTCGACCTCAGCGCCATCGAGGTGACCGTGGCGGGGCAGCGGACCCCCCGGCGCCCTGGGCTGATCGTCCACCGTACGACCACGCCCCTCGACAAGCTGGAGGTGAAGCCGCATAACGGCCTGCTCGTCGCCACCGTCCCTCGCTTGCTTGTGGAGCTCGCCCCGCGCGAGACGCCCACCGAGGTCGAGCGCCTCATCACCGCGGCCGTGCGCAAGCGACTGTTCGACCCGCGGGACGTTGCGACGGTGATCGACCGCCACGCCCACCGCCGCGGCATCGGGGTGCTGCGCGATGCGGTCGCCCGCTACACCCGCACCGAT
Source organism: uncultured Solirubrobacterales bacterium (assembly GCA_963839085.1). GTDB lineage: Bacteria > Actinomycetota > Thermoleophilia > Solirubrobacterales > Solirubrobacteraceae > Palsa-465. Next base: position 99,816 of record CAWITN010000007.1, read on the forward strand.
GACCGCAAGTCCGACCTGGAGCGATCCTTCGACGCGTACGCCCGCACCGACCCGCGGATCCCGCCATACGAGAAGAACGTGCACCTGGGGCGATGGGAGATCGACTGCCGGTGGCCGGCGCAGCGGGTGGCGCTCGAGCTGGACGGCCGCCCGTACCACGTGGCGATGCGCGAGTTCGACCGCGACCGGATCAAGGACACCCAGGTGCAGCTGATGGGCTACCGGGTCATGCGGGCGAGCGACTTCCGCTGGGAGCACGACCGATCGGCGGTCATCGACGATCTCCTCGCGATGCTCGCGCTCGGCGGCTGGCGAGCCGTGCCCGTAACGGAGGCGAGCCAACTGGCATAGGCTCCGGCCGGTGAGCCCGACGATCCAGCTCCCGCCGCACGACACGCCGCTCACCGGCGGCTCGCCGTTCCCGCCGATCGCCGACTACGCATTTCTGTCCGATTGCCAGACGTGCGCACTCGTGGCGGCCGACGGCACCGTGGAGTGGATGTGCGTGCCGCGCTTCGACTCGGCGAGCGTGTTCGGGGCGCTGCTCGACCGCCGCGCGGGGACCTTCCGGGTCGGCCCGTTCGGCACCGTCGTGCCGCTCAGCGTCCGCTACGTGCCGGGCACGATGATCCTGGAGACGACGTGGATGACCCCGTCGGGCTGGCTCATCGTCCGGGATGGGCTGACCATCGGTCCGTGGACCGATGAGCACGCCGACCCGGCCCCCCGCACGCGGCCGCCCACCGATCACGACGCCGACCACATGCTCATCCGCACGATCGAGTGCCTCCAGGGCGAAGTCCAGTTGGAAGCCATCTGCGAGCCGATCCTCGATTACGGTCGCGCCCCCGCCGAGTGGACGATGCTCACCGACGACTGGAGCGTCGCCGAGGCGAGCGGCGCCGGCACGACCCTGCGCCTGCACTCCAACCTGCGGATCGGGATCGAGGGCTCGCGGGCCCGGGCCCGCCATACGCTGAGCGAGGGCGAGCGGCGGTTCGTCGCGCTGAGCTGGTCGGGCGGCCTGGACGGCCCGCGCGACGGCGACGATGCCCACGACCGCATCGAGCGCACCGAGCACTTCTGGCGCACGTGGCTGGCCGGCGGGCGCTTTCCCGATCACCGCTGGCGCTCGCACCTGCACCGCTCGGCCCTCACCTTGAAGGGGCTCACCTACGCGCCCACCGGCGCGACCGTCGCCGCGGCCACCACGTCGCTGCCCGAGACGCTGGGCGGCGAGCGCAATTGGGACTACCGGTACTGCTGGATGCGGGACGCGACGTTCACCCTCTGGGGCCTGCACGCGCTCGGGCTCGACCTGGAGGCCGACGACTTCATGCAGTTCGTCGCCGACCTCACGCGTGACGACAACGGGGCGCTGCAGATCATGTACGGCCTCGGCGGCGAGCGCGACCTCACCGAGACGACGCTCGACCACCTGCACGGTTACGACGGATCGGTGCCAGTGCGAATCGGCAACGGCGCCTACAACCAGAAGCAGAACGACGTCTACGGGTCGGTGCTCGACTCGGTCTACCTCCACACGAGGATGGGCGGCCACATCCCGCAGCGGCTGTGGCCGCTGCTGCGCGACCAGGTCAGCTGTGCGCTCGGTGCGTGGAACAAGCCCGACCAGGGGATCTGGGAGGCCCGTGGGGAGCCGAAGCACTACGTCTCATCGAAGCTCATGTGCTGGGTCGCCGCCGACCGGGGCGCGCGGCTGGCCGAGCTCGAGGGCGAGCTCGACCTGGCCCGCGAGTGGCAGGACGCCGCCGACGGGATCCGCGCCGACATCCTGGAGCACGGCGTCTCCGATCGGGGCGTGTTCCGCCAGCACTACGACACCGACGCGCTCGACGCCTCCACGCTGCTGATCCCGATCAACCGCTTCCTCCCGCCCGAGGATCCGCTGGTGCGCAACACCGTGCTGGCGATCGGCGATGAGCTGACCGAGGGCGGGTTCGTGCTGCGCTACCGCGTGCACGAGACCGACGACGGGCTCCACGGCGAGGAGGGCACGTTCCTCATCTGCTCCTTCTGGCTCGTCTCGGCACTCTCGGAGATCGGCGAGACGCAGCGCGCCGCGACGCTGTGCGAGAAGCTGCTCACCCACGCCTCGCCGCTCGGCCTCTATGCCGAGGAGCTCGATGCCGCCAGCGGCCGGCACCTCGGCAACTACCCGCAGGCGTTCACCCACCTGGCGCTGATCAACGCCGTCATGCACGTGATCGGCGACGAGGAGGCCGGCACCGGCCCCTAGATGAGTGATTCCACGGCGGTGGCCGTGTTTGTGGGTGTTTTCGAGGAATACAGAGCAGCAGGGTCGAAGTCGGCGGTGCTCTGTAGTGCCAATCGCCGACCCCAAGGGGGCCTCGAGTGGACGCCGACCTCGACCTGCTGCTCACGACCGTGTTCGTCACGGCTGACGATCTCCTGCCTGAGAAGGCGGGGAACGCTGCGAGAAGGGTCACAGACGCGGAGGTCGTCACGCTCTGTGTGGCGCAGGCGATCATGGGGCTCCCGTCCGATCGACGGTTCCTTGCCGTCGCGAGCAAACGGCTCGCGCATCTGTTCCCGGATCTGCCGCAGCAGTCGGGGTACTTCAAACGCCGCCGCCGGCTGGCCGAGACGCTGGAGTGGTTGATGGGAGTGTTCGCGAGCCACAGCCCCGGGTTCCACGACGATCTGCTGCTGATCGACAGCACGCCGGTCGAGTGTGCTCGCAGCCGCGAGACGGTGAAGCGCTCCGAGCTCGCCGACGCGGCCGACTACGGGTGGTGCGCCTCGCATTCCCGGTACTTCTGGGGATTCCGGCTGCACGCGATCTTCAGCCCAGACGGCACCCCGCGCGCGCTGGAGCTGTGCTCCCCCAAGCTCGACGAACGTGAGATCGGCCTGGTGCTGCTGGACCGCTGCCACCGGCACGGCGGCGAAACGCTGCTCGGTGACAAGGGCTACGCCAGCCGCGGGTTCGCTGCCCAGGTCGCGCAGCGCGACGCGACGTTCGTGCGCCCACGCCGCAAAGACGAGCTCGGGCAACGCCCACATCTCGCACCGATCCGCCAGCGGATCGAGTCGATCTTCTGGACCTGCAAAGACATCCTCACCCTCGAGCGCCACGGCGCACGCACCCTCGCCGGGCTGCGCGAACGAATCCTCGCCCGCTTCTGCTGCCTCGCCGCGGCGATCTCCCTCAACCATCAACTCGGACGCCCAAGCCGTGCACTCGTCAACTACTGCGCCTAACCGCGCGGAATCAACCATCTAGGAGCCTCGCCAGGGGGCGAGCCTCCGGCGGCGAGCTGACGTTCGGTCAGGGCGAATAGCCGGGCTCGCCGGGGAGGACGATGCGCGCCGTCTCGCCGGAGCCGAGGATCTGCGGCTGGACGGGGGCGATCGGTCGTCCGCGCGCGTGGGCGAGCAGCGCGTCGGACGAGGGGAAGCCGCGGAGCTGCTCGAGTGTCTTGATCGTCGGGAAGACCAGGAACAGCTCACCCGCGGCGCTGGCGGCCAGCGCGTCGGCGGGCGTGATCCAGCGGAAGTCGACCACCTCCTGGCCGTCGACCACCGGGTCGGCGTCGGCCGGCGCGGGCGCCAGGTAGAACCACGTGTCGTAGCGGATCTTCACCTGCGCAGGCGTGATCCAGCGCGCGAACGGCACGAGCGCGGCCGGGTCGAGCGTGACCCCCGCCTCCTCGGCGAGCTCGCGCACCGCGGCGGCGCGGTGGGCGACGAGCCCATCGCCCTCCTCCCGGGACACCGCGCCGCCCGGGAACACCCACGCGCCGCCCATGAAGCGCGCCGCCGGGGTGCGCCTCACGAGCAGCACCTCGAGCGCCCGCCCCTCGCCGCGGAGCAGGATGACCGTCGAGGCGGGGCGCGGCACGGTCTCCGGGCCCTCGTTGAGATCCTCGCCTGGCGCGGGCCGGTCGGTCATCCGCCCGACCCTACCGTGGCGCCGCGCGTGCGCGCCGGCACGCGGCTACCCTTGTCGCCCATGAAGTACATGTGTGAGTCCTGCGGGTTCATCTACGACCCCGAAGAGGGCGATCCCGACGGCGGGATCCCGCCCGGCACGGCCTTCGATGACATCCCGGAGACGTGGTTCTGCCCCGTGTGCGGGGCGCGCAAGGCGGACTTCTCTCCTTACGAGGACTGACGCCGGGCGCCTCAGGCGGACAGCGCGAAGTCCTGGCGGCGCCCGGCTGTCGGGGCCTCGCTTCCGGTCACGCCGGCGATCGACTCCGCGGTGATCCTCACCAGCCGCTCCAGATCCTCCGCGGACATCGCCAGCGCCGGCATCAGCACGACGACGTCATCGAGCGGCCGGATCACCGCCCCGCGCCGTCGGGCGGCGAGGCAGACGCGATGGCCGAGGCGGTCGGCCCCGCCGCCGGCCCCGGCCAGCTCGATGCCGACCATCACGCCGCGCTGACGCACCTCGGCCACCCCCGGCAGCGGGACGATCCGCTCGGCGAGCAGCCGCTCGAGCAGCGCGATCTTCGGCTGCAGCCGCTCGAGCGTGGCCTCGCGCTCGAACGTCTGAAGCGTGGCCAGGGCGGCCGCGCACCCGAGTGGATTGCCCGTGAACGTGTGGCCATGGAAGAACGTGCGTGACTCCTCGACGCTCCCCAGGAAGCCCTCGTACATCCGCTCGGTGGCGAGCGTGGCGGCGAGCGGCAGGTAGCCCCCTGTGAGGCCCTTGCCCACGCACATGAGATCCGGCGTGATGCCCTCGCGCCCGCAGGCGAACATCGCCCCCGTGCGTCCGAAGCCGGTGGCCACCTCGTCGCAGATGAGCAGGACGCCGTGGGCGTCGCACAGGTCGCGGACCGCGCGCACGTAGCCGTCGGGCTGCATGAGCATCCCGCCGGCGCCCTGGACGAGCGGCTCGAGGATGACCGCGGCGACATGCCCGCCGTGCTCGGCGAGCAGCTGCTCCATGTGCCGGACATCTCCGGCCCGTGCCTGCCAGGTCTCGAACAGGAGCGGCCGGTAGAGGGAGTGGAACAGCTCGATGCCGCCGACCGACACGGCGCCCAGCGTGTCGCCGTGGTAGGCGTTCTCCAGGCAGATGAAGCCGGTCCGCTCCGCCTCACCGCGCTGCGCCCACCACTGAAAGGCCATCTTGAGCGCGATCTCGACGGCGGTCGAGCCGCTGTCGGAGTAGAAGACGCGCGTCAGGCCGGGTGGTGCGATCGCGACCAGCCGCTCGGCGAGCTCCACCGCGGGCGGGTGCGAGAGGCCGAGCATGGTCGAGTGCGCGACCCGCCCGAGCTGGGCGCGGATCGCCTCGTCGATCGCCGGATGCCGATGGCCGTGCACGTTGCACCACAGCGATGAGACCCCGTCGATATACGCCCTGCCCTCGGTGTCGAACAGCGTCGTGCCCTCGGCATGGGCGATGACGAGAGGCTCCTCCTCCTCGCACCAGCTCTGCTGCTGGGTGAAGGGATGCCAGAGGTGGCGACGGTCGGCCGCGACGAGCTCCGAGGTCTGATGCATGCCCGTCACGCTAGCCACCGCAGCGGTCGGAACGGGCGGGTCCGGCGACGGCGTGTGCCAGCCTCTCCACCGTGCTCACCGCCCGTCGTCAGCGGCGTCGCCCGCCGCTCCCGCACGTGCCGGCGCGTCCCGCCGCCCTGGCCGCGGTGCTCGCCGCGGTCGTCGTCGTGATCCTCGTCCTCAACGGTCGCGGCGGCTCCGGGGCGCCCGGACGCCGCCCGTTCGAATCGATGCTCCAGGACGATCAGCAGCTCGTCTACGGCTCCCAGTCGGTCGTGCAGCGGACCCTGACGACGCTCCGCGCCCTCGGCGTCGATCGGCTGCGGATCACCGTCAAGTGGAGCGACATCGCCCCGGATCCGGGCTCTCGGAAACCGCCTCGCCACTTCGACGCCGCCGATCCTTCGGCGTACTCCGAGCGCGGCTTCGCCCGCTACGACCGGATCGATCTGCTCGCCGCGGAGAAGGGGCTGTCAGTCGATTTCGACGTCACCGCACCGGCGCCGCTGTGGGCGAGTGCCCGGGGCCTCCCGTCTCGGTACGCCGCCAACGATGCGCCCTCGGCGAGCGCGTTCCGGAGATTCGTGACGGCGCTCGGACGGCGCTACAGCGGCCGCTATGCGATCACGATCCCCGGCGCGGGGCGGGTGACGCTGCCGCGGGTGAGCTTCTGGTCGGTGTGGAACGAGCCGAACCAACCGGGATGGCTCGCGCCCCAGTACCGCGTCGTCCATCGGCGGCAGGTGATGGTCGCCCCCGAGCTCTACCGCCACTACGTCGACGCCGCCTACGCCGCTCTGCGGGCGACCGGGCACGGCCACGACGAGTTCCTCGTCGGCGAGCTGGCCCCGGAGGGATGCGTTCGCGGCACCCCGGGAACATGCTTCTACCCGCGGGATCTCGAGCCGATCCCGCCGATCCCGTTCCTGAGGTCGCTCTACTGCGTCAACGGCGAGTACCGCCCGCTGCGCGGCTCGGTCGCCGGCGCCGCCGGCTGCCCGGCCCACGGATCGCCCGCCGCCTTCGTGGCGGCCAATCCCGGCCTGTTCAGGGCCACCGCGTTCGCCCATCATCCGTACTCGTTCTTCCTCGCCCCGACCGTCTCCCTGCCGGAGTCGGGGTTCGTTCCGCTGTCCGACCTCGGCCGGCTCGAGCGCGGCCTCGACCGCGTGTTCTCCACCTACGGCGACTCGCGGCGGATCCCGCTCTACCTCGACGAATACGGCTACGAGACCGACCCGCCCAACCCCTTCCGGGGAATGAGCCTGTCGGCGCAGGCGACCTACCTCGACGAGGCGACGTACATGTCCTGGCACGATCCGCGCGTGGTGGGCCTCTCGCAGTTCCTGCTCGTCGACTCCGCGCCCGACACCCGGTATCCGCGTGGCAGCGCCGGCTACTGGTCGACGTTCCAGACCGGTCTCGAGTTCCTCTCCGGCCGGCCGAAGCCATCTCTGGCCGCCTACCGGCTGGTGCTGTGGCTGCCGCGCCCGTCGGTCGCCCACGGCGCCCCGGTGCGGGTCTGGGCCATGCTCCGGGCCGCCCGCAACGGCACTCCGCAGCGCGCGGCGATCGAGTGGCGCGCCCGGGGCGGGACGTGGCGGACGATCGCCCATGCGACCACCGCGCAGGCCGACGGCGTGCTCCAGACACGGGTCGTGGTGCCGGCCAGCGGGAGCCTGCGCGTCGGCTGGAGGGCGCCCGGCGGCGTCGAGGAATTCAGCCGTGCCGCCGCGGTCAGCGTCGACGCGAGCTGAGGCCCGCGCCCGGCGCCCGCCGGCGCGCGAGGCGGTCGGCGAGATCCCCGCGCGTCAGGCTCAGGCGGTAGCCGGCCTCGCCGCACGCCTGGCGCCAGTCGGCGAGCCACAGCGAGTCCCACCCGCTCAGCCGCAGCAGCGTGAACGCCAGCGCCGCCAGCGCGAGCAGAAGCACGGCGAGGCCGAGCGCGATCAGGGGCGCCGGCGGTCCGGCGCTCGTCGGCGCGGTGATCGACGTCGGTGCGGACCCCGCGGGGGCCGCCGCCCCGCTGGTCGTGGTGCCGGTCGCCGCCGTGCCGTGGTGAGCGCACGCGCCGGCGGCCTGCGCGTTGAGCGCGGCCTGGATCGCCAGCGTGAAGTTCTCGTCGTACTCGGCCTGGTCGGGTGCCTGGGCGCGCAGGGCGGCGGCCAGCGTCGCGGCCGAGAAGGCGCACGGTGCGAGCCTCCCGCCCGCCCGCTGGTAGGCCAGGGCGACAGCGCCGACCGGCGCGGCGGCCGCGGCGGCGGGCCCCTGCAGTGCGAGGACGGTGACGGCGGCGCCGGCGAGGAGGGCCCGGCGGAGCGCCCGGGAGCGGGAGGATGAGGTCATCGACGCGGGCGGCCCGCGCCGTCGGGAGGCGCGGGATCGTGGCGATGATAGTCGGGCGCCGGGGGCGCGAACCACCGCTCCAGGGGGAGCTCCGCGGCGGCGCCGGCGAGCAGCGCCGGGTCCGGTCCCGGGATCCACGGCAGCGTCGAGACCTCGATCTCCCCCCGTCCCGCGATCGTCTCGCGGTTGGAGCGCGCGATCCGGTCGGGGTCGGCGGGCCACGGCGTGAGCACGACGCCGCGCACGTCGAGTCCCCGCGCCCGGCTCGCCTCCAGGGTGAGCAGCGTGTGGTTGATCGTCCCCAGGCCCGGGCGCGCCGCGAGCACGACGGGAAGCCGCACCGCGGCGATGAGGTCGCCGACGTCGAAGCCGGGGGCGAGCGGGACGAGCAGCCCACCGACCCCCTCCACGACGAGCACATCCGCGTCGCCGCGCAGGGCGGCTCTGATGCTGTCCGCCAACGCGGCGGGAGCGAGCTCGCAGTCCGCCAGCTCGGCGGCGAGGTGGGGCGAGACCGGAGGGCCGAAGCCGATCGGCGAGACCTCGCGTGGCTCGGCGCCGCAGAGGGAGGCGAGGAGCTCGTGATCGCGCGGCCAGTCACCCTGAGCGGGATCGTCGAGCCCGGTGATGACCGGCTTCAGCGCGCGGACCCGCCGTCCGCGGGCGACGAGCGAGGCGACGATCGCCGCCGACAGCACGCTCTTGCCGACCCCCGTGTCGGTGCCGGTGACGAACAGCCCTTTCACGCGTCGTCGGATCCTGGGGCGCGCGCGGACGAGCCGCCGCCCGCTTCACCGCATCAGGCGGCCTGGGTCTCGAAGTCGTAGACGCCGGGCCCGCGGTCCGACGGCCCGGTCGCTGTCGCCGGCGCCTCGGCCCCGCGCTGGACGAGCTCCGGTCTGCCCAGCTGAGCCGGTTCGACGCCCGCGGCGCGAGCGGCCTCCGCGAGCATCCGTGCCGCCAGGCGCAGCTCGTCCGGCCGGTGGGACGCCATCACCGCCAGGCGCAGCCGCGAGGTTCCCTGAGGCACCGTCGGAGGTCGGATCGCCTGGGCGAAGACGCCGCGCGTCAGCGCTGACTCGCACATCGCCGTCGCGGTCGCCGGATCTCCCACCACCAGCGGAACGATGTGGGAGCGTGAGCCGCTCGCGGGGAACCCCTGGGCGGCGAGCTCCGCGCGGAGGACCGATGCGTTGGTGGCGAGGCGATCGACGAGCCGGGGACGCTCGAGCAGGTACTCGAGCGCGGCGAGCGCGGCCGCCACCGCGGGCGGCGGGGGTGCGGTGGAGAAGATGAACGTGCGCGCCGTGTTGATCAGGTAGCGGGCCATCGACTCCTGGCAGGCGACGAACGCCCCGTAGGAGCCGAGCGCCTTGCCGAGCGTCCCGACGACCACGTCGACCTCGTCCTGCAGCCCCGCCGCGGCGACGGCGCCGCGCCCCCCGGGGCCCAGCGTCCCGGTGGCGTGAGCCTCGTCGACGACGAGGCGCAGGCGATGGCGGGCCGCCAGCTCGGTCAGCTCGGGCAGCGGCGCGATGTCCCCGTCCATCGAGAACAGCGAGTCCGTGACGATCAGCGACCCGCGCCCCTCGGCCTGCTCGATTCCCCACTCCAGGTGCTCGACGTCGCCGTGCCGGTAGACGAACACCTCGGCGCGGCTGAGTCGGCAGCCGTCGACGATCGATGCGTGGTTGAGCTCGTCGGAGAAGACGACGTCGCCCGCTCGGGCGAGGGCCGAGACCACGCCGATGTTCGCCAGGTAGCCGGACCCGAACAGCAGCGCCATTCGCTGCCCCTTGAACTCGGCGAGCCGTTCCTCCAGGCGGCGATGGATCGTCATCGTGCCGGACACCAGTCTGGATGCTCCGGCGCCGACGCCCCAGCGCCGGGCGGCGTCCGCCGCCGCCTCGCGCAGCCGCGGGTGATCGGCCAGGCCGAGGTAGTTGTTGGAGCAGAGCAGCATCACCGGCCTGCCGTCGAGCAGGGCGTGCGGCCCTTGCGGGCCGCTGATCAGCCGGGTCCGGCGCGCCAGCCCCAGCCGCCTGAGCTCGTCCAGGCGTGCCTCGATCTCGATCATCGCGTCTCCTCCGTGTCGCGCCGCGCCGCTCTCCGTACGGGGTCGCGCTCGGCGCTCATCTCAGGCCGCGGCGTCGGCGACGAGATCGTCCGGCGGGGCGACCGGCCGTCGGTTCGGCGCGCCGTCGGGTCGCGGCGGGACCGTGCGCTTGCGGTGGAATCGCAGCTGGGAGGAGGGGTCCCACAGCCGCACCTCGAGGCGGTCGGCTCCCGGTCCCGCGAGCGCCTCGGACACGACGTCCGGCGTCTCGCCGGTCAGATGTCCCGAGCGGTTGTCCGGGCGCGGGTTGGTCCCGTTGTCCGGCTGGCGAGCCACATTGAGCCCGAGGTCCTCGAACATCGCGCGGTCGGCGTCCGGCGTGTTCCCGAGCGTGGTGAGGAAGTTGCCCATCATCACGCCGTTCAGCCCGGCCCTGACCGCCGTCGCCTGAAGGTGGGCCAGGTTCTCGACGCGGCCGCCGCAGAGGCGGAACAGCGCCTCCGGGAGGATGAGTCGGAAGATGGCGATCCACTTGACGACCTCCCACGGATCCATCAGCTCGCGGTCGCCGAACTTCGTCCCGGCCCGCGGGTTCAGCAGGTTGATCGGGACGCTGGTGGGGTTGATCTCCGCCAGCTGGAAGGCCATCTCGACGCGCTGCTCGCGCGTCTCGCCGAGGTTGAGGATCCCGCCGACGCACGTCTCCAAGCCGGCCTCCCGGACGGCGTCGATCGTCCGCAGGCGTCCCTCGTAGCGCACCGTGCTCGAGACCTCGGGATAGTGGCTCCGGGCCGTCTCGACGTTGTGGTGGACCCGCTGGATCCCCGCCTCCTTGAGGGCACGCGCGCGCTCGGTGGACATGTGCCCGATCGAGACGCAGCGTTTGAGGTTCGTGTGCCGGGCAACCAGGCGCGCGCCCTCCAGCACCTTCTCGAAGTCCCGCTTGGAGAGTCCCTGCCCCTGGGTCACCATGCAGAATCGGTGGGCGCCGGCGGCTTCGGCTGCGCGCGCGTGCTCCAGGATCTGCTCCGGGTCCATCATCGCGTGCATGGGGGTGTCGGCCTCGGCGTACTTCGACTGGGCGCAGAAGCCGCAGTCCTCGGCGCAGCCACCCGACTTGGCGTTGACGAGCGAGCACAGGTCGGTGGCGTCCCCGAAGCGCTCGACGCGGGTCGCCCAGGCCCACTCGACGAGCGCCCCGATCTCGACGTGATCCTCGAGCTTCCCGAGCGCGAGCGCTTCCGCGCGGGTGATCAGCGGTGGCATGGCGCGGCACCATAGGCACCGCTCCGGACGTCACCTGCCACGTGTCTGACCGACGCGCGAGCGCGCCGTCACTCGCCGCGCCACACGGGATCCCGCTTCTCGGCGAACGCGCGGACGCCCTCCCGGAAGTCGGCGGAGGAGAAGCAGGCGCGACGCAGCTCCAGCAGCTCCCGCTCCACCTCCGGCTCGAGGCGCGCCTCGGCATCCAGGACGGCTCGGATGACGCGCTTGTTGCCCGCCTGCGCCAGGGGGGCGTTGGCCGCCAGCTCGGCGGCGAGGGCGAGCGCCCGCTCCCCGAGCTCCTCGCCGGGAACCGCCCAGTTGACGAGCCCCCACGCTTCCGCTCGCCGCGCGTCGACCCGGCCGCCGAGCAGGAACAGCTCCCGGGTGCGCGGGGCGCCGATGGCGTCGATGAACTTCCGCAGCCCGGTGTGCGAGTACACGAGACCGAGCTTGGCGGGCGGCATCCCGAGCTTGACGGCATCGCTGGCGATGCGCAGATCGCACGCCAGCGCGAGCTCCAGCCCCCCGCCGATCGCGTGGCCGTTGAGCGCCGCCAGGGTGGGGTATGGGAACGCCTCGATGGCGTCGATCGCCGACGCGAAGGGATGCGCGACGAGCCGCTCCGCCTCGTCCGCGAACACCGCCTCGGGAAGGTCACCGATGTCGTAGCCGGCGGAGAAGGTGTGGTCCTGGCCGGTGATCAGCACGCAGCGCGCCTGCAGACGCGGGAGCTCGCGGGCGAACGCGTCGAGGATGGCGTGGTCGAGCGCGCCCCGCCGGGCGGGGTGGGAGATCGTGAGGCGGACGACGTGCGGCGCCGGCTCGTCGATCAGCAGGCGGCCGCCGGGGCTGGGCTCCGCCGGCCTACTCGAGGACAACGAGCGCGTCGCCCTCCGAGACCGATTGCCCCTCCCGGCAGAGGATCTCCTTGACGACACCCGGATCCTCGGCCTCCACCGGCATCTCCATCTTCATCGACTCGAGGATCACCACCGTGTCGCCCTCGGCGACGGAATCTCCGACCTCCACCTCGATCTTCCATACGGTGCCCGTGATGTGGGCCTCCACGTCGGCCAAGCCGACCTCCTCTCGCGATCCACGGTGACGCGCGGGAGGATACTTCGCGAGCCGGAGCGCCGAGGGCGTACGCTGAGCGCCGATGAGTGACGCCGGCGACTCCCTGGACCTCGATCTGGTCGCCGCGTCGCTGCGGGCCGACCAGGGGGACATCGAGGCCTTCCTGGAGGGGCTTGCCCGCAAGCTGGAGGAGGCCGTGCCGGGCCGGGCCCAGATCGAGCGCTCCCGGCGTGGCCTGCGCGGCCCGAAGCTCGTGAAGGAGATCACCCTGGAGGCAGCCGGGGTCACGCTGTCGCTGCGGCGGGGGCCCGGCGATGCCCTGGAGGCCACGCGGGCACGTGTCTCGGGCGGCATCGTGCTCAAGCGAGACCGGATCGACGCCGACGAGTGGCTCACCGAGGTGGTCGGAGCGCTCGGCGAGGAGGCGGGGCGCAGCGCGCGCACGCGTGAGGTGCTGGAGCGCCTGCTGCTCGGGTGAGCGCGCTGAGATGATGCGGGCATGAGCGCCGACGTCAAGATCAAGGAGCAGGTCTACAAGGACCCGCGGCCGCCGGAGCACTTCGACCCCTTCCACGCGCGCGTGCGCGATCACCGGCCGGAATGGATCTACGAGGTCGTTCGGGTGCTGACGATGGCCAACGCGCTGATCACCTTCCGCGCGCGGGGGTTCGGAGCGGAGAACGTCCCCAACGGTCCGGTGATCCTGGCGCCCAATCATGCCTCCTTCATGGACCATTTCTTCACCGGCGCGTTCGTCCGTCGCCACGTCCAGTTCATGGCCAAGTCGCAGCTCTTCGGCGCCGGGCCGATGAGCTGGATCTTCAGTCACGGCGGCGTGTTCCCGGTGCGGCGCGGCTACGCCGACGAGGAGGGCTTCACCACCGCCTATGCCGTGCTCGGCCGCGGGGGGGCCGTCGGCATGTACTGCGAGGGCGGGCGCTCGCGAACGGGCGCGATCGGCGACGTCGCCCGCCCCGGCATCGGCCGGCTGGCGCTCGAGTCGGGCGCGCCGGTCGTCCCGGTGGCGATCCTCGGCTCCCACCAGGTGCGCAACTGGAAGCGCCTGCGCCTGCCCAAGGTGATCGTCCGCTACGGCACACCGCTGCGCTTCGAGCCCGTCGCCGAGCCGAGTCGCGAGCTCCAGCAGCGCGCGGCGGACACGATCCTGGAGCGGATCCGGGTGCTCCACGCCGAGCTGTCCGCCGGCCGCCGGACCGCCACGCCGGCGCGGCCCTGAGGACTCTGCAACAAAACCGTCACATTCGGTCGATGACGCCGGGCCCCGTGTCAGGATCGATGCAGTGCTCTCCGCGCCGACCGACACCTTCGCCGCCGATGCCCTCGGCAGGCTTCGTACGCTGACCGCCGATCCGGCGGCGACATTCCGCTCCGATCAGCTGGAGGCGATCCGGGATCTCGTCGTCGACCGGGCGAGGGTGCTCTGCGTGCAGCGGACCGGTTGGGGCAAGTCGGCCGTCTACTTCCTCGCCACGTCCCTGCTGCGCGCCGACGGTGCCGGTCCCACCCTGATCGTCAGCCCACTGCTTGCGCTGATGCGCAACCAGATCGCCGCCGCCGAGCGCCTCGGCCTGCGCGCGCGGACGATCAACAGCACGAACCGCGAGGACTGGGATGCCGTCCGGGACGCCCTCGCCGCCGACGCCGTCGATCTGCTCCTGATCAGCCCGGAGCGGTTGAACAACCCGCGCTTTCGCGCCGAGATGCTGCCGCTGTTCGCCGCATCGGTGGGCCTGCTGGTGATCGACGAGGCGCACTGCATCTCCGACTGGGGGCACGACTTCCGCCCCGACTACCGCCGCGTGAGGGACATGCTCGCGGCGCTCGCCCCCGACGTCGCCGTGCTCGGCACGACGGCGACGGCCAACGACCGGGTCGTCGGCGATGTGCTCGAACAGCTCGGCGCCGGTGAGGGGGCTGATGGGGAGGGAGGGGTGGCGCTGCGCTCGTACCGTGGTCCGCTGGCGCGGACGAGCCTGCGCCTGGAGGTGCTCGAGCTGCCACGCCCGGCGGAGCGTCTCGCCTGGCTCGTCGAGCACCTTCCGGCGTTCTCCGGCTCCGGGATCGTCTACACGCTGACGCGCCGGGACGCCGAGCAGGTGGCGGCGTTCCTGGGCGAGAACGGGATCTCCGCGCTCGCCTACAGCGGCGAGCAGGAAAGCGATGAGCGCGTGGCCAGCGAGGAGCGGCTCCTGCGCAACGACGTCAAGGCGCTGGTGGCGACGAGCGCGCTCGGGATGGGCTACGACAAGCACGATCTCGGCTTCGTCGTGCACTACCAGGCCCCCGGGTCGGTGGTGGCCTATTACCAGCAGGTCGGTCGCGCCGGGCGCGGGGTCGACCACGCCGACGTCGTGCTGCTGCGCGGCGGCGAGGACCGGCGGATCCAGGATTTCTTCATCGAGCAGGCGTTCCCGTCGCGCGAGCGGGTGACGGCGGTGCTCGGGGAGCTCGAGGCGGCCGGTGACGCGGGACGGGGGACGCGAGAGCTGATGGCGGCCGTCAACCTCGGCATGGGGCGGATCGAGGCGATGCTCAAGATCCTCGACGTCGAGGGCGCCGTGCGGCGTGAGGGCAGCCGCTGGGTGCTCGTGCCGGATTCGGACTGGAGCTATGACGCCCGGCGCTATGCGGAGGTGACGGAGCTGCGCCGCTCCGAGCAGGCGGCGATGGCCGCGTTCGGGACCGACGGGCGGTGTCTCATGCGCGCTCTGCAGGAGGAGCTCGACGATCCCGCGCCCGCGGACTGCGGCCGTTGCTCGGTGTGCACCGCGCCCGCGTTCGCCACGGCGCCTGACCCCTCGCTGGTGGAACGGGCGGCGCGGCACCTGCGCTCGCGCCCGATCGAGCTGGAGGTGAAGAAGATGGCGCCCGACGCCGTCGGGACGATGCGCAAGATCCCGGACGACGTGCGCACGGAGGTCGGCTGGGCGCTCGCGCGCTTCGGGGACGGCGGGTGGTGGCCGGCCATCGAGCGCGGGGTCCGGGCGGGGACCTTCGACGACGAGGTGGTGGACGCGCTCGCCGATCTCGTGAGAGCTCAGGCGCCCGGGGCGCGCTGGATCGCGACGGTGCCATCGGTGAGCCTCGGCGAGACGCTGAGCGGACTCGGGCGGGCGGTGGCAGGGCGGCTCGGGATCGACGCGGCGCCGCTCGTCGAGCGGGTGATCGCGCGCCCGCCGCAGCGGGAGATGGCCAACGCCGTGCAGCAGGCGGCCAACGTGCGTGGGGCATTCCGGATCACCGGCCCGCCGCCCCGCGGGACCGGCATCCTGCTCGACGATCGCCGGAGCTCGGGCTGGACGCTGGCGATGGTCGGCGGCCAGCTCCGGCGGGCGGGAGCGGAGCGGGTGGTGCCGATCGCGCTGGGGACGCTGATGTAGTTCGGGTGCCCATGCCCGCCGCGGGTCGTGGCGGCGCTGCGCCGCGGATCCTGCGGATGGCCCGCCCTGCCGGCGCGGCCGCCGAACGTGCCGCATTAGCATCTGCCCCGTGTCGAGGCGACGGATGAGGAGCAGCCTGACGGGGGCCCTGGTGGGTCTCCTGGCTTCGCTTGCGGCCGCGGCTCCGGCGATGGCGTCGATCGCTGCTCCGGCGGCCGTCTACGACCCCTCAAACAACACGCAGAACATCTTCTTCGTGGGCGCCGGGGACGCGCTGCAGGAGATCGTCTGGGCGCCGGGGTCCGGGTTCACCGCCCCCAAGACGATTGGCGCCGCCGGGGCTCCCCAATCCGCGCCGGCCGCGCTCTATGACTCCTCCAACAACTCCCAGGACGTCTACTACGAAGGTGCGAACGGGACGCTCCAGGAGACGTACTGGACGCCGAGCACCGGCTTCGTGGGGCCGCGGACGATCACACAGGCGGGAGCCCTCACCTCAGCTCCCACGGCGGTCTACGACTCCTCCAACAACACGCAGAACGTGTTCTACGAATCCTCCGGGGGGAAGCTGGAGGAGACGACCTGGTCGCCGAGCGGAGGGTTCACCGGACCGCGCACGATCACGCAGGCGGCCACCCTCACGGGCGCCCCCGGCGGACTCTACGACTCCTCCAACAACACCCAGGACGTCTACTACGCCGGGTCGGGCGGGGCGCTCGACGAGACCGTCTGGTCGCCCGGCGGCGGCTTCGTCGGACCGCGGGCGATCACCCAGGCGGCGCCGCTCTCCTCTGCGCCCACGGCGCTCTACGACTCCACCAACAACTCTCAGAACGCCTACTACGAAGGCTCCGGAGGGACGCTGGTGGAGACCACGTGGACGCCGAGCCCGGGGTTCACCGGACCGCGCACGATCACGCAGGCGGCGAGCCTGGCGAGCGCCCCCGGCGGGCTCTACGACTCCTCCAACGACTCCCAGGACGTCTACTACGCCGGCTCGGGCGGCTCGCTGCTCCAGACCCACTGGACGCCGAGCGGCGGCTTCGTCGGACCGACGACGGTGGCCCCGTCCGGCACGGTCGACCCCGCCGGGACGCCGACGAGCGCCGTGCCGACCCCCGGGCCGCCCGCCTCCGCGGGCGGCGGCTCGGTCGTCGTCGCGCCGCACCCGGGCTCCCGCGTGCGCGTCAAGGCGACGTTCGCGTGGCGCTGGTCGGGCCGGCACACCTGGCTGACCGGGGTGCGCTTCGCGCGCGTCCCACGCCGGGCCCGGGTGAGCATCTCCTGCCGCGGCCGCGGGTGCCCCCGCCACCGGCTGACGGCCCGCGCCCGGCGGCTCGAGCACAGCCTGCGCGCAGCCGCCCCGCGGTACCGCAGCGGCGACCGCGTGCTGATCACGATCAGCGCCCCGCACCACCGCCCGGAGCGGATCACCCTGCGGATCCGGACCGCCCGGCGCCCCGCCGTCGTCGCGGTGCGCTGAGCCTCACGCGGCCGGTGCTGAACCTCACGCGGCCGGCGCTGAGCCTCAGGCGGCCAGCGACCAGCTGCCGTCCGGGTCCATCCCCGCCTCGCCTCGATGACGGAGGTGCTCCAGGTGCGCAAAGGTCTCCATCGCGGCGAGCATCCGGTCGCCACGATCGGCGTCGGCGAGCGAGAACGTCGCGTTGCGCAGCTCCCGCAGGCTGCTCATCCCGGACGACATCGCCGCGCGCAGCTCGGCCAGGCGCTTCTCGTGGTGGGCGATCAGCTCACGCGCGCGTCCCGCCGCGTCGCGGTAGGGCTCTCCGTGGGAGGGGAGCACGAGCTCGATCGGGAGCGCGGCGAGTCGCTGCAGCGAGGCGAGGAACTGGGCCAGGGCATCGCCGCCGTCGGTGGCCGGCTGCACGTTGGGGGTGTAGCCGGGGAGCAGGACGTCGCCGCACAGCAACACGCCATCCTCGGCGCGGAACAGGCAGATGTGCCCGGGATCGTGGCCCGGGGTGAACAGCACCTCCCAGTCGCCGATCCGGTCCCCGTCGCCCACCGGTTCCACCTCGGGAATCCCGCTGTTCAGCTCGAGCATGCCGGCGAACGCGCCGAGCATCGCCCGCTGGGCGTCGTCGCCGTGGCCGAACGCGTCCGGCTCGGCCTCCATGAAGCGAAACGTCGGCAGCACGCCGGGGTGGGCGAGCACGCGCGCGGCGATCGTCGTGGCGATGCCCCAGTGATCGATGTGACCGTGGGTGATGAGCACCCGGCGTGGCTCGGCCGCGACCGCCTGCAGGCCGGCCTGCAGGGCCGCTTCGGACCCGCGCGCCCCGCAGTCGACGAGCACCTCTCCGTCCGGGGTGTCGATCACGTGGACGTGGAGGTGGTCGGGGGAGGGGAAGGGCAGGGGGACCGTGAACCGGCGTACCCCCGCGGCCGGCCGGCGGACATCGAGATCGATCGCCATCAGTGTCCTGACCTGCGACTCATGACCTAGGCCGTGGCCGCCGCCTCGGCGAGGCCGAACCGCTCGATCGCCGCCTCGCGCAGCTTGAACTTCTGGATCTTGCCGGTGACCGTCATCGGGAACTCCGACACGAACCACACGTAGCGCGGAACCTTGTAGTGGGCGATCTGCCCGCGGCAGAACTCCTTCACGTCCTCCTCGCCCAGCTCCGCGCCGGCGCGGACGATGACCACGGCGGCGAGCTCCTCGCCGTAGCGGGCGTCGGGCACGCCGATCACCTGGACGTCGGCGATCTGAGGATGCCCGTAGAGGTACTCCTCGATCTCCCGCGGATAGACGTTCTCGCCGCCGCGGATGACCATGTCCTTGATCCGGCCGACGATGCGCACGTAGCCCTCCTCGTCCATCGTCGCGAGATCGCCGGTGTGCATCCAGCCCGCTTCGTCGATCGCCTCGGCGCTCCGCTCGGGATCCTTCCAGTAGCCGCGCATGACCATGTAGCCGCGGGTCCGGAACTCCCCCGTCTCGCCGCGCCCGAGGGTCGCATCGCTGACCGGGTCGGCGATCTTGATCTCGGCGTGGGGCATCACCTGCCCGACGGTGGCGCAGCGGTGCTCGAGTGTGTCGTCGATCGCCACCATCGTCGTCACCGGCGAGGTCTCGGTCATCCCGAACGCGATCGACATCTCGCCGATCCCCATCTCGTCCGACACTCGCCGCATCACCTCGATCGGGCACGGCGAGCCGGCCATGATGCCCGTGCGGAGCGAGCCGAGGTCGTGATCGCCGAAGCTCGGGTGATCGAGCTCGGCGATGAACATGGTGGGCACGCCGTAGAGGCTCGTGCACCGCTCGGCCGCGCATGCCCGCAGCGTCGCCACTGCGTCGAACGCCTCTGCCGGATACACGATGCAGGCGCCGTGGGTGGTGGCGCCGAGATTGCCGATCACCATCCCGAAGCAGTGATAGAGCGGGACGGGAATGCAGATGCGGTCGGCGGCGCTGTAGCGAAGCGTCGCGCCGATGAACAGCCCGTTGTTGAGCAGGTTGTGGTGGGTCAGCGTCGCCCCCTTCGGCGCTCCCGTCGTTCCGCTCGTGTACTGGATGTTCACCGGGTCGTCGCAGTCGAGCGCGGCCATCCGCTCGGCGAGCGCGGCCGGATCGGCCTCGTGATCGGCGAGCCGCCGCCATTCCTCGTCGTCGAAGCAGATCGCGCGCTCCAGCTCGGGAAGCTCGCCGCGGACCTCCTCGACCATTCCCACGAAGCTGGCGCCCTTGAAGTCACCCGTGGTGAAGATCCAGCGCGTTCCGGATTGCCGCAGCGCGTACGCCAGCTCGCTCGTCCGGTACGCCGGGTTGACGTTGACGAGGATCGCGCCGGCCTTCGCGCATGCGTACTGGAGGATCGCCCACTCGGCGCGGTTCGGGCTCCACACCGCTACGCGGTCGCCCCGGTCGATCCCGCCGGCGATCAGCGCGCCGGCCAGGCGGTCGGTGGCCGCGTCGAGCTCCCCGTAGTCGAGGCGGATCGCCTGGTGGCAGGAGACGAGGGCCTCAGCGCCCGGGTCGCGCGCGGCGACCCGCTTCAGGTTGTCCCCGATCGTCTCACCGAGCAGCGGCTGATCGCTCACTCCGTGGGCGTATGACAGCATCTGGTCTCCTCTCGTTCGCCGCAGCGAGAGCGTACGCCTCCGCGCGCGGCGGGTGCCGGGCGCCCGCGGGCTCAGGGGGCGCGGCGGGCTCAGGGGGCGCGGCGGGCTCAGGGGGCGCCGAGCGCGCCCGTGGCCGGGTCGTCGGCCCAGGGAACGACGACGGCGTCCTCGTGCGGCGAATCCCGCGCGACGACGTACTCGGCGGGATCCGTGGCCGAGGCGTTCTCCAGCACGTGCGTCTCCCGCGGCGGGACGTAGACGAGGTCGCCCGGCTCGAGCGAGAGCTCCTCTTCGAGCCGCTCGCCCCAGCGCACCCGCAGCGTGCCGCTGATCATGTAGACCGCGCTCTCGCAATGCTCGTGATAGTGCGGCCGCGAGCGTGAGCCGGGGGGCACGCGGAACACCCCCATGTACAGGTTGCTGGCCCCCGCGCTGGCCTGGGAGATCTCGGCTCCGCCGAGCACACCCCGCGGCGTCTCGCGGTCGTCGGTCGGCTTGATCACCCTCATCGCGGAGGACTCTAACGGCGCCGCGGAGGCCGCGCGCGATCAGTTCAGGGACGGTTCGGCGGGCATCCGGGCGACGAGCGCATAGCTGCCGCCCTTCCGGGTGAGGACGGTCGACCACAGCTCGAGGGGGGCGGCCGAGAAGGCGTCGTCGCTCGCCGCGGGCTCCAGGAACCAGTCGCCCCGCTCGAGCTCGGCATCGAGCTGACCCGGGCCCCAGCCTGCGTGTCCCACGAACGCGCGGGCGCCGTCGACGCTGTCCGGCGCGGAGTCCCCGGCGCCGACGCCGAGCACCCCCACGTCGTCGAACGCGATCATCGCCGCCGCGGCCGGATCGGTGAAGTGGGCGAGCACGATCACCCCCGACGGCTGCACGGGACCGCCGATGAACAGCTCCTCGTCACCGTCGATCAGCTCGTCGAGCTCCGGCACGGCGTCGGCGATCGTCGTGTCGGAGGGCCGGTTGAGGACGAGGCCGAGGGCGCCGTCGTCGCCGTGGTCGACGACGAGCACGACGGTCCGCCAGAAGTTCGGGTCCCGGACCGTGGGACCGGCGATCAGCAGCTTTCCCGCGACCGACTCCATCAGCCGGCCGGGCTCCGGCGAGCGTGTCCTGACCAACGCACAGCTGAATCTTCGCAGCCGCCGGGGCGGATCACAGGCCCAAGGAGCGTCCGAGGATCTCCTTCATGATCTCGTCGGTGCCTCCGCCGATCGGTCCGAGGCGGGCGTCGCGGGCGGCCCGCTCGATCTCGTACTCCGCCATGTAGCCGGCGCCGCCGTGGATCTGGAGGCAGTCGTCGATCGCCTCAAACGCCGCGCGCTGGGTGGCGAGCTTGGCGATCGTCACCTCGCGCACCGCGTCCTCGCCGGCCACGTAGCGGCGCAGGGCGGCGTAGGTGACGGCGCGGGCCGCCTCGATCGTGGTGGCGATCTCGGCCAGCCGGTGGCGGATCGCCTGGTGGCTCCCGATCGGCTTGCCGAAGGTCCGCCGCCCCTTGGCGTAGCGCAGCGTCCGCTCGAAGCACACCTGCATCGCCCCGACCGCGCCGAGCGACATGAGCAGGCGCTCCCACTGGAAGTTGGCCATGATCAGGTAGAAGCCCTGGTGCTCGGCGCCGAGCAGGTTCTCCTCCGGGACGAACACGTCGTCGAAGGTGATCAGCGCCGTGTCGGAGGCGTGCCAGCCCATCTTCTCGATCGCCGTCGACTCCACGCCAGGCCCGCGGTCGACGATCAGGAACGAGATCCCCCGGTGCCCGCCCTCGTCGGTCGTCTTCACTGCGGTGACGATCGCGTCGGCCCGGCAGCCGCCGGTGATGAACATCTTCGAGCCGCTCACCTCATAGCCGCCGTCGACTCGGCGCGCACGCGTGCGGATCGAGGCGACGTCGGAGCCGGCATCCGGCTCGGTGATGGCGAGCGCGGCGATCAGCTCGCCGCGGATCCCCGGGACGAGGTAGCGCTGCTTCTGGGACTCGGAGCCGAACTTCCAGATCGGCGGCAGGGCGATCCCGGAGTGGGCGCCGATTCCCGCCGCGACGCCGCCGGACCCGCAGCGGGCGAGCTCCTCCACGAACACGGCATCGGCGACCGGGTCCGCGTCGCCGCCGTACTCGGGCGGGAACTTCAGTCCGATGTAACCGAGCTCGGCGAGCCGGGCGAAGATCTCGCTGGGAAACCAGCGGGCGGCCTCCCACTCGGCCGCGTGGGGGTACAGCTCGCGCTCGACGAAGCGCCGCACCGCGGCGCGGAACTCCTCGTGCTCGGCGGTGAACGGCGGGATCGGCCGGCGCCCCGCCGAGGCGCCCGCACCGGCCTTGGCCGCCAGCGAGCTCGTGCTCAGGACCCGGACTCCTCGACGGCCGCCATTGCACCCTGGAACCCGATTTTGGAGTGGGTGCCGTCGCAGAACGGCTTGTTCGTGGAGCCCCCGCAGCGGCACAGGAACACCGTCTCGCCCGGCAGCGCAAGCGGGTTGCCGTTGTGGTCGAACACCTCGATCGCACCCGTGACCTTGTACGGGCCGTTGTCGGTCGCCACGATCTGAACGTCAGCCATCTCCACCTCCGTGCGTCGGGAAGGAACCGGGTGTCGGATGCACCCTACTTACGGACGATGCACCCTACTCACAGGCCGAACGAGCGCCCGATCACGTCGAGCATGATCTCGTCGGTGCCGGCTCCGATCCGGTTGAGCCGCAGATCCCGCCACGAGCGCTCGATCCCGTACTCCTTCATGTACCCGGCGCCGCCGTGGATCTGGATGCACTCGTCGGCCACCTCGACCGAGATCCGCGCCGCGTAGAGCTTGGCCATCGAGATCTCCCTCACGGGGTATTCGCCGTTCTGGAACCGCCACGCCGTCGTGTAGACGAGCTGTCGCGCGCTCTCGATCTTCGTCGCCATCTCGGCGAACTTGTGGCGGATGACCTGGAAGTTGCCGATCCGGCGCCCGAACGCGTGGCGCTCCTGCGCGTACTGGAGCGTGCGATCGAACACGTGCTGGGCGCCGGCCACGCTTCCGGCGGCGCCGATCAGCCGCTCGCCCTGGAGCTCCCACATGATGTGGTAGAAGCCCTTGCCGATCTGGCCGAGCACCGCGGAGGCGGGGACCCGGACGTCCTGGAACGCGAGCAGAGCGGTGTCGGAGGAGTGCATGCCGAGCTTCTTCAGGCGCTTCTCCCGGATCACGCCCGGCGCGTCCATCGGCACGAGGAACAGCGTGAAGCCGTCGTAGCCGTTGTCAGGGTCGGTCTTCGTGACCAGCACGATCACGTGGGCGCGGTGGCCGTTGGTGATGTAGGTCTTGGAGCCGTTGATGACGTACTCGTCGCCGTCGCGCACCGCCCGGGTCTTGATCCCCGACACGTCCGAGCCGGCATCGGGCTCGGTGATCCCCAGGCACAGGATCGCCTTGCCCGCGATCGCCGGAGCCGCCCACTGGCGCTTCTGCTCCTCGGTGCCGAAGGCGAGGATCGGCGGCAGCGCCATGTCGGTCTGCACCGCCAGTCCCATCGCCAGTCCGCCCGAGTGGGCGTGCACGAGCTCCTCGGCGAGGACGAGGGTGCTGTAGTAGTCGCCGCCCTGGCCGCCGTACTCGGTTGGCTTGTCGAGGCCGAGGAAGCCGAGCTCGCCCATCCGCTCGAAAACCCAGTCGGGGAACGTCGTCTCCTCCCACTCCTCGGCGTGGGGCTGGAGCTCCTTGATCACGAAACGGCGGATCGACTCCCGCAGCTGTTCGTGCTCGTCGGTGAAGATGAAGTGCTTGCGATGAGCGGCGAAGTCCGGCTTGACGACGTCGGCGGTGGCCATGGCTCTCCTCGGGGACGCGGGCGGCCCGGCCCACGCTAGCCGAGCCGGAGGCAGAAGTAAACAGTGGCACGTCCTACTTTCGGCTCAGCGCCCCCGCCACTCGGGCGCCCGCTTCTCGAAGAACGCCCTCACTCCCTCCTGGATGTCCTCGGTGGCGAAGGCGATCGTCAGCTGCGCGCGCAGGAACTCGACCGCGTCGGCGAACGCCATGTCCTGCTGGCGGAACATCGCGTCCTTGCCCAGGCGCATCATCACCGGCGACTTCGCCGCCAGCCGTCCGGCCCAGTCCGCCACGGCGGCGTCGAACTCGTCACCCGGCACGACGCGGTTCACGAGGCCGATCCGCTCCGCCTCCCGAGCGGAGATCTGCTCGCCGAGGAGCAGCAGCTCATTCGTCTTCTTGCGCGGGAGGTTGCGGTAGATCAGCGCCATGATCATGAACGGGAACAGGCCGACGTTGATCTCCGGGGTGCCGAACCGCGCCTCCTCGGAGGCGATGATCAGATCGCAGGCGAGGGCCAGGCCGAGGGCGCCGGCCAGGACGTGGCCGCCCGCGGCGCAGATCGACGGCTTGCCGAGCTCGCCGAGAGCCCGGAAGACGGCCGGAAAGCGCTGGGTCCCGAAGTGCTTGTGCACCAGCGGGACGTCGGCCGCGAAGCCGCCCAGGTTGCCGCCGCTGGAGAACACGCGCTCGTGTGTCGAGGCGAGCACGAGGCAGCGAGCGGCGGGGTGGTCGCGGACGACCCCCAGCGCCGCCAGCAGCTCGTCGAGCAGCTCGTCGGAGAGGGCGTTGCGGGTATCCGGCTGGTTGAGCGAGATCGTGGCGACGCCGCTGTCGGCGACGTCGAGGAGCAGCGTCGAGTAGGCCATGACGACAGCCTATGTCCGCCGGCTGCGCGACGCCTCACCATGCGTCTCGCCTTCCCGCTCGTCGGTTAGCCTGCGCGATCTGTGTCCGAGTTGGGCGTCCCGATCGACTGGACGGTGCGGCCCCGGCCGCAGCGCGTGTCACTGTCGGGTGAGCGCGTCACCCTGGTGCCGCTGGACGCCGAAGCGCACGCCGCCCCGCTCTACGGGGCCTCGCATCCCCCCGACGGCGACCCGTCGATCTGGACCTACCTGTTCGACGGGCCGTTCCCGGACCTCGAGGCGTTCCGCCGCGATCTGGCGCTCAAGCAGGCCAGCGCCGACCCGCTGTTCTTCACCGTGATACCCGTCGGGGACGGGCGTCCCCAGGGGGTCGCCTCCTACATGCGCATCACCCCGGACCACGGGGTGCTGGAGCTCGGCAACATCTGGTTCGGCCCGGATCTTCAGCGAACCGCCGCGGCCACCGAGGCGATCTTCCTGCTCGCCCGCCACGCCTTCGACGATCTCGGCTACCGGCGGCTCGAGTGGAAGTGCAACGCCCTGAACGCCCCCTCGCGCCGGGCCGCCGAGCGCTTCGGCTTCCGCTTCGAGGGCGTGTTCGCGCAGCACATGGTGGTCAAGGGCCGCAATCGCGACACCGCCTGGTACGCCATCACCGACGTGCGCTGGCCGGCGATCCGGACGGCCTTTCAGGCGTGGCTTGACCCGGCCAACTTCGACGGCGCGGGGCGCCAGCGGCAGTCGCTGCGCGCGCTCCTCGGCGAGGTGTGACGCTCCGCCGCTCGGCTCGTCGCACTTGACCCTCCCGCGCCGGGCGTGCGACAGTGGGGAGTAGCACGTCCCACTTTCCGCATGTTGACCCGGAGCTGCTCATGACCACCGAGACCGCCGGCACGGACGCCGCGCCCACCAGCCTGCTGCGGCCGCTGGCCGAGGACCTCCTCGCGCGCCGGGAGCAGCTGAAGCTCGGCGGCGGCCCGGAGAAGATCGAGGCCCAGCACGCCCGGGACAAGCTCACCGCGCGCGAGCGGATCGCGCTGCTGATCGACGACGGGACCTTCGTCGAGCTCGGCATCCACGGCCGCCCGCACTTCTCCCAGGCGGCGATGGCGGGCCGGGAGGCGCCCGCCGACGGGGTGATCACCGGCTACGGGAAAGTGAACGGCCGGCTGGCCGCCGTGGCCGCCTACGACTTCACGGTGATGGCCGGCTCGATGGGGATGACCGGCGAGCTCAAGGTCACGCGGCTGCGCGAGCTCGCCCTCTCCAAGCGGATCCCGTTCATCTGGCTGCTCGACTCGGCCGGCGCCCGCATCCAGGAGGCGGTCGGCTCGCTGTTCGCCGGGTCGGGGCACCTGTTCCGTGAGGAGGTCGTCAACTCCGGCGTGATCCCGCAGGTCGCCGCACTGATGGGCCCGTGCGCCGCCGGCACGGCGTACATCCCGGGCCTGGCCGACTTCGTGCCGATGGTCAAGGGCCGGGGCTCGATGGCGCTCGCCGGACCCCACCTCGTGCGGGCGGCGGTCGGCGAGGACGTGACCCAGGAGGAGCTTGGCGGAAGCCGCGTGCACTGCCGGAAGTCCGGCGTCGGCGACCTGGAGGTCGACTCCGACGAGGAGTGCATCGCCGTCATCAAGGAGTACCTGTCGTTCTTCCCGCAGCACTGCGAGGAGCCACCGCCGCTCGTCGCCTGCGCGGACCCGATCGACCGGGCCGACGAGGCGCTGCTCGACGTGCTGCCCGAGTCGAACCGCAAGCCCTACGACATGTACGAGGTGATCCGCCGGATCGTCGACGACGGCGAGTACTTCGACCTGAAGCCCCAGTGGGCGAAGACGATCATCACCTGCCTGGCGCGCTTCGGCGGCCGTCCCGTCGGGATCGTGGCCAACCAGCCCCGTCAGCTCGGCGGCATCCTGGACAACGACTCCGCCGACAAGGCCGCGCGGTTCATCAACCTCTGCAACGCGTACGGGATTCCCCTCGTGTACCTGATGGACGTGCCCGGCTTCATGGTCGGGACGAAGGTCGAGCAGGCCGGGATCATCCGCCACGGCGCGAAGATGCTCTACGCCACGGCCAACGCGACGGTGCCGAAGATCACCGTCATCACGCGCAAGGCCTACGGGGCCGGCTACTACGTGATGTGCGGCCGCGCCTACGAGCCGGATCTCATCGTCGCCTGGCCGAGCGCCGAGATCAGCGTGATGGGTGCCGAGGGGGCGGTCGAGATCATCTTCCGCAAGCAGGTCACGGAGGCCGACGATCCGGCGGCCAAGAAGGCCGAGCTGATCGACGGCTTCCGCAAGATCATCGACGTCTACGTCGCCGCCGGCAACGGCATGATCGACGACGTCATCGACCCGCGGGAGACGCGCGCGACGATCTGCCGCGCGCTCGAGATGGCGGCCGGCAAGCGCGCCGAGCGTCCCTGGAAGCGCAGTGGGGTGGTCCCGGTATGAGCGTCGAGCACCCCGTCGTCATCACCTGCGCGATCTCCGGCGCGCTCGCCAACCGCGAGCAGTGCCCGGCGATTCCGTACACGCCGGCGGAGTACGCCGCCGAGGCGCGGCGGATCGTCGACGAGGGCGGCGTGCACATCCACATCCACGCGCGCAGCCCCGATGGCGCCCCGAGCTACGAGGTCGAGGACTTCCGCGCCATCCGCGATGCGATCCGGGGCGAGATCGGCGACGCCGCCATCATCAACTTCTCGACGGGGACGGTGGGGGTGAGCGTGGAGAAGCGCGTCGCCTACCTGGAGGCGTGTCCGCCGGAGGTGGCGGCGCTCAACATGGGCTCGCTCAACTACGCCAAGTACTCCGAGCGGCGCAGGGACTTCGTCTTCTCGTTCGTGTTCGCCAACCCGTTCGAGGAGATCATCGAGCTGCTCAAGGCGATGCGCCGGCTGGGGATCAAGCCCGAGCACGAGTGCTTCGACGTCGGCCACGTCGCCTCGCTCGGGCCGCTGGTCGACATGGGCCTGCTCGACGCGCCGCTGCACGCCGACTTCGTGATGGGGGTGCTGGGGGGCATCCCGGCCACGGCGGGCAACCTGGCGGCGATGGCCGCCAACCTTCCCGGGCCGGATGTTCGCCATCACTGGGGCGTCATCGGGATCGGCCGCCGCCAGTGGATGATGGTCGCCGCCGCGCTCACCCTCGGCGGCTCGGTGCGCGTCGGGCTGGAGGACAACTTCTACCTGCCCGACGGCTCGGTGGCGCGCTCCAACGGCGACCTGATCGCCAAGGCGCGGCAGATGACCGAGGACGTCGGCCGCCGTCCCGCGACGGTGGAGGAGGCGCGGGCGCTGCTCGGCATCGTGCCCAGGTCCGCCGAGGCGTCGCCGGCGTGAGCGCCGCCGCCGAGACGGCGGGCGTCGGCATGCTCAAGATGAGCGAGCTGGCCGAGCGCTCGGGGGTGAGCGCCGGGACGATCAAGCACTACCTGCGTGAGGGGCTGCTGGGTGACGGCCGCGAGGTCAGGCGCACCAGCCGCAACATGGCCTACTACCCGGACTCGTTCGTCGATCGGGTCAGGCTCATCAAGCGCCTGCAGGAGGAGCGGTTCATGCCGCTGCGGGTGATCCGCGAGCGGCTCGGCGAGGATCCCGAGCGGATGGCGCGGATGCTCGAGCTGGAGGACCGCATCATCGAGCGCGCCACCGAGGTCGCCGAGCGCGGCCGGCTCTCCCGGCGGCGGGTGCGGGAGACCTACGACCTGCCCGCCAACGTGCTCGCGCGCCTCGAGGAGATCGGCGTGCTCACGCCCACCTCCCGGGGCTACGACGCCGACGACATCGCCATCATCGAGGCGATGTCGCGCTTCCGCGCCGGCGGCTACGAGGAGGCGATCGGCTTCACCGTGTACGACACGCTGCGCTACCGGGACGCGCTCGTGCCGCTCGTCGAGGAGGAGGTCGCCCTGCTGCGCGAGCGCCTCGCCGGACGCGTCGACCCCGACCGCGCGGTCGAGCTGATCCTCTCCGGCGCGGCGCCGCTGCGCGACCTGATCGGCGCGATGCACTCCAAGCTGCTCGTCAGAGCGCTGCGCGAGGCGCGCGGCACGCGCGGCGGCGACTGAGCCGGCGCCGGGGGTGTCGCCCCGCCCCTCCGGGCTCACACCCGCTCGAGCGCCGGTTCGGGGGGTGGTGACTCGGCGGCGAGCAGGGTGGCCTCGTCGACGGCCTCGCGCGGGAGTAGCGGCGTGACCAGGAGCATCAGCGCGAGTGCCCCGACCTCCCACCACATGGTGCGCCGCAGCGCGGCGGCGAAGCCGTGGTGGGCGAGCACGTCGAAGAACACCGTGCCGAGCGCGGCGACGCCGATCGCGCCGCCGAGCTGCTGCAGCGCGTTCAGGGCGCCCGACGCGGAGCCCGTCTCGGCGTCGCTGACGGCGGCGATGATCGTCCCGAACACGGGCACGACGAAGAAGCCCATGCCGATGCCGACGACGAGCAGCGGACCGGCCAGCCCCCACGTGGTCACGTGCGTGGTGTGCGCGAGGATCAGCGCGACCGACGCGTAGGCGGCGAGCGAGATGACGCCTCCGGCCTGGATCAGCGCCCGTCCGCTCGTCGTCATCCTGGCTGCCGAGATCGGCGCGGAGAGGACGGTGCCGAGCGCGAAGGGCACGAGCGTGAGCCCGGCATGGATCGCGCTGAAGCCCTCGCCGAGCTGGAGGAACAACGTGATGCCGAGCATCCCGCCGATCATCGCGCCGAAGTACAGGAGCAGGACGAGCGCACCGGCCGAGAAGCCGCGGTGGGCGAAGATGCTCGGCCTCACGAGCGGATCACGACCGGCGAGGACCCGCCGGCGCAGGTGGGCGGCGAGCAGCGCGAAGCCGGCGGCGCCGGCGGCCATCAGCACGAAGGTCCAGGCCGGCCAGCCGAGCTCCCGCCCTTCGACGAGCGGATAGACGAGCGCGAGCGACGCCGCCGCGGCGATCGCGGCGCCGAGGAGGTCGAGCGAGCCGGCGTGTCGCTCACCGCCCCGCGGCAGCAGCCGGGCCGCGCTCGTCAGCGCGAGCAGCCCGAGCGGCAGGTTGATGAGGAACACGAGGCGCCAGCCCGAGCCGAACAGGTTGAGCGCGATCAACCCGCCGCCGAGAATCGGGCCGACCATCGCGGCCGAGCCCATCACGGGCCCGAACAGGCCGAACGCCTTCGGGAGCTCGTCGGCCGGGAACACGAGGCGCAGGATCCCCAGGCCCTGCGGGATCATCATCGCCCCCGCGAGTCCCTGCACGAGCCGCGCGGCGATCAGGGTTGCCGTCGAGGGCGCGAAGCCGCACGCCGCCGAGGCGGCCGTGAACCCGGCCACGCCGACGAGGAACAGGGTCCGCCGGCCGAACACATCACCGAGGCGGGCGCCGATGAGCAGCCCGACGGCCAGCGCGAGGGGGTACCCGGCGACGATCCACTGCAGCGCGGTGGAGGAGGTGTGGAGATCGTGGTGGATGGTCGGCGCGGCCACGTTGACCACCGTTCCGTCGAGCAGGTCCATGCACTCGGCGGCGAGGATCACGAACAGGATCAGCCAGCGTCTGGGGTGGGCGGCGGTGGTCATGGCAATCTCCGTGGAACAGTGTTTACGAACAACGTTCTAAAACACGAACAGTGTTTCATCAGGCCACCCGGGCTGTCAAGTACGCTCACCGCGCAGTGAGCACCGACCACGACCTCCCGCCCGTCCCGAGGCTCCCGTCGCGCACCGCCGCCGGCCGCTCGCGAACCCCGCGGCCGCGGGCCCTCAGCCGGGCGGCGATCGCCGAGGCGGGGTTGCGGATCGTCGACACCGAGGGTCTCGACGCGCTGACCATGCGCACCGTCGCCGACCTGCTCGGCACCGGCGCCGCCTCGCTCTATGCCCACGTGGCCAACAAGGAGGAGCTGCTCGAGCTCGTCGTCGAGCAGGCGATCGGGGAGATCACCTTCGACGTCGGCGAGCCGGACCCCGCTCGCTGGCAGGAGCAGATCAAGCAGGGCATGCGGGAGATCCGCGCGGTCTACGGGCGCCACGGCGACATCGCGCGCGCCTCGTTCGCGCGGATCCCGCTCGGTGAGAACGCGCTGCGCGGGAGCGAGACGATGATCGCGGTGATGCGGGCCGGCGGCGTGCCCGACCAGGTGATCGCCTACGCGTGCGACCTGCTGCCGATGTACGTGACGGCGATCGCCTACGAGGAGAGCATCTACAGCCGAGAGCCCAACAGCCCGGAGGAGGTCGCCGCCTACGTCGAGTCGATGCGCGGCTACTTCGCCTCGCTGCCGCCCGACCGATTCCCCAATGTCGTGTCGCTGGCCGGGCCGCTGACCGCCGGTGAACACGACGAGCGCTTCGAATTCGGGCTCGAGGTGCTGATGCGCGGCATCGCCGCAATGGGCGATTGAGGCCTCGGCCGGCAACGCGTATTGCCGGGGCGACGCCCGCGCCATGCGGCTGAGCCCCGGAAGGCAACCTTTTGCCCCGCTGCCCCCCTTAACACCGCGATGGACGACTTCGATGCCTTCGTGACCAGCTGCGCGGGCAGGCTCCTGGGGACCGCCTACCTGCTCACCGGCGACCTTCACGAGGCCGAGGACCTGGTCCAGGAGACGCTGCTGAAGGTCGCGCGCGGGTGGCCGAAGGTCAGCCGGATGGAGCATCCGGTCGCGTACGCCCGCCGAATCCTCGTCAACCTGGCGATCGCCGGCGCGCCACGACGTCTCCGCAGCCGCGCTGAGCTCGTCGCCGATCAGGCTTCCGGACCCACCGTGGCCGGCTACGGCGGTGACGAGACCGCCGCCGTCGACCTGCACCACGAGCTGGTCGCGGCGGTCGCCACCCTGCCGCCCCGCCAGCGCGCCGTGCTCGTGCTTCGCTACTTCCTGGACCTTCCCGAAGCCGAGGTGGCCGCCGCCCTGCAGTGCTCGCTCGGAACCGTCAAGAGCACGGCGTCGAGAGCGCTCGCGCGGCTCGAAGCGGCCCTCCGCCCCGCCCACCCGGAACCAGCGTGCGTGACGACATGAGCATCGAGAACGAGCTCCGCGCGAGCTTTCACCGCCAGGCGGCAGCCGTACCCGCCGCGGCGATCGACCGGATCACCGCCGGCGACTATCACCCGCGCAGTCGCCGGCGGATGCGACGGCCGCTGGCGGTCGGCCTGAGCGGGGCCGCTGCCTTCGCCGCCGCCGGCGGAGCCGTGCTCGCCCTGCTCGGAAATGCCGCCCCGGCGTTTGCCGGGTGGTCCCCGACGCCAACGACACCCCGTGCCGGGCAGCTCGCCGCGGCCACCGCTCGCTGCCGGGCGAGCGTCCCCGACAGCGGCCTCCCGCTCGCGCTGAGCGATACCCGCGGCCCCTACACGTTCGAGATCTTCGCGACCGACCGGACGCGCGATACGTGCCTCAGCGGGCCGTCGGTGCTCCACACCGACGGGATCACGTCCGACGCTCGCACGACCGTGCCCGCCGACCGGCTGATGCTCGCCGGCGACCACGCCACGATCGGTCCGGGCGCCACCTACTCGATCGCCGAAGGACGTGCCGGCGCCGGCGTGACCGCTGCCACGTTCACGCTCGACGACGGCTCCCGGATCCGGGCGACGGTACGGGATGGCTGGTTCGTCGCCTGGTGGCCGAGCGCGCATACGGTCCGGTCGGCGACGCTCCGCACCGTCGACGGTCCCCGCACCCAGACATTCGTCGCGCCCGGCACCGCGTGCAGCCCCCGGATGTGTACGAGCCAGGGGACGAGCACGGACAGTCGCAGCGGAGCCGCCCCGGCGTAGCTGGGGACTCGGGCCGTGTCCACCAACCTTCGCGCGCTCGCACCGGCGCTCGCCGTCGCGTCGGCCGTCGCGCTGGGCGCATGCGGAGCGGCCGGCGGCGTGGGCGGAACGAGCACCGGGTCGGGCAACGCGGCCAGTGTCTCGTTCGCGCAGTGCATGCGCGCCCATGGCGTGCCGCAGTTCCCCGATCCGCTCCCCGGCGGGGGGTTCGCACGGGGGAGCGTCGATCGGCAGGCACCCGCATTTCAGCGCGCGCAGACGGACTGCATCCACATCCTGAAGGCCGGGAGCTCGCACCCGCGGCCGACCACCGCCCAGCGGGCGGCGGCGCTCAGGTACGCGCGGTGCATGCGCGCTCACGGCGTCCCCAGCTTCCCTGACCCCGTGACGACGGTGGCTTCACCGACCGCGGACGTGATCGAGCAGGGGGGACTGATGTTCCCGGTCGGCTCGTCGATCGACCCGAGCTCGCCGACGTTCGAGCACGCCGACGCCCTCTGCGGTCAGGCCCGCGGCGGCACCCCGAAGGGAGGCTGAGGGGTCTCGCTCGCTACCACAGCACGTCGTGGTCCTCCATCACGCCGAGACCGTCGGCCAGCACGACCCCGCCGGGAAGCGCGCCCGAGAAGGCGCCGAACGGCTGGCGGTAGCGACTGCGCACGAGCAGCCGGTTCTCCGCGCGCTCGCGTGTGGCCTCGGCGGCGAACCGCAGCGCACCGACGGCGCTCAGGTCGGCGGCGAAGTCCTGGGGCGGGGCCTCCTCTGGGACGCCGTCGATCCACACCGTGCGCTCGCTGGCGTGAGGCGGATCGTTGACCCCGTCGACGAGGTTCCACGCCACCGGCGCGCCGTCCACGGCCGTGCCCACGCCGGCCGACCAGCGCCACCGCGTGTGGCGCTCGTAGTAGGCGGCGGTGTCGTCGATGATCGCGCGCGCCTCGAGCCGGCGCATGCGGCCGTCGATCGCGACGGTGCCGCTGACGGGAACGCCACCCTGCTTGCGGGTCCACGCGTAGGCGGCGCCGGAGGGGCACACCGTCTCGACGCCCGCGGCCTCCGCGAGCTCCAGCGCGACGACCACGCCGCCGTCGTGCACCTGGAGGCGGCCGGTGCCCAGCGCCACGCGCCGGCGCCCCCGGCCGGGAATCGTGCGCTCGTGGAGCCGTCCGGTCTCGCGGTCCCACAGGGCCCAGAACGCCTGGCGGGCGGGTCCGATCCGGATCACGGCGGCGCACAGCATCAGCTCCGGGGCGAACACGCCGACGTAGCGCCACGCCTTGAGCGGGCGCAGCCCCCGGTGGGAGGGCATCGGGGCCGGGGGCAGGGCCAGGTCATGCAGCCACGGCGGTCGCGGGTCTCCGAAGGCGCCCCGGTATGCGTCCACGACCGACATCATCTCCGTCTTGGAGTCAAGGAAGCACCTCCGCGGTGCTTAACTGACTCCAAGACGAGAAGGCCGTCCGTCACCGGGCCAGGTGGAGAGTCCGTCGCCGAGCACCCCAGCTGGAGAGCGCTGCCCCGTCGGCGGGTATCCTCAGATCCACCTTGACTGACCGGTCAATCAAGTCGGCCGCGGCGGTGCAGCTCAACGCCACCGAGGACGTCGAACGCAACCGGGCCACCGCGGACCGCCTCGTCCGTGAGGCGGCGGTGCGCGGCGCGGAGCTCGTGCTGCTGCCGGAGAAGTGGAACCTGCTCGGCTCGGCCGAGGCGATGCTCGCCGGCGCCGAGCCCCTCGATGGGCCCAGCCTCACGTGGGCGCGCGCCACCGCGCGGGAGCTCGCCATCGACCTCGTGGCGGGTTCGATCGTCGAGCGCGTCGAGGGCAGCGAGAAGACGGCCAACACGTGCGTCCACGTCGGCCCCGACGGTGAGCTGCGTGCGACCTACCGCAAGCTCCACCTGTTCGACGTGGAGGTCGAGGGCGTCCTCTACGCGGAGTCCGAGCACGAGCGGGCCGGCGAGGAGATCGTCAGCAGCGAGCTGGGCGACGGCACCCCGCTGGGGCTGAGCATCTGTTACGACGTCCGCTTCCCCGAGCTCTACCGGGTGCTGAGCGCCCGCGGGGCGGAGATCCTCACCGTGCCCTCGGCCTTCACCCTCGCCACCACGCGCGACCACTGGGAGGTCCTGCTCCGCGCGCGGGCGATCGAGAACCAGTGCTACGTGATCGCCGCCAATCAGGTGGGCGCATTCCTGCCCGGCCGCCGTTCCGGCGGACGCTCGATGATCGTCGACCCGTGGGGCGTGGTGCTCGCCACGGCCCCCGACGCCGAGGGCGTCGTGCTCGCCGAGCTCGACCGCGACCGTCTCGCCGACGTGCGCCGCCGCCTGCCCGCCCTGACCCACCGGCGCCCGGAGATTCTCGACGCGCTGGCGCGGAGCGGGGCGTCGTGGTGACCTCGGCGGTCGACAAGCGCCGGGTGATCCTCGACGCCGCGGTGCGGGTGTTCGCCGGCCAGGGATTCCACACCTGTCGGGTCTCCGACATCGCCGACGAGGCCGGCGTCGCCTACGGGCTCGTCTACCACTACTTCTCCTCCAAGGACGAGATCCTCGACACGCTGTTCCTCGAGCGCTGGGACCTCATGCTGGCGGCGATCGCCGAGGCCGACCGCGGCCACGCCGAGCCGCGGGACAAGCTGCGGGCGATCGCCGCCTTCATCGTCGAGTCATACCGCCACGACCCGCAGCTGATGAAGGTGATCATCGTCGAGGTCACGCGGGCGGCGAACACGTTCGGCCGCACCCACCTGGCGAAGATCCGCCTCGCCTACGACCGGATCGCCGGGATCGTCGCCCGCGCCCAGGAGCAGGGCACGTTTCGCGCCGAGATCACACCCGAGTTCGCGGCGCTCGTGTTCTACGGCGCGATCGAGCAGGTGCTCACCGGTTGGATCTTCGACGACGTCGTGCTCGACGAGGCCGAGCTCGACCGCGTCAAGACGCTGATCGTCGAGACGATCTGCCATGGCGTCGAGCTGGCGACTCCGTCGGCGTCGCGGGTGCGCCCGGGGGGCGAGCCCGCGGACGAGCCGTCGGTCTCATAGCGCCTCGCCCGGGAGCGCGCACGCGCCTCGTCGCCCGAGTCTGCTTGAATCAGCCGCCATGAGCCAGCCGCTCCGCAAGCGTCTGATGTGGTCCGGCCTCCTCGCCGGTACGGGTGCGCTGGCCAGCGTCGCCGCGAATCGGGCGGCGGGGCTCATCTGGAAGCGCGTGTTCGGCGAAGATCCGCCCGAGTGAGCGACGACCCGAACGACAGGCAGTATTGGTCCGCGCCGAGTGAGCCCGAGGCGCCGATGGCGCCGGGGCCCACCGAGGAGGATCCGGACGAGGCCGTGACCGCCGCGCACGACATCGTCCCCGCCGCCGAGGACGAGCCCCTGGCGGCGCCGAGCGCATGGGACGAGCCCGCGCCGCTCTCCTCAGACCCCTACGGCGAGCCCGCCGAGGAGGTCGCCCCGGAGGCGACGTCATTCGCGTTGCCGGGGTCGCCGGCCGACGTCGACCCGCCGCCGCCCGCCGAGTCCTACGGCGAGGCGTCCTACAGCGACGTTCCTCCGGAGGACGACAGCGCCGAGTCATACGGCGACGCGCCCGCCGAGGACGCGGTGCCCGCCCCCGAGCTCACCCCGTGGTCCGCGCCCGAGTCACCGGTCGCCGACCCGGCTCCGGCCCCCGAGCCCGCTCCGGTCGCCGAGTCCGCTCCGGTCGCCGACCCGGCCCCGGTCGCCGACCCCGTCCCGGTCGCCGAGGCCGAGTCTGTTCCGGCGAGCCCCAGCGGCAGCCGCGCGCAGATCCTCGTCGACCGCCCGGAGCTCGCCATCGGCCTCGCCTTCGTCGGCGGTTTCGTCATCGCCCAGATCCTCAAGCGCCTTGGCCGCCGGTAACGGACAGCCCGACAGCATCGCGGCCGCGCTGGCCGAGGTCACCGAGAAGCTGACCGCGCTCGTGCACGACGAGATCGAGCTCGCCAAGGCCGAGGTCGAGGTCAAGGCGAAGAGCCTGATGCGCGGCGGCATCGCCATCGGTGCGGGGGCCGTGTTCGGGGTCTTTGCGCTCATCATCGGGTTGGCCACGCTGGCCTGGGGCCTCAACTCGCTGCTCAACAGCATCTGGCTCGGCTTCCTGATCACGTTCGTGGTCCTGGTGGCACTCACCGGCGGCTCGGGCCTGTTCGCCTGGCGCAAGCTGAAGGTCGGCGCGCCGACCCCGACGATGGCGATCGACGAGGCCAAGAAGATCCGCGCCACCGTGACCGCCAAGTCCGAGGTCGGGCGCTGATGCCGGCGCGCTCGCCGGAGGAGATCCGAGCCTCGATCGAGCACAACCGCGAGGAGCTCGGGACCTCACTCGAGCGGCTCCGCACCGAGGTGGTGCGGGCCACCGACTGGCGGGCGCAGCTGCGGCGCAACCAGCCTCAGCTCACCCGGGTGGCGGCCGTCTCCGGGTTCGTGCTCGGCGGCGGGATCGCCGCCCTCGGCGCGCTCACCGTCGGCCGCGCTCGCCGCTAGCCGCGGCCCCACGAGCAGGTCCGAGGCCGGCGCCTGCACTTCTTGGCGCCATTCGGCGGGAACTGCAGGCCCGTCAGGCCGTTGAGCCGTCGAGCAGCGCCTGCGGGATGCCGCCGGCCCCGAGCAGCCCCGGGCCGACGTGGGTGCCGATCACCGGGCCGATCTCCGAGATGACGAGCGGATCGTGGCCGAAGATCTCCCGGCCCCGGGTGGCGAGCGCATCCGCCTCCAGCGGTGCCTGGATGTGCTGGACCATGTAGGCGTCGGCGCCGTCGCCGTGGCGGGAGGCGAGCAGGTCGACCATCCGCTCGAACGCGCGCCGGGAGGTCCTCACCCGCTCGACGGGCGTGATCTCGTCCTCCACGGTGAGGATCGGCTTGATCTTCAGCGCCGAGCCCATCCACGCCTGAGCGCCGGCGATCCGGCCTCCCCGGCGCAGGTACTCGAGCGTGTCGATCGCGAACCACATCTTCAGGGCGGCGCGGGCCTCCTGCGCCCGAGCCGCGACGGCGGCGCCGTCCTTGCCCGCCTGCGCGGCCGCCGCCGCGGCCAGCACCACCAGGCCCTCGCCGCCGCACGCGCTGCGGGAGTCGATCACGTGGACCCGCTCCGCTCGCTCGCCCAGCTGCTCGCGGGCCTGCCCGGCGGATCCGACCGTGCCCGACATGCCGCCGGCGAGGTGGACCGAGACGATCTCGTGGCCGGCCTGAAGCAGCGGCTCGTAGACGGCGAGGAAGTCCCCGATCGACGGCTGCGAGGTCGTCGGCAGCGAACGCATGTCGCGCAGGCTCTCGTAGTAGGCGTCGTAGTCGCCGATGTCGCTCTCCCGTCGCGGCTCGCCGGCGGCGTGGACGTACAGGCTGACGAGGTGGATCCCGTAACGCTCGACGAGTGCCGCCGGCAGGTAGTGGCAGGTGTCGGAGACGACGGCGACGGGCACGGCGCGGCACCCTAGCAGTGCGTCATCAGGTAGAAGTGCTCCGACTCTCCACCGCGATGAGCGCGACACTTCTCACCGGCGCCACCGGCTTCCTCGGCTCCCACCTGTGCCGGCTGCTGCTGGAGCGCGGCGACGACGTCGTGGCGGCGGTTCGGCCCGGCTCGGGCGCCGAGCGGCTCGAGCGGGCCGGCGTGCTCATCCGCCGCGCCGACATCCGCGACCGCGCCTCCGTGCGCCGCGCGATGCGAGGCGTCGAGCGCGTGTTCCACGTCGCTGGGCTGCCCGATCCCGCCGCCCCTCGCCAGCTGACCTTCACCATCAACGCCGAGGGAACCCGGATCGTGCTGGAGGAGGCGCTGCGCGTGGGCGTCACGCGGGTCGTGCTCACCTCCTCGATCGCGGCGATCGGACCGGCGCTGCCCGGCTCGACCGCCGACGAGCGCAATCCGTGGCGGGCGGGTCCGCTGCGGATTCCCGGCCTCGACGCCGCGCGGGAGGCGGAGGCGACCGCAGGCCGCCTGTTCGCCCGCGGCCTGCCCGTGGTCATCGTCAACCCTGGGCTGATGCTCGGACCCGGAGACCCGGGTCGCTCCTCGACGCTGCTCGTGCGCCGGTTCCTCCGCCACGAGCTGCCGTTCTACGTCGACGGCACGCTCAACGTCGTCGGCGTGGAGGACGTGGCCCGCGGCCATCTGCTGGCGGACCTCCGCGGAGTGCCCGGCGAGCGCTACATCCTCGGCAACCGCAACTTCACCATGGAGCGGCTGATGGCCGACCTGGCGCGACTCTCCGGCGTGCAGGGCCCCGCCCTGAAGCTGTCGCTGCCGATGGCGCTCGCGCTCGCCCGTTCGGCCGGCCGGGCGGGGATCCCGGGCGTGCCCTCGCCGACGCTGCTGCGCCTGCTGTCGCTCCGGTGGGCGATGTCGAGCCGCAAGGCCCGGCGGGAGCTGCGGTGGGCGCCCGGGCCGCACGAGGACTGCCTGGAGGCGACGATCGCCTGGTACCGCGAGCGGGAGGGGGACCGCCTGCGCCCGGCGGGCGCGCGCCAGCCGCTCGCCCTGCGGCTCGCGGGCACCACCTTCGGGCTGATGCGGCGGGGCCGCTAGCGTCCGCTCTATCGTGGGCCGCGATGGCCACGCTGTACCGCTGCACCACCCCCACCGACTGGCTGTGCCCGTGCGGCAAGGTCGCTCGCGCCCTGCGACGGGAGGGCGTCGAGGCCGACGAGGTGCGCGTGCCTCAGCGGCGCTCGCGGCGCGAGGAGGTGGAGGCGCTCACCGATCAGCGGCGCGTTCCCGTACTCGTGATCGACGGTCAGGCGATCTGCGACTCGCGCCGGATCATCGAGTACCTCGGTCATCGCTCAGCGCGGCCAGCGATGCAGCGCTGACCGGCTGAGCCACGCCGCGCTCGGTGACGAGTGCGCTCACGAGCTCGGCCGGGGTGAGGTCGAAGGCCGGGTTGAGGCACTCCGTGCCGGGGACCGTGATCGGCTGGCCGGCCACCGAGCTCACCTCGCCGGGGTCGCGCTCCTCGATCTCGATCGCGGCGCCGCTCGGGCAGCCGAAGTCGATCGTCGAGGTTGGCCCGACGACGACGAAGGGGATCCCGGCGACGCGCGCGGCGAGCGCGAGTGGATAGGTGCCGACCTTGTTGGCGACGTCGCCGTTGGCGGCCACCCGGTCGCACCCGACGACGACGGCGTCGACGAGCCCGCGCGCGATCAGCCCGGGGGCGGCGCCGTCGACGACGAGCTGGTGGGGGATGCCGAGGCGGGAGAGCTCGTAGACGGTGAGCCGGGCGCCCTGCAGCAGGGGGCGGGTCTCGGTGGCGATCACGCTCTGAAGCTCGCCCCGCGCGGCGAGCTCGGCGATGACGGCGAGCCCCGTCCCGCGTCCCGGAGCGGCGAGGGCGCCGCTGTTGCAGTGGGTCATCACCCGGCGCGCTCCGGCGAGGAGATCCGCGCCCGCGGCGGCCAGCGCGTCGCTGGCCGCTCGCTCGTCGGCGTGGATCGCGCGGGCCTCGGCGTGGGCCGCCGCGGCTCGCGCCTCGATGCTCGCCGCGGCGGCGGCCGCGCGGACGCGCTCCACCGCCCAGGCGAGGTTGGCCGCCGTCGGCCGGGCATCCGCCAGTGCCGCGGCGGATCGCGCGAGCGCCGCGTCGGAGGGATCGGCCGACACGTCGAGCGCGAGGCCGTACGCAGCGGCCACGCCGATCAGCGGCGCGCCGCGAATCGCCAACCGGCGGATGGCCGCGGCCACCTCCGCGCCCGTGCGCAGCGCGAGCCAGCTCTCGGACTCGGGGAGCGCCGTCTGGTCGAGGGCGAGCAGCCGAAGCGCCTCGGGGTGCAGCGCGACGACGTGCCCAACGCCCGCATCCGTCGTGGCCACCACGAGCGTCGGCTCCGGAACCGTGGCTGCGGCAGCCTACAGGCGGTTCTCGATCGACAGCGGTGCGTCGACCGGGGTCACCGGCTCCGGGGCCTCGGCCTCCGCCGCGTCCTCCCGCCCGAGCGCCTGCTGGAGCTCGCCGGACTCGTACATCTCGGAGACGATGTCGCACCCGCCGACGAGCTCGCCGTTGATGAACAGCTGGGGGATCGTCGGCCAGCCCGACAGGGCCGAGAGCTCCTGGCGGATCCGGGGATCGGGCAGCACGTCGACCGCCGCGAACGGCGTGTCGAGCGACTGCAGCATCGCCACCGTGCGGGCCGAGAAGCCGCAGGCGGGCGCCTCGGGGGTGCCCTTCATGAACAGGAGCACCTCGTTCTCGCCGATGGCCTTGCCGATCGCCTCGCGCATGGGGTTGCTCGCCTGGTCGCTCATCGCGTTTCCTCCGTCTGGGGGACCTTCGTCTTGATCGATAGTGCGTGGATCCGGTCACCGAGCTCGGCACCGAACACGTCGTAGACGAGCCGGTGCTGGGCGAGCCGGCTGAGGCCGGCGAACGCGCGTGACTCCACGGTCGCGTCGAAGTGGTGCCCGTCGCCGCTGACCTCGGCCCGGGATCCGGGGATCCCCGCCTCGATTCGCGTCTTCAGCTCATCAGGACTGACCATCGCCAAAGAAGCGTAGCGAGGTCGGGTCCCGCCGCTATACTTCGTGAAGCAATGATCACTCTCACCGACAAGGGCGCCGAGAAGGTTCAGGAGTTCCTCGCTGCGCAGGCCACGGTCGTCGAGACCGCCGGGCTGCGGGTGGGCGTACGCGGCGGAGGCTGCTCGGGCTTTCAGTATGCCCTCGCCTTCGATGAGCAGCGTGACGGCGACACCGTGTTCGAGGACAAGGGCATTCGCCTGCTCGTCGACAATCCCAGCCTGCCGTACGTGAAGGGCTCCGTGATCGACTTCGTCGATGGTCTCCAGGGCGCCGGCTTCAAGGTCGAGAACCCCAACGTGATCGCAGCCTGCGGCTGCGGCTCCTCGTTCCGCGTCGCGGACGAGGAAGAGGTCTCGGCGGTCTGACGCACCTCGCGCGGGTCGCGGGCCGGGCGCTTGCGCCGGTCCGGAGTCCTGCGTCCGAGCCGGCCTACTGCGGCGTCACTCCCAGCGACGCCCACAGGAAGCGACTGGCGAGCGTCCGCTCGGGCCGCCATGGCTCGCCGATCGCCTCCAGCTCGGCCGGGCCGGGGAGCGCGGGCAGCGCGTAGCGCAGCATCACCGCCTTGCGGATGCCGAGGTCGCCGACGGCGAGGACGTCTCGACGGTCGAGGTGGAACATGAGGAAGATCTGGGCGCTCCACAGCCCGATGCCCTTGACCGCCACGAGCTCGGCGATCACCGCTTCGTCGGGGAGCTCGTCGAGCTTCTCGAGCTCCAGCGTGCCGGCCACCACGTGCTCGGCCAGCGAGCGCAGGAACTGGGTCTTCGCGCGTGAGAGGCCGGCCGCCGCGCGCAGCTCGTCGGGATCCTCGGCGAGCACCTCGGCCGGGGTCGGGGTGCGACCGCCGTAGCGCTCGGTGAGGCGGAGGAAGATGGCTCGCGCGGCTCGCGTCGAGAGCTGCTGACCGATGATCGAGCGCACCAGCGAGCCGTAGTGGTCGAGCTCCATGCCGCCGGCGCCCGTGCGCCGCTCGCTCAGCGCGGCGAGCCCGCCGACGTCGTCGATGATGCCGGCCATCACCGGGTCGGAGGCACGCAGATGCGCCTCGGCCCGCGCCGGGTCGACCGGCGCCGCCGGCGGGTTCACCGCCCGACGGGCGCCGCGAGGCTGAGCGGCTCGCCGTCGAGGGCCCCGAGGGCGCGCTCCACCGAGCACGACACGCAGGTGAAGGTCGGCGTGTCTCGCAGCGTGTACGAGCTCGACTCGGTCGTGCGCAGCTTCTGCACGAGGTCGAGGAAGTCGGCCGGCTCGTCGGTCTCGAAGGCGACGACGAACTCCTGGTCGTCGAGCCCGAAGGAGTAGCTCGTGTTGAGATCGACGGAGGGGAACTGCCGACCCACCTTGATGTGGTCCTGCATGATCCGCCAGCGCTCCTCGGCGGGCAGCGCGTACCAGGCCCGGGTCTTCACGAACGGGTACACGAACAGGTACTTGCCGTGGGCGGGGCGGACCTCCAGCCGGCTCTCGTCGGAGTACTCCGACGGCTTCGTCATGGCCAGGAAGGAGTAGGGGATCGTGCACCACTTCATCAGCCCGCTCTGGGCGAGGACGACGTGGAACTCGTGGATCCGCTCCAGGTTCTGCGCCTGGCTGAGCAGCATCATGTCGGCGTCGCCGCGCGTCCCGACGAGCGAGAAGGCGCGCAGCAGGTGGCCCTCGGCGAAGTCCTCGCAGGCGGCGATCAGCTCGCGCTTGTCGGCGGCGCGCTGCTCGGAGTCGAGCCGGCGCCACGCGGGATCGACGCTGAGGAACGTGTACTTGACGAAGTGGCGCGTGGGCATCGCTGCCCTCATCATACGCGCGCGCACGCGCGGTTCCCCGAACGCGACGCGTCGGGATCAGAGGGAACCGCGCACGCGCGGTTCCCCGAACGCGACGCGTCGGGATCAGAGGGAACGGATAGCATGAAACCATGCGCATCGCGCTGGTCTCGCCGTACTCTTGGAGCTATCCCGGCGGGGTCACGCGCCACATCGAGGCGCTCGCCGAGCACTTCATCGATGACGGCCATCACGTGCGGGTCCTCGCGCCGTACGATCCCCCCGACCGCCTGGCCACCGTCGCCCACCGCGGCGCGCGACCAGCGCCGGTGGAGCCCCCGGAGTACCTCGTGTCCCTCGGCCGGACGGTTGGCTTCAAGGCCAACGGGGCCGTGTCGAACCTGTCGATCGGCCCGCACGGCTTGGCCGTCCTGCACCGCGAGCTGCGCGAGGGCGCCTACGACGTCGTCCACATCCACGAGCCGGTGGCGCCGCTGGTGGGCTGGATGGCGGCCGAGTTCGCCTCGGTCCCGCTCGTCGGGACATTTCACTCCTACTCCACCAAGGCGGTGCCGAACGGGATCGCCAACCTCTTCGGCGCGCGGCTCGTGTTCAACCGTCTCCATGTCCGGATCGCCGTCTCCGAGGCGGCGGCGTGGACCGGGCGCCGCTGGTTCGGCGGGCGCTACCGGGTCATCCCCAACGGCGTCCACGTCGATCCCGCCCGCTTGCAGCGCGGGCTGCAGCGGAAGCTCACGGGGACGCCGACGGACGACCGTCCGCTGCGGATCCTGTTCGTCGGCCAGGCGGTCGAGCGCAAGGGCCTCCCGCTGCTGCTCAGCGCGTTCGAGGCGCTGCGCGAGCACGTCCCCGCCGAGCTCACGGTCGTGGGACCCTCCGAGGCCGAGCTCGCCCCGCTGATCCTCGACGCGGAGGGAATCCGCGCCCTCGGCAAGATCGACGATGCCGCCAAGCACGCCGAGCTCGAGCGAGCCGATGTGCTGTGCGCACCGTCGCTCGGCGGCGAGAGCTTCGGGATGGTCCTCACCGAGGCGTTCGCCGCCGGCACGCCCGTGATCGCCTCCGACATCGCGGGCTACCGCGACGTCGTCCGGGACGGCCACGATGGCGTCCTCGTCCCGCCCGGCGACGCTCAGGCTCTCGCCGAGGCGTTGCGCGAC
This sequence comes from uncultured Solirubrobacterales bacterium, assembly GCA_963839085.1. Taxonomy (GTDB): domain Bacteria; phylum Actinomycetota; class Thermoleophilia; order Solirubrobacterales; family Solirubrobacteraceae; genus Palsa-465. The sequence goes on from CAWITN010000007.1 coordinate 143,518, forward strand.
CTCGCCGAGGAGCCCGAACGGCGCTACGCGCTCGCCCGCGCCGCCGCCGCCGACGTGGCGCGCTTCGCGTGGCCCCGGGTGGCCGGCGAGGTGCTCGAGGCCTACGCCGCGGCGATCGCCGCGCCCCAGCCGCAGGGCACCGCCGAGCGCATCGCGGTGAGAACGGGCGTACGCCCGGCCGACCTCCAGCCGCGGGAGCCCGCGCGGCGGCTGCCGAGCCTGGACCGCAAGGCCGTCCTCAGCCCTCGCCGACGGGCCGCCATGATCGCCCGGCGGATCGTGGTCCTGGTGTTCATGTTCGGTGCGCTGGCGCTCGGGCTGCTCGCGCTCAAGAAGATCGGCCTGACGGCGATCGGATCGGCGCTGATCAACTCGAGCCCGTCGCTCGTCGTGCTCGGGCTGGCGATCATGTGCAGCGCGATGGCCATGCGCGGGGTGTCGTGGTACGCGATCCTGCGCTCGGCGATGCCGCGGGCGCGGATCCGGATGATCGATTCGATGCAGGGCATCTTCATCGGAGTGCTGATGTCCTCGACGCTCCCGGCGCGCCTCGGCGAGCCCTCCCGCGCGCTGGTGGTGGCCCGGCGCAGCGGCCGGCCCCGGGAGAACCTCCCGATCGTGCTCGGGACGCTCGTATCCCAGACGCTGATGAACATCCTCGCGCTGATCATCCTCGGCGCGATCATGTTCTCGAGCGTCAACATCTTCGCCCACCATCAGGACGCGCTGCTGGCGGTCGCGATCGCGCCCACCGCGCTGCTGGTCGCCGTGATCCTCGCTCCTGTCGTCCTGCGCATCGGAGGCTCACGCTCCTCACGCCTCGTCGTTCTCGGCGGCCAGGTCCGGCGCGCGCTGATCAGGGTGCGAGCGGGGCTCACGGTGTTCCGCCATCCGCGCCTCGCCGCCGGCGCCACCGCGGCGCAGCTGGCCGCCTGGGGGCTGCAGTGCATCTCCTGCTACGTGCTGCTGCAGGCGCTCGGGCTCGGGAACCGCACCGACTTCGGCGCCGCTGCGGCGGTCCTGTTCGCGGTGAACATCACCGCCGTGCTGCCGGCCACGCCGGCGAACCTCGGCGTCTTCCAGGCGGCCTGCGCGACGGTGCTCCACACCGGCTGGCACGTCTCGCTCGGCGATGGCGTCGCCTACGGCGTCATCCTCCAGGCGGTGGAGGTGGCGACGGCGGTGCTGATGGGCATGCCGGCGCTCGTCAAGGAGGGCATGTCGTGGAAGGAGGTCCGCCTGCGCGCCATGCACAGCTCGCCGGTCAAGCTGCCGGCGCGGGCGTCACGGGGGGACACCACCGTCGGCGCCGAGCACTGAGCTCCCCGTCCCGGCGAGGAGCTCCCGTCGCCGGCGGCCGGTAGCCTCGCCCGAGTGAGTGCGTCCCCCGGCGATCGATGGCCGTGCGCCTACGGCGAGAACGCCTGGCAGGCGCCCGCCGAGTTCATCCACGGCGAGACCGCCGATGAGCTCGCGCTGGGCCGCTTCGAGCTCCTGGAGGGCTCGCCGCTCTCCTACAACAACCTGATCGACGTCGACCGCCAGCTGCAGACGGTCACCCACATCGCCGCCGCGCTGGACCACGCCGGCGCGGGCGATCAGGCGATCACGCTCGGCGTCAAGCACGGCAACGCCTGCGGGGCCGGGGTCGGGACCGATCCCGTGGCGGCGACGCGGGCGATGGTGACGGGCGACCCGCGGGCGATCTTCGGGGGCTGCGTGATGGTCGCCGGCGATGTCGACGATGCCGTTGCCGACGCGCTCATCAACCACGCCACCCCGGTGCGGCGCCTGCTCGACGTCGTCGCCGGAGCGTCGTTCAGCGAGGGCGCGCTGGAGCTGCTCGCGCGCAAGGGGGGCAAGTGTCGGGTGCTCGCCAACCCCGCCCTGCGCGGGCTCGGCGCGGGCTCGCTCGACGCCGCGCCCCGCACGCGCTACGTGCGCGGGGGGACGCTCACCCAGCCCAACTACACCTTCGTGCTCGATCTCGCCGCACCTCAGGTCGAGCTCCACGGCGAGCTGACCGAGCGCCAGCGGCTCGATCTCCTGATCGCCTGGGCCATCGGCTCGACGAGCAACTCCAACACTGTGACCCTCGTCCGTGAGGGCCAGCTGATCGGCAACGGCGTCGGGCAGCAGGATCGCGTCGGCGGCTGTGCCCTGGCCATCACCCGGGCCTCCGACGCGGGCCATGACACCTTCGGCGCGGCCGCCTACAGCGACAGCTTCTTCCCGTTCCCCGACGGCCCCCAGCTGCTCGTCGACGCCGGGGTCACCGCGGTGTTCTGCACGAGCGGCTCGGTCCGCGACGACGTCGTCCGGGAGACCTTCACGAGCGCCGGCGTGGCCGTCGCACAGCTGCCCGACCGCGTCGCGCGCGGCTTCTACGGCCATTAGCCGCCCGTCTATCGGGGTGGCCCGGCTTCGATCCGCTCCCGGATCTGCGCCAGCCGCTCAGCGCTGTGGTGGGGCATCTCCCACCGCGTCTCGAGCCACCACGTGCAGCCCGCCTCCGCCCACGGTCGCACGGTGGCGGTGGCGCTCGATGGATCGCTCTCGCCGTCGATCACCACGTCGATCGCCGGCTTGCCCTGCGCTCGCAGCCACGCGCTCACCTCGGCCGCGCCGGACGGCGCGGGCTCGCCCGCGTCCTCGGAGAACTGGGCGACGACGCCATCACAGCGGAGCACTCGCCGCATCGACTTCATCCGCGGCCACACTCCGACGACCCAGATCGGGATCCGCTCCTGCGCGGGTTGCGCCATCTCGGTGAGGTCGGGCCGGTCGCCGGGGGAGTAGGTGTAGAAGCGGCCGTCGTAGGAGCCCCCGGTGGACCACACGGTGCGCATCAGGTCGATTCCCTCGTCCATCATCTCGGCGCGCTCGCGCACGCCGGTGGCCTCGCCCGTCAGCGGAAGATCCGGGCTCAGCGCGCCGATCCCGACGGCCAGGACGACTCGGCCGCCCGACAGCTGGTCGATCGTCGCCACCTGGCTGGCCACCTTCCACGGGCGCCGCCACGGCAACGGCGTCAGCATCGTCCCGAGCCGCACGCGCGCGGTGCGAACCGCGATCGCGGCCAGCAGCGACCACGCGTCGACGCCGTACGCCGCCTCCCATACGAACACGCCGTCCCAGCCCGAGCCGTCGGCGAGCTCGGCGAGCTCGAGCTGCTGGGGCGCTGTCCCGCCGGGGATGACGACGCCGTAGCGCATCGTCGGGTCCTCGCTAGCGGGCCATCGCCGGCTCGCCCTCGCCCGCGTCCTCCGATGCGCCCCCCTCGAGCACATCGTCCGGATCGGCGTCGGGAAGCTCGGCGAACCGGGTGGGATCGCGGTCGCTGTCGATGATCAGCTCGTCGGAGGCCTGGCGCTCGCTCGTGGGGAGGTGACCCGAGCGCATGCCGAAGTACACCGCCTGCGGGTGATGGGCGACGATCGCCAACGTCGACTGCTCGGGCTCGACGGCGAAGCCGCCGGACAGGCGCAGGCCGATGGCCGGAGCGTCGAGCAGTCCGAACACCTTCTCGTGCTCGGACTGCTCGGGGCAGGCGGGGTAGCCCCACGAGTAGCGCCGGCCCTGCGCCGGGCCGATGCCGAGCTCGGCGCGGACGCGAGCGTGGAGCCACTCGGCCATCGCCTCCGCCGTCTGCACGCCGAGTCCATGGACGAACAGCTGCTCGGCGAACTCGCCCTCGGCCTCGAGCTTCGCCATCAGCTCGGTGACCTCCTCGCCGGCCGTCACCGCCTGGAGCGCCACGACGTCGGTCTGGCCGCTGCCGAGCGGTCGGTAGAAGTCGGCCAGGCAGATCCGGTCGTGCCGCGGCTGGCGCGGGAACACGAGGCGCTCGAGCTCTCGCGGGTCGGCGGGATCGAAGTCCTCCGGATCCCACACGATCAGCTCGTTGCCCTCGGAGTTACAGGGGAAGTAGCCGAGCCGGGCTCGTGGGCGCAGGTAGTCCTGCTCGCGCCACATGCGCTCGAGCCGGGGCTGGAAGTCGGTGCGCAGGAGCTCTCGCCATGCCTCGCCCTTGACGCCGCGCCCGCCCCAGTGGAGCTTGAACAGCACGTGCGTGTCGATGTGCCGGTAGACCTCCGGCAGCGGCACCTCGATCTCACGTGCGCCCCAGAACGGGGGCTCGGGCACCGGGTTGTCCATGGTCGCGGCGCTGCGCACGGAGGTGTCGGTGACCGCGGGCGCGTCGTCCGGCGCGGCGGCCGGCCGCGCGCGCAGGTCGTGGGCGGCGGCGCGGGTGCCGGCGACGAGCTCTTCGCGCTGCTCTGGATCGATCAGGCGGTCCATCGTGTGCAGGCCCTCGAAGGCGTCCTTGCAGAAGAACACGCCAGGCTCGTAGACCTCGTCGGACTCCGGGCCCTGGGGGTAGAGGATCCGCAGACCGAAGTTGCGGTTGATCGCCGCGCCGCCGATGAGCACGGGGAGCCCCAGCTTGCGGGCATGGAGCTCCTGCACCGCCGCCGGCATCTGCTTGGAGGTGGAGACGAGCAGCGCGCTCAGGCCGATCGCCGTCGCGTCGTGCTCGACGGCGGCGTCGAGGATCGTCGAGATCGGGACCTGCTTGCCGAGGTCCACGACGCTGTAGCCGTTGTTGGTGAGGATCGTGTTGACGAGCGACTTGCCGATGTCGTGCACGTCGCCGAACACGGTGGCGAGGACGACGGTTCCCTTCGAGTAGCCCTCCAGCTTGTCCAGGTACTGCTCGAGCTGCGCCACCGCCCGCTTCATCACCTCGGCCGACTGGAGCACGAACGGAAGGATCAGCTCGCCGGCGCCGAACTTGTCGCCGACCTCCTTCATGGCCGGCAGCAGCACGTCGTTGAGCGTCGGGACCGCGCCGATCTTCTCGACGCTGCGATCGATCCAGTCCTCCACGCCGTCGCGCCGCCGGCGCAGGATGTGGAAGTGCAGCGCCTCCTCGGGCTCCATGCCCTCGGTGGGATCGGCCTTGCCCGATGCCTCCTCGGTGGAGCCCTTGGACTCGAAGTGGCCGATCAGCCGCTCCAGGGCGTCCTCGCGCCGGTTGAACACGAGGTCGTCGGCGAGCTCACGCTCGCCCTCGGGGATCTCCCCGTAGGGCGTGATGTGGTTGGGGTTGACCATCGCCAGGTCGAGCCCCGCCTCCACGCAGTGGTGGAGGAACACGCTGTTGATGACGCTGCGGGCGGGGAGGCCGACGCCGAAGCTCACGTTGGAGACTCCGAGCGAGGTCTTCACGCCCGGGATCCCGGCCTTGATCGCGCGGATGCCCTCGATCGTCTCCACCGCGCTCGGGCGCCACTCCTCGTCGCCCGTGGTGAGGGTGAAGGTGAGGCAGTCGAAGATCAGCGCCTCGGGGTCGAGGCCGTGCTCGTCGCAGCAGAGGTCGCGGATCCGCCGCGCCACCTCCACCTTGCGCTCCCGGGTCTTGGCCATCCCCACCTCGTCGATGGTGAGCGCGATCAGCGCGGCGCCGTGGGCCTTGGCCAGCGGGACGACGCGGTCGAGCTTGTCGCGGCCCGCCTCGAGGTTGACCGAGTTGACGATCGCCCGTCCCGGGATCTGCTCCAGCGCCGTCTCGATCACGTCGGGCTCGGTGGAGTCGATCTGGATCGGGGCCGGCTGGGTGAGGGCGATCCGCTTGACGGTCTGGCGCATCTGCTCGGCCTCGTCCTGGCGCTCGGTGAGCGCGACGCACACGTCGAGGACGTGGGCGCCCCCCTCGACCTGGTCCTCGGCGACGGAGGCGAGGCCCGCGTAGTCGTCGGCCAGCAGCAGCTCCTTGGCCTTGCGGGATCCCTGCGAGTTGACCCGCTCGCCGACGAGCGTGGGGCGGGGGTCCTGGACGAGCGGGGTGGCGGCGATCATGCTGCTGAGATGGGGTGGCCGCGGGGCGGGGCGCTCGCCGGGACGGCGTCCGCTGACGCGCTCGACGATCGCCCGGATGTGATCCGGCGTCGTCCCGCAGCAGCCGCCGACGATCCCGACGCCGTATCGCTCGACGAAAGATCCCAGAACGTCGGCCAGGGGCGCGGGCTCCTCGGGGAAGATGGTCTCGCCGTGCGGCCCCTGGTGGGGGAGGCCGGCGTTGGGGATGCAGTGAATCGGACGGGACGAGAACTCCCCGAGGAAGCGGATCGCGTCGCGCATGTCCTCGGGGCCCGTCGAGCAGTTGAGGCCGATGACGTCGACGTCGAGCGCTTCGAGCGTCGCCAGCGCGGCGCTGATGTCCGTCCCGAGCAGCATCTTGCCGCCGTTGGGCAGCAGCGAGATGCTGCATTGGATCGGCACCTGGCGATCGGTGGCCGTGAACGCCGCGCGCGCGCCGAACACCGCCGCCTTGACCTCCAGGATGTCCTGGGCCGTCTCGATGATGATCAGATCGACCCCGCCCTGCAGCAGCCCGGTGGCCTGCTCGGTGAACACCTCGACGAGATCGCGGAAGCCGATCTGGCCGAGCGTCGGGTCGTCCGAGGCGGGAAGGAACCCGGTCGGGCCGATCGACCCGGCCACGAAGCGGGACTCACCCGCCGCGGCGCGGGCGATCTCGGCGGCGCGGCGATTGATCTCCAGCGTGTGGGCGTCGAGGCCCCACTCGGAGAGCTTCAGCCGGGACGCCTGGAAGGTGTCGGTCTCCAGCACCTCGGCGCCGGCCTCGAGCATCGAGGCGTGAACGCTCTCGATGACGTCCGGCCGGTTGAGGACGAGCGCCTCGTGGCAGCGTCCGGGCAGGCGGTAGTCGCGCTCGAGGTCGAGGTCGAACTGCTCCAGGGTCGCGCCCATGCCGCCGTCGAAGACGACCACCCGGTCGCGCACGGCTGCCAGGAAGTCCCGCACGCTGTTGATCCTAGCGAAACCTTGACACGATCGTGTCAGGGATGCCGCGCGTCCTCGGCGACGAGCCGGGGGCTGTCGGCGATGATCCCGCGACGGCGCAGACCGGTGAGCAGCGGCTCCTGATCGGCGAACGACACCAGGCGCGCCTGCCGGGGGCGCAGCGTGATCTGCAACTCGCTCGGCTCCGCGGGATGCTCCTGCCCGTCGAGCTCCACCCGCAGGCCGCCGACCCCCGTCTTCGCCACGACGATCCCCACCCGTGACTCGGAGCCGAGCACGAGCGGCGGGAGCGAGCCCCCGTGGGTGGGCAACGGGGTGAGCACGAAGGCATCCGCCCCGGGCGCGACGAGTGGCCCCCGGGCGGCGAGCGTGTACGCCGCCGACCCGACGGCGGTCGAGACGATCAGCCCGTCCCCGGCCATCCGGCCGAACAGGACTCCGTCGACGCTCACGGTCAGCCGCAGCTGTCCCTGGCCGCCGCGGGCGAGGACGATGTCGTTGATCGCCAGCAGCGGCTCGCCGTCGTCGTGGCGGATGTCCAGGGCGGGCAGCTCCCGTACGAGCCAGTCGCCGGCCACGAACCGGTCGAGCGCACGGGGCAGCGCGTCGCCGGGCACCGTGGTGAGCGCTCCGAGGCTTCCGCAGGTGACCCCCAGCACGAGCCGATCGGCGCCGGCGGCGTGGATCGCCGCCAGCGTGGTGCCGTCACCGCCGATCGAGACGATCAGCTGGCAGTCCTCGACGGCGACGGCATCGGCGATCTCCCGGTCCTGGCCGGCGATGGCGATCTGGCCGAGTCCCGAGTCGTGGTCCGCGCACCATCCGCGCAGCGCTCCCAGCGGTTCCTCGATGTCTCGCTCGGGGTGAACGACGACGCCGATGCAGGCGGGCGGATCGCTTTGGGCGGTCATGCCGAGCGCTGAGGATATCCGCGGGGCTCAGCGCGGGACGAGTCGTGAGAGCACGACCTGGGAGCGCGTCCGCTGCACGAGCCCGTCGGCCTGCAGCTGGCGGATGAGCCGCTCCAGGTCGCCGTTGTCGTGCGTGCGCACGCGCGCGATCGCGTCCGCGTCGCCCGTGACGCTCCACGCTTCGAGCACCTCGGGATGGCCGTCGAGGGTGTCGGCGACGCGCGCGAGCGGTGTGCCGGGGGCGAAGAACAGCTCGATCAGCGCCTCGGTGTGGTCGCCGAGCGCGCCGTGATCGAGCACGGCGGTGAACCCGAGCAGGGCGCCGCCGGCGCGGAGCTTGTCGATCCGCCGCTTCACCGCCGGGGCGGACAGCGCGACGCGGGAGGCGATGTCGTCGTAGGAACGGCGGCCATCCTCGGTGAGCAACGCAAGAATCTTGTGATCGATGGCGTCTATATGAAGAATTATTGCAGGAACGGGCATGGAATCGGCATAGACAACCGCTCCAGCCCGACCTAGGCTTCGGGGATGGACGCGACGATCCTGTTCGACGAGGCCCACAGCGAGGCGTGGACGATCCGGCCCGAGCGTGCGGCGGCGATGCAGCCGGCCCACCCCGGCGATTCCTCCTACGCGATGGCCGCCGCGGCGCTCGCCGCCGACGGCTTCACGATCACCGCCAACCACGAGTCGCCGCTGACCGCCGAGTGCCTCAGCGGCCAGCGCGTGCTCGTCCTGGCCCATCCCTCCGACCCCGCCTGGGAGCGGACGACCGGCACCGGATCGCCTCGACTCAGCGCCGAGGAGATCGACGCCGTCGAGGCCTTCGTCGCCGCCGGGGGCGGCCTCGTCGTCCTCGGTGAGACCGAGCAGGAGAAGTACGGCAACAACCTCAACGAGCTGCTCGCGCGGTTCGGCGTCCACCTGGAGAACGACACCGTCCAGGACTACGAGCACAACCTCGGCGCGCCGAGCTGGATCCGGGCTCGGCTCGGGGAGGGCCCCCGGGGGCTCGCCGGGGACCTGCTCGCGGGCGTGGGGGAGGCGGTTCTCTACCGGGCCACGACGATCTCCTCGACCAACGGCGCGCGCATCCTCGCCCGGGCCCACGACAGCGCCTCCGCGCCGGGCGCCCCGCTGATCGTCTGCACCACGCACGGGGAGGGTCGCGTCGTCGTGCTCGCCGACTCCGATCTGTTCGGCGACGACTGCCTGTCCGAGCTCGATCATCGGCGCCTGTGGCTGAACATCGCCCACTGGGTCGCCCACAACCGCGCCGCCTCGCAGGCTCCCAGCCCGTCCCGTCGGCCGAGCGAGCCGCTCGCCGCCGGCGAGGAGTGGCGCACCGTCCGCGACGCCGCCGACGAGCTCGCCCAGCTGCAGCGCTCCGACGGCGCGCTGGACGACGGCAGCGACCCGGCCGCCGCGGCACCGCTCGCCGAGCGCCTCGCGGCCGGCCTCGAGGCGCTCGCCCCGCACCTGCCCCACGACGCCGACTACCTGCGCCTCGCCGCCGCCGATACCCGGCGGTGGGCGGCCGAGGGCTTCGCGCGGCCTGACTTCACCGCTTCGCTCGACGCCTTCCACCCCGAGCGCTGGCGCCGGGACGGCCTTCAGCACGTGGTCTGCTTCCCCATGTACAAGCAGAACGGGTCGCGTGACACGTGCTTCGAGGCGATCCTCATCCGCGTGCCGTGGCCGGACTGGATCGCCGCGCTCGAGCGCGATCGCTACGACAACCCCAAGTTCGTCCCCGTCCAGCGGCTCGACTCCACCCGCGGCTACGACAGCGACTGCGCGGTCCTGTTCCCGGAGACCGTCTCCGTCGCGGAACTTCCCGTCCAGGAGAATCGCCCCCCGGGCGATTCTCCCAAGGGACGAGCCGCCAGGCGAGTCCCCAACCACTTCGGCGCGATCTTCTGCGACAAGGAGGCCGAGCGCCTGCGGCGTGTCGCGGGAGCCGCGGCGGACCTGTTGTCGCTCAACGTGCCGCCCGACTGTGCGCGGATGCTGGCCAGCCCGGCGATCTCCGAGCAGGCCTACATCCTCTGGGACCTGATCCACGATCGCGCCCACAGCCACGGCGAGCTGCCGTTCGATCCGTTCATGATCCGTCAGCGCGCTCCGTACTGGATGTACTCGCTCGAGGAGCTGCGCTGCGATCTCACCACGTTCGTGCAGGCGGGCGAGCTCGAGGCCGGTGGCGAGCCGTTCGGGCGCTACGTCCGCTACGCGATCCTCCTCGACCGGCTGCTGCGCTTCCCGATCACCGGGAGCCGCGTGCGCAACTACGACGGGCTCGGCGGCCAGCTGCTGTTCGCCCATCTCCACCGCCTCGGGCTCGTCAGCTGGGAGGACAACCGGCTGACGATCGACTGGGACGGCGTCGGCGCGGGCGTCGCCGAGCTGCACGCCGAGATCTACGAGCTCTACCGGCGCGGGATCGACCGCACCAAGCTCGCCCACTGGGCGGCCGCCCATGATCTCGTCGCCGCCCGCGTGGCTCCCGCCGCCGCCTCACGCTGGGCCGCCCCCGTTCGCGAGCTCGACGACAGCCGCGACCCGCGCGAGTACCTCGACCTCGTGCTCCCCGACGAGTTCCCGCTGTCGATCTTCTACAGCTCGCTGCAGGCTAAGCTCGCCGCGTGACGCGCGGCTTCGCCTCCGACAACGCGGCGACCATCCACCCCGAGGTCCTGTCGGCGATCGCGGCAGTCAACGCCGGCCACGCCTTCGGCTACGGGCACGACGACTACACCCGCTTGGTGGAGGATCGCTTCCGGGAGGCCTTCGGGGCGCCCTCGCAGACCTTCCTGGTGTTCAACGGCTCAGGCGCCAACGTCCTCTGCCTGCGGGCGGCGTGCCGGCCCTGGGAGGCGGCGATCGTCTCCGACACCGCCCATCTCCACGTCGACGAGGGCGGCGCGCCGGAGGCCGTCGCAGGGGTCAAGCTGCTGGTGGCGCCCGCGCCGGACGGCAAGCTCACGCCCGCCGCCGTCGAGCGCCTGATCGTCCGCGTCGGCGACGAGCACGCCGTCCAGCCGCGGGTGCTGTCGATCACCCAGTCGAGCGAGCTCGGCAGGGTCTACGCCCCGGAGGAGATCCGGGACCTCGCCACCCTCGCGCACCGCCACGGGCTCGTCGTCCACATGGACGGAGCGCGGCTCGCCAACGCCGCTGCCGCGCTGGGCTGTGAGCTGGCGGCGCTGACCAGCGACGTCGGCGTCGATCTGCTCTCGTTCGGCGGGACGAAGAACGGCCTCATGCTGGGCGAGGCCGTCGTCGTCCTGGATCCCGCGCTCGCGCCGGGGATGCTCCACCTGCGCAAGCAGACGCTGCAGCTCGCGTCCAAGATGCGGTTCCTCGCCGCGCAGTTCGACGCCCTGCTCACCGACGAGCTGTGGCGGCGCTCGGCGGCCCACGCCAACGCGATGGCCGCTCGGCTCGCCGCCGCCGTCGACGGCCTGCCCGGACTGCGGCTCACCCGGCCGGTCGAGGCGAACGCGATCTTCGCCGTCCTGCCGCCCGCCGTCACCGCGGCGCTCCAGGAGCGCTTCGACTTCTACATCTGGGACGAGCATGCCGGCGAGGTGCGCTGGATGTGCTCGTGGGACACCACCGAGTCCGACGTCGACGCCTTCGCGGCGGCGGTCAGCGCGGCACTGGGCGCGGCGAGCTGATGGCCCGGCTAGAGGACGCCGATCTCGCCCTGCGCCTGAACAAGGCGGAGGGCAAGCGACGGCTGAAGGCGGCCCAGCGGCGCCTGCTCGCCCTGCGCCTCGAGCTCGGCGGCCAGCTGGGGGGCGAGCTCGGACCGCCGGTGTGCCTCGTCTTCGAGGGATGGGACGCCTCCGGAAAGGGTGGCGCGATCCGCCGGCTCGTCAAGCCGCTCGACTCCCGCCACGTCACCGTGCGCTCGTTCGCGGCCCCCGACGAGCGCGAGAAGCGCCATCACTTCCTGTGGCGCTTCGCCGATGCGCTGCCCGGCTGGGGCGGGATGAGCGTGCTCGACCGCTCGTGGTACGGCCGCGTCCTCGTCGAGCGGGTGGAGGGGTTCGCCACCGAAGCCGAATGGCGGCGCGCCTACGAGGAGATCGTCGGGTTCGAGCGCGGCCTCCATGCCGAGGGCATGGTGCTCGTCAAGCTGTGGCTCCACATCTCCAGCGATGAGCAGCTGCATCGCTTCCGCCGCCGCGAGGAGCGGCCGCTCAAGCGCTGGAAGCTGGGCGACGAGGACTGGCGAAACCGCGCGCGGTGGGCGGACTACGAGCGCGCGGTGACGGAGATGCTCGACGTCACCGATCATCCCGACGCGCCCTGGCACGTGATCGCGGCGGAGGACAAGCGCTACGCCCGCGTCGCGGTGATCGAGACGGTGATCGCCGCGATCGAGGACGGGCTGCGGCGGCTCGGCCGCGAGCCGGTGGCCGAGGCGAGCACGGGATGACGTGACGGTCCCGGCGTGATCACCGCCTTCGCCCCCGGCCGGGTCAACCTGATCGGCGAGCACACGGATTACAACGACGGGCTCGCGCTGCCGTTCGCGATCCGGTCCGGCGTGAGCGTCCGCGGCGAGCCGCTCGGAGACGGGCGCATCGAGGTGCGCGCCGACGACGTGGGGGAGGATGACGCCTTCGCCCTCGACGACACCACGCCGGCCCAGGGCTGGCGGGCGTTCGGTCGCGGTGCCGTCGCCGAGCTGCGGCGAAGCGGGCGTGCGCTGCGCGGGGCCCGGCTCGCGATCTCCGGCGACGTCCCCCAGGGCGGCGGTCTCTCCTCCTCCGCCGCGCTCGAGGTGGCGCTGTGCCTCGCCCTGCTGGCCGTGGCCGGGGAGGCCGCCGAGGACCGGATCGAGCTGGCCCGGATCTGCTCGCGCGTGGAGAACGACTGGGTGGGCTCGGAGACGGGTCTGCTCGATCAGATCGCCTCGCTCTGCGCCCGCCGGGACCATGCCGTGCGGATCGACTTCCGCACCCTGGAGCTGACCCAGGTCCCGCTCCGTCTCGCCGGCTACCGGTTCGTGGTGCTCGACTCCGGCGAGACGCACGACCTCGCCGATCCCGCCTCCGGGTACCGGCGCCGGCGGGAGGAGTGCCGTGAGGCGTGCACGCGCCTGGGGGTCGGCTCGCTGCGCGACGCGACGCTCGAGCAGGCGCAGGCGCTGCCGGACACGCTCAGCCGCCGGGTCCGCCACGTGGTCAGCGAGAACCGGCGCGTCGACGAGGCGGTGGCGGCGCTGCGGGCGGGCGACGCCGAGCGCCTGGGCGAGCTCCTCGACGCCTCGCACGCCAGCCTGCGTGATCTCTACGAGGTCTCCACCGACGCCGTCGAGGCGACCGTCGCGCGCCTCCGGGAGTCCGGGGCGGTCGGGGCGCGGATCGTCGGCGGGGGCTTCGGGGGCAACGTGCTCGGTCTCCTCCCCGCCGGCGCAGAGGCGCCCAGCGGCGCCGTCGAGCTCGTTCCGGGCGCCGGCGCCGAGGTGGCCCGGACGTGAACGCGTACATCCCCGCGGCACGGGCAGAATGCTCGCTGTGAGCGACCACGGGGCCGAGCTGGCAGAGCGCAAGATGCGGGAGGACGGACAGTCCGAGGAGGCGATCCGCAACTTCCTGGACGCCCGCCGCCGGCTGCTCGAGGGCCACGAGTCGGTGCTGCCGAGCGACGAGCTCGAGCCCGCCGGCGAGGTTCCCCGGCTCGGCGAGCTCCCCGAGGGGGACGAGGCCACGGCGCTCTCGCAGGTGGCGGTGATCAAGCTCAACGGCGGCCTGGCGACGACGATGGGCCTCACCTCGCCGAAGTCCCTGCTCGAAGCGCGTGAGGGCCACACGTTCCTCGATGTGATCATCGGCCAGGTGATGGCGCTCCGGCGCCGCCACCAGGTGGAGCTGCCGCTCGTGCTGATGGACAGCGAGGCGACGCGGGAGGCGACGCTTCCCGCCCTCGAGCGCCACGCCGGGCTCGACGTCGGCCTCGAGCTCGACTTCCTGCAGAGCATGGTCCCGAAGCTCGACGCCGAGACGCTCGAGCCCGTGAGCTGGCCGGCGAACCCGGGCCTGGAGTGGTGCCCGCCCGGCCACGGCGACGTGTACGGCGCGCTGCGGCGCTCGGGGATGCTCGCCGCCCTGCTCGAGCGCGGCTTTCGCTACGCGATGATCTCCAACGCCGACAACCTGGGGGCGACGGTCGACGCCCGGATCGCGGCCTTCGTGGCCGCCGAGGAGATCAGCTTCCTGATGGAGGTGGTGGAGGGAACCGAGGCCGATCGCAAGGGGGGCCACATCGCGCGGCGCCGCGCCGACGGCCAGCTCGTGCTGCGGGAGACCGCCCAGACGCCGCCTGAGGACGAGGACTCCTTCCGCGACTTCCGGCGCTGGCGGTACTACAACACGAACAACCTGTGGGTGGATCTCCAGGCCCTGTCGGACCTGCTGGAGGAGCGCGACGGTGTGCTGCCCCTCCCGCTGATCGTCAACCGCAAGACGGTCGACCCGCGGGATGCCGACTCGACGCCGGTGATCCAGCTGGAGAGCGCGATGGGGGCGGCGATCGGGAGCTTCGCCGACGCCCGGCTGCTCCAGGTGCCGCGGACGCGCTTCGTCCCCGTGAAGACGACCGACGACCTGCTCGTGCTGCGCTCCGACGTCTACGTGATCGCCGAGGACATGCTCGTGAAGCCGGCACCCGACGTCGAGGGGCTGCCCTACGTCGAGCTCGACAAGCGCTTCTACCGCCTGCTCGACGCCTTCGAGTCCCACTTCCCGGCCGGCCCCCCGTCGCTGCGCCGCGCCCGCCGGCTCGTCGTCAAGGGCGACATCACCTTCGGCGCCGGTATCGTCGTCGCCGGCACCGTCGAGCTCGACGCCGCCGAGGCCACGCGGCTCGCCGACGGCACCATTCTCGGCGTCGCCTGACGCCCGATGGAGGTCGAGCGCAAGTTCCTCGTCGGGGCGCTCCCGGACGAGCTGCGATCCGCGCGGCGCACGCGGATCGCCCAGGGGTACCTCGTCCTTGGAGAGGGGGAGGAGGCGCGCCTGCGCCGGCGCGAGGCGGCGCTCACCCTGACCGTCAAGGCCGGCCGCGGACTGAGCCGCTCGGAGACCGAGATCGCGCTCGGCGAGGACCAGTTCGAGACGCTGTGGCCACTCACTGAGGGCCGGCGAGTGACCAAGGTGCGCCACGAGGTCGAGCTTCCCGGTGGGCTCGTGGCCGAGGTCGACGTCTACGCCGAAGCGCTCGAAGGCCTCGTCGTCGCCGAGGTGGAGTTCGCCGACGAGGCGGCCGCCGCGCGGTTCGTGGCGCCGCCCTGGTTCGGGCCCGAGGTGACCGACGACGACGCGTACAAGAACCGCGCGCTGGCCGTCGAGGGCCGCCCCGGTTAGCGGTCTGGGGCGCCCCGCGGCCGGCCGGCGCCGTCAGCGGGCCTGGGCGCCTCGCGGCCCGGGCCCGGTCAGCGGGCCTGGGCGCCTCGCGGCCGGCCGGCACCGAGGTCCCGGGGGATCTCCTCCCCGCGGTCGGGGAGCCGGGCCGACTTGGGCACGGTCTCCGTCCGGGCGCCCCGCGCGGATGAGGTCGTGGCGACGACGTACTTGTGCCGCACGACCCAGGTGACCGCCACCGGCGCGTAGCGCAGCAGGAGCGTCCAGGTGTCCTGGTCGATCTCGCCGGTCACGGGCAGGCCGTGCGCGAACTGGAAGCTCTCCACCGCCGCTTCCGTCTTCGGCCCGAACGCACCGTCGATCGTGACCGGGTCCCCGGCCGAGACGAGGTGCTCCTGAGCCCACACGACGACGTCGCCCGCGGCGTTCAGCCCCAGGCTCGCGAGCCCGTCGTCTCGTGCGGTGTCGGAGAGGTTCCCCACGCTGCGGGAGACGGCGTCGAAGTACGTCGGGCCGGCCTCCTGCCAGTCCCACCAGCTGACCCCGGGCGCCCCGTTCAAGCGCGAGAGCTGGCGGAAGCGGAGCACCTGGTGGAGCGGAGGTGAGCCGTAGATCTGCCCGAGCGGAAAGATCGGCCGGCCGTAGAGGAGGTTGAACGCATAGGTGTGGAGGAACACGCCGTCGGTGGTGGTTCCGATGTCGTGCCAGTACATCTGCGGGACGTCGTACTGCGCACCGCCGGGCCCGAGGAACACCGAATAGGGGAACGCCGGGTGGTAATCGACGTACGGGAGGCCGGCCAGTCCCACTGGGAAGTTCGGCCCGATGAGCGAGCGGAGCTTGTGGATGTAGGTCTGGGCCGAGACGTATTTGCCCTCGTACTCGCCCTCGGCGTCGATGAGCAGGCAGTCGGCGCCGTCTCTCACCGCCTGGGCGCCGAGCTCCGCCTCGGTCGCCGGCTCGTCCCCGTAGACGTACTGCCAGGCGCACACCTGCAGATGGGCCGCGTGCAGCGTCGCGACAACGCTGCGGTTGAACTGCGACCACATCGTCGTGCCGTCGCTCGACTTGATCATCAGCGTTCCGATCCCGTCGCGCTGAGCCTGGTCGATGATCGCCTGGAGGTTCCCGCCGTCGGTGGAGTCGAGCTCCCAGATCCACATCCCACGCCGGGCGAGCGGGTTCGACGCCGCCACTGTGGCCGGCCGCGCCGGGGCCCGAGGCGGCGGCGGCGCCAGGGCCGCCCCTCCCGTGGGCCCCGCCTGCGCCGGCACCGAGAACCCGAGCGCCGGCACGACAACGGCGAGGCCAACGGCCCCCCACCTGCGCCAACCCCGCAGCCACTGCATCGGCCTCACGTTAAGCGACAACCACCCATCCGCCCGCAAGTCGCGTTTCACCAGGGGGGTGGGCGAATAACGCTCACCCACGTAGCGTTATTCGCCCAACCCCCCCATGGATCCGGAGCGGGTCGGCCAGCCGGACACGCTGCACCAGCTGAAGGGGCTGGGGTCGCCGCCCACGCCGCACCAGCTGAAGGGGCTGGGGTCGCCGTCCTCGCCATTCGCGGAACCCGCACCACGGTCCCGCGCCGCCACAACCCCGCACATGGCGAAGACGGCAACCCCACCCCGCCTACTTGATGAACAACACCTCGGAGTACTTCGGCAGCGGCCACAGGTCGTTGGCGACGACCTTCTCCAGCGCGTCGGCGGCGGTTCTGACCGCTTCCATCGCCGGGACGACCGTGTCGTGGATGTACTTGCCGTGCGCGAGCACGTCACCGTGGGGCTGGTTCTCCTCCAGGTTCGCCGACTCGAGCTCGCCGATCGATTCGACGAGGCTGTCGACGAGCGGTCGGACGTCACCGGTGAGCTCGCTCAGCCCGCCGGCCTCGAGCATCGCCAGGTGCCGCGCGGCGGCCGGCAGGATCATCGTCTTGGCGATCTCCGCCGCCATCTCGGACTCGATGTTGATCTTCGTGACGTACTGCTCGGCGTAGACCTCGTAGCGCGACTCGAGCTCACGCTGCGAGAGCACGCCGTAGTTGGAGAACACCGTGAGGGTGTCGTCGGTGAGGAGGTAGGGGAGCGCGTCGGGCGTAGCCCGGAGGTTCAGCAGCCCGCGCTGCTCGGCCTCGGTGTGCCACTCCTCGGAGTAGTTGTCGCCGCCGAACACCACCTGCTTGTTGGCGGCGTAGGAGCGCTGGAGGATCGGCCGCAGCGCCTCCTCCAGGTCGGCGCCGTCCTGCAGGGCGTCCTCGAGCTCCTCGGCCAGGTAGTCGATCGACTCGGCGACGATCGTGTTCAGCACGGTGTTCGGCAGTGCCGGCGACATGCTCGAGCCGAGCGCCCGGAACTCGAACTTGTTGCCGGTGAACGCGAACGGGCTCGTGCGGTTGCGGTCTCCGCCGTGCATCGGGAGCGGCGGCAGCACCGGCGTGCCGAGACCCAGGAACGACTCCGGCGTCGACTCGCCCGCCTCGCCGCGCTCGATCGCGCCGAAGACGTTCTCCAGCTGCGTGCCGAGGAAGATCGAGATGATCGCCGGCGGTGCCTCGTTGGCGCCGAGGCGATGATCCTGACCCGGTGAGGCGATTGAGGCCCGCAGCAGTCCCTGGTGCTTGTTGACCGCCTGGATGACGGCCGCGCAGAAGAACAGGAACTGCAGATTCTCGTGAGGGGTGTCGCCCGGCTCGAGCAGGTTCTCGCCGTCGTTGGTGCCCATCGACCAGTTGTTGTGCTTGCCCGAGCCGTTGACCCCGGCGAACGGCTTCTCGTGCAGCAGGCAGATGAGCCCGTAGCGGCGGGCGACGTTCTGCATGATCTGCATCGAGAGCAGCTGGTGGTCGGAGCCCACGTTCGAGTTCTCGAAGATCGGGGCGAGCTCGTACTGATTCGGCGCCACCTCGTTGTGGCGCGTCTTCACTGGCACGCCGAGCTTGAACAGCTCCTTCTCGCACTCGAGCATGTAGGCGAGGATGCGCTCCGGGATCGAGCCGAAGTAGTGATCGTCGAGCTCGTGGCCCTTCGGCGGCTTGGCGCCGAACAGCGTGCGCCCTGTGGTGATCAGGTCGGGGCGCTCGAAGTAGTACTGCTCATCGATCAGGAAGTACTCCTGCTCGGGACCGATGGTGGTGAAGATCCGGTCCGCGGTGGAGTTGCCGAACAGCCGCAGCGCCCGCAGGGCCGACTTCGACAGCGCGTCCATCGAGCGCAGCAGGGGGATCTTGTTGTCGAGCGCCTCGCCCGTCCACGACGCGAACGCGGTGGGGATGCACAGCAGGGCGCCGTTCGGGTTCTCCAGGATGAACGCCGGGCTCGTCGGATCCCACGCCGTGTAGCCGCGCGCCTCGAAGGTGGAGCGGATGCCGCCGGTGGGGAAGCTGGAGGCGTCCGGCTCGCCCTGGATGAGCTCCTTGCCGGAGAACTCGGCGAGCGCCGTGCCCTCACCGGTGGGCGCGTAGAAGCTGTCGTGCTTCTCCGCCGTCGAACCGGTCAGCGGCTGAAACCAGTGGGTGTAGTGGGTGGCCCCCTTCTCGAGCGCCCACTCCTTCATCGCCACCGCGACCCCGTCGGCCAGTGAGGTGTTGAGCGGCTCCCCGCGTGCGAGCGTCTTCTGGAGCGCGCGGAACACCTCCTTGGGGAGACGCTGGCGCTGGACGGCCTGGCTGAACACGTTGCAGCCGAACACCTGGTTGTCGGGCATCGTGAGGTCGGGCGCGCCGAGCGCGCCGCCGTTGGGCTCCCACTGAGCTGCGAGGACGTTCTGCTGGCGAATGGGGGTCATGCGGTGGCTGGTTCCTTCCTGGTCGCGGGCCTCGGCGGCAGGGACGCGGACGTGGATGAATAGGCGCCTACGGCGGGGCGCAGCGCGGCAAGCGTATGCCGTCCCGCCTGAGCGGTCACTATCCCGATGTCCAAACCGTCCCCGGTGCCCTTCGCCGGACGGCCTACTTCACGACGACGATCTGCCCGCTGTTGTTGACGTAGGACTGCTGCGGGGCCTGGCTCACCGTGATCGAGAAGCTGCCGTGGGGGGTCGCGCCCGCGGCGTCGACGGCCTTCGCCTTGCCGTTCAGGCCGGCCGCCACCTCGTAGTCGATGGTGTAGTGGCCGGTCTGCACGGCGGTGACCCCCCACTCGAACCGCGCCGTGTGCCCGGGCAGGAGGGGACCCTCCGCCCAGGTGTCGTCGTAGGCGGTGACGGCGCCGCCCATCCCACCCTGCTTGCAGCTGTACCGGCATGCACCGGGGGGCCGGTCGATGATCCACACGGCCCGCGAGCGATTGGCCAGCGTCTCGCCGGGGTCGCCGGCGATGTCCTGCGCGAATGCGGCGGCGGCGGTGCTGTCCTTCGGGTTGAGGACGGTCACGGCGATGTCGGGGATCGTCTTGCGGCCGGAGTTGCGCACCGAGATGATCATCCGCGTGTGCTCCGAGAGGGTCTGCTTGGCGGGGAAGCGGGCCGTCGTCACCTTCACCGGGAAGTTCCCCCGCGGCTCGGTGGCATCCTGGCGCGCGCCGCTGCCGCACGCGGCGAGCAGCAGCGTGCAGCCGCACATGGCGACGATCCCGCCCTTCCTCACGCTCCCTCGGCTCACGGCGCGCTGAACATACCACGCGCCTTCGGCGCAGACGCGGGTTGCCCCGTCGACGGTTCCCACTTGGTTTTCGCCGCGGTTCTCGCGTAGGCTGTGCGGCGGAAATTCGGTGCGCGTCAGCGTGCGCAGCCTGGGAGGAAGAAGAGGGTTTGATCAGACAAGCAGCCGACCGCGCGTTCCTGCCGACCAAGAACGTGCTCGAGGAGGTCGGTCAGGTGATGATCCTGACCGGCAAGACGCTCGTCTCGGCCGTGCGCCCGCCGTACAGCTACGGGAGCGAGTTCTCGAGCCAGTTCATGTTCGCGCTGCGTCTGTGCTGGTTCCCGCTGCTCGTCTCGACGATCGCCTTCGGCTACGAGGCGCCGGGGCTGCAGGCGGCGAACTTCCTCACCCTGTTCGGCGCCCTCGATCGGCTCGGCGGCTTCTTCGTGCTCGCGTCGATCCGCGAGTTCGCGCCCTTCGTGGACGCCGTCGTGCTCGCGGGGGTGGCCGGCACGGCGATCACCGCCGACCTCGGCGCCCGGAAGATCCGTGAGGAGCTCGACGCGCTCCAGGTGCTCGGCGTCGACCCGATCAAGAACCTCGTCGTGCCGCGGTTCCTGGCGCTGATGCTCGTCACGGGCCTGTTCGACATCTACGCGCTCATCTTCGGCGTCTTCGGGGGCATCCTCGCCACGCTCGTCAATCACGCCCCGCTCGGCCCGTTCTTCGCCACCTTCTTCAACAACGCCTCCACGACCGACCTGTGGGGCTCCGTCGTCAAGACGACGCTGTTCGGCGCGATCATCGCGATCGTCTGCTGTTACAAGGGGATGACCGCCTCCGGCGGCGCCGAGGGCGTGGGGCGCGCCGTCAACCAGGCGGTGGTGATCGCCTTCCTCGGCATCTTCGCCTTCAACTACGCGTTCACCGAGCTGCTGCTCGCGACGCACCCGGAGATCACGGAGATCGTCAAGTGAGCCCGCGCGGCGACGAACACGGAGCCGGCTGATGGGGGAGCTGCTGGCCACCCCGAAGGGCTGGCTCGAGTCGTTCGGCGAGATCGTCAAGTTCGGCTCGCGCGTCGCCGGTCAGGTGGCGTCGCTGCGAGTGCTCAAGTTCTTCGGCGAGACGCTGCGTCAGGCGGGAATCCTGATCGTCTCCTCGACGCTCGTCATCTGGGGCCTGGTGTTCTTCATCGGCCTCGAGTGCGGGATCGAGGGCGCCTACTTCACACAGTCCGACGGCACCCCGGCCTACTCCGGCGTATTCGCCGCCTGGTGCGACCTGCGCGAGCTCGTGCCGCTCGTGTTCGGCTACATGATGGCGGCCAAGATCGGCACGGGGATCGTCGCCGAGCTCGGCTCGATGCGGATCTCCGACGAGATCGACGCACTCGAGGTGATGGGCATCAGCGGCATCACCTTCCTGTGCGCGACCCGCCTCCTCGCCGCTCTGCTCGTGCTCCCGTTCGTGTACCTATGCTCGGTGGGGGCGGGCTTCCTGGCCAGCTACCTGGCCGTCGTGCAGCAGATCGGAGTTGTCTCATCCGGCGGCTTCTTCCTTATTTTCTGGGAGTTCCAGAACCCCCCAGATCTCATATACAGCTTGATAAAGGCAATGACGATGGCGGTCGTCATCGTCATCGTCGGCTGCTATTACGGCTACAACGCGAGCGGTGGCCCCGTCGGCGTGGGGACGGCGACCGCCAAATCGATGGTCCTCAATCTGGTGGCGGTGCATCTCATCGGCATGCTCGGAACGCAGCTCTTCTGGGGCGCGAATCCCCGGGCACCAATCGGAGGCTGACAATGCGGCGATTCTCACTCCCGTTCGGGAGCAAGGGCAGTGGAGAAGGTGAGGCTGATCGGCAGCGCCGCGGCTTCACGGACCAGGATCAGCCGTCCGGGAGCGTCGCGCCACCCGGCTCCGATGATGCCCAGGCCGGGTCCGGCGACGAGCCGGCCCCCATCTTCGGCCAGGGCAGCGAGGGCCCGATCCGCTGGAACACGCGGCCGCCGAGCGCGGAGTCGACGGAGGCTCACGGCAGCGGCGAGCTGTGGTCGGCGAGCCCGGCCGCGCGTGACGATGACGACGCCGGTGCCACCCGGGCCGGCGGCGACGACGGCGACCGCGACGACCCTGGCGACCACGACGACCGCGACGAGCCCCAGGCCCAGGCGCAGGACCGCGACGATGACGGGTCCTCGCACGACGGCGAGGACCGCGGCGAGGAGGATCGCCGAGAGCCGGACGAGGAGCACAGCTCCCGGCCGGCCGGGATGGAGGCGAGCTCCAAGGAGGAGGAGCGCACCGGGGAGTTGATCGAGTCCTCGCCGTACTTCTCGACCTCGGACCGCGATCCCGTCGAGCCCCTCTCCTCACAGGACCGGGAGGACGACGACGAGAAGCTCTCGCGCCACGTGCCGCTGCCGTCCGGATCGGGCTCCCAGTCGGAGATGGCCGATTCCGATGCCGACGGGGACGACGAGGGGGACGGCCCGCGCCACGAGGCCGAGACTCGGCAGGCCGAGGATGAGTCGGACCGTGGCGAGGCCGGTCACGACCGCAACGACGCCGACGACTACGAGTGGGAGATGCCGGCGCGGGCCGAGTCCGACCACGACGACCGCGATGGCCACGACGACCGCGACGGCCACGACGACTACGACGAGGACCGGGACGACGACGAGATCCGCGGCGACCACGACGTCCACGACCACGACCGGCACGACGAGCACGACCACGGCCACGAGGACGAGGAGGAGCGCGAGGAGTCGCGCTCACGCGTCTCGGTCGTCGACGAGCCCCGCTCGCGCCCCGCGCCTCCGGACGGAGCCTCAGAGGACGAGTACAAGTGGCACACCTACAAGGTGTATCCCTCGGGTCGCCCCGACGCCGTCGAGTTCATCGACACCTACAAGGCGTTCGGCAAGAACCGGATCCTCCGCGGTCTCAACATGGGCCTGCCGGAGGGAATGGTCTCGATGATCCTCGGGCCGTCGGGCACCGGCAAGTCCGTGTGCATCAAGCACATGGTGGGCCTGCTGTACCCGGACCAGGGGGACTGTCTCGTCCACGGCGAGTCGGTGCCGAACATGCCCGACGACGACCTGTTCGAGATGCGCAAGAAGTTCGGGCTCCTGTTCCAGGACGGTGCCCTGTTCGGCTCGATGAACCTGTACGACAACGTCGCGTTCCCGTTGCGCCAGCACACCGAGAAGGGCGAGGACGAGATCGAGGACATCGTCATGCGCCGCCTCAACGAGGTCGGTCTCGGATCGGCGCGGGAGAAGGCCCCCAACGAGCTCTCCGGCGGGATGCGCAAGCGCGCCGGGTTCGCCCGGGCGCTCGTGCTGGAGCCCGACATCGTGCTGTTCGACGAGCCGGACTCCGGGCTCGATCCCGTGCGCACGGCGCTGCTCGGCGAGCTGATCCTGGAGATCCACCGCGACATGATGGAAGAGGCCAAGGAGAAGCAGCTCGAGCACCTGCCGACCTTCGCCGTCATCACCCACGACATCATGAGCGCGCGGCGCGTCGCCGACTACATCAACGTCCTGTGGAAGGGCCGCATCGTCGAGGCCGGCCCGGCCGAGGACATGCTCAACTCGGACAACCCGTTCATCCGGCAGTTCCTGGCCGGTGAGTCGCAGGGTCCGCTCACGATGGACTAGGTCCGGAGCTGCGCGTCCTCCCGACGCGAACCGCTAACTTCGCCCGACGATGAGGCTCAAGGAGAGGCTCGAGGCGCTTGCGCGTATGGCGGCGCGCCGCCCGCGGACGGCACTGGCGGTGACGGTCGCGCTGGCGCTGATCGGCGGCGTGCTCGCACTCGGGCTGCAGCCCTCCGCGGCGACGAGCACGTTCGTCTCCAGTTCGTCGGCGAGTTACGGCGCCACCCAGGCGGACTATCGCCACTTCGGGGGTGACGCGATCGTCGTCCTCATCAGGGAGCCGCTGACCGACCTGCTGGAGACCGCCGACCTCGGCCGGCTCTCGCAGCTCGAGGGGTGCCTCGCCGGCGAGCGGATGGTCCTCGACTCGAGCCACACCGCCTACGTCGCGGCGCCGGCATCGACGACACCGATCGGCGGGACGGACGGACCATGCGGACGGCTCGCCCGCGCGCATGCCGTCCAGGTCGTCTACGGGCCGGCCACCTTCCTCAGCCGCTCGGCGGCCGCGGTCAACCAGGGGATCGCGCAACTCGAGGGCTCGGTCACGGCCGCGGAGCGGGCCAGCGGCCAGCAGGCCTATGAGCAGGCGATCGCCGCCCATGACTCCTCGGCGCAGGCGTCGAAGCTCGCCCAGTCGGCAGCCCAATCGACGTACGAGAACGAGCTCAACCAGCTCGAGATGACCGCCGAGCAGACGGGGCTCAGCCTCTCCGATCTGCCCGCCTCGATCACCAACGACGACTTCATCAACTCGGTGGTGTTCGACGACAGCCGCGGCGTCAATGCCCCCAAGGGCCGCTTTGCCTACCTGTTTCCCACGGCCGACTCGGCCCTCGTCCAGGTGCGGCTGCGCTCCAACCTCTCGACGGCCCGCCAGGCGCAGATCATCTCGCTCGTCCGCCGGGCCGTGGGGCTGCCGGAGTTCGCGCTCCAGTACAGCGGTACCTACACGGTGAGCGGCGAGCCGGTGGTCGTCAGTGACCTCACCGCCCAGATCACCCATTCGATCGTCGTGCTGCTGATCGCCGCGCTGCTCGTGATGGCGCTCGTACTGCTGCTCGTGTTCCGGGCGCGCACGGCTCGGCGCCGTGGCGGGGCGCTGCGGCTGCTGCCGCTCGGGGTGGCGCTGCTCGCCGCCGGCATCACGTTCGGGATCGTGGCCCTCGCCGGAGCGACGCTGACGCTGGCGTCGATCGCCGTGCTGCCGATCCTCATCGGCCTCGCCGTCGACTACGCGATCCAGTTCCAGTCCCGTGTCCACGAGGCCCAGGCGGACGGCGCCGGGCCCGAGGCCGCGGTCGTTCGCGCCGCCGGCGCCGGTGGCCCGACGATCGCCGTCGCCGCCCTCGCCACCGGGGTGGGGTTCCTGGTCCTGCTGCTCTCACCGGTCCCGATGGTGCGCGGCTTCGGGCTGCTGATCGTGCTCGGGATCGCCATCGCCCTGGCCTGTGCGCTCACCGCCGGGTCCGCCGCCCAGGTGCTCCTCCTCGGCGGGGGACGGCGCGGGCCGCGTCATCTCGCGCCGGCGGACCCGAACCGCCGCCGGCTTCCGTTCGCCGCCGTGCTGGCGCCCTCGCTCCGTGGGGCCCGTGAGATCGGATCCGATGTCTCCGTGCGCGTCCGCCGCGCGGGACGCCGGCTCGCGGTGCAGCGGTCTGCGGTATCGCGGCTGGCGGTGCCGCGGCCCGTGGTGCCTCGGCTCGCGAGACGCCGGCCTGCGGAGGGTCGGTCAGGAGCGCGGCGGCTCGCACGGCCGCGGTTCGCCCCCCGCGGCAGCGTCATCGGCGAGGTCGTGCGCCGGCCCGGCACGGTGCTCGCCATCGGCGTCGTGCTGGCCGTGCTCGGGTGGGTCGCCGACACGCAGACCTCGGTGCAGTCCGACATCACCAAGCTCGTCCCCTCGGGGATGCCGGCGCTGCGCGACCTCCACCGGCTCGAGCGCGTCACCGGCACCTCGGGCGAGCTCGACGTCACCGTCCACGCGCACGACGTCGCCACGGCCGGGGTCCTCGACTGGATGATCACCTACGAGAACCGCCTGCTCACCCACTTCGGCTACCAGGAGCATCAGGGCTGTCAGCGCGCCACCCTGTGTCCGGCGCTCTCGCTGCCCGACCTGTTCTCACAGGGGACGAGCACGTCGAGCACGTCGAGCACGTCGAGCACGCAGAGCGGCGCCGGCGCGTTGACCGACGTCGAGATCAAGGCGCTGCTGACGGCGATCCCCGGCTACTTCAAGCAGGCGGTCATCACCTCGGACGATCGCAACGCCGTGCTGGCGTTCGGCATCCGGCTGATGCCGTTGTCACGACAGGAGCGGGTGATCGACTACATGCGCTCGCAGCTGCACCCGCCCGCGGGGGTGAGCGCCCAGCTCGCCGGTCTTCCCGTGCTCGCCGCCGAGGCCAACCAGGCCCTGTCGTCGTCCGCCCGTCGTCTGCTGACCCTGCTCGCGGGCCTGTTCGCCGTCGGGATCGTGCTCCTGGCGGCGTTCCGCTCCTGGCGCCGGGCGCTCATCCCGGTGGTCCCGATCGCACTGGCCACCGGCTGGTCGGCGCTCATCCTGTTCCTCATCGGCGTGCCGCTCAACCCGATGTCGGCCACGCTCGGCTCGCTGGTGATCGCCATCTCCACCGAGTTCAGCGTGCTGCTCTCCGAGCGCTTCGGCCAGGAGCGCCGGGCCAGTGGTGAGCTGCTGGTGGCGATCCGTTCCGCCTATCGGTCCACCGGCCGCGCGGTGCTCGCCTCCGGCGTGACGGCGATCGCCGGCTTCGGCGTGCTGGCCTTCTCCAACATCACCATGCTCCGTGACTTCGGGCTCGTGACGCTCGTCGATCTCACCGTGTCGCTGCTCGGCGTGCTGCTCGTGCTCCCGGCCGTGCTGGCGGTGGCGGAGCGCGGGGGACTCGTGAGCCGCCGGGGAGGCCTCGCCCGCCACGTCCGGGCGTTCCCGCGGCCGCGCCGGCGCGCGCGAGTGGCGTGAGCGCCCCCGAACCGCCCGACTCGTCCGGGTCAGGGGCCGACCCTCCCGAGTCCCCACAGCAGCCCACACCCGGCGAGTCACCACAGCAGGCCACTCCCGGCGGGTCGCCGGCACCCGCCTCGGCGCGCCGGCTCGACCCCGACCGTGCCGCCGCCCGCGCCGGCGCTCGCCCCCGCTACCGCGCCGAGCCCGCCATCGACACCCGCCGCTACCAGTGGATGATCGGCATTCTCGGCCTCGGCCTCGTCGCCGCCTTCTCCATCTACCTGTTCGTCACCAACGGCGTCAGCACGCCGGGCATCCCGGCGGGCGGTCATCTGCACCGGTTCGTCGCGCCGCTCGCCACGAGCGGGATCAACCGCCCCGCCAACGCCGATCCCCGGTGCGATCCGCGGGCCCCGAACCCGCGGGCGCTCAACGTCTGCGACCGCCGGGCGATCGTCCTCGACTTCTTCGTCACCGGCTCGAGCGACTGCGTGCACGAGGTCGACACCCTTCAGCGCGTGTCGGCCGAGTTTCCCCGGATCCAGTTCGCCGCGGTCGCCGTCCGCGGCAGCCTCAGGACCACGGCGGCGCTCGCGCGCTCCCATCACTGGACGATCCCGATCGCCGTCGACGAGGACGGCCGGGTGGGGGAGATCTACGGCGTCGAGATCTGTCCGATGGTGGAGATCGCGCGCCCGGGCGGGCTCGTCGTCAAGCGGCTCGTGGGCGATCCGTGGCAGCGTCCCGTCCGGCTCGCCGCGGCCGTCAGGGCGCTCGACGAGGGTGGCGCCTAGCCGCGGCGACGCACCCGATGGAGGAGCTCGATCTCAGACCGGCGCCCGGATTCGTGCAGGCGGA
This sequence comes from uncultured Solirubrobacterales bacterium, assembly GCA_963839085.1. Taxonomy (GTDB): domain Bacteria; phylum Actinomycetota; class Thermoleophilia; order Solirubrobacterales; family Solirubrobacteraceae; genus Palsa-465. Next base: position 170,724 of record CAWITN010000007.1, read on the forward strand.
GCTGCGCGCGGAGTTCCCCGCCCTGCGCCTCGATTGGGTCACCGTGCAGGCCCGTGACGGCCAGACTTCCCCCGGGGTCGTGCAGCGGCTCCGGGCGCTGTCGAATCGGTACCGCGGCGCCAGTGTCGTGGCGATGCGCACCCACCCGATCCCGCGCGCGTACCGGTCGTTCTTCCGCCAGATCGGCCTCGATCCCGACACCGACCGGATCCCGAGCGAGGCGGCGGCAGTGGGACGCCTGATGGCCGGCGGGTTCCGCTCGCGCGGACTCGTTGCCGACGCCCTGCTGATCGCCCTCGTGGAGACCGGAGTCGCGGTCTGGGCCCTCGACGCCGAGCGGGTCGATCCGGCCGGGCTCGGGATCCGCCTCACCCGCCCCGGAGACGAGCTCGGCACCGGTGAGCACTCCTCCTCGCTGCCGCCCGGCCGCCTCGCCGTGGCCGACCCGGTGACGATTCACGCGCTGCTGTTCGGAGCGGTGGCGAGAGGCCATCGCGTCCGCCGCGCGACGCGGCGGATCGTGCTGTTCTCGGTCGGCGTCGAGGGGGTGCCGGCGATCCATCTCGAGGAGGCGCTGTGGACGTGCGCGGAGATCCTCACGACGCCCTGAACGTAGCCCTTCCCGTCCCGGCGGAAACCGGCACAGAGGCCGGGGAACCGCGCTAAGCTTGCGCCAATGTCGCTCGTCCACGACACGCTCGTCGTTCCCGATCCGCGTCCCGGCCGGATCGTCGAGGATGCGGACCGAGCGGCGCGGCGGTCCATGCGGGCGCAGATCGCGAAGCTCGAGCGGGAGCTCTCGGACATGTTCGTCACGGCCTTTCCGATGGGCGGCCTGGCGCTGGCGGACTCACCCCACGAGCAGCCGCGGCTGCTCGGCCTCGGTGAGCTCGAGCGCGTGCGTGACGACCTCGCCGAGCGTCTCCGTGCCGCACGCGCACACGTCGCCGACGTGGCCGACGCCCAGGAGGCGAACCGGGTGCTGCTCGAGCGGATGTTGCTCGAGCCCGGGCGCTACCGCTTTCGGCGCATCACCCGGGGCGACATCGGTGAGCCTGGCTGCGGCGCCTGGGAGGTTCGCCCTCGCCTCGGCCTGATCGGCATGCTCGCCGGCTGGTGGCAGGTCAAGCTTTCCTCCGGCTGTCCGTTAGCCGGGGGCCGCGGAGACGCTCCGCGGCCCGCCCCGAGCTGACGCCGGCGGCGATGCGCTCGGAGGCGCGCCGATGATGCGCGAGATCGTCCGTGCCGGCACGAGCGCCATTCTCGCCGTGCTGATCATGTTCCTGGGCAGCCTCGTGCTGTGGCTGGGAACGCCGCTGCTGTGGCTGTGGGTCGGCTCGCAGATCGAGGCCACCTCGACGCTCAGCACCGCGCTCGCCGTGATGGCGATCGGCGTCGTGGTGACGATCATCGTGCTGGCCTGGCTGCTGCAGCGCCTGAGCGACTTCTACCGCCGCCACCGCATCGCCCACGGCATGGACGATCCGGGACATGTGATGCTCGAGGGTGTGCTGGTGGTCAGCGCCGCCATCTCGCTGCTCGTCTTCGTCGTGTGGTTCTTCCTGTTCGCCGGCGCGAGCCCGGTGCCGATCGGCATGAACTTCTGAGCCGCTCCGGCTCGCGCTCCTGATGACACGGCGAAGATCCGGCTCCGCGCCGGACGCGGAGCCGGATCTCCCCGCGGTCAGGCGAACTGCAGCGCGGCGACCGGTTCGAGGTCGAAGGCCGCCGGCTCGGCGGCGTGGAGCTGTCGCGCCAGCAGCTGCTTCTGGCGCTCGGTGAGCGCGCCGAGCGGTTTCATCTCGTTGATCTGGTTGCGCTCCAAGAACGTCCGGCAGCGCTTGCTCCCCCAGCGGCGCTGGCTCATCAGGAGCTCACGCAACGTCCAGCTGCTCGCCTCCCACGGACACTCGAGGATCACCTCGGCGGCGGACACTTCACCTCCGGCGATCCGTCGCTTGAGCTCCGCTCGTGCGAGGCGCACCTCGTTGGCCCGTTCCAGCGCCCGCAGGCGCTGCGGTCCCGGCATCATGGTCGAACTCTGGGTGATCGGCATGGTCTCTCTCTCCCCACGTTCAGGTCCGCACTCTGCGGACATGGTTGTGTGAACGGAAGGCGCGCGCGGACGCACGCTCCCGAACCTCAACTCTCTCTATGGTCCACGCGCCAGCCGGAGCTATCGCCCCTGCCCATTCGATCACCAGCCACCCCGCTGTGACCCTCTGCTTCCTGTCTCCAGCCCGGCCCGTGTCTTCTCTCGATGGGAAAACTACGGAAACGAGTCAGTCACAGCAAGGTCACATCACAGCACCATGTGCTCAGAGCGGGTTTTTTATCGCGCTGCCGTCGCGCGGCCGCGACGAGGCGCTCAGCGGGGCCCGGGGAGCGGCCCGTGCTCGGCCTCGAAAGCGCGCTTGACGCTCACGAAGGCATCGAGCGCCTGGTCGAGCGTCGACCGCTCATGTGTGGCCATCACGCTCGTGCGCAACAGGGCCCCACTCGGGGGCACGGCGGGATGGAGCGCCACGTTGACGAACACCCCCGCTTCGTAGAGCGCCTTCCACAGGAACACGGCCTTCCAGTCGTCGCCCACCTCGACGGGGACGACCGGCGTCACCGCCTCGCCCCGGCCATCGGGAAGCTGCAGCGGCTCGACGACGCGGTAACCGGCGGCACGCAGACCGGCGTGGAGGTAGCGAGCGTTGTCGAGCACCCGCGCGAACAGTCCGGGGCCCTCGTCGGAGCGGCAGATGCGCACCGCCGCGAGGGCCGCTCCGACGGCGGCGGGCACCCCGGACGCGGTGAACATGAACGGCCGCGATTGGATGCGCAGGAACTCGATCACCTCGGCCGGTCCGGCGATCACCCCGCCACACGAGGCGAGCGACTTCGAGAACGTGGCCATCCGCAGGTCGACGCGATCCTCCACGCCGAGCAGCTCGGAGGCCCCGGCGCCACGCGCGCCGAGCACTCCGAGGCCGTGCGCTTCGTCGACCATCAGCCGGGCGCCGTAGCGGGCCGAGAGCGCCGCGATCTCCGGCAGCGGCGCGATGTCGCCCTCCATCGAGAACACGCCGTCGACGACGACGAGCACGCCGCCTCCGTCCTGCTCGGCGGAGGCCAGTCGCTTCTCCAGCAGGTCGAGGCGGTTGTGCTTGAAGGCCCGGAGCTTCGCCCGGGAGAGGATGCAGCCGTCGAGGATCGAGGCGTGATCGCCGGAGTCGGCCACGACGGTGTCGCTCGGCCCCAGGATCGTTCCCAGTGCGCCGAGATTGGCCTGGTGCCCGGTGGTGAACACGATCGCCGCCTCGGTCCCGAACCACTCCGCCAGCTCCTGCTCGAGCTCCAGGTGCATGTCCGTGGTGCCGTTGAGGAAGCGGGAGCCGGTGAGGCCGGTGCCGTACTTCTCCAGCGCGGCCTGGGCTCCCGCGGTGACCCGCGCATCGCCGGTGAGGCCGAGATAGTTGTTGGAGCCGAGCATGATCCGCGACGCGCCCTCCATCTCCACCACCGGCAGCGTCGGACCCTCGAGCACGCGGAAGTAGGGGAGCGCGTTCAGCTCGCGCGCGGCCTTGAGCTGCTCCAGCCGCTCGTGCTCGCGGGCCTTGGCGAAGACGTCGGTCGAAGTCGACACGTCGACAATCGTACGGGGTGCGTTGGCGTTCGCCGCGCGCGCTGTCACCATGGGGGCCATGACTGAGGAGTCCCGGCACGAGGACGACGTCGAGGCGGAGGTCCTCACCGGCGAGGAGGTGCTCGACGGTGTGCCAGTCCTCGTCGAGGTCAGCGAGCTGGAGGCTTCCTCGGCCGTCGCGCTGCCCGCCGTGCAGGCGGCGGCCGTGGCGGCCGGCGGCTTCTTCGCCGGTGCGCTGACGATGGCGCTGCTCCAGCGCTTCGCGGCCCGACGGCTCGGCGAGGCGGTGGCCCCGCCGGTGAGCGATCCGGCCTTCGCCTGGCCGGCCGGGACCAGCCGCACCTACCTCGTCAACGTCCGCCTCGTAGGGCGGGCGAGCACCGATTGACCGCCGCCGCGGCGACCGAGCTGCGGGTCGAGGTCACGACGCGCTGGTGCTACCGGTTGCCGCGCTTCGGCGGGCTTGACGGCCTGACCCGGCTGCGCGGCGGCGTCCTTCACCGCCTCCTGCACCACGGGGACGTGCCCGTGCTCGTGCGAGTCGCCCATCTCGGGAGCGATCGTGTCCTACTCGGCGCGCGCGCTCGTTCACCCGCCGCTCGCGAATGGGCAGTCGTGCGGATGCGACGCGCCCTCGGGCTCGACCACGACCTCCGCGCCTTTCACGAGCGGTTCCGCACCGACCCGCTGATCGGCCGCGCGCTGCGGCGCGATCCCGGCTTTCGCGTGCTCGGGCGACCCGAGCCCTTCGAGGCGCTGGCGTGGGCGATCTGCGAGCAGCTGATCGACGCCGAGCGCGCGGCCGCGATCCAGCGGCGACTCGTCGCGCGCCTCGGACGCCGCTGCGCGGACACGGGGCTGCGCGACTCTCCGACCGCCGCGGTGCTCGCGGCGCAGGCCCCGGCGCTGCTGCGCTCGTGCGACCTCTCCGAGGGCCGGGCGATCGCGCTCGTGCGCGCGGCGCGGGAGGTGGCGAGCGGGCGGGTGGATCTGGAGGCGGCTCGGCCGGAGCCCGGCTGGCGGCGGCTGCGAGCGATTCCCGGCATCGGCAGCTGGACGCTTCAGTGCCTGGCGCTGCTCGGCCAGGGCCGGCTCGATCAGCTGCCGGCGGGGGACCTCGCCTACTTGAAGCTCGTCGGACGGCTGACCACGGGAGATCCGCGGGCCCGCGCCACGGAGGCCGAGGTGGAGGCGTTCTTCATGCCCTATGCGCCGTGGACCGGCCTCGCCGGCGCCTACGCGCTGAGGGCGGGAGCGAGCGTGAAGTCGAGCGTCTCCCAGGGCGCCTCGGCGAGGCCGCAGCGCAGCGCCTTCTCGTTCGGGTAGCCGCCGGCCGCCAGCCGCTGTCCCTCGCAGCGCACCCGCACGTTGGGCTCCCGGAACGGCCATGGGTCGACGCTCACGCGCGTCGGCGCTTCACCCGGGGTCAGCTCGAGCGTGGTCCTCCCGCCCTCGGCCACCGGCACGCCCTCGGCGCGCCACGGCGCCCAGTCGAGGCACAGGGCGAGCGACATGGCGTCCCAGGTCCACACGAGATCGCTGTTGCGGGCGAGCCGGTCCTCGGTGACGTCGTCAGCAGTGCTCGGGTCGGCGGCGAGCGCGGCGCGGAGGTCGGCTCCCAGGGAGCGCAGGTCGGCGAGGAGGGTTGCCACCTGCTCCGCCTGCGGCGGGGGCAGCTGCCCCAGGTTGCGCCGGGCATAGAGCCGTTCGCCGTGCATTGCACACAGCAGCGCGGCATGACGGCTTTGGCGGGTGAGCCGGCGCGGCCCCTCCCGCCACAGCGCCGTGTGCACCTCCAGCGGCATCTCGGTGAACCCGTGGGGGAGACCGCTCCCCGGGCTGAGGCTCGGCTCCCGGTCCCACTGCGCCATCCCGATGTCGTGCTGCTCGGCGCCCAGGCACACCTCCTCCCAGGGCTCGACGGGTCCGAAGGCGGAATTGCCCCAGGCCCGGGCGAGCTGCCCGGAGATCCATGCGTGCGACGCCTGGCCGATGGCCAGCACGCCGCGATCGTCGCTGCGCAGCAGCATCGACGTGACACTACCCTCAGCCGCCATGCGCGCTTTCACCTGTGGGCACTGCGGAGCCCTGCTGTTCTTCGAGAACAGCCAGTGCCTGACCTGCGGCCGTGACCAGGGCTTCGTCGCCTCGGCGCTCGATCTCCGGCTGCTGGACGACGCCGCGCGCCGGTGCGCAAACGCCGGGCTCGCCCGCTGCAACTGGGTCGTCGAGGACGACGACCCGTCAGGGTTGTGCCGGAGCTGCCGCCTGACCCGGACCCGGCCGGCGGACACCGATGCCGTCGGGCTCGACGAGTTCGCGCTCGCCGAGGCGGCCAAGCGCCGCCTGATCTTCCAGCTGCTCGACCTCGGGCTCCCCCTGGGCGGCGATCTCGGCTTTGAGCTGCTGTCCTCCGAGCGGCGGCCGGTGACCACGGGCCACGCCGACGGGCTGATCACGCTCGACCTCGCGGAGTCCGACGACGCCGATCGGGAACGCCGGCGCGCGGAGCTGGGCGAGCCGTACCGCACCGTGCTCGGACACTTCCGCCACGAGATCGGCCACTACTTCTGGCCGACCATCGTCGAGGCGGCGGGACGGCTCGAGCGCTGCCGGGAGCTGTTCGGCGACGAGCGGGAGGACTACAGCGAGGCGATCTCGCGCCACTACGAGACCGGGCCTCCCGCCGATTGGCAGGCGCGCTACGTGAGCGCCTACGCCACGATGCACCCGTGGGAGGACTGGGCCGAGACGTTCGCCCACTACCTCCACATCCGTGACACGATCGAGACGGCGGCGGCCTTCGGGATCATCGTCGCGGGGCCGGCGGTCCTCCCCGATCCATCGCTGATCGCCGCGCCGGCCGCGACGAGCGTCGAGCGGGGCAGCTGGGAGACGATCATCGCCACCTGGCTTCCCCTCACTCTGGCGCTGAACGCCGTCAACCGCAGCATGGGCGCGGGCGACCTGTACCCGTTCACGCTCGCGCCGGCGGTGATCGAGAAGCTCGGCTTCGTCCACGACTGCGTCGAGGGCTGACCGTCTACGCCAGGCCCTGCCCGGCGAGCAGCTCGTTGTCGGCGGCGTGATCGAGCACGTTGTCGTCCGGGTTGGTGATCAGGTGGTGGGTGAGCATCCAGTTCCCGAACGCGTTCCACTGGCTCAGGTTCTGCCAGCCCCACGGCTTGCCGTCGGCGGGGAACTCGTAGGGCAGCGTCGCCTTGGCGCTCGCCAGCTGGAGGCGCTCGTTGAGCGTGGGATTCGCCGCCACGAGCGCGTTCACCGCCGCCGTCGGATTCGCCCGGGCGGCCTCGTAGCCGCGCGCCAGCGCCTGCACGAAGCTGCGCAGCAGGCTCGTGTCGTTGGCGATCTCGTTCTTGCGCACCACCAGCACGAGCTCGTCGTAGGTCGGCACCCCGGCGTCGTTAACCGGGATCACGTTGGCGCGCCGGCCCGCCTGGCGGAGCTGAATCGCCTCGTAGTTCCAGTAGCCCCCGAGGGTGGCGTTCACCTTGCCGGAGATCATCGAGGGAACGAGGCTGAAGCCGACGTTGACCTGCCGGACCGAGCTGGCCCGCACGCCTGCCCGCTGGAGGATCGTCGACAGGTAGGCCGATTGGTAGGGGATCCCGGCCGTCCCGATCGTCTTGCCGCGCAGGTCGGCCGGCGTCGTGATGTGCTGCGAGCCGAGCGAGATGATCGAGGTGAGCGGCCGCTGCACGATCGCGGCGATCGAGACCAGCGGCTCGTCCTGGCTGCGCGCGAGCAGCACCTCCGGCTCGTAGGAGATCGCGGCGTCGACCTTCCCCGCCGCGAGCAGCTGCAACGGCTCCGCCGGGTCCGACGGCGTCTCGACGTGGACGTCGAGGCCGGCCTTGGCGAACGCTCCGTCGGCGAGGCCCTCGTACAGCCCCACGTGGTCGGCGTTGGGCAGGTAGTCGAGCATCAGCGTGAACGGCTGGCGCGCGGCGGCGGGGGAGGTGAGCGTGGCGGTCTTCTGCCCGCAGCCCGCGAGGGCGAGAGCGGCGGCGAGGACGGCGGTCACGGCGGCGAGGCGGGTCATGTTCTCAGGCGTCTCCTCTGGATCGGTAGGCCCACGGAGCGAGACGCCGCTCGGCGAGGGTCAACAGCGCGAACAGGACGATCGCGAACAGGGACAGGATGAAGGCGGCGGCGAAGCTCTCCGCCACCTCGAGCTGCGAGCCGGCGGTGAGCAGGATGTAGCCCAGCCCCGAGTTCGAGCCGACCTGCTCGGCGAGCACGTCGGCGATCACGGCGAACACGATCGTCAGCTTCAGCCCCGTGAGCAGCCCGGGCAGCGCCGCCGGGAGCTCCACGTGGCGGAAGGTCCGCCAGCGCCCGGCGTCGAAGGTGGCCATCAGCTTGGGCAGCGCGGGATCGATCGTGGCCAGCCCGGCGAGGGTCGTGACGACGATCGAGAAGAACGACACGATCGCGATCAGCACGAGCTTCGGGGCCAGCCCGAAGCCGAGCCAGAACAGCAGCGGAATCGCCATCACCGGCACCGGGACGGCCTGGGAGGCGATCAGCAGCGGATACAGCGCGCGGCGCAGCCAGCGGCTGAAGTGCATGGCGACGGCGAGCAGGAAGCCGGTGGCCCCGGCGAGGAGCGAGCCGAGCACGATCTCCTTCGCCGAGACGAGGAAGTTGCTCCACAGCAGCCCCCGGTCCTGGTAGAGCGCCACGGCGATCCCGTGCGGGGCGGGCAGCACGAGGTCGTTGACCCCGCCGGCGTCGACGTAGATCTCCCATATGCCCAGGAGGACGACCAGCGTGAGGATCGTCGGCACGGGCCGCAGGGCACCGAGCCGTCCGACGCGGAGCACGTACGGCCTCATTCGACCATCCCCAGGGATTCCAGCACGTCGGCCCGCAGCGCCACCAGGCTGGGATCGGTGCGCCGCCGTGGCCGCGGCAGCGTCACCTCCACCTCGGCGATCGCCCGTCCGGGCCGCGGCGACATCACCACCACCCGGTCGCCGAGCAGCACCGCCTCCTCCACGTCGTGGGTGACGAGCACCACCGTGTGCGACCCGTTCTCCAGCACGTGACCGAGCCACGCCTGCATCTCCGCGCGGGTGATGGCGTCGAGCGCGGCGAACGGCTCGTCGAGCGCGAGCACGGGCTTGCCGGCGAGCAGCGAGCGCAGGAACGACACGCGTTGGCGCATCCCGCCGGAGAGCTGGGCGGGCCGCGCCCGCTCGAAGCCGCTGAGGCCGAAGCGCTGAAACCACGGCGCCGCCTCGGCGCGCGCCTCGGCGCGGGAGACGCCGCGCGCCCGCAACGCGAGGGCCGCGTTGTCGAGGGCGCTCGCCCACGGGAGCAGCAGGTCGCGCTGGGGCATGAGCGCGGCGGGGGCCGCGCGGACGGTCCCGGAGTCCGGGGCCTGGAGGCCGCAGACGAGCTCGAGCAGCGTCGACTTCCCGCAGCCGCTCGGGCCGACGACCGCCACCACCTCGCCGGGCTCGGCGCTCAGCGACATGCCCTCCAGTGCGCGCACGGAGCCGAAGCTGCGCGTGACGCGCTCCACGCGCACTCCCGCGCGGCCCCCGGCGGGGCTCGGAACATCGACAGTCGCGGTTGTCACTCCCTTCGCGGGCATTACCCCACAGGTTCGAAGGGTCAGCGCCGGGGCGCTCGGGCGCTCTCTCAGCCGGCCTTCCCGCCAGCTCCCCTGATGGACACGTCGCCGTGATCCTACACGCGAGCTGCTCAGCCGACGCCGCTGATCGGACGGGTGAGCGCCTTGACGAAGTCCTCCAGCTGGTCGGTGCGCCAGCACTCGAACGCGGTGCAGTGCTCCTCGTAGGCGGAGATCACGCTGTCGCCGTAGTTCCAGTACAGCCGCGGTTCCGGATTGAGCCAGAACGTGCGCCCGGCCCGCTCGGTGATCGCGGCGAACACATCGGCCCGGGGCGGGCGTCCGTTCGTCCGCGCGTCGCCGAGCACGATCACCGTGGCGCGCGGGTGCAGCTCGTCCACGATCAGGGCCAGGAACTCCGTCCACACCCGGCCGTAGTCGGTGTAGCCGGAGATGTCGGCGACGCCGGCGTCCCTGGAGATGGCCTCGCTCGCCTTCCGGAAGTCGCGCTCGCGCTCGAACACCTCGGTGACCTCCGAGATCCGCTCGATGAACACGAACGAGCGCAGCTTGCGGAACGCGTCGTGGAGCGCGTGCAGAACGCTGAGGAAGAACGTCGAGGCGCTCGTGACGCTGGTGGAGACGTCGCAGAGGACGAAGATCTCCGGGCGCCGCGGTCGCTGCGGGCGGTACTTGAGCTCCACCGGCACGCCGCCGGTCTGCAGCGAGGCACGCATCGTCCGGCGCACGTCGACGTGGGCGTGACGCTTGCGCCCCCGCAGCTCCTGCCCCTGGCTGGCCAGCCGCCGCTTGAGCTGGGCGACGACCTTGTGGACCTGGGCCAGGTCCTGAGCGGCGCCGGTGGGAAGCGCCCGGTCGAGCTCGGTGAGCGGGCGCTTGGGGGGCAGCGTGGCGGTCCGCTCGATCAGATCCCGCTCGAGCTCCCGGCGCAGCTGCTGCTCGAAGCGGCGCAGCTGCTCGCGCGGGAGCCCCTCCCGTCTGGGATCTCCCTCCGGCAGGTCGGGCTGGGGCTCGGTGCGCAGACCGAGCGCACGGCGGATCCGCTGGACGTCGACGCCGAGCACGCCGGAGCCGTCCCCGCGCCCGAAGGCGGCGATCGCCAGCCGCGCCAGGTCCCGCATCGTCGCCTCCGAGCCGTCGCGGAGCGCCGCGGCGATCTGGCGGCGCAGCTCGTCGAGGTCGACCTCCTCGGAGCCGAGCTCGCCCCGGCCCTCCCCGAGCTCCAGCCGGGACGCCTGGGCCTCCGCGGCCCGGAAGAAGAAGCGCTCGAACACGAGGTCGAACAGCCGCCGGTCCTCCGGAGACTTGGCGAGCGTCGCCGCCAGCGCCTCGCGGAAGTCGTCGGGCTGCGCCCAGGTGACGAAGCGCAGCGCCTGGAAGGCGTCGAGCAGCTCTGAGGTGCCGACGGCCATCCCCTCGCTGCGGAGGTCCTCGGCGAACGCCAGCACCTGCCCGTCGAAGGACTCGGGCGCCCGGTCCGGGACCGTCTCGTACGCGTTGCGGGAGCGCGCCGGCATGCGCGGGTCCCGCTCAGCCCGCCTGGGGCTGTGCCTCGCGCTCCAGCCGCACGCCGACGCGCGCGGCGACGGTGTCGAGGTCCGTGCGGTGCTTGACGATCACGCTCATCGTGTCGCGGAAGGTGTCGGCGTCGATGTCCCCCGCGCCCAGCAGCAGCAGCGCCCGGGCCCAGTCGATCGACTCGGCGATGCTCGGCGGCTTCTTCAGGTCGAGCTCGCGGACCTCGTGGACGAGCTCGACGAGCTTGCGGGCGACCGTCTCGCTCAGCTCGGGGGAGTGCAGGCGGACGATCGCCAGCTCGTGCTCCAGGTCGGGATAGTCGAGCCACAGATACAGGCAGCGCCGCTTGAGCGCCTCGGTGAGCTCACGCGTGTTGTTCGACGTGAGCAGCACGACGGGATGCGTGCGCGCCTCGATCCGCCCCAGCTCGGGGATCGAGATCTGGAAGTCCGAGAGCAGCTCGAGCAGCATCGCCTCGAACTCCTGGTCGGTCTTGTCGATCTCGTCGATCAGCAGCACGACCGGGGTCTCGGACGCGATCGCCGTCATCAGCGGCCGGCGCAGCAGGAACTCCTCGCCGAAGATGTCGTCCTGCACCGCGTCCCAGCCGGTGTCGCCCGCCTCGGTCTGGATCCGCAGCAGCTGCTTGCGGTAGTTCCACTCGTACAGCGCCTTGGCCTCGTCGAGGCCCTCGTAGCACTGCAGGCGCACGAGCGCGCGCCCCAGGTAGCGGCTGAGCGCCTTGGCGAGCTCGGTCTTGCCGACGCCGGCCGGCCCTTCGACGAGCACGGGCTTGCCCAGCTTCGTGGCGAGAAACGAGACGAGCGCTGCGGATTCGCCGGCGAGGTAGCCGGCATCCCGGAGACCGTCCACCACCTCCTGAACCGAATTGGGCTGCTCGGGCATGCGTCAAATATAGGGTTCACCGGACATGCTCCCCTTCTCCGCCGGCCAACCCGCCCACGTCAACGCCTTCGTGGCCCTCATGGCCGTCGGGGTGATCATCGGACTCTTCGGCCACATCTACCACTCCAAGTCGGTGATCCTGTTCGGGATCTTCGTCGTCGGAGCGGTGAGCGTCTACTTCACCGTGTACACGCTCGTCCCGAGCAGCTGACCGTCGCTCAGCGCGAGCCCGCGTCCCCGGGCGGCGTGATCGTCGAAGCCTCCGCGGCCCCGTCCACCGGCGCCCGCGCGGGCCGATTGTGCGTCCCGGCGTCGGCGCGCGGAGCGCTCAGCCAACCGACCGGACGCTCGCGCCGGCCCGCGGGGCCGACCCGCACCACCCGCGGTCGCGCGGGGGCGCGTGGCCCGGTCGGCCGGTTCACGGGGGCGGGCGGCCGGGCCGGGGCGCTCGCCGGGGGCTCGACATCGGCGTGCGCTCGCGGCTTCTCGGACGGCAGCGCCGGCTCGGGAGCCCGCGCGGCGCGGATCTGCGCGCCGGCGTAGGTGAGCAGGCCGCCCACGGCGAGCGCGACGAGGATGCCCCACTCGATCCCCCACGTGGTGGCGAGCTGGCCGTGGCTGGCGGTCCCCTGCTTGTCGAAGATCCTCCACACCACGAGCAGGCATGTCCAGCCACCGGCCGCTGTGACGACCCAGCCGTCGCCGCCCGGCACGTGGAAGCCGCGTCCCTCGGCGCGCTGGAAGAGCAGCGTGAGGACGGCCGCCGCGATCAGCAGCACTGCCGCCTCGACGAAGGAGAACGCTCCCCATCCGGTGGTCGTGACCCGTGCCGTCTGCAGGTGCCCGCGCCGCGTGGTGGCGATCACCGTCTCCTGGTACCAGGGGAGGAACAGGCTGAAGACGAGCGCTAGGCACGATCCGGCGGCGAGCCGCCGCTCGGGGGAGAGCCGCCGCCAGACCCTCAGCGTCCGGCGGGCATGAGCTTCGGCGCGGGAGCCGAGCTGGGCGATCCGGCCCGGCCCGCCATGCGGTGCGGCCATCGGCCGATTGTAGGCCCGCCCCCGCGATGTCCCGGGGATGATTTCACGGCCCCGCCGCGGCTAGGAGATCGGGATGTCCTGCACCTCGACGGGGTGCGCCCGGCGCCGCTCCACGCGTTCCAGGTACCAGTCGATCAGCGCCCGCAGGGCCATGAGCAGCTCGCGCAGGGCCTCGGCGAGACGGCGCTGGAGCTCCGGGGGGATGAACTCGCGCAGCGAGCGCAGCAGGTCGACGAGCGGTTCGAGCTCGTCGCTCGCGCTGGCGCGATCGCCGGCCCCGGCGGCGGCCCAGCCGGCCGCCGGCGTCTCGCGCGGTGCATCCGGTTCCGGAGACGGGCCGTCCGGCGCGCGGCCGGGCGTGGCGCGCGCGCCCGGCGTGCGGGCCGCGGCGGCGCTCACCGCCTCCGCGAGCAGGCGCTCCGCCGACTCCGAGGCGCGGGCCAGACGCTCCTCCAGCGCCCGCAGCGCCGGCTCGAGTCGCTCCCGCGGGCGATCCTCATCGGTCATCGGCGAACGTCACCTCCAGGCAGCCGTCCTCGAATTGCGCTCCCGTCGGCCGCAGCGCGGCGAGCGAGCTCGGGAGCACGATCGTCCGCCGGTCATCGCCGACGCCGACGATGAGCTCCATCCCGACCTTCTTCAGCGAGACGTCCGGCTTGGCGGCGAGCGGCAGCGCCAGCCGCAGCCGCGCCCCGCCGTCCTCGACGATCAGCTCCTGGGTGATCGAGTCATGGAGCACCGCCGCCGCGTCGTGCTCGGCGTACAGGGCCTCGGCGAGGCGGTCGAGCATCGGGCCGCCCAGCACCTCCTGGTCGAAGTAGGGGGCGCCCAGCACCGGCACGGGGGCAAACGCCGAGCGCACGAGTCCGAGGTGCTCCTCCTGCACCCGGCGCCACTGCGTGAAGTACTCGCCGACGTCGGCGGGGAAGACGCGGTTGACGACCACCGCGTCGGTGAGGAAGCCGTAGAGGTTGAGGTAGGTGAACGTCCGCATCGCCTCCCCGATCACCATCCGGTCCGGCGTCATCACGAGCCGGATCGTGCACGAGCGGCGATCACGCAGGATCTCGTTCATCTCGATCAGGTTGGCCGACAGCCGGCGGACGTCGTCGAACACGGCGCCGCCCGGCAGGGAGATGTCGAGCAGCGAGCGGGCGATCGGGCGGGCGGCGGCGAGGATCTGGCGCTCGGCCGGGAACACCTTGTCGATCCACCACCGCGCGACGTCGGGGAACGAGAGCAGGCGCAGCGTCTCCCCGGTCGGCGCACAGTCGACGATGATCGCCTCCCAGCGACCGGAGCGGTGCTCGGTCTGCAGGCACAACAGCGAGAACAGCTCGTCCATCCCCGGCGGGACGGTCAGCTCCTCGGCCGAGATCCGGTCGACACCGTGATCGATCAGCATCTCGCCGAGCCAGTCCTGCACACCGGACCAGTGCCGCTCCATCTCCTGCTGGGCCGCCACCTGCTGGCCCCACAGGTTCTCCGCCACCGGCGAGGGATCCGCTCCCAGCTTCACCTCCAGCGCGTCGGCGAGGCTGTGGGCCGGATCGGTGGAGATGACGAGCGTCCGCAATCCGCCGGCGGCGCACCGCCGCGCCGTGCAGGCGGCGACCGAGGTCTTGCCGACTCCGCCCTTGCCCGTGAAGAGAATCGTGCGCGGGCTCATCGGCGCCGAGTCTACGTGCCGCCTTCGGCGGCATTGCGGGTTCGCCCAGAGGGCGAACTCGCGGAGCGCACGGCTACTTCACGGTGAGGGTTCCGGTGATGCGGCTGAAGTTGCCGGCGAGGTCGGTGGCAGCGAGGCGCACGTCGTAGGTTCCGCGCTTCAGCGCCGGCACGCTGAAGGTGTCGGTTCCGTAGCCGAAGGTCGCGCTCGTGGAGAGGAGGGTGCTCGTTCCGTGCGTGATCACGATCCCGACGTGGGAGATCTTGGAGAGCGAGAAGCGCAGCTCGAACGCGTGCTTCGCCTTCACCGAGGTGGTCTTCTGGGCCAGCACCGGAGGCGTCGTCTCGTCGGTCACGAAATCCTGCGCCGTCGTGCAGTACACCGGCACCTGCGTGTACTGGCACAGCTGCTGCAGGAAGCCGGTGACGAGCTCGTGGTAGGAGAGGTCGTCCTCGACGCCGGGCTGATAGAGCGACCAGGCGCCCGTGTCGAACGACGGCACCTCGGCCTCGGCCTCCGCGTCCCCTTCCGCGAACAGCGCCTCCGCGGTGGGATCGCCGCTCGTGTGCACGTAGTCGTGGAGCCCGATCAGCGTCTGCAGGAAGGCGTTGATGATCGAGTCGCTCGGCGCGAACGAGTACTGCAGGAAGCGCAGGCCGTGGGGCGCCGGAAGCGAGACCCCGCTCGGCGGGCGCGCGCTGAGCACGGGGAGGATGTCGTGGGCGATCGAGAGGTAGTCGCTGTCGCCGCTCGCCTTGTAGCCGCGGGTGAACGCCTCCATCGCGGTGCCCTCGGTCATCGCGCTGATCCACGGCGGACGGCCCCCGTCGAAGGAGAAGTAGTACTCCCAGGCGAGACCGCCGGCGCGTGGGACCGCGAGCGGGATCAGCTCGCCGAGCAGCGACTCGAGCTGGGGATAGTCGGCGGAGCCGCCGGTGTAGAGCCCGTTGGCGACGCCGAAGGTGCCGAGCGGCTGGAACTCGAGCCCCTGCCCCGGGTAGTACTCCCACACGAGCTGCGAGCCGGCGAACTCGACGCGCTGGTTGTCGGCGAGGAGCGATCCCTTCGCCCACCACTGGCGATTGCGCTCGAGCGTGAGGAACAGCGGCTCCAGGCGCGGAACGGTGAGCTCGTGGGCGGCGGCGATCGCATTGAGGTTGGCGACCACGGCGGCGAGCTCGGTATGGCGGGTGCCGTGCAGGTGCCCCAGCGTGCCCGCCGCCTGGCGCAGGTCGCCGCGATAGTGGGCGTATTGCGACCCGGTGATCTGCCCGGCGTTGCGCAGCGAGACGAGCACGGACGCCGGCGTGGGCCCCTTCGGCGGCTTCTTCGTCCGTCGGCCGTGGACCAACCCCGCCGGCCGGGCGCCGGCCACGGGGGCCGCCGGCCCCAGGTATCTCACCTCTTCGCGGCGGACATGGCCATGCGGCCCGAGCACGAGCACGGGCGCTCCCTGAGCCGCGCCGGCGAGAGCGCCGACCAGCGAGGCCGCGAGGGCGAGGATCACGCCGAACCGGCTCCTGCTCACTGAGCCAATGCTAGATTCGGCCGCGCTGCCCTGCCACCCTGACGAGGAAGTTTCACACGTGCACCGATGGATGAGAGGGCTGCGCGCAGCGGCGCTGGTCAACGCGATCGCGCTCTGTGTGGCCGGTTGCGGCGGCGGCGGCACGAGCGCCCAGAGCCTGCTGCGGCAGACCTTCACCGGCCATCATCCGGTCGACAGCGGCGTACTGCAGGTCGCGCTGACGATCGTGCCGACCGGCTCCAGCACGCTGAAGTCGCCGGTGTCGCTCAGCTTCGGCGGCCCGTTCCAGAGCCGGGGCACGGGGAAGCTCCCCGCCTCGGACTTCTCCGTCGCGCTGAGCGCCAACGGCGGTGTGGCCCGATTGGGCATCGTGTCCACGGGCACCGCCGGGTACGTGACGCTCGACGGGACGAGCTACCAGCTGCCGGCGGCGAACTTCGAGAAGCTCGAGTCGAGCTTCGCCTCGTTCACCTCGACCGGCAGCGGCGGGGGACAGAACGGCACGCTCGGCCGGCTCGGGATCAACCCGCTCCGCTGGCTCCACGATGCGCGGATCGTCGCCACCACGCGCGTGGGCGGCGCGAGCACCACCCACATCCACGCGGCGGTCGACGTGAGCGCGCTGCTCGCCGGCCTCGGGACGGTCCTGCGCAAGGCGTCCTCGACCGCCAGCGAGGTGCCGAGCAGCCTCTCGCCGAGCACGCGCAAGCGGATCGCCGCCGCGATCCACACGCCGAGCTTCGACCTGTGGACCGGGACCGGCGACCGGACGATGCGCAAGCTCCAGGTCGCCTTCGCCGTGCCCGTCACGGGCTCGGTGTCGAGCCTCCTCGGCGGCCTCACCCAGGCCGGGATCTCGCTCACGCTCCAGTACAGCGACCTCAACCGCCCGCAGACGATCTCGGCGCCCGGCAACCTGCAGCCCTACAGCGACTTCTCGGCCAAGCTCCGCGCGCTCGTCGCGGGACTGGAGAGCACCGTGGCGAGCGGGGGCGCGGCGCCGTCGGCCACGTCAGGCAGCACGACGGGCACCACCCCCGCGACGAGCACGGCCGCGACGGGGACGACCACGACCGGCACAGCGACCACGACGGGCACGACCGGAGCTGCCGGCGCCACGAGCCGCTACAGCCGGTGCATGGCGGCGGCCGGCAGCAGCATCGCCAAGATGCAGAAGTGCTCAGGCCTCGTCGGGCACTGAGTCACCCAGCCCGACGCCGCCTGCCGTTACTCCTCGTCGGCGTCGATCTCGGGCAGCTCTTCCTCTTCCTCGTCGTCGAGCTCCGGCTCGCGTGAGGGATGGTCGCCGTGGGCGACCTGGAAGGCCTCGAGCAGCTCGTCCCGGCGGTGCTCGTCGACCGGCACCTCGTCGGAGACGTGCACCCAGTCCGCGCCCGCGTACTTCCCGAAGTCGAAGATCTCGGTGTCGATCTCCGGTGAGTCGTCGACGACGATCAGCACTTCGGTCACGGGGTTGAAGTACGTCCCCGGCCGATTGACCAGATCCTCGAGCTCGACGCGGCGTGGGTCGGACATGGCCCGGCAGCGTATCGCGCGTGGCGCCGGATGGTTTTGCGGGCCGCTCGGGCGCGGGGCGATCTCCCCGAAGGGCTCGCGTGGGATACGAGCCCTACGGCTGCCCGGACAGCCGGGCGATCTCACGGTCGATCTCGGCGGAGACGTCGAGCGGCGCCTTGCCCTGGCGCATGCGCCGGAAGTTGCGGGCCATCACGAGATCCCGGATCTCCGACCGCAGGCCCTCGTCGATCCGCGGGGCGGCCAGCCGTCGCAGCTCGGCGTCGACGTCGACCGGGGCCTCGCCGCGCCGAGCCCGGCGGGCGTTCTTGGCCTCCAGCATCTGGCGGATCTCCTCGTCGCGCTCGGCGAGCGCGGTCGGTGAGGAGGACGAGTCACCATGGTCCCGCTCCATGATCAGGTGGTTCTTGCCGTAGTCCTCCCAGATCCGGCCGACGCCGACGAGGGCGACGAGCGCGACGATGATCCCCAGGCCGCAGACGATCCACACCACGTCCTCGAACGTCGACTGCATCGGCAGAGTGTTGCGCACCGGCCTCGCGGGGGCCACCGGTTCTGCCGCGCTCGCGTAATGAAGTACCCTTTTCCGGGTATTGACTGACTAGTCAATCTATACCGCGCCAGGTGGAGCGGGCCACCGGAGGATCGACCGAATTCCTCCGCTGCCAGCAGCTCGACGTCTGGCGCCATCAGCTCTGGCAAGGAGAACATCCGTGGTTGATTTCACGCTCACCGATGAGCAGAAGAGCATGCGCGAGATGGCGCACGAGTTCGCCGAGAAGGAGATCCGTCCGGTGGCCTGGGAGTACGACGAGCACGCCACCTGGCCCGGCGAGATCCTCGAGAAGGCGTGGGAGCTCGGGTTGATGAACAACCATCTCCCGACGGAGTACGGCGGGGCGGGTCTCGGCTACCTGGACGGGGCGATCATCGAGGAGGAGATCGCCTGGGGCTGCTCCGGGATCGGGACCTCGCTGTCCTGCAACGGCCTGGCCACCACTCCGATCGTCCTCGGCGCCTCCGAGGAGCTGAAGAAGGAGTATCTCGGCCGCCTCGCCGAGGCGCCGCTGTTCGCGTCCTTCTGCCTCACCGAGCCCGACGCCGGCTCCGACGTGTCGGGGATGAAGACCACCGCCACGAAGAAGGGCGACAAGTGGGTCATCAACGGCTCCAAGTGCTTCATCACCAACGGTGAGTACGCCAACTACTACACCGTCTACGCCAAGACCGACCGCGAGGCCGGCCACCGCGGCATCTCCTGCTTCGTCGTCCCCCGTGACGCCGGCGTCGTCGTCGACAAGCACGAGGACAAGATGGGACAGCGCGCCTCCAACACGGCGACGATCACCTTCCCCGAGGTCGAGATCCCGCTCGACCACCTCATCGGCGAGGAGAACAAGGGCTTCAAGCTCGCGATGATGACCCTCGACCGCACCCGTCCCGGCGTGGCGGCGATGGCCACCGGCGTGGCCCGCGCGGCGATGGAGCTCGCCATCGCCTACTCCAAGGAGCGCGTGCAGTTCGGCGTCCCGATCGCCATGCACCAGGCGATCCAGTTCCTCATCGCCGACATGGCGACGAAGGTGCATCTCTCCCGCCTGGCCACCTGGCACTCGGCCGCGCTGCTCGACCAGGGCCGGCGCAACACGATCGAGTCCTCGCATGCCAAGCGCTTCGCCGCCGACTCGGCGATGGAGGTGTGCACCGACGCGGTGCAGGTGTACGGCGGCTACGGCTTCATCAAGGAGTACAAGGTCGAGAAGCTGATGCGTGACGCCAAGATCCTCCAGCTCTACGAGGGCACCGCGCAGATCCAGCGCCTCGTGATCGCCCGGGAGACCCTCCTCCCGCGCCGCGCCGAGGAGCCCGCCGCCGCGCACGCGTAGTTCGCGAGCACGCGGAGCCGCCCCATGATTTCGGGCGGCTCCGCGCGTCGCTGGGCGCTTTAACGGATATATGTGCCGTTTAGTCGCCCGCCGACGCCGGATCGAGGCGGCTCAGCCCGCGTTGCGGCGCACACAGGCGGCAGCGCGCGGACTAGCATCGGCCCATGCCCCCGATGACCGAGAACGAATGGCGGGAGTTCGTCTCCGCGGGCACGCGGACGGGCAAGCTCGCCACCACCCGGCGCGATGGGCGGCCTCACGTGATGCCGATCTGGTTCATCCTTGACGGGGAGGACATCGTTCTCATGACCGGCGCGGGCACGGTCAAGGGACGCAACCTGCGACGCACGGGATGGGCGGGCCTGTGCGTCGACGACGAGCGGCCGCCGTTCTCGTTCGTCACGGTGAGCGGTCCGGTGACGCTCTCGACGGACCTGGAGGAGATGCTCCCGCTGTCGATCCGGATCGCGCGGCGCTACATGGGCGAGGAGCAGGCCGAGGCGTTCGGACGGCGGAACGCCGTGGAGGGGGAGCTGCTCGTGCGGCTGCGCCCCGAGCACGTCGCCGCGGTGCGCGACCTCGCCGATTGACGGCGTCTGCCTCGCCGTGCCGGGCACGGCTCGCGGTCTCGTCCCGGGGCGCGCTCCCCGGCTCAGCGCCCGGCGGCGTTGAGCAGGTCGGTGAAGTCCGGTGGCGGTCCATCAGGCGGCATGTGCGGCGCGATGTTCTCGCCGAAGAAGCGATCGAACTGCTCGCGGGTCTCCCACACCTCGCGCACGATGACGCCGTCGGGTGTCTCCTCGGCGAAGTGGGCGAGGAACCCCGGCGCTTGTCGCACGGGCTCGCCGAATTGGGCGAACATCCCCTCGTAGGCGTCCCTCGGCATCGGCTGGACGGTCATGAGGATCGGCACTGGGTCTCCTTTCTCTCGGCTTGCCTACGCGCCCGCGCCCGCGGGCGCAGGCGTCAGCCCGTGGCGGCGCATGATCTCTCCTAGGCGCTCGCGGTCCGGCGGGCCGTCGCCGAAGGACGCGAAGGCCTCGGCCAACTCCTCGAAGTACGGGCGCCCGAAGATGCCCGGGGCGGCGATACCCAGGAAGCGCACCTCCTCGGTGGTGTCGTTGGTGAAGGCGTGAACCTGACCGCGTCTCACGCACACCGCGTCGCCGGGACCGAGGCGATGCTCGTGGCCAGCCACGATGACGGTCGTAACCCCCTGGAGCCCGACGAACGTCTCCTCGAAGGCGTCATGGCTGTGCGGAACGGGCATGTTCCCCGCCGGGGGCACCACCACCTCGATCACCGTGTGGGTGTCGTTGCTGTCAGCGGCATCGACGAGGAAGTTGATGCCCAGAGGGCCGACCCTGACGCCCGGCTTCTGCGACTCGTTGACCACGCTACCTCCCGTTTGCGTTGACGCGACGGGTGAATCTGTATTGCGCGTGCAGATCGTTGTCAAGCTGCCGGCCACGCGCCCGCCGCGAGCTCGCCGCCGACGGCGGTGGCCGCCACCAGCGGGACCGCGGTGCGGTAGACGAGGTGCTCGGGGACGGGCGCGTCGAGCACGGCCAGATCGGCGCGGCATCCCGGGGCGAGGCGGCCGATGTCGCTCCGCCGCAGCGCTCGCGCGCCGCCGGTGGTGGCGGCGGCGAGGGCCTCATCGAAGGTCAGCCCCATGTCGCGCACGGCGAGGGCGAGGCACAGCGACATCGCCGTCGTGTGGCTCGAGCCGGGGTTCGTGTTCGTGGCCAGCGCCACGCTCACGCCGGCGTCGATCGCCCGGCGCGCGTCGGGATACGGCTGCCGGGTGGCGAAGTCGGTGGCCGGCAGGAAGGTCGCCACGGTGTCCGAACCGGCGAGGGCGTCGCGATCCTCGTCGCTGAGGTAGGTGCAGTGATCGACGGAGGCGGCGCCCAGCTCGGCGGCGAGGGCGGCGCCGAGGCCCGGCCCGAGCTGGTTGCCGTGGACCCGAAGGCCGAGACCGGCGGACCGCCCCGCCTCGAGCACCGCCCGCGACTGCTCGGCGTCGAAGGCGCCACGCTCGCAGAACACGTCGATCCAGCGCGCGTGCGGACGGCAGGCGCTGAGCATCTCGCCGCACACGAGCGCGACGTAGTCGTCGGGCCGGGCGGCGTACTCGGGCGGGACGAGGTGGGCGCCGAGGAAGGTGACGTCATCGGTGAGCTCGGCGGCCAGTGCGCACAGCCGGGCTTCGCCGGAGACGGTGAGCTCATACCCCGACTTCACCTCCACATGGGTGATGCCGGCCCGCAGGCCCTCGGCGCGATGGCGGGCGGCAAGGGCGCGCAGCTGGGCGTCGGTCGCCAATCGCGTCGCCTCGACGGTGGTGAGGATCCCGCCCGCGGCGTAGCTGCGCCCGGACATCCGCGCGGTGAACTCGGCGGCGCGATCGCCCGCGAACACCAGGTGCGTGTGGCTGTCGACGAAGCCGGGGATGACACACCGTCCGCCGACGTCGACGTGCGTGTCGGCGGCGGCGCCGGCGGGCTCGACGGCCGCCACCCGCCCCTCCGCGATGACGAGCGCGGCGTCGGCCACGATGCCGAGGGGGCCGGCGCCGAGGGCGGGCTCGCCGGTGACCAGGACGCCGATGTTGTCGAGCACGAGCGCGCTCACGGGATCGCCGCCGCCAGCTCGTGCGCCACGTCGAGCGAGACGTGGACGCCGTCGCTGACCACCGTCCGGCCGCCGACGACGACGTGGCTGACGTCACTCGCCGTGCCGGCGAACAGGACCGCGGCGAGCGCGTCCTCGGGGCGGGTCCCGGCGAGGCGGATCCCGTCCAGCGAGACCGTGGCGAAGTCGGCGAGGGCACCCGCCGCGAGCGTCCCTCCCTGCTCCCACCCGAGCGACGCGTAGCCCGTGCGGGTCAGCGCTTCGGCCAGCGCCGAGGGGGCGTGGATTCCACGCACGCCGGTGCGCAGCCGCTCGTCGAGCTCGACCGCCCGGGCCTCCTCGAACAGGTCGATCACCGACTGGGAGTCACTCCCGAGCGTCAGCCGGCCGTGGACGGAGCCGATCCCGTCGGCGAGGTCGCGCTCGGTGGTCGGGCACAGGCAGCCGTAGGCGCCCGATTCACTCAGCAGCTCGACGTCGGCGTCGGTGAGATGGGTGGCGTGCACGGCGGTGAACCGATCCGACAGCGCCTCGGCGCCATAGAGGACGCCGAGCGGGGTGGCGCCGTGCCGGCGGCGGCACTCCTCGTTCTCGGCCGGCTGCTCGGAGACGTGCGCGTGCAGCGGGATGTCGCGCACGGTGGCGAAGTCGGCCACGGTGGCGGCGCTCACGGGATCGACCGCCCGCACGCTGTGGATCGCCACGCCGAGCCGGGCGTGGTCCGCGAGCTCGATCGCGTCGACGCGCCGCGCCCACGCGTGGACGTCGGCGTCGCGGAACCGCGGCAAGCCCCCGTCCAGGTAGCAGGCGTCGATCAGCGTGATCCGGATTCCGGCCTGCGTCGCGGCGCGGATCATCTCCGGTGAGCAGTGCAGATAGTCGAACTCGCCGACCAGCGTGATCCCGGCCAGCGCCATCTCGGCGAACGTCGCCCGGGCCAGCGCCTCGATCCGCTCCGGTTCCAGCGTCCGGGCCAGCGCGTACATCTCCTCGCGCCAGGTCCAGAAGGTGCCGCCCCCGGCGCGCTGGGTGCGTCCCCGCAGCGCGCGCTGAAACGCGTGCGAGTGGGCATTGGCCAGCCCGGGCAGCGTCAGGCCGCTCAGGGTCGTGGCGCCGTCGGGCGGCCGCGACGCACGGGAGACGGCGGTGATCACGCCGCCCTCGGTCTCGATCACCACCCCCGGCTCGGGCACCTCGCCCCCGAGCCACGCCAACTCGCACCAGTAGGCGCTCATGAGCCGACGCGGGCCACGAGCTCCCGCGCGCGGGCCTCGAACGCGGCGCGATGGTGGCGCTCGAACTCCTCCCAGGTGGTGAAGGTATGCGGGTCCGTGACCCGGTCGAGGAACAGGACGCCGTCGAGGTGGTCGACCTCGTGCTGGAAGGTTCCGGCCGACAGGCCGCGGACCACCGTCTCGTGCGGCTCGCCGTGACGGTCGAGGGAGCGCACGCGGATGTTCACGTGGCGCTCCACCTCCCCCCGCAGGTCGGGCACCGACAGGCAGCCCTCGTTGACGGCGAACGTCTCGTCGTCGAGCGGCTCGAGCTCGGGGTTGACGAGCACGGTGAGCGGGATCGGCGGCTTGTAGGGATAGCGGGGATGGTTCTCGACCACCTCGATGACGGCGATCCGCACGGGAAGCGCCACCTGGTTGGCGGCCAGGCCGGCGCCGGCGTGGTCGCGCATCGTCTCGATCAGGTCGTCGATCAGCCGCTGTGTCCTGGGTGCGGCCAGCTCCTCGGGCGTGAGCTCCCGGGCACGCTCGCGCAGGACCGGGTGCCCCGCGGTGACGACCTCCAGTGAGCTCATTCCCCGCGTCCGGGCGCCGGCGCGGCCGATGGCGAGACGTCCGCGTCCATCGGGATCCGCACGCCCCGCTCCCGGGCGACGGCGGCGGCGCGTTCGTAGCCGGCGTCGACGTGGCGGATCACGCCCGTCCCCGGGTCGGTGGTGAGCACCCGCTCGAGCTTCTGCGCCGCCAGCTCGCTGCCGTCGGCGAGGCACACCATCCCGGCGTGGATCGAGCGGCCGATCCCCACGCCGCCGCCGTGGTGGATCGACACCCAGGTGGCGCCGGCCGAGGTGTTCACGAGCGCGTTGAGCAGCGGCCAGTCGGCGATCGCATCCGAGCCGTCGGCCATCGCCTCGGTCTCGCGGTAGGGCGAGGCGACCGAGCCGGAATCGAGATGGTCGCGCCCGATCACGATCGGCGCGGAGATCTCGCCGCTCGCCACCATCCGGTTGAAGCGCAGCCCGAGGCGCGCCCGCTCGCCGTAGCCCAGCCAGCAGATCCGTGCCGGGAGACCCTGGAAGGCGATTCGCTCGCCGGCGGCGGCGATCCACCGGCGCAGCGGCGCGTCGTCGGGGAACTCCTCCAGCACCGCCCGATCGGTGGCGGCGATGTCCGCCGGGTCGCCGGACAGGGCCACCCAGCGGAACGGGCCCCGGCCTTCGCAGAACAGCGGCCTGACGTAGGCCGGGACGAAGCCCGGGTAGTCGAAGGCGCGCTCGAAGCCGCCGAGCCGCGCCTCGGCCCGCAACGAGTTGCCGTAGTCGAAGACCTCGGCGCCGGCGTCCTTGAACCCCACCATCGCGGCGCAGTGGGCGGCGATCGCCCGGCGCGCGCGGGTCACGTACTCGTCCGGGTCGCTCGTGCGCAGCGTCGCCGCCTGCTCCGGAGTCATCGTGTTCGGGACGTATCCGCCCAGGGGGTCGTGGGCGCTCGTCTGATCGGTGACGATGTCGGCGCGGAACCCGCGCCGGAGCAACTCGGGGAGGATGTCGGCGGCGTTGCCCTGGACGCCGACGCTGAGTGCTCGCTCCGCGTCGCGCGCCGCCTCGCAGCGGCGCACGGCGTCGTCGAGGTCGTCGGCGAGCTCGTCGAGGTAGCGCGTGCGCAGCCGGCGCTCGATCGCCCCGCGGTCGATCTCGATGCAGAGGGCGACGCCGCCGTTGAGGGTGATGGCGAGCGGCTGGGCGCCGCCCATGCCGCCGAGGCCGGCGGTGAGCGAGATCGTGCCGGCGAGCGACCCGCCGTGTCGGCGGCGGGCGATCTCGGCGAAGCACTCATAGGTCCCCTGGAGGATTCCCTGACTGCCGATGTAGATCCACGAGCCGGCCGTCATCTGCCCGTACATCGTCAGACCCTCGGCCTCGAGCCGGCGGAACTCGTCCCAGGTCGCCCACTCGGGGACGAGGTTGGAGTTGGCGATCAGCACGCGCGGTGACCACTCGTGGGTGCGGAACACCCCGACCGGCTTGCCCGACTGGACGAGCAGCGTCTCGTCGTCGCCGAGCTCCCGCAGCGCAGCGACGATCGCGTCGAAGGCCGCCCACGAGCGGGCGGCCCGACCGGTGCCGCCATAGACGACGAGCGCGTCGGGGTGCTCGGCCACCTCGGGATCGAGGTTGTTCATGAGCATCCGCAGCGCCGCCTCCTGCGCCCAGCCGCGGCAGGAGAGCTCGAGGCCGCGCGGAGCCCGCACCGGGCGGGCACCGGGCAGGGCATCACTCATGCGAGCTCCCCGGTGACGGCTTCCACCGCGCCCACGAGCTCGCCGGAGCCGATCATCGCCTCGGCGGCCGCGAGCTCGGGGGAGAGGAAGCGGTCCGGCCCGATCCCCGGCACGTGGTGGCGGAGCGCGGCGAGCGCGGCGGCGGTGGCGGCGCCCGGCCGCAGGGGCGCGCGCGCGTCGAGCCCCCGGGCGGCGCAGACGAGCTCGACGGCGAGGATCCGCCGCAGGTTGGCCACCGAGCGGCGCAGCTTGCGGGCGGCACCCCAGCTCATCGACACATGATCCTCCTGCATCGCGCTGGTGGGCAGGGAATCGACGCTCGCCGGCGCGGCGAGACGCCGGTTCTCCGCCGCGATCCCCGCCTGCGTGTAGTGGGCGATCATCAGCCCCGAGTCCACCCCCGGATCGGCGGCGAGGAACGGGGGGAGGCCCTGCGAGCGCGAGGCGTCGAGCATTCGATCGGTCCGCCGCTCGGCGATCGCGCCGACCTCGGCGGCGGCGATGGCGAGGAAGTCACAGGCGAAGCCGACCGGCGCGCCGTGGAAGTTGCCGCACGATTCGACCCGTCCGTCAGGGAGCACCATCGGGTTGTCGATCGCCGAGGCGAGCTCCCGGACCGCCACCGCGCGGCAGTGCTCGAGCGTGTCACGGGCCGCGCCCGCCACCTGCGGCGAGCAGCGCAGCGAGTAGGCGTCCTGGACCCGCGGATCATCGTAGCGGTGGCTCGCCACGATCGGCGAGCCGGCCAGCACTCGCGTGAGGTTCTCGGCGCTGCGGGCCTGGCCGGGCTGGGGGCGGAGCGTGACGAGGTCGGCGGCGAAGGCGCGGTCGGTGCCGAGCAGCGCCTCCACGGACATCGCCGCGGTGACGTCGGCGGCGCGCAGCAGCCCGTCGAGATCCTCCAGCGCGAGCGCGAGCATCCCCAGCGACCCGTCGGTGCCGTTGATCAGCGCGAGGCCCTCCTTGGCCACCAGCGTGAGAGGCGCGATCCCCGCCCGCGCCAGGGCGTCGGCCGCCGCCAGCTCGTCGCCGGCCACGTTGACGCGGCCCTCGCCGAGGAGCGCGAGCGCGCAGTGGGCCAGCGGGGCCAGGTCGCCGCTGGCGCCGAGCGAGCCGTGCTCCGGGACGATCGGGGTGATCCCGGCGTTGATCAGCGCGAGGATCGTGTCGGCCACCTCGGGCCGGGCGCCCGAGAACCCCATCGCCAGCGAGCGCGCGCGCAGCAGCATCATCGCCCTCACCACCTCGGCCTCCACCGGTGCGCCCATGCCGGCCGCGTGGGAGCGGATCAGCGAGCGCTGCAGCTGCTCGCGCCGCCCCGCGGGGATCCGCACCGCCGCCAGCGACCCGAATCCGGTGGAGACGCCGTAGACGGGCTCCTCGGAGGCGGCCAGACCGCTCACCACGGACGCGCTCTGGGCCATCGCGGTCCGCGCCAGGTCGCCCAGCGTGACGGTCTCGCCGTGCCGCGCCACGGAGACGACGTCGGCCACGGTGAGCGTGTCGCCGCGCAGTTGCATGGCCGCTGACCCTACCGCCCGGGTAGTGTGGTGGGTGTGAGCTCGCACCGTCTTCTCGCGCGGGTGCGCGCGGCCCCTGCGCTGTACCGCGCCCACTTCGATGACTGCCGGCGCGAGCGGCAATTCCTCTCCTCCGTCTCGTTCTTCACCACGTTTGCGGTCGTGCGCGGGATCACCCATGCGATCCGCGCCGGCGTCGGTCCGTTCGGCAACATCACCACCGGTGGGCGGCACATCCACCACATGACCTTCGGGATCACCGGGCTGCTCGCGGTCGGGTACCTGTGGATGCTGGAGGTGGGGATCTCCGGGACGCAGCGCAACCGCTCGCGCGCCACGTCGCTGGCCTACGGAGCCGGCTCCGCGCTCACGCTCGACGAGTTCGCCCTGTGGCTGAACCTCCAGGACGACTACTGGACCAAGCAGGGGAGGGAGTCGATCGATGCCGTGGTGCTGTTCGGCGCGCTGCTCTCGGTGGGTCTCGTCGGCCGGGGCTTCCTGCACGAGCTGGCCAAGGTCGGCCGCGAGCTCTGAGCTCAGGCGAAGCTGCGCAGCAGGGTGCGCTCGGCGGCGCGACTCGTTCCGAACGCGCGCAGGGCGATCCCGAGCTCGGTGACCCGTCCGTGCCGGGCCTGAACGATCGCGAGCACCGAGCCGTCCCGCCCGAGGTACCAGCGCGCGCCACCGATGCGCAAGGGTGCCCCGAGGTGCAGCCGGCGAGACGCGGTCCGCACGCGGCTGCCGGTTCGGATCCGGCGGATGGCGTAGTAGGAGTCGGCGGTGGTGATGGCGTCGACCCGGCCGCGCGCGCGGCCGCGGGCGCGGTGGGAGATCCGGGAGAGCACTCTGGGCGTGGGGTAGGCGACGCGCACGCCACTCGGCTGCAGGCAGAGGAACTGCTGGTCGCGCCGGCCGTGAGTGCTCACCTCGCCGGGATCACGCCGGCCCACCTGCGCTCGGCGCAGCCCGAGCCGCACCGGGCCGAGGACGTGACCGTGGACGCGGCCCTCGGCGAACGGGCAGGGAACCGGGAGCGGTGCCAGCGAGTTGCCCGCGGCGAGCGTCCCGCAGCTGCTCGGCGGTGAGATCCCGGCGAAGCGCTCCGTCAGATACGGGAGCGCGGCGGCCTCGAACGGCACCGCCGCATCGGTGTGCGACGCGCCCTGATACTCGGTGAACTGGACGGGCACCCCCTGGCCGCAGTACTCGTGCGCGAGGGCCTGGACATCGGCGGCGACCATCACGCCGTCGCCGACGCCGTCGCCGTTGCCGACGGCCATGAACAGCGGCTCCTGCGGGTGCCCGGGAGCGCTGCCCATGATCAGCGTGTTGACGACGCGCACGAAGGACGGGATGTTCAACACGTTGGCGTAGCGGGGAGCGACCAGCTGGGAGACCTTCAGCCCGGGATGCGAGCCGTACAGGTCGTTGATGCACGCGTCGGCCGCCTGGGCGGCGAGGGTGCGGCCGAGCGGGGAGAGGTACGGCGTCAGCGCGACGTGGAAGGCGCGCGTGAGCGCGACGAGCGTCCCGGGGATGATCCCCGACCAGCCCGGACTGCCGTTGATGTAGTTGAGGTTGTGCGCGTAGTCGACGGGGATGCCGCCCTCCGCGGCGCCGACGATGTGGAGCCCCGGAGCGTAGGTCGGGGCAAGCTCGGTCGCCCACTCCGTGGCGATCGCGCCGCCGGAGTAGCCGACGAGGCCGACGGGGGTGCTCGCCGGATCGCCGAGGGCGTGCTCGGCGGCCCGGATGCCGTCGAGCGTGTCCCACCCGGACTCGTCGCCGGCGGTCCAGTCCAGGTCCTCGCCCTCGTAGTCGGCGGTGACGACCGTGTACCCGGCGGCGAGGTAGTTCTCCAGCAGGAGGGCGTCGTCCTGGGCGTCGCCGTAGCCGGGGTTGCCGCCGCGCAGGGTGTAGGACGGATCGCACTGCGCACCGAGCGCGTCGTAGAAGGTCTGGTAGGAGATGAGCTTGGCTCCCACGCTCGCCCCCAGCGGGCGGATCACCGTGGCCACCGTGACCGTCGGCTGGCGGAGCTCGCCCACCGTGCGGTAGAGGACCTGGAACGCGCTGAACGGGCGCGTGGAGCCGGACACGACGATCGACACGGGACGCTGCTTGAGCACCGTGCCGGGCGCGATCTGGGCCAGCGGCGTCGAGCCCGTGTAGTCGTAGAACGAGTCGCTGCTCGGAAGCGGTGGGCCGGAGCCGGCGGCCTGGGCGAGCGCCACTCCCAGCGCGAGCATGGCGCTGAGGACCACCGTGAGTGCGACAGCTCTCCTCATGGTGCGGCTCGGGTCGGCATTCTACGAGCGCCCGCCGAGGCCGGGCGCTGGTCCACGCTCACCCGAACAGCGGAAGCCTGCGCCGGCGGGCGAGCCGGTCCATTCCGGCCTGGATGCTCTCGCGCACCTGCTCGTAGGCGTCGTCGACGTACTCATCGTCGTCGGCGAGCTCCGGATCGGAGCCGAGCTCCACCGGCGCCTCGAACGAGGTCCGGATCTTCGTCGGCAGCGGCAGCTCGGGCAGGAGGGCGGGGGAGATCCCCCACGGGACCTGCAGCGCGATCGGGAACATCTTCAGATTGGCGACGCGGTCGAGCCCGACCATCGACGCGAGCCGGCGGCCTCTGGCCAGCACCGGCATCGAGTCGGGGCCGCCGACGGTGGCGATTGGGACGATCGGTACGCCGCAGCGGATCGCGAGCTTGACGAAGCCCTTGCGTCCGGCGAGCGTCGCCGTGTCGCGCTGCGTCCACGGGCGCAGCGAATCACGCTCGCCCCCCGGCCACAGGGCGACGTCCCGCCCGGCGGCCAGCGCGGCCGAGATGCTGTCGGCGTGCGCGGGCAGGACGCCCATGCGGCGGAAGTACTCGCCCGCGCCGGGCAGGGCCATCAGCGCGTCGTGGGCCGTGCCGTGCAGCGGCCGTGAGCGGCCGAAGTGCCGCCACCACTGAAAGCCGACGGTCCAGGCGTCCCACACGAACGGGGCACCGGAGTGGATGCCGATGAGCAGCGCCGGCGACTCGGGGAGCTTCTCCCAGCCCTCGATCTCCATCCGGAACCACACGTCCATGAGCGGGTTCCAGACGTACTTCTGCGCCTCCATGAAGCCCCAGTCGGGCCCGTCGAGGTTCCACTGGCCCGAGCGCTGCGCGACCCAGCCGGCGACGCCGGACTGCTTTGCCCGGGCGGCATCGGCCTTCTTCTTCGCCTCGTCGGCGTGCCGCTGCGCCTGTGTGCGCGGACGGGATCCATTCGCCTTCCGGGTGGGTGCGGACGTCGTCTTCGCCATTCCGCGGCCTCCTTCTCTCGCTCTCCCACCACGCTTACCCTTCGGCTGGCGCATTCAAGCCCCCAACTTGTTCTCGCCGCACCGCCGCGGCGTGATCACTCGGTGGCGGAGAACTCCCAGATCGCGATCGCGAGCATGACCAGGCCGATGGCGACGATCATCCCCGCCTCGACGAGGGCCGGCACGTGCCACCCGAACCAGGTGACGCCGGGATCGAGGACGCGCCGCGCGAGGGGGGAGATGTTCAGATGGCTGAACACGAGGCGTCGCATCGGGTCGACCGCGTAGGTGAGCGGATCGAGGCGGTTGAGCACCGTCAGCCAACCGGGCAGACCGGAGGCCGGGAACATCGCGCCCGAGATGAAGAACATCGGCATCACGATCATCTGCATGACGCCCATGAAGGACTGCATCTGCTTGATCCGGATCGCGACCATCACCCCGAAGGCGGTGATCGTGAAGGCCAGCAGCAGCTGAAGTCCGAACACGCCGAGGATCAGGGTCGGGGCGTAGGGCACGTGCACGAGGCCGGCGATCGCCAGCACGATGATCCCCTGGAAGGAGGCGACGGTGGCGCCGCCGAGGCACTTGCCGATCACGATCGAGCTGCGACGGACGGGGGCGACCATCATCTCCCGCAGAAACCCGAACTCGCGATCCCACACGAGCGAGGCGGCCGAGAACATGGCGGTGAACATCACCGCCATGCACAGGATCCCGGGGTAGATGAAGGTCTTCAGATCGACGCCGTGGGTTCCCGAGCTGGCGAGCGTCTGCAGGCCCGCGCCGAGGACGAACAGGAACAGGAACGGCTGCACGAGCGAGGTGGCGATCCGCAGCCGGTCGTTGGCGAAGCGGATCAGCTCCCGCCGCCACACGATCTTGATCGCCCGCAGCTCGGAGGCGAAGCTCCGCTGCGGGACGCTGACGCGGACGACCTCGATGTCGTCGTGCTCTCCGGGGGCGCCCCCCGCCCGTGGCGTGACCTCGGTGGCGCTCATCGGCGGCCTCCGCTCATCATCTGCATCATCACCCGGTTGCGATGTTTGGACTGGTCTTCCTCGGCGTCGCGGATCGTGGAGCCGGTGAAGGACATGAACACGTCGTCGAGTGTGGGGCGCGAGACGCTCACCGAGCGGATCGGGGGGGCGCTGGGATCCCACTCATCGAACAGGCGCGGCACGAACTGCGCGCCCTGCTCGACGCCGAAGGTCACGGCCCCCTCGGCGATCCGGGCCTCGACGCCGAAGCGCTCACGCAGCGCGGTGATGGCCGCGTCGTCGTCGTCGGTCGAGATCGTCACCCGGTCGGTGCCGACTCCGGCCTTGAGGGTCTGCGGCGCGTCGAGGGCGACGATCTGGCCGTGGTCCATGATCGCGATCCGGTCGCACCACTCGGCCTCGTCCATGTAGTGGGTGGTCATGAAGATGGTGATCTCCTCGCGCTGCTGGAGCTCGCGGATGTAGCTCCAGATCGAGCGCCGCGTCTGCGGGTCGAGCCCGATCGTGGGCTCGTCGAGGAACAGCACCCGCGGTGAGTGCATGAGCCCGCGGGCGATCTCCAGCCGGCGCCGCATGCCTCCCGAGAAGGTGCCGACGACGCCGTCCCGGCGCTCCCACAGCCCGACCATCTGCAGCACCTGGCGCATGCGCGGGGCGACGAGATCGGACTGCACGCCATAGAGCTCGGCGTGCAGCTTGAGGTTCTGCGCCGCCGTGAGGTAGCCGTCGAGCGTCGGGTCCTGGAACACCAGGCCGATGTTGCGCCGCACATCGTCGCGTTCGGCCACGACGTCGTGGCCGGCCACGCGCGCCGAGCCGGAGCTCGGCTTGACCAGCGTGCAGAGCATGTTGATCGTCGTGCTCTTGCCGGCGCCGTTGGGGCCGAGGAAGCCGAACACCTCGCCGGGGGCGACGGTGAAGTCGACCCCGGAGACCGCCTCGATCTCACCGAAGCGCTTGGTGAGCGCCTCGACCTCGATCGCGGGGGAGCTCCGACGGGCGGGCTCGCGCCCCCCGTCGGAGTGGGCCTTCGGGGTCCTGGCCGAGCTCATCGCCGACACGTTACGCGTCAGCCCTCGTCGTCGACGTCGACATCGGTGCCCGCGTCGGCCTCCGGCCCGGCCTGCGGCGTCTCCGGCGGCGACTCGGCGAGGATCCCGTACAGGGACCGCCGGGCCTCCTCCAGGATCTGCCGGGCGCGTGCCCACTGCGGCTCCTCGCCGACTTGGAGGACCTGCAGGTGGGCCTTGCCGATCCCGAACATGAGCGTGCGCATCTCGTGGAAGGCGCGCGCCCGCGGCGTGTCGCCGGACTCCCATGGCGGTGTCGCGTCGACGCGCGTGCCGAGGTGCTCCCGGCCTGCGTCGGTGATCTCGAACACCCGCCCGCTGTCGCTCTCGACGGCGCGGACGAAGCCCTCGTCCTCGAGCTGGGCGAGCGCCGGGTACACCGACCCGGGGCTGGGGCGCCAGCGGCCACCGCTGCGCTCCTCGATCGTCTGCATCAGGCCATAGCCGTTGCGCGGCTCCTCCGCGAGGAGCAGCAGCAGCGCGGTCCTGACGTCGCCGCGACGTCGCCGCCCGCGACCGTGGTGCCCGGGGCCGCCGTGCCCGCCGAACGGACCACCCGGACCGCCGGGGAAGTCACCGCGCCCGAAGCCGAAGTCACCACCGCGGCCGAAGCCACGAGGGATGTCGCCGGGGCCACCGCGACCAACGCGGCCGCCGAAACCGATCGGACCGCGGCCGTAGCCACGTGGCTCGTCGGCGAATTCGTCGTCGGCGTGGAGTCCGTGGCCATGGCGACAGCCGTGGGGGCCGTGGCCATGGGGGCCCTGGCCGTGCGGGCCGTGGCGATGAGCGTGGCGACCGGAGCGATGCGCTCCTTCATCCGGGCCGCCGCCGGAGCGGATGGACTCACGCCCACCCTGAGGATTATCGTCTTGAAACCTCATGTCGTTCTCCTATCTGTATATCGACGATAGGTAACGATATATCGCTACGGTCCGAATGTCAAGCGGCTCGGGCAGATCGTCCTCCACCATGGGGTCGATCCGCCAAAGCCAGTTTCGGCCGGCCGTCGCGGCAGCGATCGTCGGCGATCGAGGCGAACGGCCGGCGGCCGCGCCGCCGGCGGCCCTGGTCAGTCCTCGGAGGGCGGCGGCCCGCCGCGGCGGGAGCGGACCCAGTCGGCGACCTGCTGTCCGACCTCTCCGACCTGGCTCGAGAGGTGCGTGAGGTTCTCGGCCGCGTCGCGGAAGATCGCGGTGAAGCGCTGGGTGTAGTAATCGACCGCGTCGCCGGCCTCGTGACGAACGTCGTCGGGCTGGTCGCGCGTGCGGTACTCGCCGCGCAGGATGCGGTCGTACTCGCCCGAGCCCACCCACGCCATGACCTCGGACACGCGGTTGACGGCATTCGCATGCGTGCGTCCGAGCTCGCGCAGGAAGCGCCGCACCCGATCGGCGGGGTCGTCCCAGTTCTGGTAGGTCATCGCCTGGGCGAGGAAGGCATCGAGGTTGAGCTGCCCGACGGGCACCCCGCTGGAGATCGCCATCAGCAGGCTGCAGACGATCCGCGGGTCACGCACGGCGAGCGTCGCCGCGCGGTCGCAGCTGAGCTCGGCGGCGCGGTACCACTCGAGCAGCACTGCCCTCACGCCGAGCAGCGGCAGCCCCACCATCGGGATCGCGCTGCCCGCGCGCAGCAGGATGTTGAGCACCGTCATGTAGGTCAGGTGGTCGGACAGGACGTGTCCCGCCTCGTGGGCGATCAGCGCCCGCTGCTCGCCCGGGCCGAGGTTGGCGAGCAGGCCCGCGTCGATCACCATGATCGGCTGCTTGGTCCCGAACACGATTCCCCCGCCCATCACGCCAGGGTGGACGTAGAGGTCGTTGAGCTCGGGGAGGTCGAGGATGCGCGTGACGTGCCGGTGCGAGCTCCACAGCTCGGGCAGCTGCCGCTCGCCCACCTGCACCGAGTTGGCGAGGTAGAACTGGCGCATCGCACGCTCGTACTGCCACTCGAGCAGCTTGCGCACGACCGTGTCCAGCATCGGGATCGCCTTGAGCGCCGCCGTCGCGGCCCGGTCGGCCGGGTGCTCGTAGGCGCGTGAGGAGATGTTCGGGTACGGCGTGATCTCCTCGAGGTCGGCCATCGCGCCCGAACGACACTAGTCCTCGGCGGCGGTCGGCGGGGGATTGCTGCCGTCCCGGGGCGCCGGCCCGGCGAGGACCGGTGCCGGGCGAGCCGGGACACTAGACTGGCCGCCCCCATGTTCGTCGCCAAGGCCGCAGTCGTCGGCGCCGGCACGATGGGCGCGGAGATCGCCCACGTGATCGCCGACGCCGGGATCCCCGTCCTGCTCCAGGACGTGGAGCGTGGGCGCGTCACGACGGGGCTCGCCCAAGCGCGCGCGCTGTGGGAGGCCCGCGTCGATGCCGGTGCGATCGACGACGAGGAGCTGGAGCGGCGTGCCGCACTCCTCAGTGGCAGCGCCGACCTGGCCGACCTGGGCGACGTGGACCTGGTCGTCGAGGCGGTGCCCGAGCAGTTGGAGCTCAAGCGCGCGGTGTTCGCCGAGCTCGACGCCGCCACTCCTGGTCACGCCGTCCTGGCGAGCAACACGTCGGCCCTGTCGATCACCGAGATCGCCGAGGCGACCGAACGGGCCGACCGCGTCGTCGGCCTGCACTTCTTCTACCCGGCGTCGGTGGCGAGGCTGGTCGAGGTGGTGGAGGGCGAGTACACCACGCCGGAGACGGTGCGCGACGCGACGAACTTCGCGCTGGCGATCCGCAAGTCCCCGATCCGGTGTGGTGAGGCTCCCGGGTTCGTCGTCAACCGCATCCTCACCGCGGCGGTCTCCGAGCTGTGGCGCGAGCAGGAGCGCCTCGACGCGCCGCCGGAGGAGATCGACCGGCTCGTCGTGGAATCCGGAGCCGCCTCGATCGGCCCGTTCCGTCTCGCCGACCTCCTCGGTCTCGACACGGTCCTCCACGTTGCCGAGCACCTCCACGAGTGCTACGGCGAGCGGTTCCACGTCTCGGCGGAGATGCGCCGGCTCGTGGCGGAGGGACACCTCGGGCGCAAGACCGGACAGGGGTTCTATGTCTACGAGGCCTGATCCGGTCGCGCTCATCGAGCGCTACACACTGCACACGCTCGTCGAGGCGTGCCTCGTCCTGGAGGACGGCGTGGCATCGATGAAGGACATCGACGTCGGCATGATGGCGGGGGCCGGTGTCATCCCGCCGCCGCTGCGCCGGGCGGATGAGATCGGGCTCGACGTGCTGCTCGAGCGACTCGAGCACGCTCAGCTCGAATGGGGCGAGGCGTTCACGCCACCCCTGCTGATGCGCCGGCTCGTCGCCCAGGGCCGGACCGGCGTCCGTGCCGGCCAGGGCTTCTACCCGTACCCGCGGCCCGAGCCGGGGTGGGAGAAGGGGCCGGTCAAGCTCGAGCGGCGCGCGCCGGTGGCCATCGCCTGGCTCGACCGTCCACCCGCCAACTCGATCTCCCCTGAGGTCGTCGAGGAGCTGTGGCGGCTGTGGCAGGAGGTCCGAGCCGACCGCACCATCCGCGCCCTGCTGATCGTCTCCGCCAATCCGGCCCTGTTCTGCGCCGGGGCCGACATCAAGGCGTTCGCGAAGATGGATCCGAACGGCGCCGAAGAGCTGGCGGGCCGGATGCACGGACTGCTCCGGGAATTCGAGGGCTCCGACCTCGTCACCCTCGCCGCCGTCAACGGCCTCGCGCTTGGCGGTGGCTGCGAGCTGGCGATGGCATGCGACCTGCGGCTGGCCGCCGACTCCGCGAGCTTCGGTCAGCCTGAGATCGACCTCGGGCTGATCCCCGGCTTCGGGGGCACCCAGCGGCTGCCCCGGCTGGTGGGAGCGGCGCGAGCGCTGGAGATGAACCTCACGGGGCTGCCGATCGGCGCCGACGAGGCGTACGAGCTCGGGCTCGTCAACCGCCTGGTCCCCGACCACGAGCTGTTCGACGTCGCGCTCGGTTGGGCGCGCGGCATGGCGGACAAGGCGCCGCTGGCGGTCGGAGCGATCAAGCGGCTCAGCAGCGCTGAGGACCGGGACGCCGGCCTGGCCGCCGAGCAGCGTGCGTTCGCCGCTGCCTTCGGCACCGAGGACGCGCGCGAGGGCGTGGCCGCCTTCCTGGGCAAGCGCCGGCCCCACTTCCAGGGCCGATGAGCGCGTTCGGTCACGGAGGGCCCGGCCTCACCCACGGCGGCGGCCCGGCCGAGCGGCTCGCGGACATGATCCGCGGGGCCGGCCACGTGGTGGCGCTCACGGGCGCCGGGATCTCCGTTCCGTCCGGGATCCCGGACTTCCGCTCGCCCGGCACCGGGCTGTGGGAGAACGTCAACCCGATGGAGGTCGCCCACATCGACGTCTTCCGGCGTGATCCCGAGCGCTTCTGGCATTTCTACGGCGACCGCTTCCAGGCGCTGGAGGGGATCGCCCCCAACCCCGCCCACGCCGCCCTCGTCACGCTCGAGCGGGCCGGGCGGCTCGACGGGGTGATCACCCAGAACATCGACCGGCTCCACGAGCGGGCGGGGACGCGGGAGCTGGTCGAGGTCCACGGCACGATCTCCCACTCCTCCTGCCTGCGCTGCCGCGCGCGCTTCCCGATCGACGAGGTCCGCGCCCGGCTCGCCGCGGACGCCGCCGGGGTGCCTCGGTGCGACTGTGGCGCGCCGCTCAAGCCCGACGTCGTCCTGTTCGGCGAGTTCCTTCCGGTCGATGCCCTGGCTCGGGCGGAGTCCCTCGCGCGGGGGGCCGACCTGCTGCTCTGCATCGGGTCCTCGCTCGAGGTGTTCCCGGTCGCCGGGCTGCCGGAGCTGACGCTCGCGCGCGGGGGGCGGATCGCGATTCTCACCCAGGGCCCGACCCCCCTCGACGAGGCCGCCACGGTGCGGATGGGCGGGGACATCGTCGACGAGCTGGCGGCCGTGCTGGCGGCGCTCGGACTCGGCGCCTCACTCTGACGGACCGCGTGCGACGAACCTCACCGTCAGCTTGAGGGTGAGGGGTGGGTGTGGCCGCGCGGGGTCGGCGCTCAGGCGTTCAGCACGGCACGGGCGCGGAGGATCGACTCGACGCGATTGATCCCCGTGTCGACGGTCTCCCGTGCCCCCTCGTCGAGCGGGCCGGCGAGCGCCTGTTGACCCGCTTCGGCGACGGCGTCCCGCAGCCCGCGCAGCTCGTCGAGGCGGTCCGCCAGCTGGGGCGCGAGCGGATCGACGGAGATCTCGGCGATCGCGGCGTCGAGCGCGACGAGCAGCTGCAGCGCGGCTTCCCGGTCGCGTCCGGCGTCGAGGTCGAGTCGACCGCGGAGGATGAGGTCCTCGCACGCGAGCCGCCGCTCGCGCCCGCCGAGGACCGCGGCGAGCCGTGCCTGCGGCGCGAGCACCCGCGCCCGGGTCTGGTGCGCCGTGCGGGCGATCAGCTCGACGGCATCCGACCACTGCCCATCGGCCACCTGCTCGCCGGCGCCGTAGCCGATGCGGGCGACGAGGCACTGGTGGCGACCCACCGCCCCGACGTAGGGATCGCCGGTGACGACGCGGAACGCGTGGATGGCGCGATTGAGCTCGGCGAGCCCGGCCTCCAGCTCCGGCTCGCCCGCCGCCGCCAGCCATGCCGCCGCCTCATCCGGACCCGCCAGGGGCTCGGCGACGGCGACCACCGTCGCGCGGCCGGTGGTCACGGGCGCGGGGCCGGCGTCCCGTTCGGCCTCCCGGCGCCGCCGTGCGAGGCGCCGGCGCTCCGGGGCGCCGAGGGTGGCGAACAGGATCACGTGGGTCGGCGGGCCCTCGCCGGTCTCCTCGGCGCGCACCAGGTAGCGCCCGTCGGGAGGTCCGAGCGCCCAGGGGACCTCGACCTGGGCGAAGCGGAACAGGGGTGCGATGAGCTCAGCCGTGCGTCTTGATCGCGTACCGGCTCGGAGTCGTCGCGATCGACGGCTCCGGGATCTCGCTGATCCGGTTGATCAGCTGAATCCACTGCTTCGGCTTCAGCGCGCTCTTGATCTCCGACGTGAGCTTGCGGTTGGCGCCGAAAGCGGGGGTGTAGGCGACCTGGATGCGGTTGTTGTGATCGGGCAGCGCCAGCGTCGTCGTCTGCCCGCGGTAGCTCATCAGGCTGATGATCTGGTTCGGCGCTGTCGCACCCTGCAGCGTGAGCAGCCGGCGAATCGTCATGTCGGTGATGCTGCCCTGGCCCTGGTGGCCGAGCACCGGGATGTTGTTCACCTTGGTGATGTCGATCGACGACCCGGCCGTCGCGCTCGCCTGATCGGGTCCCGGATGCGCGCTCATGCAGCTCGGGCTGGTGGCCGTCGGATCAAGACCCGAGGCGGAGAGGAACTCGAGCGCGGCGAGGATCCGCCGGTCGGTGGTGCCGGCCTGGACCTGGCGGCTCGTGCACGAGTCGAGGGTGACGTGCGGGTCCTGCAGGATTCGCTCCTGCAGCTGCTGCTTGCTCATCAGCAGGACCTGGCCGACCGACGGGTTCTTCGCGTTGGGGCCGAAGAAGGGATCCTGCCCGGCGGCGCGGTAGACGGCCGTCGCCTCGAGCAGCTTCCACCCGTCGAGGATCGGCTTGGGGTCGATCAGCGGCGCGTTCTTGCCGGCCGGCTGGACCTGGAACATGATGTGGGAGGCCTGCGTGGCCGTGGGGCGGGCGATCCGGCCGAGGATCGTCCCGGCGACGACGATGGCTCCAGTCCGCAGCGGCTGCAGCGTGTACTGCCTGCGGCCGAGGTGCAGGACGTCGGAGAAGTACTGGCGGAAGCTGGAGATCTCGCTTGCCATGTTCTGCACCTGCTCGTCACCGCCGGCGGCGTAGGAGGCCGGCCGGGCCGGATCGGCGAACAGCCGCTCCTTGACGAGGGCCGGGGCCACCTTGGGGGTGGTCGATCCGCCGCTCGTGTGGGCCTGCGCCGGCTTGGCGACGTGGATCGTGAGCGGGCCCGCCTGGGTGGTCGACTGCTTGATCGTGCTCGTCGCCTGACGCGTGGAGGGCACCGGAGAGGACGGCTGCTGGCCGGCGCTCGCCGCGGCCGTGGGCTTGGCGGCGGCGGTCGGCACCGACAGCTCACGGGCGAGCTGCGTGGCGGAGATCCGCACCGGCTTGGGCACGGGATACAGGCGCGGGACCGACCCGAGATGCGCGTACGTGTAGACGTTGCCGGTCTCGTCCTGGAGCCTGACGTACCGGCCGAGCCGGCGGGAGTGGCCGATGGCGACGATCTTGCCGTCGTTGACGGCGATCACGGGGGCGCCGGACCTGGCGTAGATGTTCGTGCCCGTGGCGGCGCCGGACTCGATCGGGATCGCGGCGTTGCCACCCCTCTTCACGCGGCTGGAGGCGAGCTTCTCGACGTCGTCGTCGGCGTAGGTGGCGGCGGCGGCGACGGGGAAGTGGCCCTCGACGAGTCCCGTGAGCGTTCCGAGCAGCGCGGACGGCATGCCGCCGATCAGGCGCGCGCGCAGGAGCACCGACTGCACGTACCAGCCCGCGTGGTTGTAGGCGAAGATCGCCTGCGAGAGGTTGTGCCCCGCGCCGGCCGCCTGCAGATAGCGCGCGGCGGTGAAGATCGCGTCGACCGGGTTGTACGGGTCGGCGATGCCGTCGCCGTTGGCATCCACCCCCCAGCGCTTCCAGGTCGAGGGCAGGAACTGCATCCAGCCGACCGCGCCGGCTGTGGACACCGACAGGTTGCGGCCGTAGTCGGTCTCGATCTCGTTGATCGCCGCCAGCACCTGCCACGGGACGTCGTACTCGATGCCCGCGGCCTGATAGATCGGCAGCAGGAACGGCGGGATCTGGAAGGAGTCGATGAAGAAGTTGGGGACTCCGAGCGGGGCGGGGCCGGGAAGCGCGTAGGAGTAGGTCGGATTCGCCGGCGTCGGGATGCCACCGTGGCCCGTCGGCTTGCTGCTCGCCTTCTTCTTCTTGGGGGCGGAGGTGGGGTTGGTCGAGCTGTGCGACTTCGACTTGTGGGACTTCGCCTTGTTGCCCTTCGCCGAGCCGGTGTGGGAACCCTTCTGCGTCTTCGGCTTGGAGACCTTCGGCGGAGCCTGGTGTGTCGTCGGCACCCTGACGGTGCCGGTGCCCGTGGAGGAGGTGCTCGTCGGCGTCGAAGACGCGGTGCCGGTGCCGGTCGCCGCTCCGATGGGCACGCAGGTCTCCGACACCGAGGCGATCGGGACGGTGACGGGGAGCGAGAGCGCGGAGACGGGGGTCCCGGAGGGAACCTGGAGCACGAAGGTCAGATGACCCCCGGCGGCCGTGGTGACCGTCACCGTGCACTGCTGTTCGGCCGCCGAGGCGGTCGGCACAGCGGCCACGCCGACCGCCGCGAGCATCGTGCCCGCGATCGTCGCAGCAACCCGCAGCTTCCGGCTACTCATCACGTTGGTGTGTCTCCTCCCGCGCCTCGCGAGCATCGCCTCAGACCGCGACTCGCGGCGTTGGCAGGCAAGCTACTGACTGGCGTCGACCAATGCAACGGAGAACCGGAGCCTGCTCGACCCCATGGTTATCGGCCACCTTTCCGCTGTCCTGAAGTGCCCGTCCCTCGGCGTAGGCTGGGCGGGGACGGGTATGCCCTAGCCTGATGTGCCCGGTGGAATCGGCTGGCGGTTCTCCGGTGAAACGGCTCACCCCCAGGAGGCTGATGTGTCGGCAGGCGATGAGAAGGGCTTTCGGGAGCGTGTCACCCGCGGCAGCGAGGAGGCGATCGGCAAGTTCGCCCAGGAGCTGCTGGAGAATCCCATGGTCAGTGGCGCCCTGTCGGCCGCATTTGAGACCCGCGAGCGCGCGATGCGCGCGCAGGAAGCCGCGATGGGCGCTCTCAACCTGCCGTCGGCGAGCGACCTGGAGCGCCTCACGCGTCGACTGCGCGGCGTCTCGCAGCGGCTCGAGGGGATCGAGGACGGCCTCGACCGGCTCGAGGATCGGCTCGAGGGCACGGGGCAGCTGAAGCGGATCGACGAGCGCCTGACGCGCATCGAGGCGTCGCTCGAGCGGCTCGAGGCCGGCTCCGGCGGGGCGTCCGCCGGCGGCTGAGGGACTCCGCCCGCGCGGGAGCGCGGGAGCGCGGGCGCCCGCGGAGCAGCGCTGGGCGCCGCCGCCCGGCCCGCGTGGGAGAACGCCTCAGGGCGCTTCGAGCGCCGCGAGCGCGAGTCGGCCGAGGGCGACCTCGGCGGCGTGGAGGGACTCGGGCTCGATCCGGGCGTGATCGCCGAACGCCCGGTCCGAGACGACGAGCGCTGTGGCCGCCGCCACGCCCCGCCGCTGTGCGAGCGTGAACAGCACCGATGACTCCATCTCGACGGCGAGCACCCCGGCCCGCACCCAACTCTCAGGCTCAACTCGAGGTTCATAGAACAGGTCGGTGGTGACGATCGGCCCGGATCGCACCGGTCCGGCGGCGAGCAGTCCGTCCCGCAGCTCGGCCGAGGGCTCCACCAGTCCGTCGGCGCCGAGGGCGCGGCTCGTTCCGTCGGCGGCGAGGGCCGCGGTGGCCACGAGCAGCTCCCCCAGGCCGATCGCGTCGCTCAGCGCGCCGCAGGTGCCGACCCTGACGAAGCGGCGGGCCCCGAGCTCGATCAGCTCGTGGACGACGATCGCGCAGCTCGGTCCGCCCATGCCGGTGGCCTGGATCGTCACCGGGGCGCCGTCGGGCGCGGTGCCCGTGTAGCCCCACAGGCCCCGGTTGTGGTTGAACATCCGAGGGGTGTCGGTGAGCGCCTGGGCGAGGCGCAGCGCCCGGCCGGGGTCCCCCGGGAGCAGGACCCGTTCGGCGAGCGGCGCGGTGGGCTGGACATGGATCACGCGCGCGAGGCTACGCCGTCACCCGGCGAGGGCGGCTCCGGGGCAGGGCCCGCGCGGCGGGCGCCGGGCCAGCGGCGGCACCCGTTGGCCGGGCCTAGACTGGGCGGCGGGGCCGCTCCCATGACCGCGTTCCGCTCAGTCGAGGATCTCCGCGCCTTCCCGTCGCGCCCTCATGTCCCGTCCATCCGGCCGGAACCGCCGTCCACCCGGCCGGAACCGCCGTCCATTCGGCCGGAACCGCCGTCCATCCGGCCGGAACGGTTGACACGCGCGGGCGCGGCGAGTAGACCTCATCCATCACGCATGGCAACAGGCCGGATCGTGGCTCCGACGGCGAGCGATCGCCGGACAGGAGCCGCGAGGCGCCGCCGGAAACGTGACGAGCGCCGACGGCCGACGCAGCGGGCCGCTTCGCCCGCGGGCGACGGGGCCTCGTTCTCAACGAGGCCCCGCCGCCACACCATGGCTCCCCTGACGGGTTCCCCGGCCCGGAGGCGCCCGTGAGCGCGGGTGGCGAGAGCGGACTGCCCCTCGCCGAGGCCGCCGAGCAGGTGGGCGTCGCGCCCGCCACCCTGCGGCGCTGGGCGCGCGAGGGCCTCGTCGCGCACTTCGACGGCCGTTGGACGCCGGGGGCGATCGGCGCCGCCCGCCTGATCCATCGGATGCGCGAGCGGGGTCACTCGTTGGCGCAGATCCGGCGCGCGATGGAGGACGGACGGCTCGCCTTCGGCTACCTCGACGAGCTGCTGCCGCCCCCGCGGGAGACGCACACCCTCCAGCAGGCGGCACGCCTGACCGGCCTCGAGCCGGCGCTCATCGAGCGGATCGTCACCGCCCTCGGTTGGAGCTCCAGCCGCTCGCGCACCCTGTCCGACCCCGAGCTCCAGCTGCTCCGCTACGTCGCCTTCGTC
This sequence comes from uncultured Solirubrobacterales bacterium, assembly GCA_963839085.1. Lineage (GTDB taxonomy): Bacteria > Actinomycetota > Thermoleophilia > Solirubrobacterales > Solirubrobacteraceae > Palsa-465. The sequence goes on from CAWITN010000007.1 coordinate 213,807, forward strand.
CTCGACGCCGGGCTGCCGCTCGTCGCTCTGCTCCAGCTCGTCCGGGTCTACGGACAGGCGATGGCGCAGGTCGCCGACGCCGAGGTGCGGCTGTTCCACATCTACGTCCACGAGCCGCTGATGCGCTCCGGCGTCAGCGGCATGCAGGTGGCGGAGGAGATGCTCGGGCTCGCCCGGGAGGTGCTGCCGCTCGCGGCACCGATCATGGACTCCGTCCATCAGCGCTATCTCCAGCACTTCATCGAGCAGGACGTCGTCGGCCACATGGAGGCCGATCTGGACGGCGACATGGACGAGCTCGGCCGTCTGCGCGTCGCCGTCGCCTTCGCGGACCTGGCCGGCTACACACGGCTCACCGAGGAGGAGGGCGAGCTGCAGGCCGTCGATGCCGTGGAGCGCTTCGTGGAGGCGGTGGAGGCCACGCTGCCTGACGACGCGCGCGTGATCAAGACGATCGGCGACGCGGTGATGGTCGTCGGCTCCGACGCCGCGACGCTCACCGACTGGGCGGTCGCCTTCCAGGCCCGCCAGCTCGAGCGCCCCCTCCCTCGCATCGGGATCCATGCCGGCGAGGCGCTGTATCGCGACGGCGACTACTACGGGCGTGACGTCAACATCGCCTCGCGGGTCTCGGCGCGGTCGGCGGGCGGCGAGGTGCTCGTCACCCGGCCGATCGTCGATCAGGCCGGTCCGCACCTGGAGTTCGAGCGCATCGGGCAGATCAAGCTCAAGGGCTTCTCCCAGCCGACGGAGATCTTCCTGGCGCGCCGGCGGGCGGGTGCCTGATGGCCGCCGCCGGCGCCGGGCGAGACGCCGCCGACCCGTTGCTCGTGCGCCTGCGCGGCGAGGGGCTGCTCCTTCCCGGGCGTCCGATCGTCGTGATGGTGTCGGGAGGGCGTGACTCCACCTGCCTGCTGCATGCGGCCGTCGCCCTGGCCGGGACCGTCTCGGTGCGGGCACTCCACGTCGATTACGGCCTGCGCGAGGCGGCCGACGGCGACCGTCGCCACTGCGAGGCGCTCTGTCACGGCCTCGGGGTCGGGCTTCACGTTCACCGTCCGGCCGACCCGCCCCAGGGCAATCTCCAGGCGTGGGCGCGGGGGGAGCGATACCGCGCGGCCGAGGCGCTCGCCGCTCCGGACGACGCCCGCGTCGCGGCGGCCCACACCGCCGACGATCAGCTGGAGACGATCGTCTACCGCCTGCTGTCCTCGCCCAGCCCGCGCGCGATCACGGGCATGCCGGCGCGCGCCGGCCGGCTCGTGCGCCCGCTGCTCGGGGTCACGCGCGCGCAGGTCAACGAGTACCTCACGCGTCACGACCTGGGCTGGCGCGAGGATGCGAGCAACCACACCGCGGCGTACGTGCGCAACCGGATCCGCCACGAGCTGCTGCCGCTGGCGCGTGAGCTGCACCCCGGCGTCGAGGCGAACCTGATCGCGCTCGCCGCGCGCGTGCGCGAGCAGCAGGCGGTGCTCGAAGCGCTCGTCGACGACGCGCTCGGGGGGGAGGACGTGATCGAGCTCCACCGCCTCGCCCGGCTCGCGCCGGCGCTGCGGCGGATGGTGGTGCAGCGGCTGGCCGACCAGGCCCTCGGCACGCCGGCCGCCGGAGTGGCCGCACGCGCCGAGGAGATCGCCGCGCTGCCGCGCGTCGGCCGGGCTGAGCTCCACGTCGGGCGCGGGCTCCGTGCCGTGGCCGAGGGCGGGCGCCTGGCCATCGAGCGCCTGCCGCCAACGCCGGGGCGGCGCGTCGGCGCGGATGAATCGGCCATACACTCGGGCCGGTGAGCGCCGTCGACGACGCGATCGGGGAGATCCTCGTTCCGGCCGGCGATCTCCAACGGCGCGTCGCGGAGCTCGCCGTGGAGATCTCCCGGGACTACGAGGGTCGCGACCTGGTCCTGATCGGGGTGCTCAAGGGCGCCGTGTTCTTCCTCTCCGACCTGATGCGGGCGCTGACGGTGCCCTGCGAGGTCGACTTCATGGCCGTCTCCTCGTACGGAACCGCGACCAAGTCCTCCGGCGTGGTGAGGATCCTCAAGGACCTCGATGCCGTGATCGAGGGGCGCGACGTCCTGATCATCGAGGACATCGTCGACTCCGGCCTCACGCTCCAGTACCTGCTGCGCAACCTCGCGGGGCGCCACCCTCGCTCGCTGGAGGTGTGCGCCCTGCTCGTCAAGCCCGATCGCCAGAAGGTGGAGCTGCGGGCGCGCTATGTCGGCTTCGAGATTCCCGACCGCTTCGCCATCGGCTACGGCCTGGACCACGCCGAGCGCTACCGCAACCTGCCCTTCGTCGCCGCGCTGAAGCGGTGAGAAGGGCCCGGAAGCCCGTGGGAATCGGCATTGGACCGTTCTTCCCAGGCTCCCGGGAGGCCCAGGACCCGGTGCTAGAGTGGGCCATTGGTCCTTCCCTCGAAGCGCCGCGCCGCATGCGCGAGTCACCTCTATGAGCAGGTTTTTCAAGAGCGCCGCCTTCCCGATCCTGATCGTCGTCGTGCTGGCGTTCTTCGCGCAGAAGCTGATCGGCTCCTCGAGCCACGGGCGCCAGAACACCTTCGGTGATCTCGTCGCGCAGATCAAGGCCGATGACGTCCAGAGCCTCACCCTGCAGCAGAAGGACGACACCGCGCAGGTGACGCTCAAGAACGGGTCGAAGTACTCGGTCGGCTATCCGCAGGCCGCCACGGCGACCCTCCTGGACCTCGAGCAGACCCACCTCCAGCCGAACGACTTCGACGTGCAGGGAACCGGGTCCAGCGGCTGGCTGTCGCTGCTCACCTACATCCTGCCGTTCGTGATCTTCATCGGCTTCTGGATCTTCATCATGAATCAGGTCCAGGGCGGCGGCTCGAAGGTGATGTCGTTCGGCAAGTCCCGCGCCAAACGGATGTCGGTGGACAGTCCCAAGATCACGTTCCGCGACGTGGCCGGGGTCGACGAGGCCGTCGAGGAGCTGCACGAGATCAAGGAGTTCCTGGAGAACCCGAAGAAGTTCCAGGCGCTCGGGGCGCGGATCCCGAAGGGCGTCCTGCTCTACGGGCCTCCCGGCACCGGTAAGACCCTGCTCGCCCGCGCCGTGGCCGGCGAGGCCGGGGTTCCGTTCTTCTCCATCTCCGGCTCGGACTTCGTCGAGATGTTCGTCGGCGTCGGCGCCTCCCGCGTGCGTGACCTGTTCGAGCAGGCCAAGCAGAACTCGCCCTGCATCATCTTCATGGACGAGATCGACGCCGTCGGTCGCCACCGCGGCGCCGGGCTCGGCGGCGGTCACGACGAGCGCGAGCAGACGCTGAACCAGCTGCTCGTCGAGATGGACGGCTTCGAGATGAAGGACAACATCATCCTCATCGCCGCCACGAACCGGCCCGACATTCTCGACCCGGCGCTGCTGCGCCCCGGCCGCTTCGACCGTCAGATCGTCGTCGACCGTCCCGATCGCGCCGGCCGCAAGAAGATCCTGGAGGTCCACACGCGCGGCAAGCCGCTCGCGCGGGAGATCGACGTCGACGTGCTCGCCGGCCAGACCCCGGGCTTCACCGGCGCCGACCTCTCCAACCTCGTCAACGAGGCGGCCCTGCTCGCCGCTCGCAACGGCAAGCGCGAGATCACCCAGGTCGAGCTCGAAGAGGGGATCATGCGCGTGATCGCCGGCCCGGAGAAGAAGACCCGCGTGATGTCCAACAAGGAGCGGCGGATCACCGCCTATCACGAGATGGGCCACGCGATCGTCGGCCACTACCTCCCCAACAGCGACCCGATCCACAAGATCTCGGTCATCTCCCGCGGCCAGGCGCTCGGCTACACGATCTCGCTGCCGGGCGAGGACAAGTTCCTCACCACCCGCGCCGAGCTCCAGGACACGATGGCGATGACGCTGGGGGGACGCGCCGCCGAGGAGATCGTCTTCAGCGAGATCACCACCGGCGCCTCCAACGACCTGGAGAAGGTCACGCAGACGGCGAAGCAGATGGTGATGCGCTTCGGCATGTCGGAGAAGCTCGGCCCGCGCGTGTTCGGCCACGACCACGGTCAGCCCTTCCTCGGCCGCGAGTTCTCCTCCGAGCCCGACTACTCGGACGAGATCGCCCGGGAGATCGACGACGAGATCCGTCGCATCGTCGAGGCCGCGCACGTCCAGGCGCGTGACATCCTCACCTCCCATCGCGAGTCGCTCCAGAAGCTCTCCGAGATCCTCGTCAAGCGTGAGACGATCGAGAAGGAGCAGTTCGAGGGGCTGCTCGCGGGGCAGACCGAGGAGCAGGTGTTCGGCGCCGAGGCGCCCGCTCCGCCCGAGATTCCGCTGCCGCCGGCCCAGGCGGAGCGCAGCGGACGTGAGGGCGCGTGGCCGCTGCCGCCCCGGCCGGGGCTCGCCGGCGGCACCGCCGACTGAAGCCGGCGGTCCGGGATCTCAGCCGGCCTGCGCGCCGGTGACGTGCACGTTCAGGCAGCGCTGGTAGCCGGCGTAGACCCCCTGCGGCGGCTGCGTCCCGCACGCCCGCCAGCCGCCGGACGCCAACCGCAGCGTGACGCTGCGCCCCGGTGCGATCCGCGCCGATGGCGCGGTGGCGGTACCGGTGGTCCGGGTGAAGGTGACGACGATCGATGCCTTCGAGCGTGAGCGGAACTCCAGGCGGTTGCCCGACCGCATGAGCCGGCTGTCCGGATCGAGCGGCGCGGTCGCGAAGCTCCACGCGTAGGTGGTGTGCAGTCCCCCGAAGCTGACCGCGACGCTCGCGTCGTACGTGCTCGCCGGGCGCAGGGGCGACACGGGGATGAGAAAGCCGCCCGGCGCCGTGTAGGCGGCGAGATGGGGCGGATAGCCGTGCGGCAGCGGCGTTGATCCGTCGACCGTCCGGAGTGCCACCGGGCCGCTGGGGCCGGTCAGGGTGGCGTCCGAGAGCTGGGCCGGATTGTCGAATGGTGTCTGCGCCGGGGCCGAGGCGAACACGATCAGGTAGGGGCCGGTGACCCGTCCGGCCCGGAGGCCGACCAGCTGCCCGGGCGTGAACGGCAGCTCCGATGCCCGCTCCGAGGCCGAGGCCGTCGTTCCCTGTCCCGGGTACGTCTCGACGGTGAGCGTCGCCGGGGCCGGGCGCGTCCAGCCCGGGAACGTCGTCGTGCAGCTGTAGCCGTGGGCATCGGCACTGCCCACCGAGGCCAGGGCCGGCGCGAGCAGCTGATCGAGATGCAGCGGCGCGTCGTCGTAGGGATCGCCGTCCTTCCAGCCTGGGCCCTGGGTGAGGACCGCGTTGCGCCCCGCGTAGGCGCCACCCGCGCTGTAGCCGCGATGGCCGCGCCGCTCGGTGTGCGTGAGCTCGTGGTGGTCGGCCATGTAGGCGTCGTGGGCGGCGCAGTCGTGGCTCAGCCGCGTGTCCTCGGTCAGCCCGGCGGGAATGCCGTTGGCGGCGCGCTGCGCGTTGAGGTCGGCGACGGCCAGCGCGCCGCGATCGGCGGCGGCGCCGCCCGCCACGGCGGGCACGCAGGCGCCGAGCACCGCCGCCAGCACGGCGGCGCGGCGTACGCACGCGCCACGGCGCACGCGCGCAGCGCTCATCGACGGCTCCCGGCGAGCACGGGGAGGGCACTCACGGTGGCGTCCCGGCTCACCGCCCGGATCTCGTCGGGCACCTCGGCGAGGTGGACGTTGGTGCTCAGGCCGAGCTCGGCGTCGAGCGGGCGGAAGAAGTCGTCGTAGTGGGTGGGCACGACGACGCGCGGGTCGAGCCGGGGGAGGATCCGCCGCCAGTAGTCGCGCGTGAACCCCCGCCCTGCCACGCCGGCGAGGAACACGTCGACGGGCTCCCCGGTGAGCTCCTCGTCGATCAGGTTGGCGCTGCCCTGGTGATAGAGGCTGATGCCGGCCACCTCGATGCGAATGCCGTACACCTGCCCGCAACGATAGGCGCCCGGGGAGAGTGCATCGAGGTGATCGCAGGTGAGCTCGCCGTCGAACGGCACGGCGAGCCCGAGGACCAGCTTCGAGTGCGCGCTGGGGATGAACGTCACGCCGAACGGCCCGAGCTCGTAGCGCCGGTGCGGCTCGACCGCGACGGCGAGCTCGCCCGCCCCGTGCAGGCGCATCAGCGCGGCCAGCGAAGCGGAGCCGTAGGCGGGGCAGCCGAGGGCGGCCGCGATCGCCGGGGCGTCGACGGCATGGTCGAAGTGCGTGTGGCCGACGAGCACGCCGAGGACGCCGCTCGGGCGACCGATGAAGCGGTCGATCAGAGCTTCGTCGGGCAGCGCCGGCCGGCGCGCGAGCACCGCCCCGAGCGGGACGCGGGAGACGTATGGATCGACGAACAGCACGTGGCCCTCGTAGGCGATCCGGTACCCCGACACGCCAAGCCATTCGAGCTCGAGGCCGTCGGGAAGCCCGAGCGGGCTGGCCTCAAGCTCGCCGAGCGCCTCCAGATCGTGGCGCTCCTGGGAGTCCCGGGTGGCCACGAACCTCACGAAGTCGGCCAGGTAACGTGCGGGGGCGAGCATCGATGAGCGATCTTATGCCCCCTCTCCGCCCATGAAGCGTCCGAGCGCGAATGCGGCGCTCCTGGCCGCGACCCGCGTCGGGCTCCCGCTCGTCATCGCGATCGCCGGGGCGATCCTGATCGCGGTCGGGCACGCCGGCGTCAACAGCCCCGTCGCGGTCACCGGGCTCGCGCTGCTGCTCGTCGCGGTGATGGTGTGGATGCTCAACTGGATGTTCCGGATGAGCATCGCCTCCAATCGGGATCGCGACGTGGAGGAGGAGGCCCGGCGCTACTTCGACGTCCACGGCCGCTGGCCCGACGATCCCGAGTAGCTGGTGAGCCTGCCCTGGCTCCGGTCCCCCCGGGGCTTCATCCTGATGGGGATCGTCAACGTCACCCCCGACTCGTTCTCCGACGGCGGCCGCTACCTCGATGCGGACGCCGCGATCGCCCACGGTCTGGAGCTCGCCGCCGAGGGAGCGGAGATCCTCGACGTCGGCGGGGAGTCGACCCGCCCGGGGGCCGACCCCGTACCCGCGGCCGAGGAGCGGCGCCGCGTCGTGCCCGTGGTGGAGGGGCTGCGCGCGGCGGGCACGACGGCGGCGATCTCGGTCGACACCACGAAGGCCTCGGTGGCCGCGGACGCCCTCGCCGCGGGGGCGAGCATCGTCAACGACGTCACCGCGCTGCGCGGCGACCCCGAGCTGGCCGGTGTGGTGGCCGAGCGCGGCGCCGGCCTGTGCCTGATGCACATGCGCGGGGAGCCGCGGACGATGCAGCACGACCCGCGCTACGGCGACGTCGTCGGCGAGGTCGCGGCGTTCCTCGCCGAGCGGATGGAGCTCGCCGTCAGCTGCGGGATCGACGAGGAGCGGATCGCGCTCGACCCGGGGATCGGCTTCGGCAAGACCGCGGAGCACAACCTGGAGCTCCTGCGCCGCCTCGACGAGTTCGCCGCGCTCGGACGGCCGGTGCTCATCGGCACGTCGCGCAAGTCGTTCCTGGGACGCCTCACCGGGCGCGACGTGGACGGGCGCCTGGCCGCGACGATCGCCTCGAACGTGATGGCGCTCGAGCGCGGAGCGCGCATCTTCCGCGTCCACGACGTGGCTCCGATCAGGGATGCGCTCACGGTGGCGACTGCTACGTTGCGCCCGTGAGCGACGAGCCCGAGGACTACGACGAGGACGAGGAAGACGACGAGGGGGAGGGGCACTCAGAGCCCGAGGTGACGATCGAGGTCAGCGGCCTCTCGCTCTACACCCACGTCGGCGTCACTCCCGCCGAGCGGGAGGTCGGGCAACGGCTCCTCATCGACCTCCGGCTCGACATCGGCGAGTGCGACGCCACCGTCACCGACCGGATCGAGGACACGGTCGACTACGGCCACGTCTGCGAGACCGTCAACCTCGTCGCCCAGCAGCGGAGCTACAAGACGCTCGAGCGGCTGTGCGCGGCGATCGCCGACCGCCTGCTCGAGCGCTACGAAGCCGGCGCGGTGTGGGTCAAGGCCGCCAAGCCCGAGCCGCCCCTGGCGCTCGTCGTGAGCGAGGTCTCCGTCGAGGTGTGGCGCGAGGCGTGAGCCGGAGGCTCGCCGGCGCGCCGAGCCGGATCGGTTACCTCGGCCTCGGCTCGAACCTCGGCGACCGCCGCGCGCACCTGGAGGCGGCGGTGCGGGCGCTGCCCGGGCACGGTGTGGACGTGCTCGCCGGCTCCTCGGTCTACGACACCGAGCCGGTCGGCCTCGTGCTCGACCAGCCGGAGTTCCTCAACGCCTGCCTGCGGATCGAGACCGAGCTCGAGCCGGAGGCGCTGCTCGACGCCGCCAAGGCGGTCGAGCGGGAGGTCGGCCGGGCCGCCGGCGGGGTCCGGCATGGCCCGCGGGTGATCGACGTCGACGTGCTGCTCCTCGGCGATCTGGAGCTGGTGACGCCGCGGCTGGCGCTGCCCCACCGGGAGGTGTCGGCCCGGCGCTTCGTGATCGTGCCCCTGCTGGAGCTCTGTCCCGAGCTCACGCTGCCCGACGGTCGCCGCCTCGACGACCTGCTCGCCGCGCTCGGCCCGGGGCAGGCGGTGCGCAGGGCCGGGCCGCCGCTCGCGTGAGCCCGAGGCCGCTGACCCCGGCGATCCAGACCGACCCGCAGGACAACGTCAACGGCGCTGGGGAGGGGGAGGTGAGCGTGCTCCCAGCGGCCTGAGCTACCGAGGAGCCGTGCCTTGAGCCGTCAGTCGAGCGCCCATTAGCCCCCACGCGATCGGCGGGCGGGCGAGCGTGGGGAGTAATTGGCCTCACAGGCCGATCAGCCCCCACGCCGCGGCCAGATCGGAACGGTTGGGGGCAAATGGGCGTTCCCTGGGGAAGGAGCGCGTGCATTTGTCCCCACGCGAGCGCGCGACGGACGAGCCTGGGGGGAGATGCACGCTCCGGGATGCCGTCGCGCCGGCGCGTCAGGAAGCGATCGCGCCCGCGGGCATGCGGCCGTCGTGAGCCGGCCAGATCGCCAGCGCGAGCCGCCCGCCCGGCCGTCCCTCGATCAGCGGGCGCACGTCATCCATCGTCATCAGCAGCCGCACGGTGGAGGCGATCTGCAGATCGGCGGCGTTCGGATGCGCCGCGTCGCCGATCGTGCCGGCGGCGATCAGCTCGTCGACGTGATCGAGCTCGGCGGGAAGCGCCTGCAGCGCCCGGCGGGCCGGTTCGGCGCCGGTGTGGTTCAGCCGGCGCTGGACGAGCGCGATCCCCGGCGCCATCGCCCGCACCGCGGCCGCGGGCACGGGCAGCCGCGAGTGCTCCCCGTAGGAGGCGAGCGCGGCGGGGCGTGCGCTGAAGCCCGCCCACAGCAGGATCCGCGCGTAGGGCTGGAGGACCTCGTCGCCCCACCGGTCCGCCGCCTCGACCGGCTCGCGCGCGGCGGGATCGGCCGGGTAGAGCGCCGGCGCGGGGACGAGCGCATCGAGCCGCTGCATGATCGCGCGGGATCCGAGGACCTTCTCGCCGTCCAAGGTCATCGCCGGGACGGTGCGGGCGCTGAAGATCGTCCGCTGCATCGCCGCGTGCAGACCCGGCGGCCACTCCACCACCCGGGGTCGCAGGCCCTTGAGCTCCGCTGCCTTGAGCACCGCCGAGCACGGGTGCGAGCCGTGCACGACGTAGAACGTGAGCGTCATGGCTGAGGCGGAAGGATAGGGTTCCCCGACCCATGCTGCTCGTCGTCGATGTCGGCAACACCCAGACGCACTTCGGCGTCTTTCCGCTCGGCGAGACCGTGCTCGCCGAGCACTGGCGCTTCGCCACCGTGCGCGAATCCACCCGGGACGAGCTCGGCGCCGCGCTGTCGAACCTGCTGGCGCTGCGCGGGATGGCGCTCGGCGACGTGAGCAGCTCGATCGTCTCCTCGACCGTGCCGCAGCTCTCCGAGCAGTGGACCTCCATGGCCGGCAGCTACCTCGGCCACGAGATGCTCGTCGTCGGCCCGTCGATCCGCACCGGCATGCCGATCCGGATCGACAACCCGCGGGAGGTCGGGGCGGACCGGCTCGTCAATGCCGTCGCCGCCTACGACCGCGTGCAGGACACCTGCGTCGTCGTCGACTTCGGCACCGCCATCACCTACGACGCCGTCTCGGCCGCCGGCGAGTACCTGGGCGGAATCATCACCCCCGGCGCCGAGATCTCGATCGACGCGCTCTACGAGCGGGCGGCGAAGCTGCCGAAGGTGGAACTCGCCGAGCCGCGGTCGCTGATCGGGAAGTCGACGATCGATGCCATCCGCAGTGGGATCGTCTACGGGTTCGCCAGCCAGGTGGAGGGGATCGTGGCCCGCCTGCGCGCCGAGCTGGGGCCGAACGTCGCGGTGATCGCCACCGGCGGGCTGGCCGGGGCGCTCGTCCCGTTCATCCGGGAGACGATCGACGAGGTCGACGAGCTGCTCACGCTCACCGGCCTGCGTCTCATCTGGGAGAGAAATCGCCCATGACGGCCGATCGATCTCGCGAGAATCGCCCTGGGGGCGATTCGCGCGGCGTCGCGTCAGTCGCGAGGATCGAAATCAGTCGAGCGGCGGGATCGGCACGTCGGGACTGCGGGCGATCGCCGTGGCGAGGATGAGGAACGCGAAGCGCCGGCGACTGTCCGGTTCGGCGGCGGCCATCTCCTCGTAGGCGGCGTACAGCGCCCGGATGGACGCGAACACCGGGGCGTCATCGACCTCGTCGGGCACGTCGCAGGCCAGCCGTGCCAGCGAGAGCATCTCCGAGCCGTCACCGCCGCGCATCGAGGCGATCGTCCCGAGCATGAGGAACTCCGCCACCCGCTCGAGCAGCAGGTGGGGGGCCTGCTCGCGCTCGCCGATGGCCGGCCCGGCCGGCACCGGGGCCTCGCCCGCGGCCAGGCGCAGGGACTGCTCGGAGGCGATCAGGCGCACCTGCTCGGGGGAGAGGCCGGCCTGCAGGGCGAGGCGGAACTGGAAGGCGGCCGAGATCGCGGTGGCGCCATAGGGGGCGTCGGAGGCGAACAGGATCTGCCCCGGCGGGACGAGCGAGAACAGCGACAGCAGATCCGCCGGCATCCACCACGCGGTGTCGAAGAACAGGTTGGGCAGCTCCGCCGCCGCCCGCCAGATCCACGAGAGGTCGCAGATCCCGGCGTGGGCGAGGATCAGCCGCGCGTTGGGAAACGCGGTCGCGAGCTCGACGGCATGCCGGCCGAGGGCGGGGATGCCGCGGCCGGCGTGGATCAGCATCGGCAGCCCGCGCTCGTCGACGAGCGCCGCCAGCCGCTCGACCTCCGGATGATCGAGCGTGAACGCCTCGGCCCGGGGGTGGAGCTTGATCCCCCGTGCGCCCGCGGCGAGCGCCCGCTCGGCCTCGTCGACGGCGCCGTCGTGCGGGTTCACGCGGCAGAACGGGACGAGCCCCCCGTCGGCGGCCTCGGCGGCCGCCAGCACCATGTCGTTGGCGGCCGGATAGCCGCTCGGCTCGTGCATGGGGAACACGAAGGCGCCGCGCGCCTCGGCGACGCGCAGAGTCGCGAGCAGCTCGTCGGGACTCTGTCGCATCCCGTCCGGGTCGTTCGCGCCGAGGTGGGTGTGGGCGTCGAACAGCTCGATCCCCGGAACCTCGCGGGCGATCACCTCGCTCCACGGGCGCAGGGTCTGAAGGGGATCCACCTCCCCATTCGTACCATGAACGGGATGGCGGCGTCCCTCACCGACCCCTGGACCCTCGGCGGGGTCCCGATCCCGAACCGGGTCGTCCTGGCGCCGCTGGCCGGCATCGGCAACTGGTTCGTGCGCCTGCAGGCCAAGCGCTACGGGGCCGGGCTGGCCGTCTCGGAGATGGTCTCCAGCTTCGCGGTGCACTACCGCAACCAGCGCACGTGCGAGGAGCTGCTGCGGATCCATCCCGACGAGCGGGTGGGCGGGCCCGTCTCGATTCAGCTGTTCGGCCACGACCCCGAGGTGATGGCCTCGGCGGCCGAGCAGGTGGCGGCCGCGGGCGCCGACCTGATCGATCTCAACATGGGCTGCCCCGTCCCCAAGGTGTGCAAGACCGGTGCCGGCGCTGCCCTGCTGGAGGATCCGGCGCGCGCCGTCGCGCTTGCGCGGGCCGCCGCCCGGGGCAGCGGGCTGCCGGTGACGGTGAAGCTGCGCACCGGCCTGCGGGCCGGGGAGACGACTGGCGTCGAGCTCGCGCACCGGCTCGCCGATGAGGGGGCGGTGGCCGGCCTGTGCATCCATCCCCGGGTCGCCGCCCAGCGCCACAACGGCTCGCCGGACTACGCGCTCGTCGCGCGGCTGGTGGAGGAGCTGCCGGTGCCGGTCCTCGTCTCCGGCGGGCTGCGCGACGCGGAGTCCGCCCGCACGGCCTTCGCCCGGACCGGGGCGGCGGCGATCCTGCTGGCCCGCGGGTCGCTCGGCAACCCATGGCTGTTCGCCCAGCTGCTGGGGACGCGCGACGAGGAGCCATCGGCCGTTGAGGTGCTCGACGAGTTGACGTGGGTGATCGAGCGGGCGTGCGAGCATCTCGGCGAGGAGCGGGCCACGCGCTACCTGCGCAAGTTCTATCCCTGGTACGTGGAGCGGCTGCGGCTCGGCCGCCCCGTCCAGGCGGCGGTCCAGACCGCGCCGACGATCGCCGCGGCGCGTGAGCTCATCACCGCGGCGGCGCTCGCAACGCCGGCGCTCGCCCCGGCATGAGGGCCCGCCGCGGGGGGGCCTCCGCAGGGGGGATAATGGCTCCGTGTCCCTGATCGCCTATCTGATCGTGCTCGCGGTCTCCGGCCTGTTCGTCGGCGCGCTCGCCCGGCTGCTCATGCCCGGCCCCGATCCCATGTCGATCCCCAGCACGATCGGCCTCGGACTGGCGGGCAACCTGATCGCCGGTGTGGTCGTCTGGCTGCTGTGGCGCCACAGCGCTCCGGGGCTGCTGCTGTCGATCGTGTGCTCGATGGGCATCCTGTTCCTGATCCGTCGCTCGCGTCGCCGCGCCGTGGGCCCGACGGGGCGTCATGCCGGGCGGTGGCGATGAGCGACGAGGCGAAGCGGCTGCGCAGGGAGCAGTCCGAGCGCGCGGCCACCGAGGAGCACCTGGCGGTGGGCGCGCGTGAGGAGGAGACGCTCGAGCACGAGCGTCGCGCCGAGAAGGCCGACTACCTGCGCGAGAAGCTCGAGCAGCGGATCGAGTCAGAGGACGACTGACCCGCCTCGGATGGTTTGGCCGCCGCGGCCCGATGGGTAGCCCCGAGGCGACCCCGAGGAAAGGATGTGAGCGATGTCCGGTGGAACATTTGATGACGCCAAGGGCCGCGTGAAGAAGGCGGCGGGAGACATCACCGACGACGACAGCCTCAAGAACGAGGGCAGGGTCGATCAGGCCACGGGGAAGGTCAAGGACGTGGCGGACGATGTCTCGAACAAGGTCAAGGACGTCGTCAACCCGAACGAGCACTGAACGAGACGTCGAAGTGATCGCCGCGGCGCCCCTCTGAGCGCGGCGCGGCGCGCGGTGGGGGACCCGGAGGTTTGGGGTCCCTCGCCGTTTTGGGACCGGTCGGCGGGTGTCTATACTTGCCCGCCCGCCCGCCTACGCCAGCTGCACCCGTCCCGCCTGCAGAGGCGGGATTTTCTCTGCCACCACGCACCGCTCCCGACACAGGTCCCCTTCATGCCCAAGGACGTCATCCTCACCCCCGAAGGACTGACCAAGCTCAAAGCCGAGCTGGAGCAGCTCTCCACGACGCGCCGGCGCGAGGTCGCGGCTCGGATCAAGGAGGCGCGCGAGTTCGGTGACATCTCGGAGAACGCGGAGTACGACGACGCCAAGAATGAGCAGGCCATGCTCGAGGCGCGGATCGCGCAGCTGGAGGAGCGCCTGCGCTCCGCCACCGTCGTCGACGCCTCCGATCTGGACACCGAGGTGGTGCGCGTGGGCACCAAGGTCCACGTGAAGGAGTCCGGCGGCAAGGCCTCGACGTACACCATCGTGGGCTCCGCCGAGGCCAACCCGGCCGAGCGACGGCTGTCCAACGAGTCCCCCGTCGGCAAGGCGCTGATGGGTCGCCAGCGCGGCGACGAGGTGGCGTTCACGACGCCGCGCGGCGAGCGCAAGCTGAAGATCACCAAGATCGAAGTCGCGTAGGGAGGGGCTCGCCATGGCTGCCGAGCCCCCCACGACCGGGGGCGAGGTGCCCCCCGAGGATCAGCCTCAGCGGGTATCCGCCGGCCTCGAGGTCCCTCCCGAGGGAGCCGACGTCCTGGCCGATCGCCGGCGCAAGCTCGAACGCCTGCGGGAGGCGGGCATCGATCCCTTCCCCCACAGCTTCGCCGGCGTCGAGTCAATCGCTGCCGTCCGGGCAGCCCACGCCGGCCTGCAGGCCGGGGAGGAGACCGAGGTCTCGCACCGGGTCGCGGGTCGCCTCGCGGCCCGCCGAGGGCAGGGGAAGATGGCGTTCCTCGACCTCGTCGACCGCTCGGGACGCCTCCAGCTCCAGGCCCGCATCGACGAGCTCGGCGCGGAGCGGATGGGCGCTCTGCTCGACCTCGACCTCGGCGATCTCCTCGGGGTCGACGGCATCGCCTTCTGCTCGCGCCGCGGCGAGCTCAGCCTGCGCGTCACCGATTACGCGCTGCTCGCCAAGTCGCTGCGCCCGCCGCCCGACAAGCACCACGGTCTGCAGGACGTCGAGACCCGCTTCCGTCACCGCGAGCTCGACCTGATCGCCAACGAGGAGGCGCGCGAGCTCTTCGTCCTCCGCGCCCGGGCGATCAGCGCGATCCGCCGCTACCTCGACGACGCCGGCTTCATCGAGGTCGAGACGCCGACCCTGCAACCGCTCTACGGCGGTGCGGCGGCGCGGCCGTTCGTCACCCATCACAACGCCCTCGGCCGCGACCTGTACCTCCGGATCGCCACCGAGCTCTACCTCAAGCGCCTCATCGTCGGAGGCCTCGAGCGCGTCTACGAGATCGGCAAGAACTTCCGCAACGAGGGAGTCGACACGACCCACAACCCGGAGTTCACCGTGCTGGAGTTCTACGAGGCCTACGCGGACTACGAGGACGTCGCGGCGCGCTGCGAGCAGCTCGTGGCCGCCGCGGCACGGGCCGTCGACTTCCACTCCGAGGAGCTCGACCTGTACTCCCCGTGGCGCCGCGAGACACTGGCCGACGCGATCGCCACCCGGACCGGGATCGACATCCGCGTCCACCGCGACCGCGACTCGCTGGCGGCGGCGATGCGCGGCGCCGGGCTCGAGGCGCCGCCACAGGACACGTGGCCCCAGCTCGTCGACGAGATCCTCTCCAAGCACGTCGAGCCGACCCTGATCCAGCCCACGTTCCTGCTCGACTATCCGGTCGAGCTCTCGCCGCTCGCCAAGCGCCACCGCTCCGAGGTGGGGTTCGTGGAGCGCTTCGAGGCGTTCATCGGCGGCATGGAGATCGCCAACGCGTTCACCGAGCTCAACGATCCCGACGACCAGCGCCGCCGCTTCGAGGAACAGGTCCGCTACGCCGGCGAGGGCGACGAGGAGGCCCAGCCCTACGACGAGGCGTTCGTGCGCGCGCTGGAGCAGGGGATGCCGCCGGCCGGCGGGATCGGCGTCGGGATCGACCGTCTCGTGATGGTGCTGAGCGGCCAGCGCTCGATTCGCGAGGTCGTGCTGTTCCCGGCGATGCGCGACTGATTCGGAGAGCCCCATGACCGCCACGACGACCCGCCTGCTCGAGAACTACGTCGCCGGAGCGTGGCGGCCGGCCAGCGCGGCGACCGGCGAGCTCGACGTCACCAACCCGGCCACCGGGGAGGCGCTGGCGCGGGTGCCGCTGTCGGGCCGGGCCGATCTCGACGCCGCCGTGGCCGCCGCGCGGGCCGCCCTCCCCGAGTGGCGCTCGGTATCGACGATCGCCCGCGCCCGGGTGCTGTTCGCGCTCCGCGAGCGGCTCGACGCCCGCCGCGAGGAGCTCGCGCGCTCGGTCACCGCCGAGATGGGCAAGACGCTCGACGACGCCCGCGCGGAGGTGGCGCGGATGATCGAGATGGTCGAGGCGGCGTGCGCCATCCCGACGACGATGCAGGGCCGCGTGCTGGAGGACGTCGCTCGTGGCGTCGACGCCGAGACGGTGCGCCAGCCGGTCGGCGTGTGCGCGGCGATCGTGCCCTTCAACTTCCCGGCGATGGTCCCGTTCTGGTTCCTGCCCTTCGCCATCGGCTGCGGCAACACGTTCGTCCTCAAGCCCTCCGAGCAGGTGCCGCTCACCCAGCAGATCGCGTTCGCCGAGCTCGACGCGCTTGACCTGCCCCCCGGGGTCGTCAACCTCGTCAACGGCGGCCGCGAGATCGTCGAGGGCATCCTCGAGCATCCCGGCATCGACGCCGTCTCGTTCGTCGGCTCGGCCCCGGTGGCGCGGCTCGTCTACGAGGGCGCCGCCCGCGCCGGCAAGCGGGTCCAGGCCCTCGGCGGGGCGAAGAACCACATGGTGGTGATGCCCGACGCGGTGATCGACAAGACGGTGGAGGGCGTCCTCGGCTCGGCGTTCGGCGCCGCCGGCCAACGCTGCATGGCCGGCTCGGTGGTGGTCACCGTCGGCGAGGCGCACGAGCGGCTGATGGAGCCGCTGCGTGCGGCGGCGGCGGCGCTGCGGGTGGGCGACGGGCTCGCCGAGGGCACCGACGTCGGCCCGGTCATCTCGTGCGCGGCGCGGGATCGGATCGCCGGCTGGATCGAGCGCGCGGTGGCCGATGGCGCTCGGCTTGCACTCGACGGTCGGGACGTGTCCGGTCTCGACGGCGAAGGCGCGTTCCTCGGCCCGACGATCCTCGACGAGGTCCGCCCGGAGATGGCCGTCGCCCGTGAGGAGGTGTTCGGGCCGGTGCTCTGCGTGATCGCCTCCGCCTCGCTCGACGAGGCGATCGAGATCGTCAACGGCAGCCGCTTCGGCAACGGAACGTCGATCTTCACCGAGTCCGGCGCCTCGGTCCGCCGTTATCGCCACGAGGTGCAGGCCGGCATGGTCGGCGTCAACATCGGCGTCGCCGCCCCCGTCGCCTTCTTCCCGTTCAGCGGCTGGAAGGACAGCTTCCTCGGCGACCTGCACGCCCACGGTCCCGATGCCGTCGACTTCTACACCCGCAAGAAGACGGTCACGAGCCGCTGGTTCTCGAGCGGCCAGGGCGGCGAGGGCTACTTCGTCGAGCGGTAGCGTCGGGATGGGCGCGAGCGCGACGTTCCCCTGGCCCACCGATCCGCCGGCGCGGTGGCAGCTCGACGCGTTCGCCGACGCCGCGCCCCGGCCGTTCTGGCTCGCCGACCTGCCGCGGCGCGATCCGCACCCTCCGCTGACCGGGTCCGCCGAGGCGGATCTGTGCATCGTCGGTGGCGGCTTCACGGGGCTGTGGGCAGCGCTCCTCGCGTTGGACGAGCAACCAGATCGCTCGGTGATCGTGCTCGAGGCCGACCGCTGCGGCGAGGGTGCGAGCGGGCGCAACGGCGGCTTTCTCGACGACTCGCTGACCCACGGCCTCGTCAACGGCCTGAGCCGGTTCGCGGCGGAGATGCCGGAGCTCGAGCGCCTGGGGGCGGAGAATCTCGCCGGGCTGCGCGAGGACCTGGTCGGCCACGGCATCGACGCCGAGCTCGAGGAGACCGGCTCGCTGTCGGTGGCCCTGGAGCCGCACGAGCTGCCGGCGCTCGCCGAGGAGGCCGCGCTGCTCGCGCGGTTCGGACGCTCCGCGGAGCTGCTCGACGCCGCGGCGGTCAGGGCCGAGGTCGACTCGCCCATGTACCTCGGCGGCCTGTGGCAGCGCACCGGGGCGTGCCTCGTTCATCCGGGCAAGCTCGTCGACGGGCTGCGCGCCGCCACTCTCGCCGCCGGTGGGACGGTCCACGAGGGCTCGCCGGCGACCCGGATCGCCCCCGAGGGGGAGAGGATCCTCGTGCACACGCGCACCGGCGCCATCCGCGCCCGGCGGGTCCTGCTCGCCACCAGCGCCTACCCGCCGCTGCTGCGCAGCGTGCGCCGCTACGTGGCGCCCGTCTACGACTACGTGCTCGTCACCGAGCCGCTCTCGGCCGCCCGGCGGGAGGCCGTCGGGTGGCGCCACCGCCAGGGGCTGAGCGACAACGGCAACCAGTTCCACTACTACCGGCTCACCCGGGACGACCGGATCCTGTTCGGCGGCTACGACGCCGTATACCGGCTCGGCGGACCGGTCGGCGCCCGGTTCGACGACCACCCGCCGAGCTTCGCGCGGCTCGCCCAGCACTTCTTCACGACCTTCCCCCAGCTCGAGGGCGTGCGCTTCTCGCACCGCTGGGGCGGCGCGATCGACACCTGCAGCCGCTTCGCGGTGTTCTTCGGCCGCGCCCACGGCGGCCGCGTCGTGTACGCCGGCGGCTACACCGGTCTCGGAGTGGGGGCGAGCCGGTTCGGCGCGCGCGTGGCGCTCGATCTCCTGACCGGCCGCGACACGGCTGCCACCCGGCTGCGCCTCGTGCGCCGGCGCCCCGTGCCGTTCCCGCCCGAGCCGCTGCGCTCGGCCGTCATCCAGCTCACCCGCAACCGGCTCGCCGCCGCGGATCGCCACCAGGGCCGCCGCGGGCTGTGGCTGCGAACGCTCGACCGGTTCGGCCTCGGCTTCGACAGCTGAGCGTGAACCGGGTCCCCTCGCGCCCCTGCGCGATCAGCGGCCCGGGTCCGCCGCCGCGGCGCGGTCCCCGGCCAGCCTGATCAACACCGTGGCCCAGGTCCGGAAGGGACGCCACGACTCGGCCATGGCGTCGAACCGCTCCAGGCTCGGAGGCTCGGACAGGCCATAGAAGCGGGCCGCGTGAGCGAGCACCTTGGGCTCGACCATCGGCAGCATGGCGTCGGCGAAGCCGGTGGCGCGCAGCACGATCAGCCCGGCGTAGAACGGGCCGATGCCGCGCAGCCGCTGAACGTCGGCGTAGGCCTCGACCGGTCCGAGCTGCTTCAACCGCTCCACGTCAAGCAGCCCGTCCCGTGCCGCCTGGGCGAGGGCCCGCAGGCGCGCCTGCTTCTCCTCGCTGAGGCCGGGGACGTCGAGACGACGGGCGGCGAGCAGACGTTCGGCCTCCGGGAAGGCCGTCTCGGTCCGCCCCGCCAGCCTGAACGAGACGCCGAGCCGCTCGCCCAGCGCCCGTCTCACCTGGTCGGCCGGAGTCCCGCGCTGACGGGCCGAGATGATCGACCACGCCGCGGCCTCGTAGGGCGAGAAGAACAGGACTGGCCGCTGCCCCGGGTGGGCTCGCTGCAGATCGCCGATCACGGGATCCCGCTCGCCGACGGCGAGAAACGCCTCGCCGTCGTGGTCCAGCGACAGGACGCGGGCGAGCTGCCGGCTCACCGCCGCCGGATCGCCGTCCCCGTGCACCTGGGCGATCACCGGCCCGTCGTCGCCGGGCCGGCTGAGCTCGGCTCCCGCCGAGCCCCCGCCGTCGACGGCGAAGGCGTAGCGGAGCACGCCGTCGAACGCGGGCGCCCGCCCCTCGGTCGGGCCGAATCCGAACCCGGCGGCGGCAGCCAGGGAGAACGGCCCCCGCGGCATGAGCTCGCAGCGCTGCACGGCCCCAGGCTATTGGCGCGGAGCCGCCCCCGGTGACGGATTCCCGCAGCCGGAGGCCGGCGCGCTAGCGTCCCTGGCGCCGTGTTCGAGAAGTTCACCGACCGGGCTCGTCAGGTCGTCGTCCTCGCCCAGGAGGAGGCGCGGTCGCTCAAGCACAACTACATCGGCACCGAGCACATCCTGCTCGGCCTGCTGCGAGAGGAGGAGGGCCTTGCCGCCCGAGTCCTCGAGTCGCTCGATATCACCGTTGTGCGCGTGCGGGCGCAGGTCGTCCGCATCGTCGGCTCCGGCGAGGAGGTGACCTCGGGCCAGATCCCGTTCACCCCGCGGGCGAAGAAGGTCCTGGAGCTCGCGCTGCGCGAGGCGCTCAGCCTCGGCCACAACTACATCGGCACCGAGCACATCCTGCTCGGCCTGGTCCGTGAGAACGAGGGCGTCGCGGCGCGCATCCTGCTCGATTTCGACGCCGACTCGGAGAAGATCCGCAACGAGGTCATCCGGATGCTCTCCGGCCCGGGGACACGACGGGCAGAATGGCGCGGGTCGGGGCCGGGCCGGGCGGTCCGGGGCCGGGACGATGCCGCGGTCCTCGCCGCCGTCGAGCGGGACATCCGCCTGCAACTCGGGCGCGACCCCGACAACGGCGACCTGCTCGTGATCCTGGCCAGCCTCCCGCGGGGCATCGTCGCGCGCACCCTTGCCGAGTCGGGGGTCGACGCCGAGCGGCTCGACGCCGCCCTCGCGGCCGCCCGGGAGCAGGGACCCGACGAGGTGGAGGCGCAGCTCGTCCAGGTGCGCCGCCGCAAGGACGAGGCGCTCGACGCCGGCGAGCTGGAGCTGGCGAGGACCCTGCGCGAGCACGAGCGCGAGCTCGAGTCCGACAGCGAAAGCGACCTCGAGGCGATCGTCCGCGAGCGTCTCGGCCTCACCGCCGCCGGTGGTCCGCCGCCGCTCTGACGGTGCCCACGGGGACTCCGCCGTCGGGGAAGGCCTCCGCGCTCGCTCGCCGAGCTCCCCGGACCGTCGGAGCGGTGATCCCTGATTGGTAGACTGCCGTATGGCAGAGAGCGAGACCGTCCGTACTCATCAGTGGCGCCTGGACAGCCGATGAGATGGGTATAACGGCAGTCTTGCTGTCCCCGCAGTCTTTTCGGCCCTAGCCGTTCAGCACGGCGGAGCACCCGGACCACCCCGCGACCGACCACCCCGAACACCGCCGAAGCAAAGAGAAGGATCATGTTCGAGCGATTTACAGAGCGAGCCCGCCAGGTGGTCGTCCTGGCGCAGGAAGAAGCGCGGACGCTCAAGCACAACTACATCGGCACCGAGCACATCCTGCTCGGCCTGCTGCGAGAGGAGGAGGGCCTTGCCGCCCGAGTCCTCGAGTCGCTCGATATCACCGTTGAGCGCGTGCGGGCGCAGGTCGTCCGCATCGTCGGCTCCGGCGAGGAGGTGACCTCGGGCCAGATCCCGTTCACCCCGCGGGCGAAGAAGGTCCTGGAGCTCGCGCTGCGCGAGGCGCTCAGCCTCGGCCACAACTACATCGGCACCGAGCACATCCTGCTCGGCCTGGTCCGTGAGAACGAGGGCGTCGCGGCGCGCATCCTGCTCGACTTCGACGCCGACTCGGAGAAGATCCGCAACGAGGTCATCCGGATGCTCTCCGGCCCCGGCTCACGCGGGTCCCGTGGTTCCAGCGGCTCCGGCGCGGGCGCCCCCGGCCAGCAGACCGAGGGCAAGAAGAGCTCGAAGCTGCTCGACCAGTTCGGCCGCAACCTCACGAAGCTCGCCTCCGAGGGCAAGCTCGACCCTGTCGTCGGTCGCGAGACCGAGATCGAGCGGATCATGCAGATCCTCTCGCGCCGCACCAAGAACAACCCGGTGCTCGTCGGCGAGCCCGGCGTCGGCAAGACCGCCGTCGTCGAGGGCCTCGCCCAGCGGATCGTCTCCGCCGACGTGCCCGAGCTGCTCAAGGGCAAGCAGATCTACACGCTGGATCTCGCCGCCCTCGTCGCCGGCTCGAAGTACCGCGGCGAGTTCGAGGAGCGCCTGAAGAAGGTGATGAAGGAGATCACCCAGCGCGGCGACATCATCCTGTTCATCGACGAGCTCCACAACCTCGTCGGCGCCGGTGCCGCCGAGGGCGCCATCGACGCGGCCTCGATCCTCAAGCCGGCGCTCGCCCGCGGCGAGCTCCAGACCGTCGGCGCGACGACGCTCGAGGAGTACCGCAAGTACCTGGAGCGCGACTCCGCGCTCGAGCGGCGCTTCCAGAAGATCACCGTCGACCAGCCCTCGACCGAGGAGACGGTGCAGATCCTCAAGGGCCTGCGCGATCGCTACGAGCAGCACCACAAGGTGAACATCACCGACGAGGCGCTCGAGGCGGCCGCCGACCTGGCCGATCGCTACATCTCCGACCGTTTCCTGCCCGACAAGGCGATCGACCTGATCGACGAGGCGGCTTCGCGGATGCGGATCAAGTCGATGACCTCCCCGCCCGTGTACCGCGAGCTGGAGGAGGAGATCGAGGAGACGCGGCGCGGCAAGGAGGCGGCGATCGAGGCCCAGGAGTTCGAGAAGGCGGCCAACCTCCGTGACAAGGAGCGCCGGCTGACCCAGCGCAAGCGCGAGCTGGCCGACCAGTGGGAGGCCGGCGAGTCGACCGAGCGCCCGTCGATCGGCGAGGAGGAGATCGCCGACATCGTCTCGATGTGGACGGGCATCCCCGTCTTCAAGCTGACCGAGGCCGAGACGGCGAAGCTGATGCGCATGGAGGAGGAGCTCCACAAGCGCGTCATCGGCCAGCACCCGGCGATCGAGGTCGTCTCGAAGGCCATCCGCCGCTCGCGGGCCGGGCTCAAGGATCCGAAGCGCCCGACGGGCTCGTTCATCTTCCTCGGCCCCTCGGGGGTGGGAAAGACCGAGCTGGCGCGGACGCTCGCCGAGTTCCTGTTCGGCGACGAGGACACGATGATCCGCATCGACATGTCGGAGTACATGGAGAAGCACGCGGTGTCGCGGCTCGTCGGCTCGCCTCCCGGCTACATCGGCTACGACGAGGGCGGTCAGCTCACCGAGGCGGTGCGGCGCAAGCCCTACAGCGTGCTGCTGCTCGACGAGATCGAGAAGGCCCACCCGGACGTGTTCAACATCCTCCTGCAGATCCTGGAGGACGGGCGCCTCACCGACGCCCAGGGCCGCACGGTCGACTTCCGGCACTGCATCGTGATCATGACCTCGAACATCGGGGCGGCGGAGATCGCCCGCAACACGCCGCTCGGCTTCGCCGTCTCCGACGACGAGACCGGCATCACGTACGACGACATGAAGAACCGGATCATGGGCGAGCTGAAGAAGGTCTTCCGGCCCGAGTTCCTCAACCGGATCGACGACGTGATCGTGTTCCACAAGCTGGCCAAGGACGAGATCAAGGAGATCGTCGAGCTGCTGCTGGCGCGCATCCGCCACTCGATGGCCGAGCGTGAGCTCCAGCTCGATCTCTCCGAGTCGGCCAAGGACCTGCTCGTGGACAAGGGCTGGGACCCGGCGATGGGCGCCCGGCCGCTGCGCCGCGCGATCCAGCGCTACATCGAGGACCCGCTGGCCGACTTCGTCCTGCGCTCGCAGGTGCCGTCGGGCTCGACGGTGCTCGTGGAGCCCTCGCAGGAGCCCGGAGCCGAGGAGGACGTCAAGCTCTCGGTCATCGAGCCGGCGCCGCAGCCGACCCCGGTGGGCGTCGGTGCCGAGGGCGGCGATCACGCGGATGGCGAGGACGGCTCGGGGTCTGAGCCTGGCGTCTCCGATTCGCCCGCGGACCCCGGCGAGTAGCCGACCGATCTGAGCACGGGGCGCCGCCCGGCGGCGGCGCCCCGTCGCTGCCCGTTCGCGTCCGCGGGGACCGACCGAACCTTCACGCGGGCGGCGCGCGCCCGTCGATCCGCTCCTCCACGCGGTCCAGCCACTCGCCGGCGAGCGCGAGGAAGAGCGGTTCCTGCTCTCCGCGGAGGAGATGGCCGCCCCGATCGAGGACGGCGAACGTGGCACGGGGAAGCTCCTCCAGCAGCTCCCACTGGTCTCGGTAGCCGACCGTGGTGTCCTGACGGCCGGTGACGATCAGGGCGGGGGCATCGAGCGGGTGGAGCCCGCCTTCGAGCAGACGGATCCGCTGAGACTCCTCGGTGACGTCGTCGAGGTAGTCGGTGTCGGCCACTCCCTCTCCCAGTGCGGCGACATACCGGTCCACCGCCGGCGGATTCGCGACGAGCATCTCCCCGAGGATGTCGCCCTCCTCGCGCAGGGTCACGATCGCGTCCCGGTCACCGATGATCGTGCGGGGCGGCAGTTGGCGTGGCCCGACCTTGGCCAACGGTACGAGCAGGCACAGGCCGTCGACCCGGTCGCGCAACCGGTGCGCGAGTGCGCGCGCGATGAAGCCACCGTAGGACCCCCCCGCCAGCACGAGACGGGCGTCGTCGCCCAGCACCTCGTCGACGAACTCGACGAGCACGTCGACGACGCGCTCGTCGTCGCGGGGCCACGGGGCACGCGGCGAGCGCCCGTGCCCGGGAAGGTCGACGTAGATGCGCTGCCATCCGTCTCGACCGGCGAACAGCGGCTCGAACTCGTAGATCGGCCCGCGCCGGTCCATCGGCATGCCATGGAGGGCGAGAAAGGCCGTGCCCGCGCCGAAGCGCTCGTAGTCGAGCGTCACGTCTGGGAGTTCGCACCGCATGCGTGCCCCTGCCTCACTCCGTGCTGCACACCGACAGCCTAGTCGTGTTCAGCATCAGCTGGCCGAGCGCCAGCCAGGCGCTTCCGTAGTAGGTGGGCGACTGGGCGTTCCAGCGCGCGGCCTCGTCGAGCAGCCCGGGCACCGCGCTCTCGGCGCCGGCCGCCCGCGCCGCCGCCGCGACCGCCACCAGCGTGATCGGGCTGTGGGTGGTCCCGATCGCCGCTCCGACCAGCGCATGCTCGGTGACGATGTCCTGCGGCGCGGTCTTCGAGAAGACGCTCCAAGCGCGGGCGGCGGCGGCCCGCCCCGTCGGGTCGGGGCCGACGGCGAGGCGGATCAGCGTCCGCGGCGCGTCGTAGCTGAACAGCCCAGTGCCCGAGGTGGCTCCGGCGCCCGAGACGGGCATCGCGCTCCCGTTGGCGGTGTCGACGCTCGCCCAGTCGGGTGGCAGCGGGCGAGCCAGCTCGTTCACCAGCCGGACGCTGTCGGCGGCCACCGTGCGAAAGCGGGCGTCGCCGCTCGCACGGGCGAGGTCGTCGAGCGTCGTCGGGTCGACGTAGCTCGGATCGAACGCGAGGTGCGTCCCGTAGTCGGCCCACGGCCCGGCCGTCAGCACCTGGAGCGAGCCCGCGCGAGCCGTCTCGTGGGCGAGGATCGTCTGGCCCAGCCTGATCGCCGCCCCGCGCAGCTCGGGGCGGTGAAAGCGGCACGCCGCCACGAGCAGCGCCCGCGCCGTGTCCAGGTCGGCATCGCTGGCCGGCTGGGCATCGACGACGTGGCCGGCCGCCCAGTGATAGGCGAACAGCCCGTCGGGCTGCTCCAGGTTGTGCTGGGTCCAGCTCCACACGGTGTCGAAGCGCGCCTGATCGCCGATGGCGGCGGCGACGAGCATCGCGTACGCCTGCCCTTCGCTCACCGTGTCGCCGCCCTGGTCGATCCGGGTGACGCGGCCGTCGGGCAGGACGTAACGCTGCAGGAACGCCCGCGACGCCACGATCGCGCCCTTCGGGTCACCGCCGCCGGAGGCGGAACGCGTCGAGCCGGCGCCCCCGCAGCCGGCGAGCGAGGAAGCGAGTGCGCAGAGGAGCAGGGCGATCCCCCGCCTCACGAGGTCCCGAGCTCAAGTGTCGTCTGTGGCGGGCGGTCGGGCGCCGCGGCGAGCGGGGGGCGCCGCAGCGCCGGCCAGAGGCCGGTGAGGAGGATGCAGATGTGGAACAGCGCGAAGGCGACGTTGTTGAGCGTCGCGGAGTCACGGCTGTGGACGAGGCCCCACGCCGATACCCCCGCCAGCACCGCCACGGCCGCCAGCGCCGGGGCCACCGCCCGGGGCTGACGGCTCTGGGCCCCGGTCTTCGGCGTCACCTTGAACGACCCCCGGCGCCGCAACAGCGTGAGCAGCGAGGCGAGGATGAAGACCCAGAACGAGGCCGCCGCGAGGGCGAGCGCGGTGAACGTGTAGGAGCCGGCGCCGGCCAGCGCCGCCGTCGACAGGGCGATGACGAAGTACGGCACGAAGTGCAGCAGGAACTCCGGCGCCGTCAGGTGGGCGAGCGGCTGGATGCCGAACAGGATCCGCACGAGCGGAAACGCCATGTAGAACAGGACGGTCCAGCCCGACAGCCAGTACAGGCCCGACAGGAGGTACTGGGCGCGCAGTCGCCAGGGCAGCCGTGCGCGGAGGATCCGCGGCAGCGCCGAGAGGCAGCCCCGGGCCCACCGCAGCTGCTGGGTCGTGTATGCGCCCATGTCCTCGGGCCCCAGTCCCGCGGCGAGCACCTTGGGCAGGTAGGCGGTGCGCCAGCCGCGCTCGTGAAGCGTGATCGAGAGCTCGAAGTCCTCGGTGATCGAGTACGTCGGAAAGCCGTCCGTCTCGTCGAGCGCGGCGCGCCGGAACACCACGTTGGTGCCGCAGCAGAAGGTGGCGCCGAGGCCGTCCTTGCCGCGGGCGATGGCACCGAAGAACAGGGTCTGCTGATGCCACGCCGCCCCGGGCACGCCGGGCTCGTTGCCGTTGGCGTAGTACTGGGGGGTCTGGACGAAGGCGAGCCGCTCGTCCTCCTCGAAGTGCCCGAGGGTCGCCTGCAGGAAGTCGGGGGAGACGACGTGGTCGCAGTCGATCACCGCCACGTAGGCGGCGTCGGTGAGCGTGAGGGCATGATTGACGTTGCCCGCCTTGGCGTGGTCGTGGACCGACCGGCGGATATAGCCGACCCCGTGCGCCTCGGCGAGGTCGCGCATCTCGTCGCTGTCGCCGTCGTCGAGCAGCCACACGCGGACGTCGGAGCCCTGCAGTCCGGCGGCAGCGGCCACCGGCAGCTCGACGATCTCCGCGGGCTCGTCGTAGCGCGGGATGAACACGTCGACGGCGACCGGGCGCGTCGGCGCCTTCGGCTCCCGGATGCGCTCGAAGGCGCACGTCCACCAGAAGCCGGCCGCCTGGATGACGTTGAGCAACTCGGCGCACACGAGCATCACGTACAGCACCGGCTCGCCGATCCGGGCGGGATCGAGCAGCCACGACAGGTACCAGACGATCAGCGGCACGCCGATCAGCGCAGCGAGGCGAACGCGGATCCGGACGGGCATCCCGCTCGGGAGCGGATTCCAGTCCGGCTTGCGCAGGCGGATGTCGAGCGGCGACGCGCTCACCTGAACCACCACACCTGAACGCCGGGGTAGCTTCGGTGGCGCACGAGCCGGCGCGTGGCGCGCAGCGCGCCGAGCTCGCGGTCGAGCAGTCGCCGCAGGGCTCCCTGGCCCGTGAACGAGGTGATCACGAACACGTTCCCGGCCTGGGCGCGGGTGGGCAGCCGCGTGGTGAGCGGCGCGGCGTGCAGCGTGGGCGCGTCGTGGCGCAGGACGATGCCGAGGTCGGCGGGCTCGTAGAGCACGGCGTCCCCGCGGTGGACCTCACGGGTGACCGGCCCGAGCGCCTGGGTGTAGTCGTAGCGGCGGGGGTTCTGGGGATCGAGCTGCTGGACGACCAGCGCTCCGGTGAGGAGGGCGAGCAAGGTGAGCACGACGAGCATCCGTCCCAGCTGGCTGCGCGGCCAGGTGCTCGCCAGCGCGGCGAACAGGATCGTGATCGGCGGTACGGCAGCGAGCGCGTAGCGCACGTCGAACGCGCCGGGGACGGCGATGCCGAGCAGGAGCGTCGCGAGGGCGACGACGAGGGCGCCGAGCAGCAGCAGCCACCCGCTCCGGCTCACGCCGCGGCCGATCAGCACGAGGCTTGCGAGCATCCCCAGCGGCCAGACGGCCGAGAAGCCCGTGGTGACCGCCGACGGAGGAAAGCCGAACAGCGCCCAGGACACGTTGGAGACCACGGTGTAGAAGGTCACGCCGGTGGCGCTCACGGTGGCCACGCCGCTGAGACCGCCGGCGTGGGTGAGCTGCGAGGCGAACAGGAGGCCGAGCACGGCGAGCTGGCAGGCCAGGGCGAGCGTCCCGAGCCCCCAGCCGATCAGCAGGCGGCGGCGCTCGGACGGGGAGTGGCTGGTGTCGAGCACCGTGATCATCAGCACGAGCTCGGTGGCGAGCACGACGAACGCCCCCGACCAGTCGGCCCACACCGCCAGCGATGCGGCCACGGCGTGAAGGGCCCAGTCGCGGGCATCGCCGCCGCGGCCGGCCCGGACGGCACCGGTGAGGGCGAGGGTGCCGAACAGCGCCACGAGCTCATAGCCGCTCGCGTCCTGGCTGTACCAGACGAGCACCGGCATCACCGCAGCCAGGGCGGCGGCGATCGTCGCCGTGCGCCGGTCGAACAGCTCCCGAGCGAGCCACGCGACCGCCGGGACGAGCGCGATCCCCGCCACGAGCGCCGGCAGGCGGACCGCAAGCTCGCCATCCCCGAGCGTGCGGACGATGCACCACTCGAGCACCGGGACCAGCGGCGGGTGGACCCCGTGGCGGGCAAGGCGCGTGATCAGCCCTCCGAACGTCAGGTGGGCCTGATCGACCAGCGTGATCTCCTCGAGGGACAGGCCATGGGTCATCAGCAGGCGCGCCACCGCACCGGCCAACGTGGCCAGCGCGACGAGCGCGAGCGTGCTCACGCCCGAGCGCTCCCGCTCGACGGGGAGCCGGTTGCGCTCGCGCCGGCGCAGCGGGAAGGGCTCGCCGTCGCGACGGGCGCGCCGGGACGTGCGCAGGCGGGTGTGGGCCGGTGCGGACGGTGACATGAGAGAAGAGGGCTGCCTTGGAGCCGCCCAGGCGGCCGGCGGGCGGCGCTGGATGCTTACCCGGCGCCGGGGGCGATCACGCCCGACCGGTGATCATCGTCACACTTCCGCGACGCGCGCTCTTAGGAGGGCGGTCAGCCGGGCATCATCCAGACCATGCTGACCGAAGGCAAGCGCTTTGCGGGATACAAGCTCGAGCGGCGCGTCGGACACGGCGGGATGGGCGTCGTCTACCGGGCATGCGAGGTCTCCCTCCAGCGGACGGTGGCGCTGCGCATCGTGCCGCCCGCCGCAGCCGCCGATCCGATCCTGCGCGCGCGACTGAACCGGGAATCGGTCGCGCTCGCGTCTGTCGATCACCCCAACGTCGCCCCGATCTACGCCGCGGGCGAGCACGACGGCACGCTGTTCATCGCGACGCGCTGGATCGACGGCGAGAACCTCGGAGAGCTCGTGAAGCGCGAGGGCGCGCTGAACCCCCGTCGCGCGGCCCGGATCGTCATCCAGATCGCCTCCGCGCTCCAGGCCGCCCACGCGGTGGGGATCATGCACCGCGGGATCAGGCCGTCGAGCGTCCTCGTCACACCGGACGATCACGCCTATCTCACGGACTTCGAGCTCGCGCGGCGCGCGAGCGACCTGAGCGGATTGACCGTCCAGGAGCAGCTCGTGGGCGAGTTCGACTTCATCGCCCCCGAGTACATCCGCGGCGGCGAGGTGGATGCCCGCGTTGACATCTACGGGCTCGGCTGCGTGCTCTACGTCGCCCTCACCGGCGAGGTCCCGTTCCCCCGCGCGGGGAGCGCGGCGAAGATGTACGCCCACGTGGCGAGCGAGCCGCCGTCGCCGCGAAGCCTGCAGGACGCGGTTCCCGAACGGCTCGACGCCGTCGCCCGCCGGGCCATGGCCACGGCGGCCGACGAGCGCCAGCAGACGGCGGGGGAGTTCGCCATCCAGGTGGCCGGCGCCCTCGACATCTCCGCGCCGCCGTGGGCGACGCGGGCTGACGCCCCGCCGCTCGGCCTCGTGGGCTCGCCGGTGCCCACGGGCGACGACACCGCGTCGCGCCCCCTCCTTCCGGCCGAGATCCGCGAGCGGCCCGACGGCACCGTCGAGGGCATCGTGCTCGCGCCGGTCCCGCGCCGCCGGCCCCGCTCGAGTCCCGCGGCCCCAGGCTCACAAACGCCGTCCGCGCCCACGGCGGACCCCGAGCCCCAGCCGGCGGACGGCGCGTCGCCGGACGGTGCGTCGCCGGACGGTGCCTCGCCCGACGGCGCACCGGCCGATCCAGAGCGGCTCGTGCGAGAGGGCTACGACGAGCCGGTGTACTACGCCGGCGGCCGGCGCCGGCGGGGCGCGCACCGCTCGGGACGCCGCGCCGCGATCTGGGTCGCGCTCGTACTCGTCTTCCTCGCGGCGCCGGTCGCGCTGCTCATCGCCCTCAGCGGTCGGGCCTCCGCCGCGGTGCGGGCGGCCGCACCTCAGGCCAGAAGCGCTGTCGTCGGGAGACCGCACGCCGCTTCCCGCTCCTCGGTCCGTCCGCGCTCCGCGGTCGGGCCGGCTCCGCGCCGCACCCGCTGAGCGCATCGGCTCGACCGCGTCCGCGCCGGACCCGCTGAGCGCGTCCGCTCGGCCGCGCGCGCTCCCGGATTGACAGACCGGGAAAAAAGTGATATCACTTTGATACACGCCTGGCGATCGGAGCCCAGGCCATCGGACAGCCGGCCGCAGGAGGCCATCATGCAGACAGCACCCACCGAGTCACGCGAGCGGCTCGCACCGGTCGAGGAACGCCGCGCGTGGTCGGGACCGGGCATCCCCGTCCTCATCGCGTCGGTGGCCGGGTACCTGCTCGCCATCATCCTGTTCAGCATCGGCGGGGCCGCCGCGGCGTGGACGGCCGTCGCGCTGATCGTCCTCGCCACGATCGGCACCGGGGGCCTCACCACCGTCAAGCCCGGCGAGGCCCGCGTCGTCCAGCTCTTCGGCGGCTACCGGGGGTCGGTCCGGACGACCGGCCTGCGCTGGATCAACCTGTTCGCCGTGCGTCGCCGCGTCTCGGTGCGGATCCGCAACCAGGAGACCCCGACGGTGAAGGTCAACGACTCCGACGGCAATCCGATCGAGATCGCCGCCGTCGTCGTCTGGCAGGTGCGCGACACCGCCCGGGCCACGTACGGCGTCGAGGACTTCGTCGCGTTCGTCGACACCCAGAGCGAGACGGCCCTGCGCCACGTCGCCAACGGCCACCCCTACGACAACTCCGACACCACCACGCTGTCGCTGCGCGACCACACCGACGAGATCGCCGGTCAGCTCGCGGTCGAGATCGCGGCGCGGGTCGTGCCGGCCGGCGTCGATGTCGTCGAGGCGCGGATCACGCGTCTCTCCTACGCCCCCGAAGTCGCTCAGGTCATGCTGCAGCGCCAGCAGGCGGGGGCGGTGATCGCGGCACGCTCGCGGATCGTCGACGGCGCCGTCGGGATGGTCCAGATGGCCCTGGAGCGGCTCGCCGAGGAGGGCATCGTCGAGCTCGACGAGGAGCGCAAGGCCGCGATGGTCTCGAACCTCCTCGTGGTGCTCTGCGGCGACCGCGGCACGCAGCCGATCGTCAACACCGGATCCCTGTACCAGTAGCCGTCAGCCGTGACCCGCGGTGGCTGAACGCAAGAGCGTCCTGCTCCGTCTCGACCCCGCCGTCCACGACGCCCTGGCGCGGTGGGCCGCCGACGAGCTGCGGAGTGCGAACGCCCAGATCGAGTTCCTGCTGCGCCGCGCGCTGGCGGATGCGGGCCGCGCCCCGTCCGCCCGCCCGATTCCCCAGCGCGGTCGCCCCCGCAAGGACCGCCCTCACCCGTGACCCCGCACCCGAAAGGACACGACATGACACTCCACCTCAGGCCGCCGGCGACCGTTCGTGCCCCAGCCGCCCCCGATCCGCCGGGGCGCGAGCGATGACCGCCGTCTGCGCCGAATCGCTCACCAAGCGCTTCGGGGACGTCCTCGCCGTCGAGGACCTCTCCTTCGAGCTTGAACCTGGGACGGTGACCGGCTTCCTCGGCCCCAACGGGGCGGGCAAGACCACGACTCTGCGGATGCTCCTCGGCCTGTCCACGCCGACGAGCGGCCGGTCGCTCGTGCTCGGCCGCCCGTACGCCGAGCTCGAGCATCCCGCGCTGTCGGTGGGGGCTCTGCTCGAGGCGACCGACTTCCACCCCGGCCGCTCGGGGCGCGACCACCTGCGGACCCTCAGCCGGTCGGTGAGCCTCCCTGATTCTCGCGTCGATGAGGTGCTGCGCCTCGTCGAGCTGGAGCACGCCGGGCACCGACGGGTCAAGGGGTATTCGCTCGGCATGCGCCAGCGCCTGGGCCTGGCCTCGGCGCTGCTCGGCGACCCCGAGCTGCTGATCCTCGACGAGCCCGCCAACGGGCTGGATCCGGAGGGCGTGCGCTGGCTGCGCGACTTCCTGCGCGGGTTCGCCGCCAAGGGACACACCGTGATGGTCTCGAGCCACGTGCTCGCCGAGGTGGCCCAGACGGTGGATCAGGTGCTGATCATCAACCACGGCCGTCTCGTCGTCGAATCGCCGCTGGAGGCGCTCACCGCCCGCGTCGGCGGCGCGGTCCGCGTGCGCACGCCGCGCCCGGAGCCGCTGCAGGAGGCGCTGGCCCGCGAGCACCTCGACGCCAGCCGTGACGCGGACACGCTGTACGTCCGCGGCGCGGACAGCCAACGCGTCGGTGAGATCGCGTTCGCGGCGGGCATCCCGCTGCACGAGCTCGTCGCCGACGGTTCCTCGCTGGAGGACATCTTCCTCCAGCTGACCACCCAGGAGAAGCCATGATCGCGCAGCTCAGCGCCGAACTGCTCAAGGTCCGCTCCACGCGGACGACGATCGGGCTCGTCCTCGGGATGATCCTGCTCACCGTGCTGATCGTCCTGCTCACGGGTCTGGTCAGCCACGCCGACAGCCTCGTCTCCACCAAGGACCAGCTCGGCCTGTTCTCCACCGGCGGGGTCGCACTGATCTTCTCCGGCCTCGCCGGAGTCCTCCTCAGCACGAGCGAGTACCGCTACGGCACGATCCACCCGACGTTCCTGTTCACGCCGCGCCGCGGGCGCGTGCTGTCCGCCAAGCTCACCGCCGGTCTGCTGACCGGACTCGTGTTCGGCGTGGCCGGCGTGGGCCTTGCCTTCGGGATCGGGTCGCTGATCCTCTCCTCCCGCTCCATCCCCTCGGCGCTCAGCGGGGGCCACATCCGGCTGCTCGTGCTCGGGGGCCTGGCGGGAATCGCCCTGCGCGGGGCGTTCGGCGTCGCGCTCGGCGCCATGATCCGCAACCAGGTGGCCGCGGTGATCGGCCTGCTCGCCTGGGACTTCGTGATCAACAGCCTCCTGTTCGGACTGGCCCCGTCGGTCGGGCGGTTCATGCCGACGACCGCGGCGAACGCGTTGATGGGGCTGGACACCTCGCATCTGCTCGCGCCGGGGGTCGGCGGGGCGGTCCTCGCCGGATGGACGGTGCTGCTGGCGCTCGCCGGCTACGCGCTCACGCGGCGGCGCGACGTCGCCTAGTGAGCGCGCGCCAGTGCGCTCCGCGTCATCGCCATCGTCCACCCGGTCGCCCTGATGCGCAGAACGTTGTCCCAGGGACAAGGAACTGCACATGCATCGCCGGGCGTCTGCGCGCCGACCGATTCACGCGCCTTCAGGCGGACGCCCCGAACCCGGCCAGGAAGCGCCGGGTGGCGGCCCGCCCGCGCGTGAGCGCCGGGTCGGCGATGCCGATCTCCTCGATCACGCCGTGACGCACCTTGAACACGCCCCGGGCGGGCGCGCGGCCGAACACGTACCACGTGTTCAGGCCGATCCGGTAGCCGCGCCCGGGATGCAGGCGCGCAGCGCGCCGCAGCGGGGTGCCAGCGTGCACGCCGTCGAGGACGTAGTGCCGGTTCGAGGTGAGCAGCAGGACGATCCTCCCGCGGCGGTAGCCGGCCCGGATGCCGCTCGTGCGCAGGCAGAAGAAGTCCATGCTGGGCCGCCCCCGCGTTCGGTAGCGGGGCAGCCGGCGGCGGCTTCGGGCCCGAGTCAAGCCGAGGCGCAGCGGACCGAGCGCGGTGCCGCGCAGGCGCCCACTCGGCTCCGGGCACCGTGACCTGGGCAGCGCGGGGAGCTTCGTATCGAGGCGGCCCGCCCAGTCGACGTAGCCGAGAACGCGGGCGGTCGACGAGCGGCGGCCGCCCGGGCAGCCGGGGGTCGGCTCAGGGACATCATCCCCGCAGGCATCCCAGAAGCTCGCCCACGGCTGGCCGTCCGGACCGATCGAAACGCTCACGTAGTCGAGCCCCAGACCGCCACTTGACCCCTTGCCTCCGTCGTCGAGCGGGGCCTCGCTGAGCGGGTTGACGACGCCGGCCCAGAACAGCGGACGCTTGTCCAGGGCGTCGTCGGTGTAGGTGATGTAGCCGTCGAATCCAGGGCGCCCGGCTCGGGTTCCGAGGTAGGAGATGGCGACCTGTCCCGGCTTGTCGACGTCGAAGCCGAAGTGCGTGCGGATGCCCTGAACCCCCGGCGCCAGCACCTTCATCGGCGCGCTCCACTTCAGACCGCCGTCGGTGGAGACCGCGAGGAGCACGGTGCCCGGCTGGTAGGTCCCGTTCGGGTTCGGGTTGCCCGGATCGGACCACGCCATGTACAGGTTCCCGTCCGCGTCGGTGCGAAGCTCGGCCGCGCCGGTGTCGCCGGGCCCCACGTTGGGGATGTCGTAGGGGAACTGGGCGTAGACGGGCCACGTGGCTCCCTCGTCCGAGCTGCGCAGGAGAAACGTCTTGCCGTCGCAGTACAGCGGTTCGTAGAGTCGACCCTGCGGATCGGGCGCGGCCCACGGTGAGAAGTTGGGGTACTCCGGCTTGCCGTCGCACTGGGGGTGATGGATCAGCGGCGAGCCCCAGAAGCCCTGGCCGAGTGCGTCCCAGCTCGCTCCGCCGTCCAGGGACTTCTGGCAGATGTCGCCCTCGAAGCTGTAGCTGGCGTCACGGGAGAAGCTGTCGTACTCGCCGCACGCGTACACCACCTCGGGGTAGCCGCTCGTGGCGTTCCCGCGGGGCCGGGCCGTGGTGATCTGGGTCCACTCGCCCGCCAGACCCAGGGGAAGGACCGATTCGGTCCAGTTCACGCCGCTGTTGTCGGTGAACAGCACGACTTCCTGGGTGTCCGGATCGGTCCAGAACAGCCGACCGGTCGTCCGGTCCATGTAGAACTTGTCGTCGATCTGCTCCCAGACGGGGTCCTGCGTGGTACCGGAGAAACGCTGAGCGCCGGGGCCCACGATCGCGGTGAGGAAGGCGTCGTTGATCCCGATCGGGTCGTTGAACTGCCAGCTGGCTCCGTTGTCGGTGGTCCGGGCGAAGGCGGAGTCGCCGCCGAGGAAGTACTGGGCCTCGACGCCGGCGGTCGGCTGCACCGCCGGGGCGTAGAACACCGCGCCGCTGTTCGTCACGGCGATGGCCGACTCGCCGCCCGCGTATCCCGTCTGCATTCCGCAGGGAACCGGCGGGTTGCGCGGCTGGGAGGCGAGGGCGACGCCGCCGGCGCGGAAGGCGACGGCCGGCTGACTCGGCAGGCAGCCGGGCCCCACGCTCGCCGCGCTCGCCGCTGCGGGTGCCAGGGCCACAGCGGCCACCGCGGCCACCGCGGCGACAGCGGCCACGAGCGACGGGACCCGCCTCACCGCTTCGCGGGGCGCTTCGCCGGGGGACGCAGGTACCCCACGACGCCGATCCGCTCGTTCGGGCACGGGGTGGTGAAGGCGCAGTGGTAGGCCACCCACGGCTCGCCGTCGGGCGCGAAGGTGTTCGTGTTGAAGAACAGGCGGTTGCCGAACGTGGTCGCGTCATCACGGTCGATCAGCGGTTGGCCGGGTCTGTCGATCGTCGCTCCCCACCACAGCGGGTGACGGGCCAGGGCGTCCGACGTCTCGGTGAGCCAGCCGTCGAGCAGCGGTCCACCGTCGGTGTTCCCGAGGTAGGACACGGCGATGTCGCCGGTGCGGTTCGCATCGGCGCTGATGGCGATCAGCTCGGCATCGCTGACGCTGGGCGGCCCGATCGTCTGCGGCCGTGTCCAGCTCGTGCCCCCGTCACGGGAGATCGACAGGTAGGGGCGCCCCTGGCCGAAGATCCCGTCGGGATCGGTGTCCGGATTGCCCGTGCCGCCGATCCACGCGAGGTAGATGTTCCCGGTGCGGTCCACGGCGACCGAGGTCGTGTAGAGATCCTCCACGTCGGCATCGGTGACGTGGACGAAGCGCCAGCTTGCCCCCTCGTCCGCGCTGATCGCCATCGACAGGTTCCCGCACTGCAGGACGGGGAAGTACAACTCGCCGTTCCGCCCGACGGCGCCTGGGCGCGCCGGGTGCTCGGTCTGGCAACCGCTCGGCGTCGGCGTGTCCGGGTGCGACCCGGTGCTGGTGAACGTCGTCCCGCCGTTCAGCGAGCGGTAGCAGAAGAGCTGGCTCGCGCTGAGGTCGTTCAGGTTGGCGCAGTAGTAGACGACGTGGGGATAGCCGACGGACTGCGGCGAGCCGGCGGGGGCCGGCCCCTCCAGCACCCGCTCGGAGCCCATGGCCGGGCACCCGACGAGCGGGTTGGTCGTGAACGAGCTGCCGCCGTCGTCGCTCCACGACAGCTCCGCGCCGCACAGGTCCGGGAGGGCGGTGGCGAACCAGATCCGATGCGTGGTCGGATCGACGTCCATCCACGGCGGAACCTCGAGCGCGCGCTGCAGGCCCCCCAGGTCGAGCAGGTTCCAGGTGTGACCGCCGTCGTCGGAGGCGGCGAGCTCGGCCGGGCCCTCGTCATCGAGCGGGGCCGGCGCGTCGTTGCCGACGAGCGGTCCGTAGAGGATCCGCCCGCCCGGCAGCACCGCGACGTTGGCCGACTCGCCGGCTCGGCCGCTCACCACCTCCAGGCACGGCGCGGGAGCCCGGCGCGCGGGCTCCCTGACCCGGCGAGCGCTCCCGGCGCGGTAGGCGATGGCGGGGCGATGCCGGGCGCAACCGGTGCTCAGCCCCGCCGCGTGGGCCGGCGCCGCCGCCACCAGTCCTGACGCGAGCAGCGCCAGCGTGACCACGGCGCGGCGCGCGACCACGGCGCGCCGCGCCATCAGCGCCCGCGCCTCATCGGTGCGCGCAGCCGTACACGTGCTTGGTCTGGACCCGGGCGAGACCCCGCTTGGTGTACTCGCGGACGCGGACCCGGTGCCGGCGCTTGCCGGGCAGCCCCGGGATCACGACCGAGTGCAGATGCCGGCCGCGCCGGGTGAGCACCAGCTTGCCGTCGACGTAGGCGCGGACCTTGACGATCGGCCGACCGTGGAAGCGTCGCAGGCGGAACCGGATCGCCGAACGACGCGAGCAGGTGGTGATCGAGCTGTTCCCCTTCAGGGAGGCGCCGGGGCCGACGTCGGCATCGTGCGTGGTGTCGATGTCGATGTAGGCGTAGTCGCCCTTCCAGCCGTCCTCGCTGGTGGGAACCATGCCCGGGCAACCGTCACGGAGGTCCTCGCAGTCCCACACCTGGCCGCCGGCGAGATGGAAGTCGAGGCGCGAGTCGTAGTAGAACGAGAACGCGTTGCCATCGTTGTTGGGGTCGATCGCCGCCTCCGGCGCGTAGTCGCGCCAGCGTTCGGTGAGCAACTCGTTGTCGGCGCTCGGCGAGTGCTTGAGGTACTTGTCGAACCAGGCGGTGGTGTACCAGTCGATCACGTCCGGCCCGTAATAGGAGGCGCCGAAGGCCTGATTGGGGATGAAGCTGAAGTCGAGGTGCGAGCCGCCGCGGATGATGATCTCGCCGCTGTCGACGCCCGCCTTCGAGTAGTTCAGCGACCACGTCGACTTGCCCAGCGGGTTGGGCAGCGAGGTGTTCGGGGTCGGCGGAAGCCCGTAATCAGCGGAGATGCCGAGGCCGGGCTTGGTGATCGGCACCGTCGTGCGGTCGGCCGGATCGGCCGGGCAGGCCGCCTCGCCGATCGTCTGCGAGCCGCCGGTGCTGCCAGGCACCTGGGCATCGTCGGGGCCGGGTCCGCCGAGGTTGTCCCAGGCGACCACGGCCTTGACGCGAGGATCCCACTGGGCGATGTACGAGACTCCCGCCGCTCCGTAGGAGTGGCCCGCCAGCCCGAGCTCGTTCGGATCGAGCAGCTTCCAGAACGGGTTGTAGGCCGCATCGAGCCCCGCCGTGACCCGTGCGTTCTGCTTGGCCGCGTGACTCGTGCCGGTCGTGCAGCTCTTCACGGGCTCGTAGGGATGGGACGGGGTCGAGAGGAAGAAGTCGATCGCGTCCTCGGTGCCGTCGTAGAACGGCGTGCCGGACGTCTGGGCGGGGACGCCCTCGTCCTGGTCGGGCGACTGACCGAGCGTGTCGCTCTGCCCCTGGCCCTGCGGGTCGAAGGTGAGCACGACGTACCCCTCCTTGGCCAGCGTCTGCGCGGCATACCAGTACATCTGCTCATCGGCCTGGACCGAGCCGTTGGTGATCACCACTCCGGGGCGCTTGGCGGGACCGGCGACGGTCGCCCAGACATGACCGGAGATCGTGGCCCCGTTGCGCGCGGTGAACAGGACCGGTCGCACGAGGCCGTAGCCGCTCGTGCCCCAGTTGTACAGCCGGATGTCGCCCGCGCAGCCGTTGGCGAGGTTCCAGCACAGATTGTTGGTGAAGAAGCGGCCCGAATCGGCCGCCTCGGCGGCGAGCGCCGCGTCCGTGCTGGCGATCCCGTCGGCGGTCAGCTGCGTCTGGTACTGGGGGGTGTCGTAGATCTGCTGGCGCTGCTGCGTGATCGAGAAGTTCTCCGCCTCCTGCACGGGGTTGAACACCGTCGGGGGGGTGGCCTGTGCCGCAGTCGGGACGACCGTCATGGCCGCGAGCAGCATTGCCAGTGCGAGTTTCCTCATGATCCTCTCCTACCTCGTCCGTGGCTCCGACGCGCTGGCACGCATCGCCAGTTCACTGTGCCGCATCCCCACGGCGCTGACAACGGCAGCGCCGCACGCCGTTTCCGCCGGACACTGTGCACTCTGCACAGTGACGGCGGATAATGGCGACCTGATGAGCTCTGGCGAGCAGAGGGAGCTGCTGCGAAGCCTGTTCACGCGGATCGACGCCGACGAGTTCGCCGACCGGGTCCTCGACAGCTACCTGAGTCGCTCGCCCGGCGCGCCGGCAGAGGCACGGCGCCACGCCCACATGTGGGTCCGCTGGAACCTGGACCTGGTCGTCCGCTGGCTGCTCGACGGCCACCCGCCGACGGTGGCCGAACTGGAGGTGCTGCGCGCACGGGCGCGCCAGCAGGCGCTCGACGGAATCCCGGCCGACCAGGTTCCCGGCAACTTCCGCCGCGCCGCCCGCTTCGCGTGGAACGCGGCGCTGGAGGTGGCCGACCGCGACGAGCGGGTGGCTCTGCTCGAGACCGCGGATCTGCTGTTCGCGTTCGTCGACCGGGTGTCACGGATTCACGCCGAAGCGCACGCCGAGGCCGAGCGCGTCGCACCGATCGCGGTCGACGAGCGGCTGGCGCGAGGCGTGCTCACGCGGCTCGTGCGCGACGAGCCGCCGACCGCCGAGGACGTCGACTTCGCGGGGCGCTCGGGGTTTCGCCTCGACGGGACCTTCCGGCCGATGGTCGTCTCGCTGCCACACGCCGGTGGCGCCCAGCACCTCTCCCTCGCCGGCCGCCTGCGCGCCGGCGGAGCGCTTGCGGTCTCCGAGGGCCGGTGGGTCGTCGTGCTCACGTGGACGCACTCGGGGCACGCGGCCCCCGCGCTCCCCCCGGGCGTGACGAGCGCGGAGGGGGACCTGGCGGCGCGAGGCCAGCTGGAGCCGATGCTCGACGAGCTGCGGATGCTCGTCGACGTCGCCCTGAGCCACGGACACACCGGACCGGTCGACGTCACCCGCTACCTGCCCGAGCTGCTGTTGCGCAGCGCCCCGCGGGTGGCGGCGCGCATTCGCCATCAGGTCTACGGGCCGCTGCGCGCCCAGCCCGACCTCGGCCAGACCCTCGATGCGCTCGTGCGCCACGACTTCAACCGCCAGCGCGCAGCGGCCGCGCTGCCCGTGCATCGCAACACCTTCCGCGACCGCCTTACTCGGATCCGGGATCTCAACGGGCTCGACCTGGAGCGCAGCGAGGACCTCGGGCTGGCGTGGCTGGCCTACCTGTGCGCTCCCGACCCGCAGGGCGACGCGAGCCGGTAACCCTGGGCGCCCCGCCCCTCGGAGCGCGAGGAATGTGACGATCCCGGCACATTCGCCCGTGACGTCGGGTGGCGGTCGTAGCCTGGGCAGCCGATGCCCCGCTCGTCCACGATCCACGTCTGCTCCGCCTGCGGGCACGAGAGCCCGCGTTGGGAGGGCCGCTGCTCCGGCTGCGGGGAGTGGAACACGCTCGTCGAGGAGGTGCGCGCTCCCGGGGGCGCGCCGGGAGCCGCCCGCGGAGGCGGGCGCCGTCGGGGCAGCGCGGCGGTCGCGCCGGTGCTCCTCGGCGAGGTCGCCGCCGCCCAGCACGATCGCCTCGGCACCGGGATCGGGGAGCTTGACAATGTCCTCGGCGGTGGCCTCGTGCCAGGTTCGCTCGTGCTGCTGGGGGGCGCCCCCGGGATCGGCAAGTCGACCCTCACGACGATGGCGCTCGCCAACCTCGTCGCCGCCGGCCGACGCACGCTCTACGTCTCGGCCGAGGAATCCGCGGCGCAGATCCGCCTGCGGGCCGCGCGCCTGGCGGGCGGTGAGGCCCTGCGCATCCCGGTCATCGCCGAGACCGATCTCGACGCCGTGGTGGCGACGCTCGAGCACGAGCGTCCCGACGTCTGCGTGATCGACTCGGTGCAGACCCTCCACAGCGAGGAGCTCACCAGCGCGGCGGGCTCGGTCGCCCAGGTGCGCGAGGTGGCCGAGCGGATCATGCGGGTCGCCAAGGCCCGGCGGATCGCCGTCCTGCTCGTCGGGCACGTGACCAAGGAGGGCGCGCTCGCCGGCCCGCGGGTGCTGGAGCATCTCGTCGATTGCGTGCTGCAGTTCGAGGGCGAGCGCGAGCGCACGTACCGCACGGTGCGAGCGATCAAGAACCGCTTCGGCTCGACCGACCAGGCGGGCGTGTTCGAGATGCGCGACAGCGGTCTCGTCGAGGTGCTCGACGCCTCGGCCCGGTTCGTCGCCGGGGCGACGCGGGCGCCCGGCAGCGTGGTGCTGTGCGCGATGGAGGGCACCCGCCCGCTCCTCGTCGAGGTCCAGGCGCTGGTCTCGGCATCCGAGCTCGTCCCGCCCCGCCGCGTCGTCACCGGCTTCGACCGCAACCGGCTCGCGCTCGTGCTCGCGGTGCTCGGCCGCCACGGCGGGATCGGCCTCGGCACCGCCGACGTGTTCGTCAACGTCGTGGGCGGCATCCGGGTCGATGAGCCGGGGGCCGATCTCGCGGTGGCGCTCGCGGTGGCGAGCGCAGCTCGCCGGACGGCGCTGGGCGGACGGGAAGGGCGACCGCTCGCCTGCTACGGCGAGCTGGGACTGACCGGCGAGCTGCGCACGGTGGCC
This sequence comes from uncultured Solirubrobacterales bacterium, assembly GCA_963839085.1. GTDB lineage: Bacteria > Actinomycetota > Thermoleophilia > Solirubrobacterales > Solirubrobacteraceae > Palsa-465. The sequence goes on from CAWITN010000007.1 coordinate 254,868, forward strand.
CACGCCGACCGGCGCCTCGCTGAGGCACGGCGGTTCGGCCTCGACCCGGTGATCGAGCCGGACGGTCACGCCTCGTTGCGCGCGGCGCTCGCCGCCGCGCTCGGGCGGGCACGGCAGGAACCGCTCGCCGCCTAGGTCGTCCACTCGCGCCCGTCGGGGCGAGCGATCGGCGGATCCGGGTTGAGCGGGAATTCCCGGTAGAATGGGGTTTCATGGCCTCGCGTTCGGGGGAAGAGCTCACGGAGCTCGAGTCGCGCCAGGAATCACGGATGGTGAGGGCGCTGGAGATGGTCGCGCCCGGAACCGCCCTCCGCGAGGGGGTCGACAACATCCTTCACGCCCGCTCGGGCGGGCTGATCGTGATCGGGGACGCCGACGAGCTCGCGTTCCTGTTCTCCGGCGGGATCAAGCTCGATCTCGACTACACGCCGACCTTCATGTACGAGCTGGCGAAGATGGACGGCGCGATCGTGCTCAGCGCGAACGCCACCAAGATCGCTCAGGCGAACGTCCAGCTGACCCCCGACCCGACGATCCTCACCATGGAGACGGGGACGCGCCACCGCACCGCCGAGCGCGTCTCCAAGCAGACCGATGCCCTCGTGGTCGCCATCTCCGAGCGGCGCGAGGTCGTCTCGCTGTACGTGGACGGCATCAAGTACATCCTCGCCGAGATTCCCGTCGTGCTCGCCAAGGCCAACCAGGGGCTGGCCACGCTCGACAAGTACCGCAGCCGGCTCGATCAGGTGTCCACCCGTCTCACCGCGCTCGAGTTCGAGGGCGGGGTCACCCTGCACGATGTCCTCACGGTGCTCCAGCGCGCCGAGCTGGTGACGCGGATGGCGGTGGAGATCGAGCGCTACATCGTCGAGCTCGGCACCGAGGGACGGCTGATCGAGATGCAGCTCGACGAGACGATGGTCGGCGTCTCCGCCGACAAGGCCGCCCTCGTGCGCGACTACATCGTCGAGCACTCCGACGACGACTTCACCGCCGCCTTCGAGCAGCTCGTGCGGATGCCGCACCAGGACCTGCTCGACTTCGGGCGGCTCGCCGAGCTGCTCGGCTATGACCGCAAGCTCAACAGCCTCGACTATCCGGTCTCCCCGCGCGGGATCCGGATCCTCGGACGGATCCCGCGACTGCCGAAGCTGGTCGTCGAGCGGATCGTCACCGAGTTCGGGGGCCTCGAGGAGCTGCTCGCCGCCACCGACGGCGAGCTGGAGACCGTCGACGGAGTCGGCGAGATCCGGGCGAAGGACATCCGCGAGGGCCTTCGCCGCCAGCAGGAGATCAACCTCGTTGATCGTTACCTGCAGACCTAGCGCACACCGTGCGGGCAGAGTGCTCCGTACCCGATCGAGGAGGACACCATCACTGAGGTAATGGAAGAGCATCTGGATGATGTTCAGGACGACGCCGAGCTGCTCCCTCCGATCGAGTTCGAGGTTGGCGACAGCGTCGTCTATCCCCATCACGGTGCCGGCCGCGTGCTCAAGAAGGAGCAGAAGGACGTTCTCGGTGAGCGGCGGGAGTATCTGACGATCAAGATCCTCCACAACGACATGACGGTGATGGTGCCGACCGAGAACGCCGCCGTGGCGGGGCTGCGCCGGGTGATCGACGAGGAGACGGTGCAGAAGGTCCTCGCCGTGCTCCAGGACGAGTGCTCGGAGATGCCCAAGAACTGGAACCGCCGTTTCAAGCACAACCGCGACAAGATCAAGACCGGCGACATCTACGAGCTCGCCGAGGTGGTGCGCAACCTCGCCATCCGTGAGAACGAGAAAGGGCTCTCCACCGGCGAGAAGCAGATGTTCACGCGCGCCAAGAAGATCCTCGCCTCGGAGCTGATGTACGCGCTCGGCATGAACGAGGAGCAGGTCGACGAGCACCTCACCCACCTGCTGATCGGCGACGGGAACGGCAACGGCAGAGTGACCGTTCCGGAGTCGCTACCGGCCGGCTAGCCGGACGAAGACGTGGCGGTCGCGCTGATCGTGGCCGCCGGGCGTGGCGAGCGCCTTGGGTCCGGCCGGCCCAAGGCGCTCGTCTCACTTTCCGGCCGTCCGATGTTGGAGTGGAGCGTCGAGGCACTGCGTGCGGTGGATGCCGTCGAGCGGATCGTCATCGCGCTGCCGGCCGAGGCGCTCACCGCCGCGCCGCCGGGAACCCTCGCGGTCGCCGGCGGCGCCGTGCGCTCCGAGTCCGTGCGCCTCGCGCTGTTCGCGGCGGGGGAGGGGGACCCGGTCATCGTCCACGATGCGGCGCGGCCGCTCGCGTCGCCGGCGCTGTTCGAGCGCGCGCTGGGCGCGCTGGCCCAGACCGGCGCCGACGCCGTCGTCGCCGCGTTGCCCGTCGCAAACACGATCAAGGAGGTGGCGCCGGGCTCGACCGAGGTGGTGCGCACCCTCGAGCGCCCGCGGCTGTGGGCCGTGCAGACACCGCAGGTGTTCCGGCGCGCGGCGCTGGAGCGTGCGCTGCGCGACGCCTCGGCGGCGACGCTCGCGTCGGCCACCGACGACGCCTGGCTGATCGAGCGTGACGGGGGGGTGGTCCACGTCGTCGAGGGAGAGGCGACCAACCTCAAGGTGACCGTGCCGGCCGACCTGCGGTTCGCCGAGCGCATCCTCGCCGAGCGCGGGCCGCCCTAGGGAGCGAGGAAATTCTGCTGGGGAGGGGGTGATTTGGGCTTCGTTGGACCTCTAGGTCTCTATGGAGAGATTTTTCGCCATCGTTCCCTTGGCGGAGCGGCAGTTCGGGCGGGTGGGCCATGCGCAGCTGGTGTACCTGGGGGTGAGTAAGGGGGCGATCACCTCGTGGCGGTCGCGGGGGATGTTGCGCAAGGTGCTCCCACGCGTGTACGCCCTCGGGCACGCCGCCCGCTCGGTCGAAGCTTCGCTGTTCGAGGCGGTCCTGTACGCGGGGCCGGGTGCGGCGCTCTCGCATATGACGGCGGCGTGGTGGCGGGGGCTGATCGCGTTTCCCGGCGCGGCGATCCATGTCAGCACGCCGCGCAGGGTTCCCTCGCTTCCTGGGATCGTCGTTCACCCCCGACGCAACGTCGAGCGCCGATTGATCAAGGGGATCCCGGTGACGCGCGTCGAGCAGGCGATGCTCGATCTCGCCGCGACCGGGGAGGAGCGGCTGGTGCGCAAGGCGCTCGGGCAGCTCGACTACCACGACAGCCTCGACCTTCACGCTCTCGACGCGGTGTGCGGGAAAGGCCGGCCCGGCAGCGGGCTGCTCAGGGGCATGCTGGCGGTCCATGATCCGGGGTTCGGGCGTGTCAACGGCGAGGGGGAGTACGACTTCCTCGCCCAGTGTCAGGCGTGGGGGGTTGAGCCGCTGCCGTTGATCGACCAGCGGATCGGTGGGGTGCAGATCGACGCGTACTGGCCGCAGCAGCGCTTCGGTGTTGATCTCGACGGCAGACAGGCTCACTCCAGCTGGGCGCAGATCAAGCATGATCGCGCCAACGAGCTCATCCTCAGACGCCACAGCGTGTACCTCGTTCGCTACCACTGGGACCTCATCCACGCCCACGGAACCGAGGTCCGCACCGAGATCCTCCGCACCCTCCAGGAGCGCGCGGGGGGCGAACTCGCGGGGTAGGTCGTAGGCTGCCGCGGAGATGGCGCTCACCACCACCGGCATCGGCTACGACTGCCACCAGTTCGCTTCCGGCCGCCGGCTGGTCCTCGCCGGCGTCGAGATTCCGGCCGAGCGCGGGCTCCTCGGCCACTCGGACGCCGACGTGCTCACCCACGCCGTGATCGACGGCATCCTCGGCGCCGGCGGGCTGGGGGACATCGGACAGCACTTCCCGGACACGGACGAGCGCTACCGCGACGCCGACTCGCTCGGACTCCTCACCGCGGCGCTGGAGCTCGTCACCGGCCGCGGCCTCCGCGTCGTCCACGTCGACGCCACGGTCATCCTCGAGCGTCCCAAGCTGTCGGCTCACCGCGATGCCATGCGGGCTTCGCTCGCCGGCGTCCTCGGCCTCGACCCCGTCCACGTCAATCTCAAGGCCACCCGCGGGGAGGGCATGGGCTTCGTCGGGCGCGAGGAGGGCGCCGCCGCCCTGGCGATCGCCACCGTCGTCTGGCCGTGACCGGCGCGCGCTCGCCGTCGGCGCTCAGGCGGTCTGCGGCCGAGGCCCGCGCCGCGCGGCCGCTCGCTCGCGCAGCTGCTCGTACTCCACCTGGCGCCTGAGCTGCTGCAGCGTGCGCCGCAGGTGCGCGGCCACGGTGGGCCGCGCGATGTGCTCGGCCAGCCAGCCGGCGAGGCCGGACCCGGCCACCCCGTAGGCGAGCCGGAACTCGACTCGCGTCTGCCCGGGACCGGTGGGCCGCAGGCGCATGCGCCCCCGCTGGTCCACGCCGGTGACCGACGTCCACGCGAAGTCGAACGGCTCGTTCCACTCGACGATCTCGATCAGCCCGCCGATCTCCGCCGAGCCGATCCGGAACAGCATGCGGTAGCGCGCGCCGAGCCCCGAGGGAACGTCACCGACGAGCTCCCAACGCGTGACCCCGGACATGTAGCCGAGCGCGTTCGCCGGGTCGGCCGCGATCGCCCACACGCTGGCCGGGGGCGCGGCGATCCGCGCGTGAGCGTCGACCCTCATCCCAGCACCGGCAGTCGCCGCTCGGCGGCAAGCGCGTCGAGCGTGTCCTGCATGAGCGCGATCAGGTGGCGCAGGACCTCCTCCTCGTCGGGGGAGTCGCCGAACTCCTCGCGTAGATCGATCGCCGGCAGGGTCTCGATCGTGATCTTGCTCGGCAGCGGCAGATGGCCGAGCAGATCGCCCACGTTCACGCCCCACGGAAGCGCGAGCGAGATTGGCAGGGCCTTCACACCGAACAGCCGGTCGAGCCCGAGCAGCCGGGCCAGCCCCTCGCCCCGGGAGAGGAACAGCGCCGTCTCCTGACCGCCGATGGCCACGACCGGGACGATCGGGACGTCCTCGTCGAGGGCAAGCCGGATGAACCCGGTGCGCCCCGCGAAGTCGACCCGATCACGCTGCCAGACGGGGCGGTGAGCCTCGTGGTCGCCGCCCGGATAGACGAGCAGCGCGGCTCCGGCCCGCAGCGCCCGGCGGGCGTTCTCACGGGATGCCGCGACCGCTCCGAAGCGCCGCAGCCAGCCGAGCGCGGGCATCGACACGATCCGGTTGTCGGCGAGCTGATGGAAGGGGCGCTCGACCCCGAAGTACGTGTTGAAGGCGAGCGTGAACACCGCCGTGTCCGGGGTCACGTTCCCGCCCGAGTGGTTGCCCACCAGCAGCACCGGTCCGTCGTCGGGCACGTTGCCGAGCCCGCGCACCTCGGCCCGGAACCACAGGCTGGAGATGAGCCACATGAGCGGCAGGCGCTCGCGGATCCAGTCGGGATCGCGATCGTCGAGGTCGGCCTGCGGAATCCGCCTCTGCGCCTGATCGGTGAGCTCCCTGAGCAGGCGGGAGACGAGCGAGGGAGCCTCGTCGGCGGGTGGATCCTCCGCCGGGGGGACGCCCGCGTGTCCGTTGCGCTTCGAGCTCCCGGCCAGGTCGGTCTGGGCCATCGCGGCGGATGTTAGTGAGCCGCTCAGGCGGCCTCGGAGTCGGCGCGCCGCCGCTCCGAGGGGGGACCGGCGACGAGCCGGGGCCGCGCGCTGCGACCCTCCACCTGATGCAGGAAGCGAACGATGAGCTCGTTCGTCTCCTCGGGGCGCTCGACCTGCGGCACGTGCCCGCAGTGCTCGAGCGTGACCTGCTCGGCCGAGGGCAGCCAGCGGGCGACATGGCGCGCGAACGCGGCCGGGATCAGCCTGTCCTGTCGACCCCACACGAACAGCGCCGGGGGCTCCAGCTCGGCGAGCCGGGGATAGAAGCCGCCCTCGCCGAACGGCGTCTCCAGGTAGATGTTGCGCGCGCAGGACAGGAACGCGTAGCGCGCGCCGGCGCTGTGGTAGATGCGGCGGAACTCGTCGACGGTCACGTCCGCCACGGCCGGGTCGATCGCGTCCCGGTCGGCGAACAGCTCCCAGACCTGCGCCGCGACCAATCGGCGGCTGAAGCCATGGGGGAGGAAGCCGAATTCCGGGCGCAGCAGCCGCACGATGGGATGAAAGCCGCGACGGACCCAGGCGACGGCGGGGCACAGCAGCGCCAGACCGCGCACGCGCTCGGGGGCTCGCAGGCCCATCTCGATGGCGATCCGGCCGCCCATCGAGTTGCCGACGATGAAGGCCGAGTCGATCCCGAGCTCGTCCATCAGGCCGAACATGATGTCGGCGAACCAGCCGGCGTTGTAGGCGCCGAGCGCGGGCTTCGACGAGGAGCCGAAGCCGGGGAGGTCGACGGCGTGGACCCGGTAGCGGCGGCTCAGCTCCGCCGCGGTGTCGAACATCGAGGCGCGGGTGCCGCCGAGGCCGTGGATGAGCAGGACGTCATCGCCCCGGCCCATGGTGAGCGTGGAGACGCGGTGGCGGCCGACGGCCACGTCCCGCACGTGGAGGAGCGGCGGGCGCCCGTTCGGCAGCCGGAACATGCCCTCGAAGGCGATCGCGTGGTCGAGGTTGCCGCGGACGGTGAGCCGGCGGTCCCGGAAGGCGTCGATTCCGGAGAAGCGACCCTCGCGCAGCGCGAGCCACGTCTCGGCGTCGGTGGAGATCGTCACGTCGGGCCGACGGCGGGTGGTCCCGTTGCTCACGCGCGCGGCGTGCGCGTCGATCCGCACCTCCCACACCCGCCCCAGATCGCCGAGGCGAATCCGGTAGCTCGCCCGGAAATCGGGATCGGCGCCGAGGAAGCGCTCAGGCAGCGAACGGAACGCGCGCTCGACTCGTTCGAGCACAGGACCGCGTTCTGTGGACAGAATCGCCATCGCGGAGGGGACCCTACCGCTCCGGGCGGGCGGACGGCCCGCTGCTCACCAGGGGGATCACTAAGGTTGCCGGTCGATGCGCGAGATCTCCCTGCACGACACGGAGAGCGGCGAGGTGCGGCCGATCGCGCCGCGGGAGCCGGGCCGCATCGGGATCTACGCCTGCGGGCCCACCGTGTACGGGCGCGTCCATGTCGGCAACGCGCGCCCCTACGTCGTCTTCTCGCTGCTCAAGCGGCTGCTCGTCCACGAGGGCTACGCGGTGACGCTGGTGGCGAACATCACCGACATCAACGACAAGATCTACGCCGCGGCCCATGCCCAGCGTATCGGCAGCACCGAGCTGGCCCGCGAGATGACGGCCAGCTATATCGCCGATACCGATGCCCTTGGACTGGGACGCCCGGACCACGAGCCGCTCGCCAGCGAGACGATCGGGCCGATCGTGGCGCTGATTGGGGATCTGATCGAGGGCGGGCATGCCTACGCGGTGGACGGAGACGTGTACTTCTCGGTGCGGTCCTACCCCGATTACGGCGCGCTGTCGCACCGCTCGATCGACGCGGAGCTCGATCAGGGGGAGGGCCGGGAGGGCGCGGATCGCAAGCGTGATCCGCTCGATTTCGCCCTGTGGAAAGGGCACCGTCCGGACGAGGACACCGCCTGGGAGGCACCGTGGGGCCGCGGTCGCCCGGGCTGGCACATCGAGTGCTCGGCGATGGCGGAGCAGCTGCTGGGGGTCGACTTCGAGATCCACGGCGGCGGCTCGGACCTGTTGTTCCCCCACCACGAGAACGAGGCCGCCCAGACCCGGGCCGCCCGCGGGGAGCGTCTCGCCCGCATGTGGGTGCACAACGGGATGGTGCGGCTCGGCCGCGACAAGATGGCCAAGTCGGTCGGCAACATCTTCCTCCTGCACCAGGCGATCGAGACCTACGGCCGCGACGCCCTCGTCATGTACTTCTGCGGCGGTCACTACCGCCAGCCGATCGAGTTCGACGCCGAGCGCCTGCAGGAGGCCTCCCAGCGCGTGGCCCGGTTCCGCGAGGCGGGTCGGCGGCTCGTGGACGGCGGTTCCCCGGGTTGGTCGGCGCCGCTGCGCGCACGCTTCTTCGACGCCCTCGCGCGTGACTTCAACACCCCTGCCGCGCTCGCGGTCGCGTTCGAATGGGCGAGGGAGGCGAACCGCTCCGGGGGGGAGGTGGGCGACGCCGACCTGCGGGAGATGCTCGGTGTGCTCGGCCTGGCGAACCTGCTGGACGGCGGCGAGGCGCCCGCGGCCGGCGCCGAGGTGGCCGCGCTGGTCGACGAGCGCGAACGGGCGCGGGCGGCACGGGACTTCGCCGCCGCCGACGAGCTTCGCGACCGGCTGCGCGAGCTCGGCTGGGAGGTCCGCGATGGGGACGGCGGTCCGCAGCTCGTCAGGCGCTCGTGAGCGCGCCTGCGTTCCCCCCTCGGCGGTGATCGTCTACGGCCGCAATCCCGTCCGCGAGGCGATCCGGGGACCGCGGACGGTCCAACGGGTGTGGGCCACGCGCGGCGCGGCGCGGGAGCCCTGGCTGGCGGCGGCGGGGCAGCCGGTCCCGGTGGCGCTCGCCTCGGCGGAGGAGATCGCCGCCCGGTGTGGATCGGAGGCGCACCAGGGCATCTGCGCCGAGGTCTCGGCGTTTCGCTATGCGGACGCGGGCGAGCTGCTCGCGGCGCCCGAGCCGCTCGTGGTCGTGCTCGACCAGGTCACGGATCCCCAGAACCTCGGCTCGATCGCCCGCAGCGCCGAATGCGCCGGCGCCACCGGGATCGTGCTGCCCGAGCGACGCTCGGCCGAGGTGACCCCAGCGGTGTGCAAGGCCTCGGCGGGTGCCGTCGAGCACCTGCCGGTGGCGATCGTGCGCAACCTGGTCGACTTCCTCGGGGAGGCGAAACGCGCCGGCCTGTGGTGTTACGGCGCCGACGGCGGGGCGCAGACGCGCTACGACGCCATCGACTGGAGCGGCGGCGCGGTGATCGTGATGGGGTCGGAGGGACGGGGGCTGCGACCTCGGGTGGCGGCGAGCTGCGACGCGCTCGTCGCGCTCCCGCTGCGTGGCCGCATCGAGTCGCTCAGCGTGGGCAGCGCGGCGGCCGTGCTGCTGTACGCGGCGGTGGCGTCACGGGAGCGGTCGCCCGGCGCTTGACAGCGGAGCGGTGCTATGTCAAGCTCGCGCCGGGAGTAAGGATAAAGCTGAGCTTTAGGTTCAGTAGAGAGGGTGTGAGGTTGGGAGACCGCGCACCCAGGGACGACATAAGGTGCGGCGCCATGGGAGGTGACGCGTCACGAACCTCGACAGCTCGGGGCGGAGCACGCACGAGCGGAGAAGGGACTACATCGTGGCTCGATTCTCAGCCTACCCTCAGGCTCAACCTCAGGTCGATGACGGATATCTCATCGCTCTGGCGAAGCAGGGACACGCGGACGCCTACGACCGGATCGTCCGCCGCTACTACGGTTTCGTCCGTCTGAAGGCGTCGTCGTACTTCCTTGCCGGCGGCGACTCGGACGACCTCATCCAGGAGGGCCTGGTGGGGCTCTACAAGGCGGTCCGGGACTACCGAACCGATCGCGAGTCGAGCTTCCGCAACTTCGCGGAGCTGTGCATCACGCGCCAGATCATCACGGCGGTGAAGACGGCGACCCGCAACAAGCACACGCCGCTGAACCAGTACGTGTCGTTCTCCAGCACCCCGGGGGGGGCCTCCGGCGACGCCGAGCCGACGCTCGACGAGATGCTGCCCGGCTCGACCGTTCACGACCCCGTCAATCAGGTGATCTCCTCCGAGGAGCTGCGCGCCCTCGTCGCCTGCATCTCCACCGCGCTCTCCGAGCTCGAGTCCCGCGTGCTCTCGCTGTACCTCGACGGGCACTCCTACGAAGAGGTCGGCCAGCGCCTCGGCTGCGACTGCAAGACGGTCGACAACGCGCTGCAGCGCGTCAAGCGGAAGGTCGGCCAGCACCTGGCGGCGCGGAGCGTGCCGGCGTAGCGGCCGCGGTGGGGTCCGGTTCCGGCAGGTGCAGGGTGAACAGCGCCCCGCCTTCGGGGCGGGCGGCCGCCTCGACGCTGCCGCCCATGGCGACGACGAGCTCGCGCACGATCGCCAGGCCGAGGCCCGAGCCGACGGAGCGCTCCGAGCCGTAGCGGCGGTGGAGGTAGAAGCGCTCGAATGCGCGCGGGAGATCCTCGCCCGCGAGTCCGGGGCCGGTGTCGGCGACGCTGAGCCTTCCGGGCGCGGCGGCGACGACGATCTCGCCGTCCGCCGGGGTGAGCCGCAGCGCGTTCTCCACCAGGTTCGAGACGGCCTGCAGGAGCCGGCCGTGATCCCCCATCGCGAGGGCGCCGCCGTCCGTCGGGACCGCGCTGTGCAGCGCGACGCCGAGCTCCCGGGCCCGGGGGGCATGCCGCCTGACCGCCTCCTCGGCCAGCGCGCCGAGGTCGAGCCGATCGCGTGAGACGGAGAAATCGGCGCGCCCGACACGGGCGAGCTCCAGGAGATCGCTCACCAGGCGCTCCAGCCGCCCGGACTCGGCCACGATCACCCGGCCGGCCTCCGCGGCCGACACCGCCTGCTCCTCCAGCGCCTCGCCATAGCCGCGGATCGCCGTCAGCGGGGTCTTCAGCTCATGCGACACCGACTCCAGGAAGGCCTGTTGGCCGGCTCGCGCCCCGGCCAGCTGCCCGGCCATCGCGTTGAACGAGACGGCCAGCTCGGCGAGCTCGTCCTCACCCTTCACGGGAACGGCGACGCTCGTCTCGCCGGCGGCGAGGCGTCGCGTCGCCGCGGCGAGCGCGTCGATCGGGCGGGCGAGACGCCGCGCGAGCGCGTAGGAGAGGAGGAGGGCGAGCAGCGCGCCGCCCAGCCCGGCGAACACGACGCTCCACAGGAACGGACGCCACTCGGCGAACGCCAGTCCCGCCGAGCGCACGAGGACGATCCGGCCGTCGGCCGAGTCACGGGCCGCGTACACGATCGCCCTCCCGTCGATGGTGGTCGTCCCCTCCGCGTCGCCGGCCGGAATCGCCCTCAGGACCGCCGCGCTCCGCAGCGGTCCGAGCCGGACGACGTGACGGTCGCCCAGTCGGTAGACGTGCTGGCCGGGGGAGAGCGCGCCGCGGGCACCGCCCGTGGCCGCAAGGATCCCCGCCTGCGCCTGGAGCACGTCGAGGCGCTGGACCGACACGCGGTGGCGGACGAGCACCACCGCCACCGCGACCGTGAGCACGCAGGAGGCGAGCGCGGCGAAGGCCACGTACCCGAGGATCCGGCTCTGGAGTCTCACGCCCCCGGCCCCGGGATCACGGCACGACGGCCTTGTAGCCGACGCCGCGCACGGTGCGGATCAGCGACGGCTCACCGAGCTTCTTGCGCAGCTGGGCCACGTGCACCTCGACGGTGCGGGTCTCTCCCGGCGACAGGAAGCCCCACACGCTCTCCAGCAGCTGATCACGCGTGACCACCTGGCCCGCACGGCGAACGAGGTACTCCAGCAGGTCGAACTCCCGCTGGGTGAGCTCGACCGAGCGCTCGCCCACGCTGGCCTCGCGCGCCGCGGGCGAGATCCTCAGCGGCCCCAGGGTGAGGGGGCCGTCGGCCTGCTCCCGCGGGCCCGCCCGTCGCAGCACCGCCTTGACCCGGGCCGCCAGCTCTCGGGGGGAGAACGGCTTGGCGACGTAGTCGTCGGCGCCCAGCTCCAGCCCGGCCACGCGGTCGGCCTCCTCGTCACGCGCGGTGAGGATGATCACCGGCACGCTGCCGCCGATCCGCCGGCACACGTCGAAGCCGTCGATCCCGGGGAGCCCGAGGTCGAGGACGACGAGTGCGACCGGGTGACGACGCAGCTCGGACAGCGCCTGCTCACCCGAGCGCACCCACAGCACGTCATAGCCGGCCCGGCGCAGGTACGTGAGCACGAGCTCGCCGATGTTCCGCTCGTCCTCGACCACCATCACCAGCTCGCTCATGGCGCCCATGCTAGGTGTGACAGAGAACCGGCACGGCCACTTTTACACGCAGCTGACCTGTGCCTGACGGCGCCCTTGTCGGAGGGGGCGATCCTCCAGCGTGGAAATACCACGTCCCCGGAGGTCACCACGATGACGTTCATGAGGTCCCATCTGAAGCTTCTCGCGCTCGCCGCAGCGTGTGTGGCGCTCGGCGCGGCGATCAGTGCGATCGCCACCGCGGGCGCGTCCACGAGCACTCAGGCTCACCAGGCCACCGCAGGCACGGCTGCCGGCCGCGGCCGCGGCGCGCGGATCCTCCGCCGCGCCGTGCACGGTGATTTCGTCGTCCGGACGAAGTCCGGTTTCGCGACCGTCACCATCGACCGCGGCACGGTCGTCTCGGTGAGCGGGCAAGCGCTCACGCTGCGAGAGGGAACCACCAAGGCGACCTACAAGACGGTCACGCTGACGATCCCGGCCAACGCGCGCGTTCGCGCCGACCGCGCCCCGGCGTCGCTCTCAGCGCTGCGGGCCGGGCAGCGCGCGATGGTGATCACGCTGCCGAAGCGCACGGTCGTCATCGCCCGCACGGCGAAGCATCCGTAGCGCTGGCGTGAGCTCTCCGTCCGCCGTGGCCCGGTCCGCCGGGTCACGGCGGCGGACGGGCTACCCCGAGGGCGATCGGCCGTAGACCGGGCGCGACTACCCGAGGGCGATCGGCCCCAGAGCGGGCGCGCGACCGTAGGTGTCGAAGGCGAGGAAGCGGGAGAACCGCGGGTGCTCCGGTCCGTGGAAGTCCGCGGAGCCGGTGCGGAGCAGGCCGCGTGCGGTGGCCTCGTCGGCCAGCAGCTCCGTCTGCTCGCGCGTGTGGCCGATGTAGAAGCACTCGACGCCGTCGAGACCGGCGGCCTGAAGACGCTCGAGCATCGCCCGCGTCTGCGCCTCGTCGCTCGTCTCGTCGAAGGGGTGCGCCCACACCGCCACACCGCCGGCGCCGTGGACGGCCGCGATCGCCTCCGCACCCGTCGGGCTCTGCCGGGGCCGGAAGGCGGGGGCGCCGGGAACGAGATACGCCTCCAGGAAGGCATCGCCGTTGCGCAGGCCCTCGTCGCGCAGGCGCCGCGCGTTGCCGGGGTGGCTCACGACCGCTCGGGCGAGGTGGGGCCGGCCCACGGCGAGCTCGTCGGCCAGCCGTTCGTCGATGACGCGCTCGTCGACCGCCCAGCCCAGCTCCCTCAGGGCGGCGACGACGGCCTCGGCCCGGCCGACACGCGACGTGCGCGAGCGCTCGAGCAGCTCCTGGAGCGCGCCGTCGCCGGGCTCGATGCGGTAGCCCAGCAGGTGCAGGTCACGACCGGCTTCGCGCACGGAGATCTCCACCGCGCTGACGACCGCGATCCCTGCCCGCGCTCCCGCCGCCTGCGCCTCCGTGACCCCGGCCACGGTGTCGTGATCGGTGAGCGCCAGCAGCTCGACGCCGGCCTGCGCGGCCCGGTCGACCACCTCGCCGGGTGCGAGGCTGCCGTCGGAGCAGCGCGAGTGACTCTGGAGGTCGAAGCGGAGCCGGCGGCTCATCGCCCCGGGCCGGCCGAGCCGCCGCGGCTCCTCACGCGGCGCCGAACGGTCCGGGATCCGCCGGCACGTCGACGGCGTAGCGCTCGAGCACGTCGAGCGGGACGATCTCCAGCACCCGTTCGTTCGTCGAGGCGAGGACGACGAACGCGGCGACGCCGGCCTCGTGGGAATGCAGCCAGTTGGCGGCGGTCACGCACCAGCGGTCGCCCGGCTTCAGGCCGGGAAAGTGGAAGTGGGGCATCGGCGTCGCGAGGTCGTTGCCGATCTCCCGCTGATGCTCCAGGAACTCCGCCGTCACGACGGCGCAGATCGTATGGCTGCCGAGGTCGCTCGGCCCGGTTCGGCAGCAGCCGTCGCGATAGAAGCCCGTCAACGGCTCCGTGCCACATTCCTCCAGGGGATCACCGAGCACGTTGCGCTGCGCCATGCTCGCAGTATCCCGCCTTCGGCGGCGTCTCAGGGAGCGGGGAGCAGCCGCCAGACCCGCCGGCGCACGAGCAGCGCCGGCAGCGCGGGAAGCAGGAAGTTGAACAGCCGGTAGACGACGACGGCGGCGAGCGCCGCGGGAACCGGCATGCCCACCCAGTGCAGTGAGAACGTCATCAGCGCCTCGGTGATCCCGGCGCCGCCGAGGGGCAGTGAGCGGCGTGTGAGGGCGTAGCCGGTGGCGAATGCGAGGACGGTCTCGAGGACGGTGGGATGGAGGGACACGAAGCGCAGCGCGCCGTAGAGGGAGGCGATGTCGAGCAGCCAGTAGGCGGCCATCCCGATCCAGGCCGACCACCGCACGTGGTGAGGCCGCGCGAGCTCCCGGAGCGTCTGAACGCCACCGAGCGCTCGCGCCAGCGCCCCCTGCACCCCGCCCGCACCGCGGTCGAGGCGCTGCAGCCGCCTGATGCGGGTGATACGCAGCCCCAACCCGAAGCCGATCGGCACCGCGAGCGCCCAGGGCCACAGGACCGATCTCATCACTCGCTCGTCATCGGTGATCAGCAGGGCCACCGCACTCAGCCAGGCGAGCGGGGAGAGCACCGCCCACTCCAGCGCGCCGAGGCCGAGAACGCGCACGGCCGCCTCGTCCTCGTCGCCGAGGACGGCGTGGAGCGCCCGGCGGTCGACGACGAAGCCTCCGCCCGGCGCGAACGGGCCGAAGCCGAGGAGCACCACGCGGATCGCCAGCGACAGCTTCATCCGCGGTCCGTGGTCGTGGTGGATGACGGTGCGGTAGGCGACGAGGTAGGCGACCGGAGCGAGCAGGCTGCTCGCCGCGGCGACGATCAGCCACCGCAGATGGAGGTGCGACCAGGCGTCGACGAAGTTCGTGACGCCGAACGCGATAGCGATCGCCACGACCGCGACGAGGGCGAGAGCCGTCGCCAGCAGCGTCGCCTCGAGCGGTCGCTCGCGCAGGTTCCTCATCGGCCGAAGGTACTCGCCAACTACCATCGCCTGACGATCATGTCCGAGCCGATCGAGCTGACGTACGCGGTGGAGGACCTGCCGCCCGGTCGCTTTCCGTTTCGCCGCTGGCGCTGGGAGCTGTGGCACGGTCCGCGCCTGCTCGCGGCGGGCTGGCGAGTGAGCGCCATCCATGCGCAGCGGGCGATCGCGACCCACGCCCTGCGCCATGCTCACCGCGTGCTCGGCGTCCATCTGCTGCGCGTCGATCCTGGTCCGGAGACCGAGAAGCGGTGGCACGGCCGGGCGACGGCGGTGAGCTGCGGCGACGTCAGCGTGAAGCTCACCCCCCGCGGCCTGCTCGCCGACCCGGCGTCGGCGCGCCTGGGCGCGGCCGCACGCTGACCGCGCCGACGGCGGCGGATAGGCGGCGGGCGTGAGATCGACGTCACATCGCCGATAATCGGCATGTGACGGTTCCGCCGGAGCTCATGGCCGCTGAACTTGCCACCATCACGGACCCCGCCCGGCTGCTGGACCACGCCTGGGCGCTCGAACCCTGGTTGCGCTACACCGAGCGCACGGCCGCGCTCGATGCGCTCGAGGGGCTGCTCGACGCCGGGGGCGCTCCGCCGCCGCCGCCCGGCCGGGACTGGCGGCTGGAGCTGCTGGCGGAGCGGGCGATCGACGTCGGCCGCTCGAACCGGGTCGACGAGGCACGAGCGCTCGTCGCACAGGTGACCCGCACGGCCGAACCGTCAAATCAGATCGCGCTCGCGCGCGCGATGCTGGCCAGTGGCCAAGCGCTCGCGTGGGTGGGAACCGACGACGCGACCCGCCAGGCCAACCAGGCGTTCGCCGAGGCCGCCGAACGGTTCGCCGCCCTCGGCCACCGCGACTGGCAGGGCTCGGCGCTGCTGCGCCGCGGGTACTCGGCGTGCTATCAGCACGGCGATCTGGTTCAGGCCGAGGAACTGATCCGGGAGGCGCTCGACACCTATCCGCCGGAAAGCGACCGGCTCTCCGGCGCGCTCGCCTCCTATGCCGACGTGCTCCTCGACCTGGGCGAGTTCGATGCCGCCGGAGTCGTCATCGATCGGGCGGCCGTGCTCGCCGAGAGAGACGGAGCCGTCAAGGCTCGCGTCGACCTCATCTGGGCGCGGGCGCGCGTGGCGGCCGGGCGTGGCGATGCCCGCGCGACCGAGCGGCTCCTGCGGGAAGCCGAGCGCGGGGCGGCCGGCCTGGAGTGGTTCGAGACCCACATCGGCCTGTCCTACCTGCTCGATGCCGCCGAACTGCTCGACCGCGTCGGCCTCGGCGACCAGGCGCACCTCTACCTCGAGCGCGCTCGCGAGCGCGCCGGCGGCGACAACGAGGAGGTGATGCAGACCACCGCTGTGCTCCGCGCGCGCTCCGGCGATCCCGGGCAGGCGCTGGAGGAGTTGCAGCAGCTCGCCCGGGGCAACTGGCTGGAGAAGCGGGTCACCTGGCGGCACACGCTGCTGACCGCGTGGGCGACCTTCCGCGCCGGACGCGACGGTGCGGGCGAGCTCGCCGCGCGAGCGCTGGAGCAGGCGGTGGCTTGCGGCGGGGTGCGGGTGGCTCAGGCCGGCGAGGCGGAGATCGTCGCCGCGCTCGCGCCCCTCGCCGAACGGGCGGGCTCGCCCATCGCTCGCGAGCTGCTCCTCGCAGGCCGCACGCTGCTGGTTCGCCTCCACGGCACGCCGGCGATGCTCACGGCGGATGGCTCGACGATCGAGCTGCCGCCCGGGATGCCCGGCGAGCTCGTGCGGCTGCTCGCGCTCCACGAGCACGGGCTGCCCGTCGACGTGGTGCTGGAGACGTTCTTCCCCGGGGTCTCCCCGGCGACCGGCCGCCAGCGTCTGCGACAGGTGCTGACGCGTCTGCGCGCGGCCGCGGGCGAGGTGGTGCTGCGCGATGGCGAGAACCTGCGGCTGGTCGCGGCGTGGGTGGACACGCGGGAGTTCCTGGCCGCCGCCAACCGCGTCCGCGGCGCGCGGGGGAACCGGGCGGTGCAGCTTGCCTACGCCGCGCTGGCGGTCCGCGGCGGTCCGCTGCTGCCGTCCGATCCGTACGCCGCGTGGGCCGAGGAGCCGCGCCAGCAGGTCCGCTATCGCCACCTGGCGCTGCTCGATCTGATCGCCGGCGATGCCGCCGCACGCGGCTCCCACCAGGAGGCGCTCACCGCGCTCGAGGCATCGCTCGAGGAGGATCCCGAGGCTGAGGATCGACGCGCCGCGCTCGCCCGAGCGCTCCGCGCGCTCGGCCGCCACGGCGCCGCCGACTATCTGGCGCGGGACGATGGTGCCCGGAGCACCCGACAGGATTCCGTCATGTGACGTTGATCTCACGCCCCCTTCCTACGCTGCCGTAGCGCCTCTCAGACGAGCGGCGTGGCCAGCCCGGTTCGTTCCGGGGACAAGCGAAGCGGGGTGTGACGATGAGCCGGTTGACCGACCTCAGCTCGAGGCGAATGGGAAGGGACAGGGCATGATGCGGATCCGCGCCGCCGTCGTACTCGCGACGGCCGTGACCATGCTGTGCGGCGCCGCGGCGGCGCAGGCGTGCACCGACACGTGGACGGGGCCCGGTGGCACCGTCACCAGTCCCACCTCGGGTGAGTGGGGTACCCCGACGAACTGGTCGGCCGGCACCGTGCCGGACTCGAGCGACGACGCGTGCATCACCGGGGCCGGGACCTACACCGTCACGCTCGAGCCGTACGGCGGCACCCACTACGGCGAGACGAACGGCGATTCGGTCAACACCCTCACGCTCGGCGGCAGCAGCGGCACCCAGACCCTGCTCGTCGAGGGGGAGGGCAGCAGCGTGCAGGGCAACTGGTACAACGAGACCGACCTGGGGTTCGATGACGGCATGAGCATCGGCGCCAACGGAGCCGTCGTGCTCGACGCGACCGCCAACAACGCGCCGGACCAGAGCGGCACTCCCAGCGGCGGCTCCGCTGCTCTGATCTTCACGACGGTCAACCAGCAGCCGATCCAGAACGCCGGCACGATCACCGCCGAATCGAGCGACAGCCAGTGGGGCGAGGTCATGAACTTCGGCGGGACCCTCACCAACACCGGCACCGTCGATGCGGCGTCGGGCACCCTGACCCTCCAGGGTTCCAGCCCCAACCTCACCGTCGAGAACACCGGCGCGTTCCAGACCGCCTCGGGCGCGAACCTGCTCGTGCAAGCCGGTGACGGCTCCTCGTTCACCAACGACGGCAGCTTCGCCAACGGCGGCGCCACCACGGTCAGCGGCTCGATGCACTTCGCCATGACCGGTGGCTCGGTGACGGGCAACCCGATCCAGATCCAGAGCGGCACCACCCTCGACGATTCCGCCGGTACCGGAAGCTTCCTGTTCAACTTCGGCACCGCCTTCCTCACCGGCACGATCCCGGCCGGGCAGACGGTCGAGGTGCAGGGGACGACGTACAACTGCTCGGGCAACCAGTGCTCGACGACGACCCTCGGCGTCGGCGGCAACAGCTCGAGCCCCGGCAGCGTGACGAACCGGGGCACACTCCAGCTCGACGCGCCCGGGAGCGGCAGCTCGAGCGGCGGCAACGCCTACCTCGCCGGCGGCACGTTGGACAACGACGGCATGCTGTCGACGACGGTCGAGGACAGCACCTGGGTCGACGACCTCAACGGACCGGTGGACAACGGCGCCGCAGGCACGATCGACGTCGGCGGCCGGACCGTCTCCAATGCCACCGTCACCAACGACGGCACGATCGCCGTCGCGCCCGGCTCGGTCTACGAGGAGTACGGCGGAACCGTCACGAACGACAGCGGCGGCATCCTGAAGCCGCTGATCGCCGGTGCGGCGAGCTTCGGCACCTTCCAGCTGCAGAACGGCACGTTCGACGCGGGCGGCACGCTCAGCCCCACACTCACCGACGGGTTCACGCCGAGCTCGGGCGAGGAGTTCGACCTCTTCGCGCTGGGCGGCGGCGTGTTCTCGGGCACGTTCGGCGCCGTCGCTGACGGCTTCACCGCCGACTACGCCCACGAGTCCTCGAGTCCGGCCTACGTCGGCGTCGTCTACGGAGGCACGCACACCACCCCGACCCCGACCCCGACTCCGACGCCGACCCCGACGCTGCGAGTCCTATCGGTATCGGGCGGTGCGGGCCATGCGTCGGTGAAGCTCTCGTGTGCGAAGGGCGGAGCGTCCTGCGCCTACTCCGTCACCGGGAAGGTGACCGAGCACCTGAAGGGCAAGCGCATCACCGCGGTGAGCGCGGCGGCGGGCAGGCATACCAAGGGCAAGGCCAGGAAGACCAAGCTGGTCGTGAAGGTCGCCGGAGCGAGCGGGCACGTCGCGGCCGGCAAGACCGTCACGGTGTCGCTGAAGCTCGACAAGACGGGCACGGCGCTCCTGAAACGGTTCGGCCATCTCAAGGTGCAGGTGATCGTGAGCGTGAACGGCAAGAAGCTCCGTACCGCGACCATCACGATCACCAAGCCCAAGCCCAAGAAGAAGCACAAGAAGAAGTGAGGGGCGGGGCTCCGGGCCGCCGCCCCTCACGTCCATGACTCCCTGGCAGATCCAGGACGCATGGCGCCCTGGATCTGCCAAAGCCAGGCCGCCGCTACTTCTTCTTCTTCGCCTTCGGCTTGACGGTGACCGTGGTCGTCTTGACCTTGTTGCCGCTCGCGTTGGCGACCGTCACAGCCGTCTTGAACTTGCCGAACTTGGACAGCAGGTGCCTGCCCGTGCCGTTGACCTTGAGCGTGACCGTCGTGGTCGCGTTCGGGGAGACCTCGATCGTCTTGCGGGCGACCGCGGCCGTCTTCCTGTTCGAGGCGGTGACGGCCACCACGTCCTTGCCCTTGAGGTGCTCGGTCACATCGGCGACCATGACCGCCTTGCAGGACCGGCTGCCGCCCGAGCAGGAGAGCTTCAGGGTGATCTTCCCGCGGCCACCGGAGATCTTCTTCACGTGGAGCGTGGAGTTCGTCCCCTTCTGCGGGGGGGTCACGGGGGTCGCCGGTCCGGTCAGGTGGACATCCGCGATCGTGTAGGTGACGTTGTAGGCCTCGCCGGAGAAGTTCGTCGTGGCGAACGTTCCGCTGCGGCCGCCGTCGATGATCACGCTGCACGTTCCCGTGGCGACGCCACCGGTGGTGGTGACCGCCAGGTTCCCGGCGAGATCGGCGGGGCCGGTCAGATTCAGCAGGGGGCACATCGGGGCACCGCCGCCGGTGATCCCGATCGACAGCGTGCCGGTCGAGCCCTGGCGGTAGCTCGAGGCGCCGAACGTCGCGGCGGCGCTCATGTTGAACGTGCCGTCGTTGACGATTGCGCTGGTCCCGTTCACGGCGTCGTCGCCGCCCACCGACACGGTGGCGTTGTTGACGAAGGCGCCGTCGATCGCATCAGGCCCGAAGGGGGTGTTCGTGAACACCAGCGAGCCGTCGTTGGTGAAGGTGGCGCCGCTGGCCGCGTTGATGGTGCCGTACGCCGCGCCGATCGAGCCTGAGTTGACCAGCGTTCCGGAGCTGATGTTGATCGTGCCGGGCGTTGTGCTCGCCGAGCTCCCGAGCGTGACCGCGCCCGTGGAGGCAATCCCGCCGCCGGCGCTGGCGTTGGTCAGCGTGAGAGCGCCGCCACCGTAGATCGCCAGCGTGATCGTGTCGCCGGTGCCGCCGACCGTGATCGAGTTTGCGGTCTGGCCGGGCGTGTTGAGGACGACCGTGTAGGCGCCGACCACATGCGAGTTGTCGAGGCAAACGTCGGTCGTGCTCGTCGGCACCGCACCCGTCGACCAGTTCGTGGCGGTGGTCCAGCTGCCGCCGGTCGAACCGGTCCACGCGTCGGATCCGGCGGGGCAGGTCGCCGCGCTCGCGAGCGACGGCGCCACTGCGCATACGGCCACGGTCGCCGCGGCGATGATCATGAAGCGAAATCTGGACATCGATACTTCCTCCTCCTCAAGCGGTGCGCTGTCTGTTTCCCCGGCCATTTCTTGAACTGCGAGTGCGACGAGCCTGGCCCCAAGCTGCGACCGCGGTGTCCTTGCGGTGCAGGAACGGCCCCAGTCGTGTGCTCCGGCCACCCCGGTCCCTGTCTCGGTCCTTGCCGCCTCCCAGCGTGTGTTCACATCCACCGGTGCCCAACCCAGGGCTCTTCCAAACGTCAACAAAGGGGTCGAACCAGGCCCAAAGCTAATCCGCGGATGGCCCCCGGTCAAGCAGAACCTCGCCCAACGTCAAGGGACCGGGACGCTCGCCGTCGGTGCGGCGAGCGTCAGATCGTCACGCCCCCGCGCTGGTCCAGCGTCCAGTCCGGGTTGTGCGCGACCTCCCACACGTATCCGTCCGGGTCGGCGAACGCTCCCGTGGTCCCGCCCCAGTCCGCGCGCCCGGCCTGCCGCGTGATCGTGCCACCCGCGCGTTCGGCCTCGGCCAACACGGCGCTGACCTCCTCCGGCGAGCGCACGTTGTGGGCAAGCTCGATTCCCGGCGCTCCGTGGCCACCGAGCGCCGTCCAGAGCCCGAACACCATCGTTCCGGCCTGGAAGAAGCACACCTCGTCGTCGGGCTGCCGAGCGTCGGCCCAGCCCAGCGCCTCGTAGAACGAGCGCGCACGCGTGAGGTCGGCCACGCCCAGGGTGATGACGCTGATCCGCTGCTCCACTCCGGAAGCATCCCACATCGTGTGGCTGTCCTCTCCCGCTTTGGCGCTCCTTGCAGGCCTTTCATCCAGTGGCCGTGCGGGCTCGCGGAGCCGGTGCGCAGCAAATCCCTTGACGCCTCGCCGGACATGAGTAGGTTTGAGCACGTTCGCCCGCCTTTCGGCGGGTTGAGCCGGGTGTGTGCGAGGCATGGAACGTCATCTTCGCCGGGGGCGGACTGACCTGGCGGGTCGGAAGAGGGAGCTGTGATGTGGTTCATGAGCAGGCGCCTGCGTGGCGCTGGGATCGCGGGTCTGGCCTGCGCGGCGCTGCTTGCGCCGGCGGCGGCGAGCGCCGACACGGTCACGATCGGGACCCCGGTGACGGTGCCAGGGGTGTCGCTGAGCTTCCTCGCGTGTCCGTCGGCGGGTAAGTGCCTGGCGACGGGGACGCAGTACGACAGCAGCACAAACGACACCAACGGCGTGATCGTGCCGATCACGAATGGCACGCCGGGTACGCCCGAGGTCATCCCGGCACCGGCGGATGCCGAGCCGGGTTATGAGGTCGAGCCCGGCGGCATCGTCTGCCCCTCGGCGTCCACCTGCTACGTCGACGGGTTCTTCCTGACCGCAGGGCCGATCACCGACGAGGGCGGGATGATCGTCACGGTGACGAACGGCACACCGGGTACACCCCAGATCGCATCGAACGCCAACGCGTTCTACGGAATCTCGTGCTGGGACGCCGGGGACTGCGAGGCCGTCGGGGAAACCGGTAGCGACAACACGTACTACGGCGTGAGCGCGCCGGTCACGGACGGCGTGCCGGGCACGGTGACCGAAGACAGCAGCATCGCCCAGGGCTTCAGCGCGATCGACTGCCCGAGCGCCGGCTCGTGCGACGCACTTGGCCCCGAGGCGACAAGCGGCAGCGAGGCGCTCGTCCCGATCACGGGCGGCGTCCAGGGGAGTCCGGAGGACTTCGCGAGCGGGACGGGCGGCATCGAGTTCGCCTGCTAGGACGCCGCGAGCTGCGTGATCCTCGGCGCGAGCGACTTCCAGCCCTTCGATAACGGCACCCTCGGCACCGCGGTCGCGGCGACGGGACTCGGGAGCCGGGGGAGCTGCCCGAGCACCTCGGTGTGCTGGACCGTCGGCGAGACCGGTAACGGCGACGCGACCGTGACCCCGATCGTCAACGGGGCGGCCGGCAGCCAGACCGTGGACTACTCCCTGGAGCGGCTGACCGGGATCGTGTGCTCGAGCACGACCAGCTGCCTGGCCGTGGGGACGTCGAGCGGCGCGGGGGCGATCGTGTCCATCACCGATACCTCAGACTCGGGAGGCCCCCCGAGCACCGGTGGTGGGCCAAGTTCGGTCGCTCACGCCACGATCGGCCGCACGACGGAGCGCAACGGGGTCGCCTCGGTGACGATCAGCTGCTCGGGCGCGCCCTGCCGGCTGACCTTGACCGAGACGGCAAAGGTCCGCGAGCGCAAGGGCAAGAAGGTGAAGTCGGTCACGAAGACGATCGCCAAGAAGACCGTGACGCTCGCCGCGAACAAGAGCGCGACGGAGTCGCTGACGCTGAACCACACCGGCCGGACCGCGCTCGCGAAGGCTCGAGGCGGCCATCTCAGTGCCAAGCTGACGATCGCGTTGGCCGGCAAGACCGTGAAAGCCGAGAAGATCACGCTCAAGGCGAAGAAGAGCGCGAAGAAGAAGAAGAAGAAAAAGAAGAAGATGTGAGGAGCGGGCGTTCGCGCCGAGGCATCCCGGGCTGGGATGCCTCGGCGGTTCGACGTCGTCTCCCGTCCTCAGGTGGTGGCCGCCACCTCACGTTCCCTCGAGGCTCCCCGCACCCGGCTCGACGGATCCGCCTCGTACGGCACCAGCGTGTACATGACGTAGGCGAGCAGGATGAACAGCGGTCCGGCGTTGGGGTCGGTCGCGCCGCCGGCGAACATCCCACCGAAGCCCTGCCCGACGACCCAGTAGATGAGGTTGAGGACGACGGCGAGGATCAGGAACTCCTTTGCGCGCCAGTTCCTGGCCACGCCGATCGCGATCGCCGCCGACAGGGCGGCGAGGACGATCGCGAAGATCAGGCCATTGCCCTTGGTGATGCTGGCGAACCCATCCTGCACGCTGCTCAGCCAGCTCATGCCGGACGGAGCGGCGTTGATCGCGTCGTGGATCCCGTTCGCGCTGCTGCTCGGTGCGAGCAGCCACAGCCACGCCATGATCCCCCACAGCACCGCCCACGCGGCGCGGGCTCCGCGGACGCCGAGCAGGCCACCCGGGCGCTCGCCCGGCCACACGATCGCGCCGATCAGCGCGTACAGGACGACCGCTCCGGGCGCGCCGGTCAGCGGTTGGGCCATGTTCATGAACAGCATCCCAAACGCCTCACCGAACCACCACACCACCAGCGCCCAGGCGAACGAGACCGCGATCGCCGGCTTGGTCGTCCGCTTGTAGAGGATCCCCAGGCCGATCGCGACCTGGATCAGCGCCGCCAGGCTGTTGAACACCACCTGGTGCGACTGCATGATGATCGCGCCGCGGTTGAGGCTGCTGACGAGCCAGCCGGGCTGACCGGCCTCCATCCCGGTCAGCATCTGGATGAAGCCCTTGCCATACATGAACGACTGGAACTGCAGCGCCCCGACCAGCACCCAGATCAGCCCCAGCACGGTCTGAGCCGTCCGGCGGCTGTCGGCGAAGAAGTACGGCTTGACGCGTTCGAGAGACGGCCTGCCCCGCACCTCGACAGGGGCGGCTCTCGATCCAGCGATACTGCTCATCTGTGACTCCTAGCGGTCGTGTGCTCGGAGCGAACCCTGCTCGCTCCCGAGCGAGTTGACGGATGCCGCAAGCGCCGAACGAGCGCTTGCGCTAGGACCAGCCGCCCGCCGGCGCGGCCATCGGGCCGCCACCCGGCGAAGCCATGCTGGTCGCTCTCACCAACCGTCCAGGAGGACCGCGTCCGCACCACCCTCCGGCCAACGGCGCCAGGCGAGCCACCACCACCTCGCCGGGGCGAAGCGGGCGCGCCACCCGCACGACCGGCGTCGGGGGCACGGACATTCGGCGCTGCGCGACTTCGTCAAGGACCCAGCGGGCGCCATGGAACAACGCCGCCAGCACCAACCCGACGCACAGCGCCGCCGGGATCGACCACCAGCCGCCGAACCCGAACACCGCGGCAAACCCACCCGGATGCCCGGCGGCGAACAGACCCTCCAGAAGCTCCTGCGCCGCGAAGATCGCGACCAGGGACGCCGAGCACACCAACCACAAGCCGGCCAGCGACAGCGTGTAGCGCTGAACCGAGCGCTGCCCCGCCACCGCTCGCCCCAGCCGCCACAGGAACCCACCCGCCGCCAGCGCGGCCAGCATCACGATCCATGGCACCACCGAATGCAGATACGAGTGACCGGTGCGGGTCAGCACCGCCCCGGCCGATGACCCGTACGCGAGGTAGTAGCGCAGCTGATGCACGGCGAACGCCGCCACCGGCATCAGCAACACCGGGCCGACGCCTCGAGGCCGCGCACCACGATGACCGCGCACGCTCATCACGACGCCACCATACGCCTCGTCCCCAGGCCTGACCACCCGGGGTACGGGCCTACCCGACCAGCCTGCCGCCGGCGCCTCATGGCGAGACATTCAATCAACCAATCAGGCAGATGTCATCAAAGACAATTGAGCTAGTTGAGGTGGGACCGGCGAGTCTCGCCCTGAGACGGACAGCCGACGTGGCGTGCGCGGGGCGCGGCCTGGGGAGGGGCAGCCCTCCCGGGAGCCGCCGGCTCGGAAGCGGCCGCGGGCGCCCGCTTGACCTTAGACAGTTCAACTGCATATACTGCTCGCGTGGCGAAGCGGACGATGCAGGAGGCGACCTTCATGATCCTGACCGCGCTGGCCGCCGGCAGCCAGCATGGCTACGGGATCATCACCGACGTCCGGGCGATCTCAGGCGGGCGGATCCAGCTGAAGGCCGGAACGTTGTATTCGGCGCTGGAGCGTCTGCGCGCCGATGAGCTGATCGAGGTCGACCGGGAGGAGATCGTCGAGAGTCGCCTGCGCCGCTACTACCGCCTGACGCCCGCCGGCGGGGAGGTGCTGGCCGCCGAGGCAGCGCGGTTGCAGGCCAACGCCCGCGTGGCGATGTCGCGCCTCAAACCGGTCACCGGGATGGCCACATGAGTGACTCCGCCGGCCTCGAGCGACGCTACCGGCGGCTGCTGGCCTGCTACCCGCGGGCGTTCCGGCGCGAGCACGAGCAGGAGATCCTCTCGGTACTGATGGCGGGCGCCGGCGAGGAGCAGCGGTGGCCCCGGCCGGGAGAGGCCGCCGACTGCTCGGAAACGCGATCTGGATGCATCTGCGCCCCGTGTCCCGGTCGCAACCAACCGTCGCCTGGGCCGTCAGGCTGATGTACCTCTGCGCGGCGCTGAGGCTGCTCGGCGCGCCGATCCTTCCCGCGGCTCCCGGAAGCAGCGCCCACCCGCTTGGCTTCGGCATCAGCTGGGGCGTGTTCGCCGGGCTGGCGTGGGCGAGCAGCCGCGGACACAACTGGGCCAGGATCCTCTTCGCCGTGTGGGTCGGGTGCCACACGCTGGCCCTGTTCTACGACGTTGCGCACGTGTCGGTGTCGTCCGCCCCCACGTGGACGGTCATCGCCAGCGTGGTGTTCTGGCTCGTCGAAGCCTCGGCTGCGGTGCTCATCCTGAGCAAGCCGTCCGGCCCGTTCTACCGGCACGAGGCCGCTCGGACGTAGCGTCCGCGACGACCCCCCGGCGCGACGCCATCCGCGCCCGGATCAGTCCGGGAGCGTTGCCGAGGCGGCGCCTCGGTCCCGCGCGCGGGTCGCGCATTCAGCGCCACCAGGACGATCCCTCAACGCCGCCAGTGGTACGGCGTGGTCGTCGATACCCGGACCATGCCGGAGCGTTCGAGGATCGGCCGCGAGTATTCGGTCGAGTCGCTGTGGATGAGCGTCTTGCCGGCCCGCAGCGCCGACCGCGCCCGCGCGGCGGTCAGGGCCCGGTAGATCCCTCGGCCGCGCCACTCGGGCCTGGTTGCGCCACCCCAGATGCCGGCGAACTGGCTCCCCCGGACCGGTTCGAGTCGTCCCGCGCTGATGATCTGCCCCTGTGCCTCGGCGACCCACAGCTCCATGCCGTCGCCGAACGTCAGCCGGCGGATCAGAGCGTCGGCGATCTCATCATCGGATTCCGAATCGCCGAAGGCTTCGCCCTGCATCGCGGACATGGCGCGCACGTCGGCCTCGGTGGTGACCCGTCGCAGCTCCACGCCGGCCGGCACGGGAACGTCGAGCGCCAGCGTGTGCGCCTCGCCGATCATGATCGACTCCGGTTCGTCCGGGGCGAACCCGTTGTCCAGGAGCGCCTCGTGCAGCCCGGGGGCGTGGTCATGGCCGCGGGTCTTCCACTCCACCCGATTGATCGTCGGGTCCTGCCGGTAGTGGGCCACGGCCTCGCTGACCAGGCTTGCGATCGCCTCACTGTCTGCGCCGGCCAGATCCTGATACGTGATGAAGCCTCGTCCGCCGGCGAACGTCACCAGCCGCAGCGGGCCGAGGTGGGCGACCGACACCGCGCTCGGTGTCTCCGCGTCCGCCCGAAGTTGCTCGTCGTACGCGGCCAGGAGGCCGGCGGTTCGGTCCATGCCGGCACGGTAGCCGCCCGAACCGCGCCCGGGGGAACCGGTCTCACGCGGCTGGTCGACGGGGCTGGGGTCTTCGCTAGCGTCTGGGCGATGGGTGACCCGCCCACGACGATCTATGACTGGGGCGGCGGGCGTGATGCCTTTGCGCGGTGGCTGGATCGGTTCTACGACCTCGTCGAACTCGAAGCTCCCGACATCGCGGTGATGTTCGGCGGTCGCGTGAGCGAGGAGCATCGCGCGCATGTCACGGACTGGTGGGGGGAGGTGATGGGCGGCCCGACCGCCTACACCGAGCGTCATGGCGGCTATGAGCGGATGCTCGCCCGTCATCACGATCTGGGGATCACCGCGGAGCAGCGCCTGGTGTTCGTGACGTTGCTGAGCCGGGCGGCCGACGATGTCGGACTACCGGGCGATCCCGAGTTCCGCGCGGCGATCATGGGCTACGCGGAATGGGGCACGCGCTTGGCGGTGCACAACTCCCAGCCGGGGGCGCAGACAGTGGCGCACGCCCCGGTGCCGAGGTGGGGGTGGGGCGTCGCGCCGCCGTACGAGCCTCCCGGCGGCGGGAAGTCCTGACGGTCGCGCCGGTCAGTCGTGCGTGGGGGCACGGGCCGCGATCTCGGCCGCGGTGAGCTCCTCGAGGCGTGCGCTCAGCATCCATTCCTGCCCGAAGGGATCCTTCAGGCGGCCGCCACGCTCACCATAGAACTGGTTTCTCAGCGGGTGCAGGACCTGTGCGCCGGCCGCGGTGGCCCGCTCCCATGCGGCGTCGACGTCGGGCCAGTAGGTGCTGAGCAGCGCGGTGTAGCCCTCGTCCTCGGTGACCATCACGATCGAGTCCCCGATCCGGAGCTCGACATGGATCAGCGTCCCGTCGGGGGCGCAATGGCGCTCACCGAGCTCGCGTGCCCCGAACGCCTCGGCGTAGAAGTCGATCGCGGCCGTCGCACCGGTGACCGCCAGCCGGGGCGTGACCGTGTGCAGGTGCTCGGGCACGGGCGCGACCGTGGCGGGCGTGCTCGTCGGCTCCGAGCCGGTCGGCGAACGGGTCGTGTCGTGCCAGATTCCGATCACGTTCCCGGCCGGGTCGCGGAAGGTGGCCACGGTGAGCAGCCCCTCCGCAAAGGGTTCGGTGAGGGTCGCGCCGCCGTGCGCGACGATCTCGGCGACCGTCGCTCCGATGTCCGCGACGTAGATGTACGGGAGCAATCCCGGCTCGGCGGCGACGAGATGCTTGCTGATCCAGGCGCCGCTGAGGAGCCCGCTGGCGTCGTCGAAGCTGGGACGGTCGCTGTCGAGGCCGTTGATGCTCCAGCCGAACACGTCCCGATAGAACGCCGCTGCGGCGCGGACGTCGGCGGCCGGAACATGGAGGTAGGTGATCGCTCCCGGCCGGGCGAGCCCGGTGTCGACGCTGTACCCCGTGTCGGCTGCCGCCGGCTGATCGGTCTGTTCGCTCACGATGCCCTCCGCTTCGATGTCGATGTGGTCGCCCGCGGCAGGCTCGGGCGCGCGGCTGTCGCCGGCGCGGACTCGCCGGCCAACAGGAGCCTGTGGACGCTGTCGATGAACCACGCCTCAAACCGCTCGGCGGTCCAACCCCGGTCGCGCGTGAGGGCGATGAACCCGTGGGGATCCATCAGCAGCCAGATCGTGTCGATCGCCTGCTCCCGCGTGATCTGGCCCCGTAGCGAGGCGCGTGCGACCAGCTCGTCGACCAGCCACGCCGCGGTCTCGGCTCGCTGACGCCGGAGCTGATCGGCCAGCGCCGACATCGAGCTGTCGTGATTGGCTGCCTCGAACGCGGCCAGGATCAAGCCGGCCGAGCGTCGCTCCCCCTCGACGAGGACGCGACCGACGATCGCCAGGAAATCGCGGACCGACGAGGCCTCGTGGGCTCGGCGCGCCCACGGGCGCTTCAGCATCGGAACCGGCTCGGCATCCCCCCGGATCGCGAAGCTGATCGCCGCGCGAAGCAACTGGGATTTCGTGCCGAACACCAGCTCCACGGTGGCCACCGACACGCCGGCGGCCTGCGCCACGGCGCGCATCGGCGTCGACCCGTAGCCCCGGCGCTCGAATTGCGCGCTCGCCACCGTGAGGATCCGCTCGCGCGTCTCACGGGCCTGCCGCTCCCGCCGCACCGACCGGTAGCCGCGCCTCGGGATCGGCTTGAGCTCGGTCGACGACACCGCCCCGATTTTAGCTATGGAATACCCATAGTCAATTGAGTCATGCGTCGCGAGCCGTGAGGACAGCGAGGCCGACGAGGAGCGCTCCGGCCGCCCATGCGGCGAGGACCCCGAGCCCCGCCCACGGCGAGATCGGCAGCGAGCGGAGGTTCCGCGTGGCCTGAATCGAGAGCCCGGCGGTCATCGGCGCGAGCTGGTGAAGGTCGCGACGCCACGGGCCCGACAGGAGCTCGGCGAGGAGCGGCGGGAGGTACAGCAACCCGAGCGCGATTCCGGTCGATACCGCGGTGTCACGGAAGACGGTGCCGATGCCGAGGGCCAGCAGGGCGATCAACCCGAGATAGAGCACGCTGCCGACGGCCGCGCGGAGCGTCGCCTGGTGGGCGATCGAGACGAGTGCGTAGCCATGAGCGGGGTCCAGCCCGGCGGCTGGCAGCAGCAGACGCCCGGCGATCAGGCAGCCGGTGACGGCCGCCGCACCCGTGATCAGCGCGAGACCCGCGATGCCGATGGCCTTGGCGCCGAGCACCGCCGCCCGCCGCGGCGTCGCGGCGAGGGTCACTCTGATCATCCCGGTGGCGTATTCGTCGGTGACCAGCAGGACCGCGAGAACCGCGACGACGGCTTGGCCCAGGTCGACGCCGATCAGGGAGAGCTTGGTCGGATCCTCGCCGGCGCCACCCGGGCCACCGGGCGACAGGTGCGTGGATGCGGCGATGCCGGCGCTGGCCGCGATCGTCAGCGCGACGGCGCCCAGCATCAGCCACCAGGTGCCGGCGACCGTCCGCAGCTTGGTCCATTCCGCGCGGAGCGCGTCGGTCACGCGTCTCGCCGCCGGAGCACGAGCCGGGCTGCGAACAGGGCAACCGCCGCATACGCGCACAGCACCAGCAGTCCGGCCCAGGCCGGGAGCGGGTAGTAGCCGTTCGCCATCGTGTACGGATAGCTCACGAGGCGTGACCGGGGCAGGAGTCCGAGCATCGAGAATCCGGCGGCCGGGGTGACGCGGTAGAGCCACGCCGCGGCGCTTCCGGACGACGTGGGGCCGATGATGCCCGGGCCCGTGAAGGTCGGCAGGACGAAGACCAGGACGCCGACGAGGATGGCGCCTGCGCTCCGCCGCAGGATCGTGCCGACGCCGAGCACGGTGATCGCAGTGAGGGCCACCAGGGCGCCGCTACCGGCGATGACTCGCGCGACGGACATCGGGCTCGCCGGGAAGATGTAGTTGCCGTTGGTGTTCATGACGTGCTCCCCGAGCGGGATCGCGACCGCGGACGCGACCGTCCCGACCACGAATGCGACGCCGCCGAGCACGATGACTTTGGCGGCGAGCACGCGTCCCCGGTCCGGTATGGCGGCGAACGTCGTGCGGATCAGGCTGCGCCGGTATTCACTGGTGATGAACATCGTCCCGATCACGATCAGCACGATCAGCGCGACGAGCAGCCCGAACAGCAGCGAATTCGACGCGGTGTCGCCGCCCGCATTCGCCACGGCGGGTGCGATGTCACCGGAGCCGCTGACGACGATCGAATCTCCCGCCCGGCGATACCGGCCGCTCCCCAGCGTCGTGTAGAAGTCGTGCGAACCGGTGCCGATGCTCACGCCGTGCCACGGCCCCGGAGCCGCGCGAGTCCCGCCAGCGCGCGGCGGGCCGATGGCGATGTGGTCGAACGCCGCCGTGGCCTGCGTCGCCGATCCTGCAGACGTCGTGGGTGAGGTGGCGAACAGCCCGACGTAGACGGTCCTCGGCAAGCCGGCCAGCTGAGCGCTGCCGACCCTGTGCCAGCTGGTTCCGTTGCGGGAGTCGTAGCCGGTGACCGTCGCGCCGGTGCGGGTCAGCCGCAGCCATCGAGGCGCGGTCAGGGAGGTCAATCCCGGCAGGCCGGCCTGGTCGTGGGTGTAGTCGTACTGAAACCGGACGCCGTATCCGCCGGTCGCCAGCAGCGCCGCGTAGGCGGCTCCCTGCTTCGGGCTCGGGGTCACCACGAGCCCGCCCTTCGCCCAACCCGTGAGCCCTGGGCGGGTGTCCGCCGCTGACGGCGCCTGGTTGACCGGTCCGGCCCAGATCCGGCCGACGAGCGAGGTGATGCGGGCGGTGATCGTGCCATCTCCGGTCAGTCGCTTGGCGACGAGCTCATACGTGTCGGCCACCGCTTCGCCGGACGGTCCGCTCGGAACGTACGGATGGCCCGCGACGCAGCTGCTCGGGTTCGGGGACGTGCAGGAGCCCTCGTGCTTGCCGTTCGCCTGCAGGAACGTGAACAGCACCACCATCAGGGCGGCCAGGATCAGGCCGACCATCCAGCCGCGCACCGTTCGGAACTTGGTCCACTCGGCGCGCACGGCAGCTCGAAAGCTGCCCCGGCGGCTCGGCTGCGGGAGCGAGCTCATCGGCGCTGCTCCTCCCCCTCGGTCCCGGACCGGTACTCGACGGCGCCGGCCGTCAGCCGCAGGTAGGCATCCTCCAGCGATGCCGCGCCGGCGGTCAGCTCCGGGATGGTCCCGTCGGCGAGCAGGCGTCCGCGACCGATCACGACCACGTGATCCGCCACATCCGGCAGCTCGCTCAGCAGGTGGCTCGAGACGAGCACGGCTCGGCCCTCGGCCGCGAGTCCGCGCAGGAAGCCGCGCATCCAGATGATGCCCTCCGGGTCCATGCCGTTGAACGGCTCGTCCATGATCAGGATCGGCGGATCGCCGAGCATCGCGGCGGCGATCCCGAGGCGCTGTCGCATCCCCAGCGAGTAGCCGCCCGCCTTGCGTCGTGCCGCCTTCCCGAGGCCGACCAGTTCCGTCACCTCGTCCACCCGGGTGGCGGGCAGCCGCTGGGAGTGGGCGATCCACAGCAGGTGGTTGCGACCGCTGCGGCTCGGTTGCAGCGCGCTCGCGTCCAGCAGCGAGCCGACGTGCCGCATCGGATGCGTGAGCATTGCGTACGAGCGGCCGCCGATCAGCGCGGTGCCCTCGTCGACCGAGTCGAGCCCGAGGATCACCCGCATGGTGGTGGATTTGCCGGCTCCGTTGGGACCGACGAATCCGGTCACGGCTCCCGGCGCCACCGTGAAGGACAGCCCGTCCAGGGCCAGGGTCTGACCGAATCGCTTGCGCAGTCCGGTGACTTCGATCGTGGTCTCGCTCATGGACGGGTTTCTACGTCCCGGACGGTGTCCGCTCGGTGTCGGCGGTTGACACCTGGCGGACACCCGCCACCTGGCATCGTCCAAAGGCGTTATGCGAGTGCTGGTGGTCGAAGACTTCGAGGTGATGGCCCGGTCGATCGGGACCGGGCTGAGGCGCGAGGGGATGGCGGTCGACGTCGTGCTCGATGGACACGACGCCCTCTCGCACCTGGCGCTCGCGCGCTACGACGTTGTCGTCCTCGATCGCGACCTGCCCGGGGTTCACGGCGACGAGATCTGCCGGCGGATCGTCGCGGAGGAGTCCGGGAGCAGAATCCTGATGCTGACCGCCGCCGGCACCGTCAAGGAGCGCGTCGACGGCCTGGGCTTGGGTGCCGATGACTACCTCCCCAAGCCCTTCGACTTC
Source organism: uncultured Solirubrobacterales bacterium (assembly GCA_963839085.1). Classification (GTDB taxonomy): domain Bacteria; phylum Actinomycetota; class Thermoleophilia; order Solirubrobacterales; family Solirubrobacteraceae; genus Palsa-465. Next base: position 287,793 of record CAWITN010000007.1, read on the forward strand.
GCCGAGCTGGTGGCCCGCGTCCGAGCGCTCGCCCGCCGGACCGTCAACCCGCTGCCGCCGACCCTGGAATGCCGCGACGTGACGCTCGACTGTGGTCGGCGGGTCGCGTTCCGGGCCGGGCGGCGCCTCGAGCTCAGCCCGAAGGAGCTTGCCGTGCTCGAGTGCCTGCTCTCATCGCAGGACCGCGTCCTCTCCGCCGAGGAGTTGCTGGAGCGCGCCTGGGACGAGTACACCGACCCGTTCACGACGGCGGTCAAGACGACGGTCCGTCGGCTGCGCGCCAAGCTCGGCGACCCGCCGATCATCCACACGGTCCGTGAGGCCGGGTACCGGATCGGAACCGAATGATGGAACTCCCCGAATCCCTGACCCGGCTGCTTCACCGCCAGCGCCCCGCGCTGCGGGTGCAGCTCGCGCTGCTGTACTCGGGCGTGTTCGTCGGTCTGGTCGTCGTGCTGTTCCTCGCCTCCAGCGTTGTGTTCGGGACCGCCAACGTCTTCTTCGGTCACAGCCAGACGGCCTTCCATCCCGGTGCGGCTGCCGCCGCGGCCGCGGCCCGGCAGATCGCCCAGGGGTCCAGATTCCGTCCCTGGCCGTTCCTGCTCGCGCTGGCGGTGATCGCCGTCGCGGTGCTGGCCGCCTGGTGGCTGGCGGGCCGGTTCCTGCGGCCGCTGCGAGCGATGACGACGGCGGCCCAGGAGATCTCGGCCACCAATCTGAGCCGCCGGCTCAGCCTCGACGGACCTCATGACGAGCTCACCGAGCTCGGTCGCACGCTCGACGACCTGTTCGCGCGCCTGCAGATGTCGTTCGACTCACAACGTCAGTTCGTCGCCAACGCCTCGCATGAGCTGCGCACGCCGCTCGCCGGCCAGCGCACGCTGCTGCAGGTGGCGCTCGCCGACCCGGATGCCGACGCCCGGGCGCTCCGCTCCACGTGCGAGGAGGCACTGCAGCTCTCCGGCCAACAGGAGCGGCTGATCGACGCGCTGCTGACACTCGCCACCAGCGAGCGCGGCGTCGAGTCGTGGCAGCCGTTCGACCTCTCCACGCTCACCGAGAACGTCGTCAGCAATCATCGCCATGACGCAGAGAGCCACGGCGTCCGCATCGACGCGACGTTCGCCGAGGCTCACGCGATCGGCGACGCAAGCCTGGTCGAGCGCCTGATCGCGAACCTGCTCGACAACGCGATCCGCCACAACGTCACCGGTGGGGCGGTGGAGATCTCCACCGGTGCCGCAGCCGACGGCGCTCGCCTGTCGGTCGCCAACACCGGAGCCGTCGTCCCGTTCGCCGAGGTGGAGCGCCTGCTCCAGCCCTTCCAGCGACTCGGCCACCAACGCGTCGCCTCGGCCGACGGGCACGGGCACGGGCTCGGCCTCGCCATCGTGAAGGCCATCGCCACCGCCCACGGCGCCACCCTGACCGCTCGTCCGGGGCCGCACGGCGGTCTCGACGTTCAGGTCACCTTCCGCGCCGGCGTCTAGGTTCCGGGTGTCGTGCTGCCGGGCGTGACGAGCCCCATCTCGTAGGCGAACACCACGATCTGAACCCGGTCGCGCAGTTCGAGCTTCGCCAGGATCCGGCCGACATGCGACTTGACGGTGGCCTCGGAGAGCACCAGGCGGTCGGCGATCTCGGCGTTCGACAGGCTGCGCGCGACGAGCAGCAGCACCTCGCGCTCGCGTGCCGTCAACGGCTCCAAGCGCTCGTGCTCCAGATCGCCCGGCGGGCCTGGCGTGGGCAGCCGGTGGGCGTAGGCGGACAGCAGCCGCCGCGTCACGCTCGGCGCGACGACCGCGTCGCCGCTGGCGACGGCTCGGATTCCGGAGAGCAGCTCAGCCGGTTGCGCGTCCTTGAGCAGGAAGCCGCTGGCGCCGGCGCGCAGAGCGCTGAACACGTACTCGTCCAGGTCGAAGGTCGTGAGGATGATGATCCGCGTGTCGCTGCCGGATGCGAGGATCTGCCGCGTCGCCTCGACTCCGTCCATCTCGGGCATCCGGACGTCCATCAGCACGACGTTGGGCGCCAGCTCGGACGTCAGCGCGACGGCCTGAGGGCCGGTTCCCGCCTCGCCGATGATCTCGAGGTCGGGCTGGCTCTCGATCAGCATCCGGTACGCCATTCGCATCAGCTCCTGGTCGTCGGCGAGCAGGACGGTGGCCGTCATCTGTCGGTGCCCGCTCCATCGGCCCCGAGCCGAACGTGGACCCGCCAGCCGCCGTCCGCGGTCGGGCCGGCGTCGATCTCGCCGCCGTAGGCCGTCGCGCGCTCGCGCATCCCACGGATGCCGCGGCCGGCCGGCGCGTGCGGCACGGACGCGAGCGCGCGCTCCCTCGGACCGGCTCCGATGGCCGTGGGCTCAGCGGGGGTGGCCGCTCGCTCCGAGCCGTCGCGCGCGCTCGTCGCCGTATCGATCACCTCCAGGTCGACGACGCCGGCGCGGCAGCGCAGCCGCAGGTGGGCGGCGGTCGGTCGCGTGGCGTGCTTGAGCGTGTTCGTGAGCGCCTCCTGGGCGACCCTGAACACGGCCAGCTGCACGCCGTCGGAGAGGCTGTGCGGATCGCCGTCGATCTCGATCGTCACCGGAATGCCGGCCGCCTCGACGCGGGTGATCAGCTCGTCCAGCCTGGCCAGCGTCGGCTGCGGTTCCAGCGGCCGTGGGCTCGGCTCATCGCTGAGCACGCCGAGCAGGCGGCGCATCTCCACCAGCGCGCTGCGGCCCGTGGCCGAGACCCTTTGCAGCGCGGAGACGGCTCGCTGCGGATCAGTGGCGAGCGTGTAGGTGGCGGCATCCGCCAGCGCGGTCATCACGGTCAGGTTGTGCGAGACGATGTCGTGCATCTCCCGCGCGATCCGGGCGCGTTCCGCCGCGGCGGCCAGGCGTCCCTCCTGGTCGCGCTCGAACTCGAGCGTCGCCGTCCGCGCCTTGAGCGAGGCGAGCAGCGCGCGCTGTTGACGGACGGTGATCCCGAGCACTGCCGCGGCGACCACCATCCCGCTCAGCCCGACCCAGATTCGCAGCGACTGCGTCGGCGCCCAGCGGACCGCGGCAGCGACCGCCCCTGCCTCGGCCACCGCGCTCGCGAGCAGCAGGCCTCGCAGGGAGCCCGAGCGCGCGACCCAGTAGAGCGCGATCAGCACCGCCACATCCGCCAGCTCGTCCCCCACGGTCAGCCACTGGGCCAGCGCCACGGCTGCGATCAGCGCGAAGCACGCCTCCGGGCTGCGGCGATGCAGAAGCAGCGGCAGACACAGCCCGGCGCAGAACGCGAGCAGCACGAAATGGGGCCGGCTCTGGACCACCAGCCCCAGCACGCTGACCGCGGCGGTGGCGGCGGCCACCGCGACGTCGACACCGACGGGATGGCGCGCGCTGAATCGCGACAGGCGCTCGGCGCGCTCCCCGAGCCGGGTGAGCAGGACCTCGTTGGATTGGTCGCTCATGGCAACCATATTGCCGCGTCGTTCGGCCGAGCCGGCAGGTTATTCGGCTTCGGGTGAGAGCGCCGCCGTCGGGTGAGGCATGTGTGGGTGCGCGTGCGGAGGATGGGCGTGCGGGACATGCGCGTCGATCACCGAGCCGTCGCGCTTGGTGACGGTCACGTACGTGACGAGCGCGATGAACACGACCAGCGCGATGCCGGCCACCGTCCCATCGCCGAGGCCCAGACCGCCATTCGTGTTCTTGCTGAACCCATCGGCGAACGACGCGCCAAGGGGGCGAGTGACGACGTAGGCGAACCAGAAGGCGACGATCGGGTTCAGACCGAAACGCCACCACCCGATCGCCGGGATCGAGATCATGACCGCAAACAACACCACCGAGGGCCAGAAGCCCAGGCTGAGACGGATGCCAGTCAGATCGCCGGCAGCCGTCCCGAGCGCGAACGTCGCCAGGACCGCCGCCCAGTAGAAACGCTCCCGGCGCCGGGTGTTGATGCTGTGGATGGACAGCGTCCCCTCGCTGCGATGCCACGCAAAGAAGATCCCGGCCGTGATCAGGGCAAACAGCGGGGTGGTCACCGCGTACCCGATTCCGGCCCCATCGTGGATGCCGTCGGCGGCCATGGTGCCGAACACGGCGACCATCATCACGGCGAACCAATAGAACGGCGCGGCATACGCGCGCTGGCGCATCTGGAGCCAGAGCGCCAGCCACAGCCCGAAGATGCCGACCGCCCCAGCGATCGGGACGCTGTGCTGTCCCATGAAGTCCGACATCGCCTCGCCCATCCCGGTGGTCAGGAGCTTCAAGATCCAGAAGATCGCGGTGATCTGAGCAGGTACCTTGGCCGCGGCGTATCTGTCGGTCCTTGTCATCGCGCCACTTGAGGCTACGGGTCGCCTGTGGCTTCCCGCAACGGCCGCAGGACGGAACTTCGGCGCCGACGGCCTCATCCTCAGGTCGCATCAATGCCACCTGAGAACCACTCAGCGGCCGGCAAAGATCACTCCGGCGACCCGTTGTCGCAGCGCGGTCCGCCTCATACGCTCGGTGGCGTGACCACCCAACAGAGCAACTCACCGAGGCTGACCGGCGTCGACTGGCGGCGCGCCGAGTTCGTGCTGGCGCTGCTCGGGGTGCTCGGGTTCATCACGCTGCCGATCCGGATCACCACGATCTACAGCGGTCTGCCGGCGCACCCGTTGTTCGTCCATGTTCCCGTGATCCTGATTCCGGCCACGGTCGTGGCGGCGGTCGTCTTGATGGTCAAGCCCGAGTGGTTCTCACGCTATGGGATCGCGCTGGCGGTCGTGTCGATCGCCGCGATGAGCTCGATGTTCCTGACGATGCAGGCCGGTGGCGCGCTCAGTTCGGCGCTGAACCTCCAAGGCGAGGCGGCCCGGCTGATCTCCGAGCATTCCAACGCAGCGCACAAACTCGCCTATATCTACGTGGTCTTCACCGCGACGTTGATCGTCACGTTCGCCGCCAGCCGGATCTCCGGCGGGATGCCCACCGGGCTGTCGATCGTCGATCGTCCGCTGGCGTCGCGCGCCGTGTTCCAGGCGCTCCGCGTCCTGCTGGTGCTGCTGGCCATCGGCGCCGGCTACATGGTCTTCCGCACTGGCGATCTCGGCGCGAAGGCCGTCTGGCAGGGACGGATCCAGGCGGCTCAGGGGTTTGGTCCCGGCCGGGCGGGTGGCCCCCCGGGCACCGGCCAGGGGCCGGGCATCCCGTGACGCTCCAGTAACGTCCCCGCGCGTCGAGCGGACGCGATGACCTCCTCCAGCCAGCCACCAGCCGACGATCGGATTCCGCTGCCGACGGTCGCGCGCGAGTGGACCCGGATCGGGCTCACCGGTTTCGGTGGTCCGCCCGCGCATGTCGCCCTGCTGCGCCGGCTCGTCGTCGACCAGAGGGGGTGGATGGACGCCCAGGCGTTCGAGGACGCGAACGCCGCCTGCGGGCTGCTGCCCGGGCCCGCCTCCACCCAGCTCGCGATCTTCACCGCCTACCGGGCGGCCGGACCGCGGGGCGCGGTCGTCGGGGCGCTCGGGTTCATCGTGCCCGCGGTGGTTCTGATCCTGGCGCTGTCCGTCGTGTTCCTCGGCTCTGCGCCGCCGCTGTGGATCCGCGGCGCCGGTGCGGGGGCGGGAGCAGCGGTCGCCGTCGTCGCCGCTCAGGCCGCCCGCGCGCTGATGGTTCCCAGCTACCAGCGGGTCAGCGCAGATCGAGCGCAAGTGGTCCGGTGGGCCACCTACGTGGTGGTGGGGGCGGTGGCCGCTGTCCTCGTCGGCGGGTTCGTGGTGGTGGCGCTGCTGGCCTGCGGATTGGTCGAGCTGGCGCTGCGGCGCGGCGTCCCGTCCGGCCTCACGGGCCGTGCGGGCTCCTTCGGGCTGCTCGTACCGGCTTCGGTCATGACCGGCGGGATCGGCGCACTGGCGTGGACGGCGCTGAAGGTGGGAGCGCTGTCGTTCGGCGGCGGCTTCGTGATCGTCCCACTGATGCAGACCGACGCCGTCCACACCTACCACTGGATGACCAATGCGCAGTTCCTCAACGCGGTCGCGCTGGGGCAGGTCACGCCCGGTCCGGTGGTGGCAACCGTCGCGGCGGTGGGTTACGCCGCCCACGGGATCGCGGGGGGCCTGCTCGCTGCCGTCATTGCGTTCTCCCCGTCGTTGGCGTTCGTATTGTTTGGAGGCGGTCGGTTTGAGCGCATCCGGGCGAACCAGTCCGCCCGTGCCTTCCTCGCGGGCGCCGGCCCAGCCGCGATCGGCGCGATCCTCGGTGCCGCGATCACGCTGGCCGCGGCACTGACCGAGTCCTGGCAGTTCGCGGTCCTCGCCGTTGCGGCAGTGGCGATGCTCGTGTTGCGTCGCGGAGTGGTCCAGACGCTGGTCGGGGCGGGGGTCGTCGGCGTGGTCGCCGCGCTGGCCGGAGCTCCCCTGTCATGACCGCCACCCAGCTCGGGCTCGCCGCGTCGGTGTTCCTCGCCTGCACGGTCGAGGCGGTCGAGGCGCTGACGATCGTGCTGGCGGTCGGGACGACCCGCAGTTGGCGTTCCGCCCTCACCGGCGTCGGAGTCGCGTTGGTGGTGCTGGCGGCGCTGACCGCCGCGCTCGGTCCGGCGCTGACCGCGATCCCCCTTGGTGCCCTGCGCGTGGCGGTCGGCGGCCTGCTGCTGATCTTCGGCCTGCAGTGGCTGCGCAAGGCCGTGCTCCGCTCGGCCGGCGTCAAGGCGCTTCACGACGAGGAGGCGGCGTTCGCCGAGGAAGCGGCGGCGGCGCGCGGGGCGGGGGTGGCGGTCGAGGACCGGCTCGACGCCTACTCGTTTCTGATCGCCTTCAAGGGCACGCTGCTCGAGGGGCTGGAAGTGGTGTTCATCGTGCTCACGTTCGGCGCCAACCAGCACGACGTCGGCCTCGCGGCGCTCGCCGCGGTCGCGGCGGTGGCGTTGGTCGCGGTGGCCGGCGCGACGATCCGCGCGCCGCTGGCGCGGGTTCCGGAGAACACGATGAAGTTGGCCGTCGGAGTGATGCTGACCTCGTTCGGGATCTTCTGGGGAGGCGAGGGGGCGGGCGCCCACTGGCCCGGCGGCGACGCGGCCCTGCTGGCGATCATCCCGTCGGTCGCCCTGTTCGCGCTCGGGCTCGCCGCGACGGTGCGACGCCGTCATCGCACCTCGGAGGTGGCGGTGTGAGCCGCGTCGAGGCGTTCCTGCGGTTTCTCTGGGACTTCGTGGTCGGTGACGACTGGCGGGTGGCCGTCGGCGTCGCGGCCACGATCGCCATCACCGCGGTGGTCTCGGACGCCGGCGTGGCCGCCTGGTGGATCTTGCCGGTTGCGGTGGCCGGACTGCTGAGCGTCTCGGTGCTCACTGCCGCCCGGCGTACGCGCTGATCGCGCGTGGTGGCCGAACGACGCAGGAGCCGTCAAAGCGCGGATCACGCGACGGCCGGCAACTCGCGCCGTCGGCTGGGGGATCGGCTATCGCATCAGCCGGAGCGACACGTGAGCAAGCGGACCTCGAGCGGCGCTCAACGACGGATGCCGAGGTAGCGGCCGAGGACCGCGTAGCCGCCGAGGAACGCGCTGCCTTCCAGCAGCGCGCGCAGGATGCCGTCGTAGGGGTCGTTGGCCGCGACTCCGGCCACCGCCATCGCGATCACGATGCCGGCGGCGGCGATGAATGCGAGCCGATTCACCGAACCGCTGGCGATCCGTGACGCGACCGGCCGCAGCGGGCCGAGATCGGCGAGCAGGTCGCCCGCGCCGCCCACTGTCTGCGGCCGCAGCCGCGCCGCTCGTGCGACGGCGGGGACCGCCGCGACGAGCATGACCACGCCGGCCGCCGAGGCGAGCGGCCACCACACACTGGTCGGCTGGCTGCCGATCGCGACCGCACCAGGGTGGGCGCGATAGGCCTGCGCGAACGGGAAGGCGAGGATCGTCGCCACGCCGGCGGCGAGACCGATCCCCGCCCGCCGCGCGAGTACCGAGGCCTCCTCCCGAGGGATCGTGTCGCGCCCGCGCAACTGCAGAGCCCTGAGCAGGCCGAGGCCGCCGGCCACGATCGCCACCTGGGCGGCCAGGGCCGCGATCAGGAGCGACACCGTGTCCGCGGTGCCGAAGCCGCCGGCGGTGAGCGGCAGCAATGCGATGGCGCGAACGACGACGAGGATGCCGGCGATCGCCAGCGCAGCGAACGCCTGATATGCGGCGGTCCGGGCGAAGCTCGTGCCGAGCTCGTCCGCAAACTGGTTGGCGAGCCCGACCGGGTCACCCAGGTCGGCGTCCGGGTTGCACTGAAGGTGGTCGGCGAGCTCCGTGACGATCCGCTCCTGGCGAGCGCCGCGGATCCCGACGCGAGCCAGCTGGACTCTCAGGTCGCTGAGATACTGCGACGTCTCGGTCATGCGAGCACCGCCTCCACGGTCGAGGCGAACTCGCGCCACCGCCGCCGGCGGATGCCAAGCTCCCGCTGCCCCTTCCGGGTGAGCCGGTACACGCGACGGCGCCGGCCCGTGTCCGACCAGTCGCTGGAGAGCAGGCCGGTGCGTTCCAGTCGGTGCAGGGCCGGATATACGGTTCCCTCGGGCAGGTCCAACCGTCCCTGGCTGCGTAGCTTGAGCGCCTCGATCACCGCGTACCCGTGCTTGGGCTCAGCCGCGATCACCGCCAGGACGAGCCCATCGAGATGGCCCTTGAGCTGTTCGGCTTCCATACATAGCGATGCTATGCCTAGCGTCGCTATGTGTCAAGGCTTCATCGGAGCTGCGGCGCGCATTTCTCCGGGGGGCCGCTTTGCGCGCGTTACGCCGGCACCCGGTCTGCGGCCTCGCTGAGGGCGTGGGTCATCTGCCCGGCCAACGCCGGCCAGCTCCAGCGGGATATGGCGGTCCGGCGGGCGGCGCGCCCCCGCGCGAGACGCTCCGAGTCCTCGTCGAGGACCGAGAGCATCGCCTGGCAGAGGCCCTCGGTGTCGTCCGGCTCCACCAGCCAGCCGGTGTGGCCATCGTCGATGATCTCAGCGGGGCCGAGGCGGTTGACGCCGACGGCGGGCAGGCCACAGGCCATCCCCTCGACCAGGACGAGGCCGAACTGCTCCCGCACCGAGGCCAGCACCTGCGCGTCGGCGGCGTTGAGGAAGCCGGCGAGATGTTCGTGCTCGTGCCAGCCCGCCAGGAACACGTTGCGCGCGCCGGTACGTCTCACCGCGTCCCACGGGTGCTCGCCTTCGCACTCGCCCGGGAATCCCCCGACGATGACCAGCGCGGGGATCCGCCGCGAGCGCCGCTGCGCCCGGGCGAACGCCTCGATCAACAGGCTGAGCCGTTTGACGGCGGTATACCGACCAACCGCGATAAGCGTGACCGCGTGCTCCAGCACGGCGACCTGATCTGCCTCGTAGGCGATGCTCCCGGGGCTCGTCCCCGGCCTCCACCCCTGCGGCTCTTCGCTCAGCGTCCGGCGCCAGAACGTGGTCCGGTTCACGTTCTGGGGCGCGAACAACTCGGGATCGAAGCCGTTCGGCACGACGACACATGCGTGCGGTTCCACATCGAGGAGATCGACCGCGCGGTCGACGTTGCGTGGCGTCTGCACCACGACGCGCGCGCACGACCTGGCCCAGCGGCGCATCCGCGCCGCCCACGGGCCGGCGTGTCGCCAGTGGGCCGGCGCACCGTCACGGATCCGTTCGAGCATGATCAGCTCGGTTCCGTGCAGGTGGCCCACGACGGGAACCTCGGGTGCGACGCGCAGGGCCGCCTCGTTGAGCGGGGTCAGATGGTTGAGCAACAGGACGTCGAAGGACTCGGCCTCTGCCTCGAGCAGCGCCCGCTCCCACGCGGCGACGTGCGCGAGGTATTCGGAATCGTCGACGAGGGCGAAACAGCGATCGGGGGCTCCTGGCCGATCCTCGTAGGACGGGTGCATGGGCGCCTCGTGTTCGGCGAAGTCCACCGCGTGAACGTCGAGGCCGCGGTAGAACCGTTCGGCGTCACCCGGCCCGTGGCTGACCGAGCCGCTGAGAATGCGTACTTCCCAGCCGCTGAGAACCAGCGCCTCCGACAGCGAACGCGCCACGTGGGCGGAACCGCCACGAGGGAAGAACATCAGGCCGTTCAGCACGCGCATCGATCCACCATACGGTGGGCGCGGCAGCGGCCGGCCTCAGCGCGGCATGAACACCAGGGCAGTCGCGACCGCCCGCCCGCCCGGCACCGGCGTTTCGTGCGCCTCCCGCGGGGTGTTGCGCAACCGACCCGCACTGACGAGAGAGGTCGATCCGCCGCCATCGAGGTTGAGGGCCTCCCGGGCGCCGAGGCGAGCCATCGTCACCGCCAACTCGTCGATCGTCAGTCCCGCATCGTCGTCGGCCCGGCCGTCGCAGGCGAGCGCGATCAGCTGCCGACCGTCGCAGCCGAGGGCCGCGCGCGGATGGCGCCCGGCGGTGATGTCTGAATCGAACTGCTCGGGACTCGCCGAGAAGCCCTCCTCGTCACCGCACAGGACCTGCCCGTCACGAACGAGCAGGGGACCAGCCTGGAGCAGGTCGCCGGAGGGGTTCGCGTCAAGCGCCTCGCGGCGTTCGATGCGGACCGAATCACGGGTCACGCTGACGCACGCGCGGCGCTGACCGTAGGGGTGCGTGAAGGGGACGAACGGCTGCTGGGTGCCGTCCAGCCACAGCTCGCCAAGCGGCGTGCCGGAGCGCGCCGGTTCCGGAGGCACGCCGCTGCGCCGGAGGTAGAACCCGCCGACCAGCGCCTCCGATACGGCGTTCTCTCGGCACCACGGCTCGAGCCGAGCCAGGCCGGGGAGACGCCGGATGCGCAGCTGGGTCGAGGCGAGCGGGTAGGTCGCCACATACGCGGTGGTCCGCGCGCCGTCGTCGAGCGTGAGCCGGAGCCGCTGCAACGACGGCGGCAGTGCGGGCGTGGGCACCACCGGATCGGGAACCAGGGTCATGTGTGTCGCACATGCTTGCAGGCGCGTCGTGCATTCAAGCTCGGCGGCGGGCATGTCTGATGGTCAGAGAGATGAGGGCTTCCCAGGATCCCGATCGCAGCTTGACGGCGCGGGTCCTGTTCGTGGAGGACGACGAGCTGTTTGCCGCGGTGGCCATGGAGATCGTCGGATGGGACCGCGGTCGGCTCCAGTCGCGAAGCACGACAGCAGGCGATCGGCGCTGCTCACCAGCTCGCCGGCACCGTTGGGACCTTTGGCTTCACACGCGGCACCGAGCTTGCCCAGCAGATCGAGGCGCGGCTCGGCGTGACCGGCTCCCGGCCGCCCGCGTTGCGTGCTGCCGCGCGAGAGCTGCGGCGCGAGCTGGCCGGCGGCGTCGACCCGTCGCCCGCGTAGTCGCCGACGCGCCCGTTACGGGCCGGTGTATCCGGGAATGCCGACCCCGGAGCGCATCGGACCGACGACGAGCACACCCTTGTGTGCGCAGGCGTCAAACGAGAAGCCGATCTCCTTGGCGGATTTCTGGCCGGGTGGATACACCTTGAGACCGTCGGCGAGGACCGGCTTTGAGCACAGCGCTCCCCAGTCACGAAAGCCGAGCAGGACGTGCGCGGTCCCGTTGGGCTTCAGCGTGATCACCGAGTGTGCCGATGTGCTGCGATCCGCCGGCGAGGCGATCTGCTTCAGCGCCCCGCGGTAGGCCGAGACGCCGGGATATCCGTAGAGCGTGCAGGTGTGATGTCCGACGTTGCTGAACTCGAGCGGGTAGTACGTCGTGCCCGCGGTGCCGCCTCCCTCACCGTCGCCAAGCCACACCTGGGTGTGGGAGGCCGCACATGACGGTGATGCCGCGCTCCGGGCACGCGGCGCCGCGGAGGCGAGCGACGCGGTCGCCACGACCGCAGCGGCGGCGATCGCGAGTGAGGCGGTGCCCCACCGCCTCAAGAAGACTGTGGTGTTCATGTCACGCTCCTCCTGGTCGTAGGGTGCCGGTCGGCTTGCCGCAGCGACACAGCCCTGTTCACGAGTCTCTCAGGTGGCGTGACTGTCGGCAACACGCCGACGAGCCTCCCGTGTGGCCCGGTGACACGAGGGAGGACCCGAGATGCCGGCTCGGCCGAGGCCGAGCGGCATCACGCCGCCTGGCGGGAACGGATCGGCAGCGAGGCCGAGACAACCGTGCCCCCACCTGGGGGGCTTTCGATGCGCAGCTCGCCGTTCAGGGCGGCGGCGCGGTCGCGGAGTCCCAGCAGCCCGGAGCTGCCGTTGGTCGTGGCACCGCCGACCCCGTCGTCGCGGACCTCGAGCAAGAGCACGTCGTCCTCGAGCACCGCTGTGATGCGTGCGCCGCTGGCGCTGGCGTGCTTGATGACGTTGGTGAGGGCCTCCGCGACGATGAAGTAGGCGGCCGCCTCCAACGTCGCGGGAAACCGCTCGGCGGTGACCTCGACGGCCACGGGCAGGCGAACGCGGGAGACCAACGCGTCGATGCCGCCGCGCAGGCCGCCGTAGCTGAGCGCGGGCGGCAGGATCCCATGAGCCAGCTCGCGCAGCTCGGCGCTCGCACGCTCCGCCTGCGCAAGCGCCTCCTCCACCAGGTCGACCACCGTTCCGGGGGTGTTCCCGAGGGCCTGCCGCGCCAGCTTGAGCGTGATGATCGTGTGCACCAGGCGCTGTTGGGCGCCGTCATGGAGGTCGCGCTGAATGCGCCGGCGCGCCGCGTCACCGACGGCCGCCACGCGGGCGCGCGAGGCCATCAGCTCCACCCGGCTCTCGGCACTGGCAACCATGATGCCGACGAGGTCGGTGAAGCGCGCCAGGCGCTCCTCGTTGTCGGCGGGCAGTGACTCGAACCTCGTCGAGGCGACCGTCGCCCCCCACAGGTGACCCTCCACGATGATCGGGTTCGCCACCACCGAATGGTTCTCCGCGCGACGGAGATAGGCCGCAACAGACGCTGACGCCGTCCGGTAGTCGCGCGTGTCCCTGCGCGCAGGGCGCCCCGTGCGAAACACCTCGGTGATGGCGAGTGAGTCATCGAGCTCCAGGCGCGCCCAGCGCTCGATCTCGCCCGCCCATCCGCCGGCCGCGGCCACGACGGTCGCGGTACGGTCGGACTCGTAGCGGACCACGAAGGCTTCGTCGGCGCCGAGCAGCGGGACGACCTCCTCGGCAACGGCCTGGAAGATCTGGGCCGGTGGCTCGCCGCGCGCGACCGCCGTCGCCAGACGCCGCAACACGGCCTGTTCCTGCGCGAGCTTGCTGAGCTCGTCGCGGCGCGCGCGCCGACCGCCGAGCCTTTGGCTTCGGCCATTCGGGGCTGCGGACGCGCTGCGGAAGCGACCGCCGGCGACGTGCTCGGAGCCGCCCAGGGAGGCTCGGTGCTCGCGCTCCTGCAGGCGGCGGAGATCGCCTTCGACCGCCCGTGCGGCGGCCTCGACGATCACCAGGCTGTCCGGGTGTGCGTGCTTCTTGAGACCGGTGAGGTCGATCACGCCGAGGAGCTCGCCGGTCTCGGGGTCGTGGACCGGTGCGGCCGAGCACGCCCATGACTGCACCGGCGCGACGAAGTGCTCGGCGGCGAAGATCTGCACCGCGTGATCGGCCGCCAGGGCGGTCCCGATCGCGTTGGTCCCGATACTGCTCTCGCTCCAGAGGGTGCCCTCGGTGAAGTTGATCGAATCGGCGGCGAGAGAGCGGACTCTGGGCCGACCCTCGAGGGCGAGCAGCATGCCGGCCGCGTCGCTCACGACGATCAGCTGGTCCGAATCGTCGGCGATGGACGTCAGGCAGGCGCGGATCAACCCCGCGGCCTGGCCGAGCGGATGAGCCTTCCAACGCTCGGAAGCCTCCGCGTGGTCGACGACCACGGCGGCCAACCGGCCCCCTGAGGGATCGACGCCCGTGTCGAGCGACCGTCGCCACGAATCGGCGACCGGCGGACGCACCCCATTCATGCCGTCCCCATTGAGGAATCGCTCCCAATCGCGCCGCAGCTCACGCGCCCGGTGCGCCGGCACCGTGGCCGGGTCGACGGCCAGCCAGGGATTCGGGTTACGCGTCGCGGTCATCAGCCGGCCTCTCTACAACCACAGCCTGACCGTGAAGCCGCGCGGCGCATGGAAGGACTCGAGCCTCCAGGTCAGCTGTCGAGCCACCCACAGTCCCCGGCCGGTTCCCGGCCGGGGGGCGAGATAGCCGACCATCGGGTCATCGAAGCCGCGGCCGCGGTCGACGACCTCACAGACGAACCGTCCGTGGACCCGCCCGACGCGAACCTGTTCGATACCGCCGCCGTGCCGGACCGCGTTGGCCGCGATCTCGGTGGCGGCCACCAGCATCTCGACGGCCTTCGTCGGGGGCACCACCTCGGCCCTCAGATCGCCTGCAAGCTGCTCGCGGAAGCGCTCGAGACCCGGGCCGGCTGACCACGATCGCAGGCCGGGAAGCGGCTCCGGCGCGGGCGTGAGCCTCCGCACCGCTTCTCTCGGATCCTCAAAGTGGGGGCTCTTCGCCCATCCGTCGGTGAGCACTTCGGAGTGGGTGCTCAGCACACCCTCCAGCACCGAGTCCGGCAGCCCGGTCGACGGGTACGTGCACATGACCCAAACAGGCAGATGGGCGTAGGCGACGTTGGTGATGGCCTCGTAGCTCTCCCACTCGCGCCAGTCATCAAAGGTGGGGCCGAATTGAAACTCGGCGACGGCGCGTACGGACGGAGCACTGCGCAGCAGGCCGAGAAATGTCCCGTAGTACGCGGCCACCGCGCGCGCCGGCCGCGTGTAGGTCCGACTCAAATCGACCAACGCCACCCGATCCGCGTCGGGCCCCAGCGCCTCGCGCATGGTGGCGAGCCCGGCGCGGTTGTGGCCGACGACGCACGCCTCGCCCGCGGCCAGGCCCTCGCGGAGGAAGGCGGCAGAACGCGCGGCGTACTCCTCCTCAGAGTCGTACACGAACGCATGGTGGCGCAGGGTCCGAGTGGCCATCTCCTTACGTACTAAGCGCCGGGCTCACGAATTTCAAATGCGCCCTCGTCGGACCCTGGCGACTCCGCGGCGGCGTCGCGCAGCTTCTTCAGCGCCGCCACCTCGATCTGTCGGACGCGCTCGGCGGTGAGCCCGAGGCCCTCGCCGATCTGGCTCAGCGATTGCGGCGGCCCGCTGAGCCCGTAATGACCCCACAGCACGATGGTCTCGCGCTCGTCGAGCCGCCGAGCGAGGTCCTGCACCTCGATCTCAACGAGCACGCGCCGGTACGCCTCCTCCGCCTCCGGATCCGCGATCGTGTTCCCAACCGTTGCCTGACCTCCCCCCTCATCGTCGCCGAGCGGCTCGTCGAGCCCGCGGGGCGTCCGCTCGACGGCCAGCAGGCTGTCGAGCTGGGCACGGCCGAGGCCGGTCGCGGCGGCGAGCTGATCCGTGGTCGGCTCGGCGGCGTGCGCGTCCACGTACTCGCGGCGCGCGGCGCGGATCTGCGCGAGGCCACGGACGGCGTGGTCGGTGAGCGCGACCGGTCTCGTCACCTCCGCCAACAGGTCCTGCATCGCCTTGCGGACCCAGAACGACGCGTAGGCCCAGAACGGCGTCCCGATGGTCGGGTCGTACCGCCTCGTCGCGAACAGCAGTCCGGCGATTCCCTCCTGGATCAGCTCGATCCGCGTGATGCGGTCGTCCACGGCGAACCGACGGGCGAGCCCCTGAATCGCCGGGAGGAACGATTCGACCAACTGCCGGCGGGCCGCCTCGTCCCCGCCCTCGGCGGCCACCACGAGGTCCCGCTCCCGCTCCGTCGACAGCGGCGAACCGGACACGGGCAGCTTCCGGAAATCCGGGCGCCCCGTTGAAGCCTGATCGCCGCGTCGCGGCACACTGCCTCCCAACTGCCGGAAGAACCGCCGATTGTGTCATCCGTGCGATCGCTCCGGGAAAGGAATAGGATCGCCGCGTGGCAGGGGTGTCACGTTCGGCAACGCGCCGGGTCTGCGGCGTGGACGGGCTGCGAGCGATCGCGGCCCTATCGGTGCTGACCTACCACGTGCGCCTGCTCGACACGCGGACCGTCTACTCGCTTGGGATCGTCGACCGTCTGCTCGCCGGCGGCGGCTATGGGGTGACGTTGTTCTTCGTGCTCTCCGGCTTCCTGCTCTGGCGGCCGTTTGCGGACTCGCTGCTCCACGCCAAGGCTCTCCCCGCCCTGGGCGCCTACGCGCGCAACCGCGCCCTGCGGATCCTGCCGGCCTACTGGGTGATCCTGCTGTTGACCGCGTTCGTGCTGAGGACGGCGCTGCTGCGCTACGGCGGGGCCGCCGGCCAGCTGACCAGCCGACACGTGCTGGCGGCCAACCTCCTCCTGATCCAGGGCTACTTCCGCTCGACGATCGATACCGGGATCGGTCCCGCCTGGTCGCTGTGCGTCGAGGTCGTCTTCTATGCCGCGCTGCCGCTGCTTGCCTTCGGCGCGGCGCGGCTGCTGATCGGACGCCGGCCGGACTTCCGAAACCGCGTTGCGGTCGCGTTGGCTCCGGCGGGGCTCCTGCTGGGGACCGGGATCATCACGCTGATCGCGGTCGGCGCCAACCCGGCAGCCCTGGACTCTCGTCTGAGCGGCGCTGCCATCATCGATCAGTCGTTTCTCGCCAACGGCGATCTGTTTGCGTTCGGGATGGCGGCAGCCGTGATCGTCCTGCTCGTGCAGGACGGTCGCCTCACGGTTCCGCGGTACGCGCGCCTGTCGATGCTCTCGCTTGCGGGGGTCCTGGCGGTGACGATCCTCGCGGCGCCGCTCGGCTCGATGTCACCCGGCAACCCGACGCTGCGTTCGAGCCTGACGAGTGGGCTGGCGGCCGCTCTGGTGCTGCTCGCGTGTCTCCTCCCCCGTGACGAACGGTCTGGCGCGAGGACGCCGCTGCTGCAGCGACGTCCGCTCGTCCTCGTCGGGCTGTGCTCATACAGCGTCTACCTGTGGCATACGCCGGTCATCTTCCTGTTCGACCGCTGGGGGATCGTCGCCCACGGACCGGCGACGTACATCGGCTGCCTCGCGCTCGTGCTCGCCACCACGCTGCTGCTCAGCACCGGCACGTACCTGCTGGTGGAGCGGCCGGCCCTGCGGCGCAAGCGCTCGATGGTCGCGCGTCCTGCGGAAGCAGAGGCGCTCGCGCAACCGCTGGTCACCTGAGCACGGCAGGGGGGCGCCGGCCGCCGACACGATGGCGTCACCGCGTGGGACCGACGAACGGCTCCTCCGTCAGGCTCCGGAGTCGGCGCGTCCGAGGCTCAGTCCAGCCGGGCGATGATCTCCTCCGCCAGGCGCGCGGGGAGCTTCTCGGGCCACGGCGGCAGCGGCGTCAGGACGATCTCGGTTGCGCCGGCGTCGATCAGCGCTTTGATGCGCTCTCTGGTGGCCGTTGTCTCCGCGGGATCGGTGGAGATCAGGATTTGGACCTGTCGGCCGATCTCGAGCGGATCGCGGCCGATGGCCTGGCAGTGCTCGTCGAGGATGCGGCTCTTTCGCCGGTACTCGTCGACGTCTCCGCGCGTCGGGCAGTTCCAGATGTCCGCATGCTCGGCGACGAGACGCAGTGAGCGCTTCTCGCCTCCCGCCCCGATCAGGATCGGCAGGTGGGCGGCCGGCTTTGGTTCGCAGATCGCGCCGGTCAGCCGATAGTGCGCGCCGTCGAAGTCGAAGGGGGCCGGCTCGGTCCACAGGCGCCGGATGATGGTGAGCGCCTCGGCGAGGGCATCGATCGCCTCCCTGACTGACACGACATCGATTCCGTAGGCGCCGTACTCCCGCTCGGCGATGGCGGTGAGCGCCGGATCGGCGCTCCGCGCATAGCCCGCGCCGATCCCGAAGATCAAGCGTCCGCTGGAGATCTGGTCGACGGTCGCGGCCATCTTGGCGAGCACCGCCGGCGGTCGGATCCGGTTGGAGGTGACGATGACACCGAGCCTGAGCCGCGTCGTGGCCGCGGCCAGCGCGGCCAGGAGGGTCCACGCCTCGAGCGCCGGTGCGGTGACCTCGCCTCGCATCGGCACGAGGTGGTCCCACAGCCAGGCGCTCTCGAAGGCGTCGATCTCGTCGGCCTCCTGCCAGACGCGCAGCACCTCGCCGTAGGACGTGTTGATCTGGCTGGTCTTGATCCCGAAGCTGATCGTCATGCGCTGATCTCCAGCGTGGGCGGCCTCGCCGCACCCCGGAGCGTAATCCACGAGCCACGCTCGGCTGAGTGCGAGTGCTCGGACGGTTCTCTAGCGCGTCAGCGCGGCGTCGATTGCGGGGCGGTCCGGGGCTACGCAGACCATTCCTTGGCTGAATCCGACGGAGCCGATCCCGAAGGCGGCGTTGAACCGGTCGAGGTTGACGAGGCTCAGCAGCGCGGTGATCTCGACGAGCTGCTCGTCGCTCCAGTGCTCCTTCATGTGGGCGAACAGCTCGTCGGTGACCTCGACGGGGGTGCGCATCACCGCGACCGTGTAGTCGAGCGCCAGCTTCTCGCGCTCGGTGAACAGCTCGCTCTGGCGGTGGCGGGGGAGAGCCAGCAGCTCGTCGTCGGAGAAGCCGGACTTGCGGCAGATCTGCGAGCCGAGGTCCACGCAGTACTCACATCCGATCATCATCGCGCCCTTCAGCTCGACCAGGTTCTTGACCCGCTCGTCGACGGACTTGCCCTTGCGCACCGCCTGGTTGAACTTGCCCATCCCCATCATCATCCTCGGCTGGTGCGCCCACAGCTCGATCGGCTCCATCCCGTTTCCGGTCTGCGGCTCGCGGCCGGTGAGCTTCTTCATCATCCTCGGTCCGAGCCGGTAGACGAGCCGGACCATCGGCCTGGCCTTGCTCTTTGAAACGCCCTGGATCCGTGCCATCGGGCACCTCCTGTCACATTGGTTGGGGTTCGCGGGTCCATCCACCATGACCCGCGAGATCCCGATGGTGTGACAAGCGTGAACGAACTCGAGCTGGCCGACAGATTCGACCGCCAGCGGCCCCAGCTGCGCGCGGTCGCCTACCGGATCCTCGGCTCGGTCAGCGAGGCCGATGACGCTGTCCAGGAAGCGTGGCTGCGGCTGCGGCGGACCGACGCCGACGAGCTGGAAAGCCTTGAGCGGTGGCTGACGACGGTCGTCGCCAGGGTCTGCCTGAACATGCTCCGGTCCCGGCGGACCCGAGGCGAGCAGCCGCTCGACGGCTTCCATCCCGAGCCGATCATCGACAACCCCGCGCTCGGCGCCGATCCCGAGCACGAGGCGCTGCTGGCGGACTCGGTCGGGATCGCGCTCCAGGTCGTGCTGGACACGCTCAGCCCGGCCGAGCGGCTCGCGTTCGTGCTGCACGACATGTTCGCTGTGCCGTTCGACGAGATCGCGGCGATGGTCGACCGCACACCGCAGGCCACCCGCCAGCTCGCCAGCCGCGCCCGCCGTCGCGTGCGAGGAGCGGCGCCGGCGCCGGACCCCGATCTGACCCGTCAGCGGGTGGTTGTCGACGCCTATTTCGCTGCCGCGCGGGAGGGCGACCTCAAGGCGCTGGTGGCTGTCCTCGACCCCGGCGTCGTGCTCCGGGCACATCGCCGCGACGGCGACCCGGTCGAGCTGCACGGCGCCGAGCAGGTCGCGCGAGGGGCCATGTCAGCCCGGCGGTTCGCGCCGTACGTTCGCCCCGCACTCATCAACGGTGCCGCCGGCGTGGTCGCGTTCGACGGTGATCGGCCATTCGCGGTGTTGGCGTTCACAGTCGTCGTCGATCGCGCGGTCGCGATCGACGTCTTCAACGACCCCGAGCTGGCCGCCAAGCTCGACATCCGCGGCATCACCGCCTGACCGCTCTTTCAGGCCGTTAACCTGCGCAGCGGTGTCGAGCCGTGAGCTCATCAGCGCGTTCTGGGCCGCGATGCAGGCCAACGACTGGGAGAGAGCAGCGAGCCATCTGGCGCCTGAGTGCGTCATCGACTGGCCCTGCTCGGGAGAGCGGATTACCGGTCCGGGCGACTTCGCTGCCATACAGGCTCGGTACCCGACCAACACCGGTCGGTGGAGCTTCGAAGTGCACCGGCTGGTGGTTGAAAGCCACACGGCGGTGAGCGAGGTGACGGTGAGCGACGGCGAGCAGTCGGCTCGCGTGGTGGCTTTCTCGGATATCGACGGGGACCGCATCGTCCGCCAGGTCGAATACTGGCCGACCGCATATGAGCCGCTGCCCGGCCGAGCAGACCTGACGCGCCCGGCCGCACGCATCCCCTGACGTCGGCCAGCGAACTCATGGTGATGATCCGCCGTAGCCGTCGGTCAGACGGGCGTGTGATCCCCCGGCCGCGTGACGATCGCAGGGTGCTGGTCGTCCGTGTTCGTCGCGCCGGCGGCCGGACGCGGAGGCGTCCCCGTGGCCGTCACGACCGCGGGGTGCTGGGCGTCGGTGTTCGTGGGGGCGGGCATCGATCTCGTCCTTCCAGGCCGCTGCGCCGAAGCTCGGTGTCTCTTGGTAGTGCGGGAAGTGCGCCTGCAGGTCGACGGCGAGCTGAATGAGCTTGGCCTCCGAAAATGGGGCGCCGCCGAGCTGGATTCCGACCGGGAGGTGGGTCGTGCTGGAGGTGCCGCCCGGGATGGTCACGACGGGGAAGCCGAGGTAGCTGAAGAGGAAGGTCAGCAGCTTCGCGTTCTCGGGGTTCGTCAGGGGACTCGACAGCTCAGGGTTATCGCGCGCCGGAGGATCGGAGAGCGAGACGAGGAACGCGACCGCGTCGAGTTGGTTCTCAGCGAGCGTGGCCTTCCAGCTCGCCTGAAGGGCGGCCCGCTGGCGGTGCAGCGATAGGTAGCTGAGCGCACTCAGCTCCTGGGCCTCGATCAGGCTGAGCACCTGCGCCGCGGGCAACTTGTACTTGGCGGCCTCCTGGGGATACCACTGGCTGTGGTAGGAGAGCAACACAATCGCCAGCGAACGCAGCCCCAAACCCGGCGATCTCCCCGGCTGGCTCCGGTAGAGCGTCGGCGCTCGAGGACGCTCCGCGCTAGCGGCGGAGCTCGGTCTTGAGCCGGGCAGCGAGCCGCACCGAGGCCTCGATCTCGACTCGGCGTATCGAGACACTCTCGATGTTCAGTCCGAAGGGAACGCCGATGCGGCGGCAGAAGGCGATCAGCTCGATCGCCGTGGCAACGGCCTGATCGTAGGAAGCGTCGAGGGTGTCCTCAGCATGGCGCAGCTCGTTCGCGATCCAGCGCGGCACGTCGACACCGAGCCACTGGAGGAAGTCCAATGTCTTCATCGAGCCGCAGACTGAGAACGTGAAGATGATCGGCACCGGCACCAGGTTCTGGGCGGCGCACTCATAGCGATAGTCGGAGACCAGGTCCTTCGCAGCGTTGACGTCGTAGACGACCTGGGTGACGAAGAAGGAACAGCCTGCAGCCTGTTTTGCGATGAGCCGGAGGTGCTCATTGCCCGCGCGCGCGTGCCGCTCGGGGATCGCGACTCCGCCAAGCGGCAGCTCAGGTCGGACTTCGGTCCGGAGCTCGTAGGCCCGCGAGAGCGAGGTCGCAACCGCCTTCTCGCGGGATGAGGCACCGACGAAGACCGACAGCGCTCGGGCCGGATCCTGGTCGCGCAGCCATGAACGGAGGCGGTCCTCTGCGTGCTTGCTGACCGCGCGGTAAACGATGGCTGGCACGTCCAAGCCCACGAGATCACGAGCGAGGTACTCGGCCGGGTCCATCGTCGGCAGGAACGGGAACGGCCGTTCGTTGGGATTACGGTCGCTCTCGTCATCGATGTCGTAAAGAACGAGGCCGTCTATCCCTACCGACCGGAGTCGCGCGAGTGTGAGCTCGGCGATCTGCCTGGTCTGCTCCGGTCCGGTGGTCAGCCTCGGAGGCGTCACCGCGAAGATCAAGAGCTCACCCCTCCGATCGGCGATGCGCTCGTGCAATTCCACGCGCGGAACCGTAGCCAACCGAGCCTGCTCGGACCGGCCCGAACTGGCGCCAGGGGAACGAACTCGCGCACGTTGCTCGTGCTCACGGTGAAACCGCATGAAGCCCACCCCCGCCGCTCTCAGATCGCGGGACCCGACGCCGTGCTTCCCCCGGCGTGAGCAACATCCGTCGTCGGTGAACTGGTCGATGTGCGAGACGTCGCGCCGTGTCTAGCGTTCGTCCTCGTGTTGCTCCGTGCGGGCGTCGGCGTGGTGGCGGTAGGCCGCCTCGCGGACTGACTCGTCGCTTTCGATGAGCGAGCCGAGCGCTCCGGCAACCGTTGCGATCGTCGCCGCGAGCCAGCCGAGCTTTAGATAGTCGGCGAGCGTCGGTGGGTGCCCAACTTCGGCGTGGTAGACCGAGCCGGGGATGAGGGCCTTGCCACCTATGACACTGAGGACGAGCAGGCTCGCGTAGAGCGTGAGGACCGCGAGCGCCAGCGTGGCGGACGTGGCGAGGTTGACCAGGACGATGGCCTCGCGATCGTCCTGCCCGGACGCCCGCTCCCAGAGGCCGTGCGCCAACACCAAGACCACGCACAATGTGACGATCGACGCCGCTCCGAGGAGGGCGAGGCGGCCGCCACGGGCAGGCCCCGCAAACAGCTGAGTGTCGAGATGCACGCTTTCCGCGCGGAGCAGGGCCCGTGGAGTCGCCGACGAGATTCCCGTACGACAACGAAGGCGGGTCAGCGTCGGCCGTAGCGAGCTGCCGGGTGTGGCTCTTTGATGAATGGACGATCTGATCGAGACTGCGCTGTGGGGCGCTGGAGCACCATACTTGTCGAGCAGTTCAGCGCGGGGCCGGTGGACTTGGACTGCGTGCGACCACTCGCAGCGTGACCGGAGGACGACCTAAGCGCGGCGTCGGAACACGCGGAGTTGAGCCGCCGCTGTCACCAGGATCGATTCCCCGAGCGCTGCCAGGCGTCGGTCGAAATCCGGCCGTAGATGTCGCGCTGCGGGGCCCATGTGAAGGACGGCCGCCGCTTGCTCTTTGGTGAGCTGCAGAGTCCAGGTGATGGACCGGACACTGATCGGCTGGAACCACGGCTCGAGCGCGCGGCGCAGCCGAGTGGTCTTGTCGCGATCGATTCTGATCGAATGGAGCGCGGCGAGCTCGTGAAGGTGCGTGGAGATCGGCGTCACCGACAGGACGATTCCGCCCGCGCGCACCACCCGCCCGAGCTCGGGCCCGTTGCGCGGGGCGAACACATTCAGCGTCAGATCGACAGTGCGATCGGCGAGCGGGATGCGGCGCCACACGTCGCCGCGTACGGCTGCGATGGATTCGTGAGCCCGGGCCGCCCGTCGCGAGGCAGGACGTGACACGTCGAGCGCGACGCCGCGCGCTCGCGGTAGCGCACCGAGCACACCGGCGAGGTGGTGACCGGTCCCAGCACCGAGGTCGAGCACGAGCGGTGCCCCGTCGCCCGCGACCGTGCGCGCGGTCTCGACGAGCGCGGCTGTCAGCGGCTCGAAGTGGCCGGCTTGCTCGACGACCGCGCGCGCCGCAACCATGCCCGCGTCGTCCCCCAACGAATGGCCTACGCTCGTCGCGAACAAGGTGATGTAGCCCTCTCGTGCCACGTCATGACGATGGCCACGCGAACACGTCAGCGCCCCCACACTAGGCGCAAGAGGCTGAAGACAAACCGGACAGTGCAGCCGGTCAGCGACGCACGCCAACGGCCGCGGAACAGCAGACGGCACGACAACTCCTTTCGACAGGCAACAAAAGCCGACGGCGGCGGACGCCGCCGTCAGAATCGGCTTGCCTGTCGGCTAGAGATATGCGTGCGCTGGCATGACCACGAAGCGTAACGCGCTAACCAGATCGCGGCCAAGCAGATATCTCACCGCGCTCGGAAGACACCACCTGAGCGACGACGCTGCTGCTCTCGGGGCCGAGCAGCAGTCAAGAGCAGGTGCCGAACGCAGCGAGGGAGTCACGACGACCGAGCGGCTCCCCTTACACGCGCCGACACCTATGAGGTCTCGGCACGGCAGACGCTCCGTCCCGCTCCTCGCCGGGAGCACAACGCGACACCGGTGGCGCTCGGCGCCGGTCCGACCGGAAGGCGCCAGCCCTGCTGGCCGCGCGATGCGGGACTCCTGGGGGTCGGCTGGCGAGATGCTCATCCCCGAGTGAAAGCAGGCTTCGTGATGGTGCCAGTTTTGGCGTTGGCGTCACGACCGCCTGGCTGCCGGGCCTGTAGCGCGCTCTCGCACTGATTGGACGTATCGCGGGCGCGTCGCACGGCGGGGGGTGGCCCGGCTGCGGAGCAGTGCGGTTGCGATCAGGGCTCCCCAGACCAGGAACCACGGGTCCCAGAGGTAGGCATGCCAGGTCAATGCCTGCCAGTCGGTGTTGGCCGGGCTGTGGACGACATCGGCCTGGACGAGAAGGCCGATGATCGTGAGGACCGCTCCGTAGATAATCAGGGTTTCTGCGGCAATCCATGCAAGTAAGCGCACGAGGCGGGTCTCGCGACGCGGGTTTCGGGCGGCGAGGAGTGGGAGCAGTGCAGCGGCTAGCTTCAACACGGCGGCGGCCCAGACAGCGATGATCACTGTGGCGTCGTTGGCGCGTCCAGGTCGCGCGAAGGAGCCGCCGACGGTGTTCAGCAGCCATGTGCCGCCCCCCGCCCAGTAGAGGCTGACGGCGGCGTAAAGCAACCCGACGACGCAAGCTGCACGTGCGGCCCACCGTCCCTTCTCAGCGCGAACGACCGTTTGTTGCTTTGTCTCGCTAGGCAAGTTGAATGCTCCTGCTGGCGGCGGCGCGCCATCTTGGGCTATGGGCGGCCTGCGGGTCGTGCGGGTTGGTCTCGCGCTGCGAGTAGCTGTCCGGTCAGGCCCGGTCCGCCTTTGGCGAGGGTGTGTGGCGGATCGTCGTGGGCCAGCCGCCCGTCGCGCAGGTCACGGAACTCCGTCGTGCTTGTGGGAGTGGTGTTCATTGTGGTCCCTTCTGCTTGGTCTCGGGTTGATTACCTCGCGCCCGCGGCCCGTCGCCCGTCTGTGGCTTGGGCCGGGGGAGTCGATTCACGCGCGTCGGTGCTACGCAGTCAACGGGGTGACGAGCAACTTGTCCTCGACTCGGTCGGCCGCGCGGTCGCGGAAGAGGACGCGCAGCGAGGTGAGGTGCATCGCCAGGAGCAACGGCACACCGACCGTGGGGATGATTGCGAGCGGCAGGTCAGCGTTCAGACTCGCGGCCGGGTTCACGTGGACGATCTGGAGGAAGCCCGTCAGCGCTCCCAGGGTCAGCGCCGACACGAGGTCTGCGATCCCGACCAGCGTGAACCAAATGAGCGGCTTTGCCTGCGATCCCTCGCGTACCTTGCGCGCGACCCATAACGTTGCGACGCCAACGGCAATGTCACCAAACCCGGCGGGCACAGCGAAGAGCGCTGGGAGTTTCCCGAGCAGCATCGCTATCACGAACACGATCCCTGCTGCCCGGAACGAGTGCGGCCACAGCAGCCGCTGCTGAGCACCCGGGGCGGTCAGGGCTCGCCTGATCAACGGCACACGCGTCAGCGCGAGCAGCAAGCCGAAGAAGCCAAGCACTGCCAGTGGCAGCCAGGGGACGCCGTGCCCGAAGCGTGAGCGGTAGCTGCCCCCACCTGCGACCAGACTACTTACGGCAAGCCAGCCGCCGAACAGAACGGCGGCGCCCAACCCCATCCTCGTCGAGACTCGATCGCCGAGACCGGCGGCGCGAGCGCCGCGATATAGCGCGTATGCGGTCGCCGCGGCGATGCCTGCGACCTCTGCGTACGTGAGGGCCCACAGATATGCAGGTAGATGATTCATGTTGCGCTCACTCCCTCTCTCTAGCGAGCTCTCGTGGGGTCGTCGTAGGGGTCGGCGCCGACCTTGCGTCCCTGGGTGGGGTCGAAGGAACGCACGTCGGGCTCTTGCGGCGTCGTGTCGGCCGGAGCGGGGACAAGGGTCGGCCGCTGGTCGCTTTCGGCGTGGCCTGGTTTGAGTTCGGGAGCGACGGTGGTTGTCATGATCGTTCGTCTCCTTGGGGGATTTGGGGCTGTTCAACGCTTCGATCTGGTGAGCTGCAAGCCGGGATGACCGTCTGCACTAGGCCCGTGATGACGTCGTAGACGTGCCCGGACGCGGTGACTCGCGGGGAGATCGCGGGTGCGGAGCGGAGGCGCTCGACGTCGCGTGCGACGGTCGCCATGGGATCGATGACGGCGAGCTCACGAAGGGCTGCTTCGTCCGCGCCGATCCGCTGCGCGTAGTGGCGGCGGAAGGTGTCGTCGGCGAGCGCGCCGGTTCCGCACTGGGTGTGGTGGATCACGGCGGCCTCGAACAGCGGGCCGTCGGGGCGTGCGTTCTCGGCGAGCTGGCCGATGAAGGCGACGTCGTTGATCACCTCCGGGGTGACCCGGCCGCCGACGT
Organism: uncultured Solirubrobacterales bacterium; assembly: GCA_963839085.1. Classification (GTDB taxonomy): domain Bacteria; phylum Actinomycetota; class Thermoleophilia; order Solirubrobacterales; family Solirubrobacteraceae; genus Palsa-465. Next base: position 314,111 of record CAWITN010000007.1, read on the forward strand.
TGCGGACGACGAACGCGTCGCTCAGGTCGAGGGCGAGGAAGTGCGCCGGATCGACCCGCGGGTCGAGGCACGTGATCACGAACAGGCCGAGGCTGGGGAAGACGACGGCGTCCTTGTGGCCGCCGGCGGCCGCGAAGGCGCGGTTGCGCGCGAATGCGGTCTCGATGTTGCCCGCGACTGGCCGGTCGCGCCCGGTCACCTCAAACCAGTTCGCCTGGCGCTCCTGGGAGCGATCGGTGGATTGCGCGCTCATGTGTTTGTCTCCTCTCGCTCGTTCGTTAGCCGTAGAACCCGTGATTGGGACAGCCGAAAGTGTTCATTTCAGATGTCCTCCCGATGGGCTGTCGCAATTACTGTCGTTGTGTCGGGGCGCATCTCCTGCTCTCACGGACCCGCGCGTGCGGGACCATCGGCACGCCGGTCCGGATCTCCAGCAGCCGGCGCTGCGCGTAATCCATCTCGGACCAGACTGCCCTGACGCGGTCGATCATCCGGCGGAGCGGAGATCCGTCGTCGGTGTCCGCCGCCAGCTCCTGAGGATCTTCCTCAGCTGGCTTGGGCGCCACCGGCTTCCGTCGAGGCGCATAGGCGTACGGGTGGTGGAACGCGTCGACTGCGTCGGCGGGAGCGACCTCGAACGCAAACCACTCGCCGGCGCGACCGTCCGCGACGGCAATCGAGACCCGATTCGTGCCCGAGCTCCACAGCAGCCTCACGTCAATGCCGTCGTTGCTGCGGTGATCCAGCTCGTGCATCACGCCGTGTCTTGGTGTCCGCATCTTCTTCTTCATGACTCCTCCTCGGGAGCGGGTTAATTGGATGGACATCACGGCAGCCGGCCTTCCCACGCACACCGTGGCGGGCGATCTGTTCGACGAGTCAGCGCTGATGCGCGTCTCCGGCTGCACATCGAGCTGCCGCGCGTACGCACGCAACAAGTCGACTACGCCCCCGGTCAGATGGAAGGGATCGGCTACGAGCGAGCCATCGTTCAGCGACAACGCCGCGCGAAGCTCACCCCCGACCTCAGCAACTACTACGGGCTGATGTGGAGGTTTGGAGCTATCGAGCGCCGCGAGACGGGCGAGCGGATCGTGATCGTCGACCGAGTAGCGCCGGAGCGTCACCGCCTGCTCGGGGGTAGCCAGCTCGGTCGACAGACCGAAGCGACGATGACTCCGCGCGCTCGCGGACCGGTGTGGCTTCGTGGCTCGTCGGGCTTCCGCCGCCCGGCGCGCGGCGGCGGCGTCTTTGTAGAGGTCGTCCGTGCGAGCCCGGGCGAGCAGCATGGTCAAATATGGATGAGTCATGGCCCGAGGATCGGACCACGTGGGGTGAGCTGTCTTCACCCCGATCTGACTCACCCCGGGTGAGCCGCTGCTCGCGCTTAGGTCAGAGCAGGCCGAGTTCGCGGCCGCGCGCGACCGCCTCGCGCCTCCCGGTCGCGCCGAGCTTCCGGTAGAGGTTCTTTGTGTGTGTCTTGACCGTATTGCGCGAGACGCCGAGCTCCTGGCCGATCTCCCGCGTCGAGAGACCCGTTGGCAGGAGGCTGAGGACCGCCGCCTCGCGGGCCGTCAGCTCCTCGACTATGACCAGCCGCGAACCCTGCGGCTGGGAGACGAGCCGAAGATTGCGCTCGGCCTTGCCGAGCAGGCGCGGCACGAGGGTCCCGGGGTCGGGAGCGTGGGCGCTTAGCTCTTGCGCCTCTCGCACTAACTCAATCGCGCCGCGGCGGTCGCCGAGCTCGCGGCGCGCCTCGGCGACGGTGACCAGCACGTATGCCAACGCGACCACTCCACCCCCGCGTCGCGCGAGGGTGACCGCCCGCGTCAGCTCTGCCGGCGCCTCGCTCGGCCTCCTCTGCTTGCCCAGCAGCCTTCCCTTTGCGAGGTGCGCGAACGACCCCATCCAGTACTCGTGGAGCTCCGACTCAGCGATCAGCTCGAGGGCCGTCTTGACGTTGACGTCGCATGTCGGCCAGTCGTTGTGGTCCGCGGCGATCAGCGCCAGATGTCCGTACGCAGCCACGGCAGCGACCGGATCGCGCTCACGGCCAAGCTGCCCGGCCCGAGTGAGGAAATCGACGGCCGTGGCGTCGTCGCCCAGCCACCGGGCGTTCGCTCCGAGCACGCTCCCAGCAAGCGCGTGGTCGCGCAAGCTGCCGTCCAGCGGCATAACCTGCTCCGCTAACTCCCTACTTAGGCGCACGTCGCCGAGCAACTGCCAGGCAGCAGCCCGCCGCACCGTCGCCCGCGACGCGAACGTCGGGTCCAAATCGAGCCTGTGGTTCGGAGCCCGTTCCGCGCGATCCAGCCACGGAAGGATCTCATCCTGGCGACCGAGCGCTAATGCCGCGCCGGACCTGCCAACGCACAAGCGAGCGTCCGCGACGACGTATTCAGCCGGAAGCGCATCGAACCATTCAGTCATGACCATAAGCGCCCGCCCGATGCCGCGCTCGCCGGTCGCGAACGCCGCCCCGTATGCAGCGATCAAATCGGCAGCCTGGTCGAGGTCCCCGGCCGCGACCATGTGCGGGACGGCCTCCGAGATCATGCCGGCATCCGCGAGCCACCGACCAGCACGGCGACGAAGCTCAACCGACGCTCCGGGCTCCCTCCGCTCGAGCTCATGCCGGAGCAATTCGGCGAACAGATGGTGGTAGCGATACCACTCGCGCCGCGGGTCGAGCGGGATCAGGAAGTAATTCGAGCGCTCGACTCGGTCAAGCATCTCCCGCGCGTCGCCGGCGCCGGTGACCGCCTCACACAGGGGCGCGCAGAATCGGTCGAGCACGCTGGTGCACAGGAGAAACCTCAAGACCGCATCCGGCTGCTGGTTGAGCACCTCCCCGACCAGGTAGTCCACGATCCGGCGATCGCCTCCCGAGAATCCGGCGATCAACTCATCCGCATCGCGACGGTCGCGCAGCGACAGCGCCGCCAGATACAGCCCCGCGGCCCAGCCCTCGGTGCGCTGATGAAGGCGGCTCACTGTCTTGACCGCCAGACCGAGCTGGTGAACTTCGTTCAGCAGGTACTCCGCTTCGGCCTGGGAGAAGCCCAGCTGCTCGGGATCGATCTCGCTGAGGCTTCCACGCGCGCGCAACCTCGCGAGCGGCAGCGGCGGCTCCGATCGCGAGGCGATCACGAAGCGATGGTTGCCCGGCACGTGCTCCAAAAGGAACCCCATGCCCGCATGGATCGCCTCGTGCTCAATCACGTGGTAGTCATCGAGCAAAAGCACCGTCTCGCTGGGCGTCTCAAGAAGCTCGTTGATCAAGGCCGGGACAGCCTCCTCCATCAGATCGACACCCGGAGCCCGCAGCAACGACAGCGGCCCGTCGCCAAACTCGGGAAGCACCGAACGCAACGCCGCGATCACGTAGCTCCAGAACCTGACGGGCTCGTTGTCACCCTCGTCCAACGAAAGCCACGCCACCTTGCGGTCGCTCAGTGCCGTCAAGCGCCACTGCGCCATCAGCAGCGACTTGCCGCTGCCAGCCGGACCTCGGATCACCGTCAGCGGTCGCACAAGACCAGCCCCAAACGCCTGAACTAGCCCATCCCGGGGAACAAGCCTCCGAGGCAGAGGAGGCTCAAGCTTCGTCCTCAGAAGCAGGAGCCTGGGTTCCCCGGGCGCGACACTCACAGCCGAATTATCGGGTCAGGAAGTCTTTGCGTTATGCAGCCGGTCTGATCGGGCTCGCGTGAGCGAAGTCGCTCGGAGCTCCTCGCCGACCGGCCGTGCGCTACTCAGTCACGCCTAGACCGGTCACGCAGGTCCGGTGGCCGCTCTGCAGCAAGCTCGGTAGCGCGATCACCGGCGTCGCGACGACGCTCAGGTGCAACCGTCCGGGACCCAACAGCCGGCGGACCTTCGCGGGGTAGCGCCGGACGCCGCGGTCCAGAACACGCGGCTTACGACCCCTCGCGGATCGGCTGCCAGCTCATGGTTGAAATGCCTGAGGGCCACGAGGAGCGTCGGCGAGGCGGTCGCGCGCGGCCGCGAACTGGGCCTGCTCTGACCTAAGCGCGAGCAGCGGCTCACCCGGGGTGAGCCCGATCGGGGTGAAGACAGCTCACCCCACGCGGCCCGATCCTCGGCTCATGAGTCATCCCTATCTGGACATGCTGCTCGCCCGGGCTCGCACGGACGACCTCTACAAAGACGCCGCCGCCGCGCGCCGGGCGGCGGAAGCCCGACGAGCCACGAAGCCACACCGGTCCGCGAGCGCGCGGGGTCATCGTCGCTTCGGTCTGTCGACCGAGCTGGCTACCCCCGAGCAGGCGGTGACGCTCCGGCGGAGCGCGCGCCATGCCTGGCTCCTCGAGCAGCTCGCCCCACGTGTTGCGCGCTGACGGCGGGCTGCCGTGATGTCCATCCGACTAACCCGCTCCCAGGAGGAGTCATGAAACGCAAGCCCTTGATCCTGATCTCGCTGTTGTTGGCGGCGTTTGTGATCAATCTCGACACGACGATCGTCAACGTCGCGTTGCCGGCGCTCGTGCGCCAGCTGCACGCGTCGGACTCGCAGCTGCAGTGGGTCGTGGACGCGTTCAACTTGCTGTTCGCTGGATCAGTGCTGGCCGCGGGCAGCCTGTCTGACCGCTTCGGGCGCAAGGGAATGCTGCTCGCCGGCCTCACGGTATTCGGTCTCGCGAGCCTGGCAGGCGGGCTGATGGACAGCCCCGGCGAGCTGATCGCCGCGCGCTCGGTGATGGGCGTCGGTGCGGCGATGGTGTTCCCCTCGACGCTGTCGCTGATCACAAACGTGTTCACCGAGCGGGGCGAGCGCGCCCGGGCGATCGGGTTGTGGGGCGCGATCACGGGCGTGGCGATCGCGCTCGGGCCGATCGTCGGCGGCTGGCTGCTAGAGGTGTCCGACTGGCGCAGCATCTTCTTCGCGATGGTGCCGGTCGCCGCCGTCGCCGGTGTCCTGACGGCGCGGTATGTCCCGATGTCGCGCGACCCGCACGCGCCTCGCACCGACCGCGCAGGGTTCGCGCTGTCGATCGCGACAATCGGACTGCTCGTCTACACGATCATCGAGGCGCCGAACCAAGGTTGGGGCAGCGCCCGGACGCTCGGCAGCTTCGCGCTGACGGCAATGCTCGCGGCGGCGTTCGTGGCCTGGGAGCGGCGCACCGAGCAGCCGATGCTCGACGTGAGCCTGTTCGGCAACCCGCGGTTCACCGCCGCGAGCGCCTCGGTCGCGATCTCGTTCTTCGCGCTGTCCGGGTTCATCTTCCTGGTCACCCAGATGTTCCAGTTCCTCAAGGGCTACGGCCCGCTGTCGACCGGCGTGCGCCTGCTGCCAGTCGCGTCATTCGTCGCGATCTCCTCGATCCTCGGCACCAGGCTGGCCGTCCGGTTCGGCACGAAGCTGATCGTCGCCTCCGGGCTGTTCTTGATGGCGGCGTTCTACCTGTGGGTTTCGACTTCCTCGGTCACGACCGGCTACGGGACGATCGCCGCGCAGATGGTCGTTCTCGGGACAGGGATGGGCCTCACCAGCGCGCCCGCGACCGAGGCGATCATGGGCGTCGTCCCGAAAGCGAAAGCCGGCGTCGGGTCGGCGGTCAACGACGCCACGCGCCTTTTGGGTGGCACCCTCGGCGTCGCCGTGATCGGCAGCGTGTACGCGTCGCTTTACGCCAGCCGGCTCACCGGCGCGCTCCCCGGGGGGTTGCCCGCCAGTGTCGCGCGGACCGCGCACGCATCCGTCGGTGCCGCGCTCACAGTCGCAGGCAAGCTGACCCACGCCAGCCATCCGCTGCTCGCATCGGCCATCCACAACGCCGCTAACTCGGCCTTCTTCCAGGGCTTCCACGCGGCCAACTACCTCGCCGCGGGCATCGCCGCCACAGGCGCCCTGATCGCGCTGGCGCTGCTGCCCGCGCAACCAACCGTCAACGCCGACGACACGCCAGAAACACGACCGCTCGGCTCGCCCGCCTCGGCCGCAGCACAGAGCTGACCGCACACCCAAGCGATTGGAGACAGAACACCATGACCAAACAACGTGCCACCGGCGCGACCGACCGCGGAGCCGTCGGCGGGGCGAGCGGGTTTGAGCTGGCCAGCCGGGGCCAGTCCAACACCGGCAGCATCGAGTCCGCCCTCGGCCGTAACCGGGCGTTCGCCGCCGCCGGCGGCCACCAGGGTGCCGTCGTGTTCCCCAACCTGCGCCTGTTCGTGATTACGTGCCTCGATCCGCGTGTCGACCCCGCGCACTTCCTCGGCCTCGGCCTCGGTGACGCGATCGTCGTCCGCAACGTCGGCGGGCGGGTCACCCCGGAGGCGATCAACGATGTCGCGTTCATCGGCCAGCTCGCCGACAACGTGCTTCCCGACGGCCCGCTGTTCGAGGTCGCCGTGATCCACCACACCCAGTGCGGAACCGGGGCGCTCGCCGACGAAACCTTCCGCCGCCGGTACGCGCAGCGCATCGGCGCCGAAGAGTCGGCCCTGTACGAGCGCGCCGTGCTGGATCCGGCGGCGACCGTCGCCCGCGACGTCGAGCGCCTCCGCTCCGCACCAGCGATCTCCGCGCGCGTCACCGTCTCCGGGCATGTCTACGACGTCGTCACCGGCTTAGTGGAAACGGTCATCCCGCTGGCAGCTCAGCAGAGCGCCTAACCGTCTCCGGGCAAACCCAATCACCCCAAGGAGACCAAACAGCATGACGATCGATAGCAACATGACTAACAACGATCCGAGCGCAGTGGCAACCACGGGGCGCGAGCAGGCCGGCGGGATCGAGAATCGTTCGCCGCGATCCCGCGGGAGCTTGGTGGGGCTTGTGCACTGGTGCATCGCACACCGCCGAATCGTCGTGGTGGCGTGGTTTTCGGTCGCGGTCGTGATCAGCCTCGTGGCGGGATCCGTCGGAAGGCGCTGGGCGACCAACTTCACGCTGCCCGGAACCCAGTCGCAGCAAGCCTCCAACCTGCTCAATCGAGAATTCACGGCACAGAGCGGCGACACCGACACGATCGTCTTCCATAGCTCGCGCGGCACGATCGAGTCGGCCGCGGTTCGGACCGCGATCACGCCGCTCTTGGCGCGTGTTAGCAAGTTCCCTCACGTCGCTAGCGTCGTCGGCCCGTACGGCGCGACGGGCGAAGGGCAGGTCTCGCGCGACCGGATGACCGCGTTCGCGACGATCAACTACGACAAGCGCGCGAACCTGCTCCCGAACGACACCGGTAAGCCCGTCCTGAACGCGGTCAACGCGGTCAACGCGGTGCGCGTGCAGGGGCTGCGGGTCGCCGCGGGCGGCCAGGTGATTGAGCAGGCCGAGGGGTTCAGCGTCGGCCCCGCGACGGCGGTCGGGACGATCGCCGCGCTGATCATCCTGCTGCTCACGTTCGGCTCGCTGACCGCCGCGGGAATGCCGCTGATCACCGCCGGGACCGGCCTGGTGACCGGAATTGGGCTCATCGGGCTCCTTACGCATGTGACCAGCATGTCCAACATCGCGCCGCGGTTGGCGCTGATGATCGGCCTCGGCGTCGGGATCGACTACGCGCTGTTCATCGTCACACGCTTTCGCGAGAACTACCTCGCGCTCGGCGACATCGAGCAATCCGTAGTCGAGGCAATGGACACCTCCGGGAGGGCGATCCTGCTTGCCGGCACGACCGTAGTGATCGCGCTGCTCGGGATGTTCGCCACCGGGGTCAGCTTCATGTACGGGCTCGCGATCGCGTCGGCTCTCGCCGTGCTCCTGATCATGATCGCGTCGCTCACCCTGCTGCCGGCGCTTCTCTCCCGCTTCGGCGCCCGCATCGTCCGCGCCCCACGCGGCGAGCGCCGCTTCTCACGCGCTCGGCAACCGGTCCCGGTGGCTGACGGGACCGGCGCCGACGGAGCGCCGGCAGCGCCCTCCGGCTCGATGTGGCGACGTTGGAGCGAAGCGGTAATGGCCCGGCCATGGCCGCTCGCGCTGGGCTCGCTGGCGGTGCTGATCGCGCTGCTCATTCCCGCGTTTGCGCTGCGGTTGGACACGAGCGATGCCGGCAACGACCCCGCCAACACCAGCTCCCGGCACGCCTTCGACATGCTCGCGCAGGGTTTCGGACCGGGTTTCAACGGGCCGCTGACGTTGGTCGCCGAAGTGCGCGGCCGCGGCCAGGCCGCGGCGCTTGCCGAGATCCGGTTGGCTGCCCTCGCCACCCCCGACGTCGGCGCCGCAACGGAACCGCGGCTGTCGCCCAGCGGGCGGATCGGGGTGATCCAGGTGTACCCCGACTCCGCCCCCCAGGCCTCGGCCACCACCGAGCTTGTCAACACGTTCCGACACCGGCTGCTCCCGCCAATCGAACAGCGGACCGGAATCCCGATCCTCGTCGGCGGAGCCACCGCCGGATCGATCGACTTCTCGCATGTGCTGTCGAGCAAACTCCCGCTGTTCGTCGGAATCGTGGTCCTGCTCTCAGCGCTCCTCCTGCTCGTCATCTTCCGCTCGCTCGTGATACCGGTGCAGGCGGCGCTGATGAACCTGCTCAGCATCGGAGCAGCGCTCGGCGCCACCGTCGTCGTATTCCAGTGGGGCTGGCTCTCGAGGGTCTTCGGCGTGCAAAAGGGACCGATCGAGCCGTGGATACCGGTACTGATCTTCGCCGTGGTGTTCGGACTGTCGATGGACTACGAGGTATTCCTTGTCTCGCGCGTGCGAGAGCAGTGGATTCGCGGGCGTGACGCCTCAGCCGCAGTGGCCGACGGCATCTCCCTCACTGGGCGGGTCATCACTGCGGCGGCGGCGATCATGGTCTGCGTGTTCCTCTCGTTCATGCTCGGCAACCAGCGGACGATCAAGGAGTTCGGATTCGGGCTGGCGTTTGCCGTACTCATCGACGCGATCGTTGTCCGGTGCGTGCTGCTCCCGGCCGTGCTCAAGTTGCTCGGCACGATCACCTGGCATCTGCCCCCCCGTGTCGACGCGCGGCTGCCCCGTATCGACATCGAGGGCTCCGCCGCCCGCGCGCTGGCCGAACCGGAAGGCTAGGACCCGTCCGCGTGGCTCTCAGAGTGGATCCCGGAAAGATGGGTGGCGCTCATCGGCACCCGAGCCGCAAGACCTTCCGCCTCGCGGATCACGCGTCTGGAGGCGGGCCGTGCCGGTCGGTTTCCTGATTACGGCGGGTCTGGTGGGCATCGGTATGGCGGTGTCGTTGTGGCCGCCGGCTCGCTCGGGGCTGCTGGGACTACTTACCTGGCTGGTCAGCGCGATCCCGAACGAGTCGCCGTTCCTGGCCTGGTATTGGCTGGGCGCCTCGACGTTGCTCGCGGTCTCCCAGGGCGATCTTCACGGGGCCTGGGTGTGGGCTGCGGTCGGTCTCGCCGCCGCGTCGTTCGCCGGCGCGCCGGTTCTCATCCGACGGAGTCTGCGCGCAGCCCCCGCAATCGAGCAGGCACTCGACCGTGCGATCGGGCCGCGGTGGCGACACGCAGGAGCTGGGCAGTCGATCGCACCGAACTCGCCTTGGGGACGAATCGTGTTCGCGCCGCTGCCCCTGTTACATCCCGGTGTGACGCGCATCTCCAACCTCAGCTACGGCGATGCAGGCCGCCGCAACAGCCTCGATCTGTACCGGCGCCGGGGCGGCGCAAGCGGCGGGCCAGTGCTGATACAGCTGCACGGTGGAGGCTCCTCGTTCGCGCCGGGGCGCAAGAGCTTCTACGCGCGGCGGCTGCTGTTCCGGCTCGCCCGCCAGGGCTGGGTCTGCATCAGCGCGACCTACCGACTCCAGCCCGCAGCGACCTTCCCCGACGAGGTCGTCGACGTCAAGAAAGTGATCGCATGGGCTCGCGCACGGGCGAGCGAGCACGGCGGCGACCCCAACCGGATCGTGCTCGTCGGAAGCTCATATGGCGCCCACCTGGCGACGCTGGCGGGCTTCACCGCGAACGACCCCGCCTTCCAGCCGGGGTTCGAACAGGCCGACACCTCCGTAGCGGCCGTGGTAGGGCTCTACGGCTACTACGGCGGGACCGCCAGCCGCCAATCGCTGCCCTCCTCGCCGTTCGACTACACCGAGCGCGGCTCAACGCCGCTTCTCATCATTCACGGCGACCAGGACACGCTCACCTCTGCAAAGACCGCACGCGCGCTCGCCGACCAAGCCCGCAGCGCCTCCGCCAACCCTGTCGTCTACGTCGAGCTACCCGGAGCCCAGCACTCCTTCGACCTCCTCACCTCGATCCGCTTCGAGGCCGTCATCGACGGCATCGAGGCCTTCGCAGCGACGATCGCGCCGCCGGACCTCACCCGAGCCAATCGCCCGCCCACGGGCGGAAATCAAGTACGTGCCTACGCGACACAGTAGTTCCCGCTGCGTCACCACCCGGCGACCGCTTACGCGGGCTGCGGTAGGGCCACCGGCTCATCTCGTCAGTCTGATTCGGCGCCAGCGCAAGGCCGGCCAATCATCGGTACCGCCTGCTGAGACCTCTGCGTGACGCGTGGTTCCCCCCTTCCGCGCAACTCAGGTGCGCGGTTCGGAGGGCCGCGATTACCGCGGCCGAACGAAACGAGGTCTTCTGCGTAGCCAGCTTCCGCATCGTCCCGAGGCTGCAGAACCCTTTCTTCGGCGTCGCCGCGCTGTCCGTCTCGTCCAAGTCGGCAGCCACGCTTACCGGGGCTCTGCGATTTGGTTGCGGCAGCGGCGTGTCCTACGAGGGGTCGATGTTCTGGTTGAGGTGGAAGAGGTTGTCCGGGTCGTAGCGTCGTTTGAGTTCGACGAGTCGCTGGTAGTTGATGCCGTAGGCTTGTCGGACTCGGTCGTAGTCGTCGGCGGGGAGGTAGTTGCTGTAGGCGCGGTCGGCCATGTGCGGGGCGAGCGTCTCGAAGGTGGCGCGCGCCCACGCGATGCACGCGTCGGTGTCCGCGGGGTCGGTCCATTGGGAGATGAGCAGCAGGTTGTGCCCCGGCTGTCTGTGCGGATACGCGGTGGCGGTCGGGTCGATGCGGGTGACCTCGCCGTGGAAGTCCTCGACTATTAGCGCGCACAGTTCCGTTGGTGCGCGTTCGAACGCATTGGTGAGAGCGCCGATCGCCGCGTCGGTGAGCTCGGTGAAGAATGCGGACTTCCAGTAGTTCAGCGTTCCTGGGTTGAAGAGCCAGTCAACGCCGGTGTTCGCGACCGGGTAGGGAACTCGTTGAACCATGTCCGCGGCCGGCGATCCGAATGCCCGCAGCGGCCCCGCGTCGGTTTCGGCCTGCTCGGCGTCCGCTCCGCAGTGACAGATCGCCACGGCGCACAGCTTCGCGCCGGAGCCATCGGGTGCGTGTATGAATGCGGCCTGAGTGCCGAGCTCGTCGGGCAGCTCGGCGCAGAAGTCGCGGTAGAACGGAAGCAGCGCGGGCGCCGCGTCGAGGGTATGTAGAAGCGGTCCGCTGAGAACGCTCGCCACCGGATGCGCTTGCAGCTCGAACGAGGTCACCACGCCAAAGTTGCCGCCGCCGCCGCGGATCGCCCAAAACAAGTCGGGGTTCTCGTGTTCGCTCGCAGTCGCGACTTCTCCGGATGCGAGCACGACTTCGGCTGAGAGGAGGTTGTCGACCGCCATCCCGTAGCGTCCCATCAGCCAGCCCAGACCTCCGCCCAATGTGAGTCCCGCGATGCCAGTGCTCGACACCACGCCGCTGGGAACCGCCAGACCGAACACTCCCGTCGCGCGGTCGAGCTCGCGGATCGTGACGCCACCTTGGGCGCGGACGGTGCGTCGGACGGGATCGGCGTGGATCCCCTTCATCAGTGAGAAGTCGATCATCAGGCCGGCTTCGGTTACCGCTTTTCCGGCAACGTTGTGCCCGCCGCCTCGGACAGACAGCTCGAGCCCGGCGCCTCTGGCGGTATTGACTGCGTCAACCACATCAGCGGTGTTAACGCACCTTGCGATCAGCGCCGGCCGCTTGTCGATCAGGCCGTTATGAATTTTGCGAGCCGCGTCGTAGCCGGCGTCCTTCTGAGTGAGTAGCTGGCCGGAGAATCCTTCGCTTAGGGAAGTCGCGTAATCGGTGGTGGTCATGTCCGCGAACCCTACGCCCGATAAGTCGTGCCGGAAAGCTGGAAATCCCTGCACTTTGGGACTCGGTCGCGCAAGAATGGCCCCGAGACCATGGCCGGCGAAATTAGAGGACGCGAGCACGAAACCCGCTCGATCGAGGAGTTCCTAGAGCGAGCGATTCGTTCACCCGACCTGCTCGTGCTCGTGGGTGAGCCGGGGATTGGGAAGACGACGCTGTGGCAGCTTGGGCTCGAACAGGCCCGCGCCGCGGGTATTCGAATCCTCGCACACCGTGCCGTCGAGGCCGAGGCCACGCTGGCTTTTGCGGGCGTGTCCGACCTACTCGCGGGCGTGGTCGAGGAGATACTGCCCTCTCTCAGCGAGCTGCGGCGCCGAGCGCTCGAAACGGCGCTGCTGCTGGACGGGCCCGACCCAAGCGCGGCAGCCGACCCACGGGCAGTCGGTCTGGCTATGATCGACAGCCTCAAGGTGCTGTCGGCTGAGGCGCCTCTGCTCCTCGCTGTCGATGACTTCCAATGGCTCGATACCGCGTCCGCGCGGACCCTGCTGTTCGCGACTCGGCGCCTGATCGATGAGCCGGTCGGGACACTCGTAACTGCCCGGCCGGGCGCTCGCGAGCTGGAGCGAGGACTCGGCTCCGGTGCCGCTGGGCGGCTTTCCGTGGGTCCGCTCGATGTGGCGGCGCTGTTCGCCGTCCTGAAGGACCACTTGGGGCTAGAGCTCTCTCGGCCGCAGTTGCTCCAGCTGTGTGAAATGACGGGTGGCAACCCGTTCTACGCGCTTCAGATCGCGCGCGAGCTCGCGCTCTGGCCGCCCGCCCCTGGTCAGCCGCTTCGGGTCCCTGGCGACCTCCGGGCTGTGGTGGGAGACCGGCTGGCCAAGCTGCCCGCCGCGAGCCGCGAGATCCTCTTGTTCGTCGCTGCGCTCGCCCGCCCAACAGTCGAGACGCTGACCGCTGCTCGGGGTGACAGCGCCGCCGTGCGCGATGGGCTCGAGCAGGCCATCCGCGCTGGTGTGGTCGAACTCGAAGGGGAAAGGGTGCGGTTCTCACATCCGCTCCTGGCGTCCATCTGCTATGACGAGGCGCCTCCATGGCGGCGCCGCGAAGTGCACGCCGAGCTGGCAACCGCCGTCAGCGATCGCGAGGAGCAAACGCGGCACCTTGCGGGCGCAGCGGAAGGCCCAGACCCCAGGATCGCGGCAGCACTCGACGAGGCGGCGCTGCACGCGCTCGCCCGCGGCGCGCCTGCTGCGGCCGCTGAGCTTCATGAGATCGCCGCCCTCCTAACCCCGTCCGCCGACCCTGCAGCCCGACGCCAGCGGCGCCTCGCCGCGGCCGAGGCGCACCGCCTGGCCGGCGATGGTGATCGAGCAGCCGCAATCCTCGACGAGCTGCTCGCCGAGACACCGCCCGGCGCACAGCGCGCAGACGTCATGTTCGGCCTCGCCCGGACCAGACAAGCCGACCTGCCGACAATCGTGAGGTGGTGCGAGAGCGCGCTTGAAGAAGCTCGAGACGATCACTGGCGCGCCGCCGAGATCCTGGCCTTCATGAGCTGGATGCGTCTACTCGAAGGGCGAGTGCGCGACGCGCTCCTCCACGCCCGCGCTGCCCTCGAGCAAGCGCAGGCCAGCGGAGACGACGAACTGCTCGCACGCGCGATCGCCCGAGTCGCGATGGCAGAGACGTGGACACTCCAGGTCACGCCAGGCCTGCTCGAGCAAGGGGTTCAGATCGAGCAGCGCCTGCAGCGCCTGCTCGAGTTCCACGAGAGCCCACGCGTCACACTCGCCCGCCGCCTCATGTGCCTCGCCGACTTCGACGGCGCACGACCACTGCTCGAGGAGGCAGACGATCAAGCGAAAGCAAGCGGCGACGAGGGAACCCACGCCCACGTCCTCTTCCACCGCTTCCAAGTCGAGTGGTTCTCAGGCCGTTGGGTTCAAGCAGGCCGCCTGACAAGCGCCGCGCTCGAACTCGCCGATCAGCTGCGCGACGACCAATACCGCAGCATCGCGCTCTACGCACGCGCGCTCTTAGACGCGCACCTCGGCCGTGTCGAGGCGGCGCGATCCGCCGCGACCGAGTCACTAGCGATCGCCGAATCCCTCTCGGACTCGCTGTTCGCCGTACAGAGCCGCACAGCGCTCGGCTTCCTCGAACTCTCACGCGGAGACCCCGAGGCAGCTGATCGGCATCTGCGCAAGCTGCCCGCTTGGCTGGACTCTCACGGCTGGGCAGAGCCCACCGACTTTGCATGGATCAACGCGATCGAGGCGATGGTCGCGATCGGCCAGCTCGGCGAGGCACGGGCCTGCCTCGATCGCTACGAGCAGCTCGCGCGTCGCTCCAAGAGTCCATGGGCGCTCGCCACCGCCGCCCGCGCTCGCGGCCTCCTTGCCGCCGCCGACGGCGAGGTCGACACGGCCCGCGCCGCGCTCGATCGTGCACTCGTCGAACACGATCGCATGCGTTGTCCCTTCGAGCGCGGGCGAACCCTGCTCGCCGCCGGTCACGTTCACCGTCGCGCCAGAGAGAAACGCCTGGCACGCGAAGTGCTCGAACAAGCTCTCGAAACGTTCGACCAGCTGGGCGCCCGCCTATGGGCCGACCGGGCGCGTGAAGAGCTCGCGCGGATCAGCGGCCGTCGCCCCGCCACAGGCGAGCTGACCGCGACCGAGACCGAGCTTGCCGTCCTTGCTGCGCAAGGACGGTCCAACAAGGAAATAGCCGCTGCCCTCCATATGAGCGTGCACACCGTGGAGGGACACCTCACACGCATCTACCGCAAACTCGACATTCGCTCACGAGCGGCTCTTGCCAGCCGGCTGGCCGGCGCCCAACACCCTGATTCGACCTCCGAGCATCGACAAGCCCGCGAACGCACCTAGGAGCCCGGCGGAACCACCCTCGAGCAGTCTCGTTGGTCTCGCTGCCGCAACCAAATCGGAGAGCAGCGGCACCGACCCCGGTGACGGCGGCTGCCGAGTTGGACGAGACGCGAGAGCTCGGGCATGATGCCGGTCCACTGATCCTCTCGCAGGGAGCGGAAGAGTTCTTGTCCGCTGAGCAGCGCGAAGGACCGTACTGACACCAAAGCGGGTCTCGAGCGTCCGACGGTCGCGCCCTCGTATTCGCCGTGGCTGTCGGGCAAAGAATCGTCAGCCAGCCGGAATCACCTTGACTCATGGATGAGTCTGAGGCTGCCGCGGTGGCTCGCCGCGATCGATCAGGCGATCGCCGGGTCGATCCAGTGGTTGTGCAGCTTCAGGAGGCTGTGGACGGCTGCCTGCAGGCGCCACTCCGAGCGCACAGCGGATCTGCCTCGTCGCTGGAAACGGCGGAAGCCGCGGTTGAATTTGTTCTGCGCGAACACCGGCTCGACGGTTGCTTTGCGGCGCTTGTAGAGCTCATGCCCGGCATCGCTTGAGAGCACCCGACGCATGAACGCGTAAGGGCCTTCGTCCCAGCCGGGCCTGGCGCCCTCTCGTAGTCCGGCGTCGGGCGGAACGAGGACTTGGATCCCGTCGCTGACGATGTTCTCCATCTGCCGGGTGTGCCAGTAACCGGCATCGGCCAGGACCGTTTCGGGTCGCTGGGTCACGCCGGCGTCGTCGAGCTCGCGGAGCGCGGCGCGGACGGCGGGTTCGAGGTGACCGAAGTCGGGGCTCTCGACCGCGATCTCCGCGCCAACGATGATCTGCCCGCGGGTGACAGCGGCCTGCGCGTTGTAACCCTGCACCGTCGGTTGTCCGTTGGTGCGCATCATCCGCGAATCGTGATCGGTCTTGTTCATCACGCCTTCTGGCTCGGGGGGCGGTGTGACCGGCCTTGGCGGCATCCCGAGCTTCTGACCTGGCACGCCGCCGGCGCGACGCTCCGCCCACCACTTCTCGTACGCGGCGTTGGCTTCGATCTCGACCTGCCGGTTCTCCTCGAGCCGGTCCAGCGTTTCGAGCAACCGCTCAGCTCGTGACCGCGCGATCGGTTTCGCGCGCTGCTCGCGCCGGCCCATCAGCTCCTTGTGCGCCGCCCGCTGCCACCCGCGCCGACCCCTGCCCGCCGCCACCCGGTCCCGGTCAAGCTCGATCCGCGCGACCTCAGGCTCCTCACCGCGCCCGGCCTTCTGCGCGAGGCGTTCCTTCGCCGCCTTAAACGCAGCCCGGCGCCCCTCCGCGGTCCGTAGATGCTCGGGCGGCTCATCGCCGCGATCCTCACCGAACAGGCCGTCCTCCCAGCGGTCGGTCTCCTCAGCCTCCTTGAGGATGTCCGCGACGAGCTTCTCGTAGCTGCGGTTCGCGCCCCGCGAGGCGTTCGCTCGGATCTTCACACCATCGATCGAGATCACACCAACCTCGACCAGGCCCGCCTCGCGACACAGCGCCAGCACCGCGGTGAACAACTCGCCCAGCGCCCGCTCGTGCCGGCGACGGAACTCCGCGATCGTCGAGTGATCCGGGATCGCCATCGCCGTGATCAGCTTGTAGGTGACGTCCTCCCGACACGCCCGCTCGACCCCCCGCGACGACCGATTCCCGCGCGCATACGCGTGGATCAGCAACGCGACCATCATCGACGGCTCGTAGGCAGCACGCCCCTGACCATTTACGCGATACGCCCCATAGAACGCGCCGAGATCCATCTGATCGACCGCCCCCAAGATCGACCACACCAGATGATCATCCGGCACCCAATCCGTCAAATCCGGCGGCAACAACAGCGACTGCCCCCGGTCACAAGCAATGAAGTTCTGAGCCATCCCGGAATCTTCTTAATTTAACCCGCCCGGACGGCACTCTTTGCCCGACAGCCACCGCCACAAGCACACCCGCTGGGGTCGGCGAGCGGCACAAACTGCCGGAGCGCCCTCCCTACCGCGCATTGCGGGTGAGCGCCGACCTTCGGGTTGCGTCCAGTTACCGCTGTAAATTCGCGCGCGGTTCAGGTTCCCGCGGTTGAGTCTAGGCGGCGGTCACCTCCTCGTCGAGGGTGTCTGGGTCGGCTTGCCGGTACTTGATTCGGTAGAGGTGTTGGCGGTCGACGTCGGTGAAGGTGGCGCCGTTGCTGGCGTGGCTGAAGAACAGGTCGAGCACCGCCCAGACGAGGGAGAGGCAGCTGGTCTCGCCGGGGAAGCGACCCATCACCTTGGTGCGCCGGCGGACCTCACCGAGCGATCGCTCGAGGAGATTCGTTGACCGCCATCGTTCGCGGTGTCTGAGCGGGTAGCGGAGGTGCGCGACGAGCGCGTCGAGGTCGTCCGAGAGGCAGCGGGCGGCGGACTCGTAGCCGCGGTGCTCGAGCTCTGAGATGAGGACCTGGAGGCGGAGCTTGCCGTCCTTGACCGAGGTCGCGTCGGTGAGCGCTGACCAGTAGTTGAAGCGGATCCGGTCCTGCTCTGACTTCGGGAGCTTGGCGAGCAGGTTCCGCAAGCGGTGAACGCAGCAGTGCTGACGGTCCGCGCGTGGCCAGATCTCCTCGACTGCCGCGATCAGCCCGGGGGCGCCGTCGGCGACGATCAGGCGTGGCGCGGCGAGCCCGCGGCTGATGAGATCGCGGCCGAGCTCGACCCAGTCCTCCTTGGACTCGCGCGCTCCCAACCTGACGGAAACCAGCTGCCTGTGGCCGTTTTCGTCGATTCCCCAGGCGCAGATCACGCCCTCCTTCGGCCCGCTGGGACGGACCGGGAGGTAGATCGCGTCGAGGAACAGCACGACCAGGTTGACGTCGTAGAGGGAGCGGCGACAGAACGCCTCAAAGCGCTCGTGCAGCTCCGCGCAGATCGTCGCGATGGTCGACTTCGAGGTTCGCCCGAGCCCGGCCTCTTCGCACAGCGACTCGACATCGCGCATCGACAGGCCGCGGACGAACCCGCCGATCACCAGCGCCTTGAGCGGGTCGGTCCGCAGCAGCCGTTTGCAGTGCCACTTCGGGAACAACCGGGAGACGAACGGGATCGCCGTCTCCCGGACCTGGGGGATCTCGATCCGCAGCTCACCCTCACCGGTCTGCAGATGCCGCGGTCGAAACCCATTGCGCTTCCCCGGCCCGGCGTCGGGCTTGCGCTCATAGCGAGCGCGACCGAGCCAGGTGTCGAACTCCTCCTCGACCGCCCGCTGAATGATCAACCGCGCGCCGAGCCGCGCGAGCTCGGACAGCATCTTCTGCGGGTCATCGACCAGCCCCTTCCCGAGCAGCTTGTCGATCTCAGCTTGTATCTCCGCTGATGGCGGTACGGTGCGTCTCACGGCGTAGGCCTCCTTCATCGTCTGTCAGGACTTGAGGGAACCTACGCCGTCTCGCTGACAGCACCCGCCGCGTATTTACAGCAATCTTTGGACGCGACCGACCTTCGGGCTCAGACCTGCATCCGAACTTTGCGGGTCTCCGGGTCTGTCCGGCAACACCTGTGGCCCGTGTCCTGGTTTCATAAAAACGCGCAACTCCGGATCGACGGTGTCGGCGACAGCCCGGCCAACGACGCGACGCGCCTCGCTGCTGGCGAGGAGGAGGGCGGATGTCCGTTCGGGCTGGAGGCCTGCTTTCGGGTTTGCTCGTGTATTCGGCGCCTGGCCACCACGTCGGCTGTCTTCACGCGTCCTGGGTGAGCGTGCGCCTGGCACCGGCTAGTAGCGGTACGAGTATCCAGGCGGCGGTCACCGCGGCAGCTGCCGGTTCGCTGAGGTGTGCTTGGGTGACGGGTGTTGGTGCGAATCGGGCGAGGCCGGTGCTGAGTAGGAAGCTTGGGTTGCGGATCTCGTGCACCAGCAGCAGCTGCCCGATGGTCTGCCAGCCGATCAGTCCGGTGAGCGTCAGGGTCCGGGAGCCAGTGAGGCACCCGAGGCCGAGCGCGAGCGCGGTTACGGCGCCATTGGCCAACAGCAGCCATCCGAGCCCGTCAAGGATCTGCGTAGCCGATGGCGTCATCAGCCCGTCTGCGTAGACGAACAGCCCGATCACGCCGAGCACATACGCCAGCGCCGTGAACCCGGCGATCACGATGAGCGCGGCTGGTAAGCGGACCCAGAACAGGGTCAGGCGGCTGCGACCGGTTGCCACCAGGTCTCGGAAGACGCCGCTGGTGAGGTCGGTGGTGCCGGCCTCGGCGCCGATGAGGATCGCCGCGAGCGCCCCGAAGTAGATGCCTTGCATTTTCAGAAGCTGGTCCATGCCGGCCTCTCCGCCAGCGGGCCCGAAGATCTGAGGGTTGGCGGTGGTCGCGTGGCGGATCTGGATGTAGGCCTGGAAGGCGATCACCGCGCCTGCGCTCAACACCAGGGCGAGTGCCATCACGGGCCGTTGGCGGCGGAGTTTGAGCAGCTCGGCCCTGATCATTGCGGTCATTCCCAGCCGCCTTCGGTTGTGGTGATCGCCAGGAACTTCTGCTCAAGCGACTCAGCGTCGCCGATGACCTCGCTGATTGGCCCTTGTGCGATCAGCCGGCCGCGGTCGATCATCGCCACTTCCGAGCATGTCTTTTGGACCTCGTCCAGCAAGTGGGAGGACAGGAACACGGTGCGGCTCTCCGCCACCAGGTCGCCGATCATCCGGCGCAGTTGCAGGATCCCGCCGGGGTCGAGGCCGTTCATCGGCTCATCGAGGATCAGCAGGTCGGGATCGGCCAACAGACAGCGGGCGATTCCGAGTCGCTGGCGCATGCCCTGGCTGTAGGTCTTGACCCGATCTTGGGATCGGCCTTTGAGCCCGACCCGGTCCAGTGCCTCGTCGATCCGGGTGAGGGCGTCGCCGCCGCGGACGGCCGCGTTGATCTCTAGGTTCTCGCGACCGCTGAGATGGCCGTGAAAGTGAGGCTCTTCGACGATCGCCCCGACGCGAGACAGCGCTCGCGCGCGCTCATCCGGGAGTCGCATCCCGCGGATCCACATGGTGCCGCTGTCAGGCTGGGTGAGGCCCAGCAGCATCCTGATCGCGGTGGTCTTCCCGGCCCCGTTGTGCCCGAGAAACCCGAACGCGGTCCCGGCCGGCACGCGCAGGTCCAGCTCGCTGACCGCCAGCCGGCCGCCGAAGCGTTTGCTCAGGCCGCGTGTCTCGATTATGTAGTTGTTGCTCATGGCGACGATGATCGCCACCGGCACTAGGTCTGTCGTCGGCCGCCCGCCCGATTCTGGCCTCCGTCTTCAGGCGGATCCGCCGGGTTTGATCAGCCCCGTTTCGTAGGCCAGCACCACCGCCTGAATCCGGTCGCGCAACCCCAGTTTCAGGAGCACGCTGGAGACATGGGTCTTCACAGTCGCCTCACCGACGACCAGCGCCGCCGCGATCTCGGCGTTCGACATTCCGCGTGCCAATAGCTCGAAGACCTCCCGCTCGCGATCGGTCAGCTCCGCCAGCTCCGAAGGGCTGCGCCCGACCGGCGCCGGCAGCCGCCGCGCGACGAGATCCAGCAGCTGGCGCGTGACCGCGGGTGTCAGCAGCGCGTCGCCGGCGGCGATCACCTTCACCGCGTGAACCAACTCAGCGGTCGCGACGTCCTTGGTCAAGAAGCCGCTGGCACCAGCGCGCAGCGCCTCGACGATGTACTCGTCCAAGCCGAAGGTGGTCAGCACCAGGATCCGCTGGTTCGGCAGCTGGCGGATCGCGTCCAAGCCGTCGAGATGCGGCATCCGGATGTCCATCAGGACCACGTCAGGACGGGTAGCACGGGCCCTCGCGACGGCCTCGATCCCATCGGCGGCTTCCGCCACGACCTCCATCTCGCCGGTCGCCTCCAAAACGGCGCGAAACCCCGCGCGCATCAACGGCTGGTCGTCAACTATCAACAGGCGCAGTTTCGGCATCAGTCGATCGGCACAAAGGCGAGTACCTGATAGCCGTTCGCTTCGCTTCGCGTCCCGGTCCTGAGCGTCCCACCGAACAGTGCCACGCGCTCGCGCATCCCGACGAGTCCGTGGCCGCCAGTCGTCCCGGCTTCACCGGCACCATCATCGACGACCCACACCTGCAACTCACGTGGCAGATATTTCAGCGTCACATCCACGCGCCTGGCGTGGGCATGACGGACGACGTTGGTCAGCGCCTCCTGCACGATTCGGTACACCGACAGATCCACCGCTGACGGCAACTCACGACGTTCACCCTCGACCCATAGCTGTGCCCACACGCCCGCATCATTCGTCCGCGCAACGAGCCCTTCCAGCTCGGCAACACCAGGCTGTGGGGACCGCTCCGGCCCGGCCCCATCCAGGCGCAGAACCCCCAGCATCCGATGCATCTCCGCCATCGCCTCCCGACCAAGATCAGCCAGCTGATCGGCGCCGGCGCGCTGATGCTCATCGGTCGCAGTAGCAGCGAGCGCCTGAGCCTGAACCACCATCAACGAGACGTTGTGCGCAACCACATCGTGAAGCTCACGCGCGATCCGCACCCGCTCCTCCGCCGCGACCCGCTCGGCCAAACCAGCCACCTGCTCTGCCCGTGCGCGCACGTAAAGACCAACCGCGACCGCGAGACCGATCGCGACCCACTGCGGAATCACCGACGGCAGCTGAACCGGATGGCCATGCAGCGGATGGCTGAGCGTCACCACCGCAGCACTGAGCAGCGCACCCGCCGCCACCACCGCCCGTTCCCGCCGCCGCGCCAGCGCGAACAATGCGAACAGCGGCGCCAGGATCACCGTCGGCTCAACCCCGGCAACCACCGCGACCGCCAGAACAAATACGAGCACCAGTACCGGGACACGTGCGCTCAACGCCAGCGCTACGGCATCCGCGATCAGCGCCAGTCCGAGCAGCCGACCGCTGATACCGACCGGATGCGCGCGCACCAACACAAACACCCCGTCCAACAAGACCACGACAACCGGAGCGACATCAAACAACAGATCAGGCTTGCGCTTCACCACCTCAGCGTAAATCGCATGAGCAGGCGACACATCCACCCCGAAGCCGATCTCGACCTCCCCCTCACGACGGACCTCCGACACCACCCGCGATCACACCCGGCAACACGAAGCTCCACACCGAACTCCCCCGAGGCACCGCCGCGACCTTAGACCCGCTCAGCTCGTCCCGCGTGCATCTCCCCGGCGACCCGCCTTGCGCGGCACGCGCAACCGTGGCAATCCACAAGCGCGGCGGCGAGACCCTGAGTCGTGAAAGGATGCGTCCGCCTGTCCGGACGTCCTGCCCGCTCTCAGTGATCCGCCTGGCTGACCTGCCCAGTACCCGGCCTGACCACCTGCCGACAGTCGTCGCCGGACCCTCGGATAGCGCACGTGTTTAGTGCTCTTAGTTAGCTCCACAACAAGCGGCCATTGGGTCCGGCCCCAACATCAGGTATCAGCGTTCGTGAACATGGCAAAGTCGTCGTGTTCGACTACCGCGAGACGCCGAGCCTTCTCGATACTCGCCTTGCGTTAGCGCTCGCGGCTCAAGCGCCTACACAGCGGATCGTTGACGCAGGCCAAATGAGTCGGCACCTCCGTACGGCGGTGGAACAACCTCCCGCGGGCACTCACCCATCGCGAGGTGGTGTACTCGGTTCTACGCCCAGCTTCTCTGGGACCTGGATTTCTCTCTGAGCGCGATCACCGACCTCCTGAGTGACGCGACGCAAGCCGGCGGCGCGATCGACAAGCACCGTCCCGGCTAGGACGGGCAGTCGAGCGCGTTCGCGAGGCAACTTAGTGCTGCCTCTCAGCCCAGCTCATCCAGGTCCGGCGACGCGGAGCCGCCGAATAGGCGTGCGGCCTCGACCAGGCCGTCGTGGTCGGCACGGCAGCCCGCACAGGTGCGCAGATGGACGGCCGTGCCGGGGAACCGCTCGGCCGGGTCGCCACCGGCGAGTTCGATCTCAACATACTCAGCGAAGATCGGGATGCCGGCGTCACAACCCGGATCGGCCGGGTCAGCGCGCAGGAGGTCATCGAGCGGCAGGGTCATGCGATCGCCTCCGCGGGGGTAAGGGGATGCCCTGCGGCCGCCAGGCTCGAGCGCAGGCTTCGCCGGGCGTCGAAGAGGTTCTTGTAGATCGCGTTGCGGTTGGAGCCAAGCTCCAGCGCGATTACGTCGATCGGGATCTCGTTGAGCGCTACGGCGACGAATACGTATCGCTGACGCTCGGTGAGGTCGGCCGCAAGAGCTGACTGCAACGCCTCCAGCAGGTCACGCTGCTCAGCGCGAGCGCCGGGCAGCGTGGAGAGGTTGTCCGGCAGCCGGTCCCAGGCGTTGTCGTCGGCCGCGGGGGCCTGGCGGCGCCAGGCGTGCCGGGCGACTTTGCCGGAGACCTCGAAGAGCGCGAACTTGTAAGCCCAGGTGGTGAAGCGGCTGGCGCCACGGAACTCGTCGATCTTGCTGATGATCGTCATCAGGGCGTCGTCGGCGGCCTGCTGGGCGAGGTCTTCCAGTTCGGGCCCTGACGCGTTCCCGAGCATTGCCCGGCGGCGGTGGACCTCGTGACGCGCAACGCGTAGCAGCAGCGCATGCAGTGACGCGATCGTCTGGTCGCGCTGTCGGCTTCCGTCCCGCAGCCCACTGACCCATCTTCTGGATTCGTCATCGGGCCGGACGGCAGGTGGCTGGTCGGCCGCTTGGCGTGACGTTGCCATGGCCATCAGCGTACGCGCTCGGTGGCGAACCGAGAAGTCCAGTCCAGTGGGGCGAGGATCCGCAATGCGGTGTCCGGCGGGCAGCCGCGGCCGACCAGTTGGGCGACCTTGGCGGTTTCGATGTCGCGGCTGTCGGCTGCCTGCTGCGACGGCGCGTCTCGGAGACCAAGTCGGCGGAGGACGCGGAAACGCCGTGCGGTCACGCTCGGATCCAGTTTCGGGCGAGGTGACCAGGCTGGCGCGCTCATTGACGGTTTAGTGGCGACAAGCTCGGCGGTCTTACCAAGCCTCGCAATGACCGCGATCGACTCCTTGGACGTGCGCTTTCTGGTCTGCCAGTTCGTGACGTCCGCCGCACACGTCTACCGCCGCGATGTAAGAAGAGCTTCGCGCCGGACACACATAGGCATGCACATCGCCTCGATCTGGCGCTACCCCGTGAAGTCGCTGGCCGGAGAACGCCTGCCGACAGCCGTGCTCACTCGAGACGGCATCCCCGGAGACCGGCTCGTGCACGTTCGCAACGATCACGGGCCGCTCACTGGGCGCAGCCGTCACGGTCTTCTGACTCTCCGCGGTACCACCAGTGCGGCCGGCACGCCGCTCGTCGGCGGCGCACGCTGGGACTCGGCCGCAGCTGCCGATGCAATCTGCCGACACGCGGGACCCGACGCGCGGCTCGCGGCCTTCGACGGATCCGAGCGCTTCGACGTGCTGAACCTTTTGGTCGCCACGGACAGCGCCATTGCCGAGCTGGGCGCCGACGTGCGACGGCTGCGCCCCAACATCCTCCTCGCCGACGTCCCAGCTGGTGCGGAGCGGGGCTGGGAGGGCAAGGCTCTCCGCGTCGGCGAGGCGCTCATCGGCCTGTACACGCTGCGCCAGCGCTGCGTCGTGACCACGATTGACCCCGACACCGGGGAGCAGGATGTCGGCGTGCTCCTCCGAATCCGCGATCGATTTGGAACTCGGATCGCACTTGACAGCTGGGTTATCGATCCGGGCCGCATCACCGTCGGCGATATCGCAACCATCGAACCCACCAGCGCTGAGCCCGCTCGTGTCGGCGGCTGGATCGTCGGTGCGCCCTACCGTGGCTGAGCGGCAGCGGTAGGGCGCACGACAGGAGCCACGAGGAGTGTCTGGGGGCGGTCAGGCTGAACTGCCCGATCCTTCCTGCTTGGTGGCCAGGATCCGCGTGGGCAGAACCTCCGGCGGCTCGGACAGAAGGTCGGGCGCGGCCTGCCGAATCGCCTGGCCGAGCTCCCCCGCGTGATGGGCCTCGCGGGCGTCCTCGCTTGCGAACGTGTCGAAGATGCCGTACTCGGTCTCGCTGATCTGAAACGCGTACCACTCCAACGTTCCCTGCTCCTGCGCCACGAGCGCTTTGCCGCGCCGGAGCAGTGCCCTTAGCTCGGGCCCCTTGCCGCGCTTTGCGGTAAGGCGCAGAAGGAAGCCGATTGTGGGTGTCACTGTCATGTCATTGCTCCTGTGTCGTGGTGAGTTCAACCGGGTGGAAGCACAGGTTCGCGAGTCCGAGATTGAACAGCGGCAAAGCGTGTCCCGCCGAGGCCATGACGGCGCCGTCTTTAGGCGGCAGTGGTCCGGGAGGGCGTTGTCAGGTCGACCGAGACCGTCCAGAGCCGGCTCGCGCGACGACGGTTCCGGCTACCGGGGGGACCGGGGACGCGACGACCCAGCATGAAGTGGCGGCCTGTCGTGCCCGCCAGCTTCTCGTCAAGCGCAGCCCGAGCGACCCACCGCGCCGGTCGAGCCGGACGGAGCATCACTGGGCGCGCGAGCTTGAACAGCAGGGGAACCTGCTTCGCGTGCGTCAGACCGGTGTTCACGAGGAACGGATCGATCACGTTTGCACTCACCCCGCTGTCTGACTCACGCTCGCGTCGCGCCAGCTCGAGGGTGTACATCGCAAGCGCCCTTTTCGATTGAGAATAGGCGCGGAGCCCACCGAAATGATGCTCCCGCTGAAGGTCGTTGAATCGCAGTCGGCCGATCGGCTCGACGGCTGCCGTCAATGACAGCACGCGGGAAGGCGCCGATCCACGCAGCAGCGGCAGCAGCGCGTTGGTCAGCACGAACGGTGCTAGGTAGTTCACCGCGAAGGTCCGCTCGAAGCCATCAACGGTCTCGCTGCGATCGGTGACTACGATGCCCGCGTTGTTGATCAGTACATCGAGGTGGTCGGTTCGCTCCGTGATCGTCGCGGCTAGTGCCCGAACGTCCTGGAGCGAAGCGAGATCGGCCCGGACGAAGGTCGCCTGCCCGCTGCTGACGGCTGCCGCGTTGAGGGTCTGCTCTGCCGTGGCGCCCTTGGCCTGGTCGGATCCAACCACGAGGACGTCGCCGCCAGCGGCGACCAGCAGCCGAGCTGTCTCTAAGCCGAGCCCGGAAGTGCCTCCGGTGATGACGATGTGCTTGCCGGCTGCCGAATAGTTTGGCATGAGTCTCCTTGTTTGCGACGCCGTGGGGCAGGCGTGGTCGAGCGGCTGGTTCCGGGGTGACGTTCGGCGCGAAGCCCTGCGCCGGGCTGTTGTTCCCTGTCACGCGGCCTGCAGCCGACCTTGTTGTCTTCCGGGTTCGTAACTCCGGTGGCGTCGTTCTTACTTCGCTTCAACGAAGCCAACAGCGCGCTCTATCGAGCCGTGATCGCTCCCCATGCGCTATCGCTTCGCCAGCACCGCCTGCGTCAGGCACCGCAGCAAGGAAGGCAAGACCAACCGCGAGATCATCCGCTGCCTCAGGCGCTACCTCGCCCCCGAGATCTACCGGTACCTACTCCGCGGCCAGATCCCGCCGCCGTCCCGTCCCGAGCCACTCCACCGACCGAGAACCGAGACAACGTCAATGGCCAAAGGGGCTATTCGACGCACAAAGGGCGTCAACGCCGTCGCTGAGACCTTCGTCGCGACGCGCGAGTAAGAACACATCACGCTCGGTGCACAGAAGACACAGTGCCCAGAGCCACAGAGCGCCGAGACGTAAGAAGCCATTTGACGACGAGCTAGTGGCCCCCGGCGTCGAAGCACGCAACGGCCGCGTTCAACTGCGCGCATCTCAGAAAAGGAGTCTGCACATGGCAAGGAACGACACACAGATCCGCCACCGTACGACCGAGGTTTCGGGTGTTGAGGTCTTTTACCGTGAGGCCGGCGATCCCGAGGCGGACGCGATCGTGCTGCTCCCAGGGCATCCCAGCGGCGCGCATGCCTACGACGGCCTGACCCAGCGCCTTGCCACAGGCTGGCACGTGATCGCTCCGGACTATCCGGGCTATGGGTTCAGTGCCGCGCCCATGGACGCGCCGTGGACGTTCGACTGGCTGGCGGAGATCACAAACGGGCTGCTTGAGCAGCTCGGCCTCAGCCGCTATGCGATGTACATGTTCGACTTCGGTGCACCTGTCGGGTTTCGCATCGCGGTCGCCCATCCCGATCGGGTCGCGGGAATTGTCAGCCAGAACGGCAACATCTACACCGACGGCTTCGGTCCCGGCGTCGCTGCGCTGGCGAACTGGTGGCAGGACCGGGCAAAAGGCCAGGCGGACGTCGACGGGTTCCTGACCCTGGCAGGCACTCGCCTGCAGTGGGAGGCGGGCGCGCGTGACGTTTCAACCATCGATCCGGCCATGTGGACGTTGGACCAGGCGCTGCTGGACCAACCGGGCCATAAGGAGGCCGCTGAAGCGCTGCTCTGGGACTACCAGAACAATCCTGCGCGCTATCCGGAGTTCCAGGCATACCTACGAGAGCACCAGCCGCCATTGACCGCCGTCTGGGGCAAGAACGATCCGTTTTTCATCCCGCCGGGCGCGGAGGCCTACAAGCGAGATGTTCCGAACGCCGAGGTCGTGCTGCTCGATACCGGCCATTTCGCCGTCGCCGAGGAAGCGGCTGCGATCGCCGATCACGTGCACGCTCTCCTGCGGCGGGCTTACGCCTGAACGAGCTCGGCGGCCCGGGACCTCCCCGGCCGCCGGCGACAGGACTACGTCCACGCCAGCAACCCACCGCGCCTGACGGGCGAGGAAACCCCCGCAACCCTCACGGGCTCGACTTCGTCAAGCCCATTCAATCTAGGAGACCTCATGTCCAAGCTGCTGTACGTCATCTCGTCGCCCCGTGGCGAGGACTCGGAATCGACCGCGCTTGCCGAGACGTTCCTCGCGGAGTACCGCACCCAGCATCCCGATCTGGAGGTTGATCGGCTCGACCTTTGGGATGGAAGCCTGCCGGTGTATGGCGGCAAAGGAGCTGAGGCCAAGATGGTCGCGTTCGGCGGCCAGACGCCGACAGGGCAGATTGGGGAGACGTGGGCGGAAGTCCAAGCGGTGTTTGACCGCTTCAATGCGGCTGAGATCTACCTGTTTGCGGTCCCGATGTGGAACGCTGGTGTGCCGTGGGTGCTCAAGCACTTGATCGACACGATCACTCAGCCGGGTATGTGCTTCGGTTTCGACCCGAGTTCGGGCTACTCCCCGCTGGTCACGGGCCGTGCTCTGGTCGTCTACACCAGCGGGGTCTATCAGCCGGGAGCGCCGCTTGCCTTCGGCGCTGATTTTCATTCGACTTTCTTCAGCGATTGGCTCCGCTTCATCGGAATCACCGACGTCGAGGAGATTCGCTTTCAACCGACGGTGCTCACGCAGGACCACGACGGCGACCGTGCCAAGGCTCACGAGCGCGCGCGCCAAACGGCCGCAACGTTCGACCGCGAACGGTCGCCCGCGGCCTGACATTGCGGGTTGCAGCCCCAGGACCAATCGCCCGCCTACGCGAGTCATCCCTGTGCGTCCTATTGCTGGTGTTGACGACGGCAGGAAGGCGTATTGGTCTGGGGCTAGCGACTGGCATTCGTCCGTCGGCGTGGTTGTGCGTGTCGGCGGCAACAGACCAGTACCTGAGATCCCCCCAACTTCGTGAAGGTCTGAACTCGATGAGCAGCATGGATGATTTATCGCGTCTGCCTGACCATTCCCAGGGAGGGCGAGGGATGGCGGAACAGCGGAAAGTTGCAGATCGCCTTTGGGCGTATTCTGATGCGGTCTTTGCGGTGATCGTCACCGTCATGGTCCTGCAGCTGCGGACACCCACCTCACATCATTTTTCGTCTTTGCTGGGACTATGGCCGACGCTCATCAGCTATGTGGCGAGCTACGTCTTTATCGCGATCATCTGGATCAACTACCACTACCTGTCACGGTTTGTTGAGACCCCATCGCTCGGGCTGGTGTGGATCAACTTTCTCCACCTCCTCTTCGTATCGCTCATCCCTTTCACGACAGCTTGGATGGCGCGGACGCGATTGGCATCGGATCCCGTGATCGTCTATACCGCGCTCTTCGTCTGCGCGGCCAGCGTCTTCAACGTGCTGGAGTACCACGTGTTCAAGCAGACGAGCTTGATCTCGCGAACCTCCCGCCAAACGGCGCGACGGCGCTCACTCCTCGCACTGTTGTTTTTCGGGCTGGCGATTCTCGCCGCCGCGGCGTTCCAGCCATGGCTTGGGTTCGCTCTGGTCTGCTCGGCGCTCGTGCTCCACATCAAGCCAGACGTCGGCTCCGGCCGCGCTTCTGCCACGGACCGAGCATCAGGTTCTTGAGCGTGTCCGTGCCGCTGAGCCCCTGTATCGGCTTTGACTCGCAGGTCCGGCAGAAAACCTGACCTACAGCCACAAATCGGGGGCTGACGTCTCAAGCCTGAGTATGCTTTGAAGGAGCCCGCCGCGCCCACAGCCAAGCCGTAGATGTTAGTCGTCTCGTACGCGAATCAACGTTTGGTTGTTCGCGCCGCCCAGCCCTCGTACGTTGTTTACTGCGAGGCTCGAATCACGTCCAGCGATAGACGGATCCGACGCGGAAGCTCATCGCGACGCGCTGCGCTCGGCCGCAGCTATCGCTACGAGCCGCCAGGCGACGGCTGACCGGAGCCCCTGATGCAGGCGAGCTTCTCAGCGGGACGGTCGACTACGTCACCGCACCGCTGGAAGCTCCGGGTGATCACCGGATCTTGCTGTGCTGTGCAGCGCCAGGATCTGGCCTCGCTCTCGATCTATGAGGCGGCCGCGTGGATCCCTCCGCTTCGCCGGACAGCAAAGAGGCGAAAGACAATGCGCGTGACCTAGTGTTCACGCGGCGCCCACCAACTTCTGCGCCTGAGGGCCTGGGTGAGACCGCGGTGACGAGGCAGCGCATCTCGCCTCCCCCGGAGGATCCAGGAATGCGGGAGGGCAAGATTTGGCTTCTGTGAGACAGCACGCCGTCGGCGGGTCGGGCAAGTCTGCAGTGGAGACTGCTGAGTTCAAAGGCGCGATCGGCCGACATACCCCGCATAGCCATGTTGCCGCGCGTCGCCGAGATCGCTCCAAACAGGCAGCCCCGTGAAGTGCAGTCGCGGCGGTAAGAACCGTTGTCCGCGCAGCACTTACGGTGGAACGGATGTTCGAGGAACGGCCCCGACTGAAGGTGAGACCAGATGACGACGTACAGCACGGTTGAGGTCGACGGGATCGAGATCTTCTACCGCGAGGCAGGCCCAGCCGATGCACCGACCATCCTGCTACTGCACGGTTTCCCGTCCTCCTCACGCATGTGGGAACCGCTGCTGACCCGCTTGGGAGATGCCTTCCACCTGGTCGCGCCCGACTATCCCGGATTTGGGCACAGCGACACGCCAGACCCGGCTGGCTTCGCATACACATTCGATCACCTCGCGGAGGTCATTGACGGCTTCAGCACCAAGCTTGGTCTCACCCGCTACGTCCTGTGTCTGCAGGATTACGGCGGACCGATCGGGTTTAGGCTGGCACTGGCGCACCCCGACCGGGTCCAGGCGCTGATCGTGCAGAATGCCGTCGCCCACGAAGACGGGCTGGGGCCGCTGTGGGAGGCCCGCCGCCAGTTCTGGGCTCACCGCGCCGAACACGAGACGGCGCTGCGTCAGAACTTCTTCTCGCCCGCCGCGACCCGCCTTCGTCATGTCGGAACGAGCCCTACGCCAGAGGACTACGACCCGGACCTCTGGACCGATGAGCTCGCGTTCCTGCAGCGCCCCGGCCAGGCCGACATCCAGACAGACCTGTTCTTCGATTACCAAACGAACGTCGCGAGCTACCCCGCGTGGCAGGAGTGGCTTCGGGCTCATCAACCGCCGCTGCTGGTGACCTGGGGTCGCTATGACCCGTCGTTCGAGGCCGCGGAGGCCGCGGCGTACAAACGCGACGTGCCCGACGCAGAGGTGCACCTGCTAGATGGCGGCCACTTCGCCCTCGATGAGCAAGCCGACGACATCGCAGATCTCACGCGCGATTTCCTCGTGCGCCAGATCGGCAGCTCTCCGGCGGCGTCGCGCGCGGCGCGAACGATCCCGAGCAGTGGTAACCGATGCATGACCGCCCGGACACTACGGGCCTGTCAGGCCAGCCAGGCCCTCCCCACCCATTTCAGCCCGAGGCCGGTCACCCCTGATTTGCCGCGGCCACCAGCGACGCTAGGTCCGAGTCGCTGCTCCCGGCCGCATGTGGCCACGGGTGGGTCGAGCTGACGATCGCTTTCACGATTCGGGCGGCCCAAATCGCGCGACTGCTTCGCCACGGTTCCGTGCATGTGGGCGGCACCTGCTCTTCGCTCGTGACGGGCATCTCGACGTCGCCGACGACTTTGCCGCAATGCGCGGCAGGCGGGGCTCTGCGCCTGCCTCGGACAGCGCGACCCCTGCCCGCGACCTCAAGTGCCCTGCTGGCCGCGCAAGGCAGGTCTCGACCGAAAACGGGGCACAGACCCGCATTCGAGATTTGCGGGGCTCGGCACGGTGCGCCCTCCTTTCGAGCTGACGCGGTACTTCCCGCCGATCGTCTTCGGCGATTGAACGTCACGTGGGGCCCCGCGGCGTGGAGCGGGGCCCGGTGCCGGTAGGGACACTTCATGCAGGATGCAAGCGGAGCATGGACGTGCCGCGCTGCACACCGCTTCCGGTACGCAGCGCTGATCGCAAGCAGGGAGTTCCGGGTCGAGTCGATGATGCAGCAGCGATGCGCGACGAGGGCAGGTCTCCGAGCAGAGCGTGCGAGTGGTTAGTCGGCGCGATCTCGATCATGTCCGAACGCGGTCAGATCGGGCGGGATGTTGTGGTTGCGGTGGAACAGGTTGTCGGGATCGAATTGGCGTTTGAGCGCCCTGAGCCGGTCGTACTTGGCCGGACCGTAGGCCTGCTGGATCCGCTCTCGTGGCTCGTCCATCAGGAAGTTGATGTACACCCCGGTGTCGTAGGGGGCGAGCTTGGTCGAGAGACGCCGCGCCCACTCGCGCTCGTGCTGAAGCTCGTCGGCGGTCTCGGCGATCGCGTTGATGTTGATCGTGTGCCGGGCTCGGCGGCCTGCGAACGCGGTGTCGTCCTCGCCCGTCTGCGTGATCGCTCCGCCGAGGTGGAAGATCCCGACGCCGAGTGGTTCGAGCGGATGCCGAGCGCGTGCTCGACGAGGGTGTCGATCAGCTCATCGGTGAGTGGCCCCGTGTCGTGAGCGCGGAAGTAGTAGTGCCGGCCCGGGGCGAATGTGGCGTCGAGCATCGCCTGGTGGGCGAGGAACGCCCTGGGGCGGCAGAGGTCCATGAGCGGCTCGGCGAAACGGCGAAGCGGCTTGATCGCCCGTTCGCCGTCGCTAATCGGCCCGGCATAGCAGCAGCCGATCATCACGACCGGCTGTCCGTCGAGTCCCAGCTGGCTCGGTGCTCGGCGGTGGAAGACGATTGTCGTCAGCTCGTCCGGGGCCGTTTCGATCCAGTCGCGGTAGAACCGCATCACCTGCGGCGAGCGGCGCATGTCCCAGACGATCAGGCCCGCAAGAACCGTTGTGTCAAGGGGCTGCAGCTGGAACTCGAACTCGGTCACGATGCCGAAGTTGGCGCCCGCACCACGTATTCCCCAGAACAGGCCCGAGTTGGTGTGGTCGTCCGCGGTGATCCGCTCTCCGTCCGCCGCTATTAGATCGACAGCCAGTAATTGGTCAATCGTGAGGCCATACTTGCGCTGCAGCCAGCCGATGCCGCCACCAAGCGTGAGCCCGGCCACCCCGGTATGCGTGACGATCCCGGAGGGCACGATCAGGCCGTGCCGCTGCGTCGCCTGGTCGAGCTCGCTGAGCAGCACGCCCGGCTGCACTCGGGCGCGGCGTCGCTGGGGATCGATGGCGATGCGCTTCATCAGGCCGAGGTCGATTACGAGTCCGCCGTCGCAGGTGGAGTGGCCGGGAAAGCTGTGGCCGCCACCTCGGACGGCAAGCTCAAGTCCCCTCGCGCGGGCGAAACGGAGCGCGGCAACCGCGTCGTCGGTATTGCGGCAGCGGGCGATCAGTGCGGGCCGGAGGTCGATCGCACCGTTCCAGACGCGGCGGTGCTGCTCGTAATCGGGCGATGCGTGGAAGATCACCGGGCCGGTGAAGCCGCCCTGTCGGAGCTCGGTGAGCGCAGGCTCGGCCCCCGCCAGTGGAATCTCGGTCACAGTCTGTTCACCCAGGCGCAGTAGGCGGGATTCTGACACGTTCGGCGACGCCGCCGACAGTTCGAATCTCGAACCTTTTAGTCTGCTTCGAGCACTTCACGGTGAGCCCTTCGTCGGCCACGCTGCTTCGTGATGGCCCGATGACCGGGCGAACCGCGAGGAGAGGAGTGGGGATGGCATTCGAGGCGTTGAAGGAACGGCAGAGCGTGGTGTGGAGTTCAGCTCCGTATGAGCTGGTGTCAGAGCAGCACCTGGAGGTGATCGAGGAGCTGCTCGATCAGCTCGGGCTGCGTCCGGGCCTGAGGCTGCTGGACGTGGCGACCGGGACGGGCGAGCTGGCGCGTCCCGCCGCAGCCCGAGGTCTGGACGTGACGGGGGTCGACTTCGCCGAGGCGTTGATCGCGACCGCCCGCGAGCGCGCGGTCCGGGAGGGTGTCGAGGTGCGTTTCGACATCGGCGACTGTGAGCGGCTTCCGTACGACGACGGCTCCTACGACGTGGTTACGTCGACGTTCGGGGTGATGTTCGCACCCGACCATCGCGCGGTCGCCACGGAGCTGGCGAGGGTCACCAGGCCCGGCGGACGGGTAGGGCTGACGGCGTGGACTCCGCAGGGCGGGGTGGGGAAGATGTTCGCGGTTATGCGGCCCTATATGCCGCCGCCGCCGGATGGCGCGGGCAGCCCGTTCGCGTGGGGCGATCGCGAGCACGTCAGCGAACTGCTGGGGGAGGCGTTCGAGCTCGAGTTCGAGGCCGGGGTCGTGGTCCAGACCGGTGCGAGTGGCCAGGCGATGTGGGAGCTGATGTCCAGCTCGTACGGTCCGACGAAGACGCTGGCGCAGTCGCTCGAGGAGGATCGGCGGGCGTCGCTACAGCGAGAGTTCGCCGAGTTCTTCGATGGCTACCGCGACGACGGGCACGTCGTCCTTCCCCGCGAATACCTCCGGACTGTCGGTCGCCGTCGCAGCTGAGCACGGTCGAGGTCGCAGGCGTGCGCGCTGCGGCAGAGGTTAGCCCGCTGCGGACGCGGCCTGCGATGCGGCGGCGCGCACAGTCGGCGCGAAGTGCGACCACGTGAACCAGCTCGGGAACGAGCGGACCATGCTCCGAGCGCCCTCGACCGTGACGAGCTGGTCGCGAATCGCCTCGCGGAGGGTGAGTTTGCCGAGATAGACCCGGTACAGCGCTTCGGTGTCCGCGCCCACGAACACGTCCACGCCGAACCCCGGGTCATGCAGGCAGACCGACGCCTCGTCGGGCTCGAGCACCAGCCAGTAGCGCCGCCGCCGTGGTACGCGAAACTCAAATTGAGTGACCACACGCCGATCGGGAAGCCTGTCGCTGGCGATGTGCCGGCTGATCCAGCGGATCAACAGATCCGGGTCGAGTTCGGCCGGGTCCGGCTCGCCGAACGCCCACCGCGCCGCCCACTCACCGAGCGTCTGCAGCACCGGCTTCAGGTCGCGCCCGGCGGCGGTCAGCCGGTAATCGATCGTGCGGCCGGACTCGGCCGCACGGCGCTCGATCAGCCCGGCGTACTCCATCTGCCGCAGCCGCTGCGCCAGCACCGAGCGCGAGATCCCCGGCAGACAGCGCTCGAGCTCGTTGAAGTGGCGAACCCCGAAGCTCATCTCACGGGCGATCAGCAACGTCCAACGATCACCGAGCGTCTCCGCAGCCTTCGCGATCGGACAGTACTG
The DNA here is from genome assembly GCA_963839085.1 of uncultured Solirubrobacterales bacterium. Lineage (GTDB taxonomy): Bacteria > Actinomycetota > Thermoleophilia > Solirubrobacterales > Solirubrobacteraceae > Palsa-465. Next base: position 348,929 of record CAWITN010000007.1, read on the forward strand.
GCCGTAGGTCCGCACCACCCGAAGTCTGCCACGAACGGCACCGCCACGCGGTTCTACTTCCGAACCGGTTCGAAAAGCGAACTAGGCGTGGGACGCGCGACCGCCTAGCCTCACCAGCGTATGAGATCTGACGTCGTAATCGTCGGAGCGGGCGCGGCCGGCTGTGTGCTCGCCGCCCGGTTGAGCGAGGATCCGTCCCGGAGCGTGCTCCTCCTCGAGGCCGGGCCCGACTATCCGGACCCGGACAAACTCCCCGAGGATCTCGCATCCGGCTGGGGCCCGACCGACACACACGACTGGGGCTTCGAAGCCGAGCCCGACACCAGCGGCACGCGCCGCCCAGCAACCCGAGCGCGGGTGGTCGGCGGCTGCTCGGCGACGAACGCCACGTTCGCGCTGCGCGGCGCACCAACCGACTACGACGCCTGGGGCGAGGACTGGGGCTGGGAGGCGGTCCTCCCCTACTTTCGCCGGCTTGAGACAGACCTCGACTACGGATCCGAGCGGTGGCACGGCGATCACGGTCCCCTTCCAATCCGCCGATATCAGCCGCACGAGCTGAGCGAATGGCAGGCCGCAGGACTCCAGGCGCTGCTCGACCTGGGCCACCCGTACATCGAGGACCACAACCGGCCCGGTGTGCACGGCGCCGGGCCACTGCCGGTCAACACGCTCGACGGCCGGCGGATCAGCGTGGCAAAGGCGTATCTCGCGCCCGCGCGCGGGCGGCCCAACCTCGAGCTCCGCGCTGATGCACTCGTGAACCGGGTCGTGATGCGCGACACACAGGCGACCGGTGTCGAGGTCGATGGCGAGATCATCGACGCCGGCACAGTGGTGGTCAGCGCGGGCGCGTACGGGACGCCCGCCGTGCTGATGCGATCGGGCATCGGCGATCACGGACAGCTCGCCGAGCTCGACATCGACGCCGTCCTCGACCTCCCAGGCGTCGGCGCAGACCTGATCGACCACCCCCTGACGCTCCTTGGGGTTCCCGTCGGCGCGCCCGACCCGCCCGGGCCGCGATATCAGATCGTCGCCACCTGGGCGAGCGAGACAAATGATGGTCCCTCACCGTACGACATGCACCACGTCGTCGGCGGTCCGCACCGCGCGGAGGACGAGAGCCCGACGGGCTGGATCGGCAGCATCTCGTGCCCGCTGATCAGGCCCCGCTCGCGCGGTCGCGTGCGTCTTCGCTCAACCGATCCAACGGCCCCCCCGATCATCGACCACGGCTTCCTCACCGATCCCGCCGACCTTTCGCGCCTTGCCGAAGGAATCGAGCGCTGCCAGGCGCTCCTCGACAGCGACCCCCTGTCGACATTGACCCTTGGGCCGCCCGCCGGCGGCGCTGTTCAGGACCCGCGCGAGCGAGCGAGCGTCACTCTGAGCACCTACTTCCACCCGGTCGGTACCTGCCGACTCGGGGATGACGTTCGCGACGGCGCCGTCGTGGACCGCCAGTGCCGGGTCCACGGCGCCGACCGGCTTTGGGTGGTGGACGCATCCGTGATGCCCGACATCCCAGCCGCGAACACGCACCTGCCGACGATCATGATCGCCGAGCGAATTGCAGAACGGATTCGAGGCCAGGAAGACCGATGAGCGCTCCTGGCCGCAGCGCTTCTGGCCGTAGCCCTACCAGCACCCATCTCCAACACAGTCGTCATGACACTCGGCCCGAACGCCCCGCTTTTCGTACGGCGCGGGCAACACGGAGCCGGCGCCGCAGGCCCGTCGGGCGACCCGGTATCACTTCGCGAGAGGTCTCGCGCGCGGAGTCCCAAGAGACCCGGTTTTTCGCCAGAAGCGCCACTGCCGAGGGTGACTGTCTGCAGAAGCGCGGCCAGGGCTGCGAAGGTCAGAGGTTGTCCAGGAAAGCGACGACGGAGTCGGGCGCCCGATAGCGGCCGGGATGGCCAGCTGGAGGAGTGATCCGGTCGAGCGTTCGTTGCTTGAGCGCCAGGTCAGCGTGAAGATAGACGTGCGTCGTCCGCTCCTGTTCATGCCCCAGCCAAAGTGCGATCGTCGACGTGTCGACGCCCGCGTTGAGCAGCGCCATCGCCGCGGTGTGGCGCAGGACGTGCATCGTGATCTGCTTTGACCGCAGTGTCGGGCAGCTGCGCCGGGCGGTCGTCATGTGTTTTGGCGAGGCGCCGTTCGATCGCTCACGGGTCAGCGGTCCACCGTCGCGGGAGGGAAACAGATCACCGAGACGGTCCTTGACTACCAGCCGGGCAAGCTGCAGCTTCTGCAGATGAAGGGCATGTTGTCGGGACAGGCTCGCTGGGAGCTCACACCGGAAGGCGAGGGAACGCGCCTGACCGCGACGTTCGACTACACCCTGCCGGGCGGGCTGTTAGGCAGGCTCGCCGATGCGCTCATCGTCAAGCGCATAAACGGCGCGAGTCTGGAAGAGGGTCTCAAGAACTTCAATGCGCTCGTGGAACGCCAGTAGGCCGACCACTAACTAACGGCCGCGCCGCCCGGAAATGCTGCGACACGACTGGAGACAGGTCCCGAGAAGCCGTCGCCGTCGCCGCCGTGCCCATCGCCAAACTGAGTCTCGTCGCGCATGGTCGGCCGCCAAGGCGATCGTCCGCACCCGTCGTGGTGAGGTAGGCGAATGCGATGGTCAGCGGCGATCGTGGCAGCGGGTCACGACCTGGCGATGCTCGGCTGCTTGCTCAGTTCCGAGCTGGGCAACGGTTTCATGCTTCATCTGTCCCGAGCGAGTTTTGCCATGGACGGTGTCGATACGCTCCGGGCATCGGGCGCCTAACAGTAGGAGGCCAGCACGACGCGCGCGGCGCCGAAGGTGAGCGCCTTGCCCGCTGCAGTGGGCAGCTCGACCACGATCTCGGCGAGCCCCTCGTCACCGCGCTCGAAGGTGACGTGTTGGTCGCCGTCCAGTCGCAGGGTCGTTCTGTCGGGCGCCAGCCCGAGCACCTCGGCCCACCGGGCCGCGACCGAACCGGGATCGGGGACGCGTACGGTCACGCCGACAATCCGCCCTGGCGCGCCCTCGCCCCGCTGGCCGGTCCAGCCGGGTCCCCCCCAGCGCCAGCTCTCGGGCGGCAGCGGACGGTCGATCGAGACGATCGTCCCGCCGAGGTCCGCGGGATGCAGGTGGCTGGCGGAGATGTCGTCGGTGTCGGTGCTCCACACGGTTCGGATCCCGAGCGAGTGCGCGCGCGTACGCGCGCTTGCCAGATCGTCGAGCTGGAAGATGACCATATACCCGCCCTCGCCGCGGCGCGCGAGGTGTCGCTCGGCGGCCGCCTCATCTTGGGTGGGCGAGACGATCTCGAGGAAGTCGTCGCCGAGCGCGCACACGACGTTGTGCAGCCCGAACAGGCCAACACCTGGATCTCGGAACGGCTCACCCAGTCCGAGAGCCTCGCGCAGGCGCACGTAGGCAGGCTCAAGGTCGCGCACGACGAGAACCGCCTGGCGGAGGCGAACACCGGTTGACTCTGGGCTGGGCACCCCGGATAGCCTACGTCCATGACTGCGCTCGAGACTGGCACTGAGGACCTCCTGGTCCGGGTCGAGGACGGTGTGGCGGTCCTCACCATGAACCGCCCCGCCCGGCGCAACGCACTATCACCGGCGATGCTGGAGGCCCTCGCCGCGGCCCTCCGGGAGGCCGAGGAGAACGACGACGTCGGGTGCCTGGTGCTCACCGGGGCAGGCGAGGCATTCTGCGCGGGCGGCGACGTCAAGGCGATGGCAGAGGGCAATGCGTCGGGCATGGACTACGACGCGCTCGTCGCCCGTCAGCGTCGCAGCCAGCGCGCCACGTCCGGCCGCCTGCACGCAATGCCCAAGCCGACGATCGCCGCGCTGCCGGGCCCCGCAGCCGGCGCCGGCCTCTCCCTCGCCCTGGCGTGTGACCTGCGCATCGCCGCGCGCGGCGCGATCCTCTCCACGGCGTTCGCGCGGGTTGGCCTGGCCGGCGACTTCGGCGGCACCTGGTTTCTCACCCGGCTCGTCGGCCCAGCGCGCGCCCGGGAGCTGTACTTCCTCTCCGAGCGGCTCTCGGCCGAGCAGGCCGAGCGGCTGGGAATCGTGAACCGCGTCGTCGACGACGAGCGCCTCGAGGAGGAGGCCCTCAGGCTCGCGGCACGGCTCGCCGCGGGCCCGCGGATCGCGCTCACGTACATGAAGGAGAACCTCAACCGAGCCGAGAACAGCGACGAGCTCGGCGAATGCATGGACCTCGAGGCCACGCATCACCTACGCACGATGCTCACCGAGGACCACCGTGAAGCGGCCGCCGCCTTCGCGGAGAAGCGCCAGCCAACCTTCGTCGGCAGATAATCAAGCCCCCGCCGAGCACGACGCCCGCCGCGACGAGCGTGCTCGATCGACGACGGGCCCTTCGGGCCGCTTCTCCGGGGCGAGCTCGCGCTACTCGCACCGCAGAAGTCCAAGTCGGTCGCCTGGACCCGCCGGACGAATACGTTGTCGCCGCAGCGATGGTGAGGGTATGTGTCGCCCGCTGCCAGAAGCGATCGCACTACCGAGAAGTTGCCGCGGAAACGCGCGAGCGCTTGGTCGCGTCGAGGCGCGCGTATCGGGTCAGCAGCCCGTGGCGTCGCGCAGGGTTCGGCAGGCCTGCGTCATGCGGCGCGCGGAGAGCTGTATCACCTGGCGGCGGAAGGTGGATCGCGGGAGCGTGTGGACGTTGTCGAAGTTCACGACGCAGTCGCTCGGCAGGCCATCTTCCGCAGCGGTCAGGACCAGTTCGCTCACGAGTCCGCGTCTGGTTCGGGTCAGCGCCGCCACAACCACCGAATCGATCCGGTCGGCTACGGGGTCTCGCGTGAGCACCAGCACCGGTCGATCTCCGCCCGGTGTCGCCGCAAACCAGATCTCACCGCGCTGCATCGTTCCAGTCTGACCAGTCCTCGGCGGGGCCCCAATCGGCAATCGCCTCCAGCGACCGTTCGGCGTCACTCGCCGGCTGTTGCTGCCATCGCTCAGCGTCGGCTTCGGTCTTGAGGATCACCAGATGCCGGTGTACGGCCTCTCGCAGAATCTCCGAGCGATCAACGCCCAGAGCTTCGGCCCATTGCTGGATGGAGGCGGCGTCGTCGTCGGACACCCGGAAGCTCAGCATCGTCATACGCATGAGATTAGCGTGTATGACAAGGAGCCGCGATTGCTCCTTATTGAAACCGCCCGAAGCTCGCCAGCGCAGCCACGTTCGTTCGCGCGGACGCCTCGTCGCCCAAGGGGTGGCTGCGGCTTCGATGCGACGGCGCCGACATGCCCAGCTACCTGTTGTCCGCGCGGTTTTCGGTCCGGCCGGGAAGGATTTCTACCTGACCGGCGGGATTAGGCGGCGTTCTCCTCGTCGCCCTTGACGTCGGCGAAGCCGGCGGCTGAGCAGGCGGTCTCGAACACGGAGCCATTCATCCGATCGAGGACGCCGACGCTGCCGGAGATGCCGTCGGCGAGGTGATGTAGAGCACGCCGTGGCGGACGACAGAGACGGCGATGATGTCGGCCGTCAGAGCGGTCATCGGACGGCTCCTCGAAAGCCCAAGCCCGCCGCCGGAAATTGAATCGGCAACCCCATGCTTACAAAGTACTCGTTTGCAGGGTATTCGCCGTATATACGGGCGATTTAGAGCCCGTCATTCCAGTTAGCGCAGGGTCAGAATTGCTGGTTTCGGACATGCTTCGGGACATGGTTTGGAGACCCCGCTGTCTCGACCTACGACGGACGCATGTCCCATCGAGAGGTGGGAGGATCGCGCCGATCCTGCGAGGGTGATCATGGGCGCGCGTCGTGGGGGCGGGTACACGCCGGCAGCAGTCGGGCGGCGCCCTGCTGCTTGAGGCCGGCACGGTCGGTGGTGCTGCGCTCGGCCTCTATGCGACGCTCATCCTGCTGTGGCGCGGCATGCTGGCGCGCCCCGCCGCGTCCCGCGCGTAGCAGACGCTTCCGCGCAGTCGTCATCGTGACATCGCCGACCCTCCGCGGAACCGCCGCCGAGCGCTCCTTCGCACGGCGAAAGGGTGGCTGTCGGATGTGATCATGCGGAGCCGTCTGTCGGGTGGATGATCGTTCGGTTCGGGACGAAGCCTCTCGCTCGGGCGTCGTCAGTGTGTTTGCAGTGCTGCTCGCGCGAGCTGTGCCGCCTCGACGCTGATCTGCCAGCGGTGACTACGGTCGGGCCGCGTGGTCGACACGTTTCGAAGGACCTCGACCACCGGCAGCCGGTAGAGGTCGTGGTCGTAGACCGGTGTGCCGTCGTGGCCCTGCCAGCCCAGGCTGTTGAGCGCTTCGGCGATCGTGTCGAACGGGAGCTCCGTGTTTGGCGATGTCGCTGCGTAGGCGAGCAGCAGCAGGGTCGCGGCGGTGTCGAATCCGTCGCTGGTCGGGACGAGCAGATCCGCGAGTTGGTCCCACAGGCCCTGCAGGTCTGCTTGGGCGATGCGGCCGGCGCGTGTGAGCCGGAGCGTGCCTTTGTGCTTGCGGAGCAGCCCCAGCGATTGCAGTGTCTTTCGGAAGTGCAGTACCGGCGTGGTGTCGATCTCACGGTTCGCCTTCCCGATCCACCCGTGCATGGTCGGAAGTAACCTGGAAACGGCCGTGATGTCCGCGGGTTTGAGGTAGCCGCTCGCGGTGAGCGGGATCCCGCCAGCATCGGCCTGATTTAGGAACCAGGTGAAGGGCTTCAGCGAAGCGCTGAGCGCCTCGTCATCGGGGCCATCGGTTTCGCTGAGAAGGGTCAGCGCGCGGGAGGTCAGATCCTCGCCCACAGAGCTGTAGGTCAGGCGATCGACCAGGGCGACGAGGCGTGGGTCGAGACCGTGCTCGCGCAGCAGGATAAAGGGGCTCTGCAGCGCCTCGTTGATCTCATCGACGTCGAAGCGCGCAGGGTCTTCGAGGATGTCCGCGAGATCGTTGGCGCTTCGGCGTCCCCCGCAGTCATCCGGGGGAGCGGCGCGGCGACCGTCGATCGCGACCGCCGATGGCATGCCGGGAACGGCAGGCTGGACGTGCTCGAGCTGAAGGGTGAGCTCCCAGTTGTCGCCGTAGTCATAGACGTAGGACAGAGTGTCGCCGGCTACCTGGACCGTCTCGTTCAGGCGCACGGCTGACGCAGAAACGCCGCCTTCGTCGTCGGTCTCGGCCTCCTCCTCATCCCATGGACAGAGAAACAGCTGACTCGCAGCATCGAACGGCTCGCCGCCGAGCGAGAATCGCCATAGATGCGAGTCCGTCCAGCCGAACGCGGCCTGCAGAACCCGGTGGACCACATCGAGCGTCAGATCGGAGCGAACCTCGAGTCGACGCCAGATCGGCGGCTTCGCATGCCGCAGGTCAACCCTCACCCGGAACAGCTGAACCTCCGCAAGCGGTGGTCGGCGCAACTCCGGGCGGCATGGTCGGGCCCGCTGCTCGCTGGCGTCGGCGCCGAGACCGGACAGAGCGCTCGCGAACGCGCGAAGGTCGTCAAGCTCGGCTCCCACGATGACGTCCTGAAACTGGCGCAGCAGCGCAGCCCGGCGATCTTCCTCGCTCACGCGGGAACCGTACCGCTCGTCTTCCCGACGCTGCGATCAGAGCATTGAGGTGAGCGGGTACCGCTCGGGATGCTCGATCGAGTCCCGCGCGAGATCGACATCGGGCTCCGGCTAACGTAGGTGCCCCGGGGCCGGTCGCTCGACCCGCGTGATGACCTCGACCGGGGCCTGCTTGAACCACGGGAACTCGTCGACCGACAGGAAGTGCCCACGGGCGTCGATGAGCATCCAGAAGCCGTACTGGGAGACGTCGTGACTTCAGCGATCGAGGTGTCGGTGCTCCGGCGACGACGGGACCCGAGGGTACGATCATGGTCTGGCCTCCACCGCTACATCCCCGCTCCAGCTGGCTCCCGAGGACCCTCGTGTCCGCCGGGCGCTGTTTACGCTGCGTGAGAGCGCGGCATATCTCGATGTTCCGGCTTCGACGCTTCATCAGTGGGCCCGGCCGGCAGACGGGCCAGGCCTGATCACGATCTTCCCGCGCGCGGGGCGCGCTGCGACGGTGCCGTTCGTCGGCTTCGCGGAGGCGTATGTCCTCAGCGCGTTGCGTCACGCGGGCGTCCCCATGCAGCGGATCCGTCCTGCGGTCGCCCGGCTGAGCGCTGAGTTCGGTCTGGATCACGCACTGGCGTCCGAGCGCGTCTACACCGATGGGGCGGAGCTGATCTTCGACTACGCCAGCAGCAGCGACGACGAGGCACTCCTCACAGTGGTCCGCACCGGTCAGGAGCACCTGGCTGAGGTGATACGCGAATACCTGCAGCGGATCAGCTACGGCGGTGACGGCTGGGCCGAGCGCCTTCAGCTGCCCGCGTACACCTCGGCGGAGGTCATCGTCGATCCGTCTCGGGCATTTGGCCAGCCTCTCGTCGTTCACGGTGGAGCGAGGGTCGAGGATCTCGTCGACCGGTTCCAGGCCGGTGAGGCCGTCGCGGAGATCGCGGCCGACTTCGCAGTGCCGCTCGGCGAGGTCGAGGACGTTCTCCGCGTTGCCCTCCGCCTGGCCGCTTGAGTTCTTCATCGACCGCAGCCTCGGCCGGCACCTCGTCCCGAACGCGCTGCGCGCTGCCGGTGCGACTGTGCACACGATGGCCGACGTCTATGGCGAGCGCATCGGTCAGGGGCTGGCCGATGAGGAGTGGCTGAGGGATGCCGGAGACCGTGGCTGGGTCGTACTGATGAAGGACGCGCGCGTGCGGCGCCGCCCGGCTGAACTGGAAGCACTCGCCGCTCATGGCGTACGCGCCTTTTGTCTGACGAACGCCAACCTGCGCGGGACCGAGCAGGCGGAACGTCTCGTGGGCAACCTCAGCAGGATCGCTCGCATCGCTGCCACGCCCGGTCCCTTCATCTACGGCGTCTACGCCGACTCGGTGATAAGGCTATGGCCACAGTAAGGCAGAGTTCGGCTTGTCAAGGGACGTGCAGTTTGTCCGTAGGAGGCACCTCTGCGGGTCTTCTCCAAGCGCGTCTACCGGGACAGTTGTCGATCAACGCCTACCTGGCCATCTCGAGGCAGCCGTTGATTTGCCGATCCGCTTAGGGATCCCGCTTCAGGCCAGGTGTTTCTGAGAGCCCACCATCGGACTCGAACCGATAACCCCTTGATTACAAATGGTTCCTTTGCAGGCCAATTGGCGTATCTACGGGCGATCAGGGCCCGTCATTCCAGTTAGCGCAGGTCAAAATTGATGGTTTCGGGACACGGTTCGGGACACGTTTTGCTGACCCCGCCGTCATTGACCTACGACGGACGCATGTCCGATCGAGCGGTACGAGAGTCGCGCCGATCCTGCGAGGGTGATCAGTGGAGAGCGCCATGGGGGCGAGTAGACGCCAGAAGCAGTCGGGTGCCGCTCTGCTGCTTGAGGGCGGCACGGTCGGTGGCGCTGCGCTCGGCCTCTACGCGGCGTCATCGCGTCTTATGCACCATCCGGTGCGGCCGGCGCCGTGCCCGTCATCGCGCGAGGCGGCGACCTGCATCGGGCACGCGACGAACCTTGCGGTGGAGCCGATGGCGCTAGGTGCCGCGGCGGGTGCGGTCATGGGACTGATCCTCGCCCTCGTGCTCGTCCTGCTGTGGCGCGGCATGCTGGCGCGCCTCACGACGTCCCGCGCGTAGCGCCAATCTTCCGCGGAGTCGTCACGGCGACAATGCCGCCCTTCGCGTAATCGCATCGTCGCCAATGCGATGGCTGGCGCTGCGCAGCCGGCCGGGGGCAAAGCGATCGCGCGATGCCAAAGTGCCGGCGGGGGGCGTGAGCGATGAGATTGAAGTCGAACTGGCGGCATGGTCAGGCAGATCGCGTCGCCGCCCCGAGCGGGCACCTCGGATCGGTCGCAGAGCCGAGTCGGTGCAGGGAGATCGGAGCCTGACGTGCGGTCGGGCTGTGTCCAACCGCCGTTGCCCCGTGCCGATCGCCCGCTTCGCGGCCGGACCGTTTACAGCTCGACTGCGTGAACTTCGATGCCGGGCTGCCTTTCAAGCCGCATGTGGCGTCCGGCAGCGAAACCAGATGAAGCGAAGAAGACGTAGCGGTAAGGGGCAGGATCACTGCTCAGTCGGACCAGGTCGTTCTTCAGTTTCTGATTGCTGGTAGGGCTCGTGGCAGAGAAGACTTCGGCGGCGACGAAGTCCGGCCTGACGCTTTCGATGTCGCGACCGCTGCTTGTTCCTAGGGCGAGGCGGAACCCGCTTGCGTCCGGGTGAAGAGAGATCAGGCGCTCGATCGCCCGGAGCGTCACGAGGATTGTGAACGTCTGATTGAGCTGCTCGACGACATTGAGGGCCTCGCCAGACAGCGGATCATGTCCAACGGCATCAAAGCGGAGCGCCCTGAGAAGCGCCATCGGTTTACCGGCGAAGTTACGGAGCCAAGCCGCGGTACGGGCCGCGCCATCTAACAGCTGCGCGTGCAGCACGTCGGCCTCAGCGACTGTGCGAATCACAGGGCGGGAGCATCGGGATCTGGCAGCATGTCGGAGGATCGTCGATCGGGACGCGCCAGCCACATTTTACGATTCAGCAGCAGGTGTCAAGGCCGGTCGAAAACGCACCCTTTTGCGCCGGTCGAAAATGCACCCCCCTTGGTGGGGCGGAGCTGAGGGTGCGGCGGCTTCTCGAGGAGGCGAGCCCGGAGGGCGAGCCGGATCGAGATGCCGCCGGCGCGGCTGCTGCGGGGGGGTCAGTTTTCGTGCGGCGTGACGCGGCCGAGGTCGCGGTCTTTGAGGCGGTAGCTGTCGCCCTTCAAAGAGAGGATCTCGGCGTGGTGCACGAGTCGGTCGACCATCGCGGCGGCGGTGATCTCGTCGCCGAAGATCTCGCCCCACGCGCCGAACGGCTTGTTGCTGGTGACGATCAGGCTGGCGCGTTCGTAGCGGCGGCTGACAAGCATGAACATGAGGTTCGCGGCCTGCGGGTCGAACGGGATATAGCCCACTTCGTCGCAGATCAGGAGCGGGTAGCGCTCGAGGCGTTTGAGCTCGTCATCGAGCCGGCCCTGGCGTTGTTGGTCGGCGAGCAGCGCGACCCATTCGGTGGCGGTCTTGAAGATCACGCGCTGCCCGGCGAGGCAGGCGCGGATCCCGAGCGCGATCGCGAGATGTGTTTTGCCGGTGCCGGGCGGTCCGAGCAGGATCACGTTCTCGCGCGCGTGGAGGAAGTCGAGCTGTCCGAGGTGCTCGATCACCGTCTTCTTCACGCTGCGTTGGAAGGTGAAGTCAAACTCCTCCAACGTCTTGCGGGCCGGGAACCTGGCGGACTTGATCCGCCCGTCGCCGCCGTGCGCCTCGCGGGCGGAGACCTCGGTGGAGAGCAACGCTTGCGCGAACTTTTCATAGCCCCACTCCTCCTGGCGGGCGCGCTCGGCGAGCTTCGGCAACGCGCGAGCGGCCGCGGGGGCTTTGAGCTCGCGGAACAGATACGCCAGCTCGCTGCTGTTGCTCATGCGCTCAAAGCGTCATAGACCGACAGCGGCCGGACCTGCACCTCGAGCGGACACTCCGGCTCGTGGCGATGAGACCTGAGCGCCCGGGCGTGCTCGAGCGCGGTGATCGTGCGATGCCTGGCGAAGCTCCGCTCATGCCGGCAGGCAGACTCGCCGGTGTCCAGGCAGACCGCGGTGATCTCCCGCTGTCCGACGCGGACCTCCACCCGCCGCCCCACGAGCCTGGGATCGAGCGAATAGTCGTTGGTATCCACGCGCACGTGCGGATCAGCCGGAACGCGCAGCACGATCCGCTCATCCAGGTCCAGCTCGCGGGCGGGGAGCGGCGCCATCACCGTCCGTTCCTCAACGAGCCGGTCGATCGGGCGGCAGCGCAGCGTCTTGTGCGTCCGCGCGTTCGCCTTCTCAAACCACGCGTCGAGCTGCAGCTGGAAGTCCAAGTGGTTCGCGAACCGCCGGCCCGGCTCGAAGTTCGTCTCCATATATCCCTGCAGCCGCTCAACGACCCCCTTCGCCTGCGGATCAGCCGGCTCGCAAAACAACCAGCCCGCCTTCAGCTGCCCACAGAACGCGGCGAAGCTCTCGCTCGGGCGGCCGGCGCCGGCGTGCAAGCACCCCTCCCGATCCCACACCAAAAGCTCCGGCACCGCCCCCAACGACCACAAGCACCGCGCCATCCCCCACAACACATCGCTCGCTCGGCGGCTGAACACCAACGCCCCAGCACCGGCGCGCGAGTATCCCAGCGCCGCAACGACGACATAGCCCTGCCGCTCCTGGCCATGCCCGACCGGCACCGCGCTGCTGGTGTGCCACAGATCGAACTGGCACACCTCACCCGGCCGATAAACCGTCCGCTGAAACGTCCTGGGCTTCACGAACAGCGGGCGAACCTCCCGCAGATAATCATCGACGATCGTCTTGCCGCCAACGAACCCGAGCGGCTCGATCAACTCCCTGACCCGAACCCCCGGCATCCGCGGGTCCTGCCTGAGCAACTCGTGGATCTCCTCCCGAAACGGATCCAGCTTCGACACGGCCGCCGACCGCTGATAGCGCGGCGGCGCCTGCGACCGGATCGCCCGCCGCACCGTGTTGCGATCCACCCCATACCGCCGAGCCAACTCCTTGATCCCGACCCCCCGCACGAAATGCTCCCGACGCAACTCCGCCCACCGCTCCACGTCAAGCACGCCTCCCTCCCCAGCTCGAACACCACAACCGAGCCAGGGTCAACCAGCCCCCGGACGCCTCTACCCAACGCTCAAAGGGGGTGCATTTTCAACCGGCAGAGGGGGGTGAGTTTTCCACCGGCGCCGACAGCAGTCGTGGTCGATGAGTCCGAGTGCGTCCGAGCGATGATGCGGCCCGGGGCAGATGCGGCACGACGACGGTCGGTCGGCTACGGGTGAGCCGCTATGGGCGCGCGCCGGGTCAGGCACAGGTGTCGCGCGTAGTGTCAAGCTCACGGTTGTGCGCGAGATGCCAACTCCTTCTTGGCCTGTGCTTCACGGGATGGCTAACAAGCGGTCACCAGAGATCGACGAGACTTTCCACTGGGGACTCGATGTGCTTGAGCGCTGGCTCGGCGACGAATGGCCGGAAGCTTGCTATAGAGCCGGTGGACTGCCACCCGAGATCGGAGGCAGTGCAGCGAGTCTTCACGCCATGGCGATGTTGGTTGACCTCGCCGGCGCCCTCGAGTTGCTGGGTCGAAGCAGAGGTATGGGAAAGGTCCGGCGGGCGCTGAAGTCGAGCCCAAACTGGGAGACGATCGCGTCGACGCGGTGCCTGCTTCGCCTGGCGATAGCTGGTCTCCGAGCCGGCCTGCAGCCCGAGCCCGAGTTTGGAGAGCCGCCACAGGATCTGATGCTCAGGGGAAACGGCGTGTGTCTTGGGCTCGAGATCAAGACCCTGCGGCGCAGCGATCTAACGATCGAGATCGACCGCTGGCTCGACGATCTCACCCTCCGTCTTCTGATCGCACTGAGTGATCGAGACGTATTGGTCGTGGGACAGGCACGGGAAGCGCTTGATGATGAGCAGACACAGGCCCTGGCCGAGCGAATCGTTGACGCTGCCGCGCTGGTTCGCGCTGGCATCGAGGCTGCGCCGATCTTTGCCGGGGCTAATCGTTTCGACGTCCGCAGACCACAAGGCGATGAGACCCCCGGCTCTCGGATTGCGATGCCAGCAGAAGACTTGTGGCGCAGAGCCACGGCCCGGATCGCATTCGCCGCCGAGCAGATGACGAAGTCCGGGGCGAGGTGGCTGGTGATCGAATCACTGGACAACATGTGGGAGCTGACGCCTTGGAGCCGTGCGCCAGCGGCAGCGCGGGCGTCGTCGCTGGCCCTGGCCGCTCGAGAGTTCCTAGCGGAGGGAGCGCAAGTCGATGGCCTGGTGTTCACGGATGGCGCGGCGATGGTGAACCCGGGCAGCCCCAACGAAGAGTCGATGCCCGAGCCTACGCTCATGTTCATGAGAAGGCGGCTCGATTACATCCGTTCCCGCCAAACGATCGTCGTGGCAGTCACCGATGATGGTGTGCGGGCGCTGCCTGTCTTGCGGTCGCTGTTCGACTGCGAGCGCGGGTTCGCAGAGTGGGTCCTGCCGAGATTCGGGCTGGTTCCCCCTCCGGAGCTAGCCGTTGCGGGGTCTTCGTAGGACCCGGAAGTCGGTTCAGCTCAACTCAGGGTCGGCAGCCAGCGCGAAGCCGCCAGCGGTCGGGTCGTCACCGATGCTTACACACCCTCCGCGACCTGCTGCAGGTCATCGTCCGGAGGGAGAGCCGGCATGTGTGTCAGCAAATGGTCCCCTCGCCTCCGGCGGCTGCAGGTAGGGTTCCGGCGTGACTACGACCGCCCTCGTGCTGGCGTCCTTGGGCCTCGCGGTCTCGCTGGCAGCGTTATGACCGGCGCCGCCTCCGACAATCCGATCACTTCCGCCAACGAGGACGCGCTCAGCCGGCTAAGGCCGGCCGAGGCGTTCGCACGCCAAGCTCTGCGCCTAGATCGAACTGACGGCGTAGTGGTTGGGGTGCTAGGGGCCTGGGGCGGTGGCAAGACGTCCTTCATCAACCTCGCCAGGCCCACGCTTGAAGCTGATGCGACCGTCATTGATTTCAACCCCTGGATGTTCAGCGGGGCCGACCAGCTCGTTGAACGCTTCTTCGTGGAAATTGCGGCGCAGTTGAAGCTCAAGCCAGGATTTGCAGAGATAGCAAAGGACGTCGCGGCCTATGGCGAAGCGCTGGAGGGATTCAGCTGGCTGCCGGTGGCAGGCCCCTGGATTGCGCGTGGCCGAGCCCTGACAAAGTTGGCTGCTGCAGTGGGTGACCGACGAGCCGAGGGGTTAGATCTCCGGCGCGAACGGTTGCTCAGCGTGATGCGAGAGCTAACGCGACCGATCGTCGTAATTCTCGACGACATCGATCGGCTCGACAGTGTCGAGATTCGTCATGTATTCCGTTTGGTGCGGCTAACAGCGAGCTTCCCGAATCTCATTTACGTCGTCGCTTTCGACCGAGATCGCGTGGAGCACGCCCTCTCCGACGAAGGTGTTCCTGGTCGGGATTACCTCGAGAAGATCCTCCAAGTGGCCATCGATCTGCCGGCGATTCCAGATGAAGTCCTCATCCGAGAGGTAGGCCGGGCGCTCGACAAAGTAATCGCAGGCACGGAAGCTCCTGGTCCGTTTGAAGACGATCGATGGCCGGACATCTTGATGGAGGTCGTCCGCCCACTGCTTCGGCACATGCGCGACGTGCGCCGGTACGCCGCTCACGTCGACGGAACGCTCGACGCCGTTCAAGGCCAGGTAGCGCTCGTGGACATCTTGGCGCTCGAGGCGGTGCGCGTCTTTCTCCCAGACATCTTCAAACTGCTTCACAGCAGTGTTGGCGCGCTCACGACCGTTTCCTCGATTCAACTTGGCGGCAATAGCGGCGACGAAGTAGCACGAGATGTCGTCACAACGCTCGTCGCGGCTGCCGGCGCTCACCAAGATGTGGCTCGCGCGTTTATCAAGCGAATCTTCCCAGCAGCGGAAAGACATCTCGGCCCCGGAGGGACCCACTACGGCGAGGCAACGCTCAAGCAATGGGTCAGAGCCCGTCGCGTCGCTGCTTCCGCATTTCTGCAGCTTTATTTGGAGCGCTCTGTTGGAGAGGCCGTGACGGTCCTGAGTGATGCCCAGCAAGCTTGGACCCGGCTCTCTGACCAGAACGCATTTGAGTCGTTCTTGCGGACCATCCCGGTTGATCGCCTCGAAGACGTGATCGCCGGTCTTGAGGGGTACGAAGACCAGTTCGATTCCCAACACGCCTTACCAGGTGTCGTGGTCTTACTCAATCGTCTGCCGGAGCTGCCAGAGCGCCCTCGTGGCCTCTTTGGGCTCGATGCCCGGCTAGTCGTCGGGCGTGTCGTCTACAGGCTCCTTCGTGCGATTGGCGACCAAGACTCGGTCGCCCAGACCGTCCGCAGCGCACTGCCTCAGATCAACACTCTGTCCGCACAGTTCCAGCTCCTGACTGACATCGGCTATCGCGAAGGTGCCGGGCACCGGCTTGTCACCGAGCACGCAGCGGCAGAGCTGGAAGGCGAATGGCGTGAGCGCGTCCGTGAAGCGCCGCCCGACGAGCTAGCGGACGAGTTCGACCTTCTCCGAGTGGCGTATTGGACGCAGCAAGATGCGAAGGCCGACGAGGCCCGCTACGAGGTTCCCGATAACCCCGCGGTCACCGCGACGATTCTCAGGTCTTCTCGCTCGGACGTGAGAACGCAGACAGTCGGAAGCCGGGCGGTGCGCCTACAGCCCCGCTTGGCATGGGAGACGTTGACAGATGTATACGGAGGGGAGCAAGTGGTGAGGGAGCGGATCGAGTCCCTTACGGCTTCCGATATCGAGGTCGAGGAAGACCTGATCACGCTCGCGCGGCAGTACCTCGACGGCTGGCGTCCAGCAGACTTCGGGGCGGACGCCGACTAATCAAAAGGAGTCGCGGCGGGACGGCAGCGAAGCGCTTCGGTGCCCTACCTAATTCGGGTATGGCCACAGGACTCGCGCGGCTTACCCGGGCTCGTCGAACGGGCCTGGGCTCGGGCCAGCGACGAAGACTCCGGGCAGAAGCAGCTCGAGGTCGTCGTTGAGTTTCAGGAGGCGCTCGCCGTTCCAACCGTGATAGCTGGCGGTGTGAAACAGCGCGTGGTAGAACGGCACCACCGTAAGTCGCGCCAGCCTGTTGTGGAACTCGATGTCTCTCGCCAGCTCGGGAACGCGCTCCCCATCCTCCTCGCGGATATCGAACAACTCTTGGAGCGCGTAGGCCGTCGGATGTACGAAGTTCGAAAGGTAACCGTACGTCCCTTGGATTTCATCGTCCGTAAGCGGCTGTGAAGACAGCCGGTTCATCTCCATGACCATCTGCTCGGGCGCGGGCATGTACACACCGTTCACCCACGTTCGGCCGACCTCGTCGTAAGCCGGAACGCCGAAAGTCGCGGCAATATCGTCCCTGACCGCCTTATAGAAATCCTTCCGGCCCGCGTGGGCTAGGCCTTCCCGACCGGTCAACCTACCGGCCTGCATCTTCGCCTGCTCGGCTCCCACGATCACTTCCAGGAACGCTCGTGTAAGCCGCTCCTCCGGAGTTGTCGCTCGGTCACCTAGGAGCCAGACCGTGTGTGCCGCGTGCTCAATCGTGCATCGAGCGAGCACCAGCGGCGAGAGCAGGACCTCCTCGCCGGCGTAGAGCGCTATGAGCCCACTGATGTGCTCGCTCGCCGCATACAAGCAGAGGTTGGCCATGTGGCTGATCAGCCGCTCAGACGTGGGGGCTACGGGCGGCTCGCGGGCGAGCAGGGCGATCTCATCCCGCTCGGCCGTCGAGCCGACAGCGCGAACGGTTTGGTTCTCTGCTGCCATGTCGCGGAACGCCTCACGGCACCCAAGATAGAGTTGCGCCAGTTCGAGGAAACGAGCACGGTCCTGCTCTGGATAAGGCAGAACGACCACCGGCCGAGAGCCTAACGGCCGCCGCCGCGAGCCACCACCACAAAAATGGTCTCGTGCCAGAGCGGGTATGAGGGTCGCTAAATGTGCGGCGCCGCGTAGGTCCGCGCCGTTATCGCGAGGGCCACCAACGTTCGAACATCTGGCGCCAGAGCAGCACGTCCGCAACTGGGAGCTCGGTAACGGTGGTAGCAGGTGCCCCTTTGGCTACCGTCAAGAAAGTGTTCAGCGACCCACCAAGGAGTAGACCGGTCTCGCCGACTATCCAGACGCGGTCATGCAGCGTATCCGGACCATTCGGGAGCAACCGAACATCTACGCCTGGCGGCACGGTCACCCCCGCCTGCACGGATGTGCGACGACACAGCGCACGGATCGGTCGATCCAAACTCTGTAGGAACGCGACAGTCGGTTGGACGGGTGGGTCGAGCAGGTAGACATCCAAGAGGAGGAGTTCACCAGCAACGCATGAGAACCGCCACCTGAGGTAATGCTGCAGGTCGCCGGCATCCGACAGGCGTCGGTGAGCCGCGGCCTCGCGAGCTGACTTCATAACGTCGCGAGCAACCTGTGCCGCGCGCTGGAGAGCTGCCCGGTCAGGCTCGGGCACGGGCGGAGGGCTGCGCCCTACCGAGACGCGTATACGTTCGATCCGGCGCCCCGTCCGGCGTTCGTCAAGTAGGCGGCCGTCCGGCGCGTATAGGGCGGCTCCCCAGGCGGTGCCCTCGGGGCCGCGAGGCAGCCCGACGGTCACGGTGCGCTCGCTCCACGTCGAGTTACGGGGCTCCGGGATCAGTTCAGCATCCCGAGACGGAAGATCCGAGATCCGCAGGTGGCTGCTCAGAAGGACAGCACCGTCAAGTTCAACTCGTGCGTCGATGACGCAGCTGAGCGGGTCGATGCGGTTGGCATCCCACCCCAGGACGATCTTGACTTCCCCCTCGTCTGGCTCCGGCACCATGTCCACGATCCACGCGTCGCTCACCGACCGGCCAACCACGAAGATGCTCGGGGGTGTATACGCATCCTCGCCGAGCCACTCGATTCCCAAGAGCTCCCTCGGCCAATGGAGCAAGCTTCGAGCGCTAAACATCGCGCCGAGGTCGGGACCGCGTGGTACGTGTGGCGGGAGTAGCCAGTCCCAACGCGCCTCGGAGTGGGGCATGGGCGGCGCCGTCACTGCAGCGCTAACGGCGAAGACCGGCCGGCTGGCGCTGGCGACGACGTGATGGGCGTCGCCCTCGCTGTCTCTGCATAGCAATCCACCCAGCGACCACTCGGAGAGATCTGCGCGGTAGCGACTCGTGGGTGACGCAGATACTGACCCGCCCCGAGTTCATCGACGACGCTCTGCCATTCGCCCCGCTGCACCATGCGACGGGCACCGAGCACACCAGGAAAAGGCTCGATCTCGAAGCTCGGGCCGAGGTCAAATCCGGTCGGCTGAAGTCCCCGTCGGATCGGCGGGAGCGGTTGTGACTGCATCCACCGGCGCCAAGTTGTGGCGGCCTGCGTTACTGGCACCGTAAGCAGCGAACCGGCAACCAGCAGCTTCTCGCCATCTGCTCGGGCGGCGAGCACGGACAATATGGCCGCTTCGTCGACCCGTGGCGTGATACTCGTCGGAACGAGGTCCATATCGAATCGGCCAAGTACCGTAGTCAAACCGGCTCTCGTTAGTCACGGCGAATGGCGTTCGGACCGCCCAGCTGCGCGTGAGTCCCAGACGACGGTCAGTACTGCCGGATCGCCAGGCGCATCAGTTCCGCGCGCGCCCGGGCTCATCTTCCACCAAGCTACGGCTTGTCTCGCCCGTGAGGAACGGCACAGGAAGCGCTCATAGCCCATCCAGCGGCGTCTCAGAAGGTGTCCATTAGTCGACCTCAATCCCAGAGTCGACGGCATTGATCGCGCAAACGACTCCCACTTTGCAAGGTGATCATCGGGGTGGCGCCGCGCGGTCAACGACGGACGCTTTCGCCCCGCCCATCGTTCCGAACTCACTTGCGCCTCGGCGACGAAAACGCTCAAACCCATCCACTAAGCTGGGTGCGCTATCCGTCCAAGGGATCAAAGTGCGAGACGGTCGCCAGCGACGCGAGCTGCGCTTGGTCACGGTTCACGACCACATCGCAGGTGACGCGCGCTCTCACGATCGCTTCACCTTCGGCACGCGAAGTCCCGTATCCGAAGTCCGAAATCCGGATCTGGGGATGATCGTCGAGCAATGTGGCCGTGCTCGGATGTAGCGTGATCGATGCTGTCGACCCGAGATCGGCCGTCACTTCCGCTAGCACGAGACCGTTCTCGGCCACGTGCGCGGATGTAAACCGCCAGTTCTCTAAGTCTTCGACGATGTCGATGTGAGCGTCGTAGACGTCGCCGTCGCTCACGCCAAAGGGTCTGAGATCAGAACCCAAATCCATGTAGCCGAGCGCCTCCTCGACCGCATCGGCGAGTAGCGTTGCAAAGCCCGAATCGTCCTGTAGCAATCGGTTTAGTTCTTGGAGAGCCATCCCGTTGGCCTGGCGCTGCTGTTCGAGCGCCGTGGTTTGCTGCTGCTCAGCCGCTTTGGCCGAGTACTCCAAGGCCGCTTCGATCGCACGGGATGCATCGAAGTAGAGCAGCACGGCATCGGCTGCCCCACATCGCTCCTCAACTTCGCCACGCAGTCTCGCTGCGAGCTCCTCGGCTCCCTTCGAAAAGAAGGCACCCTTATCCCGCGCAATGAAGAAGAGCGGATCGTCCTTGCCGACGAGCCCTAACACCGTCTCCCAGAGAAGGACGTCTCGGTAGCCGTTTCGCCCTTGGGGATCGAAAGGTTGCCTACGACCTAGCGCACGCTCGACGACAGCTGAATGACTCACAGACGGCAGCGGTGCGATTGCCCCACCGGCGGCTGTGACCAGCGTCTCGATCCGCCGCTCTTCGTCCGACCGAACCGTCGACTTCTCAGGGATTAGGTGATCGAGAGCCTGGACGACACCAGCTTGGCGCAGGATTGAGGCGCTGCTCTTGAACTGCGCGGCGGTCTCGATGACCTGCTCAGCCCAGAGGTTGGCTGCCTCCGACACAACAATCCGAGGCAGCACAAGTTCGAGATTTCCGCGCCGCGTCTCGTCCAGCAGACGCCGCATCTCGTTGCTCTCGAGCGGCCGGCCCTTCTTGCCGCCGACGATGTTGGTATCAGGTACGACGCGGACCATGACGAGAACCGTATTTCACGCGCGCCCGAAACACCATGAGCACGGCAGCCTCTTGCAGGTCGGCGTAACGCGAATCTGGAGAGCTGCGAGCGCTCGAGACTCGGTCATTCCGCCTCTGCCGAGCTGTAGGAACTGGCCACGCGGCGCCGAGGCTTTACGTGGATATCGCTTTCGCCACCCTTGGACCCCGCGGGCGCGCCATCGCAATGGCGACATAGGGATGTGGCTCAGATAGAGTGCCCTCCTATTGGCGAAACCCAGGGGAGCGCCGGCCGTCCTATGACGTCGGCGGCTTCCCTGAGTTGAACACATTGCGGGCTCGCCAGCGCGTCGTCGCGCACGGATGAAGGCGGCCCCCGGAGGCCGGCCATCCCCGCCGACGACCGCCGCGCTCGCCGCTGGCTCTCGCTCAGCCAGAATGCGGCAGCCATGCAGCCGACGCTCGTTCTCGTCCCAGGCGAGAGCGCCGAGGTCGATCGGCAGCCGTGATGCTCGCCCTGCGGATGCGACACTCGCGGGCCGCTCGGCTCAGCGGTGGCGCATCATGGAAACGGTAGGGTCGCACGCCAGTTCTGGCTCGCGTCTGGGCGACAGCGGGGGCTTGGTCGCCAGCGGTGATGCTCACCCTGCGGTTGGCGTCAGTGGCGCGCCACGGCCTCATTGTTTGCGACAGCGTCGACCGAAGGGCGGTCAGGTGACGGCGGACGTTCCCCACCCCGCTAGCTGGGACGAGGCCGAAGCGTCAGCTCGGCGAGGCGACGATCCAGCGGAGGATGACCGGCGGGGAGCGGGCGGGCCTGTTGCGGCCCGCCCGCCCGTCCTCGGTTGCGATTACCGGTTGTGGTGTGTGCGCCGGTCGAGCTGGCTCAGCTGGGTGAGGAGGCGCCGGCCGATCGCGAGCAGGTTACCGCGTCGGCGGGCGAGGTCGGCGTGGACGGTGCCGCCCTTGCTGGTGGGGCCGAGGGTGATCGTGGTCTCGGCCGCGTTGTTTGCGTAGCTGGGGTCTGGAACGCTCAGCGAGGCGGCTGTGGCCGGGATCCTGTCGATTGCCCTGGTGTGCGCTCCGACGGTGAGCGTGACCGTATAGGTGTCGCTGTTGCCCGGGAGGATCTCCCCGGCGCGCCACACCAGGCTGCCGAACACGTCGATGCCGCCGCCCGCGCTCGCGAGGGTGGTCCCCTTTGGCAGTCCCAGTGCGGTGACGACGTTGGTGGCCGGGGCCGGCCCGTTGTCGGTGACGGTGACGATCTCGTTGAACGAGGTGCCGTCGGCCGCGGCGGACGGCCCGGAGAGCGAAGCGCTCACATCGGCCTGATCCGGCACCACCGTGAACGGCTCGCAGCCGCCCATCGCGGGGTTGTAGACGCCGGCACCCGAGTAGCTGGCCTGGTAGCTGTAGCTGCCGACGGTCAGCTTGCCGGTGTTTGCCGAGCTCGGGACGGTGCCGTCGGCGTTAAGCGAAACGGTCTGGGTGCCCTGCGCGGCACCGGCGCATGTGCCGTTGTCGTACAGGCTGTAGGTCACAGATCCGGTCGGGACATCGCCGGTGACGAGCCCGGTCAGCGCGGCGGTGTCATAGGCCTTGGCGCCCGGGATCTCATACCCCAGCCAGCTCGTGCCAGTGCCCGCGTCATCCACTTGGGTGGAGAGCGAGGGGGTCACGGTGGGGATCGTGTAGGAGATCGCCACCGACGGATCGCCGGTGGTGTCGGTCGTGAACGTCGCGTTCGGGTCGACCGCATAGCTCGAGCCGCCGCCACCGCCGCTGGCGTTGAAGTTGAAGCCGGTGATACCGCCCCCGCCGCCGCCACCGCCACCGAAGTAGCCGCCACCGCCACCGCCACCGCCACCGCCCCCTCCGCCACCCGCGCCGCCCTGCTCGCCTTGGCCTGCCAGGCCCGGGCTGAAGCCGTTGCACGCGATTCCACCGGGGCCATTGTCACCCGGGTTCGTCACGCCGGCGCCGCCGCCCGATCCGGAGCACTCATAGCCATCGTCCCCCGGCTGCCCAGCGCTCCCGCCGCCGCCAGCACCATTGCTGCCGCCGCCGCCCCCGCCGGCGCCGGCGGCAACGACCAGCGGGCTCGATGACGAGATGCTCGAGGCGCCCCCGCCGCCGCCGCCGCCGTCGAGCCCGCCCCCACCAGCGCCTCCGCCGCCGAAGCCGGCCGCCGATGTGCTGCCGTTGCCTGCCACCTGGACGCTCAGTGATCCAGAGCCAGACACGGGAACCGTCGCGGTGACCGACTCGCCGAACCCGCCGCCGGCGCCGAACTGGCCGCCGCCGCCCTCACCGCCGATCGCGGCGACGGTGATGCTGCTGACGCCGCCCGGAACCGTGAAGGTGTCGGTGAGGCCCGTGTTGGTGGCGCTGGAGTACGTGCAGGTCGCGGTGGTACCGGAGGTGCTGTAGACGCCGCTGGTGCCGCACTGGCCGGCGGCCAGTGCGGGTGAGCTGAGCGCGAGCGCGGCGAGGGTGGAGGCGACGAACGCTCCGCCGAGTTTGCTGATCAGTCTCATCTGTGCGATACCCCCTGGTGTTGAGCGCCGACTCCGGTCGGAGCGCGTGAAGCCGCGATTATCGCAGAGGTCCTGCAACGTCCCTGCAACGTGACCGCGGTCGCGGGGGAGGGGCGGCGTTTCAGCCGACGCTGCGCCAGGCCAAAATCGCCAAGCTTGGATCGATGACGCAGATACCAGCCAGGAGCGGTGACCTCGAGCACGAATTGCGCACCACTCGGCAAAGGCTTGCTCCACAACAGTTGGTGATACCTCCGCAGAGTTGGACTGCGAGCGTCCGGATCCTTTCCGGTCGGCGTGTCGGACCTGAAGTCGAACGTAACGTCGATCGTCTCGCCCACACCCATCTCTGCACGGTATACCGGGAGCAGCCGATCACACCCAACCGGCCATGACCTCGAGATAACCCCCGAGCCATCGGCGCGCCCGCGACGACACCACTGCCTTGACCACTGAGAGGTCGCCGATGCGCGCCAGCGCAACGGCGACCAGGGGATCACGCGCCGCGGCGTTCGCGCGCGATGCCTATGCCGCGGATCCGATCGCCGGCGGACAGCGGCGCTCCCGGATCCTTTGCGGCGAATGTGCGCGCGAGAGACAACTCAGGAGTCGAGCCTGAGGGCCGCATCCCGGACCATTTGCTCGACTTCGCCCCGGATTTGGGTTGCGCGGTCGCTCGAGAGCTCGTAGGTTCCGATTAGTTGCCAAGGGCGGTTACTGCCGTCTGCTTCCACCAGCTAGCCAACGCAGGTAGGCGAGCGCATAACGACGTTCCTTATCTGAATCGAAGCGCAGATCTTCGGGCTTTGATTGCTCTGTCATGTAACGAGCTAGACCGGCCGCCCGTAGTCGGCCATGAACTTGGCGAACTCAGCCCAATCGAGGTAGTAAGCCGTCTTACTCTTGTTCGCTGGCATCCAATCGATCGCGCCTTTACTGATCTTGACTTTGCCGAACGCTCGGCCGTTGCGGCGAACTGGGATTTCGATATCGACATGGCCAACTGGGATCGGCTTCGTGATGTTCAGGGAGACCTCGTGAGTAGCCATGACGCGACGCTATCTGATACGTGGCGGGCGTAGCCAGGAGTTCGCTCGGCACTGAACCAACATCGGGCCTAGGAAAACGAACGCGGGTTGGACGGGAGTATTGACTCAAGGCCAGGCTTCGACGGCGACTGCTCTCGTACGGCAGCTTTGTCCGAGCGATGGCCCGGTCCCGCGAGCCTAGAGGGGAGCGCGCGAATCAACGTGTTGCGCTTGTTACCTGCGCGCTTGCGCGGTCCCGCTGGTGAGGATCTGTAATTGACCAGCTCGCTCAGGCGGCGGCGATGCTCTGCTCGGGCCAGAGGCCGGTCGTCAGGCGGATGTAGAGCGTGTCGGGGGCGAGGTCGGCGCCACCGGGCCAGATGATCGTGCCGGTCTCCTCGTCGACCTTGACGTCGGCGAAGCCGGCGGCTGAGCGGGCGGTTTCGAATACCGGGCCACTCATGCGGTCGAGGACGTCGACGTCGCCGGAGATGCCGTCGGCGAAGGTGAGGTGGAGGATGCCGTGGCGGACGACGGAGACGGCGGTGATGTCGGGTGTCAGGCCAGTCATCGGAGCGGCTCGATGTCGGTCAGCACTTCCCCGACGCGGGCGCGGTCCCAGTTGGCGAGGAGTTCCGCGCGGTGGAGCTCGGCCCAGGCGAGGACGAGGCGGAGCTGGCGGACGTCGAGCGTGCTCTCGATGACCTCGACCTCGTCGATCCGCACCTTGGCCTGACCGCTTGCATGACGCGCATGGAAATGCGGATGACCGTGGTCGTCGTAGTACATCGCGATCACGATTCCGTAGAAGCGAGAGATCGTTGGCATCCGCCGATGGTGGCGCCACCGCCGGTCGATGCTGGCTGCCCAAGCCGCTCCAAGCTCCCTTCCAGCAGGCATACACTCTACGCACTCGCTGTGCTGGCCCGAAGACGTCCCAAGACGTCCCGCGGTACGGCGAAGCGACAGGTCGCTCGCGCGGTGCACTTCGATCCAGCTGCTGCGCGGCCGCAAGGCCTGGTTCCCTGGGCGGCAGCGTGCTGCGATGCCGCCTTGGCTGGGGAGGGGGGAGGTCTGGAGGCGGTGCCGCGGGATGCTCATGCCTACAGCGTCGCGCTCCATCCGCGCGAGCGCAAGGACAACTTGGGGACGTCCTGGGACGTCCTGGGACGTCCTTGGACATCTTGGGACGTCCTTCCTCATTGCAGGGACTTTCCGCGGCGACGCATCAGGTGCGACTCGCTTCGTGGTCCTCGGTGCTGAAGGCCTCGGCCACGAGCGCCGCGTCCTCCTGGCGGGGGGCGTAGTGGAGGTAGCGCATCGTGGTCTGGATGTCGGCCTGGCCCATCCACTCCTGGACGCGGCGGATGTCGGCGCGGGCGATCATCCGGGTGCCGAACGTGTGGCGCAGGTCGTGGAAGCGGAGCGACCGCAGGCCGGCCTCGGCGAGTGCCTGCTTGTAGCGGCGGCGGAGCGCGGAGCCGTCGAGGTGGTCCCCCGCCACCCCGGCAAAGACGAGGTCGTCGTCGCCGACCCAGTGCCCCCGATCGCCGAGGCGCGCGAGCGCTGAGCCGACGTCGGGGGCCATCGGGACCGAGCGGACCTTGCCGGACTTCGGGGTCGTGAGGGCGCCCGCCGCGTGGCTCGCGCGCACGCGTATGACCGCGCCGGTGAAGTCGACGTCTCGCCAGCGCAGCGCCAGCAGCTCGCCGAGGCGTAGGCCGGTGAAGGCGGCGGTGAGGTAGATCGCCGCGTCCTGCTCAGAGGCGGCCGCGCGGACGAGCGCCCACACCTCCTCGGGGGAGAACACCTGGAGGTCTCCGGTGCGGGCGAGCGGCGGCTTCTCGACGCGGTCGACGGGGTTCGCCGGGAGATCCCACACGCGGATCGCCCGGCGGAAGATGCCGTGCAGGAGGACCAGCGCGAGCAGCTGCGTGTTCGCCGAGCGGTCAAGCGAGGCGATCCAGTGCTCGATCACCGGCGTCGTGACGGACTCGAGCGGCATTTCACCGAGCGCGGGCACGAGATGCGTGCGGACGATTGAGCGGTAGCCGTCGAGCGTGGAGGGCTTGCGCCGGCGATCGTGCTCGACATAGCGCATGAACTCCGCGGCGGCATCGGCGAACGTCGCACCCGTCCGCGTCTGGCCCGGCAGCGTCCCGCGGCTCGCCTGCACGAGCGTCTCCCGCAGCCACTCCTCCGCGAGGCGCTTCGTGAACAAGCCATTTGGCGACCGCCCACGGCCGGTCCAGGCCGGTCCGATCTTCCTCTGCACCTTGCGCTCGTCGGGCAGCCCGAACTTCGCAAACCACACCGGACCACGGGCCCGGTCGACGCGGACGAGCCCCGACGGCGCTCCCACTCCGGGGAGCCAACTCCCTCCGAGGCGACGTACCCGGAGCACGTTCCTCGGAACACCCAAGCCCGCCGCCGGACTTGAACCGGCAACCCCTTGATTACAAATCAAGTGCTCTGCCAATTGAGCTAGGCGGGCGCGGGATGGAGTGTCGCACGCAGGGGTGCGAGACCCTGGGAGTGGCATGGCCGAGGCGGAGCTCGCCGACCGTGCCCCTGGCCGGCGGGCGGCGCACCCCGACGGACATCGGGGCCGCCGGTGGGGCACCGGAGGCTGTCGGACTCGGGGTCCAGACTCAGTCGACGAGAGCCCGTGGTCTCGTCGAACGCGGATCATGCGCGGTGCGAGGGATAGATTGGCTGGCTGGGGTCGCTGCGGGATAAACTACGCGCGCGCCGAGCAACACCAACGAAGGGGGTTTCATGCGGTTCAGGTTGGTCTCGATTCTGGCGTCGGTCGCGTTGTTGCTGTTTGCGGTCGTGGGGATCGCGCTTGCGGCGAAGCCAAGAGCCGGAGACACGTACACCACGCCGAGCACCCGAAGCCCATTGGTCTACTTCAAGGCCGTGAGCCGCTCGAAGCTGACCGACTTCTCGGCCGGGCTGGCGCTCAAGTGCAAGGTGAAGACGTGCGGCGGCTACGGCGGGATCAGGTCGTTCACCCGCGCATCCGTCAAGGTCTCGAAGAGCGGCAAGTTCAAGGTGAGCGGCAACATCCTCGCTGTCAACAACAAGAAGCTGGGAACCGAGACGGTGAGCGGAAAGTTCGTGAGCGCGACCAAGGTGACGGGGAAGGTCACGACACACATCAATCTCGGTCAGTACGAAGGCGTGACCAAGCGCTACACGGCCAGTGGCACGCCTTCGACCTCGTAAGCGATAGGCCAGGCGGGTCGGTTGGACGCGGCTGATGAGACGGTCACGCATGCTGCACGAGTTGCATTCGAGAACCTGCTGCTGATCGACTCGCCCGAGCCCGAATCCCACGAGGGCTGAAGGAGGGCTCGGGACCCGCATCCGTGCTCGGGCGAATACGAGGCCGAGTGGCTGCCCGTGATTGAGAGGGCCAGGGTCGGGTGGCGTGCGGCGCTCGCGAACGTCGCGAGCCACCTCACGGCGGCGGCTGAGTGGCGGCTCAACCCGCGATGGTGACGCGGGCTGCCACGGCCTCGCCGATTGGCTCCAGCGCGGCGCGGGACCACTCGTACAGCCAAACGGCATCGCGGAGGTCCTCCTCGTGGTGGCGGGCGAGCTCGGGAGGCGTGGGTGGGTCGCCTCGGTCGTGTACGGCTCGGAGGGCGATCGGGGGCTTCGCGCTCATGCGCGCGCGGTGCGGGCGCTGATGGGCGAAGTACCGCGCGGACGCGAGCGGGCGGCGCGTCGGTCGCCCCGCGGTCGAGTGGTCGGGGCGCCACGCTGGTGGTGGCCGGCGGCGTCATGATCGTCATCTCGCGCCTCGGCGATCTCGGCGTCGACGGTGGCCCAGGCGAGCCGCTCGATCAGCTGCTCGGCATAGTGGTCGCTGTCGAGATTCGCGGCGATGATCCGCTCGCTGAGGGTCCAGCGGCGTGGTTCGCCGTCGGAGTTGATGGCTTGTACGGTGATCCTGGGCATCACGAACTCCCTGTCATGCTGTCGGGTGGGACGGTGTGGTTCTGAGGACGGCCCGGAGGGGAGTCGAACCCGCGTGCGCGGCTGTGCGGACCGCAGCGTGGCGCTGGGCCACGCCGGCGGTTGGGTCGTCGCGTCGACGGCAGGATGCGAGGGCGCGCGTCTCTTGCCGCGCTGAGGATGCGCTCAGCTGGGACGGGTTCGAGCCCACGAACAACATCGCCGGTCCCACAGCATGTGCCGTGGCGCGACGTTCGTCGCACGTCCGGCATCGAGCGAGAGCTGTATCTGCGCCGGAGCGCTCACGGCGTCGACGCTACCAGGCGACAGCGCCGATGGCAAGTAATTCAATCTATATTGTTGGCTTTACGCGGTGCGCCCGACGGAGAGCTCCTGCTCCCACCAGGCGAGCGTGTCGCGCATCGTCTCGCGCAGGGGGATTCGCGGCTCCCACCCGACGGCGGCGCGAATGCGGTCCGCCGAGCCGCGGAGGTCCATCACCTCGTGGGCGCGCACGCGGGCCGGGTCGACGGTGTGCATGACCTCGATCGGGGCGATCAGCTCGGCGAGCAGCTCGACCTGATCGCTGGCGGACACCGAGACGCCCGTGCACACGTTGTAGACCCCCGGCTCGGCCCGGGCGGCGAGCAGCCGGTAGGCGGCGACGACGTCGCGCACGTCGGTGAAGTCACGGCGGGTGTGCGGGTTGCCGGTGACGATCTCGATCCGCCGGGCCCGGTCCAAGCGCGCCTGGGCGCCCTGCTGCGCGAGCGACGACAGCAGGAAGATCGGCCGCTGCCCCGGGCCGGCGTGGTTGAACGGCCGGGCGCGAATGATCGCCAGCCCGTGAGCCTCGGCGTACACGCCCGCGAGGAGGTCGCCCGTGACCTTGGAGACGGCGTACGGGTTGGCCGGCTTCAGCGGCGCCGTCTCGGGGATCGGCAGCTCGTCGGCCGCGCCGTACACCTCACACGTGCTCGCCCATACCACGCGCGCGTGTGGCGCCCCGTGCCGGAGCGCTTCGAGCAGGGTGGCGGCGCTGCGCACGTTGTCCTCCACCGTGCCGACCGGGTCCTCCCACGAGCGCCCGACGGAGCTGAGCGCGGCCAGGTGGTAGACGACCTCGGGCTCGAAGGCGGCGAGCGTCGCCGCCACCGCGTCCGCGTCGCCGAGATCGATCGCCCGGCCCTCGCCGGCGCTCACGCGGCCGCTGCGCGAGAGGCCGAGGATCTCGTCGCCCGCCTCGGCGCAGGCGCGGGCGAGATGGCCGCCCGCCAGCCCCGAGGCCCCTGTGATGAGGACGCGCACGCCTGAGCTGACGCTTCAGCGTTCGGTCGGGCCGGTGCCGCTGACGGTGACCGCGTGCTCGATTCGGCCGTGACCGTTGGAGGAGAAGTCCGTTTCGGACTCCGGCGGCGTCGGCTCGGGCTCGGCGTTCAGCCGCCGCTCGAGCTCGCCGATGAGGATTCCGAACAGCAGGTGCCGCCAGGTTGCCTGCGCGAAGGCGCGCCGGTTGCCCTGGAGCTTCGGCAGCTCCCGGCGGGCCGGGTGCAGACGGTCGGTGAGGGCGACGAGCGGCCACAGCCCGACGTGCTCGGCGAGTGCCGCGGCAGGCCCGCGCAGGAGCGCCGGCAGCGGCAGCGAGGGCGCGAGGTTGGCATAGGCGGCGCCGAACGCCACCCCGTTGGCCATGTGCGTCGCGAGCCCGAGGGGATACCAGCCGTCGCCGCGGGTGATGGCCTTGCCGAGCAGCTCGACGTCGTCGTACTCACACCCGAACACGCGCTTGTCGAGCGGCTGCTGCAACGCCCAGACGGCGGCTGCGACGGCGCCGCAGACGGCTCCCCTCAGCGTGCGCGTGCGGTCGATTCCCGAACTCAACGCGACCAACTGTAACGGGCGGGAGGACCCCGGGTACCGGATTGTGCGATGGATCACGCAGCCCTGCATCGTCGGGCCCGCGAGCACGGTGCCAACCCGCTGGCCTACTGGTTCGTGCGGCTCACGTTCCAGCCGTTCTTCCGCCTCTACTTCCGGCTGCAGCGGATCGGCCGCGAGCACATCCCCGCCCACGGGCCGGTGATCATCGCCGCCAACCACCGCAGCTTCCTCGATCCGTTCGTGATCGCCTGCATGGCCCGCCGCCCGATGTACTACGTGGCCAAGCAGGAGCTGTTCCTGAAGCCGTGGCAGGCATGGATCCTCAACGCGCTCGGCGCGTTCCCGGTGCGTCGCGGCGAATCCGACGAGGAGATGATGAAGACGGCGCGGACGCTCCTCGGCCGCGGCAGCATCGTGCTCATCTTCCCGGAGGGGACGCGCATCCGGCCCGGCGCGCTCGGGAAGCCGCGGCGCGGCGTCGGGCGCCTCGCGCTGGAGACCGGCGCTCCCGTCGTGCCCGTCGCCGTGATCGGCACCGAGGCGATCCGGCGCGGCTGGCGGATCCGTCCGCACCGGGTACGGATCCGGGCCGGTCGCCCGCTGCGCTTCCCGCAGGTCGAGAACCCCTCGCCGGCGCTCGCCAGCGCGGTGACCGACCGGATCTGGCCGTGCGTGATGCTCCAGTGGGAGTGGCTCGGCGGGCTGCCTCCGATCCGCCGTGCGGCGATCGTCGGGGCGGGCAGCTGGGGGACGAGCCTCGCCGTCTGCCTCGCGCGCGCGGGCTACGACGTGGACCTCGGCTGCCGCACGGGCGAGCAGGCCGCCGCGCTGCAGGAGTCCCGGGAGAACAGCGCCTATCTGCCCGGCGTGACGCTGCCCGACACGATCAACGTCCGTCGCGCCGCCGAGCTGGAGCTGGGCGGCCATGACCTCATCTGCCTCGCCGTTCCGGCGCGCGCGCTGCCCGCAGTACTGGCCGCCCACGGCGAGCGGATCCCGCATCGGGCCGGCATGGTCGTGCTCTCCAAGGGCCTCGTCCCGCCGCTCGGGACGTTGCCGGCGGCATTCACCGCGGAGCGCTGCCGCGCCCGGGCGATCGCCGTCCTGGGTGGTCCCTCGCATGCCGCCGAAGCGCTGGTCAACGGCGCCTCGGTCGTGCTCGCCTCCCTCGACCCCGCGTTCGCCCGCCAGCTCGCCGACGTCCTCGCGACGGCCGGGCTCGATGTCCTCATCACCTCCGACGTCACCGGCGTCGAGCTCGCCGGCTGCGCCAAGAACGTCGCCGCCCTCGCCGCTGCGGCCGCCGCCACGGCGGGCCCGAACGTCGGCGGCGCCGCCGCCGGCAAGGTGTTCGCCGAGGTGGAGTTGATCGCCCGCCGGCGCGGAGGTCGCCCCGAGACGTTCGCCGGCCTGGCCGGAGCCGGCGATCTCGTCGCGACCGTCGTGGCGCCCGGTTCGCGCAACCGGCGCGCCGGCGAGCTCCTCTCCCAGGGGGTCCCCACCGAGCAGATCGGTCCCCTCCTGGGGCACGCCGTCGAGGCCGTCGACGCCGTCTCCCTGCTCACCTCGGTGGCGCGTGAGGCGCACGTCGAGACGCCGACGCTCGACGGGCTCGCCGCGCTCGTGGAGGGCCGCATCGAACTGGACCGGTGGACCGCCACGGTCACCGAACCGGCCAAGCCGCGGCGCAGCGCATCTGCGCGCGCCGCCTGAGCAGGGGTAGATTCCCCATGCCGTGGACGAAGCCACGATCTCAAAGCGCGAGCTGGACGCTCGCTTCTCCGAGCTCTACAAGGCTCACCTGCGGGACGTCTACTCCTACAGCTACTACCGGGTCGGCAACCACCACGACGCCGAGGACCTCACGGAGCAGACCTTCCTGCAGGCGTACCGGCACTACGAACGGGCGCTGCGCGAATCGAATGGCCGGCCGCTGCGGCCGTGGCTCATCCGGATCGCCCATAACCTGGCGGCGAACTTCTATCGCGACCGCTCCCGCAAGCCGGAGTCGGCGATCGAGGATGCCGGCATGATCTCCTCTCCGCACACCACGGAGTCGCTCGTGGAGGGACGTGAGGAGCTCAAGGCGATCCTCGGTGGCGTCCAGCAGCTCCCGGACGACCGCCGTGAGGCGCTGATCATGCGCTTCGCGCTCGGCATGGACAACCGGGAGATCGCGCGCGCCCTCGGCCGGACCGACGGCGCCACCAAGGTGCTCCTGCACCGGGCGATCCGTCAGCTGGAGGGCATCGTCGAATCCGCCGGGGCGGGTCCCATGGGTTCGGCCAGCGCGCAGGCGTCGGTGGCTGAGGCCAGCCGAGACGGGGACGCAGCGAAATGAGCTCGGGGACGGCTGACTTCGAGGCGCTGCTGCGCGAGGCGCTCTCGCCCGTCGACCCGCCGGCCGACCTCGCCCAGCGGCTCGAGGTCACGCTCGTCAACCTCACCGAGCTGGCCCAGGACCAGCTCGAGTCCTGGGAGCTCTCGTCGATGCGCGACCCGCGGAACTGGGTGCGTCCCGCGGCCGCCGTGGTCGTCGGCGCGACGGCCGGGAGCGCGCTCGTCGCGCTGCGGGTCCGCAGCCGGCACCGCACGCGCCAGCAGCAGTCGGGCAACCTGCTGGAGCTGGCCGAGCGCACCGTGCACGACATCGCCGAAGAGGCTCGCCGGATCCTTCCGCAGCGCTAGCAGCCGGCCAACGGGCCATTGCTAGCGTCATCACCCGTGGCCGTCTGCTACCGACATACCTCCCGTGAGACGGGCGTTTCGTGCTCCTCGTGCGGGCGTCCGATCTGCCCGGACTGCATGACCCCGACGCCGGTCGGGATGCGCTGCCCCGAGTGCGCCCGCGAGCGGACCAAGGTGAGGACGGTGCGCGCGCCGACGCTCGACTACCGCGCCACCCAGATCCTGATCGCGATCAACGTGGCGGTGTTCATCGCCGAGCTCGCCACGGGAGTCACCGGCAGCGGCACCGACACGGGCTGGTTGTACTGGCACGGCACGCTGCTCGGGCTGCCGCTCACCGGACACAACCCGTATCCGGCGCCGTTCAACGGCGACCACCAGTACTGGCGGCTGCTCACGAGCGGCTTCCTGCACGCCAGCCTCATCCACGTCGGCATCAACATGCTCTCGCTGTTCTTCGTCGGGCGGGTGCTCGAGCCGGCGATCGGCCGCATCAACTTCCTCGCCGTCTACTTCGCCTCGCTGCTCGCCGGATCGTTCGGGGCGCTGCTGTTCCAGCCTGACGCTCCCACGCTGGGCGCCTCGACGGCGATCTTCGGCATCTTCGGCGCGCTGATCGTCGTCGCGCACCGGCGCGGGATCCCGCTGTGGCAGAGCGGGCTGCTGCCGATCCTCGGCCTCAACCTCATCTTCTCGGTCACCGACTCGCAGATCTCGCTCGGCGGCCACATCGGCGGCTTGGCGGCGGGTCTGATCTGCGGGTGGCTCGTCGTCGAGGTGGCCGAGCGGCGCCGGCGGGAGCGATTGGCGCTCGCCGGCTGCGCACTGGTCGCCGTGATCAGCATCATCGGGGCGCTCGCCGTCGCCGGCGGAACCGGGCTCACCCCGAACGGCCTCACCCTGTGACGCCGAGCACCTCGTCGTAGAGCGCCTGCACCCGCTCGAGCAACTGCTCGGCGGAGAAGTGGGAGCGCACGTGGGCGCGGGCGGCACCGCCGAGACGCTCCCGCAGGGCCGGATCGTCGAGCAGCTCGGCGGCCGCGGAGGCGAGCGCCGCGGCGTCACCCGGGGTCACGAGCCGACCGCTGACCCCGTCGCGGATGATCTCCGGCAGCCCTCCGTGAGCGGCGGCGATCACCGCGCAGCCGGCCGCGGCGGCCTCGAGGGCGGCGTTGGGGAGCGGGTCGGGCGCGGTCGAGGGGACCGCGACGATGTCGGCGGCGCCGTACACCACCTCGACGTCGTCACGGAAGCCACACACGCGCAGACGGTCGGCGACGCCGAGCTCCGCGGCGAGCCGCAGGACCGCGTCGGAGCGCGACTCGGCGCCCGGCCACGCCTCGCCGGCGAGCAGGCCGAGGGTGCCGCGCTCACGCAGACGCGGATCGGCCAGCGCCCGGACGAGCACGTCCTGCCCCTTCCAGTCGGTGATCCGGCCGAGCACGGCGATGACCTCGGCGTCCGGCGGGAGACCGAGCGTCTTTCGTGCGGCCGCGCGCGGGGTGCGCCGGGCGTCGACGGCGAGCCCGTCGTGGATGACGCGGGCGCGCGGGTCCCCGCCGAACTGGCCGGCGGTGGCGCTCGAGACGCAGGGGAGCGCGCGCGCGGTGCCGAGCAGCCGGCGGTGAAGCGGCCAGGCTCGGCCGAAGCGGGAGTAGATCTCGCGCACGTGCCAGACGTGGGGAAGCCGGGTGAGGGCCGCGGCGGCGGCGCCGCTGAGGACGACGGACGTGTTGGAGTGAACGAGCGTCACCGCCCGCCGCCGGGCGAGCGCCGCGAGCGAGGCGGCGTCCCGCGGCAGCCCGGCGCCGAGCGTGGCGAGCCCGCGGGGACGCAGGAGCTCGCGGCGCACCACGCTCACCGGTCTGACGAGCACCTCGACCCCGTCGCGCTGGAGGTCCTCGCACAGGGGCCCGGGCTGGGGCACGACGACGAGCGGGCGATAGCGGGAGGGATCGAGCCCGCGCGCGATCAGCCCGAGCTGGCGGTCAGCGCCGTAGCGACCGCTCGAGGAATGGACGAGCAGGACGGTGCGGCTCAGAGCTCGACCGTGAGCGCCCGGGCGGACGGGGGCGGTTCCGGCACGCGGTCGGGATGGAGGACGTGGGCGAGCAGCTCCAGCCCATCGACGATCCGGGGGCCGGGGCGCGAGAAATACGCGGCGGCATCGACGGCCACGACCTCGCCGGCGCCGAGGCGGGCGAGCTCGTCGCGGTGCATCTCGGCTTCACGGTGAGCGATCTCCGCGTCATAGCCGCACGGCATCACCACGACGACGTCCGGCTCGGCCGCCGCGATCTCCTCCCAGCGGCGCTCCTCGGAGCTCTCGCCGGGGAACCCGAGCACGTCCTCTCCGCCGGCCAGCTCGATCAGCTGCGGCGTCCAGTGGCCGGCGGCGAACGGAGGGTCGAGCCACTCGAGCGCGGCGACGCGCAGGCGCTGCGCCCCGCGGACGGCCAGCTTGACGGCATCGATGCGGTGTGCGGCCTCGGCGATCAATGCGACTCCGGCGTCCTTGGCGTCGGTCGCCTGGGCCAGGGTCCGGGCGTCGCCGAGGACCTCGCCGACGGTGTGGGGATCCAGCGAGATCACCTCCGGGCGCGACGCGAGCTCATCGGCGACCGCGCGGACGTCGTCGTAGGACACCGCGCAGACCGAGCACAGGGCCTGGGTGACGATCAGGTCGGGCGCCAGCTCGTGGAGCGCCGCCACGTCGAGCTCGTAGATCGACTGCCCCGCGAGCGTGCGCTCCTTGACCGCGGCGTCGATCTCCACCGAGCTCAGCCCGGGTGGGAGCACGTCCTTGGTGACGCGCGGCAGCTCCCGGGCGCTCTCGGGGTAGTCGCACTCGTGGGTGACGGCGATAAGGTCGCCGCCCAGGCCGAGGGCGAACAGCATCTCGGTCGCCGACGGGACAAGACTGACGATTCGCACGGGAGGAAAGGGTATGGCACAGCTGCTGAGTGACGAGGACATCACGGCCCGGCTCGCCGGGAGCCCGTGGAGCCGCGAGGCGGACGAGATCACGCGCGAGTTCACGTTCGAGGACTTCGCCGGGGCGATCGCGTTCGTCAACCGGGTGGCGGAGGCGGCGGAGGAGGCCAACCACCACCCCGACATCCTCGTGCACGGATGGAACAAGGTGAAGCTCTCCCTCACCAACCACTCGGCGGGCGGTCTCACCGAGGCCGACTTCTCGCTCGCGGGCCGACTCGACGCACTCGGTTGACGACGCCGCGGCTGCTACGGTTCCGCCTGTCGCTCCGATGAACGACGATCCATCCCGAAGAGGGAGCGCGCGGACGGGGGCTCCCGCCGCGCCCCCCAGTGAGACAGCCCGTCCGCCGACGCGGTCCCGGCGGGTGCGCGGGGGCGGCCGATGAACGCGCTGCTCATCGTGCTCACCGTGGTGCTGGTGCTCGTCAACGCGTTCTTCGTGATCGCGGAGTACGCGCTCGTGCGCTCGCGGCGGCCCCGCCTGGACGCGCTCGCCGAGGAAGGAGCGCGGGGAGCCCGGCTCGCCCTCCACGAGATCGACGAGATCGGCGACTACATCGCCGCCTGCCAGGTCGGTATCACGATGGCCTCGATCGCCATCGGCGCGCTCGGCGAACCGGCGATCGAGAAGGTGCTCAAGCCGATCTTCGGCCACCCCGTCCCCGACGGCGTGGCGACGGCGATCGCGGTGATCATCGCCTACGTGCTGATCACCTTCGTGCAGAGCACGGTGGGGGAGATCGTGCCGAAGCTCTACACGATCCAGCACGCCGAGGCGCTGGCGCGGCGGATCGCGCGGCCGCTGCACCTCTCGCGGGTCGCCTTCACTCCCTTCATCGCCGTGCTCAACTGGTCATCGAATCGGATGCTGCGGCTGCTCGGCACCGACCCCGACGCCGAGCCGGAGGGCGGGACCCCGGACGACCTGAAACGGATCATCGCCGAGTCGCAGACCGGCGGTCAGATCGACGTCGGCGAGGCGAACATGCTCACGGGGGTGTTCCACCTCCACGAGCAGGAGGCGCGGCAGGTGATGACCCCGATCCCCGCCGTCGTCACCGTCGACGTCGCGCAGACCGTCGAGGATGCGATGCGCCGCTGCGTGGACACGGGGCACTCGCGGCTCGTGGTCACCGAGGACGAGAACCAGGACCGGGTCAAGGGGATCGTCCACGTCAACCAGCTCGTCAAGCGGATGCTGAACGACGGGCTGCACGAGACGCTCGACGGGCTCGTCCGGCAGGCCCCGATCGTGCCGGAGACCAAGCCGCTCGACGACCTGCTGGCCGACCTCCAGCGCGAGCGCACCGAGCTGGCCATCGTCGTCGACGAGTACGGGCGGACGGCGGGGATCGTCACGATCGAGGACATCATCGAGGAGGTCGTGGGTGAGATCGCCGACGAGACCGATCCGGCGGGCGGCGCGGTGCGCCGGCTCGCCAACGGAGACTGGTTCGTCCGCGGCCACGTGGCGGTGACCGACCTGGAGGACTACGGGCTCGACCTCCCGGTCGACACCGATGCCTACAACTCGGTGGGCGGCTTCGTGTTCGCCGAGCTCGGCCGTCTGCCCAAGCGCGGCGACCAGATCTCCGCCAACGGCTACTCGATCCGGGTCGAGTCGGTGCGTCAGAACCGCATCGAGGCGGTGCGGATCCGCCAGCGGCGGGGGGCGTGAGCGGCCCGCCCCCGGCGAGACCGTCATGCCGCCGCGCGACCGATTGCAGCAGCAGCGCGCAACATTTGTTACATTT
Source organism: uncultured Solirubrobacterales bacterium (assembly GCA_963839085.1). Classification (GTDB taxonomy): domain Bacteria; phylum Actinomycetota; class Thermoleophilia; order Solirubrobacterales; family Solirubrobacteraceae; genus Palsa-465. The sequence goes on from CAWITN010000007.1 coordinate 386,479, forward strand.
GCCACTCGCGCAACGCCGGGTCGTAGATCCGACGCGATTGAATCGCCCGGTGGTTGAGAGGAGAGATGAAGCCGGCCCTGGGGAGGGCCGGCTTCGCCCCTTTTTCAGGAGGTGCGCCCGCGCGGTCCCGACCGATGCGCGCACAAAAGAAGCCGGCCCGCTGGAGGCGGGCCGGCTTCGTGGTTCTGGGGAGGAGGTGCTGCTATGAGGTACGTCGCGCGACGAAGTATCGGCGCCTCACCTCAACCATTCTTAAAGGTTTGTTAGGCGTAGCTGTAGAAGCCCCGCCCCGCCTTGCGGCCGAGCGCTCCTTCCTCGATCAGGGCCTTCAGCCGCTCGGGAACCGTGGCGCCGATCGACTCGCCGATCGCGGCTGAGACGTCGAGGCCGACGAAGTCCAGCAGCGCGATCGGACCCATCGGGACGCCGGCGCCGAGGGTCATGCAGGTGTCGACGTCCTCCGGGGCCATGTCATGGGCGACCATCAGCTCGACGGCGCTGAACAGGTAGGGGAACAGCAGGCGATTGACGACGAAGCCCGGGATGTCCGGCACCTCGACCGCGGTCTTGCCGAGCGCGCTGCACAGGGCGCGGGAGCGCTCGCGCGTCCCCTCCGTCGCCTCGGCGGGGAACACGAGCTCCACCAGCTTCATCCGCGGCACGGGGTTGAACACGTGAAGGCCGACGAAGCGCTCGGGCTGTCCGGTGGCCGCGGCCAGCTCCTCGATCGAGAGCGACGAGGTGGTGGTGGAGAGGATCGCGTTCTCGTTCTCGTGGCTCGCCAGCTCCTGGAGCAGGGCGGCCTTGGGACCGTGCTCCTCGACGACCGCCTCCACGATGTAGCTGGCGCGGCGCAGCTCGTCGAGGTCGGTGACGACGCTGACGCGCTCGGGCTCGCAGCCCTCGAGCTTCGAGCAGTGCTTGGCGACCGACGCCCGTGCCCGCTCGGCCGAGGCTTCGGAGCGGGCCCACACGAACACCTCGCCGTGCTTGGCGGCGATCGAGGCCAGACCGCAGGCGATCGTTCCGGACCCCGCGATGCCGAGAACCTCCGACATCTCCGGCTCCTCGGCGCCGCCCGTGCTGTCCGCCGTCTCTACGGCTGCATTCATAACGAGGTCACTCCCTGTCGCTGTGCGTCCATGTGCTCGGTCACCCTCCCGCCGTGCGCCGCATGGGACGCGGGCAGGTTCGCGGCTCCGCTTACGAGTACAGCCGGATACACGAAGGGCTGAAGGCTACCGTGGCCTCACCCCTCCTGCTCGGTGGGGCGGATGAGGACCTCGTTGATCGCCACGTGCCGGGGGCGCGTGACGAGATAGCCGATGGCGTCGGCGATGTCCTCCGCCTGCAGCCGCTCGATGCTCCCGAAGCGCCGGCCGATCGTCTCCCGGATCTCCGGGCGGTTGTGGGAGGCGAGCTCGGTCTCGACCGCGCCTGGCTCGATCAGCGACACGCGGACGTGGCGGCCGGTCACCTCCTGGCGCAGCGACTCGCTGAAGGCGCCGACGCCGTGCTTGGTGAGGTTGTAGACCCCGGAGCCGTTGCGGGCCACCCGGCCGGCCACCGAGCTGATGTTGACGAGGTCGGCGACGTGCCGCGGATCGTCGTCGGCCGCCCTCAGCAGATGGGGGAGGGCAGCGTGGGCGCAGTAGAGCAGCCCGAGGACGTTGACCTGAACCATCCGCTCCCACTCCTCCATGGGCGCGTTCTCGATCGGGCCGAGCAGCATCACGCCGGCGTTGTTGACCAGCGTGTCGAGGCGTCCGAGCTCGGAGACAGCCTGCGCGACGGCGTGCTCGGCCTGCTCGCGCTCGGTGACGTCGGCCTCGATCACCGTGACCTGGCCGCCGTCGCCGCGCAGGCGCTCGGCCAGCGCCTCGAGGCGGTCGCGCCGGCGAGCGACGATCGCCACCGAGGCGCCGTGGGCGGCGAGCGCCGACGCCGTCGCCTCCCCGATGCCGCTCGAGGCGCCGGTGACGAGCGCCGTGGTTCCGTTCAATGTGTCTGTGGTCGTCATGCTCCGATTATTGCCCGGCTCTCGTTTGCCAAGCGCCGAGGGGGAAAGACCGAAACCGATGAGCCCAGCTACGGAAGTCCGCGCCGCCCGTCTGCACGCCCACGGCGAACCACTCGCCATCGACACCGTCGAGCTTCCCAGCGAACCCGCCGAGGGAGAGGTCCGCGTCGAGCTCGAATACGGCGGCGTCAACCCGATCGATCGCTACATCGCCGTCGGTCGCGTGGCGCCCGACGGCCCGCTGCCTCGCGTGCTCGGAGGCGAGGCGGCGGGTCGCTACGAAGGTCGCCCGGTGCTGGTCGCCGGCGCCGGCCTCGGGGCCGTCCGTGACGGCGTGTGGCGCGCCGTCGCCGACGTGCCGGAGGAGACCGTTGTCGACGTGCCGGACGGCGTTGGCCTCGCCGAGGCGGCCGCGATGGGGATCGCCGGGCTCACGGCGTGGAACTGCGTTCATCAGCTCGCCGGGGTCACCAGCGAGGATCGCGTGCTCGTCCTCGGCGCCTCCGGGGGCGTCGGCAGCATGATCGTCTCGCTCGTCAACGCTGTGGGGGGGACGGTGTGGGGTCAGACGGGCTCGGAGGACAAGCGTGATCACATCACCGCCTCCGGCGCCGAGCGTGCGGTGGTGGCCGACCCCGATTCGCTGGTCAGGACGGTGCGGCAGCTCGCGCCCACCGTCGTGTTCGATCCGCTCGGGGGAGGCTTCCTGGACGCTGTCGTGGAAGCCGTCGAGCCCCACGGCCGAATCGTCACCTTCGGCACCTCGGCGAGTGCGCAGGTCACCTTCAACCTCCAGAATCTCTACCGCAAGGGGATCACCCTCTACGGCTACGCCGGCATGCTGCTGACCCGGGAGGAGCGCCGTGACGGTCTGCGCGCCGCCCTGGAGGCGCTCGCCCGCGGAGATCTCCGCGTATCGATCGACGAGGCACTCCCGCTGGCCGACGTCAACGAGGCGCTCGCCCGGCTCGAGCAGCGCCGGGTCCGGGGCAAGCTGCTGCTCGCGCTGGGCAGCTGAGCCGCCGGGGTCGACCCCGCCGCTGGCTAGCCCCAGCGGAAGCCGGTCGGCGCGGCAGCCACGGGCAGCGGACTATCCGGCAGCCCTTCGGGGGGATCGTTCTCGTTGTAGCCGACGGGCGCCAGGTCATTGGGCGTGTCACTGTGGAACAGGGAGGCGAGGTACTGCGCCTGGCCCCGGCCCGGGCCGAGCTCGAACTGGCCCCCGCCGTAGGCGCCGATCCCGTGCCGGGCGCAGAAGTCGTAGGTGTCGCACAGCTTCTTCAGTCCCCCGATCCGCGACGGCTTGAGGTTGACCATCCGGGGCGGGAAGGGCAGCGCCTCGATGTCGGCGATGGAGTGGATCGGCGCGTCCCAGGTGATCCGGCCGTGGTGCTCGGCAAGCTGCGCCGCCGTCTCCGGCGTGATGACGTCGGGATCTTCGATCCACGCCTCGGGAAAGGCGGCAATGACCCGCTCGTAGAGCCCGGGGTCGGTTGGCTCGTCGACGATGGTCCCGTGGTAGAGGCTCTTGAAGTCGACCGAGTCCACGGCGCCGGTGGCGGCGAGCTCGGCGATCAGCTCGGGCGTCCATGAGCTGGTGGGATCGAGCTTGAAGCGCAGCTGCGGGTACCGATCGAGTCGCCGGCGGAGCGGTTCCATGGTCGCCGGCTCGCCGAGCCGGAGCGAGACGACGAAGGTCACCGGCCGCGGAGGACGCGCGAGCACGTCGTGCAGGGGCCGGCCCGCCTGCCGGAGCGCGAGATCGAGCGCGGCGCTGTGGAAGGTCCAGATCCGGTACAGGCGCGAGACGTCCCGCTGCGGGGGGACGGGGAACAGGTCGAGGCCGTCGATCAGCTCACACAGCTCGCCGAGCGCGTAGCGACCCGCGAGGTCCAGCACCGGCCCGGCATCGCGGAGCGCGAGATGGTCCTCGGCGTCGTAGACGACATCCTCGCCGACGCCCTCGTGGCCGCCGCCGTGGAGGTGGACGACGGTCGAGAGTCGCTCGAAGCCGGACGACACGTTGGCGCGCAGGAGCTCCAGTTCGTAGCCGTCGATCTCGACCGGGAGGTCGGCGAGCAGGTCAAAGGTGGCCATGCGTCCAGCCTATTGAGCCGGGGGCCCCGGGGCGGTTCCGCGCTCCAGGCGGGCGACCAGCTCGTCGAGCCGCAGCTCCTCGAGTCCCTGGCTCACTGCCTCCAGCTCCCCGGCGCAGTAGTCAACGAGCTCTCGGCCTTCGCGCACGAGCTCGAGCGTCTCCCGCAGCCCCGCCTCACCGGAGTCGAGGCGCCGGATGATCTCCTCGACCCGCGCCACGGCATCCTCGTAGCTGCGTTCGGGGGGCGGGGCGCTCACTCGGTCACCCGGGCGGGGAGCGCTCCGTCGGCGAAGCGCAGGCGCAGCTCCCCCGCCTGGCGGGCCGCGGCGGCGGACACCAGCGGCTCCTCGTCGGTGTCGGTGACCATCGCGTAGCCGCGCGCGAGGGTGCGCTGCGGGTCGTGGGCCGCGAGCGCGAGGCTGAGCCGTTCGAGCTCGGTGCGCCGGCGGGCGGTGTCCGCGTCCGCGGCCCGGGCGGCTCCGCGGGTCAGCACGAGCGCATGCACCGCAGCGCGTCGCCGTCCGCCGTCGGCCATGCGCTCGCCCGCGGCGGAGAGCTGCTCGAGGAGGACGCGCAGGTGGCGCTGTGCGCGGTGAACCTGCTCACCTGGGGCACGGGAGAGATGGGCGAGGAGGCGCGCACGGGAGAGAACCGCGGCGCGGGAGTGGCGTCGGAGCGCAGCGCCGCGCGTCAGCAGCTCCTGGGAGCGCCGAGCCGGGATCCGACCGCTCTGCGCGAGCCGCTCGGCGCGGCGCCGCCACGCCTGCAGCTCCTCGCCGACGTGGAGCGGGACGGCCGCCTCGGCAGCATGGGTCGGCGTGGAGCATGCGAGCGCCGCGACATCGTCGAGCAGCGTCCGGTCGGTGTGGTGCCCGACGGAGGCGATCACGGGCACCCGCAGCAGCGCGACGGTCCGGCACAGGGTCTCGTCACAGAACGCGAACAGGTCGGCGAGTGAGCCACCGCCGCGGGCCACGATCACGACCTCCACCTCTTCGACGGCGGCGAGCGCTCGCAGCGCCGCGCCGATCCGCGGCGCCGCGTGGCGGTCCTGGACGGGGGCGAACGCCCACACGAGACGGCCGGCCCAGCCGCGCCGCCGCAGGCCCGCGAGGATGTCGTCACGTGCCTTGCCGCTCTCACCGGTGACAACACCGATGGTCCGTGGCAGCGCCGGGCGGGGGAGGCGCTTCTGGGGCTCCATCAGCCCGTCGGCGGCGAGCTGGCGGCGCAGACGCTCGAGCGCGACGAGGAGATCGCCCTCGCCGGCGGGCCGCAGCTCGGTGACGGCGAAGCTGAACGACGGCGATGAGGTGGAGCTGCCGGGATAGAGATCGCACCCGCCGCCGACGACGACGCGCATCCCGTCACGCAGGGGAATGCCAAGCGCCTCGAAGTCGTTGCGCCACATCGAGCAGGGCAGGGCGCCCCGTGCATCGCGCAGCTCGAAGTAGATGCGGGCCCGGCCGGTGCTGACTCCCCATACCTCGCCGACGAGCGTGACCCGCGCGAACGCCTGCAGCCGTGCCTTCAGCCCGGCCGCATAGGCGCCGACCGGGAACGGTCCGGGGAGACCGGACTCCGGCCCGGGGCGACCGGTGAGGTTGGCGGCCGAGACCACGGGAGGCATTCCGACCGAGGCTATCGGCCGCCCTCCCGGAAACGTGGCTCGGGGGGGCGGGCTCGTCTATGCTCCGCCGCGGTGTTGGCGGGACGCCGGAGGGTCACGGCGGCCCCGCTCGGGGGGCGCCCGAACGATCCATGACCACAGCGACCTCACGCACACCCAACCGATGAGTCGCTGGCTGCCCGACTCGATGCGGGACGAGCCCGAGCGCGAGCCCGGATCCACTCCCGCCGACCGCCCCGTTGCGCCCGGGGATGCGCCGGATGCGGCTGGTCAGCCCGGTGCTGCGGGCGGCGGCCTCATCGGCGGGGAGCTGGCCGCCCGAGTTGCCGCCTGGCGGCGTCGCCAGACGACGCGGCGGATCGCGCGGCGCCGCCTGGAGGCCTACGTGGACGACCTCGTCGCGCGGGAGCTGGGTGGGGCCACCGAGCGGCCACTGCCTCCGCCGCCGGCCTCAGGGTGGCCGGGGCCCGCGGCGCCGCCACCCGACTCCCGGGTTGAGGGGGGCTTGGCGAGAAACGTCCCCCCAGAGGACGTTTCTCGCCCAGCCTCCCCGATGCCCGCCGGAGGCCAACCGCCGGCCGCCGATCCGGCGCCGGGACGCCCGCTGCCGGATACCCCCCCGCCGCCCGCCGCCGCGCCGGAGCGCCCGCCGCGGCCGGCGGTCGACGCGGCGGCAGCCGCGCGGTGGCTGCCCAAGCCGGCGGCGCCGGTGGCGCCGCCGCCGGTGGAGTCGGAGGCGGCGGTTGAAGCAGCGCCGCCGGTGGTCGAGGAGGCGTCGCCGGTGGTCGAAGAAGCGCCGCCGGTGGTCGAGGAGGCGCCGCCGGTCGAAGACGAGGCGCCCCTGGTCGAAGAAGCGCCGCCGGTGGTCGAGGAGACGCTGCCGGTCGAAGAAGCGCCGCCGGTGGTCGACGTGACACCGCCCGTGGTCGAGGAGGCGCCGGCGGTAGTCGAGGAGGCGCCGCCGGTCGAGGAGACACCGCCGATTGAGGCAGCACCGGTGGAAGAGGTGTTGCCCGTGGTTGAGGCGGAGGCGCCAGTCGTCGAGGAGCCACCGCCGGTCGAGGAGACACCACCGGCCGAGGAGCCACCGCCGGTCGAGGAGATGCCGCCGGTCGAGGAGCCACCGCCGGTGGTCGAAGAGGTGCCGCCGCTTGACGAAGCGCCGCCCGTGGTCGAGCAGGCGCCGCCGGTCGAGGAGACGCCTGCGGCTGATGAGGCGCTCCCGGTTGAGGCGGAGGCGCCGGTCGAGGAGGCGCTGCCCGTCGTTGAGCCGGAGGCGCCGGCCGAGGAGCCCGCCACGGCTGAGGAGCCCCCGCCACCGCCGACAGCCGAGGAGCCCCCGCCACCGCCCACAGCCGAGGAGCCCCCGCCGCCGCCCCCGGCCGACGAGCCGCCGCCCCCGGTCGAGGAGATGGCGGCCGACACGCCACCGGCCCCGGAGCTGACGACTGAGATGTCAGCGGCCGAGATCCCACTGGCCGCTGCGCCGGTGACGTCCGCCGCCCCGGAGGAGTTCGCTGCACCCGCTCCCGCCGCACGGGAGAGCCGGCGCAGAGAACGGCAGCCCCGGTTCCGACCGGTGCGGCTGGCCGTCGGTGCGGCACTGGTGCTCTTCCTTCTCGCCGTCCCGCTGGTGGTCGTCCTGCTGCTCGTGAGCTCGACCCAGCACAGCGCACCGCCGCGCCCTCGAAGTGCGGCCGTGGTAATCGCCTCGAAGGCGACGGTCTCCGCGGCGCATCATCGCCCTGCTGCGCCCCGTCACAAGCGTCACCGTCGCCACCGCCGGCGCCATCGCGCCACCCGAGCGAAGACGCGAACGACCTTAGACGCGCCGGCCGTCTCCGGCAGCACGACCGGAACCACCACCGGCGGCCAATCGACGGCCACCACGCCGTTGATCAACGCCCCGGTGGCCACCAATCCCGCACCCAGCCCCCCGCCGAAGACCGGGGCGGCCGCCACGCCGACCATCAGCGGCGCCTCAACCAGCGACGGACACTGAGCGCCGTTCAGGCGATCGGCGTGGTGAGCTCCCCGGCGTCCGCGTCGAGGACGGCCGGATCGGCGACCTCGGGCCGTCGCCGGAAGAACGCCGGCATGGTCGCCCACTGGACCGCCATCGTCACGAAGCCGATGATGATCGTGATCAGCGCGATCGCTATCGGCGAGCCAATCCCCAGCAGGGGGCGCGCGTAACCGCCGTCGGCGTGGGCGTAGTCGATCACCGCCTTGATGAGGACCCAGGTGAGAATCAGGCCGCCGAGCAGCGGCAGGACGCCGATCATCACGAAGTTCTTCACGCTTCTCGTCAGCAGGCGGCGGAAGTAGATGACGCAGGCGAACCCGGTGAAGCCGTAGTAGAAGGCGATCGTCAGCGACAGCGAGGTGAACGCGTCGGCGATCAGGTTGTCGTGGCTCGTGATCGACAGCGCGATGTAGACGATCATCGACACCGTGCCCATCCACAGGGTCGAGAAGCCGGGAGACTGAAAGCGCGCGCTGACCCGTCCGAACGCGGGCGGGGCGGCGCCGGCGCGTCCCATCGACAGGGTCGTCCGCGCGGTGGGGAGAATCGTCGTCTGCGTCGACGCGGAAGCCGAGCTGAGGACGGCGATGATGAGCAGCTTGTCCCACGGCGATCCGAGCACGCCCTTGCCGAGCGGTGCGAACACATCGGCCGAATTGACCACCATCGAGTGCAGGCCACCGAACGCCTGGGCTGCCGTGGCGACGACCAGGTAGATCGCGATCAGGACGAACGTGGAGATCACGGCAGAGCGGCCGGGGGCGGTGCTCGCATTCTCGGTCTCCTCATTGACCGATACGCCGGAGTCCCAACCCCAGTAGATGAACACCGCGAGCAGGATGCCGCCGTTGAGCGCACTCACGCTGCTGATGTCAAACGGGTTGAACCACGAGAACGTGGGCACGATCGAATGCGCGGGGTGGTCGGCGTACACCTTGACGAGCGCGACCACGGCGAAGATGAGCAGGGTGGTGAACTCCATCGCCAGCAGTCCCTGCTGGATCCGGGCCGAGAGCTCGATTCCGACATAGCAGATCGCCGTCATGACGATGATCCAGACGACGCCCACGAGCACGACGTCGAAGGTGCTGGGGCTAGTGTTGCCGAACAGCTGGAAGGTGTAGTTCCCGGCCACATCGGCGAGGCTCGGCATCACGAGGATGTCGGCGACGACGATCGCCCAGCCGCCCTGCCAGCCCATCACCGGCCCCATCGCCCGCGTCATCCAGGCGAAGCTCGTGCCGCAGTCGGGATCGGCGTGGTTCAGGTAGTTGTAGGCGGCGGCGATGAACGCCATCGGGAAGAAGGCCAGGATGATCACCGCGGGGGACTGCAGCCCGAGCCCTCCGACGGCCGCGATGAAGCCCAGCGTGGCGGCGAGGCTGTACGCCGGGGCCACCGAGGCCACGGCGATGACGACGTTCGAGAGGAACGAGATCGCGTTCGCCTTGAGGACAGGCGCCGGTGGGCCCGAGGCGTCCGTGCTCACTGTGGCATCCGTCATCGGGACTCCTCTCGGGGGGCTGATCGGATCGGCCGGCCCCTGCTCCGGCGGATGGTCCATTTGTTCAAGCGAACGGGCGAGGGCATTGTCGTGGCCAGAGTTGCGATCCGCACTGTGCCGTTGGCCGAAACGCGGCATCGTCCTTATACCGCCTGGACAAGGCGCCCGTAGTGCGGTCGCCGCTACGGTGGCCGGGTGAGCGCGCGCGCGATCTCCGTCGCGGTGCTCGGCGCAGCGGGCACGATCGCCCCGGCGATCATCCGTGACCTGGCCGCCTCGGAGGAGGTGGGAGGGATGCTCCTGCTCGACCTCAGCGCAGATCGGGCTGCTGCCGCCGCCGAGGCGCATGGCCCGGCCGGCGCGCGCGCCGCCGCTGTCGACGCCCGGGACCCCGACGCTCTGGCCGAGGCCCTCCAGGGCAGTGACGTGCTCGTCAACACCGCCTCCTATCGGATCAACCTGGAGGCGATGCAGGCCTGCCTGAAGGCCGGCTGCCACTACCTGGACCTCGGCGGCCTGTACTGGATGACCGGCCGTCAGCGGGAACTTGACGGAGCCTTCCGCGCCGCCGATCGACTGGCGGTGCTCGGCATCGGGTCGTCCCCCGGCAAGACAAACCTGATGGCCCGCCACGCCGTGGAGCGTCTCGGCGGCGGATCGGTCAGCCGGATCGAGGTGGTGGCCGGCGGCCGGGACCTCGCCGCGCCCGCCGACGGCCGGCTGCGTCCGCCGTATGCGCTCCAGACCCTGCTCGACGAGCTCACGCTGGCGCCGGTCGTGCTGCGCGACGGCGCCGCGGTCGAGATCGAGCCGCTGACCCCCGGGGGCGAGGTCGACTTCGGCGAACCGATCGGCACCGGCGAGACGATCTACACGCTGCACTCCGAGCTCGTCAGCTTCGGCGAGAGCTTCGGAGCGCAGGAGGTCAGCTTCCGGCTCTCGCTGGCGCCGGCACTGCTCGAGCGCCTCACCGAGCTCACCGGAGCTTCGGCCGAGGCTGTCGCGGAAGCGGCGCGGGACGCCCTCTCGCCCTCCACCGAGACGGTGTCGGTGCATCTCGTCACGGCCACCCCGGAGGACGGGGCGCCGCTCACCGTACGCGCCGAGACGCGGCCGCACTTCGGCCTCGGCGGCTCGGTCGTCTCGACCGCGGCGCCGATCGCCGCGGCGGTGCGGCTGCTGGCCCGCGGACGCCTGTCGGCACGGGGTGCGCTGCCCCCCGAGCGGTGCATCGAGCCGGAGGAGATGTTCGCCGAGCTCGAGGGCCGCGGCTGCCGCTTCACGCTCTCCGGCGGCTGAGCCTTACAGCAGGTCGGCCGCGCGATCGGTGCGGTCGCGCCGCAGCAGCGCCAGATCGGCGTCGACCATCATCCGGATCAGCCGCTCGAAGCCGACTTCCGGGGTCCACCCGAGCTGGATGCGCGCCTTGGAGGGATCCCCGATCAGATGCTCCACCTCGGCCGGTCGCTGGAGCGCCGGATCGAGCACGACGTGATCGTCAATCGGCACGCCCGCGTGCTCGAAGGCGATCTCCAGGCACTCCCGCACCGAATGCGCCTCGCCGGTGGCGATCACGAAGTCCTCCGGCGTGTCCTGCTGGAGCATCAGCCACATCGCGCGCACGTAGTCGCCGGCGTAGCCCCAATCGCGCTTGGCGTCGAGGTTCCCCAGCCGCAGCTCGTCGACCAGCCCGTACTTGATCGCGGCCGCGTGCCAGGTGATCTTGCGGGTGACGAACTCCAGTCCGCGTCGGGGTGAGTTGTGGACGACGAGTCGGCCGACGCCGGCGGCGAACACCCCGCTCTCGGTCTCCAGGTCGTACACCCACTCGCCCTGCGGCCGGTCGAGCTCCACGACCTTCATCACCTCGGCGGGATCCTTGCGCAGGTGCCGGCCCTTCGCACCAACACGGACGGCGGAGCCGAGATTGACGCGGTAGTACGTCGCAGAGCCCTGCCGCTCGACGTAGACCGACGCCGGCTGGTTCTCGAGCGAATACAGCCAGCACAGGCCCTGGGCAAGGACCGGGCTGTTCGTGACGAACGACTTGCCGTTTCCTCGCTTCAGGCCGTCGCCGGCGTAGTAGCCCTGGAGGAACGTCCACTGCGCCCAGGCCTCTGCGTTCAGCACGAGCGGGGGGACCTGCTTGTGCCCCGTCGGCGTGTACAGCTGCTCACGGAGCCAGCTGCCCAGTCCGCCCGAGGCGCGGAGGTCCAGTTTGCCGACCTCGGCCTCTGGGTCGAAGCCCGAGCGTCCGACCCACTCGCGCGAGCCCTCCAGGAAGCACCGGGACCACAGCTGCGAGACCCGGGCGCGAAGGGCCTCGTCGTTATTGGTAAAGCAGATCCTCCTGTCGCCCCGTTCAACCCAGCCGTCCGCGCACAGGAGGCCGAGCAGCTCAGCCATCTCCTCGGTGATCGCCGACCACGGCGCCATTTCCGGGAACGCCTCACCGAGGGCGAGGCGGTCGCCGACCGCCACGGCGTCCGCCCGCAGCTCGTCCCGATCCGCGTCAAGCATCGTGTGATGGGCAGTCACCTCGACGGCGCCGCCCCGGGCCTCGATCGAGAGCATCCGGTGATCTGTATCCGAGGCGCGGCGGCGCGTCGCCGTGACGGCGCGGACGGGTGTGAAATCCTCGCCGTCCCACACCTCCAGCAGGCCGTCGGGGGTGAAGCTCTGCACCGAGCGTCCCTTCTCGAGGGGTGAGACGAGATCCTGCGGCGTTCGCACCGCGACGATGCCGTTCTCACGAACGATCAGGGGTGATTGAGCGCTCAAGCACTCGTGATTGAAAAGGATCCCGCTCGTCGCGTGCAGGCCGTAGGACTCGCGGTAGTTGACGGTGATGAAGTGGCCGTAGACCTTCGCCACGCCGTAGGGCGAGCGGGGGTAGAAGGGCGTCTTCTCGGTCTGGGGGACCTCCAGGACCTTGCCGAACATCTCGCTCGACGAGGCCTGGTAGAAGCGGGCCTCCGGGGCCGCTTCGCGCATCGCCTCGAGCAACCGCGTGACGCCGGTTCCGGTGAAGTCCGCCGTGAGCGTCGGCTGGATCCAGGAGGTGGCGACGTAGGACATCGCCGCCAGGTTGTAGATCTCGTCGGGGCGGGAGTCGCGGAGGGCGTCGACGAGCGAGCGCTGGTCCAGCAGGTCGCCCTGGTGGAGGTGGATGCGATCCCGGATGTGATCGATGCGATCGAACTTCTCGGTCGAGGAGCGCCGGACCATGCCGTGGACCTCGTAGCCCTCGTCGAGCAGCAGCTCGGCCAGGTAGGAGCCGTCCTGCCCGGTGATGCCGGTGATCAGCGCGCGGCGGCTCATGCCGGGGCTTCCGCCGCGGGCTGCTCGACGAGCCACCGCACCGTGTCGGCGATCCCGTCGCGCAGGTCGATCCGTGCCTCCCAGCCGAGCAGTCGCTTCGCCTTCTCGACCGAGGGCCAGCGCCGCTGCACGTCGACGGCGAAGCTCGGCAGGTGCTCCAGGCGGAAGGACTCCTCGTCGTGACCGCAGGCGAGCCAGATCGTCCGGGCCAGCTGCGCCACGGTGAGCTCCTCGGAAGCGGAGATGTTGAAGTCCTCGTTCTCTGCCTGCGGAGAGGCCATCGCGGTGACGATACCGTCGGCGATGTCCTCGACATGGGTGAGGGTCCGGGTCTGCTCCCCGGAGCCGAAGATCTCAAGAGGCGGCCGGCCGGGCAGGGCCTTACGGATCAGATCGGGCACCGCGTGGGCGATTCCCGGCTCATCGGGATCGGGCAGCTCACCCGGGCCGTAGGCGTTGAAGGGGCGGCAGATGGTGAAGCGCAGCCCGTGCTGATCGTGCGCGGCGCGCGTGTACACCTCGCCCGAGAGCTTGGAGAACCCGTAGGCCGAGCGGGGCATCGGGCACTCCCAGACGTGCTCCTCGGTGGTGGGGAACTCGGTGGCGCGCTCGAACACCATCGACGAGGACACGTACACGAGCCGCTCCACGTGGTGCGCGACGGCGGCCCCGACGACGGCACCGGTGAGCGCGTTGTTCACCTGGGTGAGCGTGAACGGGAGTTTGTGGAAGTTCGCGATCCCGCCGACGATCGCCGCCAGGTGGATGACGTGCGAGCAGCCCGTCATCGCCTCGCCGGCGACCGTCTCGTCGCGGAGGTCGCCCTCGTGCACCTCGCATCCCTCGCGCATCCAGTCAGGGGCGGGACGGTGATCGGAGACTCGGATCTCCCATCCCGGGTCGCGCAGCAGGCGGCGCACGACGGCTGAACCGATCGTGCCGGCCCCGCCGGTCACCAGGACCCGGCTCATGGGACCCGGGTGACGTCGTCGGAGGCGTCGGCGTCGCGCAGCAACGGTGCGCACTCGGCCGTGTAGACGAACACCTGCGAGGTGCCGAGCGCGTCCCAGGGGTCGACGACCAGGCAGTGCTCTGACGCGAGCGAGATGATCTGGCGCAGGGTCTCGACGCCGGAGAACTCGGAGTGGTTGGTGGCGACGATGACCACGTCGGCGTCCTCCACGGCCTCGGCGAGCGGCTGGGTCGGCGTGCGGGCGTGGGGGTCGCACAGCGCCACGTCGGCCAGCTCTCGTTCCAGCAGCCGGACGAGCTTCGGCGACAGCGAGTCACGCTCGTCGTCGGTGTCGCGCTTGAAGGTGAGACCGAGGACGGCCACCTTGCGGGTGGCGAGGCTGCCGAGACGCCGCTTCAGCCCCTCGACCAGGAACAGCGGCACCGATTCGTTGACGCGGGAGACGGCGAGCAGCATGCCCGGCGAGTTCGAGCGCTCCTCGGAGAACGCGAAGTCCTTGCGCAGACAGGTGCCGGCCGTCATGCCAGGCCGGGCCATCCCGCCCCGGGGGTAATCGTGATTGATGAGATCGATCACGTCGAACACGTTGGCGTCGTAGCGCTCGCAGTCCATCATCAGCAGGTTGGGAAGCGCGAACGTCGCGTAGCGCAGGATGTTGGTCCAGATCTTGGCCAGCTCGGCCTGAACCGGCGTGGTGGTGACGATCGGCGTGCCGAACACGCGGAACAGCTCCGCCGCGCGTTGCGTCGAGCCCTCGCCGACGCCGCCGATGATGCAGGGCAGGGTGGTGATCTCCTGGAGAAACTTCCCCGCGGCGATGCGCTCGGGAGCGTGCGCGACGAACACGTCGGTGCCGACGGTGAGACTCCGGCGCTTCTCGAGGTAGCCGGCGACGAACTCGGTCGTGCCGGGCGCGATCGTCGAGCGGAGGATGAGCGCATGCCCGGGACGCAGCAGGGGCAGCAGGTCGTCAACGGCGGCGCGAATCTGGCTGAGGTCGCTCTCGATGTGCGAGAACGACGGCGTCCCCAGCGTGAGCACGATGTCGTCGGCCTGAGCGGCGTCGGCGGCGCGGGTGGCGAGCTGCAGGCGCCCATTCGCCGTGACGCGATCCAGAAGCTCCTGAGTACCGGCCTCGTCGAAGGGCATCCGGCCGGCCCGCAGCGAATCGATGATCGAGGTGTCGTGATCGACGCCGATGACCTGGATGCCACGGTCGGCGAAGCTGAGCGCCAGGGGCAGCCCCACGCGGCCGAGGCCGATGACGGAGACGGAACGTGAGTAGCTCACTGAATCACGGCGGATTATGACCGGCCTGCGCCTACCAGTCGGCGGCGGCGTTCACGTCGTCGTTGACGCTCGGCAGCGGCGCCAGTCCGGGCTCCGCGGCGTGGCCGCGCACCTCGCCGTCGAAGGCGATCCGGTCCAGGCGGGCGATCTCGCGCTCTCCCTCCACGCGAGCGGGATGGCCGACCGGCAGCGGCGCGATGAGGTGGCGGATGCGCTCGCGCAGCTGGAGCGCGAAGTGGGGAGTGGAGGCGCCCATGAGCTGGCGCACGTCGTCGATCGTGACCTCGCGGCCCGGACGGAGTCGGTCGGGATGCTCAGCCTGACTCATCGCTGCGGGACCACCTCCAGAAGCTGGTCCATCTCGGCCTGCACCCGGAGCGAGATCGCGCTCTGATCGCCGATCACCCAGCCGTGGTTGTACACGGCTGCCGTCGGCCCCTCCTGGGTGTATCCGGGGGTGGCGTAATTGAGGAAGTAGTTGAGCACGGCGGTTGGAAGCGTAGACGCATTGGCGGTGATCAGCTGTGGTCCATAGTCGCCGCTGGCCGACAGCGGCGCCGCGGCGGCGGCATCGAGCGGACGCGACGCATTCATGAGGACATAACCGTGACCGGGGCTGTCGATCGCCCACCCAAAGCTGCCGGGGACGTGGGCGCAGGGTTGCCCGTAGGCGCAGGCGGGGTCGCGGTACCGCGCGAAGGCGACCGAGTTGGCGGCGGGTGTCGCCCCCTCGATGCGCTTGACGCTTCCGTAGTGGCGCAGCTGCGCAAGCACGCTGTCGGGGATCACGTCGGCGGGACCGAGCACGTAGATGTGCGGTCGCTGGTGGGAGAGCAGCGCCTGCCGGGTCGCGGCCGGGATCGTCGCGCCGTCGACGAACAGGATCGGCTCCCCGCTCTCCGCGGCCCAGCCCGCCGCGGGCATCGCGTACGCGGGCCGCGTGCCGGAGGCGACCACCACGTTGATGCTCGGCCGTCCGTCGATCGTCGCCACGACCTGATCGATTCCTGCGGCGAGGGCGTACGGGCTCGTGCCCTTGACGACGGCGGCGCGCAGTCCCCTGGGGGCGGCGGCGTCGCCGATCCTGATCACCTGCGCCCCGCGGAGCGAGGAGGCGCCCGCCGGCGCGAGAGCGCCAAGCGCCTGAGCGCTCGCCGCGGGGAGCCCTGCCGGGCCGGAGAACAGGAGCGGCGCATGGACCGGAGAGGCCATGAACACCGACGCGGCCAGGGACGCCTGCCAGTCATCGGACGGGGCGAGCACCACCGCGTACGGATGGGTGCCCGGGGCCGCCGACGGGAATACGGCCAGCGCGACCTGGGCCGCATCGGCGGTCGGCGTGGCGCCGTCCACCCGAGTGGTGTTCTTGGTCGCCAGGGCGGGAAGGTCGGCCGTCCCGCCCGGAGCCTGGCCGCCGGGCGACGACGTACCCGAGCCGCTCGTCCTCGTCACCGTGGCCGATGAGTGCCTGAGCAGCGACGTGCCCCCGCCGCAGCCGCCCACCGCCAGCGCCAGCAGCACGGCGAGCCCGATGGTTCGCGGTGGTCGCACCGCGAGCAAGTTAGCGGCCCGCACCGGACTGGGCGCCGGGGAGACAGGGTTAGAGCCTGCGATCGCCCGCCGGAGGAGGAATCATGGGGGTCGGACCCGCCGCCGGGCGCTCCGATGTCGCCCTTCCCGGCGGGAATAGACTTCCGCCGACCGGAGACGACTCGACAAGACGTTATGTCTGAACGGGGACTGATGACCGAAGGGCACGCGCCGATGATGACCCCGGATGAGGCGGTCGACGAGTTGCTGGCCACTCCGCCGCGTCTGCACATGGGAGGCACGGAGTCCTGGCCGCTGGAGCAGCAGGCGATGCGATGGCTCTCAGGCGTGATCCGGCCCGAATGGCGCACGATCGAGACCGGGTGCGGCGTCAGCAGCATCGTGTTCATCCTTCGTGGCAGCGAGCACACGATGATCTCCCCGAACGTCGACGAGCATCAGCGCGCTCGCGAGTGGTGCGCCGAGCGGGGCTTCTCGACAGACAGGGCGACCTCGATCATCGATGACTCGACGGTCGTGCTCCCCGCGCTCGACGGCCAATACGACCTCGCGCTGATCGACGGAGGGCACGCGTTTCCTGTGCCGTTCGTCGATTGGCTCTATCTGGCACGGAAGCTTCCCGTCAACGGTCTGCTGGTCGTCGATGACATCCACCTCCCGACGTGCGGGATCCTTCATGAGTTCCTCCTTGCCGAGCGCGGCAGGTGGTCGCTCGAGTGCCAGTTCGGCCAGACCAGCGTGTTCCGCAAGATCGACGCTCAGCTCTTCTCGGGGACCGATTGGCTGGGTCAGCCATGGGTTCTCGCCGAGATCCAGAACCGAGACACGCTCGGCGCCAAGGTCCGCCGCGTCATCGAAGATCCGCGTCGGGTGTGGCCGCTGGTTAAGGATCCCAAACGCGTCGCGCGCGCTTTTGCGGTTTCGCGCCGGCGCGGATAAGCCTGTGGCCGGAGCCGCACTCATCGGAGGTTTCGCGGCCGGGCCCGGCTGACGTAGACAACCAGCCGCCACCGCCTCGGGACTTCGAGATTGTTCCCCGTGGAGGCGACGACGAGGGCGAGCCCAGAGGACCGGTGCCCTCGGGTACCCTTGGAAGGGCTCGTCCAGCCGCCACTAAGGAGGATGCGATGCCCGGACTGTCCGGCCGCATGTCGACGGTAGTCAAAGCGAAGATCTCAAAGCTGCTCGACCGTGCCGAGGATCCGTCCGAGACGCTGGAGTACAGCTACCAGAAGCAGATCGAGCTGCTGCAGAACGTCAAGAAGGGGATCGCGGACGTCGTCACGTCCAAGAAGCGCCTACAGCTGCAGGAGGAGAAGCTCCAGCAGCAGGTGGTGAAGCTGGACACCCAGGCGCGTCAGGCGCTCGCCGCCGGCAACGAGGACCTTGCGCGCGTCGCGCTGGAGCGAAAGAACGTCGCCCAGACCGAGCTGCAGTCGCTGGACTCGCAGGTCGCCCAGCTGGAGGAGCAGCAGGAGCAGATGACGGCCTCCGAGCAGAAGCTGCGCACGAAGCTCGAGCAGTTCCGCTCCAAGAAGGAGGTCATTAAGGCCCAGTACTCCGCCGCCGAGGCGCAGGTGCGGATCTCCGAGGCCGCCACGGGGGTGGGCGAGGAGATGGCCGACGTCGGCCTCGCCATGCAGCGTGCACTCGAGAAGACGGAGAACATGCGTGCGCGTGCGGGTGCCGTACAGGAGCTGGAGGAGGCGGGGACGTTCGACGACCTCACCTCCCTCGGTTCCGGTGAGGACGACATCGACCGCCAGCTGAAGCAGCTCTCGAGCGGCAGCGAGGTCGATTCGGAGCTCGCAAAGATGAAGGCCGAGCTCGGGACGGGCTCACCGGCCGGGGAGCTCAGCAGCGGCTCGGGCGGCGAGAGCACCGGCGGTGGTTCGGGCAGTGCGCCCGCGGAGGGCGCGCCGTGATCATCCGGATCGCCACCGAAGGTCAGTACGAGCTGCCCGACGGTGACGCGGCCGCGCTCAACGAGCTGGACAACGCCGCCGTGGCGGCGTGCGAGGCGGGAGACGAGCCCCGCTTCCACGACGTCTTCGGCAAGCTCCTGGACATGGTGCGCACGAAGGGTCGACCGATTCGCGACGACGAGCTCTCCTCCTCGGACCTGATCCTCCCGCCGCCCGACGTGACGCTGGCCCAGGCGAGCGCGGAGTTCACCGGCGAGGGCCTGATCCCGAGCTGATACCGCGGCTCAGGCGCCGAGGGCCGCCTGGGATCTCGCCCGGAAACGCGATTATTCGGACGCGGACGCCGTCGGGGACGCCTCGGCGGGGGCGTGAGTGCCTGCCTCGTAGCCGAGTTCGTGGAGCTTCTCGCCGAGGATCTCGTTGAGCTTGGCCTGCTCCGCGGGCGCCAGGTTCTTCCGCCAGGAGCCCGGTGAGGCAGACCGGAAGAACTCGCGGGAACCGGTCCGCCCCGCGGTCAGGTCTTGCGCCATCGCGTCGAAGCTGTGGCGCCTGACCGTCGCCTCCACCACGGCCGGGGCGTTGTCGAGACCGAGCCAAGTGAAGATCGTGGTCACCCAGTGGCGCGGATCCACCAGCAGATCCTCGTAGCGGACGATCAGCTTCGGCCCGGGGTGTGACGCGTATGCCTCCTGCACCGTGGACGTCCGCCACAGCCACTTGTACGCGCTTTGGGTCACGTACGCCATGCGGTTGGATTCCACAACGCCGGGAAGCCCCGGGAACTCGCGGCTCACCCACGAGCCGGCAAGATTCGCGGCGAGCTCGGAGTCGACCACATCCCGCCCGTCCCGGAGCAGAAACAGCAGCCGCGCCCGCGGAAGCGCGCGCATGATCACGTCGGCCGACTCCGAACCGTTCGGCTCCTTGATCAGGATCAGCCGCCGTGCGGCCGGGATCGAAGCTCCATCGCGCGCGCCCTGCGCGTGGAAGCGCTCGATCATCATCGACCGGAGCGCGGGCAGCCAAACGTCGCTGTAGGCCTCGGAGAAGAATTGAGAAGCCTTGTCGCGCTGGAGTCGCCTCAGCGTGAAGTTCGACGTGTCGAGCTCCGCCGCGTCTGCTCCCGGCAGGTCACACATGAACTGACCGAGGTAGCGCCCAATGAGAGGCTCGTTGACGGTGACGATCGCGGGATGATCCGACAGCAGGTGCATCAGCCAGGTGCTGCCGCTCCGCGGCGAGCCGAGCTGCAGGATCAAACGCCGCTCTGCCCGGGCGTTATAGCCCGGGATGCGAGGTCGAAGACGCGTCCATGCGGATCTCGCTGCGAGCGTGGTCAACTTGATGAACGATAGTCCGGAGGAGACGCGGAGAGCAGCGAGTGGGATTCACACGGGCGCTAGAGAGCGGCCGAGCCGGCCGCCGGTGGGGCGGTGTTCCGGCCCCGACGTCGCCACAGCGTCGCCGCCGCGGCGGCGACGAGCAGCGCGACGAGAACGACGGCGAGGACACGCCACAGCGGCCAGCCGCCCGCGGCGGGGGGTGGCCCGAGGATCGCGACGTGTCGGTACGGTGCCGGCATGGAGAGGAGCGCCACCTGGGAGGCGGCAGCCCGTCCGCGATGGTGGGCCATCGCGGTGCGAACTGACGCCAGGAGGCGGTGCGCGGCCCCCGGGGGTAGCGACCCGGTGACGCCGCCCTGCCCGACCGGGGTGGGACCGCCGCCGGCTGACGGAATCGTCTCGCAGTACTGCTCGATGGCGCTTGCCGTGTGGGACGAGCAGCCGACCAGCGCCTGGGCGGACGGGGCGAGCAGAGCCGGGACGAGCACGGCGCAGGCGAGGAGCAGGGCGCGGATCGAGCGGGCGGTCACAGCGGGGCCCGATGCTAGCCGACCTTGACCCGGTGACGGCGCGGGTGACGACGGCGGGTCCAGCGGGCGCGGCCGCGCCGGCCAACCGTCGTCGGGCGGCGCTGACCCGCGCCCTCGCCCTCGTGCTCGCGGCGGCGCTCGTGATCGCGTACGCCCTTCCGGGCGGGGCCTACGACATCGTCATCCGCCAGGAGTACGGGTTGGCGATCTGGGGGCTGCTCGCGCTCGGGTTCGCGACGGGCGTGCTGCCCCGGGCCCGGCCCTCGCGGGGCGCGCTGATCGTGCTCGGAACCCTGGTTGCCGTGGCGGCGTGGACCGGAGTCAGCCTTGCGTGGAGCGACAGTGCCGAGCGTACGACCGCGGAGCTGGCCCGCGTGGTCGACTACGTTGGAGTCTGCGTCCTGGTGGGTTCGCTGCTCGACCGCACGCTGTGGCGGGCAGCGGTCACCGGCCTCACGCTTGGGGCGGTGATCGTCTGCGCGCTGGCTGTCGGAAGCCGGCTCGACCCGGCCGCGTTCCCGGCCAACGTTGTCGGATCCGTGCTGCAGACGAAGCGCCTGTCCTATCCGTTCGGATATTGGAACGCCGTGGGAGCGTGGGGGGCGATGACCGTGGCGCTCGCTCTCGGCTGGGCTGCCAACGACGGCTCACGGGTTCGCCGGATGGCGATGCTGGCCGGGGTGCCGATCGCGGGCACGATGATCTACCTGAGCTTCTCCCGGGCGAGCATCGGCGGGCTCGTCCTGGCCATCGCGATGAGCGTTGCCCTGAGCCGTCACCGCTGGACGGCGCTCCTCGACGCGGTGCTCGGCGGCGTGGGCACTGCGATCACGATCGCGGTCGTCCGCGACCACCCTGCGATCAACGGCGCCACCGGATCCCAAGGCGGCAGCTCGGTCTTGCTCGTGCTGATCTTCGCCTGCGCCCTGTGCGCTGCGGGGTCGGGGCTGCTCGGGCTCTGCCGCAGCGATCGCTGGCAGCTGCCGTCCCGCGGGCGGACTCCGTTCGCCGCGGCCTGCGTGGTCGCCGTGGTCCTGCTCGGCGCGGCGTTCGGGCCGCATCTCGCCTCCCGCGGGTGGCACGAGTTCCGCCACCCGGCCCTCGCCGGTGAGTCAGCCAACCCAACCCAGCGCCTGACCTCTTTGAGCGGCACCCGGTACAACCTCTGGGCGGTCGCGGTTGACGAGTTCGAGCGCCAGCCGCTGACCGGGAACGGCGCCGGGACGTACGAGTTCGTATGGAATCGGCATGCCCGCGACAGCGAGTTCGTCCTCAACGCGCACTCGCTGTGGTTCGAGACGATGGCCGAGCTCGGCGTGTTCGGTCTGTTGGCGATCGTCGCCTTCGCGGCGTCAGCGCTCGCCCTGCTGCTGGTGCTTCGGAGGCGGGCACGGCGACGGACGAGCACAGCGGCGGCGGTGGCGGCGGCGTCGGGCTTCGCCGTCTTTCTCTGGCAGGCGAGTGTGGACTGGATGTGGCAGTCCACCGCCGTCACGGTGCTCGCGCTCGCCCTGCTCGCTGCGAGCACCGTGCGCCTGTCCCGTCGCACGACGCCGATCGCGTGGCCCTGGCGGGTCTGCCTTGTCGCGCTCGCCGTGACGGCGGCGTGGCTCCAGTTCCCGGGCCTCCGCAGCACGCTCGACATCCGTGCCAGCCAGTCTGCCGAGGTGCGCGGCAATGGGGCGCTCGCGCTCGCACACGCGCAGGCGGCCGTCCGCGCGGAGCCCTGGGCGGCCACCCCCCACGAGCAGGAGAGCCTGGTGCTCGAGGCCGGCCGGCGGTTCGCCGCGGCGGCGGCGGAGGAGCGGCGAGCGGTCCAGGCTGAACCGGACGACTACGCCCACTGGCTGATCCTGGCGCGGATCCGTCTCGAGCAGGGGCGGGTCGACATCGCCCTCGCCGACTATCGCCGCGCGCACGCGCTTCGGCCGCGCGGGGAGGTGTTCGATCTGTCCATCATGGCTCCTGCGCTCGCTGCCGAGGCGGATCGGCTCGCGGCCAGCGGCGGTTGAGCCGCTGGCGCGGGTTGACCGCGAGCGCGAGTTGAGCCGCTAGCGGGGATCGAGCCGCGCCGCAGTGCGGAGAACGACTCCGGCCACCGGCCGCGCCTTGTCGTTGCTGCGATACAGCCCCATGTGATACCCCCAGAAGTCGAGCTGCTTCGAAATGTCGGCGGGATCGCGCCAGTTGAAGTAGAACACCCGGTCGATGCCGAGGGCTCGCCGCCGGTCGGCGATGAAGTCAAGCAGCTTGGTGACCTTCTCCGGCGCCGCGCGTCCGGCGGTGAACGGGCTCGGCGGGCCTCCGCTCGCCCAGCCGAACTCGGTAACCCAGATCGGGGTATGGCGGCCGCCGTGCGCGTTCATCATCTGGCGCAGGAGGGTGAGGTCCTCCTCGGCGTAGCTGACCCGGGAGGAGTAGTCGTTGAACGCGGCGACGTCGAACCACCGTCCCGCACCGAGGCGGTAGAGCCGGCGCACGAACGAGATCCCGGCCACGAACGGGTTGCCGGCGAGCACGACGAGCGCGTGCCGATCGATCGACTTGATCGCGCGGTACGTTGCGTGCAGGAGCTTTGCGTACGCCGCGGGATTCGGCCGCGGCAGCCAGTAGGCGGCCAGGCTCGGCTCGTTCCATACCTGCCACGCCTCGATCGGATCGTAGGGGAGGGATGGGTTGGTGCGCCAGAAGCTGCCGTGCGCGCCGTAACGCTTGACGAGCACCTTGACGAAGTCGGCGTACTGGTAGGGGTCGCTCGGCGGGGTGATCCCCACGTAGTCACGGTTCTCACCTGCACCGGTGCGAAACGCGGGTGCATCCTCGACCACCGGAAGCCATCCGAGGCGGTGCGCCGCGAGCGCGGCCATCTGCTGATCGGTCACCGAGAAGTCGTAGCGGCCGGGAGCGGTCTCGACGCTGGCCCATGAGATCTCGGCCCGGACGTAGCCGAGGCGTCCGGCGGCCATCCGCCCGAGGGTGCAGCGCATGTCGGCGGCACCGCGATCATCGAGGAACGCGTTGATGCCGACGAAGCCCGGTTGGCCCGAGAGCGTCCGTCCTGCGTCCGCGCAGTACCCCGACGTCGCCGAGCGCGAGGACGCAGCGGCGGCGCGATGGCCCGCTCCCATGACGAGACCGCCGGCGAGCACCGCGAGCACGCCCGCGCAGCACCGCATGCGCCGCAGGCGCCCCCTCCGCACGGGCTCTGTCATGGCACCGGATGTTCGCAGCTCACCCCGTGGCGCTGCGTCGGTGGACCGGAGTGACGTGCTGCACAATGCGCGCATGACCGCGATCCGCCGCCTGCTCGGCCGCCGGGCGTCCGAGCCGCCGCCCTCCCGCGACGCGGCCGTCGATCCCGTCCTCGCCCACGCCGACGAGCGCGATCGGCGGATCGTGGAGTGGGCGATGCCGTACTCGATGACCGGCGCCGCGCGGCTGCTCGCGCTCATCGATGCCGTGCGCTACTGCGTCACCCGCAAGCTGCCCGGTGCCTTCGCAGAATGTGGCGTGTGGCGCGGCGGATCGGTCCTGGCCATTGTCCTGGTCCTCCAAGAGCTGGACGAGGAGCGCGACATCTACCTCTACGACACCTTCGAGGGAATGACGGAGCCGACCGCCGCCGACCTCTCCGCATTCGACCCGCCCGCGCTTCAGACGTGGCGAGAGGCCGCCGGGGAGGACCGGCGCCCGTGGGACGAGCTGTTCGACGCCAGCGTGTTCGGCGAGGAGCAGGTCCGTGAGCTGCTCCTCGGAACCGGGTACCCGGCCGAGCGCCTCCACTTCGTCCGCGGCCCCGTCGAGCAGACCATCCCAGGCACGCTCCCCGACCACCTGGTGCTGCTGCGGCTCGACACGGACTGGTACGAGTCGACGCGTCACGAGCTCGTCCACCTGCTCCCCCGGCTGGTCCGCGGGGGCGTGCTGATCGTCGACGACTACGGTCATTGGCAGGGGGCCCGGCGCGCCGTCGACGAGTACTTCGCGACCGAGCATCCGCCGCTGCTGCTCAACCGGATCGACTACACCGGCCGGATCGGCGTCAAGACCTGAGCGGCTTTTCCGCGACCAGGGCGAACACCAGCGCGTTGAGGTCTTTCAGCGCTTGCGGCTCGGCGCGGTCGACGCGCGCGATCAGCGACTGGCAGACGACGGTGAACACGGGGCGCAGCCGCGGGCGCAGGCGCAGCAGCATCGCGTCCTGGAAGAACTGAAGGCCGCTGGCGCCGAGGCCCATGATCCCCTCGAACTGGAGCACCCGCAACCCCGCGCCGGCGACGACCTCCTGCAGGCCCGCGCACGTCCATCGCCACAAATCGACCGGGTCCGGGTGATACACCATGAACCCGTGCGTGGAGAGCAGCAGCCGTCCACCCGGTCGCAGTACCCGGTGGCATTCCGACAGGTACACCGCCGGATCGGCCACATGCTCGAGCACCTGGGTCGAGAGGACTGCGTCGACGCTGCCGTCGAGGATGGGCACGGTCCCGTCGGGCGCGATTGTGAGGGTGGCGTCGGGGTTGCCGGGGATGTCGGCGGCGAGATACTCGACGCCCGGGCCGAAGAGGCGCCGGTACGGAAGGTCCGCGCAGCCGTAGTCGAGCACGCGACCTTCCGCTGGACACCGCAGCTCCGCAGCGAGCCGCTCAAGCCGCTGCGGCAGCTCACGGATGATGTAGGCGAGACGGTTCGAGCGGCGGTGTACGCGCACGTCCCCTCGGTCAGGCTGGAACTCCACCATGCGGCGAGTCTACGGCGGCATAATCCGGCCGCTTGCCGATGACGCCCCCCGCCCTCCGCGCACCGGTCGCGCTGATGATCTTCAACCGCCCCGGGTTCACGGCGCGGGTGTTCGAGCGCATCGCCGCCGCGAAGCCGTCCCGGCTGCTCGTCGTCGCCGACGGGCCGCGCGCCGAACATCCGGATGATGCCCGCTTGTGCTGGGAAACCCGCGCCGTGATCGAGCGCGTCGACTGGCCGTGCGAGGTGGAGACGAACTACGCGGACGTGAACCTCGGTTGCAAAGAGCGGATCGCCAGCGGACTCGAGTGGGTGTTCGGGCAGACCGACGAGGCGATCATCCTAGAGGACGACACCGTGCCCGATCCGAGCTTCTTCGCCTACTGCGATGAGCTCCTCGAGCGCTACCGGGACGAGCCACGGGTGCAGATGATCAGTGGCTCGAACGTGCTCCCGGCCGAGCGATCCGGGCCGGACAGCTACTACTTCTCGCGCTGCTATCACATCTGGGGCTGGGCGACCTGGGCACGCGCCTGGCGGGCCTACGACATCGAGATGCGGGGCTGGCCGGCTCGGCGCGACAGCAGGTGGCTCGAGCGGCTGCTCGGTGGCGTGACCGAGGCTCGGATCGCCCGCGCCGCCTTCGACGCCGCGTACGCGGGCGAGGTGCCGACCTGGGACTTCCAATGGGTGTTCGCCGCGTGGGCGCAGGACGGGCTTTCCGTGACCCCACGGCACAACCTGGTCACCAACATCGGCCACGGCGAGCTTGCCAGCCACGAGCGCAATCCCGATCATCCGTTCGCGCGTCTGCCGACGCGCGAGCTCCCCTTTCCGCTCAGGCACCCTGCCGCGATCGCAGTCGATCAGGCCGCCGATCGCGCGGAGTGGCGGCTCGCCCGCAGGACATGGTTCCGGGACGCGGAGCTCGTCCTCGGGGCCGCCGTCGGCTATACGCGCTCCCAGGTGGTCCCGTTCCTGACGAGCCTGCGCCGAACCGGCTCTCGCGCGCGAGTGGTGCTGCTCGTCGACGAGGCTCTGGCGCGCGACTTGCGCAGCGCTCCGGTGATCGACGACCTCGAGCTCGTCACGGTCCCGCACTGGCCGCCGATGCGGCACCGCTTCGTCTTCCGCGAGCGAATCATGGCCCGGGGATGGTTCCCCGTCGCCCGTGCGCTCCTGGCGCTCGCACGACGCGCCCCGCTGGGGGAGCGCCGCCGTGCGATCATCCGTCACGCGCTCGCCGCCCGGCTCTACACGCCGATGGAGGCCCGCTTCATTCGCTACCTGAAGATCATCGAGCGGACGCCGGCGGAGCGGATCCTGCTCACCGACGTGCGCGACGTCCTGTTCCAGGCCGATCCGTTCGCCGAAGCTCCAGCGGACGGGCTGTTCGTCAGCCTCGAGAGCGACGCCTACACGATCGCCTCCGAGTCGCACAATGCCGACTGGATGACCCGCATCTATGGCGAGCCGATGCTGCGGCGGATCGGCCATCACCGCGTCGCCAATGTCGGCGTGACGTTCGGCGAGCGGCCGGAGGTCATCCACTACCTACGGCTGATGGTGAACGAGATCATCGCCATGTCCCCGGCCCGGGCCGGCATCGGGGGGGCCGACACGGCCGCCCACAACATGCTCCTGCGGACGGGGCGCCTCGGCGCCACTCACGAGCTGGAGCCGCTCGAGAGCCCGGTCGCCAACCTGAACGGGATCGACGAGTCGCTCCTCGTGCTCGGGTCCGATGGGCGGTTGCACAACCGGGACGGCTCGGCGCCGAGCATCGTCCACCAGTACGACCGCCAGGTGTTGCTGCGCGACCGGCTGCCCGCTGCGCTGCTCAGCTGAGCGTGGCTGAGCGGCGCTCGAGGGCGAAGCGGGCGGCGACGTCGGCGAGCCCGGTCGCGTCGCCCGCTCCGGTCACGGTGAGCACGACCCCGTCGCTGCGGCAGAGCACCTTGCCGCCGTCACGGCGCTTGACCTCCACTGGCAGCCGATAGCGATCGGGCCCCATCCGGGCCCGGAAGCCGATCGCCACATCGGCCTCCTCGCCGGGCTCGAACGTTCGCCAGCGTTCGCCGGGCGCCGTCGCGCTGGCGCCGCCGAAACGCCCGTCGGTGGTGATCGAGCCGAAGGCGATCTGGGGATCGTCAACCCGGGCGTGGAAGCGGAGTCGCAGGCGCAGCTCGAGCGGGTCGTCGTACGCGGCGTGCGCGACCGGACCCCGCGGTCCGACCAGCCGCTCCTCGATGATCTCGACCGGCCCGCGCCCCGCCTCCTCGCCGCCGGCGAGTAGCGACTCGTGCATGGCGATGGCGTGCTCGACCTCGCCGTCGTAGACGAGCTTGCCGTGGCGGATCAGGATCGCGCGTCGACAGAGCTGGCGCACGGTGTGCAGCGAGTGGCTGACGACGATGATCGCGGCGCCCTGCTCGCGCAGTTCGCGCAACCGCTCGAAGCATTTGAGCTGAAAGCCGGCGTCGCCGACGGCGAGGATCTCATCGACGAGCAGGATCGTCGGGTCGACGTGCACGACGACCGCGAACCCGAGTCGCATGTACATCCCTGACGAGTAGAACTTCACCGGCGTGTCGATGAACTCTTCGAGCTCGGCGAACGCGACGATCGAGTCGAACCGCTCGGCCACCTGGCCGGCGGTGAGCCCGAGCAGCATTCCATTCACCAGCACGTTCTCACGCCCTGACATCTCCTGGTGAAAGCCGACCCCGAGGCTGATCAGCGGCGCGATCCGGCCGACCACCCGCAGCTCCCCCTCGCTCGGACTCGTCACCCCGGCCAGCAGCCGCAGCAGCGTCGTTTTACCCGCCCCGTTGTGCCCCAGCACCCCCACGATCTCACCCGCCGACACGGTCAGATCAAGACCCCGCAGCGCCCACAACGACTCCCGCGCCGGACGCCGAAAGGGCAGGATCGAGGTGAGCAGCATCCCGCGCTCCTGCATCTTGTCGTAGCGCTTGCCGAGCTCGTGCAGCTCGATCACGGAAGTGCCCGGCGAGGGCGCCATAGCCGTCGTAGCACGCGCCGGGACGGGCGCGGGAAGGTGGGGCCGCACCCGTCGCTTGAGCCGGAGCGCTCGGCGCTCGACCAGGTGGTACGAGGCGGCGGCGACGAGGAAGATGACCGCCAGGTCGACGCCGAGCTGCCACAGGGGCTGATGGTCGAGCGCGAAGCCGAACCACACGGCCATCCAGATGATGATCGGGTAGTGCCACAGGTACAGCCCGTAGGAGATGCGTCCCACGTAGGCGAGCGGACGGATGCCGAGAAGACGGCTCAGCGCTGACTGCGGGGCGAGCGAGACGTATCCGATCACTCCCGCGGCCGCCACCGACGTCATCGGCCATGCGATCACCATGAACGCACGCGTGTCGGCGTATGAGCCACCGTAGGGATGAACGACGGTCACCACCACGGCAAGGTAGATCGCCCCGGGGAGCGCCGCGAGGCGGGCGATCCGGAGCGTCCGCTGCGGATTGGAGCGCGCCGCCACGGCCAGGGCACAGCCGATCAGCAGTGCGTCTCCGGAGAGGTCGGCGCCGTACATCCGGTTTGCGTGGGCGGCCAGTGATCCACCGCCGGTCCACAGCAGCAGCTTGCCGAGGTCCGACCCCAGCGCGCCGGCGAGGGCGACGAGCACGATCGTGCGCGGCCGTGCGCCACGAACGAGCAGATAACCGAGCAGCACCGGCCAGACGATGTAGAACTGCTCCTCGACCGACAACGACCAGGTGTGGGCGAGGGTGCCGCCGACGAAGCTGGAGTTCAACGCGGTGACCCAGTTGGCGACGTAGAACAACGCCGCAGGAGCGAAATGCAGCGTCTGTCGGGCCACCGCGAGGTTGCGCTCGGTGAGGGCGATGGCGCAGGTCGCGACGATCACCATCAGCAGCGCTGGGAGCAGGCGCAGCGCGCGCCGAGCGTAGAAGAAGCCGAAGTTGACGCGCCCGAACCGTCCACGCTCCGACAGCAGCAAGGCGGTGATGAGGTAGCCGGAGAGGACGAAGAACACCATCACGCCCATGCCGCCGCCCGGAGCGAACGACAGGTTGAGGTGAACGCCGATGACGGCGAGGATGGAAAGTCCACGCACGCCGTCGAGGGCTCTCAGGTGGCGCGTCCCATCAGGCTCGCGCTCAGTCGCACCTGCGTCGGCGCTTCTCGCCGGCGTGGAGATCATCGCGGTCATGCTGGCGGAGGGCCCTGGACGATCGGATAACCTACCGGACGGCGAACGGGGGAGGCCTGATCACGTGGACACACAATTCGAGAGTCCTCCACGCGAGCGCGTCACCGCCGACGCCATGCCGAGCCTTCACGTCAGGCCTGGGCCCGGGACTCAACCCATCCTCGAGCTGAGCGCCCGTCCCATGTCTCGCCGGGCATGGCTGCACGCGATGTGGGGGCACCGTGAGGTGCTCCGGGTGCTGGCGCGCAAGGACTTCCAGGTGCGCTACAAGCGGGCGACGCTCGGCGTCCTGTGGGCGGTGCTCGTGCCGGCGATCCAGGCCGCCGTCATGATCGTCGTGTTCTCGCACTTCGTCCACTCCCACGACGGCGTCGCCTACGGGCCGTATGTGCTCAGCGGAATCCTCGGCTGGACCTACTTCTCCACCAGCCTGCAAGCAAGCGTCGGCTCGATCGTCGATGGCAACGGAATGACGGACAAGGTCTGGTTCCCGCGGGCACTGCTTCCGATCGTGCCCTGCATCAGCGGGCTGGTCAGCCTCGCCATCTCAATGGTGATTCTGCTCGTGTTCGCGCCAATCCTCGGCGCCCATATCGGCCTCCGCCTGCTCCTGCTGATCCCGGCGTGCGGCCTGCTCGTCGCCTTCGCGGTCGCCCTGAGCCTCCTCGCCTCGGCGCTTCAGGTCTACTACCGCGACGTTCGCTTCATCGTTCTCGCCGCGATCTCGGTGTGGATCTATGCGACCCCCATCATGTACATGAAGGCGAATCTCCACGGTCTCGGCCCCTGGCTCGACTTCAATCCGATGACCGGCGTCGTCTCGCTCTTTCACCTGGCGGTCGTCGGGGATCACGAGCCGTGGCTGCGGGCGGTCCTCGTCTCGTGCGGGTGCACCCTGGCGCTGCTGGTGGCCGGCATCGAGGCACAGCGGCGCCACGATCGTCTGTTCGTCGACCTCCTGTAAACGTGGGGCGAGAGGCCATCGCTCCGGTGATCGAGCTCCGGGGCCTCGGGAAGCGGTACGAGAAGCTGACCGAAGTGCGAAAGCTTCGCCAGGCCGTCCTGCCCTTTCGGCGTCCGGCGCGGGAGTCGTTGTGGGCGCTGCGGGGTCTTGATCTGACCGTGTCGGCGGGTGAGATCGTGGGGGTGCTGGGGCACAACGGGGCGGGTAAAACGACGCTGCTGCGGCTGCTGGCCGGGGTGACGAGTCCGAGCGAGGGGGAGCTGCGGGTGGTCGGCCGGATCGCGCCGCTGATCAGCCTCGGGGTCGGCTTTCACCAGGAGATGTCAGGGCGTGAGAACGTGCTGGTGAATGGAATGCTGCTCGGGCTCACCGCCGGCCAGGTGGCCGAGCGGTTCGACTCGATCGTCGCGTTCGCCGAGCTCGAAGAGTTCATCGACACGCCGGTGAAGTTCTACTCGTCAGGGATGTACATGCGACTCGGGTTCGCGGTCGTCGTGCACGTCGACCCGACGATCCTGCTCGTCGATGAGATCCTCGCCGTCGGCGACGCCGGCTTTCAGCTCAAATGCTTCGAGCGGTTGCGCGAACTGCGCGAGCAGGGCGCCGCGATCATCGTCGTCAGCCACTCGCTGCACACCGTGCGCCAGCTCTGTCGACGCGCGATCCTGATCCGCCACGGCAAGCTCGTCTACGACGGCGAGGTCGAGCACGCCATCGCCATGCATCTCAAGGCGCTCTCGCACCTCGATGACGCCGAGCAGCGAGGCACGAAGATCGAGTTCACCCGCCAGACGCTCACCGGCGGCGAGGGCGACGGCCACCACGCCGATTACGACGACCCCCTTGAGCTCACGCTCGGACTGCGCTTCCGTGAGCCGGTCCCCCAAGTCGAGGTGCTCCTGTCGATGGAGAGCGAGGCGGGGTTCCCGGTGCTCGCCGACACCCGCCGCCTCGATCCCGGCGGCGCCGGCTTCACCAGCGGCGAGGAGGCGACGTTGCGCATCGGTTTCCGCGCACGGCTCGGGGGCGGAAGCTACCGGGTCACCGTGTCGCTGCGCCGGCCGAATGGGGAGCTGCTCGGGGCGAGCACGGTGATGCTGTTCGTCGCCGGGCGTCCCGGATCGGTCGGGGCCGTTGAGCTGCTGACGAGCTTCAGCGTCGACGGCGTGGATCGCACCGACACCCGCACGCTGCTGCTCGGCGCGTAGCGCCGCGGGTCACCCCTCGGCGGTTCTCAGCTCGAACAGGTGAAAGCGGTCGTTGAGGAGGATGAGCTCCCTGACGGTCGGATCATCGATCACCGGTTCGTCATGGACGGGCTCGTAGCCGGCGGCGCGCAGCGCGGGGAGGAGATCGGTCGTCGTGCCGTCGGCTTCGCGGCTGAGCATTCCCTCCGCCTCGTTGGGAACGACGAATAGGTGGGGGACGCGCAGACGCGCAAGCTGTTCCAGCCACCACTCGACCGCAGCCCGCGTGCACTCGGAGAAGCTGTGCACGTTGACGGCGAGGTCGAACGAGCCTGGCTTCAGGCTCGGCACCTGCTCGAGGCTCACCACCCGCGCCGGCGGACAGCAGCCGCGGAAGCGCAGGTAGTACTCCGACAGGAAGGTCGACTCGGCCACGGCGTCGACGCAGCAGTAGTCGTCGAGTCCCGGCACAGCCTCCGACATCCGGTGGGCGAGCCGGCCGTAGCCCGCGCCGATGTCGAGGACCCTCAGGTGGGGACGCTCGAGGATGCCGAGCTGCCGGTCGAGGAACATGATCTCTCCGGCGGCGTCGAGCCGGTCGCGACTCAGCTTGCCGTGCCCCGACACCTCGACGGTCCAGGCACCAAACGCTCCGTCCTCCGAGAGTCGCTCCACCACCGGTGCCCCGCCACGCGCCAGGAGATGGCGAAGGCGGACGAACAGCTTCAGCCCCATCGCCCGTGGATGCTCGGGGTAGTGCCAGACGTACAGGTTGTCGCCACGGAACCACCGCAGGTCGACGCCGTCCGCCACCGTCTCCGGACGCCACATGTGATGGTCAACGGCGGCCAGCTCGAGTCCGCGGTAGCGGGCCCTCAGCTCTCGCAGCCGCGGGTTCGCCGGGGAGAGGTCCTCCGCCGCGCCGGGCGGGAGAGGCGTGCGGTCGTCGTAGCCACGCTCGAGGTAGCGACGGTCCGCCTCGCTCACGGCCAAGATGTCGCCGAACTCGGGATCCGTCCGGCTCGGCAGCCAATGCCGGACGGCGCGGCGCGCCAGGTGCGTGGCGAGGAGCTGGCGCGGCTCCCGGGCGGGGTCGGAAAGCCACCGCCACAGCGGCACGAGGGTTCTCGCCTCGGAGGTGACGAGGGTGTGGACGTTGAAGCACCACGTGTCAAGCCCGTATTCGGTCATCTCGTAGCCGAACGACCGGAGGTGCTCCGCGCACGAACGTCTTTCCGCGGGAAGCTGATGCACGCTCTCGTAGATGATCACCGTGGGGCGGAAGAGGTCGAATGGCACGGAGCTGAGGATCTCCCAGTCGCTGCCCTCGGTGTCGGTGAGCAGAACGTCAACCTGCTCGAACCCGTTCCGGGCGCACAGCATCTCGAAGGTGAGGCACGGCACCTCGATCTCGACCATCCGCTCCTCGATGTCCGGGATGAAGCGGCGATGGTTGAGGATGACGTCCCGCCGGAAGGAGCCGAGCGCGTCGTACCACGATGGCAGCCCAGGTCGGCCGGCCTCTTCGGTATCCCGTAGGTGGTAGAAGGGGCGAGGGCCGGCCTCGGCGCCGATCGCCACGTTCTCCAGAGCCACGCGTCCCTCGAGGTGGCCGAGGTGTTGGCGCAGGCGCGCATAGACGTACGGAACGGGCTCCACCATCACACCGCGCCACTGATGGCTGAGGACGACATCGCGCAGCTGATCCTGTTGCTGGCCGTCGTTGGCGCCGATCTGGACGAACGTGGCCTCGGGGCGTAGGTCCGCCAAGGCGTGGAGGAGAGGCAGCATCCGGTGGCGCGGTTGCGGCTGGAGGCGCTCGGCCGCACCGTGGAGCCGAGCGGCGGGAAGCTCGGAGCGGTCGAGCCGATGGGCGAGGCCGGAGACGAGGTAGGCGGCGTCGGTGCGCGTCCGCTCCAGGACCTCTTGAGCCTGAAGGGAGGGGAGCCGTGAGGACGAGCGCATGCGGGCAGAGTACGGTGTCCTGCGCGGGAACCGCGTGGGCCGCGATCGCGGCTATCCTTCGCGCGCTCCGCCGCCCGAGCCGGACAGAAAACGTGCGCACGCTCGACATCGTCGTCACCACGATCTTCGACCCGGCCTGGTTGCCGGGATACCTCAGCAACATCCGCGCTCACGGCCGCGAAGATGTCGTCACCATCCGCATCGTCGCCGACCGCAAGACGCCAGCGAGCGTGTTCGAGGCCGCGCGTGCGGCGGCCGCCGACGGCTTTCGCATCGATTGTCCGAGCCTCGACGAGCAGACGGACTACCTGCGCCGGCTCGGCCTGCCCGAAAACTTCATTCCCTGGAACACCGACAACCGCCGGAACATCGGCTACCTGCGGGCGTGGGAGTCCGGCGCCGATGTGCTGATCTCGATCGACGACGACAACTACTGCCGGGACGACAGCGACTTCATCGGGGCCCACGACGTCGTCGGGTCTCCGGCTGGGGAGGCGGGCGCGAGTGATGTCGCGGGAGGGGCCGACTGGCTGAACATCTGTGCGTTCCTCGACGGACCCGACGAGACGATCTACGCCCGCGGGTTCCCCTACGACGCGCGCGGCACCGCCGATGCCACGCTGTCGCCGCTCGACGGCAGCATCGCCGAGCAGGTGGTGGCGGTGAACGCCGGTCTGTGGCTCGACGATCCCGACGTCGACGCGATCACGCGGCTCGCCCTGCGTCCCCGCTGCGACGCTGCGCGCGCCGGAGCGGTGGTGCTCGCACCGCAGACGTGGACCCCAGTCAACACGCAGAACACGGCGCTTCACCGTGCGGCGATCCCGTCCTACTACTACGTGCGAATGGGCTTCCCGCTGCGTGGGATGCGCATCGACCGGTTCGGCGACATCTGGTCGGGATACTTCCTCCAGGCGTGCGCCCGAGCACTCGGCGAGGTCGTGCGGGTGGGGGACCCGGTCGCCGATCACCACCGCCAGACGCACAACCTCTTCCTTGATCTCCATCAGGAGCTGGCCGGGATCGTGCTAACCGAGGACCTGGTGCCGTGGCTGCGCGAGCTGCGGATCACCGGCTCGGACTACGCGGAGGCCTACGAGGCGCTCGCAGAGTCGATCGCCGCCGAGGCGGATCGCTTCACCGGCTTCATCTGGGATGACGGCGGGCGCGAGTTCCTGCGGGAGACGGCAGACCACATGCGAACCTGGCTGCGGGCGATCCGCACTGTGTCCGACACGTGACCGCCCTGCGCCTGAACCGTGACGTCGACTCATCGGCAGTGCGGCGGCTACGCGAATGGCTGCTCGCTCCGCCGCCGCCGTCACTCGAGGACAGACTTCGCGCTCGTGAACTTCCAGAGTACGAAATCCACCGTCTGCGAGCCCGGCACGATGACCGCGTGCCTCTGCCCCCCGGGGCGGAGGCATATCTGCGTCCGGACAATCCGAGGCTGGAGGAGCTACGGCGCATCAACGCCATCGCGGGAGTCCCCTTTGCGGTGAGCGGCCAGGATGAGCTCGGCGGCGAAGAGTTGCGCTGGTTTCGGGGGGACACACGGCTGCGGAGCGACCCCGCCGAGCTTCCGCGTGCAGCGCGATTGAAGGTGTTCATTCTCTTGGACCACCTGCGGCAGCTCGACGGTCCCGAGCTGCTCGAGCGCCTCCGCGAGGATGGTCTGTTCGGGTGCTGGACGTATGACTATCCCGCGTTGCCTCGTGTGAGCTGGGAGCTGCTGACGTCGATCACGGTGCTCCTCTTCCTCGAACGCGAGCTCGGGATCCTGGGTCGGGAAGGGCTGCGGGTGGTCGACCTGCAGGCCGGCTACGGCGGCCTCGCCCACCGCTTGACGACGGCAGCGGCGCTGTCCGACATGTGCTGCCTTGACACCCGAGCCGAGGCGACGTTCCTATGCGAGTACTACCTTCATCTCCGCGGGTGTGCCCCCGCGCGAGCGGTCGCGCTCGGAGAGGCCAGCGGCCTGGACGGGAAGTTCGATCTCGCCATCGGCGCCGGCGGCTTCGTGAATCGCCCACGAGAGGATCTCCGCTGGTGGGTGGAGCGGCTCCGGGCATGGGACGTGCGCACGCTCCTGCTGTTGTCCGGCCAGCTCAAGACTCTCGAGCCCGATGGCCTGCGCCTCGACTTCATGCCGGTGCTGGCCGAGGCCGGGTATCGGCTCATCCGCGAGGAGCCGGTGATCGACGATCCCGCGGTCCGCGCGATGGTCAAGCTGCACGCCCGCTTCCTCCTGTTCGAGCACACCGGGTGATCGACGTCGCCTGCGCCGCCGACGAGGCATACCTCCCGCACGCGGCGGCGATGGTGCACTCGCTGCTCACCGCCAACCCCCCGGCCGGCGTGCGCATGCACCTGCTCCATCCACCGGAGCTGGAGGCCCGAAGCCGGCGCGACCTGCAGTCGATGGTCTCCGGCCTCGGCTCCTCGCTCGTCTTTCACGAGGTGGCCGCCGTCACGGTGGCCGGCCTCCCGGAGATGGGGCGCATCTCCCGGGTCATGTGGCACCGGCTCGCGCTTCCAGTCGCTCTCCCCGACGCCTCGCGCGTGCTCTACCTCGACTGCGACGTCCTCGTGCGGCGGCCGCTGGCGCCTCTCTGGGAGCTCGACCTCGGCGGCTGCGCGGTCGGTGCCGTCACCAACGTCTTTCCCCCGTATCTCGTGCACCGGCCCGATGCGCTGGGCATACCGCGGCGGGCGTACTTCAACAGCGGCGTGCTCCTGCTCGACCTCGACGCGTGGCGGACGCGCGGCGAGAGCGAGCGGATCGCGGCGATCGTCCGCGCGGAGCCCGAGCGGATCGTGTTTCCGGACCAGGATGCGCTCAACCTCGCGCTGTGGCGCGATCGGCTCTCGCTGCACCCGCGGTGGAACTGCCAGAACGCGATTCTGTACTTCAGGACGGCGGAGGAACTGCTCGGGGGGGCGGTCGCGGCCGATGCCCGCGCCGATCCCGCCATCCTCCACTTCGAAGGCGGCGCATGGGCGAAGCCATGGCATTATCTGAATGATCATCCGTTCCGGCAGCTGTACTTCGATCATCGCGCGCAGACACCATGGCCCGAGGTCCGGATCGAGGGACGAACCCCGGCGAACGTGCTTCGCCGCCGTCTGCCCCCCCGGACCCGAGCCATGCTCCGCGCGCAGCGCGCCCGGGTGAGCGGCGCCCTTCGGCGCGCTCGGGCGGCGAGCCAGTGAACGCCGGCGCCCCCCTCGTCTCGATCATCGTCCCGAGCTACAACATGGGGCGGTTCCTGCCCGAGACGCTCGATTCGATCTTCGCCCAGGACCATCGCCCGCTCGAGGTCATCGTCGTCGACGGCGCGTCACGTGACGATACGGTGGCGATCCTCCAACGCGTGGCGGCCGAACACCCGGAGCTGCAGTGGCTATCCGAGCCCGACGACGGGCCCGAGGAGGCGATCAACAAGGGCCTCGCCCTGGTCACCGGCGAGATCGCCGCGATCCAGAGCGCCGACGATATCTACTACCCGGGCGCGCTCCGGGCCGCGGTGGACGCCTTCGCCCGTCATCCGGAGGCCGGCATCGTCTACGGCGACGCGAAGATGATCGATGCCCACGGCGGCCACGTCTCTGGCCCGACCCGGTATCTGCGGTGGTCGCTCGAGCGCTACCTCGTCGGGAGCACATTCATCCCGCAGAGCAGCGCCTTCTTCCGTCCCGAGGCGGCGCGCGCCGTCGGCGGCGTGCGCAAACGCCACTTCGTGTTCGACATCGACCTCTGGCTGCGGATGGCGCTCCACGGCGCCGTCCCGGTGAAGGTCCCCGGCGTCCTCTCCGCGTACCGACACCACGACGCCCAGCGGGACAAGGAGGCGGGCCAGATCCTCGGCAGCTACCGGCAGCTGCTCGCCGAGACGGCCGAGCTTCACAATGGCTCACTGCGCACCCGGCTGGCCGCATTCGCCGGGTGGCGGATGCTCACCCAGCACTACAACCCGACCGGCAACCCGCGTTACGCGGCAGCCCAGATGTGGCTGGCGATCCTCGTCTATCCCCCGGCGGCCCGCGGCGTCGTCAAGCCGAGAGCGCTGATCCCACCCCGGCCGACCGCGCAGGGCGTGCTGCGCCGACTCGGCCTGCGCCCCTCGGCGTGAGCGTCGCGGACCCTCGAGTCACGGTCGTCCTGCCGGCGCACAATCGTGCCTCGACGCTTCCCAGGGCGATCCGCAGCGTGCTCGATCAGACCTACGCCGACCTGGAGCTGATCGTCGTCGACGATGGCTCGACGGACGCCACAGCCGATGTGCTGGGGAGGATCACCGATCCGCGATTGCGCTGTCTCAGGCTGATGCCGCGGCGAGGCGCTGCCGCTGCCCGGAACGCCGGGATCGCCGTGGCCCGCGGCGAGCTCGTGGCCTTCCAGGACAGCGACGACGAGTGGCTGCCGCGGAAGCTCGAGCTCCAACTCGCATTGCTTGCCGCCTCGCCGCACGAGCTCGGTGGCGTCGGCGGTCGGTATCGGATCGACGTACCAGGAGCCACGGGTGAGGTCGTCGCTCCTGCGCTCGAGACCGGGGGCGACTATGAGCGTGAGTTGCTGGAGGGCCCGTGCCTGATCACCCCGCTGTGGATGATCCGGCGGAGTCTGCTCGAGGAGCTGGGGGGCTTCGACGAGCGGATGCCGTGCCTGGAGGACTGGGATCTCATGCTGCGCCTGTCTCGCCGCTCACGGTTGAGCGCCGTCGACGAACCAGTTCTGATCAAGCACGGCGCTCCCGACACCCTCGGAGCCGACCCAGACCGCCGTGGCCCTGCGATGCAGGCGCTGCTCGAGCGCCACGGCACCCGCTTCCTCGCCGTCCCCGAGCGCCACGGCCGCTTCTGCCTGGAGCTGGCGGAGCTGTGCTTTCGAAGGGGCCAGGCTCCGCATGCCGTCCGCTATGCGCTGCGCTCGCTGAGGCGCCGCGGCGCCTCGCCGTCCGCGGTACTGGCGCTGTTCGGCCGGGCGCTGGCGGCACGCGTGCGCGAACGCCTCAGCGAGCCTCGTCCGGCCCCTGCGCCCGGGAGCGCCGAGTGAGCTCTGTGCTGCACATCGCCTGTGCCGCCGACGCCCGGTTTGCCGCTGACTGCGCGGTGATGCTCACCTCGCTGCTGGATACCCACCGACCGGAATCGCTCCACGTCCACCTGCTGCACGACGACGCCCTTCCGCCCGACGCCGTGACCGCTCTGTGCGAGATCGTGCGGGCGCCGGGTGGGCGCTGCGAGCCCGTGAGCGTTCCGACGGAGATGGCCGCGATGACGCCATCCTCCTCGCGCTTCCCCTCGACGGCGTGGCACCGAATCAGGCTCCCCGAGTTGCTCCCGGAGGTGAGCCGCGTGCTCTACGTCGACGCTGACACGCTGTTCGCCGCGTCGGTCGACGAGTTGTTCGCCACCGATCTCGGAGGCCTGCCGCTCGGCGCGGTCACCACCTACCTCTTTCCCAGCATGGTGGCGCGGATCACCAGCGAGCTGGCCATCCGCGATCCGCGGGATTACTTCAACAGCGGCGTTCTCCTGCTCGATCTCGACGTGTGGCGCGCCGAGCGCCTCGGCGACCTGGTCGCAGGATTCGTCCGCACCCATACCGTCATCTGGCCCGACCAGGATTCGCTCAGCGGCGTGCTCCACACCCGTCGCCTCAGCCTGCACCCGCGGTGGAACGCGATGCCCGGGCTATGGGAGCTGCCTGAGAGCTGGATGCCGTACCAGCCGGAGGAGATCGAGCGCGCCCGGCGGGATCCGGCCATCGTGCACTTCCTCGGTCCGTACAAGCCGTGGCATCACCGGTCCAAGAGCCCGTACCGAAACCGCTGGCTTGAGTACCTGTCACAGACCGTCTGGCACGGGCGTCCGATTGAGGGAAGGACGCCGTATCACCGCGCGCTGCGCGCCATGCCGCCGGGAGCGGCCGCCAGACTGGAGATCGCGATCGACCCCTGGCGCGCCCGCCTCTATGCGGCCGCGGTCACACGCTTTCCCGCGATCGCGCAGCTGAGGCAGAGTGCCCGCTAGAACTCTCCCGCGCGTCCGTTGATCAGCGCGAGAGGGGCAGCTCGCGCAGCCGATTGGTTCCGTCCGGGTCGTTGTACCGGCGATGCTCGAAGCAGTGGTACATGAACATCATGTCCGTCCACCACTCCTCTCGGTCGAGCACCCAGCGGAGCCCGTAGAGGGGAGAGAGCTTGCGCGTCTCGTGAGCGTCGTTGTACTCGGCGATGGCCAGCCGCTCGCCGCTGAAGTCGCTATGCGAGAAGCCGATGATGTCGTCGAAGTAGCAGACGACCCGCGGCAGCGTCGCCGCCGTCTTGCCTCGGAACAGCGCCAGCGCGTCGACCGTAGAGGAGTACAGGTCAAGGTCGAAGGAGACGAATGCGATTGGCCCGTGGCTCCCGGCGACGAACTCCGCAACGGTCTCGGCGACGGGCCCGAGCACGAGACGCGCCGTCGTGAGGCGCGCCTTCAGCGCCTCCGGATCCATCGGGAAGTGGCCCTCGCTCCACAGATTTGGCAGGTCGCGGTAGTCCTGTGGACGAGGCAGTCCCGCGCCGCTGTCGAAACCGACCACGTCAATCGCGACGCCTGAGCGGCGACTCACCCAGGCGGCGATTCGCTCGAGCGCGACGAGGCCGTTGCCGCCGGCGACCCCCAGCTCGATCACCGTGATGCGCTCGTGCCCGAGCGCCGAGGCGACCCCGGCGCCGCACAGGGTCCCCCACAGGTATTGCGGATATGGCGTGTCGAAGTGGGTGAGGATCTCCCGGTAGGGATATTCGAACGGATCGTCATCGGGCGAGGGGATCGGCGCCGGCGTGACCAGTCCGCGCGCCTCCGCGATTCGCCGAGCGCGGCCGCGTAGCGGCTGGGGTGTGAGGGCCCGGGCGAGCGAGAGCAGCCCCTGGGGCAAGCCTTCGGTGCTCACGACGATCCTGCCAGCTTCATCACGACGTACAGGCCGCTGAAGTAGGAGAAGAAGCGCAGGCAATCGGTCCGTCCGTCGAAATGATCGTGGACCGCGAGGCGGCATCCCAGCAACGCCGGGTGGCCATAGTCCTCGAACACCATCATCCCTCCGGGGCTGACCTGGTCGAACACCTCCTCGGCCACGAGCGATACCGCCCGGTGTGAGTCGCAGTCGACGAAGGCGAGCGCGACGGATCCGATCCCGGCTGCGGGGATCGTGCGGGCGAACTCACCTTGGACCAGGCTCACCGCGGGCAGCTCCGCGAGCTTGGTGCGGACCTCGTCGAGCACGACGTCGTGGGTTCCGCTCCAGAAGTGATCGACCCCCGTCGACTCCTGAGGAAAGCGCTCGAACGTGTCGAACAGGCGCACCGGCTTGTCGCTTCCGAGCTCGGCCAGCGTCGCGCCGATCAGCCAGCCGCTGTGTCCGCGGTAGGAGCCGAACTCGAGCACCTCCCCCGGTACCTCTCGCTCCACGACGGAATGTAGGAGCTGGTGCAGGTCGAGGTAGTCACGCAGCGAACACTTCTGCTCGAAGCGCTGCAACGAGCGCTCATACAACGCGTACGGAGTCGGTCGCTCGAGGAGGGCTGGATCGACGAAGTGCCACTCCGGGTACTCGTCACGTTCCCGCGCGAGCGCGCGCTCGGGTTCGAGCCCGACGACATACTCGAAGGGGATGCTCGCCAGCTCGGGGTCGGCGACTGCCGCCCGCGCGGTGGCGGTGATGCGGCCGGCCTCGACGTCCGCCGAGAGCAGGCAGGCCGGGAGGCGCGTTGCGCGCTCTTCCCGCCGGAGATCGCCGATCGTCGCTGCGACGCTGTGCGTCACGCCGCGCTGCTCGAGCTGCGTGAGCAGCTCCCGCCGGAGAGCCCCGTCCTGACCGAGCACCGCGGCCCAAGCGCCGGGTGTGCCGGTCAGCTGAGCCGCGCGCACGGCGAGTGCGCGGGCGCCGCTGCGAGGCGAGCGCGCGCCGAACCATCGAACGCGCTCCTCGAGCGGGATCCAGCCGAAGCGCAGAGCCGCCTGACGGGCACGGGCATGCGCCAGCGAGTTGAGGCGCCGTGCGACGCGCGCGGCGTGCCCTCGCTTCGACACGGCGCTCGTCATGGTTCTCAGGTACGCCACTAGGGAGTGGCGATCATGGTGGCGCGCCAGAGCCCGGCGTCCTCGTTGGGGCCCCCGTAGTAGAACGTCTGCTTCACCTCGACCCCCGAGAAGCCGGCGTCGATGATCATCTGCGCCAGCGCGTTGAGCGAGGGAAGCCACCACACGACGTTCGTCCAGCCGCCCTGGTAGCTCACGATCGTCTCCTCGCCGAGCCCCGGGTCGAAGCAGTCGACGATCATGGCGCGTCCGCTCGTCACGCTGCGGATCGCGCGCAGCGCCCGGATCGGACTCTCCAGGTGCAGCAGCAGGTCGCCTACGTGCACGAGATCGAAGGTCCCGAACGTCTCCGGGTTCAGGTCGTACACGCTGCACGGACGGCGCTCTACGCTCGAGCCGAGTGCTTCGTGGGCGACCCTGAAGCCCGCGCCGACCTCGGCG
This sequence comes from uncultured Solirubrobacterales bacterium, assembly GCA_963839085.1. Classification (GTDB taxonomy): domain Bacteria; phylum Actinomycetota; class Thermoleophilia; order Solirubrobacterales; family Solirubrobacteraceae; genus Palsa-465. The sequence continues at coordinate 428,285 of CAWITN010000007.1, forward strand.
TCGAGACCCTCTTCGGCGAGCACGGCGCGCGCCTGGTTGGGAAAATCGATCTCGGCGAACCGCGATATGTCGGCCGCGATCACCTCGTCCGCGCCGCGTCGCTCGAACTCGAATGCCCAGAAGCCGTCGAAGGTGTTCGCGTCGAGCACGCGCATCCCCGCAAGGCTGTCGGGGAGGCCGTAATGGGGGACGAGCTCGCGATGGTCGTAGGCACCGGGAGTAACGATGCCGCCCGGCAGTTCGATCGTGTGGTACCAGGCGATCGAATTGACCCGGTCGGCGAGCGAGGTCGCGGCGGCGCCGCCGTTGTGCCGGGCGTCGCCCTCCGGTCCGGTGCGCAGCACGGCCAGGGCCGCCTCCGGATCACGGTGTTCGAGCCTGAGCGTCGGCGTCGGCTGCGCGAAGGTGATGCGCCCCACCGATCGCCGCGGCGGTACGTACGGCCGTCCCTGGATCCGGGCGCGCCCTTGCCGCAGCAGGCGTCCGACCCCGTCCGGTATCTCCACGGTAGCCGAGACGTGTCGGCGCGCGATGGTCACTCGATCCACAAACCACTCCTTCGCTTTCGATGGTCGCCCGACACCCGCATGTCAGACCGGTTCCGTCTGGATCGTTCGGCACAACGCGGCACCGGAGGATCCTTACGATGCCAGATCCCGACGCACGTACACGATGTCAAGGGGGGACAGCCAGCCGTGCTCCGCGTAGCGATCGCGGAGCACCGCGTCGACCGGGGGCTTGTCCCGCTCGCGGTCGTGGATCTCGACGAGCACGTAGCGGGGCGCGTGGCGGGCCAGGTCGAGGCCGCGCAGCGCCTGCGCCTCGTAGCCCTCGACGTCCAGAGAGAGGAGATCGACCTCGGGAGCGTGGATCTCGTCAAGCAGGGAGGACAGCGTCCGCGCTGGCACCTCGATCGTGTGCGGCTCGCGCCAGCCGGCCGCGGTGCCGCGGCTCGGCCAGTCGGGGTCCTTCGCCCCCTCGACCATCGACATGAGGTCTCCGTAGCGCATGCGGATCGTGGGCTCGGGATGGTCGGGGGCGACGAGCGCGCAGTTCTGCACAGCGGCGCGGCGTCGGCGCCGGGCGCGGTCGGCGAGCAGCGGCACGGGCTCGACGAGCAGCCCCGACCAGCCCCGGAAGCGCTCGAGCCAGTATGTGTTCGACTGCGTGAACCCGTCGTGGGCACCCGCCTCGACGAAGAATCCCGGGCCGGGACCGAGGAGGGCCTCGAGCTTGCGCTCGAGGTCGTGCAGCGCGGGGCGGGAGTGGCGATCGTCGCCCCGCGCCTCGGCGCGGGCGCGGCGCAGGCCGCGGACGTCGTCGCGCCAGCGCGCGACGAGGTCGTCGACGCCGGCGGCGCCGAGCAGGCGCATAGCCGCGAGCGTCGCCGTCCGGCGGCCGCCGCCTCCGCTCACGTGACGTCAGCGCCGGGCTCGGCGCGGACGCCCTTGTCCCGCTCCGCCCGGTCGTAGATCGGCGCCCCGGCCCGGATCAGCGCCAGCTTGACCACCGCCCGGGCGGCGAACGCTCCCGCCAGCCAGGGTCGCATCCACGGCGAGCGGCGATCGGCGAAATAGCGGTACATGCCGCGGTGCGAGAGGACGACCCAGCGCGCCTGCGCCTGCTTGATGCTCGCGCCCGCGGCGTGGTCGACCACCGCGGTGGGAACGAACCACACCTCCCAGCCGCCTTCCTGCATCCGGGCGTTCCAGTCGACGCCCTCCCAGTCGAGCGGATAGCGCTCGTCCTGCAGGCCGACCGCCTCGATCGCGGCCCGGCGGACGAGGTAGGCGGCCTCGGCCCCGTAGCCGATGCGACGCTCCTCGTCGTGGGCCCAGTGGCGCATCCAGTGCCCCTCGCTGCTCCCGCGGCCGAAGGAGCCGAGCAGTGCCTCGCGCAGCGTCGGGAGCCGTCCGGCGCTCGACTGGCGCTGACCGCTCGCCTCATGTATCAGCTGCGGCACCGCGATCGCCGCCCGGGGCCTGCGCTCGAGGGCGTCGACGAGCGCGGCGACAGCGCCGGGCCGGTAGACGACGTCGGGGTTGCTGATCAGGACGTAGTGCCCCGAGCTCGCCACGATCCCCTGGTTGTTGGCGGCCGGCAGGCCGCGGTTACCGCCATTGGCGATCACCCTCGCCCATGGCGCTGCGGAGCGCACCGCGGCGACGCTGCCGTCGCTTGACGCGTTGTCGACCACGATCACCTCCCACGGACCCGGCGGCGGGTCCTGCTCGAGCATCCGCAGGCAACGCACGAGGACCTCTCGTGCGTTCCAGTTGACGATCACGATCGAGACGAGCATCGCGGGAGGTCCAGCGGTGCAGCGCGGCAAGCGTAGCCGGTGCCGGCCGCGGGCAGCGCCCGGGAGGTGGCGCTCACGCTCCGGCGGCGTCGCGGTACACGGCGGCGGTTCGCGCCGCCACCTCCGCCCAGTCCGGTAGCGACCGCACGCGCTCCAGGCCCCGCCCCCGGATCGCGGCGGCCTCCCCGGGGTCGGCCAGGAGCCCCGCCAGCGCCTCCCCGAGCGCGTCAGCGGAGTCCTCCCGCGCCCAGGCCGCCGCGCCGTCCAAGACCTCCGGCAGCGACCCGACCCGGTGGCACGCGATCGGCGCGCCGCAGGCCGCCGCCTCGAGCGCGGGCATGCCGTAGCCCTCGAACGCGGTGGCGTAGCAGAAGGCTGCCGCGCCGCCGAGCACGCTCGCCCAATCGGCGTCGGACAGTACGCCGAGGTGACGGATTCCGGTGGCGGACGGAGGCGCCTCGGGTCCGACCACCGCGAGCGGCAGCTCCTCCGGCTCGGCACCGAGGAGCGAGAGCCCGTGCCGCCAGGCTGCCACCGCCCGCCCGAGCCGGCGCCGTGGGGCGCCTCCGATGGTGACCACGTAGGGATTGGTGAGCCCGAGGGCCCGCGACGCGGGCGTCTCGCCATCGGCGGGCGGGCGGAACGCCGCCTCCACGGGCAGCGGGATCGTCCTGAGGCGCTCCTCGCCGACCCCCAGCCCGCCGTAGCGCTCGAGCACCGATTCCCTTACGTGCTCAGAGTGGACGATGATCATGCGGGCCGTGCGTGCGCCCCAGCGGGCCTGCCTGACGAACACGAGCCGGTTGGCGGTCGGGAACCAGTCGGGCGCGAACTCGAAGCTGAGATCGTGGATCGTCACCACCATCGGCACCGGCTGGAGGTAGGGAAGGCCGTAGAACGGGCAGTGGAACACGCCGCCGAAACGGCGCAGCCAGCGCGGTGCCGAGAGCTGAAGCCACGCGACCCCGCGCCCCGAGAGCGGGGCACGAAGTCCGTGGACGCTGATGCCCTCCGGCAGGCCGAGCGGGGCGGGCATGCGGGCATCGGCGAGGGCGGTCAGCTCAACGAGCTCGGCGATCCCCGGCAACGCGCCGCGGACCGAACGCCCGACGCCGCCCACGGGGCGGTCCTGGAGACTGCGAGCATCGATCGCCACGCGGATCTCGCCGCTCATCGGACGAGGCTCCGATAGATCTCGACGTGGCTTCTCACGCTGCGCTCCCAGCTGAAGGTGGCCGCTCGGCGGAGCCCGCGGGCCACCAGCTCGTCTCGATACTCCGCGTCTGCGAGCAACCGTCCGGCCGCCGCGCTCATCGCGGCGACGTCTCCGTCCGGGACGAGGATTCCGGCGTCGCCGACCACCTCGGGCAGTGCGCTGTTGGCAAACGCGATCACCGGCGTTCCGCACGCCATCGCCTCGAGGGCGGGAAAGCCGAAGCCCTCGTATCGGCTCGTCATCAGCAGCGCTGTCGCGCCTCGGTACGCGGCGGCCAGGTCATCCACGTATCCGAGCAGGCTGATCCGCTCCGGTCGAGGCGACTCTGCCACCAGCCGGCGCACCGTGGGCTCCAGCCATGGGGCGATCCGGCCCGTGACCTGGAGGTGGTGGGGATGCCCGGCCTCCGCCAGGCGGCCCGCGACCTCGAACGCCTCCGGATACCCCTTGCGGGCCGAATACTCCCCGACGAACAGCAGGTACGCGTCATCGCCCGATCTCGGCGGAGCGTGCGCATCCGGGGCGAACGAGGGGTCGACGCCGTGCGGGATGACCTCGACGCGGCGTGGATCGAGCCCGAGCATGGCGATCCCGGTGTCCGCCGTGTGCCGCGACACGGCGATCACGGCATCGGCGGAGGCGATCCGCCGACCCAGTCGAAGGAACCGCCGGCGCTCAGAGGCCAGTCCGGGATCGTCGAACACGAGCGGGATGACGTCGTGGAGCGTCTGCACCCAGGGAGGGCGGCAACGCCACGGGGGGGTCAGTGCCGGGCTGTGGAAGACCGCGGCGGGGTGGCGCCGCAGGTCGAACGGTAGGAGCAGCTCGTGCTCGGCGGCGCGAAAGCGTCCGGGCGCCCGGCGGCGCACTCGGCCGGCGGCAACCGCGTCATCGACGCGCCGACCATCGAGCGTCAGTGCCGTCACCATGAGCTCTGGTTGGATGGAAAGGCCGGCGAGGAGGTGGCGCAGATAGGTGCCGATCCCCCGGAACGCGGAGGCGTCATCGAGTCCCGTGGCGTCGATGAGGATCTGCGTCACGGGCCGAATCTAGCCATCGCCGGCACCGCCCGCCCGCCTCGCCGGCCCTCTGGCGCCTGGGTGTTGCGCGGCACGGCGCGCCATGGCACCCTTGTCGCGTGACCGGAGGGCAGCGAAGGATCGCGCTCGTCGGGGGCGCGCTCGTGTGCTGCCTCCTGTTGGCGACGACGATCACGGTCGCAACCGTCGGGGCGAGCGGTCTGAGCCTGGCTCCTCAGGTGACGTCCGTGAGCCCTGCGTCGGGCTCCGTGCTCGGAGGTCAGATGGTGACCATCTCCGGCCAGGGGTTCACCGGCGCCCTGGGGGAGTGCAGCGGCACCGTCGTGTGGTTCGGGATCGACCCGTCGGAGGGCTTCGCGATCCTCTCGCCTGAGGTCAAGGTGATCTCGGACCGCCAGATCCTCGCGGTGGTGCCGCCGAGCGACGGGGGCCCCGTCGACGTCCACGTGCACGACAGCTGCGGTACCTCGCCCGGATCCGGCGGCGATCGCTTCACGTACCTGTACCCGGCCAGCCAGTGCCTGAGCGGGCGATGCAGAATCGACGTCGGCTCGGGGCGCCTCGGGCCGATCTCCCACGTCGCCGACGGCCTGCTCAACGGCTTCAGTGCGATCAACGGCACCCCCGGTTTGCGGCAACTGATCGACGCGCTGTCCTTGCGATCCTGGCGCACGGGCGCCTACCGGCCGGGCGTGCCGGGGTCCGACCCGTTCGCGTTCTGCAACCGGTGTCGTTCGGGCACATCGTTCAGCCTCGATCTGACGACCGACTGGGTGGACTGGGCGAGTGTCAACGCGCCTTACGCGGCGCGGGCTCCGTATGTCGACCTGGCGGCGTACGAGGCGTTCATCTACGGCGACGTGGTCGCCCGGGTGAAGTCGGGCCAGACCCCCCAGTACTACGACGTCTACAACGAGCCGACGGGCGGCACGATCGGCGACTGGCTGAACGTGTATGGCGCCGCGTACGACGCGATCAAGCGCGCGGATCCCGACGCTCGGGTGGTGGGGCCGAGCATCGACTCGTTCCTGGTTCCGTCGCCCGGGGATCCGAATGGCCCGGGCTACAAGCTGGATCTCACCGACTTCCTCAACTGGGAGATGAGCAGCGGACGCCGGTTCGCCGCCGTCAGCTGGCACGAGGACGGGTCGCCCCCCGGCGCGATTCCGAGCCTCGCCACCGGAGGCCCGCCCGTATCCGTGCCCGGAGGGCTGAGGGATGCGTGGTCACCGGCGGCGATCGGGCAGCACGTCCTGCAGGCGCGGGCTCTGCTCTCGCGCTATCCCGCCCTGCGCGGCACGCAGCTGTTCGTGAACGAGTATGGGCCCGCCTGGGCGGCGAACATTCCGGGCTGGATGGTCGGTGACTTCGACGTGTTGGAGATGACCCAGCCCGACGAGGCGATGCTCACGTGCCCCTCGGCCTCGGCGTGCGGAAAGCTGCTCGATGGTCTCATCGGCTGGCACGGCGCGCCGCAGATGCCCTACTGGGTGCTGAATGACTACGCGTCGATGCGAGGGACGCGGCTGGCGGTCGACAGCGCGTCGTCGAACCTCTATGCGCTCGCCACCCACGACTCCACCCGGCGCCGAGTCGAGGTCCTCCTGGGGCGCGCCGACGACTGCTCCGGGGGTGGGCAGTGCCCTCAGTTCCACGGCGTGCCGGGCCGGCTGGTGTCGATCGCGGTGAAGGTCACGATCCCGTGGCGCACCCGACGCGTGACCGTGGCCGTGCAGCGACTCCCCGACAGCGCCCGCAACCCGATCGGTGACAACGACGTGCCCGTGGCTCCGGCCACGAAGAGGATCACGGTCCGAGTCCGGCGGGGACACGCGGCGGTTCGCGTCGCCGACTTCGCGGATGGCGACGCTGCCGATCTGACGATCACGCCGGTGAGCGCCCGACGGAAGCCCGTGCGAGGATCGCACCGATGAACCCGTCGGCGATCCGCAACCCTGCCGTTCGCCGGCGCGCGGGGCGGCGGGCCGGCCGCACACCGAGCTTGGCGCTCGTGCTGGTCTGGCTGGCGCCCGTGATCGTGCTCCTCGTCGTCTACCGCACCTCCCACCTCAGCGCCGAGAAGGCGATCGCCATCCTGCTCGCGCTCGCCGTCGCCGTCCTCGCCGCCGTCCGCCCGGACCGGGCCCTGCTCGGACTGATCGCGGCGCTCCCGTTCCAAGGCCTGATCCTCGCCAAGCTGTGGGCTCTTGGGCTGCCGGTCGCCGTCGCCAAGGATCTCGGGAGCTGGAAGGAGGCGCTCGCGATCGGGGTGGTGATCGCCGGTGTGGCGCAGCTCGCACGCACCCGGCCCCGCCTCGATCTGTTCGACCGGCTCGCGCTCGCGTTCGTCGCGCTGTCGGTTCTCTACCTCCTCCTGCAGCCCGAGATCATTCCGAGCGCCCCCAGCGCGATGAGCGTCCGACTGCTCGGGTTTCGCGAGACGGCGGGGTTCGTACTGCTCGCGTTCAGCGCCCGTCACGCTCCTCTGCCGCCGCGCTTCCTGCGCCAGGCTGCCACCGTCGTCCTGGTCGTCGGGGCGGTCGTCGGGGGCGTGGCGATCTACGAGATCCTCGATCCGCACGGCTGGAACGTGTTCGTCGTCGGCACCGTCGAGTACACGCGCTACCAGATCGCCGTCCTCGGTACGAGACCGCTGAACATGTGGAACATCCTCACCTACACGCAGCTCGGAGGCAGCCAGGTCGTGAGGGCCGGCTCGGTGTTCCTCAGCCCCGGCACCTGCGGCTTCTACCTTCTCCTCGCCTTTGCGCTGGGATTGGAGCGGACGACCCGGGGGGGCCGCTTCTCGACCGCGCTCGCGCCGATGCTCCTCATCGGCGCCGGGCTCGTGGTGACGGAGACCCGCGCCGCGATCATCGGCGCGCTGCTCGTCGGTCTGCTCGCCTTCCGCACCGCCTCCGGCCGACGCCGGCACTTCCGCACCCAGGCGGCGATCGCGCTCGGCATCGTCGCCCTGGTCGCCGTGCCGGTCGCCGCCGGCAGCGGTCTCGTGTCCCGGTTCGGGCTGCTCGGCAATTCGAGCAACGTCTCGACCAAAGGACACGAGACCGGCCTGATCAAGGGGTTCGACGTCGTCGTCAGCAATCCGCTCGGCCAGGGCCTGGGGACGGGGGCCGGCACCGGTCAGCGGTTCGCCGTCCAGGCGTCGACGATCCCGGAGAACAACTACATCGAGGTCGGCGACGAGCTCGGCATCCTGCCGATGCTCGTGTTCGCCGCACTGACCCTCGCCCTCGTCGCGGCGCTCCGACGCGCCGCGATGCTCCGGTCCGAGCCGCTCGTCTCGGCGGCCTGGGCCGCGGCCGCGGGGCTCGCCGTCGGGGCCTGGTTCCTGCAGACGTGGACCGACTTCTCGGTCGCCTGGACACTCTGGGGGCTCGCCGGGGCGGCAGTGGGCATCGCCGCGCGCCGACCGCAGCGCAGGACCGGCCGAGAGGCGCCCGCAGCGACGGGGAGGAGCGTCGAGCCGCCCTCACGCGTCGCATCGGCTCCCGCCCTCGCCGGGCACGCCGGATGACCCTCCGCGTCGGGCTCGACGTCACTCCAGAGCTGTTCGCCGCGACCGGAGTGGCGCGATACTCCCGCGAGCTGGGCCGCGAGCTCGATCGCCGCGACGACTGCGAGGTCGTTCGCTTCGCGATCGGGCGACGGACCGTGAGCCCGTCGCCGGGAACCCGCCGCCTGCCGGTGCCGCTGCGGGCGGTTCACCCGGCGTGGCGATGGGCGGGGCTTCCGCGCGCGGAGCACCTCTGCGGCCGCGTCGACGTCGTTCATTCCGTGGATCTCCTCGCGCCTCCGACCCGGCGCCCGGTCGTCCTCACCGTCCACGACCTCGCCGCCATCGAGCATCCCAAGCTGCACTCGCCGCGGACGGTGGCGCTGCAGCGCCGTCGCATGGCCCAGGCGGCGGCGGCGCAGGCGGTGCTCGCCGTGTCGGCTGCGACCCGCGATGCTCTCCTCGCCCGAGGAGTCCCAGCGGGGCGCGTGCACGTCACTCCGCTCGGCCTCACGCGTCTTCCGCCACCCGTCGAGCCGCCGCTCCCTCCCGGGCCGATGGTCCTGAGCGTGGGCACCCGGGAGCCGCGCAAGCGCCACGAACTGCTGATCCGGGCCTTTGCCAACGTGGGCGGCGATGCCCGGCTCGTGCTCGCCGGGCCACCGGCCGGCCGAGACGGGCTGCTGCGCGACCTGGCGACGCGCGTGGGGGTCGCGGAGAGGATGACGATCCTGGGCCCGGTCGACGACGCCGCGCTCGCCGGACTGTACGCGCGCGCATCCGTCGCCTGCACCGCGAGCCAGGATGAGGGGTTCGGTCTGCCCGTGCTGGAGGCGATGTCGATCGGGGTGCCGGTGCTCGTGTCGAACGTGCCCGCGCTGCGGGAGCTGACGGGCGAGGCGGGGCTGACATTCGCGCCCGGAGATGTCGACGCACTCGCCGACGGCCTGCGATGGATCCTCAGCCACCCCGCCGAGGCGCGCGCGCTCGGCCGACGGGGCCGCGAGCGGGCCGCGGCGTACACGTGGGCAGCCACGGCGGAGACGACCATGGCCGCCTACCGCGCGGCGATCAACGAGTGGGCTTCCGCGCGCGACTGAGTATCGCTCGCCTGTACCGGCCCGGACCCTCCCGCCACACGTCGCTCGCCATCGCGACCTCGAAGCCCGCCTGCTCGAGCAGCGTGCGCTGGGCGCGCCCGTTGAGAACCCAGCTGGCCCGCTCGGCGTGCGGCGCGAGGCGGGCGAGCGACGAGCCGCGCCCCAGGACGCTGAGCGGCAGGTCGACCGCCTCGAGCGCGACGAACCATGGCGCGCTGAGACGTCTCGCTGCCGACAGAACTGCGGGTTCTCGCACCGAGGCGGCAAGCAGGTCCCACCCCACGACGACCTCGTAGCCGGCCCCGTGGTGCCTGGGGAGTTCGGCGGCGGCGAGCACTCGCACCTTGGCGCCACGGTGGCGAAGCTCAATCCCGAGCTCGTGTCCGGCGTCGCCGGACACTAGGCATCGTCGCCCCCGGAGGGCCGGCCAGGGAACGCCATCCAGCGGACGTCGCGGCCGCACCGCCGCGCCCTCGGTCGGGGGGGGGATGAAGCGCCGCGGGGGGAACGAGAGCCCGGTCAGCAGCCCGCGGGCGAAGGCGAGCTCGGCCGCAAGCCTGAACCGCCAGGGCTCAGGCGCCGTCAGATGGTTGCGCTGATAGCGCGCTCGGGTGGCCAGCGCGGAGCGAGCGTCGAGCGGCGCGCGGCGAAGCGCCGCGCCGGCCCACGCCCCGCCGCCTCGTTCGTACACGAGCAGGTTCGCCGCCTCTTCGTCATCGTCGCGCCACTCCACGTGCCCGACGGAGGGGGCGTCCGCGAGCCAGCACCGCCAGCCCGCGGCTGCCGCACGGAGCATCAGGTCGGCCTCCTCGCCATGTACGCGCGCTCCTGGACCGAGGCGCTCGTCGAAGCCCCCGATCGCCACCGCGACGTCTCGGCGCACGCCCATCGAGGCTCCGTGCGAGAACGCCCACGCGTTCGGCGGGGCGGGTCCCGGCATGAGGCGTTCGGGGGCGCTGCCCAGCTGCGAGAGCCCGTGCACGGCGCCGAAGACGACTCCGACCCCTTCCTCTCGGAACGGCTGGGTCATTCCCTCCATCCATCCGGCCGGCACCACGCAGTCGTCGTCGGTGATCAGGACGATCTCTCCGCCGGCCGCCCGGATCCCGTGGTTGAGCTGACGACTCTTGCCAGGCTCGGGCACACTCAGCCAGCGGACGCGGGGGTCGCCCAGGCCGAGCACGCATCCGCGCGCCTCCTCCGAGTCCGCTTCGACGACGAGCAACTCGTCGGCTGCGCCGAGCTCGCCGGCGATGGCGCGGATGCAAGCGGCGATCAACTCGCCGCGCCGCCTCGTGCAGACGATCACCGAGACGGACGGGCGGTGAGGATGCGGTTCCGCTAGCGTCGTCACCTCGGATGGCCGATCCCGCGCATCCACCGGCGATTTCGGTCGTCGTGCCGACCTGCGACCGTCCCGACCTGCTGCCCGGCGTCGTCCGTGCGATCGCGGCTCAGGAGGTCCCCGGCGGCCACGAGCTGGTGGTGGTCGACGATGGCGCCGTCGGGGGGGAAACCAGGCGTTGCTCGAGCTCGCCGAGGAGCTCGCGGTGCCTCTCACGGTGCTCCGGACCCCGCGGCCGCGCAGCGGCCCGGCCCGAGCTCGCAACATCGGCTGGCGAGCAACGTCCGCGCCGCTGGTCGCCTTCACGGACGACGACTGCGTGCCGCAGCCGGGCTGGCTCGCCGCGCTCGTGTCCGCCGGGGCGCAGGCGGATGTCGTGCAGGGCCTGACCGACGCGGATCCCTCGCAGGCGCCCGGCAGCGGACCGTTTGCACGCATGATCGTCATCACCCGGCCGAGCTGGAAGTTCGAGACGTGCAACATCGCCTATCGCAGGCAGCTGCTCGACCGGCTTGACGGTTTCGACGAGCGCTTCCCGGCGCCGTTCGGTGAGGATCTCGACCTGGGATGGCGCGCGATGTCCATCGGCGCTCAGGTGGGCTGGAGTCAGCGAGCCGTGGTCCACCATGCCGTCGAGCACCACGGACGACTGCGCGACTGGCTCGGATGGCTGCGCTACGCGTCCCGCTGCGAATGGTTCGCCCTCGTCCTTCGGGAGCACCGGGGGATGAGGCGGCACCTGACTCTGGGCTGCTTCTACAAGCCGTACCACCTGTTCGTGCTGCTGCTCGCCGCCGGGGTCGCCGTCGCTCGCCGGTCGGCACCGGCGGCGCTCCTGCTCGCGCTGCCGTGGCTTGCCTACCGCACCGCGATCGCTCCGCGGCCTGCTCCGCGGAAGTGGCTGTGGGCGGTCCTGCCGATGTCGTTCGCGGTCGATGCGGCTGAGGTCGCGGCGACGGTGCGCGGCGCGATCAGGCACCGCACCGTCGTCCTCTGAGAGCCGCGGCTTCCGGCCCGGGCGGATCGAGAACCTCCGCGATCAGCTCTACGAGCTGAGCGCCGATCTGCGGCCAGCCGAACTCGGACTCGACGTGGCGGCGTCCCTCCGTGCCAATCGACTCGACGAGCCCGTCGTCCCGCAGCAGCCGGGTGACCGCGGCGGCGAACGAGGCGGGGTCGTCCCGAACGAGGGCGTGTCGGGCGTCGTCGATGCCCAGGCCCTCGAGGCCGATGCTCGTCCCCACGAGCGGACGCGCGCTGGCCATGGCCTCGAGCGCCTTCAGGCGGGTGCCGGTCCCGGTGCGCAGCGGGACGACGACGACCCGAGAGCGCTCGTAGTAGGGCGTCAGGGACGGCACGTCGCCCTCCACATCCACGCCGGGGAGCGCAGCGAGCGCCCGCACCTCGGCGGTCGGTGATCGCCCGACGAGCGACACCGTCGCCGCCGGCACAGCCTCCATGACTCGTGGCCAGATCTCGCGACAGAACCACACCGCCCCGTCGACGTTCGGCCCGTACCCCAGCGTGGCAGGGAACAGCACCCGGGGCGCCCGCGGAGCCGGCGAGGGCACGAACTCCTCCAGATCGACGCCGTTCGGGATCACTGCCGTTCGATCGTGTTCGCTGCGTCCCGCGACCAGCGTCCGCGCATCCTCGCGGGAGCAGACGATGACGCGGTCGAAGCTGCGGAGCGCCTCGCGCTCCAGCCGCCGCGCCTTCACGAGGTCGAGCCGCCGGTACAGGCGCTGACGCGACCCCGGCGCCAGCCCCACCTCCTGCCGGATCATCCCGGACAGCAGGTGGTGCAACGTGATGACCGACCGACCTGCAGGCAGCCGGGCACGGAGCGGGGCGAGCGCCAGGTGCTCCACGCAGACGAGGTCGTAGGTGCGCGGGAGCGCGCCGAGGGCGCGCGCGAGCTCCCGGCGCGCGGGCCAGCTCAGATACATCGCCGACGGCCGGGGATAGGCGAGCATGATCGCCAGCTCGAAGAGGCGCCGGCCCACCGGGTGCTCCGGCCAGGGCGCCCGGCCGCGTGGAACCTCCAGGATGCTCCGTGCGCTCGCGCGCACACGGGGGTCCCGCACCGAGCCGACGACGAGGAGGTCAACCGAGTAGCGACTCGCCAGCGCTTCGAAGAGGTGCGACTGGCGAATGCTCCCGCCGCCCAGCCCGCGATCCGGGAGCTCTTCGGTTACCCACAGCAGCTGTGCCGACGATGCCTCGGCCGACTGGCCCCGAACCGGTGCCACGCCCACCGACGGGGAGCTCTGCGCCGCCATCGGCCGCATGGTACGGACCCGGCGCAATGCCGCCAGTGGTCCGGGCGAGGGCGCGTCGGGGCGCAGGTGGACCCGCGGACCGGCCCGGATCCCGTGCTACCTTCCAGCCTTGGCCGGGGACCGGGAACGGCCGGCCCGATGGAAACCCGGCCGATCACGATCCGGAGGACATGACGACCGAGGAACACAGCGGGGGACACCGCTACGGCGGCTTGAGCGACTACCTCGCGGTCCTCCGGCGTTACGCCCTGCTGATCGTCGCGCTGATGATCATCGGCGCCGGTCTGGGGTACTTTGACGCCAAGCGTCAGACTCCGGTCTACCGGTCATCAGCATCGGTTCAGTTCGAGGATCCGAGCAAGGATCTCAACATCGTCGGCATCGGGGGCAGCTCCAGCGTCAACCCCGAGACGCTCGCCGCGGCGGCCTCCGCGACGGTCAACCAGCCCAACCTGCTCGCGAAGGTGGCCGCCGGACTGGGCGGGCACGTGCCAGTGGCGTCGTTGATCGGTGCGGTGTCCGGGTCGGTGTCCGCGGCCACGGGAAACCTCCAGATCACGGTCACCTCCTCCCGGCCGGCCTTCGCCGCGCGCGTTGCCAACGCCGTGGCCGCCGTCGTCGCGTCGACGAACAACCATGCGGCGCGAGGCCAGTTCGCGGCCCTGGCCCGGCAGATCCAGACGCGGATCACGGCGCTCGAGTCCTCGGGCGCCACGGGCACCCGGAAGGCGACCGGCATCGGAGAGCAGCTTCTCTTCTACGACGACGAGCTGGCCCGGGCGAACACCCTCAAGCAGTTCGCCAAGAGCGCGCAGGTCGCGACGACGGCGCTGCCGCCTGGGGCTCCGATCTCGCCCAGCGTGACCCGGAGCGCGATCCTCGGCCTCGTCCTCGGCCTCCTGCTCGGGGTCCTGGCTGCCTTCCTCGCCGACGCGTTCGATCGCCGCCTGCGCAACCACGGCGACATCGAGTCGGCGTTTCCGGTCCCGGTCCTGGGCTACGTCCGCCAGGACATGCTTGGCGGCTTCGCCTACACCAACGGCGGCGCGAACGCCGAGAGGCAGTTCGACATCGAGGCGTTCAGGATCATGCGGCGGAACTTGGAGTTCCTCATCGATGGCCGCGGAGCCCGCACGATCGTCGTGACCAGCGGACTGCCCGAGGAGGGTAAGACGACGGTGGCAGGCTCGCTCGCCTTTGCACTCGCGGCCGCGGGGAAGCGCACCCTCCTGGTGGACTGCGATCTCCGGCGTCCCGCGCTCACGCAGCGCCTGAAGCTCGAGGGCGGGCCTGGGATGAGCGAGTTCCTCGCCGGTGAGGCCGAACCGCCGGAGATCCTGCGCACGCTGCATGTGGGGGCGACGGCGAATGGCGTCTCGGCGGCGAATGGCGCCGCGGCGGCGAATGGTGATGGGCACCCCCCAGGTGACCACGACCTCGTCGTGGTGCCCGCCGGCACCCCTCGGGCGGACAGCGCGGAATTGCTGGGATCCGAGGCGTTCGAGGTCTTCCTCGCCGAGGTGAGCCAGGTGTACGACGTTGTGATCCTCGACAGCAGCCCGCTGCTCCCGGTGGCCGATGCGCTCGAGATGCTGCCGCACGCCGACGGCGTGATCCTGTGTGCGCGCGAGTCGCAGACGACGCGAGCCGAAGCGAGGGCAACCGTGACAGCCCTCGCTCACCTGGGTGATCGACCGGTGGGACTCGTGGTGACCGGAGTGAGGCCTCGTCGCAACGACTACGCGAGCTACGCCTACTACGCCTACAGCTCGTAGTGGACCATTAGCTGCGGGCCGGGAGGCGGGGGACGTGGGCTGGAGCCGTGTGGAGGAGAACGAGTTCGCACGCGTGTTCTCGATCGCGCGCGTGGCGTTGCCGGGAAACCTCTGCCGGATCGGCCACACCACTGAGACGGGGTGGCTCGTCAGCGGGTCCGAGCGCGCCATCCTCACCGAGCGGGTCGCGCCACTGCTGGCGTTCTGGGAACGGCGACTTCGACGGCATGCTCTGCAGCAGCGCTTCTGGCTCGTCTGCTGTCTGTGGGACGGCTGGCGTGAGCGGGTGCCCTATGCGCCCGAGTACCGGTTCGAGGATGCCGCGGGGCAGGGGGGAGGTGAGGAGTGGGCCGGTCCGCCGGGGGTCGTCCCGCTCTTTCACGCCGATCATCCGCGGATCGCCTGCTTCGGCGCGCACCGCGGCGACCCGAGCGCTCTGCTGCTTCCCGAGCCGCACTATCTCGCCGGCTTCTACCGCCGGCTGCGGCTGCGGGTCCGGATCGCCCGACGTCCGTGGCGGATGAAAGCCGAACGTGGCGTGTTCTGCGGTTCGGACCACGGTCAGGTCATCAACCAGTTTCCCCCGATCGATCCGCTGCGGCCGTTCGCGCGCCGCCGGCTCTCCGAAGTCGTCGCCGCCGAGCGGCTGCCCGTCGACGTGCACCTCGGCTCCGGGGTCGGTCTCGCCCGGCAGATCTCGTATCGGTACATCCTCGACGTCGACGGGCATGTGCGGACATGGGACGCCTGGGCGTGGAAGCTGCTCAGCGGCTCGCTCGTGCTCTCCCAGGAGTCGATATGGGAGACGTTCTTCACTCGCCAGTTCGAGCCCTGGCAGCATTTCGTGCCGGTCGCGAACGATTTCTCGGACCTGGCGGAGAAACTGGCCTGGTGCCGATCGCACGACGAGCGGTGCCGCGAGATCGTCGCCCGCGCGAGGGTACGCGCGGAGGAGGTCTACGACCCCTCGGCGGTGGCCGCCCAGATGGGCCGCGCACTGGCCGCGGCGCTGCCGGATGCCACGGCCCCCTCGACGTCGCCTGCCTGACTTGGTCCGACCGCCCCGCTGCCGCTCGGCGACGAGTGCGCCGGGGCATGGGAACCGTCTGCGACGACCTGCGTGGCGGCGGCTCGGATGCGCTCTCGGAAGTCGCTGGCGCTCCATCGCAGCGCGTGACGCCGAATGGCGGCGGGGTCGTAGTCCGTCCGGTCGTACGCGCCCACGGCAGCGAGCACCTCATCCGCCGTCGGCTCATCGATGTAGGCACCGCTGATCCCCTCATCGACGGTGTGGATGGCGCCGCCCGCGCGCAGTGCGATCACCGGACGTCCGCAGGCGTTCACCTCCAGCGGGATCAGGCCGAAGTCGTCGCAGCTCGGGAACACCGCCGCTTCGCACCCCTGCATCACCTCGACGAGCGCCTCGTCCTCGAGCGCGCCGACGAACTCGACGTTCTCGCCGGCGAGCGACTGCAGCCATTCGCGATCGGGACCGTCACCCGCCACGACGAGCTTGCGGTCCGGCATGCGGGAGAACGCCTCGATCACCACCGACGCGCGCTTGTAGACGTCGACCAGGCGGCCGGCGAACAGGAAGTACCCACGCGGCGGGTCGCCGGAGGGGCGGAACAGATCGCAGTTGATGGGTGGAGCGAGAACCTCCGCACCTCGTCCGTAGCTTCGGGCGATCAGCTCGGCTGAATGCAGAGACGGCGTGATGAACGCGCTCACCCGGGAGGCCGCGCGGCGGTCGGCGTTGCGCCCCGCCGCCGCGTAGGCCGAGAAGGCCATGTGCGTCAGTCGGCCGCCGGGAAAGTGGCTCGTGTAGGTGCCCGGCTCTGACCACAGGTGCCGGATCGGGCTGTGGCAGTAGCACAGCTGCGGGGCGTCGTTCCTCGTGCGCATGGCGAGCGCATAGGCATAGCTCGAGGAGACCACCACATCGGCTGCCGGAAGCCGGGTGCGGCGGATGAGCCCTGGATACAGCGGCGCGAGAAGTCGATAGTGCTTCAGCAGCCGCGGGTGCTCCGGAAGGAGCGTGTGAATGCGGTCGGCGACTCCCATCCGCTCGGCGACCGACCGTCGTCCGAGGATCGCGTGGACCTCGGCGTCGGGGAACGCGGCGGCGATCTCGGCCGTTACCCGCTCGGCCCCGCCGAACGTCTCGAAGAAGTCGTGTACGACTGCCACCCGCATGGCGCCCGGGACTGTAACCGATCGAGTGAAGGGATTTGTACGATTCATGTTTGCGGGCAGAGTTTTCGGGGTCTGCCCCTCCCGCCCCGCGTCCATCATCGGCGCCTACGGCCTTTCCCTGAGGTGCTGCTGTCGCACACTGCGCCGGCCTCCTCAGCGGCGCGCAGGGGACCAGCTCAGACCGGGATCCCCCACAGGGGGAACCACCGGTTGAGCTCCGGCTCCACGGGCAGCTCGGACCCGATCTGCGCCTTGAGGACGAGCTCACGCTCGTTGTCGCGCTGCTGCTCTCCGCGGGCGGGCACGAACGGGTAGAAGAAGCCGCGCTTGTAGTTGTAGATCCAGTAGACGCGCTGGGCGCGCTCGTCCTGGAAGGCGAACACCGCGCACAGCACGCGGTCGCCGTAGCCGCCCGTCTCCAGCGAGCCGCTCACCGCGTTCAGGCTGACGACGAGGTCGTCGAAGTCCGGGCCCGCGACGACGAGCCAGCGAAAGCCGAAGTCGTCCTCCTCGCTTCTCACCTGGGCGCCCGAGTCCTTGGCGGTGGCGCGCACGAGCTCCTCGGCGTCGGTGATGATCGAGCGGAAGTCGGCGCTCGAGAGCGATTGGAAGACGATCGCCGCGCCGCCCGTCGGCTTCAGGGCCAGGTTCGTCTCGAAGCTGACGTTCGCCGTGGTGATCGCGAACAGCCGGTCCGGCGCCGGCCCGCTCAGCTTGCGTCGGCCGGTGATGACGTCGAGAAAGCCCACGGATCAGCGCGCCGCCTGCAGCTGGGCCTCGTAGCGCTGCAGCGCGGCGACCCGCTGCTCGAGCGGCGGATGGTCCGAGAACAGGTTGCTGATCCCGCGCTTGATGCCCGGCGGCACGATGTAGAAGGCCGCCAGCTCGCCGCTGGCCGCGCGGAGATCACGTTGGGGGATCCGCTCCATCTGGCCGGTGATCTTGTACAGCGCGGAGATGAGCGCGCTGGGGCGCCCGGTGAGGATCGCCGAGCCACGGTCGGCGGCGAACTCGCGGTAGCGCGAGAGCGCCCGCAACAGCACGAAGGACACCATATAGACGACGGCTGAGACGAGGATCACGACGACGACGCTGATCCCGTTGTCGTTGTCGTTGTCGTCGAAGCCACCGCCGAACCAGAAGCCCATCTGGACGATGAACGAGGCGATCGAGGCGAAGAAGCTGGCCAGCGTCATCACCATCACGTCGCGGTTGATGACATGGGTGAGCTCGTGGCCGAGGACGGCCTCCAGCTCGCCGGGCGTGAGCAGGGCGAGGATGCCCGTGGTGCAGCACACCGTCGCGGTCTTCGGTGAGCGTCCGACGGCGAACGCGTTCGGCATCGGCGTCTGGGCGATCGCCACACGCGGCTTGGGGATGTTGGCGGTGAGGCTCAACCGCTCCACGATCGCATGCAGCTCCGGTGCCTCGGCGGGGGAGACCTCCCGCGCACCCATCGAGGCGAGGGCGATCTTGTCCGACGCGAAGAACTGCACGGCGAACAGGACGGCCGCGATCAGGCCGACCGTGATCCCGCCGACGCCGGCGGCGATCAACACGCCGATGAGCACGGCGTAGACCAGCCCGAGCAGGAACATCGTGAACAGCATCCGGGCCTGCAGTCCGGGATCGCGTCCGAATGACTTCGACGGTGGCATCCCGGAGATGTTCGCAGAGCGTGCCGGCGACTTAATGAGTTCTTAGTGTCCCGGGCCGAACTCGCGGTACCAGCTCAGCGTGCGCTCGAGCCCCTCCTCCAGCGCCACCTGCGGCTCCCAGCCCGTCAGCCCGGTGAGCTTCGAGGCATCGACCCACTGGCGGTCGATCTCCCCGGCCGGGGTGCCGGCTCCACGCACGTCCGGCGCGACACCCGTGCCGGCCAGGCGGCAGATGAGCTCGACGACGTCCAGCACGCGATGCGGGCGACCGCCGCCGGCGTTGAACGCCTCGCCTGCCGCCGGCCCGGGCTGCTCACGCGTGCCGAGGGCGCCGAGGATCGCCAGGTAGGCCGCGACGGCATCCTCGACGTAGAGGAAGTCACGCTCCGGCGAACCGTCGGAGCGCACGATCGGGGCGCGGCCGGCGAGCGCGGCGGCGACCGCCTCGGGCACGAGCCGGGAGGGGTTGAGGTCCCCGCCGCCGTACAGGTTGGCGAACCGCGTCACGGCCACCGGGAGGGCGAACGTGTGCCAATAGGAGCGGGCGATGAGGTCGGTCGCCGCCTTGGAGACGTCATAGGGGAAGTGCGGCTGAAGCGCGTGTGACTCCCGGTAGGGCAGATCGTCGTGCCGCCCGTAGGCCTTGTCCGAGGAGGCGACGATGACGCGCGTGACCCCCACCGTCCGGCAGGCTTCGAGGAGCACCCAGGTGCCGCGCACGTTCGTCTCGAACGTCGACAGCGGCGAGCGATTCGCCGTCGGCACGATCGTCTGAGCCGCGAGGTGAAAGACGGTGTCGATCTCGTACTCGGCGAGCGAGCGCGCCACGAGCGCCTCCGCGGTGATGTCGCCGTGCACCACGGCCACCTCACGCTCGAGCCCCATGACCGTCAGCGCCGCGTGCGGGAGCTCGTCGCGGCGGATCACCGTCACGATCGCGCCGCCGTCCAGCAGCGCCTTGACGAGCCAGGTCCCGAGCAGGCCATATGCGCCGGTGACCAGCACGCGGGAGCCAGCGAGCTTCATCGCCCCACCCCCGCGAGATCGGCGCCAGCCGATCTCGCAATGGTGAGGTGAGCGTCAGCGAACCTCACCACAGCTTCCACGGCGCTTGGCCGTCCTCCCAGAGGTCGTTGAGGAGCACGGCGTCCTTGTAGGTGTCCATGCAC
This sequence comes from uncultured Solirubrobacterales bacterium, assembly GCA_963839085.1. Classification (GTDB taxonomy): domain Bacteria; phylum Actinomycetota; class Thermoleophilia; order Solirubrobacterales; family Solirubrobacteraceae; genus Palsa-465. Next base: position 447,885 of record CAWITN010000007.1, read on the forward strand.
TCCCAGAAGCCCTCGTGACGGAACGCGCGCAGGCGCCCGGCGCCGGCCAGCGCCTGCAGCGGCTCGCGCTCCAGCACGGCGTCCTCGCCGATCTGTGCCAGGGCCGCCGGCTCGAAGCAGAAGAACCCGCCGTTGACCCAGTGCTCGCTGCGCGGCTTCTCCACGAATCCCCGGACCACCCCGTCGCCGTTGAAGTCGGCGATCCCGAACTGGAGCTGCGGGCGGACCACGGTCATCGTGGCGTCCGGGCGATGGGCGTCGTGCTCGGCGAGCAGGGCGTGGAGGTCGATGTCGGCGACGCCGTCGGCGTAGGTGGCGCAGAAGCGCTCCGCGCCCAGGACGCGCTCGGCCCGTCGCAGCCGGCCCCCGGTCGGCGTGTCGGCGCCGGTGTCGAGGCACTCGACCGAGGCGCCGTGCGGCCATTCCGTCTCCGCGGCGAAGCGCTCGATCATCTCCGCCCGGTGGCCGGTGAGCAGCACGAAGCGACGGAACCCCTGGGCGAGGTAGATCTGGATCACATGCCACAGGATCGGCCGTCCGCCGATCTCCACCAGGGGCTTGGGGATCGAGGGGACATTCTCCTGCAGCCGCGTGCCGCGGCCGCCGCACAGGATCGCCACACGGGGGAGCACGGTGGCGGATTATCGCCGTGCGGCGACCGGCGCGAGGCGCGGCACGGCAAACTCGGCCGCCATGCCCGTGAACCCGCCCGGCCGGATCGTGATCATCGGCGCCGGCCCGTGTGGCCTGGCGTGCGCCCGTGAGCTCGAGCGCCTCGGCCATCACGACTGGATCGTCCTGGAGGCGGGCGATCGTCCCGGCGGGCTCGCCGCCTCGGTCACCGACCCGGCCGGCTTCACCTGGGATCTCGGCGGCCACGTCGTGTTCAGCCACTTCGGCGAGTTCGACGCGCTGCTCGCCGAGGTGATGGGGGAGGAGATCCTCGTCCACGAGCGCTCCTCCTACGTGCGCTTCGGCGATCGCTGGGTCCCGTACCCGTTCCAGAACAACCTTCGCCACCTGCCCCCGGACGTCGTCGACGAGTGCCTTCGCGGCCTGGCCGCCGCCCCGGGGGCACCGCCCGGCGCCAACTTCGCCACCTGGATGCGGGGCGTGTTCGGCGAGGGCATCACCCGGCACTTCATGGCTCCCTACAACCTCAAGGTGTGGGCCACGCCCGGCGAGGAGATGTCGGCGGGCTGGATCGCCGAGCGGGTCTCGGTCGTCGACTACGCGCGCGCCGCCGGCAACGTGCGCGAGGGCCGCGACGACGCTCGCCTGGGGGCCGAACAACGCCTTCGTGTTCCCCGCCTCGGGCGGCACGGGGGAGATCTACCGCCGCGTCGCCGAGCGCCTGCCCGCTCAGATCCGCCTCGCTTCGCCCGTGGCGCGGGTCGACGCCGCCCGCCGTCGGCTGCACACCGACGACGGTGAGGTGATCACCTACGACGCGCTCGTCTCCACGATGCCGCTCGATCGCCTCGTCGGATCCCTCTCCGACGCCCCGGCGGAGCTCCGCTCCGCCGCCGCCCACCTGCGCCACAACGGCGTCTACATGGTCGGCGTCGGCTACGAGGCGCCGCTGGCCGACGAGAAGTCGTGGATGTACTTCCCCGCGCCCGAGGTGCCGTTCTACCGAGCCACGAACTTCGCCAAGTACGCACCCGCCAACGTGCCCGGGGCCGACACGGGCCGCTTCTGCTCCTACATGACCGAGACCGCGTACTCCCCGCAGCGGCCGGTGCCGCGCGAGGGCCTGGAGGAACGCGTGGAGTCGGCGCTGCGCGGCAGCGGGGTCATCACGGGGCGGCCGGCCGTCGCCTCGCTTCACCTGGAGGACATCCCGTACGCCTATCCCGTCCCCACGCTGCGCCGCGACGAGGCGCTCGCGGTGATCCAGCCATGGCTGCGCGAGCGCGGGATCCTGTCCCGCGGGCGCTTCGGGACGTGGCGCTACGAGATCGGGAACATGGACCACGCCGTGAAGATGGGCATCGACGCGGCCCGGGCGTTCGGCATAGACGCATCGGAGGAGCTGGTCGATCCCACCGGCTAGTCCCAGGAGACGTTCTCGCGGCGCACGGTGGCCGGAGCGCCGGCCACGAGGGTGGCAGCGGGAACGTCGCGGCTGACCACGCTTCCGGCCGCGACGACGGCTCCGTCCCCGATCGTGACGCCCTTGAGGACGATCGCGTGGGCCCCGATCAGCACGTGCTCGCCGATCGTCACCGGGCGCACCGGTTGCCGGCCGTCGATGGCGTGGAAGTCGCTGTCCATGATCGAGACGTTCCAGGAGATCGAGCATGCGGGGCCGATCGAGATCCGCTCGGACGCGATCAGCTTCGTGTCGAAGTTGACGAACACGTGGTCGGCGAGCTCGATCACGGAGCTCGGCTGCTGGAGGAGAAGGAGGACCCCGCGCCAGATCTTCACGCCGTCCCCGACGCGGAGAGTCCCACCCCCGTAGTGCCGGTGGACGCGCACGGCCTCCTGGACCTCGAGGTCTCGCGGAGCCGTGACGCACTCGGCTTCGAAGCGCCGGAGGCGCCGGCGCCCGAGCGCCCGCTCGTAGTGGCCGGCCAGGCTCACCGCGTCAACCGCCGGGCGCTCCCATCCCGGTGCCGCCGGCGCGCGGGATGTCGTCTGCGTCACCCATGGCGCACGGCCCAGTCGTACGGGATCCGGTCGGTGAACGGGTCGAGCCGCTCGATCTCGGCCGGATCGTGGGGGATGGTCGCGCAGTTGGCCACCAGCGCGGGGCCCACGCCCTCGCCCTTGAAGCCGTTCCACACGAACGGGGGGATCGTCACGAGCGCGTAGTTGAGCTCGCCGAGGTGGAGCTCCTGCGTGACGCCGCGGGTGGGGGAGCCCTCGCGGTCGTCGTGGCAGACGAGCTTCACCATGCCGACGGGCACCGCGTAGTTGAGCGTCATCCGGCGGTGCAGGTGCCAGCCCTTGATGACGCCCGGGTACACCAGCGAGAAGTAGATCTCCCCGAAGCGCTCGAAGCCCTCGGCGTCCTCGCGCAGCATGTGGAGGACCGCGCCGCGCTCGTCGGGGATGCGGCGCAGGGGGGTGACGCGGACATCGTGGATGGCGGTCATGCGAGCTCCTCTCGGTGCGCGAGGCAGAAGCGGACAGTCTCCTGCACGGCGTCGCGCAGGGGGGCGTCGAGGCGCAGCCCGCGGGCCGCCGCCTTCTCCACCGAGACGGAGTAGGGACCCGGCGGATCGGGCTCGGGGTCGGGCGCGGTGAGCGCGGGTCGCGTCCCCGTCTCCCGCTCGAACGCGTCGGCGACGAGCCCGGCGAGCGAACGCACCGTCGTCGGGTGCCCCGAGCCGAGGTTGTAGGTGCCCGGGGGCACGTGGCCGGCGGGCTCGGCGGCGGCCGCGATCGCACCGCACACCTGGTCGAGGTTGACGAAGTCCCGCCACTGCACGCCGGAGGAGCGCAGGGTGAGGGTCCCGCTGACGGCGCCCTGGCGGCACAGGTCGTTGGCGACGAGCGACCAACGGTCGACGTGCGGATCGGCGGGCGCGCCGACGGAGTTCGTCAGGCGCAGGACGGCGAGCTCGTAGGCGCCGGCCGCCATCGCCGCCACGACGTGCTCAGAGGCGAGGCGGGAGATCGCGTAGGCCGAGCGCGGCTCGGGCCGGAGATCCTCGGTGAGGGTGGCGCCCGGCGCCATCCGCTCCCCGTAGACGTGGACCGTCGAGAGGTACACGAGTCGCCGGACCCCGGCCTCGGCGCACGCCTCGGCGACCCGTTCGGTGGCCACCACGGTGGCGGCGAGCGCGGCGGCGGGCCGCCGCGCGGCGATCAGCTCGTTCTCGCCCGCCAGGTGGACGACCGCATCCGCTCCGGTGACGGCATCGAGCAGGCCGACGGGATCGGGGGCGGCGAGGTCGCAGGTGATCTGCGGCGCCCCCAGCCCGGGAGCCGGATCGCGCACGAGCCCGCGCACCTCCCAGCCGGCAGCGGTCATCCGCCGCACGAGGCGGCCGCCGACGTAGCCGCCGGCTCCCGTGATCAGCACCGTGCTCACCGCGGTGAATCTACGCGGTAGAGCTGCTCGCACAGCGGCGCGATCCCGCGATCCCAGTCATACGGCTCCGCCGAGGCGCGGCAGCGCTCGGCGATGCCCGCCGAGCGGGTGAGTGCGAACGCGCGCAGGCACGCGTCGGCCAGGCTGCGCGGGTCGCCGGGGGTGCAGAGCTCGCCCGTCACGCCTGCGCTGACCAGCTCCTTGGGGGCCGAGTCGGTCGTGGTGACGAGCGGGGTGCCGCAGGCGAGCGACTCGACGAGCGCCATGCCGAACGAGTCGTTGGTGGACGGCAGCGAGGTGACCCAGGCCCGGCCGTAGCGCTCGTGCTGGCGATCGGCCTCGCCCACGCCGAGCGCCCGCGTGCGCTCCCGCGCCCGCGCCGGCGCGGCGGCCAGCAGCGGTTCGGGATCGCCCGGCCCGGAGAGCCACAGCTCCACTTCGGGCTCGACCGCGGCGATCAGCGGCAGCGCCTGCAGCAGCACCGAGACGCCCTTGCGCGGCTCGGTCACCGCCCCGGAGAACAGGATCGTCGGCTGTGGGGCGCGCTCCGGCGCCGGGACGAAGGCGCCGAGGTCGACGCCGCCCGGGACGACGACGCCATCGGCGCGCCCATAGCCGGCGGCGAGCCGCTCGACGGCGGTGTGCGACATCGCGCTGTACACGTCGACGTGCTTCACCACCTTGGCGGCCGCCCACGCCTGGAGACGCCCCTGCTCGCGCCACCACACCGGGTCGGGCAGGCCGAGGTCGGTGATCATCGTCCGCCGGCCGTCGCGACGGAGCCGGGCCGAGCGGATCGCCGCCAGCACGTCGTAGCGACCGAGGCCGTGAACGGCGTCGAAGCGCTCCCGGATCAGGCGCACCAGCAGCCGGCGCCCGAAATCGGCCTCGTGGCGGAAGTCGTCGGCATGGCGGCGGCGGAGCCGCACGTTCCGTACGCCGTCGACGACACCCTCCTGCGGCTCCCACGCCGCGGAGAGGTGAACGACCTCGTGACCGCGGCGGGCTAGCGCGGCGGCCAGGGCGGGCACGAAGCGCTCCGCGCCGCGGCGAACCTCCGGCTGGCAGAACGCGTGGGTGAGCGCGATCCTCACGACGCGGCGCCAGTCTAGGGAGGCGTTCGCCTCACTACAGTTGCGCCGCGATGAGCGCGACGCGCACCGAGATCGAGCGGCTCGGGCCCTTCTACCACACGTTCGAGCTCCCGGACGGCACCGTGACCGACGGCTACTTCGATCTGCGCCGGGTGGTCGGCAAGCTGCCGCTCCCCGCCACGCTTCAGGGCAAGCGCTGCCTTGACGTCGGCGCCTGCGAGGGGTTCTGGTCCTTCGAGCTCGCGCGCCGGGGCGCGGCCGAGGTGGTCAGCGTCGATCTCCCCGACACCACTCAGCAGGACTGGCAGGGGCTCGTGCCGACCGAGCACCGCGAGCGGGGCAGCGGCCTGGCCAACGAGCATTTCCGCTTCGTCCGCACGGCGCTCGGGCTCCGCCAGGTCACCCGGGTCGACCTGAACGCCTATGACGTCTCCCGGGAGGCGCTCGGGGGCTTCGACTACGTGTTCATCGGCAACCTCCTCATTCACCTCGCCGATCCGGCGCGCGCGCTGCGTGCGATCCGCAGCGTGATGAATCCGGGGGCCGAGCTCCTCTCGCTGGAGGCGACCTCGCTCGCGCTCACCCTGCTCAGCCCGCGCATCCCCCTCGCTCAGCTCTACGACCGCGACGACCCTCCCCGGTGGTGGACGCCGAACATGGCCGCTCACGCCCGCCTGCTGCGTGCGGCGGGCTACGAGGTGCTCGATCAGGGTGGTCCCCTGTTCCAGCCGCTCGGCCGGCTCATCGACCGGGTGCCGCGGCGGCCGCCCCGCAGCGTCCGGGACCTCGTCTTCTGGCTGTTCGTGCGGCCGCTCGGCCCGGCGTCGGCCTGGGCGACGGCGCGGCCCCGCCGTGATCCCGACACCGCCTGACCGGGTGCTCCGCGCGAGCGTCATCGTCCCCGCTCGAGACGCGGCGACGACCCTGCCGCGCACGCTGGAGGCGCTCGGCGCGCAGCGGCTGGAGGGCGACTACGAGGTGATCGTCGTCGACGACGGCTCGCGGGATGACACCGCCGCGGTCGCCGAGCGGGCCGGTGCCACGGTCCTGCGCCAGCCCGCGCAGGGTCCGGCCCAGGCGCGGAACCGCGGCGTGGCGGCGGCGCGGGCGGAGGCGCTCGCGTTCTGCGACGCCGACGTGTTCCCCTGCGAGGGATGGCTGGCCGCCGGACTCGAGGCCCTCGGGAGCGCCGATCTCGTGCAGGGGCACGTCCTGCCTGACCCCTCGGTGCCCCTCGGGCCGTTCGACCGCACGATCTGGATCACGGGGCAGGTCGGCCTGTGGGAGACGGCCAACCTGTTCGTCACCCGGGAGCTGTTCGATCGCGTCGGCGGCTTCGAGGAGTGGCTGCGGCCGTGGCGCGGCAAGGCGCTCGCCGAGGACGTGTGGTTCGGCTGGCGCGCGCTGCGGGCGGGCGCGCGGCCGGCGTTCGCGTCCGGCGCCCTCGCCCATCACGCCGTGTTTCCCCGGTCCTGGGCCGCCTACGCCGCCGAACGCTCGCGTCTGGCCTACTTCCCGGCGATGGCGGCGCGGATGCCCGAGCTGCGCGCGGCATTCCTGTACCGCCGCGTGTTCCTCAACCGGCGCTCGGCCCGCTTCGACCTCGCCGCGGCCGGCGCGATCGCCTCGGTGGCGCTCGGCTCGCCGCTGCCGCTCGCCTTCGCGCTGCCGTACGCCCGCACCGCCCGCGCCCACGCTCGGCGGCCCGGCGCCGGCGCCACGCCGCCCGTCGCGGTCGCCGCCGCGGACCTGCTCGCCGACGCCGTCGGTCTGCTCGCCCTCGCGGCGGGCAGCGTCCGCTTCCGCTCGCTCGTCGCGTGACGCGCGCCCTGAGGCCCTAACGTAACCGCGATGAGCGTGGCCGACCCCGCGCCCCCGAGCAACCTCCGGCGCCTCGCGGCGCGCGGCTCGCTGATCAACGCCGCGTTTCTCGTCGGCGTCGCCACGCTCGGCGCGATCGAGGGGGTCGTCGTGGCCAGGTTCCTCACCCCCCACGACTACGGTGTCTGGGGCCTGCTGATCGCCTCGCTGAGCTCGCTCGGGATGCTCAAGCAGGTCGGGATTCCCGATCGCTACGTCCAGCAGACCTTCGCTGACCAGGAGCTCGCCTTCCAGCAGGCGTTCAGCCTCGAGCTGCTGCTCGATGGCGTGCTGGCGGTGCTGCTGCTCGCCGTCGTGCCCGTGCTGGCCTGGGCCTACGGGCGCCCGGAGCTGCTCGGCCCGGGCTTCGCGCTCGTGCTCCTCGTGCCGGCGATCGGCTTCCAGTTCCCGCTGTGGATCTTCTACCGGCGGATGGAGTACGGCCGCCAGCGCCTGCTCGGCGTCATCACGCCGCTGGTCCAGCTCGTCGTCAGCATCTCCCTGGCCGCGGCGGGCGCCGGGTACTGGAGCCTCGTCATCGGCGCCCTGGCCGGCAACTACGCCGCCGCGGTGGCGATCGTGAAGGTCTCCCCCTACCGCCTCGCCTGGCGCTTCAGCCGTCAGGTGGTGAGGGACTACGCAGGCTTCTCGTGGCCGCTGTTCGTGGCCAGCCTCGGCGGTCTCGTGTTCACCCAGGGCGCGGTCATCGTCGGGACCGCCGTCGTCGGGCTGAGCGGCGTCGGCGCGATCGCCCTCGCCAGCTCGATCGTGTCCTACACGACGCAGGTCGACCAGATCGTGTCCGGGGCGCTGTACCCGGCGGTGTGCCGGGTACGTGACCGCGCCGATCTGATGTTCGAGTCCTTCGTCACGGCGAATCGGCTCGGACTCCTGTGGGGGGTCCCGCTCGGGATCGGCATCACGCTGTTCACCCCGCAGCTCGTCCGCTATGGCCTCGGCGCTCACTGGCGCCCCGCCGTCGGGATCGTTCAGGCGTTCGGGGCGATCGCCGCCCTCGATCAGATCGCCTACAACTGGGACGACTACTTCCGCGCCCTCGCTCGCACGCGGCCGATGGCGATCGTCAACACCGTCACCACGCTCGTCTACCTCGCCGTGGCGATGCCGCTGCTGGCGATCGACAAGCTCCCGGGGTTCGAGGTCGGGATGGCGATCTGCGCCGTCGTCGGGGTGCTCGGGCGCGTGTTCTTCCTCACCAAGCTGTTCCCCACCTTCGACATCATCAAGCACGTCCTGCGGGCGCTCGTCCCCACCGTGCCCGGAGCGCTGCTCGTGCTCGTGATGCGTGCGCTCATCTCCGGCGGCGGGTTCGGCGTCGCCCTCGCCGAGCTCGCCGTCTACATCGTGGCGACCGTCGCGGTCACGGTGCTGCTCGAGCGACCGCTGCTCCGTGAGCTGGCCGGCTACCTACTGCCCCAGCCGGCGCTGTGAGAGCCGCCTCAGGTGCCAGCGCAGCGCGCGCGCCCAGCGCTCGCCGCGCTCGGCCGCCCGCCACGTGAAGGGCATCGGCCCGAAGCGCCCGCGGACGAGGCGCTCGAGCTCCTCGAACGGGTAGCCGTCGATCGCGTCGCGCTCGCGGGCGGGCAGCGAGCCCTCCCAGAAGTGCGCCAGCACCCGCTCCTCGTCGGACAGCGCGCGCGCCTGTTGCGGCGAGACCTGGGCGCTGCGGCGGGCGTGGAGGGCGTGGTGCTTGGGGAGGAACACGAGCACGCCGTCGTCCAGCGTGCAGAGCCAGCGATGATGCGAGTGGCCCACCCACGGTCCGCCCCCCGCCTCCGGGTTCATCCACGTCAGCTCGTCGAGCCGCGAGGGCACCTCGACGTACCCCGCCTTGGCAACGCGTGACATCTCCTCGCAGACCCGGATCGGATCGCGGACGTCCTCGAGCGTGAACGTGCAGACCGCGAAATCGAAGAAGTCATCGTCGAACGGCCACGGCGTGCCGGCGCAGATGTCGGCGATCACCCAGCGCTCGCGAGCGAACCGCTCCGGCGGCGGTCCGAAGCCGCCAGGCATGAGCGCGCCGCGTGACTCGTACGGCATCAGGTCGATGACCCAGTCGGCGCGGTTGATCGGGGCCGCCCAGCCGCCGACGTCGAGGACCTGCGCGTCGTCGGGCAGCGCGAGCAGACGCTGCAGGGCGGCCGGAAACACGCCCTACACCGGACGCGCGAGGATGGCGTGGTGGGTGACCCCGTTGGCGCCGATGGTCAGCCGCTGCAGCACCCGGCGCGCCACGGCACGGGCCGTGCGCGGACGCCGGGGGTGGGCGATCCCGTAGGGGATCGAGTACAGACCGCTCTGGCGCTCCAGCGCGAATCCGGTCGCCGCCAGCATCTGGCGATGCCCGGCGGCGTTCGGCAGCCACCACTGGGTTTCCCCGCTCGTGCCGTCGAGCCGCACGAGCGGTCGCCGCGGCGCCCACAGCGAGCGACCGAGGTCGACCTGGTCGGTGCACAGGAACCACTCCCGGCACACCGAGCGGATCGCCGCCAGCGCGCGGAGCGGGTCGCGCAGGTGCAGCAGCAGGCTCCCGCAGACGACGACGTCGAATTCTCCGACGCTCTGCGGCGAGAGGTCGTAGACGTTGGCGAACCGCAGCGTCGCCGCCGAGCCGCGCAGCCGCCGGGCCACCTCGAAGCCCGCCCCGTGCGCGTTGCCGAACACCGCGCGCATGTAGGCCGGTCCGCGCTCGGTGAGGTGGTGCTCCCAGTCCCAGCCCTGGTAGGAGGCGATGTCGGTGGCGAGCACCTCGCGCGCTCCGCGGCGCTCGAGCTCGAAGGCGAGGAAGCCGTCGAACGTGCCCACGTCGAGGCAGCGCTTGCCCTTCACGTCGGGCCACGGCAGGCGGTCGACGGTCGCCCGCAGATCGAACATCCCCGGGGTCAGCACGCCGGGGGCGACCTCGATCGTGTGATACCAGCGGCCGACCTCGTCGATCGCTGTCCGTGCCTCGCCGGCCGTGGGGGATCCGACGCTCACGCGGCGCACTGTAGCGTTCGCCCGCGGGGGTCGAGCCTGGCTCATGCGCCCTCCTCGGCGGCCTGCCGGAGCACTGCAAGCCAGCCGCGCGCGGTGGCCTGCCACGTGAAGTCGCGGGCGCGGGCGTTCGCTCGCGCGCCGAGCTCCGCCCGCCGCGCCGGGTCGGCGAGCAGACGCCCGATGGCGTCCGCCAGTGCCTCCGGCGTGGGGCTGACGACCAGGCCGGCGTCGCCCACGACCTCGGGCAGGGCGCCCCGGTCGGAGACGACGACCGCCGTCCCGGAGGCCATCGCCTCCAGCGCGGTGAGGCCGAAGCCCTCGTACAGGCTGGGCAGGCAGAACACGTCGGCGCCGGCCATCAGGGCGGCCATCTCGGCGTCGCTCGGATCGGGCACGAACACGAGGCGTCCGGGGGCGCCCGGGAGCGGCGCGGCGGCGGCATCGCGCAGGGCGGCCGAGTCGCCGCGATCCGGAGCGGCGGAGCCGGCGACGACGAGGACGTGGGCGGGGTGGGAGGCGGCGATCGCGGCGAACGCCCGGCGCAGCGCGCCGAGGTTCTTGCGCGGGTGCAGGCTCGCGGCGTAGAGCACGTACGGCGCTTCACGACCGCCGTTACGGCCGGCGACGAGCTCGCGGCCCCCGGGCGGTGGGGCGAGGAACAGCGGGTCGATCCCGGGATGGACCGCGTGCACGCGGGCGGGGTCGAGGCCGTAGTGGGCGACGAGGTCGCCGCGCGAGCTCTCCGAGAGCGTCAGCACGTGGGCGGCTCTCCTCAGTGCCCGTTCGGTGCGGGGAGCGATGTGGGCGAGGAAGCCGGGGTCGATCGCGCCGGCCAGCTCGGCCGTGAACCAGCCGGCTTCGTGGACCTCGGCGACCACCGGCACCCGGCTCGGCGGCAGGTCGCTGTGGCCGTCGGCGAGCACCACGCCCGGCGGCGCCCAGCGCGCCCACCGCGTCCGTGGCCGTCCGCCGGCGTCGAGCGCGACGAGCCGCTCGGTGGCACCGAGCTCGGCGAGGACACGGTGCCAGACCTTGCCGTGGCCGCCGTGCGGCGGGAGCGCGAGGAGTCCCGCTAAGACTCCGATCCGCAGGGGCGTCATCGACTCACGGCGACGATAATGCGGCGATGGCCGCCACCGCCACCGAGCTCAGGCGCCGGCGGGCCTACGCCTACGAGAACCCGCGCCCGGAGGTCCAGGCCCTGGTTCCCCTCGAGGCCCGCCGCATCCTCGACGTCGGCTGCTCCTCGGGCGCGCTCGGCGCCGCGCTGAAGCAGCGCCAGCGCGCGGAGGTGGTGGGCATCGAGGTCGATGCGGCCTACGCCGCCGCGGCGGCCCGCCGGCTCGACCGCGTCGTCCACGCCGACGTCGAGACGCTGACGGCGGGCGAGCCCGAGCTCGGGAGCTTCGACTGCGTGATCGCCGCCGACGTGCTGGAGCACCTGCGTGACCCGTGGTCGGCGCTGGCGACGCTCGCCCAGCGACTCGTGCCCGGAGGCGCGGCGATCGTCAGCCTGCCCAACGTCCGCTACTGGGAGACGTTCGTGCAGCTCGGGGTCAGGGGCCGCTGGCCGGTACGCGACGAGGGGATCTTCGATCGCACCCATCTGCGGTGGTTCACGCTCGGCGATGCCCGGCAGCTGCTGGAGGGCGCGGGGCTGACGGTCGTCAGCGTCGAGCCGCTCTATCGCCTGTGGCCGCACAACTGGCGCACCCACCGTCAGGCCAGGTGGTTCGCCCGGACGCCGCTCGCGCCCTTCCTCGTCTTCCAGTACGTGATCTGCGCCGTGCGCCCGGGCGGCTGAGCCCGGTCCGCCGGCGGCGGAGCCGACGCTCACCGGCGCTCGCGCAGGCGCGCGCGGGCCCGTTCGCCGACGGCCCGCGGCAGCTCCCGGCGCAGGGTCCCGGCCAGATCGCGCAGCGACACCTGGACGAGCGGGCCGAAGCGCAGCTTGCCCTCGGCGCGGTCGAACGCGTCCTGGGCCGCGGCCAGCGTCTCGAAGCGCCGGCCGGCGAGGCCGAGCGAGGCGCCCTTGACGCCCACCCCGATGACCTGCACGGGCAGCTCCCGGGCCCCGACGCCGGCCACCCACACCTCGTCGAATGCGCCGAGCACGGTGCGCATCCCCTCGGGCGTGAAGCGCCAGAAGTCGTTCGGGTAGGCGTGGATCGGGAACAGCATCACCGACGAGGTCACGCACACCCCGCCGTCGCCCAGGACTCGGTGGAGCTCCCGTCCCGCCGTCAGCGGATCGGCGCAATGCTCGAAGGTGTCGAGGCAGAGCGCCGTCCCCACCTCGCCATCGGCGTAGGACAGCGCCCGCAGGTCCTCCACGCGGTCCACGCCCGGCCCCGTCCGCAGATCGGTGCCGGTGAAGCTCCGGCCGGGAAACAGGGGACGGAGGTCCCCCGGCTGATCGGGCTCCACCTGGAGCGAGCCGAACTCCACGATCGGGTCGGGCAGCTCGATGGTGCGTGCCAGCTCGGCCACGAAGTCGACGATCAGCTGCTGGGCCACGGCCGCCGGAGCTTAGACTCCGGCCGCGATGACGGTCCTGGAGCTGCCGTTCTGCCCGGCGTGCGCATCACCCCGGCACCGCGAGTTCACCATCGGCGGCGGCCACGTCCTGCGGATCTGCGACGGCTGCGGGACGATCTGTGAGCCCACCTATGTGGACCCCGCCGAGGTGTACGTGGAGGGCTACGCGCGCGGCGAGGTGGGCGGCTTCGGGATCGACAAGCTGGAGCCGGCCTTCCAGGCCTATCTCCAGGGTGTCGCCCGCCGGCGGATCGAGCTGATCGAGCGGGTGACCGGCGCGCGCGCCGGGTCCTCGCTGCTCGACGTCGGCTGCGGCACGGGCGAGGTGCTCGCCGCCGCGGCATCGCGCGGCTGGGACGTCACGGGGGTGGAGCCGGAGCGCGCCGGGGCGGAGATCGCGCGGCGCCGGGGCCTCGACGTCCGGATCGCCCTGCTCGAGGAGGCGGACCTGCCGGTGCGGGCCTTCGACGTCGTCGGCGCCTTTCACGTGCTCGAGCACCTGCCCGACAGCCCGGCCTTCCTCGGCACGCTGGCCCGTCACGTCCGCCCCGGCGGGTTCGTCGTCGTCGAGGTGCCGAACTGGGCCTCGGTGCAGCGCCGCCGCGTGCACGCGGACTGGTGGGGGCTGCGTCCCGGCGAGCATCTCGTGCACTTCACGCCCGCCACGCTCGCGTCGACGTTCCGCCGCGCGGGGATCGAACCGGTGGCGGTGCGCTCGCCGAGCTGGCTCGGGCCGCCGCAGACGTTCGAGCAGGCGCTGCACGACCTCGGGCGCTACGGGCGGATCCGGCGACTGATCCCGGCGCTGAGCAGCGGCCGAGTCGGCGAGGGTCATCGGCCGACCCGGGCCGGCTGGGCGTTGCTCCACGCGATCGCGGCGCTGTACGACCGCGCCGGCGTCGGCAGCGTCGTCCTCTGCGTCGGCGCCGTCACCTCCTGAGGCGCGGGATGCCGGCAACGGCCCAGCCACGGGTCACCGTGGCAATCGTCTCCTACGACACCCGGCAGCTGCTGTTGGAGTGTCTGCGCTCGCTGGAGCCGGAGGTGCGGTCGGGACGGGCCGAGGTGGTCGTCGTCGACAACCTCTCCCGCGACGGCTCCGCGGCCGCCGCGCGGGAGCTGGCGCCGTGGGCGCGGGTGCTGGAGCCGGGGGAGAACCTCGGCTTCGGCCGGGCCGTCAACCTCGCCGTTCAGGGCGCCCGCACGCCGTGGCTCGTCTGCGCCAACGCCGACGTCGCCCTCGCCGACGGAGCGCTGACGGCGCTGCTGGCCGCCGGGGAGGATCCCCGGGTGGGCTGCGTGGCCCCGCGCCTGGTGCTCCCCGACGGGAGCACCCAGCACTCGGTGTATCCGTTGCCCACCGTCGCGTTCACCGTCGCCTTCAACCTCGGGCTGCCGAGCCTCAGCCGCCGCCTCGCCGACCGGCTCTGCCTGGAGGGGAGCTGGGATCCCGAGCGGTTCCGAGCGGTCCCGTGGGCGATCGGTGCGTTCCTGCTGCTCCGCCGCTCCGCCTTCGACGCCGTCGGCGGCTTCGACGAGCGGCAGTGGATGTATGCCGAGGATCTCGATCTCGGCTGGCGGCTGCACGATGCCGGCTGGATCACCCGCTACGCGCCGGAGGCGCACGTCCGCCACGTCTCGGGCGCGGCAACGGTGGTCGCGTTCGGCGAGGCGAGGACGGCGCGCTTCACGGTCGAGACCCTCCGCGTCATCGGCCGGCGGCGGGGCGCCGCCGCCGCGTGGATCAACGGGATCGTCAACGTCCTCGGTGCGGCGGGGCGCCTCGCGTGGATGACCCCGGCCGCCGTCGTGCTGCGTCGCTTCCGCGGGCCGCGGGCGAGCAGCGCGCTCTGGCTGGCGGCCCACGCCCAGGCTCTACGATCGCTGCGCGATGCTCCGGGTGGAGACGTGACACGTGGCCACCGCTGACCTGCGAGGAGGGGCCGCCGTCGCGGCCGTGTCCGACCGGGTGACGACGCACCGGCGGGTCGGGAACCTCGACGTCCTCCGTGGCCTCACCGCATTCGGGATCCTGGCGATCCACGCGTATGCGCTCGGCGGGCGCGCCGCGCCGGTCCGCGCCCAGTACTGGTACGACGTTCCCCTGATCGGGCTCGCGAGCGGCGTGTGGATGTTCTTCGCCATCTCGGGCTACGTCATCTCGAAGCCGTTCGTCGACGCGCTCGCCACCGGGGGACCGCTGCCGCGCCTGATCCCCTACGCCCTGCGGCGGGCGTTCCGTATCTATCCGCTGTACTGGATCGTGCTCACCGCGGTGATCGTGATCGCGGGGGTCGACAACGCCCGCCCGTGGCAGCTGGTCCTCCACTACCTGCTGGTCAACAACCTCGATCCGCGCCAGCAGGAGTCGGTGTTCTCGACCGCGTGGACGCTCACCGTCGAGGTCGTCTTCTACACGGTCATGCCCGTGCTCGCGGTCGCGCTGCATCGCGTCCGTCGCCTGACGCCGGAGCGCCTCGCCGTCGTGCTGCTGCTCTCGTGGCTGGCGAGCATCGGCTTCACCGTCGTGGCGGACCTGCACGGCGACGGTGCGACCGCATTGTGGATGCGCGGGTCGTTCTTTTCGATGTGGCAGGCGTTCTGTCCCGGGATCCTGCTCGCCCTCGCCCCGCACCTGCGATCCCCGGGCCGCCGGCGGATTCTGCTCGAGCTTCCGTCGCGGCCGGGCGGCATCGCCGTGATCGCCACCCTCACCACCGTCGGAGTCCTCGTCAGCGCCCTCGCCCCGCTGCGCTACGGCATCCCGGTCTACCAGCTCTGCGTCGACCTCACCCGGGTCGTGTTCTCCGTGGCTTACGGGATGATCATCGCCGCCGGTCTGCGCGCCCGCCCGTGGAGCCGTCACGGGCAATGGATCCTCGAGCTCGGCCTGGCCTCGTATGCCGTCTATCTCATCCACCCGGTCGTCGCGCTCGTGATCGAGCGCCACGGGCTCGCGCCGATCCACCGGGACACGCTCGCCGCCTACGTCGTCAATACGGCCGTGCTGGGAGCGATCACGATCCCGCTCGCGCTCCTCAGCTGGCGCTGGCTCGAGCAGCCGATGATCGGCCTCGGCCGCCGGCTCGGCCGGAGGCTGGCCCGGCCCGCCGGGGGGCGTCCGGTGCCCGCCGGCGCGCCGGCGCCCCCGGGTGAGATCCGCGCCTCCGCGCGTGAGATCCGGGCCTCCCCGCGGGAGATCCGCGCCTTCTGGAACGACCGGGCGCGCGAGGATGCCCTGTACTTCGTCGACACCCGCCGCCGCTACGGCGACCCGGATGCGTCGGACTTCGGCGACGCCGAGGCGATCGTCGAGCTGCTCCTGACGGAGTTCGACGTCACGATCGAGCCCGGGGACCGGGTGCTGGAGATCGGCTGCGGAGTGGGGCGGCTCACCCGCCGGCTCGCCGGCCGCGCCCGGGAGGTGGTGGCCCTCGACGTCTCCGACGAGATGCTCGCTCGCGCCCGCGCGCTGAGCCCGGAGCTCGCCAACGTGCGCTGGACGCTCGGTGACGGCGTGTCGCTGGCGGGCGTGGAGGATGCGAGCATCGACGCGGCGATCTCGACGGTGGTCTTCCAGCACGTTCCGGACCCGGCGATCACGCTCGGCTACGTCCGTGAGGTGGGACGCGTCCTGCGGCCCGGCGGCTGGGCGGTGCTCCAGGTCTCCAACGACCCCGCCGTCCACGTCCCCCGGGACACGTGGCGCCACCGCGCCAAGGCGGCGCTCGGGCGCGGGCCGCGGGGGCAGCGCCATCCCGCGTGGCTCGGCTCGTGGGTGAGGCTCGAGGACGTGAGCTCGGTCGCCGCGGAGGCCGGGATGGTCCTGCAGGCCGTCTCCGGCGCCGGCACGCAGTACTGCCAGCTGCTCCTGCGCCGCGGTGACGACTCCGGCCCCGCCGCCGCCGTCGACGGGCGGCCGTGATCACCGCCGCGTCCGCCCGGTGGGCGGCCGGTCCGGGGTCCGCCCCGGCCTCCGGCGTCGTCACCCAGGCCGGGGAGCGGCGCTCGAGCCGGATCGAGTCGCTCCGGGCGCTGGCGGCGCTCGCCGTCGTCCTGTGCCATGGCTGGGGCTACACCAACCCCGTCAGCTACGAGACCTTCCACGCCCGGGTGATCATCGGGGCGGGCACCGAGGGAGTCGACGTGTTCTTCGCGCTGACCGGGTTCCTCATCTTCCTGCCGCTCGCGCGTCAGCACTTCGCCGGCGGCCCGCGCGTCGACCTCCGCGGCTACGCCCGCAACCGGGCGCTGCGGATCCTGCCCCTGTACTACGTGGTGCTCGTCACCGTCGCCGCGATCGACGGCGTCGCGCTCAGCACCGTCCTGCGCTTCGCCTGGTTCGGGGAGAACTTCCGTGACACGCTCGTGGCGCGGGCGATCGACGGGCCGATGTGGTCGCTCGTCGTCGAGCTGCACTTCTACCTGCTGCTGCCGGTGTTCGCGTGGGGGCTGGCCCGGGCGTCGCGCGGCTCGGCGCTCCGGGCGGGGCTCGTGCTCCTCGTCCTGGCGGGGCTGAGCACGTGGTTCTACGAGCAGCAGAGCGGCCCGCACGCGCTGACCTTCGTGGATTCCCTGCCGTGCTGCTTTCAGTACTTCGTGCCGGGGATGCTCCTCGCCCTGGCTCGCGTCCGCCTCGAGCGCCGGGAGCGCCCGAGCTGGAGCGAGCACAAGCTCGCGCGCGCCGACCTCATGCTGCTCGCCGCCGTCGCGCTGATGGTGACGCCGTTCCTGGACCTCAACCTGGATCTGCGGCTGCTTCCGATCGCGGCCGTCGCCTCGCTGCTGATCGTCGGGGCGGTGACGCTGCCGGTGCGCGAAGCGGGCGTGAGCCGCCTGCTCGGGCTGCGGCCGCTCGCGTGGCTCGGCGTGGCCTCCTACAGCCTGTACCTGTGGCATTGGCCGCTGATGGACTGGCTTCCCAAGCCGGCCTCCAGCGGCTTCGGCGGCTGGCTGCTGTTCCTGGCCTACGCCCTGCCCGCATGCGTGGCGGCGGCGTTCCTCTCCTTTCGCCTGATCGAGTTCCCCGCGCTGCGGCTGCGCCGGCGCTGGTTCGCCGGCTCGACCGCGCCGCAGGCCGCCGGGCCCAGTTAGCCCGACTGCCACAGGGCGTGCGGGTGCGTCCATTAGCCTTGCCGGCGGATGCTCAGCGTCAAGATGCCGTCCTCCGCCGGCGCGCGGGCGCGCACCGGGGCGCCCGGCGGCGTTGCGCTCGCGGGCGTGCTCGCGGTGGCGCTGGCGGCACGCGTGGTGGTCGTGCTCACCCTGCACTACGTGCCGATCACCGACAGCGCCGACTTCGACCGGATCGCCGCCTCGCTGGCCGCCCACGGCGTGTTTCCCCACTCGCTGATCGACCCCGCCGGGGGTCCCAGCGCGCTGCGCCCGCCGGCCTTCCCGCTCCTCCTGGCGGCGCTCTACAAGGTGGTCGGCCTGGCCCCCGTGAGCCGGCGGTGGGAGGCGGGGCTGTTGCTCGAGGCGGTGCTCGGCACGCTGTCGGTGGGGCTCGTCTTCCTCATCGCGCGGCGGCTGTGGAGCCGCGGGATCGCGCTGGCCTGCGCGCTCGTCGCCGCCCTCTGGCCTCCGTTGGTGATGGTGGGAACCTCGCTCATGTCCGAGCCCCTGTTCACGGCGCTCACGCTCGCGGCGGTGCTCGCCGCGCTCGTTCACCGGGACTCCGTTCACCGGCTGAGATGGGCGCTCGCCACCGGGATCCTGTGCGGCGGTGCGGCGCTCTCACGGGGGAACGGGGTCGTCCTCGTGGTGCCGCTCGGCTTCCTCGTGTGGACCGAGCGCCCCCGGCTCTCGTGGCGTGCGCTCCAGGCGCCGGCGGCGATGCTCGCCGCGTTCGTCCTCGCCCTCGTGCCGTGGACGGTCCGCGACGCCGTCGTGCTCCATGCCTTCGAGCCGGTGAGCACCGAGACGGGCTACGCGCTGGCCGGCACCTACAACCCGTACGTCGCCGCCGGGGGCCGCTTCCCCGCCATGTGGGTGCCGCCGGTGCCCGAGGAGGTCCAGGCGCTGAGACAGGACCCGCATCTCAACGAGGCCCAGCTCGGCGGCCGAATGGCCTCGGACGGGCTGCACTACATCCGCGCCCACCCCGCCTACGTGGCGAAGGTCGCGTTCTGGAACTCCCTGAGGATGTTCGGGCTGACCGGCAGCCGGTTCGAGCTGTTCAGCGCCCGCTACGAGCCCTACCCGCCGTGGCTGGCGTCGCTGAGCACCTACGTCTCCTGGGGCCTCGCCCTGCTGGCGCTCGGCGGCCTCCTCAGCGGCGCGCTCCGGCGCGCGCCCCCGGCGCTGTGGGGGGTTCCGCTGGCGATCCTCGTCTCGGTGGTGTTCTTCTACGGCTCGGTCCGCTACCGCTCGCCGGCCGATCCGCTGCTGATCATGCTCGCGGTACTGGGGATGGACGCGACGGCCGGCGTGCTGCGCACAGGACGTGGAGCGGGCCGGGGCGGCCGGGGCATCAGCCGCCGCCAGTAGAAGTCGACGAGCCCGACGCGCCAGCAGACGTACCCGATCCATCCGGGCGTGATCGAGAAGTCCATTCGCCGCACGTGGCCGAGCGCGCGCTTGGCGAGATGCGCGGTGCGCAGCACGAGGCCGAGCCGGGGGTAGAGCTTCTGCGACTCGCCGCTCGCGCTCACGCGGCGCAGCAGCAGCTTCCACAGCCAGCGCGGTGGCTTCACGACATTGATGAGGTAGAGCATCAGGTTGCCCCAGCGCGGAGGCACGACCAGGTAGCTCGCGTTGATCTCCTCCAGGTCAAGCCCCTGTTCGATCATCGCCCGCTCGAGATCGGTGTTGGGGATCACCTTCAGCGAGAAGATGAGCAGGTTGTAGGGCCGCGGGAGGTCGTAGATGAGCTCCAGCGTGTCGATCACGTCCTGGCGGGTCTCGACGGGGTTGTCGACGATCACGTCGTAGAGCGCGGGCAGGTGGTACGGACCCTCCCCGTCGTGGCGGGCGGTGAACGAGCCGATCACCTCGCCGGCCGCCCGGATCTTCGGCGGCGGCGACGGGCGCTTGTAGAACTCCAGGATCCGCTCCGAGCCGGACTGGATGCCCATCCTGATCCGGTTCATGCCCGCCCAGGTGAGGATCTCGAACTTGTCGCGCTTGACGTAGTTGGGGATCACGCCGTAGACCGCGAACGGGATGTCGAGCTCGGCCTTCCAGATCTCGGCGAACTCCTCCAGCTGCGGATACGGGATCGCCATGAAGCTGTCGTCCTGGAAGTTCACGTGCGAGATCTGCGGCGAGCGGGCGATCACGTCCTTCACCTGCTCGACCATGTACCGCGCGCTCGGATGGCGGATCCGCTTGTACTTCAGGTCGTTGGCGATGAACTTCGTGTTGCCGCAGTAGGTGCAGTGGAAGGGGCATCCGATCGACCAGATCGCCGTGTAGGAGAGCCCGTCGTTGCGCACGTAGTCGCCGCGGGTGAGCGGCACGAAGCCCTCGCCGGGCCGGTAGATGCGCTCGCAGTCGTCGCGATACAGGGCGTAGGGGAGGCTCTCCATCTCCTCCGAGCTCATCAGCGGCAGGAAGCGGTTGCGGATGACCTCCTCGCCGCGGCGGAACCAGAAGTTGCCGGTGCCGGTGAAGTCCCGATCCTCACGGAAGTCGGCGAAGAAGCGCTCGAAGGCGAACTCGCCCTCGCCGGTGCAGATCGCATCGACGGCCGACTCGATCGCGTCCTCGGGAGCGATGATCGGATGGATTCCGCCCCACACCATGTACACGGAGCTGTCGAGCTCCCGTACGCGGGCGGCGATCCGTTTGGTCGTCTGGGCGTAGCCGGTCATCGACGAGAATCCGATCAGGTCGGCGCCGGCAAGTCCCTGGGCGACCTCGTCGACCTCGTCGTCGCTGATCTCTCCGCCTGACCCGCGGGATCCGTTCAGCGCGTTCAGCACCGACTTGTACTGGTGGGTGGTGGTGACGTAGCACGCCTGCGTGTCCGGATTCGCGCGCCTCACGAAGGCGGCCATCTTCCGGAACCCGCAGGCGGTGATGCCGTCCTCCAGGCACACCATCCGCACCCGCACGTCTAGAACCCCTTGCCTCGTTGCACGGCTGAAACTCTACGCCTGCCGCATTCGGCCGTCGGTTCTGCGCTTCGGGCGGCGCGGGCCGGCCACGATCCTCCGTGCGTGACCGGCGCCGCTAGCATCGGCGGCCGCATGAGCCAGCGCGTCGTTGTCCTGGGGGCGGGTCTCGCGGGCCTTGCCTGCGCCTACGAGCTTGCCCGGGCCGGGGCGAGTGTCACCGTGGTCGAGCGTGAGCCCCAGCCCGGCGGGATGGCCGCGTCGTTCACCGAGGTGAGCGAGGGGGAGGAGTGGTCGTGGGACTTCGGGCCGCACCGCTTCCACACGACGGATCCGGAGCTGATCGAGCACGTCGGCACGATTCTCGCCGGCAACGTGGTCACCGCCCACCGGCTGTCTCGGATCCTGCTGTTCGGCCGCTTCTTCGATTACCCCCTGCGGGCCGGCAACGTGCTTGCGAACCTGCCGAAGCGGACGCTCGTCAAGGCCTTCGCCGACTACTACTGGATCCGTTTCACCGAGCGCGTCGGGCTCACCCATCACAGCGACGAGAACTTCGAGGGATGGGTGACCAAGCGCTTCGGGCGCACGCTGTACGAGCTGTTCTTCGGGCGCTACACGGGCAAGACGTGGAAGATGCCGCCCCGGGAGATCTCCGGCGACTGGGCGAGCCAGCGGATCTCCCAGCTCAACCTCACCGACACCGTCAAGTCGACCCTGTTCCGGCCCCGTGACGCCCCCCGCTCGCTCGTCACGGAGTTCATCTATCCGGCCCGCGGGGGGATCGGCGAGATCGCGCGCGGCTACGTGCGGGAGCTCGAGGCGATGGGCGCCACCGTCCTCACCGGCGCTCCGGTGACCCGCGTGCACCGCGCCGGCGGCCGGGTGACCGCTGTCGACCACGGCGGGGCCACCCCGGGAACCATCGAGGCCGACCACTACGTCTCGACGATTCCGATCACCTCGCTGGCGCGATCCGTCCGACCCGCCGCACCCCCGGAGGTGCTGGCGGCCATCGGCCGGCTCAAGTACTCCTCGATCGTGTTCGTGTACCTCAAGCTCGCTCGGCCGCAGGTGAGCCCCGACAACTGGGTCTACCTGCCCGACCTCGACGTCACGGTGCATCGGATCTCGGAGTTCAAGAACTTCTCCGACGCCTGCGCGCCCGCCGGCAAGACGATGGTCTGCGCCGAGATCACCTGTCGGGTCGGCGACGAGCACTGGCGGGCCAGCGACGCCGAGCTGGCCGAGATCGCGGTGCGCGATCTCACGCACATCGGCCTGATCGAGCCGCACGAGGTGCTCGGCTCGTTCGTGTACAAGCTGCCCCGCGCCTACCCGATCTACGACCTGCAGTACAAGGACAACCTGGGCCCCGTGATGGCGTTCGTCCACTCGCTGGAGAACGTCGACACCGGCGGGCGCCAGGGCCTGTTCCGCTACAACAACATGGACCAGTCGATCGAGATGGGGCGCCGCATGGCGCGGGCGGTGGTCGAGCAGCGGGACGCGGGCCACGAGGCGGTCGCCACCGAGCCGGAGTACTTCGGGTGAGCCTGACCGCGCCGGAGCGCCTGCAGAGCGTCGAGCGCTGCCCGCTGTGCGGGTCAGACGAGTACCGCACGGCGTTCACCGAGGGGCCCTACAGCGTCCGCCGCTGCCGCCGCTGCGGACTCGGCTTCACCTCGCCACGGCTGGAGGCGCAGGAGCTCGCCGCCATGTACGGCGACGATTCGTACTGGCGCTCGGGGTCGCCCAAGACGCTCGGCTACCACGACTACCGGGCCGACGAGCCGCTGTACCTGGAGACGTTCCGCCGCCGGCTCGGCTTCGCGCTGGCCGGCGGCCCGCGCGGCGGCCGGGCGCTGGACGTCGGCTGCGCGGCCGGATTCTGCATGGCCGTCCTGCGCGAGCGCGGCTTCGACGTCAGCGGCGTCGAGGTCTCGCCGACGATCGCCGCCCACGCGCGGGACCGCTTCGGCTTCGACACCGTCCACGTCGGAACCCTCCAGGAGGCGCCGTTCGCCGAGGGCTCCTTCGACCTGATCACGATGTGGGACGTGATCGAGCACGTGCCCGATGCCCGCGCTCTGCTGAGCCGGGCTCGCGAGCTGCTCGCTCCCGGCGGGCTGCTGATCGTCGAGACCCAGGACATCGACAGCGCCTTCGCCCGTGCCCTGGGGCCGCGCTGGCACCACTACAAGCACGCCGAGCACATCTATCACCACACCCCGTCGACGGTGCGCCGCCTGCTCGCCGACGCCGGCTTTCACACCGAGAGGCTCACGCATCGGTTCGCCGGAAAGTACGTCTCGTTTCACTTCATCGCCGAACGCGCCGGCCGGATCCACCCGCTGCTCAGCCGGGCGCTGCGCCCGCTCGCGGCCCTCCAGGGCGCGAACCTGTACCTCAACTTCATGGACGAGATGATCGTCCTGGCCCGTCCGACCTCTCTAAGCTGACCGCCGTGGAGGAGACCGCCAGCCGTCAGTTCATCGAGCTGGAGCGAACCCACTGGTGGTTCATCGCTCGGCGCGCGATCTTCGTGCACCTGCTCCGGGGGGAGCTGGGCTCACGTCGGGACCTGCGCATCCTCGATGTCGGCTGCGGAGCCGGCGGGATGCTCTCCGAGCTCGCCCAGTTCGGCGAGGTGTGGGGGATCGACCCCTCGACGGACCTGGTGGAGGCGTGCCGGAGACGCGGCTTCTCCAACGTGCGCGTGGGGAGGGCGGATGCCCTGCCGGTGGAGAGCGGGACCGTCGACCTGCTCACCCTGTTCGACACGATCGAGCACGTGCGCGACGACGTCGCGGCGCTCCGGGAGGCACGCCGCGGGCTCGCCCCCGACGGTCGCCTGTTCATCTCGACCCCGGCCTATCCGTTCCTGTACGCCAACAACGACCGCGTCGCCCACCACGAGCGTCGCTACACGACCTCGAGCCTGGGGGCGAAGCTGCGGGCCGCGGACTTCGAGCCGACCCGGCTCACGTACTTCAACACCCTCCTGTTCCCGGTCATCCTGCCCATCGTCCTGGCCAAGAAGGTCCGCGAGCGCTACACCGATCCGGGCGATGAGACGAACCTCTCGCACACGCCCTCGCCGGTGGTCAACCGCCTGCTCGCGGCGACCATGGGCGCGGAGCGGCATCTGCTCGACCGGCGCGATCTCCCATTCGGCCACTCGATCATCGCGATCGCGCGTCCGCGCTAGATGGCCGGGCGGGGGGGACCCGGCGCGAGCGCAGTCTGGCTGCAGGACGGACGCCTCCGGCACGGACTGCGTGCGTACGGCGCCTGGCCGCTGCACCGCATCCTGGCGCCGCCGGTCCGCTTCGCCATCCTCACCGCCGGGCGGGCGGGGAGTGAGCTGCTCGTCTCGCTGCTCGCGTCCCACCCGCAGATCGCCTGCGACGGGGAGCTCCTGGCGATCCGCCGCGTCAGTCCCCGCGCGCTGCTCGACAGCCGGGCCGGGGTGGCCGGCCTGCGGGGGGCCCGGGCGTGGGGATTCAAGCTGCTGCGCAGCCACCTGCTCGTGCAGAGCGCCGAGGATCCGGCGGCCCAGGTGCAGGCTCTCGTCGACCGGGGCTTCCGCATGATCCTGCTGGAGCGGCGGGATCTGCTCCAGCAGGCGATCTCGTTCGTGAGGGCGGCGGGGGGGACCTACCACCACCGCCGTGCCGACGGGAGTCGCTATGAGCCCACCGCGATCGATCCCGCCACCGTGATCGCGACGATGGTCGTGCTGGAGGACGCGGTCCGGTTCGACCGCCAGGTCCTCGCCGACACACCGCACCTGGAGCTCGTCTACGAGGAGGATCTCGCCGGTCCCGAGCTCCAGCAGGCCACCAGCGACCGGGTCGCGACGCTGCTCGGACTCGCTCCCCACCCCGTGAGGACCGACCTCATCAAGATCACCCCGCCGGCCACCTCCTCCCTCGTCACCAACTACGACGAGCTCGCCTCCGCGGTCGCCGCGACCCGGTTCGCGCCCTACCTCGAGCTCAGCGTCGCGGAGCGCTAAAGGTTGCCGGCGCGGCTGCCGATAACGGTCGTTGAAGTGCGGGCATCGCGCGCATATCTGGCCGGCTTCGGCACCGCCGGCTCGCTGCTCGCCGGAGCGGCGATGCTGTTCGTGCTCGCGAGCGCCCTCGTCTCCTTCACCGGTTGGCCGCAGGTGGTCGGTGGCCCGCCCCCCGTCAGCGTCGTCCGGGTCCGCCAGCCCGTGGCCGCCGCGGCCGTTCGCCACCTCGTCGTCCTGGCCGCGCGCGGCGCGGCGCGGGCCGCCGGCGGTCCCGGCGGGACCGTTCGCCACGCCGGGGCCCCCGGCGCGGCCGGTGGCGCCGGCGCCACGCGTCTCGCCGCCGGGGCGCCCGGATCGCACCCGCTGCCCCGGCACCTCGGCACGGGGCATTCACCCGTCATCCGCACCCCGACGACGCCGGGTGAGGGCTCGACGGGCACTTCGGGGGGCTGCACCGGCACTACCTGCTCGGTCGAAACCGTCGCGGGGGCCCTCGGCGCCGCCACCACCGCGGCGACCAAGGCCGTCGCGGGGACGGTGGCCGGTGCGGGAAGCACCGTCGGCGGCGTCGTCAAGACAGCCACCGGCGCCGTCGGCGGCAAGCTCGGGGTGGTGAGCCCCGGTCTCGGCCGCGTGGTCACCCACGCGGGCGCCGCGGTCGGCGCGACCGCGTCAGGCGCCACGGCCGGGGTCGCCCACGCCATCGCCGGCGCCGGCCAGACGCTCGGCGGCATCATCGCCGGGTCATAGGGCCGAGGCCGGCTCCCGGGGGTGTCTCAGGTCACTCCGGGCGGTCCGCAGCGGGTTCCGTTGCCTGTCCGGCCTTCGATTCGCCGATCTCCCGCTCGGCGCTGGCGCATTACCTGACACCCCGGCGGATTGGCCGCCTCCATGACAGCTGAAGCGTCAGGGTGACGCCTTTCCTGACAGGGCGCGCGGATTCGCGAATCCCTGTCAGGTTAAGCGTCGAAGCGCGGGCGATCACCGACGCGGGCGCAGGGTGGCGGACCGTCGGTGGGCGCTTTATGGGCCATATCGCCGATCAAGCGCCCACCGATCTCAGTCACGTGCCCCCAGAGCCTGATGGCGGTGGGAGATCACCGAGGTGACGGCTGAGGAAGCGCAGGCTGAGCGCCTGGAGCTCGTCGTCGTGCTGGATCGATCGATGATGTCCGCCGGGCACGACGACGAGCCGGCTGCCCTCGGCGCTCATCCGGCTCGCCAGCCGGTGCGAGTGGGCCACCGGCACCTGCTCGTCACCCTCGGCGTGCATGATCAGCAGCGGGGCCCGGAGGCCGGCCACGGCCGCGTCGAGGTCGACGCTCTCCAGCAGGGTGAGCATCGCGCCGGCGTCGGCGGCGAGCTGCAGGCGACCGCTGCGCAGCCCCCGGGCGAGGAGCTCCGCCCCCGCCGGGCAGATCGCCACCACCGCCGAGGCCCGGGCCGGGGTGGCGGCGAGCAGCGCGAGGAACCCGCCCATGCTCGAGCCGCGCAGCCCGACGGGGGCCTCCGGATCGCCGAGGGCCTCGCGCAGCAGCGCGGCCATCGTCACGACGTCCTCGACGGCGCGCCCGTCGAGCGGGCCGTCGCTCGCGCCGTGCCCGCGGGCGTCGAACGCCAGCGCGGCGATTCCCAGCGGCAGCAGCGCCCGCGCGAAGTCGTAGTGACTCTCCTTGCACGAGCCGGCGCCGTGGACGATGACCACGCCGCGCCGGGCCGGGCGCTCCGGCGTCCACAGGGCGTAGGCGAGGCCGTCGTGGCGGGCGAGCACACGCGGGCGGACCGGTGTGATCACGCGGCGGTGGGGCACGGGCGCGATCATGTCACTCCTCGGCGACATGGCATGATCGGCGCCCGTGGCGCTCGGACTGGCATCCCTCTCGCACGTGTTTCCCGCCGGCACGCAGGTCAATTCCCACGGCCACCTGGAGCTCGGGGGCTGCGACGCCGTCGAGCTGGCGCAACAGTTCGGCACCCCCGCCTACGTGGTCGTGGAGGACGACCTTCGCGCACGGGCCCGCGCCTTCCGGGACGAGCTCATGGCCCGGCACGCCAACTGCGACGTGCTGTTCGCGTCCAAGGCGTTCCCCTGCACGGCGGTGATGCGCGTGCTGGCCGAGGAGGGGCTCGCCTGTGACGTGGCCTCGGGCGGAGAGCTGGCGCTCGCGCTGCGCGCCGGCTTCGATCCGGAGCGCATCCACCTCCACGGCAACGCCAAGTCGGTCTCCGAGCTCCGGGAGGCGCTCCAAGCGGGCGTCGGGCACGTCGTCCTCGACTCCAGCGACGATCTCGACCGCGCCGAGCGCGTAGCCGAGGAGCTCGGCCGCCGCCAGCCGGTCCTGCTCCGGGTGACCCCTGACGTGACGGGAGACACCCACCACGCCGTCTCCACCGGCCAGGCCGATTCCAAGTTCGGCTTCTCGACTCCCGAGGCGGCGGCCGCCATCGAGCGCCTGCGCGGCTCACGCGCGCTCGCCCTCGCCGGGCTCCACGTCCACATCGGCTCCCAGCTGCTCGATCTGGAGCCGTTCCGGGTCGCGATCCAGGCCATCGCCACGCTCGGCGAGTTCCCCGTCTACAACCTCGGCGGCGGCCTCGGGGTCGCGTACACGCGGGGCCAGGAGCCGCCGTCGGTGGGCGACTACACCGAGGCGATCGTCGGCGCCGCGCACGAGGCGCTCGGCACCGCCCCGCGGCTGCTGATCGAGCCCGGACGTGCGCTCGTGGCCAACTCCGCCGTCACCCTGTACACCGTGCAGACGGTGAAGCGCAACGTCTCGACCTGGGTCGCCGTCGACGGCGGCATGTCGGACAACCTGCGTCCGATGCTCTACGGCTCGGTCTACGAGGCGCTGTTCGCCGACCGTCCGGATGCCGCGCCGACCGGCCGCTGCCACGTCGCCGGCAAGCACTGCGAGTCGGGCGACGTGATCGTCCGCGGCGTCCCGCTCGCCGATCCGACCGTGGGGGACGTGCTCGTCACGCCGGCCACCGGCGCGTACGGGTACGCCCTGGCCAACAACTACAACGGCGTCCCCCGTCCACCGGTGATCTTCTGCTCCGGCGGCGAGGCTCGGGTGGTCACTCGGCGCGAGACCTATCACGACCTGATGGCGCGCGATGTCTGAATCACCGTTCCGGATCGGCGTGCTCGGCGCGGGCACCGTCGGCGGCGCCTTCGCCGAGCTGCTGCCGCGGCACGCGGACCGGATCGAGCGGGTGACCGGCCTGCGGCCCGAGCTCTCGGGCGTGCTCACCCACCGCAGCGGGTCCTTCGAGGACATCCTGGAGCGCTCCGATCTCATCGTCGAGCTGATCGGGGGGCTCGAGCCCGCCCGCGACTACGCGCTGCGGACGATGCGGGCCGGGCGCCACTTCGTCACCGCGAACAAGCAGCTGCTCTCCCAGCACGGCGAGGAGCTGTTCGACGCCGCGCGGGCCGCGGGTGTGCAGCTCCGCTTCGAGGGCGCGGTGGCCGGGGTCGTGCCGGTGATCCGGGTGCTGCAGGAGTCGCTGGCCGGGGCCCGGATCGAGCGCGTGCACGGGATCGTCAACGGAACCACGAACTTCATCCTCACCGAGATGGCGCGGGCGGGCATGAGCTACGACAAGGCGCTCGCCGAGGCCCAGCGGCTCGGCTATGCCGAGGCCGATCCCGCCGACGACGTGAGCGGCCGTGACGCGGCGGCCAAGATGGCGATCCTCGCCCGGCTCGCCTTCGACACCCCGGTCCACCTCGACCAGGTGCGCTACGAGGGAATCGAGCAGATCACCCCTGACGACATGGCCTACGCCCGGGAGTTCGGCCTCGGGCTGAAGCTCGTGGGCACCGCCGAGCGAATCGACGGCGGTCTCTCGGTCCGGGTCCATCCCGCATTCCTGTACCCCGGGC
Source organism: uncultured Solirubrobacterales bacterium (assembly GCA_963839085.1). Taxonomy (GTDB): domain Bacteria; phylum Actinomycetota; class Thermoleophilia; order Solirubrobacterales; family Solirubrobacteraceae; genus Palsa-465. The sequence goes on from CAWITN010000007.1 coordinate 476,395, forward strand.
ATCCCCTCGTCTCCGTGAGCGGCTCGTTCAACGCCGTCACCGTGGAATCGGACGAGATCACCGAGGTGACGATGTCCGGCCCGGGCGCCGGCGGGCCGCAGACTGCCACCGCCGTGCTCGGTGACGTCGTCAGCGCGATGATCCCGCCGGCGACGGCGCCGAAGGCGACCGAGCAGCTCGAGCTGGTGGACGACGTCGCGTCCGCCTTCTACCTGCACCTGGAGGTGGCCGACGAGCCCGGCGTGCTCGCCGCCGTCGCGCAGATCCTCGCCGGTCACGGGGTGTCGGTGAAGTCGGTGGCCCAGAAGGGCCTGAGCGCCCAGGCCCGGCTCGTGATGGTCGTTCATCCCGTCCTCGAGTCGAGCTTCCGCGCCGCGATGGCGGAGATCGCCGAGCTCGAGCCGATGCGCACGCCGCCGCGGGCGATCCGGGTGATCGAGCAGACGTTCGAGTAGGGTCCGCGGCACCATGCGCGCGATCCAGATCACCGAGCTGAGCGGCCCCGCCGGGGCGCTGTCGCTCGTCGAGCTGCCGGAGCCCGAGCCGACTCACATGCTGAGCCCGGAGGGAGCGGTCCTCGTCGAGGTCCATGCCGCCGGCGTCTCCTTTCCCGAGGTCCTCCAGACCCGCGGCGAGTACCAGGTCAAGCCACCGCTGCCCTTCGTCCCCGGCAGCGAGGTCGGCGGCGTCGTCCGCTCGGCGCCCGACGGCGCCGCCGTCAAGCCGGGGGACCGGGTGGCGGCGTTCTCGATGCTCGGCGCGTTCGCCGAGGTGACCGCCGCGCCGCCCCAGTTCGTGTTTCCCCTCCCCGATGCGCTCGACTTCGCGCAGGGGGCGAGCCTCGTTCTCAACTACCACACCGCGTTCTTCTCGCTCAAGCTGCGGGGCCGCCTCACCCCGGGGGAGTGGGTCCTCGTCCACGGCGCCGCCGGCGGCGTCGGCACCGCCTCGCTGCAGGTCGCCAAGGGCCTCGGCGCCCGGACGATCGCCGTGGTCTCGACCGACGAGAAGGCCGAGGTCGCCTCGCGCGCCGGGGCCGATCACGTGGTGCGCTCGACGGGCGCGTGGAAGGACGAGGCCAAGGAGATCTCCGGCGGTGGCGTCGATCTCGTGCTCGATCCGGTCGGCGGGGAGCGCTTCACCGACAGCCTGCGCTCGCTGCGGGCGTTCGGCCGCGTCGTCGTCGTCGGCTTCACCGAGGGGTCGATCCCGGAGGTCCGCGTCAACCGCCTGCTGCTGAACAACGCGGAGGTGGTGGGGGCCGGCTGGGGCGCGGCGGTGCTGGGCGACCCGAAGGTCCACGCCGCGGTCGCCGCGGGCGTCACCGAGCTGCTCGACGCCGGCCACATCACCCCGATCGTCGGCGCGCGCTTTCCGCTCGAGCGCGCCGCCGAGGCGCTCGAGCTGATCGATGGCCGCGGCGCGACCGGCAAGGTCGTGCTCGACGTGCGCGACGAGTAGCCGCGCACCGTCCGCCGCCCGCCGGCCCTACGAGGAGACGAGGAAGCGCCGCCGCGGCAATGGCCGGGGTCCCGCGGGCGTCACCTGCGGGGTGGGCCGTCCGGCCGCGATGCGCCGGCGCTCGGTCTCGGCGACGCGGTTGAACGAGTGGGTGTTCCAGCCCCGCGCCAGGCGATCGGGAGCCAATCGCCGCGCGTTCCGGATCGCCCGGGTGACGGAGGTGAAGGCGAGTTGCTCGCCGCGGCCGAAGCGCAGGCCGTAGAGCTCGCGCGCCCGCCGCGGGAGGCTCCCGAGCATGATCAGGTCGTGGACCTGCTTGGCCGGCTGGTCGATCCCCGGCAGCGGGATCTCGAAGGCCGTGGCGTAGCCCACGTAGCGCGCCTCCTCGGTGAGGAACATCTCCTCGCCCGCGAGCTTCCGAGCCCACCAGCGGCGAAACTCCGCGTAGCTCGGCGGCGCCGCTTCACGGGGCATCCCGAATAGCTCCGCGAAGCGAACGTAGTCCTGCCACAGGCGCTCGCGCTCGTCGTCGGAGAGGCGGCGGACGAACAGCTCGTAGAAGTACTGCGCCGAGTCGGCGATCACCGCCATCGTCCACAGCATCAGCTCCGGGTCGAGCGCCGAGTACGGCGTCCCGGCCGGGTGCACGCCGGCGTGCTCGGGCAGCGCGCCGACGACGCCGCGGTGGAGCTTCTCGACGTAGGCGAGCACACGGTCGGCCTCGGGCCGGGTGCCGAAGTAGATCGTCTCGAAAGCGTTGCCGGTGTGCACGAGCCGGCGGAACGGCGTCTCCTTGGCGTAGGAGTGCTCGCTCGTGCCGACGTAGTTGAGCGGCGAGAGAGCACCGATGCACAGCGCCCGCTGCCCGTAGAACAGCCCGACGAGCCGCTCCTCGTGGACGCGGCGGAGCATCGAGCGGCCGCGGGGGAAGTACCCCTCGCGCTCGGCGCCGGCCGTCTCGGTGACGTCCGCGATGGACATCGCAGCACCGGATCTTCGCACAAGATCCATGACATGCTGCCCGCGATGACCGGACTCATCGAGCGCTACCGCGAGCGCCTGCCGTTCGCCCCGGAGGATCCCGTGGTGTCCCTCCAGGAGGGCTCCACGCCGCTCGTCCTCGCCCCGCGGCTCTCGGAGCGGGTGGGGGCGGAGGTGTGGCTGAAGCTCGAGGGCGCCAACCCCACGGGCTCGTTCAAGGACCGGGGGATGACCTGCGCGGTGTCGGCGGCGGTCAGGGAGGGGGCGAAGACCGTCATCTGCGCCTCCACCGGCAACACCGCGGCCTCCGCTGCCGCCTATGCCGCCCGGGCCGGGCTGCGGGGTGCCGTGATCGTGCCCGAGGGCAAGATCGCGGCGGGCAAGCTCGCGCAGGCGCTGATGCACGGCGCGCGCGTGATCGCGCTGCAGGGCAACTTCGACGAGGCGCTCACGCTGGTGCGCGAGCTCGCCCGGCGCCATCCCATCTCGCTCGTCAACTCGGTCAACCAATTCCGCATCGAGGGCCAGAAGACGGCCTCCTTCGAGATCGCCGAGGAGCTCGGCTCCGAGCTCGACGCGCTCTGCATCCCCGTCGGCAACGCCGGCAACATCACCGCCTACTGGCAGGGGTTCCGGGAGGTGGGGATGACGCCGCGGATGCTCGGCTTCCAGGCCGCCGGGGCGGCGCCGCTCGTCACCGGCGCCCCCGTCGCCCACCCGGAGACGGTGGCCTCCGCGATCCGGATCGGGAATCCGGCGCGCTGGGAGGAGGCGATGGACGCCGTCACCTCCTCGCACGGCGCCATCGCCGCCGTCTCCGACGAGCAGATCCTCGACGCCTACCGGTTCCTCGCCGCCCACGAGGGCGTGTTCTGCGAGCCCGCTTCGGCCACCGGCGTCGCCGGGCTGCTCGCCCACGGCGCAGGCGATGCGGCGCGGATCGCCTGCGTCCTCACCGGACATGGACTCAAGGACCCGGAGACCGCGCTCGCCCAAGCGGGCTCGGTGATCCCGTGCACGCCGACGATCGGCGAGCTCGAGCGCGTGATCCTGCCCGAGGCGTGACCGTGGGCACCGGCCACCTCGCCCGGCGGCGGCTCGTCCGCGTGCCCGCCTCCTCGGCCAACCTCGGCCCCGGGTTCGACGTCCTGGCGGCCGCCCTGTCGCTCACCCTGGAGGTGGAGGTGCGGGAGACCGGGACGTTCGGCATCGATACCGAGCTGGCCGTCCCGCGGGACCGCTCGAACCTCCTGGTGAGGGCCTTCGAGCGACTCGCCCCGGCCGACGACTTCCACTTCACGATCAGCTCGCGGATTCCGCTCACCGGCGGACTCGGCTCCAGCGCGGCCGCCGTGGTGGCCGGCCTGATGGCGGCCGATCACCTGTTCGAGCTCGATGCCGACCTGATGACTCTGGCCAGCGAGCTGGAGGGGCATCCCGACAACGTCGGCGCGGCGCTGGAGGGCGGCTTCGTCATCTGCGATGGGAGCACCGTGCACCGCTTCGAGCCGCCGATGGGGCTGGAGGCGCTCCTCGTCGTGCCCCACGAGTCCGTCTCGACGGCGGCGGCGCGCGGCGCCCTCCCCGGCGTCGTTCCGTTCCGGGACGCGATCGCCAACCTGGCGGCGGTGTCGAAGCTCGTGCTGGGGCTGAGCCGCGGCGACCTGGACCTGATCTCGGCCGGCCTCGTGGACCGCCTGCACCAGCCCTACCGGGCCTCGCTGTACCCCCGCTCCGCTGAGCTGGTGGGGCACGCCCGTGAGCTCGGCGCCCTCGGCGCGACGATCTCCGGCGCGGGCCCCGCGGTGCTCGTGTGGTCGCACCTGGACCTGACCCCGGCCGTGAGGGACGGCCTGTCACGGCTCGCCGGTGACTGGGCCTCGGTGGTGCGGGCGCCGTTCGAGAGCCAGGGCGCGTACGTCCGCAGCCTCAGCTGAGCCGCCTCAGGCGGCGGCTTCCGAGCCGCCGCCGACCAGCTCGGCGAGCTTGCGCCGCGGTCCCTTCAGATCGAGCCGGCGCAGCAGCTCGTCGGCGACGTTGAGGTAGTCGACGGCGAGATCGGCCCGGTAGTCGAGAATCGAGACGGCGCGTTCGGCGGACTCGGCGTAGGCGATCGAAGCGCGGATCGTCGTGTCGAGCAGCTTCTCGCCGAAGTGCTCGCGCAGCGAGTCGAACGCCTCCCGCGAATGCCTCGTCCGCATGTCGGCGATGTTGAGCACGACGCCAAGCCACTGCAGGTCGGGGTTGAGGCTGTCCCGTGCGAGCTCGATCACCTCGAGCGCCTGCTCGACCCCCTGCAGGGCGAAGTACTGCGCCTCCGCGGAGAGGAGCGCGTAGTCGGCGGCCACCAGCGCATTGACGGTGAGCAGCCCGAGCGCCGGAGGGCAGTCGATCAGGATCACGTCGTAGTCGTCGCGCACCTGCCTCAGCGCCTTCTTCAGCGTGAGCTCGCGGCCCATCTTGCCGCCCAGCATCAGCTCGGCCTCGGCCAGCCCCAGGTTGGCGGGGATGATCCCGTCCTGGATCGCCTCGGCGGCCGTGGCGCGGCCGCTGAGCACGTCGCCGATCGTCGGCGTGGCTTCCGGGGCCACGTCCAGGTAATCGGACAGGTTGCCCTGCGGATCGAGGTCGACCGCCAGCACCCTCAGGCCGACGCGGCGGAAGACGTCGGTGAGCGTCCGGACGGTCGTCGTCTTGCCCGTCCCACCCTTTTGTGAGAGCACCGCGATCGTCGGCATCGCGGCGCCACTATAGACGCGCCGGCCGCGTCAGTCGAAGCTGTTTTCGGCCACGCCGCTGTAGCGCATGCCGGAGACGACCGGCACGTCCACGAAGTGCAGGTGGTGGCGCCCGATGACGACCTCGTCGCCGTCGGCGAGCGTGCTCCACTCGACGCGCTCGCCGTTGACGAAGACGCCGTTGAGGCTGCGGTCGTCGAGCACCCGCAGGCCGTCCGGCTGGCGGACGATGAGCGCGTGACGGCGGGAGACCGTGGGGTCGTCGAAGCGGATGTCGGCGGCGAGGCTGCGTCCGATGCGGGTCCACTCGCGACGGAGCACGAAGGTCACCGCGTGGTCCTCGGGAGTGGCCCGGTAGGCGAGGTACTGCCCGGGCTCGTCCAGCGCCTCGCGGACCTCGTCGAGCCAGCTGCGGTCGCTCTCCTCCACCTCCACGGGGAGGTCGAGGACCTGGTTCTGCGCGGTGGTGAACAGCGAGGAGCGGATGAACTGCCTTCCGCCGCAGTGGGGGCAGACGGGAAGCTCGTCCGCCGCGTCGAGCGAGAGGGGGCGGTCGCAGTCGGTACAGCGAAATGTTCCGGTTCCGGCGACATTGCCCGTCATCCACGCTTTCATGTGGCCGCTCCTTCGTTGCCGCTCTCGGTGACCGAAACGTCGAACCCGTTCCGCTCATGGTAGCCGCTGGGTATAAGAAAGACTAAGGCTCTGCTAAGCGTCGGCAGCCCTACCGACGCAATTCTGACACGACGGAACGGTCCCGTGTTTCCGTTTCGTTTATACCCCCGGGTCGGGCCGCGAAACCACAGGCCAAGGGGCGCGGAGCCCGTGGGAACGCCCCCGGGGGCCCGCCCGGATCCGCCCGCGGGCAGGAACGCCCGGGCCGACGGCGAACCACTGGCCACCATGAACACGAGCCTCCGGCCGATGCCCGAACTCGAGCTTGCGCTGCTACGCCGCGGCGTCGAGGATCTCGCGGCGGAGACGCAGCGCTGCGCGCACTGCCACCGCCACCCGCTCGTCGGCGAGCGCGTCTACAGCTACACCTCCGGCCGTGTCCTGTGCGAGCTGTGCCGGGAGGGCGAGGTGAGCCGACCGGACTCCTCGCGGCTCGTCCACGGTCCCGAGTTCGGCCACACGATGAAGATCATCGATCAGCGGGCCGCCTGAAGCGCCGCGGACACGCGGCGGATTAGACTCCGCCGCCGTGGATCCGATCTCCGTCTCGACGACGATCTCGCTGCCGCGCGAGCAGGTGTACGAGTACCTCTCGGACATCTCCAACCACGCCGAGTTCACCGATCACTACCTCGTCGACTGGCACCTCCTGCGTGAGGACCCGTGTGGGCGGGGCGCCGGAGCCCGGTTTCGCATCAAGGCGCCGATGAACCGCTTCTCGTGGGGGGACATGACCTTCGCCGAGCTCGAGGCGCCGTACCGGATCGTCGAGCACGGCCGCGGGGGCAAGTTCAACCGGATCCGCATGCTCGGCGTCTACACGCTGACGCCGGGGGCGGGGGGGACGACGAAGGTGGAGTACACGCTGGAGACCGAGACGAAGCTCCCGTCGGACAAGCTCCGCGAGGCGCTCGGCGGCCGCTCCTGGACCCGGCGTCAGGCTGCCCGTTCGCTGCGCCGGCTGCGCACGATCCTCGAGGAGAACCGCGGCCGTGGCGCCCGCGCCACGATTGCGTCGCGCTGATCAACCGCCGGATAAGATTCCCGCCCCGTGATCTCCCGCCGCAGCACCATCACCCGCCGCATTCCCCATCTGATCGTCGCTGGCGCCCTCGCCCTGGCGATCAGCGGCTGCGCGATCGGCAACAAGGTCCCGCATCCCCACAGCGGCAGCGAGGACGGCACGGCCTCCTCCGGCTTCTACGTCGACGTCGGCCGTCCGGCGATCACCTATCAGGTCCAGATCTCCCGCGTCCTCAACCCCTACGCCACCGAGGACAAGACGTATCTGAGGGGCGTGGCCTCGAGCGATCTCTCGCTCACGCCCTCGCAGGACTGGTTCGTGGTGTTCATCCGCGCGCTCAACCAGTCCAGCGTGCCGGTCACCACGACGCCGACCAGCGACTTCACGATCAGCGACACCCAGGGCAACATCTACCGCCCGTTGGCGATCAACGCGGGCGAGAACGACCTCGCCTACGAGCCGATTCGGCTGCGCCCGAATCAGACCGAGCCGTTCGCCGACGCCATCGCGAACTACGACACCACGCAGGGCGTCGAGCTGTTGTTCAAGCTCAACAACTCGATCTACGACAACCGCCCGTTGACGTTGAATATCGACGCGCCGGGCCAGAAGGGCCCCTCGCAGGTCTCGCTTGACCTCTGAGCCACGCGCTCGGGCACGACGTTCTCCGCGCCGCGGCGCGCTCGCTCCGGTGCTGGCGGCGCTGGCGCTCGTGGGGGCTCCCGTCACGGCGCACGCAGCCGCCGCAGGGCATTCCCCGGCGAAGAAGACCGCCCCGTCCGGCCCCGGCTTCCGCGCTCCCGTTCGGATCGCCGGGCCGGCAGACGCCGACCTGATCCCGGTCCAGCTCGCGTACTCCGACGCCGGAGGCGCCGGCGCTGCGTTCGGCGTCTACGACGAGGACGAGCCGGGGATCTCGCACGGCTCGCTCGCCCAGGCGGCGGCCGGGGGCGGCTTCGGCGGTGCCCGTGCCGTGCCCGCCACCCAGCAGGTGTTCGGCCTCGCCTACCGCGGCGCGACCTTGGAGCTGCTCGCCGGAACGAGCCCGCACGTGGTGGAGTTCGGCACGCTCGAGCCCTGCTGCAGTGAGGCGATGTCGCTCGTCGTCTCTCCGCGTGGAGCGACCAGCCGGCGCCACACCCTGGTCACCAAGCTCGACGGTGCCACCGAGGGACAGCTCGTGGCCGGGGGCGGGCGCCTGCTGGCGGCGGTGGCCGACGAGGAGGGCGTGTGGGCGGCGCAGAGCGACACGCGGGGAAGGTTCGGCCCCACGCGCGCGCTCGACACGACCGCCGCCTGGGTGACGTCGCTCGATGCGGCGGCGCTGACGGGCGGGGGCACGATCCTCGTGTGGAGCGCCCGAGCCTCACAGTTCGCCCCCCCGCTCACGATCTTCGCAGCGCGCGGCACCCCGGCGCGCGCTCCCGCCCTCGCCACGCCGGCGATCACCGTCCCTCCGACGCACCAGGTCGACTCGGTGGCCGTCGCCGCCCATGGCGCGGTGCCCACCGTGGCCTGGATCGAGAGCTGGTACGACCGAGCCGGCGTCCGGCACTCCCAGGCCTACGCCGAGGATCTGGCCGGTCGGCACCGGGCCCATGCCCTGTCTCCCAAGTCGACGCTCGCCTCCGGCGTGGCCATCGCCGCCGGTGCGGACGGCGCTCAGGTGGTGGCATTCCAGAGCTGCACGCGCGCGGACGCGTGCACGGTCGACGCGGCCACGCGCCGCCGCGCCGGCTTCACGCGCGCGACGGTGCTCGGCTCGAGCGACGGGAGCGAGGTGCCGGCCGTGGCCGAGAGCGCGCTCGGCGGGGCGATCGTCGCCTGGGTCACCCCCGGCGGGGGGGTTCGGGCCGCGGTCGCCGCCCCGGGAAAGAGCTTCGCCCCATCGGTCACCGTGTCCTCCACCGCCTACGCCGCCGACGTCGCCGCCGCCTACGCGCCGTCCGGCCGTACCGCGCTCGTCGCGTGGACCCAGGGAACCTTCGAGCAGAGCCTCGTCGCCTCCACCTACGTGGCGCCGCCGCTGCCGGGCTGCCCGGGCTCCTCGAAGGGCTCGACGGGCTCGACGGGCTCGACGGGCTCAACGGGCACGACGGGCACGACGGGCACGACGACCTCGTCGAGCACGACGTCCTCGGGCAAGCCCGCCAAGGGCGGGTCGTCGTGCCCGTCGAGCTCACCGTCACACACCTAGCCGCGCACCCACTCGTCGCGCGCCATCACCCCGCTGCGGCGCTCTCCCCGCCCGTCGCTCACGATCGATGCAGTGCCGCCAGCAGCACCTGGCGGACCGCCGGCGCGGCGGTGCCGCCGCCCGCGCCCTGCCCGGGGAACAGCGCTCCGACCACCACGGCCGGATCCCCCGCCGGCGCGTAGCCCACGAACCAGGCGTCCGTGTTGGCCGCCGATGACGCGTTCGGGTTGGTCGTGGTCCCGGGGCCCTGCGTGGTGCGAAGCTCCGCCGTTCCGGTCTTGCCGGCGACCTGGACGCCCGGGATCTGGGCCGCCACGCCGGTGCCGTAGCTGACCACGGCGAGCATCATCTGCTTCAGATCGCCGGCCACGGCGGGCGTCAGCACGTTGACGAAGCGCGGCGACGCCGACGCATCGAGGGTGGGGATCGGCCGGCGGCCGCGGTCGGCGATCGTCGCCGCCACGTCGGTCATCTCGAGCGGGCTCGCCTGCACCATGCCCTGGCCGATGGCCGAGGAGCCGACCGCCAGGGCGTCCCCGATCGCGCTGGCGGAGGGGATCGTGCTCTGCAGCACTCCGGCGAACGGCGGCGGGGCGTTGAAGCCGAAGCGCTCGGCCATCGCCACCAGGCGCGGCCCGCCCAGGCGGGCGCCGAGCGGGGCGAAGACCGAGTTGCACGACACCGCGAAGGCGTTGATGAGCGTTCCGCCGCACACCTCCCCGTTGGCGTTCTGAAGCGTGTAGCCGTCGAGGGTGGCCGAGGAGGAGTCGGGGAAGCTGCTGTGGAGGGTGACGAGCCCGGCGCTCAGCGCCGCCGACGACGTGACGATCTTCATCGTCGAGCCGGGGGGCTGGACGTCGGTGAAGGCGATCCCGGCGAGCCCCTCGAGCGCGCCGGTACGCGGGTTCATCACCACCATCCCGCCGTAGTCGGCGCCGAGGGCGGAGATGGCCGCCTGCTCCAGCGACGGGACGATCGTCGTGCGCACGGCCGTGCCCGCCACCGGCGCGCGGCGCGCCAGCACGCGCCGGCCGGCGAGCAGCGTGCCTCCGGGGGTGCCGGCGAGCCGGCTCTGGAAGATCCGCTCGAGGCCGTCCTGACCCACCTGGGCGTGGCGCGGATAGCCGAGCGCGGCGAAGCGCCCCGCTTCCGCGGAGGGGATCGGGCCGAGCGTCCCCACGATCTCACCGGCGATCGAGGGAATCGGCGAGGTCCGCTGCGGCCCCTCGGCGAGGGGCACGCCGTTGGCGGCGAGGAGCGTCGCGCGCGGGGAAAGGCGGGCAATCCGGTGCAGCGCCTCGCCGCGCCGCAGCCCGGGGAACAGCAGCGCCGTCGAGAACCGGATGTGCGTGCCTGAGCCCGAGCCGCTGAGCGGCACCTCCACGTCCTCGACGAGCCGGCCGAAGACCCGCGTGAGCAGCTCCATGCGCACCAGGACCTGCGTCCCGCGGGGGGAGCCGATGGTGAGCGGCTCGAGCGACTCGAGTGTGGCCGTCCTCGCATCGTGCCTCAGCGCGGAGGCGAACCGGCTCTCGGTGAGGCCGACGCGGGTACGCGGCGCGAGCAGGTCGTACATGCGGACGTAGTCGCGTCGCGACCACGCGTCGACGTAGCGGGTGACGACCTTGCGCTCGGCGCGGGACGGGCCGCCGGCGACGATCGTCCCGGCCACGAACGCCGCGGCCGCCACGACGACGATCGGCAGCGCCCGGGTGTAGATCCGCCCGCGCCGCCGCCGTCGCCGCGACCGCCGCGTGGCGCTCATTGGTCGCGGGCCGAACGTCGGTGCGGCTTGGTTGCTCACGTTGAGGCAAACGGTACTTTGCGGTCGCCGCGACCACGTAAGCTCGCGCGACCGTGACCGCGATCGACTGGATCATCGTCGCCTTCGTCATCCTGCTGGCCGTCTACGGCTACGGGCAGGGGTTCATCGTCGGGGTGCTGTCGCTGATCGGGTTCGGGATCGGGGCGGTGATCGGCACACGCCTCGGGCCGCTCCTGCTCTCCGGAGGCGCGCACTCGCGCTACGCCCCCCTGTTCGGGCTGCTCGGAGCGCTGCTCGCGGGAGGGATCCTCGCCACCGGGTTCGAGGGCATCGGCGCGGTGGCCCGCGGCGTGCTCAGGTTCCCCGGCCTGCGGGCGATCGACGGGCTGCTGGGCGCCGTGCTCACCGCCGCCGTCGGACTGGCCGTGGTGTGGATCGTCGGCGCCGTCGCGCTCCAGGCCTCCGGCTCCGCGCAGGTGCGCGCGGACATCCAGCGGTCGGCGATCCTGCGCGCGCTCAACTCGGTGCTGCCGCCGTCAACCCCGGTCCTCAACCTGCTCGCCCGGTTCGACCCCCTCCCGTCGGTGAGCGGACCGACGGCCAACGTCCCCCCGCCGACCGGCAGGATCGTGAGGGCCCCGGGCGTGAGGCGTGCCGAGCGCAGCGTCGTGAAGATCCTCGGCACGGCGTGCGGGCTCGGCGTGGAGGGCAGCGGCTGGGTGGCCGCGCCGGGGATCGTGGTGACCAACGCCCACGTGGTGGCGGGCGAGAACGACACCGTCGTGCAGGTGGGCGGGGCTCCTCCCAACCTTCCCGCCCGGGCGCTCGTGTTCGACGTCACCGACGACATCGCCGTGCTCCGGGTGAACGGGCTCTCCGAGCCGCCGCTCTCGCTCGCCTCCTCGCCGCGCGCCGGATCCTCGGCGGCGATCCTCGGCTATCCGGATGACGGTCCGCTCCGCGTGGTCGACGCACGGATCGGATCGACCGAGGACGTGAAGACCGAGAACGCCTACGGGGAGGGCCCGGTGACCCGCTCGATCGTCCCCGTGCGCGGGCTCGTGCGCCCGGGCAACTCGGGCGGACCGGTCGTCGGCGCCTCCGGACAGGTGCTGGCCACCGTGTTCGCCAGAGTGACCGGCGAGAACGGCCTCCAGGTCCCTGGCGGCTTCGCCGTCCCCGATCGGACCGTCGCCGCGGCGCTGCGGCGGGCCTCACACCGCGCGGCTCCGGTCGACACCGGCCGCTGCGCTCCCTAGATCGTTCGATGCAGATCGGGCGTTCTGACGCAGAGAGCTGAGGTCGCGCAGCCGCTTGGGGGCCTCCTCGAGCGGGTCGCGGCTCCGATGTCGCTATCAGGTGATCTTCTGGCCAGCCGCGGAGATCGCCCACCATCGGGCGCCGAACTGGTTCAGACCCTGGCCCTTGGTCTGTCCGGCGCCTGAGTCTCCGACGTAGAGGTACAGCGGATGGTCGTGGTAGGTGACCTGCAGGCCTCCTCCGGAGCGGCGAGTCGTGCCGAGCTGGGACTGGATCACTCCCTGACCGGCAGCCGGCGGGCTCTTCGTGGTCAGGGGTGGCCATACGGCGGCGCATGCTGCGGAGCATGCGCTCCGGCTTGGGGGGTCCTTCTCGAACAGGTACAGCGTCCGTCCTTGGGCGTCGACGAGCACGCTCCCCAGACCGGTGTGGCCCACCGACACGACGGTGCCCGAGGGGCTTGGAGTGGTTGTGGCGGCTCGGCGCGACGCGGTCTTCGCCTTTCTCTGTGCGGCAGCTTTCCTGTGGGCTGCCCGGGCGCGCAATCTGGCTGATCGCGCCAGTTCGCCGCGGCGAGCGGCTGCGACGCGGGCCCGGCGGCGAGCGGCTGCGACGCGCGCCCTGCGGTGAGCGGCAGCGACGCGCGCCCGGCGGTGAGCGGCTGCGACGCGGGCCCGGCGGCGAGCGGCGCCGAGCGTGGCTTGCCGCGCGCGAGCCGTGGCAACTCGTCTGGCTCGCAGTGCCGCGACCGTCGAGCTCCTTCGGCTCGGTTGCGTCGTTGCCTCCGAGGAGCCGCAGCCGGCGACCAATATCCCCAGCGCCAGCGCAACGATGATTCGTCCGCGTACCGGCCGAGTTGGAGAGCTGCCGGCGAGCCGGGGTGCCGCGTTGGCTTGGCTGGATTCGCTCATGACGTTTCTGGTTGAGGAGACGCCCGCGACGCTCCGAACATTCCCGGGCGGGGCTCTCGCTGGTGGGCCGCCGGGAAGGGTTGGAGGGTTCGAGGCGTCTATCAGCTCGACCGCCCATGACCACAGAGGGGAAGCCGCATGACCTTCAGACTCATCACCACACGCCGACACGCCCGCCTGCGTGAGCTGCTGCGACGGCCGCTCGTGCTCCTGGCCGCATGCATCGCCATCGTCGGGATGTCAGTCTTCGTAGGGCTCGCCGCGGCAAAGTCCCTGACCGCCCTCGGCACCGCGCATAACTCGACGATCGGCAAGCCGATCGTGGTCGATTCGCGCGGGCTGACCGTCTACGAGCTGAGCCCCGAGACCACCCACCATCTGCTCTGCAAGAAGACGAGCGGATGTTTCGCTGCCTGGCCGCCGCTGAAGGTTGCATCCGCCAAGACCAAGCTCAGGGCCGCTCGTGGAGTGACTGGCAAGCTCGGGATCCTGCACCGAGACGGGATCTTCCAGGTCACGCTCGGCGGGCATCCGCTCTACCACTTCGCCGGAGACGGTTCCAAGAAGGGGATGGCAAACGGCCAGGGGATTCACAGCTTTGGCGGGAACTGGCACGTCGTCGCGGCGTCATCCAGCGGCAGTACTGCCTCCACCGCGATGCCCACGACGACGACGCCCACCTCCTCCACCACGTCGACGACCCCGGCCCAGCCGTGGGTGTATTAGCTGCTGGAGCTCGCTCCCGTCCGGGCAACGACGAGCCCGAACAGTAAATCGGCGCCGGTCTCCGGGGCGGTCGTGCGGGTGAGCAGCTGATCGCCTGCGGGGCTGGTCTCGACGATGATGTCCTCGGGCGAAAGGCGGCCGGCCGCGGGGGGCCGTTCCCGGAGTGCCGGACACCCCTCCAGCACTCCGGTCCCGGTCCCTCGGATCCGCCCCGGGACCCGTTCCGGCCGCGCCCCCTGGCGCGGCGGGTGGACGATGCTGTGCGCACACCGTCCACCCGCCGTGACCAGCTAGCCCCCTCCTTCTCCCGGCGAAGCCGGCACGGGATGTCCGCCCCCCTGGCGAACTCCCAATCTCGGCGAAGCCGGGACCTCCTCAGACATCTGCTGCACCGTCCCCGGGTCCATCGCCCCCAGGAGCTCGGGATGGTGATGGGCCAGATGTCGCTGTGTCGCCTCGAACAGCTCCGCCTCGTCACGTCCCGCGAGTTGCGCCCCGCACTCGCAGGAGGCGATCCGGCGTGAGTGCTCGTCTCGATGGTTGCCGTCGAGCGAGCTCACAGGAGATCTGGTCATCAGGTGCATTTCGTCCGAGAAGGTCGGCGTCGAGACATCGGTGCCTCGACGAGACGGCAGTGTTATGACGCTCCGTTACCGGTACGTTTCCGGAACGTTGCCGGCCCCACGTCCCGCCAGCGAACGCACTCGAATCCAGCTCTGTGGACGGCTGTCGGTGGAGATCGACGGCGAGCAGCTGGCCGGTCGACTGCGCGGACGCCAGGTTCCGCTGCTGCTGGCCTACCTCACCCTCAACCGGGGCCGCCAGGTGGGCCGCGAGGAGCTGATCGGGGCGCTGTGGCCCGGCCAGGCGCCGCTCTCCCAGGACGCGGCGCTGAGAACCCTGCTGTCTCGCCTGCGCTCGGCGCTCGGCGCCGACTCCCTCACCGGCCGTGAGGATCTCTCGCTCACGCCGCCCGAGCCGGTCTGGGTCGACCTGGAGGCCGCGTCCCTGGAGCTGGAGCGGGCCGCCGCGACGCTCGAGGCCGGACGGCATCGCGGCGCGTGGGCGCTCGCGCAGATCCCCCTCAACATCGCCACGCGGGGATTGCTGCCCGGGATCTCGGCAAGCTGGCTGGAGCCGCCCCGCCGCGAGCTGGAGGAGGTCAGGCTGCGGGCGCTGGAGGTGCTCGGTCGGGCCGGGCTGCGCCTCGGCGGCCGGCAGCTCGCCTCGGTCCAGCGCGCGGCTCGGTCGCTGATCGACGCCGAGCCCTACCGGGAGTCGGGCTACGCGCTGCTGATGGAGGCGCTCGCTGCCGAGGGGAACGTGGCGGAGGGCCTGCGGGTGTTCGAGCGCCTGCGCCGGCTGCTGCGCGACGAGCTCGGCACGGCCCCCGCGGCGGAGACGCTCGAGCTCCATTCCCGGCTGCTCGGCTCGGGGGAGCCGATCGCACCGGAGCGTGGGCCGGGGCGCACGGCGCTCGCGCTGCCGGCGGAGCTTCGCATGCACGCCGCGGGCCCGTTCGTGGGCCGGCGTCGCGAGCTGGGCGAGTTGCGCTCGGAGTGGGCCCTCGGCGTGAGCCCCCCGCCCGAGCGTGAGCCGCGCCGCCTCGTGCTGCTCGCCGGCGACGCCGGCGTCGGCAAGACGCGACTGATCGCCGAGGTCGCCTCGCTCGCGCACGGCGAGGGGGCGATCGTGCTCGCCGGCCGCGCTCCGCAGGAGGCGCTCGCCCCCTACCAGCCGTTCGTGGAGGCGCTGCGCCAGTACGTCATCGGTGCCGAACTGGAGGAGCTGCGCCGCCACACGCGTGAGTGGGCCTCCGACCTCGTCGCGCTCACGCCCGACCTCCAGCGCCGGATGCCGGAGCTCTCCCGGCGCGGGGGACCCGAGGCGCTGAGCGAGCGCTACCGGCTGTTCGAGGCCTTCGTCGGCGTCCTCACCGAGATCTCGCGCACCACCCCGCTGCTGCTCGCGCTCGACGACCTCCACTGGGCCGACCGCACGACGCTCCTGCTGCTCAGGCATGTCGCCCGCGCCCCCACATTGCGTCACGTGCTCCTCCTCGGCGCCTACCGGACCACCGAGGTGCCGGGGGAGGGATTCGCCGACGCGCTCGCCGAGCTGCGGCGCGAGCGCCTCGTGTCCGAGCTCGCGCTCGGCGGGCTCGACGAGCCCGACGTGGCCGAGCTCGTGCGCGCGCTCACCGCGGCCCATCCCTCCGCGCCGCTGCGCCGGGAGCTCTACGAGCGCACCGAGGGCAACCCGTTGTTCGTGGAGGCGATCGTGCGGCATCTGAGCGAGGCGGGAGTCGACCTCGCGCGCGGAGGGGCCGGCGAGCTCCGGCGCGCCGGCCTGCCCCAGGGTGTGCGCGATGTCATCGCCCGGCGCCTCGCTCGCCTGGACGACGACGCCGTCGACGTCCTGCGCTGCGCGGCGGTGATCGGCCGTGACTTCGACCTGCGGCTGCTCGAGTCGGTGGTCCTGCTCGAGGAGGAGCGCTTCCTCGGTGCGTTCGACGCGGCGCTCGCCGCCGGCCTGGTCAACGAGGTCTCGAGTCGCCCGGGATCCGCCGCCTTCTCGCATGCGCTCATCCGGGAGACGCTCTGCGAAGGCCTCTCCGCGGCGCGCGCGGAGCGGATCCATCGGCGGGTCGCCGCCGCGCTGGAAGCCGACGGGCGAGACGATGAGCAGCAACTGCCCGCGCTCGCCCTCCACTTCGCCCGCGCCGCCGAGACGGGCACCGCCCCGAAGGCGATCGAGTACGCCGTCCGCGCGGCCGAACAGGCGAGTCGGGTGCTCGCACACGACGAGGCGGTGGCGCATCTGGCGAACGCGCTGGAGGTGCTCGAGCGCTTCGACCCCCGGGCCGACGAGCGCCGCTGCGAGCTGCTCCTCGCCCTCGGTGAGGCGGAGATCCGTGCCGGCGAGCGACCCGCGGCGTCAGCCTCGCTGCGCCGGGCGGCGGAGCTCGCCACCCGGCTCGGCGATGACGCGGCCCTGATCCGCGCGGTGATCGGCGCCTCGGACCGCTACGTCCAGCAGCCCGGTGTGAACGACCAGGAGCTGATCGGGCTGATCGAGCGGGCGCTGGCAACCCCGGCGGGAGCCGACCCGGCGACGCGGGTCCGGCTGCTCAGCCGGCTCTGCGGCGCGCTCTACTACACCCCGGGGCGCGCGCGCATGCGGGCGCTGGCCGAGGAGGCGCTCACGATCGCACGGGAGCTCGGCGACCCCGAGGCCGAGTCCCACGCCTGGGGTGCGGCGTGCCGGGCGCGGTGGAATCCCGATGAGCTCACCGAGCGGACCGCCGCCGGCACGGAGATGCTCACCTCCGCCCGACGGGCCCAGAACCTGGAGCTGGAGTTGCAGGCGCACGCCTGGCTCGTCCTCGCTCTGCTCGAGCAGGGCGACATCGACGGCGTCGATGCCCAGATCGAGGCGTTCGCCGCCGGGGCGGAGCGGATCCGCCAGCCGCTGTACCTGTGGAACGCGATGGTGTGGCGGGCGATGCGCGCGCAGCTGGCGGGCGAGCTCGCCGAGGCCGAGGCGCTGGCCACGGCGGCGCTCGCCATGGGCGCCCGGGCCGAGCCGGTGACGGCGCCGCAGTGGTTCGCGATCCAGATGTTCACGATCCGCTCCGAGCAGCTGCGTCTCGCCGAGCTCCGCGGGAATGCGGAACGCGTCGTCGCCGACCACCCCGGCATGCCGGCCTGGCGCGCGCTGCACGCCCGGCTGCTCGCGGAGGTCGGCGAGCTGGAGGCGGCGCGACGGGAGTTCGACCTCCTCGCCGAGGACGACTTCGCCCGCCTGCCGCCGGACGGCAACCTGCTGGCCGCGCTCTCCCTGCTGGCCGAGGTCAGCGCCGCGCTCGGAGATGCCCCCCGGGCCGAGCGGCTCTACGCCAGGCTGGCCCCCTTCGCCGACCGGATCGCCACCGTCGGCCTGGCCACGGTGTGCCTCGGCTCGGTGAACCGGCCGCTCGGGATGCTGGCGGCAACCGCCGGTGATCGGACCGCGGCCGTCGCCCACCTGGAGCGGGCGCTGGTGGCCAACGGCGCGATCGGGGCCACCGGTTGGCTCGCGCACTGCCAGGTGGACCTTGCCAAGCTGCTCGGTCCGGACGAGCCCCGCGCCGCCGAGCTCCGGGCCGGCGCCGAGTCCGCGGCGGGCCGGCTGGAGCTTCCCGCCCTGGCGCGGCGGCTGCAGGCGCTCGTCTGAACACCGGCCCCGCGGGGGTCCTTGCGCGGCCTTGTAGCCTCGACCCCTCGATGGGGAAGACACTCGTCATCGCCGAGAAGCCATCCGTGGGCCAGGACCTGGCCCGGGAGCTTCCGGGCGCCTTCACGAAGCAGGGACCCAAGGGCGAGCAGTACCTGGAGGGGACCGACCACGTCGTCAGCTGGGCCGTCGGCCACCTCGTGCAGCTCGCCGATCCCGACGAGTACGACGAGAAGTACAAGAAGTGGCGGATGGCGGACCTGCCGATCGTCCCCCCGCGGTTCAAGCTCGTGGTGCGCGACGAGCGCTCCAAGAAGCAGATGAACGTCATCAAGCGCCTGCTCGTGCGCGATGACATCGATCTCGTCATCAACGCCTGCGACGCCGGACGGGAGGGCGAGCTGATCTTCGCCTACCTCTACGAGAAGGCCGCGGCGAAGAAGCCGGTGCAGCGCCTGTGGCTCAACTCGATGACCAAACAGGCGATCCGCGAGGCGTTCGCGGTCCTGCGCCCCAGCGACGAGCTCCGATCCCTGGAGGAGGCGGCTCGATCGCGCTCGGAGGCCGACTGGATCGTCGGCATGAACGCCACCCGCGCCGCCACCATCCGCCTGCGCTCCTCCTTCGACGGCGCCGTCTCGCTCGGCCGCGTGCAGACCCCGACGCTCGCCATCCTGGCCCGGCGCGAGGAGGAGATCCGCGCCTTCGTCCCCGAGCCGTACTGGATCGTCGATGCCGGCTTCGACCCCGTCGCCGATCCGGCCGGACGCGTCTACGAAGGTCGCTACCACGCGGGAAGCAACCCACGCCTCACGAGCGCCGAGGAGGCCGAGGCGGTCGTCGCCGCCTGCCGTGGCGAGACGGGCACGATCACCAAGCTCGAGACCTCCGAGCGGCGCGAGCGCGCGCCGCTGCTCTACCACCTCACGTCCCTGCAGGGGGAGGCCAACAGCCGCTTCGGGTTCTCCGCCCGGCGAACGCTGCAGGCCGCGCAGCGCCTCTACGAGGAGCACAAGGCGCTCACCTATCCGCGCACCAACTCCCGCTACGTCACCGGCGACATGGTCCCGGAGATCAAGCCGATCGCCGAGCTCGTGGGCGGCCAGCGGGAATACGCGGCCGCTGCGCGCTACGTGCTCTCGCTCGACGTGCTGCCGCTCGGGCGGGTGGTCAACGACGCCAAGGTCACCGACCACCACGCGATCATCCCCACCAACGCCGAGCACCACCCGGTCGAGAAGATGAACGAGGACGACCGCCGGATCTACGACATGGTCGTGCGCCGCTTCCTCGCCGTCTTCCACCCCGAGGCCGTGTTCGAGAACACGCGCGTGGAGACGACCGTGACGAGCGCGCCCGACGGCTCGGGCGGCCACGTGTTCCGCACCCGCGGCAAGCTCCTGCTCGTCCCCGGCTGGCGCGGCGTCTACGGCGAGACGGCGGATCTCGAGGACGCCCCGGCGGAGGACGACGAGGGACGCGAGCAGCGGCTGCCGAAGCTCGTCAGGGACGAGCTGGCGCGGGTCACCCAGGTCGCCTCCGAGGCGAAGGAGACCAAGCCTCCGCGCCGGCATACCGATCGCTCGCTGCTCGACATGATGGAGACGGCGGGCAAGCTCGTCGATGACGAGGAGCTCCGTGCCGCGATGAATGAATCGGGGATCGGGACGCCCGCCACGCGCGCGGCGATCATCGAACGACTGATCCAGGTCGGCTATGTGGAGCGTGACGGGCGCGCTCTCGTCGTCACCGAGAAGGGGTTGAACGTCGTGCGGCTGCTCGGCGAGCACGCCCTCACCTCACCGAGCCTGACCGGCGAGTGGGAGCACCGTCTGGCCGGGATCGAGACCGGGCAGGACTCGCGCCGGGCCTTCATGGCCGACATCGCCAAGTTCGCCCAGGACACGGTCACCGAGCTCGACACCAAGCTCAAGGATGTCCGCATCCCGCGCGCCAACCTCGGGCCCTGCCCCGTCTGCGCTCACGACATCGTCGAGAACCGCAAGGGGTACTCGTGCTGGTCGCGCTCGGATCCCGGCTGCGGGTTCGTCATCTGGAAGGCCAAGGCGGGCAAGACGCTGCCGTTGGCGACCGCTCGCGAGCTGATCAGGACCGGTCGCACCGAGCGGGCGGTCGCCGGCTTCAAGGGCCGCTCGGGCAAGAGCTTCCGCGCCCGGCTCGCGCTGATGCAGACCGTGGAGGGTCGCTGGCGCGTCGAGTTCGATGAGCCGTGGGCGCGCGACGGCGTCAAGCCGCCGGAGGCCGAGGAGGCGCCCGCGGCTGCGCCGCAGGAGGCGCGCGCTGCCGTGGGCGCGGGCGCGCGCGAATCCGAAGCCGCTTGAGTCACCGCCCGCGGCTCGCGCGAACCCGAAGCCGCCTGAGGCAATCCGCGCTGAAGAACCATTCGCCGCTGAAGGCCACGCTGAAGGTGGTCCTGTCCGGCCAGACGGTCAAGACGGTCAAGACCTCGACCCTGACGTTCAAGAAGGCGGAGACCAAGCGTCGATAGGCGCCGGCGCGCGCTGACGCGCAGTGCTTGACTCACGGGATGGTCACCGGACGCCGGCTGTGGCTGATCATCGGGGCCCTCGTCACGGGGATGCTCCTGGCGGCGCTCGACCAGACGATCGTCTCCACGGCGCTGCCGACGATCGTCGGCGATCTCGGCGGCGCCTCGCACCTGTCGTGGGTGGTCACCGCCTACCTGCTCGCCTCCACGGCGTCGACGCCGCTGTGGGGCAAGCTCGGCGATCTCTACGGGCGCAAGCTGTTCTTCCAGGCGGCGATCGTGATCTTCCTCGGCGGGTCCGCGCTCTCCGGGCTGAGCAGCTCGATGACCGAGCTGATCGCCTTTCGGGCGCTGCAGGGGATCGGGGGCGGCGGGCTGATGATCGGCGCCCAGACGATCATCGGCGACGTCGTCGCCCCACGCGACCGCGGCCGTTACCAGGGGATCTTCGGCGCCGTGTTCGGGGTGACGAGCGTCATCGGCCCGCTGATCGGAGGCGTGCTCGTCGACGACCTGTCCTGGCACTGGATCTTCTACATCAACCTTCCGCTCGGGGCGATCGCGCTGTTCGTGACCGCCGCCGTGCTGCCCGGGACCCTCACCCGCGTGCACCACGTGATCGACTATCTCGGCGCCGCCCTGATCGCGCTCGCCGCGGTCAGCCTCGTCCTGCTCACGAGCCTGGGGGGCACCACCTACGCGTGGGGCTCGGCCCCGATCATCGGACTCGGGGTCGGCGGAGTCGTGCTGATCGGCGCCTTCGTGGTGGCCGAGCGCCGCGCCCCCGAACCGGTGCTCCCCCTTCACCTGTTCTCGAACCGGGTGTTCTCCGTGTGCAGCGTGGTGGGCTTCGTGGTCGGGTTCGCGATGTTCGGCGCCATCACCTTCCTGCCCCTGTTCCTGCAGATCGTCAAGGGCGTGAGCCCGACGCTCTCGGGGTTGCGCATCCTCCCGCTGATGGCCGGCCTGCTCATCACCTCGATCGGCTCCGGGCAGGTGATCAGCCGCGTGGGGCGCTACAAGATCTTCCCCATCCTCGGCACGGGGGTCATGACCATCGGTCTGTTCCTGCTCTCTCGGATGGGGGTGAGCACGGGAACCGTGCTCATCTCGGCCTACATGCTCGTGCTCGGGATCGGACTCGGCTGCGTCCTGCAGGTGCTGGTGATCGCCGTCCAGAACGCGGTCGCCTACGCGGACCTCGGCGCGGCGACCTCGGGCGTCACCTTCTTCCGCTCGATGGGAGGGTCGTTCGGGACCGCCGTGTTCGGCGCGATCTTCGCCAACCTGCTCGTCGGCAACGTCAAGCACGATCTCGCCGGGGTCAAGCTCCCCGCCGGCCTGACCGGCGCGAGCGTCAGCCCGGCCAGGCTCGCCAAGCTCCCCGCAGCGGTGCACAGCGGCTACGTGGACGCATACGCGCACTCCCTGCAGTCGGTGTTCCTCGTCGCCGTGCCGATCGGGGCGGTCGCCTTTCTGCTCGCCTGGCTGATGCCCGAGCTGGAGCTGCGGGCGACGACGAGCGCGGTCGACACCGGGCAGGCGTTCGCGATCCCGACCGACCGCAGCTCGGTGCGGGAGATGGAGCGGGCGCTCACCCTGCTGGCCGGTCGCGAACACCGGCGCGAGCTGTTCGGCCGTCTCGCCGCGCGCGCGGGGCTGGAGCTGGAGCCCGGGGAGTGCTGGCTGCTGCTGCGGATCGACCGCCATCCGGGCTACACGGTGGCGCAGCTGGCGCGGGAGCCCGCGATCCCCCCGAGCCGCGTCGAGACCCTCCTGGCCGGCCTCGCCGCGCACGGGCTCATCGTGAGCCGCGCGGGCGAGCCTGCCGACACGCCGGCCGCTCCGCTCACCGAGTCCGGGCGCGCCGCCGTCGACCGGCTCGTCACCGCCCACCGCGCGCGCCTGGCCGAGCTGCTGAGCGGCTGGTCGCCCGACGAGCACGCCGAGCTCAGCGAGCTCGTGGGGCGCCTGACCGCCGAGTTGCTCGACGACGCCCAGGCCTCACCGCGTTCCGCCGAGCTGACCCACGCATGACGCGCACCTGCAGATATTCACCCCCTGGGTAAGGAACTGCAGGTCACCGAGCCGCGTGGGTGGCCGCGGCGGTCCGCACGCGGTGACGTCAGCCCGGCGCGCCACCATGGTCGGGTGCCTCTGACCCTCGTCCTCGGTCCCGCCAACGCCGCCAAGGCGGGTGAGGTGCTCGGCGCCTTCACCGCCGCCGCCGGTCGCGGGGCGCTGCTCGTGCTCCCGACGGCCGACGACGTCCGCCACTACACGCATGAGTTCGCCGCGGCGGGGACGGTGTTCGCTCGCGTCAGCACGTTCCCGGGGCTGGTGGCGGAGATCGCCGCCCGCACCGAGGCGCCAGAGCGGCGCTGCTCGGCGCTGCAGCGGGCGCGCATCCTCCGTCGCGCGGTGGCGCACACCCACCTCGGCACGCTCGGCGCGGCGGCCGAGGCCCCCGGGTTCTCGGTCGCCCTCGGTGAGCTGATCGCCGAGTTGCAGCGGGCGCTGATCACCCCCCAGCGGTTCATCGCCGCCCTGCGCGCCTGGGCCCGGGAGCACCCGGCGCGGGAGGGCTACGCCCGTGACCTCGGCGCGCTCTATGCCGCCTACACCCGGGAGCTTGACCGCAGCGGGCGCGTCGACGGCGAGCTGATGGCCTGGCGCGCGCTCGATCGTCTGCGCGAGCGCCCGGCGGCATGGGGGCGGGCGCCGGTGTTCTTCTACGGTTTCGACGACCTGCTCGGGATCGAGCGTGACGCGATCGAGACGTTGGCGCGGCGGGTCGGGGTCCCGGTGACCGTCTCACTCACCTACGAGCCCGGTCGGGTGGCGCTCGCCGCGCGGGCGGGCGCGGTCGAGGAGTTGCGGCCGCTGGCCGACGAGATCGTCGAGCTTCCACCGCTCGACGAGCACTACGCGCCGGCGGCCCGCTCGGCGCTGAGCCACCTGGAGCGCGAGCTGTTCGAGCCCACCGTGACCGCGGAGGATCCCGGTGGCGCCGTGCGCCTGCTGGAGGCCGGCGGCGCGCGCGCCGAGGCGGAGCTGATCGCCGCCGAGGTGCTGGCGCTGCTGCGCGCCGGGTTGTCCCCTGGCGAGATCGTCGTCGTCGCTCGCTCCCTCGGCTCGGCCGGACCGCTGCTCGCCTCCGTGCTCGGCGGCTTCGGGATCCCCGTGGCCCCGACCGGTCGGCACCGGCTCGCCCATACCCCGCTCGGCCGCGGCCTGCTCGCCCTCGCGCGCTGCGCGCTGGAGGAGTCGGCGGACGGTGGCGAGCTCCTGCGCTACCTGCGCGTCCCGGGGGCGGTGGGGCCGCCCGAGCTGGTCGACGCGCTCGAGGCGCGGGCGCTCTCCGAGGGCCTGCACACCGTTTCGCAGCTGCGCGAGCGCCTCGGCCTGGCGCTCCGTGAGATCGACTCCCTGCGGGAGGCGCGTGATCCTCTGGCCGAGATCGTCCGGCAGGCCCGCCGGCTGCTCGCCGCTCCACGCCGCGGGCGGGCTGCGGTGCTCGACCCCGGCGAGGAGCTCGATGCCGCCGTCCTCGCTGCCCTGCTGCGAGCGGCCGGGGAGCTCGACGAGCTCGGCGACACGCTCACCGGCCCCGAGCTGCTCGAGCTGCTCGAGACGCTCGAGCTCGCCGAGCGCGACCCGTCCGGGGAGGACGCGGTGGTGCTCGCCGATCCGCTGGGCATCCGTGCGCGGCGCTTCCGCGCCGTCTTCGTCTCCGGCCTGTGCGAGGGGGAGCTGCCGCGCCCGAGCGTCGCCGAGCCGTTCCTCTCCGATGATTTCCGGTACGAGCTCGCGCTCGCCTCGGGGCTTCGGCTCGCCCCGCGGGAGGAGTGGCTCGCCCCCGAGCGCTACCTGTTCTACACCTGCGTCTCCCGCGCCAGCGAGCGTCTGACGCTCTCGTTCCGCTCCTCCGACGAGGACGGCAATCTCGTCCTTCCGTCGCCGTTCCTGGGCGATCTGCGGCTGGTGCTCGGCGAGCCGTGGTACCAGCGCCGCCGCCGCCGGCTGCTCGCCGACGTCACCTTCGCGCTCGAGGAAGCGCCGACCGAGGCCGAGCGCCGGCGCGCCCTGGCCGCCTCCGGCGCCGCGCCGGTGGCCGCCGCCCCCCGCTCGCGCCGGCTCGGCGCGCGGGCGATGGCCCACGTCCGCCACCGCGACGTCGTCTCCGCTGGGGCACTCGAGAAGTTCGCCGCCTGTCCTGTGGCCTGGCTCGTCGACTCCCAGCTGCAGCCGGTGGAGCTCCAGCCCGAACCTGATCCGCTGGCCCGCGGCAACCTCGTCCACGACACCTTGGAACGGACCGTGACGCGCCTGGGGGGGCCCGTGAGCGAGGCCCGGCTCGCCGAGGCGGTGCGGATCCTCGACGGCGTGCTCGACGAGCTCGTCGCCGAGCGTGGCGGGTCGCTCGCTCCGGGTCGCTCGCCCGCGCTGCGCCAGGCCGTCGTCAAGGAGATCCGCGCCGACCTGCACCGCTACCTGGCGCAGGAGGCGGCGGCTGGTTGCGCCTTCGTGCCCCGGGCCCTGGAGCAGCGCTTCGGGTTCGACGGCGAGGACGAGTCGCTCCCCGCGCTCACCCTGGGGGAGGAGCCCGACCGGGTCCGCCTGCGCGGCGTGATCGATCGCATCGACGTCGACCCCGGCGGCGGCGCGGCCGCCATCGTGCGCGACTACAAATCCGGCTCGGCGCGTCCCGAGCACCAGGCACGCCGGTGGCACTCAGAGCGCAGTCTCCAGGTCGGCCTGTACATGCTCGCCGTCCGGGAGCTGCTGGGCCTCGAGCCCGTGGCCGGCCTCTACCAGCCCCTGCGCGGCCGCGAGCTGCGCCCCCGCGGCGTCTTCCGCACCGGCGCGCCGGTCGGAGGCGGGCTGTTTCCCGCCGACGGCTGTGAGCCCGCGGAGATCGACGCGCTGCTCGACGAGGTGCGGGCCGACGCCGCCGCGTACGCCGCCCGCCTGCGCGCGGGCGAGCTCGAGCCCTGTCCGCAGACCTGCTCCCGTGACGGCTGCCGCTACCCGGGGATATGTCGCAGCAGCTGACACCGAACGAGCGGTCCTACACGGACGAGCAGCTGGACGCGATCGCCCGCCGGAGCGGCGACCTGCTGCTCGACGCGAGTGCCGGAAGCGGCAAGACGACGGTGCTCGTGGAGCGCTTCGTGCGAGCCGTGCTCGATGACGGCGTCGAGCCCGGGGCGATCCTCACCATCACCTTCACCGAGAAGGCGGCGGCGGAGCTGCGCGAGCGAATCCGGAACCGGTTGCGCGAGGCGGGCACGCCGGCCCAGCAGGAGGCCGCCGAGACGGCGCCGATCGGCACCATCCACGGCTTCTGCGCGCGGGTGCTCCGGGCGCACGCCCTCCGCGCCGGTCTGGCCCCCGGGTTCGCCGTGCTCGACGAGCCTGCCTCCGAGCAGCTTGCCGGCCGGGCGTTCGACGCCTCGCTCGAAGCGATCGCAGGGCACACCCCCGGCGGCGTCGAGCTGGTCGCCGCCTACGGCGTCGCCGGGCTGCGGGAGGCGATCTTCGCCACCTACGCCGAGCTGCGCTCGCGCGGCGAGCTGGCGCCGCGGCTGCCGGAGCTGCCCCCGGCGCCGGATGGCGCCGCCGCCCGCCGCCGGCTGCTCGCCGCCGCTTCGGCCGTGGCGGCCGAGCTCGCGGCGGCACCCGATCCCGGCGTCCGGGTCCGCCAGTCGCTCGAGCGCCTCCAGCATGTCGAGGCGCTCGTCGCCGCGGATGCGCTCTGGCCCGGGGCGCTCGCCCGGGTGGCGCTCCCCGGGGGCGGGGGCGCGGCCTTGTGCACCGGGGCGTGCACCGCGTACAGCGAGGCCCTCGGCGCCCTGCGCGCCGCCTGCGAGCACCGTCACGCCGGCGATGTCCGCGGCCTCCTGGACGAGCTGCTGAGGGGCTTCGGGGAGCTCTACACCGCCGCCAAGCGCCGCCACGGCGCGGTCGACTTCGCCGATCTGGAGCTGCTCGCGAGGGAGCTCCTCGGCGACTCGGAGATCGCCGCGGGGTACCGCGAGCGCTTCACCCACGTGATGGTCGACGAGATGCAGGACACCAATCGGGTCCAGCTCGGGCTGATCGAGCTCGTCGCCTCCGGCAACCTGTTCACGGTCGGCGACGCGCAGCAGTCGATCTACGGTTTCCGTCACGCCGACGTGGAGCTGTTCGAACGCCGCGGCGCCGAGCTCCAGGCGCGGGGCGCCCGCGCGACGCTGCAGACGAACTTCCGCTCCCATCCGGCGATCCTCGCCGAGCTCAACGCCGCCTTCGCCACCGCCATGGGCGACCGCTTCCGGCCGCTGCAACCGGGTCGCGTCGAGCCCGGCCCGACCGAGCCGCGGGTGGAGCTGCTGATCGCGGACAAGGGCGCGGACTGGGTCGGCGACTCCGACGCGCTGGCGGCGCCGTGGCGACTCGCCGAGGCGCGGGCGCTGGCGGCGCGCGTGGCGGAGCTCGTCGCCGGGGGCGTCGCCCCGGGCGAGGTCGTCGTGCTCACCCGGGCCACCACCGACCTGCGCGCCTACGAGCGGGCGCTCGAGTCCGCCGGCGTCCCCACGTACCTGATCGGCGGCCGGGGCTACTGGGCGCACCCCCAGGTGATCGACGTGATCGCCCATCTGCGCACGCTCGCCAACCCGCGGGACGAGCCGGCGCTGCTGACGGTGCTCGCCTCACCGTTCGTCGGCGTGAGCCTGGACGCCCTCGTCATCCTGTGGGCGGCGGTCCGGCGCACCGGGCGAGCCGCGCTCGAGCTCCTGGGCGAGCCGGGCGGCGCGCTGGCCGAGCTGGCGGGTCCCGAGCTCGATCGCCTGCGGCGCTATGCCGGCTGGTTCGCCGGCGAGCGCGCCCGGGTCGGACGGGTGGGGACGACGGAGTTGATCGAGCGGGCGGTGGCGGACACCGGCTACGACCTCGCCGTCCTCGCCCTGCCCGGCGGTCAGCGGCGGATGGCCAACATCCGCAAGCTGATGCGCCTGGCCCACGAGCACGAGCTCGGCGAGGGACCCGACCTGCGGGCGTTCCTGGAGCTGGCGAGCCGCCGGGCGACGGGCAGCGGTGCGCGTGAGAGCGAGGCGCCGGTGGAGAGCGAGGGCCTGGACGCGGTTCGGCTGATGACGATCCACCGGGCGAAGGGGCTCGAGTTCCCCGTCGTGTGCGTGGCCGATCTCGGCCGCGCGCCGATTCGCTGGCCCCGTCTGATGCGGGTTGGGGCCGACGGTCGCTTCGGTGTCCGCCTGCGGGAGCCGGGCAGCGGGCGGGCCGAGCCCGCGCTCGACTATGCGGCGCTCGCCGACGCCGAGCAGCGCGCCGAGCAGGAGGAGGAGCGGCGCCTGTTCTACGTCGCCATGACGCGCGCCCAGGAGCGGCTCATCCTCAGCGGCGCGGCGAAGCTCACCGCGATCCCCGCCGATCGGACCCCGATCGGCTGGATCGCCCCCGCCTTCGTGCCCGACATCGCCGCCCGCAGCGAGCAGAGCGCCGGCGTGAGCGGGGGCGTGGCCTACCGGCTCATGCGCCCCGACGACGCGCCGGCGCCGTTCGCCGCGGCCGTGCCGGCACCGGCGGCCGTTGTGCCCGCGCTCGCCCCGCCGGCCGTGTCCGCCCCGCCGGCCGTTGCGCCTGCGTCCGCCCCGCCCGCGCCGGCGGCCGCGCCCGCCCCGCCGGCGAGCCTCTCCTACTCGGCGCTGGCCGACTACGAGCGCTGCGGCTACCGCTTCTACGTCGAGCGCGTGCTCGGGCTGCGCGATCCCGGAACACCGCCCGAACCGCTCGGCGGGCCGGGCTCCGGGCTCGCCGCCGCCGACCGCGGGACGCTCGTCCACGCCCTCCTCGAGCGGCTCGACTTCCGCCATCCCCGTCCGCCCGACGCCGCGGCGGTGGCGGCCGCCGCGCCGACCCCCCTCCGAACCCGGGACGCCGAGGCGATCGCCGGGCTGCTCGCGGGGTTCGCCGCCGGTGAGCTGTCCCGGCGGCTCGGCCGCGCCGGCTCGGTCAGGCGCGAGGAGCGCTTCGCGTTCTCGCTCGGGGGCATGCTGATGACGGGCGCCGTCGATGTGCTCGCCCGCGAGCCGGGCGGGCGGCTGCTGATCGTCGACTACAAGACCGACGCGCTCGGCGGGCGCGATCCCGCGCCGGTGGCCGACGGTCGCTATCGCCTGCAGCGCACCGTCTACGCGCTCGCCGGGCTGAGGACCGGTGCGGCCGCGGTGGAGGTCGCGTACGTGTTCCTGGAGCGTCCCGACGAAACCGTGTTGCAGAGCTTCACGCCGGACGAGATCCCGGCGCTGGAGGCGGCGGTGAGCGCGCGCGCGGCGGGAATCCTCAGCCGCCGCTTCCCCGTCGCCGAGGTGCCGCAGCGCTCGCTGTGCGACGGCTGCCCCGCCCGCGACGGGTTGTGCTCCTGGCCGGCGGCGATGACGGGGCGCGAGGCGCCCGACCGGCTGTTCTGAGCGTCACGTCCGCCCGCTGCCGCGGCCGCGCCGGCTCGCCCAGTGGATCGGTGAGCGGCGGCGTGGGTCCTGCGGCTCGGCGGGGGATCCCGTGCCGTCACCGTCCCCGCTGCCGCCCCCGTCGCCGTCGACGTCGAAGCTGACGTCCACCGTCTGCTCCGGGCTGCGCTCCTCGACCTTTGCCAGGTCGGTCAGCGCTCGCTGATCGGCCTGCACCACCGGTGGTCCGAGCAGGCTGCGCGGGTACAGCCTTCGCTGGAGCACGACGTTCAGCTCGGCCGCGTACAGGGTCAGCTGGGCTCCGAGGTGCAGCCACACGAGCAGCGGGATCACCGTGGCGAACAGGGCGTAGGCGGCGGACAGCCCGCTCGTCACGTGCTTGATGTACAGGCCGCCGACGGACTGGAGGATCGTCCACAGGATCGCCGCGGTGACGACGCCGACCCACAGGCAGCGCGTCTCCACCGTCTTCGCGGTCATCAGCCGGAAGGCCGCGAAGAACAGCACGCAGTTGACGAGGAACGAGACGACGATGCCGAGCACCACCGCCAGCGGGCCGCCGAGGCCGCCGGTGACGAGGCCGGAGGCGGCGGTGGCGACGAGGAACAGGACCCCCAGCAGCACGAGCAGCCCGAGGCCCCGCAGGCGGGAGGTGAGGAAGTTCGGCCGCGCCTTGAACGGCACGGCCCAGACGGTGTCGAAGGCGTTCTGGGCGGCATTGGTGACGCTCAGCCCGGACCACAGCGAGGTGGCGATGCCGAGCACGAGGGCGACGACGCTCCCGTGCAGCGCGGAGATATCGAGCAGCTTTCCGAAGCCGGGGAAGTTGCGGCTCACCGAGTTCTTCACCGACACCAGCTCGCTCGGGTTCCCGTGCAGGACGAAGCCGAGGATCGTCACGAACACGAGCAGCAGCGGGATCAGCGAGAAGAACGCGTAGTAGGCGACGAGCGCGGCGAGGTTGCCCGCCTGGTCGTTGCCGAACTTCCTCACCACGGCAAGGGGGATCGCCAGTCCGCGGTGACGCTGTTGGAAGCCGTCGAAGCGCTTCACCGGCCCGAGGAAGTCCACGCGGTCGTGATACCCCCGCGCCCGGCTTCTATTCCGGCGCCGGCGCCGGTCTCTCCAGCGCGAGCAGCCTCTGCTTGCGCGCGAGCCCCCCCGTGTAGCCGCCGATCCCGCCTCCCGAGTGCAGGACTCGGTGGCACGGGATGACGATCGGCAGCGGGTTGGCGCCGAGGGCGGTCCCCGCCGCGCGGAACGCGTTCGGGCTGCCCGCTGCGGCGGCCACCTGCTTGTAGGTGCTCACGTCCCCGTACGGGATCCGCGCCGTCGCCTGCAGGACCCGCCGGCGAAAGCCGGGGCCGGTGAGGCGCAGGTCGAGCGGGAGCTCGAAGCGGGCCCGCGCACCGGCGAAGAACTCCTCCAGCTCCCGGCGCGGCTCGTCGAGCCGCCGTGGCGCGCGCAGCACCCGCGGCGAGATCCGGGCCGCGAGCTCGGCCAGCGCCGCCGCCTCGTCCTGGCCGGCGTCCAGGTAGGCGAGGCGGACGAGGCCTCGCCGCGTCCCGGCGAGCAGCAGCCGCCCCACCGGCGAATCCTCGACGGTGTAGGCGACGTCGAGCAGAGCCGGTTCCACGCGCTCCAGATCGAGTGCCGGGGGAGGGGCCTGGCCCGGCGCGGTGGCGCGCAGGAGGGCCTCGAGAGATGACGCGTTCATGCTCGGTACTCCGTTCTCAGTCGCTTGAGCCCCTCGTGGACGTTGCGGCGCGCGGCATCCTCGCTCGTTCCCATCGCGGCGGCGATGGCGGCGTAGCCGGCGTCGAGGCCGAAGCGCAGCGCGACGGCGCCGCGCTGCTTGGGCGGCAGGCGGCGAACCGCCGCCCACACGTCCTGATCGGTCGGCGGTGGGTCGCTCACTCCTATCTCCGGCAGCTCCGCCCCCGGCAGGGCGGCCGCGGGAACGGCCCGGCGAGCGCGCCGGCGGCTGTGGTCGATCGCCTTGCGATGGGCGATCGTGAACAGCCAGCCGCGCAGATTGGCGTCGTCGCGCAGCCGCGGATAGGCGCGCAGCGCCGAGATCCACGTCTCCTGGTAGCAGTCGTCGGCGTCGGAGCGCCCCAGGTTGGCGACGAGGAAGCGGTGGATGTCCCGGCCGTGCGCGTCGAGCAGCGTCTGGAACGGCGGCAGGCTCACGACAGGAGAACGCCGTGTGACGCGTGCCTGTGAGATCCCGCGCCGATCACGCCTCGACGATATCCCTCCGGAGCGCGCGCGAGCGCGGACTCGGGCGAGGGCCCGGCGCCCCTTGGGTAGGCTGGACCGATGGATACGCGCAGATTGGGAAATCAGGGACTCGAGGTCTCCGCGGAGGGCCTCGGCTGCATGGGAATGTCGGAGTTCTACGGCTCGGCGGACGAGGTGGAGGCGCTCGCCACGATCCGGCTGGCCCTGGATCTCGGCGTCTCGATGCTCGACACGGCCGACATGTACGGCTTCGGCGACAACGAGCAGCTCGTCGGGCAGGCGATCGCCGAGCGCCGCGACGAGGTGGTGCTCGCCACCAAGTTCGGGATCGTCCGTGACCGCGAGGACCCCAGCCGCCGCGGCGTGAGCGGCCGGCCCGAGTACGTCATGCGGGCCTGCGACGCCTCGCTGCGCCGGCTCGCCGTCGACCACATCGACCTGTACTACCAGCATCGCGTCGACCCCCAGGTCCCGATCGAGGAGACGGTGGGGGCGATGGCCGAGCTCGTGGATGCCGGCAAGGTCCGCTTCCTCGGCCTCTCCGAGGCGGGGGCAGAGACGATCCGCCGCGCCCACGACGTCCACCCGATCTCCGCCGTGCAGAGCGAGTACTCGCTGTGGACCCGTGACCTGGAGGAGGAGATCATCCCCACGCTGCGTGAGCTCGGCATCGGCCTCGTCGCCTACAGCCCGCTCGGGCGCGGCTTTCTCACCGGCGCGATCACGAGCCCCGACGACTTCTCGCCCGACGACTTCCGCCGCCATAACCCGCGCTTTCAGGGCGAGAACTTCCAGCGGAACCTCGATCTCGTCGCGAAGGTGCGGGAGCTCGCACGGGGCCATGACTGCACGCCGGGGCAGCTCGCCCTCGCGTGGGTGATGCATCAGTCCCGCCCACCCACCGATGTGGTCCCGATCCCGGGCACCAAGCGGCGCGCCTACCTGGAGGAGAACGTGGCCGCCACCGAGATCACCCTCACCGAGGACGACCTTCGCGCGCTCGACGAGGCGGCGCCCGTCGGCGCCGCCGCCGGTGATCGCTACCCCGACATGTCAGCCGTCGGGCGGTAGCCTCGCCCGCCAGGACCCACCGGCCGCACGCCGGCAAGACCCTGCCCGTGGCTTGAACGCACTCCTGCGGGTAGATACAACACTGCTATGGCACGAGCGATCTGGTCAGGCGCCATCTCCTTCGGGCTCGTCAACGTGCCCGTGAAGCTCTACAGCGCCACGTCGCCCAAGACGGTGCGCTTCCACCAGCTGTCGGGGAAGACGGGCGCGCGCATCAAGCAGAAGCGGGTCGATCCCTCCACCGGCGACGAGGTCGCCTTCGAGGACATCGTCAAGGGCTACGAGATCACGCCCGATCGCTACGTCCTGATCGAGCCCGAGGAGCTGGAGGCGCTCGATCCCAAGGCCACGCGGACGATCGACATCGAGGAGTTCGTCGACCTCCAGGACATCGATCCGATCTTCTACGACCACAACTACTACCTGGCCCCCACGGCCGGAGGCGCCAAGGCCTACCGGCTCCTGCTCGACGCGATGGCCGCCGCGGGCAAGGTCGGGATCGGCCGCGTCGTGCTGCGCTCCAAGCAGCAGCTGTGCGCCCTGCGTCCCACCGACGAGGTCCTCACGCTGACGACGATGCTGTTCGGCGACGAGGTGCTCTCGCCCGACCGGCTCGACGAGCTCGAATCGGTGGGGGAGGCCGAGGCCTCCGATCGGGAGCTGAAGATGGCGCAGCAGCTCATCTCCTCGCTGTCGGCCGACTTCGATCCGGCCAAGTACAAGGACGAGTACCGCGAGCGCGTGCTCGAGCTGATCGAGCGCAAGGCGGCGGGTGAGGAGATCGCCGTCCAGCCCGAGGCGGAGGAGCCGGCCGCGGCGCCGGACCTGATGGCCGCCCTGGAGGCGAGCCTCGCCGCGATCAAGGGGGACGGCGGCGACGCCGGCTCCGACGGGGACAAGCCAGCGCCGAAGAAGCGCACGAGCTCGAACGCCTCGAACGGCAGCAAGTCCGCCGCGAAGTCCTCGGCGAAGTCGACTGCGAAGTCCTCGGCGAAGTCGACCGCGAAGTCGAAGGCGCCCGCCAAGTCGAAGTAGGGTCGTTCGCGGCTCCGGCCGCGGGCAGCACGGGGCCGGAGGGCCGGCACGGCCGCGCGGGCTGCTGCCGGGAACCCCGGCGGGGCTTGCGATCACGCTCACTCCCCGCGCCCGGGCGCTGGTAGGATTCTCGCCCGGCTGCCGTTCCTCCTCGCCCCCTGCGGGCCTCTCCTCCCTTTATGACGACTCGACTCGCTCCTCCCGGGGCCACCGGCCTCTACCACCCCTCATACGAGCACGACGCCTGCGGCATCGCGATGGTGGCGAAGCTGTGGGGCGAGCCGAGCCACGCCGTCGTCGAGAAGGCGCTCGACGCGCTCGAGAACCTGGAGCACCGCGGAGCCTCCGGCGCGGACCCGAACACGGGCGACGGCGCGGGGATCCTGCTGCAGATCCCCGACGGCTTCCTGCGCGCCGCGGCGGCGGGCATCGAGCTGCCGCCCCCCGGCCGCTACGGGGTGGGGGTGTGCTACCTGCCGCAGGACCCGGAGCGGCGGCTCGCCATGGAGGCGCTGATCGAGGAGACGATCGCCGCCGAGGGTCAGCGGGCGATCTGGTGGCGTGACGTCCCCGTCGACGAGCGCCACGTCGGCGACACCGCACGGGTCTCGGCGCCGTTCGTCCGGCAGGTGCTCGTGGCGGCCGCGCCCGAGCTCTCCGATCGGATGGCCTTCGAGCGCAAGCTCTACGTCATCCGCCGGGTGATCGAGCGCGCGTCGGCCGGCGAGGTCGCCCTGCCGAGCTTCTCCTCGCGCACGATGGTCTACAAGGGGATGCTCACGGCGCCGCAGCTGCCGCGGTATTTCACCGACCTGCGTGACCCGCGCGTCGCCTCGCGCCTGGCGCTCGTGCACTCGCGCTTCTCCACCAACACCTTCCCGAGCTGGCAGCTGGCCCACCCCTACCGGATGATCGCCCACAACGGCGAGGTCAACACGGTGCGGGGCAACATCAACTGGATGCGCGCCCGGGAGTCGCAGCTCAGCTCCGAGCTGTTCGGCGATGACATGGAGAAGCTGCTCCCCGTGGTGCAGCCCGGCGGCTCTGACTCGGCGACGCTCGACAACGTGCTGGAGCTGCTCGTCCTCAGCGGACGTCCGATCGCCCACGCGATGATGATGATGATCCCGGAGGCGTACAAGACTGCCAAAGGCCTCGACCCCGACGTCCGGGGCTTCTACGACTTCCACTCGTGCATCATGGAGCCGTGGGACGGCCCCGCCGCCGTCGTGTTCACCGACGGCACGGTGGCCGGGGCGGTGCTCGACCGCAACGGTCTGCGTCCGGGTCGCTGGATCCAGGACACCGAGGGCTACGTCGTCCTCGCCTCGGAGACGGGCGTCATCACCGTCGCCCCCGAGCACGTCCAGCGCAAGGGCCGGCTCGCCCCCGGCAAGCTGTTCCTGCTCGACCTGGAGGCGGGGCGGATCGTCGAGGACGAGGAGGTCAAGCGCCGGGTGGCCCGCCGTCAGCCCTACGGCGACTGGTACGAGAAGTCGGTGGTCCACATCGACGATCTGCCCGAGCGCGACCCCCGCACGCCGCGAATCGAGCCGCTGCGCTCCAAGCAGCTTGCCTTCGGCTACTCGCAGGAGGACCTGCGGATGATCATCGCGCCGATGGCCGCCAAGGGCGAGGAGCCGGTGGCGAGCATGGGCAACGATGCCGCGCTCGCGGTGATGTCCGATCGTCAGCCGCCGCTGTTCGCCTACTTCAAGCAGCTGTTCGCGCAGGTGACCAACCCGCCGATCGACCCCATCCGCGAGGCCGTCGTGATGAGCCTCCAGGCCGGCGTCGGCGCGGAGCTCAACCTCCTCGGCGAGTCCACCGAGCAGGCCCACCAGCTGGTGATGAACCAGCCGGTCCTGCGCAACCACGAGCTGGAGAAGCTCCGCCAGGTCTCCCACGACGTCTTCCATGCCGCCACGCTCGACATCACCTGGCCGATCGAGGCCGGGCCCGACGGGATGGAGATCCGCCTCTACGACCTGTGCGGCGAGGCGGCCCGCTACGTCGACAACGGCGCCAACATCATCATCCTCTCGGACCGCAACCTCGGCCCGGAGCGAGTGGCGATGCCCTCGCTGCTCGCCGTCGCCGCGGTCCATCACCACCTCGTCCGCCGCGGTACCCGGCTGCGCACCGGCCTGGTGATCGAGTCGGGCGAGCCGCGTGACGTCCATCACATGGCGACCCTGATCGGCTACGGCGCCGCGGCGATCAATCCGTACCTGATGTTCGAGTCGCTCGACGAGCTCGCCGAGCGCTCGCTGCTGCCCGTCGACCTCGAGCGCGAGGAGGCCGAGCTGCAGATCGTCAAGGCGATCGGCAAGGGCCTCTTGAAGACGCTCTCCAAGATGGGCATCTCCACCGTCCAGTCCTACTGCGGCGCGCAGATCTTCGAGGCGGTGGGGCTCGATCGGGAGATCATCGACCGACACTTCACGGGCACCGCGTCACGCATCGGGGGCGTCGGGCTGGGACACCTCGCGCGCGAGGCGATCGAGCGCCACTTCCGTGCCTACCCCCGCACCGACCGCGACCTGCTCCCCGTCGGCGGCGTCCTGCAGTACCGCCGCGACGGCGAGGTCCACCAGTGGAACCCGGACACGATCGCCTCGCTCCAGCACGCGGTCCGCGGCGAGAACGGCGACGGCCACGCGAGCTACGAGGAGTTCACGCGTCTCGCCAACGAGGAGGCGACCCGCAAGGCCCAGCTGCGCGGGCTGATGACGCTGAGGACCGCGGAGGAGCCGGTCCCGCTCGAGCAGGTGGAGCCGGCGACCTCGATCATCAGGCGCTTCACGACGGGCGCGATGAGCCTCGGCGCCCTCTCGCGGGAGGCCCACGAGACGCTCGCCATCGCCATGAACCGGCTCGGCGCCAAGTCGAACACCGGCGAGGGCGGCGAGGACCCGGTCCGCTACACGCGCGACGACAACGGCGACCTGCGCCGGTCCGCGATCAAGCAGATCGCCTCCGGCCGCTTCGGCGTGACGATCCATTACCTCGTCAACGCCGATCAGCTGCAGATCAAGATGGCCCAGGGCGCCAAGCCGGGCGAGGGCGGCCAGCTGCCCGGGCACAAGGTCGACGGCTACATCGCGAAGATCCGCAACTCGACTCCTGGCGTGGGCCTGATCAGCCCGCCGCCCCACCACGACATCTACTCCATCGAGGACCTCAAGCAGCTCATCTACGACCTCCGCTGCGCCAATCCCGGCGCATCGGTGTCCGTCAAGCTCGTCTCCGAGGTGGGCGTCGGCACCGTCGCCGCCGGGGTGGTCAAGGCCAACGCCGACCACCTGACGATCTCCGGCCATGACGGCGGGACCGGCGCCTCACCCCAGTCCTCCGTCCAGGCGGCCGGCATCCCGTGGGAGATCGGCCTCGCCGAGACCCAGCAGACGTTGCTGCTCAACGACCTGCGCAGCCGCGTCACGGTCGAGGTCGACGGGCAGATGAAGACGGGCCGGGACGTCATCATCGGCGCGCTCCTCGGCGCCGACGAGTTCGGCTTCTCCACCGCCCCGCTGATCGCGATGGGCTGCATCATGATGCGCGTCTGCCACCTCAACACGTGCCCGGTGGGGATCGCCACTCAGGATCCCGAGCTGCGCCGGCGCTTCCGCGGCACTCCCGACCACGTCATCAACTACCTGATGTTCGTCGCCGAGGAGGTCCGCGAGATCATGGCCTCGCTCGGGATCCGCCGCTTCGAGGATCTGATCGGTCATACCGAGCTGCTCGATCTGGACCGCGCGATCGAGCACTGGAAGGCCAAGCACGTCGACCTCTCGATGGTGCTCTCCACCCCTGAGCTGCCGCGGGACGCTCCCCGGCACCGCACCCGCTCCCAGGTGCCCGTGCTGGAGGACGCCCTCGACTGGGAGCTCACGCGCATGTGCACCCCCGCGCTGGAGCGGCGCGAGCCGGTCCGCCTCGGTCCGATTCCCGTCCGCAACGTCAACCGCACCGTGGGCGGCATCCTGTCCGGCGAGATCGCCCGCAAGCACGGCCCCCGTGGGCTCGAGGAGTCGACGATCGACATCACCTTCTCGGGCTCGGCGGGCCAGAGCTTCGGCGCCTGGCTCGCCCCCGGCGTGACGTTCACGCTCCGCGGCGAGACGAACGACTACACCGGCAAGGGGCTCTCCGGCGGGATCATCGCCGTGCGCCCGCCCGAGACGGCGCTGTTCCGGGCCGAGGAGAACATGATCGTCGGCAACACCGTCCTCTACGGCGCGACGGCCGGGCGCGCGTTCTTCCGCGGCCTCGCCGGCGAGCGCTTCGCGGTGCGCAACTCCGGCGCCCATGCCGTCGTCGAAGGGGTCGGCGACCACGGCTGTGAGTACATGACCGGTGGCCGCGTCGTCGTGCTCGGCCCGACCGGGCGCAACTTCGCCGCCGGCATGAGCGGCGGCGTCGCCTACGTCTACGACCGCAACCGCAGCTTCGCCGACCGCTGCAACACCGAGCTGGTCGACCTGGATGAGCTGACCGACGACGACGCCGCCGAGGTCAAGGTGCTGATCCGCGAGCACGCGCAGCGCACCGGTTCGCTCGTCGCGCGGAACGTCCTCGCCGACTGGGACAAGGGCGCGCGGGCCCGGTTCGTCAAGGTGATGCCGCGCGACTACAAGCGCGCTCTCACCGAGCTGGCCGAGGCCGCCCCGGCATGAGGACGCCATGGGCGAGCTAGGGGCATTTCTCAAGATCCACCGCGTCGGCTTCGACAAGCGCGAGCCGGAGGAGCGGGTGGGCGACTACCGGCAGTACTTCAAGCTGCAGCCCGACGCGGAGCTCCAACGCCAGGGCGCCCGCTGCATGGACTGCGGGATCCCCTTCTGCCACGAGGGATGCCCGCTCGGCAACCTGATCCCGGACTGGAACGACCTCGTGTACCGCGACAAGTGGCGCGAGGCGATCGATCAGCTCCACGCCACCAACAACTTTCCCGAGTTCACCGGCCGGATCTGCCCGGCGCCGTGCGAGTCCGCGTGCGTGCTCGCCATCAACGACCAGCCGGTGACCATCGAGCAGATCGAGATGGCGATCGCCGAGCGCGCGTTCGCCGAGGGGTGGGTCGTCGCCGACCCACCCGTCCGGCGCTCCGGGAAGACGGTCGGCGTCGTGGGCGCCGGGCCCGCGGGGATGGCGGTGGCCGACGAGCTCAACAAGTGCGGCCACAAGGTGACCGTCTATGAGCGCGACGAGGGACCCGGCGGATTGATGCGCTTCGGGGTGCCCGACGCGAAGCTGGAGAAGTGGATCATCGACCGCCGCGTCTCCGTGCTGGAGCAGGAGGGGATCGAGTTCGTCATGAACTGCGACGTCGGACGCGACATCACCGGTGAGGAGCTGCGCGCCCGCCACGATGCCGTCGTGCTGGCGATCGGCTCGCGGGTCTCTCGTGACCTCGACGTCCCGGGCCGCGAGCTCCGCGGCATCCACTTCGCGATGGACTACCTCTACCAGCGCAACCGCTGGGTCGCTGCCCAGCAGGGACGCCCGTCGCGCCCCGTCGAATCCGGCCGGGCGATCACCGCCACCGGCAAGAACGTGATCGTGATCGGCGGGGGGGACACCGGCATGGACTGCATCTCCAACTCCAACCGCGAGGGGGCGCGCAACGTGGTGATGCTCGACGTCTACGCCGAGCTCCCCGAGGACGGTCAGGATCCCCGTCACCCATGGCCGCTGCCGCCGAAGCGCACGACCTCCACCTACGCGCTGGAGGAGGGTGGCAAGCGCCGGTGGGGCACCGAGGTCACCGGCTTCGGGGGTAAGGACGGCGCCGTCAGCCACGTGTACGCCCGCAAGGTGACCGGCACCTCTTCCCGGGACCTCACGCCCGTGCCCGGCAGCGAGTTCGTCGTGGAGGCCGACCTCGCGCTGATCGCGATCGGCTTCGAGCATCCCGAGCACGAGGGACTGGTCGAGGACCTCGGCGTCGACGTCGATCGCCGAGGCAACCTGCGCACGCGCCAGACCTACCGGACCTCGGTGGGTCAGGTGTTCGCCTGCGGCGACGCACGGATCGGCCAGTCGCTGATCGTGACCGCGATCGCGGAGGGCCGCAAGTGCGCCCGCGTGGTCAACCAGGCGCTCGACGGATCGCCGATGGACCGCGACCGCGAAGCGCTCTCGATCGGGGCGTGGAGCGGCGAGGCCGACCGCACGCTGCGCCACGAGGCCGAAGCGGCCGGCACCGTGCGACCGGGGGAGGAGTTCTTCAGCGGCCCGGGCGATCGGGGGCGCTGATCCCGTCGCAAGCCGCGCCATCCCTCAAATGAGGGAAAGGCGCTGGTGGCTTTGACTTTCTTCCGCTCATTGCTAGCTTTAGCCCCACGGGCATCCGGTGGATGCAAGCGATCCGCCTGGTCAAGTCTTTAGGTTTGCGGCGAGTGGGTCGGGGCAAGACTCGCCTTGTCGGTCAGGGAACTGCGCCCCCACTTCCCTGACTCTCCGGGGGGCCCAGATGGATCTGGGCCCCCCGGTCCCTTTCTGGGGTCGGTTTGGCAAGCACGCTCGTCCGCCGAATGTGCGTGAGCTCGGGCCGCGAACCGTCGCCACGGAGCGTTAACCGGGCGGCTACGCGGCCCCTCCCGGCGGCGTGCCACGATACGGGGGGTGCCGAGCTTCTGCCGCCACAACCGCCTGGTCCAGAACTGTCCGATCTGCTCCCGGGAGCAGGCGGTGGAGGCGCGCCCGCTGGTCACCCCCGGTGCGCCGCGCTCGAGCCTGCCGCGCGAGCGGGAGCCCCGCCCCGAGCGCTCGGCGACCCGGGGTGGAGCGGGGACGCAGGCGGCCTCGCGCGGACGCTCGGGTTCCGGCGTTCGTGTGCGCCGTCTCGCCCGCGGCACCGAGGACGGCTTCAGCTCCCGCCTCGTGCCGGGACTCCGCTCGAGCGCCGACGCCGAGCGCCTCGCCGACGAGCTGGCCTTCGCCGCCACCCGGCTGGAGGTGCTCGCCGCCGCCCCGCCCGGGCTCTACGCCGAGATCGCCGACGCCTCGGTCGAACGCGAGGAACGGGCATGGCTCGCGTTCCTCGTCGCCTATCTGGGTCCGCTCGAGGACGACGATCCGTTCGCCTCCATCGCAGCGGCGCGCACGAGCTGGGCATCGGGAGAGCCGCCGCGGCTCGAGGGCGTAGAGCTCGGCCCGCGCGCGGCGCACGACCCGCGCCACGGGATGCGCACGATCACCGCCTACCGCGTGTGGGCGCGCCGGGCGGGCTCGCAACAGGCGGCCTATCTCGGTGAGCCCAGCTGGACGCCGGAGCGGCGCTTTGCGCGCGTGTTCGAGCGGCTCTCGCTCCCCGGGCTGCACCGCGATGCGCGCTTTGACCTGCTCGTGACGCTCGGCGTGCTCGGTGTCTTCGAGCTCGCGCCGGCCGCGCTCCAGCTCGGCGGCGCCAACGAGACCACGCTCGCCGCCAAGCGGGCCCTCGGCATCGGCGACTCGCTGCTGCTCGAGCGTCGCGCGGTCGAGCTCGCGGAGGGCGTCGGAGTCCCGCTCGCCGCGCTTGACGTCGGCCTCTTCAACTGGGGGCGCGGTACCCGGGCGACGCTCGGCCTCGATCCCGGTGTCGAGCCCGACGAGGACCGCCTGGCCGAGGTGAGGGTAGGCTTGGGCCTGTGAGAGGCCACCTGGTATGGAGACCCGTCGTCGGGTTCGCTGCGCTGGCTGCGCTCGTGCTGGCCCTCGCCGCGGTGAGTGGCGCCGCAGCGGCAGCCCTGCGACCCGCGGTCGTCTGTCCTCAGGCCGGGTCGGCCACCGGCTGCTGCCCGCCTCCGGTGCAGGCCACGGCGACCGCATCGGCCTGTTGCGCTCCCATTCCCACCGAGTGCTGCACCTCGGGAGGCTGCACCCAGGTCACCGTGAGCATCCGGGTCTCGCCTAACCCGGTCCTGGAGGGACGGTCGATCGCCATCACCGGCGAGGCCACCGGTGCCGGCGGTGCGGCCGTGGCGCTGTGGCAACAGCTGCCCGGGGGTCAGGCAAAGCAGATCGCCACCACCACGACGAACGCATCGGGCGCCTACAGCTTCACGCGGCCGCGCGGGAGCGTGACGACCGACCGCGTGTTCTACGCCACCGTGGGAACCGCACGGAGCGCGTCGATCTCGGAGTCCGTGACCGCCAGCGTCAAGCTCTCCCGCCCCCGGGCGCGCGCGCGGGTGGGCCGGCGCGTCGTTCTTCACGGCACCGTCGCACCGGCCCATCACAGTGAGGTCGTGCTCCTGCAACGACGCCGCGGCGGACGCTGGCGCACCTTCCGGCGCGCGCGTCTGAACCGCCATTCCAAGGTCAGCTTCGGGCTGAAGTTCACGCGCCGCGGCACCGTCCGTCTGCGCCTCGTGCTGCCGGCGGACGCCGGCAACGCGCGGTCCAGCTCCCACGCGCTCGCGCTCGCGGTCGCCCCCTCCTGAGGCCGGCGCCGCTCCGTCCGAGGCATTGCCTACCGTTTCGGCAATTCCCCCTAGTCGGAGCTGCGATGCCCCTCTGCTTCATCGAACCACAGAACGCCATCCGCGTCATCGCCGATTCCGTCGGGCGTGAGGCCCGCCGCCAGATCCTCGGGGAGGTGGTGCGAGCGTGGGTGGACGAGATCCCGGATGCCGAGCTCATCGCTCACTACGCCAAGGCCGTCGCGGATCTCGACGAGGACGACCTCTCGATGCTGGCGGCGTGGCACGCCTCGCTGGAGGTCGGCCAGCCGGTGCCCAACAAGGAGTTCCTCGTCGGCGTGTTCCCCAGCTTGGGGGAGAATCGCCGGGAGGCGCTGAAGATCGCCGCCGGCTTCCGCGGGGAGGATGCCTTCGAGGCGGGCGTGGGGGAGGAGCAGGCGCTGGAGACGGTGCTGCCGTGGCTCTCCGAGCAGCGCTGCGTGGAGCTCGCCGCCGAGTGCCTCGAGCTCTACCTCTGGGATCGCCTCGGCAGCGACAACTGAGCGCCCGCTAGCTCCCGGCGAGGGCCGCCTCGACGTCGGCGATCGCCTGTTCGGTGGAGCCGAAGCACACCGCCTGCATCCCCACCGCGCGGGCGGCGGCGCAGTTGTCCTCGACGTCGTCGAGCATGAGCGCGGCGGACGCGGCGCAGCCGAGACGACTCAGGGTGAGCTCGAAGATCGCCGGATCGGGCTTGCGCAGCCCGACGAAGCCCGAGTCCACCACGTCCTCGAAGATCTCGTCGACGGGCAGCTTCGCCCGCCACAGCGGCTCCCACTCGCGGACGTTGTTGGTCAGGATCGCCAGCCGGTAGCCGCGCGCCTTGAGGGCGCGCATGAACTCGATCATCGGCTCGTTCGGCTCCAGGCTGTCGAAGTAGCGGTCCGCGAAGTCGTCCATCGTCACCTCCCGGTCGAGCTGCCGGCTCAGCTGCGCCGAGAGGCCGCCGAGGAACTCGGCCGCGCTGAGGCGCCCGGTCTCCAACGCGTACAGGGGGTTCTCGCCGCTGCGCTCCGCGATCGCGAGCATCGCGGTGCCGAGCTCCTGGAGCGGGATCTCCGAGTCGCGCTCGTAGGCGAGGAACGCGTCGAGCAGCGGGCTGGAGAGCACGCCCCCGAAGTCGCAGATCACCGCCTCGATGCGCGTCATCGTCCCCGTGCGAGCACGTACAGCCCGCCGCCGTCACGGCCCGCCCGGTGGCAGCGCATCGGGTGGACGGTGAGCGACACCCCGTCGAGCTCGACCGTCGCCGCCGGACCGGCGATCTCGCCGGCGCTCCGGTGGGGAAAGGCGTTCTCCTCGTCCTGCGGCCAGGACTCGACGCTCATGCGCCGCGGCTGCCCGTCGCGCTCGTAGGTCGTCGACAGCCGGCCCTCGTCGATCTCGACCGGGCCGGCCGGCTCGTACGCGGCGACGCTCACGGCGTCATTCTCGTGTCCGTCGGCCCCGCGTGGGCGCGCGGCGCTCAGCGCGAAGCCGTCGTCGGGCGCGAACCACATGAGCACGAGCCGCAGGGCGTCGAGCGAGGTGACCTCGCCGAGCGCCAGCGCGGCCTCGACGCCGATCAGCGACACCTCGCCGAAGCCGGCGAGCTCGCCCTCGAGGCGGCACATGGGTGCCGGCCCGCGGTCCACCCGCAGCTCGATCGCCTCGCCCGCCAGCGAGTCAGGCGAGGCGGCGGCGAGCCGGATGACCCCCGGGGCGCCTCCGGGGTGTGCCGGGGAGAGCACCAGGAGCGGCTCGGATCCGAGGATCGCCAGGCCCCACGGGCCGTCGAGACCGCCGAAGCCGATCAGCGAGACGGCGGTGGCGGCGGTCGCGGTCATGGCCGCGGAGGCTACCGGCGCCGTCCCCGGGGAGGCGAGATGATCGGTACCGGGCTGCGAGTCCGGGAGTCGGCTACGCCAGCGACTCTAGGGAGACGCCGGGGAGCCGGTGCAGGCCGACGTGCTCGATCAGCGTCTGGATCTGTGGCTGGGGCGAGCTGAGCGTCAACTCGCGGCCGCAGCGCCGCAGCCGGCGGGAGAGCATCGCCAGATCGACCATCAACGAGGTGTCGGCGAAGGCGAGATGGCGGAGATCCACCACCACGTCGCGTTCGGCCCGGATCGCCCGGGTCAGGGCCCGGCGACGCTTGCTCTGCGTCGTCCTGTCCTCGTCACCGAAGCACCGCAGTGTCGGTGGTGTGTCATCGAAGTCGACGATCCCATCAACCTATCCCTCAAACGGCCGCGTGGCAAGGGCCGGAGCGCGATCTGCCTACACTTGTCGACCATGGTCACGATCGAAGAGGTCAACGACGCGCTGCGCGAGGTCATCGATCCGGAGCTGGGGCTCGATTTCGTCGAGCTCGGCCTGATCTACGACGTGGCGATCGAGGAGCCCGGCGCCGTGAAGGTCACCTTCACGCTGACGAGCCCCGGTTGCCCGATCGGCCCCCAGGTGTCCGAGCAGATCGACGAGTTCGTCTCCGAGCTCGACGGCGTCACGAGCGTCGATTCCGAGATGACGTTCACGCCACCGTGGACGCCGGAGCGGATGTCGGAAGACGCGAAGTTCGCCCTCGGTTTCTAGGCGGCCTACCGAGCACGACCCGGGGGCGACTCCGAGCTCGTTCGCTCTGGGGTTCTGAGCGACCCGGCTTCTAGGGCGTCCCGCGGCGCAGCTCGCGGTCGAGGTCGATGGCCCGGATGTCGTGGTCGCCGGGCAGCTTGTC
This sequence comes from uncultured Solirubrobacterales bacterium, assembly GCA_963839085.1. Lineage (GTDB taxonomy): Bacteria > Actinomycetota > Thermoleophilia > Solirubrobacterales > Solirubrobacteraceae > Palsa-465. The sequence continues at coordinate 520,850 of CAWITN010000007.1, forward strand.
GAGCACCGACTGCACCACCTCCTTGACGTCGTGCTGGGCGCGGCCGAGATCGTCGCGCAGCGACGAGAGCGCGGTGTGGACGATCTTCAGCTGGGCGGCGGTGAGCTCCAGCCGGTAGGCGATCTCGTCCGGTCGGATGAGGTCGGAGTCCGACATCTGACGGGATCCTACGACCCCCTTCAAGCAGTCAGGTGCCTACTCGGGGCGCTTGCGCGGCCGCTGCGCGCCGCGGGTGCGCCGGCGCATGTCGGTGGCCGGCCCGCGCTGGGCCCGCCGCCGGGCGGAGGGGAGGACGGGCGAGGGCGCGGAGGCGGGATGCTCGGAGCCCGCGGCGGGGGTGCGCTTCCGCGCCGGCTTCTTGCCGCCGCGGGCGGCCGCCAGCAGCTCCTGCAGCGCGGCGTCGATCCCGTCAGCGATCAGCTCGATGTCCGGCAGGGCGTCGTAGTCGCCGAGCAGCCCGAAGTCGATCCCGCCGTCGTAGGACATGATCGCCACCGCCAGGGCGTGGTTCTCCGGCAGGAAGGCGAGCGGGAAGAGATCGTTCAGGCGCCGGCCGAGCACGTAGAGCGGGATCTGGGGCCCCGGGATGTTCGTCACCAGCAGGTTGAACAGCCGCGTCGAGAAGTTCAGGCGCGAGGCCTGGGCGAGGATCGTCGGCGGCGCCAGGTTGTTGACCGCGGCCAGCGTCGCCGCTCCGACCGCCTGCTTGGACTCCTTCAGGCCGTCCATCGCGCTCGACACCGCCCGCAGCCGCGCGATGGGATCGGAGATGTAGACGGGCAGCGGGCCTCGCATCGCCGTGAGCTGGTTGCCGAGCTGATGCTGCTGCTCCTTGGTGCGCACCGACACGGGCACGAGGGCGCGCATCTCCAGTCCCTCGGTCCGGACCCCGCGGGAGTGCAGCCAGCCCGCCAGCCCGCCGGACACCACCGACAGCACGACGTCGTTGACGGTGCCGCCGAAGGCGTTCTTGATCTCCTTGTAGTCATCGAGCTGCTGGCGCACGACGGCGAAGCGCCGGTGCGGTCCGATCGGCACGTTGAGCGGCGTCTCGGGGGCCGGATTCAGGCCCGCCCAGACGAGCTCGCCCAGCCCCTCGGCCACCTCGCGCAGCCGCTCGATCGTGCTCCCCGGGCGGGTGCCGGCGGTGAGCGCGCGCAGCACCAGCTCCGCGCTCGCGCTCACCGCGCCGCGGACGCCGCCCAGCAGCAGCTCGACGGGCGAGGGCTGCGGATGCGGCTGCCAGGGCTCCAGTCCGCCGGAGGACGGCGGCGCGGGCGAGCGCTCCAGATCGAGCAGGACCGTGGCCAGATCGACTCCGGAGACGCCGTCGACGAGCGCGTGGTGGGTCTTGAAGATCAGCGCGAAGCGCTCCTCGCCGTCCGGCTCGGTCGGCGTCAGGCCCTCCACCAGCCAGCTCTCCCACAGCGGCTTGGAGCGATCGAGCTGCTGGGAGGCGACGCGGGCCGCGAGCCGGAACAGCTGCTCCTCCGTGCCCGGCGGCGGCAGCGCGGCGTGGCGGATGTGGTACTCGAGGTTGAAGCTCGCGTCGTCGACCCACATCGGGCGGCCGCTCTCCAGCGGCGGATTGACGAGCTTGTGGCGGTAGCGCGGCACGAGGTGCAGGCGGCCGCGGACGTGGTCGAGGTAGTCGGCGAAGTCCGGCGGCGGTCCTTCGAACACGAGCACGCCGCCGATGTGCATGTGCGACGCCTCGCCTTCCTGGTGCAGGAAGGACGCGTCGATCGAAGTCAGCCGGTCGAGATGCTGCTGGGCCATGCGCGAATGGTTCCTCCGAGACGGGACCCACAGCCTAGCCGCCCTCCCTCAACCCGGGCTGAAGCTGTGACCCGGGTCGCGCCGGCTCGGGTAGGCTCCCCGGTATCGCCTGGGACTTCTCCACCGAGCCCGAGTTCCAGAGCCATCTCGATTGGATGGCGCAGTTCGTGCGCGCCGAGATCTGGCCGCTCGAGACGCTGCTCGAGGACCTCGGCTGGGATGGCCTCATGCGGGCGATCGCGCCGCTGCAGCAGCAGGTCAAGGATCGCGGCCTGTGGGCCGCGCACCTGGAGCCCGAGCTCGGCGGTCAGGGCTTCGGCCAGGTGAAGCTCGGGCTGATGCACGAGATCCTCGGCTCCTCCCCGCTGGCTCCGCTCGCCTTCGGCAACGCCGCGCCCGATTCCGGCAACAGCGAGATCATCGCCCTGGCCGGCACACCCGAGCAGAAGGAGCGCTACCTGCACCCGCTCCTCGCCGGCGATCTCAAGTCCGCGTTCAGCATGACCGAGCCGAACACCGCCGGCTCCGATCCGACGCTGCTGGCCACGCGCGCCGTGCGCGACGGGGACGCCTGGGTGATCAACGGCCACAAGTGGTTCTCCTCGAACGGCTCGATCGCCGACTTCCTGATCGTGATGGCGGTGACCGACCCGGATGCCCGGCCTCACCAGCGGGCGTCGATGTTCCTCGTCGACGCCGACACCCCTGGCATCGAGATCGTCCGTGACGTCTCGACGATGGAGCACCCCTACGACAGCTTCGGCCGCTACGGCAACCACGCCGAGATCCGCTACGTGGACGTCCGCGTGCCCGCCGAGGCGCTCCTCGGTCAGCAGGGAGCGGGATTCCTGATCGCCCAGCAGCGGCTCTACCCCGGACGCATCCACCACTGCATGCGCTGGCTCGGCGTCGCCCGGCGCGCCTTCGACATGCTGTGCGAGCGCTCGTTGTATCGCTACGCGCACGGCTCTGCGCTCTCGCAGCACGAGAGCGTCCAGAACTGGATCGCCGACTCGGCCGCTGAGATGCAGGCGGCCCGGCTCATGACCCTCCACGCGGCCTGGAAGATGGACGCCCAGGGGGTGCTCGCGGCGCGGCGGGACATCGCGATGATCAAGTACTTCGGCGCCGGCGTCCTCCACGACGTCATCGACCGCGCGCTCCAGGCGCACGGGGCGCTCGGCTACTCGACCGACCTGCCGCTCGAAGCGATGTATCGCTACGCCCGGGCCGCCCGGATCTACGACGGGCCGGACGAGGTGCATCGTGCCTCCGTCGCCCGGCAGGTCCTCCGCGGCTACGAGGCCCCCGAGGACGGGGTGCCCTCCGAGCACGTGCCGACGCGGCGGGCGGCCGCGCGCGAGCGCTTCGCCGAGCTGCTCGAGCTGGCCACGGCGAACGACTGAGCAGCGGGGCCGTCCCGGAGCGACCGCGGCCTGGGTTGGCCGGTCGGCGGGGGTCTACACTTCAGTCGATGCGCGCCATCCCCGAGAAGATCCTGCTCGCCGCGCCGCGCGGCTACTGCGCCGGCGTCGATCGCGCCGTCCAGACCGTGGAGCGTGCGCTCGATCTCTACGGCGCGCCGGTCTACGTGCGCAAGGAGATCGTCCACAACAAGCACGTCGTGGCCCAGCTGCGCGAGCGCGGCGCGATCTTCGTCGACACCGAGACCGAGATCCCCGATGGCGCCACCGCGGTCTTCTCCGCCCACGGCGTCGCTCCGAGCGTGCACGAGAACGCCCGCATCCGAGCCCTGCGGACGATCGACGCCACCTGCCCGCTCGTCACCAAGGTCCACCGGGAGGCGGTGAAGTTCGCCGCCGAGGGCTACACGATCGTGCTCATCGGCCACAGCGGACACGAGGAGGTGGAGGGCACGATGGGCGAGGCGCCCGACCAGATCGTCCTCGTCGAGAGCGAGGCCGACGTCGACGCGCTCACGGTGCCCGATCCCCAGCGGATCGCCTACATCTCCCAGACGACGCTGTCGGTCGACGAGACCCGCTCCATCATCGCCCGTCTGCGCGAGCGATTCCCCGGCATCGTCGGGCCTCGCACCGACGACATCTGCTACGCGACCACGAACCGCCAGGCGGCCGTCAAGGTGCTTGCGCGCGAGTGCAACCTCGTGCTCGTGATCGGATCGCGCAACTCCTCCAACTCCAACCGCCTCGTCGAGGTGGCCCGCGAGCACGGCGCCGAGTCCTACCTGATCGACAACGAGTCCCAGCTCCAGGAGGAGTGGCTGGAGGGCAAGCCCGTCGTCGGCATCAGCTCCGGCGCCAGCGCGCCTGAGGAGCTCGTCCAGCGGCTCGTCGATCGCTTCCGCGCCGCCGGCACCACGGACATCCAGGAGCTGCACGTGATCAACGAGGACGTGCGTTTCATGCTCCCGAAGGCGATCCGGCAGGCGATGGCCGGCACCGCCTAGACCGCCCCGCGCCTCAGCACCCCTCCGGCCGTGCGGACGCTGGTCATCTCCGACCTGCATCTCGCGCTTCGTGATCGGCGGGACCGCGTACGGGTCGACCCCGCCGTCCGCGCGCGTCTGACGGCCGCGCTTGACGGGATCGAGCGGCTGGTCCTGCTCGGCGACCTGCTCGAGCTGCGCGAGGCGCCGCTCCGTGAGGTGCTGGCCGACGCGCTGCCCGTGCTCCGCGCCCTGGCCGGCGATCGCCAGGTGGTGATCGTGCCGGGCAACCACGACCACAACCTGCTCGATCCGTGGCTCGCCCGCCGCGGGGCGGCCGTGCAGGCGCCGCCGCTCGGCCTCGCCGCCGCGGTCGACTGGCGCGAGGGCGAGCCGCTGGCTCGCGTCGCCCAGGCGCTCGCTCCCGCGCGGGTCACCTGCGCCTACCCGGGCGTGTGGCTCGACGACGGCGTCTACGCCACTCACGGCCACTACCTGGACGTGCTCACCACCGTCCCGAGCATCGAGCGCCTCTCGCTCGGCCTCACGGCGCGCGTCGTCCGCCGCCGCGCGGGGGAGATCACGAGCGCGGAGGACGTGGAGGCGATCCTCGCTCCGGCCTACGCCTGGCTGCGCGCCGCCGCCGAGCGGGGCGTCCCGGCCCACGATCCCTACGTCGAGAGCCCGTCGCACCGCGTGTGGCGACAGCTCCAGGCCGCCGAACGCGGCGGTTGGCGCCGCCGGGCGCTGAAGCTCGCCTTCCCAGCGGCGATCGCCGCCCTCAACCGGGCCGGCCTCGGGCCGCTGCGGCCGGGGATCGACGGCGTCGCGCTGCGGCGTGGATCGCTGCTGGCGATGGGCGAGGTGCTCGAGCGCCTCGGGGTCGGAGCCGACTTCGTGCTCTTCGGTCACACCCACCGCGCCGGGCCGCTGCCCGGCGATCCGCCGGGCGAGTGGCGCACGCCGGGCGGTGCGCGGCTCATCAACGCGGGCTGCTGGGTCGACGAGCCGTCGTTCGCCGGCGCCGAGCCCGCCGTCAGCCCTTACCGCGCCGGCTTCGCCGTCCGCATCGAGGGCGACGGCCGTCCGCCCGAGCTCGTCAACCTGCTCGACTGACCCCCCATGGGCCGCCGGGTGGCCTCAATCCGCCACCACCCCCGGCGTGAAGCACGTCGCGTAGCACTCGACGCCGTCGCCCACCGCCAGCTCGAGCACGCCGGCCGTGGAGGTCTCGTGGCGGATCAGCTCGTAGGCCCCCGGGTGCTCGACCGCCACCTCGGTCCCGTTGACGCTGACCACGCCGTGGCCGCCGAGCACGGCCCACACGGCACCCGCCTCATACGGGCCGCTGTACGGCCCGGGGACGTCGTCGCTCTGGACCGCCAGCTGCGCCTCCGGCGCGTCCTCGGGGCGCAGCGGCGCGATCGGATCGCACGGCATCCCGAGCAGCTCGCAGATCGCCGCCTCGGTCTCCGCGTAGGCGCCCTCGCCGTAGTGGTACTCGAACAGGGCACCGCGCTGATCGAACAGGTAGCGCGCCGGCCAGCCGAGGTTGCCGTAGTCCTGCCAGATCTCGAGCTCGGAGTCGATCACCACCGGATAGGCGACCCCCAGCCGTTTCACCGCCTCGCTGACCGCCGCCCCCTCGGCGGAGGGCGGAAAGCCCGAGGCGTGGACTCCGATCACGCGCAGGCCCGCCGGCTCGTAGCGTTCGTGCCACGCGCTCAGGTAGGGGAGCGTGCGCACCGAATTGGGGCGGCAGAAGTCCCAGAACTCGATCAGCACCGGTCGTCCCTGCTGCTGGTCCATCCGCAGGGCGGCGACGTTCAGCCACGCTGCGCCGCGAGGGAACGGGGGCGCGTAGATGGCCTGCTCGGGGGCGCGCACCCGCCCGATGGTAGGTGGGAGCGCCCCGACGGCGGTCCAGCTACGGCTCGATCAGCCCGCGCCGGATCGCGTAGCGGACGAGCTCCACGCGGTCGCGCATCCCGAGCTTGCGCAGCACGTTGGCTCGGTGCGACTCCACCGTCTTCTCCGACAGATGGAGGATGCCGGCGATCTGGACGTTGGTGTGAGCCTCGGCGATGAGCTTCACGACCTCCTCCTCACGCGCCGTCAGCGTGGCCACCGGACCGCCCGCGCCGTCGGCCATCCACTGGCGGATGATCGAGCGTTCGGCGGCATTGGTGAGGAACGCCTCGCCACGTTCCACGGCGCGCACGGCCTCGACGAGGTCCTGGTCGGCCTCCCGCTTGAGCACGTAACCCGAGGCGCCCGCGCGCAGAGCCTCGAACAGGTAGTGCTCGTCGTCGTGCATCGAGAGCATGAGCACGCGGCAGTCGGGGAGCTGGGCGCGGATCTCCCGCGCCGCCTGCAGCCCGGTCAGCCGCGGCATCGATACGTCGAGGATGCTCAGCGTCGGCCGGGTCGCCAGCGCCCGCTCCACCGCCTCGACGCCGTCGGCGGCCTCGGCGACGACCTCCACCGCCGGCTGTCGCTCGAGCAGCAGCCGGATCCCCGACCGCACGATGCCGTGGTCGTCGGCGATCAGGATCCGCGTCGCGCTCATGACGCGATCGCCAGCTCGACGCGGGTGCCCTCGCCCGGCGCGGAGAAGATCGACAGGCGCCCCCCCGCGAGCAGGGCGCGCTCGTGCATGCCGCTCACGCCGAGTCCGCCGAGACCGCCGTGCGCCTCCCTGGCGCTCGCGCCCCCCGCGCCGTCGAAACCGGTCCCGTCGTCGCTCACCCGCAGGATCGTCTTGCCGACGAACGAAAGCTCCACGTCGACGCGGGTCGCGCCCGCGTGCTGGACGATGTTCGACAGGCTCTCCTGAGTGACCCGATAGATGACGAGCTGCTGCTCCGGTGTCAGCCGCGGTGGGGTGCCGCGCGTGTGGAAGCGGGCCTCGATGCCGGTCTGATCGGCGAAATGCCGGACCTGGCTGTGCAGGGCGGGGAGGAGGCCGTGATCGTCGAGCACCGCCGGGCGCAGCTGGCGGGCGAGATTGAGCAGCTCCTCCATCGCCTGGCTCGAGAGTCGCTTGGTCTCCGCGAGCTCGCGCCGCAGATCCGGGGGCGCCTGCTCGATCGACGCCTGCAGGCGGAGGGTGACCGCGGTGAGCGCCTGGTTGACCTCGTCGTGGAGATCCTGGGCGATCCGGCGTCGCTCGCGCTCCTGGGCCTCGATCGCCGCCCGCCCCGCCGCGCGTCGCTCCGCCTCCAGCCGGCTGACCATGCGCCGGAAGGCCCCCTCGAGTCGTTTCACCTCGGCGCTGTCGAGCTCGCGGGTGGGCGGGGGCGGCGGCTGGGGGTGGGCCAGGTCGACCCGCTCCATCGCCGAGATCATCGCGTCGAGCGGAGCGAACCGCCGGTGGAGCAGCAGCCAGTTGCCGAGCAGGGTGGCGAGCATCGCCAGGCCGAGCACGAGCAGCTCGCGGCCGCGGGTGAGGGCAGCGGCGGCGTGGGCATCGATCGCCACCGTGACGACCAGCCCGGTGGCCGCCACCAGCAGGAGGTTGACGAGCATGACCTGGACGAGCAGCGAGCGGCGGGACTTCATGGCGGAGACGGGGAGCGCTGACACAATGGGGTCTGCACCCCATATCGGCCTACGGAGCCTCCGTCGATACCCCTTGTGCAAGCCCACGGAACTTCTCCCGTCTGACAGCGACGGGCAGCGAGCTTGCAAGGCGATTGGGTCCACTGTGCGCGGGGCGCCTTCTCTCCGGGAGGCGCCCCTGCGCACCGCTATACTCTCTGAAGTTTTGAAGTGGCTATACCCGAGCGCGTTTAAGGAGTTTCAGCGATGAGTCCGTCCGGAGCCGAGGTTCTCCGCCAGATCAAGAGCCAGATCGACGAGCTCGACCCCGCTGTCATCAGCGAGCAGCTGGGCAACGGCGTCGTCGTCGTCGACGTGCGCGAGGTCGACGAGTGGTCGGCCGGCCACATCCCGGGAGCCCGGCACGTTCCCAAGAGCCACCTGGAGTCGCGGATCGAGGGCGCGGTGTCCGATCGTGACGCGCACGTGGTCCTCTACTGCGCCTCGGGCAACCGCTCGGCCTGGGCCGCCCGCACGATGCTCGACGACCTCGGCTACACCAACGTGCAGTCGATGACCGGGGGCTTCACGCTGTGGAAGGACCGCGGCTACGCCGTCGAGACCCCCCGCGTCATGACCGCCGAGCAGCGCGAGCGCTACTCCCGTCACCTGCTCCTGCCCGAGGTCGGCGTCGAGGGTCAGCAGAAGCTGCTGGACGCCAAGGTGCTGCTGCTCGGGGCCGGCGGGCTCGGCTCGCCGTCGGCGCTGTATCTCGCCGCCGCGGGCGTGGGAACGATCGGGATCGTCGACAACGATGTCGTCGACCTGTCGAACCTGCAGCGCCAGGTGATCCACAACAGCCAGCGGGTCGGCGTCCCCAAGGTCGATTCCGCCGAGGAGACGATCACGGCGCTCAATCCGGACGTCAAGGTCGAGAAGCACGCGGTCCGGCTCGACGCGAGCAACATCATGGACATCCTGCCCGGCTACGACATCGTCGTCGACGGGCTCGACAACTTCCCCACGCGCTATCTGCTCAACGACGCGAGCGTCCGCCTGGAGATCCCCGTCGTCTCGGCGGCGATCCTCGGCTTCGAGGGTCAGCTGTCGGTGTTCAAGCCCTACGACGGGCCGTGCTACCGCTGCCTGTTCCCGGTCCCGCCGCCGGCGGAGCTCGCGCCCTCCTGTGGCGCCAACGGAGTGCTCGGCGTGCTGCCGGGGACCATGGGCCTGCTCCAGGCGACCGAGGTGATCAAGCTCATCCTCGGCGAGGGCGAGCCGCTCGTCGGCCGCCTGCTCATGTACGACGCGCTCGCCGCCAAGGTGACCGAGGTCAAGGTACGCCGGGACCCCGACTGCCCGATCTGCTCGCGTCCGCCGGAGGCGATCGGCGACGAGGAGCTCGGCGTGTTCCCCGACTACGAGGCGTTCTGCGCCGGCGCCCACTAGTGAACGCATCGGTCCACTAGCCTTCCGCGCCATGGCCACCATCCGCATTCCCCCCGTGCTCCGGCCGTCGGTCGGCGGCGAAAAGGAGCTGAGCGCCGACGGCGACTCGGTGGGCGAGATCCTGCGCTCCGTCGCCGAGGCGCATCCCGACACGAAGACCCAGCTGTTCGCGCCCGACGGTGGGCTCAACCGTTACGTGAACGTCTACCTCAACGATGAGGACGTCCGCGTGCTCGACGGCCTCGAGACCACGGTCGGCACGAGCGACGTGCTCGTGATCCTGCCCGCCATGGCCGGCGGGCGTTAGGCCCGGCAGCCCCGCTTGACCGCGGGCTTACGCGACGTCGCGTAGGCTCGGAGTCGATGTCGACGGATGTGCTGCCTGGGGTGCTGCGTCGCGCCGCGGCTCCGCCGAGGCGCCCGGCTTGGCGCGCCCGCAGCTGGCGCGCGCCACTCGCGATCGTTGCCGGGCTGCTGCTCGCCACCGTCCTGTTCACGGTCCTCGCCGAGCCGCGACCGTCGTACGACGCCATGGGCTGGATGGTGTGGGGCCGGCAGGTCCTGCACTGGAACCTCAACACCGACGGGGCACCCTCGTGGAAGCCGCTGACGTTCCTGTTCACGCTGCCCTATGCGCTCGTCGGTCATCCGGGGCAGTTGGCGCTGTGGACGCTCACCGCCGTCTTCGGCGCCTGCGCCGCCGTCGCACTCGCGATCCGGCTCGCCCTGCGGCTCATGCCCCCCGCGCCTGCTCGTCCGTGGGCGCCGCTCGCCGCGGCGATCGTCGCCGGGGGCGGCATGCTCACGCTCGGCGGCTTCGCCCACCTCACGCTGATCACCAACTCCGATCCGTTGACCGTGGCGCTGTGCCTCGGCGCCGTCGATTGCCACCTCTCCCGGCGCCACCGGCTGGCGTTCGCGCTGCTCGTGCTCGCCGGGCTCGGCCGCCCCGAGCTGTGGCCGTTCGCCCTGCTCTACGCCGCCTGGGCGTGGCGCACTGTCCCGGCGATGCGCGTGTACGCGCTCGCCGGGCTCGTGCTCATCCCCGCCGCCTGGTTCATCGTCCCGGGTCTCACCTCGCACAGCTGGCTCAGCGCGGGCGATCTCGCCCTCGGCCAGTCGACCGTCATCCACGGCAACAAGTTCATCGGCGTCTTCCAGCGACTGCGAAGCCTCGTCGGCGTCCCCATGCAGATCGCCATCGCGCTGTCGATCGCCCTCGCCGTGCTTCGGCGTGATCGCGCCCTGATCGGGCTCTCGCTCGCCGCCCTGCTGTGGGTGCTCGTCGAGATCGCGTTCGCCCTGCACGGATGGTCGGCGACCTCGCGGTACCTGATCGAGCCCGACGCGCTCCTGCTGGCGGTGGCCGGCGCGGGCATCGGCACGCTGCTCACGCTCGGCTCATCCCGCGTCACGGCGATTCTCGGCGTTGTCGTGGTGGTGGGCCTGCTGGCGGCGCTCGCCCCCCACACACGCAACGTCCTGCGCCACGATCGTGGCCTCGTCGAGCAGGCGCGCCTGGATGCCGTGCACATCAGGCGCCTCGGCCAGGTGATCGCCGCCGATGGTGGACCGTTCGCGATCCGCCGCTGCGGCAGTCCCGTGAGCTACCTCGGCAACCAGAGCACACTCGCCTGGGAGCTCGACATGAACGTGGGCCCGGTCGGCTTCCATCCCGGCAAGGCGATCGACAGCGGCTCGCCGATCGTCTTCTTCAAGCCGCGGGGGGCCGGCTGGGAGGTCCGGGTCGATCACGCCCGCCCCGCCGAGGCCTCCGCGTGCGCACGGCTGGACCGCGAAACGCCCACCGGCTAGCGCTCACCCGACGCTATACTTCCTGAAGCGATGGCGGCCGAGCAGCTCAAGAACAGGCCCTGTGGGGGTCGCTACGGCGACATCGTCCAGTCGATCGGCCACACGCCGCTGATCGAGCTCAAGCGCCTCAGCCCGAAGCCGGGCGTGCGGATCTGGGCGAAGCTCGAGTCGCGCAACCCGACGGGGTCGGTCAAGGACCGCGTGGCGCGGGCGATGATCGAGGACGCCGAGGACAAGGGGCTGATCCGCCCGGGACAGACGATCCTGGAGCCGACCTCCGGAAACACCGGCATCTCGCTGGCCATGATCTGCGGCCGCAAGGGCTACAACCTCAAGGTCGTGATGCCCGACAACGTGACGCCCGAGCGCACCGATCTGCTGCGGATGTACGGCGCCGAGATCGTCTACTCCGATGGCTCCAAGGGGTCCAACGGAGCGGTCGAGCTCGCCCTCGACATGGCCGAGAAGGACGCCGACTACTACATGCCGTACCAGTACGGCAACCCGGCGAACCCGGCGGCGCACTACAACGGCACCGCGCTCGAGATCCTCGAGGAGCTCGACGAGGTGAGCGCCTTCGTGGCCGGCCTCGGCACGGGAGGAACCCTGATGGGCAACGGGCGCCGGCTCAAGGAGGAGCTCGGCGACAGCGTCAGGATCGTCGCCGCCGAGCCGATGCAGGGCGAGCCGGTGCAGGGGCTGCGCTCGCTCGACGACGGCTTCATCCCGCCGATCATCGATCTGTCGCTGCTCGACCGCAAGATCTTCGTGACCAACCGTGACGCGATCACGTGGACGCGCAAGCTCCTCGACGAGGAGCGGCTGTTCGCCGGTGTCTCCTCGGGAGCGATCGCGCGCGTCGCGGTGCGGATCGCCGGTGAGCTCGACGAGGGCAACGTCGTGTTCATCGTCTGCGACGACGGCAGCAAGTACCTGTCCTCCGGCATCTACACGCGTCCACTCGACGAGATCGAGAACCTGGACTCCACCGTCTGGTGGTAGTGGCGGCTTCGCCGCCATTGCGAGTTCGCCCAGAGGGCGAACATCGCGTGGAGGCAAACCTAGCGGTGGCGGCTTCGCCGCCGAGCTCGCGGCGTGCGGCCCTCGCCGGGGTGGCCGCCCTCGTACTCGGCGCGGGCGCCGCCGGTTGCGGCGGTTCGGCGCAGCCACCGGTGCCTCCGCTTTCCCCCCTGCGGGAAAGCCAGGACCTGATCATCTTCGACCGGCTGCTCGACCTGGAGTACGAGGCGGTGGCCGCCTACGCCGCCGGCATCCCCCTGCTGCGCCGGGGGCTCGCCAAGCAGGCCAAGCAGATCCTCGCCGACGAGCTCGCCCACGTCGACGAGCTCCGCTCGCTGATCAAGCGCCAGGGCGGAAAGCCGATCAAGGAGCGCGCGAGCTACGACCTCGGCCAGCCACGTGACGAGCAGGGCGTCCTGACCCTCTTCCACACCGTCGAGCGCCGGCAGGTGGCGGGCTACCTGCAGGCGATTCCCGCCGTCGCGCCGGGCGGGGCGCGCGCGGCCCTCGCCGCGGTGCTGGGCAACGACGCCCAGCACGTCGCGCTGGTTCGCTCGGCGCTCGGCGAGCCCGCCCTGGCCGGCCCATTCGTCACCGCGGCCGACTAGTGCCGTGAGTCAGAAATCTGGCGTTGCCCCAAGGTGTACCGCTGCTCCGCCCCGTCTCTGGGCGAGTAAAGGGGCCATATGTCCCTTTAGGCGCCCACAGACGCCGCGAGCTCGCACCGAACGCCCGTGTCCGTGACGACGAGACGTCAACTCCTCGCGGAGGGCGCGGCCCTCGCCGCCGTCGGCCTGGCCGCGGGCGCCCCCGCCGCCTGGGCGGCCACGACGAAGCCGATCCCCAGCGACGGCGAGCTGATCTCGATGCTGGCCGGCCTCGAGCTGCTCGTCGCCTACGTCTACGATCGCGCGATCGCCTCCGGCGAGCTCGCTGCCTCCGTCGAGCCGCTGGCCCAGGCGATCGTCGCTCACGAGCGCGCCCATGCCCGGGCGCTGATGGCGGAGCTCCCCGCCCTCGGCGGCCCGGCGCCGAGCGCGCCGGGGAGCGACCACGAGGCCGAGCAGGCGCTGGTGAGCCACCACACGCAGGTCGACCTGGCGGCGCGGCGCTCGGACGACGGCTGGTTGAAGCTGCTGTTCGACATCGAGCAGGTGCTGGAGCGCAACTATCACGAGGCGATCTCCGAGCTCCGCCGGTCGGCGCTGGTGCGGCTGTGCGCGGAGATCCTCGCCAGCGAGGGCCAGCACGAGTTCCTGCTCGAGCGGGCGCGCTATCCGCGCAAGATCGAGAAGGAGCTCCGGTCGCCGTTCGTCAATGGCGACTGAGCGTGCCCGGGCATTGGTAGCCTCGCGCAATGCGGATCGGCCGCGATCTGTTCGACCAGATGGTGAGGCACGCGGTCGCCGACGCGCCCGACGAGTGCTGCGGGATGATCGCCAGCCGTGACGGGCGGGCGGTCAAGCTCTACCCGGCCGAGAACGCTGCCCACAGCCCCTTCCGCTACGAGATCGACGGCGCCGAGCAGTACCGGATCCAGATGGCCATCGACGACGAGGATCTCGACCTCGGCGCCATCTACCACTCACACACGCGGAGCGCCCCGTATCCGTCACAGACGGACATCAACCTCGCGTTCTATCCCGATGCGATCTACGTGATCGTCGGGGTTGCCGAGGAGCAGCCAGAGGTGCGGGCGTTCACGATCCGCGACGGTGCGGTCGCCGAGACCGAGCTGGTCGTCGAATGACCCGTGAGGGTGGCCTCGCCTCGGGGCCGCTCGTGTGCCCCGGATGCGGCGCCGCTCACGATCCGGATGAGCGGTTCTGCTCGGAGTGCCGGCTCCCGCTCGTCCACGATCTCACCCGCGTCGAGCCGCCGCCGCTCACCGAGCGCCGACGCCGCGCCCGGAAGATCAAGCCCCAGCTCGCCGAGGGACGGCTCGTCCGCGTCACCGGCGTGCGCAATCTCGCCGAGGCGGAGTTCATCCAGGGTCTGCTGCTCGAGGAGGGAATCCCCAGCCTGCTGCGGCGCAGCGCCGGCTTCGATGTCCCCGACATGCTCGCCGCCGGCCCGCGTGACGTGCTCGTCCCGCAGACCGGGGCCACCGCCGCGCGCGAGGTGCTCCTGGAGGCCGAGATCATCCCCGGGGAGGTGCCGGCGGGACGCGGCGTGCGACCCACCCGCCTCGCCCTCGGATTGCTCTGCGCGCTGGCGCTCGGGCTGCTCGTCCTGTGGGGACTGCTCGCCGTCGTCCACTGAGCCGCGGAGCGCCCCCGGACATGAACCGACGGGTGGGGCGGTGACGGTCCTCGCCGAGCGCCTCTGGGCCCAGCTGCTGTCGGCTCCGCCGGCCACCGACGCACTCACGGTCGTCGAGCGGCTGCTGGCGGTGCAGGCCCAGGACCTTCGGGGTGCCCGGCTCGCCGTCCGCGCCCGCAGCACCGGCGTCACCTCGGCCGACCTCGATGATGCGCTCGGCGAGGACCGCTCGCTCGTCGTCACCTGGCTGAACCGGGGCACCCTGCACCTCGTGCGCACGGAGGACCTCGGCTGGCTCCATGGGCTCACGACGCCCCCGCTGTTCACCGCCAACGCCCGTCGGCTGGCGCAGGAGGGGGTGAGCCCGTCGGCGAGCGAGCGCGGCGTGGCGACGATCGAGGCCACGCTGACCGACCGGGGCCCGCAGACCCGCGCGCAGCTGGCCGGGGCGCTCGAGCACGCGGGCGTGCCGACCGCCGGGCAGGCCCTCGTTCACCTGCTCCTGCTCACGTGCCTGCGCGGGCTCGCCGTCCGCGGTCCGATGATGGGTGCCCAGCATGCCTACGTCCTCACCCGCGACTGGCTCGGGGCCGCGCTCGCGCCGGCCGACGCGGCCGGGCGTGAGCGGGCGCTCGGCGAGCTCGCGCGTCGCTACCTCGCCGGCCACGGACCCGCCGACGAACGTGACCTGGCCCGGTGGGCGGGACTGCCCCTGCGCGATGCTCGCGCGGGCCTGTCGGCGATCTCCCGCGAGCTCGCCGAGCGCGAGGACGGCCAGATCTCGCTGCGCAACGGGGCGCCCCCTGCCGACACACTCCCGCCGCCGCGGCTGCTCGGCGCCTACGAGCCCGTGCTGTGCGGCTGGCGATCACGCGAGTTCATCGCGGGCGCCCGTGAGGTCGTGCTCGTTCGCAACGGGGTCTTCCGGCCGTTCGCGCTCGTGAGGGGACGTGCCGTGGCGACCTGGCGACTATCGGGCGGGCGGGTCACCCTCGAGCCGCTCGAGCCGCTCGAGCAGATCGAGACCGCCGACTCGGACGCTCTGCGCGCCGACGGCGAGCGGGTCAGGGAGTTCCTCGGTTTGGCCTGAGCGAGGGCGGATCCCGCGCGATCAGCGCGGGGGAGCCCCCGCGAGCTCGGCGAGGTGGCCTCGCCAGGCGCGCTCGAGTTGGGCGAACGTGGTGCCGTCGAACGCCTTCGACAGCGCCGCCCGCGCACCCTGGGGGTGAAGCCGCGTGGCCATCGTCGCCGCGGCCCGCTCGCCCCGCTCGCGGACGAGCAGGTCGACGACGGTGCCGCCGAGCAGGGTCGCGTCGCGCAGGCCGGGCGGGAAGGCGGCGCGCCTGCCTTCCCGCAGATGTCGCGCGATCGCCGGCCGGGCGTGGGCCGTCTGGCCGGCGAACCAGCGGGCGGCCCCCTCCAGCAGCCACGCCCAGCGCAGCGCGGCGGCCAGGCGCACCGGAGCCCGGGCCCGCGCGAGGTCCTGATGGTTCTCCAGGATCACTCGCCGGGTGTAGAGCACGGGAGCGGTGAGGCGCAGCATCTCCCGGGAGCCGGGGACGTTCGACGCTCGGGCGCCGAGCGCCCGGCCGGTGAGGACGTGGAGCTCTCGCCGGCCGGCCCAGCCGGCCACGTAACGGCGGGCCGCGGGCGCCGTCATCGCGCGCTGGACGGCGAGCAGGGGGTTCGACACCGTCAGCGAGAGCGGCGACTCGTGCATGACCACCGTGATGTCCCCGGGCGTCCGCGGGAACAGGAGCGCGAGTCGGTCACGCACGCGCTCGAGCGCGGTCAGCAAACGATCGGCCTCGTCGACGAGACCGGATTCGTGCCGCGCCCGGAAGGACGGCGAGACCGATTCGACCCAGGCCATGGCGCTCGCGCCACTCGGCCGGGGTCCTCAGACGAGTACGGGCTGACGGTCGGAGGCGATCGAGGCGATCTCCTCCGAGGCGCGTTCGAACTCGTCGTCGGACAGCACCGGCGTGCCCTCGAAGGGGAGGTCGCGGGTGAGCTCGAGCCACGAGCGGCAACCGCCGTACTCGTCGCGGACCTTGACCGTCACGGGGCGCGGGATGCGATACGTGCGCAGCAGGATCACGTGAAGCGGATGACGCCGCTTCCACGCGAGCCGCTTCTCGGCGTAATCGGGGGTCCAGACGTAGAACGGCGAGAGCGCGTCGACGGCGCGGCGGTCGGTGACCGTGAAGTGCGCCGCCACCTCGGCCCAGGCGCGGATCCGGACGCGATCCGGCTGAGAGATCTCGCCGTCGCGGAGCATGGCCTGCGGCGTCGGCTCACCGTCGCTCCACACACCCTCCTCGAGCGCGCGAGCGAGCTCCGGACGGTGTGACTCGCGCACGAGGTCGGTGCGCTGGTGGTCGAACGTCGGGTACAGGAAGAAGCGCTCGTAGTCGAGCTTGAAGTGCTTGTTGGGCTCGCGCACGCCCCCCTTGCGGAGGGTCAGGAGCTGCTCGCCTTCGGCGAGCGCCCGCACGGTGACGGCCCATTCTTTGAAAGCAATCGGCATGTGGGTGAAGGGGGGAGAGGCTCGGGGATTTGCGGGAGACGGGGGGAATGCCGCGCGAGTGACTCGTCTGCGCGGCCGCTGAGGCCATTCTACGAAAAAATCGTGAAAATCCAAAATATCCCTGCAAAGTCACGTGTTTTGGTAAGCGTTCAGTTCCTGGGGCCTCAGGTGGCGAGGGCGGGGAATGGGTCGCCGCGGGTGTGGGCGGTGATGAGTTCGGTGAGGTAGGTGAACAGGGAGCGGCGTTGTAGGCGGCAGGTGCCGGCGGCGGACAGTGCCCGTTCGGCGAATCGCTCTCCGTCTTTGCTCTGAGTCCCGAGCGAGATCTTGCGGTGAATGACCGGGGCGCGGAGCGCACGCTCGGCGGGATTGTTGGTTGGCTCGATCCCGTCGAGCAGGGTGAAGGTCCAGAGCGCGGGCCAGATCTTGAGCAGGTTGTTGGCGAACTGGCGGTGCCAGCGGTTGCGTGCCTTCTTCGTCGAGGCGTTCTCGAGGAGCGCGCGCAACTCGGTCTGGATTGGCGCGATCTCGGCCTGCAGGCGGCCGCGGTCGTGGTGGGCGTGTTGGTAGGCGCGCCAGGCGGCGAACCCTCGACGGGTGAGCACAACGCCAGCCTCGCCGAAGGTCTTCTGCTCAGCGAGACCGTCGGCGTGGCGATGGAAGTCGCGCTTGATGTGCGACCAGCACGCCTGGCGGCGCTCGGGGTCGAGATGGCTGTAGCCGTTCCAGCGGTCAGAGATCACGATCCCGGGATACGCAGTGCCGATCAGCGTGTTGAACTGCTCGCGGTTGCAGCGCTCGGCGATCTGGAGGAACGTCGCCGAAGGGGTGGTCGCGGTCCACAACGCTCGCCCTTCGCCGTGGGTCCGCCAGCCGGTCTCATCGACATGTACCGCGTCCTGGTCCAGCACCCAGTCCTGCAGCTGCAGATGCGGGCCAGCCAGCGCGTCCGAGGTGCGCTGGCAGATCGCATCGACCGCGCCGGTCGAGAGCGTCACGCCGAACAGATCCGCGGCGAGCTCCACGATCCCACGGCGCGAGACGCGGTGCCGGGCGCTCAACGTCACGAACGCCGCCTGCAACCGCGGCCCGAACCCGCTGGCGGCGATCCCGTCGGGCAGCCGGGCGCTGGTCCGAGCCAAGCACTGCCGGCAGCGCAACTGATGCGTGCGATGCTCGGTCCAGATCACGCTGATCGGCGGCAACTCAGCAACCTGATGGCGGCCGAAGCGCCGCTTTGGACGCTGCTGCTCCGGGGCAAACTCCCGCCCACACCCGCCACAGCTCTCCGGGAAGTGATCAACGATCTCATCGATCTGGCCCTCCGGGCGTAGCTCGCGACCCGCGCCCTGATGTCCCGGCTGCCCGCCCGCTTGACGCTGTCCACCCTCGCGCCCCGCCCACTCCTTCGCCTTCGCGCGCGCCTCAGCACGCCGCTCCGCGCGGGTCTTCGGCGGATCCTGCGACGGCGGCCTGGAACTCGTGCGCGAGTCCTGACGCGCCTGCGCCTCCAACCGCGCGAGGCGCTCTCCATGCCGCTCAACCTCAGCCGCTAAGCGGAGAATGAACTCGACACACGCCTCCCGTCCCGAGTCATAGATCGCCTCCGCCTCGGCACGCTCCATGCCCGCAAGATTCGCTGCATCAAGCAGGAATCCCTGCCCCAGGCCCCGACGACTGAACGCTTACGTGTTTTGGCCCGCCTGGCGACCCCTCGGCACAGGAAGGATTTCGCCCCTCGGCGGCGACGGCTCATTGGACATCGCTGGCGGGTGATCGCGGCGGCGGCCGGCTCCGCCCGGGGGTTGGGCGTTTTCCGCTACCAGGAGTAGCGCTAAACGCCCAACCCCCCGGCGGGCGATGGGACCGGACACTCCGGATGCCCTGTTCGGTGCCCCCCCGGCAGGCCGCCGGCGGCTCAGTCGGGCGCGCGGCCCGGCCCGACGCCCCGCTCGAGCACCTCGAAGAGTGCGGCGAAGTCGTCGTTGCCGTGTCCGAGCCCGGCGGCGGCGACGAGGATCTCCCGCGTCAGCGCCGCGAACGGGAACGGCGCTCCCGCCGCCTCGCCCTGCTCCAGGCACAGGCGGACGTCCTTGAGCATGTGGTCGAGCTTGAACAGCGCCCGGTAATCGTGGTTGCGCATCGGCGCCGCCTTGAGGTCGAGCATCGCCGAGCCGCCAGAGCCGGAGCCCATCACCTCGACGAGGGCGTCGAGGTCGGCCCCGCACCGGGCTCCGACGAGCAGCGCCTGGCCGAGGGTGGCCGCGTTGGTGGCGGCCACGGCGTTGTTGATCAGCTTCACGACCTGGCCCTGCCCGATCCCCCCGGCATGGACGATCCGCTTGCCCATGGTCCGCAGCAGCGGCTCGGCACGGGCGAAGTCCTCCGCCTCGGCGCCGACCATGATCGTCAGCGTGCCGTCCTCGGCGCGCGGGGAGGAGCCGGTCACGGGCGCGTCGGCGAAGCGCAGGTCGCGCTCCGTCAGGCGCTCGGCGATCCCGCGCGCGTAGAGCGGCCCGATCGTCGAGCAGTCGACGAACAGGGTGCCGGGCTCCGCGCCTCCGGCCGCGCCGTTCTCACCGAACAGCAGCGCCTCGACCTGGGGCCCGTCGACGACCACGCTCACGACGATCTCCGCGCCGGCGGCCGCTTCCGCGGGCGTCGCGGCGCGCTCGGCCCGGTGCTCGGCGCAGAACTCCTCAGCGCGGGACCCGGTGCGATTCCACACCGTCACCTCGTGGCCCGCCCGGACGACGTTCGCCGCCATCCGCGAGCCCATGATCCCAAGGCCGAGAAAGCCGATCCGCATCACGTCTGACCATACCCGCCTCCGCCCGGCGTTTCGATGCGGAGGCGCTGCCCGGGTCGCAGCTCGCCACTCGCCTTCGCCGGAAGCGGCTCGCCGTCGACCAGGTTGCGCCCCGGCGCGCCGGGCTCCCCGCCCTCGGCCCCCGGCGGGCCGTGGCGCCGGCGCTCGGTGATCAGCGAGTAGCGCAGGGGCGCCAGCGCCTCGAGCTCCCGGATGACCCCGTCGCCGCCCCGGTGGGCACCGCCACCGCCGGATCCGCGCCGCCGGGCGTAGCTCACCATCCGCAGCGGGAACTCGAGCTCGAGCGCCTCGACGGGGGTGTTGAGGGTGTTGCTCATCGCCACGTGGACCCCGCTCGGGCCGTCGGCGTCCTCGCAGGCCCCCTGACCGCCCCCGATCGTCTCGTAGTAGACGACCTCGTCGTCGTTGCCGAGCGTGACGTTGTTCATCGTGCCCTGCCCCAGAGCGCGACCGAACGCGGCGAGCACCACGTCGGCCACGCGGGAGGACGTCTCGACGTTTCCCCCCACGACCGCGTGCGGCGACTCGGCGTTGAGCAGCGATCCCGGCGGGGCGATCACCTCGACCGGGCGATATGCGCCGGCCGTGGGCGGGATGTCCGGATCGGTGAGCACGCGGATGGCGAAGTAGCAGGCCGAGCGGGTCACCGCGAGCGGACAGTTGAGATTGCCGTCGTGCTGGGCGGCGGTGCCGGTGAAGTCGAGCGTGATCCGATCGCCCTCGACGGTCGCCCGCAGGCGGACCTCCAGCTCCCCCTCGCTCGCCTCCAGCACGTCGCGCGCCTCCCGCACACCGTCGGGCAGAGCGTCGATGCACGCGCGGGTGCGGCGCTCGGAGTAGTCGAGCACCTCGGCGAACGCCTCCCGCAGCGTCTCCGCACCGGCCCGCTCACGGAGCTCGAGCAGCCGCCGGGCGCCCACCCGCCCGGAGGCGAGCTGGGCCCGGAGATCGGCACGCCGTTGATCGGGCCGGCGCATCTGGGAGACCAGCTCGTCGATCGCGGCGTCGTCCAGGATCCGCGGGGCGATGACGACGCCCTCGTCCTCCAGGGTGCGGCTGTCGGCCGGCATCGAGCCCGGGGTGGGGCCGCCGACGTCGGCGTGGTGGGCTCGGCTGGCGGCGAAGGCGATCAGCTCCTCGTCCGCGAACACTGGGAGGATCACCGTGATGTCGGGCAGGTGCGTGCCGCCGCGGTAGGGGTCGTTGAGGATCCAGGCGCGATCCGGACGCTGCTCCTCGTCGAGGATGGCCGCGACCGCCGCCGGCATCGCGCCGAGGTGCACGGGGATGTGCTCGGCCTGCATGACCATCTCGCCGTGACGATCGAACAGGGCCGTCGACGCGTCGCGTCGCTCCTTGATGTTCGCCGAGTACGCCGAGCGGATGAGCACCGCCCCCATCTCCTCGCAGATGGCTCGCAGCGCCCCGGTGAGGACCTGCAGCTCGACCGGATCGATCACCCGTGCTCCCGGTCGATGACGATCGTGCCGCTGTCGTCGACGGTGCCCGACCAGCCGGCCGGGACGAGCAGCGTCGCCTCGGGGAGCTGGATCGCGGCCGGTCCGGTGATCGCCGTCCCCGCCGTCGGCGAGCCGGCCAGCACGTCGAGCTCCACCCACTCTCCGGCGAGCCTCGCCCGCCGCCGCTGCCGGTCCACCTCACCGGCGGCGGCGGCGCTCGTCAGATCGACGTCCACTCCCGGGACCGACGCGGTCACCCGCACCGTGACGAGCTCCAGCTCCTGGTCGCCGTCGCGGTAGCCGTAGCGGCGCTCATGCTCGGCTTCGAAGTCCTCCCGCAGCCCCGCCAGATCGGGCTCGAGCGCTCCGCGGATGGCGAGCTCGAAGGCCTGGCCGAGGTAGCGGAGCTCGTACACGGGGGAGAGCTCCGCCTTCGGGTCGCCGACGGCCTCACGCGCGCGCTCGCCGAGCTCTCGGGTGGCCGCGGCGATCGCCTCGGCGTCGAGCCCCTCGCCGCTGAGCAGGAGCGTCTGCTGGACGTCCCGCCGCTGGGGCGAGACGACCATCCCCAGCGCGGCGAGGACGCCCGAGGCCCGCGGGCACAGGATCCGGTCGATCCCGAGCTCGTCGGCGATCGACGCCGCGTGCAGGCCGCCCGCTCCGCCGAACGCCATCAGCGCGTAGCGACGCGGATCGATGCCCCGCTCGACGGTGACCACGCGCAGCGCCCTCACCATCTCGCCGTCGGCCACGCGGAGGATGCCCTCGGCGCAGTCGTCGAGCTCCAGGCCCAGGCGCTCGGCCAGCCGCCCCACCGCGGCCTGCGCCGCCTCCACGTCGAGGCTCACGCCACCGGCCAGCTCGGCCTCGGGATCGAGTCGGCCGAGCACGAGGTTCGCGTCGGTCACGGTGGGTTCCTCGCCCCCGCGCCCGTAGCACGCAGGGCCGGGATCCGCTCCCGCCGAGCGCGGTCCGACGCGAAGCGCCTTGCCGGCATCGGCCCACGCCACCGAGCCGCCCCCTGCGCCGACGGTGTGGATGGCGAGCATCGGCAGCGCCAGCGGGCGCTCGGCGAGCGTGCCCTGGCTCTGCTCCTGCACCGCGCCGCCGTCGACGACGCAGACGTCGCACGAGGTCCCGCCCATGTCGAAGCACAGGGCCTCCGCGACCCCGGCCGCACGCGCGGCGAAGGCGGCTCCGGCGGCGCCCCCGGCCGGGCCGGACAGGACGGTCCAGGAGGCGTGGGCGGCGGCGGCGTCGAGATCGATCAGGCCGCCGTTGGATTGCATGATCGAGGGCTCGGGGAGCCCGCGCTCCTCGCAGCGCTCCCGCAGCCGGCGCAGGTAGCCCGCGAGCAGCGGCGAGAGCGCCGCGTCCACCTCGGTGGTGGCTGCCCGCTCGTACTCCCGGAAGGTCCCCACCACCTCGTGCGAGAGCGAGACGTGGACCCCGGGCAGGGCGTCGCGCAGGGCACCGCCGATCCGCCGCTCGTGCTCGGGATGACGGTAGGAGTGCAGCAGCACGACGGCCACCGCCTCCGGCTCGAGCTCGGACACCGTCTCGGCGAGCGCCCGGGCGGCGTCCTCGCTCAACTCCCGCAGCGGTCCGTCGGGACCGGTGCGCTCGGGCGCGCCGATGCGGAGCTCGCAGGGGACGAGCGGCTCGGGACGGGCCGCGCAGAGGCGATAGAGCTCGGCGCGGTTCTGGCGTCCGAGCTCGACGACGTCGGTGAACCCCTCGGTGACGACGAGCACCGTGCGGGCGCCGCGGCCCTCGAGCAGCGCGTTCGTGGCCACGGTCATGCCGTGGGCGAACCGGTGGAGCTCGCCCCCCTCCGGGAGTTTGGCGAGGACCGCGTCGACCGCCGCCAGCACCCCTTCGGACTGGTCGTGCGGAGTGCTCGGCGCCTTGGCCGTCAGGACCCCGCCCGGAAAGGCGAGGACCGCGTCGGTGAAGGTGCCGCCCACGTCGACGCCGAGGAACACGCGCGCGACGTTACACCGCCGCGGCGCGCCGCCTCAGGCGACGCTCAGGCGGCGATCGGCGTCTCCACTCCCTCGGTCTCCGCGAGGTGCTGGTGCGACGGGCAGTAGCCGTTGTGCGGAAGCGGCATCCGCTGGCAGGGCGTGCCCTTCCGGGTGCTCGCGCGACATTGGAGCGGGTTGCCGTACACGTCGTAGCCGTTCTGCGGCTGATGGCGAAGGAACTCGTCGGCGAACTCGAGGTAGCGCTCGATCACCCCGAGGACCCGTCGCTGGGAGGTCATCGGGAAGTAGGCGCGGATGTCGCAGAACAGCGTCCGCGCCGGACGGGCGAAGTAGTGTCGATCGGTGGCGAGGCGTTCCACCGCCGCCTCGCAGGCCCGCAGGACGCGCTCGTGGTTGACGCGCTGATCGAGCCGGTGCGGATCCTCGATGATTTCGGACGCGATCTCCCTATAGATCGCACGGCTGAAGCGGTACATGCAGCAGACTCCTTTTCGGGCTCTTCGCCGGGGGCGCCATCCCTTGCTGCGGCGAGTATCCCGCCGAGTTGTGAAGCCCGGAGCGATCCGCTTATTAACTCTTTATTAACCGCGGGGGTCCGGTGTAACCGGAATGACCGGATTAGCTGAACAAACTAGTTCCAGGCGGCGAGCACGGCATCGTCGCCGCCGGTGAGCGTCACGTGGACGCCGTCGAAGGCGGGATCGAGCTCTGGGAAGTCGCGCCGCAGGTGCGCGCCTCGGCTCTCCGTCCGGGCCAGGGCGCACCGGGCGATCAGCCGCACCTGGGGGCTCTCGTCGTCGAGCAGGCGGCGTAGGCCCTCGCCGTCGCGCTCCAGGCCGGCGAGCCGCCACAACGCCTCGCGGCTCTCCTGACGCAGCGGGGGGGGCGGGCCCGGACTGCGCGGGACGAGCGGCCCGCCGGCGACGCGGGGCGGCTCGTCGAGGGACGCGAGCGCGGCACGCGCTCCGAACACGAAGCACTCGGTGAGCGAGTTGGAGGCGAGCCGGTTGGCGCCGTGCAGACCCGTGCACGAGCACTCGCCGACGGCGTACAGGCCCGCCACGGTGGCGCGGCCGCCCAGGTCGGTGGCGATACCGCCCATCATGTAATGGGCCGCCGGGGCGACCGGCACGAGCTCACGCTCCGGATCGATGCCCGCGCGGCGCAGCGCCGAGACGACGTTCGGGAACAGCGCCGGATCCACGTGGCGCATGTCGAGCCCGACCGCCGCCGCGCCGCTCGCGATGAGCTCTCGCTGGACCGCCCGGGCCACCTCGTCGCGCGGCAGCAGCTCGTCCACGAAGCGCTCTCCGCCGGCACCGAGCAGGGTGGCGCCCTCACCGCGGATCGCCTCGGTGACGAGGAAGCCGTCGGCGCCGTCGGAGGCCACGACCGCAGTGGGATGGAACTGCATCAACTCCAGGTCGGCGAGCGTGGCGCCGGCGCGGTGGGCCAGGAGCATGCCGCCCCCGATCGCGCCGAGCGGGTTCGTCGTGCGGGCCCACAGCGCCGCGGCGCCGCCCGTGGCGAGGATGGTGGCCGACGCCGGGATGCACTCGCGCCCATCGAGCACGACGCCGACGCACCGGCCGTCCTCGGTGAGCAGCTCCGTGACGCGCCGGTCCTCGAGCACCTCGATCAGCGGCTCCTCGGCGACCAGTGCGCTCAGCTGGCGGATCAGCCGGCGGCCGGTGGCGGCGCCGCCCGCGTGGACGACCCGACGGGCCCGATGACCCCCCTCCAGCCCGAGCGCGAGGTTCCCGTTGCGGTCGGCGTCGAAGTGCACGCCGAGCGCCGCGAGGTCCTCGACGGCTCCTGGCGCCTCCTCGCAGAGGACGCGCGCCGCGGACTCTCGGACCGCACCCCGGCCGGCGGCGATGGTGTCCTGGAGATGAAGCTCCGGGCTGTCGTCGGCGAGCATCGCCGCAGCGAGTCCGCCCTGGGCCCAGTAGCTCGACGCGCCCGCCAGCGGTGTGGCCGAGACGAGCAGCACGCGCGCCCCCTCGCGGGCCGCGCGGAGCGCCGCATAGAGCCCTGCCGCGCCGGCGCCGACGACCGCCACCTGCTGGGGAGTGCGCGGCGACACGGCTCGGTACGGTACTGCGATGCCGGCCCCGCCTCTGCTGTTCCTGTCGCATCCCTCCTCGCTCCAGCACGACCCGGGGCCTCACCCCGAGCAGCCGGCGCGCATCGTCGCGATCGAGCGCGAGCTCGAGCGCCACGACTTCTTCGGCGCCGAGCGCCGGCTCTCGCCGGCGGCGGAGCGCAGCGCGATCGAGCGCGTCCATCCCGCCTCCCACATCGACATGCTGGAGGAGATCTCGGCTCGCGGCGGCGGGCGGATCGATCTCGACACGGCGATGAGCGCCGGCTCCTTCGACGCGGCGCTGCACGCTGCGGGGGGCGCGACGGAGCTCGTCGACCGGCTTCTCGATGGCGATGCCCGGGCCGGGTTCAGCGCGCACCGGCCGCCGGGTCACCACGCCGAGCGGGCGCAGGCGATGGGCTTCTGCCTGCTCAACAACGTGGCGATCGCCGCGGCCCATGCGATCGCGGCGCGGGGGCTCGAGCGGGTGCTGATCGTCGACTGGGACGTGCACCACGGGAACGGCACGAACGACATCTTCCGGGACTCCTCACAGGTTCTCTTCGTCTCGATCCACCAGTCGCCGCTGTACCCGGGGACCGGATCCGCGCGGGACGAAGGGACAGGCCCCGGAACGGGCTACACGGTCAACCTGCCCGTGCCGCCGGGCGCGGGCGATGCCGAGTTCCGCTCGCTGGTCGATCACGTCGTGGTGCCGCTGGGGGAGGCCTTCGCGCCGCAGCTCGTGCTCGTCTCCGCGGGCTACGACGCGCACCGGGGCGACCCGCTCGCCGAGTGCACGGTGAGCGACGCCGGCTACGCGGGCATGACCGCGACGCTGCGCGGACTGGCGGAGCGCCTCGGCGTGCCGCTCGGGGCTGTGCTGGAAGGCGGCTACTCGCTTCAGGCGCTCGCGAGCTCGGTCGCGGCCACGATGGCCGTCCTGGCCGGCGCGGCGGACGGCCCTTCCGACGCGGTCGGGACCACGCCGCTCTCCCGGGCCGCGCACGAGCGCCTGGCTCGCCACTGGCCGAGCCTGGCCGTCGCCGGGGGCTGAGGTCCCCTACCGGTCGTGAGCGACCATCAGAGGCCGCCCCGCCGCGCCACCCGCTCGGGCTGCGCCTGGGTGTAGCCGCGGGCGACGAGGCGCGCCGCGGCGGCCGCGGCCCCGCTACGGGAGGTGTAGCGGCCGTAGAACAGGATCCACGCGCCCGGCGCCATGGCGGGATGGTCGGAGCTGTCCAGCACGCCGACCTTGAGCCGGTAGGCGGTGAGCACGTGGTGCGCGCGGGCGTACGCCTGGGTCTCGCTGCCGAAGCTCTCGATCGACACCGTCCAGCCGCTCTGGCCGATCGGCCACGTGCCGATCCCGGCGATCCGCGTGGTGGTGCCGGCCGCCGGAGGGGCGGACGGACTCGTTACGCCCGTTTGCGCCTGAGCGGGCACGGGCGGCGCGGACGCCGACGCGCCGGCCGGTGTGGGGGACGACGTCGACGACAGCCGGCTGAGCGCGAACAGGAAGCCGCCCAGCGCGAGCAGGATCACGACCACGACGACGGCCACCGGTATCCGCCAGTCCGGCGGGGGATAGATCAGCGTGCGCGAGGACCCGCACTCCAGGCACCATTCCTGGCCCTCGGCCAGCGGCGACGAGCACTGGGCGCACCGCTCGGTCTCGGGTTCGCCCGACGGGGGCAACCGCCCGCCGGATTGCGTCGCCGTGGCGCTCATCGCTCCCACTCGCCCGATGCCGAGTCACCATCGGTCAGCGCCTCACCGCAGGAGGCACAGAAGCGATCGGTGCTTCCGTGGACGGTGCCGCACTTCTCGCACGCACCGCCGATGCCCGGCTCTCGCAGCTCGCGGATCGGCGAGCGACCCCCAAGGGCACGCTCGAGCGCGCGCAGCTCGATGTCCGTCGCGGTGGCCCCCTGCACCTTGGCCGCCAGCACGTCAGGTCGCTCGGCGCCGAAGCGATGGAGCTCCAGCACGAAGCCGCCGATGTCCCGGAGCTGCACCTCGCGCAGGGCGCGGAGGTATCGCGCCCGGCGCCGGATCCGGCCGCGCTCGGCGAAGCCGGGACCGACCACCGTCGGAGCGGGTGCCACCGGCGGTCGTGCGGGCACGGCGGGCGCGCGCGCGGCGGGAGGCCGTGGGGGTGCCGCGGGAGGCCGCGCAGGTGCGACGGGCGCTCGCGTGGCCGCGGCCGGCGCGGCGGGTGCGGCGGGTGCGGCGCCGTTGCCGATCGAGCGACGCGGGCCGTGGCCGGCCTCGGGTTCACGCAGGGGGGCTGCGGTGTCCGATCCGCGGTCGCGTGCAGGCCAGGGCGCCGACCAGTCCGTCGTCCACTGGTCGTCCTCCCCGGACGGCGGCGCGGTGAGACGCGCGGCGGCGAACTCGGTGGTGGGCTGCTCGTCGCTGTCCCGCTGTGCCGGCGTGGTCTCAGCTGCGGGCGGTCGGTTCGGGCGGTCCTCTCGCCGGGGCAGATCCGGGCGGTCCTCTCCCCGGGGCCGGTCCGGCCGGTCCTCCCGCCGGGGCCGGTCCGGCCGGTCCTCCCGCCGGGGGCGGTCCGGCCGGGCAGGTCGGTCCGCTGGGCGCGGCGCGCTGGCCTCGTCGACCGACTCCTCCGGGGCGCTTCGGCGGGCGGCCGCCGTTTCGGCGACGCTCGCCGCGGCCCG
Organism: uncultured Solirubrobacterales bacterium; assembly: GCA_963839085.1. Classification (GTDB taxonomy): domain Bacteria; phylum Actinomycetota; class Thermoleophilia; order Solirubrobacterales; family Solirubrobacteraceae; genus Palsa-465. The sequence goes on from CAWITN010000007.1 coordinate 548,697, forward strand.
GGCGGCCGTGCGCAGGAGGCCGAAGCGCGGCCTCTCCGCGGGCTGTGAGGGAGGGCGCGGCGGGGGAGCGGGTGGTCGCTCGGGGGCCCGGCGCGTGAGTGCCTCCACTGGCGGCGGCGTTGGCTCGGGCGCGGCGGCCGGGGCGGGGTCCGGGTCCGGCGGCGTTGCCCCGGGGGCGGGGGCGGGACTCTCGACCGCGCTGGAGTGGCTGCGCCAGACGATCGGCGCGCGCGGGGCTTCTCTGTCCAGCCGACGCACCGGGGGTGCCTCCGCCGGCGGTGCCTCCGCCGCGGGTGCCTCGTCGGCCACCGGCGCCCGCGCGCGGCCCCAGACGATCGGCTCGCCCGGCGCGGGGGATGCCCGCCGCGGCGCGGCCTCGGGTGCCGGTGGTGCCGGTGGTGCCTGACGCGCTGGCGGCGATGGCGCCTGAGCCTGAGGCGGCGGCGCCGGTCGGGGCGCGGGCGGCGGAGCCGGAGCGGCTGGACGCGGGGCCGGAGCGGCTGCACGCGGGGCCGGAGCGGCGGCACGCGGGGCCGCAGCGGCCGCACGCGGCGGCGGCGCCGGAGCGGCCGCGCGCGGGGCCGGAGCGGCCGCACGCGGCGGCGGCGCCGGCTTTCCCGATGGGAAGGGGCTCGCGGACTTCGGGCCGAGCCGCCTGCGGGCCGACGCTCGGCGCCGGCGCGCGATTTGTTCAAGCAGGCTGCTCATTCTCTCTCCGGCGTCGGCGCGAGTATAGGAGCCGACCGGCGCGCACCGGCCGGGTTCACGCGAGCAGCGAGCGCCATGCCTCCAGGACGCGCCCAGCCATCCGATCGGCGGAGAACGGCTCCGCCCGCGGCCGTCCGTTCACCCGCGGATCCGCCTCCGCCAGATGGGGCGCGAGTGCGGCACGCCACGTGGCGAGGTCGAACGGCGCGCACAGCGTCCCCGCCAGCCCGGGCAGGACCTCGCGGGCGACGCCGTGGGGGGTGGCGAGCACGGGCACGTCGCAGCTCAGCGCCTCCAGCACCGCCAGGCCGAAGCCCTCGCGCTCGGACGGGACGAGAACGGCGTTGGCGGCGTTCACCCACAGCGGAACGCGCTCCGGGTCGACGTCCCCCAGGCTGAGCAGCGGCACGCTCTCGGCCACCTGCACGGCGAGGTCGTAGCGCTTCTCCGGCCGCTTCGGGTCGGCGGCGAACAGAACATACGGCCGCTCCGGATCGAGTCCCAGCGCCGTCCGCGCCTCGTGCCGGGGCAGCGGGCGGAACCGTTTCAGATCGACGCCGCACGGGAGCACGGCGACCTCGCGCCGCGTCGCCCAGCCCGGCACCGCACCCGCCAGCTCGGCGGAGACCGCGGCGACCAGATCCTGCCGGCGCGCCGCCGCCAGCGTGATCGCTCGCGAGCGCGGATGGTGGAGGTCGGTGCCGTGCAGGGTGACGACGTGGGCGCGCGCGTCCACGGCGAGCGCCGGCCATGCCGTGAGCCCGAAGTGCGCGTGCACGACGTCGAAGCTCCGCCCCCGATACCGGCGCCGCAGCTCGGCCCGCGCTCGCACGTAGGCCCCGAGCGACCCGGGCGCGAACGAGAACAGGTCCAGGTCGACCTCGGCGATCCGCTCCAGCGCGCGCACCTGGTCCCGCACGAAGCTCCCCAGCGCGGGGCGCGCGGCGGTCGGGTACATGTTCGTGACGATCAGCGTCCGCACCGCGACACCGTAACCGGGGACCCCAAACTTTGGCGTTCGGCACCCGGACCCCAGCGGGCTCGCCGCCGGCCCGGGCGAGTGGCGCGCCGCGGAGCCCGTTGCCGAAGTTCGGGCTGGCCGGGCGCTCTGGCACCATCGAGGCGTGCCCTCCGCATGCCATCAGCCCGTCGCCGTGTTCGATTCGGGCGTCGGCGGCCTCACGGTGCTCCACGAACTGCTCGTCTCGCTCCCGGGCGAGGACTACGTCTACCTCGGCGACACCGCCCGCTTTCCCTACGGCGATCGCTCCGATCGTGAGCTTCAGACGTTCGCCGTGGCGATCGCCGACCACATGGTCGCGCTCGGGGCCAAGCTGCTCGTCGTCGCCTGCAACTCGGCGAGCGCCGCCGCGCTCGACACGCTCGAGGACCATCTCGCTCTCACCGCCCCCGGAATCGACGTGATCGGCGTCCTGCGACCCGCCGCGCAGCTCGCGGTCGTGGCCACGCACACCGGCCGGGTCGGCCTCCTGGCCACGCCGGCCACGGTGGCCAACGGGGGCTACGAGCGAGCGGTCGCCGCCGCCGACCCCCATGTCCACCTGGAGAGCGTCGCCTGTCCCGACCTGGCGCGGATCATCCAGTCGGGCTTCCCGTTCGACGATCGCGTCGTCGAGACGGTCCGGGAGTACTGCGCTCCGCTGCGCGAGGCCCGCGTCGACACGGTCATCCTCGGCTCCACGCACTACCCGCTGTGCGCTCCCATCCTCCAGCGCGTCCTCGGGCGCGGGGTTGCCCTGGTCTCCTCAGGCGCGGGCGTGGCGCGCTCGGTGGAGCGGGCGCTCGCCGCGCGCGAGCTCCTCAACCCGCAGCCCGGCGAGGGGGACTACCGCTTCCAGTGCACCGCTGACGCGGACAGCTTCCGGTCCATCGGCACGCGCTTCCTGCAGATGCCGCTCGGCGAAGTCGAGCAGATCGAACTACGACACGAGGTGACCGTGCGATGACGACGACGACCGAGCGCAGCTACGGGCGCAGCCCCCACGACCTGAGGCCGGTGAGGATCGACCCCGGTTTCGTGCCGACGGCGACCGGGTCGGCGCTCATCACGATGGGCGAGACCCGCGTGATCTGCACCGCATCGGTCCAGAACAGCGTGCCCCGGTGGCTCGCCGGAGCGGGCCGGGGGTGGGTCACGGCGGAGTACGGGATGCTTCCGGCCTCAACCGGAGAGCGCAAGCAGCGCGACGTCACCAAGGGCCGGCTCGATGGCCGCTCGGTGGAGATCCAGCGCCTGATCGGACGCTCGTTGCGCGGAGTGATCGACTTCGCCGCCCTCGGCGAGCGGACGATCTATATCGACTGCGACGTGCTCACGGCCGACGGGGGCACGCGCTGCGCCTCGATCACCGGGGGGATGGTCGCGCTGCGGCTCGCCACGGAGCGGCTGCTCGCCGAGGGGGCGATCACGGGCTCGCCGCTCAACGGATCCGTGGCCGCCGTCTCGTGCGGGATGGTGGACGGGGTTCCCCTCCTCGATCTCGACTACTCAGAGGACTCGACCGCGGAGGTCGACGCCAACGTGGTGATGACCGCCGACGGCGGCCTCGTCGAGGTCCAGGCGACGGCGGAGCGGACCCCGCTCTCCCGCGCGCACCTGGACGACCTGCTCGCCCTCGCCGCCCAGGGCATCGAGTCGTTGCGGGCGAGCCAGGACGCGGCGGTCACGCAGGCCGGCTGATGTCCGGCCCGGATGACGGGCCGGCCCCGCGCCGGCTCGTGCTCGCCACCCGGAACGCCCACAAGCTCCGGGAGTTCCGGCGAATCCTCGCGCCGGCCGGGATCGAGGTCGAGGCCCTGCCCGAGGACGTCGTGCTGCCCCCCGAGGACGGCGACACGTTCATCGCCAACGCCCTGCCCAAAGCGCGCACCGCCGCCGCCGCACTGGCGCGGGCCGCGATCGCCGACGACTCGGGGATCGAGGCGGAGGCGCTGGGGGGACGCCCGGGCGTGCGCTCCGCCCGCTACGCCGGCCCACAGGCCGGTGACGAGGAGAACCTGGCCAAGCTGCTGCGCGAGGCGCCGGCCGGCAGCGGGCTGCGCTACGTCTGCGCCCTCGCCTACGTCGATCCGCGTGAGGGGATCGAGAAGACGTTCATGGGCACCTGCGAGGGAACCCTCGCCGCCGAGCCGCGCGGCCTCGGCGGGTTCGGCTACGACCCGGCGTTCCTCGTCCCCGATGACCCTCACGAGCGGACGATGGCCGAGCTGAGTGACGCGGAGAAGGATCGGATCAGCCACCGCGGAGCGGCGATCCGGGCGCTCGCCGCGTGGCTGGCGGAGTGCTGAGCCGGAGACCGGCGGAGGCGGATTGGTCCACTAGCCTGAACGGTCCGATGAGCTCGACGGTTCCTTCGCCGGCCAAGACGCGCGCGGCGGTCGTCTCGATCGTCTCCAACGCCTGCCTGATCGCGATCAAGCTGGCGGCCGGTCTTCTCACCGGATCGGTGGGCGTTCTCAGCGACGCCGTCCATTCGCTGATGGACCTGATCGCCTCCGCGATCTCGTTCGCCTCCGTGCGCAAGGCCGACGCGCCCGCCGACGCCAGCCACCACTACGGGCACGAGAAGGTGGAGGATCTCTCTGCCGGAGCGCAGGCGCTGCTGCTGCTCGGCGGCGGTGTCGTGATCGCCTATGAGGCCATCCGGCGGCTGGTCGACGGCGGGCACGTCAGCACGATCGGCGTCGCGATCATCGTGGCCGGGGTGGCGGCCGTGGCCAACGGGCTCGTCTCCGGCCATCTTCGCCGGGTGGCCCGGACGACCGAGTCGCCCTCGCTGTTCGCCACCGCCTCCGATCTGCGTACCGATGCGATCGTCTCCGTCGGCGTGTGCGTCTCGCTCGTGCTCGTGGCGGCGACGGGCGCGGAGTGGATCGATCCGGTCGTCGGTTTGATCGTCTCGGTGGCGATCACGCGCACGGGGGTGCGGATCCTCATCGCCGCGGGACGTCGCCTGGCCGACGAGGCGCTGCCCGACGACGAGCTCCGAGCCCTGCATCGGGTGGTGGACGCGTTCATCGGCGAGGAGGTCGTCGGAGTCCACGACATGCGAGCGCGGCACGTCGGAAGTCACCACCAGGTGGATCTGCACATGCAGTTCGCCCGCGGGACGTCGCTCGAGCGCGCACACTTCCTCTCTCACCAGCTCCAGCACGCGATCGTCTCCGAGCTCCCCGGCACCACCGTCCTCGTCCACCTGGAGCCCGAGGATCGGGTGCGGCCGGACCGGATCGCCGCGGGGACGGCGGAGTCCTCAGAACAGGTTGATGGCGGCTGAGAGCGCCACCACCGCGGTGACCGTGGCGTAGCCCCAGTCACGCTTGAGGGCGAGCACGAGCACGCCGACGAGGAGCGTGAGGACGGTGAGCAACCAGCCGATGCGCCCGACGTCAAGTCCGCCCGGGGCGCCGTGACTGGGTGCTCCATCGCCCGGGGGGTTGTCGACCTCGGACATCGCCTCCCGCGACTCTACCTCCGCCGGCGGCGCCGCACGGCGGAGCGGAGCGGACGGCCGGGCAGGCTCAGGCATCCGGAGCGCTCGCCATCAGCTCGACGAGGTTCCCCTGCGGATCACGGACGTAGGAGCGTGAGGCGCCCCAGTGGGCCTGGCGTGGCTCCACCTCGTGGCCGGCGTCTCGCAACCGCGCGACTGTGGCCTCATAGTCACGCGCGAGGATCGCCACGTGTCCGGTGACGGCGCCGGCCCCGGCACGCGGCATCAGGTGAAGCTGCGTCGGCCCAAGCGTCAGCCAGGCCGCCCGGCGGACGAGCGTCGCGGGAGGCTCGACGCGGCGAAAACCGAGCAGCCGGTAGAACGCCAGGCACGGCTCGAGCAGCTCCGGGGCGACTTCCCGGGTCACGTGGTGGATCATGCCGACGCCGCCGTTCCCCTCCGGATGAAGGGGTTTGCCGTCGTGCCGGGGTGACGAGAATCCGCGGGATGTCCGCGAGTCGTGTTAGCTTCGGGCATTCCCACGATCTCGAAGGAGGAGCAGTGACCAAGGGCGAGTTCATCGACCAGGTAAGTGACCGGGCCGGATTGAGCAAGAAGGATGCCGCAGATGCGGTCGACGCAGTGCTCGAGACGATCCAGGACGCGCTCAAGCGCGGCAGTGAGGTTTCCTTCTCCGGCTTCGGCAAGTTCAGCGTGTCGGCGCGCAGCGCCCGTGAGGGACGCAACCCCGCCACCGGCGAGAAGATCAACATCGCGGCATCCAAGGTGCCGAAGTTCAGCGCCGGGGCCGGTTTGAAGAAGGCCGTCAACTAGCAGCACTCCTCGCGCGGGCGGCGATCTCGTCCGCACCGACAGGTGAGTCCGCACCGCATCGAGACCACAACCTCACTCGCCGCCACGACTCATACGGCGGGCGAGGTCGTGGTCCCGCCGTTCGGTGAGCGGCTCGCCCGCCAGGTGATGGAGCGGCAGTCGCAGGTCGTGCTGGGACTCGATCCGGATCCCGCTCGGTTGTGGCCGCGGGCGATCGAGCTCGCCGGCGGGCCGGGGGAGGCCACGGCGACGGCGGCCGAACGCGCCGCGAGGGCGGTGGCGATCCACTGCACGCTGGCGATCGAGGCGGCGGGCGAGCACTGCGTCGCGATCAAGCCGCAGCTCGCGTGCTTCGAGCGCCTCGGGCCTCCCGGCCTGTCGGCGCTGGCCGAGGTCGTCGCTCGCGCTCGGGAGTGCGGATTGATCGTCCTGGCGGACGCCAAGCGCGGTGACATCGGGGTCACCGCCTCGGCGTACGCCCAGGCGTTCTTCGGGGAGACGCCGACGCCATACGGCCCCGTGGCCGGATACGGCGTCGATGCGCTCACCGTCAGTCCGCTGCTCGGGGTCGAGACGTTGCGACCGTTCCTTCATGCGGCGCGCCTCCGTGGCGGGGGGGTGTTCGTCCTCGTCCGCACCTCCAATCCGGGAGCCGAGGAGATCCAGGATCTCCCGCTGGCCGACGCCGGCACGGTGAGCGAACGCCTCGCCGCCATCGTCGCCCGCCTCGACGACGGAGCCGGACCGATCGCCGACGTCGGCGCCGTGGTGGGCGCGACCGCGCCCGATCGGCTCGCGCGCCTCCGAGAGCTGATGCCCCGCGCTCCGTTCCTGCTGCCCGGCATCGGAGCCCAGGGAGGCCAGGTGGACGATGTCGCCGCGGCGTTCGCCCCGGGGCGAGCCGGCGGACTGGTGTCCGCCTCGCGGGGCATCGTCAACGCCTACGTGGAGCGCGGAGGAGATCCCGCCGCCGCCGCCCGGGCGGAGGCGGCGAGGTTGCGCGAACGGGCATGGACACTGTCGGGATGACGGCCGTCGCCGGGCCGGGGCGGGGGTGAGGAGCGGTGGACCGTCGGGGCCGAGGGAACCACGGATCGCATCGCAGTCCGGCGCGCTTCCTCGCTCCGGTGGCGTTGATCGCGGTCATCGTAGGGACGGTCGTCGTCGTCGAGAACGGCGTGGGCTCGGCGCCGCGACCGACGCCGAGCACCCAATCGACCCCGTCGACACCGTCCACCTCCACCACGCGCCGAGCCGCCCGCCCCGTGACCTACACCGTGAAGTCCGGAGACACCCTCGGGGTCATCGCCGAGCGCACGCACGTCACGGAGGCGACGATCGAAGCCCTCAATCCCCACCTCGACCCCAACACGCTGCACCCCGGCCAGCGTCTGCGCATCCGGCGATGAGGCGCCGCCCGTCCACACTGGCGCTGGCGCTGGCGCTGCTGTCGTCGCTGGCGCTGCTGTCGTCTCTGGCCCTGTTCGTGCCCGCCGCCGCCGCCGGCGCCCGGACCCCGGCGCCGCCATCGCTGTCGGTCACCGGCGCCTGCCTGATCGACGGCACCACGGGAGAGCTCCTGTATTCCGACGACGGGGGGCGTCAGCTTGCCATCGCCTCGACCACGAAGCTGATGACGGCGCTGGTGGTGCTCGAGCACGTCAAGCGGCTCGGCACCATGTTCACCCAGAACGACTACGTCGCCGCGCCGGGCGATTCGCAGATCGGCCTCGTCCCGGGAGAGCGGATGAGCGTCCACGATCTGCTCCTGGCGATGATGCTGCCGAGCGCTGATGACGCTGCGGAGGACCTCGCGTACAACGTCGGTGGGCATTCGGTGGCGCGCTTCGTGGGGATGATGAACGCCGAGGCGCGGCGGCTCGGCCTGCGCCACACCCACTACGCGACGCCGAGCGGCCTCGACACACCGGGCAACTACTCGAGCCCCTGCGACCTCGTGACGCTGGCCCGCTACGACCTCTCGCACTCGGCCTACTTCCGGCGGATCGTCGCGCTCCGGGGCGCCACGCTCTTGACCGGCAGCCACGTCCGCCATGTCGTCAACCTCGACGACCTGCTCCGGTTCCCGTGGATCCACGGCGTCAAGACCGGCCACACGGCGGACGCCGGCTACGTGCTCGTCTCGGCGGCCGAGCGCAATGGCCTGCCGCTCGTCGCCGCGGTGCTCGGAACCGACAGCGAGCTCGCCCGCGACGACAACGCGCTCGCCCTGCTCGGCTGGGGCTACGCGAACTTCCACATCGCCCGCCTCGTGCGGGCGGGCACGATCGAGGCGAGGGTGCGCGTCAAGGACCGCCCCGGCGCCCCGGCGGCCGTGGTGGCGGGTGCGACGATTTCGACGGTGATCGGCGACGACGTGAGGATCACGCGCCGGCTCAGCCTGCCCCGACAGCTGACCGGGCCGTTGCCGCGCCACGCGGTGGTCGGCCGGATGGAGGTGCTCGCCAGCGGGCGCGTCCTCGGCACGGTCCCGCTGCTGCTCGCACGGCGGCTGCCCGCCGAATCGTCCCTGACCCTGGCTGCCCGCTTCCTCACGCGACCCTCTACGCTCATCGTGATCCTCGCCCTGCTGCTGCTGGCCGGCGTGTCGGTCGTGGTGAGGCGGGAGCGCGCAGGTCAAGCGACACGGACCGGCTGAAGAGGGTCGACATGATCATCACCGTCACGCTCAACGCGGCGCTCGACAAGACACTGGAGGTGCCGAACTTCCGGCCCGGTCGTCGTCATCGAACCGTCGACCAGAAGACGATGCCTGGTGGCAAGGGCGTCAACGTCGCCCGCGCGATCAAGCGTCTCGGGCAGCCCGTGATCGCCACGGGCCTGGCCGGAGGGGCCACGGGCACGCGCATCGTCGAGGCGCTCAACGACGAGGCGATCCTCAACAGCTTCGTCAGGGTCCGAGAGGAGTCGCGGACGAACACCGGCGTGCTCGACCCCACCACCGGCCTGCACACGGAGATCAACGAGCGGGGCCCGGCGATCTCCGGGCGCGAGCTCGAGCTGTTCCGCGAGAAGCTCCTGTACCTCGCCAAAGGGGCGAGCATCTGCGTGTTCGCCGGGAGCCTCCCGCGCGGAGTCGACCCGGACGTGTACGCCGGCCTCATCCGTGACGTGCGCCGCCTGGGGGTGACGACGATGCTCGACACCGAGGGCGAGCCGCTGCGTCTCGCCGTGCGGGCCGAACCGGACGTGGTCACCCCGAACGAGCTCGAGGCCGAGGAGCTCGTCGGACACGAGTTCATGAGCAACGAGGACCGTGCCCAGGCGGTCGCCGAGATCGTCCGGCTCGGCGCCCACGAGGCGATCATGACCGTCCCCGATGGCTGTTACGGCCACGTGCTGGAGGGTGGCGTCCCGGCGCTCTACCGGGTCACCGTGGAGGAGCAGGAGGCGCGGTCGCGGATCGGCTCGGGCGACGCCTTCCTCGCCGGCTACGTCGCGTCGCACTACGCGGGGCGCACCGCCGTCGACTGCCTGCGCTTCGGCGTCGCCTGCGGGGCGGAGTCGACGCAGCACATCGGCGCCGGGATCCTCGAGCCGGGGCGGGTCGACCGCCTGTTCGAGGAGGTCCGGGCCGAGCGCGTGCACGCGCCCGCGCAAATTCCGTGATCGCCCCCGGCGGCGGGCGCTCCAGCGGCCCTGCGCGGCGGGTCGCGGGGGGTGCCGTTGCTAGCATCCTCTTCCCGGTGGTTGCCGCCGCCGGGATGTCCGGCAATCCCCGCTCGAGCGCGATGCTCGCAGGGGCGCGCCCCGCGTGCGAATCGCAAGCGGCCCGTCGCCCCGGTGCCGTCCGCGAGCCGTCCTAGGATGATGTGATGGAAGTCGAAATCGGTCGTGGAAAGAAGGCCCGCAGGGCCTACGGGTTTGATGACATCGCCATCGTGCCGTCGCGCCGTACGCGTGATCCCGATGATGTCGACGTGTCCTGGACGCTCGGGCCGTACCGGTTCGATCTCCCGCTGTTGGCGGCCGCGCTCGACGGCGTCGTCTCGCCGGAGACGGCGGGGCTGATCGGCAAGCTCGGCGGCCTCGCCGTGCTCAACCTCGAGGGCATCTTCTGCCGCTACGAGGACGCCGAGGAGCAGCTGGAGCGGATCGCCACCTTCTCGCCGGACATCGCCACGCGTGAGATGCAGGACATCTACCGCGAGCCGGTCAAGCCCGAGCTGATCGCCAAGCGGATCCAGGAGATCAAGTCCCACGGCGTCGTCGCGGCAGCCTCGCTCACCCCGCAGAAGGTCCGCCGCTACTACGACATCGCGCTGGAGGCGGGGCTGGACATCCTCGTCATCCAGGGGACGGTCGTCTCCGCGGAGCACGTCTCCCAGGATCTGGAGCGCCCGCCGCTCAACCTCAAGGAGTTCATTCGCGAGCTCGCGCCGACGCCCGTCATCGTCGGCGGCTGTGCCTCCTACCACACCGGTCTGCACCTGATGCGCACGGGAGCCGCCGGCGTCCTCGTCGGCGTCGGCCCGGGCGCGATCTGCACGACGCGCGGTGTGCTCGGTATCGGAGTGCCGCAGGCGACGGCGATCGCCGATGTCGCGGCGGCCCGCTCCCAGCACATGCTGGAAACCGGCGAGTACGTCAAGGTGATCGCCGACGGCGGCATGCGCAACGGCGGCGACATCGCCAAGGCGATCGCCTGCGGCGCCGACGCGGTGATGCTCGGCTCGGCGCTGGCGCGCGCCTACGAGGCGCCCGGTCAGGGCTACAACTGGGGGATGGCCACCTTCCACCCGACGCTGCCCCGGGGAACCCGCGTCGCCACCAAGCAGAACGGCACGCTTGAGGAGATCATCCGCGGGCCGGCGCGCGAGAACGACGGCACCTTCAACCTGATGGGTGGCCTGCGGACGTCGATGGCGACGTGTGGCTACCGGGACATCGCGGAGTTCAATCGGGCCGAGCTCATGGTCGCCCCCTCTCTGCAGACGGAGGGCAAGCACCTCCAACGTGAGCAGGGCGTCGGCATGGGCGCCGGCAGCAGGGCGGCGACGGTCGGCGTCGACTGAGTGGTCAGCCCGCATTGACCGGCTCTGAGCCCAGCGCCGAGGAGCAGCTCGTGGCGATCGACGCCATGACACCGAGCGCGGCCGCCGTCGAGGAGCCGGGTGACGAGCGCGGGTTGATCGACCCGCGCTCCCCGGAGGTCGCCGCCCCGAGCACTCCGGCGGTGCCCCCCGCGACCGAGGAGGTCGTGGTCCTCGATTACGGCGGACAGTACTCGCAGCTGATCGCCCGCCGGGTGCGGGAATGCGGCGTCTTCTCCGAGCTGCTGCCTCACCATGTGGGGCCTGAGGAGGTGGCCCGCCGGCACCCGAAGGGCGTGATCCTGTCCGGGGGTCCGGCCTCGGTCTACGCCGACGGGGCGCCGCCGCTCGACCGGCGGCTGCTCGAGCTCGGCGTCCCCGTGCTCGGCATCTGCTACGGGATGCAGCTGCTCGCCCGTGAGCTTGGGGGCAGGGTCGAGGGAGCCGAGATCGGCGAGTTCGGTCGCTCGCAGCTCACCGTCGCCGACACCGGGACGCTCCTGAGCTCCACGCCGCCCGAGCAGACGTGCTGGATGTCGCACCGGGACACCGTCTACGAGGCGCCACCCGGCTTCGCGGCGCTCGCCTCCTCGACCGGATCGCCGGTCGCCGCGTTCGAGTCCGCGGAGCGCGCCATCTACGGGATCCAGTTTCACCCCGAGGTCGTCCACACCCCCTACGGCCAGCAGGTGCTGACGAACTTCCTCACCCGCGTCTGCGGCTGCGAGCTCGCCTGGAGCGCGCGCTCGGTGATCGAGGAGCAGGTGGAGCTCATCCGCGCTCAGGTCGGCGAGGGACGAGCGATCTGCGGCCTCTCCGGCGGCGTCGACTCCACCGTGGCCGCGGCGCTCGTCCACCGGGCGATCGGCGATCGGCTCACGTGCGTGTTCGTCGACCACGGCCTCATGCGCAAGGACGAGGGCGCGCAGGTCGTGGCGGCCTTCCGCGACCATCTCAAGGTCCCGCTGGTGGCCGTCGACGCCGAGGAGCGGTTCCTCAGCCGCCTGCAGGGCGTCACCGAGCCCGAGGCGAAGCGCAAGATCATCGGCGCCGAGTTCATCCGCGTGTTCGAGGAGGAGGCGGCGAAGCTCGACGACGTGTCCTTCCTCGTCCAGGGGACGCTGTACTCCGACGTGATCGAGTCGGGCGGCGGCACGGGCTCGGCGACGATCAAGTCGCATCACAACGTCGGCGGCCTGCCCGAGGACCTGGAGTTCGAGCTCGTCGAGCCGCTGCGCGCGCTGTTCAAGGACGAGGTCCGCGCCGTGGGGGCCGAGCTCGGCCTCCCCGAGCGGCTCGTGTGGCGCCAGCCCTTCCCGGGCCCCGGCCTGGCGATCCGGATCGTCGGCGGCGAGGCGACCCGGGAGCGGCTGGAGGTGCTGCGCGAGGCCGACGCGATCCTTCAGGACGAGATCCGCAAGGCCGGGCTGTACCACAAGCTGTGGCAGTCGTTCTGCGTGCTTCCGGACATCCGCACCGTCGGCGTCCAGGGCGACGCCCGCACGTACGCGAACGTGATCGTGATCCGGGCCGTCACGAGCGACGACGCGATGACCGCCGACTGGGCCCGCCTGCCCTACGACCTGCTCGAGCAGATCGCCAGCCGGATGATCAACGAGATCCGCCAGGTCGGGCGCGTGGTGCTGGACATCACCAGCAAGCCGCCCGGCACGATCGAGTGGGAGTAGCCGGCCGCGCTCAGACGTGGGCGAGGATCTCGTCGACCAGGCGCTCGCGGCCGGCCGGCAGCCGGTCACGGGGGAACCAGTCGGCCCGCTCCAGCTCCGCGAGCGCGAGCGTCAGGGGAGGGTGGGAGACCCGCGCGCGGAACAGGTGGACGGATTCGGCCCGGTGATAGCGCACGAGCCTCAGCACGCCGATCGGCTCGGGATCGGCGAGCTCGACGCCCAGTTCCTCGGTGATCTCCCGCCGGATCGCGGTGATCGGCGGCTCGCCGCGCCGAACCCCGCCGCCGGGCAGATCCCACAGCCGCGACCCGTAGGTGTGCCTCACGAGCAGGACCTCGCCGCCGTCGACGAGCACCGCCTTCACGCCTGTCAGGCGAGGGCGGGCGAGCAGCCAGTACAGCCGCAGGACCCGATGAGCCGCCCGATAGGCGATCCGACGAGCCGCGACGGACAGCGTCATGCGCCCAATGTACGGGTGCGAGAGGCGATCGCCTATCATGGCCTTCAGCCGCGCGAGCGACGCGCGGCTTTCCGCGTGCCATGAAGACCTACGTATCCACACCAGCCGACCGAGAGCGCAACTGGCTGCTCGTCGATGCCGACGGGCTGACGCTCGGGCGCCTGGCGACCCAGATCGCCGACGCCCTGCGCGGAAAGCGCAAGCCGACCTACACCCCGCACATCGACACGGGCGACTTCGTCGTGGTGGTCAACGCCGAGAAGATCGCCGTGACGGGCAAGAAGCGCACCGACAAGCGCTACTACCGCCACTCCGGATACCCCGGGGGGCTCAAGTCCCGCAGCCTGAACGAGATGCTGGAGCGCCGGCCCGAGGAGGTCATCCGCCTCGCCGTGAAGGGGATGCTCCCCCGCAACCGGCTCGCGCGCAAGCAGATCACCAAGCTGAAGGTGTACGCGGGCCCTGAGCATCCGCACGCCGCCCAGCAGCCGCAACCGATGGAGATTTCGCAGTGACCGACGTCGAGCATCCCGAGGACGAGCCGCGGACCGACGCGGAAGCGCCGCAGGCAGAGGACGCGGCGCCGAGCGCCGAGGTGACCCCCGCCGAGGAGTCCCCGGCCGAGGCGCCCGCCGCCGAGGCCCCAGAGGCCGCCGAGGCCCCAGAGACCGCCGCGGCCCCCGCCGCCGAAGAGACCCCCGCTGCCGAGGAGACGCCCGCTGAGGCGCCGGCCGCGGAGGAGACCCCCGCTGCGGAGGAGACGCCCGCTGAGGCGCCGGCCGCCGAGGAGACGCCCGCTGCGGAGGAGACGCCCGCGGCCGCGCCGGCCACACCCCCCGAGGCAGCGCCGGCCGCTCCGGAGGCGGAGTACGACGAGGACGAGCCGACTCCGCGCGCCAAGCCGGAGATCCCCGGTGCCGACCTCATCCCGGACATCGTCACCGAGCCCGAGCAGTTCCTCGACGCGGAGGCTCTGGCCGCCGCCGAGGCCGAGGCCGAGGCCGCCCGAGCGCGGGAGCAGGAGCCCGAGGACCACGCCCAGCCGATCGCGGACGCCGCCATCGACCTCGGCGCCGGCGCGCGCTACACGGCAACCGGTAAGCGCAAGACGGCGGTGGCGCGCGTGATCCTCCGACCCGGCACGGGCAGCTACACCATCAACGGCAAGTCGCTCGACGTGTTCTTCCCCCGGGAGACGCTGCAGCGCACCATCCGCCATCCGCTGGAGACCGTCGGCTACGAGTCGCGGATGGATGTCGTCGCCCGCATGCACGGGGGCGGCGTCGCGGCGCAGGCCGGCGCGCTGCGCCACGGCATCTCCCGCGCGCTCCTGGAGGCGGACCCCAACCTGCGCGGCGAGCTCAAGCGACGCGGCTTCCTCACGCGTGACCCGCGGGTCAAGGAGCGCAAGAAGGCCGGTCTGAAGAAGGCGCGTAAGCGTCCGCAGTTCTCCAAGCGCTGAAATCGCCCCCAGGGCGATGGCACGGCAACTATTCGGTACCGATGGCGTTCGCGGTCGCGCGGGGGACTTCCTCACGGCCGAGTTGGCGCTCGCGCTGGCCCGCGCGGCCGTGGCGCGGATTCCGGGTTCGCATCCGAGCGTCCTGATCGTGCGCGATACGCGCGAATCGGGGGAGATGCTCGAGTCGGCGATCGCCGCCGGGGTGACGGCGGCGGGCGGCGACGCCCTGCTCGCCGGGGTGCTTCCCACGCCGGCGGCTCCGCTCCTCGTGAGGCGCCACGGCCTGAGCCTGGCGGCGGTGATCTCGGCCTCTCACAACCCGTTCGAGGACAACGGCATCAAGCTGTTCGCCGCCGACGGCTTCAAGCTCGACGACGACACCGAGCACGCGATCGAGGCCGACCTCGAGCGGCCCGGGCCGCCGCCGGGGCGGATCGGCCGCGTGCGCCGGCTCCACGGCGCCCTGGAGGACTACCTGCGTGAGCTCCACACCCGCTTCGCCGAGCTCGATCTCACGGGCCGGAGGATCCTCCTGGACTGCGCCAACGGCGCCACGTTCCGAGCCGCGCCGGAGATGTTCCGCCGGCTCGGGGCCACCGTCGAGGTGATCGCCGGCAGCCCGGACGGGCGCAACATCAACGACGGCTGCGGCTCCACCCACCTCGAGGGGATCATCGCGGGCATGCGCACCGGCGGCTACGACGTCGGGTTCGCCTTCGACGGGGACGGCGATCGCGTGCTTGCCGTCGATCGCCGCGGCGAGGTCGTCGACGGCGACGAGCTGGTGGCGCTGGCGGCGCTCCACCTGCGCGAGCGCGGGCGGCTGCGCGGCGGCGGCGTGGCGATCACCGTGATGACGAACTACGGGTTCCACGCCGCGATGCGACAGGCCGGCGTCGAGGTGGCGATCACCCAGGTCGGTGACCGCTACGTGCTGGACGAGCTGCGGCGCCGGGGATGGAGCCTCGGCGGCGAGCAGTCCGGGCACATCATCGAGCTCGGCTTCGCTCCCTCCGGCGACGGCCTCGCGAGCGCCCTGCTCACGTTGGAGTCGCTCGGCGAGCGTGATCTCGCCGATTGCGCGGCGATGACCAAGCTCCCGCAACGGCTTGTCAACATCCGCGCTCGTGACCGCGGCGCGCTCACCCGGGCGATCGACGACGAGCTGCTCGCGGCCGCGGTGCGGCGGGAGGACGACGGCCTCGCCGGCCGCGGGCGCGTCCTCGTTCGCGCCTCCGGCACCGAGCCGCTGATCCGGGTGATGGTCGAGGCTCCGAGCCAGGAGGAGACCGACGCGGTCTGCGAGCGGCTGCGCGCGGTGGTCGCCGCCGCGCTCGAGCAGGCCGAGGTCTCGCCGGCCTGAGTCACCCTCCCGCGCCGCGCGGCGGAAGGGATCCTGGCGCGTCAAGGCGAAAGGGGACCACTAACATTCGGATTTCGCTCACCGATCGGATCGGTGGGCGCGGACCGCCGCTGCGGCCCGACCCACAGTCTCTGGAACCCCAACTGAGGAGCACTCGCATGTGCGGGATCATCGGCTACGTCGGACCTCGGGACGCCCGCCCGCTGCTCCTCGCGGGGTTGGAGAAGTTGGAGTACCGGGGCTACGACAGTGCCGGGATCTCCGTCATCGAGGATGGACGGATCGACGCGGTCCGGGCGGTGGGGAACCTGAGCGCGCTCCGTGGGGCGATGCTGGCCCGCGGCTTCGGCCTCGCCCACGAGGGGGACGCGTCGCCGGGTGCGGTGGCGGTGGCGAGCCCGGCGTCCGAGGGCGGCACGGGGATCGGCCACACGCGGTGGGCGACCCACGGCCGGGTCACCGAGGAGAACGCCCATCCCCACTTCGACACCACCGATCGGGTCCACATCGTGGTCAACGGGATCGTCGAGAACTACCTGGCGCTCAAGGAGCGGCTGAGCGCCGCGGGGGCGCTGTTCACCTCGGAGACCGACGCCGAGGTGATCGCGCATCTGGTGGCGAGCCACGACGAGGGCGACCTGGTGGAGGCGGTCAGGCGGGCCTACCGGGAGCTCCGCGGCCACTACGCCTTCGTGGCCATGAGCGCGGGCGAGCCCGGACTGCTCGTGGGTGCGCGCAAGGAATGCCCGCTGATCATCGGCCGCGGCGATGGCGAGCAGTTCATCGCCTCCGGCATCCCGGCCTTCCTGCGTCAGACCCGGCGCGTCCAGTACATCGAGGATGACGAGATCGTCGTGCTGCGACCCGACGACGTGACGTTCACCACCGCCGAGGGCGACGCCGTGGAGCGTCAGGTGGTGGAGATCGACTGGGACGCCGACACGGCCGAGAAGCAGGGCTATGAGACGTTCATGCTCAAGGAGATCCACGAGCAGGCCGACGCCGTGGCCGAGACGATCGGCGAGCGCGCCGCACGCGAGGACGGGGTCGACCTCGGTGAGCTCGGCAGCATCGACGACGAGCTGCTCCGCACCCTGCGTCGCGTGATCGTCGTCGCCTGCGGAACCTCCTACCACGCCGGGCTGATCGGCCGCTACGCGATCGAGGAGTGGGCGCGGGTGCCGGTGGAGGTGGAGATCGCCTCGGAGTACCGCTACCGCAATCCGGTGGTGGGTCCCGGCGACCTGGTGATCGGCATCTCGCAGTCCGGCGAGACGGCGGACACGCTGGCGGCGATGCGAACCGCTCGCGCCCGCGGCGCGAGCGTGCTCGCGATCACCAACATCATGGGCTCGCAGGCCACACGGGAGGCCGACGGCGTCCTGCTGACGCGGGCCGGGCTGGAGATCGGGGTGGCGGCCACGAAGACGTTCGTCAGCCAGGTCGCGGCCATGTATCTGCTCGCCCTGCGGCTCGCCGAGCTCCGCGGCACGCTCGAACCGGATCTTCTCACGGAGGCGGTGGCCGAGCTCAAGCGCCTGCCCCACCTGATCGCCGAGCTCCTGGAGCGGGGCAGCGAGCCACTGCGGGAGATCGCCGAACTGCACCACACGGCCGACTTCTTCCTCTACCTCGGACGCCACGTGGGCCTGCCGGTCGCACTGGAGGGCGCCCTGAAGCTCAAGGAGATCTCCTACATCGCCACTGACGCCTACGCGGCGGGGGAGATGAAGCATGGTCCGATCGCGCTGCTCGACGAGTCGACGCCGGTCGTCGTCGTGGCCACCGACTCGCCGGTGCTGGAGAAGGTCGTCTCCAACATCCAGGAGGTGCGCGCGCGCGGAGCCCGGGTGATCGCCGTCGTCTCGGACGGCAACGAGACGATCGCCGCTCACGTCGATGAGCCGATCTGGATCCCGCAGACGATGTGGATGCTCTCGCCGTTGCTGGCGGTCATCCCGCTGCAGCTCATCGCCTACTACATCGCCCGCTGCCGCGGGCTCAACGTCGATCAGCCGCGGAACCTGGCGAAGACCGTCACCGTCGAATGACGGGAGTCGGGATCGACCTGCTGGAGATCGACCGGCTCGAGCGCGCGCTGGAGCGCAGGCCCCGGCTCGCCGAGCGCCTGTTCACCCCCGGCGAGCGCGCCTACGCGGCCGACCGGGCGCGGCCCGGACAGCACCTGGCCGCTCGGTTCTGCGCCAAGGAGGCGGTGTCCAAGGCGCTGGCACTGTCGGCGTGGCAGTGGCAGGAGATCGAGGTGGTCAACGGTGAGAACGGAGCGCCGCGCGCCCTGCTGCACGGACGCGTGGCCGACCACGCCCGCGCCCTCGGCGTGACCGTGGAGGTGTCGCTCACCCACACCACGAGCGAGGCGGGCGCCGTCGCCCTGGCCGTGCCCTTCGGGGACGGTCCCGGGGACGCCAGCACAGCGGGCGAGAACGCGGAGGACACGCGGTGACGCTCCCCGACTGGCTGACGCCCCTGCCCGGCCCCGTCCAGCAGCGCGGGCTCGACGAGTGGGCGATCGAGCAGCGCGGGATCCCCGGCAGCGAGCTGATGGAGCGCGCCGGTGCCGGACTGGTGGCCGCCGTGGGCGAACGCGCCCCGGACGGGCCGATCGCCGTCGTGTGCGGGAAGGGCAACAACGGCGGCGACGGCTATGTCGCCGCGCGCCTGCTGCGCGAACGCGGACGAGACGTCCGAGTGCTCGCTCTGGCCCCCGTCGAGGAGCTGCGCGGCGACGCCGCGGCGAGCGCGGGGCGGCTGCCCGGAGCCGCCCCCGAGCCGTTCTCGGCGGCGGCGCTGCAGGGAGCGAGCGCGATCGTCGACGCGATCCTCGGCACCGGGTTCTCCGGCGAGCCTCGGGAGCCCGCGAAGGGCGCGATCGAGGCGGTCAATGCCGAGACCGGAGCGTTCGTGCTCGCCTGCGACATCCCGAGCGGAGTCGACGGGTCAAGCGGCGAGGTGGCGGGGGCTGCGATCGGCGCAGGGCTCACCGTCACCTTCCACGCGATGAAGCCGGGGCTCTGGATCGCGCCCGGCAAGGCCCACGCCGGCGAGGTCCGCGTGATCGACATCGGCATCCCCCCGGGCGGACCGCTGTCGCCCGACATCGGCCTGATCGAGCCGGACGTCTGCCGGCAGATCCCGCGGCGCGGCAGCGACTCGACGAAGTTCGCCGCCGGCAGCGTGCTCGTCGTGGGCGGCTCGACCGGCCTCACCGGCGCGCCGACGTTGGCCAGCCGCGCGGCCATGCGCGCCGGCTCGGGCTACGTCACCGCGGCCGTCCCGGCCAGCCTCAACCCGATCTTCGAGGTCAAGCTCACCGAGGCGATGACGGTGCTGTTGGCCGACGCCGACGGCGCGATCTCGACCGATGCCGTCGAGGCCGTGCTCGATCGTGCCGAGCGCGTCCAGGCGGTGGCGCTCGGCCCGGGGATCGGTCGCGCCGACGCCACCCAGGCCTTCGTCCGGGATCTGGCTCGGCGGCTTCCGGTGCCGGTGGTGCTCGACGCCGACGGTCTGTTCGCCCACAACGAGGCGCTGGCGTCGCTCGGCGCGCGCACCGCCCCCACGGTGCTCACGCCGCACGCGGGTGAGCTCGGGCGGCTGCTCGGCTGCTCGAGCGACGAGATCGCCTCCCGGCGCCTGCATCACGTCCGCCGGGCCGCCGCCGAGGCGCAGGCGATCGTCGTGCTCAAGGGCGACGACACGCTGATCGCCGAGCCGGGTGGGACGGTGGCGATCTCCCGGGGCGGTGCCCCGGCGCTGGCCACCGCCGGGACCGGGGATGTGCTCTCCGGTGTTCTCGCCGCCTACCTCGGCAAGGCCATGGACCCGTTCGATGCCGCCTGCGCCGCCGTCTACGTCCACGCCGCGGCGGGGCGCCGCTGTGCGCGGACGATCGGCTCCGAGGGGGTCGTGGCCGGCGACGTGATCGAGGCGCTGCCCGCCGTGCTCGCCGAGACCCCTGGTGCGTAATGGATTCCCCCGCACCGCACGCGCGGCTGCGCGCCGTCGCTCAGGTGAACCTCGCCGCGATCGAGCGCAACGTCGCGCGGCTGCGCGCGGAGCTCCGCCCGGGGGCTCGCCTGTGCGCCGTGGTCAAGGCCAACGCCTACGGTCACGGTGCCGTGCCGGTGGCCCGCGCGGTCAAGGCCGCGGGCGCGGAGTGGCTCGCCGTCGCCACGGCCGCTGAGGCGGCCGAGCTGCGCGCCCACGGGATCGCGGGACGCATCCTCGTGATGGGCGCGCTCAGCGGCGCCGAGCTGCCGGTGGCGCTCGACGCCGAGGCCGATGTCGTGGCGTGGAGCACCGCGTTCGTGGCGTCGCTGACCCGGGCGCGCCGGCCCGCCCGGGTCCATGTGAAGCTCGACACGGGCATGGGACGGCTGGGGACGCGCGACGCCACGCTCGCAAGAACGGTGGCGGACGCCGTCGCGAGCGCCGGCGCGCCGCTCGAGCTCGCCGGGGCGATGACCCACTTCGCGACCGCCGAGGAGGAGGACGAGACGTTCCTGCACGAGCAGCGGGAGGCGTTCGGCACCTTCCTCGGCGCTCTGCGCGAGGCCCACCCCGGGCTCCTCGCCCATGCCGCCAACTCGGCCGCGACGCTGCGGGCGCCGTCCACTCACCTCGACCTCGTCCGCTGCGGGATCGCGCTCTACGGCTGCGATCCGGCCCAGGGCGACGCTGCCGCGATCGGGCTCGAGCCGGCGATGGCCCTGCGCTCGTATGTCGCCACGGTCAAGCCCGCGGGGCCGGGGCAGAGCGCCGGCTACAACCGCCGCTTCGTCGCCGAGCGCGACACGTGGATCGCCACGCTCCCGATCGGCTACGCGGACGGCGTCCGGCGCGCCCTGGGCAACCGCGGCGACGTGCTCATCGGCGGACGGCGCTATCCGATCGTCGGCAACGTGAGCATGGACAACATCACCGTCGATCTCGGCGAAGATGGCGCCCAGGTGGCAGTGGGCGCTTCCGCCACCCTGATCGGACGCGACGGCGGCGAGCGACAGACCGCCGAGGATCTCGCCGCCTGGGTGGGCACGATCAACTACGAGATCGTGTGCGGGATCGGCCCCCGCGTGCCGCGCTCCTATCACCGCGACGGAGTCACGCTGTGAACGACGTCCCCGGAGCCGAGGCGGCCCTCGCCGCCCTGGCCGCGTCGCATCCCACGGCGTGGCTCGTCGGCGGCGCCGTGCGCGACCGCCGGCTCGGCCGCGCCTCGAGCGATCTCGACGTCGCGCTCGCCGGCGACGCGCGCGAGGCGGCGCGGCAGCTCGCCCGCTCGCTCGACGCCCACCGCTTCGCGCTCTCCGACGCCTTCGGCGCCTGGCGGGTGATGGCGCGCGATCGGCGCTGGCAGGTCGATCTCCTGCCGCTCATGGGGGAGACGATCGAGGACGACCTCGCCCGCCGCGACCTGACGATCAACGCGATCGCCGAGCCGCTCGGAGGCGGGCCTCCCGTCGATCCGTTCGGGGGGGTGGCGGACATCGCCGCGCGGCGGCTGCGGATGGTCTCCCCGACGGCGTTCCGCGACGACCCGTTGCGAGTGCTGCGCCTCGCCCGCCACGCCTGTGAGCTCGGCTTCGCGATCGAGCCGGCCACGCTCGCGACGGCACGGGAGAGCGCTGCCGGGCTGAGCGGCGTCGCCGGCGAGCGCGTGTTCGGCGAGCTCGGCCGCGTGATCAGGACCGAACGAGCGTCGGAGGGCATCGTCCTGATCGAGCGGCTCGGGGCGACCGCCGTCGTGCTCCCGGAGCTCGATGCGCTCCGGGGCGTGCGCCAGAGCGCCTACCACCACCTCGACGTGCACGATCACACATTGCTCGTCCTCGAGGAGACGATCGCCCTGCAGCGCGACCCCGCCGGCCCCCTCGGCGAGGCGCTCGGCGCGCCGGTCAGCGCGCTGCTCGCCGAGCCGCTCGCCGATGGGCTGACGCGCGGCGACGCGCTTCGCCTGGGGGCCCTGCTCCACGACATCGCCAAGCCCCAGACCCGAGCCGAGAGCGCCGAGGGACGGGTCAGCTTCCTCGGCCACGATGCCGAGGGGGCCGAGGCGGTGCTGGCGATCCTGCGGCGCCTGCGCGCGAGCGAGCGGCTCGCCAACCACATCGCCGCGCTCGCCCGCCACCACCTGCGGCTCGGCTTCCTCGTCCACGAGGTGCCGCTGTCCCGCCGCGCCGTCTATGACTACCTGCGCGCCTGCGAGCCGGTGGAGGTCGACGTGTCGCTGCTCAGCATCGCCGACCGGTTGGCCACGCGCGGACGTGGCGCCGACGTGGCGATCGACCGCCACCTGGCGCTGGCGCGCGAGCTCATCGCTGACGCCCTGCAGTGGCGCGCCCGGCGCCCCCGGCCTCCCGTCAACGGCGATGAGCTCGTGGCAGAGCTCGGGCTCGCCCCCGGTCCGCAGCTCGGGGAGCTGCTGCGAGAGCTCGAGCAGGCGGCCTACGCCGGCGAGATCGCCTCGCGAGCCGATGCGCTGGCGTGTGCCCGCGAGCTGCTCGCATCGGGTCGGCAGGGTCGGCGCGGTCCAGATCGGTAGGCTGCGCGCCGTGGCCGACGACTGCATCTTCTGCAAGATCATCGCCGGCGAGGTGCCGGCCCAGATCGTCGCCGAGGACGACCGGACGGTGGCGTTCATGGACATCAGCCCGGCGACGCGCGGCCACGCGCTGGTCGTCCCGCGGCGGCACGCCGTCGACCTCCTGGCGATCGACCCCGAGGAGCTCGCCGCCGTCGCTCGGTCCGCGCAGCGGCTCGCCCGCCGAGCCAAGGAGGCCCTCGGTGCCGACGGGGTCAACCTGCTCAATTCATGTGGCTCGGAGGCGTGGCAGACCGTGTTCCACTTCCACGTCCATGTGATCCCTCGTTACACCGGCGATCCGCTGCGCTTGCCGTGGAAGCCCACGCCCGGGGACGCTGACGAGATCGCCCGGGCCGCGGGCGAGCTGCGTGGCTCCTGACGGCCCGGTCCGCCTCGAGCGCGACGGCGGCCTCGCCGTTGTCACGTTCGACGCGCCGCCGGTGAACCTGTTCGACATGGCGCTGCACGCCGCGCTGCGGGGAGTGCTCGATCAGCTGGAGGCCGAGCCGCCGCGCGCGGTCCTGTTCCGTGCCGAGGGGCGGATCGTCTCCGGAGGCGTCGACGTCTCGCTGTTCGCCGCCCAGGACGGGCCCGATTCGGCGCGGGCGCTGTGGGTGGAGCTGATCGGGCTGGGCGAGCGCGTGGAGTCGCTGCCCTGCCCGACGGTGTTCGCCGCTCACGCCCTGTGCCTCACGTGGGCGTTCGAGATCGCGCTGGCCTGCGACCTCATCCTCGCCGCGGAGTCGGCCAAGTTCGGCCTCGTGGAGAAGGTCGTCGGGCTGACACCGGCGATGGGCGGGACCCAACGACTCGCCGATCGGGCCGGGACGGGCCGCGCGCTGGAGCTCGTGATGACCGGCGTCCCCTACTCAGCCGAGACGCTCGAGCGCTGGAATGTGGTCAACCGGGTGCTTCCCGACGAGGGCTTCGACGCGGCCGCGCGGGACTTCGCCGCCGAGCTGGCCGCCGGCCCGACACGCGCCCACGCCGCCACCAAGGAGGTGATCGCCGCCTACCGGGAGGGCGGCATCGCCCGCGCCAACGCCCTGACTCCGGAGATCGCCGGTGCGCTGTTCGCCACCGAGGATCTGCAGGGCGCGGTTCGCTCCTTCCTCAGCGAGGGCCCGGGCAGGGCGAGCTTCGCCGGCCGCTGAGGCCGTCAGCGGAACCTGTCGCATGTCCTCCTGCTACTTTGTGCGCGTTCTGCCGGGCGATCGGTCCGGCGCGAGAGAGAGAAGGATCGAAGGAAACATGGCTACCGGAACCGTCAAGTGGTTCAGCGACGAGAAGGGGTTCGGGTTCATCACACCCGACGACGGCGGACGCGATCTGTTCGTCCACTTCACGGGCATCGGCGGCGACGGCTACCGCTCGCTTGCCGAGGGATCGAAGGTCTCCTACGAGGAGGAAGCCGGTCCCAAGGGCCCCAAGGCCGTCAACGTCACCAAGCTCTAACCGTCACGCACCGGGGCCTCGCCGAGGCGCCCCGAGCGGGCGCAGGGATCCCTCGCGCGCAACTGCCGCCGTGACGAGGTGTTCAATTTCCCTATGAGACGCTCCCTGATAGCCGCCGCAGCGATGGTCTGTCTGGCGGTCGCGGCCCTTCCGGCCGCGGCCTCGGCGACCACCGTCGAGCTCGGCTACACCTCCGCGGTACCGATCGCCCCGGCCGCCTGCCCGTCGACCGTGAACGCCGCCGACTGCCGGATCATCCTGACCCGGTCGACCGCGGTGGAGACGATCCGCGCCGGAGTCGACTACCCCACCACGGCCAAGCAGAGCGGATACATCGTCGCCTTCACCGTCGGGCTCTCGCGGCTCTCCACCAGCCTCGCCACCGCCCACTCCGAGGTCGCCAACCTGGATCACACGTATGGGGGCACGACCCAGGCGGCCGTCGCCGTGCTCAAGCCGATCGGCAAGCACGGCCTGTTCACCTGGGAGCTGGAGGCGGTCGGGCCGGTCGTCCACCTCCAGCCCTTCCTCGGGAAGGTGACCCAGTTCCCCCTCACCACGGCGCTGCCGATCGCCAAGGGGGACGTGGTGGCGCTGAGCGTGCCGACGTGGGCGCCCGTCCTGTCGATCGGACTCAACACCCAGGACTACGCCTACCGCCAGGACCGCAAGGCGAACTGCTCGAACCCCGCCTCGACCGAGCAGGCGATGTTCACCCTGTCGGCGACCTCGGTGTTCGGCTGCGACTACACCGGCGTGCGCGTCGAGTACTCGGCCACAGAGATCACGACCCCGGTGCCGCCGAAGGTCCAGGTCCACGCCCGCCGCGGGACCGTCCGTCACGTCCGGCGGCGGGAGAGCCGTAAAGCGGCCCGCCGCGCGGCCCGCTGGCCGCACGGCGACGGCGCCGCCGGCCTCTGACTCGGCGCGCCCCGAGGTGATCCTCGCCGGCGAATGATCCCGCCGGCGCCTGGCCCCGGCACTCGTCGTCCTCTGTGCCCGGCACTCGCGGTCCCCCCGCCCCGGCAATCAACGTCAACTGCGCTGGGGAGGGGGAGGGGGGCGATTGTGCCCGTGCCCGGAGCGGGCCGCACGCCCACGAGATCCCAACGATCGCGGGCCGCGCATTGATTGGGATCTCGTGGGCCTCACGGGCCGATCGGCCCCCACACTCGAGCGAGATGCGCATGATTGGGGGCTCGTGGGCGTGGTCCGCCACGGACGACGCCGCTCGCCGGCCCCGACGGGGGTCGCCACACCTCCGGATGCCCCTTCCCCAGCCGTCGTTCGCTCAAGCGCCGACGACGCCCGCGCCCCTGGGACGGGCGCCGGGCTCCCGCCGCTCAGCAGGCGCCGGGATTCTGGGTGCAGAAGGCGCCGCCGAGGCCGGCGCCGCCGCTGCTCGACGTCGACGTGCCGCCGCCCGTGCCGCCGCCGCCACCGCCGGTCGCCCCCGCGCCACCTGTCGTGCCCGTGCCGGTCGCGGTGCCGCCGGTGGGGGCCGCCGGGGCCGCCGCGGTGTTCACCCCGGTGCTCGTCGCGACGCTGGTCGGCGCCGCAGCTGCGCCGGTGTTCCCGGAGCTGCTCGACGTGGACGTCGTCGAGGTCGTGGAGGTCTTCGTGCTGGTCGCGGGGGCGACGCTCGCCGACGTGCGCGTCGGCACGGTGAAGGCAGGGGCCCCCGAGGTATCGGTGGAGGATCCGCCGCCGCCGCACCCGGCGAGGCCGAGGCCCAGGACGGTCAACGCAACGGCGAGCATTCGCATGCGTGCGCCCATGGCGGTTCGGCTCAGCCGTCGAGCGGATCCATCCGCCTACCGCACACGGGGCAGTCGTTCAGATCCTTCTGGGTGAGCTGATCGCACCAGTTGCAGAAGCGGAGGTTCTCCACCGCCCAGGGCAGCTCCGAGGGGGTGGGGGCGAGCGGCAGGACCTGGGCGACGACCTCCAGGTCCTCTCCGGTCTCGCGGTCGACGTACTCTCGGCCGGGCACCACCTCGATGAGGACCTCACGGCCCGTCGACGGCGTGCGCATGCGGTACTTCTGGCGCATCCTCATGGCGCGCCATCGTACCAGCGAGCCCCGTCGCAACCGGGCAGGTGCCGTGCGCGCGCCACCGTCACATGGTGCCTGCGGCTCCTATAGAGTGCCGCCCGCAGAAGATCGAGGAGAGTGATGCGCGGTACTCGACGCAGGATCCTGGTGCTGGTGGGGCTGGTCATGGCGAGCCTGATGCTGGCCGCGTGCGCGGGCAGCATCAAGCACCCCTCGGCGAACCTCGTCACCGGCAAGGAGCTGTTCGTTTCCAAGTGCGGCTCCTGCCACACGCTGGCCCACGCGGCCACGAGCGGCCAGGTGGGGCCGAACCTCGACGACGCCTTCCGGGAGGACCGCGCCGACGGGTACCGGTCGGTCGCCATCCAGGGGTTGATCGACTACTGGATCCGCTATCCCGACAGCCAGGGTGTGATGCCGGCGGGGCTGGTCGAGGGTCAGGGCGCCCAGGACGTTGCCGCCTACGTCGGGCACGTGGCGGCGATTTCGGGCCAGGACACGGGCGCGCTCGCGCTGGCGGGGGGCGTCACCGGCACGACCCCGGCGGCCGGCAAGCAGGTGTTCACGGGGATCGGCGGGTGTGGCAGCTGCCATACGCTCGCCTCCGCCGGGACCAACGGCGTCCAGGGTCCGAACCTGACCCAGCGGCTCGCCTCCGACTGCGCCACCGCGCAGTCGAAGAAGATCCGCGGGGCGACGCTCCAGAAGTGCATCTACACCGCGATCACCAATCCGTACGCCTACCTCCCCACCGGCTACAAGGCGGGGATCATGCCCGCGACGTTCAAGAAGACGCTCCACCCCAACGAGATCACCGCGCTCGTCAACTATCTCTCGTCGGTGACGAAGTAGGGCACGGCTCCCGGGTGAGGGGCGGCGCGGCGCCTCAGGCGACGGGCGCCTGAGGGGGCGCCTGAGGGCGGCGGCGCGGCGGCTCAGGCGACGGGCGCCCGAGCGGCGAGCCGCTCGCGCAGCTCCGCCTGGCGCCCCGCCGCCACGGCGCGCCCGGCGCGGCGCTCGTCGAGCTCCACACCCTGGGCGGCGGCGAAGTCGAGCAGCTGCTGACGCTCCTCGTTGGCGGCCGCGACCTTGAGGAAGAGCCAGCAGAACAGGCCGATCGTGAGCAGGCTCTCCTCCACCATCATCACGCCGCCCGCTCCGACCTGGTCGCCCATCGGGCTGATGTGCCAGAGCGCGTCGCCCGCGCGGTAATACGGATACAGGACGGTCCCGGAGAAGATCAGGATGTTGGCGAGCACCGTGCCGATCAGGCGGACGACCACGATGTAAACGAGCTGGGCGCCATGGCCGAACCAGGTCGGCTTGGGAAGCGGGCCGAGCAGCGCCATCCACATCGCGATCCCGAACCCGAGGAACGTCCCGTGCTCGATCGCGTGAAGGAAGTCGTGGCGGAGCGCCGCCTGGTAGATCGCGGGGACGTGCCAGGCGTAGAAGTTGACGGCCCACAGCACCACCGCGACGACCGGATGGGTGAGCACGCGCAGGCGACCGATGAGGGGCCGGCGCAGCAGCGGCGCCAGCAGCGGCCCGGTGAAGCCGAGCACGATCAGCAGCGCCGCCACGTCGCCGATCAGCAGGTGCTCGACCATGTGCGCGATCAGCAGCTGCTGGGCGAGCTTGCCGACGGGCGGGCTGAGGTCGATCGCGAGGACGATCAGCCCCGCCACATAGCATCCCTGCCGCCATCGTGGAACGGCGCGCCCGTCGCGCGACAGCGTCCGCACGCGGATCCGATAGGGGATCCACAGCAGGAGCGCCAGGACGGGAAGGCCGATCGTCCCGGCGGTGAGGCTCACGTGAGGGCGCGGACGACGAGCACGATCACCACGATCACGGCCACCGTGCCGACGAACATCACCAGCACCCGAAAGGCGTCAGCCTCGGAGCGCAGCGGGTTCGGCATCAGATCACGTACACGGTGAGGTAGACGACCACCCACATGGCGTCGACGAAGTGCCAGTAGATCCCCGGTACCTCAAGCCCGCGGTGCGCCTCCGGCGAGTAATGGCCGCGGAAGGCACGGATCGTCACCATGAGCAGCGCGCACAGGCCGATGAACACGTGGGCTCCGTGCAGGCCGGTGAGCGCGAAGAAGATCGTCGACTGCGCCGCGAAGTGGGGCGCGAAGCCGACGTGCACGTACTCGTTGATCTGCACGAACAGGAACGTGAGGCCGAGCAGGAACGTCGAGAGCATCCCCGCCTTGAGGCCGAAGCGGTTACCCCGCTTGGCCGAGGTCAGCGCCCAGTGCAGGGTGAGCGACGAGGACAGCAGGATCGCGGTGTTGACGCCTGCCACCGACTCGGGAAAGACGATCCCCTTGGGCGGCCACGGATCGTGGTTGACCACGCGGATGAAGAAGTACGCGGTGAAGAACGCGCCGAAGATCATCACCTCGGAGATGATGAACAGCAGCATCCCCAGCGTCGGCGCGTCCACTCGAGAGGAGCGGTTCGCCGGCGGGGGGCCGTGATGCTCGACGGGTATCGCCGCTGCTTCCATGGTTCTCCTTTGGCCGGGCGTTCGCTCAGCGGGCGGTGCCCGCCACCGTCGCCTGCTCCTGAGTGACGACGTGTTCGACGGGCTTGCCGCTGGAGCGCTTGACCCGCTCGATCAGGTCGGCGCGCAGCCAGCCGGACTTGGTCTCCGCGAAGGTCGAGATGACGATGTCGTCGACCCGCAGCACCTGGAGCGCGTTCATCACCGCGGTGTACGGGTCGGGATCGCCGACCATGCCGGCGGCGAGCATCCCCGCCTCCCGCATGCGCCGTACGACGAGCTTCAGGCGCGTGCGGGCGCGCTGGGTGGCGGCGCCGTGGCCGCCCTCCTGCGGAACGACGATGATGAACAGATGCCCGCGGTCCTTGTCGGCGCTCTTGTCGTGCTCGGCGGCCTTCGCCTTGAGGGCGTGGAACAGCTCCTCGCCGCTGGCCGTGCGGTTGGCCACGGCCAGCGTGATGTGGAACGGAAGGCCCTCGGCGTCGATGTCGGAGACGACGTGCTGCACTGGGATGCGCGCGGCATCCTGGATCCGCTCGATCAGATCGCTGCGCAGCCATCCCGAGCGCGACTGGGGATAGGTCGAGACCATGATCTCGCTGGGGTGGTATTCGCGCACGGCGTCCATCGTGGCGCTGTACGGGTCGGGATCCCCCACCTCGCCGATCGCGTCGATCCCCTCGGCCCGCACGACCTCCAGCGCCAGGTCGACGCGGATCTGGGCGGCGTCGAACATCACGTCGTCATAGACGACCAGTCCCGAGCGCGGGCGGCTGCGGGGGACGCACAGGACGAAGCGGACCCTCTCCTCCTCGTTGCGCTTGTTGACGGCATCGAGCAGCGGACGACCGGCCAGGGTCTCGTTGGCGACGACCAGCACCGTTTTCATGTGTGACCTCCACTCTCATGTGATCCTGACCCGCCGCCTCCGGCGGCGACCGGAGTGGCCTCCGCCGGCGATTTGAAGATCCCGTGCACCGCGCCGGGAACGCCGTATTCGTAGGGGCCGCCCACGACGGTGGGGACGGCCTCGAAGTTGAACACGGGCGGTGGGGAGGACACCTGCCACTCGAGCGTGAGCGCTCGCCACGGATTGGCCTCCGCCCGGGGTCCGCTGCGCCAGC
Organism: uncultured Solirubrobacterales bacterium; assembly: GCA_963839085.1. GTDB lineage: Bacteria > Actinomycetota > Thermoleophilia > Solirubrobacterales > Solirubrobacteraceae > Palsa-465. The sequence goes on from CAWITN010000007.1 coordinate 578,479, forward strand.
TCGCGACGATGTTGTAGATGAAGATGAGCGTGCTGAGGCCGAGCACGAAGCTGGAGATCGAGATGAACAGGTTCCAGTCGGCAAACTTCTGGGCGTACTCGGCGACCCGCCGCGGCATGCCCTGGATGCCGATGATGTGCATCGGCCCGAAGGTCAGGTTGAAGAAGATGAACGTCATCCAGAAGTGCCACTTGCCGAGCCGGTCGTCGAACATTCGGCCCGTCATCTTCGGGAACCAGTAGTAGACGCCGGCGAAGATCGTGAACAGCGATCCGCCGAACAGCACGTAGTGGATGTGGGCGACGATGAAGTACGTCTGGCTGACGTGGATGTCGAACGGGATCATCGCCAGCATCACGCCGCTGATCCCGCCGAGCGTGAACGTGGTGAGGAACCCGAGCGCGAACAGCATCGGCGTATCGAGGTGGATCACCCCTCGCCACAGCGTCGCGAGCCAGGAGAAGATCTTGATCCCGGTGGGGATCGCGATGATCGCCGTCGTGATCATCATCGGTATTCGGATCCACGCCGCCATCCCGGAGACGAACATGTGGTGGGCCCAGACGGTGAAGCCGAGCACGACGATGGCCAGCAACGAGAACGCCATCATCCGGTAGCCGAAGATCGGCTTGCGCGCCTTGACCGCGATGACCTCGGAGATGATCCCGAATCCGGGCAGCATCATGATGTACACCGCGGGGTGCGAGTAGAACCAGAAGATGTGCTGGTACATGATCACGTTGCCGTTGCGGCCCGCGCCGACGAACGCGTCGAAGAAGTGGAAGCCGAGCGAGCGGTCGAGCAGCACGAAGAACTGCGAGGCGGCGATGAACGGGGTGGCGATCACCACCAGCAGCGAGGTCGAGAAGTTCGCCCACACGAGCAGCGGCATCCGGAAGAAGCTCATCCCCGGCGCGCGCATCGTGATGATCGTCACGAGGAAGTTGAGTGCCGTGAAGATCGACGAGAAGCCGGCGAACTGGACGGCGATCGTGAAGAACAGCTGCCCGAGCGGCATCGTGGTGGACAGCGGGGCGTAGGCCGTCCAGCCGGCGGCGAAGGAGCCTCCCGGGGCCAGGAAGCTCATCAGCATGATGATCCCGCCCATCGGCAGCAGCCAGTAGGACAGCGCGTTGAGCCGCGGGAAGGCCATGTCGGGGGCGCCGATCATCAGCGGCAGCACGAAGTTGGCGAGGCCGGCGAACACCGGGATCACGAACAGGAAGATGAGCACCGTCGCGTGGACGGAGAACACGCCGTTGTACTGCTCGGGGGTGAGGAACTGCATCCCGGGCTTGGCGAGCTGGACGCGGATCAACATCGCGAGCAGGCCGCCGACGAGCAGGAAGAAGAACGAGGTGACCGTGTACTGGATCCCGATCACCTTGTGGTCTGTGTTGACCCGGAGGTAGTCGCGCCAGCTGTAGGCGCCGTGGGACGAGTGGTCCTCGGGACGGGTCGGGCGCCCACTCGCCCAGTAGAGCCAGTAGTCGCACGTGCCGATGCCGAGCAGGAAGCCCGCCGGAACCGCGAACAGCGCGACGATCGTGATCGCGTTGCCGTCGATCACCGGGTGGTAGTGCATCAGCCACCGGACGAGGACGATGAGCCCGAAGGCGAACCAGAAGCCGAGCACGGACCCGAGGGCAGCGCGATACCAGCCAGCGGCACGGAGCTTGGCGGGCAGCGGCATCCTCGAACCTCCTCGGTTCCTGGCGGTGTGCGGCTCGCTGGCGCCGAGGCGCTTGGACAGAGTGCTCATCACGCGTTCCCTGAGCTCGATTGCGGGGCATTGGCCGGAGCGCCGGGCTCACCCTGCTCGGCGTGGCCCGCGGGCGGTATGCCGACCGGGGGAGGACTGTTGGGCTTCTGGGCCGCCAGCCACGTGCGGAAGGCGGCGGGGCTCACGACCTGCACCGGGGCCCGCATCAGCGAGTGCCCGGCTCCGCACAGCTCGGTGCACTCGGCCGCATAGGAGCCGAGCCGGGTCGGGGTGACTCGAAGCGTGGTCACGACCCCGGGCACGGCGTCGATCTTCTCCGAGAACTCCGGGACGAAGAAGGAGTGGATGACGTCGAGCGAGCGGATGTGGAAGAGGACCGGCTGGTGGTCGGCGAGGACGAGCGTCGGGGAGACCACGACCTGCCGGGCCGCGTTGCGGTAGGAGAACTCGAAGGCGAACTGCCGCTCGGTGACGTTGATCGTGATCTCGCCCCGTTTCTGGGCCTCGTTGGCGTGCAGCACCGTGAAGGCGTAGGCGCAGAGTCCGACGATGAGGACCGCGGGCACGGCGGTCCACACGACCTCGAGCCGCGTGTTGCCGTGGATCGGGGGGCCGTCCAGAAGCTCCTGCCCGGGGCGCATGCGGAAGTGCAGCACCGAGAACATGATCACCGTCGTGACGAGCACGAAGATCGGCACCGTGGCGATCAGCAGCACCCTGTAGAGGGTGTGGATGCGGCTCGCCTGCGCGGAGGCGTCGGCGGGGAACCAATGGATGCTGAGGGCGATCGGGATCAGCACCGCGCAGGCGACGACGCCGAACACCAGCATCTGCACGACCGGGTTCTTACGCACGACTCTCTCGAGGCAAAGGACGGTTCACACCAAACTCTCCGGCGCGCATCCTATGCCTTCCGGATGATGAATGACACGCTTCCCACGCAGGGCCCTTCTCGGCGCCTATGATTGCGTCAAACGTTGCAAAGTTAGGCTCTGGAAGGAGGTCACGCGATGCAGGTCAGGGACGGGATGACGAACGTCGTGCTCACCGTCGGTCCGCAGCACACCCTGCGCGAGGCCGCCGAGGCGATGATCGGCCGCCGGGTCGGCGCCGCCCTCGTCGTCGACCCCGAGGCCCCGGGTCCCGGCGTCATCACCGAGCGTGACATCCTGGGGGCCATCGGCCACCGCCGGGACCCCGAGTCCGAGCGTGTCGGCGACCACCTCACCTCCCAGCTCACCTTCGCCGCTCCGGACTGGTCGCTCGAGCAGGCCGCGGCGACGATGATCCGCGGCGGCTTCCGCCATCTCGTCGTGGTCGAGGGCGGCGAGACCGTCGGGATCCTCTCGATGCGGGACATCGTCCGCTGCTGGGTGGGCGACGGCGCCGCGTGCGACGTGCCGGCGGGCGCCTCCGCGACCACATAGGCCCCGTCACACGCCCGGCGCCCCGCCCGGAGGACACGCGCTCTCACCGCGGACGCGGGCGGCCCGCGTCACGCGCGCACGCGCGACAGCGCGGCCTGCGACCTGGCGGGCGCCCCGGCCGCATAGAGGGGCTTGTCCGATACGTCTCGCTCAGCGAGATCAATCGGACACACCCCCCCCGCAAAAACGTCCGCCCACACGCGGGTCCGCTCTGGCTCATCCCTGCGCGCCGCCTCGGACGGGACGCTGGGCGGGCGGCGGGGCGGCCACGCCGTCAGGCCGAACTCGCGGAACCCGTGGGTACGATCGCGTCGCCGCGCTCTCAAGCAGGTGAGGCACGACGGCGGGGCACGGCCCCGCCGCGCAAGCCACACGACCGTCTAGTGGTGGACGTGCTCCTCCGGCAGCTCGTCGATGTCCCGCCGCGTGTCGCGGATCCACAGGACCAGCGTGACCAGGAAGATGACCACGCCGATGATCGAGAACAGCCAGTTGATCGTCGTGCCGATCACGATCAAGGTGATCCCGACGGCCATCGCCACCGGGAGGAATGTCGGTCCCGGAAGGTGGATCTCCTCCCCGACCGGCGGCGTCTGCGGGTCGAAGTCGCTCACGACTGGACGTAGATGGCGGCGGCCACGAACGTCATCCCGAACATGAACAGGCAGATGGCGCCGGCGATCAGGCCGGTGCGGAGGTTCTTGCGGGCGAGTCTTCTGTCCATGGTGTCCTTCTTTCGGAGAGCGTCAGATGATATTCGCCGTGGCGCCGAGCGGCGACCGGCTCACAGCTTCACGTCCGCGACCATCGCGGAGAACAGGAGCGCCAGGTAGGCGAGCGAGTACAGGTAGAGCCGCAGCGCGCTGCGGCGGTCGGCTCGGCGGTACAGGTTCACCGCACCGGCGATGAACCCCAGGCCGAGCACCATCGAGCAGACGAGGTAGACGCCACCGAATCCGCCGGCGCAGAACGGGAGCTGGGAGATCGCGTACAGCAGCGCCGTGTAGAGCAGGATCTGCAGCCGCGTCTCGCGCTCGCCGCGGACGACGGGCATCATCGGGATGTTCACCTTGGCGTACTCGTCCTTCATGAGCAGGCTGAGCGCCCAGAAGTGGGGCGGCGTCCAGTAGAAGACGATCGCGAACAGATAGACGGCGGTCCAGGACAGCGAGCCCCGCGTCGCCGCCCAGCCGACGAGCGGGGGGATCGCTCCCGCGGCGCCGCCGATGACGATGTTCTGCGGCGTGCGCCGCTTGAGCCACATCGTGTAGACGCCGACGTAGCCCACGAATCCGCCCAGCGCGAGCGACGCGCTCAGCAGGTTGAGCGTCAGCGTCATCAGCACGAACGACAGCGTCGCCAGGCCGATGCCGTAGGCGAGCGCGAAACCGGGGGAGATCCGCCCGGAGGGGATCGGCCGGGACGCCGTCCGCGCCATCTTCGAGTCGATGTCCCGGTCCCACCAGTGGTTGACCGCGCCCGCGCCCCCCGCCGACAGGTAGCCGCCGAGGCAGGTCAGGGCGATCCGGCCGACCGACGGGCTCCCCGCGATCTCCATCGAGGTGATCGTCGTGAACAGCAGCAGCGACTGGACCTTCGGCTTGGTGAGCTCGAACAGGTCTCCGGCGAGCTGGCGTGCGCTGCCCGCGGCGGGCGGGGCGGCGGCGGTGGCGATCGAGCTGGGCACGAGACTCCGTTGCCGCTACACGCGGGTGAACTGCTCGCTGCCGCCGGTCTTCTGGGTGATGCCGGTGTCCCGCTCCACCTGGCGGCGGATGTCCCGCATCGGCTCGACCGAGCGCACCCGGGGCACGACGTCGAAGTTGTTGACCGGCGGGGGCGAGCTCGTGAACCATTCGAGCGTGTTGCCCTTCCACGGATCGGGACCGGCGATCCTGCCGTGGTGCAGGCTCCGCCACACGTTGATGATCGAGAGCAGGATCCCGAAGCCGAGGATGAACGAGCCGACCGTGGAGATCATGTTGTACGTCGACCAGCCGAGCCCGGGCTGGTATGTGTAGATCCGTCGCGGCATGCCGGACAGGCCGAGCGCGTGCTGGACGAAGAACGTCAGGTTGAAGCCGATGAACATGATCCAGAACGACCACTTGCCGAGCGTCTCGTTCATCAGGCGACCGGTGATCTTCGGGTACCAGTAGTACATGCCGGAGAAGACCGTGAACACGGCGCCGCCCATCAGCACGTAGTGGAAGTGCGCGACGACGAAGTAGGTGTCGTTGAGCTGCCAGTCGACGGGGAACACGGCCAGGAAGATGCCCGTGATGCCGCCGATCACGAAGATCGCGATGAACCCGACGGCGAACAGCAGGGATGTCGTCATCACGATCGAGCCTCGCCACAGCGTGGCGATCCAGTTGAAGATCTTCACGCCGGTGGGGATCCCGATCAGGAACGAGCTGAGCATGAAGAACCCGAGCACCACGATCGGCACCGGCGAGGCGAACATGTGGTGGGCCCACACGAGCGTGGCGAGGAAGGCGATCACGACGGTGGAGGCGGCGATCGCCTTGTAGCCGAAGATCGGCTTGCGCGAGAACACCGGCAGGACCTCGGAGATGATCCCGAAGCCCGGCAGGATCATGATGTACACCTCGGGGTGCCCGAAGAACCAGAACAGGTTCTGCCACAGGACCGGCGAGCCGTGGGCGGTCGGATCGAACCAGTGGGTTCCGAAGTGCCGGTCGGTGAGGAGCATCGTCACCGCCGCGGCGATCACCGGGAGGGCGATGATGAGCAGGATCGCGTAGACGAGGAGCGTCCACACGAACAGGGGCAGGCGTCCCCAGCTCATCCCGGGGGCCCGCATGTTGACGATCGTGGCGTAGAAGTTGATCGCGCCGATGAGCGAGGAGATGCCCGTGAGGTGGATGAGGAAGATCCACGCGTCCTGGCCTCCGCTGGGGGAGAACTGGATGCTCGAGAGCGGCGGGTAGCTCCACCAGCCGGCCTCCGGCGGGTGGTAGAAGAGCGTCGCGTAGAAGACGACCCCGCCGAACAGCAGCAGCCAGTAGGACAGCGCGTTGAGGCGCGGGAAGGCCATGTCCCGGGCGCCGATCATGAGCGGCAGGAAGTAGTTGCCGAAGCCCGCCATCACCGGCACGACGAACAGGAAGATCATCGTCGTGCCGTGCATGGTGAGCAGCTGGTTGTAACGCTCGCCGCTCAGCAGCGTGTTGTTCGGCTCGCTCAGCTGCAGGCGCATCAACAGCGCCTCGACCCCTCCGAGCCCGAAGAACACGAAGGTGGTGACGAGGTACATGATCCCGATCTTCTTGTGATCGGTCGTCGTGACCCAGTCGAGCCACTTCTTCGACGTCCGCGGCTGGTGGACCTCGTGAGCGATGATCTGGGGGACGGGAGTGAGCGTCTCGCTCCCGGTCGAGGTGGTGGTGGCCATCAGCAGTCTCCTAGAGGTTTCCGGACGCCGTCAGCTCCTTGCGGAGCTGCGTGACCTGCGCGTTCGCCGCGGAGATGTCCGCGGACTGGTGCGAGAGCCACTGCGTGTACTGGGAGGGCGTGACCACCTTCACGAGGGCGGTCATGGCGGCGTGGTTCCAGCCGCAGAGCTGGGCGCACTGGCCGTAGTACAGCGCGCCCGCCTTGGGCGCCTTGAACCACGTGTAGGTGGTGTATCCCGGTACCGCGTCCACCTTCCCGCCGAGCCGCGGGATCCACCACGAGTGGATCACGTCGGTCGATTGGATATCGAGCACGACCGTCGTGTTCGCGGGGACGACCATCTCCTGAAAGGAGTAGGGAAGCTTGTGCGTGTAGGTGTTGTTCAGGCAGTCGTTGCCGTACGTGTAGCGCCAGATGTACTGCCGGCCCTGGATGCAGATCGTGAGCTTCTTGCCGTTCGGCGGGGTGGGACGGCTGACCGAGGCCGAGAGCACCAGGCCGTTGGCGCCGCTGTCGGGCGGATCGATGATGCTCGGCAGCTTGATGAAGGTGATGATGGCGAGGGCGACCAGGATCAGCGCCGCGCCGAGCGTCCAGCCGATCTCCAGGCGGGTGTTGCCGTGGATCTGCGCGGCCACCGCGCCCTTCTTGGCGCGGAACTTGTAGACGGAGTAGACGAGCGCGCCCTCCACGACCACGAACACGACGATCGCGATGTACAGGACGATCTCGTAGAGGCTGTGGATCTCGTCGGCGTTCGGCGAGCCGCCGGACTTCGGCGTGAGGAAGTTGGCGAACGCGCTCGGGGCGATCGCCATCGAGCCGATCAGCACGAGCGCCAGGGTGGCGAGGAGCTGAACGTGACGGCGGCGAAGCGGGCGGGCGGCCGGATGGGCGGTACGTCGGAGGGGTCGTCGCAAGGCGGGGCGGGATTCTATCCACGCCGGGGCGCTGGGGGCCTCACCACGTTGCTGGCCTACACGGCTCTGCGCCGCCGTGGACGGCGGCCCGCAGACACGGGCGGACGGCACGGTTTCGCATCCGCGCACGTTCCTATACTCCCCTCGCTCTTGCGCGCCAGGAGGGGTATCCGAGCCGCGGCCTGGGCCGTGGTGGTTCTCGGCGCAGCTGCGCCGGCGCTCCGCCGACGCGTGAAGCTCCCGCCGGCCGCCGTCCTCGGAGCGGCGGCGGCGGCGCCCGTCGCCGTCAGCGTCACGCTCCGGCCCGGTCGTCGGCGCGCGGTGGCGGTCGCCGCGCTGCAGATGTGGGCCTACCTCGCCGCCTACGAGCTTCCCCACGACGATCCGGAGCGGCTGATCAGGCGTGTGAAGGTCGACTATCCGATCGTCGTCGACCGGATTCTCGGGGCCGGCGTGCCGCCGACGCTGCGGCTGCAGCGGGCGTTCTCCTCACCGGGCGCGATCAACCGGGTCGAGCGCGCGCTCGTGTGGTGCCATTGGATGTGGTTCTTCGTCCCCCACGGCAGCGTCGCGTACGTGATGCTCCGTGATCCCGATCGGATGCCCTCGGCGGCGGCCCGGATGTACGCGGTGTTCGACATCGGCGCCGCGTTCTACTGGGTGGTTCCGACCGCGCCGCCATGGTGGGCGGCGGCCCGGGGGCGTCTCGACGACGGCAACCCGATCCGCGCCCGGCGGATGATGATCGAGTACGGGGAGCAGTTCTGGGGCGAGCGCTGGGGTTCCCTGTACAGCGTTCTGGGGGGAAATCCACTCGCCGCGATGCCCTCGCTGCACTTCGCCACCTCGGTGATGGCGGCCCAGCTGCTCGCCGAGGTCGGGCCGCTGCCCGGCGCCGCGGGCTGGGGGTACGCATCGCTGCTCGGGCTCGCGCTCGTCTATCTCGGCGAGCACTACCTCGCCGACCTGCTCGCCGGGGCGCTGCTCGCCGAGACGGTGCGCCGGTCAGCGCCGGGGCTCTCGCCGGCGGCGGCGCGGATCGCCGCGTCGCTCGGCCGGCTCGAGGCCTGGACACGGGGGTAGGCTTCCGGGAGCGCGGCCTCGCCGGTGGCACGACCGCGTCGGAGGCGGGCACAGTGGGGAGCCTCGCCGGATCGCCAAGCTATACTTTATGAAGTGAACGACCAGCGCGTAGAAAAGGTGATCATCGTCGGCAGTGGCCCGGCGGGGTACACCGCCGCCCTGTACACGGCCCGGGCGAATCTCGAGCCGCTCGTCGTCGAGGGCTTCGCGTGGGGCGGGCTGCTCCAGCAGACGACCGACGTGGAGAACTTTCCCGGCTTCCCGAGCGGGGTCACCGGACCCGAGCTCATGCAGCAGTTCCGGGACCAGGCCGAGCGCTTCGGGGCGCGGCTGGAGACCGACGACGTGACCGCCGTCGAGCTGTCGGAGAACGGCGGCGTCCACAAGGTGTGGGTCGGCGACGAGGTGCACCTCACCCGCGCCGTGATCCTCGCCATGGGCGCCCAGCACCGCAAGCTCGACGTGCCCGGCGAGGCGGAGCTGTCAGGGCGCGGCGTCAGCTACTGCGCGACGTGCGACGCGGCCTTCTTCCGGGACGTCCCCACGGTGATCGTCGGCGGCGGGGACTCGGCGATGGAGGAGGCCATGTTCCTCGCCAAGTTCGCCTCCCGCGTGGCGATCATCCATCGCCGCGACGAGTTCCGCGCCTCCAAGATCATGCTCGAGCGGGCTCGGGCGATCCCGAACATCGAATGGGTGACCCCCTACGAGGTGGCGGAGTTCGCGGCCGGCGACGGCGGCTCGCTGTCGGTGGCGCGCCTGCGCCACACCGGCGACGGCTCCACGCGTGAGCTGGAGATCGCCGGCGCCTTCATCGCCGTCGGCCACGACCCCCAATCCCAGCTCGTGCAGGGTCAGGTCGACACCGACGAGAACGGATACGTCATCACGCGGGGGCGCTCGACGCTCACCAACCGTCCTGGCGTGTTCGCGGCCGGGGACCTCGTGGACCACACCTACCGGCAGGCGATCACCGCCGCCGGTTCGGGCTGTCAGGCCGCGCTCGACGCCGAGTGGTACCTGCGCGACAGCTCCGAGCTGTCCGACGCGGACATGGCCGCCGTTCTCTGACCCCTACGCGAGGTTCGTCCAGACGGTCTTGGTCTCCAGGTAGGCCTCGAGCCCCTCGTGCCCGTGCTCGCGGCCGATCCCCGATGCCTTGTAGCCGCCGAACGGCGCGGTCGCCTCGACGTTGCCCCAGCAGTTGACGTAGACCGACCCCGCCCGGAGCATGGCGGCGAGCCGGTGGGCACTCGAGACGTCGCGCGTCCACACGCCGGCGGCGAGGCCGTACTCCGTGTCGTTGGCGCGCCTGGCGACCTCCTCGAGCGATTCGTAGGGCATCGCCACCAGCACGGGACCGAAGATCTCCTCGCGAGCGATCTTGGCGTCGTCGTCGGTGAGGGTGAACAGCGTCGGCTCGACGAAGTAGCCGTCGCCCTCCGGAACCGATCCGCCGGCGACCAGCTCGGCCCCGCCGGCGCGGCCGGACTCGATGTATGACAGCACGCGCTCGTGCTGCTCGGCCGAGACGACCGGCCCGAGCTGCGTGCTGGGATCGAGGCCGGGACCGAGCTTGGATCGGGCGGCACGCTCGGCCAGCCCGGAGACGACCTCGTCGAACTGGTCGCGGTGGACGAACAGCCGGCTGCCGGCGTTGCAGGCCTGCCCGGTGTTGAAGTAGATGGCGTTGAACGACCCCGCCACCGCGGCCTTGAGGTCGGCATCGGGGAGGATGATGTTCGGTGACTTCCCGCCCAGCTCGAGCGTGACCCGCTTCAGCGCGCGACCGGCCGAGGCGCCGATCTCACGCCCGACCGACGTCGATCCGGTGAAGGCGATCTTGTCGACATCCGGGTGCGCCACGAGTGCCGCGCCGGTCTCGCCGTCGCCGGTGAGGACGTTCAGCACGCCGGCGGGGACTCCCGCCTCCAGCGCCAGCTCGCCGAGCCGCAGCGCGGTCAGCGGAGTCTGCTCGGCCGGCTTGAGGACGATCGTGCAGCCGGTGGCGAGCGCGGGCGCGATCTTCCAGGAGGCCATCAGCAGCGGGAAGTTCCACGGGATGATCTGACCGCACACGCCGACCGGCTCCTTTCGCGTGTAACAGTGCATCTGCGGCGCCTGCACCGGCAGCACCTCGCCGCGGATCCGCTCGCACCAGCCGGCGAACGTCCGCAGCTGGGCGGCCGCTCCGGCGACGTCGACGACCCGCGCGATCTTCATCGGCTTGCCGTTGTCAAGCGCCTCGAGCTCCGCCAGCTCGCCGCCGTGCGCCTCGATCAGCTCGGCGAGCCGGTACATGATCCGGGCCCGGTCGTGGGCGCTCATCGCCTGCCAGTCCCCCGTCTCGAACGCCACCCGGGCGGCCTTCACCGCGCGATCGACGTCCTCCGCGCCGCCGTGGGCGAAACGCGTGATCGGCTGGCCGGTGGCGGGGTCGATCGTCTCCAGCGTGCGGCCGTCGGCGGCGTCGACGTGCGCGCCGTCGATGAGCAGCTGATGCTCGCGGCCGGCAAAGGCGCGGGCGGTCTCGGAGAGGGAATCGGGCAGGGCGGTGGCGGACATGTCGGTGGCCTCCTGAGAGTCGGGGGGTGGCGGCGCCGGCGTCGGGAGCCCTAGGGGCTCAGCACGATCTTCAGCGCCTCACGGCGGTCGTAGATCTCGTACGCCTCGATCGCCGAGTCGAGCGGCATGTGATGGGTGACGAGCGGGCTGGGGTCGAGCGTCCCCTGGGCGAGCATGCCGAGGACACGGTCCATGTGGCCGATCACGTTGGCGTGGCCGGTCTTGATCGTGAGCGCCTTGATCCACACGAGCCCCATGTGGACCTGACACGGTTCGGCGTAGACGCCGGTGGCGACGACGGTCCCCGCCTTGCGGGCGAGGCGGATCGCCAGATCGAGCGCCTCCGGATGTCCGACGCAGTCGATCGCGGCGTCGACGCCGCGCTTCCCGGTCGCCGCGCGGACGACGTCCCGGGGGGAGTCCTCGGTGAGATGGATCGGCGTCGCGCCGAGCGTCGCGGCCATCGTCAGGCGCTCGGCGACGGAGTCGATCGCGAACACCGGGGCGGCGCCCGCGGCTCGCGCCGCCTGCACGGCGCACAGCCCGACGGGGCCCAGGCCGAGAACGGCGACGCTGTCGCCCGGCTTCACGCCCGCCTCGACGACGGAGTGATAGCCCGTGCCCGCCACGTCGCCCGCGAACAGCGCCACGTCGTCGCTGACCTCGTCGGGCACCCGGCGCAGGGTGAGGTTCGCCATCGGCACCAGGGCCTGGTCGGCCTGCGTGCCCTGCAGGGAGCCGAGCAGCTCGCCGTGGCCGAAGGTCCGCGATGAATCGCACTTGTGGTACGCCCCGCGCAGGCAGAAGAAGCAGGTGCCGCAGGCGCTCTGGTAGCAGCCGCAGACGCGGTCGCCCACGGCCACGCGAGTGACGCCCTCGCCGACGGCGAGGACGCGGCCGACGAACTCGTGCCCGATCGTGAAGCCGGGATCGATCTTCACCCGGCCGTGGTAGATGTGCAGATCGGAGCCGCAGATGCCGCTCGCCTCGATCGCGACGATCGCGTCGTCGCGGGACTGAAGCTCCGGCTCGGGCTTCTCGACGATCTCGACCCGGCCGGGTTCCTGAAAGGTGACTGCTCTCATCGCATCTGACTATGGCAAAGGCGCTGCCGTGGGCGGCGCTCAGCCATAGCGATGGAAGCCCTCGCCCGTGGCGAGGCCGAGCCGACCGGTCCACACCCGCCGCGTGAGCTCGGGCGCCGGGCGGTAGCGCTCCTCGTGACGCTCGTGGACGAGCGCCTCGAGCGTCGTCAGCACCTCGTCGAGCCCGATCAGGTCACCCCACGCGAGCGGGCCGCGCGGATAGTTCATCCCGAGCCGCATCCCGAGGTCGATGTCCTCGGCGCTGCCGATCCCCTCGCCGAGGGCGAACGCCGCTTCGTTGACGAGCTGGCAGACGATGCGGCCGAGCACCAGCCCGGGCCCGTCGCCAACCCAGGCCGTCGGCCTGCCGAGGGTGGCGAAGAAGCGCTCGGCGGCCCGGGCGGCGGAGTCGGCGCTGTCGGGGCCCCGCGTGAGCTCGACAAGGTGGCAGTGCTCGAGCGGTGGCAGGAGGTGGAAGCCGATGGCGCTGCCGCCCTCGTCGAGCGCGGCGAGGGACCCGCTCGCGCAGCTCAGCGCGCGTGGGCCGCCCTGCAGCGGCGAGTCGAGGTCCGCGACGCCCGGATCGAGGTCCAGGATGAGGAACGGCGGCTCGGATCCCTCCGCCTCCTCGGCCGCCAGCACCTCCCAGCCGGCGTCCGCCCCCGCCTCGCGGAGCTCATCGGCGAGGACGGACTCGCCGGCGATGACGACGACGCCGTCGCCGCGGGGGGGATCGGCGGGAGCGACGGGATCGGCGGGGCGGTGCGTGCCGTCGGCCGGGTAGTCGTAGAAGCCGGCGCCGGTCTTGCGCCCAAGGCGCCCGGCGGCGATCAGCTGCGCCGTCCGGGGGGAGGGGCGCCAGCGCGGCTCGCCGAAGCTCTGGTCGTAGAAGGAGCGGGCCACGGCGAAGCCGACGTCGATGCCGACGAGGTCCATCAGCTCGAACGGACCCATCCGGAAGCCGCCGCCCAGCCGGCAGATGCGGTCGATCTCCTCGACCGGGGCGACGCCCTCGGTGAGCAGGCGCAGCGACTCGAGTCCAAACGGCCGGTGGCAGCGGTTGACCAGGAATCCGGGCCCATCGGTGGCCTCGATAACCCGCCGGCCCATCGCCTCTCCAGCCGCCCGTGCACGGGCCACCGCCTCAGGCGAGGACTGGGTCCCCGCCACCACCTCCAGGAGCTCCATGACCGGCGGGGGGTTGAAGAAGTGCATCCCGACGACCCGCTCGGGGTGCACCGCGCCGGCGGCGATCGCCGTCACGGGCAGCGAGGAGGTGTTGGTGGCGAGGACGCATGTCGCATCGACGATCTCGCGACTCAGCCGACCGAACAGCTCGTGCTTGAGCTCGAGTGATTCGGGTGCCGCCTCGATGACGAGCTCACAGCCCGCGAGCGCGGTGAGATCGCCGATCGGCGTGAGTCGATCGCGCGCGCAGTCAGCGTCTCCGGGTGAGAGCCGTCCGCGGGCGACGTGGCGCTCGAGGCCGTGCTCGATGGCCGCCACCCCCCGCTCGAGCGCGGCATCGACGGGATCGTGAAGGAGCGTCTCCGCCCCCGCCTGGCACGCGAGCTGCGCGATCCCGGCGCCCATCGTCCCGGCGCCGATCACGCCGATCACTCGTGGAGCATCGCTTGTCATCCTCGCCACGCTACCCGCGCAGTACGCTCGCGTGCAGTCCGATGGCTCCGACGACCCGGTACGCCCGCAGCGGCGAGCTGTTCATCGCCTACCAGGTGGTCGGGCCGGCTTCACCGTCGTCCACGCGTTCGGCCGGCGCCGAGCCCGGGGGGGAGGAGCCGGTCGACCTGCTCTACGTCCCGAGCTGGATCTCCCAGGTCGAGCATCTCTGGGATCACCCGGCGGTGGCGCGCTACTTCGAGCAGATCGCATCGTTCGCCCGGCTGATCCTGTTCGATCGCCGCGGCTCGGGGCTCTCCGATCCCGTCACGCACGCGCCCACGCTCGAGGAGCAGATCGACGACGTCGTGGCCGTGCTCGATGCCGCCGGCTCGCAGCGGGCGGGGGTGTTCGCCCAGCTGGAGGGCGGTGCGATGGCGGCTCTGTTCGCCGCCACCCATCCCGAGCGCGTGAGATCGCTGATGCTCTACGAGGCGATGCCCTGCATGCGATGGGCGCCCGACTACGAGTGGGCGCTCCGGCCCGAGGAGCGGCGCGGCCCGGTCGGCGCCGACGGCGGCACCAACTGGGGAGACGGATCGCGGCTCGGTTCGCTGGTCTCGAACGAGGGCGAGGACCGGAGGCTGCGGGAGTGGTTCGCCAAGCTCGAGCGCCTCGCGGCCAGCCCGGGAACCGCCGCGCGGCTGATGAGCATGAACGCGCAGGTCGACGTGCGGGCCGTGCTGCCGACGATCCAGGTCCCCACCCTCGTCATGCACCGGAGCGAGGATCGACACGTCGATGTTCGCCACGCGCACTATCTCGCCGAGCACATCCCGGGGGCGCGTCTCGTCCTCCTGCCCGGGAGCGAGGCGCTGTCCTTCGGGCGCGGCGCACAGGATCTGCTCGAGGAGGTGGAGGAATTCCTCACCGGCACCCGCCACGCGCTCGAATCCGAGCGCATCCTCGCCACCGTCATGTTCAGCGACATCGTCGACTCCACGCGGCTTGCCGCCGAGCTCGGCGATAGCCGCTGGCGCGATCTCCTCCAGGGGCTCACCCCTCGAGTCGGCGAGCAGCTCACGCGCCATCGCGGACGGGCGATCAAGACGATGGGCGACGGCTTCCTCGCCACCTTCGACGGACCCGCCCGAGCGATTCGCTGCGCCGAGGCGATTCGCGAGCAGGCGCGCGAGGCCTTCGGCGTGGAGGTGCGCAGCGGGCTGCACACCGGTGAGATGGAGCTCATCGGAGACGATGTCGGTGGCCTCGCGGTGCACATCGGCGCCCGCGTCTGCGCGCTGGCCGAGCCGGGGGAGGTGCTCGTGTCGGGCACCGTGCGGGACCTCGTCGTCGGTTCGGGGATCGGCTTTCGCGACCGGGGCGAGCATGTGCTGAAGGGCGTGCCCGATCGCTGGCGGCTGTGGGCCGCGGACGCCGCCGGCCCCCGCCGCGGAGCGGCGGGGGCCGGGACGTTGCCTCTCGTCTCGGCGACCTAGACGGTCACCGAAGGCGAACCGCGTCAGCTGGCGGGCGGGAGCGAGCTCGCCGGTGCCGCGGAATCGGTGACTGTGATCGTCACCGGCGCCGAGGCGCCACCGACGTTCTGACCGTCGGCGAAGATCCGCGTGCGGAGCTTCTCGGCACCCGACTGGCCGAACGCCTGGTCGAACGAGTAGCTGCCGTCGGCGGCGATCCGGCCTGAGGCGACGTCATGCCAGTAACCGTTGGCACCCAGTCGCTGCAGGTAGATCTGCTCACCGGACTTGTTCGGGCTCACATCGCCCGAGAACGCGACCGGCTGACCAAGATCGACCGTCGTCGGCGTGGCTGACAGTGTCACCACATCCGAGACACCCTGGTACAGAGTGGCGGTGTGGCGGTTCGGGTTCAGCGTCGTCACCACCCGATAGTCCATGTTGCCCGTTGGGGTCTGGTCCGGGAAGCTGTAGGACCCGTTGCTCTGCGTGATGGCGGTGGCGATCGCCTCGTCCGTCCCACCGGGGGTGTGTCCATACAGGGTGACGCTCGTGTCCGGCTCCACCACGTTGGTCCCGGGCCGATCCAGCGTGCCCGAGATGGACACGGACTGTCCGTAGGGGATGACCTCCTGCGAGGAGGCGATGGTGAACGACGGCGCCTGCTTCTGCTCCACCGTGATCGTCAGGCTGTCCGAGCTCGACGCGACGTTCCGCGCGTCCTTGCGCAGCAGGACCCGCACCGTCTCGACGCCGGGTCGCCGCCAGCGGTAGGAGATGGCAAACGCCGAGTCAGGACCGGTTTCGCCGGACTTGACGGTCCGCCAGCCGTTGCCCTCCCGCCCGGCCTGAACCTGGAGCAGGACGCGCTGGTGGGGATGGGCCGGCGAGATCTGACCCGTGAACAGCACCGGGCTGTTGGTCACATCCTGGCTCGTGTTCGAGCTGAGATCGACCAGGGCCATCACCTTCTCGTGCACCGTGCGGCTGTGGGTGGCGCCAGGGCCACGGACGAACCACTCGCGGTTCGACACGACGACGCCGTCGGCGCGCTTGAACTCGTAGAAGCCGGTGCTGGTGGTCATCGTGCGTGAGACGACCGTGTAGCCCTTCTTCGGATTGACGCGGTGGTAGAGCACGATCGGCTGATGGGCGACATCGCTGCCCTTCAGCTGTCCGTAGATGAGGACGCTGTCACCCGAGTTGATCGGGTTGGGGGTGGCGGCGATCGTCAGCCCCCGGTTGTGGACGGGATGTGCGGTGGCGACACCCGGCAGCGCAACGGCTACGAGTGACACCAGCAGTGCAAAGGGCACAGCAAAGCGTGGGCGCATGCGACGCCCTCCTTTCGTGGTGGGGAGACGGCCAGCGACCGATTCCGGCCGGACGGTCGACCGTCCTGACACGGTCACCCCATCGGCTCGGACGCTGCATGTGAACGCCCTCCTCAACACTCCCGCCGCGACGGAAGTTGCGCCGCTTTACACAGTGCTTACACTGAGGCGATGGATCCGTTCGCGGTGGTGCTGCTCGCCGGTCTGGCGGCGCTCGTCCTGTGGATCGTGATCCTCGGCCGATTCGCCCCCGGATCGGGCATCGAGCAGCTGGGGCTTCGCAGCGGCCGCGAGATCACGGAGCAGCGCGAGGCGCTCGAGGCCGAGGACCTGGCGCAGATGGTGGCGGCCCGAAACGCCCGGCGCCGCGCGCGCGGTCTCGCCGAGGTGAGCGTCGAGGACTACCAGATGCAGGTCATGTCCGAGAACTCCCAGCAGCTCCGGCGCGATCGCGACCGGGCGGAGGCCCGGCGCTCCCGGAGCGAGGCCGATCGCGAGCTCGACGAGCTGCTCGAGGCGACGAACGCCCGCCGGCGGGCCCGCGGCCTCCCCGAGCGCTCGCGGGACGACGCGCGCCGCGAGTTCGGCGCCTGAGCTCGAGCCCGCAGACGTGGCGCGCTGCCTGATCATCGGCTGTGGCTGCCGCGGGCGCGCGCTCGCGAGAGAGCTGCGCCGCCAGGGGAACGTCGTCCGGGGCACCACGCGCCGTCCCGAGGTGCTGCCGGAGATCGAGCGCGTCGGGGCCGAGGCGGTGCTCGCCGACCCCGACCGGCTCGCGGAGCTGTTCCCCGCCCTCGACCACGTCACGGTCGCCTACGTCCTGCTCGGCTCGGCGAGCGGCGCGCCGGAGCACGTCGCGGCGCTTCACGGTGAACGGCTCGAGTCGCTGCTGTTCAAGATGATCGACACCACGATCCGCGTCGTGGTCTATGAGGCGGTGGGGAGCGTGGACCCCGCAATCCTGGCCCAGGGGGCCGCCCTCGTGGAGCGTATGAGCCGGGAATCGCGGATGCTGTTCTCGATCCTTCGCGCCGACCCGGTGCCGCCCGATCGGTGGGTGAGAGCCGCGGTGAGCGCCACCGAAGCGGCGCTCGCGGGCTGAGCAGACGAGCAGCGTGCCGGTCAGCCGGTCAGCCGAGCAGCGGGCCGATCCGGTCAAACAGGTCACCGAGCATCCGCGCGGTGGCGCCCCAGATGATGTGATCCCCGGCCCGATAGGTGTCGGTGCGGATCGGCAGACCGCGGCGGGTGAGGCGACGCCGGCCGTACCCGGCGCGGACCGTGTGGAGCGGCAGCTCGATCACCTCGGCCACCTCGCGCGGGCTGAGCGTCCACGTGCGCCCGGGGGCGATCAACCCGACGAACGGGTACACGGCGTAGCCGGTGGCGATCGTCGGGGTGGGCTGCAGCGCCCCGACGATGTCAACCGCGTCGCGCGGGAGTCCGATCTCCTCCTCGGCCTCCCGCACGGCCGTGCTCACGAGATCGGCGTCGCGCTCCTCCCGGCGGCCGCCGGGGAACGAGATCTCGCCGGGGTGGCGGCGGAGATCCTCCCGGCGCTTGGTGAACACGGTGTGCACCTCCCCGTGCTCCAGCGCCAGGGCGACGAGGACGGCGGCGTCCGTGCGGCCGCGCACCTCGAGCGTCGCCGCCTCCTCGGGGCTCAGCAGGACGCGCTGGAGGCGCTCGCGCAGCGTATCGGTGGTAAGGCTCAGGGTCGCACTGCCGCGGACTCGATCAGCTCGACACGATCGTCGAACATGACTTCGCCCTCGAGCGTCCGGTGGACCGGGCACTTGTTGGCGATGACCTGCAGACGCTCGACCTGCTCCTCAGGGCAATCGGCGGGAAGCCGCAGCGCCAGCTTGAAGCGGGTCGGACAGCCGCGCTCCGCCGGCGTGTACTGGACCTCCACCTCGACGTCCCCGAGATCCCATCCCTTGTGCTTGGCGTACATCTCCATCGTCACCGCGGTGCAGGTGGCGAGGCTGGCCGCAAGCAGCTCCTGCGGGGAGGGTCCTTCGTCCTCGCCCTCACGCTCCGGCGGCTCGTCGGCCACCAGGGTGTGTTGGCGGATCTGAACGGTGTGGGAGAACCCACGATTGCTGCGATGCGCAGTTGCCTTGATCACGTGATCCTCGATGGTTTCGCCTAGTGGTGCTTCTGCTCCGATCCTAGCGCTGGGGAGCTCACCGCCCGGTCCCTGTCGGCGCGACGCCCGAGGTTCAGTCCGAGAGGGGGTTGAACAGCAGTCCCGTCGGGACCTTGGGCACGAAGAAGGTCGACTTCGGCGGCATGCTCTCACCGCTGGCCGCGACCGCCTGAACGCGGGACACCGGGGTCGGAGCCATCATGAACGCCGCGTCGTACTCGCCGGAGGCGACCATCTGCAGGGCCTGCGCATCGTCGCGCGCGTAGTTGATCCCGTCGAAGTCGTCGATCTGCTCGTCGGTCATCGCCAGGGCGCCGCGCAGGATGAGCGCCTCCAGGACCGCCGTGTCGAGCCGGCGATAGGCGGGAGCGTGGTCACGGAGCGCCTCGTCGGCGATCGCCGGGTCCTTGAGCGTGAGCATGAAGGGCCGTTGCATCCGGTGGTCGAAGTAGCCGATCCGCACGACCTCGCCGGCCGGCGGGAACACCTCGTCGACCTCGGCGAGCTCGTAGACCTCGAAGTCACGCCGGATCGCCGCCGCCAGCGCCTCCTCACGGGCGGCGTCGAGACCACCGACCAGCCGGTGGGTGGGGAACACCGTCAGCCCCGGATCCTCCAGCGCAACGAGGCACATGAGGACGTAGCGGTGCCCTCCCTCGCCGCCGATCTCCTCGGCGTAGACCCGCGCCGTCTCGTAGCGGTGATGGCCGTCGGCGATCAGCAGCTCCGTGTCGCGCAGGGCATCGGCCATGGCGGCGATCGCGTCGGGGTCCTCGACGCGGTAGAGCCGGTTGATGGTGCCGTCCGCGTCGGTGCTCTCACCCCACGGCTCGCCTTCGGTGAACGGCTCGAGTGCGCCCCAGGCCGCGCCGGCGGGATCGGAGTACAGCGCGAAGATCGGCGAGAGGTTGGCCCGCGTGGCGCGGGTCAGGCGCAGCCGGTCCTCCTTCGGTCCCGGATGGGTGCGTTCGTGGGGACGGATCCGGCCGGGCCCGTAATCCTCCACCCGCACGCGCGCGAGGAAGCCGCGGCGGCTTCGCAGCTGGCCGTCGGGTCCCGTGTAGTCCTGGATCAGCGGCCAGACGGCGGGCGTGTCGTCCCTCACGACGACGCCGTCCGCACGCCACTGCTCGAGCGTCTCCGCGGCATGCTCGTAGATGTCGCCCTGAGACTGCGGGAGGTCGATCTCCACGACGTTGTAGGGCGAGCGTGCGGCGAGCTCGGCCCGGCGCTCGGCGTCGAGCACGTCGTAGGGGGGAGCCATCACCGGCTGCAGCCCGCCCGTCCGCGCGAGGTCGTAGTGCAGGGCGCGGAGGGGTTGGATGTCAGCCATGGGCGCGGCGCACGCTACACGACCTCGGAGGGCACGGCGCGATCGTCGATGTTCGGCTCGCGTGGCAATAGACTCTGCGTCGCGCGGGGCGTAGCGAAGTCTGGTTATCGCGCGGCTTTTGGGGAGCCGAGATCCCCGGTTCGAATCCGGGCGCCCCGACTACGAACACGAGGGAGACGCCACGCCCCAGTGGAGCGGGACTCACCAGCTCGCTCCCCGGTGACGATGCCCGCCGGGTAGGTGACAATGAGCCCAACCCAGCGCCCCCGTAGCTCAGCTGGATAGAGCGACGGCCTTCTAAGCCGTGGGTCGCAGGTTCGAGTCCTGCCGGGGGTACCTCACGATTTACGTGCTAACTCGCGTGCTTCGACGGTCCTGGCTCAAGGTGCCCGCCCGCCCTTTAAGGTTTGGGCGCAGGTGTCGATACCTGCAAGGACCGTGGGTTCTGACGAGCAATCCGAAAGGCCCGGCCGTGCCATGCTGAGCTCACGACACGAACGATTGGCACTGTGGGCCGTGACGGCCGTGGTGTTGATCGGCTCGCTGACCTACCTGCTGGTGCTGGCGCTGGACGGCGCCCAGCTCGTTCGGATCGCACTGCCCGGCGCGGGCACGACGATCGCGATGCATGACGCCGAGCCGTGGCTCATCGCCGCAGTGGTCGCGGCCATCGCGAGCCTCGGCGCCTGGGCTCTCGCCGAGCGTCAGCTCGCCGCCCTCCCTGCGGCTGAGGCCGCGCGGCGCGAGGCCGACGCCAAGGAGCGAGAGGCGCGTGAGCGCCTGCGGCAGGTGGAGGCCGAACGCGACAGGGTCGTGAAGGAGCAGGCCGAGGGACGCGTCGCCCGGGAGCGGATGTCCCGGGCGTGGCGCAGCGAACGGGAGTGGAACCGCGAACTGCGGGGCCAGATCGACCGAATGCAGCGGGCCCAGGGTGTCCTCGGGCGTCACGACGATGTGCGCAGGATGGTTCTGGAGCTGACGATGGGCCTGGTCGACGCCGAGAAGGGCCTCCTGCTCTCTGATCATGAGACCTCCGAGAATCGCCGCGAGGTCGTCTGCTCCTCGGGCTTTGACAATGATCCCCAGGACAGCGCGATCGCGCAGCGCTTCGCCGAGGAGGTGATCGAGCGTGACCGCACCGTCCGCGAGGATGACGCGGCCCGCGTCCAGGCTGAGAAGCGCACGGCCGCCGACGAGGAGGTCAACAACCTTCTGGCGATCCCGATCTACCTTTCGGACAACTTCGCTGGGGTCATCGTGTGCGCCAACCGGGAGGGCGGGTTCGAATCCCTGGAGGACGAGGTTCTGCTCGCCGTTGGTGACCATGCCGGTGCGGTGCTGCAGAACTTCCGGCTTCACGGCGACCTGCGCAGCGCCTACCTGTCGACCATCCGGGTGCTCGCCGACGCGATCGAATTGAAGGATCCCGCGCTGCGAGGCCATTCGGATGCCGTGTCGGCCTACGTGCTTGCGGTCGCCGACGGGCTTGACTTCGATCCGCGGCGACGCGAAGACCTGATCTTCGCATCGCTCCTGCACGATGTCGGCAAGCTCGGGATCTCTGAGCGGATCCTGCTCAAGCCGGCCGGGCTCACCGCAGAGGAACGCAGCATCATCCAGCTGCATCCCCGGATCGGGTACCAGCTGGTGAGCCAGGTGCCCGCTCTGCGAGAGATCGCGCCTGCGGTGCTGCATCATCACGAGCGGTTCGACGGGGATGGTTACCCGGGCCGGCTGCGCGGAGAGACGATCCCGCTCGAAGCGAGGATCATCGCGGTCGCCGATGCCTTCAGCGCGATGACGAGCGAGCGTCCCTACAGCCCCGCCCAGACACCGGAGGAGGCCTGTGTGGAGCTCGAGCGTTGCGCGGGCAGCCAGTTCGACCCCGAGGTCGTTCGTCTCTTCGTGGAGGAAGTCCGGTGCAGGCCCCCGGCGGATGTGGTGGATGGGTCCGAGGCGCCGGATCCCGAGCTCGCGGTGCATCGGCTCGACGGCGAGTTCAAGCTGGGCGCGCGATCGTTCGGCATCACCGACTCGCTCACGCTCCTCTACTCCCACCGACACTTCCACGAATCCGCCCACTCGGAAGCGCAGCGGGCCGCGCTTCAGAACCGCCCGTTCGCGATCGTCGTGGCTCACCTCGTCGGACTCGATCAGCTCAACCGCTCACAGGGGTTCCTCGCCGGCGATGAGCTGCTCCAGAGGACGGCGGCGATCATGCAGCAGGCGGCGGCGCGCCGCCACGGGCAGGCGTTTCGAGCCAGCGGACGACGCCTGGCCCTGCTCTGGCCCGGGCTCGATCAGGCTGCCGCCGAGCGCGCCGCGGACGAGCTGGGCCGAGAGCTCCGCGCCGCGCTGATGGAGGATGACGTCCACGTCGGCTTCGGAACCAGCGTCTGGCGCTCCGGTGAGGATGGCGAGGCCGTCATCCGTCGCGCCGTGCTGGCGGCCGAAGTCGCCGTCCCGGTCGACCGCTGAGCGGCGTCAACGGCGTCACGGCGGGGCAGCCGACGTCGCCGGCGTCGATGGTGGCGACGATGCTCCGCCACCGTGCGCGACCCGGCGACATGCCCCACGCGTAGCCCTCGATCTTCCCGCTGGTGGTGCGTGCGCTCCACGACCCGCCTGCGCGTAGCTGGTCGGGTTCGCGAACGTGAAGATTCGGGTCCCTCGGGAAGGGTCCGGGCACGCAAGCGTCTTTACTGGGGAACAGCGCTGCTCGGGGCGGCGTCAGACGATCAGAGGAGTGGCACGTGGTTGCCTTGACCCATCGAAGGTGTGTGGTGCGCGCGGCAGTGGCGGTGCTGGCTGTCGCCGGTTCCCTGGCTGGGGCGGGTCTCGCAGCGGCTGCCACGGGCGTTCAGTCGTGGGGCGACAACACCGGTGGCGAGCTGGGGGTTGGAAGCCTGGCGGGGAGCGATGTCCCGATCGCGGTGACGGGCGCGGCGGGGCTGAGCCGAGTATCGGCGGGGTATCGCTTCAGCCTCGGCCTGACGGCGAGTGGAACCGTGATGGCGTGGGGGGAGAACCAGTTCGGGCAGCTTGGTGATGGCTCCCTGGTCAGTCGTGCCTCACCGGTGCCGGTCACGGGTCTGGACGGAGTGGTGGCGGTCTCCGCGGGCGGTGGGCACAGCTTGGCGCTGTTGTCGAATGGGACGGTGATGGCGTGGGGGGATAACGCGTTCGGGCAGCTCGGGGACGGGAACACGACGGACAGCTCCACTCCGGTCTTGGTCCCGGGACTGAGTGGCGTCAGGGCGATCGCCGCGGGCCAGCTGAACAGCATGGCCCTGCTGGATGACGGGACCGTCATGGACTGGGGTGATGACCGCGACGGCCAGCTCGGCGTGGGGTCGTTCAAGAACTCCGACGTGCCCGTGGACGTCAAGGGGCTGAGCGGCGTCACGGCGATCTCGGCCGGCGGCATGTTCAATCTTGCTCTGCTGTCGGGAGGTACGGTGAGCGCCTGGGGGGAGGGGATCACCGGAGAGCTGGGCGATGGCAGCGATGAGTTCTCGTCCACCCCGGTGGCGGTGGAAGACCTCACCGGTGTGAGCTCGATCTCGGCCGGCAACGACTACGCGCTGGCGGTGCTGGACACCGGCACCGTTGCGGCCTGGGGCAGCGACGCCTTCGATCAACTGGGCACGTCCACCGGCCTCAACAACTCGACCGACGTGCCGATCTCCATCCCGGGTCTCTCGTCGGTCCGTAGCGTGGCGGCCGGCGGCCAGTCCACGTTGGCGCTGCTGCACTCGGGGACGGTGATGTCGTGGGGCGACAACGCGCTCGGACAGCTCGGCATCGGCAGCACCGAGGAGGCTGCCACGCCCCAGCCCGTTCCCGGGCTCAGCGGCGTCAGCTCGATCAGCAACGGCGCCAGCCACGCGCTCGCGCTCGTCGCCGATGGGAGCTCGGGAACCGCCTCGGGCCGACGCTCGGCGCCCGACGCGCTGCTGACGCCGTGGCAGGTCCAAACGACCGCCAACCCCGGAGTGAGCTCCCCCGAGTCGACCGTCGATGTGTCCTTCACCGGCGCGTCGGCCGCGAGCGCAACCGATGCCTGGGGGGTCGGCCAGATCGGACTGGGGCCCACGGAGCCCATCTCGGAGCATTGGGACGGCACCACGTGGCAGGCGGTGACAACGCCGACCCAGGCGGGGATCGATGCCACCCTGAACGGTGTCGTCGATCTCAGCCCCGGCGACGCGTGGGCGGTGGGGGATCACACCTCGCCCACCAACGGCGCCGAGCGCACGCTGATCGAGCACTGGAACGGGCAGAGCTGGAGCGTCGTGCCCAGCCCCAACCCGGACGGCACCAGCGCCGGCACCGACGAGCTCCAGGCGATCTCGGCCGTCTCACCGACCGACATCTGGGCCGTCGGCCAAGCGTTCGAGAACGTCGACGGGTCCCCCATCGAGCTGCTGTTCGAGCACTACGACGGCACGAAGTGGACCGCCGCGCCGCTCCTCCCGACCGGTGGCGACGGCTTCGCCGAGGCGGTCACCATGATCTCCTCCGACGACGGCTGGGCGGTCGGCACCAACTCCTTTGAGAGCAACTTGGCGGCTCAATGGAACGGCACCCACTGGTCCCTCGTTCCGGTCCCAAGGCTCGAGGATGGGCGCGACCCGCTGAACGAGCTCACCGGCGTCAGCGCCACCGGCCCCGACGACGTCTGGGCCAGCGGATTTGAGGGCAACGTCCCCGGAGAGGTGACCTTGAAGCCCTACCTGCTGCATTACAACGGCAGCACCTGGCAACTCATGCTCGCCCCCGACCTCGGCACGGAAGGCACCCGCCTCAACGCCATCACGGCTCTCTCGCCGACCGACGTCTGGACGGTGGGCCAGACCCAGGAAACCGACGGCGCGCTGCTCACCCTCACTGAGCGCTTCAACGGAAGCACCTGGACACCCACGGCAAGCCCCGACCCGGGACAGCTGGGTCCGCTGACGGCGAACTCGCTCGATGCCGTCACCAGCACGGGGACAGACGTCTGGGCACTCGGATCCCAGGAGACACTGGGAGAGTGCTGTCTACGGACGCTCGCGCTCCACGACCCGGCGGGATGACACCGCCCTGGTGGGCTCAGCTCCCGGCGCGGCTCGCCCGGCGCTCCGCCTTGCGCTGGTGCATCGCGGCGGTGGCGCGGCCGAGGACCTGGCCCGCCGTCTCACCGGCTTGGCGGGTGGCGTAACCGACGGAGGCTCCGTGGTAGACCCGCTGGTAGGCCGGGTGCTCGAAGCGGACGGCGTCGAGATGCGCCTCCACCTGGCGTGCCCGTGCGGCCGCCGCGGGCTCGTCGACGCCGGGGAGCAGGAGCACGAACTCATCGCCGGTGTCGTGCTGGCGGGCCGCGTACTCATCCCCGTGGGCGAGCTCGGCGAGCTCCCGCCCCACGGCCCGGATCAGCACGTCGCCGCCGAGCTTGTAGCTCTTGAACGCGTTGTTGGCCTCCCGCATGCCGTCGAAGTCCAGGAAGAGCGCGCTGAACGGCTTGGTCAGCGCGTGCCGCTGCAGTTCGGCGTCGAGCGCGCGACCGTTGGGAAGGCCCGTCATGGGATCCCGGAAGACCCGCTCGCGGAGGTCGGCCAGCTGGCCCTCGATGCGGGCGCGCTCGTGGGCCATGGCGACGGCGAGCCCGATCTCGTCCCAGTAGGCGTAGAACCCGACCCGGCGCTCGCTGGGCGGCCGGTCGTGGCCGATCCAGTGGACCGCGAACGCCCCGTGGGTCTCCCGGTGGGCGCGGACGAGCAGGATCTGGGTGACGATTCCCTGCCGCCGGCAGCGATTGGCCAGGGAGCGCAGGTCGGCGTCGAGGAGCGGGTGCGTGGAGAGCAGCGAACGCTGCGCGGCGAGCGCGCGGGGGAGCAGCGCCTGCTCCATCTGCCGCGCGGCCCGCGGAAGCGTCGTCGCCGCGTCGGCGGGGCTCAGCCTCAGCGAGTCCTGCCCATCGGGCTCGTAGGCGCGGACGACGCTGGCTTCGAGCAGATCCGTGATCCCCGCGATGATCAGCTGCCGCTGGCGAGGCCATTCGCGTTCCCGCAGCACCGGGTACGCCGACAGGACTCCCTTGCGGAGCCAATCAGGCTCTTCGAATGACGACGGGATCGAGCGGGCCCCCGCGTGCTGCACACCTGGCACGCTTCTCGTATCGGCGCGAAGGAGCGTGACCTTTAGCGAGGTTTGCGTAACGATTCGGACAGATCACCGGCGGGGCTGGTCGATCGCGGCCTGAGCCGCCGCGATCCGGGCGATCGGCACCCGGAACGGCGAGCAGGACACGTAGTCGAGGCCGGAGCGGTGGAAGAAGGTGATCGAGTCGGGGTCGCCGCCGTGCTCGCCGCAGATGCCGAGCGTCAGCTCCGGCTTCGCCTCACGCCCCACCCAGGCGGCGAGGCGGACGAGCCAGCCGACGCCGGGGGTGTCGATCGTCTCGAACGGGCTGCGGTCGATGATCCGCCGCTCGATGTACTCGGGGACGAAGGCGGACTCGACGTCGTCGCGGGAGAATCCGAGGGCCGTCTGGGTGAGGTCGTTGGTGCCGAACGAGAAGAAATCGGCACTCCGCGCGATCCGGTCGGCCACGAAGCAGGCGCGCGGCAGCTCGATCATCGTGCCGACGGTGAAGTCGCGCCCGGCGACGAGATCCTCCTGCTCGGCCACGCGCTCCACGAGCTCCCGCATGAGCTCGAGCTCGTGCTCGTAGTCGACGAGCGGGATCATGATCTCCGGGCAGATCCGATCCTCGACCGCCTTGGCGGCCCTGAGGATGGCGTGAACCTGCATCTCGTAGATCTCGGGATAGAGGATCCCCAGGCGGCAACCGCGGGTGCCGAGCATCGGGTTCTCCTCCGAGATGTCCTCGACGCGGGCGATGAGGCGTTCGAGCCGTGGGAGCTCGTCGGACTCCTCGATGCGCGCGCGCTCCACCTGGGCCGAGAGGTCGGCGAGGTTGGGGAGGAATTCGTGAAGCGGCGGATCGAGCAACCGGACGGTCACCGGCAGTCCGCGCATGACGTCGAAGATCCCCTCGAAGTCGCTCTGCTGGAGCGGCAGAAGCTCCGAGAGCGCCGCGCGGCGCTCCTCTGCGGTCTCGGACATGATCATCGTCCGCATCTTCGGCTGGCGGTCCTCGGCCATGAACATGTGCTCGGTCCGGCACAGTCCGATCCCCTCGGCGCCGAGCTCCCGGGCCCTCCGGGCGTCCTCGGGGGTGTCGGCGTTCGTGCGCACCCCGAGCTCGCGCAGCTCGTCGGCCCACTCGAGCACCCGCTCGAAGTCCTCGTTGACGGCCGCGTCGATCAGCGGCACGTCGTCGACGGTGAGGATCCCGGTGCTCCCGTCGATCGCCAGGACGTCGCCCTCGTGCAGGACGGTCCCGTTCGCCCTCACCGTTCCGGCCGAAAGGTCGATCTGGAGCTCCTGCGCCCCGACCACCGCGGGGCGGCCCATCCCCCGGGCGACGAGGGCGGCGTGCGAGGCCTTGCCGCCCTCGCTGGTGACGATGCCGCGGGCGGCGTGGAACCCGGCGACGTCGTCGGCGGAGGTGAACGGCCGCACGAGGATGACGTCCCGGCCCTCCCGGGCGGCGGCCACGGCGTCCGGCGCCGAGAACACGATCGCTCCCTTGGCCGCCCCCGGCGAGGCGTTCACACCGCGGGCGAGGACGTCGAACTCGGCCTGGGCGTCGAAGGTGGGGTGCAGCAGCGCGTCGAGCGAGCCTGCGTCGATCGTCGTGAGGGCCTCGGCCTTGGAGAGCAGGCCCTCCGACACCGCATCGACCGCGAAGCGGACGGCCGCCTGCGCCGGACGCTTGGCGTCACGGGTCTGCAGCATGTACAGCTGCCCCTCCTCGACCGTGAACTCGGTGTCCTGCATGTCCTTGTAGTGGGCCTCCAGCCTGCGCAGGATCTCCATCAGCTCGGCGTGGGCCTCGGGCAGCCACTCGCGCATCTGCGCGATGTCACGTGGCGTGCGCACCCCGGACACGACGTCCTCGCCCTGGGCGTTGGGGAGGAAGTCGCCGCTCGGCTCGGGCGCGCCGGTGATCTCGTCGCGGGAGAAGGCCACGCCGGACCCTGAGGTGTCGCCCTTGTTGCCGAACACCATCTGCTGGACGTTGACCGCGGTGCCCCAGTCGTCGGGGATCCCGTTCATGCGCCGGTAGTCGATCGCCCGCTGCCCGGTCCAGGAGTCGAACACCGCGTGGATGGCCTGGAGCAGCTGCTCCTGCGGATCTTGCGGAAACTCCTCCCCGGTGGCCTCGCGATAGATCTCCTGGAACGTCGAGGTGAGCGCTCGCAGCGCCTCCGCGTCGAGCTCGGTGTCCTCATGCACGCCCCGTTCGTGCTTGCACGCCGTGATCGCCTCCTCGAAGCGCTCCCCGGGGATCCCGCGCGCGACATTGCCGAGCATCTGGACGAACCGCCGATAGGAATCCCAGGCGAAGCGCTCGTTGCCGGTCGCGCGGGCGAGGCCCTCGACCGATTCATCGCCCAGACCCAGGTTGAGCACGGTGTCGAGCATGCCCGGCATCGACTCCCGGGCTCCCGAGCGGACCGAGACGAGCAGCGGATCCTCGCGGTCCCCGAGCCGCCGGCCCGCCTGTTGCTCGAGTCTCTGCAGTGCGGCGGCGACCTCGTCGGCGAGTCCGTCCGGATCCGCGCATCCGAGCCGCATGTACTCGACGCACGCCTCGGTGGTGATCGTGAACCCCGCGGGGACCCGCTCGTTCCCCAGGACACGAGTCATCTCGGCCACGTTGGCGCCCTTCCCACCGAGGAGCTCGCGCATGTCCCGCGACCCCTCGGAGAAGTCGTAGACCCAACGCGATTGTTCGCCCACAGTGAGCCAAACCTACCCGGCGGCGCGGCGTGGCGCCACCTTTCGGGTCAGGCCGACGGCCGGCCCACTGAGGGGCGGTGGGCGAGCTCAGGAGCGCCGGCATCCGGCGCGGCGGGATCGCCGAGAACCCGCTGGGTGAGGTGGACGAGGGTCGGCACGAGCGCCGGCAGCTCACGTCCGCGGCCGTCCAGCAGCTCCTGCTGGACCACTTCCGCGATCGCGCCGACGAGGCCGCGGAGGAAGACATCGGGAACGGGGGCGAGGCCGCTGACCTGGCAGGCCCGGGCCGCGAGCCGTCGGTAGAAGTCGGTGTAGTGCTGGAGGATCTGCTCGCGCAGCGCGAGCGCGCGCGGTCCCGCGCCGAGGATGTCGATGAGCGTGACCTGGGCCAGCTCGGCGTCGGCGGCGAGAATCCCGACGTAGGTCTCCAAGGCGATCCGCATCCGCGCGCGCCAGTCCTCCGGCGCCAGGCGGCTCGTCGCCAGGGCGATCTCGCCGAGCGTCGTGCGGGAGGCCGACTCGTAGGCGCCGAGGAAGCACTCCTCCTTATCGGCGAAGTGCTCGTAGAACGTCCGGCGTGAGATCCGCGCCCGCGCCGTGACGTCGGCCACGGTGGTGGCGGCATAACCCTTCTCGGCCACCGCCCGCGTGATGGCGTCGAAGATGCGCGCGCGCAGCAGGGCCGTGGGGGTGGTGCGCGCGTCCGCCCAGTCCGCCGGCGCGGGAACCGCGCGCAAGAACAGGGAGGTGGCGCTCATCGGCAGTCACGCTAGCACTCTGGGAACGCGACCGTCTACATTTGACGCAGCCTATTCTGAACTGGTACGTTCTCGTTTCCGAGGCGGCTGGGACGGCCCTCGGAGCGGGAGGAGCTCGGCCGATGGGCGCGCTCCGCACGAGAACGACGACGGAGGGACGTTGTGAGGCAGGAGAGATTGCTGGCCGCCGGGCTCGCGCTCGGCATGGTCGTCTCGGCGGGCGCGACCGCGACAGCCGCAGCCGCCACGGCGCACGCCCGCGGACACGCGAGGCACCACGCGCATGCGAGGCACCACGCGCATGCACACCACACGCGCCACCACGCACGACCGGTGATCTCCGTCGTGTCGACTCGCGCCGATCTCGTCGCCGGCGGCGAGGCGCTCGTGTCCGTTGCCCTGCCCAGCGGGACGAACCCCTCCCGGGTCCGGGTGAAGCTGAACTCCCATCCCGTCACCTCCCAGTTCGCGATGCGGGAGAACGGTGAGTACGAGGCCCTGCTCTCCGGCCTGCGCGTGGGGCGCAACACGCTCGCGGTGAAGCTCCCCGATGGCGCCGGTGCCACGCAGACGCTGATCGACCACGCCGACGGGGGTCCGCTGTTCTCCGGGCCTCAGGTGACGCCGTGGACCTGCGAGAACGGCTCCCATGACCCGCAGTGCAACGAGCCACCGACGTACACCTACGAGTACATGTCCGCGATCACGGACAGCCTCGTCTCCTACAACCCCAAGGACCCGCCGCCGGCGGCGACCGTCGCGACGACGAAGACGCAGAACGGGGTCACGGTCCCGTTCATCGTCCGCCAGGAGACGGGTTACGAGGATCGCGATCAGTACCAGATCTCCGTCCTCTATCAGCCAGGCAGGTCATGGACGGCGTGGGACCCCCAGCCGCAGTTCGTCCACAAGCTGCTCATCACCCACGGCGCGAGCTGCGGCGACGACCGCGAGTCCTCGACGGCGCCGAGCACGACGACCGACACCGTCGGCGTCCCGGGCGGCCCCGGGGTCACCGACAGCCCGACGACCGCGCTCGGGATGGGGTACGCGGTGATGTCGACGGCGCTCGACAACGCCGGCCACAACTGCGACCTCGTGGTGCAGGCCGAATCGCTGGTGATGGCCAAGCAGCACCTGATCGACGACTACGGGACGCTCAGGTTCACGATCGGCACCGGCTGCTCGGGAGGCTCGCTCGCCCAGCAGCAGATCGCCAACGCCTACCCGGGCATCTATCAGGGGATCCTGCCGCAGTGCAGCTTCCCGGACGCGTGGTCGACCGGCCAGCAGTTGCTGGACTACCAGCTGACACGTGATTACTTCGAGGCCCCGACGTCTTGGGGGACCGGGATCGTCTGGAATCCGCTTCAGATCGCCGCCGTGCAGGGCAACCCCAACTACCTCAACTCGGTGGAGCTGAGCACGCTCTACTGGCCGACCCTCGCCGACCCCTCCTACGCGTGTGCCGGCATCACCGCGGCGGAGCGCTGGAGCCCCAGCCATCCCACGGGGGTGCGCTGTGACCTCGAGGACTACATGAAGAACGTGTTCGGGGCCTACGAGGGCGACAACCCCCACGGCTACGCCGGGATCCCGCTCGACAACGTCGGCGTCGAGTACGGGCTCACCGCGCTGCAGGAGGGGCTCATCACGACGGCTCAGTTCGTCGATCTCAACCAGAAGATCGGCGGATACGACAACGACTACGACCACACCAAGGCGCGGATGGTCGCCGAGGAGCCGGCGTTGACGAACGACTACCGCTCCGGGGCGGTCAACGAGACGAACAACATGACCGACGTGGCGATCATCGACCTGCGCGGACCGGACGCCGGCACGTTCCACGACGCCTACCGGGCCTGGGCGGTCCGCGCGCGCCTCGAGCAGGAGGAGGGGCACTTCCCGATGAACGACGTGATCTGGTTCGGCGAGACGCCGCTGATCGGCGATCCGGAGTACACCACCGAGGGCTTCGAGGCGATGGACAGGTGGCTCTCGGCGGTCGATGCCGATCACCGGAAGGTCTCGCTCGCGGACAAGCTGTCGGAGGACCGTCCCGCCAGCGTGCACGACCAGTGCTCGGACATCCCGGACCTCGACGAGGTGAACGTGCCCGGAGTCGGCGAGGTGTGTGAGCTGCCGATCGCGCAGACGAAGTTCGCCACCCCGCGGATGGAGGCCGGCGAGGGGATCGCCACCGACATCGAGAAGTGCCAGCTCAAGCCCCTCGAGGAGAGCGACTTCTATCCGGTCACGTTCAGCGCGGCGCAGTGGGCGGCGCTGGAGCAGACCTTCCCGACGGGCGTCTGCGACTTCACGAAGTCCGGCGTCGATCAGACGAACACGATCCCGTGGCTGACCTACCAGTCGGACGCCGCCGGCCGTGACGTCGTCACCGGCGGGAAGTCGCTCGGTCCGGCGCCCGCCCACTCGGGCACCGGCTGGACCGACCCGTCGTTCGCCAGCTGGCTGCAGGCCAAGCCCGGTCCCGATCGTTAGTGCTCAGTCGCGAGTCCGCCGGCGCGCCCCGCCGTCGGACTCGCGTCGCCGGGGTGGGGGAGCCGCCGGGCGACGGGTCGCCCGGCGGTTGGTAGATTGGATCCCATCGCGGTGGGCGTAGCTCAGCTGGTAGAGCTCCTGGTTGTGGTCCAGGCGGTCGGGGGTTCGAGTCCCCTCGCTCACCCTCACAGATCCCCCACTACTACGGGGGATTTTGTGTTTCAGGACTCAGAGCGACCCCGTCGGGGGCATCAAAAGGGCATCAAACGCGCGGTGGTTTAACGTTGCCGGGCTCGATCGACGCGCCCGCCGGGAAGGTCGAGGACGCCGCCGCGTCGAGTCGTATCCTCGGTGCGGGGATGGACTAGTTGCAAAAGATTTGCGTTTTTGGGCTAGTGTGTTTTCTTCTCGCGAATGAACGATCAGGAACTCCTTACTGCGTCGCAGGCCGCCGACGCGCTCAGCGCGACGAGTCAGACGATCCGGAACTGGATCCGCAGCGAGCGGCTACACGCCGTCCGGATCGGGAACCGCTTCCTGATTCCCTGGAGTGAGGTGGAGCGGCTGCGCGGCGAGCTTCCGGGGGCGTCGCGCGGTGAGAGCCCGTGGGAGTTCGCCGAGGACGAGCCGGCAGTGCCGCTCCCGCGTGCAGCCGACCCCCGGTCCCAGCCTGATCCGACTGAGGGGTTGCTCGGAGCATGAGTGAGGATTCGGAGCAGGCGTTCGGCGAGGCGAGGGAGGCCTGGCGGGCGGCGCTGCGGGAGCACGTGCTTGCACCGCCCGATGCGGGGTTCAGTCCGCGATTGGCTGCGCTGGCAGCCGCGGCCCGGCGGCGGGCGGAGGCGTGCGAGGCGGCATACCGCGACGGATTCGAATGGCCGCCCGCAAAGGGGGGAGCCAAACCGCCATACGAGCTGCAGCCGGGCACCGGCCGGCGTGGGCCGACGGAGCTTTGGGAACGCTTCGATGAGGCCGTGGCCGAGCTCGACCGGGTCAGCGAGGGCCGCAGCCTCCGCGCCGTTGCCCGCGCGTACGTGGAGCTGGCGGAGGTCGCCTCAGAGCTGGCTGCTGCGGTCGAGCGGGATGATCGGGCCAGCGGGCTCCTGCCGCCGCGGCGGACCGGCCGTCGCCGGGCCGTGGCCGGTTAGCGCGTTCTGACGCGCCCTGGCCGCCCCGGGTTCAAGGCGTGGTGCCTCCTGGTCGATACGGTGAGTGTTGCGCAGGAGCAACGGTCGGTGTATCTTCTATGCAACGATCCATCAGGAGCAACGCATGAACCCTGTCCTCGATACCAGCCTGCATGAGCGGCGTCGCGCCGAGCGGATGCGCGATCCGGAGTTCCGCGCCGCGTATGAGCAGGCTGCCGGAGCGATTGCGCAGACCGACCACATCATTCGCACACTCGACGAGATGCGAGCCGAGATGGGGATCTCAAAGGCCGAGCTCGCGCGGCAGATCGATCGCAACGCCTCGAGCATCCGGCGGCTCTTCACCGCACACCAGGCCAAGCCAGAGCTCCCGCTGATCGCCGCGATCGCCGAGGCGCTCGGGCTTCGCCTGGCCCTCGTCCCCGAGACGCCGGAGGCACAGAGGGTCGTGCGTGAGCACCACGCCGGAAGCAAGCAGCTCGTCGCGCACTGAGGGTCCGGGTCCCGCCGTACGCTGACGCGGGTGAGCAAGGGCCGCGCCAGAAAGTCGAAGCGTGCGAGCGAAAGCGGTGCGGGGTCCACCGTCGACCGAACGCCGCCTTGGAGCATCATCTACTACCGAGCCGCCGGTGGGACGGTCCCGGCCTTCGATTTCCTTGACTCCTGCCCGGGCAAACTCGAAGGGGAGTTCACGGCTGTGCTCGATGCCGTCGCGGCCGCGCCACCGCCGCAGTTCTCCGGGGGAGGGAAGTGGGAGGCAATGCACGGCGACATGACCGGCTACTACGAGATCCGGCTGACCGGTCCAAGCCGTGAGCAGTTCCGGCTGTTCTGCCTGCTCGAGAACGGCACGGACGATGAGCTCATCAAGCGCGGCCTCATCAAGCCGGCCATCGCTGTGATCGACGGCCGGCGGAAACCGTGGCGAACTGTTCTGAGCGCCGCCGACTACCGCGCTGTGAAGAAGGTCGGCGAAGAGCACAAGCGCCAGTTCCCGCGGCGTATCGCGACGTAACCCGCTGCGCGATGAGTTTCGCGCTGAGGCGCGGATTTGGCGAACAGCAGGGCGGACTCCGTCAGCCGAGCCGCGCCCGGCCTTTGCTGGCACGAGCAATCGTGCTGCCCGGGCTTGGTCGCCCCTCTATCCGGAAGCAGTTACGCCGCAGGCCCGCATCCGGCGGCCGGATTTCGCGAGGGGCGGTGGCCAGCGAGCAGCGTATTGGGTGGCCTCGATCCGGCACGGGCTGTCTCTGGGGACCGCTGTCCGCCGCTCTTTTGCGCCCCGCGAGCGCCGTGTTGCTGGGCATGACGCGCGTCATGACCCGGCCGGACTTTGCGTGAGGATCGAAAGCGAGTTCGGCTCGGCGTGTGCGCAGGCTGTCGTGGCCCGCTCGAATTGGGGGCCCTGCTGATTCATGGTCGACGGGAGCGTGAACGCGCCGTCGCGATCGGCGTCGGGGAAGCCGGGCACACCGTGTGAACGCATGCAGTCGGCGAATTGGAGGTCCTGCTGCTGGTTCTGGCCACTGCTCGCGGACGTGGACACGAGGTCGGGCATGAGGTGGTGGCAGGCTCGGTCGGCGGCCCTGAACGCCGGAGAGTTTGGATTGGCGGTGCCGGGCGAAATCGTTACCTGCACGCCGTTGCCGGAGCCAGCGACCTTTGGGTCGGGGTAGCCAGCAACCCCGCGTGATCGCATGCATGCCGCGAACGCCAGTGACTGCCTCCCGATGTTGGCGACGCCCGCGTTCGGCGCCCCGCGGCTGGTCAATCCACCCCCGCAGCCGGAGATCAGAAGCCCGATCGCGATCAGCAAGCCGGCCAGCGAGGCTGCTCGTCGGCGCGGGCTTTCATGGAGCTTGGCTTTGGCGGTTGATGGTGGTGGAACCGTGTGCATGTGATCCCCTTCGGGTTGATCGCTCTGCGTCGTACGGCGTTGTAGGCGAGCGGCGGTAACGCGGCGGTGATCGAACCTGTCACCGCGTTGTTACCGTCAACCGAGGATCCTTCGCTCGCATGGGTCGGTTAGCGGCTCGGTTAGGCTTGGCCGAGCAACCATTTCTGGTTCAGACGCGATGAGGGTCCTGGTAGTCGAAGATCATGTCGAGCTCGCTGAGACGGTCGCGAGCGTGCTCCGCCGCGAGGGGATCGCTGTCGATGTCGCGCACGACGGGACCGATGCGCTGTCGCGTACGGCGGTGATCGACTACGACGTGGTCGTGCTCGATCGAGACCTGCCCGGCGTCCACGGCGATCAGGTGTGTCGCACGCTCGTTGCGAGCGAGTGCCGCACCCGGGTGCTGATGCTGACCGCGTCGAGCACGATCGCGGATCGCGTCGAAGGTCTTGGGCTGGGCGCCGATGACTACCTGCCCAAGCCGTTCGCTTTCGCGGAGCTGATCGCTCGGATCCGTGCACTGGCCCGACGGTCGCAGCTTCCGCTACCGCCGATCCTGGAGCACCGCGACGTGAGGCTCGACCCGGCACAGCGGACTGTTACCCGGGCGGGGCAGCGATTGGCGCTCAGCCCGAAAGAGCTCGCGGTGCTCGAGTATCTGCTAGCCGCCCAAAGTCGCGTAGTGTCCGCCGAGGAGCTGCTCGAGCGGGTCTGGGACGAGGCGGCCGACCCATTCACGTCAACCGTGAAGGTGACGATTCGCCGCCTGCGATCAAAGCTTGGCGATCCACCGCTGATCGAGACCGTCGACCACAGCGGCTACCGAATCTGAGGCTCAGGATGGATCACCCCGGCCTGCCGCGCGCGGCCCCACGTTCATGGCTCAAACAGCCGCCTGGCACGATTCGTCTGCGCCTCACGCTCCTCTACGGCATCCTGTTCCTGGGATCGGGCGCGGTTCTGCTCACGATCACCTACCTCCTGGTCGACCGAGCCACCGGCGACAACCTCTCGCTCATCACGGGCTCCCCTGGCGGGCCGGGCGGGTTCACGATCCGCCCGTTACCGATCCAGGCGCTCGGCAGTCAGGCAGTACGTCAGGCACTGCGCGGTCAGGCCGTAGTCCAGCACGCAGCCGATCTGCACCACCTGCTGATCTGGTCCGCGATCGCACTGGCGATCATGGCCGTGATCTCGATCGCACTCGGATGGCTAGTCGCCGGGCGCGTACTGGGTCCGCTGCGAGCGATGACCGCAACCACCCGTCGGATCTCCGAGCACAACCTGCACGAGCGGCTGGCGATCGACGGACCGCACGACGAGCTCAAAGAGCTTGCCGACACCGTCGACGGACTGCTCGGCAGGCTGCAGACCGCGTTCGACGCGCAGCGACGATTTGTCGCCAACGCTTCACACGAGCTCCGCACTCCCCTGACCCTCGAACGAGCACTGCTCGAGGCCTCGCTCAGCGATCCGGCTGCCAGCCTCGCATCGGTGCGGTCAACTCAGGAGCGGTTGCTCGGGATCGGGGCGCAGCAGGAGCGACTGCTCGAGGCGCTGCTGACGCTGGCGAGCAGCCAGCGCGGCCTCGATCATCGAGAGCCGATCGACCTGTCAGCCGTTGCGGACACCGTGCTGCTGACAGTTCAGTCCGAGGCCGCGCTACTCGGACTGAAGTTGCAGACGCGCACCGAGCCCGCTCCCACCGGAGGCGACCCACGCCTGATCGAACGCCTCGTCGCGAACCTGCTCGACAACGCCGTGGACTACAACATTCCCGATGGGCGAGTCGAGGTCGTCACGGGAACCAACGCCGGTCGTGCGTTCCTGTCGGTGGCTAACACCGGCCCGGTGATCATGCCCGAGCAGATCGACCGCCTGTTCGAGCCTTTTCAACGTCTCGACATCGACCGCACGCGGCACACGAACGATCACCACGGAATCGGGCTCTCGATCGTCCGCGCGATCGCCGACGCGCACGACGCGACCCTTACCGCACGCCCCAAGGCGGGAGGAGGACTACAGATCGACATCACCTTCCCTCCAAACGGGAATGTGCAACTCCAGCCGAACGTCGGCCGCCTCACACAATCCTGAGTGCACCCAGCGCGTGTCTTGCCAGCGCGGCCGACAGCGCACAATGTGATCGACAATGGCCTCGCAGGCGGAGCACCGTTCGCCCCACTCCGCAACCGTCGCGACGTCTCGTTGTCCGCTCTGCTGCAACGAGGCGACGAGCTGCGCCCCAATTTCGTGGCCCAATAGGCGTGGAGGACCAGCAGGTGCCGGCAGGCACAGCGGCCAGCCGCGCCCCGCTTCCGGTATTCGACGTGCATCTGGTCGCCGACTGCGAGAGACGCGCTTGGCGCGGAAAGCTGTCATGCGATCACCTGCCGTCTCGCTGAGCCCGCCCCTTCCAGCTTGCGCTCAGAAACCTCGGAGAGCTTCGAGCTCCTGATCGCTCGTCCCTCTCCGACCAGCTCGTGTCGAAGCTCCGACCTGCTCATGGATTCCCGCGCCACTGCGCTGCGCGCAGCTGCGCACACAGTTGCACTCGCCGGGTGCAACGTATACGCTGCATACAAGTGGGACGGCGCACGCGACAGCGGGAGAACCGGGAGCGAACGCCGCAGCCGACGAGTGCGGTGTCGGCGCCGGCGCCGGTCCCGCGGGACCGTATGGCCCGGGTCCAGATCAGCGATGAGACCTGGAGTGCGTTCCGCGCGAGTCTCGGCTCAACCCCGGCGAGCGTCGCGCTCGGGCGTCTCGTCGAGCGCGAGGTCGCGGCCCGCCGACGGAGGTCGTCCCTTGACGCTCAGGGCGTGCGAGACGCGGTCGTTGAGGCGCGCGCTGTCGCCGAGGAGCTTCAGGCGCTGATCAGTCGTCTCGAGAGCGCTGACGGCGAGAGCTGACCGTCTGGCGGTGAGAAGGGTTGCGACCGTCCGGCTGGCGCGGTACTTTGGGATGACTTTGCTGATTTGGCGTTTTGTGCGACCCGTCCTGGACGTTCTGCCGCTGAGTGCGGGAAGCGATGGCTGACGTGGCCGAGCCGTTCAGCGGTGTCCAGCGGACGTTGGCTGAAACCGACCGTGCGTCTCGACTCCTTGAGGCCGACGACGTCGCGAACTACCTCGGCATGCGGACCGACTGGGTGTACCGCGAGGTCAGGGCAGGCCGCCTGCCGCACATCCGCCTCGGGCGCGCAGTCCGGTTCCGCCGGGAGTCGATCGAGGCGTGGCTCGAGGCTCGTGAGCGCGCCGCGCCGCCGACCCGACGAGCCTGATGCGAGCAACGGCGACGTCGGAGGATCAGCTGAGCCTCCTCGGCCATCCAGACGCCGCGACCGGAGGTACCGTCGATCCCGGTCGCCACATGCAGGAACCGCCAACGCATGAGCCCTCCAAACGAATGAAGACGCGCCGCCCGCGCGGCACCGGCGCGGTCCTGCAGAAAGGGGATCGCTGGTACGGCCAGTGGTACATCCGCGGTCGTCTCGTGAAGCGCTCCCTCGGGCCGGTGCGCCAGCCAGGAGGCCGCGACGGACTCACGAAGAGCCAGGCTGAGGTGCGGCTGCGCGAGTTGATGATCGAGACGAACTCCGCGCCGCTGCCCGTCGCGGAGCGGCTGACGGTCGGCCAAGTCGGAAACCGCCTCATCAAGCAGCTCGCGTTGAAGGGCCGGAAGAGCTCGACGACCGAGAACTACGAGAGCTACCTGCGCGTCCACATCGAACCGCACTTCGCCGACAAGCCAATCGCGCAGATCACCGCCGAGGACGTCGAGGACTTCGTCGAGCTCTGCCTCGACAACGGGCTCTCGACGAAATCGACCCTCAACTATCTCGGCTTCCTGCACGGCATCTTCGACTTCGCCGTTCGCAAGCGGTGGGCGCACATCAACCCGTGCGACGAGGTCGAGAAGCCCGGCCGAACAACCGATGACGAAGAGATCCGCTTCCTCGACCAAGCCGAGCTGGACGCGTTGCTGGGCGCCGCCCAAGCGCAGCGCTCGCCACACAAGCCGTCGACGATCGAGCGCGCGGCGACGGTCCGCCGACTCCGCGACGTCGACGGGCTGCCGTGGAAGCAAGTCGCTGCAGAGGTCGGCTGCGCTGAATCGACAGCGATCTACCTCTACCGCTGCAACCCGGAGATGCGGCTCGAGGACGATCTCGCGCGGGTCGAGCGCGTCCTGTACCTGACCGCGGCGATGAGCGGTCTGCGCCAGGGCGAGCTGCTCGCGCTGCGGTGGATGGACGTCGACTGGCTGTCGCAGCGGATTCGAGTGCGGCGGAACTTCGTCCGCGGCCAGTTCGGGTCGCCCAAGTCGAAGCGATCGAGCCGCTCGGTCCCGCTCGCCGATGTCGTCGCTGCCGCGCTCGACGCGCTGTACAAGACCTCGGCGTACACAGCGGACGAAGACCTCGTCTTCGCTCACCCGCACACGGGGAGGCCGATGGATCGCTCGCAGCTGCTCAAGCGCTTCAAGCGGGCGCTGCAGCGGGCAGGGGTGCGCGAGGTTCGGTTCCACGACCTGAGACATACGTTCGGAACCCGGATGGCGGCGGCCGGCGTGCCGATGCGGACGCTCCAGGAGTGGATGGGCCACCGTGACTACAAGACCACGCTGATCTACGCCGACTACGCGCCCGCCGCGAACGAGGCCGAGCTCGTCAACGCGGCATTCGGGCGCGAGGGCATCAATGAGGGCATCAAACTGAGCGCAACTTCGCACCAAGAGGAACGCGAAAACGCCGAAGAAACAAGGGTCTAGGTCCGGGCGCGGACCCCCTCATCTGGTTGTGGTCCAGGCGGTCGGGGGTTCGAGTCCCCTCGCTCACCCTCCGTGCCACTGGCGCCGCTTGGCTTCAGGCGGCAAGGAAGTCGCACACGGTGGCACGGAACTGCTCGCTCGCCTCAGCGACCCCGACGAAGTGACCCGCCCCCGGGAACTCGACGTAGTGCGCATCGGGCAGCGACTCGGCGACGGGGCGGACGACGGATGCGGGAACGACGACGTCGAACTCTGCGCCGATCACCAGTGCCGGCCTCGTCACGCGGTCTGCCCCGGCCAGCAGGTCAAGCCCCTCGCGCATTTCGGCGTACATCGCGCCGACCGCGTCTTGGTTATGAGGCGCGGCGCATAGGCGATCCAGGAATGCGGCCTGGGTGGGACCCAGGCGCGCAACGTTGCAGGCCATCGCCGCTCGGCGTGCGCGCTGACGGTTGACGTCGCTGGGTTGCGCCTCCAGCACGGCGTCGGCTTCGTCGGCAGCCGCAAGGCGCTCGGCGCCATCCGGAACGGTGTCGGCGAACCGCCGCCGGGCATCGGCAGTCGCCTTGTCATATTCGAGATCGAGCCGGGCGGTCGCGTTGCTGATCACCAGTCGCTCGACCCGCTCCGGGTGCGCACACGCGTAGGCCAGCACGACCATCCCGCCGTGACTGTTGCCGTAGAGCGTGAGAGCCGGGACCTGCAAATGAATCCGCAGGCTTTCGACGTCCTCGACGTAACACGCCATCCGGTACCCCTGCGGGGACTCCGGAGAACCTGACCGTCCGGTCCCCCGAGGCGCGAACACCAGTAGCTCATAGCCAGGCAGGTCGAACGCCGCGAAATAACTCTCGGGATCCAACCCGGGACCGCCGGGCACGCACACCACCAGCGGCCCCGCTCCGCGCCGAAGATAGGACAGCGTCCGTCCGTCGTCAGTGGCAAAAGTGCTCAGCACAAGGTTCTGCCTGTTCGTGGAAGCTTGCCGTATGGATGGTCCGGCCGGGGCCTACGCGCCGGGGCAGCCGGGTGACTTGCGATTGGCGCTGGCGTTCGCATACGATCGCCGTACGAATTCGTGCGGATGTGCACAAACGCGCGCTGGGGCCGAGGTGACTCGACCCGGTTGACGCGTTTGGCGCAGTCCGGAACCGGGCCAACCCAGGAGGCCGAAGATGAGGACGCTGATGAAGGTCAAGATCCCGACCGCAGCGGGAAACGAGGCAATCAAGGACGGAAGCCTGCCGGAGATCTTCGGAAAGGCTCTCGCTTCCCTCCATGCGGAGGCTGCGTACTTCACCTCGGAGGACGGGATGCGCACTGCCCTGATCTTCTTCGATATGACGGACTCGAGTGATATTCCCCCCGCCGCGGAGCCGTTTTTCATGGGTCTCGACGCGCAGATCTCGTTCGAGCCGGTGATGAACGCCGACGAGATGGCCGCCGGCGTCGGCAAGGCGATGGACGCCGCTTAGCGCCACTGGCGGTTCTCAGACGGAGATCGACGTGGAGTGACTAGAAGATCGCGGTCGATCCGCCGTCGCCGTCGCGGCCACCGGTGAGGGTCAGGACCGACCGGCAGTCCGAGACGCCGGTCGGAGCGAGCGCGCAGGCATCGACATCTCCCCTGAACCCCTCGGCGACCAGGAGGTCGTCGCCGGCGACCGTCAGCTCCGTCGGGTAGTCGCCGAATATCGGCAGCGAGAGGTTGCCGGCGTACGCAAGCCCTCGGCGCGTCACGGTGTCCCACGCGATCTGGCTGCTGATCTGATCGGCTTGCACGAGGAGGTGGTTCGGAACGGAGACGGCGACGGCGGCACCGTCGTCGGAATACGGGTCGGTGGTCGTCTGAGGGCTGCCCTTCAGCGGCGTGAAGGCGCTGTGGCTGAGATCGAATCCCTGCGTCGATGGCGGATTCCCGATCTGCCCCGTGAACACCAGCGAGTCGGGGCCGAGCTTCGCGGCGGCGACGCCCCATGGAGCGCCGAGCTGTCCGGGATCCCTGGTCGTTTCGGCCAGGGTGTGATTTGCCTGCAGCGTGTAGGCGACCATGTCACCCGAGTTGAAGTCGGCCGAGACGACGGTGCTCGGACCGGCCAGCGCGATGTCGAGGTCGTCCTCGCGCCCGGTCGAGTTCTGGCTGTCCAGGGTCAGCGAGCAGCCGGATCCGACCGTGAGGACATCGATCGTCGGCGCGGGATTGCCGTCGTTGGAGTTGCTCTCGTACACCGTCGACCCGGACACGGCGAGATCCTGCGGGAACCCGCCCACCGCGGCCGTGCTCACCGGCGCGGTGCTGAGCATGCCGTTGCCAGGGTCGATCGTGAAGGAGTAGACGTTCCCGTCGCCGTCGGTGAATTCCAGGCAGTCCGACGGCGTTCTCACCACCGCCAGGTGGTGGCTGCCGAAGTACGTGCCGGTCGTGCACCCGACCGACGACACGTTCTGGACGAAGGTGAGGGTCGTCCCGGACACCTTGTAGACGTCGATCCCGTCCGGGCAGGTCCCGTCCCAGCCGTAGATGTAGTGGCTGCCGGATCCGACTGAGGCGGGGAGACGGCCGATCACGTGGGGCGCGGCGTGGTTGCTCCCGACTCCGAGCAGGTTCGTCATCGCCGGTGGCGTGGCGGCGTGCGCGACTCCAGCCGACGCCAGCAGCGCGATCGGCAGCAGCGCCCAGCGGATCACTCCAGAGCGGCGCATGCGTTCTCCTGACCTGTCACGCAGACGAAGCCAGGCTTCGCCACGATGTGAATGAGATGGACCTGGTCCCTGGGTCCTGCGGCACGCGAGAAGACTCCCCTCGCTGTCGTTTGCCTCTTCTACCACACTCGGGTGGGTCCAGTCTTGCCGGGCTCAGTATGCGATCGAAGGCAGCCAGGTTCCTGACGGGTCGTTGTACAGGCCGATGGTCATGAGCGTTGATTGCTGGACGATCTTGAGGCCGTGGC
The DNA here is from genome assembly GCA_963839085.1 of uncultured Solirubrobacterales bacterium. Classification (GTDB taxonomy): domain Bacteria; phylum Actinomycetota; class Thermoleophilia; order Solirubrobacterales; family Solirubrobacteraceae; genus Palsa-465. Next base: position 621,501 of record CAWITN010000007.1, read on the forward strand.
TCAGGCACCACCGGAGGAGCTCTGCGTTCCGGGTGGGAACGAGGATTCCGAGGCCCATGAGCGATTGGGCGGAGCCGATGAGCGCGATCAGGTCCTCGTTGGTCTCGGCCACGGCGTGCCACCCGTATCCGAACCCGCTTGCGTAGCCGCAGATGCCACCCGGGCGTTCGACGACGTGGGCGGTTCCGGCGGCGATCGCGTCACGGAGCTCGCCCCCTCGGTCGTGGCCGTGGACGCGCGCGCACAGCTCATTGCATGAGGCCAGGTCGTGTTCGCGTGCCGGGCGGACGCCGAGACCGGGGACGTTGATCGCCGGCGGGGTCCCCTGGATGACCGAGAGCGGCTCGCGGACCACGAAGCCGAGCTTGGTGTAGAGCGCGAGGGAGCGGTAGTGGTAGGCCGTCTGAACCAGCCTGACCCCGGCGGCGCCACGGTCGCGCTCCCGCTGGAGCGCGGCCTCCATCAGGGCGCGGCCGACGCTGGCGTCCTGTTCCGCGGGGTCGATGGTGACCGGTCCTACCCCGGCGATCACCGACCGCTCGTCGACGAACGCGCTTCCGAGCACCTCTCCGCCGCGATCGGCGACGAGGGCGACGAATCCGGGATTCGCGAGCATCTGACCGACCAGAAAGCGGGTGAACTCGCGTGAGGACGGCTCGATCGGGAGGTTGTGCCGCGTCGCGATCGACTCGAACGCGTCGTAGAAGATCCGTCCGCAGTCCTCGGCGTCCTCCGGCGTCGCCTCGCGCACGGTCGGGCTGATCGCAGGTGGCTGGATGGTTTCGGTGTGTGTCGGCATCGCGCTGCTCCCTGGGTTGGTTGACGAGGTCGACAGTGACGCGCGAGCCGCCGCCTCGCCATCCCGAATTCATGGGGGTACCCTGGGCTCAAGCCGTCGACTGGGAGAGATCGGGACGAGCGCAAAGCGAGACATGTGGGGGCAGGACCGGCTGCTCGCTGATCTCGAACGCCTCGCGCTTCGTGCCCCGACGCGCGCGGAGTTCTTCGACGAGGCCGCGGTGCGGCTGAAGCGAGCTGTCCCGTTCGACGGTGCGTGCTGGCACACGCTGGACCGCGGGTCGGACCTGATCACCCAGCACCGGCTCCAGGACATCCCTGATCGCTTTCCGGTCCTGGCGAACAACGAGTACGCGGTACCGGATGTCAACAAGTTCGAGCAGCTCGCCCAAGCGGAGCGCAAGGCCGCGACGCTCAGCGACGCGACCGGTGGTCACCCGCAGCGAAGCCCACGCTTTCGTGATCTGCTGACCCCCGCGGGCCTCGGGCCGGAGCTCCGTAGCGCGTTCGTCGCCGACGGCGCAACGTGGGGAGCGCTGATCCTCGTCCGCCGCGCCGGAGCGCCCGAGTTCGAGCCACGCGACGTGGAACTGCTCGCGAACGCCTCCGCGCTGTTTGCGCGCGCCGTCCGCCGCGGGCTGATCGCCGAGGGATGCGAATCGGTCCTCACATCGCCCGACGCTCCCGGGGTCATCGAGCTCGACGCCCAGGGCGGGCTGCTCCGCGCATCATCATCGGCCGAGCCGTTGCTGGCCGAGCTCTCAGGCACCACCGTCGAGGCCGGCCTGCGCTCCACGTCGATCCACGCCATCGCCAGTGCGACCAGAGCGATGATCGCCACCCCCGCTCACGCGGGAACGGCGACGCTGCCGAGCTCGGTGGTGAAGACGCCAGCCGGTACCTGGCTCGTCCTCCACGGTGGTCTGCTCGGGGCCCCGCGCTCCGGCGAGGTGGCGGTCTTCATCCAGCGCGCCCACCCGACGCTCGTGGCGCCGCTCCTGCTCAAGGCCTACAGCCTCACCCCGCGCGAGGAGGAGGTCACGCAGCTGATCCTCCGAGGGGCGACCACGATCCAGGCCGCGCAGCGGCTCGCGATCTCACCCCACACCATCGGCGATCACTTGAAGGCGATCTTCGACAAGACCGGTGCTCGCACCCGCGGCGAGCTCTCGGCAAAGCTCTTCTTCGGCGAGCACCTCCCCCGCATCCAAGAACGCGTCCCGCTCGGCGACGACGCCTCCTTCATCGACGCCCCCCGGCCGCGCGTCCGAGAGACGGGCCTGAGTGGTCCCGTCGCGCAACGGAGAGACTCCGTGACACCCCCGACTCTCAGTACAGCTGAATGAGCGCTCGAAACCCCGCTCACAGCTTTGGCTCGAACCCCGTTCCTCGCTGGGTGGGAGCGCATGCCGAGCTGGTGATCGCCGCGCGAGGCGACCCTGCGCGACTGAAGCGGGTGTTCGACCGCAGCCCGGTTCCGATGTTGCTGGTGGACGGCGAGCGACGGTACCTCGATGCCAACCCACCAGCTCAGCTGGCCTTCCGGCAGAGCGTCGAGGAACTACGTCGGCTTCGGATCGAGGACCTGACGCCCGAGTACTTCCTCCCCACCTTGGAAGCCACCTGGGCGCGGCTGATCGAAACCGGGTGCACGGCGGGTCCGTACGACATCGGCTCCCCGGTCGGAACCCATCTCAACGTCATCTACTACGCGCTCGCGGACGCCCTGCCGGGCCAGCACCTCGTCGCCTTCGCGCCGACGGGGCCCGGCGGGGAGGACCTCATCAACTTCGACCTGCCAGAACCGGACGAGGGCTCCCCGCTGACGCCGCGCGAGCTGCAGGTGATCGAGCTGGCCGCGGAGGGGGCCAACGCTCCAATGATCGCCGAGGAACTGGTGGTGAGCACGTGGACGGTGCGGACGCACCTCAAGAACATCTACGCCAAGCTCGAGGTCAGCGATCGCGCCGCGGCTGTCGCCAAGGCGATGCGCCTCGGCCTCATCTGGTAGCCACGAGCAGTCTTCCCGGCGCGGGCGTGGAACGAATCCGTGCGCGGTTGGCGGCGGGCGTAGAGTTTCGCGCACACGCGGAGCCGAGGGGGCCCCAATGCAGAGCGCAGCCGTTGTCGAGCGACCAATCGCGGTGCGAAGCTGGTTGCTGGGCGGACTGGCAGCGGCGCTTGCCGCCGTTGGCGGGCTGGCGTTGGCGCGGATCGTCGTCCCCGCCTCGCCGGTCGCCGGCGCTGCGCCGGTGGCTGTCTCGCCGGTCGCCGCGCTCGCCAATCTCCCCGCGGCCGCGCAAGCGCCGGTGTCCGCGGGACTCGGGCGCGCGGAGCGGGCCTATTGGGTGCACGGGCTCGCCGCGGCCAACGCGCTCAACCATCTGAGCGCTCGCTTCGGGACCGGTGCGGTCGCCGTGACCGCCACGGGAGGTGGGTCGGTCCGCTTTGCGCTGCCCGGCTCCGGCTCGCCGCGCATCCAGGCCAACCGGGTCAGCTATGGCGACGGGAGGGTCACCGCCGCCTACGCCAACGGCCCGCTGGGCCTTGAGCAGAGCTTCGTGCTGGTCCGCGGCGACGCGGTGTCGCTGCTCGTGGGGGGGAGCCTGCACCCAGCGCTCCGGGATGGCGGCCTGCTGTTCTCCGGCGGCGGGGTCACGCTGCGCTACACGGGCCTGATCGCCACCGATGCACGGGGGCGGCGGCTGCCGGCGAGGATCAGTCTGCGCGGGGACCGGTTGACCCTGAGCGCTGATACCCGCGGCGCCCGCTACCCGGTCCGGATCGATCCGTTCGTGCAGGCCGCCAACCTGAACGAGGCGAGTCCGCCGCAGGACGCGTTCGGCTACTCCTCCCGCGATGGACGAGTTCGGTCTGGAGGTGGCGGCGAGCGATACGACGATCGCGGTCACCGGCGGGCAGGGTGGCGGCGCCCAGACCTCCAGCGCCGTCTACGTGTTCGAGCAATCCGGGGGCGTGTGGGCGAGCGGCCACCAGGCCGCCGAGCTCTTCCCCGGGGACGCTCAGTACGTCAACGTCAGGAGCGCAGCGTCGCCATTCGCGGACGCCAAGATGATCCTGGCGGCAGCCCGACCGCGGGCTCCTCAGAACAGGGGATCGCGTTCGTGTTCGCCGAGCCGGGTTCGGGCTGGCAGGACGCGACGAGCGCGAGCGCCACCCTGACCGCCAGCGACGGGGCGACGGCTGACTCCTTCGGCTTCGCGACCGGCGCCTCCGACGATGCCGTCGTCGTATCGGCGCCCTCGCACGCCGTGGGGGGAACGGAGAGCATCGGTGGCATCTACATCTACGACGAACCGGCGGCCGGATGGAGCGGCACCCTCACCCAGACCCAGGAGGTCAATCCCGGAACGACCAGCGTCGCCGAGGCGGGCTACTCGCTCGGCTTCGACGGCGCCACGATCGTCGCCGGCTCCCGCGGCAATTCCCAGGGCGAATGGGTGTTCACCAACGCGGCGACGGGAAGGACCACGACCGGGAGGACCCCGACGGGGACGACACCAACGGAACGAGCGGCGAGCAGGATCAGCCAGGCGGCGCCCCCGGTGAACATCGTTCCCCCGTCGATCTCCGGGACGGCGAAGGCGGGGGAGACGCTCACCTGCGCGCACGGCACGTGGACGAACTCGCCGACCGCGTACGCGTATCAGTGGTCCTACGACGGCACCCCGATCAGCGGGGCGACAGGCTCGACGTACGTCGTCGCCGCGATCGACGAGGGTCTGCACCTGACCTGCACCGTGACGGCGAGCAATGCCAGGGGCGCCGGCACCCCGGCCACCAGCGCCGCGTTCGCCATCCCTGTCCCGAAGGTCAAGAAGTGCCCCGGGGCCAGCTGACGCACGAGGAGGCGCGTGACCGCCCCTCGCTGCTCAGTCGTCCAGATCGACCGGCGGCAGCTCCCCAACCTCATCCTTCGTGAGGGTGAGTCGTACGCCGTCGTCAACGCTCGTCACTGCGCCGATCGGAATCGCGACCTGCTTCTTGCCCCAAAGGTGACCCTCGTCGAGGAGGACGTGTGTGACGTGATGATCGTTCGGATTGATCACGAATCCGTGTATCTGCCCGATCGGCCCATCAGTTGCGTGCACGTGCTCGCCGCGCCGCACCTCCACCTCGCCTGCGGGCACGCGGTCCTCGGTGACCGTCTGAGGGGTCATTCCGGTTCCGAGCATGCCCATGCCCCCCATGCCCATGCCCATGCCGCCCATGCTGCCCATCCCCATGCCGCCCACGCCGAGCGCGAAGTAGGGCAGGGAGAGCATCTGGCCCTGCCCGTAACCCCACTGTCCAGTCGCACCCGGGAGGAGATGCGTTTCCTCGGCTTCCTCGAGCGCACGAAACTCAGACATCGAGCATCGCAGCCGAATCTCTTCCGCCGCCGAATCGACAAGGTCGACCGGCACGAGGCGACCCGTGCCCAGGTGAAACGTAGGTTCGACGACAAGGTGCGTGAGCTGACGGGTGACAGGATTAACCACCACGCGCTTCAGCTCACCGCAGTCGCCGTCGCTGCACGCAACCCTGCTGCCAATCGTGAATACCGTCGCTTCACTCATGCTTCCAGCTTACGCGCGTCGCATAAGGACTCGCACAGACCCGCGGAGCCCACTGCCGTGCGCTGCGAGACACTCCGGGCGTGGACAACGGACAGATCGCCGACCGCCTGGATGCCTTTGCGATGCTGCTGGAGCTGAGCGACGCCAACCCGTTCACGGCGCGGGCGTATCGCCGCGCCGCCACGAGTATGCGGGGAACGCCGGTCCCGGTCGCGGAGCTCGTGCGCAGCGGCCGCGTGCGCGAGCTGCGAGGCGTCGGCCCCGGCATCGAGTCGCGCCTGCGCGAGCTGCTCGAGACCGGCGAGATCGCGGAGCTGGCCGAGCTCGAGCGTGAGCTCTCGCCGGACCTCGTGGGGCTCGGGCGCTACCTCGGCCTGAGCGCCCAGCGCGCGGTCGCGCTGGCGCGAGGCCTGGACGTGCGCACCGCCGCGCAGTTCCGGGAGGCGGCGGCCGCCGGCCGGCTGCGCGAGGTCCCCGGGATCGGCCCCAAGACCGAGGCGCAGCTGCTGGAGGCCCTCGGCCGGGAGGGGGAGCCCCGGCAGCGGCGGGGCCTCCTGCTCGACCGCGCGAGCGATTTGGTGGAGGGCATCGCGTCGGCGCTCGGCGGACGGGCCGCCGGGGACGTGCGCCGGCGACGCGACCTGTGCGAGCACCTGTGTGTCGTCTGCGCGGCGCCGGAGGCGGCGGCCGTGCTCGATCGGTTCGCCGAGCTGCCCCAGATCGTGGCGGTGATCGACCGGGCGGACGAGCGCGCCCTGGGGGTCACCGTCGAGGGGGTGGCGGTGGAGTTGCTGATCGCCCCGCCGGCCCGGTTCGGGACCGAGCTGGTGCGGGCCACCGGCACGACCCCGTACGTCAGCGCGCTGGAACCGCTGCCCGAGCGCGAGGACGAGGCGATGGTCTACGCCGCGCTCGGCATCCCCTGGTGCCCGCCGGAGCTGCGCGAGCAGCCGTTCCGGGGTGAGCCGCCCGCACTGGTCGAGGTGGGCGCGATCCGCGGTGACCTGCACTGTCACTCGACGTGGTCCGACGGACGCGCGAGCATCGAGGACATGGGCCGCGCGGCGCGCGAGCGCGGCTACGAGTACCTGGCGATCTGCGATCACACGCCCGCCGTCGGCGCGGTCAGCGGGCTCGACGCGGACGCGGTCCGCTGGCAGGGCGAGGAGATCGCCGCCGCCAACGAGCTCCTGGCGCCGTTCGTCGTCCTGCGCGGCATCGAATGCGACATCCTCCCCGACGGCCGGCTCGATCTCCCCGACGATGTGCTCTCGGAGCTCGACTGGGTCCAGGCCAGCGTGCACGGCGGCCAGCGCATGCCCGGCCAGGAGATGAGCGACCGCGTCTGCCATGCGCTGCGCAACCCGCACGTCGACTGTCTCAGCCACCCGACGGGACGGCTGCTCACCCGGCGCCCCGAGAACGCCGTCGATCTCGACCGCGTCTACCAGGTGGCGGTCGAGCACGGGGTCGCGCTGGAGGTCAACGGACTGGCGCCCCGCCTGGACTTGAGCGGTGAGCACGTGCGCGACGCCCTCCAGGCGGGCGCGCGCATCGTCTGCTCCACCGACGCGCACTCGGTCGCCGGCCTGGGGAACATGCCCCTGTCGGTGGCCACGGCACGACGGGGGTGGGCGACCCCCGCGGACGTGCTCAACACGCGCTCACTTCAGGACCTGCGCGCGTCGCGCTCGCGGTGAGCCTCAGACCCCGAGGCGGGACAGGCGGTCGGCCGCCTCGGCGATGACCTCGTCGCGCTTGCAGAACGCGAACCTGACCAGCGTCGGCGCGGCGTCCTTGTCGTCGTGGAACGCGCTGGTCGGGATCGCCACCACCCCGCAGCGCTCGGGCAGGGTGGCGCAGAACTCGACCGCATCCTCGCCCACATCGGCGTTCACGAAGTAGCCGGCGGCGGGAACGAGCGGCTGAAAACCGGCCGCGCCCAGTCCCGCGCAGAGCCGATCGCGCTTGGCGCGCAGCTCGTCACGCAGGCCGTCCACGTAGGTGCCGGGCAGGCGCAGCGCAGCCGCCGCCGCGTGCTGGAGCGGCGTGCCCCCCGCGAAGGTGAGGAACTGCTTGACGGTGCGGACGGCCGCGACGAGCTCGGCCGGCCCCGAGCACCACCCGATCTTCCAGCCCGTGAACGAGAACGACTTCCCGATGCTGGAGACGGTCAGGGTCCGCTCGCCCATCCCGCGCAGGGTCGCGGGCGGGATGTGCGCGTCCGCGTAGACGAGGTGCTCGTAGACCTCGTCGCTCACACAGATCAGGTCGTGCTCGACGCAGACCTCGGCAACCGCCCCGAGCTCGTCTGCGCTCAGCACCCGCCCCGTCGGGTTGTGGGGCGAGTTGAGCAGCATCACCCGCGTCCGCGGGGTGACGGCGGCGCGCAGCGCGTCCGGATCGAGCGCGAAGTCCGGCGGGCGCAGCGTGACCGTCCGCCGCCGGGCGCCGGCGAAGGCGATGCAGGCGGCGTAGGAGTCGTAGTAGGGCTCGACGATCACCACCTCGTCGCCCGGATCGCACAGACCCAGGATCGCCGCCGCGATCGCCTCCGTCGCGCCGAAGGTGACGAGCACGTCCTCGGGCGCCAGGCCGTAATAGGCGAGCTGATGCTCCCGCACCGCCGCGAGCAGCGCCGGGACACCCGGCAACGGTGCGTACTGGTTCTCGCCGCCACGCAGGGCGGCGACGGCGGCGTCGATCGCCTCGGCCGGTCCGTCGCTGTCCGGGAAGCCCTGGCCGAGGTTGATCGCCCCGGTGCGGACCGCGAGCGCCGTCATCTCGGTGAAGATCGTCGTCCCGAGTCCGTTCACGCGGGCGGCGGGCCTCATGGCGCCGGGGAGCTCACGCCGGGTCGGCCGAGCCCCAGATCCCCGGCCCGCGGTGGTGCTCGTAGATCAGCGAGGTCTCGGCGTGGGAGACGGACGGGTGCGTGGCGAGATGGTCGACGACGAACTCACGCAGGTCCTGGGCGTCGGCCGCCGCCACCCACACCAGGTAGTCGGTCACGCCGGTGAGGTGGAAGACCATCAGCACGCCCGGCAGCTGGCGCACCGCGTCGGTGAACGCCTCGATCTGCTCGCGCGCGTGAACCGTCAATCGGACGGCGATCAGCGCCTGCAGCGGCCGTCCCAGCGCGGCGAGGTCGACCTCGGCGTGGAATCCCCGGATGACCCCGCGCCGGCGCAGGCCGCGCAGGCGGGTGAGCGCCGTGGAGGGCGCGATCCCCACGCCGTCGGCGAGGCGCTGGTTGGTGATCCGGGCGTCGTGGGCGAGCAACTCGAGCATCGCGCGGTCGACGGCATCGACGGAGGGCTGTGAAAGATTCGGCACGGGCAGTCAGGGAGGGGGCTCTCAGAAAGATTATCCGATTAAGGTCGATTCTGACGAAGCATCTTCGATAGCTTGACCGTCTGCCGCAGAATCATGAAAATCCCCCCATGAATCCGCTCACCGCCGCCCCCGTCATCGAGGACTCCATCCTCGGCACGATCGGCAACACGCCACTCGTCCGGCTCAGCCGCATCGGCGCCGGCCTCCGTCCGCAGCTGATCGCCAAGCTGGAGGCGTTCAACCCGGGTGGATCGATCAAGGACCGGGTCGCGGTGGCGCTGATCGAGGCGGCCGAGCGCGACGGGCGGCTCAAGCCGGGCGGCACGATCGTCGAGCCGACGTCGGGGAACACCGGTACGGGGCTGGCGATCGCCGCGCGCCTGAAGGGCTACCGGGTGATCGCGGTGATGCCGGACAAGATGTCGAAGGAGAAGATCGACCTGCTTCGCGCCTACGGGGCGGAGGTGGTGATGGCGCCGACCGACGTGGCGCCCGAGTCGCCGCAGTCCTACTACCGCGTCGCCGACCGCCTCACCGCGGAGATCCCCGACGCCTTCCAGCCGAACCAGTACCACAACCAGGCCAACCCCCAGGCCCACTACGCCTCGACCGGGCCCGAGCTGTGGGAGCAGACCGCGGGCCGGATCACGCACCTGGTCGCGGGCGTCGGGACCGGGGGCACGGTCACCGGGAGCGTCCGCTACCTGCGCGAGCGCAATCCGGACCTGGTGGTGATCGGGGCCGACCCCGAGGGCTCGATCTACTCGGGCGGCGCCGACCACGTGCGCCCCTACCTGGTGGAGGGCGTCGGCGAGGACTTCTGGCCGGAGACGTTCGACCCCTCGCTGGTCGACCGCTGGATCACCGTGTCGGATCGCGACGCCTTCCTCACCACGCGCCGGCTCGCGATGGCGGAGGGGATCCTCGCCGGCGGTTCCGGCGGCATGGCGATGCACGCGGCGCTCCAGGCGGCGGCTGAGCTCGAGGACCCGGCGGCGATGATGGTGGTGATCCTCCCCGACAGCGGTCGCTCCTACTTGTCGAAGATCTACTCCGACACCTGGATGCGCCAGTACGGATTCCTGGAGCGGGACACCGACCTGCTCGTCGGCGCCGTCCTCGCCCGCAAGAGCGACGCCGGCGAGGTTCCGACGCTCGTCTCGGTGCAGACGAACTCACGCGTCCGCGATGCGGTGGCACGATTTCACGAGCACCGGGTCTCACAGCTGCCCGTGGTGAGCGCTCACGACTCCGCGACGCTGGTCGGCGCCGTGGGGGAGCGCGGATTGCTCAAGCACGCCGCCCAGGATCCGGCGCTCCTCGACGCCGAGATCTCCGAGGTGATGGAGCCACCGTTCCCCGCCGTGTCGGTCGAGGATCCGGTTCGCGACGCCGTGGAGCTGCTGGTCGGCGATCAGCAGGCGCTGACGGTCACCCGCGACGGGCGCCCGGTGGGAGTCGTCACGCGCACGGACCTGCTGGAAGCCCTCGTCTCGTGAGCGACGCCGGTGGGCGGGGACGCGACGGCTTCGGCACGCGCGCGGTCCACGCGGGACTCGAGCCCGAGGCGGTCTTCGGCTCGGTCATCCCGCCGATCCACCAGACCTCCACCTACGCCCAGGCGCGACCGGGCGAGTTCTTCGAGGAGTACGACTACGCCCGGTCGGCGAACCCGACGCGCGCCGCGCTCGAGCGAGCGCTCGGGGAGCTCGAGGGCGGTCGGGCGGTGACCTTCGCCTCGGGACTGGCCGCCGAGCACGCCCTGATCACCGCCGTCTGTGAGGCGGGGTCGCATGTCGTCCTGCCGGCCGACCTCTACGGCGGCACCTACCGGCTCGTCGACAAGGTGATGAGCCGCTGGGGCCTGCGCTACGACCTCGTCGACCAGACAGACCTGGCCGCGCTCGAGCGGGCGGTGACCGATGAGACCCGGCTGATCTGGGTCGAGACCCCGACGAATCCGCGGCTGTCGCTGATCGACGTGGAGGCGGTGGTGGCCCGGCGCCGGAACGCGCTGGTGGCGGTCGACAACACCTTCGCCACGCCCGCCAACCTGGTTCCGCTGGAGCATGGGGCGGATTTCACGGTGCACTCCACCACCAAGTACCTCGGCGGGCATTCCGACGTCGTCGGCGGGGTGGTCGTGACGGGGGATGACGACTGGTACGAGCGACTCCGCTTCATCCAGAACGCCGGCGGCGCGGTGCCGGGGCCGTTCGACTGCTTCCTCGTCCACCGGGGCCTGCGCACCCTGCACCTGCGGATGGACGCGCACGCGCGCAGCGCCCGGGCGATCGTCGAGCTGCTGCGGGCGAGCCCGGACGTCGAGGACGTCGCCTGGCCCGGGTTCAGCGGCATGGTCAGCTTCCGTCACCCCCGGGCGGCGCAGATCGCGACGGCCACCCGGCTGTTCACCCTCGCCGAGTCGCTCGGCGGGGTCGAGTCGCTGATCGAGCTGCCGCAGGCGATGACCCATCAATCGGTCGAGGACTCCAGTGCCGCCGTTCCGCCGGACCTCGTCAGGCTGAGCTGCGGCGTGGAGGATCCCGACGACCTCGTCGCGGACCTCCGGGCGGCGCTCGCCCGGTAGCAGCCGCCGGGCGTCCGAGGCCCGGGCGCCGAAAGCGCTCCGGCGCGCGGGGCGATGGTCTCGCGTCAGCCGCGCCGCATGAGACGGGCGACCGCGGCCACGAGCTCGTCGGTGCGTTCACCGCGCAATTCGTCGCCGGCGCCCATCACACAGTGATGGGCGTGGCCGTCGAGCAGGCCGAGCGCGACCTTGTCGAGCGCCGCCTGGATGGCGGAGATCTGGGTGAGCACGTCGATGCAGTAGCGGTCGCTCTCGACCATCCCCGCCACGCCGCGCACCTGGCCCTCGATGCGTCCCAGGCGCCGGCGCAACTGATCCTTGGAGGCCGAGTATCCGCGCACAGGCGTCGATTCCCGATCCATGGCGTCAACGCTATCAGATACCCCCCTGGGGTATGTGTTACGGTGATCGGGTGGCCACCGGTGCAGCCGTATGACATCGCTGCTCAGCGTCGTCTGGCACGGCCTGCGGGACGCCCTGCTGATGGGCTGGGGGGTGTGGTGGGCGCTCGTCTTCGGCTTCTTCATCTCCGCGGTCGTCCAGGCCTGGGTCCCCCGTGAGCGCGTCGAGCAGGTCCTGGCGGGCGAGGGGGCGCGGGCGCTGGCCGCCGCCACCGCGCTCGGGGCCGCCTCCTCGTCGTGCTCCTACGCCGCCGTCGCCATCGCCAGGCGCCTGTTCCAGAAGGGCGCATCGGCGGTGTGCGCCCTCGCCTTCCAGTTCGCCTCCACCAACCTGGTGTGGGAGCTCGGCCTCGTGCTGTGGGTGCTCCTCGGCTGGCGGTTCACGCTCGCCGAGTACCTCGGCGGAATCGTGATGATCGCCCTCATGGCGCTGCTCCTGCGGCGGTTCGTCTCTCGCGACGCGGAGGATCGGGCCCGTGAGCACGCCGAGCGGGCCGAGACCGGGCATCAGCACCCGGTGGCGGACTCGTCGCTGCGCTGGCGCGAGCGGCTCACGAGCGCCGCTGCGTGGTCGGAGGTCGCAGACAACTTCCGGGCCGACGTGACGATGCTCTGGAAGGAGATCGGCATCGGCTTCCTGCTCGCCGGCCTTTTGGCGCAGCTCCACGACAGCGTGTTCCACGGTCTGTTCCTCACCGGCTCACCCGCGCTCGTGAGGACCCTGTGGGGAGCCCTCGTCGGTCCGATCATCGCCGTGCTCAGCTTCGTGTGCTCGGTCGGCAACGTGCCGCTGGCCGCCGTGCTGTGGTCGGGGGGGATCAGCTTCGCCGGGGTGATCGCGTTCATCTTCGCCGACCTGATCGTGCTGCCGATCGTGGCGATCTACCGCAAGTACTACGGCACCGGCTACGCGGTTCGGATCACCGCGCTGATGTTCGTCACGATGGTGCTCGCGGCGCTCGTCGTGGATGGCATCTTCAGCGTGCTGGGAGCGGTTCCCGCCGGCCATCGACCTTCGCGGGCGAGCATCTTCAGCCCGCTCGCCGTCGACGGCAAGCTCTGGCTCAACCTCGTCGGCATCGCCGTCTTCGCGATCCTGTTCGCGCTCACCGTCCGGCGGAAGGATGCGCCGGCGGGAAGGATCCAGGAGGGGTGGCGTCTGTAGGGCAGAGGGCGGCGGCGAGGAGCCGGTGGGCCGGCTCGCGCGGACTCCGCGGCGCTCCCCGTCAACGGCCCTTCCACCCAACCGCAGGAGCAGCCATGAGCAGATCCCCCGTTCTCACTGCCGCAGGCGTCACGGCCTGCGCTCTCGCCGCCTTCGGCGCCGTCGAAGCCGGCAGCGCCGCGGGACGCCGAGCCACCCCTCGCGCAGAGCCGAGGGCGTCGATCGCGGCGCGGGCCGTCGCAGCGTCCGGAACCCCACTGATCCAGGGCATGCACCGCATCTCCACGATCGCCTCGACCGTGCCGCCCAACGGGGACGTCAACCCGTACGGGATCGCCATCGTGCCCACCAGCGTCGGGAGCCTCCACGCCGGACGGGTGCTCGTGAGCAACTTCAACGACCGGGCCAACGAGCAGGGAACGGGCACGACGATCGTCGAGCTCTCGCAGAGCGGCGGCGCCCGCAGCGTGTTCGCCCACATCGGCGCACGGGGTCTTCCCGGTCGCTGCCCCGGCGGGGTCGGCCTCACCACCGCCCTCGGGATCGTCCCCGGCGGCTACGTGATCGTCGGGAGCCTGCCGACGAGGAACGGGATGTCGGCGACGGCCCGCCCCGGCTGCCTGATCGTCCTCAACAGTCGCGGGCGTCCAGTGTCGACGATCTCCGGGCCCCAGATCCGGGGGCCGTGGGACATGGCGACCGTGACCCAGGGCTCCACGTCGACGCTGTTCGTCAGCATGGTCCTGAACGGCCGCGCCGGTAAGGGCCGCCACGTCACGGCGAACGGCTCCGTGCTGCGCATCCGCCTCACCTCCGGAGCCGGGCAGGCGCCGAAGGTGGTGGGGGAGACCGAGATCGCCGACGGGATCCCGCGGCGAGCCGACCCTGACGCCCTCATCATCGGCCCCACCGGAGCGGCACTGGCGCCGAACGGCACGCTGTACGTGGCCGACACGCTGGACAACCGCATCGCGGCGGTCCCGCAGGCGATGACGCGAACGAGCCCGGCGAGCGACGCCGGCACGACCGTCTCGGTCGGCGGCCATCTCAAGCAGCCGCTCGGGGTCGCGCTCGCCCCCAACGGCGACATCCTCACCACCAACGCCGGTGACGGCAACCTGGTGGAGACGAGCCCGACGGGTCGGCAGCTCGCGGTCCGGACGCTTGACCGGAAGACCGGCGCGGGATCCCTGTTCGGTCTGGCGCTCCCCTCCGCCGGCGACCGGATCCTGTTCGTCGACGACGGCGACAACACGTTGAAGGTCCTCCGCTGAGACGGGCTGACGGCGGGACCGCTCGTCGGGCGGTCCCGCAGCCGCCGGCTCAGCTCACCGTGAGCTTGCCCTGCATGCCCGCCTGCCGATGCCCGGGAACGCTGCAGTAGTAGGTGTAGGTGCCCGGCTTCAGGGTCACGGTCAGCATCTTGGTGCCTCCGGTGAACGTCGGGGTCGCGGCGATGACGCTTCCGCTCGGCGACTGGAGCGTGAAGTTGTGACCCTCGGGAGCGTGGTTGGTGAACTCGATCGTCACCTTGCCGGCGGCCGCGTGCAGGGAATCGGTGGAGAACATCAGCGCACCGCTGGCGGCCGTCGAGATCTTGACCGTGTGGCCCGCCGACGACGAGGCGCTGGTCGCCGGTGCGGAGGCCGCGGCGCCATGAGTGTGACTGGCGCTGCTCGAGCCGCCACACGCGGCCACCCCCAGCGCGAGGGCGAGGACACTGAGCGTGGCGGCCGAGAACTTGAGCATGAGATGGTCCTTTCGGTGTTCGGAGGAGAAGCTAAACCCTTCTCACTCATGGCAGACGCCGCCGGCCGCGCGAACCTTCCCCCTCGGGCATGATGGGCCTCGACGGCAAGCCCGGATCTATGCTCGGCGGCACGGGCATGACGGGCTCCCGCCAGCTTGACCCAGAGCGCCTCGGCGACCACCTCGATCGGCTCTACCGGGCCGCGCTGGGACTGTGCGGCTCACGCGAGGAGGCCGAGGATCTGGTCCAGGAGACCTACGCCCAGATCCTCCGCAAGCCCCGCCTGCTGACCTCCGACGACGACCTCCGGTATCTGCTGCGGGCGCTGCGCAACACGTTCATCGCCAGCCGGCGCTTCGCGCAGCGGCGCCCGCGGACGCAGCCGCTTCCCGACGGACCGGAGACGCTGGCCGACGAGCGCTCGCCGGCACCCGAGCGGCGGGCGGAGATGGGTGATGTCTACGCGGCCATCGCGGCGCTCGCGCCCGACTTCCGTGATGCGATCGTCGCCGTCGATCTCGTCGGGCTGAGCTATCGGGAGGCGGCGGCCACCCTGAGGGTGCGGGAGGCGACGATCACCACGCGGCTGCACCGAGCCCGCCAGCAGGTCGCCCGGACCGTGGCGGCGGATGCGCAGCCCGGGCGCGGGTCGTGATCGATCAGCGGTAGCCGGCCGGCGGCGGTGAGTACGCCGCCAGCAGCTCGAGCTCGCGCGCCGATGCGTCGGTGCTGGTGAGCACGCACGTCCGCTCGTCCCGGCGCCAGGTGACGACGCTGTGGCCGGAGACGCGAAGCGTGCGCAGCCGCAGCCGAGCCACCCTGATCGTGGGCCCGGCGGGCTGCCGCAGCGCCGGCACCGAGACGATCGTGTAGGCCACCTGCTGCCCGTACCGGCGGTAGTAGACGGTCACGGCGCGGTGCCCGCCGAGCCGGTCGAAGCGCTGTCCGGTGGCGATCCACCCCAGCGAGCGCGCCCAGTCGGGGAAGCTCACCGTGCCGACGGCCTGCGCCAGCGCGTCGGGATGATCGGGATCGGGCCGCGGGGGGGCCGCCTGGGCGCCACGCATCCCCAGCTGGGCGGCCTGGGCCACCGAAGGCGCGCCCGCCGACCCCGGAATCAGCACCAGCACGAGCGCCAGCGCGACGATCGCTGCGGTCAGCGCTCCGCCGGCCACGGCGACCGGCCGTCGGGCGACGCGGCTGCGAGCGGCTCGCTGGGCCTCCAGGCGCCGGCGAAGGTGATCGGGAGCGCGGTCGCGTTCTCGGGCCTCGCGCAGCAGCGCGACGGCCCTCCGCTCACGCTCATACGCCGCGCGCAGCTCCGGCGAGCGCTCGATCCGCTGCTCCAGGGCAGCCCGGCGCCGCGGCGCGAGCGTGCCGTCGGCCAGCGCCGAGAGCTCGGCGAGCCTGCGTTCGGAGCGGGTGGGGCTGAGGAAGGCCATGTCGTCACACCGCGAGGAGCGGCCTACATGTTAGGACGCCGTCTGGCGCCGAACCTTCCCGAGAGCCGCGCAACGGCCCGCAGGCGCACGTGGCAGACTTGCGAGGTGGCATACGGCGGGAGGGTGGGGTCGACGACGGGGATCCTCAGTGGACTGGGGGGCCTGGAGTCCGGGGGTGGCGAGGTGGCTCGCGATCTGCTGGCCGTCGATTGGGAGGCGACGCCGCTCGGTGCGCCTGACGCATGGCCGAGCAGCCTGCAGACGATGGTCCGGGTGATCCTCACCTCCCGCTTCTCGATGTGGATGGCGTGGGGCCCCGAGCTCACCTTCTTCTGCAACGACGCCTACCGGCGCGACACGCTCGGCAAGAAGTACCCGTGGGCGCTGGGGAAGCCGGCCAGCGCGGTGTGGGAGGAGATCTGGCCGGAGATCGGGCCGCGGATCGAGACGGTGATCGCGACCGGCCGGGCGACCTGGGACGAGGACCTGCTGCTGTTCCTGGAGCGCAGCGGCTATCAGGAGGAGACCTATCACACGTTCTCCTACAGCGCGCTCCCCGACGAGAACGGACGCACCGCCGGAATGCTGTGCGTGGTCAGCGAGAGCACCCGGCGGGTGATCACCGACCGCCGGATGGGGACGCTGCGGGATCTCGGCGAGGTCCCGGCCGGCGGAGGCGACGAGCTCCAGTTCATCGACGCGGCCTGCCGTCAGCTCAGGCTCAACCCGCGCTCGATCCCGTTCGCGCTCGTCTACCTGACCGACGCCGACGGCAACGCCACGCTGGCGGGGACGTCGGGAATCGCGCCCGGTCATCCCGCGGCGCCCGAGCGCATCCCGGCGGACGCCGCCGCGCCACCGTGGCCCCTGGACGCGGCGGCCCGGGGGATGACCACCGTCGTCGAGCGGATCGACGAGCGCTGGCCCACGCTCCCCACCGGCGCCTGGCCGCTGCCGCCTCACACCGGGTTGGTGGTGCCGATCCTCGCCCCCGGCGACGAGGCGCCGTACGGCTTCCTGGTCATCGGGGTCAATCGCTACCGGCCCGTCGATCTGGACATACGCGTGTTCGGAACGCTCATCGCCCAGCGGCTCGCCTCAGGCCTGACCGCCGCCCGCAGCTACCTGGCCGAGCGTCGCCGCGCCGAGGAGCTCGCCGAGCTCGACCGCGCCAAGACCCTGTTCTTCTCGAACGTCAGCCATGAGCTGCGTACCCCGCTGACCCTGATGCTCGGCCCGCTCCAGGACACGCTCCAGGACGGGGGACCGCTCGAGCGACAGAACGTGGAGCTCGTGCACCGCAACGGCCTGCGGCTGCTCAAGCTCGTCAACGCGCTGCTCGACTTCGCCAAGCTCGAAGCCGGGCGGATGCGGGCCGAGTTCCGACCGCTGGACCTGGCGGACTTCACCGCGCAGCTCGCGGGCACGTTCCGGGAGGCGGCCACTCGCGCCGGGATCGAGCTGGTCGTCGACTGCCCGCCCTTGCCCGAGCGCGCCTACGTCGATCCTGACCTGTGGGAGCGGATCGTCCTCAACCTGCTCTCCAACGCCTTCAAGGTCACGCTCCAGGGATCGATCCAGGTGCGGCTGCGATCGGTCGGCGGCGAGGTCGAGCTGTCGGTGATCGACACCGGCCCCGGCATCCCGAAGGCCGAGCTCGGCCTGCTGTTCCAGCGGTTCCACCGCGTCCGCGGCGCGACGAGCCGCAGTCACGAGGGGACCGGGATCGGGCTCGCGCTGGTCAAGGAGCTCGCCGAGCTGCATGGCGGCGCGGTGTCGGCCAGGAGCACGGTGGGGGAGGGGTCAACGTTCACCGTCCGGCTCCCGGCCGGACGCGCGCACCTGCCCCCCGATCAGGTTCGCGAGGACGTCGAGGCCGATCGCAGCCCGCTGATCGCCTCGCTGTTCGTCGAGGAGGCGCTCAGCTGGGTCTCCGGCGGCACGCTCGTCGAGGCCGATGCCTCGGCCTCGGCCTCGGCCGACGGCTTGGCGCCTGGGTCGAGCCGCCGCCTCGACGTGTCCCGGTTCCGGGTGCTGGTCGCCGACGACAACGCCGACCTGCGCGGCTACCTCTCGCGGCTGCTGGCGCCGTACTGGCACGTCGAGGCGGTGGCCGACGGAGCCGCCGCACTGGCCAGCATCGAGCAGGAGCCGCCGGACCTGCTGATCATCGACGTGATGATGCCCGGACTCGACGGCTTCGAGCTGCTGGCGGCGATTCGCAACTCGCCGGCGATCCGCGAGCTGCCGGTGATCATGCTGTCGGCCCGCACCGGCGAGGAGGCGTCGATCGAGGGCCTGGAGGCCGGTGCCGACGACTATCTCCCCAAGCCGTTCTCTGCGCGCGAGCTGCTGGCGCGCGTGCGGGCCCACCTGGAGCTCTCCGTGGTCCGCCGGCAGGCGGCGGACGAGGTGCGCAGCGAGCGCTTCCGCCTGGAGCAGACGCTCCAGCAGCTGCCGGTCGGCGCGATGCTGATCGACGCCGACTCCGGCAAGGTCGTGCTCGTCAACCACGAGGTGGAGGCGATCCTCGGCCGCTCGATCACGGAGGTCTCGCTCACTCCGGACGAGCGCTGGCGCACCCTCGAGGGGGATCGGCTGGATGCCGAGCGGCGACCGCTGAACCGCGTGCTGCGGGCGGCTGAGGTGATCGATGAGGAGGACTTCCTCTACGAGCATCCCGACGGACCGATGATCACCGTCCGCGTGAGCGCCGGACCGATCAGCGACGCGGCGGGGCGGACGTTCGCGGTCGTGATCGTGATCCAGGACGTCACCGACCGGGTTCACACCGCGCGGCTGCTCGCCGGTCAGCGGGATGTCCTGGCGCTGATCGCCGCCGGCGCGCCGCTGGCGGACACGCTGGATGCGATCGGTGAGCTCGGCGAGCGGCTCTCGGAGCCGGGCACCGACGTGGCGATCCGGCTCGATGGAGGCGATGACCGAGCCGGCGGCGAGGCGGCGCGACCCATCGGGGAGCGGCGCGCCGCCAAGGAGGCCGGCGCCGCCGATGAGACGGACGCCGATGGCGACAGCCGGGACGCCGGGACGCGCTCCTCGACGCCGATCCTGGCCGCCGATGGTCAGCTGATCGGGACCTTCACCGTCCATGGCCCGCAGTCCCGGCTGCGCTCGGGACGTGACCGGCGGGTCGCCGAGCTCCTGTCGCGCACGGCCGCCGTGGCGATCGACCGGGCCCGGGAGGCGCAGGCGGGCGCCCGGCGGCTGGCAGAGCTCCAGAGCAGCCTGCTCCCCCGTGCGCTGCCCGCCGTCCCCGGCCTGGAGGCAGCGGTGACCTTTCGGCCGGGCGACCGGGCGCTCGAGGTCGGCGGGGACTTCTACGACCTGTTCCCGCTGCCGGGAGGGAGCTGGGGGCTCGTGGTCGGCGACGTCCGCGGACACGGCGCCGAGGCCGCCGCCGTCACCGCACTGGTCCGGCACACGACGCGCGCCATCGGCCGGATGGAGCGGGCGCCGGCGGAGGTGCTGGCGTTCGTCAGCGACGCGCTGCGCGACTCGGGCTACGACCGCTTCTGCACCGCCGTGTACGGACAGATCGAGCCCGCGCAGGAGCTCGTGAGGATCCGCCTGGCCTGCGGCGGGCACCCGCCGCCGCTGATCCGGCGCGTCTGCGGCGCCGTGGAGCCGGTCACCGTCCACGGACCGCTGCTGGGCGTGTTCGACGCGCCGGTGTTCCCCGAGTCGGTGGTCGAACTCCGGCCCGGCGACGCGCTCGTGCTCTACACGGACGGGCTCGTGGAACGGAATCCGCGGCTCGCCGACGAGGCCGCGCTGGGCCGGCTCGTGGGGGGGCTGGGAAGCGGCCCGGCCGACGCACTGCTGCGAGGGCTGCTCGACGCCGTGCTCGGCGCCGAGCCACGGCGGCTGGCCGATGACGTGGCCGTGCTCGTCCTGCGCATGACTCCTGCGTGAGGGATCGGCGGGTCACCCGACGCCGTGGGCCACGCACAACCGCTGCAGGCGCTCCATCGCGTCGGCCGCGGCGCGGGGAAGCGCGTCGAGGGCGTCGGCGGCGAGGCGCAGGTCCTCGATCGTCACGTCGCGGCCCTCGAGCGCGAACCGCCCCAGCCACCGGACGGCCGCCCGCTCGTAGCGTGACGGGTCGCCGCCCCGCAGCACGAGGCAGATGCGCAGCGCGTCCTCGAGCGCGATCCGCGGGAGCTCTCGGGCGGCGGCGATGACGAGCCCCTCGTTACCGGTGCTCAGCGCGCGCCGGAAGCGCGCGTAAGGGGACCCCTCGCTCGTCATGCGAACATACGTTCGCATACCTGTCAAGCCCCGGCACGTCGCTCGGACCACCGCCGCCGCCGCGACCGAGCGGGAGTAGGCTGGTTTCGAGGATCGTGTGCTGGACGAGAGGCGGTCGGATATGACGGCGCAGGCCGAGGTGGCGCAGACGGACCTGATCGCGGCCGTCGCCGCGCGCGCGGGTGAGCAGGTCGCCGAGAACGGCCCGGCTGCGGAGCGATTCGTGCGCCAGCTGTACCGCTGGGTGCCGGCGGAGGATCTGCAGGAGCGAACGGCCGACGATCTGTGCGGCGCCGCGCTCGCCCAGTGGAACCTGATGCTCCACCGCCGGCCGGGCGAGGCGAAGGTCCACGTCTACAACCCGGTCCCCGAGCGCAACGGCTGGAGCTCCCCGCACACCGCGGTGCAGATCGTCACCGCCGACATGCCGTTCCTCGTCGACTCCGTGACGATGCAGCTCGGTCACGGCGGCCACGAGATCAAGCTCGTCATCCATCCCGTGATCCGGGTGCGCCGGGACGGTGACGGCTGGCTGCTCGACGTCGTGCCGCAGCGCGACGCCGATGCGTCGGCGAGCGCCGAATCGATCCTGCACATCGAGGTCGAACGGGAAGCGGATCCGGTGCTGCTCGGGTATCTGCGCGACGGCGTCGAGCGGGTCCTCGCCGAGGTGAGCGCCGCCGTCGAGGATTGGCAGCCGATGCGTGAACGCGCCGTCGCCCTCGCCGAGGAGCTGGCGGCGATGCCCGACCCGGAGGGCGAGCGCGACCTCGCGGAGACGGCGACCTTCCTGCGCTGGCTGGCCGAGGACCACTTCACCTTCCTCGGCTACCGCGAATATGAGCTCGACCGGGACCGCCGGCCGATCGGGCTCGAGGCGATCCCCGGCTCGGGGCTCGGCATCCTGCGTCGGCCGCCCCGCACGCCGTTCAAGCCGCTGGGCGAGAAGACGCTGGCGCTGCTCGACGAGCCGCGGGCGCTCGTGCTCACCAAGGCGAACTCCCGCTCCACCGTTCACCGGCCGTCCTACCTCGACTACGTGGCCATCAAGCGCGTCGACGGTGCCGGGCGGGTGGTCGGCGAGTACCGCTTCCTCGGCCTGTACACGACGGATGCCTACCGCGAGCACGCGCGGGACATCCCGACGCTGCGCGGCAAGGTGGGCCACGTGCTCGAGCGGGCGGGATTCCCGGCCGACAGCCACGACGCCAAGGCGCTCACGGAGATCATCGAGTCCTACCCGCGGGACGCGCTGTTCCAGATCGCGAGCGAGGAGCTGTTCGAGGTGGCGATGGGGATCCTCGGGCTCGGCGAGCGTGCCCGGGTACGGCTGTTCGCTCGCAGCGACGCGCTCGAGCGCTACGTGGCCTGCGTCGTGTGCATCCCGCGGGACCGCTTCAACACCGACAACCGCGAGCGCGTCGCGGCGATGCTGGTGGAGGCGTTCTCCGGCACCCACGTCGATTGGACGGTTCTGCTCTCGGAGTCGCTCAACGCCCGCGTGCACTATGTGGTGCACGGCGGGCGGATGTCGCCGGACATCGATCTGACGGCGCTCCAGGCCCGGATCGCCACCGTGACGAGGGCGTGGAGCGACGACCTGCGCGACGCGCTCGTCGAGCAGGTCGGCGAGGAGCGGGCCGCGGTCCTCCACCGCCGCTACGAGCAGGCCTTCCCTCCCGCCTACCGAGACGACTGGCCGGCCGCCGAGGCGCTCGTGGACATTCCGGAGATCGAGCGTCTGGCGCAGCGCCGCGAGCCGGTCATCCGCCTCTACAGCCCCGCCGAGGGGCAGCCCGGGGCGCTCCGCTGCAAGCTCTACAGCACCAGCGGCGTGACGCTGTCGAGCATCCTGCCGCGCTTCGAGCACATGGGAAGCCGGGTCAGCGACGAGCGTCCCTATGCGATCGCCCCGGCCGACTCGCCACCGGTGTGGATCTACGACTTCGGGCTCGAATGTCCCGCCGAGGACCTCGACGCGGTGCGGGACCGCTTCGAGCAGGTGTTCCTCGCCGTCTGGCGGGGTGAGCTGGAGGACGACGGCCTCAACGGGCTCGTCTTCGGCGCCGAGCTCGACGCCCGGCAGATCACCGTCATGCGCGCGATCGCCCGCTACCTGCGCCAGGCCGGGATCCCGTTCTCGGACGCCTACATGGTGAGAACGCTGATCGCCCACCCCGGCATCGTCGTCCTGCTCATCCGTCTGTTCGCTGCGCGGCTCGATCCCGCCACGGCCGACGCCGAGCTCGCGGAGGAGCTCGGCGCCCAGGCCGAGCAGGCGATCGATGCCGTGCAGAGCCTCGACGAGGACCGGATCCTCCGTGCGTTCCTGTCCGTCGTGCGGAGCATCCTGCGCACGAATCACTTCCGGCGCGACGCGCACGGCGCACCCGCCGGGTACCTGTCGGTGAAGCTCGATCCGGAGGGCATCCCGATCCTGCCGCTGCCCCGCCCGCGGTTCGAGATCTTCGTCTACTCGCCGCGGGTCGAGGGCGTTCACCTGCGCGGCGGTCGGGTGGCGCGGGGCGGGCTGCGCTGGTCCGATCGCCGCGAGGACTTCCGCACCGAGATCCTCGGGCTGATGAAGGCCCAGATGGTCAAGAACGCCCTCATCGTCCCGGTCGGCAGCAAGGGCGGCTTCGTCGTCAAGCAGCCTCCGGCCGATCCCGGGCGGGAGGCGCAGCAGGCCGAGGCGATCGCCTGCTACCGGACCTTCCTGTCCGGCCTGCTCGACCTCACCGACAACATCGTCGCCGGCGAGGTCGTCCCGCCCGCGGGCGTCGTCCGCTACGACGACGACGACCCCTACCTCGTGGTGGCGGCCGACAAGGGCACAGCGAGCTTCTCCGACATCGCCAACGAGATCTCGGCGCAGTACGGCTTCTGGCTCGGCGATGCCTTCGCCTCCGGTGGCTCGTGCGGCTATGACCACAAGGCGATGGGGATCACCGCGCGGGGGGCGTGGGAGTCCGTCAAGCGCCACTTCCGCGAGCTCGGCACCGACATCCAGACGACGCCGTTCACCGTCGTGGGAATCGGCGACATGTCGGGCGACGTGTTCGGCAACGGGATGCTGCTCTCCGGGCAGATCAGGCTGCTGGCGGCGTTCAACCACGCGCACGTGTTCCTGGATCCGGATCCGGACCCCGAGCGGAGCTTCGCCGAGCGTCAGCGGCTGTTCGGCCTCGAGCGCTCGTCCTGGGCCGACTACCAGCCCGGGCTGATCTCCCCCGGCGGGGGCGTCTTCCCGCGGACCGCCAAGTCGATCCCGATCTCAGCGGAGGTCCGCCGCGCGCTGGGGATCGACCGATCCGAGTGCTCGCCCACGGAGCTCATCCGCGACCTCCTCCGCGCCCCCGTCGACCTCCTGTGGAACGGGGGCATCGGCACCTACGTCAAGGCCACCGAGGAGGCCCAGGCCGACGCCGGCGACAAGGCCAACGATGCGCTGCGGGTCGACGCGCGGGAGCTGCGTTGCCGCGTCGTCGGGGAGGGCGGGAATCTCGGATTCACCCAGCCGGCGCGGATCGAGTACACGGCGGGCGGCGGCAGGATGAACACCGACGCGATCGACAACGTCGCCGGCGTCAACTGCTCCGACCACGAGGTCAACATCAAGATCCTGCTCGGCGCGCTGCTCGATGACGGCGACATCACGCTCGAGCAGCGCAACGCGCTGCTCGTCGAGATGACCGACGCCGTCGCCGATCGGGTCCTCTACGACAGCTACACGCAGACGCAGGCGCTCAGCCTCGCCTCGGCGCAGGCCGCCCCGATGCTCGACGTCCACGGCCGGCTGCTGCGCCGGCTCGAGCAGGTCGCCGGCCTCAACCGCGCGCTCGAGCACCTCCCGAGCGACGAGGTCCTCGCCGAGCGGCGGCAGGCCGGGCGAGGGCTGCTCGCCCCCGAGCTCGCGGTGATGATGGCCTACTGCAAGATCCACCTCCACGCACAGCTGCTGGAGGCCGACCTGCCCGAGGATGCCTACCTCGCCTTCGACGATCTCCGGCGCTACTTCCCGCCCCCGCTGCCGGATCGCTACGGGCCGGAGATGAACGCCCATCGCCTGCGGCGCGAGATCATCGCCACCGTCGTGGCCAATCAGCTCGTCGACCGCGCCGGCACGACGTTCGCCTTCCGTCTCCAGGAGGAGACGGGAGCGTCGGCGGCGAGCCTGGCCCGGGCCTTCGCGGTGGCGCGCGAGGTGTGCGGCATGCGGGAGCTCTGGGAGGCCGTCGAGGCGCTCGACAATCGCGTGCCGGCGAAGCTGCAGCTGTCGATGCTGGTCGACGGCCGCCGCCTCGTCGAGCGCGCCACCCGCTGGCTGCTGCGCGCCCACCCCGGCAAGATCGACATCGCCTTCACGGTGCGCTACTTCTCCGAGAGCGCGCGGCTGTTGGAGTCCTCGCTGCCGGAGGTGCTCAGCGGCACCGACCGCGCGAGCTTCGACGAGCGCGCGGCCGAGCTCGCGGCGGGCGGCGTCCCCGACGCGCTCGCCCGGCGCGTGGCGGGATTGCCGGCCACGCTCGCCGTGTTCGACGTCGTCGAGGTCGCCGAGCGCCTCGGACGCGATCCCGAGGTCGTGATGCGCGCCTACTTCGAGATCGGTGCCCGGCTCGAGCTCGACTGGCTGCGCGACCGCATCATCGAGCTCCCGAGGGCGAACCGGTGGCAGGCCCTGGCGCGCGCGGCGCTGCGCGACGACCTCCTCAGCCTGATGCGGGTGCTCACGCGGGAGGTCCTGGAGTTCGGCAATTCCACCATGGGGGCCCACGAGGCGATCGAGGCGTGGATGCTCACCCACGCCACCGGCGTCGCGCGCGCCCAGAAGATGCTGGCGGAGATCCGCTCATCGCGCGCGTTCGACACGACGACGCTGCCGGTCGCGCTGCGGGAGGTCCGCAACCTCACCCGCGCGGCTCCCCAGGGCGGCGTCGTCGCCTCCGCGGCTTCGGTGACCATGGCGGGTTGACTCGCAGGAGCGCTGGCGGTTGTCCGCGGTCGCCCGGGCGAGTCAACCTTGAGAGAATCGCCCGGGGGGCGATTCTCCTGGGTCCAGGTAGTGCGTTCTAGCTGATGGCGACGGTCCGGCTGTACAGCACGTCGCCGGAGGAATCGAGGTAGGCGAGACGGAGCCAGCCCGCGCTCGGGAGCGTGACGTGGGTGACGAAGAAGCCCTCGGAGCTGTCGGTGGCCACCTCGCCGAGGTTCGCGTAGCTCCGGCTGCCGCGGCGCTCGAACTCCAGCACGCCGTATTGGAGCGAGGAGTGGTCGGCTGGGCGCAGCTGCCCCCACACGGTCCGGTTTGCCCCGTGCCGGGTTCGCGGTAGCCACAGCGGCAGCATGTACGCCTGGTAGCTCGGCTTATGGGCGCCGTCGCTGTACTCGAGCCCGGTCTGGAACGTGCTCCAGTAGGCCCGCGAGCCGTGCTTGGTGTCCGGTTTCGGCCCGTCGTCGACGAGCTCGAACTGGGCCAGCGCGCGCACGTACGGGTCCTCCCAGGTCATGAACTCCCCCTCGTTGAGGTACGTCTCCTGCTCGCCCAGGCTCGTGTGCACGAAGGGGTTCGGCGGGTTCGTCTCATACCCCCATTCCGTCAGGTACAGCGGGACCCCACCGGACGGGAACCGCCCATAGCTGTGGAAGATCCTCACGAGCGTTCGCTCGAAGCCGCCGAGGTTCTGAAGCGTGACGTAGAAATGCTGGGGATACGGTCGGTCGGGCGCGACGTCGAACGCGTACGGATGGTGCGCGTAGCCCGAGGCGTCGAACAGGCCCGGATGCGCGGACACGAAGCCGGCTGCACTGCCCGACGCCGGACAGCCGACGGCGGTGGCCGCCGCTCCGCGCAGGGGCATCTCCGACGAGTTCACGCAGTACAGGTCGCGGACGAACGGGACCGGATCGAGCACCCCCACGTTGGCGGTCTCCCCGACGAGGATCGTGTCGCCACGGTGCCCACTCGCCATCAGTCCCTGCCAGCCGGCATCGACGAGGGTGCGGTACTCCTGCGGCTGGAGGTACAGGGTGCGCCTGCCCGCCCTGCGGTACCACGGGTTCAGCCAGGAGCGCTCGTTGGGCTCGTTCCAGATCTCGTACGCGGAGACGCGCGGCAGCGGTGTGGGGGCAGAGCGCTGCGTGGTGCCGATCGGCAGCGGCAGGCCGAGCACGCCCGACGACGATGAAGCGCTGGCGTGGCCGGGCACGAAGCTGCCGCTGTAGCGCGTCCCCACCGCCTGGACGAACTGTTCGAAGTCCTGCGGGTAGGGCATGTGTCCGAGAACGGGACCCTGGACCGCGCCGGGCTCTCGCGCCCATGTCGGGTCAGGCCCCTGCAGCTGGAAGTACACGCCCATGCCGAGCGCGGCGGCATCCTTGTCGATCACGTCGTAGCGCGACCACGCGCCGGGCGGGTAGGCGGCGGGATCGGTGGCGTCGAAGCTCGGCTTCGTGCGCGAGTTCGGATCCGGGGCGATCAGCGACCACACGACCGACACCTTCACGTCGTCCACCCCCAGCTCGTGGAGCTGGTTCATCACCGTGTTGGTGTGCGACGCCGAGGCGTAGATCAGCTGGTTGTCGTCGATCATGATCGACGTCTGGGTGTCGGACGCCAGGGCGTGCGCGGGCATACCGCACAGCAGCGCACAGGCCGCCACGGTCGCGCTGAGGATCCACTGCCGGGCGCCCATCTGGGGCCGAGATGGTAGAGCGGTCGATGACCTCACGCGCTGCACCCGGGGGGACCTGAGCGAGCCCGGGCCGGGGACCTGCGCGAGCGCGGGCTCATCCCCGCCCGCGGCCCCGCCCGCGGCCCAGCCGCGCACGCAGAGAGGCGAGGAGAAGCGTCAGCACGTCGAGGATCCCGGCGAGCAGAAACGCGGCGGGGCTCGTCAGCATCCGCCCTGGCGCTCGCCTGATCACGCTCCCAAGCTATCGTCCTCGGTGCATGGCATCCGTCACCACCAAAGTCACCGAGCTCCCCGAGTCGCGCGTCCGCGTCGAGGCCGAGGTCGCGCCCGACGAGGTCGAGCGCCGGCTCCAGCAGGCCGCCCGCCAGCTCGGTCGTGAGCTGCGGATCCCCGGCTTTCGCAAGGGCAAGGTGCCGCCGCCGGTGGTGATCCGGCGCCTGGGTCGCGAGGCGGTGCTCGACGAGGCGCTGCGCTCGTCGCTGGGCGCCTGGTACGCCGACGCGATCGACGGCACCGGAT
Organism: uncultured Solirubrobacterales bacterium; assembly: GCA_963839085.1. Lineage (GTDB taxonomy): Bacteria > Actinomycetota > Thermoleophilia > Solirubrobacterales > Solirubrobacteraceae > Palsa-465. The sequence continues at coordinate 649,043 of CAWITN010000007.1, forward strand.
TGGCCACGGTGGGATCTCCCGAGCTCGACGTGGGTGACCTGCCCAGCGAGGGGCAGCCGCTCGCGTTCTCGATCGAGATCGGGGTCCGGCCGCAGGCCGAGCTCGGGTCCTACCGCGGCGTCGAGGTCGGCCGGCGCGAGCCGCATGTGGAGGACACCGCCGTCGACGAGGAGGTCGAGAAGCTGCGGGATCGGTTCGCCACGCTGGAGACCGTCGAGCGCGCCGCCGGGCAGGGCGACCACGTCGTGATGGACTACGTCGGGAAGATCGATGGCGAGCCGTTCGAGGGCGGCACGGCGCGCGATCAGCTCCTGGAGCTGGGCTCGGGCCGGTTGATCCCGGGCTTCGAGGATCAGCTCGTGGGTGCCGCGGCCGGCGACCAGCGTCAGGTGACGGTCACCTTCCCCGATGAGTACCCGAACGATCTCGGCGGTCGCGAGGCGGTGTTCGACGTCACGGTGAGCGAGGTGAAGGCCAAGCTCCTGCCCGAGCTCGACGATGATTTCGCCGCCGAGGCGAGCGAGTTCGACACGCTCGCCGAGCTGCGGGAGGACATCGCCAAGCGCCTGCGCGAGAAGGACGAGCGGGCGGTCGAGCGGGACTTCGAGCAGGCGGTGCTCGATGCCGTCGTCGCCGAGGCGAAGATCGAGGTGCCCGGGCGGCTCGTCCACGAGCGCGCCCACGAGATGCTCGAGGACACGATGAACGCCCTCACGCGGCAGGGGATCTCCAAGGAGACCTATCTGCAGATCGTCGGCAAGGACGAGGAGTCGCTCGCCCACGAGGCGGAGCCCGAGGCCGCTGCCGCGCTGCGCCGTGAGGCGGCCCTCGCCGCCGTCGTCGCCGCCGAGGGGATCGAGCCGACCGACGAGGAGCTGCGCGAGGCCCTGGCGCCCGCGGCCGAGTCCGGCGGCAACGACGTCGATGCGCTGCTCGAGCAGCTGCGCTCGGCCGGACGGATCGAGCGCATGCGCGACGATCTCGCGACCCGCCAGGCGCTCGAGCTGCTCGTCGCCGAGGCGAAGCCGATCTCCGTCGAGCAGGCGGAGGCGCGCGGGAAGCTGTGGACGCCCGGTGGCGAGGAAGCGCCGTCGGGCGAGCTGTGGACGCCCGGCAGCTGATTCGCTGACGCGGCTGCCGCATCGGTCGGCGGGCGCCGGATCCTCCCGGGCCGAAAAGGTCCCACTGCTACATTCGGCCCGCAGCAGGAATCAGCGCGTGCAAGCAAAAAGAAGCGAGGACCATGAGCCCACTCGTACCGATGGTTGTCGAACAGACCTCCCGTGGGGAGCGCGCGTTCGACATCTACAGCCGCCTGTTGAACGAGCGGATCATCTTCCTCGGTACGCCGGTTGACGACCAGATCGCGAACCTGATCGTCGCCCAGCTGCTGCATCTGGAGTCCGAGGATCCGGACAAGGACATCTCGCTGTACATCAACTCGCCCGGCGGCTCCGTCTACTCCGGGCTCGCGATCTACGACACGATGCGGTTCATCAAGCCCGACGTGTCGACGATCTGCGTCGGCATCGCGATGTCGATGGGGGCGCTGCTGCTGTGCGGCGGTGCGAAGGGCAAGCGCATGGCGCTGCCGAACGCGAAGATCCTCATCCACCAGGTGTCATCGAGCTTCCAGGGCCAGGCGAGCGACATCGAGATCCACGCCCGGGAGATCATCGAGATCCGCCAGAAGCTCGACGAGATCATCGCCGAGCACTCCGGACAGGATCTGGAGAAGGTCCGCCACGACACCGAGCGCGACTACTTCATGACCTCCGAGGAGGCGAAGGACTACGGAATCATCGACCGCGTGATCTCTCAGCACTGAGGGGCTAGTCTTAGCCTTCAGGCGAGCCGGTCCGCGGCCGATCTTCGGGGAGAGGAAACCTTGGCACGTCCCACCGACTCCAACGAACAACTGCTCTGCAGCTTCTGCGGTAAGTCGCAGCGGCAGGTCAAGAAGCTGATCGCCGGTCCCGGCGTCTACATCTGCGACGAATGCATCGATCTCTGCAACGAGATCATCGACGAGGAGCTCGCCGCCCCGCCGAGCTTCGACATCGAGAACCTCCCGAAGCCACGGGAGATCTACGACGTGCTCAACGAGTACGTGGTGGGGCAGGAGCAGGCCAAGCGCTCGCTGTCGGTGGCGGTCTACAACCACTACAAGCGCGTGCAGATGATGCAGTCCGACGATCAGGACATCGAGCTGCAGAAGTCGAACATCCTGCTGCTCGGCCCGACGGGCTGCGGCAAGACCCTGCTCGCCCAGACGCTGGCCAAGATCCTCAACGTCCCGTTCGCGATCGCCGACGCCACCGCCCTGACCGAGGCCGGCTACGTCGGCGAGGACGTGGAGAACATCCTCCTCAAGCTGATCCAGGCCGCCGACTACGACGTCAAGAAGGCGGAGACCGGGATCATCTACATCGACGAGGTCGACAAGATCGCCCGCAAGGCGGACAACCCGTCGATCACCCGTGACGTCTCCGGCGAGGGGGTTCAGCAGGCGCTGCTGAAGATCCTGGAGGGCACCACGGCGAGCGTCCCGCCGCAGGGCGGACGCAAGCATCCCCACCAGGAGTTCCTCTCCATCGACACGACGAATGTCCTGTTCATCTGCGGCGGCGCGTTCGCCAACCTCGATCGCGTGATCGAGCGGCGGATCGGCCACCAGGGCGTCGGCTTCGGGGCCACGATCCAGTCCAAGGAGCAGCGCGACACCGGCCAGATCTTCGAGCACTGCCTGCCCGAGGACCTGATCATGTACGGCCTCATCCCCGAGTTCATCGGCCGCCTGCCCGTGATGTCGGCGATCCACCAGCTCTCCCGCGACGAGCTGATGAAGATCCTCACCGAGCCCCGCAACGCGCTCGTCAAGCAGTTCCAGCGCTTCTTCCAGTTCGACGGCATCGAGTTGGTGTTCGCCGACGAGGCGCTCTCCTCGGTCGCCGACAAGGCGCTCGAGCGTGAGACCGGCGCCCGCGGTCTGCGCTCGATCATCGAGGAGGTCCTGCTCGAGGTGCAGTTCGAGCTGCCCTCCCGGCGCGACGTGCGCAAGTGCGTCGTCACGCGCGAGACGATCGAGAAGGCCGTCCCGCCGACGCTGGTCACGGTCGCCCTCCCCGAGGAGGAAGCGGCCGCTTGAGCCGCCCGGCCGGCGCGGCATCCCGCGCCCGGCCGTCTGACGAAGCGGCCGCCTGAGCCGCCCGGCCGGCGCGGCAACCCGCGCCGGTCGCCTGAGCAGCGCCGCCGGCCCCCCGGCCAGGCACTTCTCTGGGCGACTAACGGGCACATATATCCCGTAACGCGCCCAGAGATGGGGTGCCGCGCCCGAACGCGCGAGGACCGGCCGGCGGGGCCCGAACGCGCGAGGCCCCGGCGCGGTACCGGGGCCTCGGTGCAAGTCCTCTGCCGACGCGGCTCGAAATCCTCGCCGGCAGACGGCGGACGCGGCGGGTTCGCGGCATCCACACGACGAATCGTGCCGACGCCTCCCTGGCGCGTTGCGTACGGCGTGATACCCCGATGTGAGCGTCCTGTAAACGGCGGTTGCCCACGGCGCGGTGAGGGAGGGCCCGGCCGTCACCTCATACACTCGGGGGCCCATGTCCGAGCTTGCCACGCGCTCGCGCTACGACCCCTCCGAGGCCGAGCCGCGGATGATCGAGCGCTGGCTTGAGTCGGGTCTCTATCACGCCGACCCCGACGGCCCGGGGGAGGCCTACGCGATCGCGATCCCCCCGCCCAACGTCACCGGCGTGCTGCACATGGGGCACGCGCTCAACGGCGCGGTGCAGGACACGCTGATCCGCTATCACCGGATGGGCGGCCGGCGGACGAAGTGGATCGTCGGCACCGATCACGCCGGGATCGCCACCCAGACGAAGGTCGAGCAGGCGCTCGTCGCCGAGGGGACGGGCCGCGAGGAACTCGGGCGGGAGCGCTTCGTCGCGCGCGTGTGGGAGTGGCGGGAGCACTACGGCGGGCGCATCATCGAGCAGCTCAGGCGCCTCGGTGCCTCCTGCGACTACGACGAGGAGCGCTTCACCCTCGACGAGGCCTACGCCGATGCCGTCGCGCGCGTGTTCGTCTCGCTCTACGAGAAGGGCTACATCTACCGGGATCGCTACATGGTCAACTGGGACCCCGGAAGCCGCTCGGCGATCTCCGACCTGGAGGTTCAGGAGCACGAGGTCACCGACACCCTGTACTACGTCGACTATCCGCTCGCCTCGGGCAGCGGCGCGATCACCGTCGCCACGGTGCGCCCGGAGACGATGCTCGCCGACACCGCGATCGCGGTGAACCCCGACGACGATCGCTACCGGCGGCTGATCGGCGAGACGGCGATCCTGCCGCTCGTCGGCCGCAGGCTCAAGATCATCGCCGACGACTACGTCAAGCCGGAGTTCGGCACCGGGGCGCTGAAGATCACCCCCGGCCACGATCCCAACGACTTCGAGATCGGCCTGCGGCACGAGCTCGCCCAGCTGAGCGTGATCGGCGAGGACGGCCGCATGATCGAGCCCGCGCCGGAGCGGTTCGTCGGCCTCACCGCGCGGGAGGCTCAAGCGGCCGTCGTGGCGGAGCTGCGTGAACAGGGACTGATCTCGCAGGCCGAGCCGTACACCCACATGGTCCCGTTCTCCGAGCGCTCCGGCGAGCGCATCGAGCCGCTCGTCTCGCTGCAGTGGTTCATGCGCATGGACGAGCTCGCGGCGCCGGCGATCGAGGTCGTGAAGAGCGGTCGCGTCAGCTTCCACTCCGCGCGCTGGACGAAGGTGTACCTCGACTGGATGCAGGACATCCGACCGTGGTGCGTCTCACGCCAGCTGTGGTGGGGCCACCAGCTGCCCGTGTGGTACCGCACCCATCCGACCCGCGAGACCTACGTGGGGATCGAGCCGCCCGAGGGTGACGGGTGGGAGCGCGACCCCGACGTGCTGGACACCTGGTTCTCCAGCGCTCTGTGGCCGTTCGCCACGCTGGGATGGCCGCGTGACTCGCCGGAGCTGAGGGCCTTCTACCCGACGGCGGTGCTCTCCACGGCGCGCGAGATCATCTTCCTGTGGGTCGCGCGCATGATCATGATGGGCCTCGAGTTCACCGGTGAGATCCCCTTCCACGACGTCTACATCCACTCGGTCGTCCAGGCGCCCGACGGCCGCCGGATGTCGAAGTCGCTCGGCACCGGGATCGACCCCCTCGACCTGATCGACGGCGGGCCCCGCCCGCCCGTGTTCGCCGAGGGGGACGGTGACCCCGGCGAGTTCCCCGCCTACGGCGCCGATGCCGTCCGCTGGGGCCTGTTGGCGATGTCCTCCGGGCAGGACGTGCGCTTCAGCGAGGACAAGGTCCTGCAGGGTCAGCAGCTCACCAACAAGCTGTGGAACGCGTCGCGGCTGGTCCTGCTGCGCGTCGACCCGGACGTGCGCCCGGCGGCCCGCCCGAGCACCGTCGAGGACCGCTGGATCCTCTCCCGCCTGTGCCACGCTCGCGCGCAGATCTCCGCGGAGATCGAGCGCTTCGACTTCTCCCGCGCCGCGCTCGCGCTCTACGACTTCGTGTTCGCCGAGCTGTGCGACTGGTACCTGGAGCTCGTCAAGCAGCGCCTCTACGACGGGGATCCCGATCTCGGGGCGACGCTGCTCTACGTGCTCACCGAGACGCTGGTGCTTGCCCATCCGCTGATCCCGTTCGTGACCGAGGAGATCTGGTCCTACGTGCCGGGCGCCGAGGGCCTGCTCGCCGGGCGGCTGCGCACGCCGCTCGACGCCGAGCGCGACCCCGCGGCCGAAGCCGAGCTCGGGCGGCTGATCGAGGCGGTGCAGGGGCTGCGCGGCTGGCGCAACTCCGCCGGCGTGAGGCCGGGGGCGACGCTCGAGGCCCGGCTCGCGGCCGAGGGCTACGAGCACACCACGGCGCTGCTCGAGCGCCAGGCCCGTCTGAGCCTCGACGCCTCGCCGGGCGAGCCCGCGGTCGCCGTGCCCGTGCCCGGGGGTGCCGTCGAGATCATGCCGAGCGACGATGTCGACCTCTCGGCGGCCGAGCGCCGGCGTACGGAGGCCCGGGCGAAGCTCCAGGAGGAGATCGAGCGGGCCGAGCGAAGGCTGGCCAACCGGGGGTTCGTCGACAAGGCGCCCCCGCAGGTGGTCGACGGCGAGCGGGAGAAGCTCGCCCGGCTGCGCTCGGAGCTGGAGGCGCTGTGAACCCGCAGGAGGCCGAGCGCGCGCTGCTCTCGCGCGAGATGTTCGGGATGCGGTTCGGGCTCGAACGGATGCGCCGGCTGCTCACCGCGCTGGAGCATCCGGAGCGCCGGTTCCGCTCGATCCACGTGGTCGGGACGAACGGCAAGTCCTCGACGACCCGGATGATCGCGGCGATCCTCGCGCGCCATGGCCTGCGCGTCGGTGCCTACACCTCGCCGCACCTCGTCTCGTTCTCCGAGCGCGTCAGGGTCGGCGAGCGTGACCTCGACCCCCAGGCGTTCGCCGACGCGATCGCCCGCGGGGTGCGCGCGGCCGAGCTCGTGGAGCGATCGCTGGCCGAAGGCGACCGCGTCACCCTGTTCGAGCTGCTGACCGCCTCCGCCTTCGACGAGTTCGCGCGCCGCGACGTCGAGGTGGCGGTGATCGAGGCGGGGCTCGGCGGGCGCTACGACGCGACCAACGTGATCCCCTCCGAGGTCCAGGTCCTCACCAGCGTCGGCCTCGAGCACACGAAGTGGCTCGGGCCGACGATCACGGCGATCGCGCGTGAGAAGCTCGACGTGGTGCAGCCGCGCGGCCGGCTCGTGCTCGGTGCCGGTCTGGACGCCGAGGCGGAGGCGGTCGCCGCCGACGTCGCGCGTGACCGTAGCGCCACGATCGTCCACGCGGAGGCGGATCCCGGGCTTCCGGTTGGCGCGCCGGGCCGCTTCCAGCGACGGAACTTCGCGCTCGCGGCGACGGCCGCGCAGGCGTTCCTCGGCGAGCTCGACGCCGCCGCGGTCATCGAGACAGCCGCCACCGTGCGCATCCCCGGTCGGCTCCAGATCGTGGACCAGGACCCGCTCACCGTGCTCGACGGCGCTCACAATCCGGACGGCGTCCGCGCCGTGGTCGAGTCGCTGGAGGACCTGCTCGCCGGACCGCCGGCCCACGACAAGCTGGTCGCCGTCGTCTCGGTCCTGGACGACAAGGACGCGGCGGCGATGCTCGCCACGCTCCTGCCGCGCTGCGATGCCGTCATCTTCACCGCGAGCCGGAATCCGCGGGTGCTGCCACCGCCGACGCTCGAGGCGCTCGCCGAGCACGTGCCGGGCGCACGTCTCACCGAGGTCGTCCACGACCCGGTGGCCGCCCTCGCCCGCGCGCGTGAGCTGGCGGGGCCCAGGGGACTCGTTCTCGCCACCGGATCGATCCGCTTCATCGGCGATCTGCTCGCCGCCCGACGGCCCTCCGGCCGCGACGGCCTGTCCCGCGCCGGCGTGCGATGAACGATCGCGACGAACCCCGGTTCCTCACCATGATCGGCCTGGTGGCGCTGATCGTGGCCGTGGTCATCCTCGTCTTCTTCGGGATCGGCTACCTGTTCGGGCGGGTGTTCCTCTGATCCCGGATCAGGTGACCTCGCTTTCCCGCGCGCATTCCGACGTCAGCTCCCTTTACACTCGCACGGCTCATGCCGATCAGCGCAAGCCTTTTCGGGATCCACAACAGCACCGTGAGCCTGGTCGTCGACCTGGTCATCCTGTTCCTGGTCGTCGTCTGGCTGGCGCTGATCTACTGGACCTACGCCGACGCCCGCCGGCGGGTGGCGGATCCGATGCTGATCGGGTGCGCGACCGCCGCGTCGCTGTTCCCGTACGTCGGGACGCTCGTCTACCTGATCGTGCGCCCACCCGAATACCTGGAAGACGTCCGCGAGCGCGAGCTGGAGATGCAGGCGGCCGAGGCGCGGCTGGCGGAGGTCGGCTTCCACCTCTGCCCGCACTGCGACCACGAGGTGGAGAAGGACTTCCTGCGCTGCCCGAACTGCATGCGCAAGCTGAAGGATCCCTGCGCCAATTGCGGCAAGCCGCTCGATCCGGCATGGAAGATCTGCCCGTTCTGCGAGACGGAGATCGGCACCGTCACCCCACGGCGCGTGCGTCGCCGGCGCGAGGCCCCGCCCGAGCAGGCGGTCCTCACGCGGGACGGCATCGCCGCGCCCCCACGGGACGGCATCGCCGCGCCCCCACGGGACGGCATCGCCCGGGACGGGGCCGCCACCGCGCGCGAGCAGCCCCGCCCGCCACGTGAGGCCACCCGCCCGCCGCGTGAGGCCACCCGCCCCACGCGGGATCCACGCGACATCATCCGCTAGCTTCCGCGCCGCCCCGTCGCACGCGGGTGACCGCGTGCGCCCGACCGGAAAGGAACTCTGCCCTCATGGAGCGCACGCTCATCCTCGTCAAGCCCGACGCCTTCGCCCGCAGCCTCACCGGCGAGATCATCGCCCGCTTCGAGCGCAAGGGCCTGCGCCTCGTCGCCTTGAAGCTGATGACCATGACCCGGGAGCTCGCGGGCCAGCACTACGCCGAGCACGAGGGCAAGCCGTTCTTCGGCGAGCTCGTCGACTTCATCACCTCCGGTCCGCTCGTGGCGATGGTGCTCGAGGGCGAGGAGGCCGTGCGCGCCGCGCGGCAGGTCATCGGCGCCACCAACCCGCTGGAGGCGTCCCCGGGCTCGATTCGGGGCGACTTCGCCGTCGCGGTCGGCCAGAACATGGTCCACGGCTCCGACGCGACCACTTCGGCGGCACGCGAGGCGGCGCTGTTCTTCCCGGAACTCGGGTGATCGCCCAGGGGGCGATCACCTTGCGAGAGATCGCCCGGGGGGCGATCCTCGCGGCGCCCGGCCGTCCGTGAGCCCCCCGCTCGTTCTGGCGTCGGGGTCGCCGCAGCGGCGGGCGATCCTGGAGCAGCTGGGGATCCCGTTCACCGTCGTCGTCTCCGGCGCCGAGGAGCTGGAGGCAGGCCCCCCGGCCGAGCTGGTGGCCGAGAACGCCTACCGCAAGGCCGCGGCGGTCGCCGCCCGCCCCGAGCATGCCGCCGGGCTCGTGCTCGGCGTCGACACGATCGTCGCCCTTGGCGCGACGATCTACGGCAAACCGGCCTCCGCCGAGGACGCGCGGAGGACCCTCCGCGCCCTCTCCGGCCGGGGCCACACCGTGCTCAGCGGCGTCTGCCTGATCGAGGACGGCATCCAGCGCACGGCGGTGGCGAGCACCGCCGTCGAGTTCCGGGCCCTCGACGAGGCCCTGATCGACTGGTATCTGGCCAGCGGCGAGTGGCGCGCACGTGCCGGTGGCTATGCGATCCAGGGCCGCGGCGCCGCGCTTGTGGCCGGCATCGAGGGGGACTACCTGAACGTCGTCGGGCTCCCCGTGAGGACGCTGCTCGAGCTCCTGCCCGGCCTGTTGCCGGCAAGCACGGCACCACAGCGCCCGGATTCGTCACACCCGGGCGGCGGCCCCGGACCGACCTCCGATTAGCAGCGCATTTGCCGAACTCCGCCAGTCCGGCGGGATGATGCCGTGGCGGTGACGTCGAGTACACTCAGTCTCGGACGGAGCCGGCAGTACGCCGCGGCAGTCCGATTCTCGGCCGCCCCGTCCCTCTCGCAGTACCTCGGCTACCTATGGGATTCTTCACGTATCTGACGGGCTTCGGCGGCCGCGATATGGCGGTCGATCTCGGCACCGCCAACACGCTCGTGTACGTCCGCGGCCGCGGCATCGTGCTCTCTGAGCCGAGCGTCGTCGCCGTCGACTCGCGGACGGGCGAGGTCCACGCCGTCGGGATCGAGGCCAAGCGGATGCTCGGTCGCACCCCGGGGACGATCTCGGCGATCCGGCCGCTGAAGGACGGTGTGATCGCCGATTTCGAGGTCACCGAGGAGATGCTGCGGCACTTCATCCAGAAGGTGCACCAGAACCGCTGGGCCCATCCGCGGGTCGTCGTCTGCGTCCCCAGCGGCGTCACCGGGGTGGAGAAGCGCGCCGTCGAGGAGGCGTGCCTGTCCGCCGGCGCCCGCCAGGCGTACCTGATCGAGGAGCCGATGGCCGCCGCCATCGGCGCGGGACTGCCCGTCGGCGAGCCCACCGGATCGATGGTCGTCGACATCGGCGGAGGCACGAGCGAGGTGGCGGTCATCTCGCTCGGTGGGATCGTCGTGTCCCAGTCGATCCGCGTCGGCGGCGACGAGCTCGACGAGGCGATCATCAACTACGTCAAGCGCGAGTACAAGCTGCTCATCGGCCAGCAGACGGCCGAGGAGGTCAAGCTGGAGATCGGCTCCGCCTACCCGATGCCGGAAGAGGTCCAGGCGGAGATCCGGGGCCGCGACATGGTCTCCGGACTCCCGAAGACGGTCGTCCTCACCAGCGAGGAGATCCGTGGCGCGCTGGAGGAACCGGTCTCGCAGATCATCGACGCCGTCAAGGAGACCCTTGACCGCACTCCGCCGGAGCTCGCCTCCGACATCATGGATCGTGGCATCATGTTGGCGGGAGGCGGTTCTCTGCTACAGGGGATCGACGAGCGTCTGCGCCACGAGACGCAGATGCCGGCGCATCTGGCGGAGTCCCCGCTGACCTGCGTCGCGGTCGGCTCGGGACGCTCACTCGAGGAGTTCGAGGCGATCCACCGTTCGAGCAAGAATTCACGCAACCGCCGTCGTCGTTACTAGGTTCGGGCGACGATGCAGAGCACAATCTTGGAGATTCGCAGCACGTGCACAACAAGCAAGTCAGGCGTCGGCGCGCGGCTCTCGTCGTGCTCGTCGTCGCTTCCCTGATCCTTCTCACCGCCTACTTCGGCGCGTCGCCCGGCAGCCCGCTGCACCAGGTCCAGCGGGGGGTCGTCGAGGTCCTCTCGCCCGTGGAGGAGGGTGCGAGCAAGGTGCTCTCGCCGGTGCGCGACGTGGCTGGGTGGTTCTCCAGCACGTTCCGGGCCAAGTCCCAGGTGAGCGCGCTCAACGCCCGCGTGCAGAAGCTCGACTACCAGCTCGCGCAGCTCCAGGGCGCGGCGCTGCAGAACAAGCAGCTCCGCGCCGAGGTGAAGCTCGACGACAAGTACGGGATCGCCGCCTACGACCCGGTGAGCGCCGACGTCTACGGCCACGACCCGCAGCTCTGGTACGACACGATCGACGTCGACAAGGGCTCCGACGATGGTGTGGCGCAGAACGACCCCGTGATCGGCGACCGGGGCCTCGTCGGCGTCGTGACGACCGTCGACCCCACCGTGTCGGTGGTCACGCTGATCACCGACCACTCCTATTCGGTGAGCGCCGAGGTCCAGGACAACCAGGGTGACGAGGGCGTGCTCGTGCCGGACACCGGCAACCCCAACGCGCTGCTCCTCCAGGACCTCCCGACCCACGCCGTGATCACCGACGGCCAGCTCGTCGTCACGACGGGCTTCCGGGAGGGCTCGCTGCAGTCGCTCTACCCCCCGGACATCCCCATCGGCGCCGTCTCCAACGCCAACCAGGACGAGCTCGTCCAGGATCAGCAGGTCCAGGTGACGCCGCTCGTCGACCTGCGCCACCTCACGGCCGTGCAGATCCTGACCCGTCCCCACGCCCAGGCGGTCAGCGCCGCGACCCATGTGACGACGACCGCGCAGGTGGGAGGCGGATGAAGGATCCGCGGACCCGTCTGACGCTTCGGCTGCTGATGCTCGGCTTCGTCGCCGTGATCGTCCAGGAGTCGGTCGTCTCGCAGATCTCCATCTTCGGCGTCAATGCCGACATCACGCCGCTCGTGGTGATGTCGGTGGGGCTCCTCACCGGCTCGCTGGCGGGCGCGATGATGGGGTTCGGCGTCGGCCTGTTCGTCGACATGGCGCTCGTGCAGACGCTCGGCGTCACCTCGCTGCTGTACATCGCGATCGGCTACTGGGCGGGGCGGCTGCGTGAGCTGCGCGACCCCTCGCACGGGCTCGTCCCGCTCGCCGGCGGCGCCGCCGCGACGGCGGTGGCGGGGATCGGCATGGCGCTGATCCAGTTCCTGCTCGGCGTCGACGCTCCCGTCAGCCTGCTGCTGCTCCAGCAGATCTTCATCAGCGTGCTCATCAACGCGCTGATCGCGCTGCCCGTCTACGCCGTCGTCAGGCGCCTCATTCGGCCGGTGCTCCCCGAGGACCCCCGCCGGCGGCGCCGCCGCGCCTACACCACCGGCGGACTCAGCCCGCTCTCGCGGCCCTCCGAGCGCCTCGGCCCGCTTCCGCGGGGAGGGGCGCGGTGATCGAGGCACCCGAGGGTCGCCGCGCGCCCACGCCGCAACTCGCCGTCCGGGTCGCCGTCATCGGCAGCGTCGCCCTGGCGCTGTTCGCAATCATCTTCTTCCGGCTGTGGTTCCTCCAGGTGCTCTCCGGTAACACCTACCTCGCCCAGGCCGAGGCGAACCAGACCCGGACGCTGCCGATCAACGCCGCCCGCGGGGACATCCTCGACCGCGACGGCAACATCCTCGTCACCTCCACGGCGGCCTCGGCGGTGGACATCTCTCCGCAGGATCTGCCCGTCCCGCTCAAGGAGACGATCCAGTACCTGCGACCACCCGCCGCCGACATGGCCGTCTACCGCAAGCTCGATCGGGTGCTCGGCATGTCGCGAACGCCGGGCCGCTGTCCCGTCGACCTGGCCACGAAGACGCTGCGTGAGCTCGGCTTCAGCGGCCGTCACCCGCAGCAGCGGCGGCTCGCGCCGATCCCCTGCCTCGTCGCTCAGAAGCTCGCCCAGGTCCCCTACAGCTTCGTGCAGATCAAGGCGCCGGTCAGCGAGGACGTCCACTTCTACCTCGCCGAGCGCCAGTCGGAGTTCCCCGGCGTGGTCGTGCAGCAGGTGTTCATCCGTCAGTACCCGCGCGGCGACCTCGCCGCCCAGCTGTTCGGCACCGTCGGCCCGATCAGCTGCGTCTCCAAGGCCGACTGCGAGCTTCACCAGAAGCATTTCAAGGGCGTCTCGCGCAACGCGATCGTCGGTCAGTCGGGGCTGGAGTACCAGTACGACGACTGGCTGCGGGGAACCTCCGGCTCCGAGACCGTTCAGGTCAACGCGCTCGGGCAGTCGACGGGCACGGTGACCAGGAAGGCGCCGGTGACCGGCGAGAACCTCAAGCTGTCGCTCGACTCGAAGCTCCAGGCGGTGGGGCAGAGCGCGCTCGCGGAGTCGATGGAGCAGAACGTCGGCACGCTCACCCAGGGCGGGGCGTTCGTGGCGATGGACCCCGCCAACGGCGAGGTGTACGCGATGGGCTCGCTGCCGTCGTTCGACCCGACGCTGTTCACCAAGCCGATCTCCAGCGCCGCCTACAAGCAGCTGAACAATCCCGATGAGGGTTATCCGCTGTTCAACCGCGCGATCCAGGGCGCCGGACCGACGGGCTCGACGTTCAAGATGATCACCGCCACGGCGGCGCTTCAGAGCGGCAGGTGGACGCCCGAGGACACCTACGACGACACGGGGCAGTTCTGCGAGGGCGGTGGCCTGTGCCGGAAGAACGCGGGCGGGGCGGCCTACGGGGTGCTCAACATCGTCTCGGCGATCCGGGTCTCCGACGACGTGTTCTTCTACAACCTCGGCGCCCTGCTCAACTCCGACGCCCCTAATGGCGGGGTGCTGCAGAAGTGGGCGCACAGGTACGGGATCGGCCGGCGCACCGGGATCGACCTGCCCGATGAGGCGCCCGGCACGTTGCCCGACGCGGCCTGGCGGGCGAACCGCAACAAGCTCGAGGCCGAGTGCGACGACGCCACCGGTCCCTTCAAGGGCAAGCCCAAGCACATTCCCGGGGGATGCGGAATCGCCGACGGTACCGACCGTCCGTGGTCACAGGGCGACAACGTCAACCTCGCCGTCGGGCAGGGTGACGTCCAGGTCACGCCGCTGCAGCTGGCGGTGGCCTACTCGGCGCTCGCCAACGGCGGCACCGTCGTCACGCCCCACGTCGGGCTCGACGTGCAGAACGCGGACGGCACGGTGCTCCAGCGGATCAACCCGGGGCCTCGCCGGCACATCGGACTGAACCCCACCGTCCGGGCGACGATCATGGAGGGCCTGCACGAGGCGGCGCAGTCGCCCGGCGGCACCTCCGACGACGTGATGGGCAAGTTCCCCGAGCCCGTGTACGGCAAGACGGGCACGGCGCAGTACATCTCCCCGACGACCGGAGAGGTCGACACCGGCTGGTATGCGTGCTTCGTGCCGCCGTCGGCGACGAGCAAGCCGATCGTCGTCGTGGTCACGGTGGCCAAGGGCGGGTTCGGTGACATCGCCGCCGCTCCGGTGGCCCACGAGATCCTCTCGCAGTGGTTCCTGGGCAAGGCCGGCTCCTACACCGCGGGAAGCTCGGCCACGCTGTGAGACGCGCCGCCGATCACGGGGAAGGATCGCGATGGTGAGCGGAGCTCGCGGGCCGATCACCCCCCTGCAGATGACCGACGAGCAGGTCGCCGGCCAGCGCCGTCCGCGCCGCTGGCTCGTGTTCGACCCGCTGCTCCTCCTCGCGGCGCTCGGGCTCGTGGCGTGCTCGATCGTCACGCTGAAGGGCCCGACCCGGGCCGAGGGCTACAGCTACACGACCCACCAGCTGATCTACGCCGGCCTCGGGCTGGTGCTCGCGTTCGCGCTCACCCGCTTCGACTACTCCCGGCTGCGGGAGTACCGCTACGGCCTCTACGCGCTGATGATCACGCTCAACCTGGTCGTCTACGCGATGCCCGCGGTCGATAACGCCCACCGGTGGATCCCGCTGCCGCTGCTGGAGTTCCAGTCCTCGGAGTTCGGCAAGCTCCTGCTCATCGTGTCGCTGTCGGCGTTCGCCGTCGGGGCCTCACGCCGAACCCACGAGCGCCGGACGACCGCGCGTGTGATGCTGCTGGCGCTGATACCGGCGATGCTCGTGATCCCGCAGCCCGACCTCGGCACCGCCATGGTCTACGTCGCGGTCGCGTTCATGGTGATCGTGTTCAGCGGGGCGCCGTGGAAGCACGTCGCCGGGCTGCTCACCCTGTTCGTGGTCGCGATCGTCTTCGTGCTCGTGCTCGCGCCGGCGCTCGGCGAGCACGTGCTGCAGGGCTATCAGCAGCAACGGCTCACCACTTTCCTGAACCCGACCTGCAAGGGCAGCGATCCAACCTGCTATCAGCTACACCAGTCGCTCATCGCGATCGGCTCCGGCGGCAAGACCGGCCGGGGGATCGCCCATGCCACGCAGGCACAGCTCAACTTCCTCCCCGTCGAGCAGACGGACTTCATCTTCGCGGTGCTCGGCGAGACCTACGGGTTCGTCGGCGCGGCGCTGGTGCTGTCGCTGTACGCCCTGCTCATCTGGCGGGCCCTGCGCATCGTGACGATGTCGAAGAACCTGTACGGGAGCATCATCGCCGGGGGGATCCTCGGCATGCTCATGTTCCAGGTCTTCGTCAACATCGGGATGACGCTCGGAATCATGCCCGTCACCGGGGTGCCGCTGCCGTTGTTCAGCTACGGCGGTTCCTCGGTCCTCGTGACCTTCCTCTCGGTCGGCCTGTTGCAATCGATCTACATCCAGGCCCGGATGTCGACGGCGACGAAGGCCAGAGGAATCCTGTGATGCTGCTCACGCGCGAGATCGCCCGAGCAGCGACTCCATTTGACCCCGCAGCGGTTCTCCCGCCGGGGGCTCTGCAACTCTGCCCAAGTGCCGGGACGCTGGCCACCAGGTCAACTCCCAACGCCGGCGAAGCCGCGATCGGGAAATCGGCGATCAAGCCGCTCCCCGATGTCGGCGCCGCGGGCTCGGGCTCCGTACTCCCAAAGGACTCCCAACGTGAAGAAGCAAGTGCTGGTCAGTGTCGATCGCGGAGAGACCCGCGTCGCGCTACTCGAAGCGACGGGCTCCGTCGCCACCACTCGTAAGGCCGCCGCGACCACGACGCCCGCGGGCCGCCCGCGGCGTCGCCGTCGCAGCGCCAACCCCGCCGCCGGCTATCAGGTCGCCGAGCTCTACCTCGAGCGCCGCGGCGCCCGGTCGATCGTCGGCAACATCTACAAGGGCAAGGTCGACAACGTCCTCGCCGGGCTCGAGGCGGCGTTCGTCGACATCGGCCTGGAGAAGAACGGCTTCCTGCACGTCGACGAGATCGTGCTGCCCGGCGTCGAGGCGCCGCGCCGCGGCCGCGGCCAGGGGCGGGACGGCCGCCAGATCACCGATCTGCTCAAGCCCGGCCAGGACATCGTCGTGCAGGTGGTCAAGGACCCCCTGAAGACGAAGGGCGCGCGGCTCTCGATGGACCTCACGATCGCCGGTCGCTACATGGTCTACGCCCCGTATGGCGAGGGTGTCGGTGTGTCACGCCGGCTCGACGACAAGGAGCGCGAGCGCCTGCGCAAGGAGGCGGCGAAGCTCGACCTGCAGGGCGGCGGGGCGATCATCCGCACGGCCGCCCAGGGTGCCTCGCGCCCCGAGCTCGAGCGCGAGATGCTCTACCTGCTCAAGCTCGCCGAGGTGCTCCAGAAGCGCGTCGCCGAGTCCACGGCGCCCGCCCTCGTCTTCCAGGAGGCGGACCTGTCCGTGCGGGTCGTGCGCGACATCTTCTCCGACGCCTTCGAGCGCGCCGTGGTCGACGATCCCAAGCAGCATCACCGGCTCGTGTCGTTCTTCTCCCGCACCGCTCCGGACCTCGTCGAGCACGTCGAGCTGTGGGAGGAGGAGAAGCCCCTGTTCGAGGCCTACGGCGTCGAAGAGGTGCTCGCCTCGACGCTCAACCGGCGCGTCGATCTGCCCAGCGGCGGCTATCTGATGATCGACTACGCCGAGGCGCTGACGGTGATCGACGTCAACTCGGGCAGCTTCATCGGGCGCGGCAAGAGCGCTCGGCTGGAGGACACGATCACCAAGACGAACCTCGAGGCCGCCGAGGAGGTCGTGCGCCAGCTGCGGCTGCGGGACATCGGCGGGATCATCGTCATCGACTTCATCGACATGGCCCGCGCCCGCAACCGCGACGCGGTCCTCAAGACGCTGCGCAAGGCGCTCGACGAGGATCGCACGAAGACCTTCGTGGTGGAGATCTCCCCGCTCGGCCTCGTCGAGATGACGCGCCAGAACGTCACCGAGGGCGTGCGCGAGATCATGACCCGCCCGTGCCCCACCTGCGACGGCGAGGGCGTGATCAAGTCCGAGGAGACGATCGCGATCGAGTTCGAGCGGCGGATGCGGGACCTCGCCCCCGAGACGAACGCGGAGGCGATCCTGCTGCAGATGAACCCCCGGGTCTCGGCGGAGTTCACCGGTAACCAGGCGCGGGTCCTGCACGCCGTCGAGGAGGAGACCGGGAAGTGGTTCCACTTCGAGGGCTCCGAGGGGCTGCCGCTCGACCACTTCGCCGTCCTCATGGAGGGCGACCGCGAGCAGGTGCTGGAGCGGGCGCTCCCGTTCCGGGAGGGCGAGGAGGTCCACCTGGAGCTGATCGAGCCGCACATGTACTCCGCCGGTGACGCGGTGGCGAAGATCGACGGGTACATCATCGCCGTCAAGGACGCCGAGCGGTTCGTCGGCGAGAAGCGCCTCGTGCGCATCGAGGAGGTGGGGAGGACCGCCGCCGTGGGACGCCTCGTGGACGTCCCCGCCGAGGAGCCCGAGGCCAAGCCGAAGCGCCCACGCGCGCGCCGCCAGCCGAAGGAGGCCGAGGTCCCGGCGGCTGAGGTGACCGCGGCGGCGCGGGAGGCGGCGGCGATCGAGACGCTCGACGCCGGCGAGCCGGTGCCCGACGAGCTCGTGGCCGAGCGCGATCCCGAGGCCGAGAACATCGTCTCCGAGCTGGCCAGCCAGGAGCCGGTCACCGCCGACGGGGAGACGGCGGACACGGTTGAGAACGGGGATGCCCTAGAATCGAAGCCTCGACGCCGCGGCCGCAGAGGCGGACGGCGTCGTTCTGGTGCTCGGGCCGAGACGGCCGCCGCGAGCAAGACTTCGGAGTGACCATGTACGCAATCGTGAAAACAGGTGGCAAGCAGTATCGGGTCTCGCCCGACCAGTGGCTGCTCGTCGAGCGCCTTCCGGTTCCCGAGGGCGAGGAGTTCGAGCTGCCGGCGCTGCTGTTCGTCGACGGCGAGGAGCTGATCGACGGTGACGCGCTCAGCGGCGTCACGGTCAGGGCCCGCGTGCTCGCCCACGAGCGCGGCCCCAAGCTGCGGATCGTCAAGTTCAAGCCCAAGCGCGGCTACAAGCGCCGTACCGGCCATCGCCAGGAGCTCACCCGGATCGAGATCGCCGGGATCGACCGCTCCGGTGGCGCATCGAGCACGCGCTCGCGCTCGCGCAAGGCTCCAGCCGCGACAGCCGCGACAGCCTCGGCTCCGGCCGCCGCGGCCGACGCCGCGACCACCAAGGAGGGATCAGATGGCGCATAAGAAGGGGCTCGGCTCCTCCCGCAACGGCCGCGACTCGAACGCCAAGCGTCTCGGCGTCAAGGTGTTCGCCGGCCAGGCCGTCACCGGCGGCGAGATCATCGTTCGCCAGCGCGGCACGCGCTTCAAGCCCGGCGACGGCGTCGGGATCGGTAAGGACGACACGATCTATGCGCGCTCCGCGGGCAAGGTCGAGTTCACGCGTGGCCGGCGCGGCCGCGTGATCTCGGTCGCCCCGGCCGACGTCGACCCCGCCGCGAGTTAGCCCCGCCCCGCCCCGCCTCGCCCCGCTCCGCCCCGCCACGGCGGGCGCGGCCACGCGGCGACCCTCGGCGACGGCGGCACCGCGGGGCACCCGTCTTGGAGTCATCCGAGCACCGAGGGGGTGCTTGAGTGACTCCAAGACGCGAACACGGGCCGCGGGTCGGGCGCGCCGCCGGCCGCAGGGGCGTCGCCGGCCGCCGGCGCGCCTCCTCCAGAGCGCTAGGCGCCGGGGACGATCGCCGTCCCGCCGGTTCCCCCGGCGCCCTGCAGATGTGACGTGCAGGCCGGGCAGCGGCGCGCGAGGATCGGGATCTCCGACAGGCACTCGGGGCATTGCTTGACGGACGGATCCTCCTGGGCCCGGTGGGCGAGCAGCGTCTCCATCGGCTTGACGACGAAGAAGAACACCACCGTGGCCACCGACACGAAGGTGAACACGTAGTTGAGGAAGTCGCCGTAGAGGAAGTGGCTCGAGTTGATCGTGAATGACAGCGCCTCGAAGTTCGGCTGGCCGAAGATCAGGGCGATGATCGGGGTGAGGATGTCGGCCACGAGCGCCTTGACCACGGCCGCGAACGCGGTCCCGATGACCACCGCGACCGCGAGGTCGACGACGTTGCCGCGGAACAGGAACTTCTTGAAGTCCTGCATGAGGTTGATCACGTCACGCCTCCTGACTGGATTGACACGTCTGGGTCACCTGTTTCGACACGGGCCCGGCGCAAACCCTCTCATGCGCGACGGAACGATGGCGAGCAGCTCCCGTGCGGCGGATCTGATCGCCGTCGTTGGCGTGGTGGAGGTCGCGGGGCGGCAGGGCAGGCGATCGCAGGCCGCGCATAATCAACCGGAATGAAGGATCGCGCGCGCATTCACGTTCAGGCCGGCGGCGGCGGCGACGGCTGCCTCAGCTTCCGACGTGAGGCCCACGTGCCGAAGGGCGGACCCGACGGCGGCAACGGAGGCCGCGGCGGCGACATCGTGCTCGTCTGCGACGACTCGATGCGGGACCTGGAACGCTTCCGGCGCTCCGTTCACCTCAAGGCCCATCGCGGCGGCCACGGCCAGGGCTCGCAGCGACACGGCGCCGACGGCGCGACGCTGGAGGTGACAGTTCCGCCGGGAACCGAGATCCTCGTCGAGGAGGACGGCACCCGCCACGACCTCGTCCGCGCCGGTCAGCGCGCGATCGTCGCGCGGGGCGGCTCCGGGGGCCGAGGCAACCGGAGCTTCGCCGGAGCCACGCACCAGACGCCGCGGTTCGCCGAGCGCGGCCTGCCCGGTGAGGAGCGTTGGCTCACCCTGCAGCTCAAGCTGCTCGCCGACGTCGGCCTGGTCGGGCTCCCCAACGCGGGCAAGTCCTCGCTGCTCTCGCGGCTCACGCGGGCGCATCCCAAGGTCGCCGGGTATCCGTTCACCACGCTCGAGCCCGCGCTCGGCACGCTGGAGCTCGCGGACCGGCAGCTGGTGGTCGCCGACATCCCCGGGCTGATCGAGGGGGCGAGCGACGGCGCCGGGCTCGGACACGAGTTCCTCGCCCACGTCGAGCGCACCCGGCTGCTCGTCCACGTGCTCGATCTCGCCCCGCTCGACGGGTCGGATCCCGTCGCCAATCACACGACGATCGAGCGCGAGCTCGGCCTCTACGACCCCCGGCTCGCCACCCTGCCCCGGATCCTCGCTCTCTCGAAGGCCGACCTGGTGTCACCGGACCAGGCCGCGGAGGCCCGGGCGGAGTGGGAGCAGCGCCTCGGTGCGGGCACCCCCGTCCTCCTCACCTCCTCGGTCACCCGCGCCGGCCTGGAGGAGCTCGCGGTGGAGCTCGTCCGCCGCGTCCCGCTGGATCTCGGGCCTGCCACGCCGGCGCCCGCACCGGGGCCGGCCGCAGCGGCGCGCGCGGCGGCGGCCGAGAACGCCGCCGTGGCCGCGCCGGGCCTCACCCCCGCTGAGCAGGCGGCCGAGCAGCTCCCGGAGCACCGCGTGTTCCGTCCGGCGGCCGAGCGGGCCTACGAGGTGACGCGCCAGGGGGAGCACTCATTCGCGGTGAGAGGCCGGGGCGTCGAGCGACTCGTCGCCCGCTACGACCTCGACAACGAGGATGCCCTGGCGCATCTGGAGCGGCGGCTGCGTGGGATCGGGGTCATCCGCGCGCTCGAGGCAGTTGGGTTTCGCCCAGGCGACGAGGTGGAGATCGCTGGAATCGAGTTCGAGCTCGACCCGAACCAGTGACGCCGTTCACATCACTCCGAACCGAGGTATAGGATCGGCCGGCCCCGCCGCGAGCAGACGCGGGAGTCGTCCCCGAGGAGAGGAGCTCGTCATGCGTCGTTGCATCCTGGCGGTGAGCCTATGCACCTGGCTACTCACCGCAGCTCCCGCGCTGGCGGGGAGCTACACGAACCAGTCGCCCGGATCCCCCCGCGGACAGGTGCTGCGCGTCGGCAGCTTCCACGGCGCCCCCGGCCAGTTCCGCTCCATCCAGGCCGCGGTCGATGCCGCCCACGCCGGAGACTGGATCCTGATCGCCCCCGGCGACTACAAGACCAGCTCCGACCGCGCGCCGACGGGCACCGGGGGCGAGTTCCCCGCCGGTGTTCTCATCACCACCCCCCGCATCGTCGTCCGGGGCATGAACCGCAACACGGTCGTCGTCGACGGCACGAAGCCGGGCACGCCGAAGTGCTCTGACGGGGTGAACGATCAGGACTACGGCAACGTGACCCAGAGCGGGCCCACCGGCCTCAACGGGATCGAGGTGTGGAAGGCCGGCGACGTATGGGTGCAGAACCTCACCGCCTGCAACTTCCTCGGCGGCGCCGGCGGCGACGGGGAGACGGGCAACGAGATCTGGTGGAACGGGGGAGACGGCAGCGGCAAGATCGGCGGCTACGGCTATGAGGGCGATTACCTGACGACGACGAGCACGTTCTACAACACTTCCCAGTCGCCGCAGCAGGCGGAGGTGACCGCGGCCGAGTACGGGATCTTCTCCAGTGACTGGGACGGCGGCACCTGGAACCACACCTACGCGAGCAACTTCAACGATTCCGGCTACTACATCGGCGCCTGCCAGCAGGAGTGCAACCAGGTCGTCGACAACGCCTGGGGGGAGTACGACGCTCTCGGCTACTCGGGCTCGAACTCGGGCGGCAACCTGCTGGTGGAGAACTCGCAGTTCGACAACAACGAGGACGGGTTCGACACCAACAGCCAGAACGGCGACAACCCGCCACCCCAGCTCGGGGCCTGCCCGGCGGGGATCATCAGCGCCATCACCCACACGCACTCATGCTGGGTGTTCATGCACAACGACGTTCACGACAACAACAACCCCAACGTCCCCACCGCCGGCGAGACGTCGGCCGGGCCGGTTGGGACGGGGATGACGATCTCCGGCGGGCGCGACGACACCGTGATGGACAACACGTTCGCCAACAACGGCGCGTGGGGCACCGCGTTCGTCGTCTACCCCGACGACGGACCACCCTGCACAGGGGGCACGACCGCGTTCTCACCCGCGATCGGATGTGAGTTCGACGAGTGGGGCGACGCCCTGATCGACAACCACTACGTCAACGACGGCTATTTCGGCAACCCGACGAACGGCGACTTCGAGCAGTTCAACCTGGTCAGCGGCGAGCCGACCGACTGCTTCAGCGGCAACACCGACGCGTCGGGGAGCCTGCCGCAGGAGGATCAGCAGCTGGAGCAGGAATACCCCACCTGCGA
This sequence comes from uncultured Solirubrobacterales bacterium, assembly GCA_963839085.1. Taxonomy (GTDB): domain Bacteria; phylum Actinomycetota; class Thermoleophilia; order Solirubrobacterales; family Solirubrobacteraceae; genus Palsa-465. The sequence goes on from CAWITN010000007.1 coordinate 671,461, forward strand.
CGGCCATGACGTGTCCGCGAACACGAACCCCCTGTTCACCACCGAGGTGGGCTGCGACTCTGGTCTCGCAGTGAGCGCCGGGCTCAGCATCCCCTGCCCGCCCGGCTCGACGTATCCCCGGTACACGGGTCTGAAGGACGGCCTTCACCCGCTCCCGCCGGCCTCGGCGCTGCCCGGGATGCGCAAGCCGTGCGCGGGAGTCCCCGCCAACCCCTGGTGTGAGAACACCACCCAGCGCGTCGCCGGCTGCACGTCGCGGACCCGGGTGACCTTCCGCCTCGCCCTTCCGGTGGGCGAGCGCTTCCGCGCGGTGCGGATCCGGATCGGCTCCGTACGGCGGCGCCTTCGCGCTCACGGCAGGCGCGCCACGATTCACGCGGAGCTCGGCCGCGCTCGCTCCCGGCACACCCGGATGGGCGTCGATGAGTTCATCCTGGTGGGGCACCACCGCGAGCAGGTTCGCTTCACGCGCGTCTACACCCGCTGTTGAGCTCACACGGCCGAGCGCTCGCCGCCGCCTAAAGTTCGGCGGCGATGAGCTGCGTGGTCGTCAAGCTGGGATCGAGCATCGTCGCCGACGAGCGTGGGGCGGTGCGCCGCGAGCTGCTCGCGGGGATCTGCGACGAGGTGGCGGAGCTGCGGCGGGCCGGGCGCTCGCCGGTGATCGTCACGAGCGGCGCGATCGCCCGGGGGATGGGGACGATGTCGCTGCCGATCCGGCCACGGGCGATCGACGAGTTGCAGGCGGCGAGCGCCGTCGGGCAGGGAAAGCTCTACCAGGTCTACGACGAGCTGCTCAGCCGGCGCGGGGTGCCGAGCGCCCAGGTGCTGCTCACGTTCTTCGACATGAGTGCCCGCACGCACTATCTCAACGCCCGGCAGACGCTTCGCAAGCTCCTGGAGTGGCGCGTCGTGCCGGTGATCAACGAGAACGACACCACGACGACCGACGAGATCTCGTTCGGCAACAACGACTTCCTCGCCGCGCAGGTGGGGATCCTGCTCGGCGCCGAGCTGCTCCTGCTCCTCACCGATGCCGGCGGCGTGTACACCGCGGATCCGCGCATGGATCCGGATGCCCGGCTGCTCGAACAGGTGGACGAGTTCGAGGCCCTGCAGGCGTACGACATCGGCCACGCCACCTCGCCGCTCGGGTCGGGCGGGATGCGCTCCAAGGTCGTCGCCGCCGAGATGGCCACGGCGGCGGGGATCCCCACCGTGATCTCGAGCGGCCTGCATCCGGGGACGCTCACGCAGGCCGCGGCCGGGCGCCCGACGGGGACGCGGTTTCCGGCCCGCGGCGAGCGCTACTCGAGCTTCAAGCTGTGGCTCAAGTACGCCAAGCCGACCCGCGGCCAGGTGGTCGTCGACGCCGGCGCCGCCCGGGCCCTGCGCGACGGCGGGACGAGCCTGCTGCCGGTGGGGGTCGTCGAGGTGAGCGGGGACTTCGAGGCGGGGGACGCGGTCGAGGTGACGCACGCCGAGCGGACCGTCGGCAAGGGGATCAGCAACCTCTCCGCCGAGGAGCTGCGCCGGGTCCGAGGCCTGCACTCGGCCCGGGTCCGGGAGCTCTTGCCGATGGCCGGCGACGAGGCGGTGCACCGTGACTACTTCGTGCTCGGCTGAGGTTGCGGCGAGCAGGCGGCGTCGCCGTCGCTTCGCCCTGTCGTAACCTTTCGGTATGGCCACCACTGCGCTGTCCGTCGCGGATATCTGCCGGGGCGCCAAAGCGGCCTCGCGCCGGCTCGCGACGCTCGATGCCACGACGAAGAACCAGGCTCTCCTGGCCGTCGCCGACGCGCTGCTCGATCGCTCGGGCGAGATCCTCGAAGCCAACGAGCTCGACCTGGAGGCGGGTCGCGAGTCCGGATTGAGCGCGACGCTGCTCGATCGCCTGGCACTCGATTCCTCGCGGCTGGCCACGATCGCCGCCCAGACGCGCGACATCGCCGCGCTGCCCGACCCGGTGGGGGAGGTGATCGAGGGTGGTCGGTTCGCCAACGGGCTCGACTACCGCAGGGTCCGCGTGCCGCTCGGGGTGATCGCGGTCGTCTACGAGGCCCGCCCCAATGTCACCATCGATGCCGCCGCGCTGTGCCTCAAGTCCGGCAACGCGATCGTCCTGCGAGGTTCCTCGGCGGCCGCCCACTCCAACGCGATCCTGGCCGCCGTCGCCGGCGAAGCCGTGCGCACCGCCGGCCTGCCGGCCGGCTCGCTGTCGCTCGTGGCCGGCGGGGGGCACGACGAGCTCCCGCAGCTCGCCACCCAGAGCGGGCTCGTCGATCTGATCATCCCCCGGGGCGGCGAGGGGCTCAAGGCGGCGCTCAAGGAGGTCGCGACGGTCCCCGTCATCTACGCCGCATCGGGCAACTGCCACGTGTTCGTCGACGCCACGGCCGACCTCGACGACGCGCTCGCGATCACGCTCAACGCCAAGACGCAGCGCCCGAGCGTGTGCAACGCCGCCGAGACGCTGCTCGTGCACAGCGCCGTGGCGGCCGAGTTCGTTCCCCGGGCGCTGCGGGCGCTGGCTGCGGCGGGAGTGAGCCTCCACGGCGATGACCGCGTACGCGCGCTCGCCCCGGACGTCGAAGTGAGCGCGGCGACCGAGGCCGATTGGGCGGAGGAGTACCTGTCGCTCGACATCGCGGTGGGGATCGTCGACTCCGTCCCCGCGGCGGTCGAGCACATCAACCGCCACGGCTCCGGACACTCGGAGGCGATCGTGACGCGTGACACCGCGTCGGCGCGTGCCTTCGAGCTCGGCGTCGATGCCGCCTGCGTGTACGTCAACGCCTCGACGCGGTTCACCGACGGCGGCGAGTTCGGGATGGGAGCGGAGATCGGCAACTCGACCCAGAAGCTCCATGCCCGTGGACCGATCGGACTGCGCGAGCTCTGCAGCTTCAAGTACCTGATCCAGGGCTCGGGCGACGTCCGCCCCTGAGCGCCCGCTGACGTGCGCCTCGGCATCCTCGGTGGGACGTTCAACCCGCCTCACCTCGGGCACATGATCTGCGCCCAGGAGGCGGGCCTGCAGCTGAGACTCGACCGCGTGCTGCTGATCCCGACGGGGATCCCGCCGCACAAGGACGTCGAGGAGGAGGACCCGGGCGCCCAGCACCGCCTGGCGCTGTGCCGAGCGGCTGCGGCGGACGATCCGCGGCTCGAGGTCTCGGCGCTCGAGGTCGAGCGCGACGGCACGTCCTACACGGTCGATACCCTGGAGGAACTGCGAATCCAAGCGCCCGATAGCGAGCTGTTCCTGATCGTCGGCGGTGACGTCGCGGCTGGTCTTCCGCAATGGCGCTCGGCGGAGCGGGTGCTCTCGCTGGCCACACCGGCCGTGGCCAAGCGCCGGGGCACTCGCACGGTCGACGTCGAGCGGGCCCTTTCGGGTCTGCCCGGCGGCGATCGGGCCCGGTTCTTCCCCATGCCGCGGATCGCGATCTCATCGACCGAGATCCGGCGGCGGGTGCGGGACGCCCAGCCGATCCGCTACCTGGTCACCGATCCGGTGGCCGCCTACATCGACCAACACCACCTGTACGGAGGATCCACCGCGTGATCACACCCGAAGAGCTCGCCATTGCGATCGCCGAGTACGCCGGTGGCCCCAAGGCCATCGACGTCGTGCTGCTCGACCTGCGGGAGATCCTCGGCTACACGGACTACTTCGTCATCTGCTCGGGCCGCACCGACCGGCAGACGAAGGCGATCCACGACGCCATCCACCTCGGCCTCAAGGATGACCACGGGGTGCTTCCGCGCCGGGTCGAGGGAGCGAGCCAGGGCCACTGGATCCTGATGGACTACCTGGACGTCGTCGTCCACGTGTTCACGCCGGAGACGCGCGAGTTCTACCGGCTCGAGCAGCTCTGGGGCGAGGCGCCCGCGCGTGAGCTGAACGTCGCCACGCGCTGAGGATCGCCGTCCACGGCGCCCGGGGCTCGCGGCCTACAGCGCCCTGAGCAGCTTCGGCGCGACTTCCTTCTTGCGGCTCATCACGCCGGGCAGCTCGATCGTGCTGTCGTCGGCCTGCGTCTCCAGGGCCTTCGCCACGGCCTTGACGTCCCCCGCCACGAGCAGCTCGGTCGTCTTCTCCATCACGTCGGTGACCATCAGCGCGTAGAGCTGGAGGTCCTGGCGGTCGCGCTCGGCCTTCATCGCCTCGAGCAGCTCGTCCTTGCGCTCGAGCAGGCTGGTGCCGACGACCTCCACCTGGGCGATGCAGATCTCCTGGCCGCTTCCGGTCTGGTAGCGCTTGGCATCGCGGGACACGAGCTCGTCGGCGCCGACCTCGGAGACGTCGGCCGTCTCCTCGAACATCTCCTTGCCGAACTCCTCGGCATCGACGTCCAGCGCCCGCTCCAGATAGGCGACGACGGCATGGTCGCGGTCGGTCGTCGTCGCCGAGTTGAGGATCACGGTGTCGGAGAGGACCGCCCCGAGCAGGGCCATCGCCGTCGGGTGGCTCGGCTCCATGCCGTTCTGGCGAAAGCGCTCGGTGACCAGCGTCGCCGTCGAGCCGACGGGATCGAACGTGGCCCGGACGGGGACGCGGGTCTCGATCGAGCCGATGTGGTGGTGATCGAGGATCTCCACGATCTCGGCCTGCTCGATGCCCGGCACGCTCTGCGCGCTCTCGGCGTGATCGACGAGGATGACGCGCCGCCGCGGCGGGCCGACGAGATCCGAGCGCGTCACGAGGCCGACCGGCCGGCGCTGGGCGTCGATGACCACCGCCGCGCCGTAGTGGATCTCCTTGATCTGCTCCGAGATGTCGCTGACGAGATACTCGGTGGCGACGGTGAGGGGGTCCTGCTCCATGAACGCCCGGCAGGGGGCGGCGAGGGTGATCATCCGGCCGGAGACATAGCTGTCGAGCTTGGAGCGGATCATCGCGGTGCCGCGCTCGCGCGCCAGCTCCAGCACCTCGTCCTCCGGCTCGGCCCCGTTGGAGAGCACGAGCAGCGCCGCGCCGAGCTCGATCGCGAGCCGCTGGGCGTCGCCGCGGTCGCCGATCACCACGACGTCTCCGTCGGAGATGCCGCTGGGGGTCTCGACATTGATCGAGTGCACCCACACGCGTCCCGAGAATCGCTCGTCCTCGCCGACCAGCAGCTCGCCCTCCAGGACGTCGACGATCGCCTGCACGTGGGTGGGGGCCTCGCGCAGGGTCGAGGTCTGGCGTGACTCGCGAATGAAGCGCCGGGCGAGCGCGCGCTCGGTGACGACGCCGACGAGGGTGCCCTGATCGTCGACGACGGGGACGAGGTCGAGGTTCGTCCGGGCCATCACGAGACCCGCCTCGCGGATCGGGCCATCCTGGTCGACGACAGGGAACTCGGTGCGCATGATGTCGCAGCAGCGGAGCATCACGTGGGGGAGGAACTCCGGCAGCGGCGTCTTCGCCCGCTCCAGCACCCACGTCGTCTGCGGGTTGGCCGCGCCGAGTCGCACCGGCACGTAGCGGTTGGTGACGTCGAGGCGCCCCTTCAGCTCGGCGTACCCGATCGCCGCCACGATCGCGTCGGTGTCGGGATTGCGATGTCCCGTGACGTAGATCTTGGCCACCGGCCCATTATCCCGGCTTCCGAGTGGACACCCGCTGCGGCGGCTCGGCGCGCTACCGTGCCATCGACCACCCGGGGCATGTCAGGATCCTGCCCCAGCATCCACAGGAGAGGGCAATGCCGAGCGCACCGAAGATGCTTCCCACCCAGATCGACGCGGGGAGCGCTCCGGGGCTCCGCTACCGCCTCGAGGGCGAGCTCGTGCCCGTCCTGCACATGGCGCTCGACGGCCAGGTGCCGGTGTACTTCGAGCACCACGTCCTGCTGTGGAAGTACCCGGACCTCCAGATCGGGCTGCACCCGTTGCGCAAGGGGCTCAAGCGGCGCGCGTTCGGCGGCATGCCGTTGCTGCTGCTGGAGGCCCAGTCGGCCGGGGAGATCGCCTTCAGCCGTGACGCCCCCGGACACATCGCCGCGCTCCATCTGCCGCCGGGCGAGGGGATCGTCGTGCGGGAGCACCAGTTCCTCGCCGCCACGGGTGGGGTGGAGTACGACTACTCGCGGGTCAAGGGCTTCGCGAACATGGTGTACGGCGGCGGTTTCTGGGTCGACCACTTTCTCGCCGGTGACAGCGAGGGGGTGGTGTGGGTGCACGGGTACGGGAACGTGTTCGAGAAGCAGCTCGAGCCCGGGGAGACGATCGACATCGAGCCGGGTGGGTGGGTCTACCGTGACCATTCCGTGCAGATGGCGCAGGAGGTCTACGGCTTCAAGAGCGGGTTCCTCGGCGGCGGCGGCAGCCTCGTCTTCAACCGCTTCACCGGTCCCGGGCGGGTCGGTCTGCAGAGCGCCTACTTCCATCCCCCGGTTCAGGAGGGCGCCACGGCGGGCGAACAGACCCCCGGCGGCATGCTCGGCGGGATCGTCGGCGGCCTGCTCAACAACTGATGGCCTTCGCGCCCGGGCATCTCGCCGAGCACCCGCTTCCGCGCGGGATCGTGGGGGCCCTCGGACTCGGCGGCTATCAGCTGCTGGGAGAGGTGGCCGGGGTCGGCGCGGGCCGTCTCGGCTCCCAGGCGTTCGTGCTCGCGGCGCCGGAGCCCGATCCGTCGCTGCCGGACGCCGGCACGCAGCTGGCGCTTCACACCACGCGCCTGCGCGACGAGGCGGAGGCCGCGGCCTACATCGCGCTCGCGGCCCGGCTCGGCTATCTGCGCCTGTCCGGGTATCGGATCGCGTTCGAGCGCTGCGGGCTGCGCTCCAAGCTCCAGCTCGTCAATCCGGGCACCGGAGGCGTCGCGGCGACGGTGCCGGATCGGGTTCCGGGCCGTCTGTTCGGTGGCGGCGGTGGGGTCGCGCGGCTGCTGGCCGGCCTGAGCGCGCTGCCCGCGGCCGGCCCGCCCCCGTCGCTCGCCCCCGCGCAGCCGGAGCTGCTCCATCAGACGCTGCTGGCGCTCGCCCTGCGCGACGAGTCGCTGGGGGGAGCGGAGGCGGCCGAGCTGGCTGACCGCGCGCTCGCGCTGGCCCGCGAGCGCGGCGACCTCGACCCACCGGCGCTGCTCGCGGCGGCCCGCGCGCAGGCCTAGCCCTCTGGATCTCCGCCTCAGGACCGGGTATTCAGACGGCCGCCGGCGACCCGCGGCCGGCCGCCTTCAGCGATCTCCGCATCCGGGTGGAGAATTGGGGCGCCTTCTCGGCATAGACCCGGCGTCCGAGACGGAACGCCTCCGTCTCCAGCTCGGCGCGGCGCCGGTCGATCAACGCCACCACGTCGTCGTCTCCCGCCGGCAGGTCGGCGATCGCCTCTCGCAGCACGGCAAGATCGTGATCATCGCCCAGCAGGTCGGCGAGCGCGTGAGCATCCCTGGCGTGCCCGGCGACGATCTCGCCCCCCGGATCCGAGAGCAGCCGCAGCTCGTACCACAGGTCCTTGACCCGCTTGCGCCACGCGTGGAGATCCTCGGCGGCGGGACGTGACCGCGCCGCCTTGAAGGCCCGGCGCCCGCGCCGGTAGGTCCGGGACAGCCCGGGCATGAGGGCGGCGAACCCGGCGTCCTGCACCGGAAGGGCGGCGATCCGCCGCTCCACCGCTTCGAGCTCGGCGGCCGCGGTCTCCGGCAGCCGCGGATCGGCGAGCTGGGCCCGCGCCTCGCCGCGTGCGCGCGCCAGGGGCTTGCGGACGGCCGCAAACGCGGGGGCGGGAATCTGGCCGGCGTAGCGCTCGGCGAGCGCATCGAGCGTCTCCACGAGCACCTCGGCGTCGCGGGCGCCCGACAGGCCTCGCGCCGCTGCGCGCAGAGCCCGATTCTCCCGCCGGCGAGCGCCCCGCGGAACCGTGCTTCGCACCAGGCGCAGCAGCGAGCGTTGCTTCTTCACCGCCTTGCGTGCGTCGTGAACCGCCTCGACGGCATCGCCGGCGAGATCGTCGCGGAGCCGCCGGACGGCCTTGCCGAGCTGCTCCTGGCTCACGCGGTGGGTCGCCGCGGCCACATCCTCGTCGGGGCTGAAGCGATACGGCATCGCCTGATTCCTACCCTCGCGCCGCGGATCCTCAACGGTCGGGATTACGACGCGGAGGTTTACGAGCCTCTTAGACGGCAATCAGAACACCATGGCTTTCAGCGGACCGCAAGCCCCCTCCGAGGTGGTGGACACCATCGGCCCCACGCACCAACGCCTGCGCACCCCGCGGGCCCCCGGATGGATGCGGGGGTCGAGCGTCTCCTATCCGGCCACCCCGCGTTCGGTGGGCGCGATCCGCACGCTCGTCATCGACCTGGCGCGGCGTGCCGGAGCCGACCGTGAGCAGCTCGCGTCGATCCGCCTCGCCGTTTCCGAAGCGGCGACCAACGTCGTGCTCCACGCCTATCCCGCCGGGCACCCCGGGCTCATCCATCTCAGCGCCTCGGCCGCCTCCGATGAGTTGACGGTGCTGGTGGCCGACGACGGCCACGGGCACCGGGTGCCCACCGACACGCCGGGCCTCGGCTGGGGCTGGAAGCTCATCGCCGGCTCATGCGACCGGCTGACGATCCTCGAGCGCGGGACCGGCGGGACCGAGCTGCGCATGGGCTGGCGGATCCGCCACGACGACGGCCGTGGACGCATGCCGCGGGGTGGCGCACCGTCCGAGCTTCAGGAGCGCGGGTCGCTGCTCTCGGCTGCGTCGCCGGCTTCGTCCTGCTTCTCCACCACGACGTAGCCCTCCTGGCGGTCGACGACCGCGTCCACCTCCGGCATCACGTGGCTCGGCGTGACGATGAAGCGACGCGGGCTCCGGCGGATCATCTCGTAGCGCTCGTGCGTGAGCTCGATCATCTCGGCGCAGTCGGCGAATGAGCACTCGCAGCGGAAGCGCTCGAGCTGCCTCTCCTCTCCCGGCCAGGCGCCTCGCTCGATCGCCTCGTTGATCTTGCGCACCAGCGCTTCGTTGTGCGCCAGCGAGCGTTCCGTGGCGTCGTCCATGGCCAGATCCTTACAGACCGGCCGTGGCCGGCGTGGCGGCGTCCGGTGAGTCTCCGGGGACGATGACCGCCGCTCCGGACAGCCGGCCGTGACGCAGGTCGGACAGGGCCCGGTTCGCCTCCGTGAGCGGGTAGGTGCTCACGCGCGTTCGCACCGGGACCTGCGGCGCGAGGGCGAGAAACTCCTCGCCGTCGCGCCGGGTGAGGTTGGCGACGGAGCGAATCGAGCGCTCGTGCCACAGCAGCTCGTAGTCGAACGCGGGGATCTCGCTCATGTGGATGCCGCCGCACACGACCGTGCCGCCCGGCTCCAGGTGCGAGAGGGCCTCCGGGACGAGCTCCCCGGCGGGCGCGAACAGGATCGCCGCGTCGAGCAGCTCCGGGGGTGCCTCGTCCGAGCCTCCGGCCCAGACGGCGCCGAGCTCGCGGGCGAACGCCTGCGCCGTCTCGTCGCCGGGGCGCGTGAAGGCGAACACCTCGCGGCCCTGCCAGGCGGCCACCTGGCCGATGATGTGGGCGGCGGCGCCGAAGCCGTAGAGGCCGATGCGCTCGGCGTCGCCGCACATGCGCAGCGAGCGGTAGCCGATCAGGCCGGCGCACAGGAGTGGTGCCGCCTGCGCGTCGGGATAGCCGTCGGGCAATGTGAAGCAGAAGCGCTCGTCAGCCACCGCGTACTCGGCCATGCCGCCGTCCCGATCGCGGCCGGTGAACTCCGCGTAGGGACACAGGTTCTCTCGCCCGCTGCGGCAGAAGCGGCAGCGGCCACACGCGAAGGCGAGCCACGGCACCCCGACCCGTCGCTCCTCGCCGACCACCTCGGCGACGATCTGGTGTCCGAGGATCCGCGGCGGGTGGGGAATCTCCACCTCGCCGTCGAGCAGGTGCAGGTCGGTCCGGCAGACCCCGCAGGCATGCACGGCGAGCAGCAGCTCGCCATCGCCGGGCCGGGGAATCGGCCTCTCCACCTCGGTCAATTCCCGGCCGACGGCCGTGAACGCCATCGCCCGCACGATCAGACGGCGCTCGACGCCGCCCAGATGTTCACGCCGCCGTCGCGGGCGTGGGGCTCGATCGCCTCCAGCTCGGCGTCGGTGAAGGCGAGCCTGGCCAGCGCCTCGAGGTTCTGCTCCAGCTGGGCGACGCTGCTCGCCCCGAGCAGGGCGGAGGTGACGCGGGGATCCCGCAGCGCCCACGCGATCGCCATCTGGGCCAGCGACTGGCCGCGCGCCGCCGCGATCTCCGACAGCGCTCTCACGCGGGCGAGGTTCTCGTCGGTGACGAGCGCCTCGTCGAAGGACCCGCCGCGGCGGGCCCGGGAGTCCTCAGGGATCCCATCGAGGTACTTGTCGGTGAGCAGGCCCTGGGCGAGGGGGGAGAAGACGATGCAGCCGGCGCCCTCCTCGTCCAGCACGTCGAGCAGGCCACCCTCGATCCAGCGGTTGAGCATCGAGTACGACGGCTGGTGGATGAGCAGCGGCGTGCCGAGCTCGCGCAGGATCCGGGCCGCCTCGGCCGTGCGCTCCGGCGAGTAGGAGCTGACGCCGGCGTACCGGGCCTTGCCCTGCACGACGGCTGAGTGCAGCGCTCCCATGGTCTCCTCGAGCGGCGTGTCGGGGTCGGCGCGATGCGAATAGAAGATGTCGACGTGGTCGAGGCCGAGGCGGCGCAGGCTCGCCTCGAGGCTGGCCAGCAGGTACTTGCGGGAGCCCCAGTCGCCGTACGGGCCGGGCCACATGTCGTACCCCGCCTTGGTGGAGATCACCAGCTCGTCGCGGTACGGACGCAGATCCCGCGCGAGGATCCGGCCGAAGTTCTCCTCGGCGGCGCCGTAGGGCGGGCCGTAGTTGTTGGCGAGGTCGAAGTGGGTGATGCCCCCGTCGAAGGCGCGCCGCAACACGGCGCGCGCCCGGGCGAGGGGGACGTCGTCGCCGAAGTTCTGCCACAGCCCGAGCGAGATCTCCGGCAGCCGCAGGCCCGAGCGCCCGCAGCGCCGGTAGCCGATCCGCTCGTAGCGGTCGGCCGCCGGAACGTAGACGTCGGGATCGGTGGGACCGGTCGCCATCTGCGGCGGCAGTATCCCACGACACGGGCCGACCCTACGGGTTGAACACCACCTTGAACGTGCCCGACTCCTTGCTCTGGAAGTCGGCGTAGGCCTGTGGCGCGTCGTCCAGCGGCACGTGGTGGGTGGCGAAGGACTCCACACCCAGGGGATCCCCGTCCCCGGACAGCAGCGGCATGAGGTCGTCGATCCAGCGCTTCACGTTCGCCTGCCCCATCCGGAGCGTGAGCTGCTTGTCGAAGATCTGCAGCATGTTGAGGGGATCCGCCGTACCGCCGTAGACCCCGGAGAGCGAGATCGTTCCCCCGCGGCGAACCATCTCGATCGCGCTGCTCAGGGCGCTGAGGCGGTCGACGCCTCCGTGCTCCATCACGGTGCGCGCCACCGCGTTGGGGAGCATTCCGGCGATCGTGTGCGCCAGCTTGGCCCCCGGCGCGCCGTGCGCCTCCATGCCGACCGCGTCGATCACGGCATCCGGCCCGCGGCCGTGCGTGATCTCCCGCACCGCCTCGGCCAGGTCCTCGACCGCGGAGACGTCGATCGTGTGGACGCCGTGGCCGGCGGAGCGGGTGAGCCGGTCCGCCACCAGATCGATGCCGATGACCTGCTCGACGCCGCGCTGCTGGGCGATCCGCGTTGCCATCTCACCGATCGGGCCGAGTCCGACGACCGCGAGGCTGCCGCCGTCGGGAACCTGGGCGTACTCGACCGCCTGCCACGCCGTCGGCAGGACGTCGGACAGGAACACGAAGCGGTCGTCCGGCGGTCCCTCGGGAACCTTGATCGGCCCGTACTGGGCCTGCGGCACGCGGAGGTACTCGGCCTGGCCGCCGGGAACCTGTCCGTAGAGCTTGGTGTAGCCGAACAGCGCCGCGCCGCAGCCCTGCTCGTGCACCTGCGTGGTCTCACACTGGGACTGCAGGCCGTGCTCGCACATGAAGCAGTGCCCGCAGGAGATGTTGAAGGGCACGACGACGCGGTCGCCGGGAACGATGTTCGTGATCTCCGAGCCGACCTCCTCGACGATTCCCATCGGCTCGTGACCGAGGATGTCGCCGGGGTCCATGAACGGGCCGAGGACCTCATAGAGATGCAGATCGGAGCCGCACAACCCGCTCGAGGTGATGCGGATGATCGCGTCGGTCGGGTGCTCGATCCTCGGGTCGTCCACGGTGTCCACGCGCACATCGCGCTTTCCGTGCCAGGCCAGTGCCTTCATGGGGCTCCTTTCGTCGCGGGTTCAGCCGGGGGCGGGCGGTGCCGCCGGTGGGGGCTTCCCGCTGACCCGGCGGCGAACCATCGATGTCACGCGGCGCCGCGTAGGATCGTCGCCATGTCCGTTCCCGAGCAGCTGATCGACGTCATCGCCGAGCGCATCGAGCAGGCCGAGCATGAGATCGTCGCCCTGGAGGCGGCGCTGGCGGCGCTGCGCGGCGGGAAGGCCACGGCCGCTCCGCCGCCCGCGCGCCCCAGGAAGGCCGTTGCGGCCCCGGCGCCCGGGCGCGCCAGGGAGACCGCCTCGGCCCCGACGCCTGGGCCCGCCAGAGAGACCGCCTCGGCCCCGACGCCGGTGCGCACCAGAAAGGCCGCCGCCCCTGAGCGCGAGGCCGTTCACGCCGATCCGGCCCCAGGGCCGGAGCCCGAGCCGGGACCCGAGCCCGAGCTCCGCCCGCCGGCGCCGCCCCGGACCCCCCTCATCGAGCAGATCGAGCAGATGCTCACCGAGGCCGAGACCGGTCTGAGCGCGATCGCGCTTGCCAAGCGCGCCGGGGTCCCCTACAACCAGGTCGTCGACCTGCTCCGCTCGCTGGAGGGCACCGGAGCGGTGCGCCGCGGGGGGACGAATCGGACCAGCCTGTGGGAGCTCGTCTCCGACGAGGAGCGGATCGCTCAGCGGACGGCCGAGCTCGAGCGCCTGCGCTCCGGCTGACGCGCTGCCATGTCATCTGGATGACCGTCGGCGGTCTGAGAACCCGCAGCGGGTAGGACCAGGTCATGGGCGCGGTCGAGAAAGGTGGGTCGCGCGGCGGGAGCGGGCGTCGACCACGGAACCGCTTCGATACCGCCGTGGGGGTGACGCGGCGCGAGCTCTCCCGGTTGATGCCGATCTCGCCGCCGAGCGCCGGGGGCGCCGGAGCTTCGCCGCGCCGGCGCGTCGAGCGGCTGGTGCGCCGTGTGATGACGACACGGAGCACGGACACGCCGTAGCCGATCTGGCTCCGCTCAGGGTTGAGGCGCCGGAGCGCGGGTAACCGGTCCGACGATGGCCACCGCGCTCCAGGATCTCCCTCCCTTCGCCGGGCACAGCCCCGAGCAGGAGCGCCCGCTGGGCGCATACGGCCTGCTGATGACCACCTTCGGGGCGGCGACGGGCGGTTTCGCACTCTGGCTGCGTCGCTCCGGGCGCCCCCTGCCCGAGCGGGTCGATGTCGGCGACATCGTCCTGCTCAGCATCGCCACCCACAAGAGCGCTCGGCTGATCGCCCGGGATCGCGTCGCCGGCACGATCCGCGCTCCGTTCACCCGCTTCCAGAACGACGCCGGTCACGCCGAGGTCAACGAGCAGGCGCGCGGCCATGGCCTGCGGCGGGCGATCGGCGAGCTCCTCATCTGTCCCTACTGCCTGGGCATGTGGATCGCCACCGCGTTCCTCGCCGGGCTGCTCGTCGCTCCGCGGGCCACCCGCTGGATCGCCTCGAGCTTCGTCGTCCTCACCGGCTCGGACCTCCTCCAGATCGCCTACGCGCGGGCCGAGCAGCTGCTCTGAGGCCCCGGCGGCGATCGCCGCCACGGCCTGATCGCGCAGAGCGCTCCTCGGTCAGTAGGCGGCGGTGACCGACCGCAGCTCCTCCAGCGACTCGTCCATCAGCCGCCGGAACACGGTCGGGTCGTTCTGCATGACCCAGCGAGCGAAGGCCACGTGAAAGACGGTCACGCCCGCCTGAGCGGCCAGGATCGCCGCGTTCACCGAGACGCCCCGCTCCACCAGCGCGGCCTTGATCGCGGCGGCGAGGCTCTGCAGCTTGATCAGCTCGCGCTCCCGTAGCTCCGGGTTGGCGTCGATGATCTGCGCGCGGATCCGGGCGAAGGAGTGGCGCTCGACGAACATCTCCGCGACCGGATCGAGTCCGGCCGTCACGGCCGCCAGCGGACTCGCCTGCGCAGGGGCGGCGGCTACCGCCTCCAGCCACAGGCGCTGGAGCTCCTGGGTGCCGCTGAACAGCACCTCCCGCTTGTCCGAGAAGTAGCGAAAGAAGGTGCGCTTGGTCAGCCCGGCGCGCTCGGCGATCTCGGCGACGGTCGTCGCCTCGTATCCCTGCTCGTCGAACAGTTCGATCGCCGCGGTCATCAGGCGGCCCTGGGCGTCGGGTTTCCAGCGGGACATGGACCCTGAGGGTAGTTGATGACACCAAGTGTCATGCGCGTGCTATGGTGATGACACCAGGTGACATACCACCCCACTGGAGATTCACATGCGCGTGTTCGTAACCGGCGCCTCCGGCCACATCGCCGCCGCCGTCATCCCCGAGCTTCTCAACCACGACCACCAGGTCATCGGCCTCGCCCGCTCCGACGCTTCGGCCGAGGCGGTGGCCGCGATGGGCGCCGAGGTCCGCCGCGGCGATCTCGACGACCTTGACGGTCTCAAGGCCGCCGCCGCCGAGGCCGACGGCGTCATCCACCTCGCCTTCAAGCACGAGGCGATGCGCAGCGGCGACTACATGGTCGCGGTCGACTCCGACATGGCCGCGCAGAAGGCGATCGGCGAGGCCCTGGTCGGGAGCGACAAGCCCTTCGTGTCGACGGGGGGCACCCTGATGCTCACCATGGGTGGGATCGTCGGCCGCCCGGGCACCGAGGACGACCAGATCGAGAGTGGTCCCCGGACCGATGCGGCGAACTACACCATCGCGCTCGGGCAGCGCGGCGTGCGCTCCTCCGTCGTCCGGCTCGCGCCGATGGTCCACAGCGATCTCGACCACCACGGCTTCACGCACGCGCTGATCGGCTTTGCCCGGGAGAGCGGGGCCGCGGCCTACACGGGCGACGGCTCCAACGTCTGGCCGGCGGCCAACACCTACGACATCGGCGTGCTCTACCGCCTGGCGCTGGAGAAGGCCCCGGCCGGCTCGACGCTGCACGGCGTGGGTGACACGGGGATCCCGCGCAAGGTGATCGCCGAGACGATCGCCGGCAAGCTCGGGATCGAGACCAAGAGCGTCACCGCCGAGGAGGCGCCGCAGTACCTCGGCTTCCTCGCCGCCTTCGCCGGCCTGGACAACCCGACCTCAAACGACCGGACCCGCAAGCTGCTGGGCTGGGAGCCGACCCATCCCGGCTGGGTCGAGGACGTGGAGACGGGCCACTACTTCGCCTGATCCGGCGCCTGACGCCCCTCGCTGCCATGGGCGGGAGGCCGTGTCCGATTGCCTGCGCCCGGCGCAGGTAATCGGACAAGGCGGTGAGGAGCGTGACTCGAGGGGGTAGTCAACGGGCCATGGCCGTCACCCAGCGAACCATTCACGCCACGCCGGAGCAGGTGTTCGCCGTGCTCGCCGACCCGGACAGCTACGGGCACTGGGTCGTCGGCTCGCACTCCATCCGGGGGGCCGACCCGACGTGGCCGGCGACCGGCTCGCGCTTTCATCACCGCGTCGGGATCGGCCCGTTCACCGTTGCCGACCACACCGAGGCGCTCGAGTCAGATCCTCCGCGCCGGCTCGTGCTGCGCGCCCGGGCCCGGCCGCTCGGCACCGCGCGCGTCGAGTTGATCCTCACCCCGAGCCGGGACGGGACGCTCGTGACGATGATCGAGGAGGCGGCGGACCCCCTCTCCCGCCTCGGCCTCAACCCGCTCACCGACCCGCTGGTCGACATGCGCAACCGCGAGTCGCTCCGGCGGCTCGCCGAGCTCGCCGAAGCCGGCCCCTCCTAGTCCTCGGGCACGACGCCGGACGCACCCCGCGATGTTCGCCCCCCTGGGCGAACTCGCAATGAAGCCGAAGGCTTCACCGCCAGGGCCGGAGCCGCCGATCGGCAAGCAGCGCGCGCGCCGCCGAGCGGCCGCCCATGCCGTGCACGGAGCCGCCCGGGTGGACCGAGGCGCCGCACACGTAGAGCCCGGGCAGCGGAGTGCGGTAGCGGCACATCTCGGGGGCCGGACGGAACAGGAGCTGTTGGTCGAGCTCCATCGTGCCGCCGCCGAGGTCGCCACCGACGAGGCTGGGGTTCTCCGCCTCGGTCTGCGCGGGTCCGCGCACCGCGCGCGAGAGGACGGTGGCGCCGAACCCGGGGGCGAAGCGCTCCAGCTGGAGCTCGATCCGAGAGACGATCTCCTCCTCGCCGCATTCGTAATGCGAGGGGACATGGCCGTAGACGTACAGCGTGTGGCAGCCCGCAGGGGCACGCGAGGCGTCGAACAGCGTGTGCTGGCCGACCACGAGCGCCGGCCGCTCCGGCACCTCACCGCGCGCGCCGGCATCAGCCGCGGCGGCGAGATCGTCGAGCTCGCCCGCCACGTGCACCACGGAGGCCGCCCCGGCCTCGGTGGCCAGCCACGGCACGGGCGCGCGCAGCGCGTAATCGATCTTGAACGCGGCCGTGGCGTAACGCCAGATCCGCAGCCGGCGCAGCAGCCGGTCCGGCAGCGCGCCGGTGGGGAGCAGCGAGGCGAGCGGCTGTGCGCTGATGGTGCTCACGACGTCATGCGCCGGGAGCTCCTCGCCACCGCGCAGACGGACCCCGACGACGTGGCCGCCGCGGACGAGGATCTCCTCGACGTGCGCCGAGCAGCGCACGCGGACGCCCTCGCGGGCGGCGATCGCGCCCAGCGCGTCGGCGATCGCCCCCTGTCCGCCGACCGGGAACGGCCAGCCATGGCTGTGCCCGAGCAGCTGGAGCAGGAACCCGAAGGCGCCACTGCCGGCGGTGGAGGGCGGCAGCCCCGAATGTTGGGCGGAGCCCGCGAGCCAGGCGGTGGGCCGGTGCGCGCCGTCGAATACGTCGAAGCCGAACGCCTCGACGGAGCCGGCCATGCGCCGCGCCAGGGTGAGGGCATCCCGCCGGAGGGCCGCAGCGATCGCCACCGGTTGGCGCACGGGAGGAAGCGGACCGAGGATCGACTCGACGAGCCGCTGGGCGAGCGGACGGAACTGGTCGATGAGCTCCCGCCAGGCGACTCCCGCTCCCGGTCGCGCCCGCTCCAGCGAGGCGACCGTCGCGTCCAGGTCGCGATGCAGGCCGATCGCCGTGCCGTCGGCGAACGGATGGGCCATCACCGCGTCGGGGACCACCCAGCGCAGTCCCTCGGCCTCCAGGTCGAGCTCGCGGAACGCCGGCGAGGCCACCGTCATCGGGTTGAAGCCGGCGCAATGGTCGTGGACGAATCCCTCCAGCGTGGCGGCCGTGCTCGAGCTCGCGCCCCCGGGATGCGGGGCATGCTCGAGCACCGTCACGTCGAGGCCGGCGCGGGCGAGATGGATCGCGCCGACGAGGCCGTTGGAACCCGCGCCGACGACCACTGCGCGCCGGTCGCGAGGCTTCATCGCCCGGGACGGTTGTAGAGACCGGAGCGCACGAGCCACACCATGATCAGCACGGCCGAGACCACGAGACCGCCGACTCCCAGGCCAAAGAACGCTCCTCCGGATCCGATGTGGTTGATCATCCAGTTGAAGTTCATCCCGAAGAAGCCGGAGAGCGCGGTGAGGGGCAGGAAGATCGTGGCGACGATGGTGAGCCGCTCCTGCACCTCGTTGGAATAGGTGTCGAGCATGCCCTGAAGTGTGTCGCGAGCCGCCTCGGTCTCATCGAGCGCCCGCGAGACGTGGTCACCGACATCGCGCAGATAGGGCTCGAGCTCCTCGCCGCGCGGTGAGACTGCGGCGATCCGTCCGGCCGCGCGCTCGAACACCTGACGCTGGATGACGAGCAGCCGACGGAGGCGGCCGAGGTGGCGGCGCAGCTGGGCCATCGCATCACGATCGCGGGCCCGCGGCCGTCGGAAGATCTCCTGCTCGAAGGCCTCGACGGCGGAGGCCGCCTCGTCCAGGACGTCGAGCAGCGAGTCCGTCAACGCGTCGATCACGCGGTAGACGAGCATCGCCTCGCTCTCCGGCGGCCGACCCTCCATGACGTCGCGCACGGCGTCGAAGCGCTGGCACGGCATCCGGTGGACCGTGAGCACGAACTCGCGGGTGATGTGGAGGTGGACCTCCACCGGACACGGCGCGCCGGTGCTGTCGGTGCTCGCGCCGTAGTACACGAGCAGGAGCTGGTCGTCGTAGACATCGAGCTTCGGCCGCTGACCGAATTCCTGGGTGTCCTCGAGCGCCAGTTCGTGGATCCCGAGGATCTGCGCGACCGCATCGAGCCGCTGTCGCTCGGGATCGCGCAGGTCAAGCCAGAAGAACTCGCCTCGGCCGCGCAGATCCCGCAGCTCGTCAAGGTCCGGCTGGGCGAGCATCCGCACGTCCGGTTCATACCCGGCGCTGGGTTTTTCAGCGCACGAGTCAGAGAAGCGCGGACGTGGGCGGGCGGCCGGGGCCTAGCCGTCCTCGCGCAGCAACGCCGAGACCCGCTGGCGCGTGACCCCGAACAGGCGCGCGATCTGGTCCATCGTCATGCCCTCGCTGTACAGGACGAGAGCTTCCGTCCTGCGTACGCGTGAGCCGTAGGCGGCCAGGTTGTCGGCGCTCTCGGTGAGCAGCCGCACGATCGGCGGGGTCTCCTCCTCGGGGACGAACTCCGAGATCGAGCGGCCCTCGGCGTGAGCCCGCTGGAGGTCGATGATCCGCTGCTTCATTCGCCGAGCGCGATCGATGTTCTCGTCCAGCGCGCGGTCGAGGTCGCTCAGCGCCTCCAGGAAGGCGTCGATGCGGGCGGGGGTGTCGTTGGAGGCTGCCATATGTGGCCAGGCGGAATGGCCATTGCCGCAATATCCGTTGCGCTAGGCTACCGGGTGCGACGCGGTCTGGTCATCGCGTCGCGTCAGATGACGTTCGGAGACCCCCAGCCCCTGCGATGAACGAGCCGCACGTGCTCCTGCTCGACCGCGACCGCGCGTGTCCCGCGCGTGCCCGCGCCTGGCTCGATGGGCTGCTCGACGGCTCGCTCGATGCCGAGCGGCGCGACGACCTGAGGCTCGTGGTCTCGGAGCTGGTGACCAACGCCTACGTCCACGGGCGCGGCGCGATCGAGCTGCGGGTGGCGTCCGACGAGGCGCGCGTGAGAGTCGAGGTCGTCGACGAGGGGGAGGGAGCGGCGATCGCCATCCGCGAGCAGGGGACCCAGATCGGCGGATGGGGCCTGCAGCTCGTCGAGGACCTCAGCGCGGGTTGGGGAGCGTTCGAGGGAACGACCCACGTGTGGGCCGAGCTGCCGCTGCGGTGATCCCGTTGCGGCCGGCTCCTGAACGAGAAAACCCCGCCTGAGCGGGGTTCCCTGAGGTGGAGCTAGCCGGGCTCGAACCGGCGACCTCCTGCATGCCATGCAGGCGCTCTCCCAGCTGAGCTATAGCCCCGTGGGGGGATCTAGGTTAGCGGCTCAGCCGCCCGGGATGAACTCGGGGACGTCGAGCTCATCGGGGCCGCGGGGGCGCGACCGCGGGCGGCCGTTTCCGGGCTGGGTGCGAGAGGCGCGGATCGTGCCCGCACCGGGACCGGGCGGGGTTTCGTCGACCCGGGCCAGCATCTGCGCGTGGATGAGTTGGATGTCGCGCAGCAGCCGGGCCGAGTTGGTGCGCAGCGAGTCACCCATCTCACGCAGGTTCGCCACCAGCTCTGCGCCCTCGGCCTGTACGTCGCCCGCGCTCTCCCGCGCGCCGCGCAGCAGCTCCCGCGCCCGCTGGTCCGCCTCCTCCGTCGCGCGCTGGGCGGTCTGCTCGGCCTCGGAGACGATCCTCAGCGCCTCGCCGGTGGCCTGGGTGTGGTCCTGCTCGGCCTCGGCGCGGATGATCTCGGCCTGGTCCTGGGCGCGGGACACGATCGTGAGGGCCTCCGTCGTGGCATCGCCCTTGAGCTTCTGGGTATCGAGGCGCGCGGCCTCGATCAGCCGGGCTGCCTCCTCCTTGGCCGCCGCGACGATCTCCTGCGCCTCCTCCTCGGCCGCCGCTACGCGGTAGTCCGCCGCCCGCTGAGCCTCGGCGATCCGCTCACGCACCTGCTGCTCGGTCGCCTGCCGCAGCTGTTCGGCCGCGGCCTCGGCGGCCGCGACGATCGTGCTCACCCGGTCGTGGACAGGGACGTGGCCGTCACTCACGGACGTCATGCTAGACCGCCAGAGCAGGGGTTTAAGCAAGAACTCGACCGTTCGGAGCGACGCCGCTGCGCCCCTCCGCCGACCGGCCACCGCCGGCGAGCGCGGGCCCAGGAGCCGAAGTAACCTCGGTGAGAGGATGAGCGACAAGCGCTACGACCCCCGGGAGATAGAGCCGCGCTGGCAGGCGCTGTGGGATCGCGAGCGCACGTGGGAGGTCGAGAACCCGACCGAGGAGACCCACCGCCACCCGCTGGAGGATCGCTCCTTCGAGAAGTCCTACGTGCTGGAGATGCTGCCGTACCCCAGCGGCGAGCCGCACATCGGGCACCTCAAGAACTACGCGATCGGCGACGCGGTCGCTCACTTCCATCGCCGCACGGGCCGCCGGGTGCTCCACCCGATGGGGTACGACGCCTTCGGCCTGCCCGCCGAGAACCACGCGATCCGCACGGGCGTGCCGCCGCGGGAGTCGACCGACGCTTCGATCGCCGCCTTCCAGCAGGCGTTCCGGCGCTGGGGGATCTCGATCGACTGGTCGCGGGAGTTCGCCACCCACGAACCGAGCTACTACCGCTGGACGCAGTGGATCTTCCTCAAGCTGTTCGAGCGCGACCTCGCCTACCGTCGCGAGGCCGCGGTGAAGTGGTGCCCCAACGACGCGACCGTGCTCGCCAACGAGCAGGTGATCAACGGGCGCTGCGAGCGCTGCGGCGCCGAGGTGGAGGTGCGCCAGCTCGAGCAGTGGTTCTTCCGCATCACCGACTACGCCGACCGCCTGCTCGACGACCTCGCCGACATCCGCTGGCCGGAGAACGTCAAGTCGATGCAGCGCAACTGGATCGGGCGCAGCGCGGGCGCCGAGGTGTCGTTTCGCTGCGAGGAGCTCGGGATCGACTACCCCGTCTTCACCACCCGGCCCGACACGCTGTTCGGCGCCACCTTCTTCGTGATGGCGCCCGAGCACCCCGACGTCTTCCGCCTCGCCGCCGGCACCCCTCATGAGGACGCCGTGCACGACTACGTCAACCACGTCCTCACCGAGCGCGCCGAGGAGCGGGGCTCGGCGGAGAAGCCGAAGACGGGCGTCCCGCTCGGTCGGGTCGTGAGAAACCCGGTCAACGGCGATGAGATCCCCATGTTCGTCGCCGACTACGTGCTGATGGAGTACGGCACCGGCGCGATCATGGGCGTGCCCGCCCACGACACGCGCGACCACGACTTCGCCCGCACCTTCGACCTGCCGATCCGGCGCGTGATCGAGGATCCCGAGGATCCCGACGGCGAGCTGCCCTACACCGGCGACGGACCGATGACCGCCTCCGGTGAATTCGACGGGCTGCACAACCGCGAGGCCTACGAGGCGATCGTGAACTGGCTCGACAACGAGGGCCGAGGCCACGCCTCGGTCAATTACCGGCTGCGCGACTGGCTCCTCTCCCGCCAGCGCTACTGGGGCTGTCCGATCCCGATCGTCTACTGCGAGCGGTGCGGGATCGTGCCGGTGCCCGAGGAGGATCTCCCCGTCGTGCTGCCCGAGGTCGAGGACTATCAGCCCAAGGGCCGCTCGCCGCTCGCCGCCGCCGAGGACTGGGTCAGCACACGCTGCCCGGACTGTGGAGGCGATGCGCGCCGTGAGACTGACACGATGGACACCTTCGTCGACTCCAGCTGGTACTTCCTGCGCTACTGCGACGCCGGCAACGACGAGGCGGCATGGGACCGCAAGGTGCTCGCGCACTGGATGCCCGTGGACCAGTACATCGGCGGCGTCGAGCACGCCATCCTCCACCTGATGTACGCGCGCTTCTTCGTCAAGGCCCTGGCCGACATGGAGCTGCTCGACGTCCAGGAGCCGTTCCGCGCCCTGTTCACCCAGGGGATGATCCTCGGCCCCGACAACCAGAAGATGTCGAAGTCGCGCGGCAACGTGATCAGCCCGGGTCCGATCGTCGAGCGCTACGGAGCCGATGCGGCCCGCTGCTACATCATGTTCATCGGCCCGCCCGACCAGGACGCCGCCTGGAACGAGAGCTCCCTCGGCGGGGTGCACCGATTCCTCGGCCGGCTCTGGACGCTCGGCGAGGAGCTCGCCAGGACCGGATCCGACGTCGCCGAGCCGCCGACCGATCCGACGGGCCCGGCGCGGGAGCTGGTGCGCGCCGCCAACCGGACGATCGAGAAGGTCACCGTCGATCTCAGCGAGCGCTTCGCCTTCAACACCGCGATCGCCGCCCTGATGACCCTCGTCAACGACATCTATCACGCCCGGGACGCCGGCGCGGACGCTCCCGCGCTGCGCTTCGCCACCGCGACGGCGGCCTCGCTCCTGTTCCCGTTCGCACCCCACCTCGGAGCCGAGGTCTACGACAGGCTGACCGGGCGCCGGATCTGGGAGGAGCCCTGGCCGGCCGCCGACTCCGCGATGCTCGTCGCCGAGACCTTCGAGCTCGTCTGCCAGGTCAACGGGAAGGTGCGCGACCGCGTGGACGCCCCCACCGGCGCCCGCCGCGACGAGCTCGAACGGCTGGCCCTGGAGTCACGCGGCGTGCGCAACCACGTCGACGGCCATGAGGTCGTGAAGGTGATCGTGGTCCCGGACAAGCTCGTCAACGTCGTCGTCCGCTGAGCGTCGCGGCCGCCTACATCGCCGTGTGCGGCCCCGGGCAGGCCACGGCTGAGGAGGAGCGCCGCGCGGAGACGGTCGGGCGTGGCCTCGGCGAGGCGGGCGCGACCGTCATCACCGGTGGACTCGGCGGGGTCATGGCGGCCGCCTCCCGTGGAGCCGCCGCCGCGGGTGCGACCGTCGTCGGTCTGCTCCCCGGTCGCGATCGCGCGAGCGCCAACCCGTGGGTGACGGTGGCGATCGCGACCGGCCTCGGCGAGCTGCGCAACGGGCTCGTCGTCGGCGCCGCCGATGCCCTCGTGGCGATCGGCGGTGCCTATGGGACCCTGTCCGAGGTGGCGCTGGCCCTCAAGACGGGCGTTCCCGTGATCGGCCTGCACACGTGGCCGATCGACGGAGTCGAGGCGGTGGACACCGCGGAGGCCGCGGTCCGCGCCGCACTCGAACGCGCCGGCGCCTGAGCCGGGTGCGCTTGCGGGTGCAAACGTCGGCTTTGGAGGAGTGCCCGCGGGGAGGTTTGGCAGATTAGTCCCCGTATGCGGGACTTATCTGCCAAAGCCCCCCGAGGAGATCCGGCACCACCCGCTCAGCCGAGGCGCATGAGCGGCCTGCGCAGCCGGCGGATCCGGATGAGGATCCGCTCGGACCGCCGTCCCGGCGCGGCGATCGTCACTTCCAGGCGATCGTTCGGGGCGAGGAGCCCGCGCTCGAGGCGACGCCAGAGCCGAGCGACCGCCGCCCCGCGTGCGCTCGGTGGACGGGACATCCGTGCCCCCGGCAGGTGACGGCCACGCGGGCACCACGCGGCAGGCGACCGACCCTCACGCGGCGGATCCGCGTACCGCGCTGGTCCCAGTGCCAGGTCACGTCGACCTTGACGCGGAGCCGGCGCTTCGAGTCGCGACCGGAGGGGTTCACCGCGGTGGTCGAGGCGCGGCCTGACGGCGCGACGGGCGTCAGCACGCCGCTCCAACCGAACGCATCGGTGTAGCCGATCTGTCGCAGCGTCCCGTCAGGCGCCTGGTAGAAGATGGTCTCCGCCCCCTGGAAGACGGCGGCTCCGGGCGCCGAGGCGGCCGTTCCCGCCGTGCCCGGCAGCTCGACCGGGGCGGCCCAGGCCGAGCAGCTGCACCCCTCCTCGTCGATCCCGCCGTCCGCGCCTCGCCAGAACACGCCGAGGCGAGTGCCATCGGCGTAGGGAAGCGAGGCGGGCTGGGAGGTGACGGTGCCGGCGGTGGAGGGAAGCTCGTAGGGGGAGCTCCACGAAGCACCGCTCACGTACACCTGGTCGATCCCGTTGTCGGCCGAGCGGTAGAAGTTGTCGACCTGGCCCCCGCCGCGGAAGATGTCGGCCGACGGGCCAGAGGTCGCCGTGCCATTCGTCGGCGCCGGAACGCCGGCCGAGATCCAGCTCCCGCCGTCGGTGTACTCCTCCTGGATCCCGCCCGTTGTGTTTCGCCAATAGACGTCGGTCTCGGCCCCGCTGCGCCACACGTCGACGGCCGGCGCCGAGGTCCCCGTGCCGTTCGTCGCGGGCAGCTCCGCCACACGCCCCCAGCCGCTGCCGCCGTCGGCGATCTCGTCGATCCCCGCGTCGGTGCCGAGCCAGTACACGTCCTCCACGCCCTGGTAGAGAGCGCCCGCGGGCCCGGAGGCGACGGTGCCCGCCGTGCCCGGCAACTCCACCGGCCCACTCCAGCCACCGCCGACGAGGTACGACATCTCGTCGATGCCGTTGTTCGACGTGCGAGAGAAGACGTCGAGCTCGCTGCCGGCATGCGTCACCACGGCCGCGGCGGGATCGCCCGGCCCGACGTCGGCGTGGGCTGCGGCGGGAGCGATTCCCAGAGCGGACAGGGTCGCGAGGGCCAGGAGGATGGCGAGCTCCCGCAGGTGCACCCGCGACACCTTACGTCGTGTGTGCGATGGTCGCGGCGGTGGCCGATCCGAGACCTAGACTCACGACGGCATGGCCAGCTTCAAGCCCGCTTACCTGATCCACGGGGACGACCACGGCCGCATCGCCGAGCGCCGTGCCCGGCTGCGGGCTCTGGCCGAGACGCTCAGCGGCGCCAACGGCGTCGAGCTGTTCGAGGGGGAGGCGTCCACCCCGGAGGCGGTGGCGGCGAGCCTTGACGCGATGACGTTCGCGATCGGCCGGCGGTTCATCATCGTCGACGGAGTCGAGCGGTGGAGGGAGAAGGAGCTCGATCCGGTGCTCGCCTCGATCGGCCACATCGGGCCCGATACGACGGTCGCCCTGTTCGCGCGGGAGGATGGACGCCTCAAGGCCTCCAAGCGCATCCACGACGCGGTCACCAAGGCCGGCGGGGACATCGCCGCGGAGAGCGCGGTGAAGCCATGGGAGCTCCCCCGGTGGGTGATGGCGCGCGGCCGCGAGCTCGGCCTGGAGCTCGAGGCCGACGGCGCCCGCGCGCTCGTCGCCCACGTGGGCGATCGTCAGCAGCGGCTCCAGCGCGAGCTGGAGAAGCTGGCGCTGGGGGCGGGCGCCGCGCCGCAGACGCCGGTCACGCTCGACGCCGGAGAGCTCGAGGCACTCAGCGCGCCGAGCGCCGAGCGGCGCATCTGGTCGCTCGCCGACGCGCTCCTGGCCGGGGACGCCGGCGCGGCCACGCGGCTGTACCTCGCCCTGCGCCAGCAGGGGGAGCGGGTCCCGGGCATGGTGTACTGGATCGCGCAGCGGATCCGCGCCGCGCACGACGTCGCCACCGCGATCGAGCGGGGGGCAGCGCCGGCCGAGGTCAAGCGCGGCCTGCGGATGCCGGGCAAGGCGGCGGAACGGCTGATCGCCGATGCGCGGCGGATGGGCTCTGAGCGGCTGCGCGAGGGGATCGCGCTCGTCGCCGACCTGGAGCTGCGCTCCCGCGGCGGCGGGCGGGGCGGGATCGGCGAGGACAGCGCGATGCTGCTCGCGATCCAACGGCTGGCCGGCTGAGGCCGGGAGGAGGGGCTCAGGCCGCGGCGGAGCGGCGGATGCGCGCGGCGCGGCTCTTCTTGCGCGCGCCGTTGTTGCGGTGAAGGGCCCCGCGCTTGACGGCCTTGTCGATCGTCTGGACGAGCGTGCGGAGCTCCGTGTCGGCGGCCGATGCGTCGCCGCCCTCGGCGGCCCGCTCGAGCCGGCGGAAGTACGTCTTGATCTTCGACGTGTAGCGGCGGTTCTCCAACCGCTCGCGCTCGGCGCGCTCGATGCGCTTCTTCTGTGAGTGAATGTTCGCCATGGCGCAGAAATCGCGCCGCGGGTCACGCGGCGCGTGCCTACTATAGCGCCCTTCCCGTGACCGCCGAGAACCCCGACGAGGGCACCCAGCCGCCGCGCCGCCGCCTCGCCCTCAACACGGCGATCTTCGCGATCGCGACGGGGCTCTCGCGGCTGGCGGGGCTGGTGCGGGAGATCATCGCCGCCAGCTTCTTCGGGACGAGAACGTACGCCTCGGCGTTCACGATCGCCTCGCAGATCCCGAACCTGATGTCGAACCTGTTCGCGCAGGCGGCGCTGTCGGCGGCGTTCGTGCCGGTGTTCACGGATCTGCTCCAGCAGGGGCGCAAGCGGGAGGCGTTCCGGCTCGCCTCGACCCTGTTCTGGATCATCCTGCTCGCGCTGGGGGCCATCACCGCGCTCGGGATCCTCCTCGCCGGCCTGATCCTCCCATCCTTCACCTCGCACAACTTCGACGGCGCGGTGGCGGCGACGCTCACCCAGATCATGTTCCCGGTCGTCCTCGCCCTCGGCCTCACCGGGTTGCTCGTCGGGATCCTCCAGTCCTACGACGAGTTCTCGATCCCCGCGCTCGCTCCGGTGCTGTGGAACGTCGTCATCCTCGTCCTGCTCGTCGCGCTCCACAACAGCTTCGGGCCGGGCCACTCGATCTACGCCTACGCCGTGGCATGGCTGATCGCCACCGTCGTGCAGATGCTGCTGATCGCCGCGGCGCTGCGCCGGATCGACTTCCGCCTGCGCTTCGAGGTCGACTGGCGCGACCCGCGGATCCGGCAGGTGCTCACGCTGATGCTGCCGGTGACCATCGGCCTCGGCATCATCAACCTCGACGCGCTCATCAACTCGAGCTTCGGCGCGCTCGTCAACCCCGGCGGTCCGCGGGCGATCCAGCTCGCGTTCCTCATCTACATGCTTCCGCAGGGCGTGTTCAGCGTCGCGGTCTCGACCGTCCTGTTCCCGACCCTGAGCCGGCAGGCGGCCCGCCGCGCGCCGGCGGAGATGCGGGCCACGCTCGGCATCGGGATGCGGCAGATCAACCTCCTGCTGATCCCGTGCGCCGCCGGGATGATGGTGCTCACCACGCCGATCGTGCGACTCGTCTTCCAGCACGGGAGCTTCAACGCCCACTCGACGCACCTCACCGTGCTGGCCCTGTTCTGGTTCGCCTGGAGCCTGCCGTTCTCCGGGCTGAACCTGCTCCTCACGCGGACCTTCTTCGCCCTTCAGCGGCCGTGGATCCCGACCAAGCTGGCGGCGATCAACATGATCGTCGACGTCATCCTCAGCGTCGGGCTCTACAAGCCGCTCGGGATCCAGGGGCTGGTGATCGGCACCGCGGTGGCCAACATCGTCATGACGTGGCTGCAGATCCGCCGTCTCCAGATCGGCTTCAACGGCCGGCTGGAAGGGGGGCAGACGCTGATGATCACGGCCCGGATCACCGTCGCCTCGGTGCTCACCGCCGCGCTCGCGCGGGGCATCTGGGTGGGGGCCGACGCGATCGTCGGTCGCTCGGTCATCGGCCAGATCGTCTCCGTCGGGCTCGCCGTGCTGCTCGCCGGCGCCTTCTACTTCCGGGTCGTGCTGGCGATGCGCATCCCGGAGGCGCGCCAGATCGAGCGACTCGTCATGGGCCGGCTGCGCCCGGGCGGGGCCGGCGCCTGAGCGACCGGCCACGGGGGCCGGCGCCTGAACGACCGGCCACGGGGCCGGCGCCCGAGCGACCGGCCCCGCCGCGCGCGCTACCGGGTGCCGAACACCCGCTCGAACATCGCCGTGTCGCCCGCCGTCTGGAACTTGACGACCTTCCCGTCGCGGAAGGTGATCACGTCGGCGGCGTCGGCCTCCTCGCCCCCCGCCGTCTGGTGGGTGAGCACGACGACGCGCTCGCCGTCGGAGAACCAGTACTGCGGCTCGGTGGTGAAGCCCTTCTCCGCCAGCACGGCCCACGAGCCGCCCACCTCCTGCTTGCCATGGAAGAGGCCGCTGGCCCGGCTGTTCCCCGGGACGATCCACTCGATGTCGTCGGCCATGTCCTTCATCGCGCCCTCGGCGTCGCCGCGAGAGAACGCCGCATACGCGGTCTTGGCCCTCTCCACGTTGTCCTCACCGGCCATCTCGTCAGCCCTCCTGATCGTGATTGACGCCTCCGCGGCGACGCTATCGAAGGCGTCACGGCGCGTGTGATCAACCGTGTCGCGCCCTGGCGCCGACCTACACTGATCGCCATCTCCGAGCAGTCGAACATCCGCAACTTCTCGATCATCGCCCACATCGATCACGGCAAGTCGACGTTGGCCGACCGCATCCTCGAGCTGACGCACACCGTCGAGCCGCGGGAGATGCGTGCCCAGCTGCTCGATTCGATGGATTTGGAGCGCGAACGCGGGATCACCATCAAGGCCCAGGCGGTGCGCGTGTTCTACACCTCGGGACGCGACGGGCAGACATACCAGCTGCAGCTGATCGACACCCCCGGCCACGTCGACTTCACCTACGAGGTGTCCCGCTCGCTCGCCGCGTGCGAGGGGGCGCTGCTCGTCGTCGACGCCTCGCAGGGCGTGGAGGCCCAGACGGTGGCGAACACCTACCTGGCGATCGAGTCGGGACTCGAGCTGATCCCCTGTCTGAACAAGGTCGATCTGCCGGGCGCCGAGCCCGAGCGGGTCGCCGAGGAGATCGCCGAGCTGATCGGCGAGCCGGCCGAGGACGTGAGGCGGATCTCGGCCAAGACCGGTGAGGGCGTCACCGAGGTGCTCGACGAGCTGATCGCCCGCGTGCCGCCGCCCGCCGGCGATCCCGACGGCGCTCCGCGAGCGCTCATCTTCGACTCCGAGTTCGACCAGTACCGCGGCGTCGTCGCCTACATCAGGGTCGTCGACGGGACCTTCACCAAGGGTCACGCGATCCGCGCCATGCAGGCCGGAACCGAGGCGGAGATCGACGACATCGGCTTCTTCTCGCCCCAGATGATCTCCACCGACGCGCTGAACGCCGGCGAGGTCGGCTTCCTCATCACCGGAATCAAGGACGTCACCAAGCTCCGCGTCGGCGACACCCTGACGCTCAAGGGGAATCCCGCGAGCGAGCCGCTGCCCGGCTACCGGGAGGTCAAGCCGATGGTGTTCTGCGGCCTGTTCCCGATCGACACCGATCGCTATCCGGATCTCCGCGACGCGCTCGAGAAGCTCACGCTCAACGACGCGGCCCTGTCCTGGGAGCCCGAGACCTCCGACGCGCTCGGGTTCGGGTTCCGCTGCGGCTTCCTCGGCCTGCTGCACATGGACATCGTCCGTGAGCGGCTGGAGCGTGAGTACGACCTCGAGCTGCTGGCGACGATGCCGAGCGTGGAGTACGAGGTGACGCTGACCGACGGCACCGTGCTGCCCGTGCACAGCCCGGCCGAGATGCCCGATCCGAGCAAGGTCGCCGAGGTCCGCGAGCCCTACATCCGCGCGTCGATCCTCACCCCGAAGGAGTTCGTGGGGCAGATCATGGAGCTCTGCCAGGAGCGCCGCGGCGAGCACGCCGGGATGCACTACCTCTCCTCGGAGCGCCTGCAGCTCACCTACGACCTGCCGCTGGCCGAGATCGTGCTCGACTTCTTCGACCAGCTCAAGTCCCGCACCCGCGGATACGCGTCGCTCGATTACGACCTCATCGGCCTGCGGCCCTCCGATCTCGTCAAGCTGGACATCCTGCTCGCCGGTGATCCCGTCGATGCTCTGTCGATGCTCGTCCACCGCTCGAAGGCTTACGACGCGGGGCGGATGCTCACCGAGAAGCTTCGCAAGAAGATCCCCCGCCAGCAGTACGACGTCCCCATCCAGGCCGCGATCGGCTCCCGCATCGTCGCCCGCGAGACGATCAAGGCGTACCGCAAGGACGTGATCGCCAAGTGCTACGGCGGCGACATCTCACGCAAGCGCAAGCTGCTCGAGGCCCAGAAGAAGGGCAAGCAGCGGATGAAGCAGGTGGGCCGGATCGAGGTGCCTCAGGAGGCGTTCCTCGCGGTACTGGAACTTGGGGAGTCCCGGTGAGGCCGTTGCCGCCTCCGTGGGCGGAGCCGCCGGGCCTCCGTTAGCGAGCATCGCCCTGGGGGCGATGCTCGCGGGTGACTCGCGCTGAGGCACGCGAACGATGCGTCTGAGCCCCTCCATGGAGGGGCTCCGCCGCAGAGAACGGCCTCAGGACCAGAGGCCGGAGCGGGCGCGGCGTGGGCCGGTGAACCCGTAGGACGAGCGCGGCGGCCGGCGACGGTGGCGATGGTGCGGGCGGCGATGGCCGAACACGAACCACGCCAGGAAGACCCATACGAACCAGGTGGCGGCCATGCCGCTGAGCACGAAGATGGCCGCGGCGGCGACGATGGCGACGGCCACGATGGCGAGCGGGATCGCCACCGCGAGGGCCATCGCCGGCTTCATCAGGCGGACGGCGTCGCCTCTGGGCTGGGGCGCCGTCTGCCCGTGGGGGAGGTCGGCGACGATCGCGTCGAGCTCGCCGTAGGTGCGGGCGCGCAGGGCGCGGGCGATGCGCTCCTCCAGCTCGCTGGCCAACAGCCGCCCCTCGGCCGCGGCGTTGCGGAGCCGATCGGCGATCTGCTCGCGGTCCGCATCCGACGCTCGCATGCTGCTTCGCTGTGCCACTGCCGCTCCTGTTCGATCCGCGCGACGGTTCGCCGCCACGCCGATATATCGAAAGGAACGCTAGCGCGCCGGGCCGTCGGCCACAAGAGCCTCGCGGGCTGGCCGGTCCGGCGTGACGCAGTACATCCCCTCGCTGAGCCCCTGGCCCTCGATGCCGAGGGCCCAGTTCGTCCGGGCGAACAGGTTCTCGGCCGAGATGGCCATCGTCAGCTCCACCATCTGGCCCTCGTCCAGGTGCTCACAAAGCGCCGCGAAGGTCTCGTCGCTCACCTCCACGGGCGTCCGCGTCATCGCCTCCGCATACTCGAGCACGAGCCGGTCGAGGTCGTCGAAGCGGCTCGAGTCACGCCACCGCGCCAGCTCGCGGAGGTCCTCCGGCGGGATGCCGCCGTCGTGGGCGCGTCGAGAGCCGAAGTCCAGACACCACTCACAGCCGATCAACTGCGCGGTGCGCAGCATCGCCAGGCTCTCGAGTCGCTGCGGGACGGCCTTGGCGAATCGATCGTGGCACAGGGCCACGGCCCCGTAGGCGATCAGCGACGGCCGGCTGTGGGCGAGCAGCGACGTCGGCTCGAGGCCCTTCCCGTACATCCGGCGTTCGGTTCGGTAGACGAACCGGCGCAGCAGGTCGGCGCCCCTCGGCGCACGGGGTGTCAGGCGGCTCATGTCGGGTTCCCTCCGGGTCGGTGGTCGGCGAGCACGTGGAGCATCACCGCCGCGGCGATCGCCAGCTCGACGACGAACGTGCCGAGGCTGGCGACGTCGTCGGCGACCGGGAGCATCGCCGTGGTGGTGAGGTGGTAGACGAAGTGGGGGAGAGTGCCGGCGAGGAAGGCGAGCCCCGCCGCGAGCACGACGCGCCGCTCGAACCAGATCGCGGCACACGCGAGCAGGACGGCGAAGCCGAGCTCGGCGGAGGCGTAGTCACGCACCAGGTGCTCGTCGTAGGGGCCCATCGCCATCACCCAGCGGTGGCCGAAGCCGGGGAAGCTCGACCAGAACGACCGCGGCGCCGCCTCGCCCCATACGCCGACCTCGGCCTGCGCCGCGCAGAGCAGGAGGAGGGCGCCGCGGGCGAGCCCGTCGCGCCGCCGCATGGCCCGCCGCCCGGGTGCTTCGAGCGCCGCGCTCACGCGCTGACCCTCCGGGTGGCCTCCACCGCCAGGCGTCCCGCCTCGGCGCCGCTCGCCCAGGCGATCTCTGACAGGCAGCCCGGGGCGGCGACCATGTCGCCGGCCAGGAACACGCCGCCGCCCCGATCGACGGCGGGTCGATCGCGCCACGTCTGACCGGGGAGATCGAGGGCGCCGGTCCGCCCGTCCATCACCTGCCGCCGGCGCCAGGTCTCTCGCTCGCGCCAGCCCGTGAAGGCCGCGTCGAGCAGCCGCTCGAGCCGGTCGGCCGCCGAGGCCGCGCTCTCGCCCGGTCGGATCGGCATCTGCGCCTGGATCAGCTCCTCGCCCGCCGGCGCCAGCGAGGGATCGGCGGCACTGTGGCGCTCGACCCAGCCGGTCTCCTGGAGATCGACGACGACGAACGGATCGCCGCGCCGGTGGCGGAGGGCGAGGTCCAGGCACACCGAATGGCCGCTGAGCCAGGTGAGCGACTCGTCGGCGAGCAGCTCACGCGCATCGGCCAGCTCGGTGGCCAGGATGAACGGGGCCGGCGGCAGCTCGCTCACGGGCTCCCCGGTCCTGATGTCGACCCCCAGCGCGATCGCGCGGTCGCGCATCCGGTCGACGATCGAGCTCCAGCCGCCGAGGGGGAAGCGGGCCGTCGGCGGCGCGCTCAGCAGCCCGCGGACGAGGTGCTCCCACACGAAGGCGGCGCTGAGCCGCCCCGGGTCGTGGTCATAGGTGAGGATCCCCGCGCTGCGCCCGAGCGCGTCGGCGGCCTCCTCGCCGATGTGCGACGCGGCCCAGGTCCCGAAGGCGAGCTCGACGGGCGCCGAGCGACTCCGCAGCCGCAGCGCGGCCACCGAGGCGCCGACGGCGGGCACGCGCCGGATGTCGTCGCGCCAGCGGAAGCGCACTCCGGAGAGCGGCGGGCGGGCGTACGGGGGCAGGAGCTGACGGGCGCCCAGCCAGCGCCAGAAGGGGCTGTCGGCGAGCAGCGCGTGGGGACCGAGGTTGGCCTTGTACGGCCCGCTCATGCTGCGAGCCCGCCCCCCGAGCTCGGCGTGCGCCTCGAACAGCCGCACGCGGGACCCCGCCTCCGCGGCCGTGATCGCCGCCGTGAGTCCGGCCAGTCCACCTCCGACGACGGTGATCGTGTCCATGGCGGCACCGTAACCGGCGACTGGCTCGCTGTTAAGGTCCAGTTGTGGTCGACACGAATGAGCCAGTTGGCGATTGGGGGCTCCTCCTCGATCTGCGGCGCGGGATCGGGACGACGCTCTACGCCCAGCTCGAGGGCCGGCTGCGAGAGCTCGTCCGGTCGGGCCGTCTCGGGCCCGGGTCCCGGCTGCCCTCGACGCGGGCGCTGGCGCGGGCCGTGGGGGTCTCCCGGGGGACGGTCCTCGAGGCATACGGGCAGCTCGTCGCCGAGGGCTACCTGGCGGCGTCGCCGGGCGCGCCGACGCGGGTGGCGGCGAGCGCGGCGGCCGAGCGTCCGCCGCTCCGGGCCGGAACGCTGACGCCGCCGGCGCCGCCCGGACTGCTCCCCGGCGTCCCCGATCTGGCGGCGTTCCCGCGGGAGAGCTGGATGCGCTCGTTGCGGGCGGCGCTGCGCGAGGCGCCGCTGCGCGGGCTGTCGGACCCCGACCCGCGCGGGGCGCCCGAGCTCCGTGACGCGCTGATGGACTACCTGCTGCGGGCCCGGGCGGCCGCGCCCGAACCCGAGCATGTGCTCATCGGGGCGGGCATCACCCAGGCGCTGTCGCTGCTGTGCCAGGCGCTCGCCGCCAGGGGGATCGAGCAGATCGCCGTCGAGGCGCCGGGGTGGCCGCGCCACCGCATGGTCGCCGAACGCGCCGGGCTGGAGGTCGTCGAGGTGCCCGTCGACCGATCGGGGTGCAGCGTGGAGGCGCTCGCCGCCACCGGTTGCGAGGTCGTGATCGTCACCCCGGCGCACCAGTACCCCACGGGGGTCGTGCTGTCCGCCGAGCGGCGGGCCGAGCTGCTCGTGTGGGCCGAGGAGTCCGACGGGCTGATCGTCGAGGACGACTACGACTCCGAGCTCCGCTATGACCGCAGTGGGGTCGGCGCCCTGCAGGGCCTCGCCCCCGAGCGGGTGTGTCATCTCGGCTCCGTGAGCGCGCGGCTCGCGCCGGGTCTCCGGCTCGGTTGGACCCTGTCGCCGTCGTGGCTGACGGGGGCCCTCACCTACGAGGCGGCGCTCGCCGGTGCGGGTGCCCCGGTGCTCGATCAGCTCGCGCTCGCCGATCTCATCACCCGCGGCGAGCTCGACCGGCACCTCCGCCGGATGCGCGCGCGCTACGGCCCCCTCCGGCAGGCCCTGGTCGACCGGCTGGCCCAGGCCCTGCCGGATGCGGCGACGGGCGGCGTCGCCGCCGGCCTGTTCGTTCCGGTGACGCTCGGCCCGGGCCGCCGCGGCGGGGGGGCGCTCGCGCTCGCCGGGGTGGGGGAGGCGCTCACCCCGGCCGGCGAGGACGGGCCGGATCTGCTGCTCGGTTTCGCCGGCCACAGCGAGTCGGCGATCGCGGACGGCGTTCGACGGCTCGCGGCGGCCGTGGCCCGCGCCTCGGCGGGGTAGAGGACCCCGGTGCTGTCACGCCGGCCGACGCGGCGCCCGGGCCACGCGGTTGATGGACAATCTCCCCATGGAGCTCGGTCTGTCTGGACGCGCCTGCACCGTCACCGGCGCCTCGAGCGGGATCGGCCGTGCCACCGCCCTGGCGCTCGCCGCCGAGGGGGCGTCGCTGCTGTTGGTCGGTCGTCGCCGCGACGCGCTGGGGGACACCGCCGATGACTGCCTGGACGCCGGCGGCCGCGCCGTCGCGCTCGCCCTCGACGTCACTGAGCTCGACGCCGGCGAGCGCGTGCTCGACGCCTGCCGGGCCGCGTTCGGCCGCGCCGATGCCCTCGTCAACGGCGCGGGAACGAGCGCCGTGCGAGCCCTGGAGGAACTCACCGAGGACGAGTGGCAGGCGCAGTGGTCGCTCCACGTGATGGCGTCGATGCGGCTGATGCGGGCGTTCGCGCCGGTGATGGCGCAGGCGGGGTGGGGGCGGATCGTCAACGTCTGCTCCTCCTCGGGCAAGCGGCCCTCGTCGACGAACATGGCCTACTCGGTCACCAAGGCGGCCCAGCTGTCGCTGTCGCGGTCGTTCGCCGAGCTCTACGCCGGCGCCGGCGTGCTCGTCAACGCGGTGACGCCGGGGCCGATCGCCGGACCCCTGTGGCTGGCCGAGGGCGGGATGGCCGATCAGCAGGCGAGCGCCAAGGGAAGCGATCGCGACGAAGTGCTCTCCGCACAGGCGGCGAAGATCCCGCTCGGTCGGATGGGCGCACCGGAGGAGGTCGCCGCGGTGATCGCGTTCCTGTGCTCCGAGGCGGCCGCCAACGTGGTCGGCTCGGCGTGGTCGGTCGACGGCGGCAGCGTGCCCGGGATCATCTGAAATCGACCGCCGGCGGCGCGCGCCCGGCATACTGCGCGCCGGTGAGCGTGAACCCAGACGTGATCGGCAAGACGTTCCCGCCCGACCTCTATGCCGTCGGGCGCGAGAAGATCCGGGAGTACGCCTCGGCGGTGGGGGAGACGAACCCGCTCCACCACGACCTCGGCGCCGCGCGCGAGGCCGGCTATCCGGACCTCGTGGCGCCGCCGATGTTCTGTGTCGTCTATGCCGGACGCGCCGTGATCCCGGCACTGTTCGACCCCGAGGTGGGGATGGACTTCGCCCGGATGGTCCACGGCGCCCAGGAGTTCCTGTGGCACGAGCTCGTCGTCGCCGGCGACGAGATCACCACGCGCGCGCAGCTCCTCGACGTCTCCGACAAGGGTGGGATGCGCTTCTATGTCTTCGAGTCGGTGTCCGAGAACGAGCGCGGCGAGCGCGTGGTCACCGGGACCTGGACGAACATCGTGAGGGGAGAGTCGTGATGGAGCCGGGCCAGGAGATCGGGCTGACCGTCACGCCCGACCCGTACCTCACCGTCCGCTACGCGGGCGCCTCGGGCGACTTCAACCCGATTCACATCGACGAGACGTTCGCCCGCCAGGTCGGCCTGCCCGGGCGGATCCTCCACGGCCTCTGGATGATGGCCCAGGTGGCCCGCGCGGGCACCGAGGCCGCCGGCGGTCCGGAGACCCTCAAGCGGCTGAGCGTCCAGTTCCGCGGGATGGGGATGCTCGGCGAGGAGATGGCGGTGACGGGAACGGTGCGCGAGCGCGATGGCGACCGGCTGATCGTCGCCGCCGAGATGTGGCAGGGCGAGCGCCGAGTGATCAAGAACGCGGTCGCGGAACTCGAGGAGTCGCGGTGAGGCGTCCGTGTCCTCCTTGGTCGTCGCTGTCGCGCCTCCCTTAGCGAGAATCGCCTTGGGGGCGATTCTCGCGGGTGGCGGAGTCGCGGTGAGGCGTCCGTGTCCTCCCTCGTCGCCGCTGCCGCGCCTCCCTTAGCCAGGGCGTCACAGCCCGACGATCAGGTCGCGGACCGCGGCGGGCTGGGAGAGGAAGGGGTGGTGGCCGGTGGCGAGCTCGACGACGCTGGCGGCTCGCCCGGCGAACTCGCGCTGCCGGTCGGCCGGGGTGCCCCGGTCCTGCGCGCAGACGAGGTACGTCGAGGGCACGTGCTGCCAGGCCGCTGAGCGCACCGGCTGCTCGAGGACCGCCAGGCTCTGCCGGGCCGTCTTGTCCAAGGCCTGTCGCTGGATCTCCGGACGGCAATCCTGCAGGAACGTCTCGGCCAGGGCCTCCGGCCGGACGGTGAACGTGCCGGCCTGAGGATCGATGTGAAGGAACGGGGCGGGCTCCTCGCCGCCGAACGAGGAGAGGCTCTGGCCGGCCTCGGGCAGGTAGCTGGACACGAGCAGCAGATGGCGCACGCTGTCGACGTCCGTCGCTGCCTCTGCGGTGACGATGCCGCCGTAGCTGTGGGCGACCACGACGGTCGGCTCCTCGCTCGCGGTCAGGACTCGCCGGACCGAGGCGACATCCTCGGCCAGCCCGGGTCCGTGCCCATCCGTCGGCTCTCCGGTCTCGCCGCAGCTGGGCAGGGCGGGCGCCTCGCTGGCGACGCCCCGCTCGGCCAGCAGCTCACCGGTCCGGTGCCACCACCACGATCCGTCCTTGACGCACGCCCCATGCACGAAGACGACCCTCATCACGACCTCCTCATCGAATCTGTATCTGATCTGGAGCCCAGGACACGATTCTCACGGGCGCTGGCCGCGACCGGCCGCCCCGGCACGCGGAGGCGTCGACCTTCACACCGGGACGCCGCATCCCGAGAATCGCCCCCAGGGCGATTCTCGTCAAGGGAGGCCCGGCCGCCCCGGCACGCGGAGGCGACGACCTTCACACCGGGACGCCGCATCCCGAGAATCGCCCCCAGGGCGATTCTCGTCAAGGGAGGCCCGGCCGACTGGCGCACGGAGGCGACGACCTTCACACCGGGACTCCCCGGACCCCGGCCTAAAATCAGTCGCGATGCTGACCGAACGCCAGGAGCTCGTGCTGCGCCGCGTCGTGGAGGAGTACTTCCAGGCCGGCTCGCCGGTGGCCTCCAAGCCTCTCGCCGAGGGCACCGACTGGGGCCCCTCGACGATCCGTCACGAGCTGGCGATCCTCGAGGAGCAGGGCCTGCTCGACCATCCTCACACATCCGCCGGGCGGGTGCCCACGGAGGCGGGGTACCGCTACTTCGTCGACCGCCTGCTGCCGGCCGAGGACAAGGCTCAGGCTCCGCTCACCCTCTCGCTGGTGCGGCGCGAGCTCGACGAGGCGATGCGCATCACCACCGAGACGATCTCCCAGGTGACGAATCTCCTGACGATCGTCACCGCCCCGCCGCTGGAGACCTCCACGGTCCGCCACGTCGAGGTGCTCGTCCTCCAGCCCCAGGTCGTGATGGTCGTCGTCATCACCTCGACCGGCGGGGTGACGAAGCGGATGTTCACCTTTCCCGCGACCGTCGACAGCGGTCTCGCGGCCTGGGCCGCCAGCTACCTCAACGAGCGGCTCGTCGGTCTCGGCCTCGGCGCCCGCATGCTCCAGAAGCGTCTCCACGACCCTTCGCTGAGCGCGCGAGAGCTCGCCTTCCTCGACGCCATCTCACCGGTCTTCACCGCCCTGGAGGACTCCGCCCAGGCGACCGTCTACGTCGAGGGCGCCTCGCGGCTGCTGAGCGTGGAGCGATTCGCCGACGTCTCCGAGCTCAACTCGCTGATCGACATGCTCGAGCGCCGGGTGAGCCTCCTGGGCGCCCTCCGGACGGTCCTCGGGGAGCGCGACGTGCTGGTGCGTATCGGCGCCGAGAACGACGCCCCCGCGATGCGCTCGCTGGTGCTCGTCGCCGCCGGCTACGGCCTGCCCCAGCGGCACCTCGGGGCCGTCTCGGTGATCGGGCCGATGCGGATGGACTACGCGCAGGCCATCCGCACCGTCCGTGACGCCGCCGCCCAGCTGTCCCGCTTCGTCGCCGACATCTACGACGAGCGATGAGCGCCTCGCAGATGCCGCGCGACTACTACGAGGTGCTCGGCGTGAGCCGCGGCGCCGGTGAGGCCGACATCAAGAAGGCGTTCCGCCGCCTCGCCCGTGAGCTCCACCCGGACGTCAATCGCGACGACCCGGCCGCGGAGGAGAAGTTCAAGGAGGCCGCCGAGGCCTACGAGGTCCTCTCCGATGCCGACCGCCGGGCCACCTATGACCGCTACGGCCACGAGGGGCTGCGCAGCGGCGGCTATGCCCCCAACTTCGAGGGCTTCGGATCGATCAGCGACATCTTCGACGCCTTCTTCGGCGGTGGTGGCGGCGGCGCCGGCGGCGCGTTCGGAAACATCTTCGGCGGTGGCCGGCCCGGTGGCCCCGTGGCCGGGCAGGACGTGGCGGTGGCGGCGGAGATCGATCTCGCCGAGGCTGCCCGTGGAGCCGCGGTGGAGGTCAGCTACGAGGCCGTCGCGCCGTGCGGGAACTGCCGGGGCAACGGCGCCGAGCCGGGAACGCCGATCGAGACCTGCGATCGCTGCGGCGGCACGGGTCAGCTGCGGGCCGTGTCCCGTACGCCGTTCGGTCAGGTGGTGCGCGCCGCCGCGTGCGACAGATGCCACGGGGAGGGGAAGATCCCCCAGACGCCGTGTCACGTGTGCCGCGGTCGCGGCCGTACCGTCGAGCCCGTGCGGGTGTCGGTCGACGTCCCCGCCGGAATCGCCGACGGGCAGCGGATCCGGATCGGCGGCCGTGGCCACGCCGGCGAGCACGGCGGCCCGCCGGGCGACCTCTACGTGCTGATCTCCGTCCGTGAGGACCCCCGCTTCGTGCGCGACGGCGAACACCTCCTCACCGCGGTCGACGTCTCGGCGCCGCTGGCGGCGATCGGGACCAAGGTCGAGGTCCCCACGCTCGACGGACCGACCGAGCTCGAGATTCCCGCCGGAACCCAGCCGCACGACACCATCGTCCTGCGCGGCAAGGGGATGCCGGGGCTGCGCAGCCGGCGCACCGGGGATCTGCGCGTCGTGGTCAACGTGGTCGTGCCCCGCCATCTCTCCCGCCGCCAGCGCGAGCTCCTCGATGAGCTCGCCGAATCGATGACGGCGGAGAACCTGCGCAGCGACGACGGCGTGTTCGGCAAGCTCAGGCGCGCCTTCCACCACCAGTGATCCGTCTCGCCGTGCGCGTCGCGCGCGCGGACGCGGAGCTCGTGCTCGCCGAGCTGCTCGAGCTCGCTCCGAGCGGCGTCGAGGAGACCGCGATCGGTGAGGCGGAGATCGAGTACGCCGTCTACGGGGCTCCGGGCGAGCTCCCCAGGCTTCCCGACCTGGAGGCGGCGGCCGCCGGGGTGAGGATCGCCGTCACGAGCACGGAGATCCCCGACGACTGGATGGACCGCTGGCGGGCGTTTCATCGCCCGCTCGTCCTCGGCGACCGGCTCACCGTGCGGCCACCGTGGGAGCCGCCGGCCGAGCGCGGGATCGACCTTGTGATCGATCCCGGGCAGGCCTTCGGCACCGGCGCCCACGCCACCACCCGCCTGTGCCTGGAGCTCATGCTGGAGATCCCGGCCGCGGGCTCGTTCCTCGACCTCGGCTGCGGCTCGGGTGTGCTGGCCATCGCCGCCGCCCGGCTGGGCTTCGCGCCCGTGTACGCGGTCGATCTCGATCCGGCGAGCCTCGCGGCGGCGCGCGAGAACGCGTCCGTCAACGGCGTGGCGATCGACGTCGCCCGCCACGACGTGCGCGTCGACGCGACGCCGGCGGCCGGCACGATCGCCGCCAACCTGCTCGGCCCGCTGCTCGTCGCCTGGGCCGAGCGGCTCGCGGCGCAGGGCGCCACGCCCCCCGAGCGGATCATCGCCGGCGGTCTGCTCGCCACCGAGGCCGAGCGCGTGGGCGGCGCGTTCGCGGCGCTCGGTCTGGATGTCGTCGAGCGACGGGAGCGTGCGGAGTGGGCGGCGCTGCTCCTGCGCCACCGCCCCGCGTGACCCCGATTCCCCGGCCCCGCCGCGCATGTCCAACGGCGCTGCGCGAATCCTGGACATCGGGACGGTGACGTAGAGCGACGGCTCGTCGATCATTCTCGGCACAGCGATCCGGGAACCCGTCAAGGAGGTGAAATCGTTGCCCAACCCGTTCGCGATCGGCATCACCCTCGGTGGCCTGTTCCTCGACCTCGTGGTCCCGCGGCCCAAGCCTCGTTACGGATACGCAGACGAGCCGTCTCTCCTCTCCCTGCGCGCCGAAGCGAGGACACCGCACCAGACCCCGCTCGCGGAGCACGATGGGTCGCCCATCGCGAACGGTTTTTCTTCCGCTCCACGCATGGGCGCCTCCCACTAAGCGGAGCGGGAGCCGGCACTCGAACCGGCGCCGGCAGGGCCTTGGACTTCAGGCCCTGCCGGCGTTGCCGGCGCTGTGATCCTCGGTGAAGTCTCGGTCTCCGGTGCTGCCGACGCGGTCTCTATCCTTGTGGCAGTTGACGGCCACCGAACAGGTACGCACCGACATCACGACGGCGATGAAAGCCGGCGACAAGACGCTGGTCGGAGCGTTGCGTCTGGTGCTCTCCGAGCTCCAGAAGGCCGTCAAGGATCGATCCGACGATGAGCTCACGGTCCTGCGCCGGGAACGCAAGCGCCGGCTCGACGCCGCCGAGCAGTTCCGTGCCGGGGGACGGCCGGAGCTGGCCGAGCGCGAGGAGGAGGAGGCGCGGTTGATCGAGCGTTACCTCCCCGCCGAGCTCAGCGACGACGAGCTCGACGCGGCCGTCGCGGCAGCGATCGTTGAGACGGGTGCCAGCCAACCGAGGGACATGGGAGCGGTGATGAAAGTCGTCATGGCGAGGACGCAGGGCCGAGCGGACGGCAAGCAGGCCTCCGCCCGGGTGCGCGCGGCACTGAGCGAGGCGGCTGCTGATGCGTAGGCGCCTGGAGCTCGAGAACGCCGTCGCCTCCGATCTGGCGGGAACCGGTGATGTCGTCCTGCGCGCCTTGGAGGGCCACCTCGACTGCGACGTCTTCCTGCGCGGCAACGTCCTCACCCTGGACGGCGACGAGGGCGCGATCGAGCAGGCCGAGGCCGTCGTCCGCGAGCTCTCCGAGCTGATCGCCCAGGGGCACGAGATCGCTCCGGGCACGATCGAGGCGGTGACCGGCGCGCTCGACGCCCACGAGTCGCCGGCGCAGATCCTGGAGGACGTCGTCTGGCGCC
This sequence comes from uncultured Solirubrobacterales bacterium, assembly GCA_963839085.1. GTDB lineage: Bacteria > Actinomycetota > Thermoleophilia > Solirubrobacterales > Solirubrobacteraceae > Palsa-465. The sequence goes on from CAWITN010000007.1 coordinate 713,103, forward strand.
ACCGCGCCCTGAAGGTGGCGCCGAAGACGGTCCACCAGAAGCGCTATGTCGATTCGATCCGCCACAACACGATCACGTTCGGGATCGGGCCCGCCGGCACCGGCAAGACCTTCCTCGCCGTGGCGGCCGCCGCCGCCGCGCTCAGCCGCCGTGAGGTGAACCGAATCATCCTCACCCGCCCCGCCGTCGAAGCCGGTGAGCGCCTGGGCTTCCTCCCCGGCGATCTGATGGCCAAGGTGGACCCGTACCTGCGGCCGCTGTTCGACGCCCTCCACGACATGCTCGAGCCCGAGCGCGTCGCCGGATACATCGACAAGGGCGTGATCGAGGTGGCGCCGCTCGCATTCATGCGGGGAAGGAGCCTGAACGACAGCTTCATCATCCTCGACGAGGCCCAGAACACGAGCCCCGAGCAGATGAAGATGTTCCTCACCCGGCTCGGCTTCAACTCCAAGATGGTGATCACCGGCGACGTCACCCAGGTCGACCTCCCGCGCGATCAGGATTCCGGGCTGATCGTCGTCTCCGACATCCTCTCCGAGGTCGACGGGATCGACTTCGTCCGCTTCGGCGAGGAGGACGTCGTCCGGCACAAGCTCGTGCGGCGGATCGTCGCCGCCTACACCGAGCACGGGCAGCGGATGGCCTCGGAGCTGCGGCCGCGCCGCGCCGGATGACCGCCTCCGGCGAGGCGCTGGAGCTCGAGGTCCTGGGCATCGAGCGGCTGATCGACGGTCCCACGACGCAGGAGGTGCGCGAGCTGTGCGAGCTGGCGCTCGCCTCGGCCGGGATCGACGGCGGTCATCTCGCCGTGCAGTTCATCGACGCCGAGCGGATCCGCGAGCTGAACCGGGACTTCCGCGCCAAAGACGCCGCCACCGACGTGCTCTCCTTCGGAGTCGACGAGGACGACGACCCGCTGGGTCCCCGCGAGCTCGGGGACGTGTTCATCTGTCCCGAGCACACGGTCGACGTCCGAGAGGCGATCGTCCACGGCGTCCTGCACCTCACCGGCATGGACCACGAGACCGACGCGGGGGAGATGCTGGCGCTCCAGGCCGAGCTGCTGAATTGGGTCACCCGCTCCCCCCGGCGCGGCCCCGCGCGCGCGCTCGCGCCCGAGGATCCCGCCGCGTGAGCCGTCGTCACGCCTCGCTCCCGAAGCCGGGCGCCGCCCCGCGCGCCACCCGCTCCGGGTTCATCGCCCTCGCCGGACGTCCCAACGTCGGCAAGTCCACGCTCGCCAACATCATCGTCGGCGCCAAGGTGGCGATCGTCTCGGACAAGCCGCAGACGACCCGCCGGGCGATCCGCGGCGTCGCCAACGGGAACGGGTGGCAGCTCGTGATGATCGACCTCCCGGGCGTGCAGCGACCCCGTGACGCCCTCACCGAGCGGATGCAACGCCGCGTCGAGCGCGAGCTCACCGACGCCGACGGCTGCCTGCTCGTGCTCAACGCCGAGCAGGGGATCGGTCCCGGCGACCGCTTCATCGCCGAGCTGCTCCGGCCGGCCCCGGTTCCCGTGGTGATCGCCGTCAACAAGGTGGACCGGGTCGACCGCAACCGGCTGGTGCCGGTGCTCGCCGAGGCGGGCGAGCGGTTCGACTTCGCGCACGCCATCCTGCCCGTCTCGGCCCGCACCGGCCAGGGCGTCTCGCAGCTCTCGCGCGAGCTCGTGGAGCTGCTGCCCGAGGGACCCTTCTACTTCGCCCCTGAGCAGTACTCCGATCAGCCGGAGTCGGTCCGCCTCGCCGAGCTTGTACGCGAGCAGGTGCTGCGGCGCACGCGGGCGGAGGTCCCGCACGCGGTCGAGGTGGAGCTGGAGTCGGTCGACGACTCGCGGGCCGACCTGATCCGGGTCGAGGCGGTGGTGCTCGTGGAGACCGAGTCGCAGAAGGGGATCCTGATCGGGGCCGGCGGACACATGATCAAGGCGATCGGCACCGCCGCCCGGCAGGCGATCGAGCGTGAGCTCGGCGCCCGCGTGCACCTCGGCCTGTCCGTCCGCGTGCGGCGCCACTGGCGCGGCGACGAGCGCCTGCTCGACCGTCTCGGCATCGAGTGAGCACCGCCGGCCCGGTGGGCCTCGCCGCTCGAACGTCCGTCGAATCCGCCGGCCAATCCTCAATTCGCTTCAGGTTCTCCGACGACGGACCGATAAGGCCTCGTAGGGCTCGAGCAGGGCCGGGAACGGCGCCGGGCCAACGAGGGCGGAGAAGACACTTCATGAAACGGCGAGACGCATTCCTGGCGCTGTTCGGGGCGACGCTCGTCGTGCTCGCGCTGCTCACCGTGTTCGCGATCGAGCTCTCGAACACACAGGCGAAATCGAAGATGGACGTCGAGTCCCGCGTGCACGAGCGTGCCGTCCTGGCGGGCGCCCTGATCGACAGCCTGTTCGCCTCGGTGACGCAGCAGCTGCCCCAGGACGAGCGGACGTTCGGCGGCCCGACGGTCTCCCCGGCGACGGTCAACCGTGTCAACGCCCAGAAGCACAACGCATACACCGTGGTGCTCGACTCGACCGGCCGCATCCTCGCCGCGTCCCGGGGCTTCAACCGCCAGGCGCGGAGCGACCTCGCCGGCTCCTCGGCGCTCGCGCTCGTCCGCGCGGGCCATCCCTACGGCCTCGGCGACCTGCAGCCGTACGGCAGCAGCGGGGCCCTGGAGCTCGCCATCCGGATTCCCACCCTGTTCGGGAACCGCATCCTGCTGAGCACGTTCAGGCCCGCCGCCCTCGGCAGCTTCCTGGAGGCGGACCTGCGGAAGATCCCCGGAGTGAAGGGTGCTCACAGCTACGTCCTCGACGGCCGGGACACGGTCCTCGCCTCCACCAACCCGCGGATCGCGGTCGGTCATGTCGTCAGCCGGCAGGCCCGCCTCGCGACGCGGACCCCCTCCGGCGACTACCGCGGCCGGTACTACGACAAGGTGGGGCTGGCCAACTCGACGTGGCAGATCGACCTCACGGCTCCCAACGGGCCGCTGTTCGCCAGCATCTCGGGGCTGCGGCGCTGGGTGCCCTGGTCCATCTTCCTCGCCTTCGCGCTCGTCGCGCTCCTCTCGCTCCTGCTCGGGCGGCGCGTGCTGAAGGCCTCCGACGAGCTCGGGAGGGCCAATGCCTCGCTGGGGCTGCTCAACGCGGAGCTCGAGCAGACTAACGCCGCGCTGGAGCTGCGCGCGGCCGAGCTGGCGCGGTCGAACGCGGAGCTCGAGCAGTTCGCCTCGATCGCCTCGCACGACCTCCAGGAGCCCCTGCGCAAGGTCCGCACGTTCACGCAGCAGGTGACGGTGACCGAGGGCGACAGGCTGTCGGAGAAGGGGCAGGAGTACCTGAGGAGAAGCAACGCCGCAGCCGAGCGGATGCAGCAGCTGATCGAGGGGCTGCTGCGCTTCTCACGCGTGGCCACCCACGGGCGGCCGTTCGTCGGCGTGGACCTCGGAGTGCTCACCGCCGAGGTGCTCGACGACCTCGAGGCCCAGGTGGAGGGCGCGGGTGCCCGCGTCGAGGTCGGTGAGCTGCCGACGATCAACGGCGATCCGCTGCAACTGCGCCAGCTGATGCAGAACCTCATCTCCAACGCCCTCAAGTTCCGCCGCCCGGACGTCGTTGCAGAGGTGACGATCACCGCGGAGACCGTCGGCGACCGCGTCCGGCTGACCGTCGCCGACAACGGCATCGGCTTCGAGCCGCAGTACAGCCGCCGGATCTTCCGCGTGTTCGAGCGCCTCCACGGTCGCTCCGATTACCCGGGAACCGGCATCGGGCTGGCGCTGTGCCAGAAGATCGCCGAGCGTCACGGAGGCGACATCGTCGCCCACGCGGTGCCGGGCGAAGGCGCCGCGTTCACCGTGTCCCTGCCCGTGCGCCAGGCCAACTCGAGCATCACCTCGCTCGCACCGTCAGGCGAGCGCGATCGTGCGGCGGGACCTGCCATGGCCGATACCCATGCGTGAGCGCACCGGCCACGCGTTGACGATCCTGCTCGCCGACGACGACGAGGAGGACCGCGAGCTCACGCGGGAGGCGCTCCAGGACGCGCACCTGGCGAACGAGATGAGGTTCGTCGTTGACGGCCAGGACCTGATGGACTATCTCCGACGGCAGGGACGCTATGCGGACCCGGGCATCGATGCCCCGCGACCGGGAATCATCCTGCTCGACCTCAACATGCCCAAGATGGACGGGCGAGAGGCGCTGGCCGAGATCAAGGCGGATCCGGAGCTGCGGCGGATCCCGGTGGTCGTGCTGACGACCTCGAAGGACGAGGAGGACATCGTGCGCACCTACGACCTCGGCGTCAACTCGTTCATCACCAAGCCTGTCACGTTCGCCGGGCTCGTCGAGGTGATGCGGACCTGGACCCGATACTGGTTCGAGCTCGTGGAGCTTCCGGATGAGCCGATGCGCAATGGCCACTCGGGTTGAGTCGCTGTCCGTCCTGCTCGTCGAGGACGACGAGGACGACTATCTGATCACGACCGACATGCTCGCCGCGGCTCCCTCGCGGCAGCGTGTGAGCACCCGCTTCACGGTCGACTGGTGTCGCGACTACGCCACGGCGCTCGGCGAGATCCGCGCGCAGCGCCATGACGTGTACCTGATCGACTACCGGCTCGGCACCCACACCGGCCTCGAGCTCGTGCGCGACGGCTTCTCGAGCCGTCCGCTCGCGCCGGTGCTCATCTTGACCGGTCAGAGCGACTATGAGATCGATCTGGAGGCGACTGCGCTCGGCGTCACCGACTACCTCGTCAAGCAGGAGCTGACGCCGGCGACGCTCGAGCGCTCGATCCGCTACGCGGTCTCGCACTCCGGCGCGCTGGGGTCACTCGCGCGCAGCGAAGAGCGCTACGCCCTGGCGGTGCGGGCGGCGAACGACGGGATCTGGGACTGGGACCTCGTCACCGACCGGATCTACTTTTCCCCTCGCTGGTACGAGATCCTGGGTGGGGTCGAGCGCGACGAGGACGCGCCGCTGACCGCGTGGTTCGACCTCGTCCACGAGCGCGACCTGATCGCGCTCCGAGCGGCGATCGAGGCTCATCTGGAGGGTCGCACCCCGCACCTGCAGTCTGAGCATCGCATCCGGCATGCCGACGGCAGCTGGCGCTGGGTGCTCACCCGGGGACTGGCGATCCGGGGCCCGGACGGCGCCGCGACGCGGATGGCCGGTTCGCTGTCGGACATCACCGATCGCCGCAGCGCCGAGCTCCAGCTCCAGCACGATGCCCTCCACGACGGCCTCAGCGGACTGCCCAACCGCGCGTTGTTCATGGACCGCGTCGACCAGGTCATGCAGCGCGCCACCCGTGACGTCGCGGGAGGGTGCGCGGTGCTGTTCGTCGACATCGATCGCTTCAAGCTGGTCAACGACAGCCTGAGCCACGCCGTCGGTGACCATCTGCTGACGTCGCTCGCCGACCGCATGGCCACCGTCCTGCGGCCCGGTGACACGGTGGCACGGATCGGCGGCGACGAGTTCACGATCCTGCTTGACGGCGTCCTCGACGTCCACGACGCGATGCAGGTGGCCGACCGGGTCCATCGCTCGCTGGCCGAGGAGTTCGCGATCGACGGCCACGTGCTGTTCGTCACGGCGAGCATCGGCATCGCGCTCAGCGGCCCCGGTATCAACCCGCCGGAGCTGCTCCGCAATGCGGACATCGCGATGTACGACGCCAAGCGGCGGGGTCCCGGGCGCTGCGCCGTGTTCGACGAGAGCATGCACATGCAGGTGGTCACGCGGCTCTCGCGGGAGAGCGACCTGCGCCAGGCGCTCGATCACGCCCTGATCGGGATCCACTACCAGCCGATCGTCGAGCTCGCCACCGGCCGGATCCGGGGGCTCGAGGCACTCGCCCGCTGGCCGGAGGGATGGCCCGTGGTGTCACCGGCGGAGTTCATCCCGATCGCCGAGGAGACGGGCACGATCGGCATCCTCGGGCTCCACGTGCTTCGTACGGCGCTCACCTCCCTGGCCCGATGGCGCCGGGCCAAGCTGATCGGCGACGACGTTCCGATGAGCGTCAACGTCTCGGCCCGGCAACTCGACGATGCCGGCCTGCCCGCGCAGGTCCGCGACGCCATTGCGGCCGCCGGCCTCCCCGGCGACGCCCTGCGGCTGGAGATCACCGAGAGCACGCTGATGCAGCAGCCCGAGCGCATGCACGCGATCGTCGCCGAGGTCTGCGCCACCGGGGTCAAGCTCCACCTCGACGACTTCGGGACCGGTTACTCCTCGCTCTCCGCGCTCCACCGCTTCCCGCTCGACGCGCTGAAGATCGACCGCAGCTTCGTCAGCCTGCTCGGCGGGGACGGTGGCAGCGCCAGCGCCGCGATCGTCCGCTCCACGGTCGCGCTCGCGCGCAGCTTCGGGCTCGGGGTGATCGCCGAGGGCATCGAGACCGCCGGACAGCTCGAGCGCCTGCGCGCGCTCGGCTGCGAGTACGGCCAGGGCTACCTGTTCTCACCGGCGGTGAGCGCGGAGGGCCTGGACGCGCTGCTGTCGAGCTGGGCGCCGGAGCAGGTCGCCGACCACGGCCACTGCGCCACCGCCTGATCGCGACGACGGACCCGATCGCCGCGGTGAGCCGCCCGAGGCGGCGCGCGCCCTGGCCCGAGGGGCTATCCCCCGAGTGAGACGCCGAGCCCGCCGAGCCCGACCGTGGTCCCGCCGCTGCCGACCGTGACCCCCACCCCGGTTCCGCCGACGGTGGCGGTCACCCCGACGCCGCTGCTGCCGGCACTGACCCCGGCGGACACCGGCGCCGAGCCGGACCCGCCTGAGGCGCCGGCGCCGACGCTCGCACCAGAGCCGCCCACTCCGACGCTGACGCCGGCCGACGGGCCCGCGCCCCCGCCCACCGTGGCGCCGGCCGAGATGCCCCGCCGGCCCCCGCTGCCGCTGCCGCCGTGTGCCCCGCCAGCGCTCCCTCTGCCCCCCGAACCGTTCTTGCCGCCGCCACCCGTGCCGCTGCCGCCCGTGCCGCCGCCGGCGTCGCCCGGCGCGCCGGCGGGCGACGCGATCGGCCCCCCGGACCCACCCGGGGCAGGAGCTCGATTCCCGCCCGTGGCCGGCTGCGCCCGTGAGCTGCTCCGTGACCGCGAGTGCGAGCCACGTCCGCCGCGGTCAGAGCCGGTGCGTGCCGTCGCCGCACGGCGAGTCTGGCCGGCGTGCTGCCGCGAGGCGTTGGTCGTTCGCGCTCCCGCGGCCGGCGCCCGCTCGGCGATCACGCCGCTGCGGTGATGTGTGGCGCTGGAGCCGGTCGGCGTGGTGGCCGAGATCCCGACCGCGGGCAGCAGGAACGTCCCGGCGCCGGCGGCGATCGTGCCGGCCGCCACCGCCGCCAGTCGCGCGCCGGAGGAGACGAGACCTCCGCCGATCCAACCCGGGAGCTGGTCGACGAGCTCGGTGACGATGATCCAGATCCCGAGCGGGCGTCGTGCGTGATAGCTCGCCACGAACGCGTCGACCACTTCGGCGTCGAGCTTGCTCCCTGCCTCCTCGCGCAGGATCTCCAGCGCCATCCGGTGGGGCTTGGCCGCGCGATACGGGCGGGCCGAGGTGATCGCATCGAAGGTGTCGACGACGGCGATGATCCTGGCGCCCAGTGGCACCTGCTCGGCGCGGCAGCCATCCGGGTAGCCCGATCCATCGAGCCGTTCGTGGTGGCGCAGGACGATTTCGGTGACCGCGGGGTCCTCCAGGATCGCCACCAGCGCGGCGCCGTCACCGGGATGGCGCTTGATCAGCTCGTACTCCGCATCGGTCAGCGCACTGGGTTTGCGGAGCACATCCAACGGGGTGTTCAGCTTGCCGATGTCGTGCAGCGCGGCGGCCGTCCGGATCCGCGCCAGCTCAGGCGCGCTCGCGCCGAGCCGCTGGGCCACGAGCGCGGAGTAACGCGCCACCCGCCGCGAATGACCGAGCGTGTACGGATCGCGTGCCTCCAGGTCGGTGGCGAGCCGGCGCAGGAGCTGGCTGCGGGAGGCCGGGGTCAGCTCGCGCGCGCGGGTGCCGTCGAGCAGCGAACCGGCATCGGCGATTCGGCGTTGCTGACGGCAGCGGCGAACCCAGCCCCACAGCATCAGGTCTCCGAACAGCACGTCCGAGGTGTCCGCACGCCGTTGCCAGCACTCGGCGCCGAGCTGATACACGCCGAGCGACAGCAGCGCGCCGAGCGCGGCACCCAGCGCCGGCGAGCTCACGGTCCCGGTCGCCCGCAGTGTCCAGATGACCGCAGCCGGCACCAGCACGACGATCGCCGTGGCGCTGAGAACGCGAGGCAGCGGTTTGGCCACAGAGGTATATCGGCAGGAGCTTTACCGAGCTTTAGCACGATTAAGAACTTGCCAAACCGACCACTTAGACTCCTCCGCGTGGCCGACGAGGAGATCGCATTCGACGAGCGCGGGCTGGTCCCGTGCGTGGTCCAGGACTGGCACTCCGGCGAGGTGCTGACGCTCGCCTATATGAACGCCGAGGCGCTGCAGCGCACCCGTGAGACCGGCGAGATCCACTTCTGGAGCCGCGCTCGCGCGGAGCTCTGGCACAAGGGCGCCACCTCGGGCAACACCCAGGCGGTGCGCTCGATCCGCTACGACTGCGACGCGGACGCGCTGCTGGCGCTGGTGGAACCAGCCGGACCGGCCTGCCACACCGGGGAGCGAACCTGCTTTCACCGCGGCCAGCTGCAGCCGGCCGCGCCGTTCGAGGTCCTGCCGGCGCTGGAGCGGGTGATCGCCGCCCGGGCCGCCGAGCGGCCCGACGGGTCCTACACGACGACGCTGCTCGACGATCCCGGCCTGGTCGGCGCCAAGGTGCGGGAGGAGGCCGAGGAGGTCACCCGGGCCGCGCGGGAGGAATCCGATCAGCGCGTCTCGGAGGAGGCCGCGGACGTGATCTACCACCTCGCGGTCCTGCTCCGCGGACGCGGTCTCACGCTGGGCGACGCCGAGCGGGTGCTCGACGGTCGGCGTGGCTGAGGCATGGCCGTCGCCGATGAGCTGGCGGCCGGCCCGACACCGTCGCTGGAGACGGTTCGGGAGCTGCTCGGCGAGTACGACCTGATCCCGCTCCGCGAGACGTTCATCGACGACACGCAGACGCCGGTGTCGGCGTTCCTGAAGCTCCGGGACGCGGATCCCGCGCACCCCACCGCGCCGGCGTTTCTGCTCGAGTCCGCCGAGCAGGGCCGGGTGGGCCGCTACTCGTTCATCGGCGTACGCCCGCGGACGGTGCTGCGGTGGTCGCTGGGCGATCCCGGCGACCCCTACGCGCTCGCCGAAGCGGAGCTGGCGAAGCTCAGGGCGCCCGCGCTGCCCGACCTGCCCCCGTTCGCCGGCGGGGCCGTGGGGTACTTCGCCTACGACCTCGTGCGCACCGTCGAGCCGCTCGGGGAGCCGAACCCGGACCCGCTCGGGCTGCCGGATCTGGCGCTCATGCTCACCGACTCGCTCGTCGTGTTCGACCACCTCAAGCACACCGTCACCGTCATCGCCAACGTCTACGCCGGCGAGGACGTGGATGGCGCCTACGAGAGTGCGACCGCCCGCATCGCCGAGATCCGGGCCCGGCTCGCCGGGCCGATTCCGCCCCCGCCGGCCTCGCGCCGGGCCGAGCGCCCGATGCCGCAGTTCCGCTCGAACATGAGCCGCGAGCGCTTCGAGGCGATCGTGGCGCGGATCATCGAGTACATCTACGCCGGTGACGCCTACCAGGTGGTGCCCTCCCAGCGGTGGTCGGCGCCCGTGGAGGTGGAGGCGTTCTCGATCTACCGCGGCCTGCGCGCCGTGAATCCGAGCCCGTACATGTACTTCCTGGACTTCGGGGACTTCGAGATCGCCGGCGCCAGCCCGGAGCCGCTGATCACGGTGAGCGGTCGGAGCATCTCGACCCGCCCGGTCGCCGGCACCCGTCCGCGGGGCGCGGATCCCGATGAGGACCGCCGCCTCGCCGATGAGCTGCTGTCCGATCCCAAGGAGCGCGCCGAGCACGTGATGCTCGTCGACCTCGCCCGCAACGACCTCGGACGGGTGTGCGAGTACCGCTCGGTCGAGGTCGAGAACTTCATGTTCGTCGAGAACTACAGCCACGTGATGCACATCGTCTCCAGCGTCGTCGGGCGATTGCGGCAGGGGGTGGGAGCGTTCCGGGCGCTGCGCGCGGTGCTCCCGGTCGGAACCCTGTCCGGCGCGCCGAAGGTCCGCGCGATGCAGATCATCGACGAGCTGGAGCCGGTCAAGCGGGGCGGCTACGGGGGCGCGGTCGGCTATGTGACCTACACCGGCGACCTCGACACCTGCATCCACATCCGCACCGTCGTCGTCAAGGACGGGGTGGCGCACATCCAGGCGGGTGGGGGAACCGTCGCCGACGCCAAGCCCGCCTTCGAGTACGAGGAGTCGGTGGCGAAGTCCCGCGCGGTCCTGGCCGCGATCGAGCTCGCCTCCGCCCAGCCGGACTGGTCCTGATCTAAGATCGGCGCCGATGCGGGCGCGGGGGATCCTGGCGGCAGCGGCGAGCGTGGTGGCGCTGCTCGCGGCCGCCCCCGGCGCGCACGGGGCCGCCTACCTGCCGCCCGGCCGCCACCTCTTCGCCGGGCTCTCCGGGGGCACCTCGATCATCCCCTTCGAGCGGATGGTGGGAAAGCACCCGCCCGTGTTCGAGACGTTCATGACCTGGGACACGCCGACGGGCTGGCTGCGGGGCGCCGACCGCGGCTTCCGCTCGCGGCTGGCGCTCCACATCGGCACCGCCCCGGGCTACGGCGAGGCCGGGGTGATCACCCCCGAGCAGATCGCCCTCGGGCAGAGCGACCGCTTCCTCGTCCGCCTCGCCGGAGATCTCGCGCATTCCGGGCGGATCGTCTACATCCGGCTGATGGCGGAGATGAACGGCTACTGGAACGCGTACGCCGCGTTCGACTCCGACGGCAGCTTCCGCGGGACGTCGCACTCGCCGCACTTCTACGTCGAGGCGTGGCGGCGCAGCGTGCTGATCCTCCGCGGCGGCCCCACCAGCCTGATCCAGCTCCGGCTGCGCCGGCTCGGGCTGCCCGGCCTCAACCTCGGCCGCAACGTCCCGGCGCGCCTGCCGCGGCCGCGGGTCGCCTTCCTGTGGGTGCCCCAGGACGCCGGCAGCCCGCCGCTCACCGCCAACGCTCCGGGCGCCTTCTGGCCCGGCGCCGCCTACGTCGACTGGGTGGGAACGGACTTCTACGCCTCCTATCCCAACTTCGCCCAGCTCGATGCCTTCTACCGCGCGTTCGGAGGCAAGCCCTTCGTCCTCTCGGAGTGGGCGCTCTACGGAGCCGACAACCCGACCTTCGTGCGGGAGCTGTTCGACTGGGTGAAGGCCCACCCGCGCGTGCGGATGCTCAACTACTACCAGGGCTTCACGGCGGCCGGCAAGCCGAACCTCGCCCACTATCCGGCCAGCCGGCGGGTGCTGCGCTCAGAGCTGCGCTCGCGGCGGTTCCTCGCCTACGCGCCCGAGTACGCGCACCCGACTCGCTCGAGCGGCCCTCCGAAGAACCCCAGCCCGGGATTGCCCCCGACCCCGCCGCTCGGGTCGCTGCCCGTGCTCCCGGGTCCCGTGTGCGTTCCCCTGACGGGGATCTGCCTCTGACCCGTACCCTCCCTGGCGTGCGGGTGCTGGTCATCGACAACTACGACAGCTTCACCTACAACCTCGTCCAGTACCTCGGCGAGCTCGGTCCGCCGACACCCGAGATCGAGGTCGTCCGCCACGACCACGCCACGGTGGAGGAGCTCCTGCTCCGCGGCTACGACCGGGTGATCGTCTCGCCCGGACCGTGCACGCCGGACGAGGCCGGGATCTCGCTGGAGGCGGTCAAGCGCTTTCCCCAGGCCGGCGTGCCGACGCTGGGTGTCTGCCTCGGCCACCAGGCCCTGGTTCAGGCGTGGGGTGGCCGGATCGTCCGCCATCAGCCGATTCACGGCAAGACGACGGACATCGAGCACGACGGACGAACGATCTTCCGCTCGCTCCCCGCACCGCTGACGGTCGGGCGCTATCACTCGCTCGTCGCGGCCCCCGAGCTGCCCGACGTGCTGGAGCGCAGCGCCTACGGGGGCGAGGTCGTGATGGCGGTGCGCCACCGCGAGCTTCCCGCCGAGGGCGTGCAGTTCCATCCCGAGTCGGTGCTCACCGACCACGGGCGGGAGCTCCTGGCCAACTTCCTGGAGCGCACACGGTGAGGGCAACCTGATGTCCGCCGGCGGTCAGGGCCTGCTCACGCGGGCGATTGACACCCTCGCCTCGCGGTGCGACCTCGGGCTGGAGGACACGGCGGCGGTGCTGGCCGAGATCATGGCCGGCAACGCCTCGGAGATCCAGATCGCGGGGTTCCTCGTTGCGCTGCGCACCAAGGGGGAGACGGTGGAGGAGCTGGCGGGCCTGGCCCGCACGATGCGGGCGATGGCCACGCCGGTGGTGGTCGACCGCGAGGGCCTGCTCGACACGGCGGGAACCGGTGGCGGCCGGCGGACCTTCAACGTCTCGACCACGGCTGCGCTGATCGCCGCGGGCGCCGGCTGCACCGTCGCCAAGCACGGCAACCGCTCCGCCACCGGTCTCTCGGGCTCGGCCGACCTGCTCGAGGCCCTCGGCGCCCGGATCGACCTCACCCCCCGGGCGGTGGCGCGATGCATCGAGGATGTCGGCTTCGGCTTCATGTTCGCGCCGGCTCACCACCAGGCCACCCGTTACGTGATCCCGGTCCGGCGTGAGCTCGCGGTGCGAACCGCGTTCAACCTGCTCGGACCGCTCACCAACCCGGCGGGCGCGCGCCGGCAGCTGATCGGCGTGTCCGACCCGGCGTACCTGGAACGGATGGCGGGCGCCCTCGCCCTGCTCGGAACCGAGCATGCGCTGCTCGCCTCGAGCGACGACGGCCTCGATGAGCTCTCGATCTCCGCCGCGACGCGGATCGTCGAGGTGCGGGACGGCGCCGTGCGCGATTACGTGATCGCTCCCGAGGACGTCGGCCTGGAGCGCGCGCCGGCCGAGCGCGTGCCCGGAGGCAACCCAGCCGAGAACGCCGAGACGACGCGGCGGATCTTCGCCGGGGACACCGGCTCCATTCGCCCTGCGCGGGACCTGGCGCTGCTCAACGCCGGTGCGGCCATCTACGCCGGCGGCGGCGCCGACTCGCTCGCCGGCGGGGTGGCGGCCGCCGAGGAGGCGATCGCCTCCGGCGCCGCGGCCGCCACGCTGCGCCGGTTCGTCGAGCGCACACATGAGCTCGTGGAGGGGGCCGTGGCGTGAACGCGCTCGAGCGCATCGTCGCCGCCACCCGCCGGGATCTCCTCCGCCGGCGTGAGGCCACTCCGCTCTCCGAGCTCCGCCGGCGCGCCGAGATGCGGCGTCAGGCAGGCGATCGGCGTGCCTTCGCCGCGGCGCTGAGCGCCCCAGGGATCTCGGTGATCGCCGAGCACAAGCGGAGCTCCCCGTCGGCCGGGGTCATCCGCGCCGACAGCTCACTGGCGGGGATCGTCAGCGCGTATGAGCGGGGCGGCGCCCGGGCGCTGTCGATCCTCACCGAGGGCCCGCACTTCGGCGGCTCGCTCGACGACCTCGGCGCCGCCCGCGCCGCCAGCACGCTGCCGCTGCTGCGCAAGGACTTCGTGGTCGATCCCTACCAGGTCCACGAGGCCGCCGCGGCCGGGGCCGACGCGATTCTGCTCATCGTCGCCGCGCTGGAGGACGTCCCGCTGGCAGAGCTCCATGCGCTCGCCGGCGCGGTCGGGCTCGATGCGCTCGTCGAGGTCCACGACGCCGCGGAGCTCGAGCGCGCGCTGGCGCTCGAACCGGCGCTCGTCGGCATCAACAACCGGGACCTGACGACGCTGCGGGTCAACCGGGAGACGACCTTCTCGCTGCGCGATCGCATCCCGGCCGGCCCCGTCGTCGTCGCCGAGTCGGGGTTCTCCTCCGCTCGGGAGCTCGAGCGGCTCGCCTCCGCAGGAGTCGACGCGGTGCTCGTCGGCGAGGCGCTGATGCGCGCCGGCGACGTCGAGGCCGCCTGCCGCGCGCTCACGGGGATCGCCGTCCCCTGACCCCGACGAGCTGACGCCTACGAGCTGACGCCTACGATTGACCACGTGAGCGACGCTCCGAAGATCAAGTTCTGCGGGATCACCAATCCCGACGATGCCGCCGCCGCGGTCGAGTTCGGCGCCTGGGCGATCGGGCTGATCCTGTGGCCGCGCTCGCCCCGGGCCTGCTCACCCGCGATGGCGCTGGAGATCGCCACCGAGTTCCGCCGCCGCGTGGAGGTCGTCGGGGTGTTCGTCAACCCGACGCTCGACGAGGTGGCCGAGGCCGCCGACATGCTCGGGCTCACCATGGTCCAGCTCCACGGCGACGAGGGCCCTGTGTTCTGCGCCGAGGTGGCCCGCCGCACCGGGGTCAAGGTGATCAAGGCCGCGCGCGTCCGCGGCCGCGCCGACATCCAGGCGCTGACGCCGTTCCACACCGACTTCCATCTGCTCGACTCCTACGTCAAGGGCCGGCCGGGCGGGAGCGGCGCCACCTTCGAGTGGGAGCTCATCCGCTCGCATCGCCGCCGCGTGCCGGTGATCCTCTCGGGCGGGCTCACCCCGCAGAACGTGGGGGAGGCGATCGCCACCGCCCGCCCGTTCGCGGTCGATGTCGCCACCGGCGTCGAGCTGACCGGATCCCGCCCACCGCGCAAGGACGGCGAGAAGCTGGAGGCGTTCGCCGCGGCCGTGGCGGCCACGGCGGCGGAGCCGGGACCGCGGTCCTCGGTGCCAGGCGAACTCGCCATGCCCGCGGAGGCGGCACCGTGACGACCATGGACCACCGCTTCGGCCGCTACGGCGGCCAGTACGTGCCGGAGACCCTGATGCCCGCCCTGGCCGAGCTGGAGGAGGGCTGGCTTGCGGCGCGGGAGGATCCCGCCTTCCGCGGCGAGCTCGACGAGCTGCTGCGCGGGTACGTCGGGCGGCCCAGCCCGCTCTACCACGCGCCTCGCCTGTCCGCCGTCGTCGGGCATCCCGTGATGCTCAAGCGCGAGGACCTCAACCACACCGGCGCTCACAAGATCAACAACGCGCTCGGTCAGGCTCTGCTCGCCAGGCGGATGGGCAAGCACCGCATCATCGCCGAGACCGGGGCCGGGCAGCACGGCGTCGCCACCGCCACCGCCTGCGCCCTGCTCGACCTGGAGTGCATCGTCTACATGGGCACCGAGGACATGCGGCGCCAGCGCCCCAACGTGGAGCGGATGGAGCTGCTCGGAGCCCGGGTGGCGCCCGTGGAGGCGGGGGCGCGGACCCTCAAGGAGGCGGTGTCGGCGGCGATCCGCGACTGGGTGACTAACGTCGGGGACACCCACTACATCATCGGCTCGTGCGTCGGTCCGGCGCCCTATCCCGCCCTGGTGAGGGATCTTCAGCGCGTGATCGGCGACGAGGCCCGCGCGCAGGTCCTGGAGCTCGCGGGGCGGCTCCCGGACCGGGTCGTCGCCTGCGTCGGCGGCGGGTCGAACGCAATCGGCATGTTCGCCGGCTTCCTCGACGATGCCGAGGTCCGGCTGATCGGAGTGGAGGCCGCCGGCGACGGAATCGACTCCGGCCGCCACGGCGCGCCGCTCACCGTCGGCGGGCGACCGGGAGTCCTGCACGGATCGCTCTCGGCGATCATGCAGGACGAGGACGGTCAGATCCTGGAGGCGCATTCGATCTCCGCGGGCCTCGATTACCCGGGCGCCGGCCCCGAGCACGCGCACCTCCGCGACAGCGGGCGGGCCGTCTACGAGGCGATCACGGACCGCCAGGCGCTCGCCGCCTTCGCCGCCCTCGCCCGGCTGGAGGGGATCATCCCGGCGCTGGAGTCGTCCCATGCGATCGCCTGGGTGCTCCAGGCGCCGGCCAGCGAGCTCGACGTCGTCTGCCTGTCGGGCCGGGGCGACAAGGATCTCGCCGAGGCGCTGCACCGGCTGCGGGCGGACGAGCGCGCGTGAGCGCGGGGGTCGGCGCAGTGAGCGGCAGCGAGCGGATCGCCGAGGCCTTCGCCGCCGCCCGGGCCGACGGCCGGCGGGCGGCGCTGATGCCCTATCTGATGGGCGGCTATCCGACGCTCGAGCTCTCCCGGGAGATCGCGCTCGGCTACGTGGCGGCGGGCGCCGACCTGATCGAGCTGGGCGTCCCGTTCTCGGATCCGCTCGCGGATGGGCCGGTGATCCACGCCGCTGCGGTCGCCGCGCTGCGGGCGGGGGCCACCCTCGGTGGCGTGCTCGAGGTGGCCCGGGGGGTGGCCGCGCGCGTTCCGGTCGTGCTCATGTGCTACGCCAACCCGATCTTCGCCCGCGGGCTCGAGCGCTTCGTCGACGAGGCCGTCGCCGCCGGGGTGGCGGGACTGATCGTGCCCGACCTTCCGTGGGAGGAGGCGCCCGAGCTCCTGGCCGCCTGCGACGCGCGCGGCCTCGCCCTCGTCCCGCTCAGCGCTCCGACGACGCCTGAGGCCCGGCTCGCCGAGATCGGCGCCCGCGCCCGGGGGTTCCTGTACACCGTCTCGCTCACCGGCACCACGGGAGAGCGGGCCGGACAGGACGGCGCCACGTTGCGCCGGATCATCTCCCGTGCCGCCGCCGCGAGCGCCGTGCCGGTGGCGATCGGGTTCGGAATCGCGACCCCCGAGCAGGCTCGCGTGGCCGCCGACGCCGGAGCCGACGGCGTGATTATCGGAAGCCGCCTGGTCCGCGCCGCGGGCGAGGCGGAGGATCCGGCCGGGGCGGTCGGCGAGCTCGTGGCCGGGTTCTCCGCGGCGCTGACCGACGCGCGCGTCGGCTAGGATCCCGCGCGCCATGGGTTTGGTTCTCACCGCCACCGCCGGGCTGATGCTGTGGGTCGTCCTGTGGGCGCTCGGCGTGTCCGGCTTCGACGCGATCCTCATCCCCGTCGTCATCGTGGTCCTCGGAGTCCTCGTTCGCAACCTGCTGCCGTCCCTGCCCGGCCGGCAGGACTGACGCGGACCGCGATGAGGCGACGGCTCGCCGCGGCGGTGCCGGCTTCGCCGGCCTGGCAATTTCGCGCCGGGGCTGCCGGCGGTGCGATCTCGCCCACGGGGCGAACACCACGTCGGGCGGCGAAGATCGCGGGGGCGGCGGCGATGGTGCTGGCGCTGGCCGGTTGTGGCACGAGCGCCCAGACCTCCAGCGTCACCCTCTCCGGGAAGACCCTGGCGATCTTCATCAGCGCCCCGGCCGGGTACACGAGCCAGCCGCTGCTCGCCGCCACCGTCGCCGGCGAGCAACTCGCCTACCGCCAGCACGAGAGCGAGGTGGGGGACGGCTTCGCGCTCACGCTGCGGACCCTCGCCGGCTCGCCGCTGTCCGACAACGCGCGCACCGCGATCAACGACACCCACACGATCGCCTACCTGGGCGAGCTCCAGCCCGGGGCCTCCGAGCAGACCGCCGGTATCACCAACGCGGAGGACGTCCTCCAGGTGAGCCCGACCGACACCGCGCTCGAGCTCACGCAGAGCACGCCGGCGGTGAGCGGGGCCCCGAAGCGCTTCTACGAGTCGCTGAGCACCTACGGGCGCACCTTCGCGCGGGTCGTGCCCACCTCGGCCCTCGAGGCCAAGGCCCAGGTGCAGGAGATGAAGAGCGTCGGCGTGAGCCGCGTTGCGGTGGGGAGCGACGGCAGCGATTACGGGCGCGCGATCGCGCAGGCCGTGCGGCAGGATGCGGCCGCCTCCGGGCTCACCGTGACGAGCGCCGCGAGCGCGCAGGGGTACTTCTACGGTTCGGCGAGCGCTGCCACGGCCGGCCACGCCTTCTCCTCGGCGCTGTCGGCGAACCCCGCGCTGAAGCTGTTCGCCCCCTCGGCGCTGGCCACCCCGGCACTGACCGCCGCGATCTCGCCGGCGCCGAAGAGCCTGTACGTCTCACTTCCCGGCTTCGCCGCCGCCAGCCTCCCGAGCACCGGTCAGGCGCTGTTCACGAGCTTCAAGGCGAGCTATGGGATCGGTGCCTACAGCGCGATGTTCGGCTACGAGGCGATGGACGCCGTGCTTGACACGCTTCACGTGGCGGGCAAGGACGCCAACAGCCGCACCCAGGTGGTGAAGGACTTCAAGTCGATCAAGAACCGCGCCGACGGCATCCTGCCGACGTACTCCATCGAGGGTGGCAACACCACCCTCAGCACCTTCGTGTTCCTCGGGTTGCGCCACGGCGCCCTCGCACCCGTCGGCGGCGCCGTCACGGGGTGAGCGGAGGGCCGGTCGCGGCGATGCGGCGCCACCCGCTCACCACCCTGGCGATCGCGGCGTTGGCGCTCCTGCTCGGCGGCTGCGGCGGGGGACGTGGCGGCGGCCACCGCCGGGCGAGCGTCCCGAAGACCCTCGTCGTGTACGCGAGCCTGCCCGCCCAGGGATCGCTCGCCGGTGCGGCACGACAGGTTGCCGACGGCATCCAGATCGCCCTCTCGCAGTACGGCTCACGGGCCGGCGGCTTCCTCGTCGCCTACCACCAGCTCGACGACTCGCCCGCCAAGGCCAACGGCTCGACGGACGCCCAGACCGTCGCCGACGCCCAGCACGCGAGCGCGGATTCGCGCACGATCGCCTACATCGGCGAGCTGGCGTCGGGGCAGAGCGCGCTCTCGATTCCCATCCTCAACGAGGCCGGGATCCCCCAGATCAGCCCGACCAGCACCGCCGTGGGGCTCACCCGGCTGCTGCCTGGCACGCCCACCGGCGAGCCCGGCTCGCTCTACCCGACCCCCGATCGCACCTTCATGCGCCTCGTGCCCAACGACGCCGTCGAGGTGGAGGCCGATGTGATCGCGATGCGCGAGGCCGGCTGCACGAGGCTCGGCTACGCGAGCGACGGAACCTCGTACGGGACCGAGGTGTTCTCCCTGCTCGAGGCGGCCCGGACCTCCGACGGGATCCCGGTGGCGACGAGCGTGCGCGTGGACTCCCCGGCGAGCCTGGCGCCGCTGATCGCCGCGCTGCGCGGCCGCGCGGGCGCGTGCGTGGCGATCGCCGGCACCCATGCCGGCGCCCTCGGGGCGGCCGCGAACGCGATCCTGTCCGCGCTCCCGCGGGTGCGGATCTTCGCCCCCCACGGACTCTGCGACGCGGCCTGGGTCCGCGCCGCGGTGGCCGGGTCGGCTCATGGGGCGACAGCGCCGAATGGTCTGGGGAGCGATGCGGATGAGCCGATCGAGTGCACCCAGGTCGTGCGCCCGGTCGACGCCTACACCGGGGGGACGGCGTTGGAGGCGTTCATCGCCGCGTTCCGGGAGCGCTTCGGCCCCACCCCGCAGGGGGACGCGCTCCTCGGCTACGAGGCGATGAGCCTGGTGATGCAGACGATCAAGCAGCTCGGCTCCGACGGCGACAGCCGGGCAGCGGTGCTGCGGGCGCTGCTGGCGCCGCGGCCGCGCTCCTCGGTGCTCGGGACGTTCGCCTTCGACCGCTACGGCGACACGACGCTGCGGGCGATCGCCGTCTACCGGGTCACGGCCGGGGGCCGGCTCGTGTACCGCGGCACGATCACACCGCCCCGCGTGCCCTGAGCGCGTCCGGTACCGCGCGGCGGGGTCATGCGAACGGCGTGATCGTGTCGGTACGGCCGAAGCCGAGCTCGCCGCGGGCGAGCGCCGCACCCTCCCGCCGTGCCTCCTCGGCCACCGCCGCAGCCACGCCCGGGCTCACCTCGCGGTTGAACACCGAGGGGATGATGTAGTCCTCGCGCAGCTCGTCGTCACCGATGATGTCGGCGATGGCCCGCGCGGCCGCCGTCTTCATCGCCTCGGTGATCTGGGTGGCGCGAACGTCGAGCGCACCGCGGAAGATGCCCGGAAATGCGAGCACGTTGTTGATCTGGTTGGGGTAGTCCGAGCGGCCGGTGGCGAGCACCCGGGCGTAGGCGGCGGCCTCCTCGGGTGCCACCTCGGGATCCGGGTTGGCCATCGCGAAGATGATCGGGTCCCGGGCCATCCGGGTGAGCGCCTCGCCGCTGAACATCCGCGCACCGCTCAAGCCGATGAACAGGTCGGCGCCCTCGAGCATGTCGACGACGCCGCCGGCGCGGCGCTCCAGGTTCGTCGTGTCCGCCAGCCGGCGCTTGGAGACGTGCATGCTGCCGTCGAGGTAGTCGGCTCGCCCGGCATGAAGGGCCCCGCGCGAATCGACGCCGATCAGGTGCCGCGCTCCCGCCGCCAGAAGGATGTTCGACACCGCCACGCCGGCGGCGCCGAGACCGCAGATGACGATCCGCAGGGTGTCGATGTCCCGCCCGGTGAGCTTGAGCGCTCCGAGCAGCGCGGCGAGCACGACGATCGCCGTCCCGTGCTGGTCGTCGTGGAACACCGGGATGTCGAGCTCCGCCTTCAGCCGGTCCTCCACCTCGAAGCACCGAGGGGCCGAGATGTCCTCCAGGTTGATCCCCCCGAACGCGGGGGCGATCGCCTTGACCGTGGCGACGATCTCGTCGGGATCCTTCGTGTCGAGGCACACGGGGAAGGCGTCCACGCCGCCGAACTCCTTGAACAGCATCGCCTTGCCCTCCATCACCGGCATCGCCGCGCGCGGGCCGATGTCGCCGAGGCCGAGCACGGCCGTGCCGTCGGACACGACCGCCACCGTGTTGCGCTTGATCGTGTACTGGAAGGCCTTGTCGGGGTCCGCGTGAATCGCCCGGCACACGCGCGCCACGCCCGGCGTGTAGGCCATCGACAGCTCCGCCCGTGTCTTCAGCGGGCTCTTGTTGTGCGTCTCGATCTTGCCGCCCTGGTGGAGCATGAACGTGAGGTCCGTCGCCTCGAGCACGCGGACACCCTCGAGCGCGTTCACGGCCTCCATGAGCCGCGGCCAATCGTCCGAGTCGCCCGTCTGCACCGTGATGTCGCGGATCGTCGCCTGGCCCTCCACCTCGACGAGGTCGACGGCCCCGATCGTCCCGCCGGCGTCTCCGATCGCGCTCGCCACCTGACCGAGCATCCCGGGCCGGTGGGCGATCTCGACGCGCAGCGTGAGGCTGTACTGAGCGCTGGGGGCGGCGGGCGACATCGCGGCGCGGATCTTAGGCCGAGGGCCGAACTTTGGCGATGAGCTTCCGTGGCGCGGAAGCGGATCGCCATCGTTCGCTGCCTCCGGGGCGCGAGATACGCTCAGGATGATGTCCGACGAGCTCTTCCTGATCGACGGCAACAGCCTCGCCTACCGGGCGTTCTTCGCGCTGCCGGAGTCGATCGCGACCTCCACCGGCGTGCCCACGAACGCGATCTTCGGGTTCGCCTCGATGCTCGTGAAGATCCTCACCGACTACGGGCCCAAGGCGACGGTGGTGGTGTGGGACCGCGGCCACAGCGGACGCCGCGAGGTGTATCCCGAGTACAAGGCGCAGCGCTCGTCGCGGCCCGACCTGCTCAAAGAGCAGTGGCCGCACCTCGAGCCGCTCGTCGACGCCTTCGGCTACCGCAACCTCGGCGTCGAGGGATACGAGGCCGACGACGTGATCGCCTCGATCGCGGAGCGCGCCCGCCGCGCCGAGCCGCCGATCCCGGTGATGGTCGTCACCGGCGACCGCGACGCCTACCAGCTCGTCGACGACGGCGTGCGGATCATGACGACGAGCCGGGGGATCACCGACACGCGCGTGTACGACCGTGACGGCGTGATCGACCGCTACGGGATCCCGCCCGAGCTCGTCCCCGACTTCATCGGCCTCAAGGGCGACACCTCGGACAACATCCCCGGCGTTCCGGGGATCGGCGACAAGACGGCCGCGGACCTGCTGCAGCGCTTCGGGTCGCTGGAGGGCGTGCTGGAGCACATCGACGACATCTCGGGGGCCAAGCGCAAGCAGAACCTCGCCGAGCACGCCGAGGCCGCCCGGATCTCCAAGGAGCTCGCCACCGCCAAGCGCGACATCCCGCTGGACATCGACCTGGCCGAGTTCGTCGCCGCTGAACCCGACCGCTCACGGCTGCGCGAGGTGTTCCGGCGCTTCGAGCTGCGCGATCCGCTGCGCCGCCTCGAGGAGGCGCTGGGATCGGCCGACGCCGCTGCCCCGCCGCCGAGCGCAGAGCGCTCGCTGAGCGCCCGCCTGCGCCCGGGCACGCTCGAGCAGGTGGCGCGCCTGCCCCAGACGGAGGTCGCCGTCGCCGTGCGGGCGCCACTGACGCCGGAGGGCGCGCTGTTCGCCGAGGGAACCGCCTGGCGCTTCGCCGCCCATCCCCAAGGCGCCGCCGAGGTGCTCGTCGGCGAGTGCGCGAGCCCCGAGGCCCTCGTCGACACGCTCGGTGATCGGCCCGTCGTCGCCCACGACGCCAAGGGCCTCGGGCGGGTCCCGCATGTGCTCGCTCACGACACCGAGGTCGCCGCCTACCTCCTGGAGCCGGCCCGGCGCGCCTACCCATTCCGTGAGCTGTGCGAGGAGCGCGGGCTCGCGGCGGAGCTGGACGACGAGGCCGGGGCGGACACGCTGCTGATCGGCGAGCTCGCGCGCTGGCAGCGCGAGGAGATCCGCGGCCGGGGACTCACCGACCTGCTCACCGACGTCGAGCTGCCGCTCGTGCGGATCCTCCGGGCGATGGAGCTGGCCGGCCTGAAGCTGGACACCGAGCGGCTGCGGGAGATCTCGGGCCGGGTCAAGGCGGAGGCCGACGCGCTCGAGCGTGAGATCTACGAGATCGCGGGGGAGGAGTTCACGCTCGGCTCACCCCGGCAGCTGGAGGAGGTCCTGTTCGGCAAGCTCGGGCTCTCGCGCAAGCGTCGCGGCAAGACCGGGTACTCCACGGATGCCCGCGTGCTCCAGGCGATCCGCTCCGAGCATCCGATCATCCCGAGGATCGAGCGCTGGCGGGAGCTCACGAAGCTCGCCCAGACCTATCTCGACGCCCTGCCGCTGCTGATCGCCGCCGACGGGCGGATCCACACCACCTTCAACCAGACCGCGGCCGCCACGGGGCGCCTGTCCTCGAACAATCCCAACCTCCAGAACATCCCCATCCGTACCGAGCTCGGACGCGAGATCCGCGCCTGCTTCGTGGCCGAGCCGGGCCACCTGCTCACGTCGGTCGACTACTCGCAGGTGGAGCTGCGGCTGCTCGCCCACATCGCGGGCGAGGACGTCCTCAAGGAGATCTTCCGGCGCGGCGAGGATGTCCATACCGCCACTGCCCGCCGGGTCTTCGGGGTCGAGCCGGAGGACATCACCCCGGGCATGCGCTCGAAGGCGAAGATGATCAACTACGGGATCGTCTACGGCCTCTCGGCCTACGGGATGGCCGACCGCCTCGACATCCCGCAGTCGGAGGCCGACGAGTTCATCAATCGCTACATGGACGGCTTTCCGGCCGTGCGGCGGTTCATCGAGGAGACGATCGAGCAGGGGACCGAGCACGGCTACGTCTCGACGCTGTTCGGCCGGCGCCGGCAGGTGCCCGAGCTGCGGGCGCGCCGCTGGGACCTCCGCAAACAGGGCGAGCGCTTCGCGGTCAACATGGTGATCCAGGGGACCGCGGCCGACATCATGAAGGTGGCGATGGTGAAGTGCGACGCTGCGCTCGCCGCCTCCGGGCTGCGCTCCCGGCTCGTCCTGCAGATCCACGACGAGCTGCTGTTCGAGGGCCCGGCCGAGGAGGCTGAGCGGATGCTCGCGCTCGCCTCCGAGGAGATGGTGAGCGCCTTTTCGATGGATCCGCCGCTCGCCGTGGAGGGCGGCAGCGGTCCCGACTGGCTCGCCGCCAAGTAACGGCCTGGGTCATTGCATCACTGGGCGCGTAAAGGGATATATGTGCCCTTTACTCGCCCAGAGATGGGGGCCCGGGAACGAAACGGGGCCCGGTCTCCCGGGCCCCGTCGTCACGTTCACTCGAGCCGCCGAGGCGGATGAGGCCGCTCGGCGGGTCCGCCCGTCTGGGCGAACCCGCTGAGGCCCGACGAAGTCGGGCCCCTACTCCGCCACGGGCGGCGGGTACACGTCGCTGACGTACTCGTCGACCTTCGACTCCGGCAGCCGTGTCATCACGGCCCAGAAGTAGATGATCAGGCTGAACAGCCCGGAGGCGATGATCCCGCCCCACAGGCCGATGTCATCGGTGCCGCCCTTGTCCAGGACGTTCTTGAAGAACCCGATGCCGCCGATGATCCCGCCCGGGCCGAAGGCGCTCAGGTACGAGATCACGCCCATGCCGACGATCCACCCGATGATCCAGGGCGCCGCCTGCCAGTCCATCGGTGGCGCCTTCGGGTTGAGATTCAACGCGTAGGACATCCCGATCAACGCGTAGCCGATCAGCAGCGCGACGACCAGGGTGCTGTACGTCTGCCACCCGGAGAACAGGATCACCCAGTTGGCGCCGGCGAAGGCCAGCGGCGCGAGGATCTCCGCCGCCGGCAACCGGTAGGTCCGCGTCAGGTTCGGCTTCTGCCGGCGCAGCGCGCCGAGGGCGACAGGCGCTCCGGCGTACATGAACACCGAGGCGCTCGTGACGATGCCGACGAGCTTGGCCCAGCTCGGGAACGGGAGCAGGAACAGGACCCCGACCAGCGTGGCGACGAGCACGCCGAACACGGGCACGCGCGAGCGGTTGACGCGCTCGAAGGCGGACGGGACGAAGCCGTTCCGGCTCAACCCGAACGACAGCCGCGCGGACGCCGTCTCGTACATCAGCCCCGTACCGCCCGGGGAGATGACCGCGTCGATCCTCAGGACCGTCGCCAGCCAGGAGATCCCCGCGATGCTCACGAGGGTGAAGAACGGGCCGGCTGCGAGCTTCTGGGCGGTCGGCGTCTTCGCCGCGCCGAGGCCGAGCCAGCCACCGTTCGCGTGCAGCACACTCGGGTTCAGCGCCCCGATGAACGCCACCTGGATGAGGATGTAGACGATCGAGCCGATGATGATCGACAGGATCACGGCACGTGGGAGGTCACGCCCAGGATTGGCCGACTCACCGCCGAGCTGCACCGCCTGCTCGAAGCCGAGCAGCGAGAAGATGATCCCGGCCGGCAGCGTCAGCAGGATGTTCTTGATCGCGTCGTGGCTGGTGAAGAAGCCGCCGCCCGCGTGCCCGAAGTTCGAGCCGTGGAAGTGGCCGATGAGCAGGATCAGGATGGTCACCACGGGAACGGCGACCTTCCACGACGTGATCGCGTTGTTGATCCGGGCGAAGAAGCGGATGCCGACCAGGTTGATGATCACGAACAGCAGCAGCATGATCGCCGCCGCCAGGTACCCCCAACCGTGCAGTGTCCCGCCGGCGCCGCCCGCGGCCGCATTGGCGTGGAAGAAGTTCCTCGCCCAGTGCGCGGTGGACAGATACTGGATGGCGGCGAGCACCTCGATCGGCGCCACGCTGGCGGCCTGCAGGTACGAGGCCCACCCGAACGTCGCGCCGGCGAAGCTTCCGAACGCGTAATGCGGGAAGCGGCTCGTGCCACCACTGACGGGGAACAGTCCCCCGAGCTCGGCGTGAACGAGGGCCAGGACCAGGATGATGACCGAGCCGAGGACCCAGCCGAGGATCGCCGAGGGTCCGGCGATGACCGCGGCGCCGAGGGCGCCGAACAGCCAGCCGGATCCGATGATTGACGTCTCCGACGCCCACAGCAGACCGAGGAAGCTGATCCCCCGGTCGAGTCCTTCTGCCCCGAGTACGGGCTCCGGTGGTGGAGCCGGAACGACGTTGGCCACAGTTCCTCCTCAAGAGTGTGGGTGACGCAGCTGACGGGAACATATCCCGCGCGTCGGCGCGTGAGAAGTCCCAACCGCGCAATTATCTGCCCAACATTCGCGCCACAGGGCCATGTTCCTGCCCACCGGCGGGCGCCACCTGGCGCGGGGACGCGTTGCTCAGGCGGCGCTGAGAACGCGTGGCGCCGGGGCCGGATCGGCCGAGGCGAAGTCCGGGTGCGCGATGTTCAGGTAGTGCCCGAAGGACCAGTCCACCGTCCGCCGGGCGCCGATGGCGCGCAGCGAGGGGCCGAGCACGCGGGGCGGGACCCGAGGCACGAGCCGCTGCACGCGGAGCATCCATTCGAACTTCCAGCGGTGGGCGGCGCTGAACGCCCCGTAGGCCGACAGCGCGGCCGCGCGGCTCTGCTCGCCGGCGAGCACGCGCCGGAGCTCGCGTCCGCAGGCGATCCCGAAGTACAGCGCGGTGCGGATCCCCTCGGCGGTGAGGGGCAGGCAGTGACCGGCCGAGTCGCCGACGAAGAAGATCCCGTCCTCGGTGGCCTCCCGCAGGCGGTGCGGGATCCAGTTGCCCTGGTAGCGGACGGCGTCACGGTGGAGGTCCTCGGCGAGGCGGACCGTCGGCTCCTTGACGTGGAAGCGGGGATCGAAGGAGCCGACGCCGACGCGCACCTCCCCGTCGGCGGGGAACGACCAGCCGTAGCCGGCCGGCACGTAGGAGCGGTCGATCCAGACCTCCAGATCAGGGCCGCCGCCGTGGGGGTGCACCTCCAGGCCGCGGGACAGGTAGGCGTCGGGCGGCTGGATCGGCTCGCCGCCGCCGAGCACGCGGCGCCACCCGAGCGCGTCGACGATCAGCTCGGCGCGGACGTCGCCGCGGTCGGTGTGGACGGTGCGCCCGTCACGCCCGTCGATCGTCGCCGTCTCGAACGCGAACGCGCCCTGGGCCGCGAGCGCATCGCACAGGGTCCGGTAGTCGAAGGTGGAGAAGGTCCACGGCAGCGCGTAGCGGACCGTGGCGTGCGGAGTGTGCAGGACGAGCTCACCGAACGTCTGCTGGAGGGCTTCGTTCAGGCCCATCACCTCCAGCCACCGGGTGGGGATCCCGCACGCGGAGGTCTGCCGCTCACCGATCTCGTAGCGATCGACGACGAGGACGTCGGCCCCGCTGGCGGCCAGCTCCCTGGCGACGGCCAGGCCGGCGAAGCTCGCGCCGCAGATGAGCACGTCGCAGTCGCGATCCAGTCGCGTGCGCTCGGCACCTCGTTTCGTCGCGCGGCGCGGCATCCGGCGGCCGATGATAGGGACCGCACCCGGCCGGCCCGGGGCGGCTATCCTGGGCAGACCCATGTCAACTTCTGCAACCTTGCCCGAATCCCCCACCGTCAACGTCGTCGAAGGCTCGAACGGCCTCCTGCTGGAGATCAACGGGCAGATCTTCCCCAACTACGACGCCACCATCCACCCCTTCCAGGAGGGTGATGTCGTCACCGGCCACGTCGTCCGGATCGACAACGACGAAGTCCTCGTCGACATCGGCTACAAGTCCGAGGGCGTCATCCCGGCGTCCGAGCTCTCCATCCGCAAGTCCGTCGACCCGGGCGACGAGGTGTCGCTAGGCGAGGAGGTGGATGCGCTCGTCCTCACCAAGGAGGACCAGGACGGCCGCCTGATCCTGTCCAAGAAGCGGGCCCGCTTCGAGAAGGCCTGGCGCCGCATCGAGGCTGCCGCCGAGTCCGGCGAGCCCGTGCACGGTGGCGTCATCGAGGTCGTCAAGGGCGGACTGATCATCGACCTCGGCGTCCGCGGCTTCCTGCCCGCATCGCTCGTCGACATCCGTCGGGTGCCCAACCTCGACGAGTACATGGGCCAGACGATTGAGTGCAAGGTCATCGAGCTCAACCGGTCGCGCAACAACGTCGTCCTCTCGCGCCGCGCGGTGCTGGAGGAGCAGCGCAAGGAGGACCGCGAGCGGATCCTCGACCGGCTGCAGCCCGGGCAGGTCGTGGAGGGCACGATCTCCAACATCGTGGACTTCGGCGCCTTCGTCGACCTCGACGGGATCGACGGCTTGATCCACATCTCCGAGCTGTCGTGGTCGCACGTCAACCACCCGAGCGAGATCCTCTCGATCGGCGACACCGTCTCGGTCAAGGTGCTCGACATCGATCGCCAGCGCCAGCGCATCTCCCTCGGTCTCAAGCAGACCCAGGAGGATCCGTGGCAGCGGGTCGTCGATACCTACAACATCGGCGATGAGCTCGAGGGGACCGTCACCAAGGTCGTCACCTTCGGCGCCTTCGTGGAGATCCTCGACGGCGTCGAGGGCCTCGTCCACATCTCCGAGCTCGCCCAGCACCACGTGGAGAATCCGCGGGAGATCATCCAGCCGGGCGATCCCGTCCGGGTGAAGATCCTGGAGATCGATTCCGAGCGCCGGCGGCTGTCGCTGTCGATCAAGCGCGTCGAGGGTCAGGTGCTCCCCGTGCGGCCGATCGTGCCGCCCGCCGAGGGCGACGCCGGTCTCGACGACATGCCCGAGCTCGGGCTCTCGGACGAGGTCTTCATGGAATCGCCTGGGGGCGATTCCATTGGAGATACGGTCGAGGGCCTGGTCGGGGATGGCGGCGACGACGCCGAATCTCCGGAGGCCGCGGCTGACGCCGACACGGCAACGGCTTCGGTCGAAACGGCCGCCCCCGCTGAGGCGGAGGTCCCGGCCGAGGCAGACGCCACGGCTGAGGTCGAAGCCCCGGCTCAGGCAGAGGCGGCCCCGGCTGAGGCAGAGGCGGCCCCGGCCGAGGCAGAGGCGGCCCCGGCCGAGGCAGACGCCTCCGCCGAGGTGACCGCCCCGGCTGAAGCGGACGCCCCGGCTGAAGCGGACGCCCCGGCTGAAGCGGACGCCCCGGCTGAAGCGGACGCTCCCGCGGACGCCTCGGACGACACCGGGGCGGAAGCTCCGGCTGAGCCGGTCGAAGCGTCGGCCGTCTCGGCGGACGAGCAGTCCGCCTAGCCCCAGAAGATCAGGCCGCGCCGATGGCTCCGTTCGTGGGGTTGACGGGGGGCATCGGCGCCGGAAAGTCGACTGCGCTCGCGGCGCTGGAGCGGCTCGGCGCGATGACGTTGTCGACCGACGCGGTCGTCCACGAGCTCTACGGAACGGCCGAGGTGCGCGACGCGGTCGTCGAGCGCTTCGGCACGGGCGTGGCTCCCGACGGCACCGTCGACCGCTCCGAGCTGGCCGAGCGCGCCTTCGCCACGCCGGAGGATCGCGAGTGGCTCGAGCAGCTCGTGTGGCCGCGGGTGGGGGAGCGGGTCGTGGCATTCCGATCCGCCGCCGCGACGCGGGAACCGCCCCCGAAGGCGGCCGTCGTGGAGACGCCGTTGCTGTTCGAGGCCGGACTCGACGGCCTCTACGACGCCACGATCGCGGTGGTGGCCGACGAGGAGGTTCGCTCCGAGCGCGCCTCCGCCCGCGGGCACCGCGCGCTCGACGAGCGCGCCGCCCGGCAGCTCACTCAGGCCGAGAAGGCGCAACGTGCGAGCTTTGTCGTGGTTAATGACGGCAGCGTGGAGGAGCTCGAAGCCAAGTTGTCGGCGATCCTTGCGATGCTGCCGGGGTGAGCCCGTCAACGGCGAGCGCCACCCGGCGGCGGCAGCCGCCGCCGGGTCGCGCCAAAACCCGCCGCCGCGCCGCCGTGCGGCGCCGCCGGCGCGTGCTCCTGTGGGTCGTCGGGATCGCCGCGCTCGTCGGCGTGGCGATCTTCGCCATGCCGGACGTCCGCAAGGCCTACAACGACCTGACGCTGCCGCTCGAGTATCAGGACATCATCCGGGTGCAGGCCGCCGACGAGCACCTGCCGCCGGCGCTGATCGCCGCCGTGATCGACGCCGAGACGAAGTTCGTTCCCCGCACCTCGAGCGCCGGCGCCGAGGGCCTCATGCAGGTCGAGCCCGCGACGGCCAGGTTCCTCGCCCGCCGCTCCCACGGCTACGCCTTCCGGGTCTCCGACCTCGGCGAGCCGGCCGTCAACATCGCCTACGGCAGCTACTACCTGCGCTACCTGCTCGACGAGTACCACGGCAACATCTATGAGGCGCTCGCCGCCTACAACGGCGGCGAGACGAACGTCGACCGCTGGATGGCCAGCGCGAGCGCGGCGGGCCACCGCTTCGGGCTGGCCGACATCCCCTTCCCTGAGACGCGGGCCTACGTCTCCCGGGTGCTCGCCGCCGAGCGCGACTACCGGCGCACGTACCCGACCGAGCTCGGCTACCGCTAGGCACCGCTCCCAGCGCACGAGCCCGCGGCCTTCGCGGTCAATTCCTGACCTCACCCGTCGCTACGCTCGTCCTGATGCCGAAGTTCGAACTCGACGGGACCTACTCGCCGACGGCCGATCAGCCGAAGGCGATCGCCTCGCTGGCCGAGGGCATCCGGGCCGGCGAGCGGGGGATGACGCTGCTCGGCGCCACCGGGACCGGCAAGACGATGACGATGGCGGCGACGGTCGCCGAGGTGCAGAAGCCGGCGCTGGTGATCGCCCACAACAAGACGCTCGCCGCCCAGCTCTGCAACGAGTTCCGGACCTACTTCCCCCGCAACGCCGTCGAGTACTTCGTCTCCTACTACGACTACTACCAGCCCGAGGCCTACGTCCCCTCGAAGGACCTCTACATCGAGAAGGACTCCGCGATCAACCAGGAGATCGACCGCCTGCGCCACTCTGCCACGGCGGCCCTGTTCGCCCGCCGCGACGTGCTGATCGTCGCCAGCGTCTCCTGCATCTACGGCCTCGGTTCGCCGCAGACCTACGACGAGAACCTCCAGACGCTGCGCAAGGGCGAGTTCATCGACCGCGACGCCCTGCTGCGCAAGCTCGTCTCGATCCAGTACACCCGCAACGACACGGCCCTCGCCCGCGGGACGTTCCGCGTCCGTGGCGAGACGCTGGAGATCTGGCCCGCCTACGCGGAGACCGCCTACCGGATCGTGCTGTTCGGGGACGAGGTGGAGCACCTCCAGCATTTCGACGCGGTCACGGGCGAGCTGATCGAGGACGACCTCCACCACGTGGGGATCTGGCCCGCGTCGCACTACAACGTGCGGGAGGGGCAGATCGAGGACGCCGTGGCGGAGATCGGGCGCGAGCTGAACATCCGCTGCGCCGAGCTCGAGGCGGAGGGGAAGCTGCTCGAGTCCCACCGCCTGCGCCAGCGGACCCAGTACGACATGGAGATGCTGCGCGAGGTCGGCTTCTGCTCCGGGATCGAGAACTACTCGCGGATCCTCGACGGGCGGCAGCCGGGCGATCGGCCCTACTGCCTGCTCGACTACTTTCCGGAGGACTTCGTCTGCTTCATCGACGAGTCGCACCAGACGGTGCCGCAGATCGGCGGCATGTACGAGGGTGACCGCTCGCGTAAGCAGACCCTCGTCGACTACGGGTTCCGCCTCCCGAGCGCGCTCGACAAC
The DNA here is from genome assembly GCA_963839085.1 of uncultured Solirubrobacterales bacterium. Lineage (GTDB taxonomy): Bacteria > Actinomycetota > Thermoleophilia > Solirubrobacterales > Solirubrobacteraceae > Palsa-465. The sequence continues at coordinate 744,291 of CAWITN010000007.1, forward strand.
CGGCCCCAGAAGTTCGCCGAGTTCCTCTCGATCACGCCCCAGATGGTGTTCGTCTCCGCCACCCCCGGCGACTACGAGCGCACGCACTCCGCGCGGATCGTCGAGCAGATCGTCCGCCCCACCGGGATCATCGACCCCGCGGTGGAGGTCCGGGAGACGAAGAACCAGATCGACGACCTCATGAACGAGATCCGGGCGCGGGTCGATCGCGACGAGCGCGCGCTGGTGACGACGCTGACCAAGAAGATGTCGGAGGACCTCACGGACTACCTGCTGGAGATGGGCTTCCGCGTCCGCTACCTGCACTCCGAGATCGACACCCTGGAGCGGATCCAGATCATTCGCGAGCTCCGCCTCGGCGAGTTCGACGTGCTCGTGGGGGTCAACCTCCTGCGCGAGGGGCTGGACCTGCCCGAGGTGTCGCTCGTGGCGATCCTCGACGCCGACAAGGAGGGGTTCCTGCGCGGCGAGACCTCGCTCATCCAGACGATCGGGCGTGCCGCCCGCAACGTCGAGGGCAAGGTGCTGATGTACGCCGACAAGGAGACGGCGGCGATGCGAGCCGCGCTGTCGGAGACCGACCGCCGGCGGGAGATCCAGCGGGCCTACAACGTGGAGCACGGGATCACGCCGGAGACGATCGTCAAGGGCATCTCCGACATCGCCGAGTTCCTGCAGTCGGACTCCAAGGTTCCGAAGTCGCGCCGCCGCCGCCAGCGCGCCGTCGAGGCGGTGCCGCCGGCCGAGCTGGAGAAGACGATCGTCGAGCTGGAGGAGGAGATGCTCGCCGCGGCCGAGGACCTCCGCTTCGAGTACGCGGCCAAGCTCCGGGACGAGATCCGCGACCTGCGCCGTCAGCTGGAGCAGGCCGTCCGCGCCTGAGCCGGCCGCCGCGGAGTGGGCCGGCGGTTCAGCTGCGCCACCCGCTGGGGTCGACGCCGCCCGGAATCGGGGCGGAGCCGTCGTAGGGGGTACGGGTGAACACGAACGAGCCGAGCTCGAGGTGCGAGACGGTCCCGTCGGCTCGGCGCGCCGCGCGCAGCGGCTCCCCGGTGTGGTAGCCGTCCAGTCCGACGAAGGTGTCCGGGCCGGTCGCGCGGAAGCGGGAATCGCGGCCGGGGCCCGGGAGGGCGCGGAGCACGAGCTCTCCGCCCCGCGCCGAGAGGGCGTGGGTCGACACGCCCCAGTACCACACGCCGAGCAGCTCGAGCGTCCCCGCGGGCGGCTCGGCGGGCGCCCACTCCTCCGGGGGAAGCGGCTCCTCCTCCGTCAGGATGCCGAGCAGCTCCTCGGTCAGCTCGCCTCGCAGCCCGGCGGTGGCGTTGGCGAAGACGACGGCGGCGTCCCCGGACTCCGTGATCTCCAACCCGGCGAGGAAGCCCGGCATCGAGCCGCCGTGGCCGAAGGTGCGGGTCTCGCCGCTGTTCCACAGCTGCACACCGAGCCCGTAGCCGGTCTCCCAGGCCTGCTCGCGCAGGTCGTTGACGGCGCGCGGCTCTCGCATCTCGGCGAGCGTGTCGCCGGCGAGCAGCTCGGGCGCGCCGCCGGCGAGGAACGCCGCCCAGCGCGAAAGGTCGGCCACCGTGCTCCACAGCTGTCCGGCCGGTGCCATCGCCCCGGCGTCGTGCTCGGGCTCGGCCAGCACCAGGTCGGCCCAGGGATGGACGGCGAGCCCGGGCGCCGCGGGCGCCTGCGGTCGCGGCGTCGTGCGGGTCATCCCGAGGGGCACGAGCAGTTCGTCGCGCACCACGTCCTCCCAGGCGGCGCCGCGGAGGGTGGCAAGCACCTCCCCGAGGACGCCGAAGCCCACATTGGAGTAGTGAAAGCGCCGGGCGGCGGCGAACCGCGGGCCGGCGGCGAGGGTGTCATCGCGCAGCTGCGGAAATGCCCCGCCGGGGGCGCGCTCCCACCACTCCGCCCCGTTCTCGGCGGACAGGCCCGCGGTATGGGAGAGGAGCTGACCGATGCTCACCGAGCCGACCCCCGTCCCGGGCACGTGACGCTCGAGCGGATCCTCGAGCGCGAGCGCACCCTCGTCACGCAGGCGCATCACCGCGACGGCGACGAAGGTCTTGGTGATCGAGCCGATCCGATACTGGGTATCGGCCCCCGGAACGGCGCCGTCGACCCGACCGCGCCCGCCACTCCAGACCAGCTCGCCGCCCCGCACGACACCGGCGGCGAGCGACGGCAGGCGTCGCTCGGATTGCTCCTCGGCGAGGCGCCGGAGCAGGCGGTCGGCGGTGCGCGGGGTGAGCATCATCCCGGCACGCTACCTCGGCGCGGGATCCCAGGCGTCCCGCGGGCGGCGGTGCGGGGGCGTCGAACGGGCCCAACCCCCGGACCCAGGTCATCGGCGCCGGAACGCCACTCGGGCGCAGGAGGTCCGATACGCTGCGCTCTTCTGTGACTTTTCTGAACCGGAGGTAGTCGGGACGTGGCCCTCGAACGGCAGACCATCGAGAAGAAGGACTTCCCCATCGGCCGCCGCGGCTACGACCCCGACGCCGTCGACGCGCACCTGGCTCAGATCGCGGGCGAGGTCGACGAGCTGAAGCGCAGCACGCGTCGCCGGAGCGAGAATCTGGCCACGTCCGCCTCGGAGCAGGTCCGCGCGATCGTCGAGGCCGCCGAGAACAGCGCGGCCGAGATCCAGCGTGAGGCCGAGGAGGACGCGCGGGAGATCCGGGCCGAGGCGGCGAGCGAGGCCCAGGCGTCCCGCGCGCAGGCCAACGACCAGGCCCGCGAGTACGTCGGCAAGGTCTCCGAGGCGGCCACGGTGATGCTCCAGCGCCTCGACGCCATGGATTCCGAGCTCGGCGCGCTGATCGAGTCGCTGCGCACCGGGGGTCATCGCCTCAACGCCGATCTCCAGCTCCTGGAGGGCAACCTCGGCGAGGTGCGCGAGGCCGTGTCCCCGCGGCCCCGCTTCGAGCCTGAGCCGTTCGCGCCGGCTCCTGCCTCCCGCGCCACTCCGGCTCCGACGCCGGACGTCGATGCGCCTCTGACCGCTGAGCCCCCGGCTCCCGTGACGAGTGACGTCGTCGAGGATCTCGACGATGACATCTACACGGACGAGTTCGACGCTGTCGCCGACGACGTCGCGGTCGCCGACGATGACACCGAGGGGGCGCGTCTGATCGCCTTGAACATGGCGCTCAACGGCACCCCCCGTGACGAGACCGACCGTTACCTGGCCGAGAATTTCTCGCTCGCCGATCGGGCCGCTCTGCTCGACGAGGTGTACGCCTCCGTCGAGGGCTGAAGCGAGTCCCGCTCCCGTTCCGATCAGGCGTGCTGGGCACCGGCCACGGCGGCCGGGTGGCGGTGGAGCCCGAAGTGGACGCGGAGGAGCCGGCGGCGGGACGGGCGCATCGCGGCGTCCGGCTGGCAGTCCTCGGCGATCCGGGCGTAGCGAGCCGCCTCGAGCAGCTCGAAACGGCGGGCCTGGGCCATTGCGATGGTGAGATTGGGGTTCATGACTCTCCTCCTGTGTCGGCGGGCGCCTCGTGCGTCCCGCGGTGAAAGGCACGCTACGAGTCGCCGGACCCCCGTTCCACGCCGTTTGACACATTCGCCGCGAGCGGCCGGGGAGGTGGCGTGAGCGCCATGCCGGCGTCGGGGCGGAGCTTTCTCGGCGCGCTGGCGCAGGCGGACCGCGACGCCCTGCTCGCCCGCGCGCGGCACCGCCGCTGGGAGCGGGGCGAGCGGCTGGTCCGTGAGGGCGAGCACGTCGACAGCGCGATCGTCCTGCTCTCCGGGCTCGTCAAGATCGGCAAGCTCGCCGCCGACGGCACCGAGGCGGTGCTCGCGGTCTCCGGCCCGGGCGAGCTTCTCGGCGAGATCTCCGCCGTGCGCGACGCCCGCCGCTCCGCCGACGTCACCGCGCTCGAGCCGGTGGAGGCGGGGGTGATCTCGGTGACGGCCCTGCGGGGGTTCCTCGCCGAGCGGCCCCAGATCGCGCTCGCCCTGCTCGACCTCGCGCTCTTCCGCCTGCGTGCCGGCGATACACGCCGGCTCGAGTTCGCCTCCGCGGGCAGCCTCGCGCGCGTGAGCAGCCGCCTGATCGAGCTGGTCGAGCGCTTCGGCGCCACCGATGCCGACGGGAACATCGACGTCGCGCTGCCGATCACGCAGGAGGAGCTCGCCTCGTGGAGCGCCTCCTCGCGTGAGTCCACGGCCCGCGCGCTGCGGACACTGCGCGAGCTCGGCGTGATCGACACCCGCCGGCGGCGCCTCGTCGTCCATGACCTTCCGGCGCTCCGGGCGCACGCACCGCGGCTGTAGGGGCAGGCGCGATCAGCTCACACGTTTTCCCGCTGTGTGCGTGTTCCCGCGGATGGGAACGTCTGTTCGGATGACTATCCTCGGAGGGGTGGATCAGCTCGTCGTCTCGGGTGCCCGGGAGCACAACCTCAAGGACGTCACCGTCGCGATCCCGCGCAGCTCGCTGACGGTCATCACCGGGCTGTCCGGATCGGGCAAGTCCTCGCTCGCCTTCGACACGATCTACGCCGAGGGGCAGCGCCGCTACGTCGAGTCGCTCTCGGCGTATGCGCGCCAGTTCCTGGGCCAGATGGACAAGCCGGACGTCGACTCGATCGAGGGTCTCTCGCCGGCGATCTCGATCGACCAGAAGACCACTTCGCGCAACCCGCGCTCGACGGTCGGCACCGTCACCGAGATCTACGACTACCTGCGGCTGCTGTGGGCGCGCATCGGCCAGCCGCACTGCCACCTGTGCGGGCGTCCGATCACCGGCCAGTCCGCCGAGCAGATCATCGATCAGGTGATGGAGCTCGACGAGGGAACCCGCTTCATGGTGCTCGCCCCGATCGTCCGCGGGCGCAAGGGCGAGTACGGCAAGCAGCTCGAGGAGCTGCGGGCGGAGGGCTTCACCCGCGCGAAGATCGACGGTGAGCTGATCCGTCTCGATGCGCCGCCGGTGCTCGACAAGCGCTACAAGCACGACATCGCGATCGTCGTCGACCGGTTGGTGATGAAGGGCGAGCTGCGCAAGCGCCTGGCGGACTCCGTCGAGACGGCGGTGGCGCTGGCCGACGGGCTCGTGCAGATCGAGCTCGTGCCGGACGGCGCGGCAGCGGGGGAGGCGGCCACGACCCTGCTGTTCTCCGAGAAGTTCGCCTGCCCGGTCCACGGGCCGAGCCTGGTCGAGCTGGAGCCGCGCATCTTCTCCTTCAATGCGCCGCACGGCGCCTGCCCCCGGTGCACGGGCCTCGGTTCACAGATGGAGATCGACCCGGAGCTCGTCGTCCCCGATCCGGGGCTGAGCGTCGGCGAAGGCGCGATCGCCCCGTGGGCGGCGAGCGCTTCCGACTACTACGACCAGCTCATTCAGGCGATCGCCGGCCGGTACGACGTCGACCTGGAGACGCCGTGGGCGGAGCTGCCGGAGCAGCAGCGTGACTTCTTCCTGTTCGGCACCGGCAGCGACCGGATCCCGGTGTCGTATCGCAACCGGTTCGGGCGCAAGCGCGCTTACACGACCCAGTTCGAGGGCATCGTGCCGAACCTCGAGCGCCGCTACCGGGAGACGGACTCGGAGTTCTCGCGGGAGAAGATCGAGGAGTACATGACGCTGCGGCCGTGCCCCGACTGCAAGGGTGCGCGGCTGCGTCCGGAGTCTCGCGCCGTCCTCGTCGCCGACGCGGCGATCCACGAGTTCACCACCCTGTCGGCTCGCCGCGCGCTCAAATGGGTCAAGGATCTCAACCGGCAGATCTCCGATCACGACCGGCGGATCGCCCGGCTCGTCCTGCGGGAGATCGAGGAGCGCCTGCAGTTCCTGGAGAACGTCGGGATCGGCTATCTGTCGCTGGAGCGCGCCTCGGCGACGCTGTCCGGCGGCGAGGCGCAGCGGATCCGCCTCGCCACGCAGATCGGCTCCTCGCTCGTCGGCGTGCTGTACATCCTCGACGAGCCGTCGATCGGGCTCCACCAGCGGGACAACGAGAAGCTGATCGCCACGCTCGAGCGCCTGCGTGACCTCGGCAACACGGTTCTCGTCGTCGAGCACGACGAGGGCACGATGCGCGCCGCCGATCACCTCATCGACATGGGCCCCGGGGCCGGTGAGCACGGGGGGCGGGTCGTGGCCCAGGGAACCGCCGACGAGGTCGCGGCGACCCCTGACTCGCCGACCGGCCAGTACCTCGCGGGCGTGCGGCGGATCGAGGTGCCGGCGAAGCGGCGCAAGCCGTCGGGATACGTGACGATCGAGGGGGCGGCGCAGCACAACCTGAAGAGCGTGAACGTCAAGGTCCCGCTCGGCGTCCTCTGCTGCGTCACGGGCGTGTCGGGATCCGGCAAGTCGACGCTCGTCAACGAGGTGCTCTACAAGGCGGTGTCGAACAAGCTCCACCGCTCGCGCCAGAAGGCGGGCACCCACAAGCGGATCACCGGGCTCGAGCAGCTGGACAAGATCATCTCCGTGGACCAGTCGCCGATCGGGCGCACCCCGCGCTCGAACCCGGCCACCTACATCGGCCTGTTCGATCAGATCAGGGAGCTGTTCTCCAAGACGCAGGAGGCCCGGGCGCGCGGATACAAGCCGGGGAGGTTCTCCTTCAACGTCAAGGGCGGACGCTGCGAGGTGTGCCGCGGCGACGGCCAGATCAAGATCGAGATGCACTTCCTGCCCGACGTCTACGTGCCCTGCGAGCAGTGCCACGGCAAGCGGTACAACAAGGAGACGCTCGAGGTTCGCTTCAAGGGCAAGACGATCGCCGATGTGCTCGAGATGCCGATCGAGGAGGCGCTCGAGTTCTTCAGGCACATTCCCAAGATCTGGCGCCGGATCGACACCCTCAACGAGGTCGGGCTCGGGTACATGCGTCTCGGCCAGCCGGCCACCACCCTCTCCGGCGGGGAGGCGCAACGGGTCAAGCTGGCCGCGGAGCTTTGCAAGGTGGCCACCGGACGCACGATCTACATCCTCGACGAGCCCACCACCGGGCTGCACTTCGCCGACATCGAGCGGCTGCTCCACGTGCTGCAGCGCCTCGTCGACGCGGGCAACTCGATCGTGGTCATCGAGCACAACCTCGACGTCATCAAGGTCTCCGACCGGCTGATCGACCTCGGTCCCGAGGGAGGCGAGGAGGGAGGGCGGGTCCTCGCCACCGGCACCCCGGAGGAGGTGGCGCGGGTCGCCGACTCGAGCACCGGCCGATTCCTCGCCGAGATCCTCCCCGCGCCCCGCAAGAAGGCGGGGGCAGCACGCCGCCGGGCGCCTCGGACCCCGGCCAAAGCGGCCGCCTAGTGGTTGCACCCAAGAGGGACCACTAGCCATGGATCCGCGCGCGGCGCAGCTGCGCCTGTGGTTGCAGAAATGGCGCTGGTACGAGCGCAACACGCTGCCATGGAACCGGGCGGCGATCCACTGGCAGTTCGCCCGCCGTGAGGCTTTCGTGCGCTGGCCGGTGCACGGGAACGTGCTCGAGGCGTTGCGCGACGGGCGTCTGACGATCGGCCCCCAGACCCTGCTCGAGGCCGGGGTGTGGCTCACCGCCCCGTCGCCCGGCCGGATCTCGATTGGCGCCGGGACGTTTCTCAACCTCGGGGTGATGGTGGCGGCGCTGGAGCTCGTGCAGATCGGGGACCACTGCATGTTCGCCAACGGCTGCTTCGTCACCGACGCCAACCATCGCTTCGACGACCCCGACCGGCCGATCACCTGGCAGGGCTTCGACTCCAAGGGCCCGACTCGGATCGGCGACAACGTCTGGTGCGGGGCCAACGTCGTCATCACCAGCGGCGTGACGATCGGCGAGCGATCGGTGATCGGCGCCAACTCCGTCGTCACCACCGACATCCCGCCGTACTCGATCGCCGCCGGCGTCCCCGCCCGCGTGCTGCGCACCATCGAGTACGTGACCCCGGCCGGTGCGGACCTCGCCGCTCCCCACGTGGAGCTCGGCGGGGGATAGGCCGGCGCCATGAGCGGCGCGAGCACCCCGCGCGCCTTCCGCTACCCGCCGCCATCGGACGGGCCGCACGCCCGGATCGATCGCGCGGCACGGCGCCTGCTCGGGATCTCGCTGTTCCCGAGCGAGGGCGTCGCGCGGAGCTTCGCGGAGGGCCTCACCCGTGGCGACCCCGTGGCGGAGGCGTTCGTCGACGACACCGTCCACGGCGCCGTCGGCCCGGCGCGCGCGCGTGCGCTCCTCGAGCAGGCGCTGCGTGGCTCGATCGACGACGTGCCCGACGCGCCCGAGTCAATGCGGCGGGTGTTCGCGGACTTCGAGCGTCTTCCGATTGGGTCGACCGGGACCTCGTGGAGGAGGGAGCGGCCGTGTGGCGCCGGTGGGGGTACGCCCTCGGCGCCGTCGGCAACGCCGGCACGATGGACACCTACACGGAGGCCTCTCGCCCTCCCGCTGTCGCTGTCGGGCGGCTATGCCGGGCGCGCGGCGCTGAACCGCTATCTGGAGACGGCCCGCTGGTGGATCGAGGTCTCCCGGCCCGGTGCGCTGTTCACCCGCGGCTCCCGGGCGCGCACCAGCTCGATGCATGTCCGCGTCATGCACGTGAGCGTCCGGGCTCGGGTGGCCCGCCACGACGAGTGGGACGCGGCGCGGCTCGGGCTGCCGATCAGCCAGTCGGCGATGCTCCTCACGCTCCTGGGCGGAAGCGTCGCGCCGGCGCTCGGGCTGTTCGCGCTCGGCTACGTCACCTCGCGGCACGAGATGCGCGCGGTCCTGCACTTCAACCGCTTGTGCGGTCATCTCGTGGGCTGCCGCTGCGACGACTTCTTTCCGACGACGGTGCTCGACGCCTGGCGGATCCTCTTCATGTGCGACGCCGCGCGCAGCTACGACGCCGCGCCGCCGTCGCCGCTCGCGGCGGAGCTCGTCGAGTCCTTCGTGCCCGCCTTCGCGCCCGTGGCCGGGCACACCGGCCGAGACCGACTGCGCGCAGCCCTTCACCTTCGGCTCCAGGCGGCCTACAGCGGGCTGTACATGCTGCCATGGAACCGGCGGCGTTACACGATGCCGAGCCCGCTGCCCGGCATCGCGCTCCTGTTGGCGCGGGCTCCGGCGATCACCGCACTCGAGCTCGCCCGCCGGGTGAGTCCGGCGGCGGACCGCGCCTGGCAGCGCGCGTCGCTGCTGGCGTGGGAGCGCTGGCTCACCTGGCAGAGCGAGGGCCGGGCGGCGCGCTTCGACGCCGCCCGGCCCCTGCGTCGCTAGACGACGGGCTCCGTCAGTTCGACGGGATCCCGCTGCTCGGTGGGCTGGGCTGGCCGCCGGTGTACGGCGTGATCGCGGTGCCCGCCGTCGGCTGGGTGACGAGCACCGGGCCGAAGGCGTCGATGCCGGTCCCGACCACGCGGGCCATCTGCACGCCGCCGTAGCCGCCGTGCTCGGTCTTCGTGTAGCGGAACGGCACCAGGCCGGGGCCGGTCCAGCCGTGACCGTCGTTCTCGACGGCGTTCACGAGGCCCTGGCGGGTCAGGTTCTTGCCCGCCGCCTTGAGCGCCTGCACGAGCGTGAACGCGTTGGCCATCCCGTACTCGACGTTGCCGTCGAACGGCGCGCTCGCGTCGTACTTGGCGTGGATCTTCATGAACAGCTGGATCCACGGGTTCGACGTGTCGCTGAACGACGGCAGGTAGCCGTCGGTGATCGCCCCGTCGATCAGCGCATCGCCCGAGGCCTTGCCCTTGGAGATCGTCTGGAGCAGCCCCGCCACCGTGTGCGGATCGATCCCGACGTTGGACACGACGAGCTGCGGCTTGTAGCCGAGGGTGAACGACGTCAGCTGGGCGATCGCGGTGTAGATCGGCACCGTGAAGTCGACCATGATCTTCGCCCCCGAGGCCTTGATCGCGGTCACCTGCGCGGCGAGGGAGGTCGTACCGGACTGATACGGCTCCTTGGCCACGATGTCGGCCGCGGGCACCTCGTCCTGGATTCCGGCCAGGCCGCCCTGGCCGAAGTCGTCGTCCTGGTAGAGGACGCCGACCTTCTGGCCCGCGAAGTGCTGCTTGATGTACTGGCCGAGGATCTTGCCCTCGATCGTGTAGTTCGGCTGCCACCCGAAGGTGTACGGCTGCTTGGCGCCGAGATCCCAGCACGGGCAGCCCGAGGCCACGAACATGTCAGGGATCTTCGACGCGTTGAGGAACCCGACCACCTTCGTGTGGGTCGGCGTGCCGAGACCCTCGAAGATCCCGAACACGTTGTCCTGCAGCACGAGCTGGTGGACGACGTTCACCGTGTTCGTCGGGTTATAGGCGTCGTCCTTGATGATCAGGTGGATCTTGCGGCCGAAGACGCCGCCGTTGGCGTTCACGTAGTCGAAGAACGCCTGCGACGCCGGGGCGATCTCGCTGTAGCCCGGGGCGGCCGGCCCGGTGAGCGGCTGGTGGGTTCCGAAGGTGATGCTCGTCTTCGTCACTCCTGGCACGTTGGCGCTGCCCGAGCCTGAGCTCGAGCCGCACGCGGCGACGGCGAGCGCGCACGCCGCCGCCACGATGGGTATGAGTACCCGTCGTTTCATTCTCTCCTCCTCCTGCGTTTGGTAATGGACATCAGCTTTCCCGCTGTGCCCCGATCCGGCTGCGCAGCGTGCCCCCCAGCAGCCGCAACCCGCCCTGGATCCCACTCGGCCACACGAGCATGGCCACGATCAGCACGATGCCGTAGATGGCGAGCGGCAGGTTGGCCGACACCTTTTGGGACAGCGAGAAGGAATGGGCCAGGTCGTCGCTCCAGTTCGGCAGCAGGACGAGGATGGCGGCTCCCCAGGCAGCTCCCCACAGCGAGCCGAGGCCGCCGAGGACGACTCCGGTGAGCAGCGACAGCGACAGCTGCAGCGGGAACGCTCCGGGCTGAGCCAGCTGGAGGACGACCGCGAGCAGGCCGCCGCCGAGGCCGGCGCACGCGGCGCTGACGACGAACGCCACCGTCTGCGTCCGTCCGACGCTGATGCCGCAGAGCGTCGCGGCGATCTCGTCGTCGCGGACGGCGCGCATCGAGCGACCGACGCCGCTGCGCGTGAGGTTGACGAGGACGAACACCGCGCACAGGGCGCCGGCACAGGCGATCCACGCCTCCCAGCGCTCGAGCGGGAAGGCCGCGCCGAGGAAGCCGGGCACGACCGGGGGGTTGATGGTGAGGCCGTTCTCGCCGCCGAACGTGGTCGGGAAGCGGTCAGCGAGCGCCGGCAGGCCGACGGCGAAGGCGAGCGTCGCGCCGGCGAGGTAGGGACCCCGCAACCGGCTCGCGGCGGCGCCCACGGGGATCCCCACCACCGCGGCGGCGGCCACCCCGGCGAGCAGCGCCGGCAGCAGGGCCCATCCCTCATTGCCGACGAGCAGCGCGACCGTGTAGGCGCCGACGGCCATCAGCGCGCCGTGGCCGAGCGAGATCTGGCCGCTCTGGCCGGCGAGCACGGTGAGCCCGGCGAGCACCGTGAACAGGTAGACGCCGTCGGCCAGCTGCAGATCGTTGTAGGCGCTGAGCACGTCGCTCACGACCCCGACGAGCACCGCGAGCAGGACGATCAGCGCCAGCGAGCGCAGGAGGCTCGAACGGCCGAGCCGGCTGCGCCCCAGGCCGGCCGCCAGCGCGCTCATACGCGGCGCTCCTGCGATGGGGAGAAGAGCCCCTGCGGACGGATCATCAGGACGAGCACGAGGATCACGAAAGCGGCCAGCGGCTGGAGCGAGGAGCCCTCGTAGCCGGAGACGTAGGACAGCGCCAACCCGAGCACGAGCCCGCCGATCACGGCGCCGGGCGGGCTGTCGAGCCCGCCGAGCACCGCCGCCACGAACGCGGAGATGAGGATCGGGTCGAACTGGTTCGGGCCGAGGAACACGGAGACGGCCACGAGCACCCCCGCCAGCGCGCCCGCCACGGCGGCGAGCGCCCAGCCGAGGGTGAACATCCGCCCGACGCGCACGCCGAGCAGTCGTGCCACCTCGGGGGCGAAGGCGGCGGCGCGCATGCGCAGCCCGAGCGAGGTGGCCCGGAACAGCAGCGCGAGCCCCGCCGCGACGGCGAGCACGACGAGCACCGTGAACAGGTCGTTGGGCGAGAACAGCAACCGCGTGCCGCCGACCTTGTAGCCCTGGATCGAGAACGCGGCGGGGAACGAGCGCGGGGTGTTGCCCCAGATCATGCCGGCGGCCGCGATCAGCAGCGTGTACAGCCCGAGCGTGACGATCACGGCGTTGAGCGGCGGCGCGTCCTCGACGCGCCGAATGAGGACGCGCTCGACGACGGCGCCGAACACGAGCCCGCTGGCCAGCGCGCAGGCGAAGCCGAGCCAGTAGGAGCCGGTCGAGTCGATCACCGCCGAGGCGATGAAGGTGGTGATCATCAGCATCGCCCCCTGGGCGAAGTTGACGATCCGTGTCGCGCGCCAGATGAGCACGAGCGCCAGGGCGACGGCGGCGTAGACGGCGCCCGTCGAGATGCCGTTCAGGGTCAGGTCGATGAACTTCGTCATCGGCGGGCCGCTGCGGTCCGGATCGGGGCGCGTGTCGGTGCGGAGCGGCTCATCTCAGAATCCCAGGTAGGCGTGGCGGAGCCGGTCGTCGCCGGTGAGCTGATCGGGCGGCCGGTCGGCGACGACGGAGCCGAGGTTGAGCACCACCCCGCGGTTGGCCACCGACAGGGCGCTGCGGGCGTTCTGCTCCACGAGCAGCACGGCGAGGCCGAGGCTGTCGGCCAGACGGCGGACCATCCCCATGATCTGGGCGACGAGGCGGGGGGCGAGCCCGAGCGAGGGCTCGTCGAGCAGCAGCACGCGCGGGCGGCCGACGAGCGCCCGCCCGATCGTCAGCATCTCGCGCTCACCGCCGGAGAGGCGGGAGGCCGGCTGCGTCCGGCGCTCGACCAGCCTGGGGAACAGCTCGTAGATCTCCTGTATGGGAGCGGCCTCGCGCCCGCGGAACAGGCCGCCGAGGCGGAGGTTCTCCTCCACCGTGAGCTCGGCGATGACGCCCCGTCCCTCGGGGACGTGAGCGATACCGCGGCGCACGATCTCCTCGACCGGCGCGCGGGTGATGTCCGTGCCGTCGAGGGTCACGGTGCCCGCGGTCGGCCGCACGAGCCCGGAGACCGTGCGCAGCAGCGTCGTCTTTCCCGCGCCGTTGGCCCCCAGGACCGCGGTCACCGAGCCGGAGTCCACCTCGAGCGACACGCCGTTCACGGCGCGCACGGCCCCGTAGTCGGTGATGAGGCCTTCAATCGCCAGCATCGTCGCCCCCTGCGGTGGCCACCGTCATCGCCTCGGCCTCGCGGCCCAGGTAGGCCTCCAGCACGGCTGGGTTCTGCTGCACCTCCGGCGGCGTGCCCCCGGCGATCACGCGACCGAAGTCGAGCACCGTGAGGCGATCGCACACCGAGGTGACCAGGTCCATGTGGTGGTCGACGAGCATCACGGCGATCTCGTTGCGCAGCGTGTCGATGAGCTTGGCGAGCTCGCTCATCTCATGAGCGCTGAGGCCGCCCGCCGGCTCGTCGAGCAGCAGCAGCTGCGGCTCGGACACGAGCGCCCGCGCCAACGCGACCTGCTTCTGCTCCGCAAAGGGCAGCGTCCCCGGCAGCCGCGGCGCCAGGTGTCCGCAGCCGAGCCGCTCCAGCGTGGCCATCGCGCGCTCGCGCAGGTCCCGCTCGTCGGAGTCGGACCGCGGCAGGCCGAGCATCGCCTCGGCGAGCCGGGCCCGGCGGAAGCGCTGCGCACCCACCATCACGTTGTCGAGCACGGTGAGCCGCGGGAACAGCCCGACGCCCTGCAGTGTCCGAGCGATCCCCAGGCCGGCGAGCCGTTGCGGGCGGACGCCGGCGAGGGAGCCCCCGTTCCAGCGCAGTTCGCCGGATGTGGGCTTGACGAACCCGCAGATGACGTTGAACAGCGTCGTCTTCCCGGCGCCGTTCGGTCCGATCACGCCGTGCACCTCGCCGGGGCCCACCTCGAGGGAGACGTCCTCGAGCGCAGTGATTCCTCCGAAGCGGACGCACACGCCATCAACGGACAGACGCGAGCCTTCGCGCGACACCCTCTCATCCACGCCGACCAACCTACAACGGCGTGTAGACAGATATCAAATCTGACTCACCCACCGGTAACACTTCCTAACCTGCCGACGCCGGCGTTCGCGGCAACCCGGGACCGCTCGCGTCCCTAGGCGTTCTTGATGACGATGCCCTCGAGGATGTTGGCGACGCGCTCGGCGGCGTCGATCGCCGCCTCCAGCCGCTCGAACAGGTCCTTCCAGCGAATCACCACCATCGGGTCGATGCCGCCGTCGAACAGGGAGGCAACCGCCTCGCGGGTGATGCGGTCACCCTCGTTCTCCAGCCGGTTGATCTCCACCGTGTGGTGGGACATGTCACGGAACCCGCGCATCCGGGGGACCGCCTCGGCGATCTGGCGCGCCGCGTCGCGCAGAACCTGGGCGAGGCGGATCGCCTGGTCCATCGGGGCCTCGATCTTGTACAGCCCGAGATAGTCGGCGACCTCCTCGGTGAAGTCGACGATGTCGTCGAGCGCCGAGGCGAGCGCCAGGATGTCCTCCCGGTCGATCGGGGTGACGAAGGTGTGATTGAGGCGATCGATGATGTCGTGGGTGATCCGATCGCCTTCGTGCTCGCAGTCGAGGATGTCCTGGGCCAGCGCCTTGCTGTCCGGATAGTTCGAGAGCATCTGTTCGAGCAGCTCGGCCGCGCGCAGGATGTTGCGCCCCGCCTCCTCGAAGAGCTCGAAGTAGATCCGATCGCGCGGGGCGAAGACGTTGGTGAGCCGGGCCATCCTCGCATCCTAGTGGCCGCCGCGGGCACCGTCCGCCCGCCGCCGGCGCCACCGGCGGGTTCATTCCGCTAGGTGCGGCTTCCCGCCGGACGCCCGGCGTGCTCCTCACGTGTTCCTCACGCCTGGATGAGGGCGCGGAACTCCTCCAGCTCGTGCTCGTCGATCGAGTAGCCGTGCTCCGGACGCGGATAGCGCCGAGCGCGCACATCGGCGGCGTAGGCCGCGACGCCCGCGTTCATCTCGTCCTGCAGCGAGGCGTAGCGCTGCACGAACCGAGCCCCGCGTCCCTCGCGGATGCCGAGCAGGTCGTGGAACACGAGCACCTGCCCGTCGGTCGCCGGCCCGGCCCCGATGCCGATCACCGGAACCTCGATCCGAGGCATCAGCTCGGCGGCCACGGCGGACGGAATCGCCTCGAAGACGAGCGAGAAGCATCCGGCGTCCTGAAGCGCGAGCGCCTCACGGGCGATCCGCGCGGCCGCGTCCGTGCTGCGTCCCTGGGCGCGATAGCCGCCGAGTGCCGTCGAGGTCTGCGGCGTGAGCCCGACGTGACCCATGACGGGGATCCCGGCCTGGACGATCGCCCGCGCCCGGGCGACGGAGGTCTCGTTGCCGCGCTCGAGCTTGACGGCGTCACAGCCCGCCTCCTTGACGAACCGCATCGCGGTCTCCACGGCCTGCTGGTCGGACGCCTCGTAGGACCCGAACGGCAGGTCGCCGACGAGGAAGGGGGTCAGCAGTCCGCGCCGGACGGCCCGCGCGAGCGTGAGCAGCTCGTCGGTGGTGACGGCGACCGTCGAGGGATACCCGAGCACGGTCATCGCGCCGGAGTCGCCGACGAGGACGAGATCGACGCCCGCCGCCTCGGCGGCGCGAGCGCTCGGGAAGTCGTACGCCGTCACCATCACGAGCGGCTCGCCGAGACGCTTCTTCTCCTGCAGGATCGGCAGCGTCACCGGCAGCCGGGACGCATCGGAGGGGACCTGGATGTGGGGGGGAGCGGATGACATGGCGGTACCTCCTGGGGTGCTTAGACGGTGGTGAGCTGGGGGTCGCCGAGCAGGGTCGCCACGGCGGCATCGACGGCGAGGATCTCGTTGCGGGCGCCGACGTGAACGACCCGCGGGGTGTAGTGCTCCAGGTCGTCCGGGTCGTAGACGCCGTAGGAGATCACGATGATCGTGTCCCCGCGGTGCACGAGCCGCGCGGCGGCGCCGTTCACCTTCATCTCGCCGGAGCCGCGCTCGCCGGCGATCGTGTACGTCTCGAAGCGGGCGCCGTTGTCGACGTCGACGACGGCCACCTGCTCGAACTCGAGGATGTCGGCGGCCTCGAGGAGGTCGGGGTCGATGGTGATCGAGCCGACGTAGTGAAGGTCGCAGTCGGTGACCGTGGCCCGATGGATCTTCGACTTCAGCATCGTGCGCCTCACGGCAGCACCTCCGTGGTGGTGGTCATGCGGGGCCCCGTGCCGAGCAGCTCGGGCACGGGGGAGAGCAGGTGGTTGTCGATCAGTCGCGTGTCGCCCACGCGGGCCGCCACAAGCGCGACCGCGGGACGATCGATCTCCCGCAGGGGAGTCAGATCCTCGGCGTCGGCGATCGTCAGGTACTCGGGCTCGATGCCGGCGATCTCGAGCTCGGCGAGGGCCTGCGCGCGGACCGCCGCCGCGTCGCGCTCGCCGCCGAGCACGGCGGCCTCGGCGGCCCTGAGGGCGCGGTGCAGCGCAACGGCGCGGGGGCGATCCGGCTCGCTGAGGTGGACGTTGCGCGACGACATGGCGAGTCCATCGGGCTCCCGGACGGTGGGGCACACGGTGATGGCGACCGGGATGTCCAGGTCGGCGACCATGCGCCTCACGACCAGCGTCTGCTGGTAGTCCTTCTGTCCGAAGTAGGCGACGGTCGGACCGACCATCCCGAACAGCTTGGCGACCACCGTCGCCACCCCGGCGAAATGCTCGGGCCCTCGCTGGGCGCCCTCGAGCCGTTCCGCCACCCCGCCGACGCTCACCGAGGTGGCGAAGCCCCGGGGATAGACCTCGTCGAGCACCGGCGCGAACAGGATGTCGACGCCCTCGCCGGCGGCCAGGGCGGCGTCGCGCCGCTCATCACGCGGGTAGGAGTCGAGGTCACGCGCCTCGTTGAACTGCGCCGGGTTGACGAACACCGACACGACGACGACGTCGCATTCGGCTCGGGCGCGGCGCATCAGGGAGAGATGGCCGGCGTGGAGGGCGCCCATCGTCGGCACCAGGCCGATCGTCGCCTCCGCTCGCCGGGACTCGCCGAGCGCCGCCCGGAGCTCCGCGACCGTGCGCAGCGTCCTCACGCTCCCACCTGCTCGGTCGCCGGTGCGCCGGCCAGCGCGCGCGTGGCGGTGGTCAGCGCGTCGAACAGGCCCACGAGCTCGGGGGTCCGCGCCGCGACGGCGGCGCGCTGGCGAGCGACCGTGAGCTCGTCGCCGCGGGCGACGGGGCCGGTGAGCGCCCGCTCGGGCCCGAGCTCGCTCCAGCTCTCCACCGTCTGGCGGACGAGCGGCACGAGCAGCTCGCGACCGACCCCGGCGGTCTCGGCCAGCCGTTCGGCCGCGGCCTCCAGCGCGACGAGGAAGTTCGACGCGATCGAGGCGGCCGCGTGGTAGGCGACGCGATCCTCCGCGGCCACTTCGACGGGCCGCATCCCCAGGGCGAGCGCCAGCGTCCGCGCCGTGCTCAGCGCAACCGCATCGCTCCCCGCGATCGCCGCGCCGGCACCGGCGAGCACCGTCGGCGAGGCGCCGGTCACGGTCATCAGCGGGTGAAGCGAGAAGCTCCGCGCGTGGGAGGCGAGTCCGTCGAGGCCCGAGGCCCCGGAGCAGTGCCCGACGATGGGGCCGCCGGCGATCGCCGCGGCCGCCGCGCCGATCTGCCCGTCGGGCACGCACAGCAGCGCGACCTGGGCACCGGCCGCATCGGCTCCGCGGCCGAGCGGGCCGAGCACCTCGTATCCCGCCGCTCGCAGCGCCGGGGCGATCACACCGCCGAGGCGACCCCGGCCGACCACCGCGATGCGTGCGCGTTCACCGGCCGCGACCGGAGGCGAACAGGAGGGGGTGTCGGTTGAGGTGTTCCGTTCCAGTTCTCGCATCGAGATACCGGTCGGAGGGGAAAGGAGAGTGGCCTGATGATGCAACCGGTCCGTCTCACAGGGGATGACGGCCGGCTCTGTCCATCGTAGTACCCCGTCTGCATGCGGAGTTACCATCCTCCGCGTGGGCACCGCCGCCGCCGAACGACGAGCCGCGCTCAAGGAGGTCTTCCAGCAGGCACGGGAATGCACCCGGTGCCAGCTCCACACGACCCGCACGACGGTGGTGTTCGGAGCGGGCAACGCGGACGCCGGGCTGATGTTCGTCGGTGAGGCCCCGGGAGCCAACGAGGATCGCCTCGGTCTCCCGTTCGTCGGTCAGGCCGGCAAGCTGCTCGACACGCTGCTCGGCGAGATCGGCATGGAGCGTGCCGAGGTGTGGATCTGCAACGTGCTCAAGTGCCGGCCGCCCGACAACCGAGATCCGCTGCCGCGGGAGATCGAGTCGTGTGAGCCGTATCTGCGCCGCCAGGTGGAGCTCATCGAGCCGACGATGATCTGCACGCTGGGAAACTTCGCGACGAAGCTGCTCCGGGGCGACTCCACAGGGATCTCCCGCCTCCACGGCCAGGCGGAGGTGATCACCATCGGGGCCCGTGCGGTGCGGCTGTATCCGCTGTATCACCCGGCCGCGGCGCTGTATCACCCCTCGACGCTGGAGATGCTGCGGGCGGATTTCGCGCGCATCCCCGAGCTCCTCGCCCAGGGCGCGCCGCCCCAGCCGGAGCCGATCGAGCCGGTTCCCGAGCCCGTCGACGAGGCGGATGACGTTACGGCCCAGGGGCCTGACGAGATCCCCGCGGCCGGGCACTCGCCGTCCGTCATGCCCCCGGGCGTGCCGGAGCTCGCGGCCGTGCAGCTCGGGCTGTTCTGAGCCGGAGCCCTCGGCGAGCGGCCGGGCCCGGGCCGCTATTCGACCGCGCCCACCGCGACCGGCGCCACCGAGGCCTCGAGCGGTGCGTCCGGGTCACCGGGGGGCACCGGACGTTCGCGGTGCAGCGCGAAGGCGAACGCGACCACAGCGGCGGCGGCCTGCACGGCGAGCACGACGGCGGCGAACGCCGGCGGGTTGTGCGAGGCGTTGAGCAGCAGGATCGGCTCCGCCACCGCGACGGCGCCGACGAGCGCGAGGAACCAGGTGTGCTTGAGGGCGAGCATGTACTGGATCGCCAGGTAGGTGCACGCGAGCACGGTGAAGGCGAGCCCGAGGATCGGGAGGGCGCTGGAGGCCGTCGCCTTCGAGGCTCCGAACACGCTCTTCATCAGCAGGTGCCCGGCGCCGGCGAAGATGAGCAGGCAGGGGATCGCGCAGACGAAGATGATGCCCAGCGCCTTGAGCAGCACGCCACGCGTGTCGAGCCCTTCCGCCCGCCGGCGGGAGACCTCGGGAACGAGGTAGAACCCCGCGCCGATCGCCACCCAGATGAGCACCTTCGCGGCGACGGCGACGGCGGCGTAGGAGGTGGCGTCGTGCTGGTTGAACTGGTGCTTGGCGGCGATGATGTCGATGTTCTGCAGCACGGCGATGACGATCAGGCCGGCGATCGGGGCGAGCGCCGTGCGCACGTGCTCCCACAGGGAGATCGACGCCGCGGCGGAACGGGCCGTCGTCGGGGTGGCGCTCTCGGCATCGACGCGTGCCGCGTAGCGGTTGAGCATGGCGAGGCAGTACAGCGACATCGCCACGTAGGAGATGAGCGAGCCGAGGTAGGCGCCGCTCACGCCGAGCGGGATCGCCAGGATCGCGCCGCCGATGAGCCGCGATCCCTGCTCGCCGATCAGGCTCATCCCGACGCTGCGGTAGTCCCCCACCCCCTGGAGCGCCCCCCGGAGCAGGGAGACCTCCAGATACAGGCAGCCGGCGGGGATGCCCACCGCGGCCCCCCACGGATAGCGCTTCACGCCCACGGCGTCGGCGATCGGCTGTCGCAGGAGGATCGAGACCACGGTCAGGGCGGCGGTGACGAACAGCATCGTGCGCGTCCACGAGCGCGTCGTGGCGACGAGCCCCCTGCCGAGGCCGAGACGGCCGAGGACGCCCTCGCGAGCGGTGGCGACCTGCATCGCCTGTCCGGCCACGGTGAGGATCAGCAGGTAGCTGATCAGCGCGCCGAGCGAGCCGTAGTCGGTCAGCTCGCGGGCGAACACGACCGTCGACCCGAGCGCGATCACGTTGTTGGCGATCATCGCCCCGGCGAGTCCGGCGGCCTTCCCCGTGTCCGACCCCCGCATTCCGGCGGCCATGGCCGAGCGTCCCTGGCGCGTGCGCAGGGAACGCAAAAGGCCGGTGACGCGAGCGGCCGGGGTGTCGGTGGCGGGGGACATCGACGCCTCTCACGGTACCGAAAGCCGATTGAGGCTACGTGAGTGCGCCACGAAGCTTGCACGTGTCTCACGACGGCTTCCGCTCTACAGTGTCGCCCCACATGAGTGGACGTGTGAGAGCCGTGGCGGGCAGCGCGATCGTGACGATCGCCACGACCCTCCTGCTCGCGGCGGGGGCCGCCGCGGCGCCGCTGGGAAACATCCCCCGGCTCACGCCGACTCCGCCGGTGCCGCTGGCGGCCGCGCCCCACCACCGGCGGCCGAGGAAACCTCATGCGAGCCCATCGCGCGCCGCCAAAGTGTCCTCGCGCGCGCGGGCCCGGCTCCCGTTCACGGGGCTTGACGCCGGGGAGGAGCTCGCGGTGGCGGGCGCGCTGCTGGCCGGGGGCGTGGCGATCGCCGCCGCGACGCGCCGGCGCCGCCCGTTCTGAACCAATGCCGGCCCGCATGCGGGAGAGCCTCGGTCCCGAGGACACGGAGCGCTTCGGCGCCGAGCTGGCGCAAGCGCTCGGACCCGGCGACGTCGTCCTCATCAGCGGGGAGCTCGGTGCGGGAAAGACCACCTTCGTCCGGGGGGCGTGCCGGGCGCTCGGCGTGAGCGCTGTCGTCACCAGTCCCACGTTCACCATCGGCCAGCGCTATCCGGCTCCCGTGCCGGTCTCGCACGTGGACCTGTACCGCGTGGGCGATCTCCGCGACGAGGACCCCGATCTCCTCGCCGACTACCTCCGGCCCGACGCGATCGCCTTCGTCGAGTGGCCGCCCGAGGATCCGACCGCGCTCGCCGAGCTCGGACCGGTCGCGGCGCGCGTCACTCTGGCCCATGCCGGCGCCGACCGCCGGATCGTCGAGATCCGATGAAGATCCGATGAGGATCCTCGCGCTCGACACCGCCACGCGTGCCACGGTCGCCGCGCTGTGCGGCGACGATCTCGCCGGTCCCGTCGAGCGCCGGGACGATCCGCCGGAGGGGACCCGGCCGCGCCACGCCACGCGACTGCTCGAGCTCACGATGGCCGCCCTGGAAGTCGGGCGCACCGGATGGGAGCAGGTGGACCGGATCGCCGTCGGGATCGGTCCCGGCACCTTCACCGGACTGCGCATCGGGATCGCCACCGCCCGGGCGCTCGCCGAGGCGCGCGGCCTCCCCCTGTTCGGCGTCTCGACGCTCCGGTCGCTCGCCCTGCGCGCGGCCGCGCCGGCCGGCGGAACCGAGGCGGTGGCGGCGGTGATCGACGCGCGACGCCGGGAGCTGTTCGCCGCCGTCTGGCCGGCCGCGACCGTGGCGGATCCGCTCGCCGAGCCACTGCTGGCGCCCGCGGTCTGGGCGCCGGCTGCCCTGGGCGAGGCCCTCAGCGCGCTGCAGGTCAGCATTCAGGCAGTCGGCGATGGCGCGGTACCATCGCGTGAGCTCCTGGAGCAGTGCGGAGCGGTCGTGCCGCCGGACACGTCAGAGCTTCATCGGGTCTCGGCGGTCGGGCACTGTCGGCTCGCCGCCGCGATGGTCTCGGGGGCCGCCGGAGAAGTCTCGCCGGCGTACCTGCGTCTTCCCGACGCCGAAATCAACCGCCGCCTGTCCAGCCCTTGATCCCCCCGCTCGCGATCCGGCCGCTCGCCTACTCGGATCTTCCCCAGGTGATCGCCATCGAGCGGCGTTCGTTTCCGACGCCGTGGTCGCTCGCCATGTTCGTGCTCGAGCTCTCCAAGCCGTCGGGTGTCTGCCTGGCCGGCCTGCGCGGGCGAGTCCTGCACGGGTACCTGATGTGCGCGCGCTACGACCAGGCCTGGCACCTCATGAACATCGCGGTCGATCCCGCGCGGCGTCGCACGGGCGTGGCGCGGGCGTTGCTCGAGGCGATGATCGAGCGGGCCGGACGCGACGCCGACTACACGCTGGAGGTGCGGGCCTCGAACACACCGGCGATCGCGCTCTACGAGCGCTTCGGCTTCCGCAGCGCCGGCACCCGTCCGCGCTACTACACCGACACCGGCGAGGACGCCATCATCATGTGGCGCACGGCGGCCCACCACACGGCGACCGGGACGGCCGGGTGATCCTGGCGATCGAGACGAGCTGCGACGACACGTGCGCCGCGGTGCTCGACGACGCCGGGGAGATCCGCGCCAACGTCATCTCCTCCCAGGGTATCCACGACCGCTACGGCGGGGTGGTCCCCGAGATCGCCTCGCGCCAGCACCTGGAGCTGATCACGCCGGCCGTGGAGGACGCCATGCGGCAGGCGGAGGTGAGCTGGGAGCGCGTCTCGCTCGTCGCCGCCACCCGCGGCCCGGGCCTCGTAGCCGCTCTGCTGGTGGGGTTCTCGGCCGCCAAGGCGCTCGCGGCGGCCCGGGAGCTTCCGTTCGCCCCGGTCGACCACCTCCACGGCCACGTCGCGGCCAGCTTCGTCGGCGCCGCTCCCGTCGAGCCGCCGTTCCTCAGCCTGATCGCCAGCGGGGGCCACACCCTGCTCGCCCGGGTCACCGGTCACGGCCCGGGGTACGAGCTCCTGGGGGAGACGCTCGACGACGCGGCCGGTGAGGCGTTCGACAAGGGCGCGCGCATGCTCGGTCTCGGCTACCCGGGGGGCCCGGCGCTCGAGCGCCTGGCCCGTGAGGGCGATCCGGCCGCCTTCGACTTCCCCACCGGCCACCGCAGCTCCGGGCTGGATTTCTCGTTCGCCGGCCTGAAGACCGCGCTGCTGTACCGGATCCGGGACCTCGGCGAGGCTGAGGCGAAGCGGCGCCGGGCCGACCTCGCCGCCTCCTACCAGCGGGCCATCGTCGAGGCACTCCTGATCCGTGTCCGCCGGGGGTTGCACGAGACGGGCCTCACCCGCCTCGCGGTGGGCGGCGGGGTGGCCGCCAACGGCCCGCTGCGCGAGCGGCTCGCCGAGCTCGGCGTGGAGCTCGACGTTCCGCCGCGCGCCCTGTGCACCGACAACGCGGCGATGATCGCCAGCGCCGCGCGCTACGTGACGCCGATCGCGTACCCGGGATACCTCGGCCTCGACGTGTACGCCACCGGGGAGGTGCCGGCGTGAGCCCTCACGATCCTTCGGCTCCCGGTGGCGCCGCCACACGGGGAGGTGCCGGCGTGAGACAGGTCGTGCTCTACTCGCGGGAGGGCTGCTGCCTCTGCGAGGAGGCACGCGAGGTGCTCGAGAGCGTTCGTCGCCGGCTGCCGTTCGCGCTCTCCGAGCGGGACATCGAGTCCGACGAGCGCCTCCATCGCGCCTACCTGGAGCGCATCCCGGTGATCACCGTCGACGGCGTCGAGCGCTTCGAGTTGTTCGTGTCCGAACCGGAGCTCGAACGGGCGCTCTCACAACCTGGAGACGCGGATGGCCATAGGTAGAGTGACCGGCAGATGACCTACAGCGTCGAAGCCTCCCGTGACGGAGCCTCCAGCGACGGAGCCGCCGCCGAGAACGAGAAGCCTCCCGCGGCCGGGGAGAAGCTCTCGCTCGGCGTGGCCGCGCGCCTGTCTCGCTATCTGCAGGTGCTCACCCAGGCCCGGAAGATGGGCAAGACCACGATCTCCTCGCAGGAGCTCGCGACCTATACCCATGTCAACTCCACCCAGATCCGCCGCGATCTGTCCGGCTTCGGGAAGTTCGGCAAACGCGGTGTCGGCTACAACGTCGACTCGCTGATCTCGCAGATCCGGACGATCCTGCGCACCTCCGGGCAGCACAACATCGCGCTGTTCGGGGCCGGGCACCTGGGGATCGCGATCGCCAGCTCGGACGTCTTCGCCGACCACGGCTTCCGGGTGGTGGCGGTGTTCGATCGCGACCCGGCCAAGGTCGGAGCCCAGATCGGAAGCCTGACCGTACGGGAGCCGGAGCAGCTGGGCCACGTCGTCAGGGAGGAGGAGATCGTGGTGGCGGTCCTGGCGGTGCCCTCGGCCGCGGCCCAGGCCCTCGCCGAGGAGCTCGTCGACGCGGGCGTGAAGATCATCTTCAACTACTCCGAGGCGCTCCTCCAGGTCCCGCCCGAGGTCACCGTTCACACCTCGAGCCCCGCGGTCGATCTCCTCTACGCGCTGTACTTCTATCTGACCTAGCAGCGGCACGAACCGCCGCACCGTCCGCCGTGGCCATGGACCTCGACAACGCCCGCTCCGCTTTCGAAGCGTCAACCGACTTCACCGTCGGGCTGGAGGAGGAGTACGCCCTCCTCGATCCCGTCGCGCTCGGACTCGTGTCGCGCTATCGCGAGCTCCAGCAGGCCGCGAGCGCCGATCCGGTGCTCGCCGATGCGATCGCCGGCGAGCTGATCGCCTCCGAGATCGAGATCCGTTCCGGCCGCGGCGAGAACCTCGCGGCGGCGCTGGTGGCCCAGCGTCGACGGCGGCGGCGGCTGTTCGCCCTGGCCGCCGAGCACGGCATCGCGCTGGGGAGCACGGGAACCCACCCGTACTCCGACTACCGCGAGCAGGAGATCATCGACACCGAGCACTACCGGCGGGTCGAGGCGGGGCTCAAGTACGTCGCCTGGCGCAACAACACCTTCTCGCTGCACGTTCACGTCGGGATCCGGGGCGCCGACCGGGCGGTCGCGGTGTGCGACCGCCTGCGGGAGGTGCTGCCCGTGCTGCTGGCGATCTCCGCCAACTCGCCGTTCCTCGACGGCCGTGATTCGGGGCTCCACAGCGCCCGCACGCAGACCTTCACCAAGAGCTTCCCGCGGTGCGGCATCCCCGACGCGTTCGGCAGCTGGAGCGCGTACGCCGACTACATCGACTTCCTGTTCCGCACGCAGTCGATCGTCGAGTACACCCAGGTCTGGTGGTCCGTGCGGCCCCACTTCTCGTTCGGCACCGTGGAGGTGCGGATCTGCGACGCGCAGTCGACCGCGGGCGAATCCGAGGGTCTCGCCGCGCTGATCCTCGCGTGCGTCGCCCAGGCGGCCCGCGACGTGGACGAGGGCGTGCCGTACGAGGACCTTCCCGGACGGCTGCTCGAGGAGAATCTGTGGCGGGCGATCCGCTACGGCCTCGACGGCGACCTGCTCGATCTCCGCCGCGGCGAGCCGTACCCCGCCCGCGAGGCGCTCGGCCGGCTGCTCGAATGGACGGCCGCGGCGCGCGGGGAGCTCGGCATCGAGGTGCGGCTGCCGGAGTCCAACGGCGCCCAGCGTCAGCGCCGGCGCCTGCAGGAGGGACACAGCCTGGCCGAGGCCTTCGCCGCATCGGTCGCCGAGAGCCGGGAGACGTATGCTGAGGCCACCGCCGAGGTGGCGTAGGAACAGAAGGAGATCCACCCATGAGCACCCCACCGAACGAGCCGACCGAGGAGGAGCTTCGCGCCGCCTACGAGGCGGAGCTCTCCAAGATCCGCGTCGAGCACGTGCTGCTCGAACAGGTCGTGACGCTGGTCAACCTCGGGATGCGACGCACCGGGCTGGCCCCCGGAACCGAGGGCGAGCGCGACCCGGGCCAGGTCCAGCTCGCGATCGAGGCGATCCGCGCGCTGATGCCGCTCGTCGACGACGTCGCGCCCGAGCAGGCGAACCCGATTCGCCAGGCTCTCTCCCAGCTCCAGCTCGCCTTCGTGCGGATCGGCGGAGGACCGGAGTCGGGCGGCGCTCCGGGGCCGGCCACCGGGGCGGAGGGACCCGGCGCTCCGACCCCCGCCGGGCCGGCCGCCGGCGGGACGGATGCCCCCGCGGGTCCGGGCGAGTCCGAGGCGCCAGGCCCGGCTCAGCGCAGCGGCCGCCTCTGGATCCCCGGGCAGTGAGGCCCGGCGTCAGCGCCTTCGACCGGCGCGCACGCTAGACTCGCGCCGGTCTTCATCGGGCCACCGCTTCTTCCAGGCGGCGGCCCGTTCGCCGTTGTGGCCGCCCAGCCACGACGCGCCACCCCCATCGGAGCGACTTCGGAGGATCCCTTGACCAGCTTCCTGAGCCACCACGGCGTGATTGTCGCGCTTGTCTGCTGCGGCGCCGCCATCGTGTACGGGGCGTTGACGTCGCGCTCCCTGCTCGCCCTCTCACCGGGGAATGAGCGCATGCGCGCCATCTCGGCCGCCGTGCAGGAGGGCGCCTCGGCGTACCTCAACCGGCAGTACACGACGATCGCCGCCGTCGGCGTCGTCGTGTTCATCCTGCTCGTCCCGCTGCAGAACATCCGCGTGGCGATCGGCTTCCTGATCGGGGCCCTGCTCTCGGCGTCGGCCGGCTACATCGGCATGAACGTGTCGGTCCGGGCGAACGCCCGCGTGGCCGAAGCGGCCCGCGGCGGCGTCGCCAAGGCGCTCTCGGTGGCCTTCCGCGGCGGCGCGGTGACCGGCATGCTCGTCGTCGGACTCGCCCTCGTCGGCGTCTCCGGCTACTACGGCGTGCTCACCTGGATCGTCGGCGAGAGCACCCGCCACGCGGTCGACGCCCTCATCGGCCTGTCCTTCGGCGGCTCGCTCATCTCCGTGTTCGCCCGGCTGGGCGGCGGCATCTTCACCAAGGGCGCCGACGTCGGCGCTGACCTGGTGGGCAAGATCGAAGCCGGGATTCCCGAGGACGACCCGCGTAACCCGGCCGTGATCGCCGACAACGTCGGCGACAACGTGGGCGACTGCGCCGGCATGGCCGCGGACCTGTTCGAGACCTACGCGGTGACCGCGGTCGCCGTGATGCTGCTCGGCGTGCTCACCTTCGGCACGACGACGGCCGCGAAGGTGGCCATCTTCCCGCTCGTGCTCGGCGGCGTCTCGATCATCGCCTCGATCATCGGCACCTTCGCCGTCCGCTCCCGGGTCGGCAATGTGGAGCGCGCGCTCTACCAGGGGCTGATCCTCTCCGGCGGCCTCGCCGCCCTGATCTTCATCCCCGTCACCTACTGGATGATGCGGGGCCTCACCATCGGCACGGTCGCCGGGCCGAAGTGGTGGCACTTCTACCTCTGCGCGCTGATCGGGCTCGGGGTGACGGCGGCGCTGTTCGTGCTCACCGACTACTACACCTCGACGCGGTTCTCGCCGGTGAAGTCCACCGCGCGGGCCTCCCAGACCGGCCACGCGACGAACATCATCCAGGGCCTCGCCCAGGGCTATCAGGCGACCGCGCTGCCGGCGATCGTCATCGCGCTGGGCATCTTCGGAGCGTGGAAGCTCGGTCACGGCATCTACGGGATCGGCGTCGCCGTAATGGCGCAGCTCTCGCTCACCGGGCTGATCGTCGCCCTCGACGCCTTCGGGCCGATCACCGACAACGCGGGCGGCATCGCCGAGATGGCGGACCTGCCGGAGGAGGTCAGGAACGTCACCGATCCCCTCGATGCGGTCGGCAACACCACCAAGGCCGTGACCAAGGGCTATGCGATCGGCTCCGCCGCCCTCGCCGCGCTCGTCCTGTTCGATGCGTTCAAGCAGGAGCTCATCGCCAAGCACGCGAACACCAACTTCGACCTCTCCAACCCGCCCGTGCTCATCGGCCTGCTCATCGGCGGCATGATGGTCTACCTGTTCGCGGCGCTGTCGATGGAGGCCGTCGGACGGGCCGGCGGCGCGGTCGTGGAGGAGGTGCGCCGTCAGTTCCGGGAGAAGCCCGGGATCATGGACGGGACCGAGCAGCCCGAGTACGGCACCTGCGTCGACATCGTCACCAAGTCCGCGCAGCGGGAGATGATCCTCCCGGCGCTGATCCCGATCGTGTTCACCGTGATCATCGGCGTGATCTCCACGCAGGCGCTCGGCGGGCTGCTCATCGGCGTGATCGTCGTCGGCGTGTTCATGGCGATCTCGATGACGGCCGGCGGCGGCGCCTGGGACAACGCCAAGAAGCTGATCGAGGACGGCGCCTTCGGCGGCAAGGGCTCTGAGGCCCACGCCGCGGCGGTCACCGGCGACACCGTCGGCGATCCCTACAAGGACACCGCCGGGCCCGCGATCAACCCGATGATCAAGGTGGCCAACATCGTTGCCTTGCTCATCATTCCGCTCATCACGTGAGGCTGCTGCGCGTGGTGTGAGGGCTGCGGCCCGCTCGGCAAGAACGTGCGCGCCCGACGCTTGGTTGTTGCGACCCGCAGGGGTCTCCGGCAGCCGGGCAGGCAGGGCGGGACGCGCGAGTTCTTCCCGATGGGGCCGCACCCTCGCCCCACCGGGTTGTCCCGCGCCGGGCGGATGCTGAGCTTCGGGCTCCTTAGCTGTGTGTGCGTGATGGTCGGGGGGTGTGGGGCCGGGGTGGTGCTGCGGGCGCCGTGTACGCGGGGGGCGGTGCGGGTGCTCGCCGGGGCGGTGGACGTGCCGGCGGCTCGTGTGCGGGCGGTGCGGTCGGTGGGGAACAACGATCAGCCGCAGTGTGAGCTCTCGGCTGCGGGGCGCGCGAGCGTGCTCGTCAACGTCGACTCGGCGCCGCAGGCGTACTTCCGCTTCGAGCGGACGATCGAGGAGTTCCAGCAGGTGTTCTCGCCGCAGCGGCAAGCGCCGGCGCCGGAGTTCCTCACCGGGCTGGGGCTCGGCGCGGCGTGGCTGCCGGCGACCGACCAGTTCCTCACGACCGATGCGCGGCGGCTCATCACCGTGAACGTGCGCTGGCCCCGCGCCTCCACGAGGTCGATGATCCGGCTCGCGGAGGCCGAGGCGCGGCGGTACCTCGGCCGCAACGACCTCGCCGCCGCGCGCATGAGCCCGTGACACGCCGAAAACCGAGCTGGCTGCCGATGCGGATCGTCACGCTACGCTGCGGGCGTGTCGGCGACCGTGGTGCTCGGGCTGGTGCTGGCGTTGCTGACCTCGGGCGGGTCGATCGCCGGGTTCCTCTACAAGTTCCGCGGAGCCAACCAGGCCCCGGCCGTCGAGCTGCGCCGGCCGGTGCACAGCACGATCCTGCTGTTCCGCTCGCCCGTTTACTCGCTGGGCATCGCGATTGCGCTCGGGTCGTGGTTCCTGCATGTGGGGGCGCTCAGCCTGGCGCCGATCTCGCTCGTGCAGTCGGTCATCGCCGGGGGTCTCGTGCTGCTGACCGTGCTGGCCGATGTCGTGTTCGGCATCGCCGTGAGCCGGCGCGAGTGGATCGGCGTCGCCATCACGGCGACCGGTCTGGCGATGCTGGCCGCGACGATGGAGGGCGTCGCCTCCGGGGCCCATTCGCACTACGCGCCGGGTCGCCTGACGCTGTTCCTGCTCGTCGTCTCCGCCGCCGGGCTGATGTTGATGGCCTCGCGGCGGGGAACCGTGCTGGCGATCTCGGCCGGCCTGCTGTGGGCGGTGTCGGACACGTCGATCAAGGCCCTGAGCTCGCACCTCGCCAGCCTCGGCGTGGGCGTCCTGGTCAATCCGCTCGCGTTCGTGATCCTGATCGCGTCGCTCGTCGGGTTGCTCGTCTCGGCCCGCAGCCTTCAGCTCGGGGAGGCGGTGCCGGTGATCGCGCTCACGAGCGCGGCGGCCAACCTGACGACGATCGCCGCCGGACCGATCGTGTTCCGGGAGCCGCTGCCCGGCGGTGAGCTCGCGCTGGTCCTGCGGCTCGTGGCCTTCGCTCTGGTCGTCGTCGGCGCTTCCCTGACGCCCCCGCCGCTGAGCCGAGCCGACGCCGAGGGGCCGCCGGGCACGGCGCCGCCGGTGAGCTCCTCGGTGCCGGCACCTGCCGGCGACAATGCGTAGAGTCCGCGTCCATGTTCATTCTCATCGTGGGCTGCGGCCGAGTCGGCTCCGCGGTGGCCAGACGGGCGCTCGACGCCGGGCATGAGGTCTCCGTGCTCGACAGCGACCCGCTGTCCCACGAACGCCTCGATCGCGACCAGAGCACCCCATGGGAGGACGCCGGCGGGCGGTTCACCGTCGGCACGGCTTTGGAGATCGACGGGCTCGTGGAGGCGGGCATCGAGGAGGCCGACGTGTTCCTCGCCGCCACCCGGGGGGACAACACCAACCTGGTGATCGCGCAGATCGCCCAGCGCCGCTACGACGTCTCCCGCGTCGTCGTGCGGGTGGCCGACCCGGGCCGCGCCGCCTGGTACGCCGAGCAGGGCCTGCTCACCATCTGCCCCACCCAGATCGCCATCGACCAGCTCGAGCAGGTCGCGCTCGCCCCATGAGCCTCCCCCGACGCCCACGGAGGCCGCAGCCCGCGAGAAGGAGCGTCAGCGAGTTCTCGATAGGGACGACGAAGGAGTCCCCAAGGAGCGTCAGCGAGTTCTCGATAGGGACGACGAAGGAGTCCCCGTGTACGTGATCATCGCCGGCGCCGGGAAGGTGGGATGGAACCTCGCCCGGGAGCTGATCGCCAAGGACCGCGAGGTCACGCTGATCGAGTCCGACCACGGGCGCTTCCGGGTCGTGGAGGACGAGCTCGAGCACGCCGTCCAGTACGGCGACGCGACGGAGCTGTGGGTGCTCGAGCGCGCCGGCATCCAGCGCGCGGATCTCGTCATCGCGGTGACCGGCGACGACGAGGACAACATCCTCATCTGCCAGGTCGCCAAGGAGAAGTACGGCTGCGCCCGGATCGTGGCGCGCGTGAACAACCCGCGCAACCTCCAGCACTTCAAGCTCCTCGGGATCCAGCCGGCCGTGTCGGCCACCGACCTGATCCTCCGCCTGATCGAGCACGAGGTCCCCGAGTACGGGCTCGTCCAGCTGCTCGCCCTGGAGGAGGAGCATCTGGAGATCATCGAGCTGGAGGTGGGGGAGGGCTCGCTCGCGGCCGGCCGCAAGGTGCGGGAGATCTCCATCCCCGAGGGGTCGCTGATCATCTCGGTGCTGCGCGGAGGCGCCGGTTTCGTGCCGAAGGCCGACTCGGTGATCGACTCCGGGGACCAGGTGCTGCTGATCCTGGACCCGGGGCTCGAGGCCGAGATCACACCGCAGTTCGCGCCCGCGGGCACCACCGACTGATCAGCGGCGGTGGCGATGCGGCACGTGGAGTTCGCGCTCGTCGGCGGCGGCCTGGCCGCCGCCACATGCGCCATGCGGCTGCGCCGCGAGGGCGCCGACGGCCGGATCCTGCTCGTCGGCCGTGAGAGCGATCTCCCGTACGACCGACCGCCGTGCTCCAAGGCGTACCTGCGCGGCGCGACGACCCGGGAGGAGCTCGTGCTGCACGCCCCCGCGGATTACGCGGCGCGGGAGATCGAGGTGCTCACACGGGTGTCGGCAATGAAGCTCGACGTGGGCGAGCGGACGCTGCGGCTCTCCAACCGGGAGGAGGTCAGCTTCGACGTGGCCCTGCTCGCCACCGGCGCCAATGTGCGCCGCCTGCAGGCCGATGGCGCGCAGCTGGCCGGCATCCACTATCTGCGGACGCTCGGCAACGCCGACGCGATCCGGGAGGACGCGGCGGGCAAGCGGGTCGTGCTCGTCGGCGGCTCCTACCTGGCCAGCGAGCTCGCCGCATCGCTCACCGAGCTGGGCTGCCAGTGCACGATGGTGATGATCGAGCCGTTTCCGCTCAGTCGCGGCTTCGGTGAGCGGGCGGGGCGTCACTTCGCGGCCGTCCTGGCCGAGCACGGGGTGAGGATCCGGGGCGGCGAGGAGGTCGAGCGGTTCGTGGGGAGCGGCGAGCGGGTCACCGGCGTGCAGTGCCGCAGCGGTCTTACGGTCGACGCCGACGCCGTGGTGGTCGCAGCGGGGGCGGTCCCGGACGTGATGCTCGCCCGGAGCGCGGGGCTACAGCTCGGGCCCAGCGGTGGCGTCAAGGTCGACTCGGCCCTGCGGACCTCGGCACCCGGGGTGTTCGCCGCCGGGGACATCGCCGAGTACGACAGCGTCGTCCACGATGGGCGGCCGGTCCGGATCGAGCATTGGGACGTCGCCTTCCAGCAGGGCCGCTTCGCCGCCGGGACGATGCTCGGGCGAGAGGCCAGCTACGACGTCGTCCCGTACTTCTTCTCCGACCTGAGCGACTGGTGCTCGCTTCAGTACGTCGGCCCCTCCGGAGATTGGGACCGCGAGGTGCTCAGGGGCTCGCCCGACGACGGGAGCTTCACGATCTTCTATCTCGGCGGCACCCGTGTGCGGGCGGCGCTCAGCGTCGGTCGCTCCACCGACCTGCCGGCGGCCCGGCGGTTGATCGCCTCCGGGGACGAGGTGAAGCCGGACGTGCTCGCCGACGCCTCGAGCGACCTCGACGCCCTCTGAGCGTCGCCGCGGCGCTGGTCGTCCGTCTCGCTACGAACCACTCGCCGGCGGCTCCGGCGGCTGGCGCCGGCGCGCCCCCTGGCCGCCGGGGAGGCGGTCGACGAGACGGCCGACCCGGTCGATGGCGCCCTCCAGCGGCGTCGCCAGCTCGATCGCCCGCTCGAGCGTCGGCAGCACGACGATCAGATGCTCGCCGGTGTCGACGACCTGCCCGGCGCTGTTGACGATCTCCCCGCCGCGCGCGTCGATCCGCTCACCGAGCGCGCGAACCTCCTCGCCGACCTCGAGCAGCGCCGCCGCCCGTTCGTCGAGTCGCTCGCCGAGCTCACCGATCGAGCCCGCCCGCGCCTCCAGCTGGACGCCCAGCTTCTCGATCGCCGCACCCCGGCGATCGAGCTGCCGGCCGAGCGCGATGATCTCGGCGCCCCGGTCGTCGATCCGCTCGCCGAGGGCCATGATCGAGTCGATCCGATCCTCGATCCGCTGGCCGAGCTCGACGAGGCGCCCGCCGAGGGCGGCGATCTCCTCCCCGAGCGCCAGCGCCCGATCGAGCTGCGCCGGCACGGACCGGGCGAGCCGCAGCATCGAGTTCGCATCCCGCGCCGCCTGGTTGGCGAGCACCATCGGAGAGAGGAGCGGAACGCCGAGCACGCGCACCACTGTCAGATTAGCTGCCGGGCAAGGACTCGAACCTTGAATTCCAGGGCCAGAACCTGGCGAGTTGCCGATTACTCCACCCGGCAGGGGGAACGGCCGCTGCGGCCGGGGTCGCCGAGTATAGGCCCGTGTCGAGGATTCCGTCCGCCACCTATGCGAACATATGTTCGTGCTCACGAAGGGTGATCAGATCGACTGGAACGTGGTGCAGACCTTCTATGAGGCGGGACACACCGTGAAGGAAACGAGAGATCACTTTGGGTTGGGATGGCGCGTGTGGCACGCGGCGCGCGAGCGTGGTGACGTCGCGCCCGATCGTCGCCGAGCGAGGGTCCGCGCCGGAGTGACTCGATCGAAGGTCGCCGCTCTGCTGGCCGAGGGAATGTCACAGGCCGCGATCGCCGAACGACTCGGGGTCTCGAGACCGACCGTCTGTTTCCACGTTCGGCGGCTCGGCGTGCCGAGGCGGGAATCGTTCGCCCGACGCTATGACTGGTCGGCCATTCGCGCACACTATGAAGCCGGTCACTCGGCGGCGGAATGCCGAGAGGTCTTCGGTTGCTCGCGGAGCGCGTGGAACGATGCCATCAAGCGAGGCGCGATCGTCCTACGCCCTCGGCTCGAGCCCATCGAACACGTCCTGGCTGACGGTCGCCGGCGGTCGCGGCAGCACGTGAAGTGGCGGCTGCTGCACGGGGGGCTCAAGCGGGCGATCTGTGAGCGCTGCGGCCTCAGCGAATGGCGCGGCGAGGCGCTTTCACTCGAGCTCCATCACATCAATGGCGACGGGATGGACAACCGGATCGAGAACCTCGAGCTTCTCTGTCCAAACTGCCACAGCCAGACGTCCAACTGGGGCGCGCGAAAAAAGGGTCGCGGATTGCGGAGTGGGGCATCGCCCGCGTGATTCGTTGCGGTTCCGGCGCGGTCGTGCCTCAGGGCAGCGAGACGTCCGGGTACACGTCGAGCCACACCCGCTGCCCGGCGGCGTTGAAGTAGCCGCGCGTGTCACGGTCGGCCCGGCGCTGGGGCAGGCCGCTGAGCGACATCCAGGCGAGGGGCCTGACGATGCGGCCGCCCGGCAGCTCGACGCCGATCGCCGGCCCGTCGGGGTGGAACAGCTGGTCGGTGTCACACTTCAGCGAGTCCGGGCCGCCGAGGGGGTCGCGGGACAGGGTGCCGTCGGGCAGGACGTAGCGCCCGCTCGTCTCGGTCTCCGGCGCCCCGCCATGCGCATCGAGCAGCGACACCAGCGCGTTGCCGACGATCTCGCCGGCGTCGGGACCCGTCGACTCCGCGTCGTCGGAGTGATTGCAGCCGAACCGGTCGGTGTCGCCCGTCAGGCCCTGCGGGTTCTGCACCGTCGGAATCCCGACGGCGTTACCGGCCGGGAAGATGTAGCCGAGCATGTCCTCCGCCAGGCCGTCGACGAAGCGGAACGGCGTGTGCAGGTGGGGCATCAGCATCGGCGTCATCGGGAGCCCGCTCACCGGCATGTCGTCGGGGCCGAGGAAGCTGCCGAGATAGGTGAACGGGAACACCTCCCCGGGGATGGAGATGAACTGGCCGTCGCCGATCTGGAAGCTCGCGACCTGGGTGAGCAGGTTCGACCCGATCGTGGTGCCGTTCGCCGCCACGGGATACGCCGTGGTGCAGCCGCTGTCATAGCCGGGCCGGTGGGCGAACACGCCGGCCTCGGAGGCGGCGAGGAACAGCAGGTTCGCCAGCGGGATGCAGACGTCGGCGCGGGCGCCCCAGATGACGTTCGAGCGCGACGGGTACACCGCGCGGGAGCGCAGGGCTCCGACCACGGCGTCGGCGATGTCCTCGCCGAAGGCACGGGTCTCGCCGTCGTAGCCGAGCGGGACGTGGTCGGCGCCGGCCACGTCGGTGCCCTCGGGGGTGAGGAACTCGGTGCGGCAGCCGGCGGGATGATTCGCGTCGATCTCCTCCTGGGGCGTTCGGGAGATCCGGCCGGGGTACACCTCCGGGCTCTCGTTGGAGCCGACCGCCCCGGCCATCTCGATCGCCACCCCGCCGAAGCGGTGCTGCACCGCGTCACGGAAGAAGTTGACCCAGTCCGCGGAGACCCAATCCTGCTCGGCGTCGAGCGCCGGCGTCCCGCTGTCGAACCCGAGCGTCTCGTCGTGCTGGGAGACACTGGCAAGCGTGACGATGACCTTGCCGTTGGTCCCCACCGCCTGGAGGATCGGGATGTGCTGGTCGTCGACGAACGGGTACGAGGACCAGCACTGGCGGACGTTGTCCGGCTCGAGCGCCTCGGTGTAGCGGATCGTCGCCGGGCGCATCGCGCGGTAGGCGGCCTCGATCGCCTCCGCGCTGCGCTCGATGAAGTAGTGGAGCCACGCGTCGTTGACGCCCGACGTGGTCGCCGTGACCCCGCCGAGGCCGAGCGAGTCCGGGGCCGACTCGTCGTGGGTGGCGGAGATGAAGATCCCGTCGAGGTGGATCCCGGCGGCGGCGACCAGCGAGCGGATCTGCTCCTGGTAGACGTTGAACAGCCCCTCCTGGTCGACGA
Organism: uncultured Solirubrobacterales bacterium; assembly: GCA_963839085.1. GTDB lineage: Bacteria > Actinomycetota > Thermoleophilia > Solirubrobacterales > Solirubrobacteraceae > Palsa-465. Next base: position 779,801 of record CAWITN010000007.1, read on the forward strand.
CCTCGACGGCGATTCGCTGATGGCCGTTGGAGACCACGAAGGCACGCGCCGTCACGGGGTCCGCCACGCGGGTGTAGAACCGCGGGGTGGAGGCGCCGCCGCCGAGCAGGTTCCCGTCCCAGCGGCCGTTGCCGTCGCAGTCCTCGTAGGGGTCCCCGAGCGAGGATGGCGCCGGGCCGCCGGTGGCCACGCCGACGACGTCGGGCGGTCCGACGTAATGGCCGGCGTGGGCGGCGTCGATGTACGGCTCCGTGAAGGCGAACGACCTGGGGCCGTTGAACAGGCTCGTGTCGCCGCACGCCGCCGGATCGTTGCTCACCGCTCCCGCCGGCGGTGGGCTGAAGTCGGCGACGGCCGCGCCGACCTCGAAGCGCGCCGGGCGCACCTTCGCGGATCTGTGCGGCCGAGCCGTGTAGCCACCGCCGGGCGTGGTGAGCAGCCCGGCGGAGACCCGGCGGCGCGGCTTGGCGCAGCCGCTCCGACGCAGACCGGCCTCCCGCGCCAGCGCCCGGCTCGGACGGTCGCCGCGCGCGCGAGCGGGAAGGCGCCGGCAGTGGGCGAGCGCGACGCGCAGGCGAGCCACCGCCGCGGGGCCGGGCGCCCCCGGCGACCCGGACGCGGTCGCCGCGAGCGACACTCCCACGACGGCGGCGATGATCGCCGCCAGGACCAGGCGAGCGATCCCCGGTCGCCAGCTCACGGGGCCGGATCGGTGAACTCGGCCGGCTGCCGGGTGAACCCGGCGGTGACCGCGGCGAGCTGGTTCGGCGATCCGAGCAGCCCGCGCTGAAGCTCCGCCTCCAGCCGGAGGGTGTCCGGCGCCGAGCCCGTCCACGATTCGTCGTAGAGCCGTTTGGCGGCGCGCACCGCGTCGGGGGAGCGCCCGGCGATCTCGGCCGCCAACTCGCGAGCGGCGGCGAGCGGGTCGTCGGCGAGGCGGGTCACCAGCCCCAGCGTCGCCGCCTCTCGGCCCTCGACGATGCGGGCGGTGAACGTGAGCTCCTTGGCGACGTCGATCGAGACGAGGCGCGGCAGCGTCCGCGTGATCGACATGTCGGGGACGAGTCCCCACTTGGACTCCATCACCGACAGGCGGGCGTCCGGCGCGGCGATCCGGATGTCGGCCGCGAGGGCGATCTGGAGCCCGCCGCCGAGGCAGTTGCCGTGGATCGCGGCGATCACCGGCACGGGGACGTCGATCCAGCCATGGGCCGCGCGCTGGAAGATGTTCGGCACCGGCCCCGCGAGCGGCTCCAGCGGAGCGGTCCCGTCGGCCTGGGCCGCCATCACGGCGGCCACGTCGAGGCCGGAGCAGAAGCTCTTGCCCGCGCCGTGCAGCACGACGACCCGCACGCCGGTCGTGCCTGCCACCTCCTCGGCGGCGGCGACGAGACCCTCGAACATGGGGAAGTCGAGCGCGTTGTGCTTCTCCGGCCGAGTCATCGTGACGACGGCGACGTGATCGGCCACCTCGACCGTGACCCGCTGCTCGCTCATCGCGGGGATCCTACGACGCTCGCCGGGCGCGCGCCGGACAGGGCGGCTACGCGTCGAGCGGCGCGACCGGATCGCCGACCGCGACGGGACCGGGCGCGAGCACCTCGCCGTAGATCCCGAACGGAAGCGGCTCGGTGCTCTGAAGCTCGCGGCGGTAGGTGCCGAGCAGGTCGAGCGTGGGGAGCGTCGCCTCGCCGCTCTCCGGGTCCCGGCTGGTGACCAGGCAGCGCCCGACGTGCCCGTGCCAGCGGATCACGGCACCGCCGACCCGGAACCGCCGCCCCACCCAGGCATCCTCGGCGTGGGCGGCGACGCCGTCGATCTCCAGCAGCATCCGGAAGCGCCGTGCGTCGAGGTCGTCCTCGCCGGCCACTTCGGCAAGCCGCGCCAGCGACGCCCTGGAGATGAGCGAGGCGGCGCCGCGCCGCCCGCGGTCGACCGCGCTGGCCGTGGCGATCAGCCGCAGGGGCTGGCCGATGAAGTCCGACAGCGCCTGCCCCCAGGGACCGAGCACGAGCCGATCCTCGCGCGGGCGGGAGAAGAACCGGGTGCTGACGGCCTCCCCGAGCGTCGGCTCCCCGCTGACCGGCGGCCGATCCGGAAAGCGGAGCTCCAGCGAGTCCGTCTCCCGCGCCAGCTCGCAGACGACCGCCTGCAGCCGGCCGAGCTGCTTGCCGTTGAGCATCCGGCCCCGCTCGTCGACGACGTAGAAGCGGCGGTTGCCGCGCGCTCCGGTGAGGTCGAGGTCGAGCCGGGGCACCTCCCGGAGGCGCGTGCCCTTGATCGCCGCGACGGACAGCCGGCGGACGACGGAGCTCACGACGCCAGCGCGGCCTGGCTCTGCTCCGCCCAGTCGCGATACAGCTGCCAGTAGCGTCCGCCCGCGTCGAGCAGCTCCTCGTGCGTGCCCTGCTCGACGATCCCCCCGTTCTCGAGCACGACGATCCGGCCGGCGTGGCGAATCGTCGAGAGCCGGTGCGCGATCACCACCGCCGTCCGGCCGGCCACGAGACGGCGCATGCCCTGCTCGATCAGACCCTCCGTGTGCACGTCGACGTTCGAGGTGGCCTCGTCGAGAACGAGGATGCGCGGATCCGCCACCAGCGCGCGCGCGAAGGCCACCAGCTGCCGCTGCCCGGCCGAGAGTTGGACGCCGCGCTCGCCGATCTGCGTGTCGAAGCCGTGCTCGAGCAGTTCGATGAACCCGTCTGCGCCGACGGCGCGCGCGGCGTCGCCGATCTCTGCATCGGTGGCCTCGGGGCGGCCGAAGGCGATGTTCTCCCGCACCGTGCCGCTGAACAGGAACGCCTCCTGGGGGACGACCCCCATCTGCGAGCGCAGCGACGCCGCCGTCACCTGGCGCAGGTCGTGACCGTCGACGCGGACGCTCCCGTCGGTCGGGTCGTAGAAGCGGGCGACGAGCTTGGCGAACGTCGACTTCCCGGCGCCCGTCTCGCCGACCAGGGCGACGGTCTGCCCGGCCGGAACCTGCAGGTCGACGTCGCGCAGCGCGTAGGCGGAGTCCTCGCCCGATCCGTAGCGGAACGAGACGTGATCGAAGGTGAGCTCGCCGGCGATCGGAGGCAGCTCCACCGCGTCGGGGGCGTCGACGAGCTCGGGCGGCTCGTCGAGCAGCTCGAAGATCTTGTCCAGCGCCGCCATCCCCGACTGGTACACGGTGTACAGCTGCGAGAGCTGCTGGATCGGGTCGAAGAAGTTGTTCAGGGCGGCGATGAACGCGAACACGACGCCGGTCGAGGTGTGACCGTCGATCGCGGCGATGCCGCCGATGACCAGGATCTCGACGGTGACGAGCGCGGAGAGCAGCTCGACGGCCGGGAAGTACGCCGCGTTGAGCTTGACGGTCGTCATGTTCACGTTGCGGTTCTCGTCGTTGAGCTCGCGGAAGCGGGCGACGTGACGGCTCTCCTGGCCGAACGAGCGCACGACCCGGATTCCCGACAGGGATTCCTGCAGGTAGCCGGTGATGGCCGCGATCTTCTCGCGCGTGGCGCGGTACGCGCCGGCGGATGCGAGGCGGAACGCGAACGCGCCGGCGGCGAGGAAGGGGAGGGCGAGGAACGTCAGCAGCGCCAGGTGGAAGTCGAGCACGAGCAGGATGACGATCACCCCGATCAGCGTCAGACCGGACTGGATCAGCGTGGCCAGCCCGTCCTCGACGAGCTGGTCGAGCGCTTCGACGTCGTTGGTGATGCGGGAGATGATCACGCCGGCCCGGTTGCGCGAGTAGAAGCTGATCGACAGCGACTGCAGATGGGCGAACAGCTGCATCCGCAGGTCCTGCAGCGCGCGCTGACCGACCCAGCCGACGAGGTAGGTCTGCGCGTAGGTGGCAGCGGCATAGACAACGGCCGAGACGAGGAAGGCGACGACGACGAGGTCGAGCACCGTGGCGCTGTGCCGGTCGATCCCCTGATCGATGGCGAGCTTGGCGAGCGGCGCCGGCGCCAGGGCCGTGCCCGCCGCGGCGATCAGGGCGACAAGCATCCCCGTGACCCGCAGGGGGTACGGCGAGAGCAGCTGCCACAGCCCGCGGAGCTTGCGCGCCCGGCCGTGCGGGCGGGGCGGGCGCACGCGCCGGATCTCACGCGGTGCGGTGCTCACAGCCCCACCGCCTCGGGGACCGCCCGGTTGAGGAAGACGCTGTCGGGCATGCCCTTCTCGACGATCTCGCGGTACAGCGGCGAGGCGTCCATCAGCTCGTCGTGCGACCCCTGCTCGGCGATCCGCCCGTCCGCCAGCACGACGATCCGGTCGGCCAGGGCGATGGTCGAGAGCCGGTGCGCGATCACGAACGTCGTGCGACCGGCCAGCAGCTCGCCGAGGGCGCGCTTGATCTGCTGCTCGGTCGAGGCGTCGACCGAGGAGGTGGCGTCGTCGAGCACGAGAATTCGACCCTCCCGCTCCCCCGCCACGATCGCCCGGGCGATCGCGATCCGTTGGCGCTGCCCGCCGGACAGCGTCAGGCCACGCTCGCCGACGCGGGTGTCGTAGCCGTCGGGCAGACGGCGGATGAAGCCGTCGGCCTGGGCGGCCGCGGCCGCGCGCTCCACCTCCTCACGTGTCGCCTCCGGGCGGCCGTAGGCGATGTTCTCGTGCACGCTCGCGGAGAACAGGAACGGATCGTCGTTGACCACCGCGATCGCGCGCCGCAGGCTGTGCAGATCGACCGCGCGCACATCGGCGCCGTCGATCTCGACCGCGCCGCTGTCGACGTCGTAGAGCCGGGAGAGCAGCGACACGAGTGCCGTCTTCCCCGAGCCCATCGCGCCCACGAGCGCGATCGTCTCGCCGGGCGCGACGTCGAGGTCGACATCGTGAAGCGCCGGCCGCGTCGCGTTCTGGAACGTGAGGCTGACGTCGCGCAGGCGGACGTGACCGCGCCCGGCGGGAAGCGGAGGGGCGTCCGGGGGCGCGACGATCCCCGGTGCGCGATCGAGGATCTGGAAGATCCGGGCGCCGGAGGCGGTCGCGCGCTGACCCGCGCCGAGCAGGTAGCCGAGCGTGCGCATGGGGGAGATCAGCATCAGCAGGTACGCGTAGAAGGCGGTGAAGTCGCCGATCGTGAGCGAGTGGTCGATCACCTCACGCCCCCCGACGAGGAGGATGGCGGCGAGTCCGAGGTTCGGCAGGAAGCTGATCATCGGCTGGTAGAGGGCCTGGATCCGCGTGGCCACGAGCTGCTGGTCGAAGACGCGCTCGACGGCGCGGCCAAAGCGATCGAGCTGGGCGTGCTCCCGCGCGAAGGCCTTCACGACGCGCACGCCGGAGATGTTCTCCTCGGCCTCGGCGGTGAGCTCGGCGATCCGCTGCTGGGCCTCCTGCATGGCGGGCTGCGAGCGTCGCCCGTAGCGCTGGGCGATCAGGACCACGAATGGCACCGGCGCCAGCGACAGCGCGGCGAGCGGCGGCTGCAGCGCGAACATCGCCACCCCGGCGAGGACGATCGTCATCAGCGACTGGGTGATGAGGATCAGTCCGTAGCCGAGGAAGAAGCGCACCGCTTGGAGGTCGACGGTGGCGCGGGACATGAGCTGACCGGTCTGCGCGGTGTCGAAGAAGCCGAGCTCGAGCCGCTGGAGCTGCTCGTAGAGGTGGTTGCGCAGGTCGAACTCGATGCCCAGCGACACACGCCCGGCGATGAGGCGCCGGAACACGCTGAACACGAGACGGACGAGTCCGGCGGCGCCGATCGCGATCACGTAGAGGATCAGCAGGTGACGATGGTGGCCGCCCACGGCATTGATCGCCCGTCCGGTGAGATCCGGGATCAGGACCGTGGCGATCATCGCGCCGAACGCGAGCGCGAACGACCACGCCGTACCCGAGCGGTACGGGCGCAGGAATCCGAGAAGGCGCCTGAACGTCACCATGCTTCAGAAAGGATAGTGGGGAGGCGCGAGGCAACCTTCACGCGTCGGCGGCGCGGGACATATGATCGCCTTTCGCTGGGAGGAGACGCAGCGCAACAGGAGGAGGAAGTCGGTCCATGGCGACCGTGTTGAGAGCCGGGTACGCCCCGGTGAGGAACTTCGTCATCACGATCGGAGCGATCGTGCTGCTGTTCCGTCGCACCGTGGTGGCGGCGCTGACGCCGCCGTACAGCTACGGCCCCGAGCTCGTCGACCAGTTCCTGTTCGCGCTCCGCCTCGGCTGGTTCCCGATGATCCTCGCCTCGCTCGCCTTCACCTACGGACCGGCGGGAATCGAGGTCGGTGACTTCCTCAACCTGCTCGGCGCGATCGACCGCCTCGGCGGGCTGTTCGTGATCATCGTCATGCGCGAGTTCGCCCCGCTCGTGTGCGCGATCGTGATGGCGGGCGTGGCCGGGACCGCGATGACCGCCGATCTCGGCGCGCGCAAGATCCGCGAGGAGCTCGACGCCCTGATGGTGCTCGGCGTCGATCCGATCAAGAGCCTCGTGGTTCCGCGCTTCCTCTCGCTGATGCTGCTGACGCCGCTGTTCTCGATCTACGCACTGCTGTTCGGAACGTTGGGCGGGGTGCTCGTGACCGTGTCCGACGGCGCGCCGATCGGTCCGTTCTTCTCCACCTTCTTCGCCCAGGCCACGACGATCGAGTTCGAGGCGATGCTCGTCAAGTCGACGCTGTTCGGGGCGATGATCGCGATCGTCTGCTGCTACAAGGGCCTCACCGCATCGGGCGGCGCCGAGGGGGTCGGGCGTGCGGTCAACCAGGCGGTGGTGATCGCCTTCCTCGGCATCGGGGCGATCGACTACACGTTCACCCAGACGCTGCTCGCCACCACCCCGGCCCTCAACACGCCGCGATGAGCGCTCGCCCGCACGTCGCCGCGGCCGCGCGCCGGGGAGGATCGTCGTGAACGTCCTCAGCCGGCCGCTCGCCGCCCTGATCTCCTTCGGCGAGGCCTCGCGCTTCTGCGGGCGGATCGTGTGGAAGGTCTTCAACGGACGCGTGTTCAGGTTCATCGGCGAGACCGTCCGGCAGGCCGGCATCCTCATCACCGGCTCGGCGATCATCGTCCTCGGCCTCGTGTTCATCCTCGGCCTGCAGTGCGGGATCGAGGGGGCCTACGCGGCCAAGACGGTCGGGGCGACGTCGGCCACGGGCGCGATCACCGCGCTGTGCGACCTGCGGGAGGTCGTCCCCTATGCGTTCGGGTACATGATGGCGGCCAAGGTCGGCACCGGGTTCGTGGCCGAGATCGGGTCGATGCGGATCTCCGATGAGATCGACGCGCTCGAGGTGATGGGCTTCGACGCCGTCGTGTACCTCGGCTCCACGCGGCTGCTCGGTACCTGGCTCGTGCTCCCGTTCCTGTACATGGTGGCGGTGGCGATGGGCTTCCTCGCCTCCTACATCGCCGCCGTGGTCCAGCTCGGGCAGGTCTCGCCCGGGGGCTACTTACAGCTGTTCTGGCAATTCCAATCGCCGACGGACTTCCTGTTCTCCGGCATCAAGGCGATGGCGATGGCGACCTTCATCGTGCTCGTCTGTATCTACTACGGCTACAACGTGACCGGAGGCCCCGTCGGGGTCGGCAAGGCGACGGCGCAGTCGATGGTGGCCAACATCCTCGGCATCCACCTCATCGGCATGGTCGGTACGCAGTTGTTCTGGGGCGGCAACGCACGAGCGCCGATCGGTGGCTAGGCAGCAGCTCGCCAGGGTGGGGGCGCTCGGCGCGCTCATCATCGCCGTCGTGGTCGTCCTCGTCCTGCTGTTGTCGGGTGGGTCGGGATACGTGGTGTATGCGCGGTTTGTCGATGCCGGGCAGTTGGTGACGGGGGATCTGGTGGTGGTGGGCGGTCACACGGTGGGGTCGGTGGGGGGGTTGTCGATCGCGCCGGATGGGTTGGCCGACGTGGAGTTGGATATCTCTGATGGGTCGGTGCTGCCGTTGCGGTCCGGGACCGTGGCGACGATCGGGGAGCTGTCGTTGACGGGGGTGGCGAATCGGTTTGTGTCGCTTCAGCCGGGACCGGGGCGGCCGATCGGGTCGGGGGGGTATCTGCCGGTCACCCAGACGCGGGGGATCGTGGATCTCGACGTGGTGTTGGATGCGCTGACCCCGCGGGTGCGGGACGCGTTGGCCCGGATCCTGCGGTCGGGGGCGTACCTCGTGTCCGGCGGGTCGGTGGAGGATCTGCACCGGTTCGTGGCGTATCTGAATCCGGCGTTCTCGCAGGCGACGGGGTTGGCGCGCGAGCTGGTGTCCGATCGGGTGGGGATCTCACGGTTGGTGTCCTCAACCGGGGAGCTGAGCTCGGCGCTGGCCGTCGATGCCCCCAGCCTCGGCCGGGCGGTATCTCAGACCGCGGGGGTGCTCTCGCAGGTCGCGGGGCAACGCGCGGCGGTGATCGACGCGCTGGGGCGCACGCCGGGTGTGCTCGCGCAGGCGCGCCGGGTGCTGGCCGACACCGATCGGGCGTTGGGGGTCGCCGATCCCGCGCTCCGAGCACTGCGGCCGGTCGCACCGCTGGCGGCGACGTTATTGCGCCAGGTGGTGCCGTTCGGGCGTGATCTGGTGCCGACGCTGATCGCGATCGACGGGCTGATCCCGGACGCTGATCGCGCGCTCCGGGGGTTCGTGCCCGTCGAGCGCAAGGGCGTCCCCGCCCTCGAATCGCTGACCGCGTCGCTCAAGGGCGTCATCCCGATCCTCTCCGGGCTGCGTCCCTACGTCCCCGACGTCACCGCCGGGTTCTTCAACGGCGTCGGCGGCGCACAGGCCGGCGGCTACGACGCCAACGGCCACTACCTCCGTTCCCGGATCGTGCTCTCGGGCGGCGGAAGCTCGTTCAGCGGCCTGCTCAGCGTGCTCGGGGACGCCACCCTGAAGCTTCCCGACCTGACCGGCACCCGCACCGAACTGCTCTCACCCTGCCCCGGCGGCGGTTCCCCCTCGGCGCCCGACGGCTCCAACCCATGGACGAACCCGGACACCCTGAAGGGGGCCGGCGTCCTGTGCAACCCGGCGGACGACCAGCGATGAGGCGCGTCGTCGCACTCGGCCTGCTCCTCGTCCTCGGCGGCGCGATCGCGGCGCTCGTGCTCGGGACGAGCGCCCAGGGCAGCTCGACGGCGACCTTCGCCGTGATCTTCGATGACGCGCGCGGGCTGATCCCCGGCCAGCTCGTCAAGGTCGCCGGCGCCAAGGCGGGGGAGATCGAGAACGTCACCGTGACAAAGGACTTCAAGGCGCGCATCGTGGGCTCGATCGAGAGCAAGTTCATGCCCTTCCACCAGGACGCCACCTGCACCATCCGACCCGAGGGGCTGATCGCCGAGAACTACGTGGAGTGCGACCCTGGCACCCTCGGCAGCCCGGTGCTGAAGGGGAATCCGCCCACCGTCCCGGTCACCCACACCACCGAGCCGGTCGCCCTCACCGACCTGTTCAACATCTTCAACCTGCCGACCCGGGAACGCTTCCAGGTCCTCATCGACGAGCTCGGGATCGGTACGGCGGGGCGGGGGGACGACTTCAACGCCATCCTGCGGCGCGCCAACCCAGCGCTCGGGCTCGCCGATCGGACGATCTCCATCCTCGACCGGCAGAAGACCCAGCTCGCGCAGATCATCGATGCGACGAACACGATCGCCGCGCAGGGCGCGGGGCACACCGCGGCGCTGCAGAGCTTCGTGGACCAGGCCTCGGCGCTCAGCACGCAGACCGCGGCGCACGCCGGCGCCATCTCCCAGACGATCGCTCGGCTGCCCGGTCTGCTCGCCCAGATGCGACCCGCGCTCGGGCAGCTGAACACGGTGGCCTCCGACGGCACGCCGCTGCTCGGAGAGATCCGCGCCGCGGTCCCCGGACTCAACCGGGTCGCCGACGACCTGGGCCCGTTCGTCACCAGTGCTCGCCCGGGGCTGAGCGCCATCTCCAAGGCGATCACCCGAGCGATCCCCGCCATCCGCCTCACCACGCCGGTCGTGCGCACGCTGCGCAAGTACATCGGCGCCTCATTGCCGGCGACCCGCCTGTTCGGCAAGCTGACCGTCAACCTCCAGGCGCACGGCTTCGTCGAGAACTTCCTGTCCGTCGTCTACTACATCGGGGCCACGCTGGCCGAGAAGGACTCCATCTCGCACCTGCTCTCGGCCCTCGCCATCGCGAGCACCGCGGCCTGTCAGAGCTACTCCACGACACCGGTGGCCGGCTGCTCGGCGCACTACGCCAACGCGTCGGGCAGCACCGCATCGATCGCCCGGGGCGATCGCGCGCGCACCACGAGCACCGAGGCGCGCCGCACCACCGCCGCGCGCGCCGGGACGACGACGACGTCCCCGGCCGCTCCGGCGCCGTCGCCGGTCCCCGCCGTGCACGTGCCGGTGCTGCCCGGCGATCCCGCCGCCGCCGTCAGCAACACGACGAAGGCGCTCGGCGCCCTGCTCGGGTACCTGACGCGATGAAGAAGCGCCGGCCCATCGCCTTCGAGGTGTTCGACAACCCGGTGCTCGTGGGGACGATCACCATCCTCGTGATCGTCGTCGCGGTGTACCTCAGCTACATCGCCGAGAACGGGCTGCCGTTCGTGCCCACCTACAACGTCAAGGTGCAGGTGTCCGACGCCGCCGAGCTCGACAAGAACGCCGACGTGCGGATCGGCGGGGCGCGTGTCGGGCAGGTGCTGACGATCACCCCGGAGGTGGCCGACAAGCAGTACCACCATCCCTACGCGGAGCTCGGGCTCGCGCTGCAGAAGAGCCTCGAGCCGCTTCCCGTCAACACGAAGTACCAGGTCCGCCTCGCCTCGGTGCTCGGCGGCAAATACGTCGAGCTGATCCCCGGCAACAGCCACCAGGGCGTTCCCGACGGCGGCACGCTGGCCCTCACCGAGAACCCGAAGACGAACCACAACCTCCCGTTCGTCGATCTCGATGAGGCGTTCCGCACCTTCGGCCCCCGAACCGAGGAGGGGATCCGCTCGGCCACGTCCTCGCTCGCCGACGCCGTGGCCGGGCGCGGCGCCGACTTCAACGACGCGATCGCCAACACCCGCCGTCTGATCGGGCCGCTCGAGAGCCTGCTGCGGCTCTTCTCCGACCCGAGCACGGCACTCCCCCGCTTCATCAGCGGGCTCGCGGCCACCACCGGCGCGCTCGCCCCCGTCGCCCCGACGGTGAGCTCGCTGCTCTCGGACGGAGCGACCACCTTCGCCGCGCTCGGGCGCTCCGACCTCGGTGAGACCCTCGACGCCCTGCCGCCGACCGAAACGCTCGGCACCACCGTGCTGCGCAACGCCCGCCCGGTCCTCTCCGACGCCGCCGCGATCATCGCGGCGCTCAAGCCAGGTGCGCGCCTGCTGCCGAGCCTCGCGACCCACCTCGACGGGTTGCTGCGCGCGGCCCCGGCGGTGTTCCGGAAGCTGCCGGCGGTGGCCACGGCGCTCGAGGACGCGCTCCGCGCGGTGCGGGCGCTCGCCGCGGACCCCGCCGCGACCGGGGTGTTCAAGGTCCTCGGCACCAACGACCTCGGCACCGCGGGCGCCTCGGCGTTCGTCGGCCTGGGCGCGATCCTCAATTCCGTCGCTCCCGGGCAGTTCGACTGCAACGTGATCGGCGACTGGGTCGCCAACTTCCAGTCGTCGCTGAGCGAGGGCGACGCCGCCTCGGGCTGGCTGCGCATCTCCGCCGTGGTCGACGGGGCGCAGCTGACCGAGACCAGCACCCCCTCGCCGGACCTCCACGACGACATGTATCCGATCGAGGACACCCACCAGTGTCAGGGCGCCAACGACGTCTACTCCGGCGCCCAGAAGATCGGCGACCCCGGCCGGACCTCGACGACCGTCGAGCCGACGCAACCCCCGCCGGGCGTCCTCGCGCTCGGGCGCAAGGCGGGCCTCGTGCCATGAGCCCCAGCAGGCGCCGCCGTCAACCCCCGTCCCGCCGCCACGGCCGGCGGCTGCACCCCCTGGCGGTCGCCGCGATCGTCGTCGCGGTGGCGGTGTTCATCACCTTCTACGCGTTCAACGGGGGCCTCCCCTTCATCGGCCGGTACACGCTCTACGCAGTGGTGGACAACAGCGTCAACGTCCGCCCCGGCTCTCCGGTGCGGATCGCCGGCATCAACGTCGGCTCCGTCACCGGAACCTCTACCGACGGCTCGGACACGAGGATCGCCTTCACGATGCAGGGCAACGGCCTGCCCATCCACCGGGACGCCACCGTCACCATCCGTGATCGCCTGTTCCTGGAGGGCAGCTACTACCTGGAGCTCGATCCGGGAACGCCGCAGGCGCCGCTCGTGAACAGCGGGTTCACGATCGAGAAGCAGAACACCTCCTCGCCGGTGCAGTTCTACCAGCTGCTCTCGACCTTCACCCAACCCGTGCGGACGAGCCTCGAGAACACGCTCGACGCGTTCAACGAGGGCTTCAGCCCGGCATCCGGTCAGCCGCTCGGCGATTCCGGCGCCGGCGCGCTGAAGCGGGCGATCCCGCTGCTCACGCCGGTGCTCGGGCAGATCGCCCAGGTCTCCGAGGCGCTCACGTCGCACCCCGGGGATCTCTCCCGGCTGATCGACTCCGCCTCGCGAGTGACGGGGACGCTGGCCGGCCAGTCGGCGCAGCTCGACCAGCTCGTCATCGGCCTCGATCGCAGCTCCGCCGCCCTGGACTCCGACGACGGCGCCCTCGGTCGCACGGTCTCGGGCCTCGACGCGACCCTGAAGGCCACGCCCCCGGCCCTCGCTGCGATCGACCATACGCTCGGCCCGGTGGAGCAGCTGGCTCGCGCGCTCACCCCGTCGTTGCGGATTGCGCCGCCGCTCGTGAGCGCCCTCACGCGGTCCGTCGAGGCCTTCGCCGCCGTCATCACGCCGTCCAAGCGCGGTCCTCTGATCGCCGCGCTGCGCACGACGTTCACCACGTTCCCGAAGGTGCTCAGCCAGCTCGGATCCGTGTTCCCCGTCACCAAGGCGGTCACCGACTGCCTGCGCGAGAACGTCACCCCGATCCTCAACAGCACCGTGCAGGACGGCTCGCTCTCCACCGGCCAGCCCGTGTGGCAGGAATTCGTCCACTTCCTGCCCAACGTCGCCGCCGCCACCGGCGATTTCGACTCCGACGGGCACTACACGCGAGTGCTGCTCGGCGAGGGCGACGACGCGGTGCTGTCCGGACCGCTGGCGGGAATCCTCAAGACGGTGTCGACGACGCTCGGGGGTGGCGCCGGCGGCCTGATCGGCATCCTCCCCGGCGGCGGCGGCTCGAGCATCGAGGGCGCCACCCCCCAGTGGATCGGCACGCTGCCGGCCTCCGCGTTCCGGCCCGACGTGAGCTGCGCGGGGCAGAAGCTGCCGAAGCTCACCGACATCACGGCCGACGCCGACGCAGGGAGCACGCCGTGAAGGGACGCGCCGCGATCCAGATCAGGCGCTACGGGCGCTCGTTCCTGATCATGCTCGCGGTGATGATCGTCGGGACGGCGTGCGGGTTCTACATCCTGCTCCAGCAGCGGCTCCCGAACCCCTTCCAGACCTTCTATTCGGTCAACGCCGCGTTCCCCTCGGCGGCGGCGGTCGTGCCCGGGCTCGGCGAGCCCGTCAACGTGGCGGGCGTCCACGTGGGGGAGATCATCTCGACCCAGCTGCAGAACGGCCATGGGGTCATCCACATGGAGATCGATCCGCACAAGATGCCGCGGCTGTATCGCGACGCCAGCGCCAACCTGGTACCGAACACGCCGCTCGACGACATGCAGGTGAACATCATCCCCGGCGACCCGTCGGCCGGGGTGCTGAAGCCGGGCGCCACGATCCCGGTGGGGCAGACGACCTCGCCGATCAACTCCGACGAGCTGCTCGACGCGCTCGACACCGATACCCGCGACTGGCTCTCCAGCCTCGTCACCGAGCTGGACAACGGCACCCGGGGGCGCGGCCGGGACCTCCGCGAGCTGCTGATGAACCTGGCGCCGACGGCGCGACAGCTGCGGGAGATCGGCGACCTGCTGGTCCAGCGGCGCTCGGAGCTCGTCGAGGTCGTCCACAACCTCGGCATCCTCACGCAGGCCACCGCGGCCAAGGACACGCAGATCCGCACCGTCATCGACGCGGGGAACCGCACCGTCGCCGCGATCGCCGCCGAGGACGGGGCGCTGCGGAGCTCGATCATGCAACTGCCCGGCACGCTCGCCACCACGCGCACGACGCTCGCCAGCCTGACACGCTTCTCCGATGTGCTGGCGCCAACCGCCACGGCGCTGCTGCCCACCGCGCACAAGCTGCCTGCGACGCTGCGCGACTCGAGCACGCTGATCCGCGGAGCCGCCCTGCTGCCGATCCCCCAGATTCCGAAGTTCGAGGCGGCTGTCCTGCCGCTGGCCTCACAGCTCGGGCCGATCAGCCGCGGCCTCGCCAAGGCGATCCCGCCGCTGGAGGACAGCTTCAAGGTTCTCAACTACGCCACCAACGAGATCGCCTACAACCCCGGCGGGGACAACCCCGGGTTCCTCTACTGGCTCGCCTGGTTCGTCCACAACGCCAACTCGTTCCTGTCCACCTCGGACGCCAACGGGCCGGCCTGGCGGACGCTGCTGCTCGTCAACTGCACGACGCTGACGACGACGCCGGAGGGCAAGCTGCTCGGCAGCCTGCTCCAGCTCGGCGGCAGCGCGACGGGGTGTGGCTCGCAGTGAGGGGGGTGAGCGCACCGTGGTGACGCAGGCCCCGAAGCGCACGGCGGTGTTCGCCGCGGTCGCCTTCGCGCTGTCCTGCATCGGGCTGATCGTGTTCGTGTGGACCCAGTTCGGCGGCTCGATCCCGTTCGCCCCGCAGGGCTACCGCGTCCGGGCCCTGTTCGCGGAGACCGGGCTGCTCGTCCCCAACGCCGACGTCCGGATCGCGGGGGTCAACGTCGGCAAGGTCGAGGCCGTTCAGGCGCGCGGGGTCGACTCGCTGGTGACGATGCAGATCGACAGCCGCTACGCCCCGATCCCGCGCGACACCCGGGCGGTCCTCCGGGAGAAGACGCTGATCGGCGAGGGCTACATCCAGCTCTCGGCGGGCGACCCCAGGTCGGGCCGGATCCCCGACGGGGGCAGCATCCCCGCCGCCCAGGTGATGCGCACCCAGCAGCTCGACCAGGTCCTCAACTCCTTCACCCCAGCGGTCCAGCACGACCTTGAAGCGGTCCTCAACGGCACGGGCGACGCCCTCGCGGGTGAGGGGGAGGACCTCAACAACGCGATCGGCAACGTCGACCCGATGGTCACCGAGCTGGCGGCGATCGTCGGCGTGCTCAACGATCAGGGGGAGAACCTGCGCTCGGTGATCGCCAACGGCGGCACCGTGCTCAGCACGCTCGGAGACCGCTCCGCCGACCTGCAGACCCTCGTCCGCGCCGGCGACTCCGTGCTCTCGGCGACGGCGGAGCAGAACGCCGAGCTGACCGCCACGGTCGACTCCCTGCCGCCGTTCCTCGCCCAGCTGCGCAGCACGCTGCAAGCGCTCAACCTCACGCTGGGGATCGCCCAGCCGTCGCTCGCCGCGCTGCGCCCGGTCGCGCCGCTGCTCACACCCGCTCTGCGTGAGCTCAGCGCCGTGCTCGGGCCGGCCCGCCGGGTGATCCGCGACGCGCCCGCACTGCTCGCCGCCTCACGCCTCGCGCTGCCGGCGATCGGCAGCTTCGCCAGCGCGTTCAAGCCCGCCGTCGATCAGCTGCTCCCCGCCGCCCAGCAGATCGTCCCGATGATCGATTACATCTTCGTCGATCGCCAGAACGTCGCCGGGGCGATGGCCAATCTCGCCGCCGGCCTGGGGGCCACCGCCCCGGCGAACACACCAAGCGGGAGCGCGCACTACCTACGGTCCCTCGTCTCGCTCGGCAACGACTCGGTCTTCGGTCTGCCGACCCGCGATCCGGCCGAGCGCAACAACAGCTACTACGCCCCCGGCGAGCTGAGCGATCTCGCCAAGGGACTCGCCTCGACGACCTGCGCGGGATCGAGCAACGGCGCCGGACTGCTCGGCCTGACGAACGTCCCCTGCCGGGTGCAGGGCGCCTTCCGCTGGGGCAATGGCGTCGCCACGGCTTACTATCCCCGGCTGCGGGCCATGCCGGCGCGTTGAACGGAGAAACAGGAGACACGATGTCCGAGGTCACTCGCCGAACATTCGTCGCCGGAGGCCTGGCCGCCGGCGCGGCGGCCGCCGCCGGGCTGGAGCCGGCCGCCGCCGAGGCCCGTAAGGCCAAATCCAAGGGCAAGGGCAAGAAGACCCACAAGCGCAAGACGCACACGAAATCGCATCGCCACGCGGACGTGGCGATCGTGGGAGCCGGCTTCGCGGGCCTCACCGCGGCACGGGACCTGGTCCAGGCCGGCAAGTCGGTGGTCGTCCTCGAGGCCCGGGATCGCGTCGGCGGCCGGGTGTGGAACCACGACCTCGGCGGCGGCAAGGTCTCCGAGCGCGGCGGCACCTTCGTCGGGCCGACGCAGGACCGCGTGATGGCGCTGGCCACCTCCCTGGGGATCGGCACGTTCCCGGTCTACGACACCGGCAACGACCTCTACATCGCCGATTCGACGCGCCTCACCTACAGCGACACGGGAACGACGGGCACCGCCCCGCCCGACCCGGAGATCCTGGCCGCCCTGGCGGTGATCATCCCCGAGCTCGACCAGATGTCCACCTCGGTCCCCGTCGAGGCGCCGTGGGAGGCCGCCGACGCCGCCGCGTGGGACGGGATGACGCTCGAGAGCTACATCAACTCCCAGGCGACGGCCACCCAACGCTTCAAGGAGGTGACCTCGCTCGCCACCCGCCCGATCTTCGGTGCGGAGCCCCGTGAGCTGTCGCTCCTGTTCGTGCTGTTCTACATCGCCTCGTCGGGCGACGCGCAGAACCCGGGCACGTTCGAGCGCAACTTCGACACCCGCGGCGGGGCCCAGCAGAACCGCTTCGTCGGCGGCTCGCAGCTGATCGCGCTCAAGGTCGCCGAGGAGCTCGGCGACCGGGTCGTGCTGCGCAGTCCCGTGCGGCAGATCAGCCAGGGTCGCAGCGGCGTCACCGTCACCTCGGACCGGGTCACCGTCTCGGCCAAGCAGGTCATCGTGGCGATGCCGCCGACACTGGCGGGACGGCTCGACTACGACCCGATCCTGCCCTTCCAGCGCGACCAGCTCACCCAGCGCTTCGGCCAGGGCACGCTCACCAAGGTCGCCTGCGTCTACGACACCCCGTTCTGGCGCGCGAACGGCCTCACCGGACAGTGCCTCTCGACGGCCGGGCCGATCAGCGCCACGTTCGACGACTCCCCGCCGGACGGCAGCCCCGGGGTCATCTTCGGCTTCGTCGGCGGCGATCAGGCCCGCTCATACGCGCTGCTCAGCGCGCCGGCCCGGCAGGCCGCGGTCGTCAATCAGCTGGTGGGCTTCCTCGGCCCGCAGGCGGCCAAGCCGCTCGACTTCTTCGAGACGCAGTGGTCGGCCGACCCCTGGACCCGCGGCTGCCCGGTGGGGATCCCCACGCTCGGCACGCTGCTCGCCTACGGGCCGTACCTGCGCGCCCCGATCGGGCGGATCCACTGGGCGGGGACCGAGACCTCCGACTACTGGAACGGCTACATGGACGGCGCCGTGCGCTCCGGGGAGCGCGTCACCAGCGAGGTCCTGGCCGCCCTGTGAGTGTGGTGGGCGGGGGAGCAGGACACTGATGGCGAGCGTCCGCGAGGTCACCTTCGAGCTCCTCCGGGCGCACGGGATGACGACGATCTTCGGCAATCCGGGTTCCACGGAGCTGCCGATGCTGGCCGACTTCCCGGAGGACTTCCGCTACGTCCTCGGCCTGCAGGAGCTCGCCGTGATGGGGATGGCCGACGGGTACGCCCAGGCCAGCGGGCGTCCCGCCCACGTGAACCTGCACACGGCGCCCGGGGTGGGCAACGCCGTGGGTGGGATCTTCAACGCCCAGGCCAATCACGCGCCCCTGCTCATCACCGCCGGGCAGCAGGTGCGCCCGCAGATCACGATCGAGGCGAACCTCACCAACCGGGACGCGACAGTCGGTCCGCAGCCGTACGTGAAGTGGAGCCATGAGCCGCCCCGGGCGCAGGACGTACCCGGTGCGATCGGCCGGGCGATCCAGCTCTGCCAGCTCCCGCCGAAGGGCCCGACGTTCGTCTCGATCCCGATGGACGACTGGAGCGCCGAGGCCGACGACGATCGCTCGCGCCAGGCCATCGCCCGTCCGGCTGCGCGGCGGCCGATGGCCGATGCCGACGCGCTCGGAGCGCTCGCCATGCGACTGGCGCAGGCGCGGTCCCCGGTGCTCGTCGCCGGGCCGGAGATCGACGCTGCCGAGGCGTGGGCCCCCGCCGTGGCGCTCGCCGAGCGCCAGCGTCTGCCCGTGTGGGCGACGCCGGCCCCGGGGGGCGGGCGGCTCGGCTTCCCGGAGAGCCACCCCCAGTTCGCCGGCGTCCTGCCGCCGGCGATCGCCGCGCTGTCCGAGACCCTGAAGGGACACGACCTGATCCTCGTGGTCGGCTCGCCGGTGTTTCCCTACTACCCCTACCTGCCGGGCCCGCTGCTGCCCGAGGGAGCCGAGCTCGTGCTGCTCACGAGCGATCCCTCCGAGGCCGCGCGCGCGCCCATGGGTGAGGCGATCCTCGGTGACGTCCGCCAAGCGCTGATCGGGCTCGTCGAGCTGGCGGGCGAGTCGGGCCGCCCGGCGCCGGCGCCGCGGCCGGAGCCCGGGCCGCCCGCCGCCGGTGGGGGCGAGAGCGGAAGGATGAGCGGCTCGGAGGCGATGGGGGCGCTCGCCGCAGCGTGGCCCGAGGACGGCATCGCGGTGGTGGAATCGCCCTCCTCGACGCTGGCGCTGCGCAACCGACTGCGGATCTCCCGGCCCGGCTCGTACTTCTTCGGGGCCAGCGGCGGACTCGGCTTCGGGATCGCGGCCGCCCTCGGCGTCGCGCTCGCGCAACCGTCGCGCCCCGTCGTGTGCGTCCTCGGCGAGGGCTCGGCGCAGTACGCGATCCAGGCGCTGTGGACGGCGGTGGCCTATCGGCTGCCCGTCACCTACCTCGTGCTGCGCAACGACGAGTACGCGATCCTCAAGTGGTTCTCCTCGCTGGAGCAGGTGAGCGGCGTGCCCGGTCTGGACCTGCCGGCGCTCGACGTGGCCGCGGTCGCCCGGGGCTACGGCGTGCCGGCGCGTGAGGTGGCTGACGGGGAGGAGCTTGTCACGGCCCTGCGCGAGGACATCGCCGCGCAGGACGGCCCGCGGCTCGTACAGGTGCCGGTGGCGCCCGGCATGTGGCTGGAGTAGGCGACGAGGAGGCGGACGCCGGCGGCTGTCCGCCGGCCCCGCGCGACCCGGATCGGCCGCCGCCGGTCGGCGCCGGTCTGTGCGACGCGTGCCGCCATCAGCAGGTGGTGAGGAACACCCGCGGCTCGAGCTTCTCGCTGTGCCGCCGCTCCCGCGACGAGCCCGACCGCTTTCCCCGCTACCCGCGCGTCCCGGTCACCGCCTGTCCGGGCTTCGATCCGGCCTGACCCCGCGGTGGGCGTCGGGGCCGGGATCTGCGCCATGCGGCCATAGGCGAAATCGCCGGTTGCCGCCGACGATGGAGCGGTGTCAGGCCTGCGCGACCGGCGAGAGCCACTCAGCGACGCCGCCGCGGCCGGCGCGGTCGGCGCGGCCGGCGCGGCCGGCCCGGTCGGCGACGCGGACGAGGTCCGTGAGGTCGGCGCCGAGGCGACCGATCCCTACCGGGGGTGGCGGGGGCACGTGCTCGTCTGCGGACTCGGCTCGCTCGGCCTGCGCACCGTCGAGCAGCTTCGCCTGGCGGGGGCGGCGGTGGTGGTGCTCGCCGACGCGCCCAGCTCGGACTCCGTCCGCATGCTCGCCGACTGGGGGATCCCGTTGATTCCGCGGCAGGGACACCTCAGCGAGCCCCTGTACGCGGCGGGGATCGAGGGCGCGGCCTGCGTGGTGTGCATCGAGGCGACCGATCTGCGCACGCTCGAGACCGTACTCCTCATCAGGGACATGCGCGACGACGTGAGGATCGTCGCCCACCTCGACAACCCGGCGGTGGCGGGCGCCGTCCAGGAGGTCACCGGTGCGGCGACCGTGCTTGACATTCCTGCGCTGTTCGCTCCGTCGGTGATCGAGGCGTGCCTCGGTCGCCGGGCTCACGACCTCACCCTCGGCGCCACCGAGTTTCTCGCCGTCGAGACCGTGGCGCCACGCGGGGGCACGCTGCGTGAGCTCTACGGGGCGCTCGTTCCCCTCGGGGTGGCGTCCGACGGCGCCACGGCGCCGCTCGTGTGTCCCGGCCGAGACGAGCGCGTCCGCGCGCGCGATCGGGTCACCCTCCTCGGCCCTCGTCATGACGTGGCCGGCGCCGGACTCGCGCCCGGGTCGGGCGCCGGGCCGGTCAGCCCGCGGGCGCGGCTGCGTCACCTACAGCGCCTCTCGCGCAACCTCGCCGTGTGGAGTGACGGGGCGCTGCGCACGGCTCTCTGCCTGGCGCTCGGACTGCTCGTCGTCTCGACGCTCGTGCTCCACTTCGCCTACGTGCAGCATGGGGGTGATCGGCTCTCGGTGATCAGCTCGCTGTACTTCACCGTCGAGACGATCGCCACCGTTGGCTTCGGCGACTTCTCGTTCTCGGCTCAGCCGGTGGGGATCGAGATCTTCGGGATCGCCCTCATCCTCGCGGGCACGACTCTCGTCACGACGATCTTCGCCCTGCTCACCAACGCCCTGGTGTCGCGCCGGATCGCGCAGTCGCTCGGTCACGCGCGCATCCCCGGTATGCGGGGCCACGTCGTCCTCGTGGGGCTCGGCGCCGTCGGCATGCAGGTGCTCGACGGCCTCCTGCGGCGCGGTCGTGAGGTGATCGTCGTCGAACGGGACGAGCAGAACCGCTACGTCAATCAGGTCCGCGAGCGCGGGGTGCCGCTCGTCCTCGGGGATTCGACACTCGGGCAGACGCTCGACTCGGTGAACCTCGCGCAGGCCGCCTCGGTCGCCATCGTCACCTCCGACGATCTCACCAACATCGAGACCGGGCTCGCCGTCCGCGACCGTCTGGGGGAGCGCTGGCGCGAGGTTCCCGTCATTCTGCGCGTGTTCGACCGCGAGCTCGGCCGGCGGCTGGAGGCGAGCTTTGACTTCCGCCACGTGTGGTCGACGGTCGCCATCGCCGCGCCGTGGTTCGTGGGGGCGGCGCTCGGGATGGAAGTGGTGTTCTCGTTCTACGTCGGCAACCACCCGTTCCTGCTCGCCAAGCTGCGGATCTCCCCCGACGGCGGCCTCGCCGGCGCCGCGATGAGCGAGCTGGGCGCCCGCATCCGCGTGATCGCCATCGGCCGGAGTGCCGCCCGTGGCGAGCTCGAGCATCCGCCGCGCCGCGGGACCCGCCTCGCCGCCGGCGACGAGGCCTATCTCGCCGGCCCCTACGAGGAACTGCTGCGTGTCCTGCGCCGCGAGCGCGGCCGTCCCGCCGGCGGCGGTGGCCCGCCACCGTAGACTCTCGCGCGGTGAGCCCCCGCCGCGGGATCTTCCTCGCTCCGTTCGACGAGCTGGTCGAGCCGCGACTGCTCGCCGAGCTGGCCGCGCAGGCCGAGCAGAAGGGGTGGGACGGCGTCTTCCTCTGGGACCACGTCGCCTACCGAGGCGGGCAGGCGGTGGCCGATCCATGGGTGGCCCTCGCCGCGATCGCGTGCGCCACGCAGCGGGTGCGGATCGGCCCGCTGGTCACGCCGCTCTCGCGCCGGCGCGTGCAGAAGCTGGCCCGGGAGACCGTGACCCTCGACCGGCTGAGCGGCGGACGGCTCACGCTGGGCGTCGGGCTCGGCGTGGAGGGCAACGGCGAGCTCGAGCCGTTCGGCGAGGTGGTCGACCCGCGCGAGCGAGCCCGCCTGCTCGACGACGGGCTCGCCCGCCTGAGCGAGCTGTGGAGCGGGGAGTTCACCCCGCCCCCGCTGCAGCGCCCCCGTATTCCCATCTGGGCGGCGGCACGCTGGCCGAACCGGCGACCCGTCCGCCGCGCCGCCCGCTGGGACGGTCTGTTCCCGATCCAACTGCCCGGCCCCGAGGCGCTGGCCACGCTCGCCGGCGAGCTCCCCGCGCTCGGCGCCGACGCGGCCACGTTCGAGCTCGTCGTCGACATCGCCCCCGGGGAGGACCCCGCGCCATGGGCCCAGGCGGGCGCCACCTGGGTCCTCACCGAGTTCGGCAGCCACCCGCGGGAGGCCGACGTCCGCGCCGCGATCGACGCCGGCCCGGCGTAGTCGTCTACCGCTGCTCGTCGGGGCCGCGGGGCCACCAGCGGCCGAACAACGCGAGGCGGAGCACCCCGATGATCAGGACCACGGCCAGAATGCCGAGCGAAAGAGCAGGAGCGCCCGAGAACGCCAGGTCGATGATGATGACGCCGACGATGGCGAGAACCCCCAACGCGACGGCGAGCTTGCGGTTGCGGATACGCGAGAGCAGATACATCAGTTCCTAGCGGCCGGCGTGGACGCCGGAGGAGCGGTGTGGGTCATGTGTGACTGCCTCCGTGAGGACTCCCGACTGGGACAAGCCCTGGGTGAGAACGGCGTTTCTGTCGCAGCGGACGAAACGGCCCGTGAGGTCAGCGAGAGGCAGGTCCTGCCCGCCGAGCCCTGCGCGAGAGAATCGAGCAGCAGCGGCCGATAACGGCCCTGCGCCTCACCGTACTCCTTCTCAGGTCCGACAACCGACCAATCACGACGGTTCGGCCGGCGCGCCCTCTCCTCGCGGGGCGTCATCGTCGGGCGTTGCCGAGCCGCGGTGGACGTATCGGGTGGTCCGCAGCTCGTTCCACAGCCCCGGCCCGAAGCCGATCCCGCGCCCGCTGAGACGCTGCGGCTCCGCCTGCGCTCCTTCGACCGCTCCTTGCCACTCGTTGATCCACACGATCCCAGCCCGGAGTTCGCTGCCGGCCCGCTGCGCGTGCGCTGGATCGCTGGTCAGCACGGTCGCCGCGAGCCCGAACTCGGTGTCGTTGGCCAGCTGCATCGCCTCATCGAAGCTCTCCACCGTGCGCACGGCGGCGACGGGACCGAAGGTCTCCTCGCGCATCAGCAGAGTGTGCTGCGGAACGTCGGCCACGACTGTCGGCGGGTAGTGGGACCCGGGGCCGTCCGGGCACTCGCCCCCCACGAGGACGCGTGCTCCGTCGTCGATCGCACATTTGACATGCCGCTCGACGACGGCTCGTTGGCGTCGGTCGACAAGCGGTCCGATCGACACCGAGCGCACCGCATCGCACAACGCAGCCGTGAACTCCTCCGCGATGCCCGCGTGCACGTAGATGCGCTCCATGCTCGTGCACAACTGCCCAGCGTTGAACATGGCGCCTTCGGCGACCACGCCGGCCGCCCACGCCGGATCGACATCCTCGTCCACGATCACCGGATCCTTGCCACCAAGCTCGAGCACGACCTTCGCGAGGCGATCGGCGGCAAGCGCGGCGACGCGCCGCCCGGTCGGCACCGATCCTGTGAACACGATGACGTCCACATCGCGGTGAGCAGCCAGCGGCTCACCCGCCCGGCCGTCGCCGAGAACCAGGTTCACCGTCCCCGCAGGAACGACCGGAGCGATGTGGCGCATCGCCGCGACGGCAGACAGGGGCGAGCGCTCCGACGGCTTCCACACCACCGTGTTACCGGAGGCCAGCAACGGCACCAGCCCCTGAAGCGCCACGGGAAGCGGAAAATTCCACGGCACGATCAGCGCGCCCACCCCGCGCGGCTCGT
Organism: uncultured Solirubrobacterales bacterium; assembly: GCA_963839085.1. Lineage (GTDB taxonomy): Bacteria > Actinomycetota > Thermoleophilia > Solirubrobacterales > Solirubrobacteraceae > Palsa-465. The sequence goes on from CAWITN010000007.1 coordinate 803,551, forward strand.
GCACGAGATGCCCGCCCCCTAGCTCGGTCACTCCCGCCAGCGGGGCACCTTCCAGCAGTCCACGCGCCCACTCCGACAGCCCGCTCAGCGACTCGCGGGCGAGCTCGAGCGGCTGCCCCATTTCGGCTGATTGCGCCCGCGCGAGTTCCTCCACGTGCGGCTCCAGGGCATCGGTCATCGCGATGACCGTCGCCACACGATCCGCGAGCGGAGTCCTGCCCCACGGCACCGCCGCCTCGCGCGCGGCCGCAACGGCACGATTGACGTCCTCGGCGCACCCGGCGGGGATCAGCGCGAGACGGTCACCGCTCCACGGGCTGCAGATCGAGATCGTCTCCGACGAGGCCGTCGCAGCAGACTGCCCGCCGATGAACAGCTGCTCCACGTCGTGCTGACTCGCTGCGACGGCCGTCATTGCGCCCTTCCTCAGTTGTGGCCCCGACGGCGGAAATCTACCGCCGACTGCCGTCCCGGACAAACACCGCGATCAGGGCGGTCTCACCCGCTCAGAGATTCAGAGGATAAGGAAGCGCCGGGAACCCGACTCGGGTGTCCGACTGCGGGACTTATCTGCCCGATCGACGGAGACGCTACCGCGAGGCGGATCGGGACCAGCGCTGGAACGCACGCCGCCAACGGCCGCGAGACCGCGGGGCACGGTCCTCGCGAACCCCGCTCCGATCAGCATGATCTCGCGCACGGCGGAAAGGCTGTGCCCAGGCCCGCGGAGCCAAGAACTTCGCACACCAGCGCGCGCCCGCGAATGGACAGGCGAACAGCTGGACGGCGACTTGCTCGAGAGGGAGATCAGTTCAGGACTCTGGGATCGCACAACTCGCGAGGTGGTCGGCGTGACCGGTCTGTCGCAGCATTACTGCTCTCTCATCAGACTCGGCAAGAAGGTCCCACACGTGCAGCACTGGACAGTGCTGCGCACGCTAACGATCAGGGACGGCCCCTGCCGGCCTAAAAGGATGTGCCTGCCTCAGACGCGCGCCAGATCTGGCAGCGGCAGGTAGTCGGCCTCGTGTGGGACCGCTCGAATGTGCTTACTGGTTCGGTGTTTCGCTGAGAAGAAGAAGCCTCCGCATGATTCTCGGACGCTGCATCTGGCGCATTCGGGGTGGTATTCGTTCTTCCAATCGCTGATTGATCGGACCGAGAACGGCCACAGGTCGCGATCAAGGAGGCAAAGCTGATGGTTGTAGATCATCGTGGTGATTCGGCGGCGGTCGAGACGTCGTACTGCCTCGGCTAGTTCGGCCTGGTAGTCGACTGGGTCGATCCAGAGGGCGTCAATGTTCGCTCGGGCAAAGCCGGTCATTTCGAGGCCCATGAGGGCGACCTGGTCGACGAACGTGAGGTTCCGGCCGATGAATTCGGCGATTGCCGGGAGTTGCGGGGCGGTTTGCTTGTGGATCACGACACGTATCTCGATGCGTTGTCGCAGCTGACCGAGATTGAGGATGCCGCGGACGGTCTCATCAAATGCTCCCGAGGCTTGTACGACGTAGTCGTGAAGAGCTGGCTCTGATCCGTAGATCGGGATGCCCACCATCATGTTTGGGTTGCCGATCTCGGCGTATGAGCTTGCGAAGGTCAGGTCGCTGAAGCGTCGTCCGTTGGACAGAATGTGGACACCGGCGTGGGGCAGGAGGTTGCCGCACAGCTTGAGCAGGTTAATCAGGCCTTCGCCGTAGATGGTGGGTTCGCCTCCGGTGAAGGCGATGCCTTGTGTGCTTGGTGGCAGGAGTCGGATCAGCTCAAACGCGTAGTCGAGCAGCCGGTCGTCGTTGCCTGTCTTTGGGGGCTGGGAACACATGAGGCAGTAGTTGTCACAGCGCTCGGTGAGAAGCACGCTGTTGAGCTTGCTCTGGTGACGCCACAGCACGCGGATCTGCTCTCGGTCGAGGCCGAACGAGATGATGTCTCCGCCCGAGAGGTAATCGAGTTGGTCCGGAAGCAAGGTCGACGCCGCAGCGGCAGGCAGTCCAGTCTGGTCGTTAACGCTGCGATGGAGGTAGAGCGCGAAGCCGTCCGGGGGTTGCTCGCCTCGATCAACGATGTAGGCGCGGGACCCACTTCGTTGCGATGTCAGCGTGTGGGCGTCGACGAGCAGCCAGACAGCATGAGCGAGCTGGGTCGGTTCACTGAGCCAGCTTGCGCGGCCCCGGAGGGGGATCATCTGCCCGCCCATTCCAAGAACAGCGCTCGGGCATCAGCATCGTTCTCGTAGCGGTTCAGCAGGAATTCTGCGATCGACATGTTGCGTTGACAGAATCCGGAGAGCGGTTTGCGTCCGACGAAGTCGCCGGTCGTCGCGTGGTGGTAGACGGGATCTGCGCCGCAGTAGTTCTCGAACGCACAATCGCTGCACATCGGGGCACTGAGCGCGATTGATTGCTCGAGCGGCTCCAGTAGGGCATCGGAGAGAAGAAGATCGGCATACGAATCCTCGTGAACGTTGCCGAGACGAAACGTCTGGTCACCCATCTCCGCCAGCATTCGACCTTCGTCTGAGGCGTACACGGCGCCGTCGTAGTTGTAGACAATCGCGCCAATCCCAATTCCAGACGGTGAAGTGAGATCGACGTAGCCCGGATCCTCGTTGGTCAGCATCTTCTTCAGCATGATCGACGCATACCGCTCGCAGAAATCGACGCCCTGCAGGTTGAGCTCGAGAATGTAATCGAGTCCAGTGCGGTAGAAGTCCAGCCATCGCGCCGTGTCGTAAGCCGAAAAGCTCTTCGTCTTCACCGCGAAGCCGTAAGGCGACAGAGGCCGGAGGAAGATCTCCTGAAAGCCATGCTCGACGTAGGTATCGATGATCTCGCGAGGCCGATCGAGGCTCGCCTTTGTCGTCGTCATCAGGGCCGCCACGCGATCCCGGCCAAGCGTTTCCCGAACGACGCGGATGCCGTCGACTGCGAGCTGCCAGCTGTTGTGCCCCGGCCGGGGCCGATTCTTGTTATGAAGATCGGCCGGGCCGTCCAGCGACGTTGAGATGTAGATGTTGTGCGCGGCGCAGAAGCTCAGGACGCGCTCGTCGAGCAGGGCCAGGTTCGTCGCGATCACGAACATCAGGTCACGCTGCTCCTCGACGTTCCTGCGCTCGGCTTCGAGCACGATCGCCTCCACGAGGTCGAAGTTCAGCAGCGGCTCACCACCCTGAAACTCGATCTTCAACTGCGGTGATGGAGAGCGAAACGTCAGGTCCAGGCTGGCCATCGCAGTCTCAACGGACATGTCATAACGAGCCTGATCGTGGCTACGACGCGAGACTTGACAGTACGGACACGAATGTTCGCATCGTAAGGACACAACGAACATGTGAAGTCCCGTGAACGATGGCAATCTGCGATACCGAGTTCGTGTCTTCAGCGCGAGAAGGTCAAGCGCCGCTCTGTCGTCGGGCTGCCGGATCACGTGCTTCGCACGCAATCTTCGCACGAGAGACGAATCCGCTGGCAAGTGCCGCTCAGCCAATTCGGCGAACTCCGCCTCCGTGAGGAACATGTGCTCCCCAACCATGTTGGTGACAATCACCTTCTCATCGACACGGTGGAACCGAAACGGCAGCAACTGCCAGTCCGGACTCTGTGCGGCGAACCGGTCAGCGGTCGCGAACTTAGACACTACGCGTCCTGAGAATCAACGAGACCGGTGTTCGAGAAGGCAAGCGCGAGGATCAAGTTCCGGACCTCACGCGTCTCCTCCCGCACCCGCAAACGCAGCGTCTCATCCAATACCTGGTTCCGAAACTCCGCCACGAGGTCGTCGACAGCACTAATGTCAGGTCGGAAGTGCAAGCAGCACCGAATGCTTCCCTCCCCCAAGGTCAAGTCGCAGGACAACCGATCAGACATGCGGTACACGGCTTGCTGGACAGCGCCGAGCGGGGACACGGCCGCCTGAAAGGTAACCACTCGCTCCATCAGCAATCTTCAGCGCGAAGTTACCGGATCAATACGCGGACGAGACATGCGACGAATGGGATGAGTGCGACACGTGGCCGGAGCCGCTACCTCCGGAGAATCCGCCGCTCGACACGTGCGACGAATGGGATGAGTGCGATGCGTGCGAAACATGCCCTGGCGCCGGCGTCGGGGCCGCGTTCGTTGGGACGGCCTGAAGCGGAGGCTGCGTTGACGTAGCCGCTGTTCCCGTTCCGGTCCCGGTCTGGGTCGGAGCCGGCGCGTGGTGCTTGTGGTGCTTGTGGTGCTTGTGCGGAGCGTGCGTGACGCTCTGTGTAATCGCCGGCTTCGTCTGAGTTGTCGTGGAACCCGTCTGGCCGCAGGCAGCCAGCGCCGCTGCGACGGCAGCAGCTACCGGAACTAGGAACGGCCTCTTCTTATCCACGCAGCAACCCTCAGATCTCGCAATCCCTCGCGTGGAACCTAGGCGTGCGCTCAGCGTCTGTCAACGGCTCCTGCCAGATGTCATCGACTCACCGTTAGCTTTCGGACATAGCTTAGGAAGAGCGACATCACGGTTGCGTCGCCCGATCATGCGGGTCCGCGGCAAGGAAGTTGGACCCACCGCGGGCTCATTTGTGCTCCGGATCCATTTCAAGCTGTGCGGGGTGAACCGTCCCGCGGTCGGGCTCTGGGCTACTCTTGGGCAGGTACGGGGCGACCCTGCGTTGGATATCCAGGTCCTTCCAGCCGCGCCGGTGCAACTCCTCTAAGAGCGCGGGAACCTGTCCGGGGTGCAGTCGCGGGCCGTAATCAGCAAACCAGTTCTGGGTAAACCGACCAGGTAGTCGTAGCCGCGGAGGAGGTCCGCGGAGCCACGCTTCACGCGCTTCACCGCGTTGTTGCTCGCGCCTGAGCGCTTCGTTCTGACGCTCAACAGTTCTGGCCGCCTCGGCAGCCTGTTCGGCGGCGACACGTTTAGCTGTGACGGCGGCCATGAGAACCTCCCCACGGGCGGCCACTGGAACTCCCCACTGACGGCCAGGATTTCTCCCCGTGGGCGGCCATCTTTCTCCCCACGGTTTTCCTGAATCTGTCGGTTGCCACGCTGCCGGGCTCGAACTCGAGCTCTGAGGCGTGGAGGCCGCGTGAAGAAACCGGAGGAAGTGATGGAGATCTTGGAGGCATACGATCTGGCCGGGTCGCTGCGGGGAGCGGCGCAGCTGGCCGGCTGTGATCACAAGACGGTGGCGCACTGGGTGCGCCAGCGAGACCTCGGACTGCTGCCGCGGGTCGATCGGCAGCGGCCGGCGATGCACGGTCAGTTCCAGCAGAAGATCGACGAGTTGGTCGACCGCTCGCACGGGAAGATCCGGGCGGACAAGGCGCACGAGAAGCTGATCGCGCTCGGCTACCTGGGAGCGCCTCGCACGACGCGGCGGTGGGTCGCGGTCTCGAAGCGTCGTTGGCGGCGCGAGCACGGGCGGGTGACCCGGCCGTGGACGCCGGAGCCGGGTCTGTGGATGCAGTTCGACTACGGCGACGGGCCGGTCATCGATGGTCGCAGGACGGTGCTGTTCTGCGCATGGCTGGCGTGGTCGCGGTTCCGGGTTGTCGTGCCGCTGCGTGACAAGACGCTGCCGTCGGTGGTGGTCGGCCTGGACCGGGCGCTGCGTGCGTTCGGTGGCGCGCCGACCTACGTGCTGACCGACAACGAGAAGACGGTGTCCGTCGATCATGTGTGCGGGATCGCGGTCCGCAACCCGCAGATCGTCTCGGTCGCCCGTCATTACGGGGTGACGATCACGACGTGCGTGCCGGCCGATCCCCAGTCAAAGGGCGGCAGCGAGGCGACAGTCCGGGTCGCGAAGGCCGATCTGCTGCCTTCCGATCACAATCTCCGCCCGGCCTACGGATCGTGGGCGGAGCTCGAGGCGGCGTGCGAGCAGTGGATGGCCGATGTGAACACCCGGTCGCACCGCTCGACGATGGAGCCGCCCGTGATCCGGCTGGCGACTGAGCACGAGCGGTTGCACCGTCTCCCGCGGGTGCCGCACACCGTGTGTTTCGGGGAGACGCGGAAGGTGAACTGGCAGTCGGTGATTTCGGTCGGGAGTGCCCGCTACTCGGTGCCGCACGAGCTGATCGACCAGCGCGTCTGGGCGCGGGTCGATGGTGAGGAGCTGATCGTGATCCACGTGCACCCCGACCGCGGGCCGGCGGAGGTCGCCCGACACGCGCTGACCACACCGGGCCGCCCGGCGATCCGCGATGAGCACTATCCGCCCAAGCCGCCGGGTGCGCTTGAGCGGCGGCCTCGCGCTCAGAGCGCCGAGGAGCAGGCGTTCCTTCAGATCGGCCCGGCCGCGGAGGGCTGGTTGATCAAGGCCGCCGCGGCGGGGACGCAGCGGCTGCGGCGCAAGCTCGCCGAGGCGGTCGACCTCGCCAAGCTGCACGGAGGCGAGGAAGTCAACCGGGCGCTGGAGACGTGCGCTCGTGCGGGCCGGTTCGCCGATGGGGATCTCGCGAGCATCCTCGCTCATCAGCAGCGGACCGGTGGCGGGGAGCTCGTGCTGTTCCCCGCGCGCGAGAACGCATCGCTGCAGCGCTCCACCCGCGCGTGGGACGGATTCGGGAGCGGGGCATGACGGTCCGAACCCCGCCACCCCCGCCGCTGCCCGACGAACTCGACCGACTCCTCAGACGGCTACGGCTCCCCTACGTGAGACGAGCAGCGCCCGACGTGATCGCGACCGCGGCCAGCCAACGCTGGGAACCCGCCGAGGTCCTCCGGGTGCTGCTCGCCGAGGAGGCCGCCGGCCGTGACCACGCGACGATCTCGATGCGCCGCAAGGCGTCCGGGCTGCCGGCCGGCAAGACGTTCGACGCGTGGGAGCCCGAGGCCTCAGCGATTCCGCAGGCGACCCAGAACGCGCTGCGGACCCTGGAGTGGCTCGACCGGGCAGAAGTACTGGTCGTGTGCGGCCCGAGCGGGACCGGCAAGTCGCACTTCATCGAGGCGCTCGGGCATCTCGCGATCGACAAGGGCCGCACCGTCGCGTGGCACACACTCGAGACGCTCGCGATGCTCGTCCGCCGCCACCGCGCCGATGACAGCATCAACAAGGCGATCGCGAAGCTGATCCGCGCCGATCTCGTGCTCATCGATGACGTGGGGCTGCTGCCCGTGTCCGCGGACGCGGCCGAGGCGCTGTTCCGAGTGATCGACGCCGCCTACGAGAAACGCTCGATCGCCATCTCGTCGAACATCCACCCGTCCGGGTTCGACGAGCTGATGCCCAAAACGATCGCGACCGCGACCGTCGACCGGCTCATGCACCACGCCCACGTCCTGATCACCGACACGGCCGAGAGCTACCGACTCGCCCAGGCAACCGCCGGAAAGGGGGTCAAGCCCCTGCCCTGACCACGACCAACGGCTGGGGAGCTTCGTGGCCACCAGCCGCTCAACAACCCTGACCGGTGGGGAGCTTCGTGGCCACCAATGGGGAGAAAAGATGGCCACCAGTGGGGAGAAAACGTGGCCGCGGATGGGGAGTTCTCGATGGCCATTGACATAGCTGCCAGCTCCTGTCGATGCGCCTGACGTCTCTTAGCTTCGGCTCGCACCGGGATTGCTCCGACCAGCAGAATGCCGATCAAGATTGTGATGACGCCTGCGTAGCGCAAGCCAATCAGCGGATAGTGCCCGTGCTCCCAGACATGGTTGTGATGCATCAGTTCATGCCAGGAAGGCGTTAGACCCAGAGCGTGACCAACCACTGAAAGAGACCAAACGACCGCGAGCACGACGATCGCTGCTCCCAGCAACACGACGACGATTCCCGCTGTGCCTGAGCTGGAGCTAGTCCGGCGAGATCGTCTCCGCCGACCACCACCGTATACCGAGACCGGTCCTGCACGAACCCCAACGCGACCCCGAGACGAGACGCTGAACGGACCCACCCTCACTCTCATGCCCACGATCCGGAGTATCCGATGTCGGCGCACTCGCAGTCAAGACAGACCAGCGCGGATTGGCAACCTTGCCGCCCGAGTCACATTAGAGCGTCCGCTTGCCGCTAACGTGGCCGCGACTCGACGGTCACGGCCACCGCTCCCGCCAGATCGAGACGCGCCCGTATCTCGATTGCCAAGCGGAAACAAGACGCGAACCGCGCATAGCCGTCGCGATCGGTTCCGCACCTGATTCGAGCGACTACGGGACCCCGTCAGGTGACGGGAACCGCCTCGGCGTCACCTAATTCCTCACCAAGGGCGTCCGATGATGTGGCCGGCCCAGTGCGATCTGCGTAGACGGCAGCTTGGGGTCAAGGTCACGCTTCCGCGCGCTTCCGTCCGATCTCAGACGGCGGGTCGCCGACTGCCGAGATGTATGCCTCATCTGCCAGAGCGCGCCCGAGATAGGCGATGTATTCCCGGGTTGCCTTTACACTGGCGCCCGTCCGTGGCGTCCGATTCGCGCAATGGCGTCCCGGACGGTTACTCGCGCCGCAGGCCTCCCGCCCTCGCGCACCTACCAACCGTCCTCGGCCAGGACCAACTCCCAGATCTCGCGTGAGAAATCCCCACGCCCAACTCCTTCGCGGGAAGGACGTCATCCGGGGACACCGGCACGGGGTGATCATCGGGCGTGCTCGGATCGTCTCACAACGGCGTCCTCGATCCCAGTAGCGCTGCGACCCGTTGTCTAGCGGCTGGGGCCAGAGGGAGTGTCCGGGCTTCTGTGTAGGCATCAGATCTCGAAAGGAGATCGATGTCGAGCACAATCACAACCAGGTTGGATGAGGACCAGGACCCGCAGGATGGGAGCGCCGGCGTGGCGCGGAGCGAGCCCGGAGGGCGAGCGCAGCGACGCGCTGGCGCTGCGCGCCGTCAGCTGCCGCCGCGGCCGGAGCTCGCCGAGGAGATCAAGGCGCTCCTGCCGGATGAGCTGATCGATGAGCTGCTTGCGGGCGCTCGAACGGAGCAGGAGATCGCGGGTCAGGGTGGCCTGCTCTCACAGCTGACGAAGCGGCTGGTGGAGCGGGCGATGGAAGTTGAGCTGACCGATCACCTCGGCTTTGAGCCGCATCAGGAGCCGCCGGGCGGGGCCGGAAACACCCGGAACGGGGCGACACCGAAGACGCTGCTGACCGAGAGCGGTCAGGTTCGGATCGACACCCCGCGCGATCGGGCGGGGACGTTCGAGCCGCAGATCGTCCGCAAGCGCCAGCGACGCTTTGAGGGGTTCGACGACAAGATCCTCGCGCTCTACAGCCGGGGACTCTCCACGCGGGATATCGAGGCGCACCTGCAGGAGATCTACGGGGTGAAGGTCGGCCGTGACCTGATCAGCAAGGTGACCGAGGCGGTGATGGACGACGTCAGGGCGTGGCAGAGCAGGCCGCTGGAGGATGTCTACCCGGTCGTGTTCCTCGACGCGTTGGTGTTGAAGATCCGTGACGGCGGCAGCGTTCAGCGCAAGGCGTGCTACCTCGCGATGGCGATCAACCTGGACGGCGAGCGCGAGGTGCTCGGCATGTGGTTCCAAGCCAACGAGGGCGCGAAGTTCTGGATGCAGGTCCTCACCGATCTCAAGCAGCGCGGCGTCGCCGACATCCTGATCGCGTGCGTCGACGGGCTCAAGGGGTTCCCGGAGGCGATCGAGGCGTTGTTCCCGAAAACAACGGTGCAGACCTGCATCGTGCACCTCATCCGCGCGTCACTGAAATACGTGCCGCGGCGGCAATACGAAGCCGTGGTGAAGGACCTCAAGCCGATCTACACCGCGATCGACGCCGACACGGCGCTAGTCGCGCTCGAGGCGTTCGAGGAGAAATGGGGAGCGCAACTGCCGGTGATCGGCCAGGCATGGCGAGACGCCTGGGAGCACGTCACCCCGTTCATGGCCTACGAGCCCGAGGTCCGCCGCGTGATCTACACCACCAACGCAATCGAAGCGCTCAACCGCCAACTCCGCAAAGCGCTCAAGACCAAGGGCAGCTTCCCGACCGAGGACGCCGCCCGGAAGCTGATCTACCTCGCGATCCAGAACGCCGTCCCGCAATGGACCCGGACGCGGGGGTGGACGAAAGCGCTCCTGGCGTTCAAGATCCAATTCGGAGACCGACTGCCCAACTGACCATCAACCCGCCTACACAGAAAAGCGGACGCCCTCGGGCCAGACGAGGCTTTGGCCTACGTACCGTAGGTCATCCTCATGATCGTCACGTCATCCTGATGCGCGACCGCCGCGTGGATCAGGCCCGCGATCAATTCGGGCTCGGGCGTCCCAAAGGTCGATGTCGCCTGCCGACTGGTGACGCCGAGAGCGATTGCGTCGGAGTATGTGTTGAGGGTGGCGAGCTTCGCGAAGGTGAACTCGAGTGTCTTGCGAGCGCCGTGGAACACGATGCGCTTGTCGGTCACGGTTAGCTGTCCATGGTCTGCGGGCTCCCAGTGATGGCCGACGGTGACCATGTGCCCGCGGTACTCGCCGACGCGATAGCGGACGCCGTGGCCGAGAGGGACGCTGACGCCCTGCGATCCGCCTTGGTAGCGACGATCGGCGATCTCCTTGAGCAGGTTCACGCCGACATCGAGAATGGGCGTCTCGTCCCTCTTGAGCAGCAGACTTGTCTCTGTCTCAAGGAACAGTCCGCCTTGCGCGAGGCCGAGACGCACGTCCCGGCGAGTGTCGGGGACGGCATTGAGGTCGATATCGTGCGCCGTCACGAACTCGATGAACTCCCGGAACCCGTCCGTCGAGATCACTCCATCGCTGTTCGGGAGCCGGGCGACCAAGTCGCGTAGCTCGCTGATCGCCTCGTGTTGGTGCTCTTCGTGAAGCTTTTTCTCCTTGTGCTTCTGGAACATCGGCGGCCCCCCTCGCTCTGCGATCGCTTTTCCGTTTCCTCTGGCGCGGACCCTATCCCGACCCATCGCGGCGCTCAAGGTGGTCTTGGATCGTTGCCAAACGGGCCGCGATATCTCGAACCTCAGACAGAAGGTCCGCCTTTTCCAGCGCGACATCCTTGAGCTGCTGACCGCCCTTCCGCGCGATGAATTGCTGCGCCGCACCCCCGACCAACAACGGTACGAACCCGACCCCGACCAGCACGAGAACCACGCCGAGAACCTTGCCCCCAGCAGTGTGAGGAGCGACAGTCCCACTCCCGCTGGTCGTCATCGTTGCGACCGCCCAGTACAGGCCATTGCCCAGAGACACATGCTCGAGGGACGCGAACGCCGCACCGCCCCCCAACAGGGTGAGGACCGCTAACAGTGCCGCGTACTTGAGACCTTCGACGCTGAATAGCGTGCGGAGTAGCGGTTCCAGTCGCAGCAGCCGAGCGAGCCGCAGAAGCCGAAGGATCCTGATGGACTGGACGGCGCTGGTCAGAAACGGCGGCGTCAGGATGACGATGACGATCTCGAGAGGGTGCGCGCGAATCCAGCGCCACCCGGACGGGACCAGAGCGAGCATTGCGACGACCTCGGTCAGGAACGCGAGCCAGATCCCCAGTTCAGAACGTCTGCGATCGTCCGCCAAGGGTCGGCCGGTGGTAGCAGCTGAACGATCGTGACCGGGATCGTCAGCACTGCAGCAACGAGGAGCGGCTTCTCGAATCGCTCCGCAAGGCTCGTGCTCGGCTCGTCCATCAGTCAACGAAGTTCCATCGTCGCGCCCCGCCTCCTCCCCCCCCAGGGGACGTCGTGGAGAGTCCCTGGCACCCTCCCGGTGTTCGGTTTCCCCGGCCCTTATCTCCTATCCCGCTCAGAGATTCACGGCGATGTACTTCGTCTCCAGGTACTCCTCGATGCCCTCGGGGCCACCCTCGCGGCCGAAGCCCGACTGCTTGATGCCGCCGAACGGCGCCGCCGGATTCGACACGAGGCCTTGGTTGAGGCCGACCATGCCGGTCTCCAGGCCCTCGCAGACGCGGAGCGCTCGCCTGATGTCGTTGGTGTAGACGTAGGCGACGAGCCCGAACTCGGTGTCGTTGGCCGCCGCCAGCGCCTCCTCCTCGGACTCGAACGCCTTGACGGGGGCGACGGGGCCGAAGATCTCCTCCTTGAGCAGCCGAGCGTCGTCGGGAATGTCGCCGAGCACGGTCGCCTCGTAGAAGTAGCCGCGGCCGTCGGCGACGTGGCCGCCGGTGAGGGCCTTGGCGCCCTTCCCGACGGCGTCGTCGACGAGCTCGGCCACCTTGTCGCGCTGGTTGGCGTCGATCAGCGGGCCGACTTCGACGTCGTCCTCGGTGCCGCGCCCCATCTTCATCGCGCCCATCCGCTCGGTCAGCTTCGACGCGAACTCCTCGGCCACCGAGGCGGCGACGTGGAAGCGGTTGGCGGCTGTGCACGCCTCGCCGACGTTGCGCATCTTGGCGATCACCGCCCCGGCGACGGCGTCGTCGATGTCGGCGTCGTCGAAGACGAGGAACGGGGCGTTGCCACCGAGCTCCATCGAGAGCTTCAGGAGATTGCCGGACGCCTGCTCCATCAGGCTGCGGCCGACCTCGGTGGACCCCGTGAAGGAGAGCTTGCGGAGCCGGTCGTCCTCGATCAGGGGCCCCACCGTCTCACCCGCGGAGCTCGCCGTCACCAGGTTGAGCACACCGTCGGGCAGTCCCGCCTCCTGGAGGATCTTGGTGAGCATGAGCATCGACAGCGGCGTCTGCTGGGCGGGCTTGACGACCATCGTGCAGCCGGCCGCGATCGCGGGGCCGATCTTGCGCGTGCCCATCGCCAGGGGGAAGTTCCACGGGGTGATGAGCAGGCACGGCCCGACGGGCTGCTTCAGCGTCAGCAGCCGTCCCGCCCCGTTCGGGGCGGTGGCGAAGCGGCCGTCGATGCGCACCGCCTGCTCGGAGAACCAGCGCAGGAACTCCGAGCCGTAGGTGATCTCCGCCTTGGACTCCGCGAGGGGCTTGCCCATCTCCAGCGTCATCAGCAGCGCCAGGTCGTCGGCGCGCTCGGTGATCGCCTCGAACGCCCGCCGCAGGATCTCGCCCCGCTCCCGCGGCGCGGTCGCCGCCCAGTCCGGAGCGGCGCTCACCGCGGCGTCGAGCGCGGCCTTGGCGTCGTCGGTCGACGCGTCGGCGACCTCGCACAGAGCTTCGCCGGTGGCGGGGTCCTCCACCTCCAGGACGCCCTTGGCGCCGTCGCGCCACTCGCCGCCGATGAACAGCTGCTTGGGCGTGTCGTCGAGGATCTGTTTCTCTGCGGAGGGCGTGATCGTGGTCATGGTCTGAACCTACCCCAAGCGCGTGCGGTTAGGCCGCGAACGGCGGTGCGGCGAGGGGGCTGGGCGTTTAGCGCTACTCCCTGTAGCGGGAAACGCCCAACCCCCTCGACGCGCATGCCGTGCTCAGGCCGCCTGACGGAGCGGTGCGGGCTCGAGGGCGACGGCCAGGACCTCGTCGATCGTCATCGCGCAGTGGAAGCGCATCGCCTCCCGCACCTCGGCGGGGACGTCGTCGAGGTCACCGCGGTTGCGCTCGGGGAGCACGACGTCGGTGAGCCCGGCGGCGTGCGCCGCGAGCACCTTCTGCTTGAGCCCGCCGATCGGCAGCACCCGGCCCTGCAGGGTGACCTCGCCGGTCATCCCCACCGTGTGGTGGACCGGACGCCCGGAGAGCAGCGAAGCGAGGGCGGTGACCATCGTCACGCCGGCGCTCGGCCCGTCCTTGGGGATCGCTCCCGCCGGGACGTGGACGTGGAACGCCCGCTCATCGAAGGCGCCGGACTCGATGCCGAGCTCCTCCGCATGACCGCGCACGTAGGAGAGGGCGATCTGCGCCGATTCCTTCATCACGTCACCGAGCTGACCGGTCAGCGTGAGGCCTGACTTCCCGTGCATGGCGGTCGCCTCCACGAACAGCACGTCACCGCCGGCGCCCGTCACGGCGAGGCCGGTGGCCACCCCGGGGACCGCGGTGCGGATCGCCGACTCCTGGAAGTGGCGCTGGCGGCCGAGCGCGTCGCGCACGGCGTCCAGCTCGATCCGGACCGGCGTCGTCGCCACGCCGGAGGCGAACTTCGTCGCCGTCTTGCGCAGCAGCGTCCCGAGGTCGCGCTCGAGTTGGCGCACCCCGGCCTCCCGCGTGTACTCGGTGACGATCATGGCGAGCAGCTCGTCGGAGATCTCCACCTCGTCGTCACGCAGGCCGTTGCGCTCGAGCTGGCGCGGCCACAGGTAGCCGCGGGCGATCGCCGTCTTCTCCGAGGTGGTGTAGCCGTCGAAGCGGATCACCTCCATGCGGTCGAGCAACGGCCCGGGAATCGTGTCGGCCACGTTCGCGGTGGCGATGAACAGCACGTGGCTGAGATCGAGCTCCAGGTCGAGGTAGTGGTCGCGGAACGAGTGGTTCTGGGCGGGGTCGAGGACCTCGAGCAGCGCCGAGCTCGGATCGCCGCGCCAGTCGGCGCCGACCTTGTCGACCTCGTCGAGCATGATCACCGGGTTCATCGTCCCGGCGTCGCGCAGGGCCCGGACGAGCCGGCCCGGCAGGGCGCCGATGTAGGTGCGCCGGTGACCGCGGATCTCCGCCTCGTCGCGGACGCCGCCGAGCGACATCCGGACGAACTCCCGGCCCGTGGCGCGCGCGATCGACTCGCCGATCGAGGTCTTGCCGGTGCCGGGCGGTCCGATCAGGGTGAGGATCGCGCCGGAGCGCTTGTCCTCGGTGATCCCCCGCTCCTGGCGGAGCTTCTTGATCGCGATGTACTCCACGATCCGGTCCTTGACGTCCTCCAGCCCGGCGTGGTCGGCATCCAGCACCTCACGGGCGTGCTCGGGATCGAGCCGCTCCTCGGAGTGCTTGGACCACGGAATCGCGATCAGCCAGTCCAGATAGCTGCGGATCACGCTCGACTCGGCGCTCTGCTCACCCATCCGCTCGAAGCGTCCGAGCTCCTTCTCGGCCTGCTCACGGGCGTGCTCGGGCATCCCGGATTCCTCGATCTTGCGGCGGTACTCGTCGACGATCGAGCCGTCGTCCTCGCCGAGCTCCTTGCGGATCGACTCCATCTGCTTGCGCAGGAAGTACTCGCGCTGCTGCTGCTCGGCGCCGGACTGCACGTCGTCGCGGATCCGCTTGCGGACCTGCATCTCGGCCAGGCGCTCGCGCTGGAGCCGCAGCGCCAGCTCGAGGCGCTCGGTGACGTCGAGCGTGCCGAGCAGCTCCACCTTCTGCACGTAGTTGAGGTCGGGGGCATAGCCGCTCGTGTCGGCCAGCGGGCCCGGCTCGGAGATGCTGCGCAGGAAGGCGGCGATCCGCCCGTCGTCGCCGCGGAGCTCGAGCAGCTCCTCCACGACGGCGCGGTACTCGCGCTCCAGCTCGCGGGTGCGTCCGTCGACGGGGGCGGCGTCGGGCCGCTCCTCGACCTCGACGAACAGGCGGCCGTCGGGCAGCGTGTGGGCGGCCCCGGCCACTCCGCGGTGAAGCCCGGTGAGGGAGACCCCGTGGGCGCCGCCTGGCAGGCGGACCCGGTCGGAGACCTCGGCGACGGTGCCGACGGAGGTGAATTCGTTCTCGTGACGTGGAACGAGCAGAACCCGCTCCTCCTCGCCGGCGTCGACGGCGAGCGTGAGCGACATGCCCGGAAACACGACCACGTCATCCAGGGGGACAAGTAGAAGCCGGCTCATCAATACTTCACTTTCGCTAGGAACTTACGTTCGATAAGTAGAAGGATACCACGCCGGTGGTGAGGCGCATCAGTAGATCTTAGTGTGACACGCTGAGATCCACGCGAGGCGGCCGTGACCTGCTGATCGGCGCCGCGGCGGCGCCGGAGCATCCGGCCCGCCGTCTGGGAAGATGCCGGCATGGCGATGCCACGCGAGCCTGCCGCAGACGACGTTCACGACATCCTCGCGGCTGAGGCGTTTGTCGTCCCCGCCTCGGACCCCGAGCTGCACGAGCGGCACACCGACGCTCACGACGTGCTGGCGGCCGAGGAGTTCGTGGTCCCCGCCCCGGACCCCCAGCTGCACCGCCGCGCCGAGAACGCGCCCCATGACGTGCTCGCCGCCGAGGAGTTCATCGTTCCCGCCCCGGACCCGGTCCTCCACCACCGCGCGGTCGTCCTCCCCCCGGATCCGACAGGGATCGCCGAAGCCCACGACGTGCTCGCGGCCGAGGAGTTCGCGCTGCCGGCCGGTCCGTCGGCGCCGGGGAAGCGCGCGGAGGGGTGGAGCCCGCTCAGCGTCTCGAGGCACCGCGTCCGCGCGCCGATGCTGCTGCTCGCGGCGGGGCTCGCCGGCGGCGCGCTGCTGCGCGGCCGTCGCCGGGCCTGACGGCGCGCGTTCCGCGGCGTCGGGCGTCGTTCAGCGGCGGCGCCGCGCCGGCGGAAGGTCGGTGATCGTGCCGAGGGCGACCTCGGCGGAGAAGCCGACCGTCTCCGACAGCGTGGGGTGGGGGTGAATGGTCAGGGCGATGTCCTCGGCATCGGAGCCCATCTCGAGCGCGTGGACGGTCTCGGCGATGAGATCGCCCGCGCCCACCCCGACGATGCCCGCGCCGAGCAGCCGCCGGGTTCCCGGCTCGAACAGGAGCTTCGTCACCCCCTCCGAGCGCGTCAGCGAGAGCGCGCGTCCGGAGGCCGCCCACGGGAACGTCGCCTTCTCGTGCTCGATCTCCTGCTCTCGCGCCGCCGTCTCGGTCAGCCCCATCCATGCCACCTCGGGATCGGTGTAGGCGACCGAGGGCACGGTCATGGGATCGAACTCGGCTCCGGGCACCCCGGCGATCACCTCGGCGGCCACGTGCCCCTCGTGGCTCGCCTTGTGGGCGAGCATCGGGCCGCCGACGATGTCGCCGATGGCGTAGATGTGCGGCACGTTGGTCTGCATCCGCCGATTGACCGCGATGAAGCCGTTGCCGGCCACCTCCACGCCGGCCGCCTCGGCGCCGAGAGTGCCGCCGTTCGGCTGGCGGCCGATCGCCACCAGCACCTGGTCGTAGATGCCGCTGGTGCCGTCCGACAGCGTCACCTTGATGCCGTTGCGCTGCGCGGTGGCGGACTCGACGGCCACGCCCGTGCGCACGGATTCGTAGCGCGCGCCGATGCGCCGCGCGAGCGGTCGGACGAGGTCCGGATCACAGCCCGGGATCAGCTGGTCCATCATCTCGACGACGCTCACCCGGACGCCGAGCGCGTCGTACACGGTGGCCATCTCCAGCCCGATGATCCCCCCGCCGATGACGAGCAGCCGCTTGGGGAGCTTCGCCGGGCTGAGCGCGCCCGTGGAGTCGATCACGCGGGGGTCGTCGGGGAGGAAGGGGAGCCGCGTGGCGCGGGACCCGGCGGCGATGATGCAGGCGGCGAAGCTGAGCCGTCGCTCGCCGACCATGACCTCGTGCTCGCCGGTGAAGCGCGCCTCGCCCTTCACCACCTCCACCTTGCGCTGCCTGGCCATGCCGGCGAGACCGCCGGTGAGCTGGGTCACCACCGAGGTCTTCCAGGCGAGCAGCTGCTGCAGGTCGATCTTCGGGGCGCCGAAGGAGATCCCGTGCGCGGCCATCTCCTCGGCTTCGGTGATGACGCGCGCGGCGTGCAGCAGCGACTTCGACGGGATGCAACCGACGTTGAGGCACACGCCCCCGAGACTCTCGTGGCGCTCGACGAGGACCGTCTTCAGCCCCAGGTCCGCGGCGCGAAAGGCGGCCGAGTACCCGCCGGGACCGGAGCCGATCACCACCACCTGGGCGTCGAAGCCGTCTTCGGCCGGGGGTCCCGCCGGGCTCGCCACGGCGGTTGGCGCCGGATCGGGCGCGAGCTCCGGCTCGTCGCGCTGGTCGCTGGCGATCGAGGCCATCACCAGCAGCACGCTGCCCTGTGAGACACGATCGCCGACGGCCACCCGGAGCTGGCTCACCTTCCCGGCGAACGGCGCCGGCACGTCCATCGTGGCCTTGTCGGATTCCAGCGTGACGAGCGGATCCTCGGCGGCGACGTCGTCGCCCGCCGCGACGTGGATCTCGATCACGGGCACGTCGGTGAAATCCCCGATATCGGGCACGCGGACCTCGAGGCTCGTGCCGCCGGCGCTCATCAACCTAAGTGTCCTGATTCGCAAATTCGGTGGCAGTCTCGCGGCGTCTGGACGCGCCTGACGGGCGGCGATGACCCCGCCGGACCACCAGTACGACTTGGGTCATCGCCACCCGTCAGCCACGCCCAGCCACTCGCGAGATTGCTCACGAATTTCCGAATCACGACACGACTAGAGCAGCGCGCGCTTGAGATCGGAGAGCACGGTCGCGAGGTGGACGACGAACCGGGCCGCCGCGGCCCCGTCGATCACGCGGTGGTCATAGGAGAGCGACAGCGGCACCATCAGCCGGGGGCGAAACTCGCTGCCGTCCCACACCGGCTTCATCGCCGCGCGGGTGACGCCGAGGATCGCCACCTCGGGCGCGTTGATGATCGGGGTGAAGGAGGTTCCGCCGATACCCCCGAGCGAGGAGATCGTGAACGTCCCGCCGCTCATGTCGCCTGGCGTGAGCCTGCCCGCGCGCGCCTTCTCCGACAGCGCGCTGAGCTCGTGCGCGATGTCCCGCAGCCCCTTGGTGTCGGCGTTCCTGATCACCGGCACCACCAGTCCGCCGGGTGTGTCGGCGGCGAAGCCGATGTTGTAGTAGCGGCGGAGCACGAGATCCTCGCCGTCCAGCGAGGCGTTGAACTGCGGGAACTCCCGCAGGGTGGCGACGCAGGCGGCGACGAGGAAGCTCACCATCGTGAACTTGACCTCGCCCTTCGCCTCGACGTTGAGCTGCTTGCGCCACGCCTCGAGCTCGGTGATGTCGGCCTCGTCGGTGTGGGTGACGTGGGGGATCATCACCCAGTTGCGGTGCAGCGCGGGAGCCGAGATCCGCTGGATCCGCGAACGTGCCACGCGCTCGACGGGGCCGAAGCGCTCGAAGTCGACCGTCGGCCACGGGATCACGCCGAGCTCGCTCGTCCCGGTGCCCGCGGCGTCCGCCCCGCGCGACCCGTTGCGGCGCCCGCCGCCGGCGGCGCGTGACTCCACGTCCTCGGCGACGATCCGGCCCTTGCGCCCGCTACCGGTGAGGCCCTCCAGCGACACGCCGCGTTCCCGCGCGAGCCGCCGCACGGCGGGACTGGCGTAGATCGGCGCCGTCTCGCTCCCGGACACCCTCGGTGTCTCGGTGGCCGACCGCTCGGGCACGGCGGCGGGCTCGGCCTCCTCGGGCTGGAGGATCTCCTGATCGACGGCCTCCGCGAGCGCCGACTCGGCTCGCTCCTGCGGTCCCGGGGCGTCCTGCGCCGACGCGGGCGCCGCATCCTGGGCCGCGTCGCCGTCTGACGGAGCGAGGGCCAGCAGCGGAGACCCCTGCGAGACGTGCTCGCCGATCGCCACATGGATCTCTCGAACGGTTCCGGAGGCCGGCGCGGGTACGTCCATCGTGGCCTTGTCGGACTCGAGTGTCACCAGCGGGTCCTCGGCCGACACGGAGTCCCCAACCGAGACGAGGATCTCGATCACGGGGACGTCGTCGAAGTCGCCGATGTCGGGTACGGCCACCTGGACCAGATCGCTCACGGTCGCCATCGGCTCACCTCACCTCATGTGCTCGTCGGGATCGGGGCGTCGGGATCGATCTCGTAGCGTCTGATCGCCTCCGCCACCCGCTGCGGGTCAACCTCGCCGTCGTCGGCCAGCGCCTTGAGGGCGGCCACCGCCACGTGGTGGCGATCGACCTCGAAGAAGCGCCGCAGCGCCCGGCGGTAGTCGCTGCGCCCGTAGCCGTCGGTCCCCAGCACCGCATAGCGCCCGGGCACCCACTGCCGGATCAGGTCCGGCAGGGTGCGGACGTAGTCGGTGGAGGCGACCACGGGACCCCGCCGCCGGGAGAGGGCGGCGGTGACGTGGGGCTGGCGCGGGCGCTCGAGCGGGTGCAGCGTGTTCCACCGCGTCGTCTCGATCCCGTCGCGCCGCAGCTCGGTGAACGAGGTGACGCTCCACACATCGGCGAGCACGTCGAAGTCCTCGGCGAGCAGCTCGGCGGCCGCCAGCACCTCCTGCAGGATCGTCCCCGAGCCGAGCAGCTTGACCCGCGGCCTGCGCGACCGCGGCGCGCCGGCGTCGCGCAGCAGGTACATGCCGCGCAGGATGCCCTCCCGCGCGTCCTCGGGCATCGCCGGGTGGCGGTAGTTCTCGTTCATCAGCGTCAGGTAGTAGAAGACGTCCTCCTGCTCGCCGATCATCCGGCGCAGGCCCTCCTGGATGATCACCGCCAGCTCGTAGCCGAAGGCGGGGTCGTAGGCGCGGCAGTTCGGCACCACGGAGAACAGCACCTGGCTGTGACCGTCCTCGTGTTGCAGCCCCTCGCCGTTGAGTGTCGTGCGCCCGGACGTGGCGCCGAGCAGGAAGCCACGCGTGCGCGCATCGCCCGCCGCCCAGACGAGGTCGCCGACCCGTTGATAGCCGAACATCGAGTAGTAGATGTAGAACGGGACCATCGGCACTCCGTGGGCGCTGTAGGAGGTGCCGGCGGCGATGAACGACGAGATCGATCCCGCCTCGGTGATGCCCTCCTCCAGGATCTGGCCGTGGCGATCCTCCTTGTAGAACATGAGCTGCGCGGCGTCCTCGGGCTGATAGCGCTGTCCCACCGGCGAGTAGATGCCGACCTGACGGAACATCCCCTCCATGCCGAAGGTCCGTGACTCGTCGGGCACGATCGGCACGACGTGGCGGCCGATCGCCTTGTCGCGCAGCAGCGCGGCGAGCACCCGCACGAAGGCCATGGTCGTCGAGACCTCCCGCTCGCCGGTGCCCTGGAGCTGTCCGGCGAACAGGTCGAGCTCGGGCACGGGCAGCGGCTCCGTGCGCCGACGGCGGAGCGGCAGCGAGCCGCCCAGCGCCTGGCGTGACTCGCGCAGGAAGCGCATCTCCGGGGAGTCCGGAGGCGGCTTCAGATACTCGGCGGCGCGGACCTGCTCGTCGGTCAGCGGCAGCTCGAAGCGGTCGCGGAACGCGAGCAGCGCCGCCTCGGTCATCTTCTTGGCCTGGTGGGTGACCATGTGGCCCTCGCCGGCGACCCCCATCCCGTAGCCCTTGATCGTCTTGGCCAGGATCACCGTGGGCTGACCGGTGTGACCGACCGCCTCGTGGTAGGCGGCGTAGACCTTCTGCTGGTCGTGGCCGCCGCGGTTGAGCAGCCAGATCTCCTCGTCGCTCATGTCCTTGACGCGCTCGAGCAGCCGGGGGTCGCGCCCGAAGAACTTCTCGCGCACGAAGGCGCCGTCACGCGCCTTGAACGTCTGGTAGTCGCCGTCGACGCAGTCCTCCATCACCTTGACGAGGGCGCCGTCGCCGTCCTGGGCGAGCAGCGGATCCCAGCGAGATCCCCAGATCACCTTGATGACGTTCCACCCGGCGCCTCGGAAGTCCGACTCGAGCTCCTGGATGATCTTGCCGTTGCCGCGCACCGGGCCGTCGAGGCGCTGCAGGTTGCAGTTGACGACCCAGATGAGGTTGTCGAGCTGCTCGCGCCCGGCGAGTCCGATCGAGCCCATCGACTCCGGCTCGTCCATCTCGCCGTCACCCAGGAACGCCCACACCTTGCGGCCTGAGGTGTCGGCGATGTCGCGCGCGGTGAGGTACTTCATGAACCGCGCCTGGTAGATCGAGGTGATCGCGCCGAGACCGAGCGACACGGTGGGGAACTGCCAGAACTCCGGCATCAGCCACGGATGCGGATACGACGAGAGCCCGTCGCCGCCGACCTCCTGCCGGAAGTTGTCGAGCTGCTGCTCGGTGAGCCGGCCCTCCAGGTAGGCGCGGGCGTAGTTGCCGGGGGAGGAGTGGCCCTGGAAGTACACGAGGTCACCGCCGTGATCGGCGGAGGCGGCGTGCCAGAAGTGGTTGTAGCCGACCTCGTAGAGCGTGGCCAGGGACCCGTAGGAGGCGATGTGGCCGCCGAGCTCCGAGCTCACCTTGTTGGCGCGGATGACCATCGCCATCGCGTTCCACCGGATGATCGACCGCAGCCGGCGCTCGAGCGCGGGGTCGCCCGGCAGCTGCGCCTCGCGCTCGGGGGGGATCGTGTTGACGTAGGCGGTGTTGAGCGAGCCGATCAGTCCGGTGCCGGCATGCTGGGCCCGCTCCACGACACGGGTGAGCAGCGCGCGCGCGCGGTCGAGGCCGTCGTGGTCGACGACGGCATCGAGCGCCTCGAGCCACTCCGTCGTCTCGACTGCGTCGAGCTCGGGAACGCCGTTGGAGCCGGGAGCGTGAGCCGTATCGCTCATCACCGCCAATATAACCCCGCTCACATCGCCGAACCGCGTGCCATATCGTGCGCGGGCGTGACCCTGCGCCCGTCCGATCGCCCGCTCCCGGCGCCGTGGTCACGCCGGCTGGCGGGCCAGCTCGACGAGCTCGTCGTGGAGTCAGAGCTCCTGCAGGGGAACCCGCTCGGCGACCCCGCCCAGCGGCCTCTCTACGTCTACTGCTCGCCGGGTGCGGCGCGCGGGAGCGAGGTGACGGTCCCCACGATCTACGTGCTTCAGGGCTACGGCGGCCAGCTCGACACGTGGCGCGCACGCAAGAGCTTCGAGCCGACGCCGATCGAGCGCCTCGACGCGATGTTCGCCGCCGGCGGCTGCCCCGATGCGGTCGTCGTGTTCGTCGATGCGTGGACGTCGCTGGGCGGCTCGCAGTTCCTCAATTCGCCCGCCACGGGCCCGTACATGGACTATCTGTGCGACGAGGTGGTCGCGTTCGTGGAGGACCGCTATCCGGTGTCGGGCGCTCGCGCGGTGACGGGGCACTCCTCCGGCGGATACGGCGCGATCGTCTCGGCGATGCTGCGACCCGACGTGTTCCACGCCGTCGCCTCCCACGCCGGGGATGCCCTGTTCGAGGTCTCGCTGCTGCGCGACTTCGCTCCCGCCGCACGCGCGCTGCGCGATCACTTCGACGGCTCCTACGCGCAGCTGCTGCGGACTCTGCCGCAAGCCGATCCCTTCGACTTCGACCGCATCGGGGTCCCGCTCGCCGTCTATGCCTACGCGGCCGCCTACTCGCCGGACCTGGAGCGCCCCGGCGAGGTGCGGCTGCCGTTCGAGATCGAGACGGGCAGGCTGGTCGACGAGGTGTGGGAGCGCTGGCTCGCGCACGATCCCGTGCGCATGGCGGCGCGCCACGCCGACGCCCTGCGAGGTATGCGCCGGATCCACCTGGACGCCGGAACCGCCGACGAGAACTTCCTCGATCTCGGCGCCCAGGCGCTCTCGCGTGAGCTCGATGCGGTCGGCGCCGTCCACACGCTCGAGCTCTTCCCCGGCCGCCACGGCGGCAACGCCCACCGCTACCCGGGCGCGATCCGGGAGCTCGTCCTGGCCCTCGCGTCGTGAGCGACACCGAGCTCGCCTTCGCCGGCCCCGGCGCGCTCGCGCGGCTCGTCGCCGACCGCGCGGTGAGCCCGCGCGAGCTCGTCGAGCTGTTCCTGCGGCGGATCGAGCGACTCGACCCGACCCTGAACGCGTTTCGAGTCACCCTCGCCGAGGAGGCGCTCGCCGCTGCCGAGCGCCCGCTCAGCGGGCCCTTGGCCGGCGTCCCCGTCGCGGTCAAGGACGACACCCAGGTGCGGGGACGGGCGATGACCCGCGGCTCGCGTGCGCCGGCCCAGCCCGCCGTCGAGGATGGCGAGGTGGTGAGCCGGCTGCGCGCGGCGGGCGCGATTCCGATCGGCATCACCAACGTCCCCGAGTTGATGATCTTCCCGTGGACGGCCAGCGACGCCAACGGGATCACCCGCAACCCGTGGGATCCGGCCCGCTCGCCGGGCGGATCCTCCGGCGGCTCGGCGGCCGCGGTGGCGGCGGGCATGGTCCCGGCCGCGACGGGATCGGATGGCGGCGGCTCGATCCGCATCCCCGCCGCCTCCTGTGGCCTGGTCGGGTTCAAGCCGACGCGCGGTCGCGTGTCCAGCCATCCCGCGTCCGAGGACTGGCTTGGGCTCAGCACCCGCGGCATGCTCGCGCGGACGGTGGCCGACAGCGCCCTGCTGCTCGACGTGATCCAGGGGGCGCGCCCTGGCGACAGCGATCGCTGTCCGCCGCCCGCGCGTCCCTTCGCCGATGATGCGGCGACGCGCCCACGGCGTCTGCGGGTGGCCGTCTCCCGCCGCGTCCCGGCGGGCTTGCTCGCGCCCCTCTCCCGCGATCAGGCGGTCGCCTTCGACCGCACCGCACGTCTGCTCGGCGAGCTCGGCCACCAGGTGCTCGAGCGCGATCCCGACTACGGGCTCTGCTCGCTGGAGTTCACGCAGACCTGGCTCGGCGGGATCGCCGCCGACTTCGAGACCCTGCCCTCGGAGGGGCCGGTGGAGCGCTCGACCGCCCAGATGGCCGCGCTCGGCCGCCGGATCGTCCCGCCGCGGCGGCGCCAGCGGCTGAAGGAGCGCCGCGCGGACGTCGTCGCCCGGATCCTTCGGCTGTGGGACGAGGTCGATGTGCTGATCACCCCGGGACTGGCCAGGACGGCGCTCCCGGCCGAGGGGGGCTACGGACGCTCGGCACCGGTGGCCTTCACGATCGCATCGCGCTTCACGCCGTGGACGCCGCTGTTCAACCTCACCGGGCAGCCCGCCGTGGCGCTGCCCGCCGGGTTCGGCAGCGACGGCCTGCCGCTGTCGGTGCAACTCGTCGGGCGCCACGGCGAGGAGGGGCTCCTGTTCTCGCTCGCCGGTGAGATCGAGGCGGCGGCGCCGTGGGAGGGCCGGCGGCCCCCGCTCGCCGTTTGAAGCTGGGCAGCGTCGAGCGGACTTGCTTCACTTCGCCATGATGGCCACTTCATGAGCCGGCCCGAGGATCCACCGGGTAAACCGGGCCGCCGGTCGTTCAACGAAGCCGCGCACAAGCTCGGCTACCGGGAGGACGACGTTCCAGCGGGGCCCAGGGCCAAGCCACCGAGCCGCTCCGACGGATCATCGGCACGCCCCGAGGCGTTCGGGCGCCCCGGAGCTCGCCCGTCTGGCCGCGCCGGCGCGCTCGTCCCAGCGGAGCCCGCCGGCGACGAGGAGTCAGGCCCGCCGACGGCGGCTCCCGCGAGCGAACCGGACGTCGTCGCCAACGCTGCGCGGCTCGTGCTCGCCCTCGGCGCCCTGGGCGTCGTCTACGGCGACATCGGAACGAGCCCCCTGTACACGATGCAGGTCATCTTCACCACCCACGGGTTCGCGGCGCGGGCGACGCCGCTCGGCGTCTACGGGATCGTCTCGCTCGTGTTCTGGTCGCTGATGATCGTCGTCTCGATCAAGTACGCCGGCGTCATCATGCGCGCCCACAACCGCGGCGACGGCGGAATCATGGCCCTGACGGCACTCGTGTCACGCAGGAAGCTCCCGCGCGCATTCCTGCTCGCCACGCTCGGGATCTTCGGCGCATCGCTGTTCTTCGGGGACGGGATGATCACCCCGGCGATCTCGGTGCTCTCCGCCGTCGAGGGACTCAAGGTCTCGGCGCCGGGGCTCGCTCATCTCGTGGTGCCGATCGCACTCGTCATCCTGGTCGGGCTGTTCGTCCTCCAGAGCCGCGGCACCGGCACGGTGGGCAAGCTGTTCGGGCCGGTGATGCTGCTGTGGTTCAGCGTGATCGGCGTACTCGGGCTGAGCGAGGTGCTCCGCTACCCCGGCGTCCTCCAGGGTCTCTCGCCGACGTGGGGCGCGCGGTTCATGATCCATCACGGCGTGGCGGCGTTTCTCACCCTCGGCGGCGTGGTGCTGTGCGTCACGGGCGCCGAGGCGCTCTACGCCGACCGAGGTCACTTCGGCCCCAAGCCGATCCGGCTGGCGTGGTTCACGATCGTGTTCCCGGGGGTCCTGCTCTCCTATCTCGGGCAGGGCGCGCTGATCCTGCACAAGCCGAGCACGGTGAAAAACCCGTTCTTCCTGATCGTCCCCCACTGGGGCCAGTTCGGGATGGTCGTGCTCGCCGCCCTGGCGACGATCATCGCCTCCCAGGCGGTCATCTCCGGGTCCTTCTCGGTGGCGCGGCAGGCGATTCAGCTCGGTTTCCTGCCGCGGCTGAAGATCGTCCACACTTCGAGGATGGAGGGGCAGATCTACGCCCCGGCGGTCAACTGGATGCTGTGCATCGGGGTCGTGTTGCTCGTGTTCGCGTTCCGCAACTCCAACCGGCTGGCCAACGCCTACGGAGTGGCGGTGACGGGCACGTTCATCCTCAACACCGTGCTGTTCCTCGTCGTCGCGCGGACGATGTGGCGCACTCCGCGCTGGCGGCTCGTCCCGCTCGCAGCCCTGTTCCTGATCGTCGAGATCTCGTTCTTCCTCGCCAACCTGGCGAAGCTCCTGCATGGCGCGTGGCTGCCGCTTGCGGTCGGCGCCGCGCTCTCGATGGTGATGATGACGTGGCGGCGCGGACGGGAGATCGTCACCGCCAAGCGGTCGGAGAAGGAAGGGCCGCTGGACGAGTTCCTGGACGGGCTGCGCGACGTCGAGCCGCAGATCCGCCGGGTTCCCGGGACGGCGATCTTCCTCAGCCCGGGACAGGTGACGACCCCGCTCGCGCTGCGCGCGGAGATCGAGCACACCCACGCGCTCCACGAGACGGTGCTGATCGTGTCCGTCGACGACGTCAGCTTCCCGTATGTGGACGACGAGGACCGCTACACGATCAAGTGGCTCGGCCCCGAGGAGTTCAAGCTGCGCTACGTCCGGATCCGGGTCGGCTACCAGGAGGTACCCAACGTTCCCGAGCTGCTCCGGCTCGCCCGCCGTGAGCTGCTGCTCGAGCGCCATCTCGACCTCGAGGATGCGTCGTACTTTCTCTCGCGGATCACCCTCGCCGCCGACGACGACAAGCAGATGGCGGCCTGGCGCAAGAAGCTGTTCGTCGCCGTGGCGCGGAACTCGACGAGCCCGATCGAGCACTTCGGGCTGCCCATCGATCGCACCGTCAGCATGGGCTCCCAGATCACCGTCTGAGGCGTTGCGCCCGGCCCGCCGACCCGAGTGAACCGCCACGACCTCACCGACCGGCTGATGGTGCGCCGGATCGCGCGCGACGGGGTCACGGACGAGGTCGCCGTCGAGGAGCCGCTGGAGATCCGCGTCGACGGCCGCCCGCTCGCGGTGACGATGCGGACGCCCGGCCACGACGAGGAGCTCGCCCTCGGCTTCCTCCACGGGGAGGGCCTCATCGACGGCCCCCACACCGCCGGACCGCCCGCCGACCTCGCGGCCAACACCGTCGAGGTGGCCGGTCCGCTGCTCACCGATCCTGGAGCGCGCCGCTTCTACACCACCTCCTCGTGCGGGGTGTGCGGCAAGGGCGCGCTGGAGCTCGTGGCCGTCCAGGCACCCGCGGCCGAGCCGGGTCCCGTGGTGCCCCGGGCGCTCCTCGCCGCGCTGCCCGACCGTCTGCGCCAGCCGACGTTCGAGCGCACCGGCGGCCTCCACGCCACGGGGCTGTTCGATCCGGCGGGTGAGCTGCTCCTGGTGAGGGAGGACGTCGGTCGCCACAACGCCATGGACAAGGTGATCGGACGGGGGCTGCTCGACGGCCTGTTGCCGTTGCGCAACGCGATCCTCTGCGTGAGCGGCCGGCTCGCCTTCGAGCTCGTGCAGAAGGCGGCGCTGGCGGGGGCACCGATCCTCGTCGGCGTGGGCGCGCCGACGTCGCTGGCCATCGAGCTGGCGGCCGATCGCGGGATGACGCTCGCCGGGTTCGCCCGCCACGGGCGCGTCAACGTCTACACGGGCGAGCAGCGCATCGGCGGAGCGGCCTGGGGGGGGGCTCGGGGGCCGACTAGGGCCGGCGCGATTTCCGATTGCGGTCGCGATCGCGGCCGTCGAGCTGGGAGGCGAGTCCGTCGAGCCCATCGATCAGGTCGGAGACGCGCTTGACGACGGGGTGCTCGCGCGCGTGCGAAAAGCGCTCGGTGAGCTCGTCACGGGCATCGCGGAGAATCGCCCCGAAGCTGTCGTCCGTGCTGACGTAGCCGAGCTCCTCATCGGTGGCCGCTCGCGCGTCACGCTGCGCGGCCTGCGCCGCGTCGGCGCTGCGACCGGCCTCTCGCGCGAGCCGTGCGCGCTCGGCCTCCTGGACGCGCCGCTCGCGCGCGGCCTGTATCCGCTCGCGCTGCTCCCGCGCCTCACGCAGCCGACGCTCGCGGGCACGCTGCGCCTCTCGCAGCTCGTACTCGAGCTGGGCGAGCCGCTCGTCGAAGTTCTCCGTCCCCGCCGCTGTCGTGGTCCGCCGCGCCCCGGCGACTCGGCGGCGGTCGCGGATCTCGGCGTATGCCGCCTGGACCTCCTCGAAGCGGCGCGCCGACTCCGCGGAGCCGCCGTTGTGGTCCGGGTGGTGGCGCTGGACGAG
Organism: uncultured Solirubrobacterales bacterium; assembly: GCA_963839085.1. Taxonomy (GTDB): domain Bacteria; phylum Actinomycetota; class Thermoleophilia; order Solirubrobacterales; family Solirubrobacteraceae; genus Palsa-465. Next base: position 831,849 of record CAWITN010000007.1, read on the forward strand.
CCGGCGGTAGGCGCGCCGCAGCTCCTCGTCGGAGACCGTCGAGCTGACGCCGAGGGCTCGGTAGGGGTCGGTCGCCACTCTCGTCAATGTAGATCCTCGCCATCGGCGGGCCTGAGCAGCCGGCCCATGATCAGCGTGCTGCGCAGGCGGCCGTCGCGCCGGCGATAGTGATCGCGCCGCATCCCCTCCACCTCATAGCCCGCCCGGGCGTAGAGGGCGATCGCCCGCGCGTTGTCGGTCCACACCTCCAGGTCGAGCTTGTGGACGCCGGCGCTTCGCGCGTGCGCCTCCATCGCCCGCAGCAGCTCCCGTCCGCCGCCGCGCCCGCGGGCTTCCGGACGCAGCACCATGGCCACCGAGAGCACGCCACCGGGACGGGCCTGGAGGACTCCGTGGCCCACCACCCGCCCGGCGTCCTCCAGCACCCACGCCGCCTCCCGGCCGTCGCCGCGCAGGATCTCGGTGAAGCTCGCCGCCCGGGCCGCCTCATCCACCGGCGGCTCGACGCCGAGCGTCCCCTCGGGGGCCACCTCGGCGAGGACCGCCGCCATCTCGGCGACGTCCGCGAGCTCTGCCCGGCGCACGATCACGGTTGGCAAGGCTGCCAGATCCGCACGATCCGCCGGCCGTCCGCGCATTACACTCCACCGTCCCGCCGGAGTAGCTCAGTCGGTTAGAGCAGCGGAATCATAATCCGCGTGTCGGGGGTTCGAGTCCCTCCTCCGGCATCGAGAAGTCCCTGCAATGGGATCTATTTCCTCGAAGCTATGCGGCACCGGGACGGCAAATATATCCCGGATGTGTCCCGAGATTTGCATCGGGATGAGTGCATGTCGCGAGCGCCTCGACGCCACCGCGAACTGTGACCATGAGGAGAAGTGAGTGCCGAGCGACGCCGAGCCACGCGCAGGAGACGCTCCGCTTCCGCTTAGGATCTCGCTTCGCTCGATGCAATTGACGCGGCAGTCGCGCCGGAGCGCGCTCACGGCACGTGGAGACTTGCTGCGTCGCTTGCGTCACACGGAGGACAAGAGCTATCGCGGTCTCTAGCAGCGCAGCGTGCGTCGGGAGCGTGAGCGCTTCGTCGCCAAAGCAGCTGCCAGGTTCGACGCGCGCACGATGTCGAAAGGGATCGTCAGCCGAACCAGCGAGATCATCGGCTCGGTCGACGCTCAGGCTGAAGGCGCCGATGCCGGGGCCGCTCCCCGTTCGCATGCGACGTGGGAGTCGCGACGCGCTCGGCGCTGCTCTCCCGTGGTCCAGCTCGTGCAAGACCCGAGATTGGCGAGGGCGGCCCGGCGCGAGGTGCCGGTCGCGTCCCAGCTTGCGCCCCCACGAGCATCGGGCATCGGCCGCTTTCGTATGAATCAGTGACTGTGTGCTCAGGCGTAGGTACTGGTAGATAGCGATCACGGCGACCGAAGGGCCCGCGTGTCGAGCTTCTTCATGATGCGGATCAGATCGGCGAGGTCACGGTCGTTGAGGACGTCGCCGAAGATGTGTTGCAGGAATGGGTGGTGCCTTCGGCGTGTCTTACGGACTAGCGCGCGACCCTCGGAGGTGATGCTTGCGAACGTCGCACGGGCATCGTCGGGATCCGGCTGGCGCTCAATCAGCCCCGCCGCCTGCATGCGGTCGAGGAGCTTCGATAGGCCGGACGGTGATAGCACGACTGCGTTGGCGAGCGCGTTGAGACCGAGGCGCCCGCCTGCCAAATCCAGGTGCACGAGCACGTCGTAGCGCGCGACTGTTAGGCCGCTGATCTGACGCACATCCGCCTCCACACGATCCCAAAGGCGTGCATGCGTGTGGAGGAAGGCCAGAAAGGCAGGCATCCACCGCGCTGAGCTGTCGCCGGCCACGGCGCTAGTCTAGCCCGAGTACTTGACATGCCAAATAATGGGCGGTATTACTTGACATGCCAACCAACCTCCGAGAAAGGCCCCGCTCCCATGCCACAGATCGCTTTCGCCAGTCCGCTTCTGCCCGGAATGACCGCTGCCGACCGACAAGCCATGAGTTCCTTCCAGAGTGGCGAACGCAAAGCTGCGTTCGAAGACTCACGGCGGCGCGCACGGATCACCCGAGAAGCGGCTTGGGTCCAGACGACACCAAACGGAGACTTCGCCGTCGTGTACATGGAGGCGGACGATCTCGGCCAAGCGTTCGCCACGCTCGGCAGATCAGACGACCCTTTCGATCAATGGTTCCGTGACCACCTGCGCCAAGTCCACGGGTTTTCGCTTGAGGACGGGTTCCATGCCCCGGAGCTGATTCTCGACTATCGAGAAGACTCGCCAAGCGACGATTAGACACCCCAATCGCTCTGCTCCGAGAGACGGACGCGCGCCACGCTCCTATTCCACGACAGGCGTCTCCGGCATGAGGCCGAAGGCCCTGCTCGGCGAGGAATGCGCGTCCCGTCGTCACGATTGCAATCGTCACGACGAGATCGTCGAAGCCGACGTCTGCTTCGGCGACATAGGAGTGGCTCAAATAGAGCGCCCGCCTATTGGCGACGAGCGCGACTCCCGCGTGGGGACGGTCGAGACCTGCGTTCGTGTTTCTGCGGGTATGACCGGTCGGAGATCGCGCGTGGCTGCCTCTGTCCGACAGCAGTCACGATTTCGAGCCGCTGCATGGCCGAGATCATGACCGCTTCGCGCCTGAGCGGTCACGCGGTCGGCGCGGATCTCGTGGCCGCGTTCGGCACCGATCAGCGACCTCTCGGGAGCGTCCAGATGGCCGAGGAGCGGCCGTGTGGCCATCGCGATTCGTCCCGGGAGCGCATTCGGTGAGCCTCCGACGCTTCAAGGTCGCTGTGAGGCAGCTGCGTGCGATACAGTCTGTGCGCATAACGGACAGAGCGTCACGACATTAGGGACGACGGAGGTCTGATTCCGGCGCCGGGAGACCCGCGTTCGCCGCAGGCCGCGCCGCCCCGAGGAGGTTGAGTTGCCGTACTACCGCAGAGTCGGCCTGGTATCGGAGCGCCGGCACACGCTGTTCCACTTACCTGATGGCGCGCCGTGCTTCGAGGAGTTCATCGGCGAAGAGGGGTTCTCCGGAACGAGCTCGCTGCTGTACCACCGCGAGGTGCCCTCGAGTCTGGTCGATAGTCGGCCGTGGGAGCTGTCCGAACCGGCGCTGACGCCGAACTCGCCACTGCTCCCGCGCCACATCCGCCTCCCCGAGCTGTGGGCGGATGGGCCGGACGGGGATGACCTGGTGCGCAACCGCCGGGTGTTCCTCGGCAACGGCGACGTCCGGTTGAGCTACGTCGTCGCAGACACGCCCTCGCCGCTGTACAGCAACGCCGTCGGCGATGAGGTCGTCTTCATCGAGTCGGGCGCGGCGGTGCTCGAGTCCGTCTTCGGTCGGATTCAGATTCGGCAAGGTGACAACGTCGTGATTCCGCGCGTGACCGTCCACCGGTGGGTTCCGGTCGACGTCGAAACGCTCGGGCCGCTGCGCGCACTCGTGGTCGAAGCCTCCGGTCACGTGACCCCACCTGACCGGCACCGGTCCCGGTACGGCCAGTTCCTCGAAGGCTCGCCGATCACGGAGCGCGACCTGCGTGGGCCCGAAGGTCCGATGGAGGTCGATGACCCGGCTGGTGATCACGAGGTCTACGTCCGCCATCGCGGCCCGGAAATCGCCGGGTCCGTGGTGGTCTATGACCACCACCCGTTCGACGTGGTCGGCTGGGATGGCCATCTCTACCCGTACGCCTTCAACTACCGTGATCTCTCGCCGGTCGTCGGTCGCACGGTGATGCCACCGCCGACCTACCAGGTGCTCGGCGGCAGTGGGTTCGTGATCTGCAACTTCGTGCCGCGCCCGCTGGAGTTCGACCCGTTGGCGATCAAGGTGCCCTACTACCACTCCAACGTCGACTCTGACGAGGTGATGTTCTACTTCGCCGGCGAGACGGCAGCCCGCAAGGGATCGGGGGTCGTGACCGGCTCGGTCTCGCTTCACCCGGCCGGCTACGTCCACGGTCCCCGGCGGGGTGCGTACCTGGAGTCGGTCAACTTCACGAACCCGAACGAGATGGCCTTCATGGTCGACACGTTCCGTCCGCTCGGACTCGGCGAGGCGGCACTGCTCACCGAACGGCCGGATTATCCGTGGACATGGTCCGGTCGCGGGCCGAACGGGCCGGTCGGCTGATGCGCGCGACTGCCCTGGTCGAGCCGTTTCAACGGCTCGCGCTCGTACTCCGCGCCGATGAGATCGCGGTGGTCCGCGAAACCTACGGTTTCACCGGTAGCCACGGCACGGTATTGGAGGGTCAGTTGCTGCGAGGTGAGGCCGAGTCCGACACGCTCTTCGTCTTCATGCACCCGACCAGCACGCTTGGCCTGCTGCCGATGCCGACAGCGCTCGCCACACGTGGTCGCCACGTGCTCTGTGCTGCCAGTCGCTATCCGAAGAACGACAGCGCTCTGATCCTCGAGAAGGTCGTACTCGACCTCGGCGCCTGGATGCGCTGGGCCCGCGAGACCGCCGGCTACGAACGCGTCGTGCTGGTCGGCTGGTCCGGAGGCGGCTCGCTCTCGCTCCTCTACCAGGCCGAGGCCGAAAACCCGACGATCACCCACACACCCGCCGGGGACCCCGTCGACGTCGCCGGCGCGGAGCTGCTCGGAGCCGACGCGGTCATCTTCATCGCCGCGCACCTCTCGCGTGCCGAGACGCTGACCGAGTGGATCGACCCGTCGGTGGTTGACGAATCCGACCCATCCCGTCGGGATCCCGAACTCGACATCTACGCCGACGACCCGGTGCACACGCCGCCATACGGCCCGGAGTTCGTGGCGCGGTTCCGAGCCGCTCAGGTGGCACGCAACCAGCGGATCACCGATTGGGTGGTGGCCAAGCTCGACGATCTGGCCACATCGGGCGGCCGCGAGGTCGAGTTCCCGTTCATCGTGCACCGCACGATGTGCGACGTGCGCTGGCTCGACCCGGCGGTCGATGCGAACGGACGGCGACCCGGTTGGTGCTACCTCGGCGACCCGCGGACGGCGAACGTCGGACCCGTCGGCCTGGCTCGCTACACGACGCTGCGCTCATGGCTCAGTCAATGGAGCTTCTCCGAATCGCGAGGCGCGGGCGGTCGCAACGCCGCGCGGATCACGAAGGTGCCCGTGCTTCAGATCGAGAACGACGCCGACGACGCCGTTCCGGCCAGTCACAACACAGCCGTGCGCGAGGCGCTGGGGACGAGCGACGCGAGCTACCACCTGATCCAAAGCGCGACCCACTACTACGTCGATCAGCCCGCACAGCTGGCCGAATGCGTCGACGTAATCGAGGCATGGTGCACGGAGCGGAGCCTGCTGTAAGTGTGCCATCGTCTCCTCTGTGGCTGAAGAATCGAAGCCAGAGCAGGACAAAAAGGAGCGCGCGAGCGAGACCTCCCAGACACTGGGGCGCGGCCTTGACGTCCTGGAGCTGGTCTGTGCATCTCCCGAGGGCCTGAGCCCCGCCCAGCTCGCAGCCGAACTCGGTCTGGCTCGAACGATCGTTTACCGGCTCGTCGGCACGCTGATCGAGCACCGCCTGATCCGTCGCAACGCCGACGGGCAGCTCACCGCGGGCTTGGGCACACTCGCACTGACGGAGAACATCGCACCGACCCTGCGTCGCGGGGCCTACGACGTGCTGGAGTCGCTCGCCAGGGACGTTGGCGCCACTGCACACCTCTGCATCGCCGACGGGGAAGAGGCAGTCGCGATCGCGGTCGTCGAACCGCAGGCGACCACATTTCATGTCAGCTACCGCCCGGGCAGTCGCACGCCGATCCACCTCGGCGCACTGGGCAAGGCGCTGCTCGCGGCACGGGACGGCACTCACGGCACCTTCACGAGCGAGGGGGAGTTGATCGCCGGTGCCAAGGGCGTTGTCGCCTCTCTGCCAGGGCCACGGGGCATGGCCTGTGCCGTTGGCGTCGTGACGCTCGCTGCGACCGACACCGACTCGTGGCCCACGCGGGTCGAGCGGGCTGCGGCAGACCTCTCCGAACGGCTCTTCGAGTAACGGAGCACCAGGGCGGGGCGATTATCGGACGAGCCGTCACATAAATCGGTTCTGGTTGTTAGAGTGGCGTCCACCACGCTCTTCCGCCGAGGAGGAACCATGTCGTCCGACTACCTGTCCAGCGCCGACGTCGTCGCGCAGGCACCGACCGATTTCCCACCCCGTGACCTCTGGATCGGGGGTGAGTGGCGGCCCGCCGCCGACGGCGCGACGTACGTGACGCGTAATCCCGTCGACGACACCGAAATCACCACGATCGCTCACGCAAGTGCCGAGGACGTCGACGCCGCCGTCCGGGCCGCACAGTCAGCCTACGAGCACTCCGGCTGGCGCGAGATGGGCGGCACCGAGCGTGGCCGGATCCTGTTCGCGGCCGCCGACGCGATCGCGGCCGACGCCGAGTACCTCACGGCTCTCGAGACGCTCGAGGTCGGAAAGCTCTACCGCGACGGTCTCCACGGCGATGTTCCGGCCTGTCTGGCGACATTCCGTTACTACGCCGGGTTCGCGGACAAGCTCTACGGCTCCTCGGTTGAGCTCCCCGACTACGCGGGGCGCCATCGGCTCAACTACACCCTCCGCGAACCGCTTGGCGTCGTCGGCGCGATCACACCCTGGAACAACCCGATCGTCGTGGCGGGCTGGAAGGTCGCCCCGGCGCTCGCCGCCGGCAACGCGGTCGTGATCAAGCCGCCCGAGGACGCAGCCCTCTCGATCTTGCGGCTCGCCGAGCTCCTCCACGGGGCCGGGGTGCCGGCGGGCGCATTCAATGTCGTGACCGGTTTGGGCGAGACCACCGGAGCCGCCCTCGCCCACCACCCGGGCCTCGCCAAGCTCTCCTTCACCGGCAGTCCCGAGGTCGGGGCGATGCTCCCGCTGCACGCCGTCGGCGCCGAGGGAAGCACGTTCCGCAAGGTGACCCTCGAGCTGGGCGGCAAGAATCCGCAGATCGTCTTTCCCGACGCCGATCTCGACGGTGCGATGCCCTTCATCGCGGTCGGCAACTTCCTCCACCAGGGACAGGTGTGCGCGGCGGGGACCAGGGTCTACGTGCATGACTCGCTTCTCGACGAGGTCTGCGAGCGGCTCACCACCCACGCGCAGAGCATCGTCCTCGGTGACCCGTTCGACAACGCCGTCTCGATGGGACCGGTGATCAACCAAGCTGCCCTCGCGAAGATCACCGGATATCTCGACGGTGCCCAGGCCGAGGGTGCCACGCTCGTCACGGGCGGCAATCGCGCTGACCGCGACGGGTGGTTCGTGGAACCAACCGTCTACCGAGGGGCCCAGCACCAGCGGATCGCGCGCGAGGAGATCTTCGGTCCGGTGGCCACCGTGATCCCGTTCTCAACCACAGATGAGGCGATCGGTCTGGCCAACGACACGCACTACGGTCTCAACGCGATCGTCTACACCGAGAGCCTGCACACAGCGCAGCGTTGCGCCCGGGAGCTGAATGTCGGGAACGTCTGGATCAACGCGTTTGGCATTCCCGACATGACGACTCCTTGGGGTGGGCGAGCCGGGAGCGGTCTCGGGCGCGAGCTTGGGCCGCACGGCATCGAGGCCTACACCGAGGAGAAGACTGTCCAGATGATGTTCTGATGGGACCGCTGGAAGGCATCCGGGTCGTCGAGCTCGGCACGCTGATCGCCGGCCCGTACGCCGGTCGGCTGCTCGCCGACTTCGGGGCCGACGTCGTGAAGATCGAGGCGCCCGACCGGCCTGATCCACTGCGCGATTGGGGGCAGGCCTCGGGCGGTCACCAGTTCCTGTGGACGGTCCACGCCCGCAACAAGCGGTGCGTGACCCTCGACCTGCGCTGCGACCGAGGTCGCGAGCTGGCGCTCGAGCTGTTGCGCGGCAGTGACGTGCTCGTCGAGAGCTTCCGCCCCGGCACGATGGAACGCTGGGGCCTGAGCTACGACGTTCTGAGTGATCTCAACCCGGGCCTCGTGATGGCCCGCGTCTCGGGGTATGGGCAGACCGGTCCGATGTCCGATCGGCCCGGGTATGCCTCAGTTGCCGAGGCGCTAAGTGGCCTGCGCTACTTGAACGGGTACCCGGGGCAGGCACCGCCACGGATCGCGCTGTCGCTGGGTGACTCCCTCGCCGGGATGCTCGCCTTCCAGGGAGTGCTCGCGGCGCTGATCGCGCGCCAGCGTTCCGGTCGGGGCCAGGTCGTCGACGTGGCGCTGACAGAGGCGAGCATGTCGATCCTGGAGTCGACGATTCCCGACTATGACCAAACCGGGCACATCCGTCGACCCTCGGGCACGCGGCTGGACCGAGTCGCACCCTCGAACCTCTATCAGAGCGCCGATGGGATCTGGGTACTAATCGCGGCCAACCAAGACACCCTATTCCGCCGGCTCTGCACAGCGATGGGCACGCCTGCCCTCGCCGATGACCCGCGGTTTGTGAACCACGTCGCGCGCGGCGATCACCAGGACGAGCTCGACGAGCTGATCGCGACCTGGGCCGCGCGCTTGGCGGCGGAGGACCTGATCGACCTCTTACGCGCCCACGACGTCGTTGTCGGCGCCGTCAACACAGTCGCCGAGGTGATGCGGGAGCCGCAGTTCCTGGCTCGCGAGCTCTTCGTCGACCACGATGACGAATTCGCCTCCGGCCCTGTCAAAGGAGTCCGACCCTTGCCGCTTCTCAGCGAAACCCCCGGCGAGGTGCGCTGGGGCGGGCCGCGCCGATCCGGCACGCACAACACTGAGGTCTACAGCGAGCTCCTCGGCCTCGGAGATGTCGAGCTCGCAGCGCTTGTCGCTGACGGGGTCATATGACGAGTGGTGTCCTCCTCCGGGACGTCACGCTCCGAGACGGGCTCCAGATCGAGGAGCCGGTACCGCTCGCGGGTAAGCGACGACTACTCGAGGCGGTGATCGCCACCGGCGTGTCCCGCGTCGAGGTGACGTCCTTCGTCTCATCGCGCGCCGTCCCGGCACTGGCGGATGCCGAGGCCGTCGCTGAGATGCTCAGCGACTGGCCAGACGTCGAGTTCTCGGCCTTGGTCGCCGGCGTCCGAGGTGCGCGTCGCGCCCTCGCCGCTGGTCTGACACGGCTCGAGTACGTCATCTCGGCCTCGGAACCGCACTCGGAGGCCAACGTCGGCCGCAGCGTCTCGGAGTCTCTTGCACTGACGGAGCCGATCGCAGCTCTGGTCCACGATGCCGGCGGCTCGCTCGAGGTGGTCGTGGCGATCGCCTTCGACTGTCCCTTCGGTGGCCGGACCTCTCCCGACCGAGTGATCGATCTGGCGACACAGGCGATCGCGCTTGGCGCCGACACGATCTGCGTGGGCGACACGATCGGCACCGCAACCCCCGGGCGGGTCATTGCCCTCTTCCAGGGCTTGCAGGACGCGGCGCCGGGGACCGAGCTGAGTGCTCATTTCCACGACACTCGAGGCGCCGGGGTAGCTGCTGCGTGGGCTGCCCATGAAGCCGGCATACGACGCTTCGACGGTTCCGCGGGTGGACTCGGAGGTTGCCCGTTCGCACCCGGCGCCTCGGGCAACGTCGCGATCGAGGAACTTGTCTACCTCTTCGAAGACTCCGGCATCCCGACAGGTGTCGATCTAGATCTGAGCGTCGCCGCGGCCCGAACTGCAGTTGACGTCGTGGGTCACGCGCTTCCGAGCAGCCTACTCAAACTCTGACCGCGCGGGGGCAACGCGCCCTTGCTTTCACGAGACAAGACCTTAGAGCGGCCGTCTCCTCGAGGCACCATCTCAGCGCAAGTGGCTGCTGGGATGCCTAACTTCGACACGCCGAGAGTCCCGATTCCGACAAAGCGGCGCGCGCCTGGGGCGCCACCGAGAGGTCGCTGCTCGTCGCGGAATGCGGCCATGAGATCCGCGCCGAACGCGTGACCCCCTGTGGCGCGAAGCGGTCAGGACGCCCGCGCGACCCCGGAATAGGCGTCGAGCAGCCACGCTCGGACAGTGCGACCAGCCCGACGCCTGCCTTCGTGTTCGGACGCGTATCTCGTGGCCGACCTTGCGCGCCCAGCTCAGCGCGGATTTGGAGACTGCCTTTTCGCACCCAACCCGATCGGGATGGGGGACGTGCAGGAGCTTCGACAACCTTGCCGCTTGACGACTCATACGGCTGGCTTACAGCCGCGCCTGAGACTTACGGAATGCTGAAAGGTCCCCGACGGACTCGCCGACTGATGCTGATCGCGGCTGGAGCTGTCGTGGGCCTCGCCGTGGCGGGGTTCGCGGTCGTGTACTTCGTGATCTTCCCGACTTCCTCGCCCAAGCCGTTGAGCCTTGGCAAGAGTGCGGTCACGGTTCCGGTCAGCTCGAGCGGCGGGCTTGCGGGCCGGTGGACGGTCGCCACCGGCTCGGTGGCCGGCTATCGGGTCCGGGAGAAGCTGGGCTTCCTTCCCGCCGAGGACGATGCGGTCGGGCGAACCTCGAACATCACCGGCGCGGCCAACATGACCAAGCAGGGTCAGATCGTTACGGTCACGGCGGCGTCGTTCAGGGTGGCGGTCAACACGCTCAAGAGCGACCAAGCGATGCGCGACCAGCACATTCGCACGATCGGGTTGCAGAGCGACCTTTACCCGACGGCTACGTTCAAGCTCACGAAGCCGGTGGTCCTTCCCGCCAGCGCGCTCGGCGGCAGCGTCGTCCGGGTGCCGGTGACGGGGATATTCAACATTCACGGGACCGCGAGAACCGAGACGCTCCCCGTTGAGCTGCGGCTCTCGAGTTCGTCGCTGGAAGCAGCCGGCTCGCTCACGTTCCCCTGGAGCGCGTTCGACATGACGGCCCCGAGCGTCGGCGGGTTCGTGAGCGTGGAGGACAAAGCGACGATGGAGTTCGAGCTACGTCTCAAACCCGCGTGACTTGGGCTAGCTGGATACTCGACCCGAACCACGCCTGTCCAACTCAGACCCGGATTCAGGAGGCTTGTCCAGCATGAGCAGTGAACACCGCATAACGCGACGCAACGCCCTGACCGGAGCGGGCGCTCTTGGCGCGGCCTATTTCGTCGGGCCTTTGCTCATCGAGGTGCCGGGCGGAACCGCGATCGCGGCGAACGACTGCGCCCGGTTGACTCCTGAGCTGACAGAGGGGCCCTATTGGGTCAACACGCTGCTTCACCGCTCAGATGTTCGCGCCAACTCGCACGGTGGTGGGCATCAGGCCGGCGTTCCGCTGCGTCTCACGATCAACGTCGTCGACTCGAGCAACGGCTGCAGGCCGCTGAACGGTGTCGCCGTCGACATCTGGCACGCCAACGGCAACGGCTTGTACTCCGATGAGTCCTCGCAGCAGGCGGGCGGCGGCACCAGCGGCGGGGACACGATCAGCGACAACTGGCTGCGCGGCTATCAGATCACGGGCAAAGACCGCGGACTGGGGCACAGGCCCATCCACGGTCAGGTCGGCTTTACGACGATTTGGCCTGGCTGGTACAGCGGCCGCGCGATCCATATCCACGTCCGCGTCCGCAAGCTCTCGCACAGTGGCGCGACGATCGCCGGCTACACGACCCAGATCTTCTTCTCGGACGCCGACAACGACCGGGTATTGACGGGGGCAGCTCCGTACAAGACACGCTCGCCGCAGACGGATCCCACCACCGACGAGAACGACACGGTCCTGACCAGCGCCGACTTCGCCACCAACATCGTGAAGGTGAACGGAACTATCGAGCACGGATTCAAGACGACGTTCAACATCGCGCTCGACCACGCAGAAGTCGACACCAAGGGCAGCCTAGGGAGACCAAACACAGGCGGAGGGCCCGGCGGCGGACCGCCCCCAGCGGCATGACATCCGACGGCACGCGCGGTCATCCTTCACGCCGCTGATCTCCCTCAGTGCGGCTGAGGCAGCGAGGCGGCCGACCCGCTCAGGTGACGCGACGCGCATTGCGACGTTTCTGCGCTCCGACCCGGAATGCGCGGACTGCAGGAAAGCCAGCGCCTCTCGCCGGACCGGCCGCCGGCCCCGGCGGCCGACAGGCTAAAAGCGAGTCAGCCCGCCACCAGCCCGAGAGCCAACCGGATCGGTCGGACGACACCACTCCGACGCCCAGCAGCCTGACACCGTCCCGGGATATGTCCCCAACTCGGCAATTCTGACCTGCATGACTGCACTGGAGCGAACTCAGAAGCCCGTATCTACGGGAAAAGACCTGCAAATGAGGCACTCTTAATCCCAAGGGTTGGAGGTTCGATTCCTCCACGGCCCACTCGGAAGTCCCGCTAGAGGGCTCACGATCACCTCCATCTCGAGTCGATTCTGACGTCCTCCAGCACCGCCCCGTCGCAACCCAAGCAGCGGAGCGCCATACCCTGATACAGCGCACGTTGCGTCGCTCCCAACGCAGCCAGCCTCGAGAAGCCGGAAAACCTGGAAGCCGCGTGCGTGCGCCGCGCCCCACTCTCAGCCGCTCAGTCGATCCACGGAGACGTTAGGAGCGCCTCATTTCTTCTTGCCCACGTAGAACCGGTACACGTTGCCCTGTCCGACGAACCAGACGGTTTCGTACGGGCCCGACGTGATGTCTGAGTACGGGCCTGTGCTGGCGGTGCCATTCTGGGGAGTGGGAATGTTGGTCACGACGCCGCTTGTCGTGATCCGACCGACGCCGAGGACCGTCCCGCCGTTAGCGGGTTGGGCGGACTCGACGAAGTACAGGTTTCCGTCCGCGGCGCCGGTGATGGCCCCGACACCGGAGGTGACGCCGTACGGTGTCACGCCGCCGGCAGGGGTCGTCCTGATGATCTCGTTGGCGTTGAAGTCGGTCATCCAGATGTTGCCGTCGGGGCCGGTCGTGATCGTGTGATCCTGGCCCCTTGGCCCGTCGTCCCCGGCGTCGTTCCCGTCGGCGTACCTGTTGAAGAACCCAGCTGCATTGACAGTTCCGGCCCCCGGGGGGGTGTTCGTGGCCCAGTACCAGATGTTGCCGTCGGGCCCCAGTGTCTCAGCCGGGATGAGCTCGGCTCCGGTGCCCGTCGTGTCCGTGTACGTCGCCACATAACTACCGGATGTCGTGAACACGAAGAGGTTGTCGCCGTTGGCGAGCCAGAGCTCTTGATCGGCGACGGCCAGGGTCACGGTGCCGGAGCCGGTGATGCCGATGTCTCCCAGCGGAAACTCCGTGACCTGACCGCTCGGTGTGATCCGCTCCAGCGCGTCATTGATGTACCCGACCGAGTTGTCCCCGCTGGCCAGGTACCACAGGTTGCCGTCCGGCCCGAGGACGATGTCGTGAGGTGTGCTGTATGCGGTATCGCCGGGCGGAAACGCCGAGAACTCCGTCAGCTTGCCGAGCAGGCTGACCCGGCCGATCTCATTGCCGGCGGGCTGCGTGATCCACATGTCGCCGCCGCCCTCGACAATGTCCTGCGGGTATCCCTGGCTGCCAAGCGAGAGCACCGTCGTGATCTTCCGTGTCGCCGCGAACGCAGGAGACACTGCCAGCCCTCCAATCGCGGCGGCCGCGATGACGACGCCCACCCCGCTGCTGATTACTCGCTTCCTCATCTGAAGCATTTGCTCCTCTGCTTTCTGGCCGACCGTGCCGGGCCCCTCGTGGCAATGGAGCGCGACTGTATGACGGCGGTGTCCAACCAGCGTTAAACAGGGTCCGCTGACGTTTCCGTCGGTAGTTCACCGCGGTAGCAGTGGGCCGAGGTCAGCGAGTTTGAGCATCGCGAGTGCGATCAGCGCTTGCGGGTGTGGAACTCGAACGCTCGTCAGGTGATGAGCTTGACCGTGGCGGGAGGAGAGGCGTGCGTGGCCGGATGCCGGGCACTGTGGTGGCCGGCATCCGGCATCGGTTCTTAGGACGCCTGTGGGGCTATTCGCCGGCCCAGCTACCGTGGGGCAGTAGAGCGAGATGACGAGGTGACTACTGGGTACGTGGCTCGGCGGCGGTTGGTGTCGCGGTTGTTGGCCGGCCGCGTGGGGTTGGTGGAGGCAGGCGCGGGCTTTGGCAAGTCGGTGCTCGCGGCGCAGTTTCGCCGGACTCTGGGGATCGCGACCGTGTATGTCCCGCTTGGCCCGCAAGACGCCGATCCGGCCGTTCTGATGACGTCGCTTCGCCGTGCCCTGCGGAGCGCCAGGCTGTCAGATCTTTTGTCGGCGACGGACGTGGCGGAGCCCGTTGGTTGGATCGATCGGCTGCTTGACGCGCTGGTCGGTAGCGACGCAGGCGTGCTGCTGGTGCTTGATGATGCCCATCACCTCGACAGCGCGGACAGTGCGGCCCTGGTGATTCGCTTGGCTCGTGGTCTTCCGGCGCAGCACCGTCTGCTGATCGCGGCTCGCAATCTCGTCGGGCCCTTGAACGGGTTGCGGACGCTCGAGGGCGCGATCAGGTTGGACACGGGTGCGTTGGCGTTTACGACCGAGGAGGCGGCCGAGCTGATCGAGTATCGCCTCGGATACCGGCCACACGTGCACGATGTGAGGTTGCTCGTGGAGGCGACACAGGGGTGGGTGACGGCGCTGGTCGTGGCTGCGCGGAGTCACGGGGCAGATGGCCCCGGGGTGTTGAAGGTGTCGAGCGATCATGATCTGATCGCCGCGCCGTTGCGCGGGATCCTCGACGCGCTGGGGTCCGTTGACCGTCAGGCGCTGGTGCAGCTCGCGCACCTGCCGATTCTGTCTCCTGAGTTGTGCGATGTGGTGAGCGGCCGCGACGGGAGCTTTGATCGCATCGTTAGGGCGGGGATCCCGCTGGGTCGCACCGAATCGGGATGGTGGGAGCTGCCAAGCCCGGTGGCCGCGTACCTCATGTCGCTCGCGCCGGTCGCCGACGCGACGGTGCTCGCCGCGGCCGGTGTCTTCAGCCGGCACGGCGAGCCGCTGCGTGCGATCGGGGCACTGCTCGCCGCGGGGCTGGCGTCCGCGGCGGCGGAGGCGCTTGCCGACGTGCCGCTGGATCGGGTTGAGGATCTCGGTTTGGCGGTGATACACGACGTTGTCGAAAGGTTGCCGGAGCCGGCGATCCGGGCACATCCGCGTGTCCTGTTGCATCTCGCCCGAGTGGCGGAGATCGCTCACCAAGCCGAGCTGCGCACCGAGGTGCTCGCCAAGGCGACCCGGCTCCTACCGGGGGAGGGGCCTGGGGCGGACCCGGCGCTCGGCCGGGAGATCGACGCCGAGCGGGCCCGCGATCTGCTGTGGGACGAGCGGACCCGTGGGCAGTCGCGCGCCCTGGCAGTCGCGGTGATCGAGCAGGGTGGTGAAGATGAGTTGGCGGCAAGGGCGAGAGCGCTCGACGTCCTCGGGCGGCTGGCGTCGTGGTTCAGTAGCGAGGGGCCGCAGCCCGAGGCGGAGTCGCTGCTGGCGGAGTCGGCGCGGCTCGCCCGCCGCGTCGGGCAGCGGACCTGGGCTGCTCAGGCGCTGATTCCGCTGGCGATGGGATTCTATTTCGGCTCGTGTCGCTTCGAGCGGGCGCTCGCGGTACTCGACGATGCGCTTGCCGATCTGCCAGCGCGCAACAGGTACCGGGCGATGGTGCAGAGCTTCCGCGCCGATGTTCTGTTTGAGGTCGGGCGTTACACCGAGGCCGAATCGTGCATCGCCGAGATCCTAGATATCGGTCGCTGGTGCGGCGAGGAATGGGCTCTGGCCTACGCGTCGTGGAGCGAGGCGAACCTCGCCTCCTACCGGGGCGACCGTGCCCGGACGGTACGGGCGGTGCTCGAGGTCGAGCGCCACCGCGACGTCTGGTGCGAGCAGGCGTCCGGAGTCGAGTTCCTGTCCCACGCCGCCGACTGCCTGGATCGCACCGGGGAGCACGAGCTGGCCCTGGAGTACCTGGCGCGAGCGCGCGAGCGTATGGCCGGTTTCGAGCGTCCGGTCAGGATCTACGGCGCTGCCGTCGCCGGCCGTTCCGGCGACCCGGCAGACGCCGACAGGGCCATCGGCGCATTGCTGGCCGATCCGGCAACCGAGCCGCAGGAGCGCTGGCCGCTGCTAGTGCTTCGCGCCTACGCGGCGATGCGCCGGGGGGTCGCCGACGCAAGCAGCCTGGCAGCGGACGCATTTGACACCTGCCTCGAGCTCGGGCATCCCGAAGGTCCACTGCTGCGTGAGCGTGCGGTCGCCGAGACGCTCCTGCCGCTGGCCGCAGCGGCCGGATCGCGCCCGGCCGAGGCGCTGATGGCGCGCCGCAGATTGACGATCGAGCTGCTCGGTGGCTTTGAGATCAGCCGGGCGGGACGCCGCCTCGAGCTGCCCGCCGGCCGTCCTGCAAAAGCCGTCCGGGCACTCGCGGTCGCCGGCGGCCGGATGCACGCCGAGGCGCTGAGCGAGGTGCTGTGGCCAGAGGCCGATCCGCTCACGGGCAGCAACCGGCTGCGCAACCTGCTCAGTCGGCTGCGAGCCGCGGATGGCGAGCTGCTCAAACGAGACGGGCAGATGATCGCGCTCGGATCCGGATTCGAAATCGATGCGCAGCTGTTCGACGCCCAAGCTCGCGCTGCGCTGTCCGCTCGATCCGCCGGCGACGCCCGCCGTGCGGCGATCCTCGCTCGTGCGGCGCTCGCGCGATACCGGGGCGAGCTGCTGCCCGACGATCGCCTCGAAGACTGGACGGCCGCCGCGCGCGAACGACTACAGATCCGCTACGTCGAAATCCTCGACCTACTCGCCTCCGACGCCGAGGGGCACGCCGAGATCGACGAGGCCGCCCGGCTGATCCAACGAGCGATCGAGGCAGAGCCATACGACGAGCAGCGCTACCTACAGCTCGCCCGGCTGCTCGCCTCACAAGGGCGCGCCGGATCGGCTCTCGCGACACTGCGGCGAGGCAAGTCCGCGCTCGACGAACTCGGACTCGCCGCCTCTCCAGCACTCGAAGAGCTCGAACGAGCGATTCGCGGAAACGCCGCCGCCTGAGCACGGGCTGCACTGAACCGCAGCCGGATCCGACGTTTAGCGCTGGTTGGACACCGCCTATATACGGTCCCGCCTCGATGCCAGTCTCGTTCGTGCTCAAGCTCGTTTCGGATGCCCTCTGCCAGCGTCGGATCGTGGGCCGGATTGAGTCTGTCGAGTCAGGCGAGCAGGCGTCCGTGCGTAACGCTGACGAGCTGATCGGCTTCCTGCACGCCCACGCGACGCGTCCTGGGCCGTCGCACCGGTCCTGGGACGATGCGGCGGACGACGGCGACGAGAGCGCCTCGTGACCACGATGCCGCGGCCTCATATTTCATGGCGCGTTGGGCGTGGGCCTGTTTGGCGACGTTGGTGAGGGCTTCGGCGACGACGAAGTAGCAGCCCCCGGTGCCTGCGCCAGATGCCGCACACGCTGATCTCGCCATCCGCACCGCGGGCGCCGTGCCGGCGCTAGGAGATGACATCAGCCGGCTGGGCGGAGGTGCGCGAAGGGGCTGGCGCAACCGCTGGGTCAGCGTCCTCGGTCCAGTGCGGCGCTGACCGGCGCCACCGCCGTGACCTCCGCCGTGATGCCCGCCGGGCTCGACGGTCGGGTCCGCCACGCCAGCGCAGCCACGATCGTTGGTCGACGTCCTCAAGGGAGAACCAGAAGCGCGCTGACCCCCCGCCAGGCCTCGGTCAGCCGCCGGCGGCTCCGCCGCGCAGCGGGGACCGCCCGGAGCCGCGCGCACTTGACAGTGGCCCGTATCATTTGTTGCAACCGCGCTGGGCGCGGCGATCCGACCAGCGGTCGCGGGACCGAGGGAAGTCACGCCGATCTAACTCGCCCCCAATGGTCAGTCCTTGGTTGGGCCAAAAGGGGGCCCTCCATGGCCGACATTCGTAACAGCGCCCAAGTGAGCGGCGCCGAGTCAGGATCATCGCCAGGGGAAAGAGACTGTCCTGGGCGGGTGGTCCTGGAACGCGCCGAGGAGCTCGCACGGACCGGGAGCTGGGACTGGAATCTGGAAACCGACGAGCTCCTGTGGTCGGACAACATGTTCCGTCTCCTGGGCTTGAAGCCGGGCGAGGTCACGCCCACGCCGGCGTATGTCGCTGGACGAATACATCCCGAGGACCGCGAGCGTGTGCAGCGGGAGCTCGATTCAGCCAGGCAACGCGGAACCCTGCCCGACGTCTCATATCGAATTTCGTGGCCCGATGAGAGCGTGCACGTATTGCGTTCCCTCTCGGATGCCGCGGTGGAGCGCGATGGCCGGCCATCGCGGCTGGTCGGCTCTGTCCAGGATGTCACCGAGCTCTCCGAAGCGCTGCGGCAGACAGCCGAGTCACTCGATCTGGTGGAGACGCTTCAGTCTGCGGCGCCGGTGGGTTTTGCCTTCGTGGACCGTGTGTTTCGCATCGTGCGAGTCAACGCGACTCTCGCTGAGGTCAGCAATCTGGGCCCGGAGGAGCTAATCGGCCGCACGGTCGCGGAGGCGATTCCGGACCTCTGGTCGCAGATGGAATCCGTTTATCGCCAGGTGTTGGAGACTGGAGAGCCGGTCGTCAACGTCGAGGTGGTGCGCGAGCTGTCCTCCGCCGGCGATCACCGCTTTTGGCTGGCGAGCTGCTACCCGGTCCGGATCGAAGACCAGGTGATCGGGATTGGGGTTGTCGTGGTCGACATCACCGAGCGTGAGGAGGCCGATCGCCTTCGCGCCGCAGTGATGGACACGATGATGGAGGGCCTTTGCGTACTGGACGGCGATGGGTGCCTGACGCTGATGAACTCAGCGGCTTCTCGGATGCTGGGCTGGAGTGAGCAGGACCTACTGGGCAAATCGGTGCACGCCGCGATCCATTTCCAGCATGCGGACGGGTCGCCTCACCCGGAGGCTGATTGCGCATTGTTGAAGGTCACGACCGAGGGTCGGGACGTGCGCATGGCTCATGACGCGTTCACGCGCAGGGACGGCACGATCTGTCCGGTCGCCTATTCGGCCGCGCCGCTGCGGGCGGGGGCGGCGATACATGGTGTCGTCGTGGTGTTTCGCGACACGAGCGCAGAGAACTCCGAGGCTGAGCGACGCAGCCGCGAGTTGGACAAGATCGCCTGGGTAGGTCGCATCCGGGACGCGCTCGATGAAGACAGGATGACGTTGTACTCACAACCGATCGTCCCCCTCACCGGCGGTGAGCCAAGTCAAGAGCTGCTGTTGCGCATGGTCGGAACAAACGGCGAGATCATCCTGCCTGGGAGCTTTCTGGCGGTCGCTGAGCGGTACGGACTGATAGCTGAGATCGACCGTTGGGTCGTCGTGTAGGCAATCCGTCTCGCCGCCCGCGGTCAACGCTTCGAGGTGAATCTCTCGGCGGCCACGATCGGCCACCTCGACCTGCTTCCGTTGATCGAGCGAGAACTGCGTGAGGCACACACGGATCCCGCGAACATCGTCTTCGAGATCACCGAGACAGCGCTGATGGGGAACATTGAGGCGGGAGAGGTCCTTGCCCGCGGACTAAGTGCGATCGGCTGCCAGCTCGCGCTCGACGACTTCGGCACTGGGTTCGGCAGCTTCACGTACCTGAAGAAACTGCCCTTCACCTACGTGAAGGTCGACGTTGATTTCGTGCGCGACCTCGCGGCCAATCCGGATAATCAACACCTCGTCAGGGCGATCGTCGGACTGGCCCGCGACTTCGGCTACGAAACGATCGCCGAGGGCGTCGAGGACGCCGAAACGTTGGCGCTGGTGAAGGAATACGGCGTCAACTTCGCTCAAGGCTTCCACCTCGGCCGCCCGGCACCGATCGACCGCTAGCTCGCCGCGATCAGAGCACCTCGGCG
This sequence comes from uncultured Solirubrobacterales bacterium, assembly GCA_963839085.1. Classification (GTDB taxonomy): domain Bacteria; phylum Actinomycetota; class Thermoleophilia; order Solirubrobacterales; family Solirubrobacteraceae; genus Palsa-465. The sequence continues at coordinate 851,618 of CAWITN010000007.1, forward strand.
ATCAGCGCCGCCGCTCGCGCGGCGCCGTCAGACTCCACGGGGCGGTAGTCGACCTCACGGCCGAGTTCAGATGCGATCGCGGCTGCGATTGCGTCCGGGGGCGAATCGTCGAACTCCATCCGCCGCCCGGCGCCGTACCGCGATAGCCGGTGGTGGACGTGGAAGTTCTGCTCGAAGTGGTGCTTGAGCGGGAAGTAGAGGAATGGCCTGCGGCCAGCGGTCAGTTCCATCGAGGTGGTCAGCCCGCCCTGGACGACGGCAATGTCGCACGCTGCCAAGTGCTGGTAGAGGTCCGGCACATAGGCGCGGACCTCGAGGCCGTCGTGCCCGCGGAGCGATTCCGGGTCGATCCGCGGGCCGGCGACGGCGATCATCCGCAGCTCGGGGACGAGGCGCTTCGCCTCGGGGAAGCCCGCGATCACCCGGCGAAGGAGGTCGCCGCCGACGCCCGACCCGCCGACCGTCACGATGCACACCCGCTCGTCAGGGTGGTAGCCGAGGCCAGCGCGTAGGGCCTCGCGGTCGGCGACGCCGGCAGGGTCAAAGCCGGTGACGTAGCCGGCGAAGCTGTAGTGCTGCTCGGTCCAGTCCCGGATATCGGGCAGCTCAGGCCCGAATCGCTCCGGGACGATGTCGTCGGGATCGCCGACGAACACGGCCCGGTCGCGAACGCGCGGGGAGCGCGCGATCTGCTCGATCATCTCGGCGTTGTAGTCAGCGGTGAGGAACTCCTCGCGCGCGCCGCCCTCCTGCATCGGCAACCACCCGACGAAGTCGGTCAGCCACACGTACGCGGTCGTCTTCAGCTCCGGGTTCTCGTGCAGGAAGTAGTCGAGCTCCCACGCCTCGTCGCCGATCCACAGGTCGTACGGCTCGGCCGTGACGAGGTCGTGGAACACCATGAAGTTCGCCACCAGGATCTCGTCCATCCGCCGGATCGCCTGGAAGGCGTGCAGGTCGTGCTCGGCCGACTCGGACTCGATGTGCCCCGACTCATTCGCGAGCTCGTGACTCGCCGGGTGGATCCGCTCGCCGTGCGCCTCGAGCACCTTCGTCACCGGGTGCTGGGCGAGCCAGTCGATCTCGAGATCGGGGTGCAGCCTCCGCAGTTCGTCGGCGATCGCGACGTCGCGCTGCGCGTGGCCCAGGCCGATCGGCGAGGAGACGTACAGCGCCCGGCGCCGGCGGCCCCGGGCGCGCGTCCAGGCGGAGGTCGGCCGCCTAGGGCTCCCGGCGAACTCGCGCACCAGCAGGTTGACCCTGACCGGATCGCGCGCGCAGGGAATGTGCCCCGAGCCGTGCAGCGTGACCAGCTGACCGTGGGTTGCCCGGGCGAGCTCCACACCCTGCGCATGCGGGCGGACGAGGTCCTCGTCGCCGTGGATCACCAGCGTCGGGCAGCGGACGCGGGCGCACGTGTCCCTGAAGCTCTCGGTCCTACAGGCCAGCCCGATACCGCGGGTGGTGTCGGCGAGCGTCAGAGGATCGGTCTCGAGGGCCCAGCCGATGCAGTCCTCGATCTGCTTGGTCGAATGCGGCTCGGTGAAGCACTTGGCGAAGAAGAACTCGAGGAACCCCAGGTAGTCGCGTTGCCAGTAGTGACTGTTGTACTTGGCCCAGTCCTCCTCGCTCGCCAGCGACCTGTCGAAAGGATGCACGTCCCGCTCCGGATGGCCGGGCGCGAGGCCGACCGCAGGACCGATGTAGATGAGGCTGTCGACGCGCTCCGGGTGGTCGGCGGCGAGGATCGTGCCCCACAGCGCACCGCAGGAGAGCGCGGCCACCACCGCCCGGTCGGTGGCGGTCGCGTCGAGGACGGCGAGCGCGTCGGCGGCGAACTCGTCCGGGGTGTACGCCGGAGCACCGGTGGGACGATCGGAGCGGCCGTTGCCGCGGCCGTCGAACGTCACGACCCGGAAGTGGCGGGCCAGGTACGGGATCTGCGCTTTCCAGAACCGGGAGTGGATGATCGACCACGTCGGCAGCAGGAAGATGGTCGGCTCGCCTGACCCGTACACCTCGTAGAAGACACGCACGCCGTCGCGCTCGGCGTACCCGGTGAGGTCCGGATACCGGGCTCGGGTCTGCTCTCGGCGCTGGGCGCCCGCGAAATTCGCGGGCGCCACGGTCTCGTCCGAGGTCGTCGTCACGGACGCGCCTCGAACACGAGGTTGAACGGTGTCTCCGCCACGCGGCGGAAGCGGGTGAGACCGCCGGTCTGGACGACGTCGCGGATCCGCGCCTCGCCGGCCTGGGCGCCGAGCGCGAGCCCGACCTCCTGGGACAGCGACGCCGGCGTGCACAGCAGCGTGGAGAACCCGTAATAGGCGCGGCCGACCGGGTTGAGGTTGTCCTCGACGCGGTCACCGGCGTTCGGCTCGACGATCATCCACGTGCCGTCGGGCTTGAGCGTCGAGTGCACGTGGCGCGCGGCGCTGACCGGATCGCCCATGTCGTGCAGGCAGTCGAACATCGTCACCAGGTCGTAGCCTGAGCCACTGTAACCGGCGGCCGGCGAGATCTGGAAGCTGACCCGGTCGCCGACCCCCGCTTCCTCCGCCCGCCGGCGCGCGGTCTCGATCGAGCCGTCGTGATAGTCGGAGCCCACGAACCTCGAGTTCGGGAACGCCTGCGCCATCAGGATCGTCGACGCGCCGTGGCCGCAGCCGACGTCGGCGACCAGCGCACCCCGCTCGAGCCGCTCGACGACGCCCTCGAGCGCCGGTAGCCACTCGGCCACCAGGTGGGCGTTGTAGCCCGGCCGGAAGAAGCGCTCGCAGCCCTCGTGCACGTCGTGGACGTGCTCGTGCCAGCCGAGCCCTTCGCCGCCTCGCACCTTCTCCATGATCCTCGGCGAGTCGATCACCGAACCGAGCGCGATCTGGAAGAACCCCGGCAGGTAGGCGGGGCTCGACTGGTCGGTCAGGGCCACCGTCTGCTCGGGCGGCAGCGTGTAGTGCCCGCTGTCCGGCTCGTAGGCGACGAAGCCACCCGCCGCCTGCGCGTTCAGCCATTCCCGCACGTAGCGCTCGGAGGTGCCGGTGCGCTCGGCGAGCTCCGCGGGGGACAGCCCGCCGCTGCCAGCAAGCGCGCGGTAGAGCCCGAGCTTGTCGCCCATCACGACCAGCGCCGCGTTCAGCGTGGCGCCGACCTCGTCGACCGCCCGGAACACGAACTGCATCAGCTTGTCGCCGTCGACCTGGACGGCTTCGGTGGTTGCGCCCATCAGAGAATCCTCTCCTCGCTTGTTGGCGGGTGCGACCTTATGGCGGGAGGCCCGCCGTTCGCTTCCGGGGGCCACCTAGTCTTTTCGGCTGGGGGACCTGGTGGGAGAATCCGGCTGGGAGACCTGGTGGGAGAATCGCGCCATGCTGGTCGGGCGCGAGCGTGAGCGAGAAGCCCTCGAGCGTGTGCTCGAGCGCGCGCGATCGGGGGAGAGCGCGACGCTTGCCCTCGTCGGCGAGCCGGGTATCGGCAAGACCGCACTGCTCGACCACGCCGCAAGACGAGCGACCGGGATGCAGTTGCTGCGGGTGCGTGGCGTCGAGTCGGAGGCACGGATCCCGTTCGCGTCGCTGCTCGAGCTGCTGCGCCCGACGCTCGGGATTCTCGACCACATCCCAGAGCCACAGACTGTTGCGCTCGAGGGTGCGCTCGCACTCAGGCCAGCCCGAGCCCAGGAACGCTTTGCGGTCGGTGCGGCGACGCTCAGTCTGCTCGCCACGTACGCCGAGCAGGGTCCGGTCGCTGTGCTGGTCGACGACGCCCACTGGCTCGACGGACCCAGCGCCGAGGCGTTGCTGTTCGCCGTCAGACGGCTGGTGGCCGACCCGATCGCGGTCCTCGTGGCGGTTCGCGAACGCGAGCCCTCGCTGCTCGACGGCGCGGACCTGCCGACCATCCGGATCAGCGGCCTCAGCCGCGTGGAGGCCGCATCGCTGCTGGACGGGCTCCCGCCGGACGCCGCCGCCCGGCTCCACGACGCCACCGCAGGCAACCCGCTCGGGCTGCTCGAGCTGGCCCGGGATGCCGACGAGCTTGCGCTCGCCCCGGCGGGAGCCCCGGTGCTCGTCTCGACGAGGATCTCGCGCGAGTTTCTGCGCCGGATGGGCGAACTCGACGAGGCCGAGCGGCGGGCGCTCTTGCTCCTCGCTACCAGCGACAGCGGTGACCTCGCACTGCTGGAACGCACGGCGAACCGGCTGGGCGTGGAGCTCTCCGCCCTGTCGGCCGGCGAGCGGACCGGGCTCGTGTCGATACGGGCCGGGTCGGTTGAGTTCCGCCATCCGCTGGTGCGCTCGGCGATCTACGCCGGGGCGCGCCCTGAGGAGCGCCGGGCCATGCACCGGGCGCTGGCTTCTGCGCTGCCCGACCGGGACATCGATCGCCGCGCCTGGCACCTCGCTGCGGCCGCCGCAGGCGTCGACGAGCAGGCATCGGCCGCTCTCGAGCAGGCAGGGGTGAGGGCCCGCGATCGAAGCGCGTACGCGACCGCCGCGCTCGCGTTCGAACGCGCCGGGAGGCTGGCGGCCGGCCGGGAGCGCCGCGCTCGACTGGTGTTCGCGGCCGCCCAGGAGAGCTGGCACGCCGGGTCTGTGCGACGGGCCGTTGCGCTGCTCGACGAGGCCCGAGAAGCCGCCGGCGAGCAGGCGAGCCGGCTGGAAATAGACGAGCTCGCCGGCCATATCGCGACGCGCCAGGGACCCGTGATGCGGGGTCGCGCGATCCTCACCGCAGCCGCCGAGCACGCCGATCCGGAGCGCGCGATCGCGATGCTGGCGGAGGCCACCGGCGCCTGTTTCTTCGCCGGCAACTCGGTGGAAATGCTGGTGGTCGCCGAACTGGCCTCAAGCCTGGTGCCGAAGGGCGTTTCGGTGCGCGCCCGCTTCCTGGCCTCGATCGCGATCGGGATGGCCCGTGTCGTCGGCGGGGACGCCGCCGCTGGCTCGGAGGCGATCCAGGAGGCGGTCGCACTCGCGGATGCGTCACCCGAGCTCCGCAACGACCTGCGGCTCATTCCGTGGCTGGCGATCGCGCCGATCTTCCTGCGCGAGGCCAGCACCGGGCGCGAGCTGCTCGACCGCGCGCTCAGGCTCGCCAGGGAACGCTCGGCGATCGGGGCACTGCCGTTCGTCCTCGACCTGATCGCGCTCGATCACGCCACCACCAACCGCTGGGCTCTGGCCGAGGCCACGTTCCTGGAGGCGATAGGTCTCGCCCGCGAGACCGGCCAGCAGACGGATCTCGTGTTCGGGCTTTCGGGGCTCGCGCGGCTTCAGGCCCGCCGTGGACGTGAGCGCGAATGCCGGGCCAATGTCGCGGAGACTCTCGAGCTGTGCGAGAGCCTCGGGACGCGGCTACACGAGGTGTGGGCCGCCGAGGCACTCGGCATGCTCGAGCTCGGTCTCGGTGCGGCCGAGCGGGCGGTCGAGCACCTCGAGCGCCAGCAGCGCCTGGTCGAGACGCTCGGTCTCACCGATCCGGACCTGTCGGCGGCGCCCGAGCTGATCGAGGCGTGCTGCCAGCTCGGGCGCATCACGGAAGCGCGGGCGCTGGCCGATGAGTTCGGCGCCGCCGCCCAGGCGAAGGGTCAACCCTGGTCGATCGCCCGGGCGCTCCGCGGCCAGGGACTCGTCGCCTCCGGCAACCGGTTCGCCTCCAGCTTCGAACAGGCTCTCGAACAGCACGCCGGCACCCCCGACGCCTTTGAGGAGGCGCGCACCCAGCTCGCCTACGGAGCGCGGCTGCGACGCGCGCGCAACCGCAAACTGGCGCGCGACCAGCTCCGCTCCTCGCTCGAGACCTTCGAGCTACTCGATGCGCGTCCCTGGATCGACCGTGCTCGCGCGGAGCTCGCCGCGAGCGGCGAGACCGTCCGGCGGCGAGACCCCAACACGATCGACGGCCTGACGCCGCAAGAGCTGCAGATCGCGATGCTGCTGGCCGGCGGAAGGACGACCCGCGAGACCGCCGCGGCGATGTTCCTCAGCCCCAAGACGGTTGAGTACCACCTACGCCACGTGTACCTGAAGCTCGACATCCACTCACGGGAGGAGCTCGCACGAGCACTGGCCGGGCAAACCCGGGCGCTCGACCGGGCAAGCGCATGAAACGCCGCCGGCGAGCTCTGGGATGATCTGCAGAATGGAAAGTGCTTCGAGCTCCGAGTCCGCCAGCTTGCCCGTCGCCTGCACGCTCGGGCCGAACGACGCGGCCGCGCGGATGCGGCGGTGGCACGAGCTATCTGTGCACGGCCGCCCGACACAGCGGCGCAGCGGCCATGTGCTCGAAGTTCGTTACCACCCGGGGCCCGGCATCCGCGAGGAGTTGGCAGCGCTCGCTGCCGCCGAGCGGGAATGCTGCCCATTCGTCACATGGACGGTCGACGAAGGCGAGAGCCACGTCATCCTTCGGGTCGAGGCGGATCCAGCCCGCCCAGATGACGTCGCCCCAATCGCCGCGCTGTTCAGTTGATCGGGAGCGCGAAGTCGCAGTCGGGACCTTGGCGTCCGCCCTCCACCGAGGGCTGGTAGCCACTGAGATGGCGGTCAAGGCATGCCTGAACGGCGGGCGCACGCGGGATGAGCATCCCGCGGTGCCGCAGTCGCCGGCTGAGCTTGCCGCCGACGCGATCGCCGTGCGGCACGCCGGAGCCTTCGCCGTGCATGTGCATCCTCGCGATTCCGAAGGCACGCAGACGTTTGAGGCGGCTGTGTGCGACGCAGCCGTCGAGGCGATTCGCGCCGCGGTTCCGCGCCTGCCGGTTGGGCTCTCCACCGCGGCGACGATCGATCCCGACCCGTTCGCTCGCGCCGCCGCGATACGACGCTGGCGGCATCCACCTGATTTCGTCTCGGTGAACCTGTCTGAACTCGGTTGGGCGGGGATCATGCGCGCCGCCCGGCACGCAGGCATCGCCGTCGAGGCGGGGCTCGCCACGCCCGCCGATGCCGAGGAGCTGACACGCAGCCCGTTCGCCCATCAAGTCGTCCGGGCACTCGTCGAGGTCGACGGTGGAGCGGACGACGCTCGCTTGATCGCGGCCCTGATTCCCGAGGGGATCCCGCAGCTGTGGCACGGCGACGGTGAACGCACGTGGGAGGTGATCTCGGCTGCCGCCTCCGCCGGCGTTGACGTGCGCGTCGGCCTGGAGGACGTGCTGGTGCTACCGGACGGTCGGACCGCCGCGGACAACGCTGAACTCGTCGCCGCAGCCGTCGCACTGATCGCGCGGCCCTTGTAGCGAGAACGGATCGATCACCGGACGCGAGCACCTCCGCCGGGGGTGGCTCGCGGCCACCCCCGGCGATGCCGCGTTGCTACCGGGACGAGCTCGCGGTGCTGGTGTGGGACGAGCTCGACTGGCCCAACGGCGGCATGGCGCCGCCGCTGGCGCTTCGGCCGCCGGCGCTGCCGCCGCCGGCGACGCTGCCGCTGCTGCTGCCGCCGCTGCTGCTGCCGCTGGCGAACGCGTAGCCGGACGCGCAGTGGGCGCTGGACGGGCACCCCGGTGCCGGCAGCGCCGGCGTCGAGGGGAACGCGATGGTGCTGGTCCCTGAAGCCGTCGTCACCTTGGCGTCGGTCGCCGCGGCCGTGCCCGGCCACCACGCCATGTACCAGCCGTTGGCGACTGTCGCCTGCACGGAGCGGGCGCCCCTGCGTTCGATCGTGACCGCGGTGACGCCGGCTCCGATCCGGCCGTCGACGAGCGTCAACGCGTTACCGGCGGAGTCCCGCGCGCCGCCGCCGTCGAGCTCGATCCGACCCGCCGCAACGCTGACCGGCGTCGCCGAGGTGGAGCTGGACGACGCCGAGACCCCGTTGCCGCTGAGGCACACGTCGCGGGTCGTCTCATCGGCGTAGATCGAGGCCGTGTACGGCCCGCGCGAGTCGGTCAGGATCGGGCTCCCGAGACTCTGCCCGCAGGCCTGTGCGGCGTGGCTGAGCTGGCCGGGGGCCGGACGCGTCGGCGTCGCGTGCCAGCCGGCGAACGCCGGAGCGGCGCCCGAGCTGAGCGCGAACACGGCGGTCAGCGCGGCCGCGGCGCCTCCGACGCCAACGGCACTCACCGCGGACACGACCCCGAATCGGTGCCGGCGAGGGCGGTAGTCGATCGCGCCCAAGCGGGCGATCGAATGTGGATCGAGCTGCGCGGCGCGCTGGGACAGGGCGTCGTGCAGGCTCTGTTCGAGTTGATCGGGCATTGCCTTCAGAGCTCCCGTGTGGGGTTGGGGATTGGTGTGAGCACCTCGCGCAGCCGCGCGAGTCCGCGCGAGGCGTTGCTCTTGACGGTCCCCGGCGAGCAGCCGAGGATCTCGGCCGTGTGGGCCTCGGTCAAGTCGTTGAAGTAGCGCAGGACCAGCACCGCCCGTTGCCGCGGCGTCAGACGCGCGAGCGCGTCGAGAAGTTCGGCGCGCGTCTCGAGCCCGGCGAGCAGATCCCGAGCCGGTCCGCCGGCGAGCGCCGGCTCATCGTCGAGCTCGCCGCGGCGCCGAGCACGGCCGCCGGCATCGTCGAGCGCCAGGTTGACGAGGATCCGCCGCGCGTAACCACGTGGCTGCGCCATCCGTCGCACGCGTGGCCACCGCCGCGCCACCTTGAACAGGCACTCCTGCACGAGATCCTCGGCCTCGCCGGCATCCCAGGTGATCAGGTAGGCCGTCTTCAGCAGCTGCTCGAGGTTGCCGGCGACGAATTCGTCGAAATCGTCCATCACCCCATATAACCCTCGCGGGGCGATGGATGGTTCCCGCCTTCAGACGGGATCGGCGATGATCCGCGCCGTGAAGCGCCTCTGGCCAGCGCAGACGCCGCAGGACCCGCTCTTCAGCCTGCTCACCCGCTCGAGCCGGAACACGGTCGGGTCGGTGGCAACCAGCGACAGCCTGATGACGGCCATCTCGGTGGGGACCACGGGAAGCGTGGTCACGGTCGGGAGTGCGGCGACGGCGCGGAGCGTGGGGTCGGCCGGCAGCGCGTTGACGATCGCTTCGGTGGGGACCGCCGGCAGTGCCGGGACCGTACTCAGCGCCGCCGTGGCGGGCTGCGCGATGACGGCGTTGTCGGTTGCCTGCGCCGGCTGCGCGTGGTGCCTGGGTTGCGTCGGATGTACCAACTGCGTGGGGTGCGTCGGATGCGTGGGGTGCGACGGTCTGCGGTTCGCGTTCTGGCGCAATGGAGAACGGGCTGCCCCGCCTGATCAGAGCAGCACGTCGAGTGGCGCGACGCTCACAAGCTGACTGACGGCATCGGCGAATCGGGCGTCGAGCGTGATCAGCGCATCGGCTTGGAGTTGCGTGAGGGCGACGTACTCGGCATCAACGGTGTCCGGCCACCCGAGCGTTTCCGCCACCTTCCACGCCACGCTCTGAAGGACGCGGTCCCCGAGCAATCGGATTCGCAGCCCTCGGATGTAGTTGAGCTGTCGCTCGGCGTCCTGCTTCGTCAGGCCGCCGCCCTGCACTGCTCGGAACAGCAGCGAAAGCACCTGGGAGCGCAGCAGCGTGGGGGCCAGGATCTGATGGTCATCACGAACGACGGCCTGCTCGCCGGCGAGTCGAATCGCCACATCCGGCCCGATCACGTACCTGCTCACAGCGCACAGCTTCTCAAGGAACACGGCTGCGAGACGTGCGGGCCGTGGTGGCCGAACGACGTTCTAGCTCATGAAGAACTGTTGGTAGATCAGGAAGACGTTCATCAGGCTGATCGCGATCGCGATCGTCCAGGCGGCGGTTTGCAGGGTGCGGCCATTGGCGTGGATGCCCATGATGTCGCGACGGCCGGTGATGATCACGAGCGGAATCAGCGCGAGTGGGATGCCGAAGGACAGCACGACTTGGCTCAGAACGAGGATGTTCGTGGGGTTCAGGCCGATCGCGAGCACGACGAGCGCGGGGGTCATCGTGATCACGCGGCGGAGCACGAGCGGGATGCGGAAGTTGATGAAGCCGGCCATCACGACCTGCCCGGCGTAGGTTCCGACGCTGGAGGAGGAGGCGCCGGAGGCCAGGAGCGCGACCGCAAACGCGAGCGCCGCGCCACCGCCGACGAGATGGCCGAACTGGGCGTGTGCCTGCTGGATCGTGCTGAGACCGGACAGCGCGTGGGTGTGGAACAGCTTGGCAGCGACGGCGAGCATCGCCATGTTGACGAGCCCGGCGAGCCCGAGGGCGATGTACACGTCGAGGCGCTCGAAGCGCAGCACCCGCTTCTTCTCGCCGTCGTCGCGGGTTGGCATGCGGCCTCTGGTCAGCGCCGAGTGGAGGTAGATCACGTGGGGCATCACGGTCGCGCCGACGATTCCGACCGCGATGTACAGGTAGGTGGTGCCATGGATGCTGGGGATCAGGCCGTGCAGCGAGCCGTGCACCGACGGGCCGATCCGCACCGTTTCGTAGAGAAAGCCGGCGAAGATGATCCCGAGCAGGCCGCTGATCGCGATCTCGAACTTTCGGAACCCGAGCGCCTGAAGTCCAAGGATCCCGAACGCGACCACGCCCGTCATCAGCCCAGCGATGAACAGCGGCACGCCGAACAGCAGATTCAGTCCGATCGCGGCGCCGATGAACTCGGCAAGGTCGGTCGACATCGCCATGATCTCGGCCTGCACCCACATCCCCCACGTGAACGCGCGCGGGAAGTGTTCGCGCACCACCTCGGGATAGTCGTGTTCGGTGACGATCCCGAGCTTCGCTGACAGGTACTGGATCACCATCGCGACCAGGTTCGCGGCCAGCACGACCCAAAGCAGCAGGTAGCCGAACTTCGCGCCGCCCTGCACGTTGGTGGCGAAGTTCCCCGGATCGACGTACGCGATCGACGCCACGAACGCCGGGCCGAGCATGAACAGCGTCGAGCGGACCTTCCCGCGCGAGAGCAGGCGTTCGAGCGCGCTTTCCTCGAGCTGCTCGTAAACGGGCAGCGTCTGGCCGGTGCCGGCACCCTCGAGCGCGGGCACACGGCCGCCGGGCGATGGGATCATCCCAGCTCCTGTCCGGTTGCGATCCGCATCGCGCGGGCCAGGCCACCTCCAATCGGATGGTCACGACCATCGAACCGCACGAACAGCGGTGACCCAGCCGCGCCGCGATCAGCTGGCCGAGATACGGCTTTCGCGTAGGCCTGTACCGAGGCCGTAAGAAACTGTTTGGTTGCCATGCAAATAGATTATGGCATCCCTAAACTTTTTCGTCGAGAACACCAAACCCATCGAAGCAGCCAGCGCCCCGGCCACACGGGGTAGCGGTACCGCTGAGAGTCCAATCCCCTGAAAGGACGAGTGCGCATGTCCGAGTCGGAGACCTACAGGATCATCGAGATCGCCGGGACCTCGCCCGACGGAGTCACGGAGGCGATGCGCTCAGGCGTCGCCAGAGCGGCGAAGACGCTGCGGGGGCTCGATTGGGTCGAGGTGCGCAGCATTCGCGGCCACGTCGAGGGTGATCAGATCGCCCACTTCCAGGTAGAGCTGCGGGTCGGCTTCAAGCTCGAGTAGCTCGGATCCGACCGTCTTGCGGTCCACTGGCGACGACGGAGTAGATCGTCTGCTCGCCCAGACCTTTGAGCTGGAGGACGCGCTCGTCCTCGAACGAGATGTCCCCGCCGCTCTCAGCCAGCTGCTTTGCCACTGCGGATGCGAGCACCTCCCCTGCGCGGGCGTGTTCTGCGATGCGCGCGGCGAGCGCGACGTTGCGACCGTAGAAATCGTCGTCCTCACGCAGTACGTCACCGGCATGCAGACCGATGCGGACACGTATCGGCCCGTCAGCGTGGTCACCGAGCTCGGCTCCGATCGCCCGCTGGATCGCCAGCGCGCACTGGGCTGCGCGGCGGGCGCTCGGGAAGGCGATCATGAAACCGTCGCCCTGCACCTTGACCTCGAAGCCGCCGTGCTCGTGCACTGCGCGGCGAACGATCACGTGATGCAGGCGCAGGAGTTCGAGCCACCGCTCATCCCCGACGCGCGCATTGAGCTCGGTTGATCCCTCGATATCTGAGAACAGCATCGTCACGGTGCCATCCGGGGCAGACGCGGGACGGAGGTTGCGTCGCTCAGAGCGCACGCGCGACTCGACCTCGTCGATCGTGCTCGCGCCGGCGAGCTCGGGCCGCGCGCGTCGCGTGCCGACGCCGGCCAGCACCGGCGCGGCATGACAGCCGAGCCCGATCCCCCATCCCATCAGCGGCCATATCGGCCAGAAGTACCCGCCGCCCGTCGCTGCCCAGATGGCGATCAGCATCACGTTGACGACGACGTAGATCGTCGCGTGGATTCGCACACTCATGGCGAGGGCCTGGCCAGCCTTGGTCCTCGTCCGTCGCACCGGTGCCTCGCGCTGCGCAGAAGCGGCGGGAAGCGCCGATTGATGGGACGGCAGGTCGAGCATCAGCTCGTCGAGCTCGGCCACCGTCTTCGAGGCATACGCGTCCGCGATCCGCTGAGCGAGCTCGTCGTCAGAGAGCCGGCCTGCGCCGAAGTGGTCGCGCAGGGCCGCGACCGCCCGCTCGCGATCCGCATCGGATGCCCGCAGCGCCCTTGCGCGACGAGACGAATCCGAGCCATGAGCCTCCATCGCCCGACCCTATCGTCTACCCCGAGAGCGCTCGGCCGGCTGAGTCACCCCGCGCCACGCGGCGGTCGGCGCGGTGTCCGAGCACGGCGATCGTGGGTCACCTCAGCGCAGGAGCATGCGGAGGATCGGTTCTGCGCTGCGGGTCTGGGGGTCTTCGCCCATGATGAGGTCGAGGTAGGCATATGACTCGATCAGGCGGACGATGACGTAGGCGATGTCGTGGAGGTCCGCGGGAAGATCGAGGCGGCCGGCGTCGGTCTCCTCCACGAGGAGACGCTCGATCGCGTTGATCAGGCGGGGTTGGAAGTCTGTCTCGTGGCGGGTGAGCAGCCGCATCGCATGCTCGCCTTCTTCGACCAGCCAAGCCCGCATGCCCGGATTGGTGATCACGGTGTCGATGAACCGGGCCGTGATCCTGACGATCCGTTCGGCGCCGCGAGCCCTCGTCGACACCTCGGCGGCGGTCAGCGCTCGGTCGGCGAGGGACCAGATGACCTCGACGAGCAGTCGGTCGCGCGAGCCGATCCAGCGGTACAGCGTGACGCGGTTGACCTCCAGCTCATGGGCGATGGCGCTCATGTCGATGCGCTGTCCGGCGAGGAACCTGTGGCGGCCCAGACGCACGGCGTCCCCGAGCGTCGGGCGTGATGACACGGCCATTTGGCGAGCTTGTCACGGGCATCGAGAGAATGCAACAGAAATCGTTCGGTGTTGCATTTGCCATGAGGCGGGGTACCTCAGAGACACGAAGGCCTTGTCGACCCCGGAGGAGTACGAGCATGAGCCATTCCGAGCTGCCGGCCACGAGCGATTTCTATGCGTTGGAGTCGACGCTGCCGGATCGAGACCGTGAACTGCTGGCGGATGTCCGAGAGTTCATGCGCGAAGAGGTGGCGCCGATCATCAACGACTACTGGTCTCGGGAGGAGTTCCCGCATCAGGTGTTCCCCCGCATGGCGGAGATCGGCATGGGGGGGATGGCGCTGGAGGGCTACGGATGCGCCGGCCGCGGCGTTCTCGTGGATGGATTCGTGGCAATGGAGATGGCGGCGGTGGATTGTTCGGTGGCAACCGGGCTGGGCGTGCACAACCACTTGGCGATGGGTTCGATCCATCACTGCGGATCTGAGGAGCAGAAGGAGGCGTGGCTGCCGCGGATGGCGCGCATGGAGGCCATCGGCGCGTTCGGGCTGACCGAGCCCGAGGTGGGGTCCGGAGTCGCGCGCGGGCTGCAGACCACCGCCCGCCGGGACGGCGACACATGGGTACTCAACGGCGCCAAGCGGTGGATCGGCAACGCGACCTTCGCCGACGTGACGGTCATCTGGGCTCGCGACGAGGCAGACGACGAGGTCAAGGGCTTCCTCGTCGAGAAGCAGACCCCTGGCTTCGAGGCGACCAAGATGACACACAAGATCGCGCTGCGCGCGGTGCAGAGCGCGGACATCGTCCTCACCGACGTCGAGGTTCCCGAGGCCGCGCGGCTGCAGAAGGCCAATACGTTCATGGACACCGCCGGCGTTCTCACCCAATCGCGGATTGCCGTCGCCTGGGAGGCCGTTGGGTGCGCCCGCGGCGCCTACGAGATCGCGCTGCGCTACGCGGGGGAGCGCCAGCAGTTCGGGCGCCCGATCGCCCGCTTCCAGCTCGTACAGGATCTGCTCGCCCGCATGCTCGGCAATGTCGTCGCCTCGCAGTGCGTGGCCGTGCGCCTCAGCCAACTCGCCGACGCCGGGGCGGCCGGAGTGCAGCACGCGTCGTTGGCCAAGGCCTTCTGCACCGCGCGGATGCGTGAGACGACCGGTTGGGCCCGAGAGCTGCTGGCCGGCAACGGGATCCTGCTCGAATACGACGTCGCACGCTTCGTTGCCGACTCCGAAGCGATCTACTCCTATGAGGGCACGCGGGAGATCAACTCGCTGATCGTCGGGCTGGCGATCACCGGCGAATCCGCGTTCGTGGGCAAGTGAGCGTGATCTGATGCCGACGACGACGACGACACTGGAACGTCCTCGCTGAGCCGTAGCGGCAAGCTGCCCGTCATCTGATGGTGACGAGGACGACCGCGGCGGCCGCGATCGGCAGTCCGAGCGCCTGGGCCCGCGACCAGTGCTCCCGCAGGACCGCTCGGGCGAGGAGCACGGTGACCGCCGGGTAGAGGGCGGTGATCACGGCCACGATGGAGAGCTGCCCGTGACCGGTGGCGGCGAGGAACAACAGGTTCGCGGTGCCGCTGAGGAGGCCGGCGACCACGGTCAGAGTGGCTGCGGCTCTCGTCGGCCGGCCGGCCGATCGCAGTCCGCGGTAGGCGAACGGCCCGATGATGACCAGCGAGATCATCTGGCCCGGGAGCAGCGGCCAGGCGCCGGAGCGGGTGCCGGCCCGGTCCAGTGCGATGAACAGCAGCGCGAACCCCAACCCGGCGAGCAGGCCGTACAGCGGTCCCGCCCGGTCGGGGCGCCGCTCGGCGGCGTGCGGCTGCCAGGACACCATCGCGATGGCCGGGAGCGCGATCACGATGCCGGCTATCTCGGCGATCCGGAGGTGGTTGCCGAGGGCGATCCCGACGATCACCGGGACGACGGCGGTCAGGACGGCGGAGAGGGTCGCGACGACGCTCATGCGGGCGACCGCCAGACCGTGGTAGAGCGCGAGGGTCCCGACGGCGCTGCCCAGCCCGCTGACGGCTCCCCACGCGATCGCGCCCGATGCCGGACCGGAACCCGGAAAGAGGATCACCGCAACGGCCGCTGTGATCGCCCCCAGAGCCTGCGCCATGCCGGTGACCGGTCCGGCTGAGAATCGGCGGCTCGCCAGTCCGGCGGCGAAATCAGAGGATCCGTACGCCAGCGCGGACAGACCGCTGAGCAGGACCGCCACCTCACCCCTCGGCAGTGCGTGAAGGCAAGAGATCCGCTCCGGCGGTGTCTCCTTCCGGTTCACGGGCGCCGCCGATCTCGTCGACCACCGACGCGTCGAGCGGGCAATCCGGCCGGCATGCGTCCCAGTCGCACAACCGGCAGGCCACATCTGCCTCCTCGCGCCGACGACGCCCCCGTGCCAGCGACTTGGAGAGCAACTCGATGAGCTGCTCGCGCTCCGGCGGCGAGAGCGGGCTCAGGAGCGTCTCGAGCGTCGCGGCCCGCGCCGTGAGACCGCGCCTCAGACGAGCGTGACCCGGCCGGGTGAGGTGCAGCGGCACGTCTCTGCGTCCCGGTGTCCGCTCGCGTGCCAGCAGGCCGAGTCTCTCCAGGCGATCCACCAGCCGGACGGCCCCGGACTGAGTCAGGCCGAGCCGCCGCGACAGCGAGTCGATCCCGCACCCCGGCCGGTTGCGTACGAGAACCAGCGCCGCGAGGCCGCGCTCCGGGAGATCACTGGCCTCGACGGTGGCGCGCTCGGCGAGATCGCCCGCGACGACCACCCAGGCGGAGAGCGCGTTGGTGTCTGCTATATGCATGACTCAAGCATATACTTGGGCGGTCGGGCGAGCGCTCGAGCCGGGAAAGCCTCCGATCTGCCAGGGTGCGGCCGCATCGGCCCATTGCCCTGCAACCAGTGGAGCGGATCGGCCCGCATTCGGTAGCGTCACGGGCGTGGCCGAGCTGCCGTTCCCCGACCCGCCGCTCGGCGACGATGTGGTGCGGCTCCGCGCCTGGTCGCCCGAGGACGTTCCGGCGGTGGTGAAGGCGTTCGCCGACCCGCTGGTGCGACGGTTCTCGGTGCCGACCGTGGGTGAGGTGACCGAGGCGCAGGTTCTCGCTGCCTCCGCCGAGCAGGAGCAGGCGCGCCGCCGTGGCGAGGAACTCAACCTGGCGCTGGTCGAGCCTGGCGATCTCACGCGCGTGTTGGGGGGCGGCTCGGTGTACGGGGTCGATCGTGAGCAGGGGCGCGGGGCGGTCGGCTACTGGCTGGCGCCGTCCGCACGCGGACGGGGCGTGGCAACACACGCGACGCGCCTGATGGCGAAGTGGGCACTCGACGCGCTCGGGCTCGCGCGCGTCGAACTGACCTGCGGACCTGACAACGAGCGATCCCAGCGGGTCGCGTCGCGCTGTGGCTTCGTTCGCGAGGGCGTGTTGCGCTCGCACATCCCCTTCAAGGGAGGCCGGCGCGACACCGTGATGTTCAGCCTCCTACCCGGCGAGCTGCGCTGAGCGCCGTCGAGCGGCCCGCGTCGGCGGCTGTCGATCGACCCGAGAGCCGCGCGGGGAGAGCGCCGCTAGGAGGCGAGCAGCGCGAGGAGCGCGTCGCGGGCGGCGCCGGGCGCGGGCGGCAATGCCTCGGTGCCGGCGCTCGGGTCCTTCCGGCGGTAGAGCCTCACCGGTGAGCCGGGAGGTGCGGGCCGGGTGGCGAGCCAGCGAGCGATGACCTCGGCCGGTTGCCCCGCGCCGGCGATGACGATGGCACGCGCCGCGAGCTCTCTCGTCGTCCGCGGGCGCACCTCGGGAGGCAGGGGGGAGACGACGAGTGAGCCGAGCCCGCCCCGGCGGCAGAGGAAGGCGAGCAGCTTGACGTAGACGCCATCGGCGTCGAGCGCGTCGTGGGAGGCGTCACAGATGAGCAGGGTGCCCGGCCGGATCGGGGCGAGCACGGAGGCCGCGCGGTGCTCGAGCCAGCGGGAGGCGAACGCGGCGGCGAAGGCCCACTGCGGCGAGCCGTATCCGTGCTCGGATTCGACGTGCTCGAGGGCCGGCACGAGGGCGAACTCCGCCGCCGCCTCGGCCGGCCTGACGCGGATCAGCGCTGCCAGCGCGGCCTCGCAACCGTTGAGGTCAGGGTGGGTGATCGCGGTGAGCAACTCGGCGGTGGCCCGGGCTGCGAGCGACGCGCGCGCCCTCCCGACCGCCTCCGCGACGGAGGCCCGAGCGCTGAGGGCGTCGGCGAGCGCGACCACGTCACGGGAGGCGAACCGGCGCCGGCGAGTCGTCCCTGACCACCCCTGCGGGAAGCCGAAGGACGTCTCCCACGAGCGCAGCTCGCTGGGGCTGATTCCCAGGAACGCCGCGGCCTCGGCGCTGGACAACCAGGCGGGGAGCCGATCGCGCGGCGGAGGAGTGCCGCGGAGCACCAACCGGCGAATCGGTGAGGGCGGGGGATCGTCGGCGCCCGCGCCCGCGCGCTCGCGATCCGCGCCGCCGGTTTCCATGTGCGATCGATCGTCGGGCATGCACCTGCCTCCGAAGCCTCGGGGATCCGCCCTGGACGTCCTGACCGGACAGACCGTCCACCAGGCGCCTCGAGCGGTAGAGTAACCGCGTGACCGGCACGCCGCCCAGCGACGTCGATCTCGGCTCGCTCGATTTCTGGGCGCGGTCCGCGGAGGAGCGCGACGAGTACTTCGCCCGGTTGCGGGAGGACGCGCCCCTGTCGCGCCACGATCCTCCTGAGGACATCCTCGGCCTCCCCGATGATCGGCGGGCACCGTACTGGGCGATCGTGCGCTACGAGGACATCCGCGCCATCTCCCGGGACCCCGCCACGTTCTGCTCGGGCGAGGGGGTGCAGTTCGCCGATGCACCACCGGAGATGCTCGAGGCCTCGCAGTCGTTCCTCGCCATGGACGCGCCGCGCCACACCAAGCTCCGTCGCCTCGTCTCCGCGGCGTTCACCCCGCGGCAGATCGCGCGGATCGAGACCGGGATCCGCTCGGCCGCACGGGAGATCGTCGCCGAGGCAGCGCCAACCGGTGGCGGTGACTTCGTCGAGCTGATCGCCAAGCAGCTGCCGCTGCGGACGATCTCCGACGCCCTCGGCGTGCCAGAGCACGACCGCGAACGCGTGGTGGCGGCTGCGGACACGCTCGTGGCCGTCGCCGATCCGGAGTTCTTCGGCGAGCGCACCCCGCTCGAGGTCCTCGGCGGTGCGCTGTGGACCCTCACCGAATACGCGACCGAGCTCGCGCGCCACCGTGAGGAGCATCCCGGCGACGATCTGATGACCGCACTCGTGCAGGCCGAGGTCGACGGCGAGCGTCTGACCCACGCGGAGATCGCCGCCTTCCTCGTGTTGCTGTCGGTGGCGGGCAACGACACCACGCGCCACACCACCTCGCACGCCATGCGCGCGCTGAGCCTGCACCCCGACCAGCGCCGGCGCCTCGCCGACGATCTCCAGGGATGCCTGCCGACCGCGGTGGAGGAGTTCGTGCGCTGGGCGACCCCGGTGCTGACCTTCCGGCGGACCACGACGCGTGAGGTGGAGCTTCACGGCAGGACGCTTCCGCCGGGGGAGAAGGTCGTGCTGTTCTACGCGTCGGGCAACCGCGACGAGGCGGCGTTCGCGCGCCCGTGGGAGTTCGACGTGGCACGCGAGCCGAATCGGCACCTCGGCTTCGGCGGCGGCGGCCCGCACTACTGCCTCGGTGCCGCGCTCGCGCGCACTCAGCTGCACGCCATCTTCGGCGAACTGCTGCGGGTCCTCCCGGACATCGAGGCCGGCGAGCCTGAGCTACTGCGCAGCGCGTTCATCCACGGCGTCAAGCGGATGCCGTGCACCTTCACCGCCCGCGCCTAAGATTGCTCCGATGTCGCTCCTCGATCCCGTCACCGGGCTCCTGCGGGCCGCGCTGGGAGCGACCGAGCGCGTGGCGGGCTCGCCGCTCCACGACGCGCTGCAGGTCGAACACGACGCCGTCAAGGCGGAACGGGATGCCGCCGACCTGGCCGAGGCGATGCATCGCGTCGCGGACTCCGCCGAGCGGCACATGGACGCGGTCGACCAGCTCGCCACCGCCGTGCCGGTCCTCACCGATTCGGTCAACCACCTCACCGAGACGCTGGCGGCTCTGCTCGAGGTGCTGCGACCGCTCGAGCGCGTGGAGCGTGACGCGTCACGGATCGGGCATCTGTTCGGCCATCGCCGGGATCCAGAGTGACGGCCTGATCGGTCGTGACGCTGCTCGCCGTGCCGAACGTCTCCACGGCCGACCCGCGGACGGTGGAGGCGCTCGCGGGCGCCTTCGGCGGCTCGGGGGCTCGCCTGCTCGACGTCCACACCGACCCCGATCACGCGCGCTCGGTGTTCACCCTCAGCGGGGATCCTGCACCGCTGCTCGACGGCCTGCTCGCCGGCGTGGCGCGCGCGCTGGAGCTCGTTGACCTGAGCGTCCACCACGGGCTGCACCCGCACGTCGGGGCCGTCGACGTCGCCCCGATCGTGTACCCGGAGCCGGCCGACCGCGGCCGGGCGTGCGCGACCGCGCTGGTGCTCGCCGACCGCCTCGGGCAGGAGGCACGCCTGCCGGTGTTGCTCTACGGCGAGCTCGCCGGCGGCCGCACCCGCGCCGAGCTCCGCCGCGGCGGAGCGCGTGCGCTGGCCACCCGGATCGCCGACGGCGAGCTCGTCCCCGACTTCGGACCGGCCCGGGTATCGCCGCGCGCGGGGGTGACGCTCGTCGCCGCCCGCCCGCCGCTCGTCGCCTTCAACGTCGAGCTCGCTGCGCCGGCCGACCGGGGCACGGCGCGCGCGATCGCCGCCGCAATCCGCGAGTCCGGACCCGAGGGGCTCGCCGGCGTGCGGGCGATCGGCCTGTGGCTCGGGGAGCGTGGGGTGGCGCAGGTCTCGACGAACCTGGACGATCCCGGCGTGACCCGTCCCGCCGACGTCGTCGCGGCGATCCGCCGGCACGCCGACGTGACCGCGTGCGAGCTCGTCGGCCTGGCACCGCGATCGGCGTTTGACGGCTTTCCCATTGATGAGGTCCCGGTGCGCGGTCTGCGTCTGATCGAGGACCTGCGCGACTAGCCTTCCGCTGGCTAGTCACGAAGGCCCGCCCGGCACCGGTTCGCCGGACGGGCCGTGCCCATCAGCTGAGCGTCTAGCGGTCGCCGTACAGCGTCGAGACCTGGGCGCTGCTCAGCGCGCTCGAGAACACCGCGGCGTCCTGGAGGCTTCCGGTGAAGCCGCCGTAGTCGTTGAGCTCCGAGCCGATGTACAGCGATGTGTTGGCCGGCGTGCTCAGTACGGTCCCGAACGTCTGCGCAGTTCCGACTTGCGTGCCGTCGACGTAGAACGAGACATTTCCGCCGCTGTACGTGGCGACGAGGAAGTGCCAGGCGCCGTTGTCGAGGGCGGTCGAATCGGTGACGCTGACCGTCTCGCCCCACCCGTCCACCGTCAGCGACGTGGTCGACCCCGAGCACTCGTTGAGGCTGAAGCCCTCATCGCTGGACTGCACTCCGTAGCCCATGAGGTACTCGCAGCCGCCGGCGCTCGTCTTGAACCAGATCCCCGCCGACCGAGCCGCGCCGCCGGTGGGCAGCGCGCTCGGCAGGGCCGGCGTGGCCACCGCGTAGCTGCCGTTGTCCGTGATCGAGGTGCTCGGGTCGTGGGTGAGGGCACCCGCGGTCCCGAGCGTCACGCTGTTCGTGTTGTAGGCGCCGAGCACCCCGTTGCCTGAGCTGTCGGCCGCCACATTGCCGGTCGTCTCACCGAGACGGTAGTAGGCGACCGCGCCGTCGGAGATCACCTGCTGGGCGAACTGGACGGGGGTGTTCGACCCGGTCGGGCTCACCGAGGACGACGTCGCCGAGGGCCCTCCACCGTAGGTGTCGTAGGCGACCACCTTGAAGGTGTACGCCTGGCCTGCCGTCAGCCCATGGAGGGTGACGCTGGCGGCGCCGCCGGAAGTGGCCACCGCATTGGCGGCCGTCGTGCCGCCCTGCAGGGCCGTCACGACGTATGCGGTGACGGTTGCGTTCGGGGCGGTTGCCGGGTTCCAGGAGATCGTCGCGTCGTTGTTGCCCGGGGTGGCGGTGACATTGCTCGGCGCCGTCGGCACCCCGTACCCCGAGGCCGAGAACAGCGCGCTGACCTGCGATGGGGTGAGCGCGGTTGGGAACACGGCCGTGTCCGCCAGTCCGCCGTAGTAGTAGTTGCCGGCCTGCTGCGGCCCGGCGCCAAGGTACAGCGTCGTGTCGCTCGGCGTGTTCAGCACCTGGGCCGGCGGCGCGCTGCCGATCAGGTTGCCGTCGACGTAGGCGGCATCGTTGGTGCCGTCGTAGCTGATCACGATCTGATGCCAGTTGCCGTCGTCGATGTTCGTGGCCGTGTTGAACGTCTGATCGTCACCCCAGCCGGTGACGGTGACGCTGTGCGGGCACACGGACATGCCGAAGCCCTCTCCCGTGTTCGTGTCGCCGAACGCCATGGCGTAGCGGCAGTTGGCGTCGGCGGGCTTGACCCAGGCCACCATCGTGCGCGGCTCGTTGGCCGCCGGCAGCTTGTTGCCGGGGACGATCGAGTCGACCGCCACCGGCAGGCTGCCGTTGTCCGACACGGAGGTGGCGGGGTCGGTCGGGATCGGTCCCGGGTTGCCGAACGTGGTGCTCGACACGTTGTAGTCGGCCGTCATCGCGTCGCCCGAGGAGTCGGCGGCGTACTCGCTGCCGCTCGGCTCGGCGAGCGTGTAGTCGGCCACCGGCCCGTCGCCGAGGACGGTCGACTGGTAGGTCGTCGCCGTGCCCGTCGGCGTCACCGCCGTGGAGGTGGCGGCCGGCCCGCTGCCGTAGGCGTCGAGCGCCACCACCGTGAGCGTGTAGGCGGTGCCACTCGGCAGACCGCTGATCGTCGCGCTCGTCGCGCTGGGCGGGGCGGCGACCGACCCCTTCACGGTCGCGCCCGCGCGGGCGGTCACCAGGTACCCGGTGAGTGGATCGGGCGAGGTGGCCGCCGTCCAGTCGACGGTCGCCTCGTTCGTCCCCGCGCTCGCACTGACCCCGGTGGGCGCCGTCGGGAGGGCGTTCTCCGAGAGGGCGAACTGGCCGGCGATCGTCGCGGCGCTCAACGCGGTGGGGAACACCGCGACCTCGTCGATGCCTCCATAGAACGACCCGCAGCAGTCGTTCGGGCCTGCGCCGATCCACAGCGTGCTGCTGGGCGGGGTGGAGAGCGTTCCAGTGAACGACTTCGTCCCCAGCGAGGCGCCGTCCAGGTAGGCAGTCACCTGATCGACGCCGCCGACGTCGGTGTACGTCGCGGCCACGAAGTGCCAGGACCCGTCGTCGAGGATCCGCGGGGTGTAGAACGGCTTGGTGTCGTTGTACGCATCGACGGTCAGGTCGTTGGAGCATTCGGCCAGGGTGAACCCCTGGTCGGTGGCCGTGTTGCCGAACCCGGCGATATCCCGGCCGCAGTAGGCGTCGGAGGGCTTGATCCAGGCCTCCAGCGTGCGCGGGCCGTCGCCGGCGGGGATCGCCGCCGATCCGCCGGCCTCACCCATGAACCCGCCGCCGTTCTGGCTGGCGGCCAGGTCCGAACCGTCCTTGATCGCGCCCGAGACCCCCTGGGTCGTGCTGTTGAGGTCGTAGGCGCCGATCGTGCCGTGCCCCGATGAGTCCGCCATGATCCCGGTGCCGGTCTCGCCGAGCCGGTAGTACAGCGCCGGAGCGGACGCGATCGTGTCCGAGGCGTAGGTCTTCGCCGCGCCGGTGACCGCGGTGGACGAGGACGTCGTCCCAGCAGTGCTCTTGCCGTACGTGTCGTACGCGACGACACTGAAGGTGTACGAACCGGAGGCGAGGCTGTCGATCGTGGCTCTGGTGCTGGAGCCGGACACCGCGATCGACTGCTGGGCGACGCCGCCCGAAAGCTCGGTGACGACGTAGCTGGTGACGCTCGTGCCCGGAGCGGTCGACGCCGTCCAGGTGATCGTTGCCTTGTTCGCAGCACCGGTGGCGGCGACGCCCGTCGGCGCCGACGGCACGCCGTCGCCGGCCGCGCTCAGCTCGGCCGCGATCGACGCTTGAGTGAGCGCCGTGGGGAACACCGCGGCGTCGGCGACCGCGCCGTAGTAGCAGCAGTCCGACGGATCGCTGCCGATCGATAGCGGCGTGTTGGCCTGCGTGTTCAGCTGGTTGGTGTAGACCGTCCCCAGCAGCTGGGAGTCGAGGTAGGCCGAGACGGCGTTCCCCGTGAGGGGGGAGTAGGTGCTCTCGATGGTCACCAGATGCCAATCGCCGTCGTCGATGGTCCGCGGGCTGTAGAACGAGTGGTCGTCGCTGTAGAGCCGCACCAGCACGGAGTTGGCGCAGTTGCCAAGCCCGAACTCACCGTCGAGGTACTGATTGCCGTAGCCCATGAAGTAGCGGCAGCCGCCGTCCGATGGCTTGATCCAGGCCTGCATCGTGCGCGCCGCGAAGCCGGACGGAAGCGTGGTCAACCGCCCCCCGGTCCCGATGTTGTTGCACGCGCTCGAGCTTGCGCCTGTGGACGGGTCGGTCGCGAGCGGCCCCGCGACGCCGAGCGTCAGGCAGCTGTTGGCGTAGTGTCCGAAGTGATTCGCGCCGGCGCTGTCGGCCATCAGGCCCGTGCCGGGGGGTTCGTCGAGGCGGTAGAACACGGTCGGATGGTCGGCCAGCACGGTCGACCCGTACGACGTCGTGCTCCCGCCGACGCTCACCGCCGCCGTCGTCGCCGCGGTCCCGCTTCCGTAGGGATCGACCGGCACGATCGAGAACGTGTAGGAGCCGCCCGGCAGACCGCTCAGCGTCGCGCTCGTGGCGGTCCCCGGAGCCCCGATCGTCTGCTCGGCGACACCGCTCAGCTTGGCGGTGACGAGGTAACCGGTCACCGTCGTGCCGGGGGCCGTGGAGGCCGTCCACTTGACGGTCGCGGTCTGGTTGGTGGTGCTGCTCGCCGTGGGACTGCCCGGCGTCGTCGGCGCCGCGTAGCCGGAGGCGCTGAACAGGCTGGCGATCTGGGTCGCGGTCAGCGCCGTCCCGTAGACGGTCTCGTCCTGCAGGCCGCCGTAGGTCCAGTTGTTGCAGCATAGGCCGGTCCAGGCGCCGAGCTCGAGCGGCCCCGTTGCGGTCGAGAGGGGGTTGGCGAACTGCCTGGTCCCCAGGGTGCGGCCGTCGAGATACGCGGTGGCATTGGTGCCGTCGTAGGTGACGGCGATCATGTGCCAGAACCCGTCGTCGAGCTGCTCGGGCGTCGGCCACGTCTGGTCGTCGTTGTAGGCGGAGATGTAGATCGAGTTGTTGCACTCCCCCAGGTCGTAACCCAGGTCGTTGCCGTTCTGACCGAAGCCGAGCACGAAGCGGCAGCTCTGGTCGATGGGCTTGATCCACGCC
The DNA here is from genome assembly GCA_963839085.1 of uncultured Solirubrobacterales bacterium. Lineage (GTDB taxonomy): Bacteria > Actinomycetota > Thermoleophilia > Solirubrobacterales > Solirubrobacteraceae > Palsa-465. The sequence goes on from CAWITN010000007.1 coordinate 876,267, forward strand.
AGCACGGTGCGCGGCTGGTTGGCGACGGGCATGTCGTTGGGGGTCGGCTCGGTGGCCACCCATTCGCCGTCGGTGTCGTTGACCGAGGTCGCGGCGTCCGAGGGCAGCGCGCCCGCGGCACCGAACTGGATGCCCGAGTTGGTGTCGATGCCGGCGAGCAGCCCATTACCGGAGGAGTCGGCGGCGGTCAGGGACCCGGCGGGCTCGCCGAGACGGAAGTACGCGCGTGGCTCGAGCGAGATGATCAGGCTGGCGTACGTGGTGCCGCCCGTCACGGTTGTCGAGGTGGTGGTCGCCGCAGGCCCGTTGCCGCAGCTGTTCTGGGCGAAGATCGTGAACGTGTAGTTGCCGCCGGCGAGGCCGGTGAGGGTTGCGGTCGTTGCCGAGGCAGGCTCGCCCTGGGCGTTCTCGGGCGTGGTCCCGTTCACGGCGGTGACGACATACGCCGTGATCGCGTTGCCGTTGCCGTTGGCGGCGCTCCAGCTCACGGCGGCGTGGTTGGTTCCGCCGGTGGCGCCGGGTGATCCAGGCGCGCTCGGCAGCGAGCAGGTGGCCGGACGCCTCGATGCGCGGGTCGCCGTTGCGGCGATCGTGCCGGACCGGGCCGCGCGCGCGGCGCGCCTCGCGCCGATCATGGCGGCGCGCGAGGCGCGGCCGCTGCGCTGCGGACCGAGGGGGCCGTGCTTGACGTGGCGGCGGGTCGATCCCATGCCCGGCACGAGCTGGTTGTGCCGGTTGTGGGACAGGTACCGCACGCTCAACAGCGAGCTGCGCCCACGGCGCACGTGTCCCGGGGAACGTCCGGATCGCGCGGACGCCGACATCGACAGCATCGCCACCGCGGCGACGCCGATACCGGTCACGACGAGCAGTCGAAAAATGCGCCCACGAGGAACGAGCTTGCCCACGGTGCTGCCCCCTATACGTACTGTCGGTCCCAAAGCTGGTGCGTGCGACCCCCGCACCCCGAGGCCCCCGCCTCGTTGCTGCGCCACCACCCGCTTCACCTGGCAGGCATGAGCAGCCTATGCACCGTGACTCGTCACTGTCAACCCCCTGAAGAGGATTTCGGCCCGGCGGACGAGCGACCGGCCTGTCAAGTCGGGCCGTGACCAGTCGGCGATAATGCCCCGGTGCGCGGTCTGCGTCTGATCGAGGAGGCGCTGTGATCGAGCCGTTCGTGACGGTCGAGTGGCTCCGGGGGCATCGCGACCGCGTCGTCCTCGCCGACGTCCGCTTCTTCACCGACGGGCGCTCCGGCCGCGAGGCCTACCACAGGGGTCACCTTCCGGGTGCCGTGTTCGTCTCGCTCGAGCGCGTGCTGTCCGGAGAGGACGATCCCGCCCGCGGTGGACGTCACCCGCTGCCTGATCCGGGCGCCTTCGCGGCGGCGATGGGGGGACTCGGCATCGGTGACGAGGAGACCGTCATCGCCTACGACGACACCGGCGGAGTGATGGCGGCGCGGCTGGTGTGGATGCTCAGGGTCACCGGCCACGACGCGGCGCTCCTCGACGGCGGCCTCGGAGCGTGGCCCGGCGAGCTCAGCCGTGCCGAGCCTCGCCGCCCGGCGGCGCGGTTCACGCCGCGGCCATGGCCTCCGGGGCGGATCGCGACGATTGACGAGGTGGCGGCGCCGGGAGCGGCGACGATCATCGACGCGCGTCCGCGCGAGCGCTTCCTGGGAGAACCCGACGCCCTCGATCCCCGCCCGGGGCACATCCCCGGCGCCCGCAGCGTCCCGTGCCGGGAGCACCTCGACGCGGCGGGACGGCTGCGCGAGCCCACGGCGCTGCGCGAGCGATTCGCCGCGGCGGGCATCGGGCCCGGTACGCCGGTCATCTCCTCCTGCGGCTCCGGGGTGACGGCATGCCACAACCTGCTCGTGATGGAGCACGCCGGCGTCGGCGACGGCCGCCTGTTCCCCGGCTCGTGGTCACAGTGGAGCCGCGATCCCGCCCGGCCCGCCGAGGTCGGCGAGCCGGGGGCGGCGCGCTCCTAGAGGCCCGTGGAGGCGCCGCTGCCGACGGGTCGCTCCGAGCCGTCCGAACCGTTGGTCGGCGCCTGGCTCCAATCGGGTCCGCCGGCCGCCTTGATGCCCTCGGCCACCTGGTTGCCGAGCCAGCCGTCGACGTTGGTCCAGTACTCGATCACCCGCTGCTGAACCTCCGCGGCCACGGCGTTGGTGGCGTGACCGACGATGTTCGAGGCGAGCCGCTCGCGGGCCGCCTCGTCCATCGCCTGGTTGACCATCGCGTTGGCCTGCGAGAAGTCGTCGTCCTCGGCGTGCGGCTGGTAGGCGGCCCGGATCATCTCTCCGGCCTCGACGCCCCAGGTGACGTCGGCGAAGCTCGGGTCGGCGGCGGGGCCGCCGAAGCTGTTGGGCGCGTACACGGGCTGGTTGCCGGAGTGGACGTAGCGCATCGCGCCGTCCTTGTTGTAGGAGTGCACGGGCGCCTTGGGCTGGTTGATCGGCAGCTGCAGGTAGTTCGGTCCGATCCGGTAGCGGTGCGTGTCCGGGTAGGAGAACAGCCTCCCGAGCAGCATCTTGTCCGGGCTCGGTCCGATCCCGCGCACCATGTTGGCGGGCTCGAATGCCGCCTGCTCGACCTCCGCGAAGTAGTTCTCCGGGTTGCGGTCGAGCACCATCCGCCCGATCGGGATCAGCGGGTAGTCCCCGTGGGGCCACACCTTGGTCAGGTCGAACGGATTGAAGCGGTAGTCCGCCGCGTCGGCGAACGGCATGATCTGCATATTGAGCGTCCACGACGGGTGCTCGCCCTGCTTGATCGTCTCGAACAGATCACGGATGTGGAAGTCGGGCTCCTCGGCGACCATCGACTTCGCTTCCTCGTCGGTGAAGCAGTCGACGCCCTGGTCGGTCTTGAAGTGGTACTTGACCCAGAACTTCTCGCCGCCCTCGTTCTCCCAGAGGTAGGTGTGGCTCGAGTAGCCGTTCATGTTGCGCCACGTGCGCGGCGTGCCGCGATCGCCCATCAGCCACGTCACCTGGTGGGCGGACTCGGGCGAGAGCGTCCAGAAGTCCCACTGCATCTCGTTCGAGCGGAGGTTGGTGTCGGGCAGGCGCTTCTGGGAGTGGATGAAGTCCTGGAACTTCGACGGGTCGCGGACGAAGAAGATCGGCGTGTTGTTGCCGACCATGTCGTAGTTGCCCTCGTCGGTGTAGAACTTGATCGCGAAGCCGCGCGGATCGCGCACCGTGTCCGGGCTGCCGAGCTCGCCGGCGACGGTTGAGAAGCGGATGAACAGAGGCGTCTTCTTGCCCTTCTGGAGGAAGTCCGCCTTGCACCACTGCGAGACGTCCTCGAGCGCCTCGAAGTAGCCGTGGGCGCCGCCCCCCTTGGCGTGCACGACGCGCTCGGGCACCCGCTCGCGGTTGAACTGGGCCATCTTCTGGACCAGGTAGTGATCCTGGAGGAGGATCGGGCCGTTCGGGCCGACGGTGAGCGAGTGCTCGTCGCTGGCGGCCGGGATGCCGGCATCGGTGGTCGTGCGCGGGCGGGGCTGATCGGTCATCGGGTGTCGCTCCTCGTTCGCTGTCGGCGTGCCGCAGTCACTACGTTGTGTACCCATCCGTCTGGGCGCTCAACACGGCGCGCCGGCCGGGTGACCGGTCCACAGCGGACCGCGACCGGACGGGCCACCCGGCCCTCGAGATCAGCCGGAGGATCGTTCAGGAAACGTCCGCCAGGTCGAACCTGTCGAGGTTCATCACCTTCGCCCAGGCGGCGGCGAAGTCGTGGACGAACCTCGGGTCGCCGTCGCTCGACGCGTACACCTCGGCGATCGCGCGGAGCTGCGAGTTCGATCCGAACACGAGATCGACGGCCGTCGCCGTCCACCTCAGCTCGCCGCCGGTGCGATCGCGGCCCTCGAAGACGCCGTCGCCGGACTCCGCCCACTCCGTCCCCATGTCCAGCAGGTTCACGAAGAAGTCGTTGCTCAGCGTCCCGGGCCGGTCGGTGAACACGCCGTGCGCGGACTGGCCGGTGTTGGCATTCAGCGCGCGCATGCCGCCGAGCAGGACCGTCATCTCCGGGGCGGTCAAGGTCAGCAGGTTGGCCCGCTCGACGAGCAGCGTCTCCGGCGAGAGCGCCTGGTCGGGGCGGAGATAGTTGCGGAAGCCGTCGAAGCTCGGCTCGAGGACGGCGAAGGTCTCGACATCGGTCTGCTCCTGCGTGGCGTCGGTCCGCCCCGGCGAGAACTTGACCGTCACGTCGTGTCCGGCCGCCTTCGCCGCGTGCTCGACGGCCGCACAGCCGCCGAGGACGATGAGGTCGGCCAGCGACACCCGCTTGCCCCCGGACTGCTTGCCGTTCCACTCCTGCTGAATCCGCTCCAGCGTGCCCAGCACCTCGGCGGTGACGGCCGGGTCGTTGACCTCCCAGTCCTTCTGGGGCGCCAGACGGAGGCGCGCCCCGTTCGCGCCGCCGCGCCGGTCCGTGCCGCGGAAGCTCGCCGCCGCCGCCCACGCGGTGAGGGCGAGCGCCGACACCGACGGCCCTGAGGCGACGATCGTCTCCTTCAGCTCCGTGATGTCAGCGTCGTCGATCAGCTCGTGATCGACCGCGGGCACCGGGTCCTGCCACAGCTGCGGCTCGGGGATCCAGGGTCCGAGATAACGGGAGATCGGCCCCATGTCCCGGTGCAGGAGCTTGTACCACGCCTTCGCGAACGCCTTGGCGAGCTCGTCCGGGTTCTCGTAGAAGCGCCGGGCGATCTTCTCGTAGGCGGGGTCGGCGAGCAGCGCGAGGTCGCTCGTCAGCATCACCGGGGCGTGGCGCTTGTCAGGCTCGTGCGCGTCGGGCACCGTGTCCTGCGCCTCGGGGTTCTTCGCTACCCACTGCTTCGCGCCGGCGGGGCTCTCCGTCAGCTCCCACTCGTACTCGAACAGGTTCGTGAGGTAGCCGTTGTCCCACTTCGTGGGCGTGCTCGTCCACGCACCCTCGAGCCCGCTGGTGAGCGCGAAGGCGCCGTTGCCGCTGCCGACGCTGTTCTTCCAGCCGAGGCCCTGCTGGGCGATCGGGGCTCCCTCCGGCTCGGCGCCGATCTTCTCCGGATCGGTGGCGCCGTGGGTCTTGCCGAAGGTGTGGCCGCCGACGATCAGCGCCACCGTCTCCTCGTCGTTCATCGCCATGCGACCGAACGTCTCCCGGATGTCCCGGGCCGATCCGGCCGGGTCCGGGTTGCCGTTGGGACCCTCCGGGTTGACGTAGATCAGGCCCAGCTGCACGGCGCCGAACGGCCCGCCGAGCTCGCGGTCGCCGCTGTAGCGCTCATCGCCGAGCCACGTGTCCTCGGGACCCCAGAACACCTCCTCGGGCTCGAAGATGTCCGGTCGCCCGAATGCGAAGCCGAACGTCTGAAAGCCCATCGACTCCATCGCGCAGTTGCCGGCGAACACGAGCAGGTCGGCCCACGAGATCGCCTCACCGTACTTCTGCTTGACCGGCCACAGCAGCCGGCGCGCCTTGTCGAGGCTCGCGTTGTCGGGCCAGGAGTTGAGCGGGGCGAAGCGCTGCATCCCCCGGCCCCCGCCGCCCCGGCCGTCGGCGATCCGATACGTGCCGGCGGCGTGCCACGACATGCGGATGAACAGCGGTCCGTAGTGCCCGTAGTCGGCCGGCCACCACTCCTGCGAGGTCGTCATCACCTCGAAGATGTCGCGCTTCAGCGCCTCGACGTCGAGCTTCTTGAACTCCTCCCGATAGTCGAAGTCCTGCCCGAGGGGGGTCGCCAGCGGCGAGTGGGCGTGCAGCACCTGCAGGTTCGGCTGGTTCGGCCACCAGTCCTGATTCGACCGCGGCCGGGTTCCCTTCGGAGTGGGGGCCGCGATCGCGGGGTTCTCGCTCTCGCTTCGGCTCGCTGTATCGCTCATTGCTTCCTCCTGCTCGTTCACTTGTTCTGGCACTCGGGGCAACGGCCCCAGTAGACGATCTCCGCCTCGTCGACCTCGTAACCGGCGGCGTCGGCGGGCTCGAGGCACGGGGCTTCGCCGACGGCGCACTCGACGTCGACGGTGCGGCCGCAGGCGCGGCAGATCAGATGATGGTGGTTGTCGCCGACCCGATCCTCGTAGCGCGCGGCAGACCCTGCCGGCTGGATCCGGCGGACGAGTCCCGCCTCGCTCAACGCGGCGAGCGCGTCGTAGACCGCCTGGGGCGAGATCGCTCCGATCTCGGACCGAGCCGCCGCTCCCAGGTCGGTCGCCGTGCCGTGCGGCTGGGCGGACACGGCGCGCAGAACGGCGAGTCGCTGGGCGGTCACCTGGACGCCGTGACGGCGCAGCCGCGCCGCGGGATCGCTCGGGGTCTCCATGCGGCGTTTCACTCTACTCCAGGATTGGAACCAATCCAGGATCGAGGCCTGACCGAGGGCCGTTTGGGCGGCGGTGCGCGCGCCCGTCCGCTCACCCCCCGAAGCCGTGAGGGACCACTAAGCTGCGTGGGAGGATGGCTCAGGCAAAACGCAAGCGAAAGAGCAAGCACCGCGGTACGGCGGCCGGCACGATCGAGGCGCGCGGGCGCACGAGCCGCCCGCCGTCGGAAGCCGAGCGCAAGAAGCGCTCCAAGGAGGTGGCCCGGGCAAGCCGGCTCGACAAGGCGCCGACGTGGTCGGGGTCGGCCAAGCGCGCCCTGCTCGCCGGGGGCTTCATGTTCCTGTTCCTGTTCTTCGTCGGCGGGGGCAAGCACGCGTCGGCCACCGCGCGTCTGCTCGACGCGCTCGTGTTCGCCGTGATCGCGCTCGCGCTCTACATCCCGCTCGGCTACTGGATGGAGGTCTTCCTGTACCGCCGTCGGCAGGCCAAGAAGGTGGTGCCGCGATGATCGACGTCGAGATGCTCACCGTCGGCCCCGTGCAGGAGAACTGCTATCTGATCCGGCGCCCCGGCGCCGAGCGCGCCGTCGTCGTCGATCCCGGCGACGAGCCCCAGCGGCTGATCGACGCGCTGCCAGCCGCGGGAGTCCGCACGGTCGAGGCGATCCTCCTCACCCACACCCACTTCGATCACATCGGCGCGGTCGCCCCTCTCGCCGCCGCCACGGGCGCCCCGGTGTGGTGCCCGGAGCTCGAGACCCGGGTGCTCGCGAACATCATGGACTACGTGCCGTGGCCCGGCTTCGGTCCGTTCGAGAGCTACGACGCGGACCACACGGTGGCCGGGGGGAGACGCTCGAGCTCGCCGGGCTCACCTTCGAGGTGCTGTTCACGCCCGGCCACAGCCCGGGTCACGTGGCGTACGCGGTGCGGGACGCGGAGGCGCTGTTCTCCGGCGACGTCCTGTTTCAGGGCTCGGTCGGGCGCGTCGATCTCCCGGGCGGCGACTGGCCGACGCTGCTCGCGTCGATCGAGCGGCTGATGGCCGAGCTTCCCGGGGCGACGACGGTGTACCCCGGGCACATGGGCATCACCACGCTCGCCGCCGAGCGGGCCACGAACCCGTTCCTGCGCGAGCTCGCCGGCTAGCCCCCGCGCCCTCGTCGCCTCAATGCCGCCCATCCAGGCTCCACGCGGTACCTATGACGTCCTGCCCGACGAGGCGGAGCGTCGCGAGCACGTCGAGGCGAAGGCCCACCGCGTGCTCGGCGCCGCCGGCTACCGGCGGATCGAGACGCCGGCGTACGAGTCGACCGACTTGTTCGTGCGCGCGGTGGGGGAGGCCACCGACATCGTGCGCAAGGAGATGTACAGCTTCGACGACGGCGGCGGGCGCTCGCTGACGCTGCGTCCGGAGGGCACCGCCCCGGTGTGCCGGGCCTATCTGGCGCACGGAATGCACAAGCGCCCGCAGCCGGTGAAGCTGTGGTACCTGTCGAGCTTCTTCCGCTCCGAGGCGCCTCAGCGCGGGCGCTACCGGCAGTTCTGGCAGGTCGGGGCGGAGGCGATCGGCTCCGAGAGCCCGGAGACGGACGCCGAGCTGATCGTGATCCTCGCGGAGCTGCTCGAGGCGCTCGGGGTCAAGGACGTGACATTGCGGCTCGGCAGCCTCGGCAGCCCCGAGACCCGCGCCGAGTACCGCGACGAGCTCCGCCGCTACCTCCGCGCGCACGAGCAGCGCCTGGCGCCGGAGGTGCGCGAGCGCATCGACCTCAACCCGATGCGCGCCTTCGACTCCGGCGACCGGGCGACGCGCGAGGTGATGGCCGGCGCGCCGAAGCTGATGGACCGTCTCTCGCCGGAGGACTACGAGCACTTCGCCCTCGTCCGCGAGCTGCTGGGCGACTCGGGCGTTCCCTACACGCTCGATCCGACGCTCGTGCGCGGACTCGATTACTACACGCGGACGCTGTTCGAGTTCACCTCCGCGGCGCTCGGGGCGCAGTCCGGGGTCGGCGGCGGCGGACGCTATGACCACCTGATCGAGCAGATCGGCGGCCCGCCGACGCCCGCCTGCGGCTGGGCGGCGGGGGTGGAGCGGATGCTGCTGGCCGGGAGCGAGATCCCGGCCGCGGCGCCGGTCGTCGATCTGTTCGTCGCCCACGCGCAGCGCTCGGCCATCACGTCGAAGACCGCCTTCGACCTGTCGTTCCAGGCGCGGCGGGCCGGCCTCGCCGCTCAGGTGGAGCTGGCCGGCCGCGGCCTCAAGGGCCAGCTCAAGCACGCCGATCGGATCGGCGCCCGCTACGTTGCGATCGTGGCCGACGACGCCCCCATCACGCTCAAGAACATGGAGTCCGGCGAGCAGCTCGAGCTCGACGGCGAGGCTGTCATCCCCACGATCCTGCGCGGGAGCCGGCTGGCGTGAGGATTCCCCCGCGCCCCAACGACTACCGCGATGCCTGGTGCGGAGCGCTCGACGCGCGACGCGTCGAGGATCAGGTGCGGGTGGCCGGCTGGGTTGACGCCCGCCGCGACCACGGCGGGCTGATCTTCATCGACCTGCGCGACCGCACCGGGATCGTGCAGCTCGTGTTCCATCCCGGCAGCGCGCCCGAGGCGCACGCGCTCGCCCATTCGCTGCGCAGCGAGGACGTCATCTCCGCCTTCGGCCGGGTCGTCGGGCGCGAGCAGCAGAACATCAACCCGGCGCTCCCCTCGGGCGAGATCGAGGTGGACGTGAGCGAGGCCCGCCTGCTCGCTGACGCCGATACGCCGCCGTTCCCGCTCGATGCCGCCGGCGGCGTCGACGAGGCGCTGCGGCTGCGCCACCGCGCGCTCGACCTGCGCCGCGCTCCGATGCAGCGGGCCCTGGTCCTGCGCGACCGCATCGTCGGCACGATGCGGGAGGTCCTCTCCGAGCGCGACTTCCTGGAGATCGAGACCCCGTACCTCACGCGCTCGACGCCCGAGGGCGCGCGCGACTACCTCGTCCCCGCGCGGGTGGCGCCCGGCTCGTTCTACGCGCTGCCGCAGTCGCCGCAGCTGTTCAAGCAGCTGCTGATGGTCGCCGGCTTCGAGCGCTACTACCAGATCGCCCGCTGCTTCCGCGACGAGGACACCCGCGCCGACCGCCAGCCCGAGTTCACCCAGCTCGACCTCGAGATGTCGTTCGTCACCCAGGACGACGTGATCGAGGTGATGGAGGCGGTGATGGGGCAGGTGCTGGCCCGCGTCGAGTTCCCGGTCGCGCCGCCGCCCTGGCCCCGCATGACCTATGCGGAGGCGATGGACCGCTTCGGCTCAGACCGGCCGGACACCCGGTTCGGGCTGGAGCTGCGCGATCTCGGCGCGGTGCTCGCCGGCTCGGAGTTCAAGGTGTTCTCCGGCGCGATCTCCTCCGGCGGGGTCGTCCGCGGCCTCAACGCCGGTTCCCGCGAGCTGCCGCGCTCGGAGCTCGACGCGCTCACCGAGTTCGTCAGGCGGCACGGCGCCAAGGGCCTCGTGTGGGGGTTCGTCACCGAGGACGGGGGGCTGCGCTCGCCGATCGCCAAGTTCCTCTCCGAGCCCGAGGTGGCGGGGATCATCGCCACCCTGGAGGCGTCCCCGGGCGACGTCGTGTTCGCCGTCGCCGACTCGGCCGAGGTGGCCGCCGCATCGCTCGGCGCGCTGCGCCTGGAGCTCGCCCGGCGCTTTGGCCTGGTCGCCGAGGGCGCCCACGAGATGCTGTGGGTCGTCGACTTCCCCGCCTTCTCGTGGAACGCCGCCGAGAACCGCTGGGACGCCACCCATCACCCGTTCACGGCACCCGAGGGGAACCTCGACGATCCGGCCACGCTCACCTCCCAGGCCTACGACCTCGTGCTCGACGGCACCGAGATCGGCGGGGGGTCGATCCGTATCCACGATCCCGCCGTCCAGCGCAAGGTGCTCGAGCTGCTGGGGATCTCCTCCGAGGAGGCCGACGCGCGCTTCGGCTTCCTGCTCGACGCGCTGCGCTACGGCGCGCCGCCCCACGGCGGTATTGCCATGGGGCTCGACCGGATCGTGTTCCTGCTCGGGGGCTACGAGTCGATCCGCGACGTGATCGCCTTCCCCAAGGCGGCCAGCGGCGCCGATCCGCTCACCGGCGCCCCAGCGCCCGTCTCGCCCGCGCAGCTGCGCGAGCTCGGCCTGCGGCTCGCCTGAGCCGGCCGCGCCGGTCGCGCCGGTCGCACCGGTCGCGCCGGTCGCGCCGGCCGCGCCGGTCGCGCCGGCCGCGCCGGTCGCGCCGGTCGCCGGGCCGCTCGCTCGGCGTCTTGGAGTCACCTGGGCACCGAGGAGGTGCCTAGCTGACTCCATGACCCTAATGTTCGGCGACCGCCACGCCGAAATACAGCGTGATGGCCAATGTCAACCGCCCCCTGATCGGCGTCCTCGCCGTGACCGTGGTGTTCTTCGCGCTGTGGCTCGTCGCACTCAAGCCGAGCGGCGGTGGCGGCGCCGGCGCCAGCACGCCCGCCCTCGGCCGCTACAGCTCGGACATCGCCAAGGCCCACGGCGCCGTGGCCACCTCGAACCACGAGAACGCCAAGATCTCCGCCGCGGCGGGCGGCGGCAGCGCGACCCCGGCCGCCGCAGCCCACACCACGGGCGCCGCGAACCACACCACGGGCACCGCGGCCGCCGCGACCCACGCCCGGCGCACGGCGGCGAAATCCCGGGTCACGCGTGACTCCGTCCCACGCTCCCGGGGCCACACCTTCGTAACCCCCCGCCACGACGGCCCGGCGGCGGTCTCCGCGGCGCTCCGCGCCGACCGTCCCCTGGCGCTCCTGTTCTACAACCCGGCCGGCGCCGACGACCTCGACGTCCGCGCCGAGCTCGACGGGCTGCGTCTGCCGGCGCGGGTGCTGAAACTGGCGGTGCCGATCGCCCAGGTGGCGCGCTACGCCGCGATCACCCAGCAGCTGGCGATCAACGGCGCGCCGACGCTCGTGATCGTCGACCGCGCCCACCAGGCCACGACGATCGTCGGCTTCGCCTCCGCGTTCGAGATCCGCGCGCGGATCGACGCCGCCCTCGCGGACCACTAGTCGGATCCCGCCACCGCCGAGTCCACGACCGGTGGCGCCGCCGCCCCGGGGGCGCTGGCATGCTTGCCGCATGGTTGGCGGTCCCGACGAGTCACCGGCGCGCGGCCTGGGCGCCAGGTGACAGGCCGGCACAACCTCCTCCTGAGGGGCATGCGGTGGCGACTCGGCGCGTCCCTGCTGACGGTGCTGACCGCGGCGATCGCCGTCGCCACGGCCGTGCTCGGCCCGCTGTACCTGCACACCGCGGGGGACTCCGTCCTCCGGCAGACCGTCAGCTCAGCCGCCGTCCAGGACGGGGGAACGACGGTGTTGCCGGCTGCCGACGAGCCGAACTCGCTTTCCGCGGTCGAGCACGCCGAGCGGATCGTCGAGGCCTCCGGAGGCTCGCAGCGTTGGTACGCCGCTCCGATCACGACGGTGACGAGCGGTGTCGTGCTCTCCGGGAACAAATCGCAGCTGTTCTGGCGCACCGGCATCTGCCGCGTCCTGCACTTCGAGCACGGCAGCTGCGATCTGGGCCGCCACGACGTCGTGATGACGGCGCGCGGCGCGCGGCGGATCGGAGCGTCAGTGGGCGGGACGGTCACCGCCCGGGTCCCGGGTACCCGCAGATCGCTGCGGTTCGCGGTGACGGGAATCGTCTCGACGCCCGATCTCGATGCGTCCTACTGGTGGGGCGACGGGCCGCAGGACTTCCCGTTCGGGCAGAGCGGCGGAGCCAAAACGGCCCCCCCGACCGATCCGCTGATCACATCCCAGGCGACGGCGCTCGCCGTGCCGGCGCAGGACGTGCCGGCAGTCCTCGGCCAGCTCCCGCTCCGCGCCGGCGCCGTCAACCTCGGCGACGAGGCGGCGGTCAAGCGTGGCCTTCGCCGGTCGGCGGCCACCCTGAGCCGGCAGGGGATCCAGGCCGGAACCCGGCTGCCCACGCTGCTGGCGGCGGCTGACCATCAGCGGCGAGCGATGTCGACGATCGTGGCGATCGCGGCCATCCAACTCGTCCTGCTGGCGATCTGGGTGCTGGCCAGCTCGCTGGTGCGCAGCAGCGACGCGCGCCGCTCGGAGGCGCGTGTCGCCCAGCTGCGGGGCTTCTCCGGGATCAGCATGCTGTGGGTGACCGCGGCCGAGCCCGGGCTCCTCTGCCTGTTCGGGGCCGTGCTCGGCGTGGTCGGCGCGTGGATCTCGATCGTGGTCGCGCGGACCCATCTGTTCGTTCACGACTCGGTGATCGCGTTCGACGGATGGACGTTCGCGGCGCTGGCGTTGACGTTGCTCGCGATCGTCGGGGCGCTGGGAATCGGCACGGCGCGGCTGTTGCGCTCAGGCGAGCCGGCGGAGTCCCCCGGGCGATCCTCCCGAGACCCATCGGTGATGAGCCGGGTGGCCGACGCCGTGCTGATCGTGCTGGCGATCGTGGCGCTGGTCGCGCTCGGTACGAGCGGCGCTCTGAACGGGCACCCCGATCCGCTGGCTTCCGCCGCGCCGGGCCTGATCGCGCTGGGCACCGCCGTGCTGGCCGTTGCTCTGATCCTGTTCGCGTGTCGCCTCGGGATTTCGCTGACGGCGGACTCCGGCTGGGTGGGATCGTTTCTGGCGCTGCGCCAGACCGCGCGTCGGCCGGGGGTGCTGCGCCAGGCCCGTGTGCTGGTCATCGCGCTGTGTCTGGCGTGCTTTGCCGCCGTCGCGTACTCGGTGGCCCGGACCAACCGGCAGACGACGGCGGAATTCCAGGTCGGGGCACGGACGGTCGTCACGGTTGCCCCGGAGAGCGCGGCGAACCTGGAGCGGGCGGTGGCACAGGCCGATCCTCACGGGCGCTTCGCCATGGCCGCGATCGATCTGCAGACGGCGAGCACGACGCTGCTTGCCGTCGACGCGTCCCGCCTGGCGGTCGCCGCGTCGTGGCCGCGGGGCATCTCCTCCGAGAGCATCCAGAGCGTCATGCGCAGGATCGATCCCGAGACCTTCCCGGCCGTCCAGCTCACCGACGCGCCGCTGCGCATCGCGGCCCGGGTGACGATCACCGGCCCCCGTGCGGATGTCGACCTCGGCGCGTGGGTGTTCAGCGGCACGGGTGGGACGGCGATCGTCGACCTGGGGCGGATCCATGCCGGCGAGTGGACCTACGGCGGCGATCTCACCGGCGAGTGCCCGGACGGCTGCCAGCTGGCCGGGCTGGGCCTCCTGCCGGCACCCGATCACATCCTGGCGACGGCCGGAGCGATCACCGTGAGCATCGGGCGCGTGTGGTCAGCGTTACATGACGGGGCATCGCGAACGGTGTCAGCCGATCTGCTGCCCGACGCGTGGCGAGTGACGGGCGCCGGGGTCCGTGCCTCCTCATCGCGGGACGGCCTCACGTTCAGCGCCACCGCCGACGCGATCGGCGTGAACTCCGGCGCGACCGGTTCGCTGACGCCGCCGATGGTCTCCCCGGCCGACCACCCTCGCGTGCTTCCCGACGTCGCCACCTCCGGGTTCCTCTCACTCAACCCGGAACCGGGGCCGGTGTCCGTGCAGGGACTCGACGGCAACGCCGTCAACCTGCGGCTGGCGGCCACGACCTCAGCGCTGCCCCAGGTCGGCAGGTACGCCCTGATGGTCGATCTGGGCTTCCTCTCCGACGCGCAGATCGGTCCCACCGGGCCATACGCCACCGACGAGGTCTGGTTGGGTCCCGACGCTCCGGCCGACGCGCTGAACAGGTTGCGGGGTGCCGGCCTGACGCCCGTCTCCGTTCAGCGCGCCTCGGGATTGTTCGGGCGCTTGCAGCAGTCGGGTCCGGCGTTCGCCGACGACTTCCTGCTCATCGCGACGATCGCCGCGCTGCTCGTCGCCGTCGCGAGCACCTTGTCGACGCTCGGCGTCACGACCCGTGAGCGTGCGACCGAGCTGGCCTCGCTGGAGGTGGCGGGCGTCCCCCGGCCGGTGCTCGTCCGTTCGCTCGCCTTGGAGACGGTCATCCTGATCCTCACCGCCGTCTGCGGCGCGGGCGCCGGGGCGCTGGCGGCCGCCATGGCGGTTTCGTCGCTGCCCGTGCTGAGCACCTCCACGTTCGCCCCCCTGAGCTACGGACTCCCGGCGGGGGTCCTCGCGGCCGTCACGCTGGTGGTGCTCGCCGCGGTCGCGCTCACCTCCGCTGTCGTGACCGGAGTCGTCTTGCGCCGCATGTCGCCCGCCCTCCTGCGAACCGTTCCCGATGACATCACCGCCTGAGCCCACCCTGAGGACCGGCGGCGTCGAGGTGGTCTGCGCGGGAGTCGTTCACATCTACCCCGGGGAGGAGGCGCCGATCGTCGCCCTGCGCAATGTCGAGTTGCATGTCCGCGCGGGAGAGATGCTGGCGGTGATCGGCCCCTCGGGCTCCGGCAAGTCGACGCTGCTGGCCCTGCTCGGCGGTCTGCTCCAGCCGACTGCCGGCGCGATCCTCGTCGGCGAGCACGACATGGCGCGCCTGGATGGCCGCGGTCTGGCTCGGTTGCGTGCCACCGAGCTCGCGCTGCTGCTCCAGGAGCCGCTCCAGAACCTGCTGCCGTACGCGACCGCGCTGGAGAACTTCGCCTTCGCCCAGCGCGGCGCCCGCCGTCGTCAATGGCCGCTGCGATGGTCCCCCGAGGAGCTGATCGACACGTTCGGGCTGGGTCACGTCGCCCGCCGGCCCGTGTACCAGGTATCCGGAGGCGAGCAGCAGCGGGTGGCGATCGCCAGCGCGATGGCCACGTCGCCCCGCGTGCTGTTGGCCGATGAGCCGACGGCCCGGCTCGACCCGATCGGGCGCGATGCGGTGATCGACAATCTGCGCCGCGCCCACGAGCTGAGCGGCGCGACCGTCATCATCGTCACCCACGACACCGCGCTGGCCGAGGCCCTGCCGCGGACGCTCGGGATCGCCCACGGCGTGGTCGGCTCCGAGCGGAGGGCGGAGCGACGGTTCGCGGTGGCCGGCCGCGACGGCAGTGTGCAGCTGCCCCCGGAGATCGCCGCCCGGTTCCCGGCCGGCACGGTGTTCGCGGTGACAGTCGAGGGTGACCTCGTGCAACTGCGCCCGGAGGCGGCGTTTCACGCCGACGCGGAAAGCGCTGACGGCAGGACTGCCGAGGCCGGCGAACCAGGCGACCGAGCATGAGCATCGAGGAGCTTCGCGGCGAGGACCTCGCCGTCCGGGGAGGCGAGGTGGTGATCTTGCGCGGATTCGGCATCTCCGTCCGAGCCGGTGAGATCGTCGGTGTCAGTGGGCCCTCGGCGTCCGGCAAGACGAGCTTGCTGTACGCCCTCGGCGGGCTGTTGCCGCTCGCGGCCGGCCGCGTGCTCATCGATGGCAGGCCGGCGGTCGCCTGGCGTGAGACGGTCACCGGGATCATCCTGCAGAACCTGTGCCTGGTCCCGATGCTCAGCGCCGAGGAGACCGTCGGGCTTCCCCTCCAGTCACGCGGAGTGCCTCGCGCCGAGGTCAAGCGGCGCGCACTCGCCGCCTTGGATCAGCTCGGGCTCGCTGATCACGCCGCGCAACTCGTCGGCACGCTGTCCGGCGGCCAACGGCAGCGCGTCGCCGTCGCCCGCACGCTCGCCGCCGGACCCGACCTGCTCCTCGCCGACGAACCGGCCTCCGCGCTGGACGAGCATTGGCGCCGGATCGTGATGGATCAGCTGGTCGCACAAGCGCGGCGCGGGGCCGTCGTCATCGTCGCCTCGGGCGATGACGAGGTCACCTCGGCCTGCGACCGGGTGCTCTCGGTCGGGTAGGGGGCGCCGCTCTATCCTCGGGGGCGCCGTGGACGCGCTCGCCTTCGAGCATCACCTCACCTCGCCCCAGGGACGCGGACGCCACCCGGCGGGCGGGTTCTCCGCCAGCACGGGGGGCGGCGCCTGCTGCGACACCGTCCGCCTCACGCTCGCCCTCGACCGGGAGAACGTCGTCGAGGCCGGGTTCGACGCCGATGGCTGCGGCGCGGCGACGGCCGCGGCGAGCGCGGCGGTCTCGCTCGTGCACGGCCGCCCGGTCCTCGAGGCCGCCCGGATCGGGACGGCGGCGATCGCCCGGGAGCTCGGCGGGCTCAGTCCCGGGAAGCTGCACGCGGCGGAGATCGCCGCCGACGCGCTCTCACGCGCGCTCGGCGCGGCGCTGCGCGCCGGCGGGGAGCTCTCCGCGCCCGCCGGCGGACGCACGCTCGTGGCGATGAGCGGCGGCGTCGACAGCGCCGTCGCCGCCCTGCTCTGCTCCCGGGCCGGCGAGACGGTGGCGGTGACGCTCGAGCTGTGGGCCGACCCGGAGAACGACGCCGAGCGCAGCTGCTGCTCGGCCTCCGCGGTCGCCGGCGCCCGGGCCCTCGCCCACGCGATGGGGCTGGCGCACCTGACGATCGATCTCCGTGACGAGTTCCGCGCCGGCGTCGTCGAGCCGTTCATCGCCGGCTACGCCGCGGGCGAGACGCCGAACCCGTGCGTGGGCTGCAACGGCCACGTGCGGCTCGATGCGATGCTCGCGCTCGCCGGCCGGCTCGGGTGCGCCCAGCTCGCCACCGGCCACTACGCCCGCCTCGCCGAGACCGATCACCGCGACGGGCCGCTGCTGCGCACCGCGGTCGACCCGGCCAAGGATCAGAGCTACATGCTCGCCGCGCTCGCGCCGGCCTCGCTGGCGCGGCTGCGCTTCCCGCTCGGCGAGCTGACGAAGCCGGAGGTGAGGCGGATCGCCGCCGAGGCCGGCCTGCCGGTGGCGGCCAAGCCGGACTCCCAGGACCTGTGCTTTCTCGCCGGCACCGACCGGGCCCGTTTCCTCCAGCGCCACGGGGGGATCGCCCCGAGTGACGGCGAGATCGTCGATCGCGCCGGCGCGGTGCTCGGGCGCCACCGCGGCCAGCACCGCTTCACCGTGGGGCAGCGCCGCGGGATCGGGCTCACCGCCACCCAGCCGCTGTTCGTGCTCGCGAAGGATGCCGCGAGCAACCGCGTGACGGTCGGGCCGCACGCGGACCTGCTGAGCGACCGGGTGCTGGTCCGCGGCGCCCGTCTGCACCGCCCCGGGTCCCGGGTCGACCGGGTCAAGCTCCGCTACCGCTCGCGGCCGCTGGCGGCCCGGCTCAGCGGTGCCCCGGGAACGGGACGCCACCGGACCCTGGAGCTCACGCTGGGGGAGCCCGTGGCGGGGGCCGCTCCGGGCCAGCTGGCCTGTCTGCTCGACGGCGACGTGATCGTCGGGACCGGCACGATCACCTCCGGCTGAGCGCTCCCGCGCGCCTACACTGCCGCGCATGGACTCGGACCAGATCCGGCGTACGTTCCTGGAGTTCTTCGCCGAGCGCGATCATCGGCGGCTGCCGTCGTCGGCGCTGATCCCCGCCGAATTCGATCCCTCGGCGCTGTTCACCGTCGCCGGGATGCACCCACTGAAGCCGTACTTCCTCGGCGCCGAGCGGCCGCCGCATCCCCGCGCGATGTCGTGCCAGAAGACCTTCCGCACGGCCGACATCGAGATCATCGGCACGACGACCCGGCACCTCACGTTCTTCGAGATGCTCGGCAACTTCAGCTTCGGCGACTACTTCAAGCCCGAGGCCGTGCGGTTCGCCTGGGACCTCTCGCGGGAGGGGTTCGGGTTCCGGGAGCAGGACATCTGGATCACCGTGTTCGGCGGCGACGACGAGCTCGGCCTGGGCCCCGACGAGGAGGCGATCGCGGCGTGGCTGGAGGTCGGGGTGCCGCGCGAGCGGATCGTCGAGTGCCCGCGCTCGGAGAACTTCTGGGAGCTCCCCCCGCCGGGGCCGTGCGGCCCGTGCTCGGAGCTCTACTTCGACCGCGGCGTCGAGTTCGGCGCGCCGGACGATCTGCCCGGCGGCGACAACGAGCGCTTCCTCGAGTACTGGAACCTCGTGTTCATGCAGTACGACCAGAACCCGCCCAACCGACTCACGCCGCTGCCGGCGCGCAACATCGACACCGGGCTGGGGCTCAACCGCATGGCGGCGCTGCTGCAGGGCAAGGAGACGGTGTTCGAGACCGATCAGTTCGCGCCGCTGATCGCGCTCGGCGAGCGGCTGTCGGGGCGTCGCTACGGCGATGACTTCGCCACCGACCGGGCGCTGCGGCTCCTCGCCGACCACGGGCGGGCGATGTCGTTCCTGATCGCCGACGGCGTCGTCCCCTCCAACGAGGATCGCGGCTACGTGCTGCGGCGCATCATCCGCCGCGCCGTGCTCCAGGGCAGCCACACCCTCGGCCTCGAGCCCGGCTTCCTCACCACCTTCAGCGACCTCGTCACCGAGCTGATGGGCTCGGAGTACCCCGAGCTGCACGAGCAGCAGGAGTTCGTCAAGCGGTGGCTGACGGCCGAGCAGGAGGGGTTCGGACGCACCCTGGAGCAGGGCAGCCGGCTGCTCGACGAGCTCATCGCCCGGGCGAGGGACGCCGGTGCGGAGGGCATCGCCGCGGCCGATGCGTTCCTGCTTCACGATACCTACGGGTTCCCGATCGATCTCACCCTGGAGCTCGTCGCCGAGCACGACCTCGGCGTCGACGAGGAGGGCTTCGAGGTGCTCATGGGTCAGCAGCGGCGCCAGTCACGACAGGGCGCCGCGCGCCACGGCGCGAACGGAACGCTGCGCGACCAGGCCCTCGCGCTCGCCCAGGACTCCGGGATCCGCACGGAGTTCCGCGGGTACGAGGTGGGCGCTCTGCAGACGACGGTGGCAGCGTTGCGCGAGCACGAGGGCCACGTCCTCGTCAAGCTCGCCGAATCGCCGTTCTACGCCACCGGCGGCGGCCAGATCGCCGACAGCGGCTACGTGGAGTGCGCGGACGGCGACTGCCTGGCCCGGGTGCAGGACGTGGTGCGGCTGGGCGACGACCAGGTGCTGGCGCTCGTCCCGGAGACCGGGCACCTCACCGCCGGCGAGACCGTCAGCGCGCGGGTCGACCACGCCGCCCGCCACGCCACCGAGTGCAACCACACCGCCACCCACCTGCTGCACGCGGCGCTGCGCCGGACGCTGGGGGCTCATGTCCGCCAGGCGGGCTCCTATGTCGGGCCGGACAAGCTGCGCTTCGACTTCACCCACGGCGGCGGCCTGAGCGATGCGGAGCTGCGTGCCGTGGAGGATCAGGTCAACGAGTGGATCGTCGGCAGCCACCCGGTCCGGGCGCTCACCACCACGCTCGACGAGGCCCGGCGACTCGGCGCGATGGCGCTGTTCGGCGAGAAGTACGGAGATGTGGTGCGGATGGTCGAGGTCGGCGACGGCTCGTTCTCCCGCGAGCTGTGCGGCGGCACGCACGTGCGCCGGACATCCGAGATCGGGCTGTTCACGATCCTCGCCGAGACCTCGAGTGCCGCGAACGTCCGGCGGATCGAAGCGCTCACGGGACCGGAGGCCGTCGCGCTGTCCCGCACGCGGGCGCGTGAGCTTCACGCCGCCGCCGAGGCGCTGCGCGTCGTTCCCGAGCAGGTGGCCGAGACCGCGGCGCGGCTCCGGGCCCGGATGCGCGAGCTGGAGCGCCAGGTCCGCGACGGCGACGGCGGGCACGCGGTCGACCTCGACGCGCTCGCCGGCCAGACGCAGGACCTCGCCGGCGCCACGGTGCTCGCGGCGGTCGTTCCGGGCGTCGACGGAAAGGCCCTGCTGGAGCTCTCCGACCGGCTCAAGGGGCGCCTCGGCGACGCCGTGATCGTGCTCGGGAGCACCATCGATGGCCGGGTTGACCTCCTCGTCAGCGTGGCCCCGGCGCTCGTCACGCGGGGCGTGAGGGCCGGCGAGGTGATCAAGCGCGCCGCGGCCGAGGTCGGGGGCGGCGGAGGCGGACGGGACACGCTGGCGCGGGCCGGCGGGCGCGATCCTGAGCGCCTGCCCGAGGCGCTCGAGGCGGCCCGGCAGGCGATCGCCAGCGCCCTCGCAGCGTGAGGTACGACTGATGCGCGTGCTCGCGCTCGACTACGGAAGCGCACGCTGTGGGGTGGCTGTCAGCGATCCCACCGGGGTCCTGGCGCGGCCACTCGACGCAGTGAGGGAACCCGCCACGCGGCGTGGCAGGGCGACGCTCCGCCGGTTGGTCGACGAGCTCAGCGCCGAGCTCGTTCTCGTCGGCCTGCCGCTCGGGCTCTCGGGCGAGGACACCGACCAGACGCGGGAGACGCGCCGCTTTGCAGCCGCCCTGGCGCGTACAGTGAGCGTCCCGGTGGAACTGTACGACGAGCGATTCACCACCCGGATCGCCGCCCGCACGGGTGGCAGCGCGAGCGAGGACTCCCGCGCCGCCGCCGTGCTGCTCGGTGATTGGCTCGCGGGCCATGGGCCCGTGGAGGTGGCCGATGGCTGAGCGCGTGCCGCGAACGCCCGAGGAGCGTGAGCGGGCGCGCCTGGAGCGCGAGGCGCGCCGGGCCAAGCGCACCGGCCGCGCGGCGCCGAGCGAGGGGTTCACACCCGCGCCGCCCGCCCGGGATCGGTTCGTGGCGGGCTCCGATCCGTTCGTGCCGGAGCCCGATCCGTTCGTGCCCGAGCCCGATCCGTTCGTGCCGGAGCCCGATCCGTTCGTGCCGGAGCCCGACCCGTTCGTGCCCGAGCCCCCCGCTGTCGAGCCGCCGGCCGTGGAGCCCCCCGCCATGGAGCCCGCGGCCGACCCGGCGGCGCCCCCGCCGGCGGCGCCCGAGCCCGACCCGGACGTGCCCGCACCGGACCCGTTCGTCCCGGCGCCCGACCCGCTGACGCCCCGGC
This sequence comes from uncultured Solirubrobacterales bacterium, assembly GCA_963839085.1. GTDB lineage: Bacteria > Actinomycetota > Thermoleophilia > Solirubrobacterales > Solirubrobacteraceae > Palsa-465. The sequence goes on from CAWITN010000007.1 coordinate 897,385, forward strand.
CCGAGTCGGCGGCACCCGAGCCGTCGCCCTCGCCCGCCGGGGCGGCGGAGCCGGACGTGCGGCCCGCGCGCCCCAGCTTCGCCCCGCTCCCGCAGGCCCGGGTCACGGAGACGATCGAGGACGCAGAGGAGCGGGACGAGGACGATCACGATGTTCCGGCGGGCACGCGTCGCGTCTCCGCGCTGCACCGTACGCCGGCCGGCAGGCCCGACCCGCGGCGCTCGCAGCGGCGCCGACCCCGCCAGATCCACCTCCAGCGGCGGACACCGGGCTCTGCGGGCCCCCCGCCGCGTCGGCGGCGGTGGGTCCGGATCGTCGCGCTGCTGGTGCTCGTGCTCGCCGCGGCCCTGATCTGGTTCCTCGTGGAGCTGTTCCAGCCGTTTCACGGCTCCGGTCACGGGCGCGTCGTCGTCCGGGTGCCCGCCAACGCGAGCGCGGGGCAGATCGGCGGCCTGCTCGCCCGCGACGGCGTGATCGACTCGAGCCTCTTCTTCCGCCTGCGCGTCGACCTGGCCGGCGACCACAGCAAGCTTCGCTCCGGGACCTACACGCTGAAGCGGGGGATGACCTACGGCGGCGTGCTCACGGTGCTCACCACCCCGCCGCCCGCCGCGCGGACGTCGGAGCTGACGCTCATCCCGGGCAAGACTCGCCTGCAGATCGACTCGCTGCTGCGCAGCCAGCACATCCGCGGCAGCTACATCGCCGCCACGCGGCACTCGCGGCTGCTGGACCCGCGTGCCTACGGCGCGCCGCGCTCGACGCCGGACCTGGAGGGCTTCCTGTTCCCCGACACCTACCAGTTGCGCGACCCGATCAGCATCGGGGCCCTCGTCGCCGCCCAGCTCGAGCGCTTCAAGCAGGAGTTCGCCACCGTCAACATGGGCGCCGCCCGGCGCCATCACCTGACGCCCTACGACGTGCTCGTCATCGCGTCGCTGATCGAAGGGGAGGCGGCGACCGAGCACGACCGCCTGCTCGTCGCCTCGGTCATCTACAACCGCCTGCGGCTGGGCATGCCGCTCGGCCTCGACGATTCGACGCAGTTCGCGACCGGCAACTACACCAAGCCGCTCACCGCGTCCCAGCTCAACTCCTCCTCCCCGTACAACACCCGCGTCCACTCGGGACTGCCGCCGACGCCGATCGACAGCCCGAGCCTCGCCTCGATCCAGGCCGCGGCGCGGCCGCCGAGCACGACGTACCTGTACTTCGTCGACACGCCGTGCGGGCGCGGCTCGATGCTGTTCAGCAGCAACTACACGCAGTTCGAGAACGAGTCGGCCGCCTTCCAGGCGGCCCTGCACGACGGCAAGTCGGCCAAGCTCTGCAAATAGGGTCAGGGCCCCATGCAGAGGGCGGATGCGGCTGCCGAACCTACAGTGAGGCCGATGCCGATCGCCACGCCACCCGTCGCCGCTTCCGTCCGCCTCGGCGTGCTCGGCTGGCCGGTCGCCCACAGTCGCTCGCCGGACATGCAGAACGCAGCCCTGCGTTCGGTCGGTCTCGGCAGCTGGCGCTACCAGCTGCTCCCGGTGCCGCCCGAGGCCTTCGAGGCGACCGTCCGCGCGCTGCCGGAGCTGGGGTTCCGGGGCGTGAACGTGACGATCCCCCACAAGGAGCAGGCGCTGCGCCTCGCTGACCGGGCGACGGCACCGGCATCGGCGATCGGCGCCGCCAATACGCTCACCTTCGCGGCGGACGGCACGACCGAGGCCGACAACACCGATGCGCCCGCGCTGCTGTCCGCGCTTCCGTTCCCGGCGGCGGGCGCCACCGCCGTCGTGCTCGGTGCCGGCGGCAGCGCCCGCGCCGCGGTCTGGGCCCTGATCGACGCCGGCGCGGCCGAGGTGCGCGTGTGGAACCGCACGCCCGAGCGGGCCGAGGCGTTGTGCGCGGAGCTCGGCGGGCGTGCGGTGACCCGGGTGGAGGGCGCCGACCTGCTCGTCCAGTGCACGTCGGTGGGGCTCGATCCGCGCCGGGACGGACTAAGCGACCTGCCCGTGGATGCCGATGCTGTGATGAGGTACCGATGCGTGATTGATTTCGTCTACACCGACGGTGGGACCCCGGTGCTCCGGGCCGCACGGGCTCGTGGCGTCCCGACCGTGGACGGAATCGACCTGCTCGTCGGTCAGGGGGCCCTCAGCTTCGCCCGCTTCACCGGCCTGGAGGCCCCCCTCGATGTGATGCACGACGCCGCCCGCCGAGATCCCGTGGCGGCTCCATGACCGACCTCGCGCCCCGTCTTCGACAGGTCGGCTCGGGCGGCTCCGCGGGAGCCACGGGCCCGCCGGCCGGCCTCACTCCGCCGCGCCAGCGCGGCGGCTCGGGCCGGTTTCTCACCGACGTCCTCGTCGACCTCGGGTTCATCACCCGGGACCGAGCCGACCACGCCATCCAGGAGGGGCGCACGGCCGGAGTGTCCGCCGAGCGGGTGCTGCTCGACGAGCGGGCGATCACCTCCGAGCAGCTCTCCCACGCGATCGCCGAGCGCTACGGCCTTGACCACATCGACCTCAGCGTGTTCAAGACCGACATGACCGCGGTGAACCTGCTCTCGGCCTCGGCGGCGAAGCGATACGGCGCGGTGCCGGTGGCCTTCGTCGACGACCGCACGTTGCTCCTGGCGATGGCGGACCCCGCCAACGTGCTGGCGCTCGACGACATCGCCCTGCTCACCCACCTGGACGTCCGGCCTGCCGTGGCCTCCAGCGATGACATCGCCAGCCTGATCGTCCGCATGAATCGCTTCGAGGCCGCCGTGCAGGAGGCGGTCGACGAAGGCGAGCAGGGCGCGGCGCCGGTCGAGATCGTCGATCTGCGCGAATCGGCGGATGACGCGCCGGTGATCAAGCTGGTCAACTCGATCATCGCGCAGGCGACCGAGCGCGGGGCGTCGGACATCCACTTCGAGCCCCAGCTCGACGAAGCCGGCCGCGGCGGCGTCGAGCTGCGCGTGCGGATGCGGGTCGATGGTGTGCTCACCGACGAGACGCGGGTCCCGAAGCGGATGGTGGGGGGTGTCGTCAGCCGGATCAAGATCATGAGCGAGCTCGACATCTCAGAGCGGCGCCTGCCTCAGGACGGTCGCGTGAGCCTCACCATCGAGGGCCGCAGCGTCGATCTTCGCGTCGTGACGATCCCCAGCGTGCACGGCGAATCGGTCGTGATGCGGATCCTCGACAAGGACAACGTGCGCCTGGAGCTCGAGCACCTCGGGATGGCCGAGCACGAGCTCAAGCGCTTCCGCCGCGCCTTCCGGCACGCCCATGGAGCCGTCCTGGCCACCGGCCCGACGGGATCCGGCAAGTCGACGACGCTGTACGGCGCCCTGCTCGAGCTGAACACCCCGGAGAAGAACATCATCACGATCGAGGACCCGGTGGAGTACCAGGTCGCCGGCATCACCCAGATGCAGGTGAACCTGAGGACCGGACTCACGTTCGCCAACGGTCTGCGCTCGATGATGCGCGCCGATCCCGATGTGCTGATGGTGGGCGAGATCCGTGACCGGGAGACGGCGCAGATCGCCGTGGAGGGCGCGCTCACCGGGCACATGGTGCTCTCGACGCTGCACACCAACGATGCCCCGTCGGCGATCACCCGGCTGATCGAGATGGGCATCGAGCCGTTCCTCGTCGCCTCGGCGATCGACTGCATCGTCGCCCAGCGCCTCGCGCGGACGCTCTGCACCCAGTGCAAGAAGCGCACGATCGTCTCGGCGCAGATCCTCGGCGACCACGGCTTCAGCACCCAGTTCGACATCGAGGCCTACGAGCCGGTCGGCTGCGTGCGCTGCGGCGGCATGGGCTACAAGGGCCGGATCGGTCTCTACGAGGTGATGTCGATGTCCGACGAGATCCGCAGCCTCACGCTCCAGCGGGTCTCGGCGGACCAGATCGCCGCGGTGGCGATCCGCGAGGGGATGCGCCGCCTGCGTGAGGACGGCCTCGACAAGGTCAAGGCGGGCCTCACCTCGGTGGCCGAGGTCGCGCGCGTGACGGGCCAGAACTGACGCCTCGCGTCCAGTCGGGGTCCAGGTTCCGGTGAGCGCTCAATGCGCCCGGCCCACGTGCCGATAGAGCCTCCATGAGCCTGGACTTCGCCGACGTCCTGATGGAGGTCGTGAGCCGTCGCGCCTCCGATCTGCACATCACCGCCGGCGCTCCGCCGATGGTCCGCGTCCGGGGGCGTCTGACGCCGCTGGATGGATACCCGACGCTGACGCCGACCGACACGCGGGAGATCGTCTACTCGATCCTCTCCAACGCCCAGCGGCAGAAGCTGGAGAATCACTGGCAGCTCGATTTCGCCTACCAGATCCCGGGGGCCGCTCGCTTCCGCGTCAACGCCTACTTCCAGCGCTCGGCGCTCGGCGCGGCGTTTCGCCTGATCCCGTTCGAGGTCGTCCCGCTCGAGACGCTCGGATTGCCGCCGGTGGTGGCCGACTTCGCCAACCGGCCCCGCGGCCTCGTCCTCGTCACCGGCCCGACCGGCTCGGGCAAGTCGACGACGCTCGCCTCGCTGATCGATGTGATCAACCAGAGCCGGGAAGAGCACATCATGACGATCGAGGATCCGATCGAGTTCCTCCACCAGCACAAGAAGTGCATCGTCAACCAGCGCGAGCTGGGCTCGGACGCCACCACCTTCGCGGAGGCGCTGAAGGCGGCGCTGCGCCAGGACCCCGACGTGATCCTCGTCGGCGAGATGCGCGACCTGGAGACGATCGGCACCGCCATCACCGCCGCGGAGACCGGCCACCTCGTGTTCGCGACCCTTCACACACAGGACACCGCCCAGACGATCGACCGCATCATCGACGTGTTCCCCTCCTCGCAGCAGGGGCAGGTCAGAGCTCAGCTGTCGATCGCCCTGCAGGGGATCATGACCCAGACGCTCCTGCCGACGGCGGACGGCTCCGCGCGGTGCGTCGCCGCCGAGGTGCTCGTGCCGACCCCGGCGGTGCGCAACCTGATCCGCGAGGGCAAGAGCCACCAGATCTACTCCGTGCTCCAGACCGGTGGCGCGCACGGCATGCAGACGATGGACGCCGCGCTCGTTTCGCTCGTCAAGGCCGGGACGATCACGCGCCAGCTCGCGGAGTCCCGGGCGCATTCCGTCGAGGAGCTCCGCCGGCTGCTCGGCGGCACGCACGTCGGCGACGGCCTGCTCGCCGCCTGATGGCCACGTTCGTCTTCAGGGCGATGGACCTCGCCGGCGTCCCGGCGAAGGGCGAGGTCGAGGCCGAGTCCAAGCAGGACGTCGCCACGCAGCTCAAGGAGCGCGGGCTGGTCGTCCTCGACATCTCCAACAAGTACAAGTCCAAGGAGCTGAACGTCCGGCTCTTCGACCGCGTCAAGGCCAAGGACCTGGCCGTCGCCTCCCGCCAGCTGGCCACGATGGTCAGCTCGGGAATGTCGATCCTCCGTGCGCTCTACGTGCTGGAGACCCAGACCGAGTCGAAGCTCCTGGGTGAGACGATCTCGGCCGTGCGCAAGGACGTGGAGGCCGGCCTTCAGCTCTCGGCCGCGCTTGCCCGGCACCCCAAGGTGTTCTCCACGCTCTACGTGGCGATGGTGCGGGCGGGGGAGACCGGAGGCGTGCTGGAGGAATGCCTCGACCGTGCCGCGACGCAGATCGAGAAGGACGCCGCGCTCGTGCGCCAGGTGCGGGCCGCGATGATCTACCCCGCGCTCACGATCATCGTGGCGATCTCCGTGCTGCTCGCGCTCGTCGCCTTCCTGATCCCGGTGTTCGTCAACGTCTTCAAGTCCTTCCCGGGGAAGCTGCCGGGGCTCACCCAGGTGATGGTCAACTTCTCGCACCTGCTCACCAGGCAGTGGTACCTCCTGCTGTTCATCGTGGCGGCGATCGTCGGCGGCTTCGTCGCGCTCAAGCGCTCCGCGTGGGGGCGCCCCAAGTGGGACGCGTTCAAGCTGCGCATTCCGATGAAGATCGGCGATGTCGTGCAGAAGGTCGCGCTCGCCCGCTGGTCACGGACGTTCTCCTCGCTCACCGCTGCCGGCGTGCCGATCCTCCAGGCGCTGGAGATCACCGGCACCACCGCCGGCAACGCCGTCGTCGAGGCGGCGATGGGCGACGTCATCACCGCCGTCAAGTCCGGCGGATCGATCTCCGAGCCGCTCAAGCGCGCCAAGGTGTTCCCGCCGATGGTGGGGCACATGATCGGCGTGGGCGAGGAGACCGGCGCGCTCGACGCGATGCTGTCGAAGATCGCGGACTTCTATGACAGCGAGGTCGAGGCGGCCGTCAAGGCGCTCACCTCGATCCTCGAGCCGGTGATGATCATCACCGTCGGCACGATCGTCGGGGTCATCGTGATCTCGATGTACCTGCCGCTGTTCACCGTCTACAACAGCATCCCCTGAGCCGGGCTGTTCCCTGAGGTTCACGAACCTCAGAATGCCCTGGGACTAGCCGACTTTTCAAACTCAGCCGAAACACCCGGTTCGCATTCTCAGGTTCTTCGGCTGGGGCGGTCGCGACTTCCGTCTCAGCGACCTTGGAGTTCCCGATCGGCCAAACTTCAGAATCTCAGGCCCACCGGGGGTTTCGGCTGCCGCGACGAACCTTCGAACGACCCAATCGCGATCCCAGCTAAGGTGGCCGCCGTGACCCCGACCGCCGACGCTCCCGAGGATCGCTCGCAGTGCACGGCGTGCCGCGGAAGCGGCCGCGTGATCTCCGGGCTGGGCGGCGAGCCGCACGAGGTCACGTGCCCGTGGTGCGAGGGGTCAGGGCGCTTCCTGCGGGACCACGACGCCCAGCGCGCACCGGCGGAAAAGCCCCGCTAGGACTTACGTCCACTACACACTAAAGCCCGGTGCGTTGGGAGCCGATAAAGCACCTGCCAGAGAGCAAGGTGCCAAAGGCAAACCGACCCGTGAGGGCGGGACGCAAAGCCACGGACCTCCGCTTCAGAGGGAGGGAGCCGGGCTGCCACCAGGGCGACAAGCTGTCGTAGCCGTGATGGCGTTGGATTGGGACCGCGGGATCTGGCCAGTGACCCAATCCCACGATCCGAGGAGGATCAATGCTCCACAAGCTGCGCAACCGCGCAGAGGACGAGAAGGGTTTTACCCTGATCGAGCTCCTCGTCGTGATCCTGATCATCGCCATCCTGGCGGCGGTCGCGATCCCGACCTTCCTCAACCAGCGCGGCAAGGCGTACGACTCGAACGCCCAGTCCTTCGTGAAGGACATGCAGACCGCTGAGGAGACGTTCGCCACCGGCGACAACGGCACGTATGCCACCTCCCTGGCCCAGCTGCAGGGTGTCGACGCGTCGCTCAGCTCGACGGGCTCCGGCCAGTCGGTGTCGACGGCGTCCGTCGCCGGCGGCGGCACGACCGCCGACGCGTACACCGTGACGGCGACCGCGAACAACACCGGTGATGCCTTCACGATCACCGAGAGCAACGGCACGGCGAACTACACGTGCACCGCGGCCAGCGGTTCCGGCACAGGCGCTCCGGGCGCCTGCCAGTCCGGCAGCTGGTAGTCCACAGCACCCTGAAGGTTCACTCGAGGCGGGCTCCGGCCCGCCTCGAGACGTTAAGTCCGGGCCACGATGGGCCGATGGAGGACCCAGTGCTCAGTTCCAGCATCACGATGACACCGCCCACCCGCACTTCACTGAAAGGCACACGATGATCGCCGCGATGGCGTTGCTCGGCGGCCTGCTGTTCGGATCGTTCTTCAACGTCGTCATCTACCGGCTCCCGCGCGGCGAGTCGCTATCGACGCCAGGCTCGCACTGTCCGAGCTGCGGGGTGGCGATCCGGCCCTACGACAACATCCCCGTGCTCGGTTGGTTGCTCCTCGGCGGACGTTGCCGGACCTGCCGGGACAAGATCTCCGCACGCTATCCGGTGGTGGAGGTGATCTCCGGTGCGCTGGCGCTCGCCGTCGCCCTCGATCGTCACGGCCCGCACGACATCGCGCTCGGGCTGGGCCTCGTCGCCGTCCTCGTGCCGGTGGCGATGATCGACTTCGACCACCGCATCATCCCCAACAAGATCACCCTGCCGGCGGCGATCCTCGCGATCGTGATCGGCGCCGTCACCCGGCCGGCCGGGTTGCCCGAGCAACTCATCGCGGGGGCCGCGGCGGGCGGCTTCCTGCTCGTCTTCGTGCTCGCCTACCCCCGTGGGATGGGGATGGGTGACGTCAAGCTCGCCGCCGTCATGGGCCTGTTCCTCGGCCGCTCGGTCGCGGTGGCGATTCTCGCCGGTGTCCTCGCGGCGACGATCGTCGGCGCAGTGGTGATCAGCCGCGTCGGCGTGAGCGCCGGCCGCAAGACGGCGATCCCGTTCGGGCCGTTTCTCGCGCTCGGCGGTTTGTTCGCGCTGTTCGTGGGGCCGGCGATCGTGCACTGGTACCTCCACACGATGGTGTGAGCGGAGACCGCCTCAAGGACTCCGGTCATCGGCCGATATGACCTCCGTGAAGAAGCTGATCATCATCCTCACCTCCGCGGCGATCGTGTTCGCCGCCCTGGCGGCTACCGCCTCTGCGCGCACCCCCTCGGCGCGCAACCCCGCCCACGAGACGGTCCTCGAACCCGGAAGCGTCGCATTCGGCAGCGGGCTGCCCATCTTTCACGTGCCGAACTGGCAATTCGTGCCGCCGGAGTTCTCGACCGACGCCGCGCAGGCTGTCGAGGCGGCCGAGCACAACCGCACGATGCTGGCGATCCACGCCAAGGAGCATCCGCTGATCATCATGCCCCAGGTATGGCTCGGCAGGGGGTGGACGATCAACTTCTCCTATCGCGGCAAGGTGGTCGCGGATGTGACGGAGTCCAAGGCGGCACACGTCAAGGCGGTGTGGCAGGGACCTGAGGCGATCGCGCTGTATGCGCGGGGCGACTACGCCACCCCGTTCGGCCACATCTGGGTGCTGCTGCCGTTCTGCCTGATGTTCCTGCTCGTCTTCGTCGACCCGCGGCGCTGGCTGCGGATGGCCCATCTCGACGCCCTCGCTGTCCTCTCGCTGCTCGTCTCCTACCTGCTCTTCGATCACGCCAAGCTGGTGCCGGCGGTGTGGGCGGTGTATCCCCCGCTGCTCTACCTGACGGGGCGACTGCTGTGGCTCGGCGGCCTCCGGTTGCGCCGGCGCGGCACGGCCCGCGCCGAGCGGCCCCAGGCGGGGGGTCTCTCACCGATGTTGCCCACGTGGGCCCTGGCCGGCGGCCTCGTCGTCCTCGTGCTCGCGCGGACGGCCCTGGGTCTGCTCGACCACACGGTGATCGACGTCGGCTACGCCTCGGTCATCGGCGCCCACCAGATCGTGCACGGCGGCCCGATCTACTTCGCAGCCGCCAACAACGGTGACACCTACGGCCCGATCGCCTATCTCGCCTACGTGCCCTTCGAGCTGCTGTTCCCCTGGAACGGGGCGTGGAACTATCTGCCCTCCGCGCATGCGGCCTCGCTCGTGTTCGACCTGGTGACGATCGGCGGGCTCGTGCTCCTCGGCCGGCGCTTCCGACCCGGGCGGCAGGGGCTTCGGCTCGGACTCGCGTTCGGCTGGGCGTTCGCGGCCTGCCCGTTCACGCTGCTGGCCCTGATGATGCACTCAAACGACGGCCTGATCGCGATGCTGTCCGTGCTCAGCCTGCTCGTGTTCAGCTCGCCCGGCGCCAGGGGTGCGATGCTCGGTCTCGCGGCGGCGGCCAAGTTCGCTCCGGGCGCCCTGCTCGGCATCTACGCCCGGGGGCGGCGCACCGGCCTCAAGGGGGCGCTCGCCTGCGTGGCCTCATTCGCGGTCATCGTGATCGGATCGATCTGGCTCTACCTGCCGAAGGGTGGTCTGACCGAGTTCTACGACCAGACGATCAGGTTCCAGCTGAACCGCACCGACGTGTTCTCGCCATGGGCGCTGCATCCGGGACTCGACCCGATCAAGACGGCGATCGAAGTGGCGGTGCTGCTCCTGTGCGCGGTCCTGGCCTTCTTCCCCCGCGAACGGAGCCTGCGCCAGCTCGCCGCGCTCGCCGGCGCGGTCACGATCGCCATCCAGATCCCGGCCGTCCACTGGTTCTACTTCTACATCGTCTGGTTCATCCCGTACGTCGTGGTCGCGGTGCTGGCCGACGATCAGGCCCCGCCGGCGCACGAGGGGGTCGAGGACGCGGTCGCTCGTGACGAAGATCGTGCCCTCGCCATCGCCTAGTCCAGCGCTGGCGTCGTTGTCGATCATCGTTTCCCCCCGGGCCGGCCGGGCTTCCGTCGCCGTCGACTCGGCGGCGGACCTCGGCCAGGCGGGCCCGGGCATCGGTCCGGCCTCACATCCCGAACTGCATGCCTCCGACGGGATATCGCGCGCGTGGCGCATGCTGTGGCGCTCGCGGCTGTTCGTGCTGGCGGTCGCGGTCGGGTCGGCGGCGGGGCTCGGCGTGTCCAGTGGGGTGCGCCAGATCGTCGATCCGGCGAACGTGTCGGAATCGTTCGGCCGGGTCGGCAACCTCCTCGCCGCGGCGGCGGTGCGCTGGGACGGCGTGTGGTATCTGAAGATCGCCCACGGGGGCTATCGGAGCCTGGCGGCGACGCGGTTCTTTCCGCTCTACCCGGCCCTCATCCACGTCGTCTCGTGGCTCACCGGCTCGGAAGTGATCGCGGGGGTTCTCGTCTCGCTCGCGGCGGGGTTCGGTGCGCTCGTCCTGCTCCACCGACTCACGACGATCGAGCTCGGCTCCCGCGTGGCCGACGTTGCGGTCGATCTCCTGGCGTTCGGACCGCTCGCCCTGTACCTCTCGGCGGTGTACGCGGAGGGATTGTTCGTCGCGCTGGGGGTTGCCACCATGCTCGCCGCGCGCCGGGAACGCTGGGCGCTCGCCGGCGCCATCGGCGCCCTGGCCGCGTTGACGCGGGTGAACGGTGTCCTCCTCGTGGTGCCGGTGGTGGTCATGTTCCTCTATGGCCCTCGCTCCGCGCCCGGCGCCGTCGCCGCGCCCGTCCGGCGTTTCGCCCCCCGCCATCGACCGACGCGCTCGCTGCTCGGGGCGGGCCTGATTCCGTGCGGAACGATGCTCTACTCCGGGTACCTGTGGCTCGCCGGCTATGGCCCGCTGGCCTACCTCCACGCCCAGACCCGGTTGCTGCGCCACGAGCTGCTGTTCCCGCTGCTGACGGTGGCGCGAGGGGCACAGATCGCCTGGCTCCAGCTGACGCTCGGGCTGTCCGGCCGGGCCGGCGTGCTCGTTCCGCACGCGCGGACGCTGCTCACCTCCTCCCAGAGCTTCGTCGGCCTGCTCGTGCTGCTCGTCGCGCTCGCCGCCCTGCCGCTGCTCGCCCGCCGGCTGCCGATCGCGTACGCCGCCTACCTCGCCGCGGGTCTCCTGGTGCCGCTGTCCAGTCCGACCGTCGGGAACCCCCTCGCCGGGCTCGCCCGCTACGAGTCGGCGCTGTTCCCGCTGTACATGGTCGCGGCTCTGTGGGCGGTTGAGCGCGGCACGCGCCGGCAGGTGCTCCTCGTCAGCGTCCTGCTCCTCGCCTTCTTCACCGCTCAGTTCGCGACCTGGCACGTCGTCGGGTCGCAGATGATCTGACGCGAGTCGCGGCAGCCGAACACGGGCCGTCGCGCGCCTCGCGGACGGCGTCCAGCCGGCGTCCAGGCCGTCCACTCGTCCCGAGGTGTCTAAAGCCTGACCCTCGCCACGCCGATGGATGGGCCATGGGAACGTGGGGCAAGAGCCTGGTCGGACTTGACGTGCAGCCCGGCTACGTGGCCGCGGTCGAGGGGCGGGGTGGCGTCGCCATCGAACGCGCCGCCGTCGCGAAGCTCGCGCCCGGGGTCGTTCGCGAAGGTGAGGTCACCGATCCCGAGGCGCTCGCCGATGTGCTGCGCGCGATGTTCCGCGAGCACAAGCTGGGGCGGCGCATTCGCCTCGGTGTGGCCAACCAGCGCATCGTGATGCGCACACTCGACCTTCCGCCCCTGACCGATCCCAAGGAGATCGCCTCTGCGGTGCGCTTCCAGGCCCAGGAGCTGATCGCGATGCCGCTCGACCAGGCGGTGCTGGAGCACCAGGTCATGGGAACGGTGGAGACGCCCGAGGGGACGCGGACCCGGGTGGTCCTGGTGGCGGCACGACGGGACATGATCGAGAGCCTGCTCAGCGCCGTTCGCAAGGCGGGGCTGCGCGTCGAGGGTGTCGACCTCTCCGCCTTCGCGATGATCCGGGCCCTGCACCGGCCGGGCAGCTCGGACCCGACGCTGTACCTGTCCGTCGGTGGAGTGACGAACCTGGCGGTGGCCGTCGGCACGAGCTGTCTGTTCACTCGCGTGGTCCCGTACGGAAGCGAGTCGATGGCGTCAGAGCTCGCGGAGCGGCGCGGGCTCACGCTCGAGCACGCGCACGGCTGGCTCGAGCACGTCGGCCTGCTGATGGCGGTCGAGGACCTCGACGGCGACCCGGAGATCCTCTCCGAGGCACGCGCCGTGCTGTCGGACGGCCGGCGCCGGCTCGGGGACGAGATCCGCACCTCGCTTGACTTCTTCCGGCTCCAGCACGGCGACCTGAACGTCGCCCGCGTCGTCGTCACCGGGCCGGCGCTGGCGATTCCGGGCTTCGGGGAGCAGCTTGGCGACGAGCTCGGGCTGCCGCTCGAGCAACGCCTGGTTCCGGAAGCGCACGCCGGCGCGACGGCCGGTGCCGAGCCCCGCGTCCTGGCGGTCGCCGCGGGCCTGACCGTCGCCGAGGTGCCCGCATGAGAGCCGTCAACCTCATCCCCAAGGAGTCGCGGGGCGTCCGGCTCGCCACGAGCTCCCACTCGGGTGGAGCGGTGTACGCGGTGGTCGGCCTGCTCGTCGTCGCCCTCGCGTTCGTCACCGTCTACGTGCTGGACACCAACACGATCAACAGCCGTCGCGTCACGCTCGCGACGCTGCGGACGCAGGCGGCGCAGGCGCAGGCGACGGCCACTCGGCTCGCCCCGTACTCCCAGTTCGCGACGCTCGCCGAGGAGCGGGTCGCCACGGTGCGGGGGATCGCCTCCGCGCGCTTCGACTGGCACCGGGCGCTGGAGGATCTCGCCCAGGTGATGCCGAGCGACTCCTCGCTCCAGTCGCTCGTCGGCACGGTCGCTCCGGGCGCGGCCAGCGGGAGCAGCGCCAGCCTGCGCGGCGACATCACCTCGCCGGCGTTCGAGATCTCCGGCTGCACCAGGACGCAGGACGACGTCGCGAACCTGATCTCGCGGCTGCGCACGATGCCCGGAGTCAGCCGGGTCTCGCTGGAGAGCTCGGCGGAGGGTACGGGCGGCTCGGCGGCCGGCAGCTCAGGCGGGTGCCCGGCGGGCAGTCCCGCCTTCGCGCTGGTGGTCTGGTTCCAGCCGCTCCCCGACGCCGGCCCCGACGGCGTCACGTCCGTGAGCGCGACGGCAGCCACTGCCGGAGCCACCCCATGAGCACGCGTGATCGCAGAGTCCTGGCGGTGATCGCCGTGCTGGCGGTGCTCGTCGGTGGGTGGCTGCTGGTCATCCAGCCGAAGCGCACCCAGGCCGCCAAGCTCGGTCGGCAGATCGCGACCGCGCGTCAGGCGCTGCAGAGCGCGAACGCGCAGGCGAGCGCGGCGCTCGCCGACGAGCACGCCTACGCGAGCAACTACGCCGAAGTGGCACGCCTCGGCGAGGCCGTGCCCGCCGACGACGACACCGCCTCGCTCATCGTCCAGCTCCAGAGCGCGGCGAGCCGCAGCAGCGTCGACTTCCTCTCGCTTCAGCTGAGCGCGAATGGCGCCTCGGCACCTGCGTCCACCACGCCGAGTCCCTCGTCTTCGTCGTCCGGCAAGTCCTCCACGACCACCGGGGCGGCCACCGCGGCGCCGGTCGCCGCGCTTCCGCCGGGCGCCGCCATCGGACCCGCCGGATTCCCGACGATGCCGTTCACCTTCTCGTTCGAGGGCAACTTCTTCCATCTGGCCGACTTCCTCGGCCGCGTCGAGCGGTTCGTCACCACCACGAGCCGCCGGATCTCGGTGAGCGGCAGGCTGATGACGCTGAACTCCATCAGCTTCGCCCCCGGCGCCAGCGGATTCCCGCAGATCAGCGCGACGATCACGGCGACGACGTACCTCCTGCCGGCGAATGAGGGACTGAGCGCCGGTGGCACCTCGAGCGCACCCGCCACCACGACCTCGACTCAGAGCACCTCGGGAGCCACCGGCGCCTCGTCGGCCGCCCCCGCCGCGATCTCCGCCCCCACGCCATGACCGTCCTTCGCAACCTCATCGTCGACCTCCGTGAGAAGCGGCTGTGGCCGATCGTCCTGCTGCTCATCGTCGGGCTGATCGCCGTACCGGTCCTGCTCAGCGCGGGGAGCTCCCCGGCACCGGCGGCTGCAGGCTCCGCCGCAACCCCCCCGTCCAGCGGGCCGCCGGCGATCCAGGTGAGCGCGACGCCGACGCGCGCCCGGCTGACGGGAAGGGCCCACAACCCCTTCGGGCAGCTCGGCCACAGCGCCACCACCCCGACGGCCGGCAAGACCTCCGCGCCGGCTGGATCAGCGACGACGCCGACGACACCGGCGAGCACGAGCCCGCCCGCGACATCCTCGACGGGCAGCGGAGCGACCGGCGGCAGCGGAGCGACCGGCGGCAGCGGAGCGACCGGCGGCAGCGGCACGAGCCCGACGAGCCCCTCGCTCCCGGCGACCCACCCGAAGCCTGCCCCCGCGGGCCTCACCCCGACGGAGACCTACGCCGTCTCCCTGTCGCTCACCGACAACTCCGGCGGGGTGGACGACATCTCGCCGCTCGAGCGCCTGAGCGTGATCCCTTCCGCCTCCGAGCCCTTCCTCGTCGAGCTGGGCGTGCTCAAGGGGGGGCGCCGCGTCCTCTTCGCCGTGCGATCGGGGACGGAGCTCGCCGGCCCCGCCACCTGCATCCCGGGCCCGGTTGACTGCGAGGTCATCTCGATCGCCCCGGGGGAGGTCGAGGACCTCGCCGCCAAGTCGGCGGCGGGAACGGAGCAGTTCGCCGCCTTCTCCGTCACCGGCGTGACCGTGACCCACCACGCGTCGAAGGCCGCGGCCGCCGCCACCCGCGCCCAGGCTTCCGCCACGGGCCGCTCCCTGCTTGGCGCCGGACCGACCGGATCCCTGGCCCTGTTCCCCTACGACGCCCACCTCGGCGTGATCGTCGACGAGCGCAACCTGATCGTCGGAGGCAACTGATGCACCGCATCCCGTTTCTGGCCACACTGGCCGCCCTCACCGCGCTGATTTCGCTTCTCGCCGTGGGGAACGCCGGTGCGGTCGTGCTCAACGACACCAACCTGAGCCCACCGACTCTGTTCGGTGCCGCGCTCGTGCCGGGCACCAACCTCAGTGGGATCGGCGACGGGGTGTCGGTGGTCACCTCGAACGGATCCTGCACCGACCCGTGGCTCTCCTCCGACCTCACGCTGCCCGCCGACGGCCTCTGCTACCACGGCGGTCCCGTCATGCACGGCAACGAGACGTTCGCGCTGACGTGGGATCCCGTCCGGCGCTACTTCTCCGGGACCCGGGACTACGTCGAGCAGTTCCTGCGTGACGTCGCGGACGGAAGCGGCACGCTCACCTCGCCGTACGCGGTGACCGGGCAGTACGCCGACGGCATCGCCGACACCAAGGACCCCTCGAACTCGACCGGCCGCGCCGAGAACGCCTCGATCTATGGCGGTGGCTGCATCGACTACGGCAATCCCGGCGGCTTCACGTGCAACTTCGCCGACACCAACGGCAGCGGCATGGGACAGAACTATCCGGCCACGAACACGTGCCCGGTGTCAGGCACGAACCAGTACGTGGAGCAGCTCGACGGTTCGTTCGTGCCCGGTCCGAACGACATCTGCATCACCGACGCCGATGTCCGCGGCGAGGTCGCGGCGATGGTTCCCCAGCTGCGCGGCCAGTTCACGAGCGGCTACTGGCCGACGGTCGTCGTGCTCACTCCTCCCGGCGTGGAGGTCTGCCTCGACTCCACCGGCGCCGACTGCTCGGCGAACTCCAACAGCGCTGTGGGCTTCTGCTCCTACCACTCGCACATCGTCACCGACGGAGTCGACGTCGCCTACGTCGTGCAGCCGTGGACGGCGGGCTGGACTTCGAGCACGGGATGCGACGACCTCGGAGTGCCGGCCATCCCCAGTCCGTTTACCGCGGCGCAGCTCGACACCGGAGTGGGGGCCAGGCTCGTCAGCCCGCTCAGCCAGAGCCAGATCGCGGCGATCGTCGACCCCGACCTCAACGGCTGGTCCGCCCTCGACGGCTCCGAGGTGGACGACAACGGCTGCGTCCCGCTCCCCGCGAGCCTCGACACGACGACGGTGGGCTCGAGCGCCCAGAATCCCTACTTCCTGCAGCGCGAGTTCAACAACGCCGGCGTGATCGAGACGGACCCGATCGCGCCCAGCTGCACGGGGCAGGTGATCCTCCAGCCCGCCTTCGTCGTCCCGAGCACGGTCGACGTCGGCGACGTCGTGCAGTTCGACGGATCGACCACGGAGTCAACGCTCATCGTCCCCAAGGAGAACTACGCGTGGAGCTTCGGCGACGGGAGCGGGCAGTCCGCCGTCGGCCCGAGCGTGGAGCACGGCTTCACCAAGGCGGGCACGTACACCGTGACGCTCACGGTGACCGATCGCGGCGGGAACACCGCAAAGCTCACCCAGCCGATCACCGTTCTCGGGCCCGCAGGCAAGCCCGTGAGCACGAAGCCGTCGACGCCGAAGCTCACCGTGCGCGTGCAGCTGATGCCCCGCGGCCTCAAGCGGATGCTCCGCCACGGACTGGCGATGGAGCTCTACTCGAGTCTTCCCGCCGCGGGCACGGCCACGATCTCGATCCCGCGCGCGGCCGCCCGCCGGGCCCACATCCGGACGAAGCGGGGCTCGGCGGTCACGATCGGACGCGGCACGATCACCGGGGTCGCCCAGGGGATGACGAGCCTCGACATCCACATCGCCCGCGCGACGGCCCACAAGCTCGGCCGCCTCCACCGGGTGACGATGACCATTCGCGTGACGCTGGTCGACGCCGCTGGCAGCCGCGTCAGGGTCGATGTCGCCGGCCGGTACTAGCCGAGCACGACGACGGGCGCTGACCGGTGAGTCCGGCGTGACCCTGATCGAGCTGCTGGTGGCGATGTTCTGCTCGGTGTTCGTGCTCGCCGCCGGCGTCTCGTTTCTCGTCGTCATCTTCCATCAGCAGAACGAGATCTCGAGCCGGGACGTGGCGAAGGGCGCGGCGGAGAACGGTCTCGACCAGCTCGTGCTCGACCTGCGGGACGCCGCCTCACAGCCGACCATCTCCGTCAGCGGCTCCACGACGACGTTGTCCTTCTCGATCCCGGTACCGGGTAACGGTGGCGTGACGTCCGAGGCCGTCACGTGGACGTGCGTCGCGTCCACGTCATCGCCGGGAACCTGCACGCGGGTGACCGGCTCCGGTGTCACCGCGGCCACGCGGACGGAGATCTCCGGCGTCGAATCGCTCACCGTGACGCCCTACGGGTCCTCGGGCGCCTCGCTGTCGCTGCCGACGAACGGTACGACCACCGTCTCCGCGGTGGGCCTGCAGCTCGCCGTCCAGGACAGCTCCTACGGGCTGACGGCAAGGGCGGGAACGGCCGAGCCGGCCGTGGCGGGCAGCAAGCCGATCGACTTCGACGTCCTCGCCGACCTGAGGAACTCGGCATGAGTGGGCGGTCGACGCATGAGCGCGGGTTCACGCTGATCGAGGTCGTCGTGGCGATGTTCATCCTCGTCTTCGTGGTGGCGGCAGGATCGGTGCTGTTCACCCAAGGAGAGCTCAGCTCCTCCGGCACGGTGACCGAGTCGCAGCTGATCGGCGTCGCCGACCAGCAGCTGGAGACGATCCGCGAAGAGGTCAAGACCCAGGGCTTCGACGCGCTCGCGATGACCTCGGCGCCGACTCCGAGCACGGCGACGCCGCTGCTTTCGGATGCGTCGGTCAAGATCCAGTCGAGCCCCAACTACTTCCTCAGCACGAGTACCGGCTGTGGCTCGAGTGCCGAGGGCTTCGCCATCGAGGAGAACTACGACAACAGCCTCTCGGGTCCCGCCAGCGGAGTCGACGGCTGGTCGAACTGCACCGACACGAGCTCGTTCGTGGCCGAGCCGCTGGAGGTGCTGGCGAGCGGGTTCGTGACGCCCTCCCAGACGGTCTCGATTCCGAACGGGCCGACGGTGACGGTGGACACCTACGTGACCGACACCTACGTCGGGTGCGCCAACAACAGCACATACACGAGCAGCTGTCCGACCGTCAACACGAGCAGCGGCGTCGTCTCCGGGTGCACGTGGCCGACGACGACGACGGCCAGCACGACATGCTCCGACGCGCGGCGGGTGATCGTCGCCGTCGTGCCGCCCGCCCCGGCCAACGGCAAGTTCCAGATCGGCGGCGCGACTCCCGTGTACGAAAGCACCATCTTCACCTCTCCGACGCCCTCGAACGCGCCCGGCGGCACGACGGGCCTCACGCTGGGGATCCAGCTCGGATGAGGGCGACGTCTCGCATCGCGCCTCGCCTTCGCCCCGGGGAGGAACGCGGCGACGTGATGATCATGGTCATCTGGCTGATGGTGATCGCGCTCCTGTTCGGTCTGGCGGTCGCGCTCGTCAACCTTGACTCCAGCAGCACCACGACTCGCGACGCGCGGCAGAGCCGCGCCCAGCAGGCTGCCGACGCGGGCGTCGAGGCGATGATGTACCAGCAGGGCGAGAGCACGCCGAACACTTCGACCTTCAACCTCAACGGCGGGCTGCTCGGGACGGGCACGTTCCTCGACTGTGTGGAGCCCGTCCTGAACTCCGCCCTGCAGATCACCAGCCTGACGCCCGTCTCGGCGTCGGGTGGCACGTGCCCCGCCAGCAGCGGCGCGTCGGGAACGGCCACGACCCCGGTCGGCGACCACGCCTACTACCAGTCGCTGTTCTTCCCGGGGGCGAGCACGGTGCTCAGCGGAGCCTCGGACGTGGAGCTCCAGCCGCGGATCGTCTCGCTGGGCATCGACAAGGAGAACAGCAACACGGTCTATTCCCGCGAGGAGGCGATTCTCTATCCGATCGAGCCGCTTCCGGTGATCGGCGGGAACAACAACACCACGGTCACCGGCGTCTCCCTCTCCGGAGGTCTGCTCAGCGGGCTCCTCGGCAAGCTGGGCAGCATCGCCACGGTGATCAACGGCGATATCGAGGCCGCCAACGACGTCGGGCTGCCGAGCGTCGACGCCGGGCTCAACCTCACGCTGTCCAATGGCCTGCAGGGGGTTGTGCAGTACGGCAACCAGCTCTGCAACTCCACCTCGACCGGCTCCCTCACCTGTCCCGCCTCGCCCACACCGATCACCACGGCGGACCTCCTCCACCAGGCACCGCCGGTGCTGCGGCCGATCACCCTCCCGTCGGCCAGCGTGATGCCTGACTGCCCGTCGACGAACGTGAACTGCGCATCGTTCGGGAGTGACTACAACAGCACGACGGACACGCTCACCGTGCCGACGGGGACGAACCTGGTCATCAGCCCCGGAACCTATGTGCTCTGCAACGTCGTCGAGCAGGGCACGGGAGGGATCACGGCGGAGCCGAGCTCGTCGGTGCCGGTGGAGATCTTCATCGACAACCCCAACTCGGCCCGCTGCTCCGGTAACGGGACCCCCACCCTGTCGAGCGGGACGAACAGTGTCACCGGCCACGTCGAGTACAACTTCGGCAACTTCGTCGCTCCCAACGGCGTCTCCAACGGCGCCGGCAACGTCACCGGCGTGCTCGGCGCCAGCGGGCTCCAGATCTACGTCGTCGGCGATCAGCCGACCGCGAGCAACCCCTACGACGACGACACCTACGTCCAGATCGGCACGCCTGGATACACGGGAACCAACGGCGGACTGCTGTCGAGCAACCTCGCCACCGAGGAGGCGGTGGTCTACGCGCCGACCTCGGAGGTGAGCCTCACCACCGCGCAGTCGGTGAACCTCGGCATTCTCCTCGGCTCGATCAACGTACCGGGGGTCTTCGACGGAAACCTGATCGGCGACGACGTGACGGTGGCCGCACTCACCCTCACCCAGGATCTCGATCTCGGCAACTTCGCGCTGTACAACGACATCAGCCTGTACCACGTCAACAAATACGTGGGATGCGACAGCAGCGTGACGAGTCTCAGCTCGTCGACCACGCAGGCGCAGGCGACCAGCGGTTGCTGAGCTCGACCGGCGCCCGCGCCCCGAGCATCCTCAGCGGGAGCCTCGTCCGCGACGGTCCGTGACCCCAGGCCCGTAATCTAGGGCGCCGTCATGGCGCTCACCCTCACCACCGCCGGGGAATCCCACGGCCCCGGGCTCACCTGCATCGTGCAGGGGCTGCCCGCCGGCCTCCAGCTCGACCGCGAGGCGCTCGACCGAGACCTCGCGCGGCGCCAGCTCGGCCACGGCCGCGGCGGCCGGATGAAGATCGAGCGAGACCACGTCATCGTCACCGGCGGCGTTCGCCACGGCCGGACCCTCGGCGGTCCGGTGGCGATCGAGGTCCCCAACCGCGACTACGCCAATTGGGAGGAGCGGATGAGTCCGTGGCCGGTGGAGGCGGAGACGAAGGAGGTCCATCTCCCGCGCCCCGGTCACGCCGACCTCGTCGGGACCCAGAAGTACGGGCTCACCGACGTCCGCGACATCCTGGAGCGGGCGAGCGCGCGCGAGACCGCCGCCCGCGTCGCCGGCGGCGCGCTGGCCAAGGCATTCCTGCGGGAGCTCGGCGTGGAGGTGTTCAGCCACGTGCTGCAGATCACCGGCGTCGCCGCGCCGCGGCGGGAGGATCTCGGTCCGGCGGACTTCGCCGGCGTCGACGAGTCGCCGGTCCGCTGCCTCGACCCCCAGGCGACGAAGGCGATGGTGGCCGAGATCGACCGGCTGCGCAAGGCGAACGAGTCGCTCGGGGGGATCTTCGAGGTGCGCGCCTTCGGGGTCGTCCCGGGTCTCGGCTCCCACGTCTCGTGGGAGGAGCGACTCGACGGACGCCTCGCCCAGGCCGTGATGTCGATTCAGGCGATCAAGGCGGTCTCGGTCGGCGACGGGTTCGAGGTCGCCGGCCTACCGGGCTCTCAGGCCCACGACGAGATCTTCTATGACGAGGAGCGTGGCGTGCACCGCATCACCAACCGCGCCGGAGGCGTGGAGGGCGGCATGACCAACGGCGATCCCGTCGTCGTCCGGGCGGCGATGAAGCCCCTGCCGACGCTCACCAAGCCGCTGCGCTCGATCGACATCGCCACCCACGAACCGGCTCAGGCACTGCGCGAGCGCACCGACTCGTGCACGGTCCCCGCGGCCGGGGTGGTGGGCGAGGCGATGGTCGCCTTCGTTCTCGCCGACGCGTACCGGCGCAAGTTCGGCGGCGACCACATCGATGACGTGAGCGCCGCCGTGACCGCCTACCGGGAGCGGATCGCGTGGCAGCCTCGCTGAGCCTCGTCCGCCACGTGCCACGCGCCGGCGGTCGCGGCGCGCTCGCCTGCATCGGCTTCATGGGCGCCGGCAAGTCGACCGCCGCGCGCAGCGCCGCCGAAGCGCTGCAGACCGAGGCGATCGACGTCGATCGTCTGCTCGAACGCGAGGCCGGCAAGTCGATCGAGCGGATCTTCGCCGAGGACGGCGAGGCTCGCTTCCGCGCGCTCGAGGAGCGGCTCACGCTCGAGCTGCTCGCCTCGCCGGAGACCGCCGTGATCGCGCTCGGCGGCGGTGCCCCGACGTCGGCGGCCGTGCGCGCCGCGCTGGCCGGGCACCGGGTGGTCTGGGTCGACGTCGACGTCGAGACGGCCTGGGACCGGGCGAGCGGATCGGGCCGCCCCCTGGCGCGCGAGCACGCGGCCTTCGAAGCGCTCTACCGAGAGCGGGAGCCCGTGTACGCCGAGCTCGCCGACGTGGTCGTGCCGGCCCAGCGCACCGGGGACATGGCGCCGGTGCTCGCGGCGCTCCAGGGTACCCCGCCCGGAACGCGGATGCTGTGGGCGGCGAGCGACTCCGGCGACTACCCGGTCTACATCGCGCCGGGTCTCGTCAGGGAGCGCTCGTTCTGGCCGCAGACGATCGCCGGCCGGCGCTTTCTGATCACCGACGGCCAGGTCGGGCGGCTGTACCGCGAGTGCCTCGAGCCGGTGCACGGACGCGTCTCGATCATGCCCGGCGAGCAGTCGAAGACCGTCGCGCACGCGGAGATCGTGTGGACCGAGCTCGCCCGGGCCGGCATGACCCGCGGCGATGTCGTCGTCGCCCTCGGCGGGGGAGTGGTCGGCGACCTCGCCGGCTTCTGTGCCGCCACCTACCAACGCGGGGTCCGCTACGTCCAGGTCCCGACGACGCTCGTCGCGCAGGTCGACTCGGCCTACGGCGGCAAGACGGGCGTCGACCTGCCGGAGGCGAAGAACTACGTGGGAGCCTTCCATCAGCCCCGCGCGGTGATCGCCGACAGCGACGTCCTCGCCACGCTGCCGCCCGAGGAGCTGGCGGCCGGCTACGCCGAGGTCGTGAAGACCGCCCTGATCGCGGGAGGCGAGCTCTGGGAGCGGGTGCGCGGCGGCGCGGCGCCTCAGGATCCCGACGTGATCGCGGCCTGCGCCCGCACGAAGCTGCGGATCGTCGCGCGTGACGAGCGCGACGGCGGCCTGCGCCAGGTGCTCAACCTCGGCCACACCATCGGTCACGCCATCGAGACGGCCACGGGGTATGCCCGCTACCGCCATGGCGAAGCCGTGGCCCTGGGGCTGCTCTGCGCGCTGCGCCTCTCCGAGCTGCCGGAGCTCCGCGACGAGGTGCGTGAGCTCCTCCTCGCCGCCGGCCTACCGGGGAGGTTGAGCGACGCCGACCCCGACGCGGTCGTCAGGGCGACCATGCGGGACAAGAAGCGCGTGGGGGAGGGGCCGGTGCCGTTCGTCCTGCTCGAGGCGCCGGGAGCGCCCCGAATCGGCCGCCCGGTGGCCTCCCGCGATGTGCTGGCGGCGGTGAAGGAGATCGCGTCGTGACCGATCCGGTCCGCAACCGGATCGAGGTCATGCACGGCGTCAACCTCGACCAGCTCGGGCGCCGCGATCCCGGTCACTACGGCACCGATACGCTCAGCACGCTGGAGGTGAGGATCACCGAGATGGCGAGTGAGCTCGGGATGGCCCCCCGTTTCTTTCACACCAACCACGAGGGCGACTACGTCGAGCACCTCCACGGGCTCGCGGGGCTGGCCGACGGCATCGTGCTCAACCCCGGGGCCTGGACGCACTACTCCTACGCGATCCGCGACGCGCTCGAGCTCTCCGGCCTCCCCGCGGTCGAAGTCCACCTCTCCGACGTCGAGCACCGCGAGGAGTGGCGCCGGCGCTCGGTGATCGGCGACCTGTGCCTCGCGACGGTCGCGGGGAAGGGCGCCGAGGGTTACCGCGTCGCGCTGCGGCGCCTCGCCGAGGAGCTGACGGCGTGAGCGACCGGGCGGAACGGCTTGTCGCCCTGCTCGCCGAGCGCGGGCTCGACGCCCTGCTCGTCACGAACCTCGTCGACGTGCGCTATCTCACGGGGTACACGGGGAGCAACGGCGCCGCCGTGATCGGTCCCGACGCCCGCGTGTTCCTCACCGACTTCCGCTACGTCGAGCAGGCGGCGAGCGAGGTCGATCCCGCCTTCGATCGCCGTCAGGTGGTCCAGGAGC
Source organism: uncultured Solirubrobacterales bacterium (assembly GCA_963839085.1). Taxonomy (GTDB): domain Bacteria; phylum Actinomycetota; class Thermoleophilia; order Solirubrobacterales; family Solirubrobacteraceae; genus Palsa-465. Next base: position 921,111 of record CAWITN010000007.1, read on the forward strand.
TGCTCGACGGCGTCTCCGAGGTGCTGGCACCGGGTGAGCTCCGGCTCGGCTTCGACGACGCCGATCTGTCCGTCAGCCGCCACGCCGAGCTGAGCGCGGCGCTGCCGGCTCGCGTTGAGCTCATCGCCGCGGGGGGGCTCGTCGAGCGCCTGCGGGCCGTCAAGGAGCCGGCGGAGATCGCCGCCATCGCGGCGTCCCAGGAGCTCGCCGACGCCTCGTTCGCGTGGCTGATGGAGCAGCCCTGGATCGGGCGGACCGAACGTGAGCTGGCGCTCGCCCTGGAGGACGACATGCGCCGGCGCGGCGCCGAGCGGCCGAGCTTCGATTCGATCGTGGCGGGTGGCGCCCATGGCGCGCTGCCCCACGCCCACCCGCGGGTGCAGCCGATCCGCGCCGGCGAGCTCGTCGTCGTCGATTGGGGCGCCGAGCTCGACGGATACTGCTCGGACTGCACCCGCACCGTCGCCGCCGGCGCCGTCGACGAGGAGGCCGAGAGCGTCTACGCCACGGTGCTGCGCGCGCAGCGGGCGGGCGTCGAGGCGGTCCGCGCCGGGGCGGGGGGGCGCGAGACCCACGAGCTCGTCGCCCGGGTGATCGAGGACGCCGGTCACGGCGAGCACTTCGGGCACGGCCTCGGGCACGGCGTCGGCCTGGAGGTGCACGAGGCGCCCCGGCTCTCGCGGCGCTCCACGGACGAGCTGGTGGCGGGCAACGTCGTCACCGTCGAGCCGGGGATCTACCTCCCCGGTCGTCTCGGGGTGCGGATCGAGGATCTCGTCGTCGTCACCGAGGACGGCTGCCGGGTCCTCACCTCCGTCCCCAAGGAGCTCCGCACCGTCACCTAGTGTCGTGGGTCGGCGATGCGCCCCGGCGAAGCCGCGGATCAGGCCGCCCAGCCGCGGCGGCGCCGGCTCAGGTGCCGCGGATGAACGACAGCGACGTGCCCTCGCCGGTGCAGGAGACGATCGCGCTGCGCTCGCCCTCGGTCTGGCCCGGGGGATATCCGAGGTCGGCGCTGCACGCGTAGCCCTCCACGGAGCAGCGGCTCGAGGTGGGGGAGCCGTACTGGTCGCTGATCTCGCAGCTCTGGGAGTCGTCCCAGGCGTTCATCACCGGCAGCGCGTCGTCGCAGCTGAGGCCCGAGACGTCCTTGAACGTGTCGCCACACGACGCCTCGTGCGGCGTGGCGGCCGTCGTCCGGGTCGACGTCCCCGGCGCGGCGGCGGTCGAGGTCGACGACGGCGAGGCGCCGCCCGTACTCCTCGTGGTGGTCCGCGCCCCGGTGCTCGTCGCCGTCGTCGGGACCGGGGACCCGGTCGTGGCGGAGCTCGTGGTGGAGGCGGGGGTGGAGTCATGCCCGGCGGGGCCGGTGCTCGTCACCCCGCCCGTGGTGCTCGTCCCGGTGGAGCCGGTTCCCGCGCCACCCGTCGCCGTGGTATCGGTGACGACCTTGGTGCTCGAGCCGCAGCCGGCGAGCACCAGCGCGAGCACGAGAAGGGAGAGGCCGGAGCACACCGCGCGCCGGAGCAGCCGCGGGGCTATGGGGTGGTGGTGGGGCGAGATCGGCACCCCGGCGATGGTAGAGGCGACCCCCGGACGGACCCCCGTGGCGGCGCCCCCGCTACGCTCATCCGGCGTGATCACCACGAACCAGTTCAAGAACGGCAACCACATCGACGTCGATGGAACCATCTTCAAGATCCTCGAGTTCCAGCACGTCAAGCCCGGCAAGGGCGGCGCCTTCGTCCGTACGAAGCTCCGCCGGTCGAGCGACGGCGCCGTGATCGACCGGACCTTCCGCGCGGGCGAGAAGTTCCGCCCCGTCCGCACCGAGGTTCGCAACATGCAGTACCTGTATCGCGACGGCACCGACGCCCACTTCATGGACGCCGAGAGCTACGAGCAGCTGACGATCCCGGAGCCGGCGATCGCCGCGGCCCTGCAGTGGATGCGGGAGTCCGACACCGTCGAGCTGCTCTACATCGACGATCAGCCGAACGACGTCCAGCTGCCGAGCGCGATCGACCTTGAGGTGACCGAGACCGAGCCGGGCCTGCGCGGCGACACCGCATCCGGCGGCGGCACGAAGCCGGCGACCGTCGAGACCGGCGCCCGGGTCATGGTCCCGTTGTTCGTCGACATCGGCGATCGGGTGCGCGTCGATACGCGCACGGGCGAATACATGTCGCGTGCTTAGGCGCGAGCAGCGCCGCGCCGCCATCTGGGCCCTGTACCAGAGCGATCTGCTCGCGCGTCCGCTGGAGGAATCCCTTCCCCGGGACACGCACGCGTTCACACGGGCCCTTGCCGAGGCCGTGCTTGCCCATCGGGCCGAGCTCGACGAGCTCATCTCGACCAATGCCAGCGGCTGGACGCTCGAGCGGATCGCCCCGCTGGAGCGCTCGATCCTCCGGGTCGGGCTGCTGGAGATGCTGTATCCGGAGTCGGTGCCCGGTGACGCCCCGATTCCGCCCGAGGGGGCGATCGATGAGGCCGTCGAGACGGCCAAGCGGTTCTGCGGCGCGGCGGCTCCCGGGTTCGTGAACGGGATCCTGGCGGCGGTTCTCCGCCAGCGCGAGGCGCAGCTCGGCGGATAGCGGCCGCTCGCGCTTGATCCTCCGGGCGCAGCTGCCGATAGACGTCGGGGATGACCACGGTTCGACGTCGCCCGTTGTTTGCCACCGGCGTCTCTCGGGACGTCCGTCTCGCCGTCGTCGGCGGCACCCTGGCGAGCGCGCTCGTCATGTACGTGACGTGCGCGCTGTGTCGCCGGTTCGGATTCGCGACCGACTTCCCGCACGAGGCGTGGCCCGCCTACCGGGCGCTCGAGCACGGGCACGTCGTCTCCTTCTTCCGCCTCGGTCCGCCGTACGTGGGCTCGCTGCTCCTCCGGGCCCCGCTCGCCCTCCTGGCGATGGCGCTCGGCGCGGGATGGCAGACGACGTACTTCATCTCCGCGCTGCCCTGCCTGGCGGCGGGCCCGATGCTCGCGGCGTGGCTCGCCCGCCGGGCGCCGGGGAGCGCCGAACGACGGTGGCCGCTGTGGACGAGCCCGCTGGTGATGACGGCGCTCAGTCCCGTCGTCGCGATCGCGCTCATGCTCGGTCACCCTGAGGAGATCCTCGGCGCGTGCTTCGCGCTGGCCGCGGTCGTCCTCGCCGCCGAGGGCTCGGCGCCGGCGCGGACGGGTCTGCTGCTCGCCCTGGCGGTGATCAACAAGCCGTGGGCGGTCGTCGTCGTTCCCGTCGTGTTCGCGGTGATGCCTCAGGGGCGGGTGCGCGCGCTGCTCAGCTTCGCGATGATCAGTCCGATCCCGTACATCTTGCTGTTCCTCACGCAGTCGGGCGGGATCGCGGGGCCGCTGGCCGGCGCCACCGGCACGATCTTCTTCCCGACCTACCTCGGCTGGTGGTTCGGCCCCGGGGCGTGGATGTCACGCAACGCCCACGCGCTCATCATCGTCGTGGGGTTCGTCTGCGGCGCCGTGTGGTGGCTGCTGCGAGGAAGGGACGTGAGCTCTCCGCAGCAACGTCGGGAGAATGCCATCTGCCTCGTGGCCCTGGTCTTCCTGCTCCGCGCCGCGCTCGACCCGTGGAACAGCACCTACTACGAGCTGCCCTTCCTCGTCACGCTGATGGTGCTCGAGTTCGGACGCGCGCCCAAGCTGAGCTGGCTGTTCACCGTCCTGCTCACCCTTGCCGTGTGGCCGGGGGTGGTGTATGAGGGCGGCGTGGTCCTGCACGTCGTGGCCTACGACCTCGTCGCCGTGCCCACCCTGATCGTGCTTGCGGTGCGGGTGTTCGCCCCGGCGCCGGTCTGGCGGGCACTCGTCGGCCGCGCGCTCAGCCGCGGACGCGGCTCGCCCGGGCTCGGCGCGCCGGCGGTCGCTCCCTCCATGCCGGTCGGATAAGTCCTGCGTAGGAGCGCCTGGTCGTCGCGTTCGCGGGCAGCGACAATGGGCGCATGCGACTCGTGGTGGTGGACGACGACCGCGCCCTGCGCGAGGTGCTGCGGCGCACGCTCACGCTGGCCGGCTACCAGGTCGCGCTGGCGGAGTCGGGCGCCGAGGCCCTGGCCCTTCTCGCCGACGGCGATCCCGATGCCGTGGTCCTCGACATCGGTCTGCCGGACATCGACGGCCTGGAGGTGTGCCGGCAGCTGCGTGCGGAGGGCGACCGCGTCCCGGTGCTGATGCTCACCGCCCGCGACGCTGTGGCGGACCGGATCGACGGGCTCGACGCGGGAGCCGACGACTATCTCGTCAAGCCGTTCGACGTCGACGAGCTGAAGGCGCGGCTGCGGGCGCTGCTGCGCCGCGCCGGCCACGACGCGACCGACACCGAGCTGACCTTCGGCGAGCTCGTGCTCGATGCCGGACGCCACGGGGTGAGCATCGTGGGGCGCTTCGTCGAGCTCACGCGGACCGAGTACGGCCTGCTGGAGCTGTTCATGCGCAACCCCCGGCGAGTGCTTCCCCACAGCCTCATCTACGACCGGGTGTGGGGCTACGACTTCGGTCCGAGCTCGAACGCGCTGCGTGTCTACATCGGCTACCTCCGGCGCAAGCTCGAGGAGGCCGGCGCCCGCTCGGAGATCCACACCGTGCGCGGAGTCGGCTACGCCCTGCGCGACCCGAGGGAATAGCGGTGCTGGCGCGGGTCCGGCGTCTCAGCCTCCGGGTGCGGATGGGGCTCGCGGTGGGAGGGGCGGTGGCGCTCGCCGTGGTCGCGGTCGTCGGTCTCGCCTACGCCGGCACCCGCACCCAGCTGCGTGACCAGGTCGACTCGCAGCTGAATAACCTCGCCCAGCCGATCGTGATCGCGGCCGGTGGCGGCGGGGCGGGGGGCGGCGCGCCTCGGGGGTCGTCCGCTCCCGGCGCCGGCGTGGCCGCCCCCGGCAGCCACGCTCCGCGCCGCGGCGGCACGGCAGGCCTCGCGGGGACCGGCAGCCTGTTCGCCCCGCTCGGGGGCGGTGCGCGGGCCGGCGGCGGCGGGACGAGCGACTGCGACATCGGGCTCAACCTCGGCCTGGGCAACGGTCCTGGGCAGGGCGGGGCACCGGGACTGCGGGTGTTCGTGTCCCCCAGTGGTCACAGCTGCGAGGTGCGCAACACCGCGGGCTCGACGACGCCGCTGCCGGTCTCGCGGGAGGCCAAGGCGATCGCCAAACGCGGCCGCGGCCGCTACTTCACCGACGTGGAGGCATCCGGCGTCCCGTTCCGGATGCTCGTCGTGGGGCTCCCCGGCCACGGAGCGCTGGAGGTGGCGCTGTCGCTCGTCGCCGTCGACCATGCCCTGAGCGACGAGCTCCTGCTGCTCGCGCTGATCGCGGCGGGCGGGATCGCGCTCGCGGCGCTGCTGGCGGTCCTCGTGGCGCGGACCGCGCTCGTCCCGATCGCGCGCTTCACCCGTCAGGCCGAGTCGATCGCCCTCCATCCGGATCGCGTCGAGCACGAGCGCTTGGAGATCCGCGGCGACGACGAGCTCGCCCGGCTGGGGCGGACCTTCAACGCCACCCTCGATGCGCTCGAGGCATCGATCTCCGCCCAGCGCAATCTCGTGGCCGATGCCTCGCACGAGCTCCGCACGCCGATCGCCACCCTCCGCGCAAATCTGCAGTTGATGCGCGACGAAGCGCTGCTCGCTCCGGAGGATCGCGAGGCGCTGCGCACGGACATGATCGATGAGCTCGACGAACTCACGAAGCTGGTCGCCGACGTCGTCGAGCTGGCGCGGGGCGCGAAGCCGTCGCAGGCGCCGGACGAGCTGCGGCTGGACCTCGTCGCGGAGGCGGCGATCGAGCGCGCCCGGCGGCGGGCGCCGCAGCTCCGCTTCGAACCCCGGCTGGAGCCGACGCTGGTGCGCGGTGACGGCGCGCGGATCGAGCGGGCGGTGACGAACCTGCTCGACAACGCGAGCAAGTGGAGCCCCTCCGGGGGCAGCGTCGAGATCACGCTGCACGGGGGCGTCCTGACCGTCCGGGACCACGGTCCGGGCTTTCGCGCCGAGGATCTCCCGTTCGTGTTCGATCGCTTCCACCGGGCCCGCTCGGCGCGGTCCAAGCCAGGCTCCGGGCTCGGGCTCGCGATCGTCAGGCAGGCGGCGCAGTCGCACGGTGGCTCGGCCGAGGCTGGCAACGCCGCCGGCGGCGGCGCGCTGATGCGCGTCTCGTTCGGGGCGCCGCTCCCGCTCGGCCGCGACGAGGCCCTCAACGCTTCCTGAGCGCTTCTGCGCTCCCCGTTACAGGACGTTCTCGAAGGCCTGGGCGATCGTCGCGTAGCCGCTGGTGTTGGCGTGGACGTTCGGCCCCTGGGGCGGCGGCGTGCACATCCAGGTGAGCGCGCAGATCTGCGCCACCGAGACGGGCACGGTTCCGAGGCCGGGAACCGTCGTCGTGTCGCTGAACGGGGCGTAGGTGTCGAACGCGTCGGCGACGTCGGCGACCTCCACGCCGCCGGCGGTGAACGCGCCCGTCAGGTCCTCGTTGAGCTCCCATGCCATGTCCGCCGACTCGGCGGCGAGCACCTGGCCCTGCGAACCGTCGAGGTAGTCGGCCAGGAACGGGTCGTAGTAGGTCATCGCGACGATCGGCGTCTGGCTGCCCGCTGCCGCGCGCAGGGCACTGGCGATCTGAGGCACGTTGGCGGTGACCGCCCCAAGCCCGGCCTGTACGCAGGAGACATTGATGGTGGTGCTCCCGACGCAGGGGTCGACATCGTCGGCGCCGATGTCCAGCGTGATCAACGCGATCTTGTGGGTCTTGATGAAGGCCACCGCCTGGGCGAGCTGGTTGCCCTTGGAATAGCGGACGCTCGTGTCGGGGCAGCCGCCGTTGATCATCGTTGTCGTCGTCTCGCCGGGACACGCGAGATCGACCAGCCACAGGCCCTGCGTCTGTGCGCGTTCGGCGGCGAGGATGTCGTTGACGTATCCCACATCGGTGGGCAGGACGGTGCCGTCGGCGTTCGGTTGGACCCCGAGGGCGAGCGAGTCACCGAGCGCGAGGTAGTAGGACGGCGTCACCAGGTGGCCGCGATCGTGCCGGCCCGCATGGACGCTGGCGAGCGCGGCGGACGGCGCGACGGCGGCGAGCACGCAGATGGTGGCCGCGACGGCCTTGAACCTCATGTCTGTCCTCGTTCCTCCCGGGGCCGGCATCGACGCGCCGCCGAGCCAGGGTTGCGGGTCTCGATGCAGACGGTACTCCGCCCTCGGCCCCGCCTCGCTCCGGCCGTCCGTCGGACGCCCGCTACAGGACCTTCTCGAACGCCTTGGCGATCACCGAGTAGCCGCTGCGGTTGGCGTGGATGTTCGGCCCCACCGGGGCCGGCGCGCACATCCAGGTGTGCTCGCAGATCTGCGCCACCGAGACGGGCACGGTTCCGAGCCCGGGAGCCGTCGTCGTCGTGCTGAACGGCGTGTCGGTATCGAACGCGTCGGCGACGTTGGCGACCTTCAGCTTGCCCGCGGCGAAGCCGCTCGTCAGCTCCTCGTTGAACTCCTTGGCGAGCAGGACCGACTCACCGGCGAGCGATTGGCCCGAGGAGCCTTCGAGGTAGTCGGCGAGGAACGGGTCGTAGTAGGTCATCGCGACGATCGGCGTCCGGCGCCCCGCCGCCTTGCGCAGCGCCTTGGCGATCTTCGGCACGTTGGCCTTGACCGCGTCGAGCCCGGCCTTCAGGCAGGACGAGTCGACGGTGCCGTTCTGGACGCAACCGTCGATGTCGTTGGCGCCGATGTCCAGCGTGATGAAGGCGATCTTGTGCGTCTTGATGAACGCCACCGCCTGGGCGAGCTGGTTGCCCTTGGCGTAGTGGGTGTGCCCCGGGCAATGACCCTTGATCATCGTGGTCGTCGTCTCACCGAGGCACCCCAGCTCCTTGAGCGTGAGGCCCTTCGTGTGATGGCGTCGCGCCGCGAAGATGTCGTTGGCGTAGCCCTGATCGGTGGGCAGGGTGGTGCCCTTGGCGTTCGGTTGAGCCCCGCGGGCGAGCGAGTCGCCGAGTGCGAGGTAGTAGCTCGGCGTCACCGTGCGATGGTGCCCGGTGGCCGCGAGGGCAGCGGACGGCGCCACGACAGCCAGCACGCAGATGGTGGCCGCGAGGGCCTTGAACTTCATGATGTGTCTCCTGTTCCTCCCTGCCCGACCCGAGCATCAACGTGCCGGCCGAGCCAAGGTTGCGGAGATCGACAGATGTACGAGTGGTGAGCGAGGCTGGGGGGACCAGGCCGGCTCCGAGCGTCCGGCGCGGTGGCTTTACAGCTCCTTCTCGAAGGCCCCGGCGATCAGCGCGTAGCCGCTCGTGTTCGCGTGTTCGTTCGGGCCCCTCGGCGGAGGCGTGCAACTCCAAGTGTGCGCGCAGATCTGCGCCACCGCGAGCGGGACCGTGCCGAGGCCGCGGACGGTCGTCGTCGTGCTGAACGGAACGTAGCTGTCGAACGCGTCGGGGACATCGGCGACCTTGACCTGTGCGGCGGCGAAGCCGGAGGCCAGCTCGTCGTTGAACGCGCGCACGAACCGAACCGACCGAGCGGCGAGGGTCCGCCCCGCGCCGCCCCTGAGGTAGGCGGCGAGGAACGGGTCGTAGTAGGTCATCGCGACGATCGGGGTGTGGGGTCCCGCGGCCTTGCGCAGGGCGTTGACGATCCTCGGCACGTTCGCCTTCACCGTGGCGAGGCCGGCGCAGGTGGCCCTGAGGCCGCCGCTGCGGGCGCAGCCGGCGAGGTCGTCGGCGCCGACGTCGAGCGTGATGAAGGCGACCTTGTGGCTCTTGATGAAGGCAACCGCCCGAGCCAGCTGGGGACGGGTTGAGTGGTGGGCAGCACGTGCGAAGGGACAGGGGCCGTTGATCATCGCGGCAGTCGTCTCGCCGGCACAGGCGAGCTGCTCGAGCTCGAGGCCCTTGATGCGGTGACGGCGCGCGACGAGGATGTCGTTGACGAATCCCTGGTCTGTCGGCCGGATGGCGCCGCTCGCGTTCGGCTGGACGCCGAGAGCGAGCGAGCCGCCGAGGGCAAGGTAGTAGGTCGTGTGGTGATGCCGCGCGGTCGCGAGCACGACGGCGGCCGCGACCGCCGCGAGGACGCAGAGCCCGGCGGCGAGGGTCTTCCAGCTCATGGTTGCCTCGTCCCTACCCGGTTTCGGCCAGGCGCGCTCTCGAATAGCGCAGCCGCCCCGGCATCAGCGGGAGCAGGAGACGGCGGGCGTACTGGGCTCCGCCGGACAGCGCGAGCGAGCGCGCGGGATCCCAGCTCAGACCGTAGGCGTCGCGCAGGCGCGCCGGCAGCAGTCCGACGGTGATGAAGTTGGCGAGCTCCAGCAGGGGGCGCCCCAGCGTGGGGATCGGCGGGTGCAGGACGATCCTGACCGCGAGCTCGCGCGCCCGGTCGGTCACGTGGAGGTCGGGACCCTCGAGCATCCCCCGCATGTAGTCGTGCAGGTCGGCGAGATCCCGCGGCATGTCGGCGGACCGGATCCCGAACAGGCGCCCGATCACGCGGTACTCCCGCCAGAGCTGCCGGCGCTCCTCGGCGGTGAGGCTGCCGACGTAGCGGTCGTGCACGACCAGCGTGGAGTCGAACAGCGACGCGAGGATCCACAGCAGCAGCTCGGGATCGTCGGCGGCGTAGGGAGTGCCGGCCGGGAAGCGCCCCGCCGTCTCCGGCAGGACGCCGCGCACGCGGCGGTGCAGGGCCCGCACGCGCGCGGTGCCCGCGCGTGCCTGCTCGCGCGGGCCGTAGGTGATGAGCGACAGTAGCTCGGCGGTGCGCTGAAGGCGTTCGTAGGGCTCCTTCAGCGACGTCGTCTGTGCGAAGAAGCCCTCGAAGGCGACGGGGTGAGCCGCCATCAGCAGCAGCGACCGCCCGCCCGAGAGCGCCATCACGCGCTCTCGGTGGACGCGCCGGATCACCGAGCCGTCGTCGAAGAAGCTTTCAGCCGCCATCATCCGTCTCACACATGTTGTAGCAAGTACGCAAACAGTCTGTTGGAGCCGTAGACTTGAGGTGTGAGCTTCACCACCGCCGACGGACGCCGACAGCTGCTGGACGACCTCGCCGCCGGCATCGATCACGTGGGGAGCGCGCTCGCCGCCCTGGGAGAAGCGTACGAGGGTCTCGATGAGCAGACCGGCGATCGTCTGGAGGAGCGGCTGTTCCGACCCGTGCAGGCAGCCTACGGACGAGGCCAGCGCACCCACGCCGCTTTCGCCGCCCGGACGGGAGGGCGGGAGCGTACGTTCACCGCTCCCCAGCCGGGGCTACCGGCCGCGCCGCGCGATCACATCGCCCGCGCGATCGACCAGATCCACCTCGCCGACGAGACGCTCGCGTCGCTGCAGGACTCGATGCTCCCGGTCGAGGTCGGCGATCCCGAGCTGCGCGCGGGGATCTCCGAGGTGCGCTCGCTGATCGATCCCGTCCCGGTCCGTGGCCGCGAGCTGCTCCGCACGCTCGGACGCTGAGCCAGCGCCGGCGTCGATGGACCCGCTCAGCGCCGTCCAGGAGGAGCTGTTCCGCCGTGCCGGGGAGCAGCTGCGGGCGGGTTTCGGAGAGCTCGTGATCCAGTCGCCGGACGAGCCCGCCTTCTTCGTCGGGCTCGGCGCCACCGGCGTGCGGGTCGACGTCGAGCCGCTGGGGGAGGACGAGGCCATCCTGGAGGCGTACTGCTGGCTCGCCCAGGGCCTGCGCATCGACGCCGAGGTGGGGCTGTTCCTGGCCCGGCGGAACGTCGAGCTGCGCATCGGGTCGCTCTGCATCGACGATGAGGACGCGATCATCCTGCAACACGGGATGTTCGCCGAATCGCTTGTCCCGGGCACGCTCGAGCGGATCGTGCGCGTGCTCGCGGACCTCGCGACGGAGCTCGAATCCGAGCTGCGCTCGCGGTTCTCATGAGCGACACGGACATTCCTCGCCCGGAGCTCGTCATCTTCGACTGCGACGGGGTCCTCGTCGACTCCGAGCCGATCTCGAACACCGTGCTCGCGCGGGTGCTGACCGAGGCCGGGCTGCCCACCACGCTCGAAGATGCCCTCGCCGCTTACAAGGGCCGAATCCTCGCCGACGTGCTGGCGATCGCCGAGCAGCGGCTCGGTCGCGAGCTCCCGGTTCGCTTCGTCGAGCACTACGAGGCAGAGCGTGAGCTCGAGTTTCGCCGCAGCCTGCGTGCCGTCGACGGGGCCTCCGACGTCGTGAAGCGGATCGCCGCGGCGGGCATCCCGGTGTGCGTCGCCACCCAGGGCAAGCCGGAGAAGACGGAGCTGACCCTCGGGCTCACGGGGTTGCGCGACCTGTTCGCGCCCGGGACGCTGTTCAGCGCCTACGCGGTGGCGCGGGGAAAGCCGTTCCCGGACCTGTTCCTCCACGCCGCCGAGCAGATGGGCGCTCGCCCGGAGCGCACCACGGTGGTCGAAGACACCGAAATCGGCGTGCGCGCCGCGGTCGCCGCCGGGATGCGGGCGCTGGGCCTCGCTGCCGCCGGCGATCCCGACGAGCTGTGGGCCGCCGGTGCCGAGCCGATCGCCTCGCTGCGGGAGGTTCCCGCGCGCCTCGGACTGACGGCGTAGCGGCCGTCAGCCGCCGGCGTTGATCACGCGGCGCTCGTGGGTGCCGACGCCGACCGTCGCGCCGTCGGCATCCGTCACCTCGACCTCGAAGCGCAGCTTGCGCTCGTCGACCTCGACCAGCGTCGCGCGCGCCGTCAGCAGCGCCCCCTCCGGGGCACCGCGGACGTGCTTGATGCAGACCTCGAAGCCGACGCTCGCCCGCCCCGCGCCGAGGAGCGGGTGCACGAGCATGGCCGCGGTGCGCTCCATCATCGCGATCATCCCCGGGGTGGAGAGAACGGAGAAGGCGAGCGTTCCCCCGACGTCGGTGAGCAGCCGCCCCTGCACCTCGAACTGGTGGATCGCCTCCAAGCCGGGGCGCAGTTCCTCGGTCATGGCCGCAACGTAGAGGAAACAGTTTGCCGGTGCAGGCACGGGGTATTTTCGCGGCGCCCGCGCGTCCCGCATCGGACCTGTGTCCAGCCGCCATCGAGTTCACCGCCGCCGCCCCCACTCGCGCCGGGGCACGGTCACCGCGCTCGGGCTCGCCGCCGCGCTCGGGCTCGGAGGTTGCGGCGGCCGGCAGTCGATTCTCAACACCCACAGCCCGCAGGCGCACAACATCGCGCTCCTGTGGTGGTGGATGCTCGCCGCCGCGGCGATCGTGTTCACCGGCGCCGTGGCGCTGCTGGCGGTCGCCTTCCTCCGGCGGGGCACCAAAGGGCTGCCGTTCGTCGGGGAGCGGGAGGGCGTGGCCCAGGGCATGGTGCTCGGCTTCGGGGTCGTCGTGCCCTTCGTCACCCTCGTCATCCTGTTCGCCGTCTCCGACGTCTACCTCGTCAAGCAGACGGGACCGCCGTCGCCCCGGTCCACGAAGATGACGATCGACGTGATCGGCCACCAGTGGTGGTGGGAGGTGCGCTACCCGGGCACCTCGGCGATCACCGCGAACGAGATCCACATCCCGGACCGCACCCGCGTGAACGTCGTCGTCACCACCGCCGACGTGATCCACTCGTTTTGGGTTCCGGCGCTCAACCGCAAGATCGACATGATCCCCGGGCGGCGCAACCGGGTCCTGCTCTACGCCTCCCAGACGGGTACCTACCGCGGCCAGTGCGCACAGTTCTGCGGTCTCCAGCACGCCCACATGGCGATGGACGTCGTCGCCCAGAGCCCCAGCGCGTTCCGGGCCTGGCTGGCGAACATGGCGGCGCCAGCGCGGGCGCCGATGAGCGCAGCGGCGCGGGCCGGAGAGCAGCAGTTCATGAACGACCAGTGCGCGAGCTGCCACATGATCGCCGGGACCGGAGCATCCTATGCCGACGTCGGTCCCAACCTCAGCCATCTCGCCACCCGGCGCACGCTCGCTGCCCTGACGATCCCGAACACCCCCACCTGGCTCGCGCGCTGGATCCGCAACCCCCAGGCGATCAAGCCGGGGGTGCGGATGCCCGACCTCGGCCTGAACGGGACCCAGGTCACCGAGATCGTCGACTACCTGGAGACGCTGCATTGATGCCCACCGCGACCGCGCCGTGCCGATGACCGTCGTCACCCCCCAGGGCCGGGAGCACATGGCGCGCCTTGACCGGATCTGGGCACCGCGCCCCGGCCTGCTCGGCTGGCTCACCACCACCGATCACAAGCGCATCGGGCTCATGTACTTCTTCACCGCGCTCGCCTTCTTCGGCGCCGGCGGCGTCGAGGCGATGCTCATCCGGACGCAGCTCATCGGCCCCAACGGGCATGTGCTCGGCCCGGCCGCCTACGACGAGGTGTTCACGATGCACGGGATCACGATGATCTTCCTGTTCGTGATCCCGATGACCACGGGGGCGTTCGGGAACTACCTGATCCCGCTGATGATCGGGGCGCGGGACATGGCGTTCCCCCGGCTGAACGCGCTCTCGTACTGGATCTTCCTCGGCTCGGGCCTGTTCATGTACATCTCGCTGGTGCAGGGACATGCGCCCAACGCGGGGTGGTTCGACTACGTGCCGCTGGCCTCCAAGAAGTTCGACCCGGGCAACAACATCGACTACTACGGCTACGGGCTGATCTTCAACGGCATCTCCTCGACGATCGCGTCGATCAACTTCATCGTGACGATCTTCAAGCTGCGCGCCCCGGGAATGTCGCTGAACCGGATGCCGCTGTTCTGCTTCGCCTTCCTCGCCGTCGCCTTCGCGCTGCTGTTCGCGCTCCCATCGCTCAGCGTGGCCGCGCTGTTCCTGGAGCTCGACCGCCAGCTCGGCTTCCACTTCTACGACGCGGCGTTCGGGGGTGATCCGCTGCTGTGGCAGAACCTGTTCTGGATCTTCGGCCACCCCGAGGTCTACATCATCATTCTGCCCGCGTTCGGGATCGCCACCTCGATCATCCCCGCCTTCTCGCACCGGCGGATGGTGCTCTTCCCGCTCGTCGCGCTGGCCGAGATCCTGGTGGCGTTCCTGGGCTTCGGCGTGTGGGTGCACCACATGTTCACCGTCGGCTATGCGACGGTGACGACGGTCTACTTCGCGGCGGCGAGCCTGATCATCGTGATCCCGTCGGCGATCCAGCTGTTCGCGTGGATCACCACGATCCTCACCGGCACCCCGGAGTTCAAGACGCCGATGCTGTTCATCATCGGCTTCATCATCTACTTCATCCTGGGCGGTCTGTCGGGGATCACGCTCGCGGCGATCCCCTTCGATCAGCAGGTCCACGACTCCTATTACGTCGTGGCGCACTTCCACATGGTGATCTTCGGCGCCGCCGTCTATCCGATCCTCGGAGGGATGTACTTCTGGTTCCCCAAGGTGACGGGCCGGATGTACCACGAGGGGCTGGGCAAGATCTCGTTCTGGCTCACCTTCATCGGGACGTTCCTCACCTTCGGCCCGATGCACATCGTGGGCATCCTGGGCATGCCGCGGCGCAACTACACCTATCCCGCCGGGCTGGGATGGACGCTGTGGAACCTGATCGAGTCGATCGGCGCCTACATCCTCGGGGCGGGCATCGTCCTCATCGTGCTCAACCTCGCCTGGCACCTCTGGCGCGGCGAGCAGGCCGACGAGAACCCGTTCGAGGGCGACACCCTGGAGTGGGCGACCACGTCGCCGCCGCCCGCCTACAACTATCCCGTCATCCCGATCGTCTCCAGCCCGTACCCGATGTGGGACAAGGACGACCGAGAGCGGGACAGGCAGCGCCTGGCCCGGGGCGAAGGGCTGCTCGAGCGCGGGCATGAGACGCCGGCCACCACCGAGGAGGACGCCGTACTCGACGAGATCCTCTCGATGCCGTCGAACTCGATCTGGCCGCCGCTCACCGCGCTGGCCCTGTTCGGGATCTTCCTCATGCTGCTGATGGGTCACTTCTGGATCGCCGCCGGCTTCCTCGTGATCGGCGGCCTCACCCTGATCGGCTGGCACCTGAGGGAGCCGCCGGGCCCGGTGGGAGTGAAGGCGCCGGCATGAGCGATCAGGCGAACGCGGGCCGCACCGGCGCGGCCATGACCCCGGCGGCCGCTGCGCGGGTGGCCGACCGCCGCCGGGCGCAGCCGAACGGGTGGTGGGGGATGGTGCTGTTCCTGTGCTCCGAGGTGACCCTCTTCGGCACGATGATCGGCAGCTACTTCTATCTGGACTTCGAGAACCGGCGCTGGCCGCCGGCCGGGATCCCGGCGCCGAGCGTGGTCCTGCCGCTCGTCGCGACCGGGGTCCTGCTCGCGACGGCGGTGCCGATGTGGTTTGCGGTGCGCTGCGCCCGCGCGGGCGACCGCCGCCTGGCCCTGGGGACGATCGCCGTCACCACCGCCGTGCAGTGCGCCTACCTGGCCCTGCAGATCCTCCTCTTCCGCCACGACATCCGCGACTTCTCGCCGCAGGCGAGCGCCTACGGCTCGATCTACTTCACGCTGCTCGCGGCCGATCATGCCCACGTTCTCCTCGGGATCCTGCTCAACCTCTCGGTGTTCGCCTTCGTGTGGCTGCGCGGGCTCGACAACTACTGGTTCATCGGGGTGCGCGGCCTCGCCCTCTACTGGTATGTCGTCGGCGCGATCACGCTCGCGGTCACCCTCACCCAACTCTCGCCGACGCTGTGAACACGGTCCCGCCATCCCGGCTCGTGTGGTTCGCCGTCATCGGCGGAGGGCTGGCCTGGGCGGCGCAGTTCGTGGCCAACCTGTTTCTCACCTTCGCACAGTGCAACCAGCTCAGCTCGCATCGCACGCTGCCGCTGCACACGATCGAGGTGATCATCTCCGTCGTCGCCGCCATGGTCGCGCTCATCGCCGGCGGCGTCGCCATCACCCTCTTCCGCCGGACGTCGCGCATCGACCACACGGCCGAGCAGGAGGCGCGCGGCCTCGGCTCGCTGCCGCCCGTCGGGCGGGTCAACTTCCTCGCCATGATGGGCCTGCTCGTCAACTTCCTCGCCCTGTCGATCATCGTCATGACGGCGATCGGCGCTCCGCTCTCCGCCGTCTGCCAGCAGTCATGACGCGGCTGCTCACCAACCGGGTCCTGCTCTGGCGCCTGCTCGCCGGCTGGGCGGTCATCACCGCCAGCCTCGTCATGGTCGCGCTCGCCGACGCCCAGCCCCAGTCGGGCATCGTCCGGCCGACGACCGAGCCGAAGCGCCCCAGCCTCCAGTTGGGTGCCCAGCTGTTCGCGGGCAACTGCTCCAGCTGCCACGGCATCGCCGGGGGCGGGATCAGCGTCCCGCGGCCGGGCGCCGGCGCGATCATGGGCGCCGGTCCGTCGCTGCGCGGCGTCGGCGCCCTCGCCGCGGATTTCTACCTGAGCACGGGCTACATGCCGCTCTCCAGCATCCACGACGAGCCCGGACCCGACCGCGTCGAGTTCAACCACACGGAGCTCACTTCACTGATCGACTACGTCGCCTCGCTCGGGAAGGGGCCGGCGATCCCGCACCCCGATCCCACGGCGGGCTCCGTCTCGGCCGGTCAGCAGCTGTTCTCCGAGAACTGCGCCGGCTGCCATCAGATCGACGCCCGCGGCGGCTACGTCACCGGCGCCCGGGTGCCGCCGCTCCAGGGGGTGAGCGCCCGGCAGATCGACGAGGCGGTGCGGATCGGGCCCTACCTGATGCCGAAGTTCACCTCCACCCAGATCTCGAACGCCGACCTCAACTCGATCATCCGCTACGTGCTGAGCATGAACCATCCCGACAACCGCGGGGGGTGGGGGATCGGCAACATCGGGCCGATCCCGGAGGGGCTCGTGACCTGGTGGATCGCGGCCCCGCTGCTGATCCTGGCGTGCATGGCGGTGGGGAGGAGGTGGCGGCGGACATGAGGATCCTGCGCTGGGTGTGGGCGCTCGTCGCCGTCGTCTGGGCGAAGCTCGTCCGCCGCCGCGCCCGGGCCGAGGCGGATCAGGCGGGCGGTGAGGTCGCCCCGGGCGAGAGCGAGCCCGCGCAGGACCCGGATCAGCGTCCGGAGCGAATCGTCGCCGCCGGCGCCACCGACCGCGCGGCCGAGAACCTCGTGCTCGTCTGTCTCGGCATCGCCTCGCTGCTGGCGATCGGCTTCGTCGTCGTGTACGCCGCCTTCAGCCCGGCGACGTTGCCGAACGAGCTGCTCGGCCTCTGCCTGGGCCTTGCCTTCGTGTTCATCGGCGTGGCGCTGACGATCGTCTCCAAGCGCCTCGTGGTCACCGAGGAACTGGAGGACGACTACCCCACGGCCCATCCGCGTGAGCAGCGCGAGGTGGCCCAGATGATCAGCGAATCGGGCAGCCGCTTCACCCGCAAGCGCCTGCTGCTGGCGGCCGGGGGGGTCACCGGCGGAGCGCTGGCCGTGGCCGCGCTCACGCCCGCCCTCTCGCTCGGGCCGCTGTGGGACACCCAGCCGCTCGACGAGACCCCGTGGCATCGCGGACGCCGGCTCGTCGATCAGACGGGGGCGCCGATCCTCGCCGCCGACATTCTCGAGCGCACCTTCTACACGGCGTTTCCCGAGGGGGCCGACTTCGAGGACATCGGCTCGCCGCTCGTGGTCGTCCGCGTCGACCCCGCCAAGCTGAAGCTGCCGGCCGGGCGCTCCGGGTGGGCGCCGTACGGGATCCTCGCCTTCTCGAAGATCTGCACCCACGCCGGGTGTGCCGTCGCGCTGTACCGCAAGCCGACCTTCCCCGTCGTCGAGCCCCACGACGCGCTCGTCTGTCCCTGCCACTACTCCACCTTCGATCCCTTCACGGGCGGGACGGTCATCTATGGCCCGGCGGGGCGGCCGCTGCCGCAGCTCCCATTGATGATCGACTCCGCCGGCCATCTGCGCGCGGGCGGGAACTTCTCCGCCCGGCCCGGACCCTCGTGGTGGAACGTGCGGGAGAGGCCGGTCAGCCAATGACTCGGACGCGCCGGATCATCGAGGTCCCGTGAGCACGCCGCAGGATCCCTTCGAGGAGCCCGTCCGGTTCATCGACGAGCGCACCTCGGCGGCGCCGCTGATGCGCAAGGGGCTGCGCTACATCTTCCCCGACCACTGGTCGTTCCTGCTCGGGGAGGTGGCGCTGTATGCGTTCATCGTGCTCATCGCCACCGGCGTCTACCTGGCCCTGTTCTACGACCCGAGCACCGCCAAGACGATCTATCACGGCGCCTACGCCCCGCTCGACGGGCAATCGATGAGCATGGCCTACAAGTCCGTCGTCGACCTCTCGCTGAGCGACAAGGCCGGGCTGCTGATGCGCCAGACCCACCACTGGGCCGCCGACGTGTTCATGGTGGCGATCGTCATGCACCTCATGCGGGTGTTCTTCACCGGCGCGTTTCGCAAGCCGCGGGAGCTCACCTGGGTGGTGGGGCTCACGTTGCTCATCGTCGGGCTGCTCGAGGGCTATCTCGGCTATTCGCTCGTCGACGACCTGCTCTCCGGCATGGGGCTGGCCATCGGCTACGGAGTGGGGCTCTCGATCCCGGTCATCGGCGGACCGCTGATGCTCTTCATCTTCGGGGCGCCGTTCCCGGGCAAGTCGGTGTTCTTCTCCCGGATGTACATCGCCCACGTGTTCATCATCCCGATGCTGTTGGCGACGCTGATCGCGGTTCACCTGGCGCTCATCGCGGCGCGCCATCACACCCAGTTCAAGGAGAGCAAGCGGACGACGAACAAGCGGATCGTCGGCGCGCCGATGTTCCCGGCGCAGGTGCCGCGGTCGCTGGCGCTGATGTTCTTCACCGTCGGGATCCTGTTCCTCCTCGGAGGCCTCGTGCAGATCAACCCGATCTGGCAGTGGGGCCCGTTCGAGCCGTGGATCGGGACGAACGGGGCGCAACCCGACTGGTACCTCGGATGGCTGATCGGCGCGCTGCGCCTGATGCCGAGCTTCGACGTGACGATCGGGCACTACACGCTGATCCCCAATCCGTTCTGGGGGGGCCTGGTGTTCCCGGGGGTGGTCTTCACCGTCCTCGGCGCGTTCCCGTGGATCGAGCGGCGCTTCAGCAAGGACCACTCGGTCCACAACCTGGCCGATCGTCCCCGTGACGCGCCCACGCGCACCGCGTTCGGCGCGGCGCTGCTCGCCTTCGTGATGCTCGTGTTCGTGTTCGGGGCGGCGGACCGGATGTTCGTGCTGTGGGATCTCGACTACAACACCCAGCTCTACATCTTCCGCTTCGCGCTCATCATCGTCCCTCCCGTGGTGTTCTTCGCCGCACGCGGCTGGTGTCGTCAGCTGCAGGCGGGCGACCGGCTGGAGGAGGACCGCGAGGCGGCCGAGCACGAGGGCGCCGAGCACGAGGCGGCGCTCGCCCGGGCACGAGGATCCGCGCCCGCCGGCGGTGACTGAAGCGGTTGGTCGAACGCGCAGTTTCCTACTCATACGGTAGGGAACTGCGCACCGGCCGCGGGGCGCCTACGGCAGCGACGTCCGGCGCTAGGGCCTGCAGTTTCTTACCTGTCCGGTAAAGAACTGCAGTCGGGCGCCTACGGCATCACGTCGCGCGCCCGGGCCGCGCGGCCGTAGCGGGCCGCGCGCGCGGCCACCTCGGGATCGAGCTGACGGTCGATCAGCCGCTGGCGGACCTCCATCTCGCGCACGAACCGCATGAACAGCCACGCGAACGCCGCGAGGGTGACGAGACTGCCCTCGGTGAACATGACCAGCCCGGCGATGCGCTGATCGGCCACGGCGGTCGTGCCGGCCAGCCGGGCCCGCACCACGTAGTAGGCGTAGATCGGGTGGCCGTCCCAGATGAAGACCATCGCGAGCGCCGTGCCGGCGGCCCTGACGACGAGCGTGTAGGCCGCCTTGAGGCCGTTGCCGAACCAGGCGGGCCCGGGCAGGGGCTCGATCACCGCCGCCCACATGAGCGCTCCGCAGGTGAAGAAGCACAGGTGCTCCAGCGCGTGGAGCGCGGGATGGTCGAGGGCGGCCTGGTAGAGGGTCGGGAGGTGCCAGGCGTAGAGGTCGGCGATCCACAGCGGCAGCGCGACGAGCGGGTGCGCGAGGCCGCGCAGGGGCCGCAGCGGCCGCTGGGCGAGCACGGGACGCAGCAACGGGCCGCTCAGCCCCAGCACGACGAGCAGCGGGGCGATGTCGCCGAGCAGCAGGTGCTGGATCATGTGGACCCACAGCAGCCGGTTCTCGCCGTACCAGTCGAGCGGGGAGACGAGCGCGAGCGCGGCGACGGCCAGGCCCGAGAAGAACGCCACCCGCCGGCGGCGAGCTACGGGGCGTCCCCGGCGTCCCAGCTCACGCGAGCGCAGCTCGTAGGCGCAGCCGAGAAACAGCACCGGAACGAGCTGCTGGGGCTCGAGCTGCCAGTGGGCGAGGAGCATCCGGGACCGCGCTCTACCCGGACGCCGGCCTGCTCACTCCGTGCCGCTCACCAATGCACGCCGCGGGTGACCTCGGCGAACATCCGACCCTGCGCGGTGATCGGCTTGTCCTTGGAGGTCTCGCCCTTGGCGGCGGCGGAGTCGTCGAACAGCTCATAGCCGCGGTTGCGGATCCGGTCCATGATCTCCGGGCTGATCGCGTCCGCGAACGCGGCCAGCTGGCCGAACGGCGGCGAGACCCGCCGCGGGCGGGAGATCATCGCCCGGCAGACGACGTCCGCGGCGTCCTCCGGGGTGAGCACGGGGAAGCGGTCGTAGATCGTCGTCGCCTCGATCATCGGCGTGCGCACGAGCGCCATGTGAACGGTCGTGAAGTGGACGTTGTCGCTGTGCGTCTCGCCCTGCCAGGAGTCGCACAGCGTGTCGAGCGCCGCCTTGCTGGCGATGTAGGCGCCGAAGCGGGGCACGCGGGTCTGGACCCCGATCGAGGAGACGTTGATGACGTGGCCGAACTGGCGCTCACGCATCCCCGGCAGCAGCTTGAGCATCAGCTGCAGCGGCGCGAAGTAGTTGAGCTGCATCGTGCGCTGGTAGTCGTGGATGCGGTCGTAGGAAAGCGCCAGCGAGCGGCGGATCGACTTGCCGGCGTTGTTGACGAGGATGTCGACGCGACCGAGGTCCGACTGGACCTGCGCGGCCATCTCGACGATCGCGTCGAGATCGGTGAGATCGCACGGGTAGACGTGGGCGGTGCCACCGGCCTCCTCAACGCGGGCCGCGGTGTCCTGCAGCTTCTCGAGGCCGCGGGCGACGAGCACGACATCGGCGCCGGATTCGCCGAGCTGCCGGGCCGCCGCGGCGCCGATTCCCGAGGAGGCTCCGGTGATCAGGATGACCTTGTCCTGCACCGCGCTCGTGAGGTCGCCGCGGAGCAGCGCCTCGAGCATCGTCAGCGGGTAGAGCGGCCGGTGGCGTCCCAGCGAGTTGGGCCGGTTGAGGACACGCGTGACCATGCCCACCGGCTTGAGGACGGCGTTGCCGATTTGCTCGATCGGGTTCATCTGCGTCTGGCTCCTCGCTGTGGGTGCGCTCCCTGCCGCGGCGCCTGCTCGGATCCGCTCCCGGGATTCTGATCCATCCTCGCACGCGCGGTGCGTCCGAGGCGTGACGGGCGCCGGGATGCGGGGCCGGCGCCGCGGCTGGCATCCTGCACCAGGCGCTGTCGAGCGCCGAGAAGAGGAGATCGATGAGCACGGCCGTCAACCATCAGATCCGGCTCGCCGTCCGCCCCCGCGGTCTGCCGACATCCGAGTGCTGGGAGCTTCGTGAGGTGCCGGTGCCCGAGCCCGAGGACGGCGAGTTCCTCGTGCGCGTCAGCCACATCTCGATCGACCCGGCGATGCGTGGGTGGATGAACGCGGGCGCCTCCTACATCGACCCCGTGGCGCTCGGAGCGGTGATGCGGGCGGGCGCGGTGGGGGAGGTGATCGCCTCGTCCCATCCTCAGTTCGCCGTCGGCCAGCACGTCTCCGGGACCTTCGGCGTGCAGCGCTACGTCGTCTCGAAGGGACGCGGCGTGTCGGTGGTCGATCCCGCGCTCGCCTCGCTGCCGACCTATCTCGGCGCGCTCGGGACGACAGGACTGACCGCCTACTTCGGCCTGCTGGAGGTCGGCCGCATGACCGCCGGCGACACCGTGGTCATCTCCGCCGCCGCCGGGGCGGTCGGCAGCGTGGCCGGACAGATCGCACGGCTGAAGGGCGCCGGGACGGTGATCGGGATCGCCGCGGGACCCGAGAAGTGCGGCTGGATCACCGGCGAGCTCGGCTTCGATGCGGCGATCGACTACACGGCGGGAGACGTCGCCGGCGCCCTGCGCGAGCACGCCCCGAAAGGGGTCGACGTGTACTTCGACAACGTCGGGGGCGAGATCCTCGACGCCGCTCTTGCCCGGCTCGCCCGCGGCGCCCGCGTGGTCATCTGTGGCGCCATCTCGCAGTACAACGCGCTGGCGGTGCGCGGCCCGGCGAACTACCTGTCGCTGCTCGTCAACCGCGCCTCGATGACCGGCATGGTCGTGTTCGACTTCGCCGATCGCTACGGCGCTGCCCGGCAGGAGATGGCGCAGTGGCTGCGCGACGGCGAGCTGGTCGCCCGCGAGCAGGTCGTCCCGGGCGACGTGTCCGACTTCCCCGACACGCTCCTGATGCTGTTCCGCGGCGAGAACGCCGGCAAGCTTGTGCTCGAGCTCGGCGGGACCCCGGGCTGACGGCGGCCGGGACGGATGGCGGCCCGGGATGGACGCCAGCCGGTCAGTCCTCCCAGTCGAGGGAGCGCTCCACGGCCTTCTTCCACCGGGCGTAGCGCTCCTCACGCTCCGTCTCGTCCATCTGGGGCTCCCAGCGGGTGTCCTCGGCCCAGCGCGCGCGCAGCTCGTCCTGGCCGGACCAGAACCCGGCTGCCAGCCCGGCGGCGAACGCCGCGCCGAGCGCCGTCGTCTCGGTCACCGCGGGCCGGATGACCGGCACGCCGAGGACGTCGGCCTGGAACTGCATCAGCAGCTCGTTCGCCGTCATGCCGCCGTCGACGCGGAGCTCTGTGAACGGCACGTCGGCGACCGCGTTGGCGGCGTCGACGACCTCCCGGGTCTGCCACGCTGTCGCCTCCAGGGCGGCCCGCGCGATGTGTCCCCGGTTGGCGTAGCCGGTGAGCCCGACGATGACCCCGCGGGCGTCGTCGCGCCAGTGGGGGGCGAACAGGCCGGAGAATGCCGGGACGAAGTACACCCCGCCGTTGTCCTCGACGGTCCGGGCCAGCTCCTCGATCTCCGCCGCCGAGCCGATCATCTTCAGCCGGTCGCGCAGCCACTGGACGAGCGCACCGGTCACGGCGATCGAGCCCTCCAGCACGTAGGTCGCCGGCGCGTCGCCCAGCTTGTAGCCGGGGCTGGTCAGGAGCTTCTCGGTGCTGACGATCTCCTCGCCGGTGTTGACGAGCAGGAAGGAGCCGGTCCCGTAGGTGTTCTTCGCCTCGCCAGGGTCGAATGCCGTCTGACCGAACAGGGCGGCCTGCTGATCGCCGAGGATGCCCGTCACCGGCACGCCGCCGATCGCCGTTCCCCTCGCCTCGCCGTAGGTCTCCGACGAGGAGCGGATCTCGGGGAGCATCCCCCGCGGGATCCCCATCAGCTCGAGGCTCGGCTCGTGCCAGTCGAGCGTCTCCAGGTTCATCAGCATCGTCCGGCTGGCGTTCGTCACATCGGTGGCGTGGATACCGCCGTTCGTGCCCCCGGTGATGTTCCACAGCACCCAGGTGTCCATGTTTCCGAAGGCGAGCTCGCCGTTCTCGGCCCGCGCCTGGGCCCCGTCGACGTGGTCGAGCAGCCATCTGATCTTCGGCCCTGAGAAGTACGTCGACAGGGGCAGTCCGACGGCGCCGCGCAGCCGGTCCACGCCCGCCTCGCCGGCGAGCTCCCGGACGAGCGGACCCGTTCGGGTGTCCTGCCAGACGATCGCGTGGTGGATCGGCTTTCCCGTCTCGCGATCCCACACCACCGTCGTCTCGCGCTGGTTGGTGATCCCGACGGCCGCCAGGTCGCCCGCCTCCGCGGGGGATGACGCCAGCGCGCCGGCGATGACCTCCCGGGTGCGCAGCCAGATCTCGGTCGCGTCGTGCTCCACCCATCCCGGCTGGGGGGTGATCTGCTCGTGCTCGCGCTGATCGACGTGGACGACCCGGCCGTCCCGGTCGAACAGGATGAACCGGGAGCTCGTCGTCCCCTGGTCGATCGCGCCTATGTACTTGGCCATTGTCGGCTCCCCGGGTCACGCCTGCATGTCAGCTCTGCGCTGTCGAAGGCCTGGGCCGTATGTAGCCTCGAGTGGGGGAGGGCCAAACCGCTTTGATGAGCCATCCGCGCCACGATCCAGCCCGCCTCGGCCCCGCCGAGCGCGTCCGCAGCCTACGCCGTCTCGGTGAGGGGGAGTTCGACGTCATCGTCGTCGGTGGCGGTGCCACCGGCGCCGGCTGCGCCCTCGACGCGGCCTCGCGCGGCCTGTCGGTCGCCCTCGTCGAAGCGAGGGACTTCGCCGCCGGCACCTCGAGCCGGTCCTCCAAGCTCATCCACGGCGGGCTGCGCTACCTGGAGCAGCTGGAGTTCCACCTCGTGCGCGAGGCGCTCCGCGAGCGCAGCCTGCTGCTGAACACGATCTGCCCACACCTCGTGACGCCCGTGTCGTTCATGTATCCGCTCACCCATCGCGTCTGGGAGCGGGCCTACCTCGGCGCCGGAATGCTCCTCTACGACGAGCTCGGCGGGCACCGGGGGATGCGCCGCCACCGTCACCTGGGCCGGCGCGGCGCGCTGCGCATCGCCCCGGCCCTCCGGCCCGATTCGCTCATCGGCGCCCTCCAGTACGACGACTGCCGGGTCGACGACGCCCGCCACACGCTGGCGCTCACGCGGACCGCCGCCCACTTCGGCGCCGCCGTCGTCAACGCCGCCTCGGTGATCGGCTTCCGCCAGGAGTCCGGCCGCGTCACCGGGGTCACGGTGCGCGACCACCTGGGCGGGGGGGAGGTCGACGTGGCCGCCCAGTGCGTCATCAACGCGACCGGGGTGTGGACCGACGAGCTCCAGCAGATGGTCGGCGAGCGCGGCAAGTTCCACGTGACCGCGTCGAAGGGCATCCACCTCGTCGTCCCCCGCGATCGGCTGCAGCTCGACACCGGCCTCATCCTGCGCACCGAGCGCAGCGTCCTGTTCGTCATCCCCTGGGCTCGGCACTGGCTGATCGGCACGACCGACACGGAGTGGAAGCTCGACAAGGCGCATCCCGCCGCCAGCCGGGCCGACATCGACTACGTCCTCGACCGTCTCAACGCGGTGCTCGACCAGCCGCTCGGCTACGACGACGTCCAGGGGGTCTACGCGGGGCTGCGTCCGCTGCTCAGCGGCGAGTCGGAGAACACCAGCCGGCTGAGCCGTGAGCACGCCGTCGCCGTGCCCGTCCCGGGGCTCGTGGCGGTGGCCGGCGGCAAGTACACCACCTATCGCGTGATGGCCCGTGACGCCGTCGATGCCGCCGTGCGCGCGATGGATCGCCGAGTCGCCCCGTCGGCGACCCACGTCACGCCGCTGATCGGCGCCGATGGCTTCCAGGCGATGTGGAACGCCCGCGCCCGCCTGTCCGCCGGCTCGGGCCTGCACGTCGCCCGGATCGAGCATCTGCTCCGCCGCTACGGCAACCGGACGATCGAACTGATCGAGCTGATCGAGGGGCGGCGGGAGCTGGCCACGCCGCTGCCGGGCGCTGAGGACTACCTCGCCGTCGAGGCGCTCTACGCCGCCTCGCACGAGGGGGCGCTGCACGTCGACGACGTCCTCGCTCGCCGCACCCGCATCTCGATCGAGAGCTGGGATCGCGGCGAGGCCGCCGCCGAGCCCGTCGCGCGGCTGATGGCCGAGGTGCTCGGCTGGTCCGAGGAGGACATCGCCCGGGAGGTCGACTTCTACCGCGCTCGGGTCGCCGCCGAACGGGAATCCCAGCGCCAGCCGAGCGACCTCGCCGCCGACGCCGTCCGGCTGCTCGCCCCCGACGCACTCGTCGGGGTGCAGGGCGAGGGGGCGGCGAACCGCCCGAGCTAGGCGGTGATCTCGCCGAGGTCCTCGCCGATGAGCGACAGCACGAGGGCGTCCGTCCGCCTGCCGCCGAGAGCGAGGTAGCCCCGCAGCGTTCCCTCGCGCCGAAACCCGGCGCGCACCACGACGCGCAGCGAGGCACGGTTGTCCGCCTCGACGAGCGCCTCGATCCGCACCAGCCCTCCGGCGCCGAGGGCCCAGCGCGAGAGCAGCGACACCGCCCGGGTCGCCAGCCCGCGTCCCCGTGCCTCCTCGAGCAGCCAATAGCCGATGCCGACATTCCCCGGCTGGGGGCGGAAGGCCAGGCTCGGCGTCCCCGCGGGCGGCGGCTCGCCCTCCCGCTCCAGGATTCCCGTCTCCAGCTTCGGCCGGCGCAGCAGGCCGACGTAGCCGACCGCCGTGTCCTCGTCGGAGCGGACGATCGCGAGCGACATCCCCAGCCCGGCGCCGAGCCGCCGCTGCTGGCGCTCGATCCAGGCGACCGCCTCCGCCTCGCCGCCGCCGGTGCCCGCGCGTACGCACGGGAGATCCGCGCTCGTCCAGTCGCGGAGCCTGATGACACCGTCGGCGAGCTCCTGCCCGGGCCGGGGCAGCGGTTCCGGGGCGCCGGACACCCGGCCGATTCTAGGTCGGCCGGGCGGTCGCTCTCCGGGGTCGAGGACGAGCGCGTCGCGCTGTGTCACAGACGCGCGGGTTCGCGCTAATAGATGGCGCATGGGGAACGTGAATCGGCGAGATGACGATGAGCTGCTCGCGGTGGCTCGCTCGGGGGCGCGTGGGTTCGCGGCCTTCTATCGACATTTCGAACGACCGATGCTCGGCTTCTTCATGAGAGCCACCGGTCAGCCGGACCTTGCGGCAGACCTCGCGGCGGAGACATTCGCTCGTGCGTTGGAAACGATCAGCGCGTTTGACCGAGCCCGGGGACGCGCGGATCAGTGGCTGTTCGGGATCGCGCGGAACGTGCTGGCCGAGAGCTACCGGCATGGGCGGGTGGAGGCGGCGGCGCGCGCCCGGCTCGGGCTGCCGGAGCTGATCCTCGACGACCACGCCGCCGAGACGATCGCGCGCCTGAGCGCCGGGCGCGAGCCGGTGTCCCTGGCGCTCGCGGGGCTCCCTCGCTCCCAGCAGGAGGCGATCGAGGAGCGGGTGCTGCGCGAGCGCGACTACCCCGAGATCGCAGGAGAGCTCCGCTGCTCCGAGGCGGTGGTGCGCAAACGGGTCAGCCGCGGTCTCCGTGCCCTTCGAACCAGACTGGCAGGTGAACGATGACGATTCTTCCCCAGCTCGAACGCGACCTGCTCCGAGCGGCCGAGCAGCGCCTCCCCGCGGCCGATGCCGCGGAGCGCGCGGGCGAGGATCCGCGTCGCCGCGGCGCCCGCCCGAACCGCCGGCGCGACGGCTTCGGGCGCCGCCTGGCGAGCACCGCGAGGACGTTGCCGGTGCTGCTGGTGATCGCCGTCACGGTGATCGTCGCGGCGCTGGCCGTCACCCGGTTCCACCATGGTGGCGCGGCCCGCCCGGCCGCCCCGGCCGCCGGCGTGCACGCCACGCGTCAACAGCTGATCGACATGCTCGGCGTGCTTCGCAGCCCGCAGACCAGAGCCGATCGGGACTCTGAGCTGGACCCCGGCTTCCTGGCCATCGCCTCGCTTCCGGAGCAGGCCGCGCGGCGACACAGACGCCCACCGGCCGGGCTCGAGCGCCGCCTCGCGCAGCTGGGCTCTCCCAGGCTGGACGGAGCGCTGGTCCGCGTCGTCAGAATCCCCGCCTGGCAGGCGAAGGTCGGCATCGAGCCGGCGACATGGCAACCGGCGCCGTCATCCCACCGCAGAGCCGAAGGCGTCGACCTCGAGCTGTGGATCGGCAGCAAGCCGACGATCCCGCCCTCCAGCGACGACGGGACCGGGCCGCGACCCACCAGCGTCGAGACGATCCGCGCCCACGGCCTCGCGCTGACGGACAACGGCCGTGGCGAGGACATGTTGGACGGAGTCATCCTGGTGCCCGATGGCGTCGCGCGGATCACCCTGCGCGTGCGCCGGCTGATGGGTGCCCCGGTGAGGATCGACCCCAGCCGCTTCGGCGCGGCAGCCGCGACCGTCCACGACAACATCGCCGCCTTCCGGCTCACGATCCCGACAGCCGTCAGCAGGCACGCGTTCTCGGGACTGTTCGGCACCGGCGCGGTGGCGCAGGTCACGTGGTTCAACGCCGGCGGCGACGTCATCAAGCGCACGACGACGACCTTCGACGTTCTGATCAAGGTCTCAGGGAAGCGAGCACCGCCGCGGCCGCGAGGAGGCGAGCGCCGGCGATGAGCTCCCGGCGCGCGAGCCGGCCGCCTGATCAGTCATCGCGGTCCCACGGCGCCGTGTCGTTCATCTTCTCGTAGTACCGGGCCAGGTGGCGCTTGACGCGATCGATGTCGTTCCGCGGGAGGTCGGCGCCTCCGCGCGCGCCCTGCATCACGCCGGCGGCCGAGATGATCCCCCGCGGCACCGCCTTGAGCGTGCCGTCGACGATGTCGGCGATCTGGAACTTGTAGCCCTTGAACTTGTCGGAATCGTCGGGCTCGAACCACACGAAGGCCCTGCGGTAGCGGTCGTTGGGGGCCTCCTCGGCGCCGGCCCATTCGCGGACGCGGCGGTTGGCCTCGCTGCCGTCCCACTCCCGGTCCCGGTCCGCCAGCGGCAGATCCTGAAAGTCAACCACGGCCATGCCTGACACCTCCTTCGTTTGACACGCCGATGGTTCTACCCCGGAGGCGTCCGCCGGCCCCGGTGGACTTGATACGTTCAGAGCGTGCTGATTCGCCAGCAGTCCTCCCCGTTCACCACGACGCCGGGTTCACCCGGCGTGGAGGCGTAGCGACAGCACGCTCACCCGCCCGGGCCACCGGCCCCGGGCGCGCATCGTGTCCTCCCGACGGCCGGCGGCCGTCCGAAAGGAGACACGATGGACATTCCCGATCACCGCCGCCTGGGTCGGCAGCTGAACATCTTCGCCACCGAGGCGGAGTGCGGCTCCGGACTGCCCTTCTGGTTGCCCGCCGGGGCGACGATCCGTCGCGAGCTCGAGAGCTTCGTCATCGGCCTCGAGCGCCAGCACGGCTACCGGCACGTCAACACTCCGGTCATGGCCAAGCGTGAGCTCTACGAGCGCTCCGGGCACTGGGCGCACTTCCACGAGGACATGTACCCGCCGATGGACCTGGGCTCCGAGCAGCTCGTCCTGCGGCCGATGCTGTGCCCCCATCACATCCTGATCTACGACGAGAAGCCCCGCAGCTGGCGCGAGCTGCCGCTGCGCATCGCCGAGGTGGGCGCGATGTTCCGCTACGAACGCTCAGGCGTCGTCGGCGGTCTCAGCCGCGTGCGGCAGATGACCCTCAACGACGGCCACGTGTTCTGCCCGGCCGACCGCGTCGCGGAGGAGATCGCCGACATCCTCGCGATGGTCGAGGAGGCCTATCGGGCGCTCGGCATCCCGGCGGCCCGGCTGCGGCTCTCGCGCGCCGGCCGGGGACCGAAGTACGCCTCGGACCCCGCCATCTGGCAGCAGAGCGAGACGTTGATCCGCCAGGCGCTCGGGCGGACCGGTGCGGCGTTCAGCGAGGCCGACGGCGAGGCGGCGTTCTACGGTCCGAAGCTCGACCTCCAGGTCACCGACCCCCAGGGCCGCGAGGAGACCCTCTCCACGATCCAGGTCGATCTCCTGCTCCCCGAGCGCTTCGGCCTGCGCTACCACCGCGACGACGGGGACCGGCAGCCGATCATGGTCCACCGCTCCATCATCTCGACCATGGAGCGGATGGTCGCCCACCTGCTCGAGGTCCACGACGGCGCGCTGCCCGCCTGGCTCTCGCCGACCCAGGTGCTCGTCCTCCCCGCCGACGCCGGCTCCTCTCGCTACGCCGCCGGCGTCAGGGACCGGCTCGCGGGCGCGGGGCTGCGCGCCGAGCTGAACGCGCGCGACGCGACCCTGGGCGCTCGCGTTCGCGGCGCACAGCAGCAGAAGATCCCGTACCTGGCCATCGTCGGGCAGCGGGAGCAGCAGGCGCAGACGATCTCGATCCGGCTCCGCGGCGGCGAGCAGCTGGGGCCGCTCGCGCTCGACGCGTTCGTGACGATGGTCCGCCGCGTGATCGACAGCCGCGGATCGGCGCTGGTGAGCCGATGACGCGACCGAAGGCCGGCATGGGCAGCCTCCACACCAGCGGCGCCACGGCCCGGCATGCGGGCGCACCGGGATGGCATGCTTCCGGCATGTCGAAGGGCGCTCCGATCCTCGTCGACGACGTCCCCTCGCACCGCTGGGACTACGGTGAGATCGCGGCGACGCGCCGGCGCCTGGGGCTCGCGGCCGGCGCCCGGCGGCTCGGCATCGCGCTGATCGAGATCGACCCGGGAAAGCGCTCCACGCCGCCGCACTCTCACGCCGACGAGGACGAGCTGTTCCTCGTGCTGGCGGGCGGTGGCCTGAGCTACCAGACCTCGGGCCAGGACGACGGGCGGGCCTACGAGATCGGCCTCGATGACCTTCTGTGGCACCCGGCGAACGGGGATGCCCACACGCTGATCGCCGGCAATCAGGGCCTCACGGTGCTCGTTGTCGCCGAGGGGTCTCGCACGAATATCACCTACCTGCCACGGACCGGGCAGTTCTGGCTCGGGCCGAGGTGGTCGCCGGCCGGGAGCGCCAACCCCTTCGAAGCCGATGCGGAGCTCGGTCCGCTCGAGCCCCCCGAGCCCACCCGGGAGCGACCCCCGACGATCCGCAACCTCCTCGCGCTCCCGCTGGAGGAGGGGCGTCGCGGCCACATCGCCTACGCCACCCGGGACTCACGCCAGCTCGGCACGGACAAGCTCGTGCTCGCCCAGGACGAGATGCCACCCCAGACGCACAACACGGATCTGCACTTCCACTCGGCGCGGGAAGAGGCGTGGTTCGTTCGGGGCGGCCACGGGATCGCCCGGCTCGGCGAGGAGGCGCACCCGCTGGGACCGGGATCGTTCTGGCTCTGCCCGGAGAACACGGGCGTCGGCCACCGCATCGAGGTCGGCGCGGACGGAATGCAACTCGTGACGATGGGAGACCTGATCCCCGGGGATGTCTGCGTGTATCCCGAGAAGCGGACCTTCAGCCCGGCCCGGGGCGTCGAGGTGTCCTACTGATGCCGGGCGCGCCCCAGTGGCGCCCGACTGAGCCGACGCCCCCGGCTGAGATTCCGTCCGCGGGTGCTGAAGGCGACTTGCGGGCGAGTTGGGCCTGGCTGTCTTTGATTCCGCTTGGTCTGGGCGCCTGGGCTCCGCTCTATGCGGGCGTACGTGCGAGAAACCGACGCTGGTGCGCGCTCGGCGCGGTGTGGTCGGCGATCGCGCTCGCGGGCTGGATCGTCGCGGTTGCCAATCCCGTGAGCGCCTTCGGAGGGTTCTTGATCATTTTGGGCTGGATCGGAGCGATCGCGTCGTCGTTTGCCCTCCGCGCCTCCTACAGGCAACTCGTCGTTGGCTCACCTTTCGATGCCGCGGTGATAGGTGGGGAGGGGCGCTTGAGAGAGCGCGAGCGGGCGAGGCGGCTCGCCCGCGATCGGCCGGCACTCGCACAGGAGATCGGAATCGGGCGCCCCGATTTACCGGCCGCCCAGGACGCCGGTCTGATTGATGTCAACAACGCGCCTGAGGCGGTTCTGGCGAAGCTTCCGGGAGTCGACGACGGGTTGGCCAGCAAGATCGTGGAAGCACGCGAGGGGAGTCGTGGGTTCTCATCGATTGAGGATCTCGGGCTGGCCCTCGATCTCGATGGCCATCTCGTGGAGGGGCTGCGCGGCCGCGCCGTTTTTCTTCCCCGATAGCTGGCGGATCAGTTAGGATCGCGCGGCGCCTGGCGACGCGCCGACAGCGGTTCTGCCCTCGCGACCGGGACCACCCTCAGAGAGGGGCAGCACGTGGGCACTCTCATCGGCTTCGTCGTTCTCATTGGGCTGGGCGTCTTGATTTACAGGAAGGTCTGGGTCAAGCACGTGCGCGGAGGGGGTGGCGTGTTGGGCGACCCGTGGCTGCGGCAGGAGTCCGACGCCGCCCGCCGGTGGGTCGAGCAGCTTGGACCCACCCATGACCAGCGGATGGTCGCGATCGAGCGGATGTTCGAGGCCGGTACGGCGACCGTGGAGTCGACGTCGTGCTTCACATGGGAGCGCGGGCAATCGAATGGCGTGCACGCGCTGATCATGGATCACCAGGGGTTGGCGGGTCTGTTACGGAGTCCCGTGCGCCAGATCGGGGTGATCGTGACCGTCAGCCGAAGCCTCGCCGGGATGGACAACCGCGAGCGGACATACCTGCGTGTCGCTGAGGAGCTCAACAGCGCTGCGAACGGGTCCGAGCGCGGGTTCAGGACCTGGCGGACATCGCTCATCTGGGGTGACGGCAAAGGGCTCGCAACGAAGTACCAATGGAAGGGCATACTGCTGAAGGACGACGAGCTCTACCAGCCGAGCCACTCTGGCAACAGTTCAGTGGACGTGGCGCTCAAGAATCACCAGCGAGACCTCGCCGGCGTGATCAACGACATGCAGCAATTCGCGACGTCCGCAGGCAGTCGCCCGGACGTCAACCCGGCGTACCCTCCGATCGTCAGCGAGCTGATCGCGAAGATCGCCCCTGGAGGCGGCTCGGGCGCTTGGCTGAAGGGCCCCGAGGTTCCTGGATCACCGTTCGCCAAGCGCAGCGACTACGCGCTCCACATCGGAACACTGTCGGACGGCACGCCGCTGGACTACTCGGGCGACGGCTCCATAGTGACGATCGCTCCCCCGGGCTCCGGGAAGACGCAGTGCAACGTTTTTCCGAACCTACTCACGTGGGATGGACCGGCGATCGTGCTCGATATCTCCGGCGACATCTACGAGAAGACAGCCGCGTGGCGCGCCGCCAACGTGGGGCCGGTCTACAAGTTCAGTCCACTCGAGCCTGAGGACAGCCACCGGTACAACCCCCTCACGTTCGTCCGCCAGGAGCCGGACTACATCTGGGAGGACTCGCGCCTCCTGGCTCAGATGATGATCGTGCCGTCGACCTCTCCCGATCAGTTCTGGGAGAACGAAGCACGGACGGTGCTCACCGCCGCTATCGCCCACGTGTGTTTCAGCAATCCGCCTGACCAGCGGCCGATGCACGCGATGCTCGACATCCTGTTCGGTGGCCCGGCCTGGGACGACATGCTCCTCGGGCTGGCCGGAGCGATCGACGTGCGCGTCATGCAACAGCACGCGACAGCCCTCGTCGAGATGAACGAGAAGACGCGCAGCAGCGTGCTCCAGACTGCTCGCTCGAGCCTCGGCGCATGGAGCGGGGAGCGCGTCGCGCGGGCCACGGCGGAATCCGACTGGGGTCCGCTCGACCTGCGTGGGCCGCAGAAGTCGACCGTGTACATCTACATCCGGCCCAACGAGGTCGAGTCCTACCTATCGCTGCTTCGCGTGATGATCGGACAGCACATCCGCACGCTCACGGGTGGCGATCCGCCGGCGCACGGCACACCGCCGATCTTGCTGATGCTCGATGAGCTCCCCCGGCTGCGCTACATGCCGCCGGTCGACGAGGCGCTCAACATCGGGCGAAAGTACGGTCTACGGCTGTGGATGTTCGCTCAGAGCGTGGGGCAGTTCAAGGAGTCCTATGGCACCAACGCCGATGGCATGCTCGGAGCGTGCGCGGTTCGGATCTACATGAACCCGAGTGGCGCCGACGGGCTGGCCGATCGCCTGTCGGAAGAGCTCGGATACACGGAGTCGGTCAACGACAACACCCGCCGCAAACTCGTCGAGCCGGCGGACCTCGCCGGCCCCAAGTACAGCGACCTGCAGCTGGTCCTCACCAACGGCGGCAAGCCGGCGACCGTGCGGAAGAGCTTCGCCTATGACGACCCGGTGCTGAACCTCAGGATGGCGCTCGAGCGACCGTCGAATCCGGACGCGCCTGCGCGCGTCGCGGCGCGACCGTAGGTCGTCGATCCGACCCCGCAGTAGAACAGGTCGTCTTCAGCTCGATCCGCCGTGACCACGACCAGAGGTATCGGGCAGGTCTGCGCCGCGGTCGGCATCCCTCAGGGCCTGGTGGTCGACCCAGCCACCGGGGAGACTTCCGGAGCGGTCAGACGCGGCGGCGACCTGGTATCCGTAACGCCTGCGGACTATGAGGTCTGGCTGGCGCTTGCGACTCCGCGGTCAAGCCAGGGGCTCCGCGAAGTCGAGGCGCTGGAGGGATGGGGCGACGTCGAGGACCGGATCCAACGGCTGCGATCGGATCGCCTCGTGGTCGACTTCGACGTGTCCCAGCCACTGACCGAGGAAACGGGCGATCTACGTCCGATTCCTCGTGGGCTGGGCCAGGGCAACGTGGGAGACGACAACGACGTGTTCCGTATCCAGGGGCACGATCCGGCATCAACGCCGCTGGAAGTCGACCCCGTAACGGTGATGCTCTGGTGGGAGTTTGACGGCGTGACCTCGCTTCAGGCGGCCGTCGACAAGGTGGCCTCGCGGCTGCCCAGCATCAGTGGTGACGACCTCGGGCGGTTGGCCGTCGCGCTGACGCTTTCGCTGCTCGCACAACGTCTGGTCCACCTCGACTGCCCGGCTGCGCCCGAGCGCCCCGTCTGATGGACATCATGGACATCAGTATTTACGTGAATGATCGCGCCAACCACTTGGCGGCAACCCTCAAGAGCTATCAACTGAGCGATCATCCAGCGAGCCGCGCGGCTGCACTGATCCTGCCGTACCTGTCGACAGCGCTGACGGTCGCTCGGGTGTGCGACGCCGCGGCCGGGGTCATCGGCCTGCCGCACGAGTTATTGACCAGCGACGAGCTCCAAAGCGTCGTGAACAACCCCTACGTCCAAAGCGTCTTGAACGACCCGGATGTCCAAGCCTTCTTGCACGACCCCCACGTGCAAAGCGCCTTGAACGATCCCCATGTGCAAAGCGTGTTGGCCCCCGACGATCTCGACGTGACGGTTTTTGAAAAGGCGACGGTCATAGACGGGTACTCCATCGATGACCGCAAGGACGCCACCTCGGAGGGGATCCAGACGGTCCTTGATGAAAGTGCGGACGCAGCTACGAAGCTGGTCGCGTTGCAAGACGCGCTGCGAGACCGTCAGGAGAAGGAGAACAGGGACCAGGCCGAGCGCCAGACGCAGGACCGGGCCGCAACGGACGTCAAGCAGATGCTCGAGCGCCAGGAGCAGGAACGCGGCCAGCTCGAGGAGCGCCAAAAACGGGGGCGAGAGGAGCCGGAGCAGCGTGAGCTCAGGCAGCGGCAGGAGCAAGATCGCACCGCGCTCGAGCAGCGTCAGCTCCAGGAGCGCCAGGAGCAGCAGCAGCTTCAGCTCCAGGAACGGCAGGAGCAGGCACGCGAGCAGCTGGAAAAGCGCCAACAGCAGGAGCACACGGAGCCGGAGGGTCGAGACGAGGAACGGCGCGCGCTACAGGAACAGCAGGAGCGGGAGCAGCTTCAGCTCCAGGAGCGCCAGCAGGCGGAGCGGACCGCTGAACAGCGCCGCCGAGCGATTGAAGCCGCGCAGGAAGTGGTCAGGCGCGCGCTCGAGGCTCAGCGCGAGCGTGAGCGCGCCGCCCGCGAAGCCGAAGCCCGCCAGCGCTAGCCAGGCGCCGCCTCTGGACCACTCAGCGGGGTGCATCACCTCGCAGTGCGAAGAACGAGACCGTGCCATCGTCATTGTCCGGCACGTACGCGGTGCCAGCGGTCGGGTCGGGCGCGATCGCGCCGCCGAACCCGCCCATGCGCTCGGGGATGGGCCTCGGCTGGCAGCCGATCTGGACCGTGGCGGTGCAGGCCCGGGAGTTGATCGTGGCCACGTCGGAGTCGACGACGCTGGTGACGTAGACCGTGTTCGTCTGTTGGTCGGCGGCGATTCCGTAGGGCAGTTGCTCGACGAGCGCCGCAGGTGGGGTTTGGTCGCAGCCGGTGATGATGGCGGCGTTGCAGGTGGCGCCGTTGATCAGCGAGAGGGTGCTGTCGCCGATGTTTCCGACGTAGATCGTGTCGGTGCGCTGATCGACGGCGATCGGATACGGGGAGTCGCCGACGGCGACCGTCTGGGGCGTCTGCCCACACCCAGCCATGTCACCGGCGTTGCACGTCGCCCCATCGATCACGGACACGGTGTTGTCGCCATTATTGGCCACGTAGATCGTGTCGTTCGAGGGGTTGACGGCAACCCCGTCCGGGCTTCCGCCGACGTTAATCGTCGGCGGAGTCTGTCCGCACCCCTGCATGTCGCTGCCGTCGCATGTGGCGCCGTCGATCACCGAGACGGTGTCGTCGTTCGCGTTGGCGACGTAGATCGTGTTGGTGAGTTCATCGATCGCGAGCGCGTACGGTGTCCTGCCGACTTGGACCAGTCCCGGGGTCTGTCCGCATCCCGAGCTGTTCCCGGCATTGCAGGTCGCGCCGTTCATGACGGAGACGGAGTGGTCATTGTCGTTGACGACGTAGATCGTGTCGGTCGCCTCGTCGACCCGGAGGTCCTGGGCGTAGTGTCTGACCTTGAACGTCGGCCAGGCGCGGCCGCAGCCGGCGCGATCGGACGCGTTGCACACCGACGCATTGATCACGGAGACCGTGTCGTCGTTGCCGTTGGTGACGTAGACCGTGTGCGTGGCCGGATCTGCGGCCACGCCCTGTGCCTCGTTGCCGACCGTGGTCGTGGGTGCGAAGACGGTGCAGCCCCCGGTGACGGAGCCATTACATGTCGCGCCGTTGAGGATCGAGACGTTGTTCTCGTCCTGGCTGGTCGCGTAGACGGTGTTGGTGGTTGGGTCGACCGCGACGGCACCGGCGCCGTCGTCCGCGGGGGTCACGTGCGCGGTGGTCTGGCCTCCGATCGCAAGGGCTGGTGGCGTCTGATGGCAACCGGCGTGGTCGGTGGCGTTGCAGGTGGCTGCGTCGATCACCGACATATCGTCGTCCCCTTGGTTGACGGCGTAGACGGTGCCCGTGAAGGGGTCCTCAGCAATCGAGATCGGTCCGGCGCCGCCCGGGGTCGTGGCCGGCGCCGCCGTGCACCCGCCGATCTGGGTCACGTTGCAGGCTGCGCCATTGATCATCGCCAGCGAGCCCAGGCTGGCGTCGCCGACGGGCCCCACCTCGACGTAGACGGTGTCGCTCGCCTGGTCGACTACGTCCGCTGACGGGCCCGGACCAACCGCGACGGTCGGGAACGTGTCCGTGCAGCCGGACCTGACGGTCCCGTTGCACGTCGTCGTATCGATCAGCGAGACGGTGCCGTCGTTGTAGTTCGCGACGTAAGCGGTGTGGGTCAGGTCGTTGATCGCCACCTGGGTCGCACCGGAGCCGGCCGTGACGGTCGCCGTGCCGGCGCAGCCGCCCTGGTCGGTGGCGTTGCAGGTGGCGCCGTCGATCACCGAGACCGTGCCGTCGTTGATGTTCGGCACGTAGATCGTGTTCGTGGCCGTGTCGACCGCGCTGAAGCCGGGGAAGTTGCCAACCGGTGCGCTCGCAAACGGTCGACTGCAACCAGAGACAGTCGACGCGTTGCAGGTCGTCGTGTTGATCATCGCGACCGTGTTGTTCAGGCTGGCGTAGAGGGTGTGATTCGCTTGATCGACTGCCAGCCCGAGCGAAGAGGCGCCCACGTTGATCGTGGCGACAGGTTGGTCATCGCAGCCGAACAGGTTGGTGGCGTTACACGCGGCGGCGTTGATGACCGAGAGCGTGGTGTCGCCGCCGTTCGCGACATAGACCGTGTGCGTGCTGGCGTCGACGGCCAGCCCGACGGGGTTGTCGCCCACCGGGACGGTCGGCGCCGCCCCCGGCACGCCCGTAAAGATCACGCCGGGCGAGAGCCTCAAGGATCGCGCGAACGCTGCATCGAGCGGTGTGGCTGGCGCCCTTGCCGCAACCGCCGCACGCGAGGAGGGATCAGGTTGCCGCCTGCTCCCCGCAGCATTGGCAGCCGGCAGGGCGATCAGTGCGCTCATGACGGCCAGTGCCGCGAGCGCCACGCGTGCCTTCGACTGGGTGATCCTCGGTGCCATGTCTGCCCCCTCCAGGTCGATGTACGAACGATCGACGCTCCCTGTGCCCGAGAAGATTCGTGGTGGCGGCTTGCAGATTCCTTGCAGCGTTGTGGATCAGGCCCGGGAGGGCGGTATACAGTGCCCGGCGGGGTGATCGAGTTCCGCGTGTTGGGGCCTCTCGAGGCCGTGGGGCCATCCGGGACAGCCGCGCTCGTCGGCGGTAAACAGCGGCTGCTGCTGGCGATTCTTGTGCTCCACGCCGGTGAGCTGGTCGCGCGGTCCGCGATCATCGACGCTCTGTGGCCCGAGGACCCCCCGGCGAGCGCCGCACAGAGCGTGGAGTCCTACGTTTCGCGCATTCGGGCCGCGCTCCGGGCCGCGGGCGCTACGCAACCGATCCTCGCCTCCGCGCCCGGAGGCTACCGACTGCTACGCGACGGCAACCGGTTTGACCGCGACGCGTTTACCGAGCTTGCCAGCAGGGCGCGTGCGGCGTTCGAGGACGGTGACGCGCGGGAAGCGAGCGAGTTGGCGGGAGAAGCGCTGGCGCTGTGGCATGGCCCGGCGCTGGCCGGGATCTCCGAGGAGCGCGCCATCCGGGGCGACACGGCCGCGCTGGAGGACCAGCGACTGCAGGTGCTCGAGACCCGTGCCGACGCGCAGCTCGCGATCGGCGATCACGCGCAGGTGATCGCCGAGCTCCACGCGGAGGCGGCCCGTCACCCCGAACGCGAGCGCGTCCACGAACTGTTGATGGTGGCCCTGTATCGGGCGGGTCGCCAGACCGAGGCCCTGCAGGTCTACCGGGATGCGCGCGATCACCTCAGTCGGGAGCTGGGGCTCGAGCCCGGATCACGGTTGCGAGAGCTCCAGGCTCGCATCCTCCGGCACGACGCGAGCCTCGATCGGCGACGGCTTGACCGGCGTCCGCCGGTGAAGCCGGGCGCCTCGCCTCAACGACGACGTCGTGGTAGCCCGCGCGTGGCGGTGGCGTTGCTCGCGGTCGTGCTCGCGGTTGCCGTAGGGGCATTCATCCGCGCCAACGAGAGCGCCGGCGCGTCAGCGATCGACCGTCGACTCCGCGTTCCGGCGCTCGGCGAGTTGGCGGTGCCGAGCGGCGCGCCGCGCCGCGCGGCCGAGATAGGCGCAGTTCCGAGCGACATCGCCGCCGGGCTGGGGTCGGAGTGGGTGACGTCGTATGACGACGGAACGCTGATCCGGATCGATCCAGCGACGTCGGCGGTGGTGCAGACCGTGTCCGTGGGTCACGGCGCCAGCGGAGTCGCGATCGCGGCCGGCGACGCGTGGGTGGCCGACACGCTCGATGACCAGGTGGCGCGGGTGAGCGTTGCCACCGACGAGATCGTGCAGCGGATTCCGGTCGGTCAGGGGCCCGCCGGCGTGGCCACCGGGGAGGGCGCGGTCTGGGTCGCGAACGCCGGCAGCGGGACCGTCACGCGCATCGATCCGCTGTCCGGCAGCGTGCTTGGGACCACCCGCGTCGGCGCCTCCCCCAGCGCCATCGCGGTCGGTGATGGGGCCGTCTGGGTCGCGCTCCAGGGCGCTGGCGCGGTGGCCCGGCTTCAGGCGCAAACCGGTCAGGTCATCCAGACGATCCCGGTGGGATCGGGGCCATCGGCGATCGCGGTCGGCTCCGCCGGAGTCTGGGTCGCCAACGAATTCGACTCGACCGTATCGCTGATCGACCCGGCCGACGACGACGTCGTGCTGACCCGCCCCGTGACCGGCTCGCCGAGCGCGCTCGCCGCGGTCGGAGGCGACGTCTGGGCCGCGGGGGACGCGCCCGAGCTGGCGATCCTGACTCCGTCAGGCCAGACGCGCACGGTGGCGATCCCATCGCCGGCGACCGCGCTCGCCCCGGGCCCTGACGGCGTCCTGATGGGTGTCCAGGGGATCGGCGGCGATCACCGTGGCGGAACGCTGATCGCGCGCGTGGAGGGACCCCTCGACCAGATCGATCCTGCTTCGTGCTGCAACCTCCCCCCGGACGTACGGTCGCTCGCCTACGACAGCCTCCTGTCGTTCTCCAAGTCGCCGGCCAGCCCGGACACGCTCGTGCCGGACCTCGCAATCGCGATCCCCGCCCCGCAGGACGGCGGGCGCAGCTACACCTTTCGTCTGCGGCCGGGCATCCGCTATTCGACCGGCGCGCCGGTTCTCGCTTCGGACTTCGTCCGCGGCTTCGAGGCCGCGGCCCAAAGCTCGGACATCGACGCGTCCTACATCGACGCGCTGCCGGGCGCCGTGGCGTGCCCGGGTGCCCGGAGCTGCAACCTCGCGCGCGCGATAACCGCCGATGACCGAGCCGAGACGGTCACGTTGCACCTGACCCATCCCGATCCCGGCATCCTGTTCGCGCTCGGCCTGCCGTACTTCGCACCGAAGCCTCCCGGCCGGGGGATCAGACCCGCCACCGGCCCATATCGCATCGCCCGCTATGTGCCCGGGGTCCTGATCGACTTCGAGCGCAACCCGTTCTTTCACGAATGGTCGCCGGCAGCCCAACCCGCCGGCTATCCCGATCGGATCCTCGTCTACTCGAACGGGACCGCCACCGCCGACATCGCCGCCGTCCTCGACGGGCGCGCGGATTACACGTTCGACACGCCGACCCCGAACCAGCTGCGGACGATCCAGCTGCAGTATCCGGGTCTCCTTCACACCGAACCGCTGCCCGACACCGACTGGCTGAGTATGGACACCCGGGAGGCGCCGTTCAACGACATCCGCGTGCGCCAGGCGCTCAACGACGCGGTCGACCGCGATGCCATCGTGGACCTCTACGGCGGTCTCGCGGACGCCACACCGACCTGCCAGATCATCCCCGCCACGATCCCCGGCCACCAACCGTACTGCCCGTACACCCACGACCTCGCTCACGCCCGCCGGCTGATCGCCATGTCCGGAACCCGGGGCGAGAACGTCACCGTCCTCACCGAATCGGCGAGCGGCCCCGGCTCCGAGCCGGTCGGCGCCTACATGGCCGGCCTGCTGCGCCAGCTCGGCTACCACGCGCGGCTCCACGTGGTCACCGGAGCACGGTGGAACGCCGCGATCAACGACTACCGCCACCCTGCCCAGCTCGCCACCGAGAGTTGGATCGCGGACTACCCGTCGGCGGCGCAGTGGATCACCGTTCACCTGAGCTGCGCCGCATGGCGACCGCCGACAGAGCTCAGCAATCGTTCCCAGTTCTGCGACCCCAGGGTCGATCGCCTCGCCGCGCGGGCCGGCGCGCTCCAGGTCAACGACCCATCGGCCGCCGACCCCCTCTGGGCCCGGGCCGACCGCCTGATCACCAATCTCGCTCCGTGGGTACCCACCGTGACCGAGACCGAGACCGACCTGGTCTCACGACGCGTCGGCGATTATCAATACGTGCCGACGATCGGAGCGCTCCTCGACCAACTCTGGGTGCGCTGACGATCGCAGGCCCGCTCAGACACAGCCTCGCGACTGCGGCCAATGACAAAAGCGCCCGTCCGGAGGGCGTCCGCTTTTCTGTGTAGGCGGGTTGATGGTCAGTTGGGCAGTCGGTCTCCGAATTGGATCTTGAACGCCAGGAGCGCTTTCGTCCACCCCCGCGTCCGGGTCCATTGCGGGACGGCGTTCTGGATCGCGAGGTAGATCAGCTTCCGGGCGGCGTCCTCGGTCGGGAAGCTGCCCTTGGTCTTGAGCGCTTTGCGGAGTTGGCGGTTGAGCGCTTCGATTGCGTTGGTGGTGTAGATCACGCGGCGGACCTCGGGCTCGTAGGCCATGAACGGGGTGACGTGCTCCCAGGCGTCTCGCCATGCCTGGCCGATCACCGGCAGTTGCGCTCCCCATTTCTCCTCGAACGCCTCGAGCGCGACTAGCGCCGTGTCGGCGTCGATCGCGGTGTAGATCGGCTTGAGGTCCTTCACCACGGCTTCGTATTGCCGCCGCGGCACGTATTTCAGTGACGCGCGGATGAGGTGCACGATGCAGGTCTGCACCGTTGTTTTCGGGAACAACGCCTCGATCGCCTCCGGGAACCCCTTGAGCCCGTCGACGCACGCGATCAGGATGTCGGCGACGCCGCGCTGCTTGAGATCGGTGAGGACCTGCATCCAGAACTTCGCGCCCTCGTTGGCTTGGAACCACATGCCGAGCACCTCGCGCTCGCCGTCCAGGTTGATCGCCATCGCGAGGTAGCACGCCTTGCGCTGAACGCTGCCGCCGTCACGGATCTTCAACACCAACGCGTCGAGGAACACGACCGGGTAGACATCCTCCAGCGGCCTGCTCTGCCACGCCCTGACGTCGTCCATCACCGCCTCGGTCACCTTGCTGATCAGGTCACGGCCGACCTTCACCCCGTAGATCTCCTGCAGGTGCGCCTCGATATCCCGCGTGGAGAGTCCCCGGCTGTAGAGCGCGAGGATCTTGTCGTCGAACCCCTCAAAGCGTCGCTGGCGCTTGCGGACGATCTGCGGCTCGAACGTCCCCGCCCGATCGCGCGGGGTGTCGATCCGAACCTGACCGCTCTCGGTCAGCAGCGTCTTCGGTGTCGCCCCGTTCCGGGTGTTTCCGGCCCCGCCCGGCGGCTCCTGATGCGGCTCAAAGCCGAGGTGATCGGTCAGCTCAACTTCCATCGCCCGCTCCACCAGCCGCTTCGTCAGCTGTGAGAGCAGGCCACCCTGACCCGCGATCTCCTGCTCCGTTCGAGCGCCCGCAAGCAGCTCATCGATCAGCTCATCCGGCAGGAGCGCCTTGATCTCCTCGGCGAGCTCCGGCCGCGGCGGCAGCTGACGGCGCGCAGCGCCAGCGCGTCGCTGCGCTCGCCCTCCGGGCTCGCTCCGCGCCACGCCGGCGCTCCCATCCTGCGGGTCCTGGTCCTCATCCAACCTGGTTGTGATTGTGCTCGACATCGATCTCCTTTCGAGATCTGATGCCTACACAGAAGCCCGGACACTCCCCCCGTCCGCGCGTTTCTGGTCGTCGGGTCGGATTGCGGTGGGCTAATGGACCCAGGCTTGGTCGGCGAGAAAGCCCCAGACCGGGTTGTATTCGTAGTTATGCAGGCGGGCGGACGTGATCTCGA
The DNA here is from genome assembly GCA_963839085.1 of uncultured Solirubrobacterales bacterium. Classification (GTDB taxonomy): domain Bacteria; phylum Actinomycetota; class Thermoleophilia; order Solirubrobacterales; family Solirubrobacteraceae; genus Palsa-465. Next base: position 964,250 of record CAWITN010000007.1, read on the forward strand.
CCTCTCGGGTGGCGACGGTCGTCACCCACTCGGCGGCGTTGGTGAGTTGGCGGTCAACTCTCTCCCAGAGGGCGTCTGCTGCGGGCGGGTCCGTGAGTTCGTGCAGTGCGGCGCGTCGCATCTCGTGGTCGACTGCCGGGTTGCAGTAGTAGTCGTTGCTGTTGGAACCGCGGCAGCTGAAGAACGAGGGGACATAGGAGGATGGGTCGGGGTAGGCAGGTAGCCAGCTGCCGGCGTTCGATATCTGAAAGGAGTCCCACATCGCTGGGGTGATCGAGGCAAACGGAATCACGCTCACGTGGACGCGGTAGCCGAGCGCGCGCAGGACGCCGGCGATGTATCCAGTGGTTGCTGCGGGGATGAACGCGTCAGCGGCGACGGCGATGAGATCGATCCGCTCCCCGATCGTTCTGGACTGGGTGACCAGTTGCCGGGCGCGTGCCATGTCAGGCGCGGTCCAGGCGCCGTTCGCGCGGGGGTGCAGCGTGTAGGGGCAGTAGCGGCGGTAGCCGGGTATCCCGGGCACGATCGCTTGGCAGGATGGGGTCGCGAAGGCAGGCCCGCCGTAGAACTGGGCGAGCTTGGCTCGGTTGGTCGCGTAGTTGAGCGCCTGTCTGACGCGCAGATCGTTGAACGGCGGGAGATGGGTGTTGAGCGGAAGGAAGCTCACTGCCCATTGGGGGTTGTTGTGCAGCTGCCCCGGGTCCTGCAGTTCGAGTTGGTGGTACTGGGCGTAGGGGGGTTGGCCGAAGAGCCAGTCGGCGTGTCCCTGTTCCACCGCGGTCATGGCCGCCTGCAGGCTCGGGGCGCTTTCCCAGACGATCTCGTTGGGGTTGCCGGCCGGTTGGGCGGCATGGGACCACTCGCGGAAGTACGGGTTGCGCACGAACCGGATCTCGGCAGGGCGGTTGGAGGCGATCTTGTAGGGGCCGGTGCCGGGCACGGTCTGCTGCCCTGGTTCTCGGTCTGGGGTCCCGGGCGGGATCGGCGCCGAGAAGGCGAACTCGGTCAGCTGGTAGAGGAACTCCGGGTCAGGCTCGGTGAAGTGGAAGACCACGGTGCCCCTGGCGTCGTTGGTGACGATCCCCTGGGAGAGGTTGCAGCCGCTTGAGTGGCGGACGCACGCGCTGGCGCCGAGAAGACCGGCGTACACCGAAGTGCCCTGGGAGCGGTCGCCGAACAGCCGCTCGACCCCGCGACGAAAATCCCCGGCACGCAGTGGCTGACCGTCGGAGTAGCGAATCCCCGGACGGACGTGGAACGCGTATGTCCTGCCGCCGTCGGTCGGCGTCGGGATCGAAACAGCGAGGTCGGGCACGAGCCGCACCCCGCCGGCGCCCGTGGTCCGCTGGAAGGTCACGAGCGCGTCCCAGGTCAGCCCGGTGAACTGGGGGTTGTTCGCGCTTGTGTAGAACGCAGGGTCGCTCGTGAGGTTCGAGATCTGGGCGGAGGTGAGCGGCCCTGGGGTCACGATCACCAGCCTTCCCCCGCGGTGGCTGCCGCTCACGGCCGGGACCCCGGACCACAACCGGTGGCCATTGAAGGTGAGCGAGGTCGGGGCGCCACCGACGGCAACAGTGCGGACAACCTTGTCGCGCCGAGGATCGATCCGAGAGACGGTGCCTGAGTACTGGTTGGCGACCCATACCGCCTCCGGGCCGGCCGCCACCGCCGCCGGGCCACTGCCGACCGCAACTACGGCCCTCACCGCCAGGGTGCTCGGGTCCACGCGCGAGACGGTCGAGTCAAGACTGTTGGCGACCCACAGCGAACCGGAGGCGAACGCGAGCGCCACCGGACCATCGCCGACATGAACATGCCCGATCACCTCCCCTGAGCCGGGGTCGAGTTTCTCGACCATCGCATTGCCGTACCCGGCGACCCAGACCGCCCGGTCCCCCGTCGCGATCGCGCTCGGCTGCAGATCCAGCTGCCACGTCCGCTCCAGGCCATCGGTTGCCGGGTCGATCTCGAACAACTCGCGGTCGACCGAATCAGCGACCCACAACCGACCCGCGCCGTAAGCGATTGCGCCCGGATTCGCGCCGGGAAGATTGATCGTCGCGACCGCGGTATCGGTGCTGGGGTCGATCCGCGTCAGGGTCGAGCCGACCGTGCTGACCGTCCAGACCGCACCGTCGCCGCTGACGATGCCCCCAGGCTCAGCGCCGACAGGGATCCTGTCGAGCACCAGACCCGATCCGGGGTCGACCTGGTCGACCCGGTCCGCCACGGGATCTGCCACCCACAGCGAACCGCCACCAGCCGTGACCGAGCCGGGCACCCCGACGAGCGGAGTTGCGGTCACGAGTCTGTCCGTTGCGGCGTCCACTCCTACGATCCCGCTGACACCCCGGGCGAGGCTCGGCGGGCGGCCCGTCGCGCCGGCGGTCAATACGAGCACGCCCACGACGAGCGCCCCGAGCGCGCCAAGCGCGGCCACCGCGAGCGATCGCGCGCGCCGCGGGCCGGACAGCGGCGCAAGCCGCCGGGGCGCTCCGAGCGTCGGGTCGTGCGCGAGGATCCGTCGCTGCAGTTCATGCGACTCCGGACCGGGTTCGAGGCCGAGCTCGTCAACGAGGCGCCGGCGGGCCGCCTGGAAGGCGTCGAGCGCTTCGGTCTGGCGCCCCGAGCGATACATCGCAACCATCAGGCTCGAGAGCAAGCGCTCCCGCAGCGGATGCTCCGCGACGAGCTGCTCGAGCTCGGGCACCAGCTTCGCCCCAGCACCCATCGCGAGCTCTGCTTCGACCCTGGACTCCAGCGCGCCCAATCGCAGCTCTTCCAAGCGCTGAGCGTCCACGCTGGCCAGCTGCAGGTCGAGCATATCGGCCCACGCCGGCCCACGCCACAGCGCGAGCGCTTCAGTCAGCAAGCTGATGGCAACCCCGTGGTCGCCGTCGAGCGCTGAGGCGTCGGCGCTGCTCACGAGCCGCTCGAACTCGCTGACATCCAATTCACCTGGGCCGACACGGAGCAGATAGCCGCCTCCCACCCGCGGCACGCGGTCGTGGCCGAGCAGCTTCCGCAGCCGGTAGACGTAGGCGTCCAGCGACTCGGCAGCACTCGCGGGGGGGTGCTCCCCCCAGAGCGCGTCGGCCAGCTGATCGCGGGAAACGACCTCGTTCGCATGGAGCAGCAGCACTGCCAGCAGCGTCCGCTGCTTGCGCCCGCCGAGAAGGACAGGCCCCCCGTTATGCGATGCCGAGAGCGGTCCAAGCTCTGAAAACCGCATCGTGCTGGGCATGAAAGCATCGGCAACCCGGTCCTTGCCAGTTTTTTGCCAGGCGCGAGCCGCATGATCAGGCCCGTTCATCAACCGACTTGCACGGGGGCCGTGGTGTCGAACCGAGTCCGAGTCGTCTCGCTGTTACTGGCGATGGGTATCGCCGCGGTGCTTCCGGCGGCCGGAGCGGTCGCCAGCAGGCTCACGCCCCGCACCGAGTCTGCTTGGGCGCACCAGTTCCACGCCGCAGCCCAGGGAGGCGACCGAAGGAGAGCGCTCCCGCTCGCGGGCGGCGATCGGGTCCCCGCGCGGTTCGCCGCCGCAGGGTCAAGCTTCGATGCGTTCAACGGGCCGTTCGGGTTCGGTGGGGCGCTGGTGGGTTCGGCACCGGTCGGGGACGGCCCGTCCTTGCTCGCGGTTGATTCCGCCACGCACACGATCTACGTCGCCAACGGCAACAACGACAACGGACCCAGCGCCGGCGGGAACACGGTCTCCGTGATCGACGCACGACGCTGCCAGGCGCAAGACGTGTCGCGATGCGCCGGGCCGTGGCCGACGATCACGGTTGGGAACCTGCCCAGCGGGATCGCGATCGATCAACAGACCGACACGGTGTACGTGACCAACGTCGGCGACAACAGCGTCTCGGTATTCAACGGCGCCACGTGCAATGCAGGCGTCGTCTCGGGTTGCGACCAGACGCCCGCGACCGGTGCTGGTCGGCCTCGGGCCGATCGACCTGTTCGCCGACCCGTCGAACCACACCGTGTACGTCGCGAACTACGGCGCTCCGGCCACCGGCGGATCACCCGGCGACAGCACGACGGTCTCGATGATCAACAGTGCGACCTGCAACGCGACCGATCTGCCGGCATGCCCTACGACGCCTCCCCCGACGGTCGATGTCGGCGCAGCACCGAATGCCGTCGCCGTAAACCTCGCCACCCATAGCGCTTACGTGACGACGATCGGGGCGCTCAACGGCTGGACGGTATTCGACACCAACACCTGCAACGCGACCGATCAATCAGGGTGCGGCTCGATCGGCTACCTGGCCGGGGATTCGGTCGGACCGAATGACGGCGAGGTCGACGAGGCGAACGACACGCTCTACACCGCGAACTACGACAACACGATCTCAGCGTTCGGTCTGCGCGACTGCTCTGCCCGTGACCTGGCCGGCTGCGCGAGCGACACGCCGGGCACCGTCACGTTCCCGTACGCGGTCCGCTACGTGGGGTTCGACCACGCCCTGTACGTGGCGGTCGACGCGCCATTGCACAGCGTGTATGTCAGCTACCAAGGCGATGACGCGCTCGCCGTCGTTGACACGCGCACCTGCGACGGGAGCGATCTGAACGGCTGTGCGACGCTTGACCCGCGGACGGTTCATACGAGAGCGGACCCGGAGGGGCTCGTGCTCGACAGCGCGACGCAGACGCTGTACACCGCGAACGAGGTCGATAACGACGTCTCCGTGATCGATGCTGTCCGATGCAACGCCCGAGCCAGGTATGGCTGCCGTCTTCACGCGCCGGCCGTAGCGGTTCCCGCCCCAGGGCTGCCTGCGGTCGATCAGGCCGTGCACACCGCGTACGTGCCCTCCGGCGTGGGACGAGTGTCGATGATCGACACCGACCGCTGTAACGCCGCTCGATACTGGGGATGCGCCCAGTCGCCGCCGCAGGCGACAGTCGGTCCGAACCCGGCGGCGGTCGCCGTCGATCCACGAACCGGCACCGTGTATGTCGCGAACTTCGGTTCAGAGTTTGCGCCTGCCGGCACCGTGTCGGTGATCGATGCCGCCACCTGCAACGCCAGCGACAAGGCCGGTTGCCGGAGCGCATCGACCCTCCACGTCCCCGGTGGAAACGCGGTCAACGTCAAGGTCGACGCCGCGACGGACACGATCTACGTCGCCACGATCACCGACAGCGGGCCAGACCTGCTGTCGGTCTTCAACGGCGCCACGTGTAACGCGACCAGCACCGCCGGATGCGATCAGACCCCGGCGACCCTCGAGTTCGGCCACTCAGGCCGAAGCGTCGGAGGCTCGGACCTCGGCATCGCCGTCAACCAGCAGACGAACACGATCTACGCCACGAACGTCGTCTGGAGTCTCGCGGACGCCGACAGCGTGTACGTGATCGACGGCGCGACCTGCGACGCCGCGAACACGACCGGCTGCGACCAAACACCGGCCACCGTGAAGGTCGGGGACGATCCCCGCGGCCTCGACGTCGATCCCAAGACCGACACCGTCTACGTCGCCAACAACGCAGACAGCGATTACGCGGGCACGGTCTCGATCATCAACGGCGCCACCTGCAACGGCGCCAACACAAGCGGCTGCGGCCAGACCACAGCCACCACCCCCGCCGTCTACGGCGCCTACGCCGTCGCCGTCGACCCCAGCACCCACGCGGTCTATGTGCCCAACCTAAACGACACCAGCGTGTCCATCATCAACGGCATCACCTGCAACGCCACCAACACAAGCGGCTGCGGCCAGCCGCCGGCGGATGTCGCGGTCGGGAACTATCCGTTCGCGATCGCCCTCGATCCAGCGGTCGGCACCGCCTACGTCGCAAACGCCGACAACACCGTCTCGGTGATACCCCTCCGTCGCTGAAGGGCTCAAAGCCCTGACCCTCCGGTTTGGAGGCTCTTCCGAAAGCGGCTGAAGGGACTCGAACCCTCGACCTTCTGCATGGCAAGCAGACGCTCTAGCCAACTGAGCTACAGCCGCAAGAAACGGTGATTCTAGACCTCTGCGCGCGAACGGCGCAGCTCACGCCGCCGCGGCGTCAGGGACCCTCGTCCCGGCTGACCGGGACCCACCCGCTCGAGCGCCACTCCCGGCACACCATCGGGCCCTGGGGGGTGCTGCGGTGATCGGCGACGATCACCTCGGTCTCGCCGGACGCGCTGCTGAGCCGGCAGATCGTCGGCAGCGACCGGGGGGACGAGGCCGGGGGAGACAGGCTCCAGCGCTCGCCGACGATGGCGCGGTTGCGGCTGTACTCGTGGCACAGCGTGTCGGCCTGGAGGCCGTCGATCGTCACGCGGACGGTGTGCCCGCGGAGATACGTGGTGCACATGCTGACCGGTTGCATGACCGTGTTCGTGACCTCGGCGCCGCAGCCGGCCAGGCAGAGCGCAACGAGTCCCAGGAGCGCGACCCTCATCGCTCGATTCTGTCGCACCGCGTCCGGGTTCGGCATCATCGGCCCGTGCGCGCGCGGGCCATGCCCTATCCCGGCCGGCGGGTCGTCGTGGTTCATCTCGCTGCCGTCGTCGACGGCGTCGTGGAAGTCGTGGAGGAGGAGGGCCGCCGCCTGCAGGTCCTCACCGATGAGGGCGACCGGCTCGAGTTCGTGCTCGACCGAGCGACGGCCAGCTTCACGCTCGCCGGTGGTCAAACCCGCGCCAAGCTGCGCTTTCCCGGGGCATAGCCGATCCTGAGCAAAGGTGAGAGGCGACGACCGGAATCGAACCGGTGTAGACGGCTTTGCAGGCCGCTGCGTAGCCACTCCGCCACGTCGCCCGGGGCCCGTAGCGTAGCGGGGAGGGGCGGTAGGCTGAGGTGCTGGTGGACCCCCAGGAGGAGATCGCCCCCGGGCCTCTCGCCCAGCGTGCCGGCGACGCCGAGCGCGAGCACGCCGCCGAGCGGCTGCGGGCGGCCGGCGCCGAGGGTCGGCTGACCGTGGAGGAACTCGAGCAGCGCGTGAGCGTGGCGCTGGCCGCGCGGACACGGCCCGAGCTCGAGGCCCTGCTTGCAGATCTCGGCGAGACCGGCGGCCTCGACGTGCCCGCGGCCGGCGACCAGGCCGCGCTCGCTCGCCGCCCGCAGACGCGCATGACCATCTCGATCATGGGCGGCACGCGACGCAGCGGCGTGTGGCGGCCGGCACGCAACGGCCTCGTGCTCGACGTGATGGGCGGGAGCCGGGTCGACCTCACGGACGCCGAGCTCGTCCACCCGGTGACGAATCTGCGCGTCATCTCGATCATGGGCGGGGCCCACATCCGCGTGCCCGAGGGCGTCGAGGTCCACGTCGCCAAGCTCGGCATCATGGGCGGCACCGACGTGCGGCTGGGCGACGAGCGGCCACCGCCCGGAGCGCCCGTGGTGACGCTCAGGCTGCTCTCGATCATGGGCATGATCAGCGTGCGCCGCGGCCGCGGCCGCGGCCGCGGCCGCGATGCGCCACGCCAGTCCGAGCGGCGCGAGCTCGATCCCTAGCGGGACTCAGCCGACGCTCAGAAGGAGCGCGTTGCCCGACGGATCGCGGAGCAGCGGCCGGCCGTCGCCCTCCTCGATGGGCACCCCGGCGGCACGCGCCCGGTCGAGGATCGCCCGGGCCTGGTCCTCATCGACGAGCACGAGCTCCCAGTGGCGCAGGCCGATCGTGCCGGGCGCCGGGGGAGAGCCGCCCGCGCTGTGCCACGTGTTCAGGCCGACGTGGTGGTGGTAGCCGCCGGCGGAGAGGAACAGCGCCTGCTCGTAGAGGCGGACCGTGACGTCGAGCCCGATCACGTCCGCGTAGAAGGACTCGACCGCGTCCAGCTCGGCGGCCTGAAGGTGGACGTGGCCGATCTTCGTACCCACCGGGACCCGGGCGGGCACGCGCCGGTCGTCGCCCAGCGCGTCGATCACGTCGTCGAGATCGAGCGGCAGCGTGGCCATCTGCAGCACGCCGTCGTCGTAGCGCCACTCTGATTGCGGGCGGTCACGGTAGATCTCGATCCCGTTGCCGTCGGGATCGGCGAGGTACAGCGCCTCACTGACGAGGTGATCGGAGGCACCCTGCAGCGGCCACTGGGCCTGGGCCACGCGAACGAGCGCGGCGGCCAGGTCGCGCCGCGTGGGGAGCAGGATGGCCAGGTGGTAGAGGCCGGTCGTCCGGCGATCCAGCCCGGGCGCCGCGGGGTCGCCGTGGAGGACGAGGAGCGGCCGCTCGCCCGCCGCGCCGAGGGCGAGCGCGCCGTCGTCGCGCTCGGCGGCGCTCAGCCCGATCACCTGCTCGTAGAACCGGCGCGAGGCATCGAGGTCGGAGACGGTCAGGCTGACGTGACCGATGGCGGTGTGCGGATCGAGCCCGACGCGCTCGGCTCGGCTGTCGGCTGCGGTGGCCATGCCTTGAAGGGTAGCTTCGCCGGGCGGCAATCGGGCGAGCGAGCGAGCGCTATTCGGCCTGACAGCTGCCACCGGCGCAGGCACCGGGCAGCCGACCCAGGAACCCCGCGAGCTGCTCGATCTCCGTGGGGGAGAAGCGCTCCAGGAAGAGGCGCCGGATCGAGCGCACGTGGGTGCAGCCGGCGGCGCGGAGCTTCGTCTCGCCGGCGTCGGTGAGCCGGGCGTAGGAGACGCGGGCGTCGTTTGCGCACGAGACCCGCTCGATCAGCCCGCGGAGGACGAGGCCGTCGACGAGGCGGGTGATCCCGGAGCGGGTGAGCATCGTGCTCTCGGCCAGGGCGGACATCGGCAGCCGGTGCTCGACGGCCTGGGACAGATACAGGAGCACCTCGTAGTCGCGAGTCGTCATGTCGTGCTCGGCGAGCAGCTCAGCGTCGAGCTCGCGGACGATCGAGGCGTGGCTCTGCAGGTAGTTCCGCCAGGCCTCCAGCGCTGGGCCGTCGAGCCGTGCGGGGATCTGCGTCGTCATAGCGCTCTGATTTTAGTTCCAGGGTGGACGTCAGCAGCGCAGGCGTCCAGCCGGCCTCGATGACAACCACAGGACGCGTTTATGATCTGACACCGGGCGTCGCGATCGAGCCGGTCGGGTCACGTCCACCGGTATCGGGTGAAGGGGAGCGGATGGCGATCTGGCAGGGGCTTTGCAGCTACGGCGGACTCCTGTACGCGGCGTGGAAGGGAGAGCCGGGCGACGAGCGCCTCTTTCAGGCCAGCTTCGATGACCGAGGTTGGACACCGCTGCCGACGATCGACGGGAACAGCAGCGTCGGACCGGCGCTCGCGACCTCTGGCGGCCTGTTGTATGCCGCCTGGACCGGCGAGCACAGCGATGACCGGCTGTTCTACGCGGAGAGCACAGGCGAGAACTGGGCGGCGCAGGAGCAGATCGGGCCAGTGGTCGGGGGGATCTCCCCCGTCGGGAGCATCGGCCCGTCGCTGGCGGACTTCAAAGGCGCGCTGTACGCGGCTTGGAAGGGTGCCGGCGAGGACCAGGGCATTTCGTATTCGTCCTTTACGGGCCACTGGTCGCAGCCAGCATTGATCCCGGGCGTGGGGAGCAGCGTGGGACCCACACTCGCCAGTCCGGACCCCCCCGCGCAAGGCCACCTGGGCGAAGTGCTGTACGCGGCGTGGAAGGGGGAGGGGAACGATCAGCGCCTCTGGTTCGCGTCCTCCGACGGGGAGGCTTGGTCTCCGCAGGCGCAGATCCCCGGCGTGGGGAGCAGCATCGGCCCGTCCCTGGCGGTCTTCGAGGGCGAGCTGTACGCGGCGTGGAAGGGGGAGGGGAACGATCAGCGCCTCTGGTTCGCGTCCTTCGACGGGACGGCCTGGTCAGCGCAGGCGCAGATCCCCGGCGTGGGGAGCAGCATCGGCCCGTCGCTGGCGGTCTTCGAGGGCGAGCTGTACGCGATGTGGGTGGGCGAGGGCACTGACGTGCGGCTGTGGTACGCGTCCTTCGACGGACGTGAGTGGTCCGGCCAGGACAACGTGCCGGGCAATTCAGGACAGGACGAGCCGCAGAACATCGGGTTCCGAATGCAGTACCAGGAGACCAAGGAGTGGTGCTGGATCGCGGTGGCGACGAGCATCAACCACTTCTACAACCCTGCGAGCACCGTGACCCAGGGTGAACTGATGACCATCGTCGGGCAGGAGCGGGCGGGATGGGGTTCGGTCGTCTGCTATCCGACCGACTCCGTGCTCGCCGCCAATCCAGGCCTGTCTGCGGCTCTCTCGGACCCGTACACAAAGACGGCAGAGGACATCCTGGACAACCCGGCGTTCATCTCCCCGCAGTGCATCGTCAGCGGCAATGTCGCCGACGCCATGAAGGTTCACGGGAACCAGAGGACGCAGCAGACATCGCTCAAGCTGGAGGAGATCGTCAGCGAGATCGCGGCGGGACGGCCGATCGTCGTCTGCATCAAGTGGAACAGCGATCACCACGAGCATTACGTGGTGATCGCGGGGGTGCTCAACGACAAGCTGCTCATCTGCAACCCGCTTGCCGCCGACTCCGTCATCCAATACGAGGCGTTCCCGGCCGGCTACGAGAGCGGAGCCTCGTTCGTCTCGGCTCACTTCACGCAGCCCGGAACCTAGGGAGTGCGAGACGCCGGTGGTCGGCGAACTCCTGCAAACGACCGGAGGAGTGGGCGATACTGGGCTCGAACCAGTGACCTCCGCCTTGTCGAGACGGATTTGGGTGGCCAGCAAGTGACAGGGAAGGTCAAGAAAAGCATGTAGATGCAGGCGATTCCGAGGTTCGGCCTGACCTGGGGTGGCGCTGCGAAACGGGCGATTTTCATCCTGGGGGACGCACTGAGGACGCAGTTTTGTCAGGTCGTCGGTAGCCGCTCGGCAACGGCGTTCACGAGTTCCTGCAGCTGTGCGACAACGAGCGCCGCCAGGTCGACCTCGCGATCTGAGGCTTCGCGATCCGCGGCCTCGAGTTGCGCTTCGAGTTGCACGGCCTCGGCGCCGGCTGCGACGAGAGCCACGTAGTCGTGCTCGGTGTCGGCGAATGCTCGCGATCGTTCGACCGCGCCGCCGTCGAAGTCGGAGTCCGTCGTCTGGCGGAGCTCGCTGCGGAGTTCGACGAACGCGACCAGGGAACGAACCCGATCGCGACGCAGATCGGCGGCTAGTTGGCTCGACCAGGGCCCGGGCATCGCGCCAATCTGCCAGGAGCGCCGGTCAGGACGTGTGCTCTGAGCCTGCCTGCTCGGCTAGGCGGTCCGCAATAAAGTCCTCGCCGGCCTCGACGATGATCGGCGGCTCATCGCGGACAAGCTCGCGGATCTCCTCCTCGCTCATCGCGTCAACCCGAGCGACGGCTTCGAGGACCCGCGGGTTGGTCACCTCGACAAGCGTGAAGCCTCCGTTGGGACGAGGCGAACTCATGTGATTGATGGTAGCTCTCGGCTCTGTCGCAAACGTTGAACGAACGTCAGCTGGATAGCACGAGCGTTGAGAACCCACCAGCATCCGCCGCCAGGGTCTGTCATCCGTGATCGCTCCAAGTCGGTCGGGCCTCCGGTGAAGCCAAGCTCCCATTCCGTCTCAACCGCAGGGTTGACGGCGGCCATGAGAACCTCCCCATGGGCGGCCACTGGAACTCCCCACTGACGGCCAGGATTTCTCCCCGTGGGCGGCCATCTTTCTCCCCACGGTTTTCCTGAATCTGTCGGTTGCCACGCTGCCGGGCTCGAACTGGAGCTCTGAGGCGTGGAGGCCGCGTGAAGAAACCGGAGGAAGTGATGGAGATCTTGGAGGCATACGATCTGGCCGGCTCGCTGCGGGGAGCGGCGCAGCTGGCGGGGTGTGATCACAAGACGGTGGCGCACTGGGTGCGCCAGCGCGACCTCGGGCTGCTGCCGCGGGTCGATCGGCAGCGGCCGGCGATGCACGGTCAGTTCCAGCAGAAGATCGATGAGCTGGTCGATCGTTCGCACGGGAAGATCCGGGCGGACAAGGCTCACGAGAAGCTGGTCGCGCTCGGCTATCTCGGCGCGCCTCGCACGACGCGGCGGTGGGTCGCGGTCTCGAAGCGTCGGTGGCGGCGCGAGCACGGGCGGGTGACGCGGCCGTGGACGCCGGAGCCGGGCCTGTGGATGCAGTTCGACTACGGCGACGGGCCGGTCATCGATGGTCGCAAGACGGTGCTGTTCTGCGCATGGCTGGCGTGGTCGCGGTTCCGGGTTGTGGTGCCGTTGCGTGACAAGACGCTGCCGTCGGTGGTGATCGGGCTGGACCGGGCGCTGCGTGCGTTCGGTGGCGCGCCGACCTACGTGCTGACCGACAACGAGAAGACGGTGTCCGTCGATCATGTGTGCGGGATCGCGGTCCGCAACCCGCAGATCGTCTCGGTGGCCCGTCATTACGGGGTGACGATCAAGACGTGCGTGCCGGCCGATCCGCAGTCCAAGGGCGGCAGCGAGGCGACAGTCCGGATCGCGAAGGCCGATCTGCTGCCCTCCGATCACAACCTCCGCCCGGCCTACGGATCGTGGGCGGAGCTCGAGGCGGCGTGCGAGCAGTGGATGGCCGATGTGAACACCCGGCCGCACCGCTCGACGAAGGAGCCGCCGGTGATCCGCCTGGCGACTGAGCACGAGCGGTTGCACCGTCTCCCGCGGGTGCCGCACACCGTGTGTTTCGGGGAGACGCGGAAGGTGAACTGGCAGTCGGTGATCTCGGTCGGGGGCGCCCGCTACTCGGTGCCGCACGAGCTGATCGACCAGCGCGTCTGGGCGCGGGTCGATGGTGAGGAGCTGATCGTGATCCACGTGCACCCCGACCGCGGGCCGGCGGAGGTCGCCCGCCACGCGCTGACCACACCGGGCCGCCCGGCGATCCGCGATGAGCACTATCCGCCCAAGCCGCCGGGTGCGCTTGAGCGCCGGCCGCGCGCTCAGAGCGCCGAGGAGCAGGCGTTCCTTCAGATCGGCCCGGCCGCGGAGAGCTGGTTGATCAAGGCCGCCGCGGCGGGGACGCAGCGGCTGCGGCGCAAGCTCGCCGAGGCGGTCGACCTCGCCAAGCTGCACGGAGCCGAGGAAGTCAACCGGGCGCTGGAGACGTGCGCTCGCGCGGGCCGGTTCGCCGACGGGGATCTCGCGAGCATCCTCGCCCACCAGCAGCAGACCGGTGGCGGGGAGCTGGTGCTGTTCCCCGCGCGCGAGAACTCCTCGCTGCAGCGCTCGACCCGCGCGTGGGACGGATTCGGGAGCGGGCATGACGGTCCGCACCCCGCCACCCCCGCCGCTGCCCGACGAGCTCGACCGGCTGCTCCGACGGCTGCGGCTCCCCTACGTCCGACGAGCAGCGCCCGACGTGATCGCGACCGCCGCCAGCCAGCGCTGGGAACCGGCCGAAGTCCTCCGGGTGCTGCTCGCCGAGGAGGCCGCCGGCCGCGACCACGCCACCATCTCGATGCGCCGCAAGGCGTCCGGGCTGCCGGCCGGCAAGACGTTCGACGCGTGGGAGCCCGAGGCCTCAGCGATCCCGCAGGCGACCCAGAACGCGCTGCGGACCCTGGAGTGGCTCGACCGGGCAGAAGTGCTGGTCGTCTGCGGCCCGAGCGGGACCGGCAAGTCGCACTTCATCGAGGCGCTCGGGCATCTCGCGATCGACAAGGGCCGCACCGTCGCGTGGCACACACTCGAGACGCTCGCGATGCTCGTCCGCCGCCACCGCGCCGATGACAGCATCAACAAGGCGATCGCGAAGCTGATCCGCGCCGATCTCGTGCTCATCGATGACGTGGGGCTGCTGCCCGTGTCCGCGGACGCGGCCGAGGCGCTGTTCCGAGTGATCGACGCCGCCTACGAGAAACGCTCGATCGCCATCTCGTCGAACATCCACCCGTCCGGGTTCGACGAGCTGATGCCCAAAACGATCGCGACCGCGACCGTCGACCGGCTCATGCACCACGCCCACGTCCTGATCACCGACACGGCCGAGAGCTACCGACTCGCCCAAGCAACCGCCGGAAAGGGGGTCAAGCCCCTGCCCTGACCACGACCAACGGCTGGGGAGCTTCGTGGCCACCAGCCGCTCAACAACCCTGACCGGTGGGGAGCTTCGTGGCCACCAATGGGGAGAAAAGATGGCCACCAGTGGGGAGAAAACGTGGCCGCGGATGGGGAGTTCTCGATGGCCATTGACACAGGGTCGCCGACGCGGTCGCACTGTTCGCGAACCAAGGACGATCGAACGCCAGGATCGAGCCGACCGAGGCGCGGATCCGCAAGAGGGATCGCAGACCTCGGGAATGACGGGTTGGCGACGTGATGCCGCTCTGGAGCAGAGCCTCAGTCATCCGACGGCTGCGCATTCACGATCACCCGGAGCCCTGCGGTGGCTGTTAGAGCCGCTTCGCGCTGGCGGGTTGCCGGTTCGGCGAACACGACGAGCTCGAAGCATCCCGTCGACACGCCTGAGTTCGTCGAGCAGCTCACGCTCCGAGTTGTCGATTGTGGCGGCGACGGCTTCCAGCTTGCTTTGCAACTGGACAACGTCGATCGTGCCGTCCTCGAAGCTTGAGATCGCGTCTGTGATCGACTGGATGGGGGACTCGGTCACACGTGCCTCACGGCTCGCTCATCAAGTGGCGTGGCGGGAACCGGAATCTCGACAGTCTCGCAAGAGACCGGAGCGTTGCGTGGCTCGTAACCGAACCCAGGGAAGGCTCAACGAACATCTTTCGGACTCCGGCGTAAGCGCGGAAAACAGACGCGACGTCCGGCTGGAGGCCGTCCTGGGCGGTAGGCCCCGTCGGTCGTTACGGGACGTGTGGCGGCTTTCCGCGGTCGATTCGCCGGTGGGCCGCGCATGCTCGATCCTGGGCAGGCGGCGCCGTCGGCTGAGCCGCTCGTGCTTGCGTGCGTTCTTGTTCCCGGTCGGAGTCCGATCGCCAGGCAAACGACCAGCTCCCGAGCGCCGTCAGTCGAGTGGACACGTCTTCCCCGTGCGGTCGGTTTCCGGGTCTACCGGCACGGTAGAGCCGTCGCCGCGGCTCGCCCGCGTTCGGCGACGTATCTCGTCGCCCGCACAACTTCGTACTTGTACGGCGGCCCTGGCTGTTCCCAGGCGACGACCGCATCACCCTTCGAGTCGAGCGCCGCCTGTGCCTCGCCGCCGCTCGCGGATGACAGCGTCGCCGGGCGCTGCCACGGAGACCCGGGCGAAGATCGAACAGCCGCTGCGACTGGGCCCTGCCACACGACCATCGCGGCGCCGTCGGGGCTCACGGCGACTTCCGGAAACGGGATGTGGGCCTGCGACTTCAGCAGCGTGTGTGGCCGCGTCCACGAGCAGCCTCCCGTCAGCCGCCGGCTCGAGGTCGCAACACCCCCGCGCGAGGTCGCCCAGGCCACCGTCGCGTCCCCGACGGCATCGACCGCCGCGGCGGGCTCGATCGCATCAGATCCGGCGATCGCCGCCGATGCACCCCATCGCATTGTCCTCGAGTCGAAGACGTCGGCCTCCGGCACGACCTTGTCTGCGGCCTGGTGCTGCCAGACGACGATCGCCGTGCCGGCGCGGTCGATCGCGACCTGCGGCCCCGGAGGGTAGTTCGTCGGCCCCGCCTCGCCCGCCGGCTCGTACTCGCTGCCGAGGGGAACCGCCGGCCCCCACGTCCCGCCTGCCGCGCGAACCGCCGCGATGACCTCGTTGCGATCGGCGGTGAGCTCGGTGCCACCCACGCTCTGCAGCCACACCGCCGCCGCGGCTCCGGAAGGCGAGACAGCGATCGCTGGCATCCCCAGGTCGGCCGGACCGTCGAGTGCCGTCGGCGCCGACCACCGCTCCGAGCCGGCGCGCGCGCTCGCCGCCTCGACCATAAACCCCGTTGGTGCGTAGTCAATCCACACGGCGACCGCGTCGCCGCGGGCGTCGACCCCCACACCGGCGTTGCTCCCGGCCGCCGACGCTGAGAACGGAGACACGCGCCGCGGAGACGACCACGCCGAGCCCGACGCCCGGAGGAATGACGAGCCGATGAACTCCTGCGCCGGGTGCGCTTCCGTCGACTCGAACTCTTGGTCCCAGACGACGCTCGCCTGCCCCCGAGGATTCTCGGCGAGCTGATCGGCGAGCGTTGCCTCCCTGAGCGGGGAGAGGCTGACGGCGCGGGACCAGCGCGCCCTCGGGCGCGACTCGCGGGAGCCGCGCACGACATAGTCGACCTCGCCGAGTATCTCGCTCCAGACCACCTGCGCCCCACCCCGAGCGTCACTCGCCACCAGCGGATATTGACTTACATCGCCCGGTCGCGACAGCGTTGTCGGTCGGAGCCAGCGCCCCGCGGCGCTTGCCGGCGACGGGCACAACAGCCAAACGACTGCGACCGGCGCGACGACCAGACGTAGCAGGAAGCGCGGCCCGCGTCCGGATATCAACCGGTCGAGACGCGCAAGGCGACTGCCTCCCATCAGCACGAGAGTCTGACACTCAAGACCCCAGGGGCAAGGGCCAGGGACATTCAGCCTCCAGTTCACAACCCATCGACAACCGCACACTCTGGAGGCCCGACACCGGCGGCGCGCGCGCGTCCGCGAACCAAGGGCTAACGAACGCGCTCGCCGGCTGACTGCTGCTGATCGATCAAAGCGGCGCTCTCGTCGCCGCTACCGGCCCCGTGCAAACATCACGGCATGGAGAAGAAAGCTTCGGCCGAGGCGCTGTCAGCGCTCAGACAGAGGTGGCAAACGGAGGTCGGGATCGCGAGCGCTGCGGCTGTGGTGGAGTGACTCCGGGACGGCGCGCGTCTGGATGACCTCGGGCTGGGCGTCCACGATGGCCGGGTCGATCTGCGCGGTTTTCAGCTGCCCCACGTCGTGCGAGGCGAACAGATCCGGGTCGCCCGTCTGACGACCCAGGTGCTTGATGGCTTTCTCACGATTCGTGGCTCCCATCTCGCCAAGGTTGACTTCACCGGGGCTCGACTACCGCATATGCGGTGGTTCGACTCTCGGATCGCTGACTGCCGGTTCGACCACGCGGATTGCGAGGACTGGCGGCTATGGGCCTGCGAGGTCAGCGACACGTCATTCCTTCGGGCCGAACTGCGAAGCGCAGCTCTGGGCACATGGCACGAACGCAAGCGCAATCTCTGGGCGAATGTCGACTTCTCTCGCGCGCGCCTGCGAGGGGCGACCTTGATCGCCGCCGTATTCGACGGATGCACCTTTGCGGACAGCGAACTGGGCGGCGTCCAATTCCAGCAATGCACCCTGGTCCGATGTCGAGTTGCGGGCAGGCTTCGCAACGTGCTGTTCGACGGCCGCGGGACTCGGATAGCCCCGGCCCCAGCAGAAATAGACTGCGATTTCTCTGGCGCGACCCTCTCAGACGTGGAGTTCCGCGGATACTCGCTCACCGAGGTCGTGTTGGCCGACGACCCAGATCTCGTCGTTGTACCCAACATCAATCTGGTAGCCCAGCGAATCCTCGATGCCCTCGGACAGGACGATTCACTCCCGGCGAGACAGGTTCGCGCCGTGATGCAGGGCACACTCAAGCTGCTATCGGCCGCGAATCCACCAGCCCCTCACGCGGCAATGCTTCTGAACCGCAACGATTGGCGCCATGGGGTCGGGGGAGGGCCGGAGCTAGAAGCCCTGCTCACAGGGCTCATCTCAGACTCTCAACGATGATCGCCACGGACCACGCGGCCCTGTCAGGCACTTACATAGGCGGCCCGCGCGTTCAAGCGCCAGTGGCCGCTTCTGCTTCGGGCTAGACGCGCCGTTCCTGCTCGATCAATCCAACAGCGAGCGAAGGCGTGCGACCAGCACGGCCTCATCCTCGTCGAGTGGGACGCGTCTCTGGCCAAGGTCGGCTATCTCGATAACGGCGACGGCCTCATCCGCTGAAAGCTCAGTCTGAGCGACCCCGCCGAAGTCACCGTGCCGGATCGGCTGAAGCCGCTCCCAAAGCGCCTCCGCCACCACCGGTAGCTCGGCCTCTCGTCTGATGAACCAGACGAGATCACAGACCATCTCGATCTCGTCGTTCGTGATGGGGATCTCGGTGATCGCCATCGGTCCATTCTTTCGCTTCTACGGCGAAGGCGTGCTTTCCGTATCGGGCCTACGCGCAACCGCCCCCAGGTGCGTCTCGATCAAAGCTGCAAGCCCAACGATGATCGAGCGGGCAACTATTTGAAGTACTGATAACCGCCCTGCTGCTCTACCCGGTCGTTCGAATCGAATCCGACCCGGGCGAGCTAGGGGACGGCCATCCGCGGGCGGCTAGCGTGCTCTGGACTATCGCTTGCATCTGCATGAATGCTTCTAACCGGCCCTTCGCCTTCGCTGTCAACTGCGCTTGATCGGCCTGGTTGGGCAGCGAACTGTTCGTGTGACGCATCCGTTCCATCCGTGGTGTGGCAGGGATTTCGCGTTCATCGCGGTCGCGTCAGAACTGGGGAGAGGATCGAGTGTTCGTTCTTCGATGACGAGGGCGTGCAGCGCTCGTTTCCGCGGGGATGGACGGACGCTGGGGATGTTGATCCGTTCGTGGTTGCTGGCGGCGGGCCGGAGCGCGTTGCGGGTGGAGGATCTGATTGCGCTGGTGGAGTTGATCGCTGAGAGCCGCGGCCCGACGCGGAATCTGGCGTAAAGCAGATTATGCCGTTTCTGTTAGGCAGATTCTGCCGCGGCGCTGCTTCGAGCGGCCAGGCCAACAGCGTCAATCGCGAGATTGCGCGGTGGATCACGCCGGTCCCGGCGGTTTCTGTCCGGCCGCTGACGGCAGAATCATCTTGACATTCGTTGAGAGGAGTGAGATGGCGCGAGCGTGGTGAGGATCCGAAGGTGCGAGGCGTTGCGGGCAGGAGCGGAGCTTGAATCCGCGGCCGGAGGCGGTGCAGCGACGAGCGGTTCTCGGGCTCGGAGTTCCTGGACGCGCGGGATCTGGTGCAGGTGAAGTACGAGATGGTCCGTCGCGCGCGGGTCGATGGTGAGCCGGTCGGACGGGCGGCGGCGGCGTTCGGGTTCTCCCGGCCGTCGTTCTATGCGGCCGAGCGGGCGCTGGACGAGGGCGGGCTGGCGGCGCTGGTGCCGGCGCGGCCGGGGCCGCGCGGGGCGCACAAGCTCACGCCGGAGGTCGTCGCGTTCGCGCGTGAGCGGCGCGCCACTGACCCGAAGTTGTCCTCGGCCGGGCTGGTCGAGTTGATCGCTGAGCGGTTCGGGGTGCGGGTGCATCGCCGCTCGGTCGAGCGTGCTGCTCGCTCGCGCTGAGCGCGCCGAAAGCGAGGGCGACCGATGAGCCGCCGGCGGTCCTCGGGACGTCGAGCGCTATGAGCAGTTGCGCGCCCAGGCGCTGGACGGCGACCCATCCGGGCTGGCGGCTCGGGCTCGCGTTGCTCGAGCACCGCGGTGTTGTCGCATGGACGCGCGCGTGGCGGGGCACGGCATCAGCACCGGCCAGGTCGGCGATCCCGACGCGACCGGCGGACAGCGATCAACTCGTCGGCGCGCTGGCGAGCATGGCGCTGGCCTGCGTGTCTGGGAGCTGAGCGGCCGTGAGCGCCACCGCGATCACATCGAAGGTCACCGCCGAGCACTTGACGCGGACCGCATATCTCTATGTGCGCCAGTCGACGCTGCGCCAGGTGCACAGGACAACACCGAGACCGCGCAGCGTCAATACGCGCTCCGCCAGCGCGCGATCCAGCTCGGATGGCCGGTCGAGCAGATCGTCGTGATCGACAGCGACCAGGGACAGTCCGGCGCCAGCGCCGCCGACCGCGAGGGGTTCCAGCGGCTCGTCGCCGACGTCGGCCTGGGGAAGGCCGGGATCGTGCTCGGCCTCGAGGTCTCCCGGCTGGCGCGCAACAACGCCGACTGGCACCGGCTGTTGGAGATCTGCGCGCTCGCCGGCACGTTGATCTGCGACGAGGACGGGCTCTATGACCCGGCCGACTTCAACGACCGGCTGCTGCTCGGCCTGAAGGGCACGATGTCGCGAGGCCGAGCTGCACTTCATCCGCGCCCGGCTTGCAGGGCGGGATCCTGTCCAAAGCCCGCCGCGGCGAGCTGCCGATGCCGCTCCCGGTCGGGCTGGTCTACGACCCGGCCGGGAAGGTCGTGCTCGACCCCGACCGCGCCGTCCAGGACGCGCTGCGTCACCTGTTCGCGACGTTCGCCCGGACCGGATCGGCGCGCGCGGTCGTCTATGCGTTTCAACCGTGAGGGGCTGCTGTTCCCGAGCCGGATCCGCAAAGGCGCACGCAAGGGCGAGCTCGCGTGGAACGAGCTGAGCCACTGGCGGGTGCTGCGCACGCTGCACAACCCGCGCTATGCCGGCGCGTTCGTCTATGGCCGGCGCCGGACCCGGCAAGACCCCGAACGGGACGCACCAGCACACGGCAGCTGCCCCGCGAGCAATGGACCGCGCTGATCCCCGACGCGCACCCCGGCTATCTCACCTGGGAGCAGTTCGAGCACAACCAGCAACTGCTCGCCGCCAACGCCTAAGCGCACGGCACCGACCGTGCCGCCGGCCCCGCCCGCGAAGGCCCCGCGCTGCTGCAAGGCCTCGCGATCTGCGGCCGCTGCGGCAGGCGGACTGAGCATCCGCTATCACCAACGCCGCGACACGCTCGTCCCCGACTACCACTGCGTCGACGAGAACATCCAACGCCACCAGCCGCGCTGCCTGCACCTCCCCGGCCACACCATCGACCGCGCGATCAGCCAGCTGCTGCTCGACACCGTCACGCCACTCGCGCTCGAGGTCGCGCTCACCGTCCAAGCCGAGCTCGAAGCCCGCGCCAACGAAGCCGACCAGCTCCGCCGCTCCCACGTCGAACGAGCCCGCCACCACGCCGAGCTCGCCCGCCGCCGCTACCTCGCCGTCGACCCCGACAACCGGCTCGTCGCCGACACCCTCGAAGCCGACTGGAACGACGCGCTCCGCGCGCTGCAAGCCGCCCAAGACGAATACGACCGCCAGACCGCCGCCGCCAACACCGCGCTCGACGAGAAGCGCAAAGCCCAGATCCGGCAGCTCGCCACCGACTTCCCGAAGCTGTGGTCCGACCCCGCGACACCCGCCCGCGAACGCAAACGCATCGCCCGGCTGCTGATCGAGGACGTCACCATCAACAAGACCGACCAGATCCACCTCCACGTCCGCTTCCGCGGCGGGCAGACCACCAGCCTCACGCACTCCCGATCCCGCTCAGACGCCTGGCAAGCCACGCCAGACCGACCCCGACACCTTCGAGCTGCTCGACCAACTCCTCGACGATCACACCGACGCGCGAGACCGCCGAACAGCTCAACACCGCCGGCCGCCACTCCGGCACCGGCAAGCCGTTCACCGCCAAGATCGTGCTGCAGCATCCGCCGCGACCCAGCAACCTCCCCAGCCACGCCGAGCGACTCCGCGCCCGAGGCCTGCTCACGATCGAACGAGACCGCCAACAGACTCGGCGTGCACACCAGCACGATCAAGGCCTGGCACCGCGCCGGACTGCTCACCTCGCACAAGGCCAACGACAAGAACGAGCGGCTGTTCGACCCGCCCGACCCGAACGACCCACGACTCATCAACACGCCAAGGCTGACCCCTGCGCGACCGAGAACTCACCCCACCGATCCCGACGAGGTGCACTATGAAACCAACGCCTTCGCGAGCGGCTCGTCGATGGCTGGGTTTCCACTGGGAAAGAACCACTCAGGCAGCTCATCAGGCTCGCCGTTCAAGATGACCCAAACAACCAGGTGCGTGGTATTAAGGTCGACGGCGCCATACCAAAACACCGTCTTCACTAGCTCAGGCCAGATCCGAACGATTTCTTCACGAGACTCTTCGACCGCATCGTCTGCAGTCTGCTGGGCGTGCATGGCGGCAAGCTAACAGCCGGCTTCCGCTATGGGCTGCATGCGGCAGCGGGCACTCGAAACGGGATCGCTGAACGGACCCCGCCGGAGCGTCTCACAGACCAACGACCACCGAACGCACTGGCGGCTGAGCCGCGACTAGCGAGGCGTGACGTTGTTCCCGCGCTGATGCGCCCGTCCCGCGAGATCGACAGGAGCACGTTGCCGCCGAGGTGATCTGCATGTGTCATGACTTCCCAGCCGCCGAGCGGGCGCCGAGACACCCGGATCGGCTCGGTCCATGGCAGCCCAGCATCCTTGATGTGCGCGCGAGCACGTTCGCGCGCTTCGTTGCGAGTGAGCGACCACCATCGCATCCCACGCGATTCTCGCCGATCACGGTCGTGCTCACAATCGACGCTTTCGATCTACAACCGCACGGTCGCGGTACGAAGCAACGACGGTACGTGACGTCCGAACTGCGTCCGCGCGTCCGCAGCTCCCAGGGACAACCGCGCGCTTCGGAAGGCCGACGCGGGACGTTCATGGCCGCGGTGCGGCTGTTGGCAAACCAGTGTTGAGCGAACTTAGCCGGGGAGCTGACGTGAGTGTTGAGGGCCGGTCCCGCCGATCGGGTGTCGCGAGCGGTCCTGACTCGATAATTACGCCGTGGAGCCGTTCTTAGGGTCACGGTTCGCGCCGGTCACATCTGCCATCGGCTACCTCGAAGTCGACTTGGACGACGCGGTCGCGGCGCTCGCTGAGTGGCGCCGCGAACTGTTCGATGAAGTCAGCGTCGCCGATGTGCCGACGCTCTTTCCGGACTGCCTATACGCGCTCGAGCCGTTAGTCGGTGGTGCACGACCGCGAGAGCTTCTTGTTCAAGCCACCGGCGGCTGGACTGCGTATTTCGATTGCTTGCTGCAGGGCACCGACGCTGTGAGCGCGGTCGGCTACCTCGCGGGCAAGCTGAGCTGCCGCGGGCTGGCGATCCGCGCAGCGCGCCCCACGCGCTCCTTCGCGGCTCGCGGGCACGAGTTCAGTGCGCTGCAGTTCGAGCTCTTTGGCGACGAGCGAACAGACTTCCTCAACTACGTCCGCACGATCTCTCTAACGCACGACGGGACGAGGTGGCGTTTCGATCTGTGGGGAGAGGCGCAGCCCTTTGAGGAGTCCGAGAAATATCGCTCGCGCCGCCTCGCCGATCGGTTCACGGGCGAGATGCTCGAGCGATACTGCCGCGCGCTCGGGATCGAGCCGTTTACCGCCGTCGCCTACGGGCCGCGGGCAACGATTGTCCACACGGCGCTCCCCACCCCGCCGGGAGCCCTCGTGATGACGATCGACGACGCGCAGGCATGGCTCGGCATCAAGCGGTGAGGCACCGCTGCGCCCGCCCGCCAGTCGAGCGCGCGCAGCAGCGGTCGCACGATCGACGCGACGTCTCAGATTGGATCCACCACCGCACAGCCGCCAGTCAGGGCGGTCAGGACCGATCCGCCGCGCCGCTGGACCTGACCGCGTCTCACATACCGTGTCCGCACAAATTTCTCACGAGGGGGCGCTATACGAACACCACGATCGGCCTGGACGGCGCACCGGCCCCGGGCTCGTCCAGGCGGGCTGGACAGCGTCAGTGTCGCCATCGCCGGCGCGGCAGAGCTTGAGTTCCGAAGACCTCCCGGTACAGAGGGTGCTGCGCCGCGTCATTGGGCAGCTCGGCCTGTGGTGGTGCCGGTGGCTCGGGCTCTGGCGTCGCGACCGGCGTCGGGTCTGGTACGGCACGAATCGGTGCGACCGGCGCTGGGGCCACAGGCGGAGCCGCCGTCTCCAGTTGCGGCTGGGGCTCAATGGTGTCCGGTTCGTCTTCGGCGGCGGGGGGGAGGGCGGCGATCTCCTCGGCACCCAGCTGTGTCTCTGCCACGAACGCAGGGCTGGTCAGCCCGACCTTCTTTGCCAGGCGGGCGATCCAGTGCGCGACCGAGGCATCGGAGCAGTGGTAGTGGACGTCGGAGTAGCGGCCGGAGAGGATCGCATCGCGCCACGCTTCGAGGATCTGTTTCTGGCGGTCCTCTCGTCGGCTGCCGCTCTCGGTGATCACCGCGGCCGGTGGTTCCGAGCGTCCGAACCAGACCGCCAGGTCGGGGAGGAGCTCGGTGTAGCCGCGCTCGCAGCGCGCCGTGATAGCCCATCTTTCGCGTTCGACCGCGAGCTCGCGTGACGATTTCCAGACGCGGCCTCGGTGCTCAACGCGCGCTGCGGACCAGCCAACGAGCACGCCGTGCGCGATCGTGGTCGCGCCGGGCGGCGACTTGACCGGGCGCAGACCGCCGAGTCGAACGCCTTCGATGCCGGCGCTGGTGAGCCACACGACGGATCCCTCGCCCCAGATCCACGGCTCCCGAATCAACCACCCCGCCGCCTCCAGCTTCGCCACATGCCGCCGTACGACACGCTCATCGAGACCAAGCCCGACCTCAACAGCAGGCAACGACACGACACCCAGCCGCCCGACGAACCGCCCCACCCTCACAGTTCCAGGACCCAGCCTCACACCTCTACTCATCCCGACACCCAACCCCGCTCCAGCCACCGGATCACGACCGCCGTCCGCCCCGCCCACACCGAAACAGAACCCAGGCGCTCGACTGGCAGCTGACTACCCGAACCCCACCCATCTGTGCTTGCACGTGGGGGGCGGGTAGTCAGCTGCCACGAAGAGCGCCGCCGACCCCACGAGCCCCAGTGAAGGCGGGGCGGACGGCGGCCAGCACCGGTCCGCAACCCAGACCGACCAAGTCCAGGAACTGCGGACCAGGTCGCGGACCGACAATCCAGGGTCACGCGCCCCACTGCTCCGGCTTCTCACCGAGCGCGTCCGCGATCTCGTGCAAACGGTCCGCCAGCGCCCTGGTCTGCACCGCGAGCATGCGCATATCGGTCCCCGACCGGGCGACCGCGACCTCGTCGACCGCGCGATCGAACGCCGCCCACAGGCGGGGTGGACCCGGACGGTTCCCGCCCGGCCGCAGCTCGTGCGAGATCGGCCGCTGACGCAGCGGTCCGACAGCCGGGTTCCAAGTGAGGCCTTGGATGTTGGCGGCGCGCGTCAGCGCATCGCTCTGGCGCATGAACGCAAACGCGAGCTCGCGCACCCGGTGAGGAAAGCCCGGGTCAGGCGGCGCGTTCTCGCTCTCGGCGCGAGCGGCCGCAAGGTCCTCATCGGCCTCGCTCAGCGCCTTCAACGCCTCCATCAACCGCTCGTGATCCGCCGGGGCCTCGGCCGAGGAATCGGACGTCACCCGGCCGGTGGTGGTCAGCTCTGGCGGCTGGTCCAGGTGGCCTTGGAGTGCGTCGACCTGGCGGCGCGTCTTGATCCCCTCCCGCTCGCGCAACAGCCAGTCGAGATCGGCGCGAAGGACCAGAAGCTTCCGCAGCCCGGCCCGCCTGGCCGGCAGCAGCCCTTTCGAGATCCACAGGCGGATGGTCGCGGGATTGAGGTGCAGCTCCTCCGCGATCTCTGCGACGGTCAGCCAAGCGTTGGTCTTATCGGGCTCGTCAGTAGTCATGCGCATTCGCCGGGGCGACATCTATTATCACAAACAAAGCAATGCGTTAGCATCCCCTTCGCCGCTGAACACCGAACTCCTCGAAGCAATGACAGGCAATCAATGGGCGCGATCCTGACGATCCAAGAGGTCGCCGAGCGCATGCGCTGCGAGCACCGAACGGTGCGGCGCGCGATCAGGTCGGGCGAGCTGGAGGCAGCGTTGATCGGCGGCAAGTGGCTCGTCCGTGAGGAGGCCGTCGACGACTGGTTCCGGTCTCGTTGTGCTTCGCCGAATCCGTTCCCGCAGTCTGCGCGGACACGCGCGGCACGTGCTGGCTCCAGGAAGTCCGATGGCCCGGCGAGCGTTGAAAGACTGAAGGCGCTGGAGGGGAGGGGCCGATGAGCGTTCGCAAACGCGGCAGGCAGTTCGAGGTCAGATGGACTGAGGGCGGCCGAAAGCTCTCACGGAGCTTCCTCCGCGCCGAAGACGCCAGGGCCTTCGATGTCGACATCAAGCGCCGCAAGCAGCTCGGCGCCCTGGCCCCGGGGATCATCCAGTCGCGACAGACGCTCGCCAAGTTCGTGGAGGAGGAGTGGTGGCCGCGGTACGCGATCCCGAACCTCGCCGCCGAGACACGCCGCCGCTACCTGGAGGTGTGGAGCGCGCACCTGCTGCCGCGCGCTCGGCGACTTACGAGCTGCGCGAGATCACGCCGATGGCCGTCGAGGACTTCCGCGAGCAGATGACGCGGGCGAAGGTCGGGCTCGCCGACGCAGCGCAAGGCACTGATGCTGCTTCAGGGGATCCTCAGGCGCGCGGTCGTGCGCGGACTCATTCCAGTGAATTCAGCGCAGCTGGTCGACAAGCCCAAGCAGAGGCCGGCACAGCTCCCACAGCCGCTCGCCGCCGGTGACGGTCGAGCGGATCCGCGCGATCATGCTTGAGCCGCGCACGAGGATCGGTTCCGGCGGCGGGGGCGGGAAGCGGCCGCGCCGCGCACATGAGGCTTGGGTCGGATCTCCGCGGGATCGGCAGCGAGACGCGCTGATCGTCTCGATGCTCGCCTACGCGGGTTTGCGCCCGATCGAGGACCGCGGCTGCACCTGGGGCGATCTGCGGGACCACACGCTGCATGTGTTCGCGACGAAGACCGGGCGAGCGCGCGACGTCGACCTGATCGCGCCCCTGGCGCAGGACCTCGCGGAGTGGCGGATGGCCTGCGGCCGTCCGTCAGACAACGAGCTGGTCATTCCCCGCCCGTCGGGCGGCCCAGTGGACGCGAGAGGATTGGGCCAACTGGCGCCGGCGCGTGTGGCGGCCGGCCGCGGTCGAGGCCGGCGTCACCGGCGACCTGCGGCCGTATCGCCTCCGCGGCTCGTTCGTCTCGCTGCTGCTGTGGGAGGGGCGCAGCCTGACCTACGTCGCCGAGCAGGCCGGGCACTCAGTCGCGACCCTCGCGCGCCACTACGCCGGGACGATGCGAGAGCTGGAAAGCAAGCCCCGTGTCCCCGCCGCCGAAGCCGTCCGGCAGGCCCGCGAGGAAGTCTGCGGGACGCACTGAGGACGCACCCTGCAAATCTGTCGATGACCGGAAATAGCGCGAATCCCCTGTGGCTACCGGAGTGGGCGATACTGGGCTCGAACCAGTGACCTCCGCCTTGTCGAGGCGGCGCTCTCCCAGCTGAGCTAATCGCCCGGGAGGAGCTTCAATGTACCGCTGGGGGCGGGCCGGCGGCGTATAGACTGGCGGGGGTGAGGAGCCGAAGAATCGTATTGCTGACGCTGGTGGCCGCGATCGGCGCGACGAGCGCGGGCGTCGCCGCGGGCTCGGCCGCCGCCCCGAATGCGCGCACTGCGCGATCGGCCGCCGGTGGTGGAGCGGCGACGGCCAGCTCGGCAAAGCGGCTGAAGGTGACTCCGTCGAGCGGGACGTCGCACACGGCGTTCGTCGTGCACCTCGCCAAGGCCGTGCAGCTCTCCAGCGGCGACTCGATCTCCGTGCAGGCGACGCGCGAGCACCCCGCGGGCTGCCGCCCGTTCGGGGCGACCGTCGGGACCACGAGCGCCGGCACTCACCGAAAGTTCCGGTTGGGCGCTCCGGCGCGGGGCTGGTGCGCCGGGACGTACTCGGGCACGGTCGACGAGACCATTCGGCCGACGTGTGAGCCGGGACAGGCGTGCCCGCAGTTCATCGCCCTGACTCGGCTCGGGAGCTTCCGCTTCACCGTGCGCCGAACGCGCTAGACGAGCAGGCGCGCGCGTGGACTACGTTCTCCCGGATGGCCGGGCTCTGACGCTGCCCGTGGGGGCGACCGGCGCGGACGCCGCGGCGGAGATCGGTCCTGGCCTGGCCCGAGCGGCCCTGGCCGTCAAGGTCGACGGCGAGGTGCGCGATCTGGCGCGGCCTCTGCCGACCGAGGGCGAGCGGCGCATCGAGATCGTCACCGACCGCAGCGGCGCCGACGCGCTCGCGCTGATCCGCCACGACTGCGCCCACGTCCTTGCCGCGGCCGTGCTGGAGCTCTATCCCGGGGTGAAGATCTCGATCGGCCCGCCGATCGAGCAGGGGTTCTATTACGACTTCGACTTCCCGGACGGGGTCAGCCTCGGCGAGGACGACTTTCCTGCCATCGAGGCGAAGATGCGCGAGCACATCGCCGCCGACGAGATCTTCGTGCGCCAGGACGTGACCGTCCCCGAGGCGCTCGAGCGCTTCCGCGCCGAGCGACAGGACTACAAGGTCGAGCTGATCGAGGATCTCGTTCGCGATCAGCACGTGGAGACGGTGTCGCTGTACACCAACGGCCCCTTCACCGACCTCTGCCGCGGGCCGCACGCACCGAGCACGAAACGCATCAAGGCGTTCACGCTGCAGTCGGTGGCCGGCGCCTACTGGCGGGGCGATGCCCACCGGCCGATGCTCACGCGCGTGTATGGAACGGCGTTCTTCTCCAAGGCCGACCTGGAGGCGCACCTGGCGCGGATCGAGCTCGCTCGCGCCAACGATCACCGCCGCCTCGGACCGCAGCTCGGGATGTTCGGGTTCTCCGAGGTGGCGCCGGGCGCCGCGTTCTGGATGCCCGCCGGCACGGCGGTGTTCAACGAGCTCGTGACGCTGAGCCGGGAGATGGGGCGGGAGCGCGGCTATCTGGAGGTCAAGACGCCGCAGATCTACGACAGCTCGCTGTGGCGGACCTCGGGCCACTGGGACAAGTACCGGGACAACATGTTCGTCACCGAGTACGAGGACCGGCAGATGGCGGTCAAGCCGATGAACTGTCCCGGCCACTGCCAGCTCTACGCCATGGAGCAGCACTCCTACCGGGACCTCCCGGTGCGCTTCTGGGAGCCGGGCCTGCTCCATCGCCGTGAGCCGTCGGGGACGCTGCACGGCCTCCTGCGCGTCCGGCACTTCGCCCAGGACGACAGTCACATCTACTGCACGGAGGACCAGATCCAGGATGAGGTGGGCCGCGTGCTCGACTTCGCCTTCGATACCTACGCCGTGTTCGGGCTCGACGTGCGCCTCGAGCTCTCCACCCGCCCCGAGCAGCGGATCGGCTCCGATGAGCTGTGGGACCGCAGCGAGGCGGCGCTGCGCTCGGCGCTCGAGGCCCGCGAGCTCGAATACGAGCTCAACGAGGGTGACGGTGCCTTCTACGGACCCAAGATCGACATGCACATGACCGACTCGCTCGGCCGGTCCTGGCAGCTCGGCACCTGCCAGCTGGACTACAACATGCCCGCCCGCTTCGGGCTCACCTACGTCGGGGCGGACAATGCCGAGCACCAGCCGGTGATGATCCACCGGGCGCTGATGGGGTCATACGAGCGCTTCATCGGCATCCTGCTCGAGCACTTCGCCGGTGAGCTGCCGGTGTGGCTCGCCCCGGTGCAGGCGATCGTGCTGCCGATCGCCGACCGCCACGCCGAGTACGCCCGGGAGGTGCGCGCCGAGCTCTCCGGTGTCGGCGCGCGCGTGGAGGTCGACGAGCGAACCGAGTCGGTCGGACGCAAGATCCGTGACGCCGAGCTGCGCAGGATCCCCTACATGCTGGTGGTCGGGGACCGGGAGAGCGAGGCGGGCGAGGTGGCCGTTCGCGAGCATCGCGAGGGGGACACCGGGGCGGTCCGCACGGAGGAGTTCGCCGGCCGCCTGCGTGACGAGATCGAAAAGCGTTCGAGACGCTGAATCGCGGCTATACTCAGCGATGTTGATCACAGTGCTTCATCAGACCGGCGCGGCTTGACGACAGGCCACCACACCCGCTAGTGCCGGTTCCCCGTAGGTTTGACCGGCGCCCGCCCGAGCGCGACCAGACACGGATCAACGATCGCATCCGTGTGCCCGAGGTCCGGCTCGTGGGCGAAGACGGAAAGCAGATCGGCGTCATCAAGACGTCGGACGCGCTCGCCTACGCGCAGGAGCGCGATCTCGATCTCGTCGAGGTGGCGCCTGACGCGCGTCCGCCCGTGTGCCGCGTGCTCGACTACTCGAAGTACAAGTACGAGCAGGCCCAGAAGCAGAAGGCCGCGCGCAAGCACCAGCAGCAGATCACGATCCGCGAGATCAAGTTCCGTCCCAAGATCGCGCAGAACGACTACGACACGAAGAAGGGCCACGTCACCCGCTTCCTGCTCGGCAAGGACAAGGTCAAGATCACGATCATGTTCCGCGGTCGCGAGGTGACCCATCCCGAGCGCGGCGTGGCGCTGCTCGACAGGCTCGCCGGCGAGCTCTCCGAGATCGGCGTGATCGAGCAGTCTCCGCTCCAGGACGGGCGCAACATGACGATGCTGCTCGCGCCGTCGAAGGCCGTGCTGGCCGGCGAGATCGACAAGCACTCCCACGCGGCCAACGGCTCCGAGCCGACGGCGGACGCGAACGCCAATGGTGCGGCGCTCACCGATGACGCCGGCGAGGGCTCGGCCGCCGCGCACGATGGCGCCGCTGCCGCGGGCGATGGCGCCGCCCCCGCCGCGGACGACGGTCCCCCCGCCGCCGACGACTCCCCCTCCGCCGCGGAGGACGGTGCCTCGGCCGCGGACGACGATGCCTCGGCCGCCGACGACTCCGCCCCCGCCGCGGACGACACCGCCCCCGCCGCGGACGAGCGCGTTACGGCAGCCGGCGACGGCGGCACGCCCGCCAGCACCGCCGGCGCCAGCTGACGCATCCCGCCCCGACGACGCCCGGGTCCCCGCGGTCGTGGCGGATCACCGCGCTCTGCCGAGGTATCGGGTAGCCCCTGCGACGCTGGGCGGGTTGGCGCGGATCACCTCGGGGTCTTGGCGGATCGTGCCCCGCCGCCGGGACATATCTGCCAAAGCCCTCGCCGGTACCCCTCCAAAGCCGAGATTCCCACCCGCAGGCGGGCCTCGCTCGGGCGCCGGCGAGTTCGAGCGCCCAGCGGACCGCCGCCTCCGGGGGTGTCAACCGCCTCGACTCCGTCGATCGGCCACGCGTGCAGGCCGATCACGGGGATGCCGGCCTTGAGGGTCAGCCCGGTCACAAACGCGACCGAGCAGACAATAAGAGGATATGGGGGTCATCGACCGGCGCAGCGACGGCGAGTTGCTCATCGCCACCTCGCGTGATCCGCAGGCGTTCGCGATCTTCTACCGCCGGCACGTCAAGGGCGTGCTCGCGTTCTTCCGCCGCCGGGTCGCCACTCCGGAGCTCGCCTTCGACCTCACCGCCGAGACCTTCGCCGCCGCCCTGGAGGCCTCGGGGCGCTACCAGCGCCGCGAGGAGCCGGCGCGCGGCTGGCTGTACGGCATCGCGTGGAACAAGCTCCACGAGGCGCAGCGACGCGGCCGGGTCGAGGACGAAGTCCGGCGGGCGCTCGGCATGGCGCCGATCGCGCTGAGCGCGGATGCGATCGCGCGCATCGAGGCGATGGCGGGATCGCCGGTGCTGCAGGTGCTCGAGGCCCTGCCCGAGGATCAGCGCCAGGCCGTGCGGGCACGGGTGATCGGCGAGCGCCGCTACGACGAGATCGCATCCGAGCTCGGCTGCTCGGAATCGGTCGTGCGCCAGCGGGTGAGCCGGGGGATCAGGGCGATGAGAGCCAACCTGGAGGCGAGAGGCGATGTCTGACGATCCGGTGATGCTGCTCGAACGCGAGCTCCTCGGCGCCGCCCGGCGCCGGGCGACCGATGAAGGCGAGCCTCCCGCGCCGCCCGGCCCGCCCGCCCGTGTGCCGCCGCGCCGGCTGCCGCGGCTCGGTCTCGTCGCCGCGGTCCTGGCCGCGCTCATTCCGGTGGCGGCGGTCATCGCGGCCGTCGCGCTGCTCTCCGGCCGGGCCCCCGGGCGCTCGGCAGCTCACGCCGGCGCCCCATCGCTCGTTCGCCTGCTTGGGGTGTTCCGGGGCTCCTACGGGGAGGCGCAACCCTCGGTCCGCCACGAGCTCCTCCGCTTCGTCACCGGCGCGGAGCCGGGGGCGAGCATCGTGCGCGTGCGCCGGCTGGAGGTTCCTCTCTACGAGCGCGACCGCCAGCCGAACATCATCGTCTTCGACCTCCTCCTGATCCGAACGGCGGCGGGGCGCCAGCAGCTCGCCGTGACGACGGCGCCATCGCACCCGGCGCGGAGCCTCGGGCCGAACATCGCCACCCCGATCTACTTCGGACCACGGCCGTTCCCGACCGCCGCCACGGTGGCCGGCCGCGGTGTCGAGGCGCCGATCCGCACGAACACCGTCTCCGGGTCGATCCTCATCGAGGTCGTGCCCGATGGCGTGTCGTCGGTGTCGCTGGCGGCGCCGGAGCAGTCGCCGCTCCGCGTCCCCGTCACGCACAACGTCGCCGCGTTCGATGTCCGCGGCATGCTGTTCGCCGAGACCGGAGGACAGGCGACGTTCACCTGGTACGGCGCCCACGGGCGGATCATCCGCCGGGTCGCGCCGCGTGCGACGCTGATCGGCATGCCCTCGTCGGCGAGCGCCACGGGTCTGCGGGCGCTCGAGGCGATGCTCCCGGTGCTGCGGCGCCCGCAGGCCGCCGCCGACGTGAACCCGGTGATCCGTGGGGCGCTCACATCAGCGGCGACCCGCGCTCTCGACGGCCGGGCCGACGCCCGGCTGCTGCGCCTGGCGACGGTCACGCCGTGGGGCGCGAGGGTGTACCTGGTCCCGTTCGCGCCGGCGGTGCGCCCGTGGTTCACTCGCGGCTCGCTCAGGCCCACGCTGTACGACGAGCGGACCCCCGGAGAGGGGCTCGGGTTCCTCGTCGGCGGTCAGTTCGGCTGCTGCGCGGACCCGGGGATGGTGAAGACGGGCATCCTCGTCACCTCACCCCACGCCGGTGCGCCCGGGCTCGCCGGTCCGGGGACGGAGGTGCTGGCGATCGTGCCGGCCGGCGTCGCCCGGGTCGTGTTCGGCGACGGGAATGGCCACCGGCTCTCGGCGGCGGTGCACGGCGACGCGGCGGCGGCGCGAACGAGCGGCCGCTTCGTCCTCGCCCAGGTCACGATGCGGTGGTACGACCAGGCGGGAGGGCTGATCCGCCGCGCCCCATGACCTACCGCCAGGGTCTGCTTTACTAGACCACCGTCATGCCGAAGATGAAGACCCACTCAGGCTCCAAGAAGCGCTTCAAGCTCACCGGCACCGGCAAGGTCCGGGCGAGGCACTCCTTCACCAGCCACATCCTGGAGAAGAAGTCGCCCAAGCGCAAGCGCCACCTCGGCCATCCGACGATGGTCTCCAAGCATGACGAGGCCCGGGTCAAGACCCTGCTCGGAGCGAAGAAGTCATGACGCGGGTCAAGCGCTCCGTCCATGCGCGCAAGAAGCGCCGTGCGACGCTCGAGATGGCCAAGGGCTTCCGGGGGGACGCGAGCCGCCACTACCGGACCGCCAAAGAGGCGGTGCTCAAGGCCGATCAGTACCGCTACCGCGATCGTCGCAACCGCAAGCGGGACTTCCGCCGGCTGTGGATCACGCGCATCAACGCCGCGGCACGGATCAACGGGATGTCCTACTCGCAGTTCATGCACGGTCTCAAGGCCGCCGGCGTCGAGCTCGACCGCAAGATCCTCGCCGACATGGCCGTCCACGACGCCGATACCTTCCGACGGTTCGCCGACCGCGCCCGTGAGGCGCTGGCGGCCGGCTGAGCGAACCCGCTCTTCACGCCACCAGCCGTAACCCGGGCGCCGCTCCTCCAGGAGGGCGCCCGTTTCGTTTAACCCACCAAACCCCGCCGATGACCATCACCAGCACCCACAACGCCAAGCTCAGGGCGATCCGCAAGCTGCGGACGCGCCGGCGCGAGCGTGAGCTTGCGGGGCGATTCGTGGCCGAGGGCGAGGATCTGCTCGCCGCCGCCGACGCGGCCGGGTGGGAGCCGGCGGAGCGCTTCGTCGCCGCCGGCAGCGGCCTGGCCGGCACCGAGGTGGAGCCGGAGCTGCTCGTCTCGGCGTCCGGGCTGGCCTCCGGCACGCGCGCGCTCGCCGTCTACCGGGAGCGGTGGCTGCCGGCCCCCGCCGGACCGTTGTGCGTCTACCTGCACGGTGTCCGCGACCCAGGCAACGTCGGGGCCGTGCTGCGCAGCGCGGAGGCGTTCGGCGCCTCGTGCGTCGTGCTCGGGCCGGAGTCGGCGGACCCGTTCGGCCCCAAGGCCGTGCGCGCGAGCATGGGCGCCATCTTCGCGGTCCCGGTCGCGCGCGCCGACGGTCCCGGGGCGCTTCCCGGGACGACCGTGGCACTGCTCCCGGACGGTGGCAGCGCGCTGTCGGAGCTGTGGCGCACGCTCCAGCGCGACGGCCCCGGATCGCCTGAGGTCTCGGTGCTCGTGGGCGCGGAGCGGGAGGGGCTTCCCGCCGAGCTCGCCGCGCAGGCCGACCACACCGCCCACATTCCGATCCGCAGCCACTCGCTGAACGCCGCGATGGCGGCGACCGTCGCCCTCTATGAACTGACACGTAGGATGCCCGGCGCCCGATGATCGACCGGATCGAACAGCTGCGACGCGAAGCCGAAGCGGCGATCGCCCAAGCGGGCGGGACCGACGCGCTCGAGGAGGTGCGGATCCGCTACCTCGGGCGCAAGGCCGAGTTGCCGAACATCCTCCGGGGCGTCGCCCAGCTGCCGCCCACCGAGCGGGGGGCGGTGGGCAAGGCCGCCAACCAGGCCCGGCAAGCGCTCGAGGGCTCGCTTCAGGAGCGGGCCGAGGCGCTCGCCGCCCACGAGCTGGAGGAACGGCTCGCCGCCGACCGGGTCGACGTGACGCTGCCCGCCGACCCCCGGCCGCGCATCGGCTCTCTGCATCTCATCACCAAGACGCGGCGCGAGATCGAGGACGTGTTCATCGGGCTCGGCTACGCCGTCGCCGAGGGGCCGGAGGTGGAGCGCGCCCACTACAACTTCGACGCGCTCAACACGCCCGTCACCCACCCGAGCCGGCTGCTCAGCGACACCTTCTACGTCAAGCCGGTCGAGGACCTGTTCGACCCGGACACCGTGCTGCTGCGCGTGCACACCAGTCCGGTCCAGGTCCGAGCGATGGAGTCTCAGCCGCCCCCGATCTTCATCGTCATGCCCGGACGGGTGTACCGCCCTGACAACGACGCCACCCACACGCCGCAGTTCCATCAGATCGAAGGGCTCGCCGTCGATGAGGACATCACCCTCGGCGACCTGCAGGGGACGCTGCTCACCTTCGCTCGCGCCATCTTCGGCGAGGAGCGCCGGGTGAGGATGCGGCCCCACTTCTTCCCGTTCACCGAGCCGAGCGTGGAGGTCGACGTGTCGTGCTTCAACTGCGTCGACGGCGTCACCGCCGCTGGGGAGCGCTGCCCGCTGTGCAAGGGCACCGCGTGGATCGAGATCCTCGGCGCCGGGATGGTCGACCCGAACGTCCTCGCGGGGGTCGCCGAGCACGGCTACGACCCCGAGCGCCACCAGGGGTTCGCGTTCGGGATGGGCATCGAGCGGATCGCCATGCTCAAGCACGGGGTGCCCGACCTCCGGCTGCTCTACGACAACGACGTCCGCTTCCTGGAGCAGTTCGGCTGATGCGCGTCCCGCTCGAGTGGTTGCACGAATACGTGAGGCCCGAGCTCAGCACGGGCGCGCTCGCCGAGCGGCTCGCGATGACGGGCACCGAGGTGGAGCGCGTCGAGCATCATGGCGTGCAGGAGCTCGAGTGCTTCGTCGTCGGGCGCGTGCTCGAGCGCCACAAGCACCCCGACGCCGATCGACTCAGCGTGTGCATGGTCGACGTGGGCGGCTCCTCGCCATCGCAGATCGTCTGCGGCGCCCCCAACGTGCGGGCCGGTCAGACGGTCGCCGTGGCGAGGCCCGGAGCGGTGATGCCGGACGGGACGAAGCTCGGACGCGCACGGCTGCGCGGCCAGGAGTCCAGCGGGATGATCCTCGCCGAGGACGAGCTCGCGATCGGCACCGACCACGACGGCATCATCGTCCTCGACGGCGAGGGCGAGCTGACCCCCGGAGCCCCGCTCGCCGCGGTGCTGCCGATCGCCACCGACGTGCTCGTCCTGGAGATCACCCAGAACCGCCCCGATTGCCTGGGCGTCTACGGGGTCGCCCGTGAGGTCCACGCCGCCACCGGCGCTGCGCTCGCCCCGCCGCCGTGGCGAGACGACCCCGGCAGCGAGGGCCCGCTCGGCGACGTCGCCATCGACGTCACGTGTCCCGAACTGTGTCCCCGGTTCACGGCGCGGGCGTTCGAGGCGGTGACGATCGCCCAGAGCCCGCCGTGGCTGAAGGCCCGGTTGATGGCCGCCGGCATGCGCCCGATCTTCAACGTGGTCGACATCACCAACTACGTCATGCTGCTCACCGGCCAGCCGCTGCACGCCTTCGACCTCGATCGCATCGCCGGCGGACGGCTGACGATCCGCCGCGCGCAGCCGGGGGAGCGTGTCGACACGCTCGACGGTCAGACGCGGACGCTCACCGAGGACATGGTGCTGATCGCTGATGCCGACGGCCCCACCTCGATCGCCGGCGTGATGGGTGGCGCCCGCTCGGAGGTCTCCGAGACGACGACGCGGGTACTGATGGAGGCGGCGAACTGGAACGGGGCCAACATCCACCGCACTTCGCTCGCACTCGGCCTGCGCTCCGAGGCCTCGGGGCGCAACGAGAAGGGCCTGCAGCCCGAGCAGGCGATGGAGGCCCAGGCGATCGCGGCGCGGCTGATGGTCGAGCTGTGCGGGGCGCGGCTCGTGCCGGGGACCGCCGACGTCGGCGGACCGGGCCCGGCGCCGAAGACGATCCGCTTGCGCGAGCGGCGCATCGAGCAGCTGCTCGGCGCGCCGATCCCCCGGGATCGCTGCCGCGCGA
Organism: uncultured Solirubrobacterales bacterium; assembly: GCA_963839085.1. Lineage (GTDB taxonomy): Bacteria > Actinomycetota > Thermoleophilia > Solirubrobacterales > Solirubrobacteraceae > Palsa-465. Next base: position 1,000,881 of record CAWITN010000007.1, read on the forward strand.
TGCTCCAGGCGATCGACTTCAGCGTCGCCGACGCGCCGGACGGGCTCGACGTCACGGTTCCCGTCTTCCGGCGCGACGACGTCACCCGTGAAGCCGACCTGATCGAGGAGGTGGCGCGGCTCGACGGGCTGGAGAAGCTCCCCGCCACGCTCCCCGGCCGCCGGCGCACGATCTCCCCCGACGCGAGCGCCGCCACGGGCCCCCCCGCCTTCGGCCACCTCACCCCGCGCCAGATCCAGCGCCGGCGGGCCGCCGACGCCCTGGCCGCACAGGGCCTGCGCGAGATCGTCGGCTGGAGCTTCGTCGGCCCCGAGCTGGCCGGGCGCCTGCGGCTCGCCGATCACCGCGCTGTCGAGCTCGAGAACCCCATGTCGACCGAGCAGTCGGAGCTGCGCACGACCCTGCTCGGGTCGCTGCTCGACGTCGCCTCGCGCAACCGCGCCCGCGGGAACGCATCGGTGTCGCTGTTCGAGGCGGGCGCGGTGTATCTCCCCGCCGGGCCCGGTGAGCTTCCGCGCGAGCCCCATCACATCGCGGGCCTCCTCGTCGGGCCGATGGGCCACACCAGCTGGCGCACCGGCCCTGCGCCGGACGCCGACTTCTTCGCCGTCAAGGGGATCGTCGCGGGGCTGTTCGAGACCCTGCGCGCGCCGTTCGCCGCCACGCCGGCCCGCGAGGGCCACCTGCATCCGGGCCGCAGCGCGCGGGTCCTCGCCGGCGAGGAGCCCGTCGGCTGGCTCGGCGAGCTGCACCCGCTCGTCACGCGCGCGTGGGACATCGAGGCGACGGTGGCGGCGTTCGAGGTCAACCTCGATCTCGTCCCGCTGCCGCCGACGGCCACCTACACCGACCTCACGAGCTTCCCCGACGCGCGGGAGGACCTCGCCGTCGTCGTGGAGGCGAGCCGCCCTGCCGCCGAAGTGCTCGCGGCGGTCCGCGCGGCGGGACGGCCGCTGCTCGCCGGCTGCGAGGTCTTCGACGTCTACCGAGACGAGGAGCGACTCGGGCCGGGAAGGGTCTCGCTGGCGCTGCGGCTGCGCTACCGAGCGCCCGACCGCACGCTCACCGACGCCGAGGTGGCCACCCAGCGGGCCAAGATCGTCGCCGCTCTCGAGGCGCTGGGGGGGAGGATTCGTGCGTCCTGACGCCTCTTTAATGGTGGGGGGCCCCGGTGGCGCCTAGAGTCGTCGTGCTCGGCGCCGCCGGCTTCGCCGGCGCGCTCGCCGCCCGCCTGGTCATGCGCCACCCCCATTTCGAGCTCTCGGCGGTGACCGCCCGCGCCGATGTCGGCCGCCGGCTCGACGATCTGTATCCCCATCACCGCGTCCCGCTCGTCCTGGAGGAGCTCGACCTGAGCCGTCACGCCGACGCCGAGGCGGCGATCGTCGCCTACCCCCACGGCGCCGCCGCCCCGGTGGTGGCCGAGCTGCGGTCCCGCGGGGTGAAGGTCCTCGACCTGAGCGCCGACTTCCGGCTGCGTGACCTTCAGACCTACGAGGACTGGTATGTGCCGCACGGCGCCCCGGAGCTGCTCGAAGAGGCCGTCTACGGGCTGCCCGAGCTCTACCGCGAGCAGATCGCCGGCGCCGAGCTGGTGGCCAATCCGGGCTGCTATCCGACCGCGGCCATCCTCGCGCTGGCGCCGCTGGCCCGCGCCGGGGTGATCGACGACGTGGTCATCGACGCCAAGTCCGGGGTCTCGGGCGCCGGACGCGGCGCCACCGAGAAGACGCACTTCGTCACCGTCGACGAGAACGTCAACGCCTACGGGGTCCCGCGCCACCGGCACACTCCCGAGATCGAGCAGGAGCTGGCGGCGCTCGGGTCGCCCGTCACCATCACGTTCACGCCGCACCTGCTGCCGCTCGATCAGGGCGAGCTCGTCTCCTGTTACGTGATGGCGCCCGGTCTCACCGACGACGTCAACGACGTCTACGCCGACGCCTATGCCGAGGAGCCGTTCGTCGAGCTCGCCGAACGCCCCCCGGGGGTGCGCGACGTGCGGGAGACCAACGTCTGCCGAATCTCCGTCCACCGCGACGAGCGCACCGGCCGGGTGATCGTGTTCGGCGCGATCGACAACCTGTGGAAGGGCACCGCCTCCCAGGCGATCCAGAACCTCAACCTGATGTTCGGCCGGCCCGAGGGGGAGGGAATCCCGCAGTGACGTTCTTCGACTCCCGGTGGGTCGACGCTCCCGGCCACGTCAGCGAGATGGAGCCGACCCATCTGCCCCCGGCGTTCGCCGCCTCCGGCGTGGGCGCGGGGCTGAAGCCCGCCGGCCTCGACGTCGGCGTGCTGTTCTCGCAGCTGCCCGAGACGGTGTCGGCCGCCCGCTTCACCACCAATGCCCGCGTCGGGGCACCGGTGATCGCCTCCCGCGAGGCCGATGTGACCCGGCTGCGCGCGGTGGTGGCGAACTCCGGGGGCTCCAACACGGGCGACGGCGAGCGGGGACTCGAGACCGCCCGTGCCACCCAGCGACGCGCCGCCGAGCTCCTCGGCATCGAGCCCGGGCAGGTCGGAGTCGCGTCGACGGGCGTGATCGGGGTGGAGCTGCCGCGCGGCACGCTGCTCGGCGGCGTCGAGGCGGCCACCGCCCGGCTCGGCGTCGGTGCGGGCGACTTCTCCGAGGCGATCATGACGAGCGACCGGGCCCCCAAGCGGGCATGCCTGCGGGTCGCCCTGCCGAGTGGGACCGTCCTGCTCTCGGCGCAGGCCAAGGGCGCCGGCATGATCTCGCCGCGCTACGCGACCATGTTCTGCTTCGTCCAGACGGACGCTGCGCTCGGCTCAGAGACGCTCGAGCTGCTCACCACGGTGACGGTGAAGCGGTCGTTCGACCGGATCAGCGTCGACGGCCAGCTGTCGACGAGCGATACCGTGTTCGTGATGGCCAATGGCGCCTCCGGGGTGAGGATCGCGCCGGAGAGCGAGGACGAGCTGCGCTTCGGTGAGGCGCTCGACGCGCTCCTGCGCCAGCTCGCCCTGGAGATCGTGCGTGACGGCGAGGGCACCCGCCGCGTCGGGAGGATCGTCGTGCGCGGCGAGCACGACGTCGTCGAGCCCGTCGCGCGGGCGGTCGCCAACAGTCCTCTGGTGAAGACCGCGCTGCACGGCGGCGACCCCAACTTCGGGCGCATCCTGCAGGCGGCGGGGATGGCCATGGATCCCGGCGAGCCGTTCCTCGCCGACCTGGAGATCGAGGGCCGGCAGGTGGTCTCGGCGGGCGAGGCGCTCATCACCGACCTCGCCGAGGTCGCTCCCCTCGTCCAGGGCAGCGAGGTGGAGTACGTGCTCACGCTGCCCGGGTCGGGCGGCGAGACCGAGGTGTTCTTCTCCGACCTCTCGCCCGAGTACGTCAGCTTCAACTCGGAGTACACGTCATGAGGGTGGTCCCCGATGCGTGACATCGGGACCCTGCTCGAGGCGCTTCCGTACATCCGGGACTTCCACGGCAAGACCGTGGTCATCAAGTACGGCGGGGCGGCGATGACCGACGACGTGCTCAAGGAGGAGTTCGCGCGGGACGTGGTGCTCCTCAAGTACGTCGGCATGAATCCCGTGATCATCCACGGCGGCGGCCCGGAGATCACCGGCTACATGGAGCGCCTCAACCTTCCCGTCCAGTTCGTGGAGGGGCTGCGCGTGTCGGACGCCGCCACCGTCGAGGTGGCGAAGATGGTCCTGGTGGGCAAGGTGAACAAGGACATCGTGCTGCTCATCAACCGCCACGGCCAGCCCGCCGTCGGCCTCTCGGGCGACGACGGGCTGCTGTTCCGCTGCTCGCGGCAGGCCTCGCCGAGCGGCCGGGACATCGGCTTCGTGGGCCGCATCGAGCATGTCGACGTCGACGTCCTCAACCACATCGCCCGCGACTACGTGCCCGTGATCGCCAGCGTGGGCGCCGACCGGGAGGGCAACTCCTACAACATCAACGCCGACGAGGCGGCGGGCGCCGTGGCTCGCGCCCTCGGCGCCTACAAGGTCATGTTCCTCACCGACGTCGCCGGCTGGTTGAGGGATCCCGCCGACCCGGAGAGCCTCGTCTCGGAGGCCGCGGAGACCGAGGTCGCGGCGGCGCTGCCCGCGGTGAGCGGCGGGATGCGCCCGAAGCTGGCGGCGTGCCTGCAGGCGCTCGAGGGCGGGGTGCGCTCGGCCCATATCGTCGACGGCAGGCAGCCCCATTCGCTGCTCCTGGAGCTGTTCACCGACGCCGGGCAGGGGACGAAGATCACCGCCGGACTTCCTCCGGCCGGCGACGTCGGCCAGGGGGTGATCCCGGGACTCACCGACCTCCGAGTCACCGGCCGTCAGTCCCGAGACGGAGGGCCGACGTGACGCTTGACGAGCTCCAGGCGCTCGAGCGTCAGCACGCGATCCCCACCTACGCGCGCAACCCGGTGGAGTTCGTGCGCGGGGAGGGCGCCGTCCTGTGGGACGCCGAGGGCCGCGAATACCTCGACTTCCTCGCCGGCATCTCGGTGCTCAACGTCGGGCACTGCCATCCTGCCGTCGTCGCCGCGGTGCGCGAGCAGGTGGGCCGGCTGACCCACGTCACGAACCTCTACTACACGGAGCCGGCGATGCGGCTCAGCGCCGCGCTGGCGCAGAGCTCCCTCGGCGGCAAGGTATTCCTGTGCAACTCCGGTGCCGAGGCGAACGAGGCGGCGATCAAGCTCGTCCGCCGCGCCCGGCCCGGCGGCTCGATCGTCGTGCTGCAGGACGGCTTCCACGGCCGCACGCTCGGCGCCCTCAGCGCCACCCCGCAGGAGTCCAAGCAGGCGCCGTTCGCGCCGCTCGTCCCGGGCTTCGTGGTGGTGCCCAAGGACCCGGACGCGCTCACCCGCGCCGTCGACGAGCACACGGCCGCGGTGCTGCTCGAGCCGATCCAGGGCGAGAGCGGCATTCGCGTGCTGGCCGACGAGCTGCTGGAGGCCGCGCGCGCCGCGTGCGACCGCACCGGAGCGGCGCTGGTGTTCGACGAGATCCAGACCGGCATGGGACGAACGGGGACGCTGTGGGCCTATGAGCACAGCGGCGTGGTGCCCGATGCCCTGACGAGCGCGAAGGGCCTCGGCGGCGGTCTCCCGATCGGGGCGCTCGTGACGGGTGAGCGTCTCGCCGATGCGCTGCGACCGGGCGATCACGGCTCGACCTTCGCCGGCGGCCCCGTCGCCTGCCGCGCTGCGCTCGAGGCCCTGCGCATCTGCGGCGATCCGGAGCTGCTCGGTGAGGTGCGGCGCAAGGGGGGGAGGCTCGCCGAGGGGCTGGCGGCGCTCCCCGGCATCGCCGCCGTCCGCGGCCGCGGTCTGATGCTCGCCATCGACCTCGGCGGCGGGACCTCGGCACCGGAGCTCGCCCGGCGTGCCCTGCTCGAGCAGCGGCTCGTCGTCAACGCCACCGGTCCGGAGACGATCCGGCTCGAGCCGCCGCTCGTCGTCTCTGATTCGCAGCTCGACGAGGCCCTCGCCCGGTTGCGCGAGCTTCTGTAGGCGGGCGTGGTGACCGGGCTTGGCGAGGAGCTGCGCGGACCGGAGGGGCTCGGTGCGCAGACGGCGATCCGGCGCCTCGACGAGACGCTGCGCGCGGAGGGCCTGCGACTGCGTGACGCCGAGCCCCGGCGCGCCGCGCGGATGTTCCTTGACACCTTCGACGGCCGGCTCCGCGCCGCCGGGCTCGCCGCCGTCCGCACCGGCGACGGAGCACACACCCGCCTGTCGGTGATCGACGCCTCCACCGGAGCCGAGCGAGCCACCGAGACCATCCCCCGGGACACGGCCGAGCGCGATGGGGCGGGGGTGCTCGCCCTCGCGCTTCCGGCGGGCGCCGCGCGCGAGGCGCTGCTGCCCATCGTCGAGGTGCGCGTGCTGCTTCCCCTGGTGACGCTCAGCTCCGAGCTCAGCGAGCTCGCCGTCCTCGACGACGAGGCGAAGATCGTCACCCGGGTCACACTCGAGGCGGGGCGGGTGCCCGGAGGCGACGCCGACGGCCTCACGCTGCCGCTGCGGCTGCGGCTGGCGCCGATGCGCGGATACCTGACGGAGCTCGCCGCGGTCGGCGAGGCGGCGCGCCGGATCGGGTTCACCGTGCCGCGCCACCGGCTGGCCGACGAAGCGGTGCTGGCGGCGGGCGGCTCGCCGGGAGGCACCAGCTCTCGCGTCAGGGTGGAGCTGCTCCCCACGCAACGGTCCGACGCCGCCGCGGCGGCGGTGCTGCGGCGTCTGCTCGAGGTGATCGAGGACAACCTGCCGGGGGCGATCGAGGATCTCGACGCCGAGTTCCTCCACGACCTGCGCGTCGCCGTGCGCCGCACGCGAGCGGTCCAGCGCGAGCTGCGCGGGGTGTTCCCGCCCGACGCCCTGCGCCACTTCCGCTCCGAGTTCCGGTGGGTGCAGCAGATGACCGGCCCGGCGCGCGATCTCGACGTCTACGTGCTCGGCTGGCACGAGCTGACCGATCTCGCCGGGCGGGCGTCGGGGCCGGATCTCGATCCCGTCCTCGCCGTCCTGCGTGAGCGGCGGACCGCTGCGCGCGCGGCCGTGGTGCGCGCGCTGCGCTCGGACCGGATGGCGCGCCTGCGGCGTGACTGGGATGCCTTCCTGGAGGAGCTCGTGGAGCTGCCGCTCACCGGGCGCGAGCCGGCGTCGCGCGCGATCGGCGAGGTGGCGGGAGAGCGGATCGACCACGTCTACCGGCGGATCGTCAGGCTCGGTGAGGCGATCGGCCCCGACAGCGACAGCGAGCAGTACCACGAGCTGCGCAAGAAGGGCAAGGAGCTCCGCTATCTGCTCGAGCTGTTCGGGACCACGCTGTTCCCGAACGAGGTCGTGGCCCCGATGGTCAAGCGGCTGAAGGCGCTCCAGGACGTGCTCGGGCGCCACCAGGACCGGGAGGTTCAGCGGCACACCCTGCACGAGGTCGCCGCGGAGGTCGCGCAGCGACCCGGTCGGGCCGACACGCTGATGAGCACCGGAGTCCTGCTCGAGCGCCTGCGCGAGGACGAGCTCGTCGCCCGCGGCGAGTTCGCCGAGCGGTTCGCGGCCTTCGCCCAGAAGGCGATCCGCCGCCAGGTGAAGGAGACGTTCCGCTGAGCACCGTCCTGGCCACCTACAACATCAAGGGGGGCGTCGGCAAGACCTCCGCCGCCGCCAACCTCGCCTCGCTCGCCGCCGCCGACGGGCACCCGACGCTGCTGTGGGACCTCGATCCGCAGGGAGCGAGCACCTACCTGTTCCGCATCAAGCCGAAGCTCGCCGGCGGCGGTCGGCGGCTCGTGGCGCTGAAGTCCGACGTCGAGGAGCTCATCAAGGGCACCGATCGCCCCGGCCTGGATCTGCTGCCGGCCGATTTCTCCCTCCGGCACATGGACCTCGCGCTCGACGGCTACAAGCACCCGACGCGACGTCTCACGCGCGTGATCGCGCCGTTGCGCGAGGAGTACGACCTGATCATGCTCGACTGCCCACCGAGCATCTCGCTCGTCTCCGAGAGCGTGTTCGAGACCGCCGACGCCTTGCTCGTGCCCGTGATCCCGGCCACGCTCTCCGCCCGGACCGTCGACCAGCTCGCCGACCTCATCACCCGGAGCGGGGAGAGGGCCCCCAGATCCTCGCCTTCTTCTCGATGGTCGAACCGCGCAAGTCGCTGCACCGTGAGGTGATGGCCGCCGTGCGGGACCGGCACCCCGGGCTGATGTTGGGGGCGGCGATCCCGGCCGCCGACGAGGTCGAGCGGATGGGCCAGGCCCGCACCGTCGTGCAGGACATCGCCCCGGAGGGCCGCGCGGCAGCCGCCTACCGGGCCCTGTGGTGGGACATCCGGCGACGCCTCCACACCACGCTCGGCTGAGCGGCTCTACAGTTCCCGGACCCATGGCCGAGCTCCCGACGACGACCTACGAGGCGAACCCCGATCACGTCCACCGCGTGCTCCTGCTCTACAGCGGCGGCCTCGACACGAGCGTGATGCTGAAGTGGATCCAGGACCGCTACCACGCCGAGGTCGTGGCCCTCACGATCAACCTCGGCCAGCCGGGGGAGGACTACGAGGTCGTCCGGGGCAAGGCGCTGCGGCTGGGTGCGGTCGACCATCGCCTGATCGACGCCCGGGAGGAGTTCGCCCGCGAGTACGTGCTGCCGGCGATCAAAGCGAACGCCGTATACGGCCTCGGCTATCCGCTGTTCACCGCGCTCGGCCGGCCGCTGATCGCCAAGCTCGCCGTCCAGGTGGCGCGGGAGACGGGCTGCGACACGATCGCCCATGGCTGCACGGGCAAGGGCAACGACCAGGTCCGGATCGACTCCACGGTGGCCACCCTCGCCCCCGAGCTCAAGGTGATCGCGCCGGTGCGCACCTGGGCGATGGGCCGGGAGGAGGAGGTCGCCTACGCGCGCGAGCACGGGATCCCGCTCAAGGGGGGCAGCGAGGTCGCGCCGTACTCGATCGACGACAACCTCTGGGGGCGCTCGAGCGAGGGACGCTGGATCGAGGAGCTCGATCACGCGCCCGAGGACGACGTCTTCCAGCTCGTCACGCGGCCCGAGCTGGCGCCGGACGAACCCGAGGACGTGACGGTGGAGTTCGAACGTGGGGTCCCGGTGGCGCTGAACGGCGATCGGCTGGACCTCGTCGCGCTGATCGAGCGGGCGGCCGCGCTCGGCGCCCGCCACGGCATCGGGATCGTCGACCACATCGAGGACCGGATCGTCGGCCTCAAGGTGCGCGACATCTACGAGGTGCCGGCGGCGGCGATCATCCTCCCCGCCCACGCCGAGCTCGAGCGGCTCGTCGGCACGATCCACCAGAACCAGTTCAAGCGCACGATGGACGAGAAGTGGGCGTATCTCGTCTACGGCGGCCTGTGGTGGGAGCCGCTGCGCGAGGATCTCGACGCCTACATGGAGGCGACCAACGCGCAGGTCACCGGGACGATCGGGCTGCGGCTGTACAAGGGCATGGCCCGCGTCGTCACCCGCAGCTCCCCGAACGCGATCTACGACGCCCAGCTCGCCACCTTCGCCGAGTCTGGCGGCCTGTTCGCCCAGACCGCCGCCCCGGGCTTCATCGAGCTGTGGTCGCTGCAGTCGCGGATGGCGTGGCGGGTGCGTCATCCCGAGGATGTGACGCCCGTGGGCAGCGAGTAGAGGGATCGCTGAGGCATCCGCCGCAGCGGCTACATTTCGCGCATGGGATACCGGGTCCTCGGATACCTCGTCTGGCGAGGCGGCAAGTGGTACATCCGCCGCCGCGTCTCGGGCGGCTTTCGCAAGACCGCAGCGTTCGGCGTGCTGGGCGCCGCGCTGATCGGCGGCGCTGTCGCGGTGCAACGCGCGGCCGGCCGGGACAACGGGAGTTCGTGAGGTTCGGACCGCGATCCAGGCGCCGCTGAGCGACGATGACGACCTCCGCAAGCGGACCACTCGAGATCGACGCGGCGACGTACTCGCTCCTCGGTGGGACGCGGCTCGTCGTCGAGCTCACCGGCCACTGGCTGCAAGCAGCGGCTGACACCGACCGCGTCGAGCCGGCCGAGCTGCTGATCGAGTTCGACGGGACGGCGCGAGGGTTCGCCCAGATCGCGCCGTCAGCCTTCGAGGAGCTCCTCGGCGACGCGGGGTACTCGGCGAGCTTCGTGGTGCCGGCGGAGGCCGAATCCCGGCTCGGGCGTGCCACGCTCCGGCTCGGCAGTGGGCGCGTCGTCGTCGTCCCTCCCGCGATGTGGGTCCCCAGTGCCGCCCCGGGCCCGCTCGACGGGGAGGATGCCGACCTCGCCCCGCACCCGCTCATTCGTCCGCCCCTGCCCAAGCCGCCGGAGCCGCGCGCCCACGCTCGCAGCACGAGGTTGCCGGGCGGCGAGCCGGACCGCCCGCCACGGCCGACGGGCCGCTCGCGGGCCGCCGTCACCGACTCCGCGGCGGAGGCGCTGCGCGCCGAGCTGACCGAGCGCGTGAGCGAGGAGACGCGTCTGCGCCGGACCGTCGGCGAGCTGCGGCGCCAGCTCGAGGGGCGCGCTCGCAACCAGGAGCGGCTGGACGCGACGCTCGAGCAGCTCCGCGCCGCGATCGAGACGCTGCGCGAGGGCGTCGAGGCGGAATCCCAGCGCCGCGCCGAGCTGAAGCTGGAGCGTGACGCCGCCCTGCGTGAGCTCGCCGAGCGTGACGCCGAGCTGGCGAGCGTGATCGTCGCCCGGGACACCGCCACCGCCGAGGTCGCCGAGCTCCGCAATGAGCTGGAGCGGGTGGGCCCGGATCTCGACGCCGCGGAGGCTGACGACGGCGAGCGGGGCGTCGAGGAGGCCGAGGCGCTGCTCGCCGAGGCGCGCCGGCTCACCGAGCGGCTGCGCGCCCCCACGGGCGAAGCCGCGGTCGGGGCCGATGGCTGAGGACACCGAGACGTCGGCGGCGCTGCTCCTCGAGCGGCGCCTGCGCGCATACGAGCTCGCCCTCGACGCCGCTCGCCGCGACTCCGCGGCGGCGGCCCAGACGCTGACCCGGCTCTCCGCGCGGATCGCGGAGGTGGAGCTCCATCTCTCGCAGGCGCGGGAGCACTCCGAGCAGCTCGAGCGTGAGCTCGGCGAGGCCGAACGGCGCCGGCGGATCGCCGAGCAGCGCGCCTACGCCGAGCGCAGCCGCCGCGAGGAGCTCCAGGGGCGGATCGCCGAGCTCGAGCGAGGCCGGGAGGAGGTGGCCGAGACCGAGGAGCAGCTGACCGCGGCCGAGATCCACCGGCAGGATCTCGAGGCGGAGGTGGCGCGCCTGCTCCGGCGGGTCGACGAGTCCGACCATCTCGCCGAGGCCAGCCGGGCCGCGCGAGAGCGCGCCGAGCGCCGGATCGCCGAGCTCACCGCGCAGGCCGGAGCGCTCCGCTCCGCGCCGGGCACGGCGGCGCTCGCCGGGTCGCTGCGGGCTGAGTTCTCACGCGCCGAACATGTGACGTCGACGGTGAGCGGACCGCTGCCCGCGCCGCAGCCGGTCGCTTCGCTCGGCCACAGCCTGGCCCTGGAGCGGCAGCTGATCTCCACGCACCGCCGGGGTCCCGCCCGCGCCGCCGGGGCGTCGAGCCGCTCACGGGCGCCCGCCTCACGACTGCTCGGCATCCTGCGTCAGCTCCGTCCAGAGCTTCAGCGTCTGGGCGAGCTCGTCGAGCGGGAACGGATCGCCCGCGTCGCCGCCGAGCGACGCGCGGACGAGCTGGCGCGGCGGCTCGACCAGCACATCGCTCACAGCGACGAGGCCCACGCCGCGATCGAGATGCTGCGCGAGCAGCTCGCCGCCGCTGGAGGCCTCGCCGCACGCGCGTCCGCCGCCACGCCCGCCTCGGAGCGGAGGAGGCGATCGGCCGCGGCGTCCGCTCCCGCGCCCGCCGACCCGGCTCGGGCGGCCGGCGACGAGCGACCGCAGTCGCCGGCGGGCCCCGTGGCCCCCGAGCATCTCTCCTCGGCCCTCGCCCGGTTGCGGGCCACGACGGAGGCCGTCCCCGAGGATGCCGAGGCGATGGCCGGCGAGCGCGACGCGCCCGCGCTCGCGCCCGCCCCCGCGGCGGGGGGCGGCGCCCCGCGGCCGTGGCTGTGGCCGACGTTCGAGCGGCTCGCCCGGATCGATCCGGAGGCGGCGGCGGGGTTGCTCGTGCGGCTCCTGCCGATGCAGCAGTACGCCCACCCCGAGCCGATCGCCTATGACGTCGGGCTCGAGGATTTCTGGGTCCACGTCACGGTGATCGAGGATGGGCAGCGGATCGAGCTCGCCGACGCGCCACGGAGCGCCGACGAGGTGAGCTTCGCGATTCACGGCGACGCACGCCGCATCAGCCGGCTCCTGTGCGCCGGGCCGTTGCGCCGTCGCCTGGGCATCGGGCTGGCCGGCGTCCGTGGCGAGCGGCGGGCACTGCGCGCCCTCGACGAGCTCCTCCGCGCCCCGGTGAGCCTCGCGGAGCTGTGTGCCGCCGGCGTCACGTTCGATCCGGCGCTGACGATGAAGCTCGTGGCGGCGATGATCGGGCCCGACGGTGCGAACCGTGAGGTGTTCACCATCGCCCACCGCGCCCCGGCCGCGGAAGACGACGGCCCGGCCGACGTCGCGCTGTCGGTCGACGGCGCGCGGCAGCCGAGCGTGGTGCGCGATGTGAGCGACCCGACGACGACGATCGTATGCGCGCCGGACCGGCTCCTGATGGCGCTCGGCGACCTCTCCCCGGCGGACTACGAGCACCGCGGCGCCCGGGAACCCCTCACCTGGATCCAGCGCCGGGTGAAGCTCGCACAGAGCGGCTGAATCGTCGCCCGGAGGGCCGGCGGCACCCCCGTGACGTCCGCCTCGGCGCCTATTCTCAGCTTCGGTCCTTCGCCCGGCATGACTCCGACCTGCGCCCACCTCCACGTCCACTCCGAGTATTCCCTGCTCGACGGGGCGTGCAAGATCGATGCCCTCGCGGCCCGCGCCGCCGAGCTCGGCCAGCCCGCCCTCGGGCTCACCGACCACGGCGTGATGAACGGCTGCGTCGAGCTCTTCACGGCGGCCCGCAAGCACGGCGTCAAGCCGATCTTCGGCTGCGAGGTGTACCTCGTCGAGGATCACCGCGCGCGGGGGCCGGGCAAGCTCGAGCGCAACCACCTCACCCTGCTCGCGGAGACGCCCGAGGGGTACCGCAACCTCGTCAAGCTCTCCTCGGCGGGATTCCTGCAGGGCTTCCAGCGCGGAAAGCCCTCGGTCGACATGGGCCTGCTCGCCGATCACGCCGACGGCGTGATCGCCCTCACGGGCTGCCTCGCCTCGCGCTTCTGCCAGCACCTGGCCGACGGACGCCGCGGTGAGGCGAAGGCGCACGCCGAGCAGCTGATCGACGTCTTCGGCCCCGGCGACGTCTACTTCGAGGTGCAGAAGAACGGCCTCGCCCTCCAGGACCACTGCAACGAGGGGATCGTCTCGATCGCCGCCGAGCTCGGTGGCGCCCTCGTCGGCACCGGCGACGTCCACTACCTGCGGCGCGAGGACTACCAGAACCACTCGGCCCTGCTGTGCGTGCAGACCAAGTCGACGCTCGCGCAGCCGAAGATGACGTTCGAGACGAACGAGTTCTACCTGCGCTCCAGCGAGGAGATGGCGGACAGCTTCGCCGCGTGGCCGGAGGCGCTCGCCTCGACGATCGAGATCGCGGAGCGCTGCGACGTGGAGATCGAGCTCGGCAAGCAGCTGATCCCGCGCTATCCCACCCCGGACGGGGCCGACGAGCGCGAGTACCTCGGCGCCCTGGTCGACGCCGGTCTGCGCCGCCGCTACGGCGACCCGGTGCCGGCGGAGGCGCGGGAGCGGGCCGCATACGAGCTCGGGGTCATCGATCGCATGGGCTTCAACGCCTACTTCCTGATCGTGTGGGATTTCGTCAGCTACGCGAAGGACCACGGGATCGCCGTCGGGCCGGGACGCGGCTCCGCGGCCGGCTCGATCGTCGCCTACGCGCTGCGGATCACCGACGTGGATCCGCTGCGCTACGACCTGCTGTTCGAGCGCTTCCTCAATCCCGAGCGGGTGTCGATGCCGGATATCGACATCGACTTCTCGGTGCGCGGGCGGGAGAAGATGATCCGCTACGTCACCGACAAGTACGGCAAGGACTCGGTGGCTCAGATCGTCACCTTCGGCAAGATGTTCCCCCGGGCCGCGACGCGGGACGCCGCGCGTGTGCTCGGACACGACTACGGGACGGGCGACCGGCTGGCCAAGCTGATCCCGGACCCGATCATGGGGCGTCCGCCCAGCTTCGAGGATTGCCTGAGGCCCGGTGAGCCGCTGCGCGCCGAGGTCGACCGCGATGGGACGGCCAAGCAGATCATCGACGTCGCCCGGGGTCTGGAGGGGATCGTCCGCAACTCGTCGATTCACGCCGCCGCGGTCGTCATCTCGGATCGGCCGCTGACCGAAATCGTCCCGCTGCAGGTCGCCGACGCGGGCACCGACGAGGACGGCGAGAAGATCTTCCGAACCGTCACCCAGTTCTCGATGAAGCCCGTCGAGCAGCTCGGCCTGCTCAAGATGGACTTCCTCGGGCTGCGCAACCTCGACGTGATCGAGGATGCGCTCGACATCATCGAGCGCTCGACGGGCGAGCGCCCCGACATGGACGCGCTGCCGCTCGACGACACGAAGACCTACGAGATGATGGCCCGGGGCGACTCGATCGGCGTGTTCCAGTTCGAGTCAGAGGGAATGCGGGAGACGCTGAAGAAGGTCAAGCCGTCCGAGCTCGAGCACCTGATCGCGCTCAACGCCCTGTATCGGCCCGGTCCGATGGAGAACATCCCCACCTACACGCGCGGCAAGCACAATCCGGAGACCGTCTCCTACCCGGACGACCGGCTGCGCGCGATCCTCGAGTCGACCAACGGGGTGATCGTCTACCAGGAGCAGGCGATGCAGATCTCCAAGGAGATCGCGGGGTTCAGCGGCGCCAAGGCCGACGACCTGCGCAAGGCGATCGGCAAGAAGAACCGGGAGGCGATGGCCAAGCTCAAGCCGGAGTTCTTCGCGGGCTGCCGCGCGTCGGGAACGAGCGAGGCGGTGATCGAGCAGCTGTGGGCGACCAACGAGCGCTCCGCCGACTACTCGTTCAACAAGTCGCATTCGGCCTGCTACGCCCTGATCGCCTACCGGACGGCCTGGCTCAAGGCCAACTATCCGGCCGAGTACATGGCGGCGCTCATCTCCTCGGTGATGGACACCAAGGACAAGGTGCCGTTCTTCGTCGCCCAGGCCGAGCAGATGGGGATCGAGATCCTGCCCCCCGACGTCAACCTCTCCGACCACGAGTTCGTCGTCGTCGACGGCAACATCCGCTTCGGTCTCGATGCCGTCAAGGGCGTCGGCTTCGCCGCCGTCGAGGCGATCAAGCGAGCTCGCGGGGACGACGACCCACCCGTGCAACCGTTCTCCAGCCTGTTCGACTTCTGCGCTCGTGTCGATGGGCGCGCCGTGAACAAGAAGGCGATCGAGGCGCTCATCAAGTGCGGCGCCTTCGGCTCGACGGGAGACCCGCGCAAGGGGATGCTGGCGATGCTCGAGACCGCCCAGGCGGCGGGTCAGAAGCTCCAGCAGGACGCGCAGATCGGTCAGGGCTCGATCTTCGACCTCGATCCCGTCGGCGGAGGCGACACGGGCGGAGCGCTCGCGGCGCCGACCCACGCGGCGATCCCGTCCGGCGAGTTCGAGCGCACCGAGCTGCTCGCACTGGAGAAGGAGTCGATCGGCCTGTTCGTCACGGCGCACCCGCTCAAGGACGTCGGACCGGCGCTGCGGGCCGCCAGCGACCTCACGCTCGCCGAGCTCTCCGCCCGCCGCGACGGCGACTGGGTGACGGTCGGCGGCATGATCACCCAGTGCAAGCGGATCAAGACCAAGAAGGGCGACTGGATGATGTTCGCCACGCTCGACGACCTCAGCGAGACCGTCGAGATGGTCGTGTTCGGCAAGGCGATGGAGGCCGCCGGTGACGCCCTGGCCGTCGACAGCATCGTCCTCGTGCGCGGCACCGTCGACCACAAGGACCGCGAGCGGACGTGTCTGGTGGCCCAGAAGATCGAGCGCTTCGCGCCGAGCGCGGAGGAAGTCGAGCTGGCGCGCGAGGAGGAGGCCAAGCCATCGGCCAGGCCCGGCGCGCTACGCCTCCAGCTGGACGCGACGGTGCTCCCGGCGCGCGTGATCGGTGAGCTCAGGGACGTCCTCGCCGGCTTCCCGGGAGAGTGCGACGTCGTCATCGAGCTGCACTCCAGCGTCGGCCGCCGGCGTCTGCGGCTCGGCCCGGAGTTCCGGGTCCATCGCGGCGCCTCCCTGCACGCCGAGCTGGACCATCTGCTCGGCACGGCGATCATCTCCTCAGCGGGAGACGGGATCGCCCAGCCCGCCGTTGCGGCCGGCTGATCCGGCTCAGGTCCCGAGCGCGCGGAGCCTCAACCGCAGTTGGCGCCCGGGGCACTGGCGGCGTAGACCGATGAGCATTGGGCCCAGGCGGTGCGGTAGTACAGCCCCTCCGCGGTGGCCTGGAGTGTCCCGGCCGTGGCACTCCAGTTGAACTGGAAGTTGTTCGACAGCGCCACCTGGTAGCCGCTGATGGCGCCGTCGAACGCTGCGTTGTTCGACAGGTCGATCGTCGAGTTGGGGGCGTAGAGCACCCCGTAGAACACGCCGTTGTTGGAGAACGCAACCGTGTTCTGACCGGCGGTGCTGCTTCCGTAGACATAGATCTGCAGCGCGGTCGGGTTGTCGCTCGGGTTCGTCCAGGTGACGTTGTTCGAGGCGTTGAGAGTTCCGCTTCCCGCCGGGCAGCCGGATCCCGGATCGCTCGGCGAGTCGATGATGATCTCCGTCGAGACGCCGGGGGCCAAGTTGATGGCCGCGTTGTTGGAGACGCTCAGCGAGCAGAAGTTGTAGAGGCTGCCGCCAAGCGTGATCGAGGCGTTGTTGCTGAGCGTGAGAGCTCGCGTCGTCGCGCTGAAGGTGACCTTGCCCGACGCCTGGTCGTAGGGGGCCGTCGGCTTGGAGGGATTGTTGAGGTCGTTGGAGATCCGGTAGTCGCTGTTCGTCGTCGCCGAGGTGCCCGGATCGATCGGGTCGAGCACGATCGGGCTGCTCAGCTTCGCCTGGGGGGGATCGCTGGCGTTGTTGGAGTAGGTGTAGTTGCCGGCCGGGCCGAGCTCGATGTCGCCGGTGATCTTGACGTTGTTCGAGGAGGCGATCGTCTTGTTCGAGGCCTCCCACCCGTTGATGCTCGCGTTGTTGGAGTTGGTGATTCCGGTCAGGCCCGTGATCCCGGCGACCGGGAACAGCGGCTCGGCCGCGAACGCGGCGACACGTATCTGCGAGCGTGCCACGATGCCGTTCGCCATGCCGACGGCGGTGATGCACCGGTTCGTCACGCCGAGGGTGTTGGATACCACGTTGCCGACGCACGTCGCGCCCGTGCCGAGCGCCGGCGTCGTGAAGTACTGATAGCTCGAGCCGTTGCCGAGCGTCGTGGAACTGCTCGCGCACCAGCCACTGGATGGCGGAGCGCTCACCGCGTCGCCGACGCAGTTCGAGTTCGACGGCTCCAGCATATTGATCCGGTAGAGCGCCACCTGCAGCCCGGCCTCGGCGGCCTCGAGCGCGTTCTTGCCGCGCACGTCACGGTTCGAGAACCCGCTGGTCTGGACTGCGACGGCGACGGCAGCGCTCGCCAGCACTGCGGTGATGAGGACCGTCGCCAGCGCGGCGATGAGGGCGAAGCCGGTCTCATCACTCAGGCGACGCAGGCGCTGCGGAGGATCGGGGCGGGAAGCGGTCACTGGCTGTTCAGCTGGATCTCGCTCGGATACAGCGGGTTGTCGTAGATGAGGGCGATCGGGACGTTCGTGGTGGCGAGCATCCACACCCGAACGCCGAGCCGGTCACCGGCGGCGATCGTCACCGGCCCGCTCGAGCCGCGGAAGTTGAACGTGTAGGCGACCTGGCTCGACGCCGTCGGCCAGTTCGACTCGGTGGTCGGGTCCGCGGCCGCGGCATAGCCGGCGCCGCCGAGAGCGACCGCGGGCCAGGCGAGGAGGTCCCCGAGCGAGCCGCTCACCCCGCCTGACGGCGGAACGTCGTAGATCTCGACGCAGAAGCTCACCACCGCCGAGGTGCCGCCCTGCGTCTGCGTGAACAGGTTGATGCCGCCGTCCCCGGTGAGGGTGATGGAGCTCGCCAGGGGGTCCGTGACCCAGAACTGGCTCTGTGCCTTGACGAGGCTGCTCCCCCACGCCCCGCCGCTGTTGCAGTCGCTCGCCTGCCCGGTGCCGCAGCCGCTGGAGTTTGCGCACGTCGGCGCGAGCAGCCGACCGCCGGGATAGCCGGTCGTGCCGAGATCGGTCGAGTACTGGTAGAGCGTCGTCGTCGTGTCGCCGGCGGGCGGGTTCGCGTCCATGAGGTCGGGCATCGGGCAGCCGGTGATGTCCGCCGCGACAGTCCCAAGGCTCGTCTGGCTCGTGCACTGCAGTCCGCTCGCTACGCCGACCGTCTGCTGCGTGACGCTGCTGCCCGTGGGAGCCGGGCAGCTCGTGTTGCTCGCGGCGCAGTCGTGCAGGTAGTACGTGTTCGGGTTGCCGGAGTCGATCGGGGACTCGCACGGCTGCTGGATCCCGCTGCTGTTCGCGCACGTCGTGGACGCGTTGGTGATCGGGTTCCCCGCCGTGCCGTTGACGATGCCCCCCGTCGGCGTGGCGTTCGGATCGGCGATCAGCGACGAGACGTACACCGGCACGGGGGGGCCGGGAGTGCCGGGCGCTGTGATCGTCACCGCGACGGTGATCCGCTTGTAGTCCCCGCTCGACGGGCAGCCGGGCCCGCACCGCGCGTCGGCGCTCCAGGTGACGAAGTCGTACAGCGAGCCGCTGAAGGAGCCCTCGCTCCACCCTTGCACGGGTGTCACCGCCCCGTTGGTGGTGTCGATGTCGAGCGGCTCCAGCGATCTGGCGGTGCGGTCCCACTCCAGGCTCGGGGGTGTACCGGCCACGACGTAGTAGTCGGGGTTGGCGGGATCGGTCGAGGTGGTGGGGGTGTCGTTCAGGCCGATGTCGGCGTAGGGCATCCCCTCGAGGCGCTCGATCTCGCGCTGGGCGATGTGCGTCATCGACGCCAGCCGCTCGGAGGACAGCCCGAGCCGCTGGGCATCGACGAACGTCATCAGCATGGCGACGAGCGCCACCACGAGGATGAAAGCCGCGACGAGCACCTCGAGCAGAGCGAAGCCCTCCTCGCCGCGGCACTCAGTTCTCGACGTTCTCATTGCGCATCAGCGCCCCGTCGGAGAACACGATCGTGTGGGTCGAGCCGAGGCCCTGGTTGGTCGTCTCGCCGTCGCTCGCCGGGACGTCGATCGTCGCGGTCATGTAGTACGGCGCGATCGGGGACGGGCCCCAGCTGAAGACGGGATTGCCGGTGGAGCCATTCTGCAGGTTGGTGATCACCGGGACGGCACCCTGCAGGGAGGGAGCCGATCCCACCGCTGACTGGACGCGAACGCATTCGTTGTACGGCGTGCCGGCGTCGGGCACGTCGCACTCGTAGAGGACCTGGTACGGGCTGCCGCTCAGGTTCACGTCCATGACGACCGCGTTCGGGCTCGCGCTGACGATGTTCCAGGCCTGGCGGATCTGGCTGACCATCTCGTCGAGCCCCGTCCGCGCGGTGTCCTGAGCGAACGCCTCGTTGGCCGAGCGGACCTGGAGACGCTCGGCGAACACCAGCGTCGTGCCGACCGCCCCGAGGATGACGACGCTGGCCACGATCGCCACGAGCAGCTCGATCAGCGTTACTCCACGGTCGTCGCGCACGCGTCGTGAGACGGCAGCGATCCTCGCTGCTCGGGGACTCGTTCGGACAGGTGGGCGCAGGGCTGGACGGGAGGACGCGGGGGCTGGACGGGGCGGGGCATGGATCGGAGAAACCCTCGCCGGAACCTGTGATCGGCTGCCCGCCTCCGGAGCTGAAGGAAAGCCCCCGCCATGTTCTAGAACACGGCGCTCAGCCCGCGACCCAGGGGTCGTACCACTGCCCGAGCCCGGCGATCACGCGGTCGGCCTCCGCCGGGCCCCAGCTCTTCGGTGCGTACGGGTGGACCTTCGGGGGATCGTCGAGCAGGGGCTGGACGATCCGCCAGCTCTCCTCGACGCTGTCCTGGCGCGTGAAATGCGAGCTGTCGCCGACGAGGGCGGCATGGAGGAGGACCTCGTACGGCGTCGCGCCCTCTCCGCCCTCGTGCTCGAACTCCATCTCCAGGTCGATCTCCGCCGGACCCTGGCGGTCGGCGCGCATCGCGTCGAGCACGATCCGAACTCCGGCGTGGGGATCGATGCGCACGATCAGCTGCGACGGGGTCGGGCGGCGCTGGCGGTCCGGGATGAACAGCACGCGGGGCGGATACCGGAACACGAGCCGCAGCTCGGTCTCGCGGGAGGCGAGCTCCTTGCCGGCCCGGATCAGCCACGGCACCCCGGCCCAGCGCCAGCTCTCGATCTCCAGCCGGAGCGCGACGAAGGTCTCGGTCTGCGAGTCGGCGGCCACGCCGTCGATCTTCCGGTAGCCGTCGTACTGGCCCCTGACGTAGTGCTCGGGCCTGGCCGCCGGCATCGCCTTGAACACGTTCACCTTGGCGTCCTTGAGCGTGTCGGGATCGCCGGCCGGCGGCGGCTCCATCGCCGCGGCGGCGAGCACCTGCAGGAGGTGGTTGACGACCACGTCGCGCAATGCGCCGACGGGGTCGTAGAAGTGGCCGCGATCCTCGACGCCGAAATCCTCGGCCATCGTGATCTGCACGCTCGCCACGTAGTTGCGGTTCCACACCGGCTCGAGCATCGAGTTGGCGAAGCGCAGGTAGAGGAACTCCTCCAGGCCCATCTTGCCGAGGAAGTGATCGATCCGGAACAGCTGCCGCTCCTCGATGTGCTTGTGGAGCGCCGCCGCCAACTCACGCGCGGACTTCAGGTCATGACCGAACGGCTTCTCGACCACGACCCGCTGTCCGTGGGAGAGGAGCCCGGCCTTGGCCAGCTCGGCGATCACCGTCTCGAACAGCGAGGGCGGGATCTCCAGGTAGAAGACGGGGTTCTTCCGATCGCCGAGAGCCTGCTTGACGTCGTCGTATGTGCCGTCCTGCGCGAAGTCCCCCTTCACGTACTGCAGGCGCTCGGCGAAGCGTGAGAACACATGCTCGTCGAGGTCCTCGCCGGCGGCCTCGATGCTCTGGCGGGCGTGGTCACGCAGGTGCTCCACGTCCCAGTCATCGACGGCCACGCCGATCACCGGAACGCCCAGCAGCTTGCGCGCCTCCAGCCGGTAGAGCGAGCGCAGCGTCATCTTCTTCGCGAGGTCGCCGGTGATCCCGAAGACGACCAGCGCGTCAGCGTCGTCCGTGTTCATGGCCCTGGACGCTACCCGTTCGCGGCGCGCAGCCGGCGGCACAGGGCGATCTCCTCGGCGGTCGGTCCCTCCTTCTGGGGCCCCGGGGTCTCCAGCACGCACGGCAGCTGCTCGAAGCGGGGCTCGCGCAGGAAGGTCGCGCAGCCAGCCTCGCCCAGCTCGCCCTCGCCGATGTTGGCGTGGCGGTCGCGGTTGGATCCGAGCGGCGTGGCGGAGTCGTTGAGGTGCAGCGAACCGAGGCGCTCGAGCCCCACCGCCGCGTCGAAGGAGTCGAGCACCGCGCTCAGCGCATCGGCGGTGCGGATCTCGTAGCCGGAGGCGAGGAGGTGGCAGGAGTCGAGGCAGACCCCCAGGCGGGGGCCGGCGCCGGCCGCCTCGAGCAGCGCCGCCAGCTCCTCGAAGCTCCGTCCCAGCGTGCCCCCGGCTCCCGCCGTGTTCTCCAGGTGAAGCGCGCAGCCCTCCGTCTCCGTGAGCGCCTCGGCGATCGTCGCGCCGGCGCGGGAGATCGCCTCGCCGGCGTGGCCGGCCTTGGCCGAGCCTGGGTGCAGCACGACGCAGTGGGCGCCGATCCCCGCCCCCACTCGCAGGGCGTGCACGAGCGAGGTCCGCGATTTCTCCCGCAGCTCCTCGTCCTCGGAGGCGCAGTTGAGCAGGTAGACGGCGTGGATCATCACGGCCTGCAGAGGACTTTCGGCAAACGCCTCCCGGAAGGCGGCGAAGTCGTCCTCGCCGTACGCGGTGGGGCGCCACATCCGCGGGGACTGGCTGAAGATCTGGATCGCCTCGCATCCGCGCTCGGTGCCCGCGGCCACCGCTTTGCGCAGCCCGCCGGCGACGTGGGCTCCGATTAGCATGAGCAGCGATTATGCGCCTTCGCTTCGCTCCCTCGCCGACCGGCATGCTCCACATCGGGGGAGCTCGCACCTCGCTCTACAACTGGCTGTTGGCCCGGGGCCCGGAGGGACGAGGACCGGACGGGGAGCCGGGCGTGCTCGTGCTGCGGATCGAGGACACCGACCGCGAGCGCTCCACGCCCGAGAACGTGGAGCAGATCCTCGACGCGCTGAGATGGCTGGGGCTCGACTGGGACGAGGGCCCCGTCTTCCAGACCGCTCACGCCGGACGCCACCGCGAGGTCCTCGCTGAGCTGCTCGCCGACGGCCGTGCCTACCACTCCGCCGCCACGGCACAGGACGTGCGTGCCTACAAGGAGCGACACGGGGCCGAGCGCGGCTACCGCGGTGAGGCGGAGAACGACGGTGCCGTGCGCCTGCGCATGCCCGACGTGGGGGAGACCGCGTTCGACGACGTCATCCGCGGCCCGATCAGCTTCCCCAACGCGAGCATCGACGATCCGGTCATCGCCCGTGCCGACGGTTCGGTGCTCTACAACTTCGCCGTCGCGGTCGACGATCTCGACGCGGCCATCACCCACGTCCTGCGGGGGGAGGACCACATCTCCAACACGCCGCGGCAGCTGGCCGTGTTCCAGGCCCTCGGCGCCGAGCCGCCCCGCTACGCGCACATGCCGATGATCCTCGGCCCGGACGGCAAGAAGCTCTCCAAGCGGCACGGCTCCTCGTCCGTGCAGGAGCTGCGGACCGCGGGCTACCTGCCCGAGGCCGTCGACAACTACATCGCGCTGCTCGGGGCGGGCTTCGCCGCCGACGAGGAGCATTTCAGCCTGCCGGAGCTCTCCGAGCGCTTCCGCCTGGAGCGGGTGTCCAAGAACCCGGCGGTGTTCGACGAGAAGAAGCTGCGCCACATGAACGGCCGGCACCTGCGCGAGCTCGAGCCGGCGGAGCTCACCCGCCGCCTGGAGGAGTACACCGGCCGAACCGGCCTACGCGACGCGGTGGCGATCTGCCGGGAGAAGATCCAGACCCTGGCTGACTTCTGGCCACTCGCCGGCTTCCTCTTCGACGGCCCGGCGGACGATCCGGCGGCGTTCGCGAAGGTCCTCGGACGGGAGGGCGCGCCCGAGCTGCTCGCCGAAGCTCGCCGGGTGCTCAGCGAGACGGACCCCTTCACGGTGGAGGGGATCGAGTCCGCGCTGCGGGCCGTCGTCGAGACGCATGCCGTCAAGCCCGCTCAGGTGTTCCAGCCCGTGCGCGTGGCGATCGCCGGCACGACGGTGTCTCCGGGCATCTTCGAGAGCGTCGCGCTGCTCGGCCGGGACGAGACGTTGCGCCGCATCGACGCGGCGTTGCGGCGCCTCGCGGACAAAGGGTCCGCGACTGCGTAAGTGGCGTCGGAGCCGTCAATGACAAGTCGCGGGCCCTAAACCCGACTCGTACATCTGCCGATACATGTGTCCAGACGAGTTGCGCGCGAATTTGGGCGCGAATGTCGGCAAACGGGAGTACGGTGAATCCTTGTCGGTGACCCAGATCGCTATCGCAGACCACACCCCTACGGATCCCTATGCGGCCCGTGAGCGCCGCCACAACGAGGGCCACGGTCGGCGTCTGACGGCGGCCTTCGAAGCCCTCGAGGCGTTCCCGGTGATGGTGGAGTCGCGCAACCGGGTGCTGCGGCTGTTCGAGGCGGGGGAGCCGTCCACCTCCGACATCGTGGCCGCCGTCGAGTCCGACGTCGCGCTCTGCGTCGGCGTGCTGCGGCTCGCCAACCAGATCGACGGTCGCCTCAAGGGAAGGGTGGAGAGCGCCGTCACAGGGATCGAGGTGCTCTCGCCGCGGGCCGTTCAGACGATCGCCGCCCGCGCCCGCACGTTCGACTTCTTCGAGCGCACGGCCGTCTGGCAGGGCATCCCCGAGCGCTTCCGCCTCCACGCGATCGCCACCCAGCGCGCCGCCGACCGCCTCGCCCGCGAGCTCGGCTTCGACGCCCGTGACCGGCTGATGGTGAGCGCCCTGCTCCACGACATCGGCAAGCTCGTGCTCGTCCACGCCTACCCGGGGTATCCGCGCCAGGTCCACGGCGACGCCCGCACCCCGGAGGAGCGCCTCCAGCGCGAGCGCCGCGAGCTCGGCGTCGATCACGCGCTCGTCGGTGGCGTGCTCATCCGCCGCTGGGGCCTGCCCCGCTCGCTGGCCAGCGTGATCGAGCGCCACCACGCCGAGGACGCCGAGGGCGACGCGGCGCTCATCCGGCTCGCCGACATGCTCGCCCACTACGCCTTCGGTGCGGCGATCACGCCGTCCGAGCTCCTCGCCGCGGCCCGCGTGCTCGGCATCAAGCCGGCCGAGCTGCGCGCCGTGATGTACGACCTGCCGCTGCCGACCACGAACTCCCGCCCCCGCGCGGTCGACCCCTGCCCGATGTCCCAGCGCGAGCTCGAGGTCCTGCGCCGGCTCGCCAAGGGCATGGTCTACAAGCAGATCGCCTCCGAGCTCGGCCTCTCCACGAGCACCGTGCGCACGCACCTGCACAACGTGTACGGCAAACTCGGCGCGATGGACCGGGCCCAGGCGGTGCTGATGGCGACTGAGCGCGGCTGGCTGTAGGCGTTGTCCGTGGTCGGCCGGCTTCGCCGGCCGGGCCCCGCCCGGCCGGAAATGCCGGTGCGAGTTTCGCGGGGGTGTGTGACGTTGGTGCGGGTTCCGCGAGCATTTCCGGGTGGCGGACCCGACCGCCTCGCCTTCCGAGATTGCGCTGCCCTCGCCCGCCGCACTCTGCCCGCCCTGACCACCAGACCCCAGATCGCTTGTTGGCAGGCTGCGGCCCACGCCGCACTTGACCCCAGACGTCGGCCGCGGAGGCCGGCGTCGGACGGGCCGATCCGGTCCGCGAACTCGCGGAACCCGCACCACCATCTCAAGCCCCCAGCCACGTGAGCAGGCGAAGCGGACTGGATCGGCCAGCCCGACAGCCGCCCCCCCGCCCGCTACGATCGCCACAAAGATGATCAGCATTACATCGAAGTCGCCGTACGCGATCACCGCGCTCGTCGAGCTGCACCGCCGGGGGGACGTCGGGCCGGTGCCGATCGGGGAGCTCGCGCGGCGGGGGGACATCCCCGTGCAGTTCCTGGAGCAGCTGTTCGCGAGCCTGCGCCGCGGCGGGATGCTCCGCTCCCAGCGGGGGGTGAAGGGCGGTTACAGCTTCGCCCGACCCGCGGAGGAGATCACCGTGCTCGAGGTGGTGGAGCTGCTCGACGGCCCGCTCGGGCGCGACGCCCGCGGCGTGTTCGCACGGGCGGCGATGGCGGCCCGGACGGTCCTCGGCGAGTCGACGATCGCCGACGTCGCCGAAGCCGAGGCGCGCGCCGCCGGCGCGGTGATGTACTACATCTGATGAGCATCGACTCTCCGCGCCGGGCGACCGCCGGCATTCCCGCCAACCTCGCCGAGCTCGTGGGGAGGACCCCGATGGTCAGGCTGACGCGGTTGGGCATCCCGGAGGGGGTTGAGCTGTTCGCCAAGCTCGAGTCGTTCAACCCCGGCGGGAGCGTCAAGGACAGGATCGGAGTGGCGATGCTCGACGCCGCCGAGCGCGCGGGCCGGATCGAGCCCGGGCGCACGACGATCGTCGAGGCGACGAGCGGCAACACCGGGATCGCCCTGGCGTTCGTCTGCGCGGCGCGCGGATACGACCTGGTGCTCACCCTGCCGCAGGGGATGAGCCGCGAGCGGGAGGGGCTGCTGCGCCTCTACGGCGCCCGCGTGGAGGTGACCGAGTCGCTCGGGGGGATGAACGAGGCCGTCGAGGCGGCCCGGGCGCTGGCGACACGCGATGACGTGTTCATCCCCGATCAGTTCTCCAACCCCGCCAATCCCGAGGTGCACCGCCGCACCACCGGACCCGAGCTGTGGGACACGCTCGACGGACGCATCGACGTTCTCGTGGCCGGCGTCGGGACCGGCGGGACGATCACCGGCACCGGGGAGTTCCTCAAGGCGCGCAATCCCGCCTGCCACGTCGTGGCCGTCGAGCCCGCCGCCTCGCCCGTGCTGTCCGGCGGAACGGCGGGTCCCCACAAGATTCAGGGCATCGGCGCCGGGTTCGTCCCCGCCGTGCTCAACCTGGAGGTGGTGGACGAGATCATTCCGGTCGCCGACGAGGCGGCGATCGAGACCGCGCGGCTGCTCGCCCGGCGCGAAGGCGTGCTCGCCGGCATCTCGTGCGGCGCCGCCGTGTGGGCCGCCCTCCGGCTGGCCGAGCGTCCGGAGCTCGCCGGCGCCAGGATCGTGACGATCCTGCCCGACTCCGGTGAGCGCTATGTGTCGACCCCGTTCTTCGCACCGGCCTGATGCCCGGCGTGCGGCTCATCTCGCGGTTGTTGGCGGAGATCCGGCGTGACGTCGCCTCCGCCCACGGTCGTGATCCCGCCTCCCGCGGCGTCGGTTGGTTTGAGATCCTCGCCACCTGGCCCGGCGTCCAGGCGCTGCTCGCCCATCGCCTCGCCCATGTCCTGCATGAAGCGAGGGTTCCGATCCTGCCGCGCGCGATCGCCGCGCTGGCGCGGAGCCTGACGGGAATCGAGATCCATCCCGCGGCCGGCATCGGTCCCGGCCTGTTCATCGATCACGGCATGGGCGTGGTGATCGGCGAGACAGCGGAGATCGGCGCGGACGTGACGATCTACCAGGGCGTCACGCTGGGGGGGACCGGCTTCGCCACGGGCAAGCGCCATCCGACTGTGGAGGACAACGTCACGATCGGCTCGGGGGCCAAGCTGCTCGGCCCGATCCTCGTCGGGCACGGCTCCAAGATCGGCGCCAACAGCGTCGTCATCCACGACGTGCCGCCGAACTCCACGGTCGTCGGCAACCCGGGGCACCCCGTGCGGGTGGAGGGGCGCCGGCCCGAGGGCCCCGACGCCGACTGGGTGCACCTTCCCGACCCGATCGCCGAGGCGCTCACCGCCCTCTCCAGCCGGATCGCGTCGCTCGAGGCCGCCGAATCCGACCGCCGGCCGGGGGCGACGGTGAGGCCGCTGCGGCCCGAACCGACCGAGCCGGAGGATGAGCGCCGCCGCGCCGCCGGTCCGAACCGGTCGGTCGGACCGAATCCCGCCGGAGGCTAGGGCTAGGGCTAGGGCTCCGGGGGGGTCCGCTCGGCGCTCGCCGGCAGCGGTGTGGTGTCCGGCTCGCCGGCCGGGAAGTTGTGGCGGGCGCGCACGAGGTACAGGGGGCGTCCCTTGACCTCGTCGTAGATGCGCCCGACGTACTCGCCGATGATCCCGATCGTGATCAGCTGGATGCCGCCGAGCAGCAGCACGGTGACGGTGATCGCGCTGAAGCCCGGCAGGTAGGAGTGCAGCAGGCGCAGGATCACCACGACCGGCACGGCGACGAAGGCGAGGGTGGAGATCAGGAACCCGAGCAGCGTCGCGAGCTGAAGCGGCCGATCGGAGAACGAGGAGATCGCGTCGAGCGAGAAGCGGATCATCTTCGGGATCGTGTACTTCGTCTCCCCGGCGAAGCGGGGATCGCGGGCGTACGGGACAGCTGCCTGGGTGAACCCGACCCACACGGTCATCCCGCGCAGGAACCGGTTGCGCTCGCGCATCGCGAGCAGCGCGTCGAGCGCGCGGCGATCGAGCAGCCGGAAGTCGCCCGAGTTGTGCTGGAGCGGCACCTGCGTGACACGGTCGAAGAGCGAGTAGAACCAGCGCGCCGTGGCGAGCTTGAAGCGCGATTCCCCGGCGCGCTGCTCGCGGACGGCATACACGACGTCACAGCCCGCCCGCCAGTTGTCGAGCATCTTCGGGATCAGCTCCGGGGGATCCTGGAGATCGGCGTCGAGCATCACCACCGCGTCTCCGCGGGCGTGGTCGAGCCCGGCGGTGAGCGCGGTCTGATGCCCGAAGTTGCGGGACAGGAAGACGACGCGTACGCGTGGGTCGTTGGCCGCCAGTCGCTCCATGGCCGCGGGTGAGCCGTCGCTCGAGCCGTCGTCGACGAGCACGAGCTCGTAGTCGATCCCGCTGAGGGCGGCGACGACACGCGCATAGAACTCGTCGATCAGCGCCTCCTCGTTGTAGATCGGCGCGACCACGCTGAGCAGACCCAGGATGCGCGGACCGTTCATGTAACTCATGGTACGAGCCCTCACCCGTGAACGGGCGCGGCCCGGCGCACTGCCTCGCGCGCGGTGCGGCGCAGCTTCGGCACGAGCCATATCGCCTCCAGGGCGATCCGGCTCGACATCTTGCTCGTGCCGTCGACGCGGTCGCAGAAGACGATCGGCACCTCCTGCACGCGGAAGCCGGCGAGGATCGCCCGGTAGGTGATCTCGATCTGGAAGACGTAGCCCTCGGCACGCACGCTGGCGAGGTCGATCGCCTCGAGCACCTCCCGCCGGATGCACTTGAAGCCGCCCGTCAGGTCGTTGACCTCGACGCGGAGGATCGTGCGGGCGTACGTTCCCCCGCCACGGCTGACGAGGCGCCGCAGCAGACCCCAGTTGCGCACGCCGCCACCGGGGACGTAGCGCGAGCCGAGCACCACATCGGCGCTCTCGGCGGCCCGGAGCAGATCCGGCAGGTGCGCCGGATCGTGGGAGAAGTCCGCGTCCATCTCACACACGATCTCGGCGCCGCCCTCGAGCGCCTGGGCGAAGCCGGCCAGGTAGGCATGACCGAGGCCCGCCTTGGCGCTGCGATGCAGGACGGAGACCGCCGGCAGCTCGGCAGCGAGGCGGTCGGCGATGGCGCCCGTCCCGTCGGGCGAGTTGTCGTCGACCACGAGGATGCGGTGATCGCCTTCGACACAACGCTGCAGCTCGGCGTCGACGGCCCGCACGATCCGCTCGACGTTGGCCGCTTCGTTGTATGTCGGCATCACCACCCACACGCTTGCGTGCATCAGGGCAGCGTATGGGATCGCGGGGCCGGAAGTGCCCCCAGCGGCATCGTTCCCGCGGCAGATCCGCTGCATTTATGGCGTTTCCGCCGGGGTGGCGCGATCATGGGGATGTGGGCGCGCATGTTCGAGAACCGCCGTCGCCGGCGCCGCCGGACGAGGCCCCCCGGCCGGCGGTGCGGATCCGTGCGCCGAGCCGTCTGCCCCATCACCGGCGCCGGCGCGCGTTCGCCGGCGGGGCGCTGCTCGTCGTCCTGTGCATCGGGCTGTTCCTGGGGATCGACGGGGCGCTCTCGACCTCGCGCCACCGCGTCCCACGCCCCGCGCCGCAGAGTGTGCTCGCCCGGGTCCGCCTGCTCGCCGGTGACGGTCCCGCCTCGTTCTCGGTGCTCGAGCGCCGGCTGGAGGACCGGGCGGTGGCGAGGACACTCGCCTACACGCCGTTCGTCCGGGTCGCCGGCGCCCAGCACCGTGAGCTCGCGCTCACCTTCGACGACGGACCGGGCCCCTACACGCCGGAGGTGCTCGATGTGCTGGAGCGGATGCACGCCGCGGGGACGTTCTTCGAGGTCGGTGAGCTCGATCGCTGGTTTCACGACTCGACGACGCGGATCGTCGACGACGGCTTCCCGATCGGTGACCACACCGAGTCCCATCCGCCGATGAACGACCTCTCCCGCCGCGATCAGCTCGCCCAGCTGCTCGATCAGACGCGGACGATCGGTGCCTACGGAGCCCCCTTCCCGGTTCTGTTCCGTCCGCCCTATGGGGTCTGGAATGACACGACGCTGTCGCTGCTGAGACATCTGCGGATGCTGATGGTGCTCTGGACGGTCGACACGGACGACTATCAGCGACCCGGCGTCCGGGCGATCGTCAACGCCGCCGTCTCCGGGGCGAGGCCGGGGGCGATCATCCTCCTGCACGATGCCGGAGGCGACCGCTCGCAGACGGTCGCCGCGCTGCCGATCATCATCCGCGAGCTCCGCCGCGACGGCTATCGCCTCGTCACCGTCCCGAAGCTGCTGCTGGACAATCCCGCTCCGCGTGATCAGGTCCTCACGGGACTCTCGCAGGGCGGCTAGCTGACGTGGTGGCTCAGCGCCGCACGTAGGCCACGCGGTCCCAGCTCGGCTCGGGGGCGAGCTCGATCGGCTCGTTCCCGCGGTCCGGCTGGACGTAGACGAAGGAGCTCGCCTCGTCGTCGTAGGCGATGTCGAGCTCGCCCTCCTTGACCCGCTGGTCGAGCCACGCGGTCCGGAAGATGAGGCGCCGCAGCCAGTGCACGAGGGAGCGATCGGACGGTCCGACGAGCTCCGGCCAGCAGTCGTTCACGTGCTCGCCGAGCGCGGAGGCGGGATCGCTCACCTCGCCGTTGACGACGAGATTGATGAGGTCCTCCGCCTCGTCCTCCTCGACCCCGCCGCCGATGAACCCGAGCCGCCGGGCCGCCTGCTCACAGCGCTCGCGAAAGTCGCGTTCGTTGAACGTGAAGCGCAGCTCTCCGTACTCGAGCACGAAGTCGTCGCCCGAACTGTAATTCCCACGCCGGTGCATGAACCGTCGGGATCATATGCGGCATTCCTGCCCGGCCTGCCAACTGAAAAAGATGTTGCAGAAGGGGGGCGGAACGCCCTCGTCCGGGCCTCTTATGAGCATGGAATCAGCGCACGCGACGATCCTCATCGTCGAGGATCACCGGCCCACTCGCACGTTCCTCGCCGACAACCTCAACGTGGACGGGTACGAGATCCTGGAGGCCGAGGGCGTCGGCGAGGCGCTCATCGCCCTGGAGACGAAGTTCCCCGATCTGGCCATCGTCGATCTCGGGCTCCCGGACCGCGACGGCCTCGATCTGATCGCCACCGTCCGCGAGGCCGACCGGACCGCCGGGCGGATCGATCCGGACCTTCCGCTCGTCGTGCTCTCCGGACGCGGCGGCGAGCTCAACCTCCTGCGCGGCTTCGGTCGCGGCGCCGACGACTACATCACCAAGCCGCTCGAGTACCAGGTGCTGCGGGCACGGCTGTCGGCGCTGCTGCGGCGCACCCGGCGGCGCCCCGGGGCGGGCCGCATCCGCGTGGGCAACCTCGAGATCGACCCGCTCTCGCGCCAGGTGTGGGTCGACGGGGAGCCCATCCCGCTGTCCAACAAGGAGTTCGCTCTCGCCCGCACGCTCGCCGCCGAGCCGACGCGCGTGTTCACGCGGGAGGAGCTGCTCCGCGGCGTGTGGGGCTATCGGCAGACCGGCAACACGCGGACGCTCGACTCCCATGCCGCGCGCCTGCGCCGGAAGCTCGGCGCCAACGGCGACCGCTTCGTGGTCAACGTCTGGGGAGTCGGCTACCGGCTCGTCGACGGGACCGGCCGATGATCGACACCGTGGCGCTGACGATCTCGGCCCTCAGCACGGGAGGGGCGCTGGCGGCCGCCGCCGCTGAGCGCCGCTCACGCGCCGCCCGGTCGCTCGGCGTGCGGCGTGCCTGCCACGAGCTGCGGGGCCCGATCACCGCGGTGCGGCTCGGAGTCCAGCTCGGCGCGCGAACCGGAGAGCTCTCGGTCGACCGGCTGCGCGCGCTCGACCTCGAACTGGGGCGTGCCGGCCTCGCGCTGGAGGATCTCGCCGATCCGGGCTCGATGCTCGGCCCACGTCGGCGTGAGCCGGTCGACCTGCGCGCCGTGGCCGAGGAGTCGGTGCTCGCGTGGTCGGCCTCGGCGGAGCTCCACGCCCGGGAGCTGGCGCTGCGCTGGAGGACCGACGCGGTCTCGGTCCGCGGGGACCGAATCCGGCTCGCCCAGATCCTCGGCAACCTGCTCGCCAATGCGATCGAGCACGGCGAAGGCCCGATCACCGTCACCGGCCGCTCCGGGGCTCGCCGGCTGCTCGTCGAGGTGCGCGACGAGGGCCCGGGCCTGCCCGCCCACGTGAGGACGGCGCTCGCCGCGCCACGGGCGCGGCGCCCACTCTCCCGCGCCGGGCGCCGGGGGGATCCGCGTCACGGTCACGGCCTCGCCATCGCCGCGCAGATCGCCGCCCTCCACGGCGGGAGCCTCACCGCCGCCGCGGGCGGCGCCGCCGGCGCCGCCGGGCCCGGGGCCCGGCTCGTGCTCGAGCTGCCGCTCGCGACCTGATCCGCGGCCGCCCGCCCGGAGCGCCAGCTCGGCCTGGTCCGCCGGCCGCCCGCCCGGAGCGCCCGCTCGGCCTGGTCCGCCGGCCGCCCGCCCGGAGCGCCCGCTCGCCGGCGTGTCCTCCGAGGGCGCGCGACCTGGGTGAGATCGGTGGGCGCTTTAACGGACATATGGACCGTTTACTCGCCCGCCGATGGTCTGCCACCCGGGTATGCCCCTTCGACAGCCCGCGGACCGCCGCCGCCGTCGGGCGCCCCGCTCGGCGCAGCGTCCGAGGCCCGCCGCCCGGCGCATCGCCAGGCCCCGTCCGGGCTCGCTCGGCCGGGCTCCCACCGTCTCCCACCCCCGGCACACCGAGCGGACGGAACCCGCGCCGATCTGCAATGCGGCTCGGCAGAACGGACTCCTGCACGCCGGATTGCGCTTGGCCGGCCCGTGAGGAAGGAATCTGGAGATCGGCGTTTCGCCTGCTCGTCCCACGATTTCCGGGCTCCGGGGGAGGGTGGGAGGCCATGGTGGGGAATTGCGTGCGAGATGGGTTGCATCGTGGGAGACAGTGGGATATCGTGTCGCTCGCATGCAGAGCCCGGGTGGCTGGGCTCCTCCCACTCAGCCACCCGGACTCACCTTCCTCGGCAAATGAGACCCCTTGATCTTCCGTGGCACCTTCGAACACGCGCTGGACGCGAAGCACCGGCTGACCGTGCCCGCCAAGTTCCGCGCCGCGCTCGCGGGCGGGGCCGTGCTTGCCGCCTCACCGGAGATCGACGAGGACACGCCGCGCTGCGTGTCGATCTGGCGCCCGGAGGACTTCGAGGCCTACGTCGAGCGGATGCTCGGAGCCCAGAACCCCGGCTCGCCGATCGTCCGGCAGCTCGAGCGGTTCTTCTTCAACAACAGCTCTGAGGCCGAGCTCGATTCCGCCAACCGACTGATGATCCCCCCGAACCTCATGCGCTACGGAGACCTCACCAAGGACGTCGTCGTCGCCGGCTCGGGGCGGTGCATCGAGGTGTGGGACCGCACGCGCTTCGGGTCCTACCAGGAGGGCGTCCTCGCCCGAATC
Source organism: uncultured Solirubrobacterales bacterium (assembly GCA_963839085.1). Classification (GTDB taxonomy): domain Bacteria; phylum Actinomycetota; class Thermoleophilia; order Solirubrobacterales; family Solirubrobacteraceae; genus Palsa-465. Next base: position 1,033,769 of record CAWITN010000007.1, read on the forward strand.
CCCGACCTCACGGCGAGCCTTGGCAACACTGCTTGACATGACCACCCCGCACATCCCGGTGCTGGCCGGCGAGCTGATCGATCTCGTCGACCCGCGCGCGGGGGAGACCGCGGTCGACCTCACCTTCGGCGGGGGCGGTCACGCGCGGCTCGTCGCCGGACGCCTCGGCCCGGAGGGAACCCTGATCGCGATCGATCGCGACCCCGCGGCCGAGGAGCGCTTCGCGGCGCTCGCGGCCGAGCTGCCATGCGAGACGCGCTTCATCCGCTCGGACTTCGTCAGCGGGCTCGGGCAGCTGCTCGAGGAGGGCGTGAAGGCGGACATCGCCTACATGGACCTGGGGATGTCCTCGATGCAGATCGATACCTGCGCTCGCGGCTTCTCCTACGCCTACGACGCCCCGCTGGACATGCGCATGGATCCGGGGCAGGAACTCACCGCCGCGGAGATCGTCAACACCTGGGAGCGCCGGCGGATCGGCCGGCTGCTGCGCGAGTACGGCGAGGAGCGCTACGCCAATCAGATCGCGGCGGCGCTCGAGCGGCGGCGGCGCACGCGGCCGTTGCAGCGCACCAACGAGCTGGTGGAGACGATCAAGTCCGCCATCCCCGTACCCGCCCAGTTCGCCGGTGGCCATCCCGCGCGGCGCACCTTCCAGGCCCTGCGCATCGCCGTCAACGACGAGCTCATGCAGCTGGATCTCGCCCTTCCGGCGGCGTGGCAGCTGCTGCGGACCGGGGGCCGTCTCGGGGCGATCTCGTTCCACTCGCTGGAGGACCGGCGGGTCAAGCGCTTCCTGGCCGGACTGGCGCGCGGCTGCGTGTGCCCGCCGGATCTGCCGATCTGCGTCTGTGGACACGAGCCGGAAGCCGAGCTGCTGAGCCGGCGCGCGGTCGCCCCGACACCGGGTGAGGTGGCGGCCAACCCGAGATCAAAGGCGGCGCATCTGCGTGCCGCACGGAAGCTGGAGGCGAGCTGAGATGGCACCCGCAGCGATGACGGTCGCCGCACGTGATGCGGCCCAGCGGCGCGGCCGCGCCAGTGCCCCGACCGGACCCGGGCGCGCGTCCGGGTCGGGTGCCGCGGCACCCCGCGGGGCAAGCCCCCGGGCGACCCGCGCTCGCTCGGCCTCGGGACGTGCGGGATCCCGGCCCGCCGCCGCCGCGGCAGCCGCCGCCACGGCGAGTACGACAACCTCGCGCCCGGCCAAGCCGCGCCCTGCGAGCCCGCGCCGCTCCGCTGCTCCAAGTCACCCGCGCCGTGTCGCCCGCCCCACCAGCCCGAGCCGGCCCCGGCGGGTGTCCGGCCCGCTCTCGGGGCTGCTCACGGCCACTCCCGGGGGGGCGGTCGTTCTCCCGCGTCCGGGCGTCGCCCCCCGCCGCCCGGCGGCCCCCGCACGCCCGCGCCGCCACGGCGGGATCGATGTTCCCGCCTCGGCTCTGGGCCTCGCGATCCATGCCGGCGCGATCGTTCGCACGCTGCCCGACCATGCCTGGCTCGACCGCGTCGTCCGCGGACGGACGTGGGTCGTCCTGCTCGGCGTGATGCTCGTCGGCATCGTCGGGATGCAGGTGGAGATGCTCAAGCTCGGTGCGGCCATCGGCCGCGCGACCGAGCAGAGCGCGAGCCTCGAGAGCCGCAACCAGACGCTGCAGGCGAGCGTCGCCCGGCTCGCCGATGACCGGCGGATCGAGCGGCTGGCCGGGGCTCAGGGAATGGTGATGCCGCAGCCGGCTGGAGTCGGCTTCCTCACACCGGGTCAGGGCACGCTCCGCCGGGCACTGGCGAACATCCATCCGCCGTCGGCGTCAACCTTCGCCGATGCCCCCAAGGGGAACGGTGCGATCACCACGGCCGCGAGCGCGCCCGGATCCGGCTCCACGAGCACGGCGAGCGCCGGGACGACGGCCGCGGCAAGCGCCGGGACGACGGCCGCGGCAAGCGCCGGGACGACGGCCGCGGCGAGCGCCGGCACCACCGCCGCTGCGAGCGCGGGGACGACTGCGACCGTGAACTGACAACCGGATGAGCACGATCGACCGCCGCATCGGTCTGCTGTTCTTCATCTTCGTGCTGCTGCTGAGCGCGGCGGTCGCCCGCGCGGCCTACCTCGGCTCGGTGCGCGCGGGCGCGCTGCGGCGCGCCGCCCGGATCGAGCAGGTGAGCATGCAGCCGATCCCCGCCGAGCGCGGCACGATCACCGATCGCCACGGCAGCGTGTTCGCGATCAGCGAGGCGGCCGACGACGTCGCCGCCGATCCGCTGCTGACGAGGAACCCGGTGTGGGCCGCCCACGCGCTCACGCGGATCCTCCACATCCCCGCTCTCACGCTGGAGGGGAAGCTCAGCCGTCCCACCGGCTACGTGCTGCTCGCCAAGCAGGTTCCCGTGGTGACCGCCAAGCAGGCTCAGGTGGCGCTGGCGGCGCGGAACGTTCCGCTCACGCTGACGCCCGACATGAAGCGCGTGTACCCGCGCGCGTGGAGCGCCTCGCAGGTGCTCGGTTGGACGGCGAGCTACCTCGACTATCGCGGCGCGACCGGGCTCGAGTACGAGTACAACAGCCAGCTCGCGGGGGAGAACGGCGTGCGGCGGGTGATCGACGACGCGCGCGGTCAACCGATCTCGATCACCAACGTGCGCCCGGCACGCGCCGGCAGCACGATCAAGCTCTCGATCGACGCTCCGCTCCAGGACGAGGTGGAGCAGGTGCTCGCCGGCGTCGGAGCGGAGTACTCCCCGAAGCTCGCCACCGCGATCGTCATGAACCCCGACACGGGCGCCATCCTCGCGCTCGGCAACTGGCCGCGCGTCGACGCGAACAATCCCTACGTCGGGCCGAGCAGCACCGCGGTCGACAACGCCGTGCAGGACCACGCCGTGTCGTTCACCTACGAGCCCGGCTCGACGTTCAAGGCGATCACCGTTGCCGGGGCGCTCCAGGACGGCCTCATCAGCCCGAACACGAGCTTCGACATCCCGCCGGACCTGTCGATCTACGGCAGCACGATCAGCGACGCCGAGGCCCACGGCTACGAGACCCTCACCACCGCCGGAATCCTCAAGTACTCGAGCAACATCGGCGCCGACCTGATCGGCCAGCGGCTCGGCGCCACTCGATTCAACGACTGGGTGCACCGCTTCGGCTTCGGGACCCCCACCGGAGTCGACCTGCCCGGCGAGGACCCCGGCTTCATCCTGTCGCCCTCGAAGTACTCGGGCACCTCGATGTACAACCTCCCGTTCGGCCAGGGGGAGTCGGTGACGCCGATGCAGATCGCCGCGGCCTACGCCGCGATCGCCAACGGCGGGATCCTGCGCCCGCCGCACGTCGTGCAGAGCATCGGCGGCCACGCCGTTCCGACCCCCGCCGGTCATCGAGTGGTCTCGGCGAGCGTCGCGGCGGAGCTGCGGAACATGCTGCGGGGGGTCTACGGCGAGGGCGGCACCGCCTCCGGAGCCGGGATCCCGGGCTACGACATGGCCGGCAAGACCGGCACCGCCAGCATCGCCATCGACGGCCACTACTCGCAGAGCGAGTACGTGGCGTCGTTCGTCGGGATGGTGCCGGCCAACCACCCGAAGCTCCTCGGCCTGGTCGTGGTCGACGAGCCCCAGGGCGCGATCTACGGCGGTTCGGTGGCCGCGCCGGCGTTCCAGAAGATCGTCGGCTGGGCCGTGCCCTACCTCGGCATCTCTCCCCGCTGACGCCGCGGCGCCGGGCCTGCGGCGCCCCCGGCGGGGGCCGCCCCCGTCGGCTCGCGACGGGCTGCGCCTGATGCGGAGGGCCCGAACTGGCGGCCGAGCGAGGCGAGGCGCTCGTCCCACTGGCCGCCGACCGCCGCCATCCACGAGACGGCGTCGCCGAGCGGCGCGGGGGTGAGGCTGTAGTGCACCTCGCGCCCGGTGCGCGAGCGGTCGAGCAACCCGGCCTCGGACAGCGCGGAGAGGTGCTTGTTCACCGCCTGACGGGAGATCGGGAGCGCCGCAGCCAGCTCGGTGGCCGTGGTCTGCGGACGATCGGCGATCGTGGCCAGGAGGGCGCGGCGCGTCGGATCGGCGAGGGCTGAGAACACCGCCCCGGCGGGATCCTCGCTCATGCCGCCACCAGCGCCGGCCCGTGGGTCCGGCCGCCGGTGCCCGGCAGCGGCGTGCCGACGAGGTCGAGCAGCTCGAGGGGTCGGGTCTCCACGACCCGGATGCGCGAGCGCTCGTCGTCGAGCGGCTCGATCGTCAGCTCCACCCGGCTTGCCGGCTCGTCGCCGTCGGCCCACCAGAAGCTCAGCCGCGCCGGGTGCACGCGATCCTCCGCCGGCGGGCTCACGTGCTCCACCCAGCCGCGGCGCTGCTCCCCGTCCGAGCGAAAGCGCGCCTCACCGCCGGCCCACAGCTCGAGCTCCACCTCCTCGGCCAGCCAGCCGTGGCCGGTGACCGCGTCCCACACGTCGCCCACGGCGGCATCCAGCGTCAGCTCGCGTTCGATCCGATCGGTCATCTGTCTCCTTTCGCGACGATCCGCAACTCAAGGGTTGCGGGTCTGCTACGGTGGGGAAGTCGCAACTCAGGGGTTGCACATTACCACACCACCAGGAGGTCGCCATGACACTCGTCCCCATGGTCGTCGAGCAGACCCCGCGCGGAGAGCGCTCGTTCGACATCTACTCGCGGTTGCTCAACGACCGTGTCGTCTTCCTCGGCGGCACCGTCACCGAGGACGTCGCCAATCTGGTCGTCGCCCAGCTCGTGCACCTCGAGTCCGACGATCCCGACAAGGACATCCACATCTACATCAATTCGCCGGGCGGGTCGATCTACGCCGGCCTGGCGATCTACGACACGATGCAGTTCATCCGGCCCGACGTGCAGACGATCTGCTACGGCATCGCGATGTCGATGGGCTCGTTGCTGCTCGCCGGAGGTGCTCCCGGGAAGCGGATGGCCCTGCCCAACAGCCGCGTGCTCATCCACCAGCCTTCGGGCGGCTTCGAGGGGCAGTCGACGGACATCGAGATCCATGCCCGGGAGGTGCTCGCGCTGCGGGCCCGCATCGACCAGATCTACGCCCAGCACACCGGCCAGTCGGTGGAGCGGGTGCACGCCGACATGGAGCGTGACCGCTTCTTCACTGGCGGGGAGGCGCTCGCCTACGGACTCGTCGATCGCGTCCTCGACCGCCGCGAGGCGCCGAACGGACGCCGAGGGTTCGCCGCGTAGATTTCCGACCGCGCGGGGTCGCGGAATCGACCATCTCGCCGTCGCCGCGGGACGGCAGGCTAGCCGGGGCGCCGGGTACGCTCTGCCCGGATGCGCCTCGCCGACGTGATCGACGGCGCTCCCCCGGGGGCGTCGGAGCTCGACATCACCGAGCTCGCCTACGACAACCGCGCGGTCGCTCCCGGGACGCTGTTCTTCTGCTACCCGGGCCAGACCCGGGACGGCCACGAATTCGCGCGCGATGCCGTGGAGCGGGGCGCCACGGCGCTCGTCGTGGAGCGCCCGCTCGGCCTCGGCGTCCCGGAAGTGCTCGTTCCCGACGCCCGGGCGGCGATGGCGCCGGCGGCGGCGCGCCTGCACGGCGACCCGACCGCGCGGCTGCTCACCGCCGGCGTCACGGGGACGAACGGGAAGACGACGACGGCCTTCCTGCTACGCGCCCTGCTCGAGGCGGGCGGCCGGCACACCGGACTGCTCGGCACGGTGAAGAGCGTGATCGGCGGCGTGGAATACGAGGTGAGCCGGACGACCCCGGAGGCGATCGACCTCCAGCGGACCTTCGCCGAGATGCTCGCGGCAGGGGACGAGGCGTGCGTGATGGAGGTCTCCTCGCACGCGCTCGCGCTCCGTCGCGCCGACGCCGTGCACTTCGCCGCCGCCATCTTCACCAACCTGACCCAGGACCACCTCGACTTCCATCACACGATGGAGGACTACTTCGCCGCCAAGCGGCTCCTGTTCCTCGATCCCGCGCCGCCGGTCGCGGTCGTCAACGTCGACGACCCCTACGGTGCGCGCCTCGCCCGCGAGCTCACCCAGCCGGTGACGGTTGCGTTGCACAACGCGGCCGCGTATCGCGCCGTCGAGCTCACCACCGATCTCGGCGGCTCGAGCTTCACCGTGATCGCCCCGGACGGCGAGCTGCGCCTCCGCTCCCCGCTGCGCGGCGAGTTCAACGTCCTCAACGTGCTCTGCGCGCTCGCCGCCGCTCGCGGGCTCGGCGTGCCGGCGCAGACGTGCGCGGCGGCGATCGAGACCGCCGGTCAGGTGCCGGGGCGCTTCGAGACCGTCGACGAGGGACAGCCGTTCGCGGTGATCGTCGACTATGCCCACACGCCCGACTCGCTGGAGAACGTGCTGCGGGCCGCGCGCCGGCTCACCGAGGGCCGGCTGATCGCCGTGTTCGGCTGCGGCGGCGACCGCGACCGGGGCAAGCGACCGCTGATGGGGGAGATCGCCACCCGGCTCGCCGACGTCCCGATCGTCACCTCCGACAATCCCCGCTCGGAGGACCCCGAAGCGATCATCGAAGAGGTCCTCGCCGGGATGCCCGCTGGCACCGCGCACGAAGTCGATCGGCGGGTGGCGATTGCGCGGGCGATCGAGCTTGCGCGGTCCGGCGACGTCGTCGTCATCGCCGGCAAGGGTCACGAGCAGGGCCAGGAGTTCGCCGACGGGGTCAAGCTCCCGTTCGATGACGTGACCGTGGCGCATGACATCCTCCGCGGCGTGGCCACGGCCGCCGGCACGCCCCGTTCATGAAGCGGTTCACCGCGCAGGAGCTCGCCGCCGCGGCGGGAGCTCGCGTGACCGTGGGCGCGGCCGACGCCGGTCCGGAGCGGGTCGTCATCGATTCCCGGCAGGTCGGACCCGGCGCGCTGTTCGTCGGACTGCCGGGCAGCCGCACCGACGGCGGCGCGTTCGCGGCCGGCGCCCTCTCCGCCGGCGCCTGGGGCGTGCTCACCGCTCCCGAGCACGCGCCCACGACGGACACGACGCGGCCGTGGCTGCATGCCGAGGATCCGCTCGCCGCCCTGCAGCGCCTCGCCACCCACTGGCGGCGCACTCTCGGCGCCCAGGTGATCGGGGTCACCGGCTCGACGGGCAAGACGACGACGAAGGACCTGATCGGCGCGCTGCTCGCGCCTCACCGCCGCACGGTCGCCTCGCGGGCCAACTTCAACACCGAGATCGGGCTGCCGCTGGAGCTGCTGGCGGCGCCCGAGGACACCGAGGTGCTGGTGCTGGAGATGGGCATGCGCGGGCCGGGCCAGATCGCCGAGCTCGCCGCGATCGCCGAGCCCGACGTGGGGGTGATCGTGGCGATCGGCCCTGTCCACGTCGAGCTGCTCGGCAGCCTCGAGCAGATCGCCGCCGCCAAGGCGGAGCTCATCGCCGGCCTCGCGCCCGGCGGCACCGCGATCGTGCCGGCCGACGAGCCCCTGCTCGGCCCACACCTGCGGGACGACCTCGTGACCGTCACCTTCGGGGAGGGGGGCGAGGTGACCCTGGAGGGCGACGAGGGCGGGCGGCTGAGCATCCGCGCCCGCGGCGAGCCGGTGACGCTCCAGGTCGCCTTCACCCAGGCTCATCTGCGCCGCAACCTGCTCGCCGCCGTCGCCGCCGCGCAGGCGGTCGGAGTCGTTCCCGGCGGCCGCCTCGACTACGTCCCGGGCCCGGGGCGCGGCCAGCGGACCGAGCTGGCCGACGGGATCACGTTGATCGACGATTCCTATAACGCCAACCCGATGTCGATGCGCGCGGCGCTCGAGGACCTCGCCCTGAGTGCCGGGGCTTCGCGGCGAACGGTCGCGGTCCTCGGCGACATGCTCGAGCTCGGGCCCGAGGAGCACCGCTACCACGTCGAGCTCGGCGCGCGGGCGACCGCGGCGCACGTCGACGTCGTCGTCGCCGTCGGGCCCCGCGCTGCCGCGATCGCCGAGGCGTTCCCCGGGGAGCTCCACGCCGTCGCCGACGCGCCGGCGGCGATCGCCACGCTGCAGGACATCCTCAGGTCCGGCGACATCGTGCTCGTCAAGGCGTCCAACGGCGTCGGGCTGAGCGCGCTGTGCGAGGCGTTGCGCCGGCAGGTGACGGCGTGACGAGCTCGGTATCCGGGCGCGTCCTGATCGCGGGTACGGCGGCGCTGCTCCTCTGTCTGTTCCTCAGCCCGCGGTTCATCGAGTTCCTGCGCAACCGCTCCCTCGGTCAGAACATCCGCGAGGAGGGCCCCGAGGGCCACAAGAAGAAGGCCGGCACCCCGACGATGGGCGGGATCATCATCTTCGTCGCGTTCGCGATCCCGTACCTCGTGCTCTCGACGCGCGACTGGCCCTCGATGGGCGTCTTCGGCACCGCGTTGGCCTGCGCTCTGCTCGGCTTCGCCGACGACTACACGAAGATCGTCAGACGCCGCTCGCTCGGGCTCCGGGCACGCACGAAGCTCGCCGTCACCATCCTCATCTCGCTCGGCCTGTGGTTCGTCGCGACCCACGAGGCCCACCTCACCTCCTACGTCCGGCTGCGCTTCGTCGACGTCGGGATCGACTTCGGCCCGTTCTTCCCCGTGTTCATCTACCTCGTCGTGGCGGGGACGAGCAACGCGGTCAACCTCACCGACGGCCTCGACGGGCTCGCCGCCGGCTGCGCCGCGATCGCGCTGACCACCTACCTGGGGATCACCTTCATCACCGGCGGCGAGCACAACCTGGAGATGATCGCCGCGTGCCTGATCGGTGCCTGCATCGGCTTCCTGTGGTTCAACAGCTTCCCGGCCAGCGTGTTCATGGGCGACACGGGGGCGCTCGGCCTCGGCGGCGCGATCGCCGGTCTCGCGGTGATGACGAACACCGAAGTGCTGCTGGTGCTCATCGGCGGGATCTTCGTGATCGTCGCCCTCTCGGTGATCATCCAGGTGTTCTCCTTTCGCATGTTCCGCAAGCGCGTGTTCCTGATGGCGCCGCTCCAGCACCACTTCGAGTTGAAGGGGTGGTCGGAGACGAAGATCATGCTGCGGTTCTGGATCGTCGCCGCCGCGTGCGGGGCGATCGGCTTCACCGTCTACCAGATCTCGATCCGCGGGTGAAGCCGCGCCCACCGCTCCCGGCCGGGCCGTACCTCGTCGTCGGCCTCGTGCGCTCCGGGGTGGCGGCCGCGCTGGCGCTCCGCGCCTGCGGCGCCGAGGTGATCGGCGTCGACCGCGGTGGAGCGGACCGGCCCGATCTCGCCGAGAATGCGCGCAGGCTTTCCGCCGCCGGCGTCGAAGTCCAGCTCGATGCGTCTGGCGATGCCGTTGCCGCCCGCGCCGGGACGCTCATCAAGAGCCCCGGCGTCCCGCAGACCGCACCCGCGGTCCTCGCCGCGCGTGCCCGCGGGATCCCCGTGCTCGGCGAGCTCGAGCTCGGCTGGCGGCTGCTTCCCAACGAGTTCATCGCCGTGACCGGCACCAACGGCAAGACGACGACGACGGAGTGGATCGGCCACATCCACCGTGAGGCGGCGCTCCCCGTCGCCGTGGCCGGCAACGTGGGCACGGCGCTCACCTCGCTCGTCGGCGGCGCGCTCTCACCGCAGGCGACGATCGTCTGCGAGGCCTCGTCGTTCCAGCTCGAGGACACCGACGCGTTCGCCCCGGAGGCCGCCGTCCTGCTCAACCTCTCTCCGGACCACCTCGACCGCCATGGCAGCCTCGACGCCTACGTGGCGGCGAAGCTGCGGATCTTCGCCCACCAGGGCAACGACGATGTCGCCGTCGCGCCCGAGGGCCTCGGGATCGAGGATCTGGGAGGCTGCGCTCGGCGGGTGTGCTTCGGGACGGGGCCCGAGGCGGAGCTGCAGCGCCGTAACGGCCACCTGTGGTGGGACGGGGAGACGCTGATCGCCGAGGACGAGCTCGGGATCCCCGGGGCGCACAACGCGGAGAACGCGATGGCCGCGGCGGCGGTGACGCTCGCCCGCGGGGTCGACGCCGAGGCCGTCGCCGCGGGGCTGCGGAGCTTCCGCGGTGTCGCGCACCGCCTCGAGCTGATCGCCACCAGCCCCGAGGGGGTCACCTTCGTCAATGACTCCAAGGCGACGAACGTGGCGAGCACGCTCGTGGCGCTCGCCGCCTACCCGGGTGGGCGGGGCGGCGTCCGGCGGGGTCATGTCCACCTGATCGCCGGCGGCGTCGGAAAGGGCCAGGATTTCTCGCCGCTGGCGGAGTCCGTCGCCCGCCACTGCCGGGGCGTGTACCTGATCGGCGAGGACGCCGGGCGGATCGCTTCGGCCGTCCAGGCATCCGGCGTCCCCGTGACCCGCTCCGAGACGTTGGACCAGGCCATCTCCGACGCCCGGGCCGCCGCCGCCCCGGGGGATGTCGTGCTGCTCTCGCCGGCCTGTGCCAGCTTCGACCAGTACCCGAACTTCGAGGCGAGGGGCGAGCACTTCCGCGCCCTCGTGAGGGAGCTGTGATGGCCACCGCCGGCGCCGCACCGCGGAGATCGCGCCCGGCGCTCCGCCTCCCGGGCGCCCCGGCGCGGTTGCGGCTTCCCGGGCGCCGCCGCCCCCAGGAGCGGCGCGTCGTGCCCCCGCTCGAGCACCGCGTCCTGCTCACCGCCACGTGGTGCCTGGTCGCGTTCGGCGCCGTCATGGTCTACAGCGCCTCGGCGCCGATCGGGGTCCTCAGCGGGGACAGCTACGGCACCGGCGAGTTCGTCCAGTACCTGATCGCCGCCGCCCTGGGGCTGGCGGCGATGCACGTGCTCGAGCGCCACGGGCTGGCCCTGCTCAGTGGACGGCTCGTGGACCTGATGCTGTGGGGCTCCTTCGCCCTGCTGCTGCTCGTGCTGATCCCCGGCTTCGGCCGTGAGGTGCTCGGCGCTCGTCGCTGGTTCTCCGCCGGGCCGATCCAGTTCCAGCCGTCGGAGCTGATGAAGCTCGCGCTCGTCGTCTACGTGGCGCGCCACCTGGCCGCTAACCCGAAACGGATCCGGCGCCGGTTCCGGGAGGCGATCGCTCCGGTGGCCATCGTCGCCGGCCCGGCGTGCCTGCTCGTCGCGGTCGAGCCGGACCTGGGCACGATGCTCGTGATCGCCCTCACGATCGTCGCGCTGCTCGTCGCCTCGGGGATGCCGATGGCCCACATCGGCAAGCTGGTCGTGATCGGCCTCGCCGTCGTCGTCCTGATGCTGATCGCCCAGCCCTATCAGCGGGCGCGCCTGCTCGCGTTCCTGCATCCGTGGGCGGCCAGCTGCAAGAGCGGAACGTGTTATCAGGCGGTGCAGGGCCAGATCGGCCTCGGGTCCGGCGGGCTGTTCGGGGTCGGGCTCGGCAATTCGGTGGAGAAGCTGCTCTATCTGCCCGAGGCCCAGAACGACTTCATCCTCTCCGTGATCGGCGAGGAGCTCGGCGTCCTCGGCATCTGCGGGGTCGTCGTCCTCTACGGCATGATCGCCTACGGCGGGCTGCGCACCGCACGCCGGGCGGGCACGAGGTATGCGAAGCTGCTCGCCACCGGTCTGACATCGCTGATCCTCTGCCAGGGCATCCTCAACATATTCGTTGTCCTGGGGATCGCCCCGCTGACCGGAGTTCCGCTTCCCTTCATCTCCTACGCCCCCACGAACCTGTGCGTGATGCTCGCCTCCATCGGTCTGCTGCTCAACGTCTCGCGTCCCGGTGCCCGGCGGCTGCGCGGCCTCACCGATTCGAACGCCCGGGGCTCCTCGGCGCGTGAGCCGGACGCGGATCGTGATCGGCGCCGGCGGGACCGCCGGGCACGTCGTGCCGGCACTGGCGGTGGCCGACGCGCTGCGAGCTGAGGGCGCCGAGGTCGTCTTCGTCGGCGGCGAGCGCGCCGAGCAGGAGCTCGTTCCCGCCGCCGGCTACGAGCTGCACACGCTCCAGGTCGTCTCGCTTCCGCGGCGGGCTCCCCTGCGGGCCGCGCGGGCGGTGGCCACCGACAGCGCGGCGCTGCGGCGGGCCGTGTCGCTCGTCGGCCGCCTGGGGCCCGATGCGGTCGTCGGCGCGGGGGGATACGTCGCCGGGCCGGTCGGGCTGGCGGGCCGGATTCGCGGCGTCCCGCTCGTGTTGATCGAGGCCGACAGCCACCTCGGCCTCACCAACCGGCTGCTGGCCCCCGTCGCTCGGCGGGTCTGCCTCGCCTACCCGATCGAGGGACGCGACGACGAGCGCTACGTCGTCACCGGCCGGCCGGTGCGTCCGTTCACCGCCGATCGCGCCGGCGCCCGGCGGCGGTTCGACATCGCCCCGGACGAGACCTGCGTGCTCGTGTTCGGCGGCTCCCAGGGAGCTCGCTCGATCAACCTCGCCGCGATCGAGGCCCTCGCCGGCGCTCGCTTCCACGTCCTGCACGCCGCCGGCGAGCGTGATCTCCCGGACCTGCGCAGCCCCGGTGCTCACTACGACCTGCGTGGCTACATCCCCAACCTGGAGGACGCGCTGGTGGCGAGCGACCTCGTCGTCGGGCGTTCCGGCGGCTCGATCTTCGAGATGTGGGCGGCCGGCCGGCCCGCCGTGCTGATCCCGTATCCGCACGCCACCGCCGATCACCAGACGGCCAACGCCCGCTACATGGAGCGTGCCGGCGCGGCGGTCGTCATCCCTGACGCCGAGCTCACCGCCACGCGGCTGGCGCACGAGGTCGGTGGTCTGCTGGCGGATCCTCAGCGCCTGGCCGCGATGGCGCGGGCCTCGGCGGCGCTGGCTCGGCCCCAGGCGGCCGCCGAGATCGCCGCCCAGGTGCTGGCCGCCGCAGGGGCTCCGATGGCCCCCGCGGCGGCGAGCTGATCAGTACGGCTGGCTCGCGCCGGGTCCGAGGCGGTTGTCGGCCGCCTCGGCGAGCTGCACGGCGCGAGCCGTCCAGAACGAGCCGGAGGCGGGCCCGCCGTTGCAGCTGCCGCTGCTGTTACCGGGGACCGAGGTCCACAGGAAGGCGTCGACGAGCGGGAATCCGGTGCTGGTGGTGGGCTTCGGTCCGAGCGCTCGGCCGGAGGGATTGCACAGCACCTCGTTGCCGTTCTTCTTGCGGTTGTGCGGGACCAGCGGCCCGTTGCCGTTCTGGGCGGTGTTGACGATGAAGTGCGGGTGCCCCTTGGTGAGCGCGGAGACGCGGTCGCCCCAGTGGATCTCGTTGATCGTCCAGTTGAGGTGCGTGTCGTTGGTGTAGAAGCCGCGGATCTTCGTGATGTCCACCTGGTTGAGCGCCTTGGCGGTGTAGCTCGGCGAGTTCCCGTCGGAATAGCCCGCCTCGACGTAGATCACGGCGTGGGGGAGGGCGGCGAGGGTGTCGACCTCGTAGCGGATCGCCTGGAGCCAGTACTTGAGCGAGTGATGACGGGACATGCAGGACGAGGAGCCGATCCCGTCCGACTCCAGCAGCAGCACGACGGGACGGTTGCCGATGGCGTCGTGAACGCCGTTGACGAGCTGCTCGAACAGCGGCAGCTTGGCGAGGATCTGCCCCTTCGTCGCGCAGCCGGCGAGGAGCGCGTGCAGGAAGTAGGTGTTGATGATCGGGACCGTGCCGGGGTCGGCGTGGAAGTTGCCGCAGAACAGCTTCTGGGTCTGGCTGTAGACGCCGGCGTATCCGCCACCCTGGGAGTAGGAGCTGACCCGCTCCACCTCCGGCTCGGCGGCGATCTTCTCGAGCTCCAGGACGTCGGTCTTCGTTGCGGCCGGCAGGAAGGGGAGCTTCGGGTCGACCGTGAGGTCGAGGAACTGCTGCCAGGTCTCGGTCTGGAGGAAGTCGGGCAGCGCGGCGCCGGCGGGAAGGTTCGTGTCGTAGCCGAGCAGTCGGGCGATCGCACCGGCCGCCGCACCATGGGCCGGTCCGTTGACGAACAGGTTGCCGATTCCCCCGAGCGGATTCGCTCCCGGCGCCGAGGCGAGGAGCAGGGGGTTGCTCGCCTGCTGGGCCGCGGAGAAGGGGTCGGGGCATTGCGGGCTGGTGCTCGGTGCCGCGAGTGCCGGGGCGCTCAGCGCGAGTGCCGCCACGAGCGTGACGAACACGCTGATGATCGTGATGCGTCTGCCGGACATAGCTGTCCTTTCCCCTGTTCGCGCCGCCCCCGCGGGCTGGTTCACCTTCTGGGCGAGAATATACGCGCAAGCTCAGCGGCCGGGGGTGAGACTCGCCAGGCCGCGGCCGTTCTCAGTACGGCTGCCTCGATTCGGGCCCGAGGCGGTTGTCGGCCGCCTCGGCGAGCGACTCGGCGCGGGTGGCCCAGAAGGTGCCGGCGGGGGTTCCGCCGTTGCAGGGGCCGCTGCTGTTGCCGGGGACGGAGGTCCAGAGGAAGGCGTCGACGAGCGGGAATCCGGTGCTGGTGGTGGGCTTCGGTCCGAGTGCGCGGCCGGGTGGGTTGCAGAGGTCTTCGACGCCCTGGGTGGTGGGGTGCGGGTTGAGCAGCGGCCCGTTGCCGTTCTGGGCGGTGTTGACGATGAAGTGGGGGTGGCTTTTGGTGAGCGCGGAGACGCGGTCGCCCCAGTGGATCTCTTTGATCGTCCAGTTGATGTGGGTGTCGTTGGTGTAGAAGCCGCGGATCTTCCAGATGTCGACGTGGTCGAGGGCGCGGGCGGTGTAGCGCGGCGAGTTGGCGTCGGAGTAGCCGCCTTCGATGTAGACGACGGCGTGGGGCAGGGCGGCGGTGTGGTCGACTTCGTAGCGCAGGGCCTTCTCCCAGGCTCCGAGGTCGCCGTGTCGTGCCATGCATGAGGATGATCCGATTCCGTCGGTCTCGAGCAGCAGCACGACGGGGCGGTTGCCGATCGCTCTGACGAGCTCGCCGACGCGCCGGTGGAAGGTGGGCATGTCGGCGGCGATCTGCTTGCGGGTGGCGCAGCCGCCGAGGTCGGGGTGCAGGAAGTAGGTGTTGATGATCGGGACCGTGCCGGGGTCGGCGAGGAAGTTGTGGCAGAACAGCTTCTGGGTCTGGCTGAAGATCGCGCCGGGGCCGCCGCCCTGGGAGTAGGAGCTGACCCGCTGCACCTCCGGCTCGCCCGCCACCTTCGCCAGCTCATTGATCTGCGAGCCGAGAGACGGGTTCAGGAGCTCCTTGATCTTGACCTCCGGTGAGGTGATGAACTCGCTCCACGACTCCGTCTCCGGGAAGTCGGGGAGCACGGAACCGAGGGGGACACTCGTGTCCATCCCCAGCAGCCGGGCGATCGCACCGGCCGCCGCACCGTGGGCCGGCCCGTCGACGAAGAAGCTGGCGCCTTGCAGGGGATTTGCTCCCGGCGCCGAGGGGAGGAGCAGGGGGTTGCCTGCCTGCTGGGCCGCGGAGAAGGGGTCGGGGCATTGCGGGCTGGTGCTCGGTGCCGCGAGCGCCGGCGCGCTCAGCGCGAGCGCCGCCCCGAGCACGATGAGCACGCTGACGATCCTGACACCCCTGCCGGACATGCCCGGCATTTTTTCCCGGGTTCAGGGCTCTCCGGGTACCCGGTTACGTTTTGAACGGAAACCGGGAGCAGAACCGATGCGAACGCCGCGGAGTCACGGCGGTCCTCCCGTGCCGCTACCCGCGCGTCAGTACGGCTGGCTGGGATATCCCGGCCCGAGCCGCCCGTTGGCATTCGCGGCGAGCATCTCGGCGCGGGTGGCCCAGAAGGTGCCGGCGGGGGTTCCGCCGTTGCAGGGGCCGCTGCTGTTGCCGGGGACGGAGGTCCAGAGGAAGGCGTCGACGAGCGGGAATCCGGTGCTGGTGGTGGGCTTCGGTCCGAGTGCGCGGCCGGGTGGGTTGCAGAGGTCTTCGACGCCCTGGGTGGTGGGGTGCGGGTTGAGCAGCGGCCCGTTGCCGTTCTGGGCGGTGTTGACGATGAAGTGGGGGTGGCTTTTGGTGAGCGCGGAGACGCGGTCGCCCCAGTGGATCTCTTTGATCGTCCAGTTGATGTGGGTGTCGTTGGT
This sequence comes from uncultured Solirubrobacterales bacterium, assembly GCA_963839085.1. GTDB lineage: Bacteria > Actinomycetota > Thermoleophilia > Solirubrobacterales > Solirubrobacteraceae > Palsa-465. Next base: position 1,049,667 of record CAWITN010000007.1, read on the forward strand.
GTAGAAGCCGCGGATCTTCCAGATGTCGACGTGGTCGAGGGCGCGGGCGGTGTAGCGCGGCGAGTTGGCGTCGGAGTAGCCGCCTTCGATGTAGACGACGGCGTGGGGCAGGGCGGCGGTGTGGTCGACTTCGTAGCGCAGGGCCTTCTCCCAGGCTCCGAGGTCGCCGTGTCGTGCCATGCATGAGGATGATCCGATTCCGTCGGTCTCGAGCAGCAGCACGACGGGGCGGTTGCCGATCGCTCTGACGAGCTCGCCGACGCGCCGGTGGAAGGTGGGCATGTCGGCGGCGATCTGCTTGCGGGTGGCGCAGCCGCCGAGGTCGGGGTGCAGGAAGTAGGTGTTGATGATCGGGACCGTGCCGGGGTCGGCGAGGAAGTTGTGGCAGAACAGCTTCTGGGTCTGGCTGAAGATCGCGCCGGGGCCGCCGCCCTGGGAGTAGGAGCTGACCCGCTGCACCTCCGGCTCGCCCGCCACCTTCGCCAGCTCATTGATCTGCGAGCCGAGAGACGGGTTCAGGAGCTCCTTGATCTTGATCACCGGCGAGGCCAGGAACTGGGTGAGGGATTCCGTCTCTGAGAAGTCCGGCAGCACCGAGCCGAGCGGGATGTTGGTGTCGATCCCCAAGAGCCGGGCGATTGCCCCGGCCGCCGAGCCGTGGGCGGGTCCGTTGACGAAGAAGCTCGCACCGCTCAGGGGGTTCGCCCCCGGGGCGGTCGGCAGCAGCAGCGGGTTCCCGGGAACCCGCTGCGCCGAGAAGGGATCGCGGCACTGGCCCGCGAAGAGGTTGTGGCCCGTGTCGGCGCTGGCCGCGGGGGCCGCGGCGCAGGCGCAGGCGCAGGCGGCGGCGCCGGCGAGGAGGACGGCGGCGAGCGTGGCGGTGGCGCGCACGCGCGCGCTGAGAAGACGGAGACGGTTGATCATGTTGAGTGGGAGACGGTTGATCGTGCTGAGTGGCTCGGGTCGTGAACGTGGGCACGTCGAGATGGCGAGCGAGACGGTGACCTCAGTTACCCTGACGCCGCCGACCCCGATCGCTCACGAGGACGCTCACAATGCTCATCGGTCTGAACAACGTGGCGCTTGACCAGCCGTGGACGGATCGACGATTGCATTTCGTCGGCATCGGTGGTGCCGGCATGAGCGGGCTCGCGTTGATCGCCGCCGCGCTCGGCGCCGCCGTCACCGGCTCCGATCGCAACGACACCGCGTACATGGTGCGGCTGCGCGAGCGGGGGATCGATCCCGCGATCGGCTATCGGGCCGAGAACGTCCCTGACGCCGGAGAGGTCGTGTACTCGACGGCGGTCCCCGCCGACAACCCCGAGCGGATCGCCGCCCGCGGCCGTGAGCTGCACCGCGCCGACCTCCTGGCTCAGATCGCCGCGTTGCGCCGGTGCATCGCCGTGACGGGAACCCACGGCAAGACGACGACCACCGCGATGATCACCCACGTCCTGCGCGGATGCGGCATGGATCCCGGCTACGCGATCGGCGGCGAGCTGATCGCGACCGGCGCCAACGCCGGGTGGGGGACGGGCGAGTGGATCGTCGTCGAAGCCGACGAGTCCGATCGCTCGCTGCTCAAGATCTCGCCTGAGATCGCCGTGCTCACGAACGCCGAGCTCGACCACCACTCGACATATGCCTCGCTGGAGGACCTGCGCGACACCTTCCAGCGCTTCCTGGCCCCGGTCTCACGGGCCGCGGTGTGGGATCGCCCGGAGCTCCTCGCGCTGTGCCCGCCCGACGCCGCCGTTCCGTACGACGCCCCCGATCCCGCGCTCGACGCCTCGGGTTCGCGCTTCGTCTGGCGGGATCTCGCCGTCAGGCTCGCCGTGCCCGGCGCGCACAATGCCGTCAACGCCGCCGGAGCGCTCACCGCGGCGGCGCTCGCGGGCGCCGACCCCGCTCGGGCCGTGGAGGCGATCGCCTCGTTCACGGGGGCCCGCCGCCGGCTCGAGCGCCTCGGCCACACGGCGGGTGGCGCGGTCGTCTACGACGACTACGCCCACCATCCCACCGAGGTGGCGGCGATGGTCGCCGCGGCGCGGACCATCGCCGCCGGGCGGGTCGTCGCCGTCTTCCAGCCGCACCTGTTCTCGCGCACGCGCGCGCTCGCGCGGGAGTTCGGCACCGCCCTGGCCGGAGCCGATATCGCCGCGGTGCTCGACGTGTACCCGGCTCGGGAGCGGGCGGAGGATTTCCCCGCCGTGAGCGGACTCCAGGTGGCCCAGGCGGCGGCCGACGCCGCCGAGGGGCGCCCCGTGGCCTGGCTGCCCGGGTTCGGCGAGGCACGCACATTCCTCGACGCCACGCTGTCCGACGGGGATCTCTGCCTGATGATGGGCGCCGGGAACATCGACTCGCTCGCTCATGAGCTCGTCGCACCGCCGCCCGGGTAGTCGCCGGGGCCACGGCTAAGCTCGCGCCCGATGCTCACCGCCCCCCCCGGCGTGCAGAGTGGCTACCCGCTCGCCCGGCTGACGACGATCCGCACCGGTGGATCGGCCGAATGGTTCGCCCGACCCCGGTCGCGCGACGAGCTCGAGTCGCTTCTCGCCTGGGCGGCGGAGGCGGGACTGCAGGTCGGAATCGTCGGTTCGGGCTCGAATCTGCTCATCGCCGACGCAGGGGTCCGCGGGCTGGTGTTGAAACTCGACGGCGAGCTGAGCGCGATCGACGTCACCGACACCCATATCGAGACCGGCGGCGGCGCGCGGCTGCCGGCGGTCTCGGCGCGCGCCGCCCAGGCCGGGTTGAGCGGCATCGAGTTCGGGGTGAACATCCCGGGGACCGTGGGGGGCGCGGTGCGGATGAACGCCAACGCGTACGGGGGTGAGCTGGCGCGGGTGCTCGAGTGGGTCGATGTGACCGGCGCCGGGGGCACCGAGCGCCGCAGGCCACAGGATCTGGGCTTCGCCTACCGCCGCTCGAACCTGACCCCGGGAGAGGTGGTGGCCCGGGCGCGCTTTCGCCTCCGCCGGGCCGACAGCGCCGCCGTCAAGTCGACGCTCGCCGAGATGCGCGCCTGGCGCCGGGCGGCACAGCCGTCCGGGATCAAGACCTTCGGCTCGACGTTCAAGAACCCCGACGACGCCCGCGCCGAAGGTCGCAGCGCCGGCCAGCTGCTCGACGCGGCGGGCTGCCGCGGCCTGCGCATCGGTGGCGCGGCGTTCTCGGAGAAGCACGCGAACTTCGTCGAGAACGTCGGCGACGCCACCACCGCCGAGGTGATCGCCCTGATGGCCGAGGGCCGGCGCCGCGTCAGCGAGCGCTTCGGCGTCGAGCTCGAGCCTGAGGTTCAGGGCCTCGGCCCGGTTCCCTTCCCCGAGGATTGGGGGCGCCCGTGAGCACGGCGACCGTCCAGGGCCGGCGAGCCCGGCGTGCGCTCCGGGTCCGCCGGCGGCCGAGCCCCCGCGTGGTGGTCGTCGTTGGCCTGATCCTCGCCGTGCTCGTCGGGGCGTGGTTCTGGCTGCGCGACTCCTCGCTCGTCGCCGTGCGCCGCGTGACGGTGGTCGGCGTCTCCGGCGCCGACGCGGGGGAGATCACGTCCCGGCTCCGGAGTGCGGCGATGTCGATGACGACGCTCGACGTGAGCACGAGCCGCCTGCGTCAGGCCGTGGCGGGCTATCCCACCGTGCGGGCCATCACCGTCGACACCGAGTTCCCCCACGGGCTGCGCATCGACGTGGCGGAGGACAACCCGGTCGCGATCCTCGACATCGGCGGGGACCCCCGGGCGGTGGCCGCCAGCGGCCTCGTCGTCGCCGTCCCCCGGCACGGCGCCCTGCCGACGATCCCGGCGTCCCTTCCGCCCGGGACCACCCGCGTCGCAGGTCCGAGGATCCGGAACGAGCTGGCCGTCCTCGCGGCCGCCCCGTACCAGCTGCTCGGACGAATCGGCGAAGCCGAGATGGAGCGCGATCGCGGCCTCGTGGCCGTCCTTCGCCACGGGCCCACGATCGTGTTCGGCGACTCCTCCCAGCTCGCCTTCAAGTGGAGGGCAGCCGTGGCCGTGCTCGCCGACCCCGGCTCGGCGGGCGCCGCCTACATCGACGTCACCGATCCTCGTGAGCCGGCCGCCGGCGGTGGCAGCGCCGCCGCCGCGCTCGTCGCCCCGAGTGTGACGACGACCTCCCCGACCGCGGCCACCGCTCCCGCAACGACCGTCCCCGCGGCCACGACGACGACTCCCGCCCCCGTCCAGCCCACGTCGACGGGCGCTGCGACGAGCACCGCTCCCGCCGCGCCGACCGTCACGTCGCCTGTGACCACGGGAACCACGACGGCTCCCTAAGGCTCGAGTAGAGGTTGAGGGTCGCCGAATCGGGAGGCTCCCGCTATTGTCGAGGGTTCGGGGTTCTGCAACGAACGTTGCGGGAGCTGCGCCTGCGTTGACTTCGCGCATCCCCAGCACGTAACGTGCAAAACTCCTGCTCCACAAGCCCTTGGACAAAAGTCTCAAGGCTACCTCGAGGGTCGGACGGATAACTATGGAAAGCGGCAGTTACCTCGCAGTCATCAAGGTCGTCGGCGTCGGCGGCGGCGGCACCAACGCGGTCAACCGGATGGTCGACGCCGGGCTGCGCGGCGTCGAGTTCATCGCCTGCAACACGGACGCGCAGGCGCTCGCGATGTGCGACGCCGACATCAAGCTGAACATCGGTCACGAGCTGACCAAGGGCCTCGGCGCGGGCGCCAACCCCGATGTCGGCCAGGGCGCTGCCGCGGAGTCGCGCGACGACATCAAGGAGGCACTGAAGGGTGCCGACATGGTGTTCGTCACCGCCGGCGAGGGCGGCGGCACGGGCACCGGCGCGGCACCCGTCATCGCCGACATCGCCAAGAACGAGATCGGCGCGCTCACCGTCGGCGTGGTCACCCGCCCGTTCCTGTTCGAGGGCACCCAGCGCGCCCGGCAGGCGCAGGAGGGGATCCAGCGGCTGCGCGAATACGTCGACACGCTGATCGTCATCCCCAACGAGAAGCTGCTCGCGATCGTCGAGCGACGCACCACCATCCTCGATGCCTTCCGTGAGGCCGACAACGTCCTGCGCCAGGGCGTGCAGGGCATCACCGACCTGATCACGATCCCGGGCCTCATCAACCTCGACTTCGCCGACGTGCGCACGATCATGAGCGACGCCGGCACCGCGCTGATGGGCATCGGCACCTCGAGCGGCGAGAACCGGGCCGCCGAGGCGGCCAAGACGGCGATCTCGTCGCCGCTGCTGGAGGAGTCCGTGGAGGGTGCCCAGGGCATCCTGCTGAACATCACGGGCGGTCACGACCTCGGGCTGTTCGAGGTCAACGAGGCCGCGGAGATCGTCCAGAGCGCGGCCGACGCCAACTCGAACATCATCTTCGGTGCGGTGATCGACGACGGGATGAACGACGACGTCCGGGTCACCGTGATCGCCACCGGGTTCGACCAGAGCAACCCGCGCGGCGTCGGGGCCGGCGGCAGCCGGAGCACGCGTGAGCCGGCTCGCGAGGGCCGTCGCGGCCGCGAGGTGCGGATGGACGATCGTCAGCGCTCCTCGCTGGAGATCGGCGACGACGAGATCGACATCCCGTCGTTCCTGAAGGACCGCTGACGCGCCGGAGAGACGCGCCGTCCTCCGTGGACGGCGCTGCCGACGCGTCATTGGGAAGAATCGCCTGACGGCGATTTTCCCGTGGCCCGCCGGAGAACGGGCGCCGTCCTCGCTGGACGGCGTCCGATCGTCGGCAACCTGACCTGATGGTGCCGCGGGGCGGGACCGTGCCCGCAACCCTGACGCCGCCGAACGGTTGTAGCTGCTTCAGGGCATGTCCAACTCCGTCTTGAAGCTCCTCCGCGCGCCCGCGCTCGTCCTCTGCCTGCTGGCACTCGCACCGGGAACCGTGAAGGCTCAGCCCACGCTCGCCCCGGCGACCGTGGTGGCCGGCCCGAGCGCCGCCATCACCGGCCTCGGCGGGATGTCGATCGCCCGCGACGGCACCGGCGGGCTCGTGTTCACCGAGCAGGTGGACGGGATCCCCCACGTGTTCGTCTCCCGTCTCCTCGGCGGGGCCTTCCAGGCGCCGGTCCAGGTCGATCCGGGCCTGACCGGAGCCTCGTCACAGCCGGTCATCGCCGCCGGCAACGGGGGGTTGCTGCTCGTGGCCTTCGTCAACAGCGGCGCGCTGTTCGTCGCCGACGCCGGGTCGGCGTCCTCGGCCTTCGCCCTGCCCCAGCTCCTGGCCGGCGGCGCCGCGAGCCCGGCGATCTCGATCTCGAACTTCCCCAAGGCCTACCTCGCCTTCACCGTCGGCGCCGGCGCCGGCACCGGCGTTCGCAGCGCCTACTGGGACGCCGGCAGCTGGTCGCTGGAGCCGACCCCGCTCAACGTCACGGCCGGCGACGACGCCGGCGCCGGGATGGGGCGCCCGGCGGTGGCGGCGGCCGGCGACGGGCTGGCGATCGTCGCCTGGGGCGAGAATGGTCACGTCTATGCCCGGCGCGTCTGGGGCACCGCGCCGAGCCCGGTCGTGCAGCAGGCGGATCCGAGCTCGGTGTCGGGATGGAGGGAGGCGACCGCGGACGAGCCGAGTGTCGGGACCGGCGGCGACTCCTCCTACGCCGATATCGGCTTCCGCGAGCAGCTGACCAACGGCACGGAGACCCAGGATCGCGTGCTCATGACGCGGCTCGTGTCCGGCACCCAGAACGGACCCGTGGGAGCCGACGCGCTGGGCACCCCCGGTGTGGAGGGAGCCGATGATCCCGACGTCATCGAGGGCGAATACGGCCGGGGGTTCCTGCTCAGCTCACGGGAGACCACGAACGCGGTCGAAGCGATGGCCGTCGGCACGAACGGCACGCCCGGCCCCACCCTGCAGGTCACCAGCGACGCCGACGCCGCCGTCGGCGGCACCGCGGGCCTGTTCTCGAGCGTGGTCGCCTGGCAGCAGACGAGCGTGGCCGGCCCGAGCGAGGTGCTGATGTCATACGGCACCGACGGCCAGAGCCTCGGCGCCGGGGTCCCCGCCTCCGAACCGGGGCTCGGGGGCACCGACGCCGCCGCGGGGATCGCGGCGGCCGGCGACGTCAACGGTGACGCCGCCGCCGCGTGGGTCCAGGGCACCGGTGAGAGCACCCGGATCGTCGCCGCGGAGATGCTCCAGCCACCCGGGACGCTCGCCCCCTCCCGGCGGAGCGCCGACGTGAGGACTTCGCAGCCGACGTTCTCGTGGTCGGCGTCCCGCGAGGCGTGGGGGCTCGCCTACGAGGTCACGGTGGACGGCCGGCCGGTCGGCTCCACGACGCGCACCTCGCTGCGGATGCCGGCGCCGCTGGTGGACGGCGCGTACACGTGGCAGGTCACCGCCGTCAATCGCGCCGGGACGAGCACCGCCGCCCGCACCGCGCGCGTCCGCGTCGACACCCTGGCGCCGATCGTGACCGCCTCGCTGTCGGGTCAGCGCCGCGTCGGGAAAGAAGTCCGGCTGCGCGTGACCGTCACCGACGTCCGCCCCGGAGAACCGACGTCGACCTCGTCGGGGATCGCCAGCGCCTCCGTGCGCTGGGGTGACAGCACGCGGGCGCGGCTCTCGGCGCGCCCGGTGTGGCGCCACGTCGTGCGCCACGTCTACCTCCGCGCCGGCCTCTACCGGGTGACGATCCGCGTCGCCGACCGCGCCGGCAACACGACGACGATCGTGCGCCACGTCCGGATCCGGGCGCCGCGCGCGGCCCGGCGCCGGCCCCGCCATGGGCCCCGGGCACCGCAGCGATGAGCCGACGCGGGCTCCTCGGAGCGCGACGCGGGCTGCTCGGACCGCGGCGCGGGCGGTTCGCCGTCCTGGCCGCGTTCGCCGCCCTGGCGCTTCTCACCGTCCCCGCCGGCGCGGCGGCGCAGCCCGCCCCGCCGACCCCGGTGCCCACCGTGACCTCACCGCCGACGCCGGGGGCGCTCTACACCGACGGCCAGAGCGACCGCTGGCTGCTCGGCGGCACCTGGCTCTACCGCTCCGACCCCGGCGACGCCGGAGTCGCCGACGGCTTCTGGCGCGGCGTCGCCTCGACGGCCGGATGGACGCCCGTCACCGTCCCCAATGCGTACAACGCGGGCGATCTCAGCGGCGCCAGCATGGCGGGGGGCGTGGGCTGGTACCGGCGTGACTTCACGCTTCCGGCCAGCGCCTTCGCCCGCTTCGTCCCGGCCGCCGATCGCCGGTGGATCGTCCGCTTCGAGTCGGTCAACTACACCGCCACGGTGTGGCTCAACGGGCACCGGCTCGGCACCCACCAGGGCGCCTACCTGCCGTTCGAATACCTGCTGAGCCACGTGCGGCCCGGCGTCAACCACCTCATCGTCCGAGTCGACGATCGCCGGACGGGGGCGGACTTCCCGCCGGGTCCGGGAGGCGGCTGGTGGAACTACGGCGGTATCCTCCGGGAGGTCTACCTGCGGGCCGTCCAGCGTGCCGACATCGCCGAGGCGGTGATCCGCCCGGTCCTGCCCTGCCCCCGTTGCGCCGCGACGATCGACGAGCAGGCACGCGTGGCCAACCCCACCGGCCGCGCCGAGACGGTCACCCTCACCGGCGTCTACGGAGGCCGCAGGCTGAGCTTCGGCTCGGACACCATCCCGGCCGGCGGGGCCTGGCTCGCCACGGCTGCCGTCAAGCTGCCCCACCCGCACCTGTGGGCGCCGGGAAGCCCGTACCTGTATCGAGCGACGTTGCGGCTCACCGACGCCGCCCACCACCTCCTGCAGACCTACACCGACCTCAGCGGCGTGCGGAGCATCACCGTCGTCGGGGGGCGCCTGGAGCTCAACGGACGGGCGCTCGACCTCCGCGGCGTGAACATCCACCAGCAGACCCTCATCACCGGCGCCGCCCTCACCCCCGCCCAGGAGGCGCAGGAGATCGGCTGGGCTCAGGAGCTCGGGGCCGGGATCATTCGCGCCCACTATCCGCTCGCCCCCGAGCAGCTCGAGCAGGCCGATCGCGACGGCATCCTCGTGTGGTCGGAGATCCCCGTCTACCAGGTCGCCAACACCTACCTGGGCCAGCCGGGGTGGCGCCGCCGGGCGCTGGCACTGCTCGCCGACAACATCGCCGCCAACCAGAATCACCCGTCGGTGCTGGTGTGGAGCATCGGCAACGAGCTGCCGACGCCGGTGACGGGGGCCGAGGCCGGCTACATCCGCGCGGCGGCAGCGGAGGTCAGCAAGCTCGATCCCACCCGTCCCGCCGCGATGGCGATCAGCTCATGGCCGGGCGTCAAGTGCCAGAGCGCGTACGCGCCGCTCGGCGTGATCGGCGACAACGAGTACTTCGGCTGGTTCGACGCGGGGGGCGGGACCGACGACGATCGCGACGCCCTCGGCCCGTACCTCGACTTCCTCCGCGCCTGCTACCCCAAGCAGGGGATCATGATCTCGGAGTTCGGCTTCGAGGGCAGTCGCGCCGGTCCCGTCGACGAGCGCGGAACCTATGCCTTCCAGATCAACTCGATGGAGTACCACCTCGGCGTGTTCGCGCAGAAGCCGTGGCTGTCGGGGGCGATGTGGTTCGCCATGCAGGACTTCGCCGCCCGGCCGGGTTACAGCGGCGGCGATCCGGTCCCGCACCCGCCGTTCGTCGAAAAGGGCGTGGTCGACCTGAACGGCAACCTCAAGCCGGGATTCGCCCCGATGTCCCAGATCTTCCACGCCACCCAGCAGATCGCTCCCGCGCCGGGGGCCGGCTCCTGAGTGACAGCCGCGCCGGGCGCCCCGACGGCGGGCGCCGCGCGCCCCGACGCCGCGCGCCCCGACGCCGGGCGCCCGGACGCCGCGCGCCGCGCCGCACGCCGCTCGCGGGGCGTTGCCGCTCGCCGCGGGGTCCGTCGGCAACGCGCGCGGGGGAACCGCTGAGAAGGGAGATAACCTGAGCGGTCGTGTCAGTCGCCGCCCACCCGGAGCTCCGCCGCACCGCCCTCTACGAGCGCCACGTCGCCGCCGGGGCCAAGCTCGTCGCGTTCGCCGGCTGGGAGATGCCGATCCAGTACGCCGGAATCCGGCCCGAGCATCTCGCCGTGCGCCGGTCGGCGGGGGTGTTCGACGTCTCGCACATGGGCCAGGTGCAGACGCGGGGGCCGGAGGCGCTCCCGTTCCTCCAGCACCTCCTCTCCAACGACGTCGAGCGGATCGCCCAGGGCGGATCGCAGTACAGCGTCATGTGCCGCGAGGACGGTGGCGTGCTCGACGATCTGTTCACCTATCGCCTCGGCGAGGATGACTATCTCACCGTCACCAACGCCGCCAACCACGACAAGGACCTCACGTGGCTGCGCGCCAAGGCGCAGGGCCACGACGTCGACGTGACCGACGTCCATGAGCGGTTCGCGATGCTCGCCGTCCAGGGTCCCGAGGCGCGGGCCATCGTCGGCCGGCTCGCCGACGGCGAGCTCCCGGCCCGCTTTCACACCTCCCGCCGCGAGGTCGCCGGGCGTCAGATGCTCGTGTGCGGCACGGGCTACACCGGTGAGGACGGCGTCGAGCTCCTGCTGGACCCGCGCGACGCCGTCACGGTCTGGGACGCCCTGCTCGGCGCGGGAGTGACCCCGGTCGGTCTCGGCGCGCGCGACACCCTGCGCCTGGAGGCGTGCTTCCACCTCTACGGCAACGACCTCAGCGAGGACCGGGACCCCATCGGCGCCGGGCTCGGGTGGTGCTGCAAGGAGGCGACGGGGTTCATCGGCGCCGAGGCGATCGCCGCCGTGCGCGCCGCCGGCCCGCCGGAGAAGCTCGTTCCGTTCGTGCTCGAGGGACCCGGCATCCCCCGGCCGGGAAACGGTGTCGTCGGCGGCGGCGTGGTGACGAGCGGGACCTTCTCGCCCTGCCTGGAGCGCGGGATCGGGATGGCGTACGTTTCCGCCGAGCGCGCGGGCGTCGGCGAGCCGATCGAGATCGACGTCCGTGGCACGCGGCGCCAAGCGCGCGTGGCGGCGAAGCCCCTGTACCGAAAGGCAGATGACTGATGGCCGACGCGTCGTATCCCGACGAACTGCTCTACCACCCCGAGCACGACTGGGCCCGGGTCGAAGGCGACACCGCCACGTTCGGGATCACCTGGTACGCCCAGGACACGCTCGGCGAGGTGGTGTTCTTCGAGCCGCCGGCCGTCGGCACGCAGGTGAGCAAGGACGAGCCGTACACCGAGGTCGAGTCGGTGAAGGCCGTCTCCGACGTCTACGCGCCGCTGTCCGGAGAGATCGTCGAGGTCAACGAGGAGCTCGCATCCGAGCCCGCGGCGATCAACGACGATCCCTACGGAGCGGGGTGGCTCGTCAAGGTCCGGCTCTCCGACCCCTCCGAGGCGGAGTCGTTGCTCAGCGCCGCCGACTACCGCAAGGAGCTGGAGTGAGTCGCTACACGTCCGTCACCGACGATGACCTGCGGGAGATGCTCGCGACGATCGGCGTCGCCTCGGTGGAGGAGCTGTTCGCCGACATCCCCGAGTCGCTGCGACTGCGGCGTGAGCTCGACCTTGACGCCGGCCGCTCAGAGCTCGAGGTCTATGCCGAGCTGCGCGAGCTCGCCGCCCGCAACGTCTCCACCGAGGATGAGGTCTCGTTCCTCGGGGCGGGCATGTACGACCACTACGTACCGGCGCTGGTCGACTCGATCATCATGCGCTCGGAGTTCCTCACCCCGTACACGCCGTATCAGCCGGAGATCTCGCAGGGCGGGCTGCAGGCGATGTTCGAGTACCAGACGGCGATCTCGGAGCTCACCGGGCTGCCGATCTCCAACGCCTCGGTCTACGAGGGGCCGAGTGCCGTGGGCGCTGCCGGCTATGTCGCCAAGCACGCCAACCGCCGGCGCCGCTTCGTCGTCTCGCGCGGGGTGCACCCGCACGCGCGTGAGACGCTCGCCACGCTCGCCCGGGGCTACGACATGGAGGTCGTGGAGGCTCCGCTGCAGGACGGGCTGACCGTGCTGCCGGCACTCGACGACGACGTGAGCGCGGTGATCGTCGCCCAGCCGAACTTCCTCGGCGCGGTCGAGGACCTCGACGCGATCTCCACCGCCGCCCACGAGGCCGGGGCGCTCTGCATCTGCTCGTGCGATCCGATGGCGCTGTCGCTGCTCAAGGCGCCAGGCGACTGCGGCGTCGACATCGCGGTCGGCGAGGGCCAGGCGCTGGGCAACCGGCTCGACTTCGGCGGTCCCTCGTTCGGTTTCTTCGCGGTCACCGAAGCGCTCATCCGGCGGCTCCCGGGTCGGATCGCGGGGGAGACCCGCGACGTCGACGGCAAGCGCGGATTCGTGCTCACGCTGCAGACGCGCGAGCAGCACATCCGGCGGGAGAAGGCGACCTCGAATATCTGCACCGCCCAGGCGCTCAACGCGCTGGCGGGCGTCATCTACCTGAGCTGGCTCGGTCGGCGGGGGTTCGTCGAGCTCGGCGAGCTGCTGCTGCGCCGGACCGCCTACGCCCGGGAGCGGCTCGGTGCCCTGCCCGGCGTCGCGCTGCTCCATGAGCAGCCTGTGTTCCGCGAGTTCGCCATCACCCTCGACGCGCCCGTCGACGCCGTCGTGGCTCGCTGCCAGGCCGCCGGCATCCATCCCGGCCTGCGTCTCGCCCGCGATCTCCCCGAGTACGAGAACGGGCTTCTCGTGGCCCTCACCGAGCAGCGCACGCGGGCCGACATCGACCGGCTGGCCGATACGCTCGGCGCCGCCGTGGCCGCCGAGTCGACCGCCCTGACGGGAGCCCGGGGATGAGCGCCGTCTCCGACCTGCGGGCCGCCGGGTCCCCCCAGCGCGCCGCCGACGACGAGCTCACCATCTACGAGCGCTCGGTGCCCGGCCGCCGCGCCTTCGTGGCGCCCGCGCTCGACGTGCCCGAGTACGAGCTCGACGAGCTGCTGGCGCCGGAGCGCCGCCGCGCCGAGCCGGCGCGCCTGCCCGAGGTGAGCGAGCCGGAGATCGTGCGCCACTTCAACCGCCTCTCGAAGCGGAACTTCGACCTCGACACCGGCTTCTATCCGCTCGGTTCGTGCACGATGAAGCACAACCCCAAGCTGCACGAGCGCGTGGCGGCGCTGCCCGGCCACGCCAAGCTTCACCCGCTCCAGGACCCGGAGCGCGCGCAGGGGGCGCTCGAGCTGATGTGGCGTCTGCAGGAGGCGCTCTCGGAGATCGCCGGTCTGCCGCACACCTCGCTGCAGCCGTCGGCCGGATCGCACGGCGAGCTGGCGGGCGTGCTGCTCACCCGCGCCTACCACGAGGACCGCGGCGATCAGCGTCACCTCGTGCTCACCCCGGACTCGGCCCACGGCACGAACCCCGCGACCGTCACGATGGCGGGGTACGAAGTCGTGAAGGTCGGCACCGACGCCCGCGGCAACGTCGACCTCGACGACCTCCGGGCGAAGGCGACCGAGGACGTGGCCTGCCTGATGCTCACCAATCCCTCGACGCTCGGGCTGTTCGAGGAGGGCATCGAGGCGATCGCGGAGATCGTCCACGGCGTCGGGGCCACGCTCTACTACGACGGCGCCAACCTCAACGCGATCATGGGGATCTGCCGGCCCGGCGACATGGGCTTCGACATCGTGCACTTCAACCTGCACAAGTCGTTCACGCAGCCGCACGGCGGCGGCGGTCCGGGGTCGGGGCCGATCGCGGTGTCGGATCGGATCGAGCCGTTCCTGCCCCGCCCGCAGGTCGTCCGGCGCGCGCCGGCCGGCAACGGGTCCGAGCCGCACTACGACCTCGACTATGACCGTCCCAAGTCGATCGGGCGGCTGCGCGGCTTCCAGGGCAACTACGGCGTCTTCGTCCGCTCCTACGCCTACATCCGCTCGCTCGGGGCGGCCGGCCTGCGCGATGTCTCGGAGACGGCCGTGCTGAACGCCAACTACCTGCTCGCGAAGCTGCGGGAGCTCGGCGTCGCCGATCTGCTGCCGAGCGCCTACGAGCGCCTGTGCATGCACGAGTTCGTCCTCTCCGGCGGCCCGATGAAGCGCGAGCTGCAGATCAAGACGCTCGATCTCGCCAAGCGCCTGCTCGATCACGGCGTGCACCCGCCGACGGTGTACTTCCCGCTGATCGTCGACGAGGCGCTGCTCGTCGAGCCGACGGAAACCGAGACCAGGGAAACGCTCGACCGGTTCGCCGAGATCGTCGCCGCCGTCCTTGAGGAGGCGCGCGAGGATCCCACGATCGCCCAGAACGCCCCGTACACGACGCCGGTCCGCCGCCTCGACGAGGCGGGCGCCGCCCGTCGCCCAGTGGTGCGGCAGCCGCTCTGAGCGGCGAGCTCCGCCGGCCACATTCTCTCGATGGATCCCCGCATCACAGCCGACGCCGCAGAGATCGCCGACCGCGCCGAGGAGGACCTGGCGGCGCTCGTCGACGTCTCCTCGCCGTCGGGCGATCTCCCCGGGGCGGAGGAGGCCATCCGCCGGGCCGTGGCCCAGCTTCCGCCGGGGGCGACGGTGGAGCGGCTGCCGTGCTCGACGCCTGGCTGCGCCGACGACCTGCTCGCCACCGTCCGCGGGCACGGCGAGGGACGCGTGCTCCTGCTCGGTCACCTCGACACCGTCTTCGACCACGCCTCCCACCAGCCCCTGCGCCGAGACGACACGCGGCTCTACGGATCCGGCAGCGCCGACATGAAGGGTGGCGACGTGCTCGCGCTCGGCGGCGCCCGCGCCCTCGCTCGGCGTCCTGAGTCGTTCGCCGAGCTGGCCGTGCTGCTCGTCGTCGACGAGGAGTGGCGGGTGGCGCCGTTCCGGCATGTCGAGCGCTTCGCCGCCTTCGATGCCTGCCTGTGCTTCGAGGCGGGCGAGAGGACGTCCGACGGCGAGGAGGCGGTCGTCGTCAAGCGCAAGGCGGCGGGAACGATGCGGGTGAGGGCCCACGGCCGCGCCGCGCACTCCGGCTCGGCACCCGACAAGGGGCGCAACGCCCTGCTCGCGCTCGCGCACGCCGCGATCGACGTCGCGGCCACCCACGACCCGGACGGCGCCGATCGGCTCACCGTGGTGCCGACCGTCGTGCGCTCCGGCGAGGCCTTCAACGTCGTCCCGGCCCAGGGCGAGCTGCTGTTCGACATGCGCGCCGAGCGGATCGAGGCGTTCACGCCGGTCCTCGATGCGGTCGCCGCCGAGCACGAGGGGGTGCGCCTGGAGCCGATCCTGGAGCGGGCCTGGCCCGCCATGGACAGCCGAGCCGAGACGGCGACGCTGCTCGATGACGCCGGCCGTCGTCTCGGGCGCCCGATCCGCCAGACGGGGCGGGGCGGGGCGAGCGACGCCAGCCACTTCGCAGGGACGATCCCGCTCACCATCGACGGTCTCGGCCCGCGCGGCGGCGGCGCCCACACCCCGGGCGAGTTCGTCCTGGCCGAGTCGCTGCGCCAGCGCGCCGAGGTGGCGCTGGCGATTCTCGCCTCCGTGCTCGACGCGTAGCGGGTCGTCGGGCCTGTCGGTGAGGCCGGTCCTGTCCGGCGTGGCCGGAGACTGTCCGGCGCGTCCGTGCCCATTCTCCTTGCCCGGCGCTTACGCGGGCCTGCCATGCTTTGTGCATGAACCGCAGGCTTCCCACCGGCAGCCGCTCCGAACGCCGCGAGGGTCTTGGGCTGCTCATGGCGATCGTCGCCTTCATGTGGCTCGTCGAGGTGTTCAACACGCTCGACTCCAACCGGCTCGACAGCGACGGGATCTACGGCCGGAACTTCGACCGCATCTGGGGAATCCTCACCTCGCCGTTCATCCACGCGAGCTTCCAGCACCTGTTCGACAACACGATCCCGTTCGTGTTCATGGGCGTGATCATCGCCATGCGTGGCGCCGCCCGGCTGGCCGCGGTCACCGCGATCGTGATCCTCGTCGGCGGCCTCGGCACGTGGCTCATCTCACCCGGCTCCCCGCCGACGATCGGCGCCAGCGGCGTCGTGTTCGGCTATGCCGCCTACCTCGTCCTCCGCGGATTCTTCGATCGCAGCGTGCTCGAGGTGGTGATCGGTGGGGTCGTCGCCGCCGTCTGGGGCGGCGCGCTGGTCGCCAGCATCGTCCCGCACGCCGGCATCTCCTGGCAGGCCCACGTCTGCGGCGGCATCGGCGGCCTCGTCGCCGCGTGGCTGCTCGCGGAACGGGATCGGCGTCAGCGGGCCACGCGGACAGTCGTCCGTCGTCGCACCGCCACGCCGGTCTGAGGCCTCCCGCGCTCAGGCGGCAGGCGCTCAGGCGGCGGGACGCCGCAGCTCGGCCCGCCGCGCCCTCAGGATCCGGTCCAGGCGTTCCGCCTCCGCTTCGGGCGCCCCGTGCTGCCGGTCCCAGGTGATCCGGACCGTGACGTAGCCGAGGGCGAGATGGGCGGCATCCCGCTCACGGTCATCCTCGAAGGCACGCCGGTCGTTGTGGAACTCCCACGAGTCGAGTTCGACGATCACCCGTTCGGCGACGAACCTGGCGTCTACGCGGCGCCGCCCGATCCGGGCCTCCATCTCGGGTCGCGGCAGCCCGTGGGCCACGCACCAGTCGGGAAACGCGGCGCCCCAGTCCGAGCGCGACGGCCCGTCGGTCCGGCTGAGGAAGGGCAGGATCAGCTTCGTACCCGGGTGCAGGGGATTACCGGCGCACACCTCCTCCAGGTGGCCGATCTTGAGGAACGAGTGCAGCCCGTCGTCGACCGTCCGTGTGAGCTGTGGGCCGAGCCGCGGCGCGCAGTCGAGGACCGTCCGGGCGGCGGAGGTCACCGGGACGCCGAGGTGCCACGTCCGTTCCCGCGGCGCCAGCGCCCAGCGGTGGACGACGATGCCGCGCGGGCGACGGTTGTGCGGGCTGACGACCTCCGGCGCCTCCGGCCACCGCTTCGTGAACCCCCAGTGCGCCAGCGCCCAGAAGCCGGCGGTAACGCTGCGGTCACCACAGGCGAGGACGGCCGCCCAGGCCCGTTCGATCTGGGTGGCCGCGGGAGTGCCGACGGCGTAGACGCCGGGGTATGTGGG
The DNA here is from genome assembly GCA_963839085.1 of uncultured Solirubrobacterales bacterium. Taxonomy (GTDB): domain Bacteria; phylum Actinomycetota; class Thermoleophilia; order Solirubrobacterales; family Solirubrobacteraceae; genus Palsa-465. The sequence goes on from CAWITN010000007.1 coordinate 1,066,650, forward strand.
GTGGAGGCGGCCCTGATGAATCGCCCGGGCGATCGCGTTGCGGTGCCACCCAGCCTCCAGCAGCTGGCGCCGCATGACGTGCCGACCTTGCCGGGCGGCGAGAGCGACGATCGGGCTTTCGAAGGGTGGGCTCACGGGTGGTCTTGGCGGATCGTGCCCCGCCGGCGGGACTTATCTGCCAAAGCCTCCCGCACGATCCCCCTTCGAAAGCCCAAACCAGGCCAACTGGCACGAACTTGGCACACTCACGTCACAGACATGCGCATCTTCTCCGGCATCCAGCCCACCGGGCGCAAGCACCTCGGCAACTACATCGGGGCGATCGTGCAGTACGTCGCCGGCCAGGACCGCGGCGAGGGGATCTACTCCATCGTCGACCTGCACGCGATCAGCGTCCCCTACGACCCCGCGGTGCTGCGCGAGAACGTCATGCACACGGCCAGCGTGCTGCTCGCCGCCGGGCTCGATCCGGAGCGGTGCGTGTTCTTCCGCCAGTCAGATGTGCGCGAGCACACCGAGCTCACCTGGCTGCTGTCGAGCGTGACCGCCTACGGCGACCTCACGCGGATGCACCAGTTCAAGGACAAATCGGCCGCCCAGCGGGAGCTCGTGTCCGCCGCGCTGCTCTACTACCCCGTGCTGATGGCCGCCGACGTGCTCGCCTATCGGGCCGACGAGGTGCCGGTGGGCGAGGATCAGCGCCAGCACGTCGAGCTGATGCGCGATGTCGCCGAGCGCTTCAACGGCCGCTTCGGCGAGGTTCTCGTCGTGCCCGAGGGGCGCTACCTGGAGGTCGGCGCGCGGATCATGGACCTCCAGGACCCCACGGTGAAGATGTCGACCAGCGCGCCGTCGCCCGCCGGGGTCATCTACCTGCTCGACGAGCCGCGGCAGATCGAGAAGAAGATCCGCTCGGCGGTCACCGACTCCGGCAGCGAGATCCGGCGTGGCCCGGACAAGCCGGGGATCGGCAACCTGATCGAGATCCTGGCCGCTGTCCGGAACACCAGCATGGAGGCGGTCGAGCGGGAGTTCGCCTCCAGCCGCTACGGGGAGTTCAAGCAGGCGGTGGCCGACGAGGTCGTCGCCTACCTCGCCCCGCTGCGCGAGCGCTTCGACGAGATCCGCGCCGACGAGGGGGAGCTCGAGCGGATCTTCGCCGCCGGGGCCGAGCGGGCGCGGGAGATCTGCGCGCCCACGCTCGCCGACGTGCGCGAGGCGATGGGGTACGGCGGGGTCCGGGCCGGCCGCTAGCCTGCGCCGCAGTGCGCCTCGTGGATCTCGAGCTGGACCTCGACGTGTTCGCCGGCCCGTTCGACCTGCTGCTCACGCTCGTCCTGCGGGAGGAGATCGACCTGCTCGAGGTCGACCTCGCCGACGTCGTCATCTCCTACATCGACCACCTGGAGCACTCCCCGGATGGGTCGGGCGCCAACGGCGTCAACGGCGCCAAGGGCGCCGAGCGCGAAGAGCTCGACCTGGAGGCGGCGACGGAGTTCCTCGTCCTGATCGCGGCGCTGCTCGAGCTGAAGTCCCGGCTGATGCTTCCCGGCGAGGAGACCGAGGAGCTGATCGAGCTGGCCCCCGGGGAGGCGGCCGAGGAGCTCCTCGCCCGGCTGCTCGACGCCCACCGCTACCGACTGGCCGCGACGATGCTGGGCCAGCGCCTCGACGAGCAGTCGGGCTACCGGTTCCGTGAGGCCCCGCTGCCGCCGTCGCTGCGGCGCGCCGCCCTGCCGGCGGCGCGCGCCGTCTACGAGCCGGAGCTCCTCGGGGCGGCGATCGGCCGCCTGCTCACCCCGCCCGTAGCCGTCGACACGCGACACGTGAGCGACCCGAAGGTGACGGTCTCCGAGCGGCTGGCGGTGCTCCGGGCGCTGCTCCGGCGCGGGAGCTTCAGCTTCCGCCAGGCGATCGAGCGGGCCGACCGCGTCACGATCGCGGTCACGCTGTTCGCGCTGCTCGAGCTCTACAAGCAGGGCGAGGCGAGCTGGAGCCAGGAGGAGCCGTTCGGCGAGATCCGGATCGAGGCCTGCCGCCGGCAGGCCGAGGCGCCGGCCCGGCCCGAGCCATTGAGGGCGGCGGGATGACCGGCCAGCTCGAGCGGACGCTCGAGTCGTTGCTGTTCCTGTCCTCCGATCCGGTGACCCCGGAGGCCCTGGCACAGGCGACCGACGCCGAGCTCCACGAGGTGCACACCGCGCTCGAGCGGATCCGCGAGCACCTGGAGTTCGAGCGCCGGGGACTCGTCCTGCGCGAGCTCGCCGGCGGCTGGACGCTCAGCGCTCACCCCGACGCCGAGGACGCGGCGCGCGCACTGCTCGCCAAGCCGCGGACGCCGCCGCTCACCGCGGCGCAGGCCGAGACGCTGGCGATCGTCGCCTACCTGCAGCCCGTCTCGCGCCCGGAGATCGCCCGGATCCGCGGCGTCAACGCCGAATCGGCGACGCAGACGCTGCTCGAGCGGGGCCTCCTCGAGGAGGCGGGACGCTCGCATTTCGGCGCCGTGCTGCTGCGCACGAGCGACCTGTTCCTCAAGCTGTTCGGCCTCGGCAGCCTCGACGAGCTGCCCGACGTCACCGAGTTCGATCCCTCTCCGGAGCTCGAAGAGGAGCTGCGCGAGCGGCTCCTGCGGGCCGGCGAGCAGCGCGCCGGCGGCGTCGCCTAACCCCCGCCGTCGCTCCCCGGCGCCGCGGCGTCCCCGCCCGGAGCGGCCTTCGCCGCCAGCTGGCCGCACGCGGCGTCGATGTCGCGCCCGCGGGTGAGGCGGACCGTCGCCTCCAGGCCGCGGCGCTCCAGCTCGGCGCGGAAGGCCTCGATCGCCCTCGGGCCCGAGCCGGTGAACTCCGAGGCGGTCGGGTTGTAGGGGATCAGGTTGACCTTGAAGATCCGCGGATTCAGTGCGTCCGCCAGCGCCGCCGCCTGCACCCAGCTGTCGTTGACCCCGGCGAGCATCACGTACTCGACGAACACCTTGCGGTGCTTGCGCTCGTAGAACGCCTCGCACGCGGCGATCACCTCGGAGAGCGGATAGCGGTCGTTGACGGGCATGAGCTCGGAGCGCAGCGACTCCTCAGCGGCGTGCAGCGACAGGGCGAGCCGGATCGGCATGGCGGACTCGGCCAGCCGCTCGATTCCCGGCACCCAGCCGACGGTCGAGATCGCCGTGCGTCGGTGGGTGATGCCGAGATCGGGCAGGCGCTCACACGCCGCCAGCACGTTGTCGAGGTTCATCATCGGCTCGCCCATGCCCATGAACACGGCGTGGTCGACCGGTCCGATGCGGCGGAAGTGGAGCGCCTGGTCGAGGATCTCCCCGCTCGTCAGGTTGCGCCCGAACTTCATCTGTCCCGTGGCGCAGAACGCGCACGTGAGGGGGCAGCCGGACTGCGAGGACAGGCACAGCGAACGCCGGCCGTCGCGGTAGACCATCATCACCGCCTCGACGGGGCGCCCGTCGGCGGTCGAGAACAGCGCTTTGACGGTCTCGTCGCTGGCGTGGGCCTCCCGGTCCAGGGTGAGCGTCGAGAAGGGCACGCGGTCGGCGAGGGCCTCACGCAGCCCGAGGGGCAGGTTCGTCATCGCGTCGTAGCCGGCGGCGCCCGACCCCATCCACTTCCACACCTGGGCGGCGCGGTAGCGCGGCTGCCCGAGGTCTTCGAGATGCTCGGCGAGGAGGGCCAGGTCCATGTCTCTATGGTGGCATCCCCATGCGGCTCGCCAAGTTCCTCGCCCACGCCGGGGTCGCCTCGCGCCGCGCGAGCGAGGAGCTGATCCGGGCCGGCCGGGTCACCGTGGCGGGGGAGACGGTCGCCGATCCGGCCGCGGACGTCACCGAGGCCGACGAGGTCAGAGTCGACGGGCGCCGCGCCGAGCCGGTCCGCGACACCGTGGTGTACGCCGTGCACAAGCCGCTGGGGGTGGTCTCCACGGCGAGCGATCCGCAGGGGCGGCCGACCATCGTCTCGCTGGTGCCGAGGCGTGAACGCCTGTACCCGGTGGGGCGCCTCGACATCGATACCACCGGCCTGATCCTGCTCACCGACGACGGGGCGCTCGCCCACCGGCTCACCCACCCGAGCTTCGAGGTCGACAAGACCTACGTCGCCCGGGTCGCCCGGGCGCCGGTCCGCGCGCCGGCCCTGCTCGCGCTGCGCCGGGGGATCGTCCTCGATGACGGCCCGACAGCGCCCGCGCGGGTGCGGCGGCTCGCGCCGGACACGGTCGAGCTCACCATCCACGAGGGACGCAAGCGTCAGGTGCGGCGGATGTGCGACGCCGTCGGGCACCCGGTGCTCGCGCTGCGGCGCGTCGGCTTCGGCCCGCTCGTCCTCGGCGATCTGCCCCCGGGAGCCCACCGCCGGCTGACCGCGGCGGAGCTGACCGCGCTCAGGAGCCCTGCAGCAGCAGTTCGTCCTCGCGGAGCGTCGTCGAGCGCAGCGCCGGCGCGACGGCGGCGGCCGTCACGTGGACCGGCCGGCGGGCGACCATCCGGAGCACGGTGAACTGCTCCACGCGGGTCTCCGAGACGATGCGGAAGCCGGCGATCCGGTAGCGCGCCTGGATCCGCGAGGGCCACAGGTTGCACGCCGATCCCCACCAGCAGAAGCCGTCGCTCTTCGGTGAGGTGAAGGAGACGACGTCGAGCTCGGTGACGCTCGCCCCGCCGCGCGCAAGGAACCTCAGCTTCGGCACGTAGAGCGAGAGCGGCAGCAGGTCGCGGTAGTGCTGGATGAGGATCACCCGGCCGCCGGCCGGTGCGGCGCCGATGGCGGCGGCCACCGGTCGCCAGTCGGGCCGCTGGAGTGCACGGTCGGTGTCGACATGGACGACGGTGGCGATGCCGATCCCGCACAGCGCGACGGTGACGAGCACGCCGAGCACCCGGCTCCGGGGTGCCGCCAGCCCGCAGCCCACCGCGACGGCCGCCGGCGGCCCCAGGGCGAGCACGTTGCGCGTGAGGAGATCGTCGATCCCCACCGCGATCAGCAGCAGGTTCAGCACGAGCCCGGCGATGGCCAGTCCTCCGGCGAGCACGCCGGCACGGCGCAGCTCGCCGTCGGCGCTCGTCAGCGCCAGCAGCAGCCCGAGCCCGGCGAGGACCACGGCGGCGGCGGCGAGCACGGTGTAGTCGGGGGCGCCGAACGCCGCCACGAACTGTGGCCCGACCTCGCCCAGGCGGCGGCCGAGCGGCGCGCTGGCGATCCAGCTGGCGTGGCCCGTCGCGTTCTGCCCCAGCGCGAACGGGAGCAGAGCGGCTCCGCAGGCGACCAGGGCGCCCACGGCGACCTGCACGGTGCGGCGCCGGCGCGCGACCACGAGCAGCCACACGGCTTCCGGCGCCACGAGCAGCACCGCGTAGTAGTGGGTGGCCAGGGCGAGGGCGCTGAGGAGCACCCACGCGAACGCCCGCCCCGGCGTCACGTCCTCCAGCACGAGCGCGAACGCAAGCAGCGAGAGCGCGCTCATGAGCACGAGCATCGAGTACGACCGGGCCTCCTGCGAGTACCAGATGAGGAGCGGGTTGCAGGCGGTGAGCGCGGCGACGAACGGTCCCGCGGCGCTGCGGTGCCGATGCGAGAAACCGACCTCCGGAAGCGCCGCCAGGCGGTCGGCGGCGAAATACAGCACCGGGACGGTGAGCACGCCGCAGACCGCGGAGAGCGAGCGCAGACCGACCTCCCCGAAGCCGAAGATCCGCGCCCACACCCAGGCGACGCAGTAGTAGAGCGGAGGTGTCGACTCGCTCTGGGGGATCAGCCCGAGCATCTTGCCGGGCGAGAAGTGGACGAGCAGGACCGTGTTCCCCTCGTCGAACCAGAAGCCCTGGTGGCCGATCAGGGCGAAGCGCAGCGCGGCCGCGAGCACGGTGAGCGCGCCGAGCAGCGCCGGGCCGGGGAGGCGCAGGACGCCGCCCCCGGTGGACCGCCGGGGACGTGTGGCGGGAGCGATCACGCTCACGCGTCGGCAGGCTAGTGGACGCGTCCACTCGAAAGGCGCGGGACCGGCGATCGGTCCGGCGTCACACTCCGTGCGCCGCATCACGACACCGTGCTTAACCGAAATCCAACGTCGGCCTTACGCCCATGCGACCCGGCTGCGGGCAGACTCATGACACCCATGCGACCGGATTCGACTTCGGCCGAAGGGTCTGTCGCACTCGCCTCCGCGGCCGGAGCCACCGGACAGACTGACTCGCCGGCCCTGCTCCCCGAACTTCCCCGCCTGGGGCTGCGACGCCGCGTGCGCACGCGCGGCGGGGAGCTGGAGCTGGGGGCGACGGCCGGACGGATCGCGATCGCCTCGCTGCTCATCGGCGCGTTCGTGCTCGTCGTGTTCGCCACCGGGCGCGCGTCGGTGCTCGTGCCGCGCAGCTCGTTCGGCTTCCCGCACTGGATGGCGGGGCCGCTGCACTTCCTGTTCGGCCGGCCCACCGCTCACTTCAGCGCGCTGCAGTTCTCCTACAGCGGCCTCGTGCTGATCATGACGGCGGCCTACTTCACCGCCGTGCTCGCCTGGCGGACGCTGTCGACGCGCGTGATCGTGATCACCGTGGTGGCGCTCCACGTGATCCTCCTGCTCGCGCCGCCGATGCAGCTGACCGACCTGTTCAACTACCTCGGCTACGCCCGGCTGGGGGCGGTCCACCACCTCAACCCGTACGTGAGCACGATCAACTCCGAGTCGTTCGATCCGATCTACCGCTTCACGACCTGGGACAACCTGCGCAGCCCCTACGGCCCCCTGTTCACCGCGATCAGCTATCCGATCGCCCTGCTGCCGATCCCCGTCGCGTACTGGGTGCTCAAGGTGCTGGCGGTCCTCGCCAGCCTGGGCCTGATCGCCCTGCTCGTCAAGTGCGCGCGGATGCTGGGGCGCGATCCGCGCTATGTGCTCGTGTTCGTGGCGCTCAATCCGATCTACGTGTTCTACGCCGTCGGCGCGTTCCACAACGACTTCTTCATGCTGATCCCGTCGGTGGCGGCGATCCCGCTGCTGCTCTCGGGACGCGACCGCAGCGCGGGGGCGATGGTGATGCTCGCGGTGGCGGTGAAGTTCACCGCGATCCTGCTGCTGCCGTTCCTGTTGATCGCGGCGATCCCGAGCGAACGCCGCCTGCGGGTGATCCAGGGCGCGGTGCTGGCGGCCGTGCCCCTGCTGGCCATGAGCCTCGTCCTGTTCGGGCCGACCCTGCCCAACCTCCAGGATCAGTCGACGCTCCTCACTCCGTTCAGCATCCCGAACATCGTCGGCACGGTGCTCGGCGTGGGCGGGGGAACGCCAACGATCCTCCGCCTCGCCGACGTCGCCCTCGTGCCCACGGTGATCTTCTTCCTGCGTCGCCGCGGCGACTGGATCGCCGGCGCCGGCTGGGCGACCCTGGCCCTGATCTGCACGCTCGCCTGGCTGATGCCGTGGTACATCATCTGGGCGCTCCCGTTCGCCGCCCTCGGCTCGAGCGTCCGGCTGCGGCGCACGGCCCTCGCGTTCACCGTCTTCCTCGTGCTGTCGTTCCTGCCGGCGACGAACACGCTGATGTCGTTCACGGGCATCAACCCGTTGCACACGTCCGCCGGCCAGGCGTCGCTGACCCTCCAGCACAAGCTCTCCCAGTAGCCGTCCGCCCCGTCGATTCGGCGTAAGCTCCTCGCCGGGCCGCACGCCACCGGGAACGGGCCGGCTGTTAGCGTCGTGCTCCGTGCGTCTCGAAGTGCAACCGGCCTCGCCTCCGGCTAGCGCTCAGGCGACCGTAGCTCCCGGGGTCGATCAACGGCGGCGGAGATCGCGCCGGCTCGATCCGGTCGAGGGCGCGATTCTCGTTCTGTTCGCCGCGGTCTCGTGCTGGGTCCTGGGGCTCGACCTGTACCAGGTCGTGGCCAACGGCCGGATCTGGACCGGCACCGACGGCACGTTCATCTCCGACCAGATGCAGTATCTGGCCTGGATCCAGTCCGCCTCGCAGCACGGGGGGCTCGTCTCGAACCTGTTCGTGCTCCACGGCACCCCCGCCGACTACTTCCAGCCGGCGGTGGCGATCTCCGGTGGTCTCACCGCGCTGGGAATCGCGCCGTGGCTGGTGCTGCTGCTGTGGAAGCCCGTGGCCGTGCTCGCCACCTTCTTCGGGATCCGGGCCTACGCGCACCGGAGCCTGACCGGCGTGAACGCCCGGCGCGTGGTGATCGCCCTGGCGCTGTTCTACGGCTCCATCACCACGACCGGCCACGGATCATGGGGCCCGATCGGCGACCTGTTCCCCGGCTTTCTCTCCTGGGGCTACTCGTTCGGGCTGATCGGCCTCGGGCTCGCGCTCTATGCGCTCGTCGTCTATGACCGAGCGCGCCGGGCGGCTCGCGTCAGCTGGGTGCCCGCGCTGCTCGGCGCTCTCGCCAGCTCGCTGCACCCCTGGCAGGGCGAGGAGCTCATCCTCGTCGTGCTGGCGGCAGAGGTGCTGCGGCTGCGGTCGGACGGACTGCGCCGCCGCCATGTGCAGCTGGCCGCGATCACGCTGATCGGCACCCTGCTCCCCCTGCTGTACTACTTGCTGCTCGGCAAGCTCGATCCGTCCTGGGCGGCCGCGCGGGTGGCGAGCAAGCACACCTATCCGCTGGTGACGATCCTGCTCGCGCTCGTGCCGCTCGCGCCGTTCGCCCTGCTCGGGCTGCGCGGGCGCTCCACCGGCTTCTGGCAGACGTCCGTGCGCGTGTTCCCGCTCGCCATCCTCGCCGATTACCTGATCTCCGCCAGCGGGGCCAGCGCCACCCCGCTCCACGCCTTCCAGGGGGTCACCATTCCGATGGCGGTGCTCGCCGTCGAGGGCGCCCTCAGCGTCCCGTGGGCACGCCTGCCCCGCCGGCGCCTGCTGCGCCACTGGCGCGTCGCCGTCGTGGTCGGGCTCGCGCTGGTGACGATCCCCGCCACCGTGTGGGAGCTGCGGCTCGCCCCCGAATTCATGGGCCCGAGCAGCAACAACGCCAACTACATCTCGCCCAGCGAGCGCGACGCGCTCGACTTCCTCGCCGCCGATCGGCAGCCGGGCGGCGTGCTCACCCGGGAATACCTCGGCATCGCCGTTCCCGCCGAGACGGGGCGCAACACCTACGTCGGAGACTGCCTGTGGTCGGAGCCGAACTGCTCCCGCCGCTCCCAGCTCACCAACGAGCTGGCGTTCGGGCAGCTGAGCCCGTCGGCGGCACGGGCGTTCGTGCTCGGCACGCGGGCCCGGTTCGTGCTCACGGACTGCAAGACGCGCAGCGCCGCCGCCCGTTCGCTCGTGGCCTCGGAGCTCACGTCGATCTCCGTGCGCGTGCGTCACTTCGGGTGCGCGGACCTCTACGAGATCGCCACCGGGCAGGGCGCCGCTCCGGCGTCCTGACCGGGACGAGCCGTCCGCGCCCCTAGAATCGCCCCGGCATGGAGCGGCTGTTTGCACTGCGGGGCGCCAACAGCGTGGCGGCCAACGAGGCCGAAGCGATCCTCTCGGCCACCGATGAGCTCATCCGTGAGCTGATGGCTCGCAACGCCCTGCGCCCGGAGGCGATGGTGAGCTGCATCTTCACGCTCACCCACGACCTCGACGCCGAGTTTCCCGCCGTGGCCGCCCGCCGGCTCGGCCTCGACCGGGTGCCGCTGCTGTGCGCCCGGGAGGTGCCGGTCCCCGGCTCGATGCCTCGGGTGATCCGCCTGCTCATGCACTACTACGCCGATGCCGGACACGAGCCCCGCCACGTCTACCTCGGAGCGGCGCGCGCGCTGCGGGCCGATCTCGAATCGGCACAATAATCGTCACGTGCCGATCGAATTCTCCGCACGCATCCGGCGGATTCCCGTCTATCCGGTCGCCTCCGGCTACGACCTCGGCGACGGCATCGCGATGCTCGCCTCCAACGAGTCGCCGTTCGCGCCGCTGCCGGCGGCCGTCGAGGCGGGCGCCGCCGCCCTGCGCGGCGCCAACCGCTACCCCGACCCGTCCTACGCGATGCTCCGCCGGGCGTTGTCGGAGCGCCACGACATCCCCGAGGCGCGGATCGCCCTCGGCAACGGGTCCTGCGACATCCTCCTCGCCGCGGGCGAGGCGCTGCTCGAGCCGGGCGCGGAGGTCATCCACGCGTGGCCGGCGTTCAGCGTCTATCCCCATCTCGCCGCGGCATCGGGCGCCCGGGCGATCCGGGTCCCGCTCGACGCCGACCACCGTCACGACCTCGATGCGATCGCCGCCGAGCTCACCGTGGCGACGCGCCTGGTGCTCATCTGCAACCCGAACAACCCGACCTCGACGGCCGTCCCCCCGGAGCAGATCGAGCCGTTCCTGCGTCGTGTCCCGCGGCACGTGTGCGTGATCCTCGACGAGGCGTACTGCGAGTTCTCGCTCAGCCTCGGCGACACCCAGGCATCGGTCGAGCTTCTCGACCGCCACCCGAACCTCGTGCTCCTGCGGACGTTCTCCAAGGTCTACGGGCTCGCCGGGATGCGGGTGGGCTACGCGTTGAGCGGCAGCCCGGACTTCCGCACGGCGGTCGATCAGGTCCGCCAGCCGTTCTTTCTCAACCAGGCCGCGGCGGCCGCCGCCACGGAGTCGCTGCGCCACCAGGACGAGGTCGCGCGCCGGGTCGCCGCGACGATCGCGGCGCGGCTCGAGCTCGTGGCCGGGCTCCAGGACCTCGGCCTGTGGGTGGCGGAGTCAGACGCGAACTTCGTCTGGCTGGCCCTTCCCGAGGCGGTGGAGGAGCCTGACATCGTGGCCGGGCTGCTCAGTCGCGGTGTCCTCGTCCGCGCGGGTGGGAGCCTCGGCCACGCCGGCCATCTGCGGGTGACGGTCGGCACGGGGCGCGAGAACGCGGCGTTCCTCGGCGCGCTCGGCGACCTGCTCGCCGACGCCGTGTGAGCACCACCGCTTGGCGCCTGGCACGGCGTCTGCTGTAATGGGCCGCACGCGCATGAGCACCATCGGCTCCAGCCCCTGCACCTCGGTCCTCGCCGGCTGGTCCTGGTATGCGCGTTTCTCCGCCTGGCGATTTAGCTAGGCGCTCGGCCACAGGCCCCCGTCCGCTCCGCGCGGACTTCTCAAACGGAGGCCGGGCGCCGCTCCACCCCTCGGATCCCCTCCCGGGAGCCGAGCCGCCGGAACCACTCCGATAGCTTCCCTTCGCAGAAAGGCACCAGGCAGATGATCGAGATCGACACACCGACGCCGGAACCCGGAGCACGCCGATGATGACGATCGCCCAGCGCGAGGCCGTCCGCGACCGCCGGATCGAGCGGATCGTCCCGCTGCTCACCCCGCTCGAGCTGTTCGAGGAGCTGCCGCTCACCGACGAGGTGGCCGATGTCGTGCTCCGCGGCCGCTCCGACTGCCATGGCGTGCTCGACGGCGAGGACGACCGCCTGCTCGTCGTCGTCGGGCCGTGCAGCGTTCACGATCCGGTGGCCACGCGGGAGTACGCGGAGCGCCTCGCCGAGCAGGCCGCGCGACTGCGCGGCGAGCTGCTGGTGACGATGCGGGTGTACTTCGAGAAGCCGCGCACGACGATCGGCTGGAAGGGGCTCATCAACGACCCCCACCTCGACGGCTCCGGCGACGTCAACACCGGCCTGCGCACGGCCCGGCGGCTGCTGCTGGAGGTACTGGGCCTTGGGCTGCCGATCGGGTGCGAGTTCCTCGATCCGATCACCCCCCAGTACATCTCCGACGCCGTCAGCTGGGGGGCGATCGGCGCGCGGACCGTCGAGAGCCAGATCCACCGTCAGCTCGGCTCCGGTCTCTCGATGCCCGTCGGCTTCAAGAACCGGACCGACGGCAATGTCCAGGTCGCGGTCGACGCGGTCCGCGCCGCCGCGGCCGCTCACGCCTTCGCCGGCATCCACGGCGATGGCCGCCCGGCGATCCTCCACACCCGCGGAAACCGCGACTGCCACGTCATCCTCCGCGGCGGCCGCGGGGCCCCGAATCATGACCCCGAGTCGGTCGCCCACACGCTCGAGCTCCTGCGGGCCGCCGGCCTGCGCGAGCGGGTGATGATCGACCTGAGCCACGACAACAGTGGCAAGGACCCCGAGCGCCAGCCCGCCGTCGCCGCCGGCGTGGCCGCCCAGATCGCCGGCGGGCAGCGGGCGATCGTCGGCGCGATGCTCGAGTCGTTCCTGCGCGCGGGCCGACAGGATCCCGCTCCAGCGGAGCGTCTCACCTACGGCCAGTCGATCACCGACGGATGCCTCGGCTGGGAGTCGACCGTCGAGGTGCTCGACGGCCTCGCCGACGCCGTGCGCCGGCGGCGCGCCGCCGGCTGAGATGCGGATCGCCGTGCTCGGGGTCGGCCTGATCGGCGGGTCGGTCGCCCTGGCCGCGCGCGAGCGCGCGGGCGCCACGGTGAGCGTGTACGACCCGGATCCGGACACGGCGGCGGCGGCGGTGACACGCGGGGCGGCCGATCGTGCCTGCGCCGGCGTGGCCGAGGCGGTCGACGGCGCCGAGGCCGTGTTCGCCGCGGCCCCGGTCGGAGCCCTGCCCGCGCTCGTCGGGGAGGCCCTGCGCCACGCCGGGCCGGCCTGCGTGGTCTCCGACGTCGGCTCGACGAAGCGGGCGATCGTCGCCGCCCACGACGACGAGCGGTTCGTCGGCGGGCACCCGCTCGCCGGGGCGGAGACGTCGGGCATCGCCCACGCCCGGGCTGACCTGTTCGCCGGCGCCACCTGGTACCTCACGCCGACGGCGCGGACCTCGGGCGTGCACTACGAGCGCCTGCACCGGTTGCTGAAGGCGTTCGGGGCGGTGCCGCAGGCGATCGACCCCGAGCGCCACGACACCCTCCTCGCCCTCGCCTCGCACCTGCCCCACGTGTTCGCCAACGTGCTCGTCACCCGCCTCGGTGCGCTGGGCGGCGAGGAGCGCCCCGCGGTCGGTCCCAGCTTCCGGGACGCCACGCGCGTCGCCGGGGCGCCGAGCACGATCTGGACCGACATCTACCTCTCCAACGCCGACGCCCTGATCGCCGTGCTCGACGGGGCTCTCGACGCGCTCGCCGAGGTCCGCGATGCGCTCGCCGCCGCGGACGCCGCCGCGATCACCGGATGGAACGACCGCGCCGCGGCCGAGCGCCGCCGGCTGATCGACACCAGGCTTGCCGGAGCGTCGCTCCACGAGCTTCGCGTCTCGGTGCCGAACCGGCCCGGGGTGCTCGCACAGCTGGCGCTGGAGCTGGGGCGCGCCGGGGTCAACATCGACGACATGGCGCTGTACCCCGCGCCCGACATGAGCGAGGGCGTCGTGGCGCTGTGGGTGGCGGGAGCGGACGACGCCTCGCGCGCCACCGCGCTGATCGGCGGACTGGGGTTTCCCGTCGCGCGGCCCGAGGCGAGCCCGTGAACGTGAGCTTCGCCCCCTCCGGCCCGCTGCGCGGCGCCGTGCGGGTCGCGGGGGACAAGTCGATCTCGCACCGGGCGGCCATCATCGCCGCGATGGCCTCCGAGCCGGTGCGGATCGACGGCTTCCTCGACGCTGCGGACACCCGCTCGACGCTGGGGGCGATCGGTCGCCTTGGCGTGATCGTCGAGGAGCGGAACGGCAGCCTGCTCGTGCGCGGCGGCGGCCTGCGCAACGCCATGCCGCCGACGCTGCCGATCGATGTCGGCAACGCCGGCACGCTGATGCGCCTGCTCCCGGGCTGGCTCGCCTTCCAGCAGGGGCAGCTGTTCACGCTCGACGGCGACGCTTCGATCCGCCGGCGACCCGTCGACCGGATCGCCGAGCCGCTGCGGCGGATGGGAGCGACGATCGAGGCCCGTGAGGGGCGCTTTCCGCCGTTCACGGTGGGCGGCCATGCGCTCAGGGGCATCGAGTACCGGTTGCCCGTCGCCTCCGCCCAGGTGAAGTCGTGCGTGCTGCTCGCCGGGCTCGTCACGGACGGCACGACGGTGATCGAGCCGGTCGCCTGCCGCGATCACACCGAGCGGATGCTGATCGGCGCCGGAGCTCCCGTGGTGCGCGAGCCCGCCCCCGGGGGCGGGTTCTCCACCACCGTGGGCAACACCGACGAGCTGGAGCTCGACCACGTCGAGATCCCGGGCGATCCGTCCTCGGCGGCGTTCCTGATCGTCGCCGGAGTGCTGGTCCCCGGCTCGCGGCTGGTGCTCGAGCGGGTCGGCGTCAACTGGACGCGGACGGGTTTCCTGCGCATTCTCGAGCGGATGGGGGCGATCGTGCTCGGTGAGCTCGAGCCGGTCGGCAGCTTCTCCGCCGCGGAGCCCGTGGCCGACCTCGATGTCTCCCACGGGCCGCTGGAGGGCACGATCGTCGAGCCCGACGAGGTTCCGCTCGCCATCGACGAGCTCCCGCTCGTCGCGCTCCTCGGCTGCTTCGCGGAGGGGGAGACGATCGTCCGTGGCGCCGCGGAGCTCCGCGTCAAGGAGTCTGATCGGATCAGCGCCGTCGTCGACGGCCTGCGCGGCCTCGGCGCGGAGATCGAGGCGGCGCCCGACGGTTTTCGCGTCGTCGGGACGGGCGGCCTGCGCGGCGGGCGGATCGACGCTCACGGCGACCACCGCCTGGCGCTGCTCGGCGCCGTGGCCGGGCTCGCCTCCGAGGAGGGCGTCGAGGTGACGGGCATGGAGGCCGCCGCCGTCTCCTATCCCGGCTTCGGCGCCGACATCGCGGCCCTCAGCCGATGATCGTCGGGGTGACGATCCTGGGCGCGCGCGGCCGCCGGGACGCGTCGTGATCGTCGCCATCGACGGTCCGGCCGGGGCCGGCAAGTCGACCGTGGCGCGGGCCGTGGCCGAGCGGCTCGGGTTCACCTACCTCGACAGCGGGGCGATGTACCGCTGCGTGGCGCTGGCGGCGCTGCGGCGCGGCGAGGACCCGGCGGTCGTCGCGCCCGAGGTGCGACTGGAGATCGGAGAACGGGTCAGGCTCGACGGCGAGGACGTGAGCGAGGCCATCCGCACCCAGGCGGTGTCCGAGGCCGCCTCGCGCGCCGCCGCCGACCCGCGGGTGCGTCAGGCGATGGTGACCGAGCAGCGCCGGCTCATGGGCGACGGGAACTGGGTGGCCGAGGGCCGTGACATCGGCAGCGTCGTCGCCCCGTCGGCCGAGGTGAAGGTGTTTCTCACCGCCGACCCGCGCGAGCGCGCCCGGCGCCGGGCGGAGCAGCTCGGGCTCGACCTGGAGACCGTGCTCGCCGAGCAGGACGAGCGCGACGCCCGTGACGAGGGCCGCGAGCACTCACCGCTCGCGCCCGCGCCCGGGGCGGTCAGGCTCGACACGACCGGGCTCAGCTTCGACGAGGTCGTCGAGCGGATCGTGTCCCTGGCCACTCGCTCGCCGGGCGCTACCCCCAACGGGTCACGTACGTGAGCATCTCGTCGTCGAGCTCCGGCGCCCGGGTCAGCTCGAGCTTGCTGGCCACCGCCTGAGCGGCGAGGTTGCCGGGCCGCGTGCGCACGATCACCGGGAGCTCGGGCAGCAGCCGCGCGGCGAGCGCCAGCGCCGTGCTCGTCATCTCGGTGGCGTAGCCGTGCCCCCACGCCGGCGGCGTGAAGCGGTAGTAGGTGTTGAGCACGGGCCGTCCGCGGAACATCCGCCGGGCGAGCCCGCCGAAGCCGATCACCTCCTCCGCTTCGGCTCGCCGGATCGCCCAGAACCCGAAGCCGTGCTCGCGCCATTCGGCGAGCCAGCCGTCGAGCTGCGCCGCCGTCGCCTCTGGTGAGCCGCTCGCCCCGGAGGGGTTGAAGCGGTTCGTCGCCGGGTCGCCGTGGATGGCAAAGGACGCGGCGGCGTCGCCCGGCTCGACGGCGCGCAGCAGCAGGCGCGCCGTCTGGACCGGGGTGAACGCGGCGCGGAGGTCCTCAGGGGAGGGCATCGCCTCACGCTAGCCTGGGCAAGCCCATGAAAGTCGCGATCGTCGGTTACCCGAACGTCGGCAAGTCCTCGCTCGTCAACCGGCTGACGGAGTCGCGCGAGGCCGTCGTGCACGAGCGCGCGGGGATCACCCGCGACCGCAAGGAGCTGCGCACGGAATGGAACGGGCGCTCGCTGACGCTGATCGACACCGGCGGCGTGGACCTGGAGGAACAGGATGACCTCGCCCGCCAGGTTCAGCAGCAGGCTCGCGAGGCGCTGAGTCAGGCGGACGTCGCGGTGCTCGTGGTCGACGCCCGGGCGGGGCTGCGTCCGGGTGACGAGGAGGTGGCGGACATCCTGCGCCGCTCCTCGGTTCCGGTGGTGGTGGCGGCGAACAAGGTCGACACCGTCGCCGACGTCCCCTCGGCGGCGGAGTTCTACGCGCTCGGCCTCGGCGATCCGGTCGCGGTCTCGGCCGCCCAGGGGCTCGGGACGGGCGACCTGCTCGATCGGATCACCGTGCTGGCCCCGGAGGCGACCGATGCCGAGGAGCCCGACGACGCCGTCCGGCTGGCCGTGATCGGCCGCCCCAACGTCGGAAAGTCGTCACTCGTCAACCGCTTCGCGGGCGCCGAGCGGGTGATCGTCTCCGAGATCGCCGGGACGACGCGCGACGCGATCGATCTCCCCCTGCGCTTCGAGGGGCGCGATCTCATCCTCGTCGACACGGCGGGCATCCGTCGTGCCGCCAAGGTGGGGGAGTCGGTGGAGTACTACACCGCGCTGCGCTCGCGGCGCGCCGCCGAGCGCGCCGACGTGGCGCTCGTCGTCTGCGATGCCTCCGACGGGGTCACCTCGCAGGACTTCCGCATCGCCGAGCTCGCCATGAAGAGCGGCTGCGCCACGGCTCTCGTGCTGAACAAGTGGGACATCTCCGACGGCGTCGACCTGGATCACGAGCGAGCCCGGGTGGCCCAGAAGCTGCGGCTGCGCCCCCGCGTGCTCACCGCGAGCGCGAAGACGGGGCGCCACGTGGAGCGGCTGCTGGCGGAGGCCGTCGGATTGGCCGACCGCAGCCGCGGGCGCGTGCCGACGCCGCAGCTCAACCGCTTCCTCTCCGAGGTGACGACGGCGCGCCAGCCGCCCGCCGGCAGCGGCCGCTACAACGGCGCGCGGCTGAAGCTCCTGTTCATGTCCCAGACCGCCGAGCGTCCGCCCCGCTTCTCGATCCAGGTCAACCAGCGGGGCATGGTCACCCGCTCCTACGCCTATTACCTGGAGAACCGGCTGCGCGAGCGCTACCGCCTCGACGGGATTCCCGTGATCATCGACTTCGTCGAGCGCAACGAGCGCCGCGGCGGCGGGCGAAGCGACCGTGCCGACCGGGCCGATCGCGCCGATCGCGCCGGACGCCAGGCGCGCGCCGCCGCCGCTGATTGACCGGTCAGTCACCCGATGCCGCGTTCGCGCCGCCTGTGACACGTGCTCGCCGCCGGCTCGCCGGGGCCGCCGTGGCCCTGCTGCTCGCCGCGGGCGTCGTGGCGGCGGTCGCCCTCGCCGGTCGGGGCGGGGGGGTGGCACCGCCCGCGACGGCGGCGGCCCGCCTCGTTCCGGCCGACGCCCTCGCCTACGTCAACGTGTCGCTCGATCGCTCGCGGCCGGCGGTGCGCCGCGCGCTCCGGCTCGCGGCCGGGCTGCCGGATCTGACGGCGCTCGCGCAGACCGTGAGATCACGGTTGCAGGCCGAGCTCGGCACCGGCGACTTCAGCGCCGGCGCCGGGAGCCTGGTCGGGAACGAGGCGGCGATCGCCGTGCTCGACACCTCGAGCTCGACGGCCGGCTCGCTCGTGCTGCTGGCGCTGCGCAACCGAGCCCGTGCGAGCGCCGTGATCGCGTCCGCGGGCGGTCAGCCGGCGGGCACCGATCGCGGCATCACCCTGCTGCGCTACGCCTCGGGCACCACCGCGGCGGTGGTCGGGTCGTTCCTCGCCGTCGGACAGGAGGCGAGCGTCCGCTCCGCCATCGACACCTGGGCCGGGGCGACGCCGTCGCTCGCCGGCGCACCGACCTATCGCCGGGCCACCGCGGGCGAGCCGGCGGGCCGGGTGATCGATGCCTACGTCTCCGGTGACGGGGTCCGGCGGCTGCTGGCTCCCGGGTCCGGAGTGGCGGCGGCCCTCGGAGCGCTGCTGGCCCAGCCGGCGCTCGACGGCGTCAGCGTGTCGCTCGCGCCTGGGTCTCCCGGCGCCCGGATCCGCGTGCATGCCGTGCTCGACCCCGACCTGGCCCACGTCGCCGGCCCGCCCCCGCGGCCGTTCCGCCCCACCCTCCCGGCGCTGATCCCGGCGAGCACAGCGCTGATGCTCGACGACGCCGATCTCGCCCGCGCCGCGCCGGGCATCCTCGCCGCGATCGGCGACGTGCACGTCGCCGGCGGGGTCGGACCGCTGCTCGCCCGGCTCGGGACCGCGCTGCGCTCCGAGGGGATCGACGTCGGGTCGCTGCTGGCGCTGCTCTCCGGAGAGAGCGCGGTGGCGATCACCGGCGGCGCGCATCCCGCCCTGCTGCTCCTCACGCGGATCTCCCACCCCGCCCTGGTGCGCGCGGAGATGGCCACGCTGGCGGTCCCCCTCCAGCAGCTCTTCCCGCACACCGGGAACGCCACGACGGCGCCGCTCGTGCAGCGCCAGGTGGGCCATCTCACCGTGTACGAGGTCCCGCTCGAGCCCGGCCTGGAGCTTGACTACGCGGTCAGCGGCCGACTGCTCGTGCTGTCCACGAGCCCGACCGGGATCGCGGCCGTGGCACGGCGTGCCGCGGCCCTCCCCGCCGCCCCGGGCTACCGCGCCGTGCTCCCACAAGCTCCCCTGCCCGTCTCCTCGCTACTCTTCCTCGACCTCAGCCAGCTCCCCGGGCTCGGCGAGCAGACAGGCCTCACCGGCGGCGCCGGCGTGCGCGGCTTGGGCGCGGAGCTCTCGCGCATCCACGCGGTCGGCCTGCGCTCGCGAACCGGGGAGACCGACTCGACCGCGGAGCTCCTTCTCCAGATCCCATGACCACGCCTGCCGACAACGAGTTCCTGTTCACGTCCGAATCGGTGACGGAAGGTCACCCGGACAAGATCGCCGATCAGATCTCCGACGGTGTGCTCGACGCCGTCCTGCGAGACGATCCCAACGGCCGCGTGGCCTGCGAGACGCTGGTCAACACCGGCCTGGTCGTCGTCTCCGGGGAGATCACCACCGAGACGTACGTGGACATCCAGGAGATCGCCCGTGAGACGGTGAAGAACATCGGCTACACGAACGCCGAGTACGGCTTCGACTACCACACGTGCGCGGTCATCAACGCGATCGACAAGCAGTCGCCCGACATCGCCCAGGGGGTCGACAACGCCTACGAGACGCGCACGATCCCCGGCGAGGACGACGAGCTCGACATCGCCGGGGCCGGCGACCAGGGGATGATGTTCGGCTACGCGACGAACGAGACCGAGGAGCTGATGCCGCTGCCGATCTCGCTCGCCCACAAGCTCGCCAAGCGCCTCGCCGACGTGCGCAAGGCGGAGATCGTGCCCTACCTGCGGCCCGACGGCAAGACGCAGGTCAGCGTCCGCTACGTCGACGGGAGGCCGGTGGCGATCGAGAAGCTGCTGATCTCGAGCCAGCACCGGGAGGGCGCCGAGTCGCTGATCAAGGACGACCTGTGGGAGAACGTCATCGAGCCCGTGCTGCCCGAGGAGCTCTACGACCCCCGGCAGCTGCGCCGGGACTTCCTCGTCAACCCCACGGGGCGGTTCGTCATCGGCGGCCCGATGGGCGACTGCGGGCTCACCGGGCGCAAGATCATCGTCGACACCTACGGCGGCATGGCCCGCCACGGCGGCGGCGCATTCTCCGGCAAGGACCCCTCCAAGGTCGATCGCTCGGCGGCCTACGCGGCGCGCTACGTGGCCAAGAACGTCGTCGCGGCCGGTCTGGCCGACCGGGCCGAGGTCCAGGTCGCCTACGCGATCGGCGTCGCGCACCCCGTCTCGGTGATGGTGGAGACGTTCGGCACCGAGAAGATCGGCCGCTCGCGGATCCTCGAGCTGATCTCGGAGCACTTCGATCTCCGCCCGGGGGCGTTCCGCCAGTACCTCCGCCTGCACCGCCCGATCTACCAGAAGACCGCTGCCTACGGTCATTTCGGCCGCGACGACCACGATTTCACGTGGGAGCGGACGGACAAGGCAGACGCGCTCCGCGCCGCCGCCGGGCTCTGAGCGGGGGGCCGGTCAGCTCCGCAAGGCTTCGGTCGGGCTGAGACGGGCGGCCTTGATGGCGGGGTAGAGGCCGGCGAGTGCGCCGATGGTGAGTCCTGCGGCGGGGGCGGCGATCAGGGCCCAGGTGGGGATGACGAACGGCTGGGTCTTGGTGTGGGCGTAGATCCAGGTGGCGAGTGCGCCGAACGCGAGTCCGGCGATCCCGCCGAGGGCGGCGAGGAGGGCTGATTCGGTGAGGAATTGGGTGGTGATGTGCCGGCGGGTCGCGCCGAGCGCGCGGCGCAGCCCGATCTCCCCGCGGCGTTCGAGCACGGAGATGACCATGATGTTGGCGATCCCGATCGCGCCGACGAGCAGCGCGACGGCACCGAGGCCGACGAGCAGCGTGGTGAACTGGCCTTTGGCCGCGGCGCGCGCCTCGAGCACGTCGGAGGGACGTGTGATGTCGATGCCTGACGGGTCGGCGGGGTCGGCGGCGGCGGGGAGCAGGTTCGAGACCGGGATGACGTCGTTCTCGGCCGTGCGCACGTAGATCTCCGACGGGTTCGGGAGCTGCTGGAACAGCCGTTCGGCGACGGGCAGCGAGATGAACACCGTCGGGTCGAGCGTCGAGTCGAGGACGGCGGGTCTGAGGATGCCGATGACCTGAAACCAGGTGTTGCCGACGTCGATCAGGATGTGACCGCTGAGGTGTGTGATCTGGAGTACCTGGGCCGCTTGCGCGCCGAGCACGGCCTCGGGGTAGCGGGCACTGACCCGGTTCAGGAAATGGCCGGTGGCGATCGATGTGCCAAGCACCCGGGGGAGGTTCTCGCCGGTGGCGTCGAGGCCGATCCCGCCGGTCTGCGTCGCGGGGACGTGTGGGCTGCGGTACTCGTTCTCGCTGGACAGCTGGTAGATGGCGACGGCGCGCAGGACATGCGGCTGGTGGGCGATCTGCGCGGTCGAGGTGGCGGGCAGGACCTCGTTCTGTCCGGTGAAGCTCTGGCCGGGGGTGACGGTGAGAAGGTTGGTGCCGAGCGCGTCGATCTCGGCGAGCAGGTTCGCCTGCGCACTGGAGGAGACGCCGACGACGGCCACCATCGCGCCGATCCCGATGGCGATCCCCAGCGCGGAGAGCGCTGCGCGCAGACGCCGGGTCCTGAGTCCCAACAGCGCGGTGCCGAGCAGCTGCGCGGGCGGCAGCCGCGGCCGGTCGATCGGCTGGGCGCGTGGCACCGTGCCGCCGGCGGCGCTCATTGCCGCGTGTCGGCGATGATCTCACCGTCGCGCATCTGTATGCGCCTGGGGAATGATGCCGCGATGCTCTCGTCGTGCGTGATCAGCACGAGCGTGGCGCCGTCGGCGGCCAGCTCGTGCAGGAGGCCGATCACCTCCCGGCCGGATGCGGAGTCGAGGTTTCCGGTCGGCTCGTCGGCGAGAACGATCCGCGGGCGTTTCGCGACCGCCCGCGCGATCGCGACCCGTTGGCGCTCCCCGCCCGAAAGCATCGGGGGGCGGTGGGTGAGGCGGTCACCAAGCCCGACGCGTTCGAGGGCCGCCCTGGCCGCGGTCCGGCGACCGCGAGCCGGCATGCCGGAGTACAACATCCCGGTCGCCACGTTCTCCAGCGCAGTCAGCCCATCCTGGAGATGGAAGCTCTGGAACACAAACCCGATCTCATACGCGCGCAGGCCCGCCAGCTCGCTGTCCGACGCGCTGACGACGTCACGGCCCGCCACCTGCACGTCACCGCTGCTCGCGCGCTCGAGCGTCCCGAGCACGGTCAGCATCGTCGTCTTCCCCGACCCCGACGGTCCGACGATCGCGACCTGCTCACCGGCGGCGACATCGAAGCTCACCCCTCGCAGCGCCCGCACGCCGTCCTGATACTCCTTGACCACGCCGTTCAGGCTCAACGCGGTGCGATCGTTCGGTGCCGGCGCAGCGGGCTGCTCGGTCACGTTCATCCCTGCGAGTCGGTGACCTGCAGGCCGGCATGGATGCCGGCCCCGGAGATCCGCACGAGCCCGGCGGCGAACAGTCCGGTTCTCACCGGGAGCAGCGTGTATGGCGCGCTTGCCTCCTGCACCGCGTAGGTGCCGCCCGAGGTGGCGATCAGCGCCGTCACCGGAACCGACAACACGTGCTCGGCCTTCGCCTGCGTGAAGCTGACGGACACCGCCGCCTGGTCGAGGCCCGCCCCGAGGTGATGGCCGTTCAGGGTGATCGTGACGGGCACCGTCGCGCTGGACGCGCCCGTGCCGCCGCCCCCTCCGGCGCCACCACCGCCGCTCTGGGCGCTGCTCGACGGGCTCTCGGCCACGGGGCTGACCGCCGAGATCCGCCCGCCGACGATGTTGCCGGCGGGGAGCTCGACGCCCACCCGCTCACCGATCACCGCTTCGCTCTGCGAGCTGGCACTCAGATCGACGGTCACGACGAGCCGAGTCGAGTTCGTCTGGAGGATCGGCGTCGCGCTCCCGCCGCCGGCCGAGGCCCTCGACGCCGACGCCCTCCGCCTGCCGTCCGAGGAGGACGCGCTGTTGCCCGAGGACGACGAGTGCGCGCTGTTACCCCCGGACACCTCTGCCGCGCGCAGCGCTGCGGTGGCGGCCTTCAGCTGTGCCACCTCCTCTCTCAGGGCTGCGGTCAACTCCGCGAGCGACGCCGCGGAGCCGCCGGCCCGGTGCCTGGACTTCGGCGTCGATGTCGTCGTGGTCCTCAGGCCGACGAATTCCGCGTGCCCACC
Source organism: uncultured Solirubrobacterales bacterium (assembly GCA_963839085.1). Lineage (GTDB taxonomy): Bacteria > Actinomycetota > Thermoleophilia > Solirubrobacterales > Solirubrobacteraceae > Palsa-465. The sequence continues at coordinate 1,089,477 of CAWITN010000007.1, forward strand.
CGCCGGCACGCTCGCTTCGGTCCCCGCCCCGGACGCAGGGCTCGCCCCGCCGCCGCCGGTCGACCCGACCGTCGCGTCGAGCGTCGAGACGAGCTGATCGCCGGGAGCGAACACGATCCGCCCGAGCGCCAGGCGACCGCTCGCCTTCTCGCCGAGCGACTCCTGCAGCAGCTTCACGCCGGCGGTCGTCGCGGGCTGCCATGCGTCGTCGATCACGATCCCATCGGGATCGAATCCGAGCACGACGAGGTTGCGATTCAGCTGCTCGACGTCGGCGCTGTCACCGTCCGCACTGCTCAGGACCCGGTAGGCGGGGACCGAGCCGGTCATCAGCAGAACCGGCTCGCCGTCGACCCGGTACAGCGCCTGACCCGGCTTGATCACCTGGCCGACACTCGGCAGCCAGGTGATCGTGCCGCTCAGGCGGTCATAGACGGTCTGCGGATCGGCGTAGCTGAGCGTCCCCGATTCCGTATCGGTCTCCACCAGATTGTGCCGTCGCACCGTGACCGATCCTGCCGTCGTCGCGGGACTCGTCGCCCGATCCGGCGAGGGCCGGGAACCCGCGCTCAGCATCAGGATCACGACCACGGCGACCGCGACGAGCAACGCGAGGACCGCCGCCTGCCGCGTCCGGCCACTGGAGGTGGAGATTCGACGCACCATCACGTCGCGTTCGGAAGGTCAGCCTCCGTTGACCGCGCGCTCGACGTCGGCGTGCGTCAGCAGGCCGTGGGTCACCCTGGTGCAGGCCAGGCCGGCGCTCAGCACCGCCGGCTGATGCAGGTCGACCCCGGCGGCGGTGACCATCTGGGGGTTCAACTGGCCGTGGGACGGATCGGGGAAATTGGGGAACCCGCGACTCCTCATGCACCGGGCGAACGCCAGCATCGCGGCAGGCTGCGCTCGACTCTCCGTCGCACCCTGCCCCGTGCCCGGGCTGCCGCCGTTCACGTGGATGCACGCTGCCTGGGCCGCCCCGGCCTTGGCGTAGCCGACGGCTTGGAGTGCGCTGATGATGGCCTCCTTGTCGGCCCCTCCGCCGCGGGTGGGGTCAGGGAAGTCCGTCACCCCGTTGGAGCGCATACAGCGGGCGTACGCGAGCGCTCCGCTCGGCGTCGTCGCTGCCGTCGTCGACGTGGCGGCGGTCGGGGAGGAGCTGCCGCCGCAGCCGGCCGCGAGCAGCGACACGGCGGCAACGGCGATGACGGAGGTGGCGATGAGTACTCGGCGGCAACGCATGAGGTTCGGTCCTTTCGGTCGTGAGCGGGGAGGCCGGTCAGGTCCGGCGCGGACGGTTCGTTGCGGCGAGGCGAAGGTGGCGTCGCGTGCCGGCGTCGCGGCCGGCCTCGTCTCCCGATGTCCGCACGGGCGGCATGCCTTCTTCCGGTGTGACGCGCACGGCGGGCGGGTCTGTGGCCGGCCGATGTGGCCCACCGAGCGCCCGGGTGCGGCCGGCGCGTCGCCCGAGGCGCCAGACCGTGGCGCAGATCAGCGCGAGGGCGCCGGTGAGGAAGACCCCGGTCTCGATCGCCTGCAACGCCCAGTAGTGGCCTGGTGGCTGGTAGGTCACGAGCTGCTGCACGTGATGCGAGAGGGCGACCTGGCAGCGGAGGGAGGCTCCGCCCGCGGGGCCCTTGCCCCCGGAGTCCGGCACCTGACCGGCCGCGATCCTCGGGCAGAGGCGGACGAGCAGATCGTGCAACCGCGGCGTGCCGAGAGCGCGGTGGGCGCGATCGACGATCGTGGCCGAGAGCATCCAGGCGTTGGGGATCGGGGGCGGGGCCGCCCCGACGCTGGCTCCCGACGGGCTCGAAGCGAAATAGACGCCTTTCCCCAAGGCCGTCGACTCCAGGACCTCCCTTGCCGGGAGGAGGTGCGGGCGCACCCACAGAGTGAAGGCGATCCGCGCCGCGGCGAAACCGAGCAGTGTTGCGGCCATCGCCGGAAGCGTGCGGCGCAGCAGCGCGCCGGCAGCGAGCCCGAGCGCAACGGCGAAGCCCGCGTAGCCGATCGCCACGATCGCGCGTGCGGTGAACACGCTCGGGTCGAAGCGATTCACGTTGACGGCGTCGAGCGGTGCGAACCACCAGCTGACGAGCCAGGTCGCGAGGCCCGCCACGGCCAGCGCGGCCACGCCGACGAGCGCGACTCTGACCGACAGCCAGCGGCGACGCGTGACGGTCTGGGTCCACGCGAGGCGGTAGGTCCCACTCTCAAGCTCGCGCGCGACCAGCGGCGCCCCCCAGAACACACCCAGCAGCGCCGGAATCGCCAGCAGCACGGGCCCGAGCAGGTCCGCCAGCACCGTCTCGTGCTCGCCGAGTGCCGCGCAGTCATTGCGGACTCCGCAGAGCTTGCCGCCGCCGAGCGAGTCGTAGACGTCGCGCAGGTGCAGCCCGGTCACGAGCACGAGCACCGCGAATGCGGCGAGCAGGGCGAGCGTGATGAGCGCCTGGGTGCGGAACAGGCGCCACGCGAGCCAGGTCATCGGCCGACCCCTGAGGGCCCGGCGTCCTGCGCGGAGCGACCCATGTAGGCGAGGACGATGTCCTCCAGGCCGACCTCCTCCACCGTCCACGCCGGATCGACGATCGGCTCCTCGGTGCGCACGAGCAGCGTGCTCTGGCGGGCGGTGTGGCTCTCCTCGATCACCTGCTGGCCTGCCGGCAGCCGCGCGCTGTCGCGACGGGGACCGCTCAGCCGGCGGTGGGTGGCGAGCAGCTCGTCGAGCTCGCCGGAGAGCTGGACGCAGCCCTCGGCAAGGAGGATCAGGTAGTCGCAGACCCGCTCGAGGTCCGCGACGAGATGGGAGGAGAGCACGACGCTCACCGCGCGCTCGGCCGTGAACTCCATCAGGCCCCGGAGAAACTCGCGGCGCGCGAGCGGGTCGAGGCCGGAGACAGGCTCGTCGAGGACGAGAAGCTCGGGCCGCTTGGCGATCGCGAGCGTCAGCGCGAGCTGCGCGCGCTGCCCACCGGAGAGCGTGCCGGCTCGCTGCGAGCGATCGAGACCGAGCCCCGCGATCCGCGCCTGCGCGAGCGCCGCGTCCCAGCCCGGATTGAGCGCGTGACCGAGGCGCAGGTGCTCGGCGACGGACAGCGACGGGTACAGCGGCGTCTCCTGCGCGACGAACCCCACCCGCGCGAGCTGAGCGGACGTTGCCGCGACCTCCTCTCCGAGGACGGCGATCGAGCCGGCGCTCGGCTCGAGCAAGCCCACCGCGAGGTGGAGCAGCGTGGTCTTGCCGGCGCCGTTCGGCCCGACCAGGCCGGCGATGTGGCCGGCCGGGACCTCCAGCGTGCAGCCCGACAGCGCCCGGCGATGTCCGTAGCGCTTGCCCAGGTCGTGCGCTTCGAGGACCCAGCTCACGCTACGCCTTCCAGGGACGTGGCCCGAAACGTGTCGCGAAACAGCGCCTCGATGCTCTCGTCGTCAAGGCCGGCACGCCGCGCCCTGCGCAGCCAGGCCTGAAGCTCACAGCGCAACGGCGCGTGCGCGGCCAGCGACTCGTCGCTCAACGTCTTGGTCACGAACGTGCCGACCCCAGGCCGCGGCGCGACCAGACCGGCGTGCTCGAGCTCGCGGTAGGCCTTCAGCACCGTGTTCGGGTTGATGGCGAGATGCCCCACGACCTCCTTGACCGTCGGCAACTGGTCGCCCTCCCGCAGGAGCCCCAGCCGCAGCCCCTGGCGGACCTGCTGCACGAGCTGCTGATACGGCGGCACGCCGGAACGTGCGTCCAAATGGAACTCGATCATTCTTCCCTCGCTCGGCTAATGTGCTATGAGCCTAGCACAATAGTTAGATGCTGAACAAATCAGTGGGGGAGCCCGAGAGGCGGCGCGCCACACACGGTCAGGGCGTGCCTGTACGCCGGCGCCTGCAGATTGATCGTGCTCGGGAACAAAAGGATCGCTCCGTCGAAGTCGGTGATCTCCTGGACGCCGCTCGGGTTGGCCGGAACCGAGGTTCTGGGATCAGGGAACTGGGGCACGCCGCTCCGGCGCATGCACTGCGCGATCCTGACCAGCTTCGCCAGCGTGTGCGATGAGGGGTGCGTCGTCGAGCCAGGGAGGGGGAGGCCCGGCATCAGCTTCTGGCACTTCGCCTGCGCCGCCCTGAAGGCGGGCGCGGCTGGATCGGCTCCCGCCGGGAGGGGAAACTCCGTCCCGCGTCCGGAGTTGGGGTCAGGGAAGGCGGGCACCCCGTTGGCCCGCATGCATTCGGCGAACGCGAGCGGCCCCGAGCCGCCGGTGCCCCGTGCCGTCGCAGACGAGCGAGATGCGCCGCGGCCCGCTGCCGCGCTCGACGCGGGGGAGCGCGCGCCGTTCACCGCCGCGCTCGGCCGGGCCGATGTTCCCCCGCATCCCGCCAGCAGGATCCCGGCGACGAGCGTCGCGAGGGCGAGCACGGGCATCCGCAGTGAGCCAGCCCGCCAATGTGGATCGATGCCATGCATCCTCATCTCCTTCTGACGTTCCTCCGGTGTGCGCATCGGTTCTACGCGACGGGTGGTTTCCTCCCGGTTTCGCGGGGTCGTCCGGGGCGGCCGGTGGCGGGGAAACCGTCGTGAAACCTCCGGCGGTTAGGGTGGGTGAGAAGGAGCGGCCGATGCGGGTGCTGGTGATCGAGGACGACGAGGAGCTGGCGCAGACGGTCGCCGCCGGCTTGAGAGGCGCGCGGATGGCGGTGGATGTCGCGCTGGACGGCGAGGCGGGGCTCGCGCGCGCCTTCGTCCACGACTACGACGTCATCGTGCTCGATCGCGACCTGCCGGCCATCCACGGCGATGAGGTATGCGCACGGCTCGTCGCCGCGGGAGGCCGCGGCCGGCTGCTGATGCTGACCGGCGCGGCGGAGGTGGAGGATCTGGTGGCCGGGCTCGGGCTCGGCGCCGATGACTACCTGACCAAGCCGTTCGCGTTCGCCGTGCTGGTGGCGCGGATCGCCACGCTGGCTCGCCGGGCGCACCCGAGCATCCCGCCGGTGCTGGAGCACGGTGATCTCGTGCTGGATACCGCCACGCGCTGCGCGCGGCGGGCCGGGCGGCCACTGGCGCTCCGGCCCAAGGAGTTCGGCGTGCTCGAGCTGCTGCTTGCCGCCCAGGGCCGGGCGGTCTCAGCCGAGGAGCTGCTCGAACGCGTGTGGGACGAGACCGCCGACCCGTTCACCGGCACGGTGAAGATCACGATCAGCCGGCTGCGAACGAAGCTCGGCGACCCGCCCGTGATCCACACCGTGGCGAAGGCCGGCTACCGGATATGAGCGCCGCACCGCGGCTGAACCGCCGGATCACGCAGCTCGCGGTCGGATCCCACCTGCCACACCGGACCGTGCGCATCCGGCTGACGCTCCTCTACGGCGGGCTGTTCCTCCTCTCCGGCGCCGCGCTGATGGCGATCACCTACGTGCTCCTGGTCAACGCGGGGTTCGTATTCAGCCTCCAGAACGGCGTCCAGACCGCGATCCCGGTCTCGCCCCTCGGTTCGTCTGACCGGGCACCGGCCCGCGGCTTCCCGGCCCCGGGCGCGAGGACGCACCCCTCTGCACAGACGATGGCGCATTGGGGGGATGTGGCGCGGTGCATGCGTCGGCACGGCGTCTCCGGCTTCCCCGATCCGACGAGCACCGTCCCCCGCATGCCCCCCTATATCGGAGAGCTGAGCTATCGCGACGGCGCGATCCTGGCCATCCCGGCCGCGGTCGACCGACAGTCACCGACGTTCACGCAGGCCGCGACCACGTGCGGGTTCACGCCCGACCGCACCAGGGCAACCGCTCAGGATGACCGCCGGCGCACGCAGGTCCGGCAGCAGCTGCTGGTCCAGTCCGGGATCGCGCTGGCCGCCATGTCACTGCTGTCGCTCGGCCTCGGATGGCTCGTCGCCGGGCGCGTTCTGCAACCGCTCGAGGATTCCTACGACGCGCAGCGCCGGTTCGTCGCCAATGCCTCACACGAGCTGCGCGCGCCCCTGACCCGCCAGCGCGCGCTGATCGAGGTGGCGCTCGCCAACCCTGAGGCGGACGTCGCCTCGCTGCGCTGCACCCACGAGCGTGTGCTCGCCTCCGAGCAGCAGCTCGAGCAGCTGATCGATGGGCTGCTGTCGCTCACACGCGGCCAAGCCGGTCTGGAGCGCCGCGAGCACTTCGACCTCGCCGCCCTCGCCTCCCAGGCCATGCTCGCGCGCGAGTCAGAGCTCGCGGCCCTCGACCTCGACGTTCGCGCCACCTTCGCCACGGCGCCCACCATGGGCGACCCACGGCTCGCCGAGCGGCTGGTCGCCAACCTGATCGATAACGCGATCCGCCACAACACCCCCGGCGGACACGTGGAAATCACCACCGGAACCCGTGACCGGCGCGGCTTCGTGGCCGTCGCGAACACGGGCCCGACCATTTCGCCGGACGAAATCCAGCGTCTGTTTGAACCCTTCCAACGTCAACACGGGGCCCGTATCCGCCACAACAGCGGCCACGGACTCGGACTTTCCATCGTCCAGGCGATCGCCGACGCCCACCGCGCCGACGTCGACGCGCACGCACGGCAGGGGGGTGGGCTCGCGATCGAGGTCTCATTCCCGCCGGCGATCGGAGCCGGCTCCGAGCCGACGGCCGCCCCGGCGACAGGTCGCTCGTTCACGCCCTCGGGATCCGCGGGCTGAGCATCCTCCGGGATCTCTAGCCTCCTCTCGGGCGATGAGCACCCCCTCGCCGCCCCCGCCCGCGGACGTGATCGCCCGGGCGATTCCCCTCACGCGGACCCGCGCGGTGCGCGGACGGTTCGACTACCGCCTGAGCCCGGAGCAGGCCCGGCGGGCGCGCGTCGGCTCGATCCTCCGCGTGCGCTTCGGCGCACGCCGGGAGCTCGCGGTCGTCGCCGAGCTCACCGACCGCTCCGAGATCGCCGCCGAGAAGCTGCGCGAGCCCGAGGCGGTCCTCGAGCCACCGCTGCCCGCCGACCTCGTCGAGCTCGCCGAATGGATGGCGCGCGAGTACTGCTCGACGCCGGCCCGCGCCCTCCAGCCGATGCTCCCGCCGGGGATCGGTGCCGGGATGCGGAGCAAGCGGTCGCTGATGGCATCCCTCACCGAGGCGGGGGCCGCGGCGCTGGCCGGCGGCGAGCGTCTCACCGAGGGTCAGCGTGACGTGCTCCGGGCGCTCGCCACGGACGGTCCCACCACCGCCGCCGGCCTCGGCACCCCCGTCCTGCGCCGGCTCGAGGCACGAGGACTCGTCGTGCTGTCCGCCGAGGTGGTGCGCCGGGTCCCCGCCGGGCACCGGGTCGGATCGCAGGGGAGCGAGCCCGCGCTGACCGAGGAGCAGCGGATCGCGCTCGAGCGCGTGCTCGGCTCGCTGCGGGACGGCGCGCCGCCGTCCGAGCGCGCGCTGCTGCTCCAGGGGGTGACGGGATCCGGCAAGACCGAGGTGTATCTCCGGGCGGTGAAGGCGACGCTCGCCGCGGGTCGCAGCGCGATCGTGCTCGTGCCCGAGATCGCCCTCACCCCGCAGACGCTGGCGCGCTTCCGCCAACGCTTCGGCGACGTCGTCGCCGTGATCCACTCCGGGCTGGGTCAGGGGGAACGCTACGACGAGTGGCGCCGGCTCGCGGCGGGGGAGGCGCGGGTGTGCGTCGGGCCGCGCTCGGCGGTGTTCGCCCCGCTGCAGCGGATCGGGCTGATCGTCGTCGACGAGGAGCACGAGGCCTCCTACAAGCACGAAGGGGACCCGCGCTACGACGCCCGGGCGGTGGCCGCCCGCCGTGCCGAGCAGCATGGAGCGGTGCTGCTGGCGGGCAGCGCCACGCCACGGCCGGAGAGCGCCCACGGGCTCACCCGCCTGTGGCTGCGCGAGCGCGTGGACGGACGCCGGCTGCCCGAGGTCGACATCCTCGACATGCGCGGGCGGCACCATCCGCTGCATCCCCGGACGAGCGACGCCCTGGCGCAGCTGCGACGCGACGGCGGCAAGGCGATCGTGCTGCTCAACCGGCGCGGCTGGTCGAACTTCCTCACCTGCCGCTCGTGCGGACGGGTGTGGATGTGCCCTAACTGCGAGGTCGCGCTCGTGCTGCACCGCTCCGCCGCTCAGCTCGCCTGCCACCACTGCGGTCACCGGGAGGCCGTCCCTGAGCATTGCCGCGCCTGCGGGTCGGTGTCGGTGGCGCGCCACGGCGCCGGCACCGAGCGCGTGGAGCACGACCTGACGAGGACCCTCGGCGCCCCGGGATTCCCCGTGCTGCGCCTCGATGCCGATGCGAGCGCCGAGGCGCGCGCGCGGACGCTCGAGCACTTCGGCGCCGCTCCGTCCGGGGTGCTGGTGGGAACCCAGATGGTCGCCAAGGGCCACGACTTTCCGGACGTCGCCCTCGGGGTCGTGCTCGACGCCGACAGTACCCTGCGCTTCCCGGACTTCCGGGCCGAGGAGCGGACGTTCTCGCTGATCACGCAGCTGGCGGGCCGGGCCGGGCGGGCGGGCGCCGGACGGGGTCGCGTCCTCGTGCAGACGATGGCGCCGGAGGCGAGCTGCATCCTGATGGCCGCCCGCCACGACACCGAGAGCTTCCTCAGCGGGGAGCTCGAGCGCCGCCGGTTGCTCCGTTATCCGCCCTTCGCCACCCTGATCCGGATCATCTGCTCAGCGCCCGAGCCGGGCGCCGCGTCGGGCGCCACGACGGCGCTGCGGGCCCGGATCGCGCCCCCTGACGCGCAGATCCTGGGGCCGGCGCCGCTGTTCGCGCTGCGCGGCGCGGCCCGCAGCCAGCTCGTCATCAAGGCCGGGGATCGCGCCGCCGCGGTCGCCGCCGTGGGGCAGGCGGTCGACGGTTTCGTGGGCACGCGTGTGGCCCGCGGCGTGAGCGTGTCCGTCGACGTCGATCCGCAGTAGCGGGGGCCCCGCCGGCCGGGGATCGGGAGGCCTCCGCGTAAACTCGAGGGGGTGTCCGATGAGCGCGCAGTGGAGGAGATCGAGCCCGAGGTCGAGGCTCCCGAGGAGGGGCCGGCCGAACCCGAGCTCGATCCCGAGCTGGCCGCCCGCCGCGAGGCGGCGCTGCGGCACGTGCGGAAGTTCGGCGATCCGGTGCTGCGGACGAAGGCGCGCCGCGTCGAGGTGTTCGACGATGCGCTGCGGACCGAGATCGCCTGGATGGGCCAGGTGATGAACGACTCCATCGGCGTCGGCCTCGCCGCGACCCAGGTCGGGGCCCTGCGCCGCGTGCTGGTCTACCGGGTCCAGCAGCAGCAGCCCGTGGCCGCGCTTGTCAATCCCGAGATCGAGTGGCACGGCAAGGTCGAGGAGATCGCCGAGGAGGGTTGCCTCAGCCTCCCGTCGGTGCTCGTCGAGGTCGAGCGGCCGGTTCACGTCCGCGTCCGCGCCCAGGACGAGTCGGGCGAGCCGATCGTCGTCGAGGCATCGGGGCTCGAGGCCCGCGTGATCCAGCACGAGATGGATCACCTCGACGGGAAGCTGATCCTCGATCGCACCTCGCGGGACCAGCGCAAGGCGGCGCTGCGGACGCTGCGTGAGCAGCAACAGCAGGACGGCTGACCGCCCGCGACGTGCCTGAGACCGTCTTCCTCGGAACCTCCGAGTTCGCCGCCACGGTCCTGCGCGCGCTCGCCGGCTCCCCCTTCCGGCCGGGGCTCGTCGTCACGCGCCCGGATCGCCCCCGGGGACGGGGGCGCCGGCTCGCGGCGCCGCCCGTGGCCGACGCGGCGAGCGAGCTCGGGCTGGAGGTCGTGCAGCCCGAGTCGGTGAACACCGAGGAGGTGCGCGCCGCGATCGCCGCGCGCAACCCGCTCGCGGTGTGCGTGTGCGCGTTCGGAGCCCTGATCCGCGAGCCCCTGCTCAGCTCGCTGCCGATGCTCAACGTCCACCCCTCGCTCCTGCCCCGCTGGCGCGGCGCGGCCCCCGTGGAGCGGGCCGTGATGGCCGGCGACGAGACCACCGGTGTCTCGATCATGCGGCTCACCGCCGGGCTCGACAGCGGGCCCGTGTGCCTCCGGGAGACGACGGAGATCTCGCCTCACGACACCTACGGGACGCTCGCCCCCCGCCTCGCCGACGTCGGCGGCCGCCTCCTCGTTCGTGCCCTCTCCGAGGCGCCCCCGTTCGTCCCGCAGGACGAGGTCGGCGTCACCTACGCGGAGAAGATCACCCCCGAGGACCGGCTGCTCGATCCCGCCCGGCCGGCGCGTGAGCTCGAGCGGACCGTCCGGGCGCTCACGCCCCACATCGGGGCCCGGATGGCCCTCCCCGGCGGTGGTTTCCTCGGTGTCGGCGCGGCCCGCGTCCTCGCCGACGGCGGCGGTGAGCCCGGCACGCTCGAGCTGGCGGGCGAGCGGCCACGGCTGCACACCGCCGACGGCGTCCTCGAGCTGCTCCAGGTCCAGCCGCCGGGCGGCCGGATGATGGCCGCCGAGGACTACCTCCGCGGTCACCGCCCCGGATGAGGGCCGCCTCGCCGACCGGGGAGCCGGCGCGCGTCGCGCCGGCGCGCGCCTGCGCCTATCGGGTGATCCGGCGGGTGTTCGACGAGGGCGCCTACGCCGACCGCGCCCTGCACGCCGAGGCCGCCGGCCTCGCCCCGCGCGACCGCGCGCTCGCCACCGCGCTCGCCTACGGCACCGTGCAGCGGCGGGACACGCTCGACCACGTCATCGGCATCCTCGCCAACCGCCCGCCCGCCCGGCTGGAGGCGCCGGTCCGCGACGCGCTTCGGCTGGGGCTCCAGCAGGTGCTGTTCATGGACGGGATCGCCGCGCACGCCGCGGTCAACGACAGCGTCGAGCTCGCCAAGAGCGCCGGCCGGGGCGCCGGCGGGGCGAAGCTCGTCAACGCCGTGCTGCGCCGTGCCCTGCGCGAGGGGCGGGGCATCGTCGACGGACTGTCCGACGCGACGGCCGCCGATGCGGCGGTGGCGCACTCGGTGCCGGCATGGCTGACGGAGATGTGGTTCGAGGAGCTGGGACCCGAGCGCACGCGGGCGCTGCTGCCGTGCCTCAATCGCCCGGCCGAGGCGGCGCTGCGGGTGAACACGCTGCGGGCCGAGACCGCCGCCGTCGCCGCGGCGCTGCCGGTGGGGACCCGGCCGGCGCCGGGGCTGCCGGAGGGGCTGGTCCTGGAGGGCCCGTTCGACGCCCACGCCTCGCCGGCGTTCGCCACCGGGCAGATCATGCCCCAGTCGCGTGCCTCGATGCTGGTGGCGCGGGCCCTTGACCCCGCCCCCGGGGAGCGCGTGCTCGACCTGTGCGCCGCGCCCGGCGCCAAGACGACGCACCTGGCGGCGTTGCTGGGCGGCACCGGGAGCGTGACCGCGGTCGAGCGCCACCCGGGTCGGGCCGCGGCGCTGCGCGCGACCGCCGCACGGCTGGGAGCGGAGAACGTGGAGGTGATCGTCGCCGACGCCGCCGAGCTCACCGCCGCCGGGGACTATGACCGCGTGCTCGTCGACCCGCCGTGCAGCGGGCTCGGCACGCTCGCCTCGCGGCCCGATCTGCGCTGGCGCACGAGCCCGGAGCGCGTGGCCGAGCTCACCGTGCTCCAGCGCCGGATCCTGCACGCCGGCGCGCGCGCCGTGCGGCCCGGCGGGACGCTCGTGTACTCGGTCTGCACGATCTCCCGGCGAGAGGGGGAGGGGGTGGTGGCGACGCTCCTCGACGGCTCCGAGGCCTGGACGGCGCACCCGCTCGCTCCCGAGCATCCCTGGACGGCGCCCGCCGCCGCCGGCCCGTTCGTGCAGCTGATGCCCGATCGGGACCACACCGACGGCTTCTTCATCGCCCGCCTGCAGCGACATTGATCACACGGAGGGGTCGGACCCCGCCGCTACTGTATGAACGGACCGTGAACGACGCCCCGATCAAGCTCGGCCCGGAGTGTCCCGGGTGCGGTGAGCCGTGGTTGCGGCCGACCGCGGTGCCCGGTCGGTACCGCTGTGTCTATTGCATGCGCCGCTACGAGCTCGTGTCCGTCTGCCCCGACTGCGGGGAGCACTCGACGATCGTCAGGATGTCGACCACCGCGATCACGCAGTGCAACCACTGCCAGGGCAGCATGCTCCGGGCGGTGTGAGGCCGTGGCAGAGGTGTTCCTCGAGCGCCGGGTGGCACCGTCGATCCTCTCGGCGGACTTCTCCCGCCTCGGGGCCCAGGTGGAGGAGGTCCTCGCCGCCGGCGCCAGGGTCATCCACGTCGACGTGATGGATGGCCACTTCGTGCCGCCGATCACCTTCGGACCCGTCGCCGTCGAGGCGATCGCCGATCTCGTTCACGACGCCGGCGGGGTGATCGACGTCCACCTGATGATCGAGCGCCCGGAGCGCCACGTGAAGGATTTCGCCACCGCCGGGGCCGACGGGATCACGGTGCACGCCGAGGCCACGCCGCACGTGCACTACGCCGTGCAGACGGTGCGCGAGGCGGGGGCCCGGGCCGGCGTGGCGATCTGTCCCGCCACCCCCGCCTCCCTGCTGGCCGATCTGGCCGAGGAGGCGATCGACCTCGCCCTCTGCATGAGCGTCAACCCCGGCTGGGGCAACCAGGCGCTCATTCCCCACTCCTACGCCAAGCTCGCCGCGATGCGCGCGATGCTGCCCGAGCACGTCGCCCTGGAGGTGGACGGCGGGGTCCACGACGAGACCGTCGCAGGGTGTGTCAGCGCCGGCGCCAACCTGCTCGTGGCCGGCTCCGCGGTGTTCGGCTCCGACGACCCCGCCGGCGCCTTCGCCGCCCTGACCCGCGCCGGCGGTGCGGTCTTCTGAGCGCCCGGCCGCCGGCCGCTGCGGGGCCTCCGGGCGCCGCCGCGCTCGCTCGCGGGCGGGGAACTTGCGCGGTTGATGTCCGCTACGGTGAGGCAGATGCGTGCGAGGACCTACACCGCCGCGCTGTGCGCGCTGGTGGTTGCGATCGTCATCGCCGGGTGCGGCGGAGGCTCGTCGACCGTCACCCCGACCGCCTACGTCACCACGCTCTGCAAGGCCATCGGCCCGTTCGAGAAGAACTTCGCGAGCCGGGAGCGCACGCTTGATCCCACCGCCAAGAACACTCCGGCGGAGCGCAGGACGGCCCTGATCAGCTTCCTCAACGGCGTCTCGGGGGACATGCAGCGGACGGTGAGCACCCTCAAGTCGGCCGGTAACCCGGACGTCGCCGACGGCAAGAAGATCCAGTCGGCGATCGTCGCGGCGTTCGCGCGCCTGGAGTCGGTCATGAAGTCGGGCGCCCGCCAGGCGCAGTCGCTGCCGACGGACAGCGCGACGGCGTTCGAGACGGCCGCCACCAAGCTCGGCCGGGCGGTGCAGACCTCGCTGGCCGGCATCGGGACGAGCCTCGCCAGCCTGCGCTCGCCGAAGCTGGAGAAGGCGGCGGCGAAGGTCCCCGCCTGTAAGACCATCACGTCGGGCTGAGGGCGGGCAGCGCCCGTTCGACCGAGCCGCGGCGGTAGAGCACGAACAGCAGCAGGCTGAGCAGCAGGGTGGCGAGGCAGTAGCCGACCTCGACGCGCTCGACCTCCGGCCCGATCGTCCGCAGGGCGACGAACACCACGAAGACGGCGGCGGAGACGAGCCAGCAGATGGCGGCCAGCGGCGCCCGGCCGCGGGCCAGGAGCGCCTGGTTGAGGGTCCCCGCAGTGAGGTGAAGGCCCATCCCGACGCCCACCACGGCGAGCCCGAGACGCCCGTAGGGGAAGCCGTGCGAGCCGAGCAGGGCCTTCATCACGAACGGGCCGATGGCGAGCAGCCCGAGCGCCACCGCGGCGGCGAAGGCGGCGATCACGAGCACCGTGAGCCGGATCGCCCGTTGGAACTCGGCTGGGCTCTCCCGCGCCTCGAGTCCCGCCAGATGGGGGAGGATCGAGGTCTGGACCGCCTGGAACAGCTGCAGCGGCGCGCGCACGATCAGCAGGACGTTGAACACGAACCCCGTCAGCCCGCTGGTGAGGTTGAAGCCGGAATTGGCCGCCACGACGATCACGCCGGCGTTCATCAGCGTCTGCTCGGAGAACATGATCGCCACCACCGAGGCCGCGAAGCCGCCGCCGTGGCGCAGCGAGAGGTCGGTGGCAGCCTCCTCGAGCTGGCCGTGGACGGGACCCTCCCGGGCCGCGTCGGCGACCTCGACCGCCGCCGCCCCGCCGCGGGCGCCGGATCCGCGGACGCGGGAGAAGGCGAACGGGATCACGCACAGCGACACGAACGGCGCCACCGCCATGCCGAGGCCGACCGCCCCCTGCCCGGAGCCGATCCCCACCGCCACCGCGAGCGCGAACACGAACCGGCTCGTCGACTCCAGGAACACCAGCCCGCCGTAGAGGGCGAAGCGCTGGTGCCCGGCCAGCCAGCCGCGGGCGAAGTAGCTGGCCGCGTAGGCGAGGACGCCGACGACGAGGATCCAGTACAGCGCGCTCGAGCCGTGGAACATCCGATGCTCGATCGTGTGGCGCAGGGCGAGCGCGACGATGAGGAACAGCAGCGCGAAGGAGGCCTGGATGAGGGCGGGGATGCGCAGCACGTGACCGTGCTCCCCGCGTGCCCGGCGGTCGGCGATCGTGCGCGAGAGCAGCTGCTCGATCGGCCGGTAGATGACCGACAGGATCACGAACATGATCGCCCAGCAGATCGAGATCCGGCTGTAGGCCGCCTTGTCCAGCACGTGGGAGGCGGTGGCCAGGTAGGCGAAGGTGAAGATCCCGGTCGAGGCGATCCCGACCGTGAGCACGCGCGCCCCGGAGGCGTAGGAGGTGTCGGCCGGGGCCGGCTCGGGGTCGGGAGGGGTCGTCGCGGCGGCGCGGGTCGGTGTGCTCACCGCACCGACACCAGCAGCATCGTCCACGGGAACGGGGAGCGCGCCTCCGCGACGTGGCCGTGGCGCTCCAGCAGCTCGACGAAGCCCCGCTTGGAGAAGTGGTTGAGGTGCCCGGGGGTGTTCCCGAGGTCGGTCAGATAGGCGCCCCGCGCCACGTTGAGCATGCGCCACAGCGGCTCGCGGGGAACGGAGACGATCAGATTCCCGCAGGACACGCGGGCCATCTCGGCCACCACTCGTTCGGGATCCGGTACGTGCTCGAGCACCTCGGTGGCCGACACGAGCTCGAACTCGCCGTCCCGGTAGGGGAGCCCCTCGCCGAGGTCCCCGGTGACGAACTCCAGGTTCGGCCGTGACCGCCGCCGCCACTCGGCGGCCAGCTTGTCGTCCGGGAGGTCGAGGCCGACGACGCGCCCATCGCCCAGGCGCCGCGCCCACTGTTCGGTGAGCACGCCCTCCCCGCAGCCGACGTCGAGGATCGACCGCGGCCGCGCACGCGTGAACAGCTGCTCGAGCGTCGCCTCGAAGCCGGCCATCAGGCGCCTCACCACGGGGTTGGTCGATCCGTACTTGTCGTACGTGTTGCCGGTGGGGACCGCCACGTCATCGGTCGGGGCCGGCCCGGCCCCGCCCGTGGCGCTCGGTGTGCTCATACCTCGAGGGCCTGGCGATCGTCGGGAGGTGCGCCGCGCGGGGTGGGCGGTGCGCCGCCGGCGGTGGGTGCCGGTCGGCCGGTCGGCTCGCCCGTCGCGGCGTCCGGCGGCTGCCCCGGCTCGTAGTGCGAGGGTTTCACGCCCAGCTGGAGCTCGATCCTTCGCACCCGCTCGAAGGTGCGCTGCGAGAGCATCCGCTGGGCGTCGAGGAGGTCGCCGATGACCCCGAGCGCGCCCAGCAGCATCGCCGTGTTGAACAGCACGGCGCCGGCGATCAGCGAGGGGATGTGCTCGGCCCGCCCGCCGTGGGCGATGTAGAGGATGATGAAGCGCACGAAGACGGCGAACGAGGCCAGGCCCATCACCGCCGCACCGCCCCAGAACACCTTCAGCGGCTGGTGCTGGGAGTAGATGCGGAAGATCGACAGCGCGTTGCGGCGCACGTACGCCGTCGTCGAGGGGAACAGGCGGGACTCGCGGGTCTTGGGATTGGTGCGGATCGGCACGTCCCGCACGGCGACGAGGAGCTTGCCGGCCTGGATGATCGTCTCGAGCGTGTAGGTGAACTTCGACATCACCTGCACCTGGAGCGCCGCCTCCCGGTTGTAGGCCCGGAACCCCGATGTCGTGTCCGGCACATCGGTGGCCGAGGCCTGCCGGACGACCCAGGACCCGAGCCGCTGGAGCAGCTTCTTGGCGGGCGAGAAGTGCTCGATCGTCGAAACCTGCCGGTCGCCCACGACCATGTCCGCCTCGCCGGCCACGATCGGGGCCACCAGCGCGGGGATGTCACCGCCGTTGTACTGGTTGTCGGCGTCGGTGTTGACGATCACGTCGGCACCGAGCTTCAGCCCGGCATCGAGCCCGGCTTGGAAGGCGGCGGCGAGGCCCTTGTTGTTGGTGAGGCGGACAATGTGATCGACGCCCTTCTCGCGTGCCACGGCGATCGTGCGGTCGGCCGAGCCGTCGTCGATCACAAGCCACTCGACGGTGTCGAAGCCGGGGACCTCACGCGGGAGGTCACGGAGCGTGAGCGGAAGCTGCTCCTCCTCGTTGAAGCAGGGAATCTGGATGATGAGCTTCATGGCGAGACGAGGCGGGGACCGCGGCGCGATTCATCCGCTGCGATCGCTGGGCACGCTGAACGTCACACGGTAGCGGGATACTCGTACGGCATGATCGACGCCGCGACGAGGACCAGCGCCACGGCGCGCGACCCGGTGAGCCCGCGGCTGGAGTCCTCGCCCCGCCCGCCCCGCGGCACGCCGACCGCGCCGACGATCCACCGTGGCCGTCGCTCCCTGTACACGCCGGCGCTGATCGCGCTGCTGGCGCTCACGCTCGCGCTCCGGCTGTGGGGGATCAAGCAGGGCCTGCCCTACAGCTACAACACCGACGAGGCCGAGCACTTCGTGCCCCGGGCGATCGGATTCTTCTCCCAGAACCTCAACCCGGACTACTTCAACAACCCGCCCGCCTACACCTACCTGCTGCACATCGTCTTCGAGCTCTGGTTCGGCAGCCCCGACGCCGTCACCCGGGCCTACGCGGAGAACCCGACGTCGGTGTTCGTGCTTGCGCGGGTCGTCGCCGCCGTGCTCGGGACCGCCTCGGTCCTGCTCACCTACCTCGCCGCGGATCGCTTCTTCAACCGGGGCGTCGCGCTGCTCGCCGCGGCCATCTTCGGCTTCGCGTACCTGCCGATCTTCTACAGCCATCTCGCCCTCAACGACGTCCCCACGCTCGCGCCAGTCGCGCTGTCGCTCTACGGGGTGGCCGGCGTCCTGCGCCGCGGGCGAAGGCGCGACTACGCGATCGCCGGGATCGCCGTCGGCCTCGCCGCGGCGACGAAGTACACCGGCGGGATCACCCTCGCGTGCCTGCTGGTGGCGGCCTTCTGCGACGGCATCGGCGGCCGCTGGGCCGTCGCGGCCCGCCGGATGCTGCTCGCCTTCGTCCTCGCCGTGCTCGCCTTCGTGCTCGCCAACCCGTACGCGGTCCTCGATCCCTCGGCCTTCGTCACCGGCCTCTCGCAGCAGGCGACGGGCAGCGATCTCGTCAAGCTCGGCGCCGATCAGGGCAGCGGGATCCCCTACTACATCTGGACGTTCACGTGGGGGATGGGGATGATGCCCGCCCTCGCCGCTCTCGCCGGGGCGCTGCTCCTGATCGCGCGGCGCCGCCTCGCTCTGTGCCTCGTCCTGCTGCCGGCGACGATCGGCTTCATCGTCTTCATGGGCGAGCAGCAGCGCTTCTTCGGGCGCTGGCTGATGCCGGTGTTCCCGATCGCGGCGATCCTCGGCGGCTACGCCGGCGTCGAGCTCATCCGCTGGCTGCGCCGGCGCCGCGGCGTCCCGCTGGCGCCCGCCGGAGCGCTGATCGCCGCGCTGCTGCTCGCCCAGAGCGTGAGCACCGACATCCACAACGACCGGGCCCTGTCGCGGCCGGACACGCGCAACCTCGCCCGCGCCTGGATGGTCAAGCACATCCCGGCCGGCTCGAAGGTGGTGATCGAGCCGGACGTCCCGACGAGCTGGGCGAGCGACATCGGCACCTCGCTGCCGGCGACACGGAGCGGCGCCCGCTGGAACCAGTTCCCCACCTGGCTCACCGACGTCGACGCGGCCGGCCAGCCGCTCCCCGCCGGCGAGCGGCGCTACGTGCTCGTCGATCAGTACGAGCGGACGCTGCGTCCCGAGCTGCTCGACGAGTACGTGAAGCGCGGCTACTGCTGGGTCGTGGTCGGCAGCCTGCAGGCCGGTCGCGCCTTCGCCCAGCCGGCCGAGGTGCCGCGCGCGATCGCCTACTACGCCGCGCTGGCGCAGCGGGCCCGCCTCGTCTATCACGTCAGCCCGTTCGCCGCCGGAGCCGATCCGGTCCCGTTCTCGTTCGACTGGTCGATCGACTACTACCCGCGTCAGTACGCGCGGCCCGGCCCCGAGATGAGCGTCTACCGCCTGAGCGGCGGACTCTGCAGCTGAACGCAGTGTCCGAGCTCCTATCCTTATGGGGTCCGTGGAGCTCCCGAACGAGATCGATCGCCGCCATCTCGCCCGCGCCATCGAGATCGCCGAGCAGGGACGCGGCAACGTCAGCCCGAATCCCCTCGTCGGCGCCGTGCTGGCCGATGGGGAGCAGACGTTGTCGGAGGGCTTCCATCGGGAGCTCGGCGGGCCGCACGCCGAGGTCGTGGCGATTCGCGCCGCCGGGAACGTCGACCTCCGCGGCGCCACGCTGTACGTGTCGCTGGAGCCGTGCGCCCACCAGGGCCGCACCCCACCGTGCACCGATGCGATCCGTGACGCGGGCATCGGCCGGGTCGTCGTCGCCTCGGACGATCCCTCGGGTCACGCCGCCGGGCGCGGTCTCGGCATCCTCCGCGACGAGGGCGTGGAGGTGCTCGTGGCCGACGGCACGCTCGCCGCGCGCGCGCGGCTGCTCAATCAGCCGTTCCGCAAGCACGCCCGCACAGGCCGGCCCTGGGTGCTGTTCAAGTCGGCGATGACCCTCGACGGCAAGGTCGCGACGGCCACCGGGTCGTCGCAGTGGATCTCGGGCGAGGACAGCCGCAAGCTCGCGCACCGCTGGCGCGCGGACTGCGACGCGGTGGCGGTGGGGATCGGCACCGCGCTCGCCGACGACCCGCAGCTGACCGCGCGGCTCGGCTCCGCCGCCCCCGTGCCCCGGCAGCCGCGGCGGCTCGTGTTCGACTCGCTCGCGAGGGTGCCGCTCGGCGCCCGGCTCGTCCGTGAGGCGCGGCGGATCCCACTCACCGTCGTCGTCTCCCGGGCCGCCCCCCGCGCCGCCATCGACGCCCTGGAGAGCCACGGGGCCGACGTCCTCGTGGCGCCGGGCGAGAACGAGCCGGCCCGGATCCGCTCTGCGCTCGACCAGCTCGGCGCCGCCGGGGTCACCTCGATCCTGCTCGAGGGCGGGCCGCATCTCGCCGGGGCCTTCCTCGACGCCGCGGAGATCGACGAGATCAGGCTGTTCATGGCGCCGCTCGTGCTCGGAGGACGGATGGCGCGCGCTCCTTTCGAGGGCGAGGGCGTCGAGGCGATCGCGGACGCCATCCGCGCGCTCGACGTCGCCTGCGAGCGCGTCGGCGAGGACCTGCTCATCACCGCCCGCGTCAAGGATTGGTGATGTTCACGGGTCTCGTCGCGGACGTGGGGGAGGTGAGCGAGGTCGCGCGCGGCGACGACGGCGTGCGCCTCACGGTCGCCACCAGGCTGGCCGGCGAGATCGGCCTCGGCGACTCGGTGGCCGTCAACGGCGTCTGCCTGACCGCGGTGGCGCGCGTCGACGGCGCCTTCGCCACCGAGGTCGTCAACCAGACGCTGAGGATGAGCTCGCTGTCGGAGATCGGCCACGGCGCCGCCGTCAATCTCGAGCTGGCGCTGAGGGCCACGGACCGTCTCGGCGGCCACATCGTCCAGGGGCACGTCGACGGTGTCGGCGCGGTCGCCGCCCTGCGGGAGGATGGCTTCTCGCGCCGGATGACCGTCTCGGCGCCCGGGGAGGTCCTGCGCTACGCGGTCGCCAAGGGTTCGATCGCGGTCAACGGCGTCTCGCTCACGATCGCGGGCCTGGACGATGGATCCTTTACCGTTGCTCTCATCCCCGAGACCCTGCAACGTACGAATCTCGGCCTGCTGGAGGCCGGTGACACCGTCAACCTGGAGGTCGATGTGCTGGCCAAGTACGTAGAGAGGCTGATGCGGACATGACCGCGACCAAGCGTCGGTTCGCCACGATCGAGGAGGCCATCGAGGACATCCGTCAGGGCAGGATGGTCGTGGTCTGCGACGACGAGAACCGCGAGAACGAGGGCGACCTGACGATGGCCGCCCAGTTCGTCACCCCCGAATCGATCAACTTCATGGCCAAGGAGGGGCGCGGGCTGATCTGCCTCGCTCTCACCCCCGAGCGCTGCGACGAGCTCGGCCTCGATCTCATGGCGGCGAAGAACGAGTCGGCGTTCGAGACCGCCTTCACGGTCTCGATCGAGGCCCGGACCGGCGTCTCCACGGGCATCTCGGCCGCCGACCGCGCGCGCACGATCCAGGTGGCGATCGATCCGGCCGCGAGCCCGCGCGAGCTCGTGCAGCCGGGCCACGTGTTTCCGCTCAAGGCGAAGGCGGGCGGCGTGCTCGAGCGCGTCGGGCAGACGGAGGCGGCGGTCGACCTCGCCCGGCTGGCCGGGCTCAACCCGGCCGGCGTCATCTGCGAGATCATGAACGACGACGGGACGATGGCGCGGGTGGGGGACCTCGAGCCCTACTGCGCCAGGCACGGCCTGAAGATGATCACGGTGGCGGATCTCGTCGCCTACCGCCGGCGCCACGAGAAGCTCGTCGAGCGCGTTGTCGCCACCCGGCTGCCGACGGCGTTCGGCGATTTCGTCGCCGTCGGCTACCGCTCGCTGATCGACAACAAGCACCACGTCGCACTCGTCAAGGGCGACGTCGATGGCCGCGAGGACGTGCTCGTCCGGGTCCACTCAGAATGCCTCACCGGCGACGTCTTCCATTCGCTGCGCTGCGATTGCGGTGAGCAGCTGGAGTCGGCGCTGTCGATGATCGAGCAGGCGGGAACCGGGGTGCTGCTGTACCTGAGCCAGGAGGGGCGCGGCATCGGCCTGCTCAACAAGCTCCGCGCGTACAAGCTCCAGGAGGAGGGGCTCGACACCGTCGAGGCCAACCTCCGGCTCGGCCTCCCCGCCGACCTGCGCGACTACGGGATCGGCGCCCAGATCCTCGTCGACCTCGGCCTCAGCTCGATCCGGATCCTCACCAACAACCCCAAGAAGATCTCGGGACTCGCCGGCTACGGGCTCTCGGTGGCCGACCAGATCCCGATCGAGCACGTCCCGAACCCCCACAACGAGGCCTACCTGACGGCCAAGCGGGAGAAGATGGGTCACATCCTCCACCACCAGGGGCTTCCGCTCGACGAGCAGATGCTCCGGGAGGAGGGTCTCGCCGACCGCCGGCTCGAGGACGATCCGCGTGGCTGAGGAACGCCGCGTCGCGCTGTGCGTGGCCACCTTCTACCCGGAGCTGGCGACGAAGCTCGAGCAGGGGGCGCGCGAGGCGCTGCGCGAAGGGGGGATCGAGGAGGTCGACCGCTACGACGTGCCGGGTGCCTTCGAGCTTCCGCTGGCGGCCAAGTACACGATCGAGTCGGGTCGCTACGTGGGAGTCGTGTGCCTCGGCGCGGTGATCCGCGGCGAGACCGACCATTACGACTACGTGTGTGCCGAGGCCGCCCGGGGGATCTCCCAGCTGCAGCTGATCACCGGTGTGCCGTGCGGGTTCGGCGTGCTCACCGTCGATACCATGGAGCAGGCGCTGGCCCGGGTCACGGGCGGCGAGAAGCGGGACACCGGCGCCCATGCGGCCGAGGCCGTGCTGGCCAGTCTGGCGATCCGCGAGGAGCTCACGAAGCGGCGCGGTCGCACCGGCTTCGCCGTCTAGCGTCGTAAGTCACGAATGACCGACTCACGACACTTAGCTGAACTGCGCCTGACCCCAGCTCTGCCGGCGTCGACGCCCGGCTGAGCTGCGCGGGGCCCCGGTGAGCCCCGCCCCGCCGGTCGGGCCGTTGCGGTGCGTCGCATCGCCACCCGTCGAGGGCTCCGCTGCGCCGCCGGTTCCCGCGCCGGCTCCGCCCGCCGCCGGCGCCGGGCTCGTGGACGGCGGGGGCGTGCCCGTCGTCGTGCCCGTCGTCGCGTCGGTGCTCGTCGTGCCGGAATGATGGGCGGCGGCGGCCTCGGCGACGGCCAGCTCCTGCTCCACCACGGCCGGCTGATTGGGGATCTTCAGCCTCGCCTCGAGGATCGGGATCGCCTGGCTCGGCCGGCCGGCCAGCTGAAGGGTGCGACCGAGGTCGTAGAGCGCGTAGGCGTAGGTGAGCGTCGTCTTCGGGGCAACTGCCACCGCCTCGCGCAGGAGCGGGAGCGCCTCGGCGTAATCGCCGGCTTCCATCAGGGCGTGGCCGCGGGCCTCGAGCGCCGGGGCGGCCTGCGCCGAGACGTCCGCGATCGTCGTGGTGCTGGACGCCTCAGGCCGACGATGCGACGGCGCGCGCGGGCGCGCCGCGGCGGCATCGGAGCGGGCGTGCCCTCCGTGGACCGCGCCGGTGACCCGGTCGGCGCTCGGGCGCGCCGGCGATCCGCGCGTGGCGGCCCCGACGACGATGCCCCCCGCGAGCGCGGCGGTGGCGAGGACCGCGGCGATCCCGGCCGGCCCGCGCAACCGCCGCGCGGTGCCGCGCCGAGCCACCGAGTCGAAGATCACCAGGGGCGGCTCGCCGCTCGGCGCCGGGCGGTGCCTGGGTCCCGGCCAGTGGGGGCCCCCGCCGCGGTGGCGCCGCGCCGGCCCGCTCCCCGCGAGCGACCGCGCCAGGGAACCGGCGGCGGACCCGGCCAGGGGTGGTGACTCGGCGGCGGCGCCGGCGTCGGACGCCGCCCCGGCCAGCTCGGCCTCGCCGAGCACCCGCGTGATCGTCCTCAGGCCGCCGGTCGCCCGCGCACGTCGCGGAGCCGGTTCGACGGCGGGAGCGCCCACGGCACCGCTCACCGCACCGCTCACCGCGGTCGCGAAGCTGGCGGCGCTCGGCCAGCGCTCGGCGGGATCCTTGGCCATGCCGCGGGCGAGGACGGCGTCGACGGCGGGCGGGAGATCCGTCGCCCGCGCACTCGCGCTCGGCGGCGGATCCTCGATGTGCGCCCGCGCCTGGTCGATGAAGTGCTCGCCGGTGAAGGGACGCTCGCCGGTGAGCAGCTCGAAGGCCGCCACGGCGAGCGCGTAGCGGTCGCTCGCCGCGGTGGTCGGGCGGCCGTGCGCCTGCTCGGGGGCCAGGTACGCCGCGGTGCCGAACAGCTCGCCGCCGCTGAGGGTCTGCTCGTTGCCCAGCGAGGCGATCCCGAAGTCGGCGAGGTGGAGCACCCGGTCGCCCGACAGGAGCATGTTCGCCGGCTTGACGTCCCGATGCACCACCCCGCGCGCGTGGGCGAAGTCCAGTGCCGCCGCCGCCTGCTCGATCCAGCGCAGCGCCTCCGCGCGCGAGTACGCGCCCAGGCGCAGGGCGTCGGCCACGCTGCCGCCGGCGAGGTACTCCATGACGATGTACGGCCGCTCCTCGCACTCGCCGACGTCGTAGATCGTCACCACGTGCGAGTGTCCCGAGAGGTGGGCGGCGGCTCGGGCCTCCCGCATGAAGCGCCGCACGGCGCCGGCGTCGCCGCTGAAGCACTCGGCGAGCAGCTTGATCGCGACGTTCCGGCCCAGAGCCCCGTCCTGTGCCCGCCACACCGAGCCCATTCCTCCCACCGCGACGAGCCGGGGGGCGAGGTAGCGCGCGGGGAGCGAGGGTGGGGGCGGACCTTCCTCGTCGCCCTGCGAGCGGCTGGACATCGCGCCATCTTTACCCCCGCGCGCGCGTGACTACCCACCGATTCACGACCTCGTCACGCGAGGGCGACGCGCCGGCCGGTGAGGGGGTGACGCGCCGGCCGGTGTGGCGGGGCGCTGCCCGGGGGAGGCGGGGGGATGCCACGAGGAGGCGGGGCGCTGCCTCCGGGGAGACGGGCCCTCGCGCGGCGGCGCTCTATACTCGCGCCGCGATGTCAAAGGTCTGCCACATCTGCAGCAAGGGTCCCTCGTTCGGGCACAGCCGCAGCCGCTCGATGGTCGCCACCAAGCGGCGCTTCGATCCGAACCTCCAGCGAGTGCGGATCGATGACGGAGGCACGCCGCGCCGGGTCTACGTCTGCACCCGGTGCCTCAAGGCGGGCAAGGTCACGAAGGCTCGCTGAGCGCGCCGTCCCGGCACGCTCCGACCAGCCGACAGTGTCCGATCCGAGCATCGTCCGCTTCCGGGTCATCGTCGAGGCGGGCCTGCGCGCGCTCGAGGCCCGGCGTGACGAGGTCAACGACCTGAACGTGTTCCCCGTCGCCGACGGCGACACGGGGGACAACATGGTGCTCACGCTCCGGGCCGTGCTCCAGGAGCTCGACCGGCTCGCCGAGGCCTCCGAGCAGCGGACCATCGACGACCTCGGGCGCGACGAGATCGTCGGCTCCGTCGCCCGCGCCGCCCTCCTCGGCGCGCGGGGAAACTCCGGCGTGATCCTCTCGCAGCTGATCCGTGGCGCCGCCGAGGAGCTCGCCAGTCGACCGGGGGAGCTCGTCGATCCGGTGCTGATCTCCGCTGCGCTGGCGCGGGCGGCGGATCAGGCCTACGGGTCCGTGCGCGAGCCCGCCGAGGGGACGATCCTCACCGTGGTGCGGGAGATGGCGACGCGCACGGCCTCGGAGCTGGCGCACCGGGACCGGCGGCTCGGTCCCGAGGCGAGTGACCAGGAGCAGGACGCGGTGATCGCCGAGGTCATGGAGAGCGCGCTCGAGGCCGGCCGTGACTCGGTCGCCCGCGGCCCGGACATGCTGCCGATCCTGCGGGAGGCCGGGGTCGTCGATGCCGGCGGCTACGCGCTGACGGTGCTGCTCAGCGGAATCGTCGGCGCCCTGCGCGGATCTGAGCCCCCCGTGCTCGAGCATCACGCTGCGGCGCGGGTCACCCACCCGCAGCACGCCTCCTCCACGTACCGCTACTGCACGAACTTCGCCGTCACCGGAGAGGGGCTCGATCGCGCCCGGTTCGTCCGATCGCTCGAGCGCATCGGCGACTCCGTCCTCGTCGTCGGCGACCCCACCACCCTGAAGATCCACGTGCACACCGACGATCCCGACGCGGCGACCGCGCTGTTCGCCTCGGCGGGAACGATCTCCCATCTCGACGTCGCCGACATGCACGAGCAGGTGCGCGAGCGTGAGGCGCGGCTCTCGGCCGAGCCCGCCGCCGCGGTCCGCTGCGGCGCCCTCGCGGTCGTCACCGGCGACGGCATGCGCATGCTGTTCGAGAGCTTCGGCGCCCACGCCCTCGACGGCGGGCCGACCCTCAACCCCTCCACCTACGACCTGCTCGCCGCGATCCACGCGATCGCCGCCGAGGAGGTCGTCGTCCTTCCGAACAGCGCCAACGTGATCATGGCCGCCGAGCGCGCCGCCGAGCTCTCCGAGCGCACCGTCGAAGTGGTGAGCTCGCGCTCGCTCCAGGGGGGCCTCGCGGCGATCGTGAGCCTCGATCCCACGCGGGGGGCGCGGGAGAATGCCGGCGCGATGCGGGCGGCGCTGGAGCGCGTCCGCACGGGCGCCGTCGCGCCGGCCGCCCGCGACGACGTCCAGGGCCGCTTCCAGGCCGGCGACGCCGTCGGCTTCGTCGAGGAGGAGATCGTCGCGTGGGGGGAGCCGCGGACGACGCTGAAGCGGGTGATCGGCGCGCTCGGCGACGGCGCCGAGCTCGTCACCTGCCTCACCGGCGCGGAGGCTCCGCTCGACGCGGCCGCGGTCGCCGAGCTCGCCAACGGCGCCTTCGAGCTGGAGGTCTCCCACGGCGGCCAGCAGAGCTACTGGTACCTCCTCGCCGCCGAATAGCCGCGAAGCGGTCCGGGGCGCCCGTCATCATGGAGGGGTGCCGCGTGGGGTCACGCCGACCGCGTTCGGGAGCGCACTGCAGCTGAGCGCGGAGCAGCTGCTCACGGCTCCCGTGCGCCTGCCCCGTCCGTCACGGCTCGACGCCCCCCTGCGGATCGAGGGGGCGAAGGCGCAGAGCGGCGCCGAGACGCTCGGCCTCCACACCGTCGGGGACCTGCTCGAGCATCTCCCGCGTGACCGCCGCGAAGCGCGCACGGTCGCCCAGCTGGCGCCCGAGGAGACCGCCACGGTGGTCGTCGAGGTGCGCTCGATCAGCTCGCGCTCGGTGCGCCGGCGTGGGATGAAGCCGCTCGTCGAGGCGGTCGTCGGTGACGACACGGGCACCATGCGCGCCACGTTCTTCAACCAGCCGTGGCTCGTGGGGCGCTATCCCGCCGGCACGCGGCTCGTCCTCCACGGCAAGCTCGGCGCGCGGCGCGGCGACTTCAACGTGCAGGGCCACGCGCCGACCGCACTGTCCACGGCCGGCGACGGCGAGATCGCGCACTACCCGGCCACCGAGGGCATCTCCTCGACGCAGATCCTCGCCCTCGTCCGCGCGCACGAGGCCGCCTTCGCCGACGTCCCGGAGCCGCTGCCCGCCGAGCTCCGGGTGCGCGAGCGGCTTCTCGACCGGCCCGGCGCGCTGCGGGCCGCGCATTTCCCCCACCGCGAGGGGGACGCCGAGCTGGCGCGCCGGCGTCTCGCCTTCGACGAGCTGCTGGCGATGCAGCTGGCGCTCCTGCGCCGGCGCCGCGCCCGGCGCCAGGGCAGCCGCGCACGGGTTCTCGACGAGCCGGGCCTGCTCACCGAGCGCTGGATCAGCCGGCAGCTTCCGTTCCCCCTCACCGGCGATCAGCGCGCCGCCCTCGGCGAGATCGACGGCGACCTGGCCGAGCCCTGCCCGATGCAGCGGCTGCTGATGGGCGAGGTCGGCTCCGGCAAGACCGTGGTCGCGCTCTACGCGATGCTGCGCGCCGTCGAGCACGACTTCCAGGCGGTGCTGATGGCGCCCACCGAGACGCTCGCCGAGCAGCACTTCGCCACCATCCAGGCCCTGCTGGGGGATGAGCCGATCCGGCTCGGGCTGCTTACCGGGTCGACGCCGGCGGGCCGCCGGCGCGAGCTGCTGGGACGACTGGGCAGCGGCGAGCTCTCGCTGATCGTCGGCACCCATGCCCTGATCGAGCCCGACGTCGTGTTCGCCCGTCTCGCGGTCGCGGTCGTCGACGAGCAGCATCGGTTCGGGGTTCGCCAGCGGGCGGCGCTCGACGCCAAGGGGGCGGGGGACACCAACCCTCACGTGCTCCACATGACGGCGACGCCGATCCCGCGGACGATGGCGCTCGCCGGGTACGGCGACCTCGATTTCACCGTCCTGCGCGAGCTGCCCCGGGGGCGGCAGCCGATCGAGACGTTCGTCTGCTCCTCCGAGCGGGAGCGCACCCGGGCCTACGAGCGGCTGAGGGAGGAGCTGCGGGCGGGCCGGCAGGCGTTCGTCGTCTGCCCGCTCGTGGAGGAGTCCGAGGTGCTGGAGGCGCGGGCCGCCACCGCGGAGTACGAGCGACTGCGCACCGGGGAGCTGCGCGACTTCCGCGTCGTGTTAATGCACGGGCAGATGCGCCCCGCGGCCAAGGCGGCGGCGATGGCCGCGTTCGCCGCCGGCGACGCCGACGTCCTCGTCGCCACCACGGTGATCGAGGTCGGGATCGACGTTCCGAACGCGACAGTGATGCTCGTGGAGGACGCCGACCGCTACGGCATCTCCCAGCTCCATCAGCTGCGCGGGCGGATCGGCCGGGGCGCCCACGCGTCGCTGTGCCTGCTGTTCGGGATCAAGGGCTCCGCCCGGCTGCAGGCGCTCGCGCGGGAAACCGATGGCTTCGCCCTGGCCGAGGTCGATCTCCGGCTGCGGGGCGAGGGCGAGCTCGTCGGTACCCGCCAGTCGGGGCTCGCCCAGTTCCGGGTCGCCGAGCTCCCGCGCGACGCCGAGCTGCAGGAGCGCGCTCGCTGGACGGCCGAGACCCTGCTCGACGGCGACCCGTCGCTGTCCTCACCCGAGGACGCCCTGCTGGGGTGGGCGCTGGAGCGGGTCTACGGCTCCGAGGCGGCGGCGCCGATCCGCGCGTGAGGGTGTCGGCTGCGCCGACATTGCGAGTTCGCCCACTGGGCGAACTCGCGGCGGCGGCGGAATGAGCCGATGAGGGTGATCGCCGGCGAGCTCCGGGGCCGGCCGCTGCGCGCGCCGCCCGGGCGGGCGACCCGGCCGACCTCCGACCGGATCCGCGAGGCCCTGTTCTCGATCCTCGCCTCGGTCGAGGGGGATCGGGTCCTCGACCTGTTCGCCGGCTCCGGCGCGCTCGCCCTGGAGGCGCTCTCCCGCGGCGCCGCCGAGGCCACCCTGATCGAGGTCTCCGACGCCGCGCTGGCCGCGATCCGGCACAACCTCCGGACGCTCCAGGTGCGCGCCGAGGTCCGCAAGATCTCCGCCACCGCATTCCTCGAGCGCGCACGCGCGGACGCGCGTCAATACGATCTGGTGTTCCTCGATCCCCCATATCGCCGGGCGAGCGCGTTAGCCGACATGCTCTCCCAGGCGCTTCCGCCGGTGCTCGCGCCCGCGGGCCGGGTCGTCGCCGAGAGCGACCATCGTGCCCCGCTGGAGCTCGACCTCCCGCTGATCACCGCCCGGCGCTACGGCGACACCCTGATCTCCATTCATGGCCAACCCTGACAACCGCACCGCGATCTGCCCCGGGACCTACGACCCGATCACCCTCGGGCACCTCGACGTGATCTCCCGTGCCTCGGCGATGTTCGACGAGGTGATCGTGGCGATCGCCAACACCCCGTTCCGCAAGGGCGGGACGCTGTTCACGGTCGAGGAGCGGGCGAGCTTCATCGCCAATGCCACGAGCTCGCTCGGCAACGTCGTCGTCGAGCCGTTCAGCATCCTCGTCGTCGAGTTCGCCCGTCAGCGGGGAGCCAAGGCGATCGTCAAGGGGCTGCGTGCGATCTCCGACTTCGAGTACGAACTGGAGATGAACCAGCTCAACCGGCGCCAGGCTCCGGACGTGGAATCCGTTTACCTGATGGCGTCGCCCGAGTACAGTTTCATCTCATCGAGCGGCGTGAAAGAGCTGGCGACGTTCGGCGGTGCGATCGACGACCTGGTGCCGGGTGAGGTCGCCGCCGCTTTGAAGGAACGGCTCGGCCGCTGACGAAACAAGGGTTCGCTGATGGACGTATTGGTGTTGATCGACAAGCTCGACGACTTGGTGCACAACGCCAAGCCCGTCCCCCTGACCGACCAGGTTCGGGTCGACAAGGAGGAGATCTACGACATCCTCGATCAGATGCGCGCCACGATCCCCGAGGAGATCAAGCAGGCGCGCTGGATCGTCAAGGAGCGTCAGGAGATGCTCGCCGAGGCCAAGCGCGAGGCCGAGCGGATCGTCAAGGAGGCGCGCGACCGCCAGGAGCGCCTGATCTCCGAGGAGGAGATCACCAAGCAGGCCGAGCGCGCCGCCGAGGACATCATCGAGGACGCCCGCGGCCGTGAGCGGGAGATCCGGCTCGGCGCCGAGGACTACGCCGACGAGATCCTCAACACGCTCGAGGTCAACCTGAGCAAGTTCATCGCCGCCGTGCAGCGTGGCCGCGATCGCCTGGCGGGCAAGGACGAGCCCGCCGAAGTCGGCTGACCCGTCGTTCTCTGCGCCTGTCGTTCGATATCTCGAACTACGTCGCCCATCGTTCGCCTCAGCGGACGTCGAAGCCGGTGAGCTCCTCGACCGGTTCCTCGATCACGTCGACGCGCTCGACGGCCGCTCGCGATGAGCCTCGTCGACACCAGGCGATCAGCTCCTCGACGGCCTCGTGAGACCCCTCGAACACGGCCTCGACCGTCCCGTCGCTGCAATTTCTCACCCAGCCCGCGACGCCGCGGCGATCCGCCTCGGTCTGGCACGAATCCCTGAAGAACACGCCCTGGACCTCGCCGCGGACGACGACGCGGCGACGGATCGAGGGGACGGACACGACCTCATGTTCGCAATCTGCGCGGTTTTCCGTCCGACGGCCGCGCCATCGTCGCCACATGGATGCGATCTGGTTACTCGCCGGACTCCTGCTCGGTGGCACCCTCGCCGTGCTGGCGCTGCGGGGACGGCTGAAGAGCCTTTCGGCAGACGCCTGCCGCGCCGGCGAGCTGGAGCGTGAGCTCGTGCGCGCCCGCGCCGATCTGGAGCACGAGCGCGCCCGGGGCGAGGAGCGGCTCGCCACCCTCGGCGATGCCCAGGAGCGGCTGTCGGCGACGTTCAAGGCGCTCAGCGCCGACGCCCTGCAGGCGAGCATGAACCGGCTCACCGAGCTCGCCAGGGCCCAGCTGCAGACCACGCAGGTCCAGGCGCGGAGCGACCTCGATCAGCGCCAGCGTGCCGTCGAGCAACTGGTCGCGCCGCTCAAGGAGCAGCTCGGCCGCGTCGACGTCCAGCTGCAGTCGCTCGATCGCGAGCGTCGCGAGTCACGCGGCCGGCTTGACCAGCAGCTCCGAACCCTCAGCGAGACGAACGAGCGGCTGCGCACGGAGACGGGCGCGCTCGTCACCGCGCTGCGCCGGCCGAACGCGCGCGGCCAGTGGGGCCAGATGCAGCTGCGCAAGGTGATGGAGCTCGCCGGGATGGTCCGCCACTGCGACTTCGACGAGCAGGCGTCAGTCCCCGGTGACGAGAGCGCGCTGCGCCCCGATGTGATCGTCAATCTGCCCGGGGGCAAGCACGTCGTGATCGACGCCAAGGCGCCGCTGCAGGGGGTCCTCGACGCCCACGAGGCGCGCGACGAGGCGGAGCGAGAGGCCCATCTCCGTGACCACGGGCGGCTCCTGCGCCGACACGTCAAGTCGCTGGCCGAGAAGGCGTACTGGACCGGGCTCAGCTCGACGCCGGACTTCGTCGTCATGTTCCTCCCCGGCGAGCATCTGCTCAGCGCCGCGCTGGAGGTCGATCCCGGCCTGATCGAGGACGCCATGGCCCGCCGGGTGCTGATCGCCACCCCGACGACCCTGATGGCGATGATGCAGGCGGTCGCCTACGGCTGGCAGCAGGAGCGCGTGGCCGAGTCCGCCCAGGCCGTGGCCGAGCTCGGGCGCGAGCTGCACGGGCGCCTGGTGAAGCTCTCGACGCTGCTGGCCAAGCTGGGCACCAAGCTCAACGGCGCGGTCCAGGCCTACAACGAGGCCGTCGGCTCCTACGAGGCCCGCGTGCTTCCCGGCGCCCGCCGCTTCGCCGAGCACGGCGCGGTCGCCGAGGGACGGGAGCTCCCGGCCCTCAGTCAGGTGTCGCTGAGCGCCCGCACGGTCGCCACCGCGCTCGACGTCGAGGATGACGAGCCCGTCGAGGAAGTCCGAGCGCTGCGCCTCCGCGCCGCCGAGTAGCCGGGCCGCGCGCGCCTTCGAGCCCGGGACCTTCTTTGTCCCGTTAGGTCTCCATGGAGACCTAACGGGACATCGTTCCTCCGACGACCGGGGACCACACCGCGAGCATCACCCCGCGCCGCTCATCGGGGCGTGGACGCCCGCCGGTGATTCTCGCTAAGGCCGGTCCGGCCGCGGCGGTTCAGAGACGGGCGCGTCTTCTCCGGACCGGCCCGCGTCCTCACCGGAGCGGCCCGCCCACCACGCGAACAGATCCTCACGCTGGTGCTCCAGGGGCTCCGCCGAGGGCTTGGCCTGCCTGACCCACTGGAGGGCATCCTCGATCTCCAGCCCCCGCTCCAGCGCGACCACCCCGGCCGCGAGCGCGGCCGACCGCTGCCAGCCCGCGCGGCAGTGGGCGTAGACGACCTCGCCTCGCCCGAGCGAGTCCCGCACGGCGTCGACGGCCTCCTGGAGCTGCTCCCGCGGAAGGCCCCCGAAGTCGACGAGGCTGATTCGTTGCTCCTCGATGCCCGCCTCACGCAGCGCCTCCACGACCGCCTCTCGCGCGCCGGGTTCGTACTCCCCGTCCTCGACGAGGTTGACGATCCGGGTCACCCCCATCATCTGCAGCATCGCCACATCGCTGGCGTCGATGGGGAAGGCGCCGATCATGAATCCCTCCAGGATCTCGCCGAAGCCATAGGTGTGAAACCACACGGACACTCGGACAATGATCCTCTGGATCGGCCCGCGATGCCCCCCGCCACGGCGTGACTAAGCTGCGCTTAATGGCACCGCGCATCGACTCGTTCGACCTCGCCAGCCTGCACCTCACGAGCGGCGAGGGCCGCCGGCTCGACCTCGTCGTCCCGCTGGAGGACTTCGTCCTCGGCGGCGAGCGTTATCCGGCCAGCCCGCCGGAGGTCGACGCCCGGCTCGACGTCTCGCGCATCGCCGGGAACGGGTACTCCCTGCGGTTGCGCTTCACGACAACGCTGGAGGGACCCTGCATGCGCTGCCTGGAGCCCGCCGCCCCCGCCTTCACGGTCGACGCGCGGGAGGTCTCCCAGCCCGGGGAGGGCGAGGAGCTCGAGTCCCCCTACGTGACCGACAGCGTGCTCGACCTCGGCGCCTGGGCCCGCGACGCGCTGGCGCTCGTGCTGCCTCCGGCGCTGTTGTGTCGCCCGGACTGCGCGGGCCTGTGCCCGGAGTGCGGAGTGGACCTCAATGCCGCCGGCCCGGATCACCACCACGAGCAGGGCCCGGACCCCCGGTGGGCGAAGCTCTCAGAGCTTCGCTTCGGGCCCGAGTGACGCCCTGCTAGATTCTTCGTCTCTCATGGCCGTCCCCAAGCAGAAGCAGTCGCACGCCCGCACCGCGAAGCGCCGCGCCACCCACAAGGTGAAGGCGGCCGGGTACAACGCGTGCCCGCAGTGCCACAGCCCTCGGCTTCCCCATCGCGTCTGCCCGACGTGCGGGAGCTACAAGGGCCAAGAGGTACTCGCGGCTGACCCCCGCGACCACGAGCACTGACCCCGGCCGGATGGTCACCGTCGCCGTCGACGCGAACGGGGCAGACCTCGGACCGCGTGAGGTCGCCGCCGGCGCCGAGCAGGCCGCCGCGCACGGGATCGGCGTGATCCTGTTCGGACCGGCCGCCGAGATCGGAACCACCCCCGACGGCGTCGAGGTGGTCGATGCCCCGCTGTCGATCGCCAAGGCGGCGGACCCCGCCGTCGCGGTGCGGCAGAACCCCGACGCATCGATCGTGCTCGCCGCCAGGGCCGTCGCCGAGGGCCGGGCCGATGCGCTGGTGTCGGGCGGCTCGACCGGCTCGGCGCTGATCGCCGGCTTCTCGTTCATCAAGCGCAGCCGCGGCATCCACCGGCCCGCGCTCGCGCTCCCGATGCCGGTTCCCGGCCATCCGCCCGTGCTGCTGCTCGACGTCGGCTTCAACGCCACCTGCCGCCCTGAGCACATCGTCCAGTTCGCTCACATGGGATCCGCCTTCAGCCAGGCCGTGCTCGGGGTCGCCGCGCCCCGGGTGGCGCTGCTCTCGAACGGAACCGAGGCGATCAAGGGCACCCCGGAGATCGTCGAGGTCCACGAGGAGCTCTCCGGCGCCGGGGGCACCGGCCTGAACTTCATCGGCAACATCGAAGGGACCCAGGTGATGGAGAGCGTCGCCGACGTGGTCGTGATGGACGGCTTCGTCGGAAACGTCACGCTGAAGCTCATCGAAGGCGTCTCGAGTCGGACCCTGCGGGCGATTCGCGACGTGGCCATGAGCTCGTGGCGCGCCAAGCTCGGTGGTTGGATGCTCCAGCCCGCCGTTCGGGCGCTGCGCGACGAGATCGACCCCGAGGGGCCGGGCGGGGCGTACATGCTCGGCCTGCGCCAGCTCGGCGTCGTCGCCCACGGCCGCTTCACGCGCCGCGGCTTCGCGCGGGCGATCGAGGTCGCGGCGCGGGGGGTGGAGGAGGACGTCGTCGGACGTACGCACGCGGCGCTCGAGCAGGCCGGCGCGCTGAGGGTCGCCCCCGCGGGAGCGTCCGCGGCGGCGGATACGGTGTCCCGGTCATGACACGCGAGCAGGTCGTCGCCCTGATCCGCGACCATCTCGCCGACGAGCTGGAGGTGCAGCCCGAGGCGATCAACGAGTCCACCCGGTTCCGGGAGGATCTCGAGGCGGATTCGCTGGATCTCTACACCCTCGTCCAGGAGCTGGAGGACAGTTACGGGGTGCGGATGTCCGACGAGCAGGCGGCGAAGATCCTCACCGTCGGCCAGGCGGTCGATTTCGTGCTCGCGCATGGCGGTGCCACTGCCGTCGCCCAAGGTCCCGACCCTGAGTGACCGAAGCCAGGGAGCCGCCGGGCACGCCGACGGCCGCGAAGCTGGGCGAGCTGCTCGAACGGCTGCCGTCCGAGAAGCTGGCGCCCGTATTCACCCATTCCTCGTGGACGACGCGGCGATCGGACTCCTACGAGCGTCTCGCCTTTCTCGGCGACAGCGTGCTGTCGCTGGCCGTCACGACGCACCTCTTCCCCCGGCTGGAGGCCGACCGCTTCGGGGCCGGCCGGCTCACCAAGATCCGGGCGCAGGCGGTATCCGGCCGCTCGTGTCGCGCGGTGGCGATCCGTCTCGGCGTTCCCGAGCGACTGATCGCCTCGGCGCCGCAGGGCTTCTCCTCCGCCGCGTCAACCCTCGTCACCACCGAGCGCGTGCTCGCCTCGGTGATCGAGGCGGTGATCGGCGCGTGCTACCTGGAGTTCGGCTACGAGCCCGTCGCGGCGGCGGTGGTGGAGGCGTTCACGCCGGAGATCGAGGGTGCGCTCGAGCATTCGGTCGACTTCAAGTCCGCGCTCCAGGAACGGCTCGCCCGCCGGGGGTCGCTCGTCTCCTACGAGGTGGTCAACGAATCCGGGCCGCCGCACGACCGGACCTTCTCGATCGTCGCGACGATCGACGGCGTGGAGCTCGGGCGCGGCAGCGGCCGCTCCAAGAAGGACGCCGAGCAGCAGGCGGCCGAGGCGGCGCTGGAGACGATGAGCTGACATGTATCTGAAGTCGGTCACCCTCAAGGGGTTCAAGTCGTTCCCCGACCGCACGCGGCTCGAGTTCGGCCCCGGGGTCAGCGTCGTCGTCGGCCCGAACGGCTCGGGCAAGTCGAACATCACCGACGCCGTGCTGTGGGCGCTCGGCGAGCAGTCCCCGGTCGCCGTGCGCGGGCACTCGATGCAGGACGTGATCTTCGGGGGCGCCCCCGGTCGGCAGGCGGCGCGTGCGGCGGAGGTCGAGCTCGTGCTCGACGACAGCGAGGGAATGCTCGGGCTCGGCTCGCCCGAGATCTCGATCGTTCGCCGCTTCGATCGGAACGGCGAGGGCGAATACCGCCTCGCCGGAGCCCGCTGCCGGCTCGTCGACGTGATCGAGCTGCTCTCGGACACCGGCCTCGGCAAGGAGATGCACTCGGTGATCTCCCAGGGCCGCGTCGAGGCGATCGTCACCTCCCGGCCACGCGACCGGCGCCTGCTGATCGAGGAGGCGGCGGGGCTCGGCAAGCACCGCAAGCGGCGCCGGCGCGCTCAGCTGAAGCTCGAGCGCACCCAGGACAACCTCGACCGCGCGCTCGACGTCGAGCGTGAGGCCCGGCTTCGGCTGCGCCCGCTCAAGCGTCAGGCCGAGGCGGCCGAGCTGCACGCCCGGCTCGAGCGCCAGAGCCTGGAGATCCGCTGGGAGCTCGCCCGTGACGCGCTGCGGGCGCGCCGGGCGGAGCTCGCCGCGGTCCGGGAGCAAGCCGCCGCCGCGCGGCAGGCCCGCGCCGCCGTCGAGGCGGAGCTCGCCGCCGTGGGGACCCGCCGCGAGGCCGCCGAGGAGGCTCTCCAGGCGCGCAGCGCCCAGCGTGAGGAGCTCTCGCGCCGGAGCTTCGTCGCCCAGTCCGCCGGCGAGCGGATCGGCTACCGCGCCGACGCCGTCCGCGCCGCGGCACGCAACCTGGAGACCCGGATCGAGCGGACCGGCGAGCGCCTCACGCAGCTGCGCCGGGCTCATGACGCCCAACCGCCCGACCCCGCCGCGCGAGAGCGGATCACCGCCCGGCAGTCGGAGCTCGACGCGCTCGAGCGCGATCGAGACGCGGAGCTCGCGCGCCAGCTGGCCGAGCTCGAGCGCCGCCGCGCCGAGCAGGCGGCCGAGGTCGCCCGCCTGTCCGGCGTCGCCGACGCAGCCCATTCGGTGCGGGCTCGGGGCGACGCGGTGCTCGACGGCGCCCGCCAGGCGGTCCGCGACGCCGAGCGCGGGGTGGAGGTGGCACGCCGTGAGGCGGCCCGGATCGGCGGTGAGCTCGCCGCCGTCAACCAGTTCCTGCGCAGCCAGCCATCCGCCCCGGACGGCGCCACCTCACTGGCCGATGAGCTCGCGGTCGACCCGGGCTACGAGCTGGCGCTCGCGGCGGCGCTCGACGGACGGCTCGGCGCGGCCCTGGTGAGCGCGCACGGCACCGCGGCCGCACTGCTCGACCGCGCCGGAGCGGAGGGCGGGCGCGCGCTCGTGTTCGGGTCCGGCCCCGACGGCCACGGCGACGGTGACGCGGCGGGCTCTGAGGCGCCCCCGCCCGCCCCGGACGCCGAGCCGCTCACCGAGCACATCCGCGGCGAGGGCGCCGCGCTCGCGCTCGCGCGGCGGCTGCTCGGCGACACCTGGGTCGTCGCGACGCTCGACGACCTTCCGGCGGGATTCGCCGGGGTCGCGGTGACCCGCTCGGGCCGGGTCTGGTCCGCCACCACCCACGAGCTGCGCCAGGCGCCGGCGGTGGGGGAGGAGCGGGTGCTCGCGGAGCGCAACCGGCGCGAGGGGCTGCTGCGCGAGAGCGAGCGCGCCGCGCAGGCCGAGGTGGACGCGCGCGCGGCCCTGGAGCGCGCCCAGGGCGAGGTGGGCCGGCTCGACGCCGAGCGGGAGTCGATGATCGGCGCCCATCGCGCGGCGGTGCGGGAACGCGACGAGGCGGCCGAGGAGGAACGGCGGACGGCCGCGAGCATCGAGCGCCGGCGCCGCGGCCCCGACGAGGGGCTGCCGGGAGCGGAGCGCCGAGCCCAGCTGCGTGCGGAGATCGCCGCCGAGACGGCGACGCTCGCGCGATCCGAGCGCGAGCACACCGAGCGCGAGGCGACGATCGCCCAGCTCACGGGCCGGCTGGAGCGCGACGGCGGCCTGGTGCCCCGCTGCCTCGAGGTCGCCGCGGCGATCGACGCCGC
The DNA here is from genome assembly GCA_963839085.1 of uncultured Solirubrobacterales bacterium. GTDB lineage: Bacteria > Actinomycetota > Thermoleophilia > Solirubrobacterales > Solirubrobacteraceae > Palsa-465. Next base: position 1,126,644 of record CAWITN010000007.1, read on the forward strand.
CGGCGCCGCCGTGTCCGAGCAGCGTCAGCGCTTCGAGGCGGCGCTCGCCGCCGATCGCCAGGCCGGTGAGCACGTCGCGGCCGAGCTGCGCCGCTGCGCCCAGGAGGAGGCGGCCCTCCACGGTCGCCTCCACGCCGAGAGCGAGCGGCTCACACAGGTGGAGGTGAGCGCGAGCCGGAGCGCCGATCAGGCGGCGGAGGCCGAGCGGGAGCTGACCGAGCTCGCCGCGCGCCTCGAGCTCGAGGCCGTGCCCGCCACCGACCCGCTCCCCGACGAGGAGCGCGAGACGCTGCGCACGCGGCTCGAACGGCTGGCCCGGCGCCGCGAGCAGCTCGGTCCGGTCAACCCCCTCGCGCAGGACGAGTACGCCGAGGCGCTCGCCCACGTCGAGGAGCTGGAGCGCCAGCGCGCGGACCTGGAAACGGCGCTGCGCGAGCTCGAGCAGCTGATTCGCGACACCGACCGCGAGATTCGGGAGACCTTCGAGCGGACCTTCACCGCCGCGGCGGCGAACTTCGAGGAGCTGGCACAGCGCCTGTTCCCGGGAGGCCACGGCCGGCTGCGGCTCGTCACCGAGCGCGAGGCTCCGGCCCGGGTCCTCGGCGGAGGCGTGGCGGGCCACGGCGACCCCGACGCCGCCGATCCCGCGACGGCGGACGGCGCCGAGCCGGAGGCCAATGAGGAGGAAGCCTCCGACGAGGACCTCCTCGGGGTGGAGATCGAGATCACCCCGGGCGGCAAGGCGATGAAGCGCCTGTCGCTGCTCTCCGGCGGCGAGAAGTCGATGACCGCGCTCGCGTTCCTGTTCTCGGTCTTCCTCGCCAAGCCGTGCCCGTTCTACATCCTCGACGAGGTCGAGGCGGCGCTCGACGACCTCAACATCTCCCGCTTCCTCGATCTGCTCGACGCCTACGCCGAACGAGCCCAGTTCATCGTCGTCACCCATCAGAAGCGCACGATGGAGGCGGCCGACTCGCTCTACGGCGTCTCGATGAGCGGCGACGGCGTCTCCAAGGTCATCTCGCAGCGGATGCCGCCACGCGAGAGCGCGCCCGAGCCGCGTCAGGCCGCGGCGTAGCAGCGGTCCGCGGGGCCGGCTCAGGCAACGGCGCGGATGCTCGTGTCCGGGCCGTCGATCACGCCACGAGGGCGGCCGCTATCGTCGCCGCGAGTGGCGCGCGAGTGGCGAGACCTCTTCATCGTCGACGGTGACCCGTCCTCGCCCGAGGATGCCGAGCCCGCCGAGGAGCGGCGCATCGGACGGTTCCGCCGGCTGCGTGAGAACCTGCGCAAGACCCGCCAGGCGCTGCGGTCGGAGATTCAGGCCACGCTGTTCGAGGATCTCTCCGACGAGACCTGGGAGCGGCTCGAGGAGGCGCTGATCTACGCCGACGTGGGAGCGCGCACGACCGCGCGGGTGGTCGGGCAGCTGGAGGAGGCGGCCACCAGCGGCGAGATCACCGGAGGCGAGGCGCTCACCGAGCGGCTCACCCAGCTGCTGGCCGAGATCGCGCGGACGGGCGAGGATCGGATCGATCTCACCGCCAAGCCGAGCGTGATCCTGATGGCCGGCGTCAATGGCACGGGCAAGACGACGACCTCGGGCAAGCTCGCCTGGCATCTCAGCCGCGAGCTCGGCCAGACGGTCGTCCTGGCGGCGGCGGACACCTTTCGCGCCGCCGCCGTGGAGCAGCTCGAGCAGTGGGCGGAGCGCGCCGGCGCCGCCTTCGTGCGGGGGCCGGACGGGGCCGATCCCGGGGCCGTCGCCTACGACGCGATGCTCGCCGCCACCCGAGACGGCGCCGACGTGGTGATCGTCGACACCGCCGGGCGGCTCCACACGCAGGACGATCTGATGGGTGAGCTGGCGAAGATCCGCCGCGTGATCGCCAAGCAGAGCCCGGGAGCCCCCCACGAGACCCTGCTCACCGTCGACGCCACCACCGGCCAGAACGGGCTGCGCCAGGCGCAACTGTTCTCCCAGGCCATCGACGTGTCGGGGCTCGTGCTCACCAAGCTCGACGGCACCGCCAAGGGCGGCATCGCGCTCGCCATCGCGGGGGAGCTCGGGATCCCGGTCAAGCTCATCGGCACCGGCGAGAAGCTGGAGGACCTCCGCCCGTTCGACGCGGCGGAGTTCGCCCGTGCGCTGGTGAGCTGAGGGTCAGGGGTAGTCGCAGAAGACGTCGGCCGACACCTCGCGGCCGGCGGTCACGGTCACCGGGGACGACGAGCAGCTGCCGCTGGTCAGCGTGTAGGTCCCGGCGGGCACGACGATCGTGTAGCTGTGGCCTCCGGCGACGGGCTGGCTCACCGCCGCTCCGGTCCCCGCGTTCGTCGCCGTCACCGTGTAGGCCTCGCTCGCGCACGAGTCGATGCCCGGCGCCGGGCCGCCCTCGATGTAGGTCCCTCCCTCGATCCAGCCGTCGCCCGGCGGGATCGCGACCGCCGGCGGCACGGCCGCTGCGCAGTGGACGACGGCAGGCCCGACGATCGTCGAGACGGGGGTCGTCGCCGCCTCGGCGCGCCCGCCCGCGAGCACGGCGAGCCGGAGCGCGAGCGGGTGAAACGACAGGCTGCGCGGAACCCTCCAGCGGATTCGGAACCGGCCGCCACCCGCCGGCAGCCGGACCGTGGCGACGGTCCGCCACCGTCCCGGGTGCGGGCCGAGCCCCCGGCGCTCGATCGTGACCTCGCTGCGCGCCGCCGAACGCACGTGCCCGGTCATCACCACGACCTGTCCCACGCGCACCGAGCTCGGCAGCGTGTGGGGCCCGAGCCGCAGCCGCACCGCGCCTGGGGCGGGCCGGATCCGGCCTGCGGCGGGACCGACGAGCCCGGCGCCGAGCGCCGCCGCTCCGAGGAGCGCGGCGAGCGCGCATCGCACGGTCCGGCGGGACGCGAACACGTCGCTCAGCCTACCGGTGGGTCGCAGGCGATGAACTAAGCTCGCAGCTGATGTTCGACTCGCTCGCCGACAAGCTCCAGGCCACCCTCGACGACGTTCGCGGCCGCGGGACGCTGACCGAGGCGGACGTCTCCGCGGCGATGCGGGAGATCCGGCTCTCGCTGCTCGAGGCCGACGTCAACTTCAAGGTCGTCAAGAGCTTCACCAACGCGGTCAAGGAGCGGGCGCTCGGCGCCGACGTGGTCGGCAAGCTCAACCCGGGCCAGCAGGTCGTGAAGATCGTCGCCGACGAGCTCACCGCGCTGATGGGCGGTGAGGCGCAGGATCTGACCTTCTCGCCGCGGCCGCCGACAGTGATCCTGATGGCCGGCCTGCAGGGCTCCGGCAAGACCACGGCCACCGGCAAGCTCGCGCGGTGGCTGCGCGAGCAGCACGGCTCCTCCGTCGCCGTGGCCGCCTGCGACGTCTACCGTCCCGCCGCCGTCGAGCAGCTGATCAAGGTGGGCGCGCAGGCCGGCGCCGACGTCTACGAGCAGGGCACCGACCGGGATCCCGTGAAGATCGCCGCCTGGGCGCGCGACCGTGCCATCTCGGAGGGCAAGGACGTGCTCATCATCGACACGAGCGGGCGCCTCCACGTCGACGCCGAGCTGATGAAGGAGCTCGCCGACATCAAGACGGCGACCCAGCCCCAGGACGTGCTGCTCGTCGTCGATGCGATGACCGGCCAGGACGCCGTCAGCGTCGCCGAGGAGTTCGGGGCGGTCGTCGACTTCGACGGCGTGATCATGACCAAGCTCGACGGCGACGCCCGCGGCGGCGCCGCGCTGTCCGTCCGCGCCGTGACGGGCAAGCCGGTGATGTTCGCCTCCACGGGCGAGAAGCTCGATGCCTTCGAGCGCTTCCACCCCGATCGCATGGCCCAGCGGATCCTCGGCATGGGCGATGTCCTGAGCCTGATCGAGAAGGCCGAGTCCTCCTACGACGCCGAGCAGGCCGCGGAGCTCGAGCGCAAGCTGCGCCGCTCCGAGTTCGGCCTCGACGACTTCCTCGACCAGATGCGCCAGATCCGTCGCCTCGGGCCGCTGCAGAACCTGCTCGGGATGATCCCGGGGGTGGGCAAGGAGCTGCGTGGCGTGAAGGTCGACGAGCGCGAGTTCGACCGCCTCCAGGCGATCATCCTCTCGATGACGCCCCAGGAGCGCCGGCATCCCGAGCTCATCAAGGGCTCGCGCCGGTTGCGGATCGCCCAGGGCTCCGGCACCAACGTCCAGGCGGTCAAGCAGCTCATCAAGCAGTTCGAGCAGATGCGCAAGGTCATGCGCCAGGTCAGCCAGGGGCGCATGCCGGACCTGGGCGCGCTGATGCGACAGGCTCGCTAACCTCGGTCCCATGGCGGTCAAACTCAGACTCACGCGGATCGGCGGGCGCAAGAACCCGGTGTGGCGGGTCGTCGCCGCCGATGGTCGTTCCAAGCGGGACGGCCGCGTGATCGAGACCGTCGGCCACTACAACGCGCAGACCGACCCGTCGACGATCGTGCTCAACGAGGAGCGCGTCAGGGATTGGCTCGCTCGGGGGGCCCAGCCGAGCGACACCGTGCGCAAGCTGCTGCGCACGCAGGGCATTCACTAGCCGGCGGGTCCGGGCTCGTGAAGGAGCTGCTCGAATATCTCGTGAAGGGGCTCGTGGACGAGCCCGACGCGGTCGTGATCAACGAGGTCACCGAGGACGGGGGCACCACCGTGCTCGAGCTGTCGGTCGCCGCCGACGACTACGGCAGCGTCATCGGCCGGGGTGGGCGGACCGCGTCCGCCCTGCGCCACGTCGTCAAGGGCGCCGCGGCGCGTCATAGCCGGCGGGTCTTCGTGGACATCGTCGACGGCTGAGCTGCCGTGGAACCGGAGTTCCTGCGGGCCGGTCGCGTCGGCGCTCCGCACGGGCTCGACGGCAGCGTGCATGTCAACGATGCGGTCCCGCGGCTGCTGAAGCCGGGCGCGGCGGTGGTGGTGGCGGGCGAGGCGCGCCGGCTCGTGCGCGTGGCCGGCCACGATCGACGGCTCATCGTGCGCCTGGACGGATGCGCCGACCGCGCCTCGGCCGCGGCCCTGGGCGGATGTGAGCTGCTCGTCTCGCGCGCCCAGGCGCCCCCGCTGGAGGCGGAGGAGTGGTGGGCCGAGGAGCTCGTCGGATGCACCGTCCACGATGGCGAGGTGGACGTGGGGAGGGTCCGGCGCCTGCTTGCGCTGCCCTCCTGCGAGGTGCTGGAGGTGGAGCGCCCGGGCGCCGGCGGCGATCTGCTCGTGCCCCTGATCGCCGACGCGGTGCGCGGCGTGGACGTCGCCGCCGCCCGGATCGACGTCGACCTGGCTTTCCTCGGCGAGAGGCACTGATGGAGATCGACGTCGTCACGCTGTTCCCCGAGGCCTTCGCATGGTTCGGGGACCAGCGCCACGTGCGTAACGCACTCGCCGCCGGTCACCGCCTGGCCTACGTCAACCCGCGGGAGACGACGCCGCTGAGCGGTCGCGTGGTCGACGACACCCCGTTCGGCGGCGGCGCCGGGATGGTGCTGCGCGTCGACGTGCTCGACATCGCCCTGCGCGCCCGCTACGGAATCGATCCCGTGGAGCTGCGCGAGCAGCGGCGGGTGATCGCGCTCACCCCGGGCGGCCGCCTGCTCGACGATCGCCTCGTCGACGAGCTGTCCGCCGAGCCGGCGCTGACGCTGCTGTGCGGGCGCTACGAGGGATTCGACGAGCGGATCATCGAGCACTTCGCCACCGACACGATCTCGATCGGCCGCTACGTGCTGGCCGGCGGCGAGCTGGCCGCGATGGTTCTCTGCGACGCGGTGCTCCGCAAGCTTCCCGGCTCCCTCGGCCACGCGGATTCGGCCTGGGAGGAGTCGTTCAGCGCCGCGCTCGAGGGGGCCCCGGAGTATCCGCATTACACCCGCCCCGCCGAATACCGCGGCTGGCGGGTTCCCGAGGTGCTGCTCTCCGGCCACCACGACCGGATCCGCGAGTGGCGTCGCGAGCAGAGCCGGACGCGCGGCGACGGTCCGCTACCATAGGCCGCTCGCGCGACCGCCGTGTGCGGGCGCCCCCGTCTTGTTCCGCCGACCGATCGGCCCCCTTTCATGAGCACAGTGATCGACACCCTCGAGCGCGCCCAGCTGCGCCGCGTGCCGAAGTTCGACGCCGGCGACCGCCTGCGTGTCCATTTCCAGGTGATCGAGGGCACGCGCCGTCGCGTCCAGGTCTTCGAGGGTGTGGTGATCAAGCGCCAGGGCCACGGCGCCCGAGAGACCTTCACCGTTCGCAAGCAGTCCTTCGGCGTCGGCGTCGAGCGGACGTTCCCGCTGCACTCGCCCAAGATCGAGCGGATCGAAGTGGCGTCCCGGGGCGACGTCCGGCGGGCGAAGCTGTACTACCTGCGCGACCGCGTCGGCAAGCGCGCCCGGGTGCGCGAGCGGCGGAACACCGGTCCGGAGGAGGTCATCGTGCGTGAGCTCCTCCACCCGCCCGAGCCGGAACCCGCCGAGGATGCCGCTGCTCAGGCCCCCGGCGAAGCGGCCGAGGAGGCCGTGCCGGCGACCGCCGAGACCCCGGCGGCCGAGGCGCCCGCGGCGGGCGAGGCCCCCGCGGCCGACGAGTAGGGTGGCTCAGGCCCGGAAGTCGCTCGCGAGCTCGGCGATCGAGCTCGTGCTCATCATCGTCGTGGCGATCGGGCTGGCGCTGGGGATCCAGGCCTTCCTCGTCAAGCCCTACCGGATCCCCAGCGGCTCGATGGAGCCGACGCTGCACGTCAACCAGCGGATCCTCGTCGACCGCATCGGCATGCACTTCAGCTCGCCGCAGATCGGCGACATCATGGTCTTCCATCCGCCGGCCGACTACACCAGCTGCCAGGATCCGAACGAGGGCGAGAGCGTGGCCGGCAGCCGCACCGGCCGGGCGTGCGACGTCCAGCAGAAGCATGAGTCGGCGCAGACGTTCGTCAAGCGGGTCGTCGGCCTCCCCGGAGACCACCTGCAGATCCGCAACGGTCACGTGTACCGGAACGGGGGCAAGGAGAAGGACGGCTACATCATTCCGTGCAACGGCGATCCGACCTGCGAGTTCCCCGGGACGATCGTGGTGCCGAAGGGCGACTACTACATGATGGGCGACAACCGGCCCAACTCGGAGGACAGCCGGTTCTGGGGCCCGGTGCCGCGGGCCTGGCTGATCGGCGAGGCGTTCTTCACCTACTGGCCGCCCGATCGGCTCGGCTCGCTGTGAACCGGGGCCGGCGCGCGACCGGACCGTTCCCGGCATCATGAGCCGGCCGATGCCCTCGTCCCGCCCCGCAGGGAAGTCGCGCCGTCAGAAGTCCGGCCTCAAGTCGGCCCTCGAGCTCGTGGCCACGATCGCGGTCGCCGTCGTCCTGGCCCTGCTCATCCAGGCCTTCGTGATCAAGCCCTACCGGATCCCGAGCGCGTCGATGGTGCCGACCCTGGCGGTCAAGCAGCGCATCCTCGCCTTCCGCCTCAGCGGCAACCCCGGGCTCGGCGACATCGTCGTCTTCCATCCCCCGGCCGGCGCGGACAACGAGGACATCCAGGGGCAGTGCGGAAGCGCCGACCAGGGCGAGAGCCATTCCCAGGCGTGTGACACGCCGACGCCACAGAAGTCCTCGGCGACGTACGTCAAGCGCGTCGTCGGGCTGCCGGGCGACCACCTGACGATCGAGAACGGGCATGTGTATCGCAACGGCTCGCGCGAGAAGGCGCCCTACGCGCAGCCCTGCACCGATCCTTCTTTCTGCAATTTCCCGACAACGATCGTCGTTCCGCCCGGTGACTACTTCATGATGGGCGACAACCGTGGCATCTCCGACGACAGCCGTTTCTGGGGCCCCGTCCCCGCCAGCTGGATCATCGGACAGGCGATCTTCACCTACTGGCCACCCGACCGCATCGGCACCCTCTGAGCGCCCGGCGCGCCCGCGGCGTCGCCCGGGCCGCCCGGCACGCAAGCTGTTCGCCTTCGACCGCGGCCTCGGGGTGCGGTTCGTGGCCGGTGCCGACGAGGCCGGCCGAGGGTGCCTGGCCGGTCCGCTCGTCGCCGCGGCGGTCCGGTTCGACCTCGAGCGGCTGAGGCCCTCCGACGTTCGCGCGCTCGGCGCGCTGAACGATTCCAAGCAGCAGACCGCCGCCTCACGCGCGGAGCTGTTCCCGCTGATCCTCCGGATGGCCGATCAGGTGGCGATCGTCTCGCGCTGCGCCCCGGGGATCGACGCCCGGGGCCTGCATCGCACGAATCTCGCCGCGCTGCGCGATGCGCTGGCGCGGGTGGCGTGTGAGGGCTGCATCTGCCTGAGCGACGGCTTTCCGGTCGGTGCGCTCGGCTTCGAGCAGCGTGCCGTGATCGGCGGAGACGCCAAGAGCGCGGCGATCGCCGCCGCCTCGGTGCTCGCCAAGGAGACCCGCGACCGCTACATGCGCCGGGCCGACCGCTGGCACCCGGGGTGGGAGTTCGCCCAGCACGTGGGCTATGCCACCCCGGAGCACCGGCAGGCGATCCAGCGCCTCGGGGTCTCACCGCTGCACCGGCTCTCGTTCCAGTCGGCCGCCTACCAGCAGCTCGCGCTCGGCTGACCCGCGCCGCTGTCGGCGAGACGACGGCGGCCCGGCGCTCGGCTCGCCTCCTTGGGTGCGCGTCTCTAGAACGCCCCCTCCAGGTGCGTGAGCTCGAGCAGCCGGCCCGCGCCGTCGAGGGTGACCCCGATCACGTCGAAGCGCAGCGACGCCGCGCGCGGGCGGGAGGGGCGCTCGCTCAGCCACCGCGCGGCCATGCGCCGCACCTGCGAGCGCTTGCGCGGATGCACCGACTCGAGCGGGCTCACCCCGCCGGGCCGGTTCCGGCGAGCCTTGACCTCGCAGAACACGAGCGTGCGACCGTCGTAGGCGACGATGTCCAGCTCGCCCCACCGGGTGCGGAAGTTGCGCTCCAGGATCCGGAAGCCGCGGCGCTCCAGATGCTCGGAGGCGAGCGCCTCACCGGTCACTCCGACGCCGCGCCGAGGGTCCACTCCCATGGGCAGGGACGCTACGGCGAAAGCTGTGACACGTGCGTGTCGCGGTGTGACTTCTTCTCGCAGGTGCAGGGACTTCGCCTGCGCTGAATCGGCACACGCCGTCACCCACCCGTTACGCGATCCGGCGTAACGTCACGGGCATGCTCGCCCGGGTGGCCACGTTCGCGGTCGACGGCGTCGACCCGCGCCCCGTCGCCGTGGAGGTGGACATCCGCCCCGGTCTGCCCGCGTTCACGATCGTCGGGCTGGGGGACGCCGCGGTGCGCGAATCGCGCGAGCGGATCCGGGCGGCGGTCCAGAACAGCGCGTTCAGCTTCCCGCAGTCACGCATCACGGCCAACCTGGCGCCGGCGTTCCTGCGCAAGGCCGGCCCCGGTTTCGACGCCGCGCTCGCCCTGGCCATCCTCGCGGCCTCCGACCAGTTGCCGGCTCATGCCCTCGAGGGCTACGCCGTGTTCGGCGAGCTGTCGCTCGGCGGCGAGCTGCGCGACTCGCCGGGGACGCTGGTGGTAGCCGAAGGGGCGCGCCACGCCGGGTTGCGCCGGCTGATCGTGCCCGTCGAGCGTGCCCGGGAGGCGTGCATCGTCGACGGCATCGAGGTGGTGGCGGCGGCCGACCTGCGGGAGGCCGCCGAGGCGCTGCGCAGCGGCCGGCTGCCGCCGCTGCCCGCCCGGCCTCCGGAGCTCCGCCCGCACGGCGGCGTGGAGCCGGATCTCGCCGACGTCCGCGGGCACGCTCCGGCGGTGCTCGCGCTTCAGATCGCCGCGGCCGGCGCTCACAACCTGATGTTCGAGGGACCGCCGGGGACGGGGAAGACGATGCTCGCTCGACGGCTGCCGTCGATCCTGCCGCCGCTGAGCCGCGGCGAGGCGATCGAGGTCACCCGCATCCACAGCGTCGCCGGCCTGCGCGCGGAGGGGCTCGTCACGGCGCGCCCGTTCCGCGCGCCCCACCACACGATCTCGCCGGCCGGCCTCGTCGGCGGGGGTTCCCCCCCGCGGCCCGGGGAGGCGTCACTCGCTCACCACGGCGTCCTGTTCCTCGACGAGCTCTCCGAGTTCCAGCGCACCGCGCTGGAGGCGCTGCGCCAGCCGCTCGAGGACGGTCACGTGACGATCGTCCGCGGCCAGCGAGCGCTCGTGTACCCGACGCGGATGATGCTCGTCGCGGCCACGAATCCGTGTCCCTGCGGGTTCGCGGGGGTGGGCGACCGCTGCACCTGCGGCGAGGCCGAGCTCCGGCGCCATCGGCGGCGCCTGAGCGGCCCGTTGCTCGACCGCATGGACCTGCTGGTCACGGTCGAGCGGCCGTCCGAGCCGGAGCTGCGCGCAGCGCCGGTGATCGACTCGGCGCACGCCGCCGCGCTCGTCGCCGGGGCGCGCGAGCGCCAGCGCGTCCGCCTGCGCGGGTCGGCGGCGCGCAGCAACGGGGAGCTCGACGGCCCGCTCGTCACCCGCCTCGTCCGGCTGGAGTCGGCGGCCGAGCGAGCGCTCGGGCGCGCGTACGCGAGCGGCGCGCTGAGCGCCCGCGGTCGGCAGCGCGTGCTCCGCGTCGCCCGCACGATCGCCGACCTCGAAGGGCATGAGAAGGTGGGGGAGGCGGACGTGCTGCTCGCGCTCGCGCTGCGTCAGCGCGGGGGTGGGGAGCTGGAGTTCGCGGCATGAGCGGCGCGTGCGCGTCGTGCCTGGCGCGCAGCTGGCTGCTCGCGCGGCTCGCCGGGCATCTCGATGTGGCGCGGAGCCACCTCGGCGCGGTCATGGCACTGGCCGATGACGAGCTGATCGCCGCCGTCGGCGGGAGCCGGGCGGGGGCGGTCACCGACGAGCTCCTGGCGTTCGATCCGGCCCCCGCCCGCCGGGCGGCGCAGGCCGCCGGACTGGAGCTGGTGTGCCGCTGCCAGACCGACTACCCCGTCGCGCTGCGCGCGCTGGAGGCACCCCCGGCCGTGCTCCACGTGGCCGGGCCGCGCCGGGAGCGCGCGGAACTCGCCGGCGCGGAGGCGGTGGCGATCGTCGGCGCCCGGCGGGCGAGTGCCTATGGCCGCGGCATCGCGCGCGAGCTCGGCGCGGGCGTGGCCGCGTCCGGGATCGCCGTCATCAGCGGGATGGCGCTCGGGATCGACGGGGCGGCCCACGCCGGGGCCGTCGAGGCCGGGGGGCCGACCGTGGCGGTGCTGCCCGGGGGCGCGGAGCGACCGCACCCCGCGGGTCAGGCCGCGCTGTACCGGCGGATCCTCGCCGCCGGCCTCGCGGTCTCGGAGCTGCCACCGGGCACGGCGCCATGGCGCTGGTGCTATCCGGCGCGCAATCGCCTGATCGCCGGTCTCGCCGCGCTCACGATCGTGGTCGAGGCGGGGCGGGGCTCCGGCGCGCTGATCACCGCACGGTTGGCCCGGGAGCTCGGGCGCCCCGTCGCCGCCGTGCCCGGACGCGTGGGCACCGCCCAGGCGGAGGGGCCGAATGCGCTCCTCGTCGACGGCGCCGCCGCCGTGCGCGGGCCCCAGGACGTGCTCGATCTCCTCTACGGCGTGGGCCGCCGCGCGGCCGCCCCGCGTGCGCGCGCGGCGCTCGGTCCCGAGCTCGAGCGCCTCCGCCGGGCGATCGCCGAGGGCCACGACACCCCCGGGTCCCTCGTCGGGGCCGGGTTCTCCGCCGCCGGGAGCCTGGCCGCCCTCGCCGAGCTCGAGCTCGGCGGCCACATCCGCCGCGAGCCGGGAGGGCGCTTCTCGGTCGTTCCGTGAGGATCCCCGCGGCCGGTTTGGCGTGCCTCGACGGGGGTGTAGCTGAGAGGCCACTAGCCTTGCGACGATGGTGCAGGACCGCCCGATCCCCCGCGTGCTCTCGATCGCCGGGTCGGATTCCGGCGGTGGGGCGGGTATCCAGGCCGACCTCAAGGCGTTCGCGGCCTGCGGCGTGCACGGCATGACCGCGATCACGGCGATCACCGCCCAGAACACGGTTGGGGTGATCGGCATCCATCACATCCCGCCGGCGATGATCCGCGCGCAGGTCCGCGCCGTCGCCGAGGACATCGGCCTCGACGCGATCAAGATCGGGATGCTCGGGACCGTCGCGACGATCGACGCGGTGCTCGGAGCCCTCGACGAGCTGCCGGAGCCGGTGCCGGTCGTCATCGATCCGGTGATGATCTCGGAGTCGGGAGCCGAGCTCCTGGAGCCTGAGGCGCGTGCCGCCCTCGTCGAGCGGCTGCTGCCGCGCGCCGCGGTGATCACGCCGAACCTCCCCGAGGCGGGCGCGCTGCTCGCCGCCGCGGGGATCGCCGCGCCGGCCCAGGCCGACGCCCTCACCCGGTCCCTCCACGCGCTCGGACCCACGGCGGTGATCGTCACCGGCGGCCACCGCGAGCAGGCCACCGACGTGTTCTTCGACGGTCACCAGCTCGTCGAGATCCCCGGTGAGCGCCATCCCTCGGGCGCGGCACACGGGTCCGGCTGCACCCATTCCTCCGTCCTCGCCGCTCAGCTCGCTCGCGGCGAGCCACCGCTCGCGGCGGCGCGGATCGCCAAGGCGATGGCCGCCAGCGCGGTGGCCGAGGGCCTCACCTCGATCGGCGCCGGGGCCGGTCCGGTCGACGTGCTGGGGATCGCGGGGAGGACCGGGTTGAAAAGCAGCACGCCGGCTGCCCCGCCTTTGACATAATCTCCCAGGTGCGGTTCCTCAGGATGAAGCCGGGCCACGGAGAGGTGCTGATCGCCGAGGGTGACGTGGCGCGCGCGGACGAGGAGCAGATGCTGATCGAGGAGTTCCGCCGACAGCTGGACTCGGGTCAGTGGGCGGCCGTGCCGATGTCGGACGAACAGGGCCGCCGCGAGGCGCGCATGGTCCACTCATTCGGCGAAGTCCCCAGGGATTCAGAGCGCGTGATCTTCTTCCCGCGCGCGGCGGGCGGAAGCTAGCGCCCGAGCGCAACGTGGTCCTCGCTCTCTCCGCCACCGCACTCGTCGCACTCGCCCTGCTCTCGGACCTCGTCGTGCCGCGGCTCGAGGAGACGTGGAAGCGGCTGCGCTCGCACCGCGGCCGTGCGCCGGACGTGATGTTCGACCCCGGGCGCGAGCGGCGCGCCGAACAGCGCGCGCGTGAGCTGCTGCACTCCTGCGTGGGGGAGGAGGAGTGGGACATGTATCGCGACCTCGGCTTCATCCGCGTGTGGGGGACGATGAACGACCGCGGCGAGCGCCGCGGCGCCGACTACGCCTATCTCATCTATCCGCACCGCCCGATCGTCGCCTACCTCACCCAGACCCACCGCCTGCTCAACGAGTACTGCGTCGAGTTCCCCGACGTGACGCGCCCCTACGGCAGCAGCCGCCTGCCCGACTCCGACGACGTGCTGGCGAAGTGGATGGCGCTCACGGGCGATGAGCGGCGCCTGATCGAGACCGCCAACATGCACCTGCCGGGGAGGGCGCTCGACCCGGTCGCCGTGGGACGTGACCTGTGGCGGCTCTCGCGGTGGGAGCGGGCGCGGATTCGCGGGCAGGAGAGCCGGCTCACCGGCCCGCCCCCCGCGCCCCGGGCCGACGCGGCCCCGCCGGCCGCGGGCTGACGCGGGCGTGACCCGCCCGCGCCGACCGCGGGCTGGGGCGGCCCGGCCGGCCGCGGGCTGACGCTGCCCCGCCGCCTCCCGCCGACCGCGGGCCGGCGCGGCCGTCGGCGCCGGGCTGACGGTCGCGGCGATACAGTCGGCCGCCCATGAGCCCCGCCGGCACGAACGGACACTTCGACCTCAAGCACCGCAGCCGCGCCCTCACCGAAGGGGACGGCCGCGCCGCTGCCCGCTCCTACCTGTACGGGATCGGGCTCGACGAGGAGGCGCTGTCCCGGCCGCTCGTCGCCGTGGCCAACACCTGGATCGAGACGATGCCGTGCAACTTCCACCTGCGCGCGCTCGCCGCCAAGGTGAAGGAGGGGATCCGCGCCGCGGGCGGGACCCCGATGGAGCTCAACACGATCGCCATCTCCGACGGGATCACGATGGGCACCCAGGGCATGCGGGCATCGCTCGTCTCCCGGGAGCTGATCGCGGACTCGATCGAGCTCGTCGTCGACGCGCACGCCTTCGACGCCGTGATCGCCCTTTCCGGCTGCGACAAGACGATCCCCGCCACGGTGATGGCGCTGTGCCGGCTGAACATCCCGAGCCTGATGCTCTACGGCGGCTCGATCATGCCCGGGCACCTCCACGGCCAGCGAGTGACGATCCAGGAGGTCTTCGAGGCGGTCGGTGCGAAGGCGGCAGGACGGATCACCGCCGAGGAGCTGTCCGAGGTCGAGCACGCGGCCTCGCCGGGCGCCGGCGCCTGCGGCGGGCAGTTCACGGCCAACACGATGGCGATGGCGTTCGAGGTGCTGGGGATCTCCCCGGCCGGGTTCTCGATGGTCCCCGCCACCCACCCGCGCAAGGAGACGGTGGCCGAGTACGCCGGACAGCTCGTCATGGACGTGCTCCGGCGCAACCTGCGGCCCAGCGACATCATCACCCATGACTCGCTGGAGAACGCGATCGCCGCCGTGGCCGGATCGGGCGGCTCCACCAACGGCGTCCTGCACCTGCTCGCGATTGCGGCGGAGATGGGCATCGAGCTCTCGATCGACGACTTCGACCGGATCAGCGATCGGACGCCGCTGCTCTGCGACCTGCGACCCGGCGGCGCGTACGTCGCGCCCGACCTGTTCGACGCCGGCGGCGTGCCGCTGTTCATGCGACGCCTCAGCCAGGCCGGTCTCCTGCACGAGGACGCGATCACGGTCACGGGGGAGACGATCGGCGAGATCGCCGAGAAGGCCGATGAGAAGCCGGGACAGAAGGTCGTGCGCGAGCTCACGGACCCGCTCGCCCCGACCGGTGGCCTGGCGATCCTGCGCGGGAACCTCGCCCCGGAGGGGTGCGTCGTGAAGCTCGCCGGCCACGAGCGCCGCCTCCACACCGGCCCGGCTCGCGTGTTCGAGGGCGAGGAGGACGCGATGGCCGCGGTGACCCGCAACGCGATCCGCCCCGGCGACGTGGTCGTCATCCGCAACGAGGGGCCGGCGGGCGGGCCCGGCATGCGGGAGATGCTCGCCGTCACCGCGGCGCTCGTCGGTCAGGGACTCGGTGAGGAGGTGGCGCTCCTCACCGATGGACGCTTCTCCGGCGCCACCCACGGCTTCATGGCCGGCCACGTCGCGCCCGAGGCGGCGCGCGGCGGCCCGATCGCGGCCGTGCGCGACGGCGATGAGATCACGATCGACGTCGCCGCCAAGCGGCTCGATCTCGCTCTCGATGACGAGGAGATCGCCCGGCGGGTCGCCGAGTACCGCCCGCCGGCGCGTCCCCATCCCGGCGTCGTGCTCGCGAAGTACGCGAAGCTCGTCTCGAGCGCGTCAACCGGCGCGATCACGCGCTGAGGGCGCGGCTCGGGGCCCCTGCGAGAATCGACGGATGGCCGAGCACGGCGACACGCAGCGCGCGGCCGACGAGACTGCGCCGAAGGCCGGCGACACCGTGCCCGACGCCGGCGACAGCGTGCCCGACGCCGGCGACAGCGCGCCCGACGCCGGCGAGACCGTCGAGCTGGCGCTGAAGGACGTGCGCCGGCTGCTGCCCGAGGACCCCGCCCGGCTGCGCGACCAGCTGCCCGGACTCGAGCCCGACCGCCAGATCACCGACTGGGGCCGCTCGGAGCGCGTCGAGGCGCTCGTCGACCGCACGCTCTACGACTTCCTCTACCGGTTCTGGTTCCGGGTCGAGGTCGACGGCGTGGAGAACATCCCCGAGACGGGAGGGGCGATGCTCGTCGCCAACCACTCCGGGGTCCTGCCGTCGGACGGCGCGATGATCGCCAAGGCGATCCGGGAGGAGCATGCCCGCCGGCGCACCCTGCACCTCGCCACCGAATCGCCGCTCGCCGGGGTGCCCGGCGTCGGGATGCTCGCCACGAAGCTCGGCGCGGTGGGCGCCCATCCCGCCAACCTCCACCGGCTCCTGTTCGACGAGCGCCAGCTCGTGCTGGTGTTCCCCGAGGGCCGGCGCGGGACCGCGAAGCCGATCTCCCAGCGCTACCGCCTTCGGCCCTTCGACCACGCGGGCTTCGTGCCCACCGCGATCCGCGCCCGCGTGCCGATCGTGCCGGTGGCCGTCGTCGGTGCCGAGGAGGCGCTGCCGCGTCTCGGCGCGCCACGACTGCTCCGGCGCCTCGTCCGCGTGCCGCTCGCCCCGGCGCTGCCGCTGCCGGCCAAGTTCCACATCCGCTTCCTGGAGCCGGTGGAGACCGAGGAGCTCGATCCCGGCCTCACCGGAGATTCCGCCTTCGTCGAAGATCTGTCGCGCGACATCCAGGCGCTGATCCAGGAGAACCTGCTCGAGCTCGTCGCGCGACGGCGCAGCGTGTGGCTTGGGTAGTACGGACTGACGATGCGCTCGCGCCGGGTCCTGATCACGAATCTCTCGTCGCACTGGGGAGGCCGCCTCGCCCAGATGCTGGAGGCCGATCCCGAGCTCGAGACGATCGTCGGGATCGACACCTCAGACCCCCGGCACGAGCTCCATCGCACCGAGTTCGTCCGCGTCGATCTCGACGAGGCGGTGCTGCGGCGGATCATCCGGGCCGCCGACATCGACACGGTCCTCGACACGCGGCTGATCTCCGACGCGATCGTCGCTCCGCTCGGGCGGGCGCATGAGGTCAACGTCGCGGGGACGCGGCGGCTGCTCGCCGCCTGTGCGGGAAGCCGGAGCCCGGTCCGCAAGCTGGTGTTCAAGTCCTCCGCGCACGCCTACGGCTCCGATCACGACGACCCCGCGTTCTTCACCGAGGAGATGGCGCTCCGGCGCCCGGCACAGACGGCGATCGAGCGTGATGTGCTCGCGGCCGAGGGCCTGGTGGCGGACTTCGGGCGCGCCCAGCCCGGCGCCGTCGTCACCGTGCTGCGCTTCGCGCCGGCGATCGGCGGCGAGCTCCGGGCCTCCCACCTCGGGCTGCTCGGGCTTCCGGTCGTCCCGGCGATCCTCGGGTTCGATCCACGCTGGCAGTTCGTCCACGAGGATGACGTCGTCGGCGTGTTCGCCCATGCCGTCGCCCATGAGCTGCCGGGGATCTACAACGTGGCCGCCGACGGCGTGCTGGTCCTCTCGGAGGTGGCCACACTGCTCGGCAAGCCCCTGCTGCCCGTGCTTCCGCCGTGGGGAACGGTGTTCACGGCGATCGGCCTCCGTCGGCTCGGACTGCGCGTGCCGGTGGAGACGCTGCGTGAGCTGCGCTTCGGCCGAGGGCTCGACAATCGTCGCCTGAAGGCCAGCGGCTACGTGTTTCGGTACACGAGCCGCGAGGCGGTGCAGAAGCTCCATGCCCATCAGCGGCTGCGGCCGCTGCTGCGCGGCGGCGGCGAGTCCTACCGCTACGAGCGTGAGGTGGAGGAGTTCCTGCGCTGGAGCCCCAGCGTGCACGCCGGCGACGGCCGTGAGCGCGACGGCGACGGGGGGAGCGGCCCGGTCACCTACGACGCGCTCGGCGAGAGCGATCTGCTCGACCTGATCCCGTCGCTCGAGGTTGAGGCGCTGCGCCAGCTGCGCGGTCACGAGGCGGCGCATCGGGCGCGCGCCCGCGTGCTCGAGGCGCTCGACCGGCAGCTTGGCCGCCGCCGGCGGAGCTCCGCCCGGGCGGGCACCGGCTCACCGGCGTCGGATGACAGCCGTATTGCAGATTAATCGAGCCTTAGCGAATCGGGCGGTCGCGACCCGACCGCGGGGTACCATATGACATAGTGGCGACCTCTTTCCTCCGCCCGGACGACGCCCAGCGGGCGCACCGCCGGCTGACCACCCCGCCGCGTCGCCGCTTGGGCCCCGGCCGTCTCGTGGCCCTCGGCGTGGTCGTGATCGTCGCCGTCCTCGCGGTGCTCGCCGTCCTGTTCGCCACCTCGAAGGCGTCGCTGAGCTCCGACGGGAGCGCGCTGGCCCGGATCGGGCTGCCGCTCGGCGGGGGGACGATCCAGAGCGTGAGCGTCGACGTGGGGCCGCAGGGCACGCCGGTTCCGGCGACGGTCAAGGGCGACCCGACGATCTGGCCGAACCGCGCAATCCCCGCCCACTCGATCGTCCACGTGTATGTGACGGTGCGCCGTCCGGGATGGATCAGCTGGCTCACGGGCAAGACCGAGCGCCTGCAGCTCACGCTCCGCGCGCCGAGCGCGACGCTCCGTAACCACTACGTCACCTTAGGCCGCACCGAGCCGCTCGTCCTGCACTTCAAGCAGGGCATTCGCGCGATCGCCTACGGCACCGCCGGGCACATGACCCGCCGCACCTTCGCCACGCCCGTGACTCGCGTCACGGTGCCGCACACGGGTACGGCGGGCACCGTCACGGTGAACGCCAAGCTGCGGACATGGGAGAGCGCGAAGGACACCGACGTGAGCTTCTTCCCCGCCGGCAGCGGCGCGACCGCCGTGGCGGTCCCGAGCCCCGGCACGCGCCTCACACCGCACACCACGATCACGCTCACCTTCAACAAGCCCGTGAGCAAGGCCCTCGGCGCGAACCTCCCGTCGGTGAGCCCAGTCGGCGCCGGCACGTGGCACCGGCTGAACAGCCACGCGATCCGCTTCGTCCCATCGGGCTACGGCTATGGGCTCGGCGCGAACGTGACGATCCCGCTGCCGAGCGGCGTGCACCTCGTCGGCGCCACCGCGGGCTCGGGCCAGACGGTCGGCACGTGGTCGGTGCCGGGCGGCTCCACGCTGCGCGAGCAGCAGCTGCTGGCGATGCTCGGCTACCTGCCGTTCCACTTCAGCTACGCCAACGGCAAGGGCGTGGCCGACACGCCGCAGGCGCAGGAGGCGGCGGCGATCACCGCTCCCGCCGGACGCTTCACGTGGGCCTATCCGAACATCCCTGGCGCGCTGCACAACATGTGGTCCCCCGGCGCGTCCGGCACGATGACCGAGGGCGCGCTGATGGCGTTCGAGAACGATCACGACATGTACGGCACCTATCCCTCCCAGGCGCAGATCTGGAAGGCGCTGATCACCGCGATCGACGCGAACAAGCGCTCCACGTTCGGCTACACGTTCGTGACGGTGAGCGAGGGGAGCCCGGAGAGCGAGACGACGTGGCACAACGGGAAGACGGTGGCGAGCGGGCCGGTCAACACCGGCGTGGCCTCGACCCCGACGGCCACCGGCGTCTACCCCGTCTTCGAGCATCTGCCGGTGACCACGATGAGCGGGACCAACCCCGACGGCAGCCACTACGACGATCCCGGGATCAAGTGGGTGAGCTACTTCAACGGCGGCGACGCCCTTCACGAGTTCCCTCGCGGCTCCTACGGATTCCCGCAGAGCGACGGGTGCGTCGAGATGCCCGAGGCCGAGGCGGCGTCGGTGTATCCGTACACGCCGATCGGCACCCTCGTCGACGTCACCTGATCGCCGGCGCCGAGCCGAAGGCCCCGGTCCAGGCAGGATCGTCGTGGCGGGGCGCCGAATAGTCAGGCTGTCGCATGGCTGATCATCCGGCCCTTCTCACCTCCGAGCTCGCCCCCGCGTGGCGGCACGCTCTGCACGAGCTCGACGAGGAGCTTCGCCGCCGCGCGGTCGCCGAGCGGACCCGGCGTGCGTACGCGATCGACGCCCGCGAGTTCGCACGCTACTGCGACGCGCAGGCGCGCCCGCCGGTGTCGGTGGACGTGCGGCTGATGCGTCGGTTCGTCGCCTCGCTGTCCGAGCGCGGATCGGCGCCGGCCACGATCGCCCGCAAGCTCGCCGCGCTGCGGGCCCTGATGAGGGTGCAGGTGACGATCGGCCGGCGGGAGGACAACCCGGCCGAGCTGCTCAGCTCGCCGAAGCGCCCGCGGACCCTCCCCACGGTGCTCGCGCCGTCCGAGATCGCCGCGCTGCTCGACCGCATCCCGGCCACCACGCCGCTCGAGCTGCGCGACCGCGCCCTGTTCGAGCTCGCCTACGGCTCCGGCCTGCGCGCGGAGGAGCTCGTGTCGCTCGACGTATCGGCGATCGACTTCGACAGCGAGACGGTGCGCGTCGAGGGCAAGGGCGACAAGACCCGGATCGTGCCCGTCGGCGAGCACGCCCTGCGGGCCATCGAGCGCTACCTCGCCGGCGCCCGCCCGGCGCTCGCCCTCGAGGCCCCTCCGTTCGCCACACCCGCCCGTGCCGACGGGCCCCAGGAGAATTCGCCCCAGCGAATTCTCTTAAGCGCCGAAGGCGCCCTGTTCCTCTCCAAGTCGGGCCGCCGCCTGAGCACGTCGGACGTCCGGCGGCGGCTGCGCACCTGGGTGCATCTCGCCGCCGGCCGGGCCCCCGCGCTGGCCGCGGCGCATCCCCACGCCCTCCGTCACTCGTTCGCCACCCACCTCCTGGAGGGGGGAGCGGATCTGCGGGCGATCCAGGAGTTGCTTGGCCACGCAACAATCGGAACCACCCAGGTCTACACTCGGGTAGAGTCGGCGCGCCTCCGTTCGGCCTACGCCAAGGCCCACCCGCGGGCTTGAGTGACGGGGAAGACACATGGAGACGAACGTCAAAGCGATCGAGCTCAAGGACCTGTGGAAGCGGTACAAGTCCTCAGGCGATGAGCGCGCTCGCGAACGGCTCGTTGTCGCCTACTCCCCGCTGGTGAAGTACGTGGCCGGCCGGATGGGCTCGGGCCTTCCCGCCCACGTGGAGGAGGCCGACCTCATCTCCTACGGACTCGGCGGTCTGATCTCGGCGATCGAGCGCTTCGACCTGAGCCGGGAGATCAAGTTCGAGACCTACGCCATCACGCGCATCCGTGGCTCGATCATCGACGAGCTGCGTTCGCTCGACTGGGTGCCGCGCTCGGTGCGGGCCCGGGCGAGGGAGATCGAACGGACGAACATGAAGCTCGAGGCGAGACTGCAGCGCGCGCCGACCGACGAGGAGATGTCCCAGGAGATGGAGATGACCCTGGAGGAGTTCCAGGACTCGCTGCTGCAGATCTCCAACTCGACGATCGTCGCGCTCGACGAGCTGTGGAGCGTGTCGGACTCGAGCGGCGATTCGGTGTCGCTGCTCGACACGATCCCCGATCGGAACACTCCCGACCCGCAGGCGGTCGTCGACCAGTCGGAGCTGCGCGACCGGATCGCCGACGCGATCGGGGCGCTCCCGGAGCGTGAGAAGCTCGTCATCGCCCTGTACTACTACGAGAACCTGACACTTCGGGAGATCGGCGAGGTCCTCGGCGTGACCGAGTCGCGCGTCTCGCAGCTGCACACCAAGGCGGTGCTGCGGCTGCGCTCCAAGCTGACTCACGAGCTGGACTGATCGCTCCCAGCGACGGAGCCGGAACGAAGGAGTAGGGTCCCGCCAAGCGTGGGACCGCACCCCACGGGCGTGGTCCCTTCCGGCACCCAGAGGAAGGAGTCAGGCATGCACAAGGCCGCGGATCGCATTCGCAACGTGGCGCTCGTCGGCCATCGCGGCAGTGGCAAAACCTCGGTCAACGAGGCGCTGCTGTTCCAGGCCGGGGTGATCAACCGGCTCGGGTCGGTGGTCGACGGGACGACGGTTTCCGATGCCGACGCCGACGAGAAGAGCCGCCAGATGTCGATCTCGGCGGCGCTGTCGAGCTTCGCCTGGCAGGATCGCAAGGTCAATCTGCTCGACACGCCAGGTGACTCGAGCTTCATCGCCGATGCGCTCGGCGCGCTGCGCGTGTGCGAGTCGGCCGTGTTCGTCGTCAACGCGGTGATGGGCGTCGAGGTGCACACCCAGCGGCTGTGGGCGCGCGCCGCCGAGCTCGATCTCGCCCGCCTCGTGTTCGTCAACATGCTCGATCGCGAGCGCGCCGACTTCTTCCGCACCCTCGACTCGCTGAAGCTCGCCTTCGGGCCGCACGTCGTGGCCACCGAGATCCCGATCGGCGCCGAGCACGATGTCTCCGGCGTGATCGACCTCGTCGACATGAAGGCCTACCGCTACGACGACAGCTCCCGGGAGAACTGCCAGGAGATCCCGATCCCCGACGGGCTCCGCGCGCAGGCCGAGGAGTACCGCGAGAAGCTGATGGATGAGGTGGCCGAGAACTCCGACGCGCTCATGGAGCGCTACCTGGAGGGCGACGAGATCTCCCACGACGAGATCGTCACCGCCTTGAAGGACGGCACCAACCACGGCCATATCTTCCCCGTCACCTGCGGTGTGGCCACGCGCAACCTGGGCACGAACCGTCTGCTCGACGCGATCGTCGAGGACCTGCCCTCCCCGGTGAAGCACGGTGGGCTCGAGGCCGGCGAGATCACCCTGGAGCCGGCCGAGGACAAGCCGCTGTTCGCCTACGTGTTCAAGACCCGGGCCGATCCCTTCGCCGGTCGCATCAACCTGTTCCGCGTCTACCAGGGCGTGATGAGCCACGACACCCACGTGCTCAACACCCGCGGGCACTGCAAGGAGCGGATCGGCCAGCTGATCACCTTCGAGGGGGCGGAGACCGGGCACGTCACCGAGTTCGGGCCCGGCGACATCGGCGCCGTGGCCAAGCTCAAGGAGACCAAGGCCGGCGACTGGCTGGCGGCCCGTGACGAGCCGATCGACATGCCGTCGATCACGCTGCCCGCGCCGGTGATGGCGTTCGCCGTCGAGCCGAAGACGAAGGGTGACGAGGAGAAGGTGTTCAGCGCGCTGCGCCGCCTCCAGGAGGAGGATCCCACCATCGATCTGCACCGGGACGCGCAGACCGGCGAGGAGATCGTGGCCGGGCTCTCGCAGGTCCACGTCGAGGTGGTCGTGGAGCGCATGCGGTCACGCTTCGGCGTCGAGGTCAGCCTCAAGCCGCCGCGCGTGCCCTACCAGGAGACGATCCGCAAGTCGGCGAAGGCGCACGGGCGCCACAAGAAGCAGTCCGGCGGCCGCGGGCAGTTCGGCGACTGCCACATCGAGATCGAGCCTCGTGAGCCCGGAGAGGGCTTCGAGTTCGTCGATGCCATCAAGGGGGGCGTGATTCCCTCCGGCTTCATCCCCGCGGTCGAGAAGGGGGTGCTGGACGCGATGCAGCACGGGATCGTCGCGGGATATCCCGTCAAGGACGTCAGGGTCCGGGTCTACGACGGCTCCTACCACACCGTCGACTCATCCGAGATGGCGTTCAAGATCGCCGGGTCGATCGCCATGCGCCAGGCGATGGAACAGGCCTCTCCGGTGCTGCTCGAGCCGATCATGCTCACCACCGTCTCGGCGCCCGAGGACACGATCGGCGACGTCATCGGCGATCTGAACTCCCGGCGCGGACGGCCGCTCGGCATGGAGCCCACGGGTTCGGGCATGACCGAGGTCAAGGCCGAGGTGCCGATGGCCGAGCTGCTCGCCTACGCCCCCGACCTGCGCTCGATCACCGGCGGGCAGGGGGAGTTCACGATGGAGTTCCTCCGCTATGAGGAGGTGCCGGGGCATCTTTCGAGCAAGATCGTCGAGAGCGCGCGCGCCGGGCAGGAGACGGTCCGGGTCTGATCAACCGCACGGGCCGTCGATCACCCGGCGGACCGCGCAGCGCCACTCGCGCCGGCGGGTACGGCCTCCGGGTCGCATCCGCCGGCCACGAGCGCCCCGGCCTCGTACGGGGTGAGCTGTGGCGCGGGGCGCGATTCGTTACCGCCCCCGGGCGCAAGGGCACGCTCATGGTCGCGCAGCGAATCCGCCCGTTGTACGCTCGACGGAGTGAATACCAGGGACATTCGGACATCCCACGACGTCTCCGTGTGCGACGTCTGCGGCCGGACGCTGCTGCGCGGCGAGCGGGCGGACATCTATCTCAACGGAGGCGAGCGGCGCTCCGTGTGCGAGCTCTGCAAGGGCCGTGCCCTGCATGAGGGCTGGGTCAGGGAAGGCACCGTGCCCGCCTACGAGGGGGCGGGCGGCGGCGGCGACCGGCGCCGGGGGCTGTTCGGTCGCCTCCGGGCGCGCGGCCGGGAGGACAACGGTGCGGAGGGATCGCCCAGCGTGACCCTCGGCGACGAACTCGACGGCCACTCGTGGACGGAGACGGCGGGCGGCGGCATCGAGCTCTCCGACCCCGGCCCGGAGCGCACGTCGGCTCCCGGCCGCTCTGAGGCGCGCCGCTCGCGGCCGCGGCCGCGGCCGAGCTCGCTGGGGCGCGACCCGCAGCCGTCGGGCCCGCGCGAGCCTCGCCACGTGCGCGCCGTTCCCTCGAGCGACGAGCAGAAGGTCGCCGCCGTCGTCGAGCTGTTCAACCGCTCCGAGCACTGCCGGACGATCTCCGGCGTGGCCCGCTCGCTGGGGGAGCCCTCGGTGGCCGTCGCGCCCGTCCCGGAGCGCCCGAGCCTGGTCAACGTCACGGTCGCGTGGGAGCTCTGCTGGTATCGCTACGACGTCGACCTCTCCGAGGACGATCCCACGGTGCGGCTGTCCGGGCAGGGCTATGAGCTCGACGAGCTCGAGCCCGGCGAACGTGTGGCCAACGTGATCGCGGACGAGCGCGGTCAGCTTTCGCTTCCCTGACCGGGCCCCGGGAGCGAGCCCATCCTGCCCCCGTTCGGCGGGCGCCGCGTGCGCGCGTCGGCGGCGTGGATTAGCATCCGCCGCCGTGATCTACTGCGTCGTCCCCGAGGCTCTCGCCGAGGAGCTGTTCGACAAGCTCACCGCGTATTACGCGGAGGATGCGAACGTCACGGTCATCGTCGACCGGCGCCGGGGCTCCCGGCGCGAGCGAGGCTCCCCGGGCGGCGGCAAGCGTGAGCTCCGGGACCGGCGCCGCCGCGGGGTGTCGGGCGAGCTGCCCGAGCTGAAGGCCGACTGAGCGTGGATGCGCTCCGCCGCGTCGTCGTTCACGTCGACGGCGGCGCCCGCGGCAACCCGGGGCCGGCCGCCATCGGCGTCGTCGTGTCGGATCCCGACGGCGAGGTGCTCGACGAGGTCGCCGAGACGATCGGCGTGGCCACGAACAACGTCGCCGAGTACCGCGCGCTGCTCCGCGGCCTCGAGCGGGCGCGGGCGCTGCAGGCCGCCGAGGTGCAGATCGTCAACGACTCCGAGCTCGTGGCCAAGCAGCTGACGGGCGCCTACCGCGTCAAGCATCCGGCGATGAAGCCATTGCACGCCGAGGCGCTGGCCGCGCTGGGGGGCTTCCAGCGCTGGCAGATCCGGTCCGTGCCCCGGGCGCAGAACGCCCGGGCCGACGCGCTGGTCAACCAGGCGCTCGACGCGCCATAGCTCGGCCACCCGGCGCACCACCCGGGCCCTGGCGTGACGAACTTGGCGGTTTTGCGCGGCTCGCCGGGCAGGGAAACTCGCGATCGCTGGCGCGGCCCGGTAATCTTGTGCCGGTGACGGAGGCCCTGATTGAGCTGAGTTCGCGGCTGCAGGACACGGCAGAGCGCCTGCGCTCGGGTCAGCTTCAGCCTGGCGCCGCACTCGCGTTGGTCGAAGAATGCGCCAGGATGGCGACTGAGGCCAGCGCGGAGGTCGATGCACGGGTACGTGCCGCCCTAGAACCGCTGCCAGAGCTACCGGGGCAGTTGCCGCTGTCGGCGGGGTAGATCCTGGACTCCCCGGCCACCACTCGCGCGGAGACTCCGCGCTTCCCGGATCACCTTCGGTCGGAGGTCGACGCCTATCTCGAGACGCTGCGGTTCTCCCCGGAGGCATCGGTGGCCGGCCTGGAGGAAGCGATGCGCTACTCGCTGCTGGGTGGCGGCAAGCGCATTCGCCCGGTCCTGTCCCTCGCCACGGCTCAGGCGATCGGCCTCCCGCGGGAGCGGGTCCTGCCCCTCGCCGGGGCGATCGAGTTCATCCACACGTACTCGCTGATCCACGACGACCTGCCCGCCATGGACGACGATGACCTCCGGCGCGGACGGCCGACCTGTCATCGCGCGTTCGGGGAGGCGGTGGCGATCCTCGCCGGGGACGGCCTCTACGCCGAGGCGTTCCGTCTGCTGCTCGGCGAGCAGGAGGGCGAGCCCGCGGCGGTGCTCGCCGCCGCCGCCGAGCTCGCCGCCGCCACCGGGCTCACCGGAATGGTGGGTGGCCAGTACATCGACATCGCCGGGACGGCCTCCGGCAGCATCGACAGCCTGCGCCGGTTGCACGAGCTGAAGACGGGCCAGCTGATCGCCGCGAGCATCAGGTGCGTCCTACTTTTGGGTGGCGTGAGCGACTCTGCCACAATCGAGGCGTTCCGCACCTTCGCCAGCGAGCTGGGCGTGCTCTTCCAGATCGTCGATGACATACTCGATGTCATCGGTTCTGAGGAGGCCCTGGGCAAGCAGCAGGGGAGTGACGAGCGGCTCGGCAAGCACACCTACGTGACCGAATTCGGTCTCGAGGGGGCTCAGAAGCTCGCCGCCACGTCGCACGAGCGGGCCAGACAGGCGCTCGCCGAGGCGGCGCCGGGTTCGAGCGATGAGCTCGAGCAGATCGCCGACTTCATCGCCCACCGCAGCTACTAGTCACCCTGACCGAATACGCCATGACCGACTTCCTACACCGGATCGACTCCCCCGCCGATCTCCACGAGCTGAGCGACGACGAGCTCCAGGCGGTGGCGCAGGAGGTCCGCACGCACATCATCGACACCGTCGGTGAGATCGGCGGCCACTTCGGCGCCAACCTCGGTACCTGCGAGATCGCCGTCGCCCTCCATTCGATGCTCGAGTCGCCGCGCGACAAGATCCTCTGGGACGTCGGTCACCAGGCCTACCCCCACAAGGTCCTCACCGGCCGGCGCGATCGGCTCTCGACGATCCGCCAGTACGGGGGCCTGGCGCCGTTCTGTGCCATGCACGAGTCCGAGCACGACATCATGGGCGCCGGGCATGCCTCCACCGCGATCGGCTACGCGGTCGGGATCAAGGAGGCGATGCGGATGCACCAGGGCCAGGACGGCCGGGTGGTCGCCGTGGTCGGCGACGGCGCGATGACGGGGGGCGTCGCCTTCGAGGCCGTCCACCAGGCCGGGGGGGCGGGAACGCCGATCGTGGTGGTGCTCAACGACAACGGGATGTCGATCTCCCCGAACGTCGGTGCGTTGTCTCGCTATCTCAACCGCGTGCGTCTCAACCCGAAGCTGTGGCACGCTCGGGAGGAGGTCGAGGGCGGCCTGACCAAGCTGCCGGTCGGGATCGGCTCCGCGTTCGAGCGCCTCGGGCCCCAGCTCAAGGAGTCGATCAAAGCTCTCTGGGCGCCGGGTCTGTTCTGGGAGGAGCTCGACTGGGCGTACATCGGTGTCGTCGACGGTCACGACGTCCGCGCGCTGCGCAGCGCGCTCCGGGATGCCCTGATCGCCGAGCGGCCGGTGGTCGTGCACTGCGCGACGGTCAAGGGCAAGGGCTTCGCGCCGGCCGAGGAGGGCGGGCTGGAGGGGATGGAGAAGTGGCACGCGGCCAAGCCGAAGTCGATCGCTGGCGGTGTCCCCGCCGTCAAGCCGGCGGCCGCGAAGAATGGAAAGCCGGCTCCGCCGCAGTACACGGAGGTGTTCGGCCACGCGCTTCTGCGCGAGTGCCGGCACGACGCACGGGTGGTCGGGATCACGGCGGCGATGAACTCGGGCACGGGCCTGAACATCCTCCAGCGCGAGCTCCCGGATCGCTACTTCGACGTCGGCATCGCCGAGCAGCAGGCGGTCCTGTTCGCCGCGGGGCTGGCGATCCAGGGCGCGCGCCCCGTGTGCGCGATCTACTCGACCTTCCTGCAGCGCGCCTACGACCAGATCGTCCACGACGTCTGCCTCCAGAAGCTTCCCGTGGTATTCGCGATGGACCGCGCCGGGCTCGTCGGCGACGACGGTCCCACCCATCACGGCGTCTTCGACATCGCCTACCTGCGCTGCCTGCCGAACATCGTGCTCATGGCCCCGCGTGACGAGGCGATGCTCGTGCACATGCTCCACACCGCCCTGAACGCCGACGGGCCCGTCGCGCTGCGCTATCCGCGGGGTGCCGCGGTGGGGGTCGCGCTGCCGCGCCAGCCGAAGGAGATCGAGATCGGCACGGGAGAGATCCTCCGGGAGGCGGGCGAGAGCGGCTCCACCCGGGTGGCGCTGCTCGGCTACGGCAGCGGAGTCGGCAAGTCGCTCGAGGCGGCCGAGATCCTCGCCGAGCGTGGCATCTCGGTCACCGTCGCCGACGCGCGCTTCGCCAAGCCGATCGACGCCGGCCTGGCCGCCCAGCTGGCCGCCGAGCACGATCTGCTCGTCACCGTCGAGGAGGGGGTCCTCGCCGGCGGCTTCGGCTCGGCGGTGTGGGAGACGCTCTCGGACTCGGGGATCACACCGCGGATCATGCGCGTCGGCCTCCCCGATGCCTACGTGACGCACGGGGCGCCCGCGCTCCTGCACAAGGAGGTCGGGTTCACCGGCGAGCGGATCGCCGAGCGGATCGAGCTCGCCGTGAGCGAGCGGGAGACGGTCGGCGAGCGCTGAGGGCTCCCGAAGTCCGGGCCGAGGCGAAGACGCCGCGGCGCCGGCCCCGGCCATGCCGCGATCCCGACGGTCGAGCCTCCCCATCGCCTCCACGAACAGCGAACGACCCGCCGAAGCGGGCCGTTCACTGAGGGAGGAGAGATGTATCTGCGTTATCGACTGGACCGTGAGGCCCAGCCAGCCTGGCGATACAAAACCAAGCGAACGTATGGTCCCACTGCTTTCACTTCTGAAGTGTGATCCTGGTCACCGTGTTGGCTTCGCCAACATTGCGAGTGTTCGCGCAGAGCGCGAAACTCGCGGGGCGAGTCGGGCTCCCTCCGGGGCGAGTCGGGCTCCCTCCGGCCCTCGGGCCTTCATGAGTCGGCCGTGGGGCGATGCCGTACCTTCCGGACGATGACGCGGGTCCGGCTTGACAGCCTGCTCTCGCAGCGCGGCATCTTCCCGTCCCGCTCCCGGGCCGCCGCCTCGGTGATGGCGGGCGAGGTGCTGCTGCTCCCCGAGCGCCGGCGGGCTGAGAAGCCCGGGCAGCTCGTCTCCGCGGACGTCGAGGTCGAGGTCGCCGGAGGACCGCGGTTCGTCTCCCGCGGCGGCGTCAAGCTCGCCAACGCCCTCGAGGCCACCCGTGTCCCCGTCGCCGGACGCCACTGCCTGGACGTCGGCGCCTCGACGGGCGGGTTCACCGACTGCCTGCTGCAGCGGGGTGCCGCCCACGTCGTCGCCGTCGACGTCGCCTACGGCGAGCTCGACTGGCGGCTGCGCGGCGACCCCCGGGTGACGGTCGTCGAGCGCACGAACGCGCGGGCGCTGACTCCGGAGCGCCTCCCGTACGCCGCCGAGCTGATCGTCGTCGACGTGTCCTTCATCTCCCTGACCAAGGTCCTGCCGGCGGTGCTCACGTGCGCCGCCGATCGCTTCGACTGCCTGGCCATGGTCAAGCCCCAGTTCGAGGTGGGGCGCGAGCGCGTCGGCCGGCAGGGCGTGGTGCGCGGGGCCGCCGACCGCCGCCGAGCCCTGCTGGAGGTGGGGCGCGCGGCGCAGAGCATGGGCGCTGCCGTGCTCGGCTACGCCAGCTCGGGGCTTCCCGGCCCCAAGGGCAATCTGGAGACGTTCGTGTGGCTCGCGCAGGGCGCCCACGCCGATGCGCTGAGCCAGCTCGAGGGCGCCGTGGCGGAGGTCGAGCCGTGAGCGACCGCGAGGCCACTGTGTACACCCATCGCCGCCCCCTGGAGACCAAGCCGGCGATCGGTCGTCTGCTCGAGCACGCCCGGCGGGACGGGTTCGCGCTGCGCTTCGACGAGGAGGAGACGCGCAAGCACGCCCTCGTCGCCCGGGACGGACTGATCGCCGACGCCCCGTTCCGGCCCGACGTCCAGATCTGCTTCGCCCTCGGCGGGGACGGCACGATGCTCACCGCCCTGCGGCGCTACGCGGGCACGGGGGTGCCGGTGTTCGGGGTCAACTTCGGTGAGATCGGTTTTCTCGCGGCCGTCGACCGCGAGCATGCGCAGGAGGGGATAGAGCGCGCGCTGACGGGTGACTTCGAGGTGCTCCAGCTGCCCGGGATCGAGCTCCGGTCCGGCCCCGGCCGGTGGGTCGCCATGAACGACGTCTCGATCCAGCGCCAGCCGGGGATGCGCGTCGCCGACCTCGCCTATTCCGTGGGCACCGACGAGGTGGGACGGGTGCGCTGCGACGGTCTCGTGATCGCCACCCCGCTCGGATCGACGGGCTACAACCTCGCCAACGGGGGCCCGGTGATGGCATGGGGGGTGGAGGGTCTCGTGGTGTCCTTCATCGCCCCGCACTCGCTGACCGCCCGCGCCCTCGTCGTGGCGCCCACGGACCGAGTCTCGGTCCACAACCGCTCGCAGGACGAGCCCGTCGAGGTGGCCATCGACGGGCGTCCGGTGCACCTGCTCGATCCCGGTGACACGCTGGAGGCGCGTTTTCTCGGTGAGCAGGGCTCGCTGGCGCAGATCCCGGGCACGACGTTCTACGAACGCCTCCGCCACAAGTTCGGCCGGCTCGCCACCGGTCCCGACGGCTGAGCCCGGGTGGCGCCCGGCCGCGGAGATCCGTCGGGGGCGGGTGGTACCACCCAGTCACATGCTTCACGAGCTCCGCGTCGAGAACCTGCTGCTGATGGAGCGGGCCGAGCTGTGGCTCGGGCCCGGGCTGAACGTGCTCACCGGGGAGACGGGGGCGGGTAAGACGCTGCTCGCCCACGCCCTCGATCTCCTGCTCGGAGGTCGGGCGCGGAGCGGGATCGTCCGCGAGGGCGCCGCCGAGGCGTACGTCGAGGGCGTCTTCTCGCTTCCCTCCGGACTTGAGCCCGAGCTCCTCGAGCGGCTCCCGGACGGCGTCGAGGAGCTCGTCCTGGCCCGGCGCGTCTGGCCGGACGGTCGTACGCGCGCCTACGTCTGCGGGCGGGCTGCGACGCTCGCCGACCTGCGGGAGCTCGGCGGACGCATACTCTCCTTCTACGGCCAGCACGAGCACCGGCGGTTGATGCTGTCGGCCTCGCAGCTGGAGATCCTCGACGCCTACTGCGGGTGTGAGGCACACGAGCTGCGCCAGCGGGTGGGGACGGCCCACGCGCGCCTGCGTGAGCTGCGCGAGCGCGAGCAGGAGCTGCGCGAGCTCGCCGGCGCGCGTGACCGCGAGCTGGACATCGTCCTCTACGAGCTGAACGAGATCGAGAGCGCCGATCCGAGCCGGGCGGAGCTCGACGAGCTCACGCTCGAGCGCGAGCGCCTGCGCCACCAGGAGACGCTGCGCGCGGCGGCGCTGGTGGGCGCCGAGGCGCTGACGCCGGAGGACGGCGACGGCGCCGCCATGGCGCTCGCCGCCGCGGCCGGGCAGCTCGAGGCCGCCGCCGCGGTCGATCCGGGGCTGGCGCCGCTCGCCGAGCGCCTGCAGTCGCTGCGCTACGAGGCCGAGGACATCGGCGCCGAGCTCCGGGCGTATGGGGCGAACATCGAAGCCTCGCCGGGGCGACTGGAGCAGGTCGAGGAGCGTCTGGCCGCGTTCGCGCGGCTGGAGCGCAAGCACGGCGGCTCGATCGAGGAGGTGCTCCGCCACGCCGTCCGCTGCCGGGAGCGGCGCGAGCAGCTCGAGCACGCCGAAGTCGCGCTGGAGGGAGCCGAGCGCGAGGCCGCCGATGCCGCCACCGAGCTCGATCGCCTCGCCGCGCGCCTGTCGCAGCTGCGGGCGCAGCGGGCCCCCGCGCTCGCCGCCGCCGTCAACGAGCGGCTGGCCGAGCTGGCGATGGCCGACGCCACCTTCTCGGTGTCGCTCTCACCGCGGGAGGGCGGCTGCGGCGCGCGGGGCGCCGATGCCGTCGAGCTGTCGATCTCCGCGGCGCAGGGCCTCCCGGGCGGCCCGCTGCGGGAGATCGCCTCGGGCGGCGAGCTGTCCCGCGTCATGCTCGCCCTGCTCAGCGTGACCCACGGGCGCGCGGCCCCCGCGGCACAGGCCGCCGGCGCGGATCGCGCCGGGCGGGAGGAGCTCGGGCTGCTCGTGTTCGACGAGATCGACGCCGGCATCGGCGGCCACACCGCCCGCGCGGTGGGTGAGCACCTGCGCCGGCTCGCGTCGGGCCGGCAGATCCTGCTCATCACCCACCTGCCGCAGGTCGCCGCCCTGGGAGCCCGTCACTTCGCGATCGTCAAGGACACCTCGGTGACCCCGGCGCGGACCGACGTGACGGCGCTGGAGGGAAGTGAGATCGTCGGCGAGCTCGTGCGGATGCTCGGCGCCGAGGAAGGCGACCGCGCGGCGAGCCGACACGCTCGTGAGCTCCTCAAGGCCGCATAGCGTCGGCCCGGAGCCGCTCGGAGCCGCCGCTGCGCCGGAATTCGGCCGCTCGGTGCGGGCAGCCCGCCGCCGGGCCTGCTCCCGCTCCCGCCGTGCGTCCGGCCTCGGCGCTACCGTGAATGGATCATCCCCCTGCGCATGAGGAACAGCTGATGGCCCACGCCGACACCAGGTTCATCTTCATCACCGGCGGTGTCGTGTCGTCCCTCGGCAAGGGAATCTCGGCCGCCTCGATCGGCCGGCTGCTGGTGGCGAGGGGCTTCGACGTCCAGCTGCAGAAGTTCGATCCGTACATCAACGTCGATCCGGGCACGATGTCGCCGTTCCAGCACGGCGAGGTGTTCGTCACCGAGGACGGCGCCGAGACCGACCTGGACCTCGGGCACTACGAGCGCTTCACCGACGCGAACACGAGCCGCGCCTCGAACGTCACCGCCGGTGGCGTCTACAACACGGTCATCCGGCGGGAGCGACGCGGCGACTACCTCGGCGCCACCGTTCAGGTCGTCCCGCACATCACCGACGAGATCAAGAGCCGGATCCGGCTGATGGCCGACACCACCGACGTCGACTTCGTGATCACGGAGATCGGCGGCACCGTCGGCGACATCGAGTCGCTTCCGTTCCTGGAGGCGATCCGCCAGTTCCCGGTCGACGTGGGCCGCCGGCGCTGCATGTTCATCCACCTCACGCTGGTGCCCTACATCAGCCACGCCGGCGAGCTGAAGACGAAGCCCACGCAGCACTCGGTCAACGAGCTGCGGCGCATCGGCATCGCCCCGGACATGGTGTTCTGCCGCTCCGAAGCGGTCCTCTCCACCGATATCCGCCGGAAGATCGCGCTGTTCGCCAGCCTCCCCGTGGAGGCCGTCGTCTCCGCCTACGACGTGAAGGACATCTACGAGGTCCCGATCGCGTTCCACAAGGAGGGGGTCGACGACTTCATCCTGCGGGAGCACTTCGGGATCGAGAGCGGGCCTCCGGACCTCAGTGGCTGGGAGTCGATCGCCCGCCGCGCCGCCGAGGCCGAGCGGACGGTGAAGATCGCGCTCGTCGGCAAGTACGTGAAGCTGGAGGACTCCTACCTCTCCGTCGTCGAGGCGCTGCGCCACTCGGGCGTGCATCACGACGTCCGCGTCGAGCTCGAGTGGGTCGATTCGGAGTCGGTGTCCGACGCCGAGGTGGAGGCGCTGCTCATGCACTGTGACGGCATCCTCATCCCCGGCGGATTCGGCGGCCGTGGCTTCGAGGGCAAGATCCGGGCCGCCCAGATCGCCCGCGAGCGGCAGATCCCCTACCTGGGGGTGTGCCTCGGCATGCACGTCGCGGTGAGCGAGTTCGCCCGCCACGTCGCGGGGATGGAGGGAGCCAACTCCACCGAGATGGACCCCGAGACACCGTTCCCGGTGATCGACCTGCTCCCCGAGCAGAAGGAGATCGCCGACATGGGAGGGACGATGCGCCTCGGTGCCGACCCGGTCAAGCTCCACAACGACACCCGCGTGCGCGAGCTGTACGGCGAAGCCGTCGTCTACGAGCGCCACCGCCATCGCTACGAGGTGAACAACCATCTGCGGCGCCGACTCGAATCGGCGGGCCTGCGGTGCTCGGGCACCTCGCCGGACGAGCGGCTCGTCGAGGTCATCGAGCTCTCCCCGGATGTCCATCCGTTCTTCGTCGCCTCGCAGTACCACCCGGAGTTCAAGTCCCGGCCCGAGCGCCCGGCGCCCCTGTTCCGGGAGTTCGTCGGCGCCGCGCTCGCTCACGCGCATCCGGTCGAGCACCGGGACGCGGAAACGGCGGCCGGCAGCCCCCTCGCTCGGTGAGGGTCGCCGGCGAGGCCGAGCGCGAGCAGCTGCACGCCGACTTCGCGGCCCTGTGCGCCATCTCCAGCCCGTCCCGGGACGAGCGCGCGTGCGCCGACTGGCTGATCACGCGCCTGAGCGAGATCGGCCTGACCTGCGAGGAGGATGACGCCGGGCCACGGATCGGCGCCAACGCGGGCAACCTGTTCGCACGGATCCCGGGCCGCGGCGGATCGAGCCTGATGCTGTGCGCGCACATGGACACCGTGCCGCCGACCGCTCCCCTCGAGCCGGTGATGGTCGACGGGGGGTGGGAGAACCTCGGCGAGGGGATCCTCGGCGCCGACAACAAGGCGGCCGTGGCGGTGATGCTGGGCGTCGCTCGGCGCCTGCAGCGGCTCGGGACCCCCGAGGTCGGCCTGGAGCTCGTGTTCTCGGTCTCGGAGGAGACCGGCCTGCACGGCGCCAAGGTCTTCGATGTCGCTCGCCTGCAGAGCCCGTTCGGCTACGTCTTCGACCACGCCACGCCGATCGGGGAGATCGTCACCGCGTCGCCCACCCACCATCGCATCCTCGCCGAGGTGCGCGGCCGAGCCGCGCACGCTGGACTCGAGCCCGAGCTCGGACGCAGCGCGATCGCCGTCGCCGCCCGGGCGATCGGCCAGATGCAGCTCGGCCGGCTCGATCCCGAGACGACGGCCAACGTCGGCACGATCGCGGGTGGGACTGCCGGCAACGTCGTCGCCGAGCGCTGCCGGATCGAGGCCGAGGTCCGCAGCGTGGAGGAGCGCCGGGCCGAGCAGCTGGTGACGGAGATGATCGACACGCTCCAGGACGCCGCCGACGGGGGGGAGTGCGACCTCGACATCACCGTCGAGCGGATGTTCCGCGGATACCGGGTCCCCACGCGCGGCGCACCCGTCGCGCTCGCCGAGCGGGCGCTCACCGCGTGCGGCTACACCCCGCGTCACATCACCACCGGCGGGGGCTCGGATGCCAACGCGTTCGAGGTGGCCGGATTCTCCTGCGTCAATCTCGCCAACGGCACCGAACGCGCGCACCAGCCGACCGAGCGCGTGAGCGTCGATGCGCTCGAGGGGATGCTCGAGGTGGCGATCGCGCTGCACGCCGGGGTCGCCTCGGCCCCCTGAGCCGCCGGGACGGCGCCAGGTCGCGGCCTCCCCGTACGCTGGACGCCATGAACGAGTTCTCTCTCACCGGCGAGGAGCGGCGGTTCCAGGGGAAGATCATCACCGCCGGCACGACTCACTTCCGCTACGCCGACGGGGAGGAGGTCTCCCGCGACCAGGTCTGGCATCCGGGCGCGGTCGGGATCGTGGCCGTGGGCGCGGACCACGTGTGGCTGACGCGCCAGCCGCGGGAGGCCGCGGGGCTGACGGACTCGCTGGAGATCCCCGCCGGCAAGCTCGACGTCGAGGGAGAGCCACCGCTCGAGACCGCCCGACGCGAGCTCGCCGAGGAGGTCGGCGTCCACGCCGGACACTGGGAGGAGCTGTTCGTGTTCCTCACCAGCCCCGGGTTCAGCGACGAGAAGGTGTGGCTCTACCTCGCCTCCGAGCTGACCGAGATCGACGGTGGGGCGGCCCCCGACGAGGGTGAGCGGATCAGTGCCGAGCGCTGGCCGCTCGCCCGGCTCGACGACGCGATCGCGCAGTGCGAGGACTCCAAGTCGCTGATCGCGCTGCTCTACCTCAAGGCTCGCGGCAGCCGCTGAGACCCTGTCGCGGCGAGCTCGGCCGCGCCGGCCGCCGGCCGCGGGCCAATCTGGCCGGCGGCTCGCGCGTCCGGCTCAGACGGCGATGTTGTCGCCGGCCCGATTCATGGATTTCGTGGCCAGCTGCAGGACCGGACCCCTGCGACGGCCCACTCCCCGGAGCACGTAGGCATCCCGGGTGATCGAGTATCGGAACAGCGGCCAGAGGATCACGAGCCACGCCCGGTTGACGGGGTGGCGGCGACGATGAGGAGCCATATCCCTTCCTACGCACCACCGGTCACGAATCTGACGCCGCATGACAGGTTTCATGAAACATGCGCAACTTCTCACGGCGCCCCGCCAGCGCGTCCAGTGCACGACGGCGACCAGGCGCAGGAGCGCGGTGAGACCGGGCGAAGTCCCGCGTTGTGACCACGTCCGTCGGCCTGGGCCCCGCGCAGCACCTCACCGAGCTGACGCTCGACTTCCTCGGCTACCTCGAGCTCGAGCGCCGGCTGTCGCGCAACACCCTGGAGGCGTATCGCTCCGATCTGCAGCAGTTCGGGGCGTTCCTGGACCGGCGCGGGCGTGACCCGCTCCAGGTGACGCCGGGCGATCTGCGCGAATACGTGAGCGAGCTGGCCGGCGGCGGCGACCGCCCGCGGCCGCTCGCTCCCGCCTCGCTCGGGCGCAAGGTCGCCTGCCTGCGCTCGTTCTACCGCCACCTGCGCCGTGAGGGCACCATCGCAGGCGACCCGACGTCCGAGCTGCGGCCGCCCCGGGCCCGGGGGCGCCTGCCGAAGGTGCTCAGCCGCGATGAGGTCGGCCGGCTGCTCGAGCAGCCACGGGGCGGCTCGCCCGCGGCGTTGCGCGACCGGGCCCTGCTCGAGACGATGTACGCCTGTGGCCTGCGTGCCTCGGAGGCGACGGACCTGCGGCTGACGGACCTGCGGATGGAGACGGGAGTCCTGCTGGCGCGCGGGAAGGGGTCGAAGGAACGCCTCGTGCCGATCGGCCGGACCGCGCTCGCCCGCCTCACGGACTACCTCGAGCGAGGGCGACCGGGTCTCGTCGGCATCCGCGAGGAGCCTCACGTGTTCGTCAACCTCCGCGGCGGTGGGCTCTCCCGCCAGGGCCTCTACAAGATCGTCCAGCGACACGCCACGAGCGCGGGCCTGGCGGACCGGATGAGCCCGCACACGCTGCGCCACACCTTCGCCACCCACCTGCTCGCCGGTGGCTGCGACCTCCGTTCGCTGCAGGAGATGCTCGGCCACGCCGACATCGCCACGACTCAGATCTACACGCACCTCTCGGCCGGCCGGCTGCGCGACGTGTACTTCGACGCCCATCCGCGGGCCCAGTTGCCGCGGGACTGAGGCCGCCGAGGGGACGCGGGCGCCCGGGGCGCCGGTAGTACGCTCGCAGGCGCCATGGGCATCACCCATCTCGACGAAGCACGCACCCACGAGTACGCCCTCGGGCACCTGACGAGCCGCTGGACGCTGCTCGGCGAGTCGGCGGGCAGCCGGACCATCGGCGTGCGGCGGATCGAGATTCCGGCCGGTTCATGGTCGACGCCGGCTCACGAGCATGGGCGCGAGGAGGAGATCTTCTTCGTCCTGGCCGGCCGAGGGCTGTCCTGGCAGAACGGTCGCACGGCGGAGATCGGTCCCGACGACTGCATCGTCTACCTCCCGCGCAAGGGCGCTCACACGCTCCACGCGCACGAGCCGCTCGACGTGCTGGCGTTCGGCCCCCGGCTCCCCGACGAGGCGCCGCGCTTCCCCCGGCTCGACTACTCGCTCCTCGGCGGCCGCGCGGTCCCGAGCACGGCTGGCGTGATCGAGCGGGCGCCATTCCAGTTCGTGCTGGAGAGCAGGGCCGGCGCGCCCGAGGTGCCCGAGACGCCAGGGGAGCGACCACGCACGATCGTCAACCTCGCCGACGCACCCGTGAGGGAATGTGAGCGAGGCTCGGTGCGCTGCACCCATCACAACCTCGGCGTCGGAGCGGGATCCGTCGCCACCGGCCTGAAGCACTTCGACGTGGCCGCGGGGATGGAAGGCAGCCCCCCACACTGCCACTCGGTGGAGGAGGAGCTGTTCGTCGTCCTCGGCGGCGACGGTGCCCTCATCCTCGGCGACGGCGAGGACGAGGTGCAGACGCCCGTCCGCGCCGGCCACGTCGTCTCCCGCCCGCCGGGGACCGGCATCGCCCACCGCTTCCGCGCCGGCTCTGACGGGTTGCGATTTCTCGCCTACGGTCCGCGGGAGCCGAGCGACCTCTGCTTCTATCCGCGTTCGAACAAGATCGGCTTCCGCGGCCTCGGCATCTACGCCCGGATCGAGCAGGTCGACTACTGGGATGGCGAGGGCTAGACCGCGCGGCCGCCGGCCGGCGGCGGGGATGGCGGCGCTGGCGGCGGTGGCGATCCTCGCCGGCTGCGGCAACAGCCGCACGGCGGCGCCGTCGGTGACGACGCCGCGGCCGCCGCAGGGCTTCCGAACGGTGACCGTTACGCGCTACCGGCTGGCGCTGTCGGTCCCGCGCAACTGGACCGAGCTGCCGAACCAGGCCCGAGCGCCGCTGCTGCTCGTCCTCACCTCCGGCGAGGCGGTCGTCGCGCTCAGCCGCTACCCGCGCTCGGTGC
Source organism: uncultured Solirubrobacterales bacterium (assembly GCA_963839085.1). Taxonomy (GTDB): domain Bacteria; phylum Actinomycetota; class Thermoleophilia; order Solirubrobacterales; family Solirubrobacteraceae; genus Palsa-465. The sequence goes on from CAWITN010000007.1 coordinate 1,165,040, forward strand.
CCCCGCCGGCCGACGCCGGCCAGCTCCAGCTCGCCGAGAACGCGCTCCTGCGCACGATCAGGTCGCGTCAGCGCGGGGTCCGGGTGGCGAGCGCGCGAACGCTGAGGGTCACCGGCCAGCCGGCGATCCAGCTTCGCCTCACCGAACGGATCGGCGGCAGCGTGCGCCAGGTGATCTCCACCCACGTGTTCCTGTCCCACAGCGAGGTGGTGCTGGAGGAGTACGCGCCGCCGGGCGTGTTCGCCGCGGTGGCGGGGACCTTCGCGCGGATCGCCGCGTCGCTGCGGCGAACGCCGGGGGCGGCCGCGTGAGACGCGCGTTCGTGGTCGTGCTCGACGCGTGCGGCGTCGGCGCCCTCCCGGACGCGGCGGACTACGGAGACGCCGGGCTGAACACGCTCGCCCACCTCGCGCAGCGCGTGGGCGGGCTGCGGCTGCCGACGCTCGGGCGTCTCGGCCTCGGCAACATCCTGCCCCTGGAGGGGGTGCCACCATCCACGTCGCCGGCGCTCCACGGCCGGCTCCACGCCCTCGGCCCCGGCAAGGACTCCACGGCCGGGCACTGGGAGCTGATGGGTGTGGTGGTGCCGGCAGCCTCGCCGACATATGCCCAGGGCTTTCCTGCCGAGGTGCTCGGGCAGATCACGCGCCTGTCCGACCGCACCGTCATCTGCAACCGGCCCTACAACGGAATTGCAGCGATCGACGACTTCGGCGAGCGGGCTCTGCGCGAGCGAGCCCTCATCCTCTACACGAGCCAGGACTCGGTGCTCCAGCTCGCCGCGCACGTGGACGTCATGCCGGCGGACGAGCTCTACGCCGTCTGCGAGCACGTGCGCGGCTTGATGCAGGGCCCTCACGCGGTGGGTCGCGTGATCGCGCGGCCGTTCACGGGGACTCCCGGGGCGTTCCGGCGCACGGAGGGACGGCGAGACTACGCGCTGGCGCCACCGGCGCGGAGCTATCTGCAGGAGATCTCCGACGCCGGGGCCCCCGTCCACTGCGTGGGCAAGGCGGGGGAGCTGTTCAGCGGGATCGGCGTCGACGTCCTGCACCGGGGGGCGACGAACGCCGCGGCGCTCGGGGTCACCGGAGCGCTGATCGACGAGCTGCCCGAAGGGCTCGTGTTCACGAACCTGATCGAGACCGACCAGATCTACGGCCACCGCCACGACGCCGAGGGCTTCCATGGAGCGCTCCAGGAGATCGACGCGGCCGTGGCCGATTGGCTGGAGCGGCTGGGGGAGGGGGACCTGCTCGTCCTGACCGCCGATCACGGCTGCGACGTGACCGCCCCGCACACCGATCACACCCGCGAGCAGGTGCCGCTGCTCGCTCGGTTCGCCGGCCACGGAGGGCGCCGCCACGACGGCCCGATGGCCGACGTCGGCGCGAGCGTGCTGCACTGGCTGACCGGTCGCGACGGGAGCCCTCTACCGGGTACCTCGTTCCTGGGGGAGCCGTCAGGCGATGCCTGAGCTGCCGGAGGTGGAGACGATCCGCCGCCAGCTCGCGCCTCATCTGGAGGGGCGGACGATCCTCGCCGCTGAGATCCTCGACTGGCGCTGGACCCGTCCCGATCCGCCGCGCCCGGTGCAGGACGCACTCGCCGGCGCGGTGGTGGAGCGCGTCGAGCGCCGCGGCAAGTACCTCATCTGGGCGCTGTCGGAGGATCGCCACCTGCTCATCCACCTGCGGATGACCGGTGCGGTCCTGTTCGATCCTGTGGTCGAGCCGCCGCATACCCGCGCCCGCTTCGCGCTCGACGCGGGCCATCGCGTCGCCTACGTCGACCCCCGGCGCTTCGGCACCGCCCACCTGCTGTTCGGCCTGGCGGCCCGCGAGGCGTACCTGTCCGAGCGCCTCGGGCCCGAGCCCTCGACGCCCGCGTTCACGCCCCAGTACCTCCGCGCCGCCGCCCGGGGCCGGAGCGCGCCGGTGAAGGCCTTCATCCTCGACCAGCGCCGGATCGCCGGCGTCGGCAACATCTACGCCGACGAGGCCCTGTTCCGTGCCCGCGTCCACCCGCTGCGCCCCGCTGGCCGGCTGTCGAGTAGCCAGTGGGTGGCGCTCCACGCCGGGATCGAAGAGGCGCTTCAGGCGGGGATCGACGCCAAGGGTGCCTCAATCGACGACTTCCGCCACATCGACGGCGCCCGCGGCTCCTTTCAGGACCGCTTCCTCATTCACCTGCGCGAAGGCGAGCCCTGCGTCAACTGCGGCCGCCCGGTGCGGAAGATCGTCGTCGGCGGCCGCGGCACGTACCTGTGCGAGCACTGCCAGCCGCGACCGCGCGTGAGAAGATCGCCTCCGTGAGCGGGCGTCGATATCCACGCCTGACGCGGCAGCGTGGTCCCTGCGCGCTTCTCCGTCTACGGCCCGCGTCGGCGGCCTGACATGGCATTCAACCGGTTCTGCCGGGCGGCAACCGACGGCGAGCCGGTCCAGATCTTCGGCGACGCCATCCGACGCGCGACTTCACGTACGTCGGTCCGCGACGCCGCAGCCGTATCACGCCGGCGCGAGAGGAGCTGGGTTTCGATCCCCAGCTGACCCTCGCGGAGGGTCTGGCGACTCAGCTATCCGACGCCGCTCGCGGCGCCCTGAGGCCTTCTCGGGATCGTCTCCGTTTCGGAGTTTCGTTGCCGATCGGCGGTCGGAGGATCGGAACGTGGCCACCTGTCTGATCGCTCGGTACCGCGAGGAGGAGCGCCCGTCGTCTAGAGTGGCGGTCCGGCGCCAGGGCAGTCGGATCTCGGCGGCCGGCGCGGGCCGAGGCGGGGCTGAACGCGAAAGGCATGATTGGACCTCAGAACGAGTTCGCGCGCGTGTACGACGAGAACGTCTGGCGCGTCTTTGGCTTTCTTGCCTATCGCGTCCGGGATCGGGATCTCGCCGAGGATCTCACCCAGGCCACCTTTGAGCGCGCCCTGCGAGCCTGGGCGCGCTTCGATCGCCGCAAGGCCTCAGAGGCGACATGGCTGCTGACGATCGCCCGCAACCTGCTGATCGATCATCACCGCCGGGATCGGTCCGATCCCTCGGCTGAGATCGACGAGCGGCTGCTCCCCAGCGTAAGCGGTCCTGAGGCCGACGCCGGGGACTTCACCGAGCTCCTCGACGCACTGGAGATGCTCAAGGAGCGCGACCGTGAGGTGGTCGAGCTGCGCTTCGGCGGAGATCTCAGCGGTCCCGAGATCGCCGCGGCCACCGGCCTCAGCCTCGCCAATGTCCAGCAGATCCTGTCGCGCTCGCTGCGTCGGCTGCGGCTCGAGCTCGAGCACGCGGACGTGCGAAGCTCCGCCGCCGAGCCGGACTGAGCCGCCGAGGGCCCCTAGGCCGCCCGCAGCTCCTTGAGCCGTCCGGCCTTGTCGGCCGCCAGGAGCTCCTGGAAGCCACCGAGGGGCTCGTCGTCGATCACGATCTGCGGGAAGGTGATCATCCCCGTCCGGCGCGAGAGCTCGGCACGACCATCCGGATCCCGTGCCAGATTGATCTCGGAGTACTCGATGCCGCGCTTTTGCAGCAACACCTTGGCGCTCTTGCAGTACGGGCAGAAATCGGTCGTGTACATCATGACGCGCTTCATGACTTCAGAAAAGATAGCATGGGCCCGCTGAGGACGGAGGCGGTGGTGCTGCGCTCGATCCGCTACGGCGAGGCGGATCGGATCATCCACCTGTACACGCCCGGCCTCGGCCGGGTCAACGCCATCGCCAAGGGCGCCCGGCGCTCCCGCAGTCGTTTCGGCGCGCGGCTCGAGCCGTTCTTCCACACGAGGATGGTGCTCCACCAGGGTCGCAGCGAGCTGCTCACCGTCACGAGCGTCGACACCCTCGCCGCCCATCCCGAGCTTCGCGACCACGCGGAGACGCTCGACGCCGCCGCGCGCGCCTGCGATGCGGTGGCGCGGCTGTTCGACAGCTCCGAGCCGCACACGGAGGTGTTCACGCTGCTCGTCAGGCAGCTCGGGCTCCTGTGCACCGACCCGCGCCACGCCGGCGTCGCCGGGAGCCTCGCCTTCCGCCTCAAGCTGCTGGTGGCCGCCGGTCTCCTTCCCCAGCTCGGATCGTGCGCCGCATGTGGCGAACGCGATCATCTGCAGGGGTTCTCGGCGGCTGCCGGGGGGGTCGTGTGCAGCGCCTGCGAGGCGACGGGGTTCGCGCTCGGCGAGGCCGCCTACCGCTTCCTGATCAGCGCGCTGGCCTCGCCGCTGGCCGAGGCGCCGACCGCGGACGCCCGGGCCCTGCAGCAGGCCGAGCGGGCGATCACCGAGACGGCGGAGTACCACGCCAACATCCGGCTGCGCCCGCTGGTCGGGCGTGAGTGGCGCTAGCCGATTCGGTCGGCCGACGCGCGGGGCGCTAGCGCCAGCGCTCGAGCAGGTCCTCGTCGGGCACCTGGCGCACCACCCGCGCGGGCACGCCCATGGCCACGCTCCGCGCCGGGACATCGCGCGTCACCACGGCGCCGGCCGCCACGAACGCCTCCTCGCCGATCTCGACGCCCGGCGTGATCACCACCCCGGCGCCGATTCGGCAGGCCCGCCGTAGCGTCGCACCGCGCAGCGGGGGCCCCGAGCGTTCGCGCCGGGCCATCGTGTCGTCATTCGTCGTCGTCGCGCTTGGGCCGACGAACACGTCGTCCTCGATCACCGACCACGCGGTGATGTAGACGGAGGTCTGGATCGAGCAGCGCTCGCCGATCGTCACGTCGTTGTCGACGCACGAGCCGCGCCCGATCCGTGTGTCGGCGCCGATGCGCGCCCGTTCCCGCACGTAGGACTGATCGCCGAGGATGACCCCCGTGCCGATCTCCGCTCCCGCGAACACGATCGCTCCCGCGCACACGGTGACGCCGGCGCCGAGCGTGAGCGGCGGTGGTGCGGGACCGCCGGCGGCGGCCGAGGCGTGGCCGAGTCGCGGAGACTTGCCGAGCACCACGTGATCCTCGATCACGCACCCATCGCCGATCACGACTCCGGGGCCGACGACGACGAAGTGCCCGAGCTCGACGTCCCGCCCAAGCGTGGCGTCGGACGCGATCCTGTGCTCCTCCCGGTCCTCGCGGCTCATCCGCGGGGCCCTGTCACGCTTCTCGCCACAGCGGTCCGAGTCTAACCCCAGTCGCGGTCCGTTAGCCTGCCCCGGATGCACGTTCCGATGTTCGCCCCCGCAGCGGCGCTGGCGCCGCTGCGGTCCGAGATCGAGGCGGCGATCGGCCGGGTGCTCGACAGCGGGGCCTACATTCTCGGACCCGAGCTGACGGCGTTCGAGGCCGAGTTCGCCGCCTACCTGGGTGTGGAGCACGTGATCGGGGTCGGCAACGGCACCGACGCGATCACCCTCGCGCTGCTCGCCCTCGGCGTCGGCCCGGGAGACGAAGTCGTCGTCCCCTCGTTCACGTTCTATGCGAGCGCCGAGGCGATCATCCCCACGGGGGCGCGCCCGGTGTTCTGCGATGTCGATCCCGAGACCTTCTGCGTCACCGCCGAGACCGTCAGCGCGGCGCTCACCCCGGACACCAAGGCGATCGTCGCGGTCGACCTGTTCGGCAATCCGTGCCCGGGCCCGGAGCTCGCCGAGCTGGGGCTGCCGGTGCTGGAGGACGCCGCTCAGGCGGCGGGCAGCCGCCTGGGCACCCGCGCTGCCGGCTCGCTCGGAACGCTCGGGACGTTCAGCTTCTATCCCTCCAAGAACCTGGCCTGCCTCGGCGACGGGGGAGCCGTCGCCACCGACGACGCCGACCTCGCCGACCGCGTCAGGCTCCTGCGCAACCATGGCTCGCGTGACCGCGCCACGTATGAGATCGTGGGCTACAACTCGCGCCTGGACGATCTGCAGGCCGCGCTGCTTCGCACCTTCCTCCCTCACCTCGACGGATGGTGCGCGGCGCGTCGTGAGGTCGCGGTCCGCTACGCCGAGGCCGGGCTCGGCGCGCACGTGAGCCTGCCCAGGCCCACGGAGGGCGGGGATCCGGCGTGGCACCTCTACGTCATTCGCGACGCCCGCCGGGACGAGATCTCGGACGCGCTGCGCTCAGCGGGCGTCGAGAGCCGGTCCTACTATCGCGTCCCCGTCCATCGCCAGCCGTCGATGCGCGAGTACGCGCGGCAGGTCGATCTGCCGGTGACCGACGAGCTGGCCAGGACCCACCTGGCGATCCCCATCACGGCCACCCTGACGGCCGAGCAGGTGGAGGCCGTCGTCTCGGCGGTCGGCTCCGGCGTCGGCGGCGTCGGCGCCTCACTCTGACCCGGCTCCGGGCGATCAGACCCGGCATCCCGAGGTCAGGACCGCTACAGAATCAGCGTCACGCCCGGGACGTTTCGCCGTTCGCGGCCGGGAACAGCGGGAACCTGAGCATCACATAGGTCCCGGGGCGGGACTCCCGCTTGGCGATCACGAAGTCGCTGGCCATCCGGGCCATGATCGCGATGCCGAGGCCCAGCCCGGGACTGTCGGCGTGCGGCGAGAGTCCGTGCCCGTCGTCGCAGACCACCACGACGAGGTGCTCGTCGGCGTCCCGCCACGCCTCGACGATGATGTCCCCGACGCCGGCGCCGCGGTAGGCGTGCATCACCACATTGGTGAGCGCTTCGCTGACGGCGAGCGCGAGCGCCTCCCGGCAGTCGTCGTCGGCACCGTGACGAGCCGCCCACGCGACGATCTCCCGCCGCAGCGCGCCGATCCGCTCCGGCTGCGCCGGCGCTCTGATCTCAAGTCGCCCCACCACGCATCGCCTCGTTACCCGCCCCGCCGCCGGTCGAATCGCGGGCGCGTCGGGGGCGCCGGACCACGGCGGGCCCCCGCCGGCCCGCGGGTCAGGTGATCCGCAGCCGGCCGGTGAGCAGGCTGTAGCGCTGGGCGAAGCCGGTTCCCTGACGCTGTCCCACGATCAGCGCGTACTCACCGGCGGTGACCGGGATCGATCCCGTGGCGCGGGCTCCCGAGCTGCCGTAGCAGGGCAGCCGAGGCGGCAGACGGGCGATGAAGGTCACCGTCGTGGCCTGCTGCGGCGGGGCGATCTGCTCCTGACAGAACGTGGTCCCCCGCGTCGGGTCTTGCGCGTAGAGGGTGAGCGTGTAGACGCCGTCGGAGCGCAGGTCGGAGGCACGGACGGTGATCCTGGAGCCCGGCGCGGCCCGCCCTGGCGCGCTCAGGGTCGATCCGCTCCGCGACACGATGACGGTGACCAGGACGAGCAGCAGCACGATCGTCACGATCCAACGGCGGTGTCGCGCCTGTTGCCGGGTCGCCGGCGGCCGCGCCTTGCGATCGACGTGGAGGAAGCTCATGACGCAACGGCTCTCGGGAGCTGCGCTCCGAGGGACCGTCCGGCGAGCTTAGCCGGTCCCCGGTGGCGCAATGTGCAACAACTCTGTGCCCTCCGACTGCTCCGGAGAGAGGCGCTGTCAGAATCGGTTCGTGACGCCCATCAGCTCTCCCGGCGACACCCATCCGGCCGGTCCCACGGCAGAGACGTTCGCCGCCTCGGTCCGGCGGCGCGAGGAGGCGTGGCTGTCCCCGCTGGCGGTGCGCTCCTATCCCGCCGAGCGGCTCGTCGCGGAGCCGGACTGCGGCTTGCGCACGCCGTTTCAGCGCGATCGCGACCGGATCGTCCACTGCAAGGCGTTTCGCCGGCTGAAGCACAAGACCCAGGTGTTCGTCCAGCCGAGCGGCGACCACTACCGCACCCGCCTCACCCACACGCTCGAGGTGACGCAGGTCTCACGCACGGTGGCGCGTGCGCTCGCCCTCAACGAGGATCTCGTCGAGGCGATCGGCCTCGGGCACGACCTGGGGCATACGCCGTTCGGGCACATCGGCGAGGCCGCGCTCGATCGCTGCCTGTCGGAGCGCTTCGGCGAGTCCTTCCGCCACAACGAGCACTCGCTGCGGATCGTCGACACACTCGAGCGCGACGGCCGCGGGCTCAACCTGACGATGCCGGTGCGCGACGGGATCCTCAGCCATTCCGGCCGCGCCGCCGAGCCGCGCACGCTGGAGGGCGCGATCGTCCGGCTCGTGGACCGGATCGCCTACATCAACCACGACATCGACGATGCCGTGCGGGCCGGGGTGATCGCCGAGTCCGACCTGCCGGCTCGGCCGATCGCCATTCTCGGCGACAACGGCTCACGCCGGATCGACACGCTCGTCCACGACCTCGTCGAGCACTCGGCTCGCGCCGGGGCGATCGTGCAGGGCGATGAGGTGGGCCCCGCGATGGCCGAGCTGCGGGAGTTCATGTTCGCCCGCGTGTACCTGGGGCCGGAGGCGACGCGCGAGCAGAGCAAGATCGAGCTCGTCGTCCAGACCCTGTTCGACTACTTCGTCGCGCACCCGGAGGAGATCCCGGGCCCGGTCCAGGAGGCGCCCCTCGGCCGCCGCGTCGCCGACTACGTCGCCGGCATGACCGACAACTTCTGCATCCAGACGTTCGAGCGCCTGACGATCCCCGTGGCGTTCGCCCCGTGAAATAGACTAAGTCATATGACTAAGTCCGTTGGGGTCCATGAGGCGAAGACGCACCTCTCGAAACTGATCGAGGACGTGGCCCGCGGCGACGAGGTCGTCATCACTCGCCGCGGCGAGATCGTGGCGAGGCTGCTGCCGCCGGCGCTCCCGACGGCTCGGCAGTTCGGCACCGACAAGGGCGCGTGGGAGGTCCCGGAGGACATCAACGACCCGCTTCCGCCGGAAATCCAGAAGTACTTCGAGTGAGGCTGCTGCTCGATACACAGGTCTTCCTCTGGCTCCAGCGAAGGCCGGCACGTCTCGCCGCGCAGGAGTCGCTCTTGAGCGACGTCTCGAACGAGCTCATCGTCTCCGCCGTCGTCGCCTGGGAGATCGCGGTCAAGTACCGGATCGGCAAGCTCCCCCTGCCCGACCCGCCCGAGGTCTACGTGCCGCGTTACCTCCGTGCCATCGGCGGATCGACCCTTGCGGTCGAGCAGTCGCACGCCCTCGCCGTCGGCGCTCTGCCACTCCACCACCACGACCCCTTCGACCGGCTCCTGGTGGCGCAGGCAAACCTGCTCGGGCTCACCATCGTCACGGCCGATCGTTCGATCACGCAGTACGACGTACCGACCGTGTTCGTGGGCTGAGGCCGGCCGTGCCGCGCTACACCGCCGACTCGCGCGACCGCGTCCTGCAGGCCGTCGACATGCTCCGGCTCGTGGAGGCCCGGGTCGAGCTGCGGAGCGCGGGCGTCGACTCCTACTTCGGGCTCTGCCCATTCCACGACGAGCGGACGGGTTCGTTCCACGTCCGGCCGAACGAGAAGCACTTCCACTGCTTCGGCTGCCAGATGTCCGGCGACCCGTTCGATTTCGTGATGGAGACCGAGGGGCTCGATTTCAAGGGCGCGCTGGAGACGCTGGCCGATCGCTTCGGCGTCGCGCTGCAGACCGAGGACGAGGATCCGGAGGCGGCACAGCGCCGCGAGCGCCGCGAGCGGCTCTACACGCTCCTCGGCCGGGCCGCCGTCTATTACTCGCGCTACCTGTGGGAGGCGCGGGAGGCGGCGGACGCCCGCGAGTACCTGCTCGGGCGCGGGTTCACCGAGGAGATCCTCCGCGAGTTCCGCGTCGGCTACGCGCCGAGCGCGTGGGACCGGATCCTCATCGCCTCGCGCAGGGCCGGGTTCACCGACGAGGAGCTGCTGGCCGTCGGGCTGGCTTCGCGCTCGAAGTCGCGCCCCGGCTCGATCTACGACCGCTTCCGCCGGCGGATCATGTTCCCGTCGGTCGACGCGCGGGGAAAGGTCCGCGGCTTCGGCGCCCGCGCGATGGGGGAGGACCAGATGCCGAAGTACCTGAACACCTCCGATGGCGAGCTCTACCACAAGCGCGAGCAGCTGTTCGGGATCGACCTCGCCCGGACCGTGGCGGCAAAGGCGGGCCGGATGATCCTCGTCGAGGGCTACACCGACGTGCTCGCGCTTCACCAGGCGGGGATCCGCAACGCCGTGGGGATCATGGGCACCTCGCTCACCGAGGAGCAGGTGGGCGAGCTCGAGCGGGTCGTGAAGGTGCTCGAGCTGTGCCTCGACGCCGACAGTGCCGGACAGCAGGCGATGCTCCGCGGCGCCCGCATCGCCACCGGACGGTCGCTGGAGCTGCGGGTGGTGCCCCTCCCGCCGGGCACCGACCCCGGGGAGCTGATCAAGTCGTCCGGCGCCGATGCGCTGCGCGAGCGCGTCGAGGCCTCGGTGCCGTTCGTCGTCTTCCAGGTGGAGCGGATCCTCGACCGCGGCGGCGTCACCCTGAGCGCGGAGGAGAAGGACCGCGCCCTCGGGGAGCTGCGCCCGGTGATGGCCGAGCTGGGGGAGAGCGTGCTGCGCGACGAGCTCGTGCGGCGAATCGCCGGTCGTCTCGATCTCACCGACGCCCGCGTGGCCTCGCTGCTGGCCGGCCCGGCAGGCGCCCCGCGCCCGCGCGCCAACGGCACGGGGCCGGGAGGCGAAGGGCAGCGGCCGCCCGACGCCCCCCCGCGCGAACCGGTGGACACGATCGTCCGCACCGAGCACGCCTTCCTCGCCCTGTGCATCGCGCTCCCGCGGGAGGGCGAGGCGGCGCTCGGCGCAGTCGACGTGGAGGCGCTGCTCACGAGCTCCGTGCTCCGGCGCGCCGCCGGCCAGCTCGCCGGCCGGCTGGCCAATCCGCTCGCCGACCTTCCCCCGGACGACGAGGAGCTCGCGCGGACGATCGCCGAGCTCGTCGCCCGCGCCGGCAGCGGCGCCGACATCAGCCCCGACCGGCTCGATCACGCCCGCCTGGTGCTGGAGATCGCCCGCGTCGATCGCGCGATCCGGCGCATCCGCGGTGACCGCGGGGGAGACGCGGCGGCCTCGGCGCGCGTGTCCGGGCTCGCCCGCGAGCGCGAACAGCTGCGCGAGCAGCTCCACGCGGTCGTCTCCCGGCTCGAGCACACGCTCTGAGCGTCGGCCTCCTGGTCTCGATATTCGCCGTCCGGAAACCGGCCGTTTGCCGCGGTTCCGTCCGGTCTGGATGCGAACATATGTTCGGTCGGCAACGAGGAGGCAGGGCAGGATGGAACGCCGGGAACTGGAGGACATGCTCGCCGAGGGGTGGAGCCTGGAGCGGATCGGCCGGCACGTGGGCAAGCACCCGGAGACGGTGTCGTACTGGCTGAAGAAGTACGGGCTGCGGCCGGTGAACCGGGAGAAGCACGCGGCCCGTGGTGCGCTGAGTGCCGCCGAGCTGGAGGAGGCGGTCGACCGGGGTCTCAGCATCGCTCAGCTCGCCGAGGAGTTCTCGCGCAGCAAGGCGACCATCCGGCACTGGCTCGCCAAGTACGGTCTCAGGACGCGGAATCGCGTGGGCAGGGCGAAGCACGAGCCGATCGACGCTGTCGGCTTCGGGGCACCCGTGCTCGTGAGGCGCTGTGACGTTCACGGGGATACCGAGTTCGTTCTCGAGGGCACGCGGCGGTATCGGTGCCGCCAGTGCAGAATCGACGGAGTGTGCCGCCGCCGGCGGGAGGTGAAGGCCCGCCTCGTGGAGGAGGCGGGTGGACGCTGCTGCATCTGCGGCTACGACCGGCACCCCGCCGCGCTCCAGTTCCACCACGTCGACCGGTCCGCGAAAGAGCTGACCCTGAGCAAGCGCGTCCTCTCGCTCGAGAAGCTGCGGGTGGAGTCGCGGAAGTGCGTCCTTCTGTGCGCGACGTGTCACGCCGAAGTCGAGGCTGGAATCGCGCGGGTGCCGCTAGAGTGAGCGCCTGATCTACGGCCAGTATGTGGTGTAGATCACTGGCCCACTCCGGGGTAGCTCAATCGGCAGAGCATTCGACTGTTAATCGAAGGGTTGTGGGTTCGAGTCCCACCCCCGGAGCCTTCCGATGAAGCTCTACATCTGTTATGGCCTGTTCCGCTCGCCCAAACCGGGCGGGCATCCGTGCCGGAACGCGCATGAGGCGCTGAGGCAGGCGGGCCATCGGCCGGAGATCGTGAAGAGCTACGGCTTGGGGCTGCTGCCCGGGGTGTTCAACCTCACGAGCGGGCGCCGCGAAGTGAAGCGGCTGACCGGCAACTACTGGGTGCCGCTGCTGGTGCTCGACGACGGGAGCTGGATCCAGGGCTCGCAGGAGATCGCGGAGTGGGCACGGGCGCATCCCGCGTCCGCGGCCGCCGCCCCCGGTGCGAGCGCGGGCGCCGGGTCAACGCGGTAGCGCGATGCGCCATGAGCTCACGCGTGAGGAACTCGAGCGCTGGGAGGAGCACGGCGCTGGTTGGCGTCTGCTGGAGCTCCGCGAGCAGCGCGCTGTTGTCGAGCTTCTCACATGCCACGGCGAGCCGGTCGACCGCCGCGTGGGCTCCTCGCCGGAGTTGATCAGCTACCTCCGCGCAGCGCCCGCCGGCCAGGAACGCTGAGGGCGTGGCATGCGCGGTTTCTTGTCCGCGGGACGAGAAACCGCGCCTCCACGGGGCCCGGATCACGGCCCCGCGCCGAGAAGCGCCTCGAGCCGCTCGGCCGCTCGCGTCGGCCCGTCGTTCTCCGCCGACCACGCCGCCATCTCTCGCGCCCGCACCCCCAGTGACCTCCTCGCCAGCGCGCGTTCGACCGCCCACCGCAGCGTCCGCGGTCCCAGGAACCGCCACGGGAGCCGGATCCCCGCGCCCGCCCACTCCAGCCGCGCCGCGTTCTCGCCCATGTCGCCCACGTGCGGGACGGCGAGCACCGGCACCCCGCAGGCGAGCGCCCGCGCCATCGTGCCGTACCCCGCGTGGCAGACGACGAGGTCGGCGAGCGGGATCGTCTGCGAGTAGGACACCCACTCGACGAGCCGCGTGTTCTCGCCCAGCGACGGGACCCCACCGGGCACCGGCTTGCGGTTCGTCGTCGCCAGCACCCGCACCGGGGCGTCGGCCAGCCCGCGTAACGCGCTCGTCAGCAGCCGCTGCTCGGGATCCTGCGCGGTCGAGGGCGCGACGAGCACGAGCGGCGCGTCGCCCGCCGGGGGCTCCACCGCGTGGTAGGGCGGCTCCCACTGCAGGGGACCGACGACGCGGAACTCGGACGGCCACGGCCGCGGGTACTCGAGCTGCGGGAAGCTCCCCACCAGGCACAGCACCTCGCTGAGCCCGCCGTGGAGCCGCTCCGTCGGCGGCAGGCCGAGCTGCCGGCGGGTGTCGTTCAGCTGTGCCCGCCCATGACGCAGCCCCGCCGCCACCGGCCGCTCCCAGGCGCGCCACAGCAACGCGCCCAGAGCCGTCGCCGGCCGACGCGCTCCGAACGCATACGGCGGCAGACCTGGCGCGCCGACCGGGTTCACGTGGGGGATGAGCGTCGCCGCCGGAATCCCCTCCAGCTCCGCCGCCAGCTTCGGGGCGAGCGTGAGGATGTCGTGGACGACGACGTCGGGCCGGAACTCGGCGATCGCGCGACGCGTCTCCGTCGCCGCGAGGACGATCGCCTCGTAGGGCTGAAGCGGTCGCTCCCGGGTGGGGAACACGGGGTACTCCGGCGCGGCGGCAAACCGCATCCCCGCCGCCTGCGCCGGCTCGCGCCAGTGCGACCACGTCTCGTAGAGGACGTCGTGCCCGCGCTCGACGAGCCGCTCGCCGAGGGCGAGCATCGGAAACGCGTGCCCCGGTTGTCCGAAGGCGCCGAGGAACACGCGGAGGGGTCGGGGCGCCCGCTGTGCGGGCGGCGGCCGCTGTGCGGGCGACGGCGGCGGTTCGGGCGACCGCGGCGGTTCGGGCGAAGGCGGCCGCAGAGGGCCGTGCAAGTTCTCGTGCGTCGACAAGGGATTCTCTTGAGCGTCCAGACGGCCTCGGATAGGGTGCGGACGCCGCCGCTCCGGTGCGCGGGAGACCTTATGCGAGACCGACCCCGAGCCACGATCAGCGATCTGCGCCAGGCGATCGACTGCCTCCCGCGGGCCACCAAAGTCGCGATGCTCGACGGCATCGCCCGTCACCCGATCATCGTCGGCGCCTATTCCGGCGACGATGGGATCTGCCCCATGCTGGCCGCCCATCGGGAGGGCGGGCGGACCAGCTTCATCGGCTTCGCCAAGGCGTGGGACCGGTTCGCGTTCCGCGACTCCAGGCGCTGCCGTGCCCGCCGCGCGAGCGAACGCGAGCTGCTCGTCCTGCGGACCCACCTGGAGGCGAGCCTGCTCGCCGAGAGCACCTCAGGCTCCGGGGACTCGGATCTCGCCGCTGCGATGGCCGAGCACGCGGAGCTCGCCGCAGCCCGCGCGCGTCCGGGTGTGCGAGAGCGGGAGCGGGCCGCCCGGCGCAGCCGCCGCGAGCACGCTCCGGTGCGGCCCGGCGACGCCGACCGCAGTCGTGAGCTCCGGGGCCGGGACGGCTGGGCGTGGATGCGAGTCGTCCGGCGCCTCGACGACTACGAGCGGGTGCTCGAACGCCTCGAGACCGAGCGGGAGCTCACGACACCCGACGGCGGGCGCGCCGGCCGCGAGCTCATCCCCTCCTGAGCCCGCGCCCCACCGTCTCGGTCATCGTGCCGTTCCTCGGAGACGAGGACTCGCTGCGCGATCTGCTCGCGCGGTTGGCGCGGCTGCGCCTGAACGTCGGGGACGAGATCATCGTGGCCGACAACCGCCCCGGCCGCCGGACGCACATCCCGGGCGACGATCCGCCGCCGCCGATCGCGCTCGTCGACGCCGCGGGGCTGCAGTCGCCGGGCTTCGCCCGCAACCGGGCCGCTGCGGTGGCGAGTGGCGACTGGCTGGTGATGATCGACGCCGACACCGATCCGTCCCCCGGCCTGCTCGATGCGTACTTCGACCCGCCGCCGGCGCCGGAGACGGGCATCCTCGCGGGGGGTATCGAGGACCGAGCGGCGGCGCCCACGGCCGCCGCCCGGCACGCCGCCCGGCGCGGTCAGATGGATCAGGCGGCGACGCTCACCCGGCCCGCCTTCGCATACGCGCAGACGGCCAATTGCGCCATCCGGCGTTACGCCTTCACGCGTAACGGCGGCTTCGTCGAAGACGCCCGGGCCGGCGAGGACGCCGACCTCTGCTTCCGGCTGCTCGCCGCGGGATGGCGGCTCGAATCGCGCCCGCACGCCCGGGTCGTCCACCTCACGCGGCCGACGACGGGCGCGCTGCTGGCCCAGCTCGCCCGCCATGGCGCCGGCGCGGCGTGGTGCCAGCGCCGGCATCCCGGCTCATTCCCGCCGCCGACCGCGCGCCAGCTGGGCGCTCGCCTGCTCCACAGCGTCGCCGGCGCCGTTTTCGCCGGGGTGGGCGGGGACCGCGAGCAGGTCCGGGGCCACCTGCTCGAGCTGGCGGAGGCGTGCGCCTTCGAACTGGGGCGCCGGCTCCCGAATCAGGCCCGCCGCCGCGCGCCCAGCGGCTGACTCCCACGACGGCGGCGGCGCTCACCACCCGGCCGCGTCACCCGTGCGCGGCCGCGCGTCGCTCGCCGCTTGGAGCACGTCGCCGCGCGCTTCGATCACGTGGGCATGCCCGAACGCGACATCGAACGCCGGCAGCGGCACGACCGCGTGGCCGAGCCGTCGCAGGGCCGGCGCCCAGGTCGCCGGGACGTGACCCTCCAGGAGCACGCTCACCTGCCCGCGCTCGCGCCAGGTGGCGAACATGTCGGCGCCCGGACGCCCGTCGGCGTCGAGCGGGGCGGCGAGCGAGAAGCGTCCCGCCGCGACGGCATCCTGCGGCGACTCGGCCGCCCGCAGGATGCGGGCGGCGAGCTGGAGGAGGATCTGCGGCTGGCTGTCGCCGCCCATCGTCGCCATCGCGGCCCGCAGCCGCCCGTCCGGCGTCGTCACGAGCAGCGGGCTCAGCGTGTGCGGTGCTCGCCGTCCCGGGCCGTACTCGGCGGGATGACCGGGGACGAGGCTGAACCCGCGGCCCCGGCTGTGCAGGAAGATCCGCGTGGAGGGCTCGATCAGGCCGGAGCCCCAGTTGGTGGCGTTGGACTGCAACAGGCTCACCGCCTGACGCTCGGCATCGACGGCGCACAGCCCGATCGTGTCGCCGGGGGCTCGCGGCACGGGCAGGCGCGAGGCACGGACGGGGTCGATCGCCGCCCGCCGCGGCATGAGCCGCTCGGTGCTGAGCAGCCCGTCCCCGTCGGCTCCCTCGTGGAGGACCTCGAGCCGGTCGTGGGCGGCCTGGCGCGAGGCCTCGATGAGCAGGTGCGCCCAGCGCGGGTCGGCCGGATCGGGGAGCTCGAGCCCGTCGGCGATCCAGGCGGCGGCCAGGGTGAGGTAGCCCTGCGAGTTGGGCGGCGCGCTCCACAGCCGGGCGCCGAACGCCTCGGCGCCCACGGCATCCACCCAATCCGCCTGCCGGCGGGCGAGATCGGAATCGTCGTACTCGCCGGCGCCGAGCGCGATCAGTCCGGCGCCGAACTCGCCGCCGTAGAAGCCGTCGCGGCCATGCTCGACGATGGCCGCCAGCGCCCGGGCCACCCCCGGGCGCCGTACCAGCTCCCCGGCGCGCAGGGCGCCCGCCGCACGGTAATCCTCTCCGCCGGGGAGGGTTGCCGCCCACGCCGCCCCGGCCGCCAGGTCCGGTGAGGCAGGGAAGCCGTCGAGCGCGTAGCGCCGCGCCGGCTCGAGCACCTGATCGAGTCCAAGCCGGCCGAAGCGCTCGTGCAGCGCGAGCCATCCGTCGACACAGCCCGGCACCGGGACGGCGGCCGGCTCGCCGCCGGGGATCTCGGTGAGGCCCCGGCCTCGCAGGCGGTCCGGGTCGGCGCCCGACCCGGCGCGGCCGGAGGCGTTGAGGGCGACGGGACGCCGGCGCGGGGCCGGCTGGACGATCGCCCACAGGTCTCCGCCCATCCCGCACATGTGCTGGCTCGTGACGGCGAGCACCGCGCTGGCGGCCACCGCGGCGTCGGCCGCGCTGCCCCCGCGGCGCAGCAGCTCGACCCCGGCCCCCGCGGCGAGGTGGTCGATCGCGCAGACCATCCCGTTCGCGGCGTAGCGGACCGGCGCGGGCGCGAGCACGCCGCCGATCCTACGAGTCCCGCTGCGGGTTCGCGCGTGGCAACCCGTGAGCCGAGAGCTCGAACAGCATGTACCGGTCGTAGACCCGGATCAGGTCACGTACGGCGGGCGCGACGATGTGGGGCCGCTCGTCGATCTGACGGTAACCCGCCTCGCGGAAGGCCGGGGCCAGGTCGATCGCGCCACCGTCCGGCTCGCGGCTCCACACCCCCCGTGGCTCGTTTGGCACGACGAACAGGTGCGGGACGCGCAGCCGGGCGAGCTCGGCGAGCCACCACCGGACCGCGGCGGCGGTGCACTCCGAGAAGCTGTGCACATTGACGGCGAGGTCGAACTGCTCCGGCGCGAGCGCCTCTAGCTCGTCGAGTGCGAGCACCCGGGCCGGCGGGCGAGCGCCCCGGTGGTCCAGGTAGTACTCGCACAGGAAGGTCGATTCGGGGATGGCGTCGATGCAGCAGTAGTCGGCCAGTCCGGGCACCGCCTCGGTCATCCGGTGGGCAAGGCGCCCGTACCCGGCGCCCACGTCCAGCACGCGCAGCTCGGGCCGGGTGAGGATGTTCAGACGACGATCGAGGTACAGGATCTCGCTGGCGCCGTCCAGGCGATCGCGGCTGAGGCGCCCGTACCCCTCCACCTCGATGCTCCACGCGCCGAATGCGCCGTCCTCGCCGAGACGGACGAGCAGGTCTCGCCCGCCCTCGTCCTCGATCTCCCGCGCGTAGAGAAACAGCTTCAGCGCCATCGCGCGTGGGTGCTCGGGCAGGTGCCAGAGGTACAGGTTGTCGCCACGGAACCAGCGCAGATCGACGTGCTGCGCGACCCGCCCCGCCCGCCACAGGTGGTGCTCCAGCACCGGAAGGTCGACGGCCGCGTAGCGCGCGGTGAGCTCGCGCAGCCGCTCATTCCGGGGCGAGAGGTCGTGGTCGGCGCCAGGGGGCAGCGGCGTCCCGTCGTCGTATCCGAGGGCGAGGTAGCGCCGCTCGCGCTCGGTCAGCGCGAGCGCGGCGGCCACGCCCGGGCTGCGTTCCCCAAGCCCAGGGAGCATGCGGCGAGCCCTCGCTCCCAGCCGCGCCGGGAGACGCACTAGTCGCTCGGCTCGGGGGACGCGGCGCGCAAGGGCGCGGAGGCTACTCTCACAGCCGTGGGCGAGCTCGCCGTATCTGTTGTCGTGGCGAGCCATGAGCGGCCCGGCGGGCTGGGCGAGCTGCTCGCGGCGCTCCGGTCCCAGACGCTGCCGTCCGAGCGCTTCGAGGTGATCGTCGTGGACGACGGGTCAGGTGACGCGACCCGGGCGGTGCTCGAGCAGGAGGCGAGCCGCGGGGTGCTGCGGCTGCGCACGCGCCACCACGATCGGCCCCGCGGGCCCGCGGCAGCCCGGAACTCCGGCTGGCGGATGGCGGCGGCGCCGCTCGTGGCGTTCACCGACGACGACTGCGTGCCGGCGCCGACGTGGCTGCTCGCCGGCGTCGGCGCGGCCGCCGCGCACCCCGCCGCGATCATCCAGGGCCGGACCGAGCCCGCCTCGCCGCTCGCCGGGCTGACGGCGCGATCGATCTCGATCGACTCGCTCACGCCGAGCTTTGAGACGTGCAACGTCTTCTACCCGCGGCGCCTGCTCGACTCGCTCGGCGGCTTCGACGAGGCATTCGGACCCGAGCTGGGCGGCGAGGACACCGAACTCGCGTGGCGGGCGATCGACGGCGGTGGGCGCGTGGTCTTCGAGCCCGAGGCGCTCGTGCGCCACGCCGTGATCGAGCGCGGACTGGTGGGGAGCCTGCGCGACGCGATGCGCTGGGCGGGCATCGCGCGGGTGGTCGCCCGGCACCCCGGCGCGCGCGAGATCCTGCACGCCCGCGTGTTCTGGAACGTCTGGCACTACCTGCTCGTGCGCTCGGTGCTGGCGCTGTTGGGCCCCCGCTGGTTGCGGCAGCTGGTGCTGCGGCGCCACCTGCGCGCGTTGCGCCGGCGTAGCCGGGCGCTCGACGCGGGTAACTGGGGGATGGCGTACCTCGTGCTGTACGACGCGATCGAGACGCTGGCGATCGCGCGCGGCGCGATCCTCAATCGAACCCTCGTCCTTTAGGAGGAACCGCGATGAGCAACCTGGAGCTGCGTGGAGAGCTGCGTGACGGCTACGAGAAGATCCTCACCGATGAGGCGCTCGCCTTCGTCGCCGAGCTCCAGGAGCGGTTCGGCGCGACGCGGGAGCGACTGCTCCGGGCGCGCGCGGAGCGACGCGAGCGCCTGCGCGCGGGCGCCACGCTCGATTTCCTCGAGGACACCGCCGAGATCCGCGACGGCGACTGGACGGTCGCACCGGTGCCCGAGGACATGCAGCAGCGGTGGGTGGAGATCACCGGGCCGACCGAGCGCAAGATGACGATCAACGCGCTCAACTCGGGCGCCGATGGCTTCATGGCCGACCTCGAGGACGCCAATGCGCCGACCTGGGCGAACATGGTCGAGGGGCATATCAACCTGCGCGACGCGATCGATCGCACGATCACCTACGAGGGCTCCGACGGACGTCACTACGAGCTCGTCGAGAACCCGGCGACGCTGCTCGTCCGCCCCCGCGGCTGGCACCTGCCCGAGCGTCACATCCTCCACGACGGCGAGCCGATCGCCGGTGCGTTCATGGACTTCGGGCTGTACATGTTCCATTGCGCGCGGCGCCTCATCGACCGCGGCTCGGGACCGTACTTCTATCTCCCCAAGCTGGAGTCCCATTTGGAGGCGCGGCTCTGGAACGAGGTGTTCATCAGTGCCCAGGACGCGCTCGGCATCCCGCGCGGCACGATCAAGGCGACGGTGCTGATCGAGACGCTGCCGGCCGCGTTCGAGATGGACGAGATCCTCTACGAGCTGCGTGAGCACTCCGCCGGATTGAACGCCGGACGCTGGGACTACATCTTCTCGGCCATCAAGCTGTTCCCCGATCGGCCGGAGATGGTGCTCCCGAACCGCGTCGAGGTGACGATGACGGTTCCGTTCATGCGCGCCTACACCGAGCTGCTCGCCGCCACCTGCCACCGGCGAGGCGCTCATGCGATGGGCGGTATGGCCGCGCTGATCCCGTCCCGACGCGACGAGGAGGCGAACGCCAAGGCACTCGATGGCGTCCGGGCCGACAAGGAGCGCGAGGTGAAGCAGGGCTACGACGGCACGTGGGTCGCGCACCCCGATCTCGTGCCGGTGGCCCGGGAGGTCTTCGAGCGCGGGCTCGAGGGGCGGGCGAATCAACTCGGGCGCCGGCGCGACGACGTCCACGTCACCGCCGGCGAGCTGCTCGATCTCGCCGCCACCCCGGGCGAGATCACCGAGGCGGGGCTGCGCGCCAACATCTCGGTGGGCTTCCAGTACGTCTCCTTCTGGCTCGGAGGTCGCGGGGCGGCGGCGATCAACTCGCTGATGGAGGACGCCGCGACGGCCGAGATCTCCCGCTCGCAGATCTGGCAGTGGGTCCACCACGGGGCCACGGTCGAGGACGGCCGCACCATCACCCGTGAGCTCGTGCGCCAGCTGCTCGACGAGGAGACGGCGAAGATCCGCGAGTCCGTCGGCGACGAGACCTGGCAGGCCGGCCGGCCCGAGGAGACGCGGGAGATCTTCGAGCGCGTGGCGCTGTCCGAAGACCTCCTGGAGTTCCTCACCCTGCCCGCCTACGAGTACCTCGACTGATCAGGCGCGCACGGCCAGATACCCGATCATCCGCTGCGCGAGGCTGTTGGCGAAGCGGAGCTCGGGTTGACTCACCGGCACCGGCTCGTCGGGCGCGGCCGGGAGCCGCGGCACCAGCTCGGGCTGGAGCTCGGCGATCAGCCCGCAGGCGATGGTGCGGGCCGTCCGCACCACCTCCGGCTCGAAGGACCAGATGAGCTCGAAGCGGCGCTCCAGGTCGGGCAGCTCGGCGTTGACCGGTTGCTCCCACGCGGCCATGCAGGCGCGCGCGTCGGGAGCGTCGACGACGAGCGCCCACTCCCGGGCCAGCGGGTTGTCGCGGTCGACGGGAACCTCGATCGGGATGGGGGGGTCGGCGTCGGAGACGCGCAGCTCGTCGAAGTCGGCGAGGGCGCACGCCACCTCCGCGGTGCGGGCCAGCTCGCGCCAGCGGCGTTCGGACTGGCGGAAGAAGTGCGCACGCTGGAAGCTCGCGATCAGCATCCCCGAGCTCGCCCGGGCGCAGTACTCATCCTCGATCGCGTGGGTGATCTGCAGCAGGGCGCGCTTGCTGACCACGACCGGCTGAAGGTCGGGCCGGCTCTCCCGCAGTCCGGCGAAGATCGAGGCGGGCCGGTCCGCGCCACGCGCCTTGACGCCGGTGATGGCCGCGCTGATCGACATCCCCTGCTCGCGCAGGCGGAGCACCTCGCGCAGCATCTCGGCATCACGCTCGCTGTAGCGGTGGTGGCCGCCCGGAAGCCGCCGGGGCGTGGGAAAGCCGTAGCGCGATTCCCACATCCGCAGCGTCCCGGCGGACATGCCCGCCCGCTCGGCGAGCTGGGCAGTGGTGAGCCGGGCACCGCTGATCGATCCCTCCATAGCAGCGAAAACTACACGATGTTGCGACAAATTCAACGGTACGTTATGGTCGTCGACGTGGACACCACCGACGAAAGGGCCTCGTGATGCGCGTCGTGCTGACCGGCGCCACCGGCACGATCGGCCGTGCGGTGGCCGGTGCCTTGACGGACCGTGGCGACACCGTCATCGCGCTGTCCCGCGATCCTGCCGGAGCACAGCATAAGCTCGGCGAGGCCTCGGTGGAAGTCCATCGCTGGGGGAATCCGACCCGGGAGCCGCCGCCGCGTGAGGCGCTCAGCCGCGCCGACGCGGTCGTCCACCTGCTCGGCGAACCGATCGCCCAGCGGTGGACGGAGAAGGCGAAGCGGAAGATCCGTGATTCGCGGATCCTCTCCACCCGCCAGCTCACCGGCGCCCTGCGCGCGCTGCCCGACCTCGAGCGCCCGCGGGTCCTCGTCTCGCAGTCGGCGACCGGGTTCTACGGCCCTCGCGGCTCCGAAGCCGTCGACGAGAGCGCCGCACCGGGCGACGACTGGCTCTCCGAGCTCGTGGTCGCGTGGGAGGCTGAGGCGAGCACCGCCGCCGACCTGATGCGCGTCGCGGTGACCCGCACGGGAGTCGTGCTCTCGCCGCAGGGCGGAGCGCTGGAGACGATGGTGCCGTTCTTTCGCCTCGGGATCGGGGGCCCGGTGGCGGGCGGGCGCCAGTACGTCCCCTGGGTCCACCTCGCCGACGTCGCCGGAGCGATCGTGCACTGCCTCGACGACACGGACGCCGAGGGCCCGATCAACCTCGTGGCACCCAACCCGGTCACCAACGCCGATTTCTCCCGCGCCCTCGGGCGGGCCCTGCACCGGCCCGCGGTGCTGCCCGTGCCCGGCTTCGCGCTCGCGCTCCTGTACGGCGAGATGTCGACGATCGTCACCACGGGCCAGAACGTGAGGCCGCGCCGGCTCGAGATGCTCGGCTACGCATTCGCGCATCCGGACGTGGGCGAGGCGCTGAGCTCGGTCCTGTCCCGAGCATGAGGATCCATCGTCTCGATCGTCGCCAGTTCGTCCCCCGGCCGCTCGGCGAGGTGTGGGAGTTCTTCTCCCGGGCCCGGAACCTCGAGCAGCTGACGCCGTCGTTTCTGCGCTTCCAGGTCCTCACCCCCGAACCGATCCTGATGCGCGTCGGCGCGCTGATCACCTATCGCCTGCAGCTGCACGGGCTGCCGCTCAACTGGGTGACGCAGATCGAGGCGTGGGAGGAGGAGCGGAGCTTCGTCGACCGGCAGTTGAAGGGCCCCTACGCGCTGTGGCATCACCGCCACGACTTCGAGGCGCGCGACGGTGGCACCGTGGTCGTCGACCAGGTCCACTACGGGCTCCCGCTCGGGCCGCTCGGCGAGGCGGCCCACGAGCTGATGGTGAGGCGGGACCTGGCACGGATCTTCGATTTCCGCCAGCAGGCGGTGAGGGAGCGCTTCGCGTGACCTGGGCGCCGTCGGCTGAGCATCGGCCACACCGCGCCACCCGGCCACGATGACGGCGATCGTCTGGTTTCGCCGCGACCTGCGCGTCCACGACCACCCCGGCCTGCGGGCCGCCCTCGACTCCGATGAGCGCGTCGTCCCGGCGTTCGTGTTCGACCCGCGGCTGCTCGGCGGTCGCCACGCCTCCGGGCCGCGGACGCAGTTCATGCTCGAGTCGCTCTCGGCGCTCGACGCCGCCCTGCGCGAGCGGGGCTCGGGACTCGTGGTGCGCGTCGGCGACCCCGAGGCGGAGCTGTCCTCGCTGGCGCAGGAGTGCGGCGCCGACCGGATCCACTTCAGCGCCGACGTGAGCGGCTTCGCCCGCGAGCGCGACCGGCGCGTCCACCGGGCTCTGCAGCGGGTCGGCGCGGAGCCGATCATGCACCCCGGCCTGTTCGCCGTCGACGACCTCAATGCGATCGCCACTCGCTCCGGCGGCCCCTACACCGTGTTCACGCCGTTCTATCGGGCGTGGGCGAGGGAGCCGCGACGCGAGCTCGCGCCCACGCCCCGATCGCTGCCCGCGCTGCCCTCACGGGTGCGCACGGGGACCCTTCCGACGCTGGACCAGCTCGGCCTGTGCGAACGCTGCGAGGCTGCTGCGCCCGGCGGCGAGCCGGCCGCCCGCCGGGCGATGAGCGCGTGGGTCACGGGACCGATCGCGGACTACGAGGACGGGCGCAACGCGCTCCACGGCCGCTCGGTGTCCCGCCTGTCGCCCTACCTGCACTTCGGGTGCCTCTCGGCCCGCGAGCTGGAGGAGCGGCTTCCCGCCGGCGGCGGCGCGGAGGCCTACCGGCGCCAGCTGTGCTGGCGTGACTTCTATGCCCACGTCCTGCGCCACTTCCCGGCCAACGCCCACCACGAGCACCAGGAGCGCTACCGGCGTCGGATCACCTGGAGCCGCAGCGAAGCCCGGTTCACGGCCTGGACCGAGGGCGAGACCGGCTATCCGCTCGTCGACGCGGCGATGCGTCAGCTGCGCCGGGAGGGATGGATCCACAACCGCGCGCGGCTCGTCGCCGGGTCGTTCCTCACCAAGGATCTCGGCGTCGACTGGCGTCGCGGGGAGCGGCACTTCATGCGCTGGCTCATCGACGGCGACGAAGCATCGAACAACGGCAACTGGCAGTGGATCGCCTCGGTCGGCGTGGACCCGCAGCCCGTCTTCCGGCGGATCTTCAACCCGGCGCTCCAGCAGGAGCGCTTCGATCCGGACGGGGCCTACGTGCGCGAGTACGTGCCCGAGCTGCGCGTCGTTCCCACCACGTACCTGCGGGAGCCGTGGACGATGCCCCCCGAGGTCCAGCGCGACTGCGGCTGCGTGATCGGCGAGGACTATCCGGCCCCGATCGTCGACCATCGTCAGGCGCGGCGCGAGGCGCTCGAGCGCTACGGCGCCGCGGCGGGATAGGATCGTCGGAGGTGCCGCTCTACGACTTCCAGTGCAGCTCGTGCCAGGCCCGGTTCGAGGCGCAGGTGCCCTACGGCGAGATGCCTCCGTGCCCGTCCTGCGGCGCCAGCGAGACCGAGCGGCGGCTGGCTCCGTTCGCCGGGCCGTTCACCGTCGGGATGCGCGGCTACGCGGCGAAGCAGTCGAATGCGTCGCGCGCCGTGCGGGAGGAACAGCGTCGCGAGCGAAAGGCGCAGCGCGCCGAGCAGCGCAAGCAGGACGGCGGAGGCTGAACGCAGGCCGGCTCAGAGCCGGCGCGAGGACCACAGCACGGCGGCCAGTAAGACCGAGACCGCCGAGACGACGACCCCGATCAGCCACCCGTGGGAGTGCTGGGAGGCCATGATCGCGGCGATCGCGGTGCCGATGCCGATGATGCCCGCGGTGGCCACGATCCGCATCAGGAAGGCCTCGGGCGCCGGCCGGTGACCGCGCTCGGGGATCATCACACCCGGGCGCTCGGCGCTCGCGGCCCCGCTTGTGCCCGGTTTGCGCCGGCGGATCAGGCGCCCGCGCGGTGGCTCGCCCTCAGCGGTCGTAGGGGCGGTCGTAGGGGGGTTGGCGGACGGCGGTTCGGGCATCGGGCCTCGGGTCGCTGCGGGACATGGACCACCAGAAGGTGTACAGGATCGCGAGCGCGAGGCCAACCAGCCCGACGAGGAACAGGATCGTCCCGACGGTCTGCACGTCGAGCCCGCTGACGTGAGCGGTCACCGCCCATTTGAGGATCGCCCCCAGAGCGACGAGGACGAGTGAGCCGCCGATGGTCATGCGGAGGCTTTACCCGCTCGCCTGCCCGGGCAACCCGGCGCTTGACATGTGACCAATAGGTCACCTATTATCCGGCGGCGTGGATGAGATCTTCAAGGCCCTGGCCGACCCCACCCGGCGGGCGCTGCTCGATGAGCTGTTCCGGGAAGATGGCCAGACGCTCGGAGCTCTCGAGCGCCGCTCGCCGCTGACCCGCTTCGCCGTGATGAAGCACCTGCGGGTGCTGGAGGAGGCGGGGCTCGTGGTCAGCCGGCGCCGGGGGCGTGAGAAGTTCCACTTCCTGAATCCCATCCCGATTCGGCTCGTCCACGACCGGTGGGTGAGCAAGTACGCCGAGCCATGGGCGGCTTCGCTCAGCGAGCTCAAGCACGACCTGGAGGACAGAGCGATGGAGAAGGTGTTCGAGATCTACATCAAGACGACGCCGGAGCGGCTGTGGCGGGCGATCACCGACGACGCGGAGCGGCGCAGGTACAACTTCGGGGTCGGCGTCGAGTCCGACTGGACGCCCGGATCCCGCTATGAGGCGCGGCATCCGAAGGCTCCGACGCCGATCTCCGCCGGCGAGAACCTGGAGGTCGACCCGCCCCGGCGCCTGGTGCAGAGCTTCACTGCGCTGTGGGGCGAGGACGTGGCGGCGGAGGGGACCTCCCGGGTGACGTGGGAGATCGAACCCGTGCGTGACTCCTGCCGGCTGACGGTGACCCACGACCAGCTCCCCGATGGTGCCAACGAGCAGATCTATGGCGGCTGGCCGATGATCCTCTCCGGCCTGAAGACGCTGCTCGAGACGGGGGAGAGCCTGACCACGCCCGGGTCGCTCATGTACGCGTGAGTCACTCGTCTTCGAGGGCGGGCGTGGAGGTTGGCGGCGGGGGGGGTTGGCAGATCGGTACCGCATAGCGGGACTTATCTGCCAAACCCCCCCGGGCGCATCCCTCCTCGGCCGTCGCTTCTGGAGTGGCCGCCAGAGGCGAACGTAAGTTTGCCTCAGGGAAGCCTAAAGACGTGGCTCGGCCGGCGGGACGTTCTCTACATTGCGAGAGCACGTGCAGCCCCACGTGCGTCAATCGGAGCCTCCGAGATGAGGCGCAGACAGGAGCGGGTACCCGCCAATCGCGGGATCGTGCTGCTCGGATCGCTCGGCTGCGCGCTCACCATCGCGGTGGCCACGAGCGCCTCGGTGGCGAGCCACGGGCCGACGTTGTGGACCGTGCTCGGTCCGTGCGGCCTCGCGCTGCTGTGCGGGCTCGCGCTGAGGAGCTGGCGCCTGGTTCGGCTCCACGGGTTCTTCCACGACGCCGCGGAGGATGAGGACGAGGACGGCAGCCCGCCCGATGGCGGCAGCGGCCGGCGCTTCCCTCCCGATGCGCCGGACGGCGGGGGCGCCGGCATGTTCGACTGGGACGCCTTCCTCACCGGCTTCTGGGATTACGTCGACTCGCTCGCCGCGGAGCCCGGGCGCGAGCTCGCGTCCCACACGATGGTCCGCTCCGGCGCCAGCGCGAGCAGCGGCCCGTCGGGCCGCCGCTCGCGGTAGGGCGCGTACTTCGCCTGGAGGCGTTCGAGGGCAGCGGCGCCAGGGGCACCGGCGGCGCCCGGCGTGTCGTACACCGTCACCGGACCGAGCAGCATGACCCAGGCGAGCCGGGTCCAGTCCTCCGCGTAGCGGTCGACGGTGATCGCCGCCCGCGGGTCGCGGCGAAGCCGGCGCACGCGAGCCAGCCGCTCCGGCGCCACCCGCTTGGGCTTGTGATCGACGGCGCTCCAGACCACGCCGTCGACGAACGCGAAGGTGACCGGCTGCACGCGAGGGGCGCCTTGCTCGTCGAGCAGGCCGAGGTGGGCGAGGGGCGCCGCGTCGAGGAGCGAGAGCGCCCAGGCGGGGAGCTGCTCCGGCGTCATGCGAGCCCTCGCCGGCACCGGCGAGGAGCTACTCGATGTAGCTCTGCTGGCGTTGCTGGTTCTGCTTGCGCTCGGCCATCACCTGACCGACGATGTACACGATCAGCGCATTGGCGATCAGGCCGATGCCGAGGAACGTGATCAGGAGGGCCAGGGTCGTCCCGAACGAGCTGACCTTCTGGCCGAGGCCGAGGATGGACGCCGCAGTCGCCATGCCGCAGAGCATATCCGGTGGCGCACCCCGGAGGCTTCGGTTGCCGCTGCGCCAGGCGGTACCGTCACGCCGGGCGGCCCTGTAGCTCAGCGGTCAGAGCACCCGGCTCATAACCGGCGATACGCAGGTTCGAATCCTGCCAGGGCCATCTCCGGGAGCTACCGTCGCTTTCGATGGATGACGCCCTCGTCGCCTTCTACGACGGCCTCGCCGCCGACTATCACCTCGTCTACGGCGACCGCTGGGACGACGCCGTGGACCGGCAGGGGGCAGCCCTCGACGGGATCATCGGCGACCTCCTCCCGCATGCGGACGGCCACCGTGTCCTCGACTGCACGTGCGGGATCGGGACCCAGGCGATCGGTCTCGCGCTCCGCGGCCACCGTGTGCTCGGCAGCGACATCAGCGCCGGCTCGCTCGCCCGGGCGCGACGTGAGGCCGAGCGACTCGGCGCCGAGCTGGCGTTCACGCAGGCCGACGTCCGTGACCTCGGCGCGATCGACGCCGGCTTCGACGTCGTCATCTCCTGCGACAACGCGCTGCCTCACCTACCGAGCGACGAGGATGTGACGCTCGCGCTGGAGCAGATGCATGGGCGCCTGCGCCCCGGGGGCCTGGTGGTCGTGTCGATCCGGGACTACGACCGCGCGCTGCGGGACCGGCCGCCACCGCCCCCGCCGATCGTCATCCCCGGCCCGCCGCGCCGGGTGCTCGTCCGCCTCCACGACTGGGACGGCCCCGACGCCCGCCGGCACACGGTGCGCTTCCTCGTGCTCACCGAGGACGGCGGCGAGTGGAGCGTCACCCACCACCACGGCCGCTACCGGGCGATCACCCGCGCTGAGCTGACCGCGTGCGCGGAGCGCGCCCTGCTCACCGAGGTCACGTGGCACAGCGCCGAGCAGGCCGGCCTCCACCAGCCGGCGATGACGGCGAGACGCTCACCCCTCCCGGCGGGTGTGGCGCGGCAGCCAGAACACGGCGACGCCGGCGGCGACCAGCAGCGCCACGGCGACGAGCAGGGAATGGTCGGCGGCTGAGACGAACGCCGCCGGGCCATGGCCGGCGCCGAGCCGGGCGAAGAACACAGTGCCGATGGCGGCGATCCCGAGCGACATCGCGAGCTGTTGGATCGATTCGAGCAGCCCCGAGGCCGAGCCGAGCTCGTGCGGCGCCACGCCCGCGAGGATCACGTCGAACATCGGCACGAACACCATGCCCATGCCGAACCCGGTCAGCGCCAGCGGGCCGGTGAGCGCCCACGCCCCGAGCGAGCCGGCCTCCGCGCGCATCACGCCGTCGACGGCGATCAGCCCGAGCGCCATCGCGGCGATCCCCGCGTGCATCGTGCGACGACCGATTCGCTCGAGCAGCACCGAGGAGGTGATCGAGCCCGCGATCGCGGCGAGCGGGATGGCGACGGTCGCCACGCCGCAGGCGAGCGGCGAGAAGCCGAGGCCGGTCTGGAACATCACGTTGAGCGCGATCATCATCCCGCCCATCGCGCCGATGAAGCCGACGACGACGGCCAGCCCGGCGACGTAGGGCCGCCGGCGCAGGATCGATGGCTCGACGAGCGGCGTGCGCCCGCTCCTCGTGCGCCGGGTCTGGAGCACGCCGAACGCGCCCAGCTCGACGCATCCGGCTCCCAGCAGCACGAACGACCAGGCCGGCCAGCCGTCCTGGCGCCCCTGGATCAGCGGCAGCACGAGCGAGACGGTGCCCGCCACGGCCAGGGCCACGCTGAGTCCGTCCGGACGGGCGTCGGGCGTGGCCGGCGCGACCCGCGGGAGATACCGGCGACCGGCGAGGATCGCCAGCAGGCCGAGCGGAATGTTGACGAAGAAGATCGCGCGCCACCCGAGCCCGAGGACGTCGAGGTTGACGAGACCGCCGCCGATGAGCGGGCCGGCCACCGCGGCGAGCCCCATCACCGGACCGAACACGGCGAACGCCTTCTGCTGGCCCTCGTCGCCGAACAGCTCGCGGATGATCCCGAAGCCCTGCGGGATCATCATCGCGGCGAGCACCCCCTGGAGGGCGCGCGCGGCGATCAGCGTCGTGGGCGTCGGCGCGAGTCCGCACAGGGCCGAGCTGGCCACGAAGCCGCCGATGCCGACGAGCAGGACGCGGCGGCGGCCGACGACGTCGCCGAGGCGGCTGCCGAGAAGCAGCGTCGCGCTCATCGCCAGCGTGTAGGCGGCCGAGATCCATTCGAGGTCGGCGTAGGTGCCGCCGAGCGAGCGCCGGACGGCCGGCGCCGCGGTCTGGGCAATGGTCGAGTCGAGCAGGTCCATCACGGACGCGACGACGACGACGAGGAAGCCCAGCCAGACGGACCGGGCGGCCGACCGCTGTGCGGCGGCGGGAGGGGTGAGAGTGGTGATCGACATGGACCGAGTCTCTCGTCGATTGCGGTCTGTTTCGGTCCGCATTCGGGCGATACCGGACACCTTGTGACCGCGATCTCTGTCATCGTTCCGGGGCACGATGATCGCTACGTCGGCTCGCCTCCTCGCCCTCCTCTCGCTGCTTCAGGTCCGTCGCGAGTGGACCGGTCGGGAGCTCGCCGATCGGCTGGAGGTGGGACCGCGCACGATCCGGCGCGACGTCGAGAAGCTCCGTGCCCTCGGCTATCCCGTCGAGGCGGCACCGGGCGTGGCAGGTGGTTATCGCCTCGGCGCCGGTGCCGAGCTCCCGCCGTTGCTGCTCGACGACGCCGAGGCGGTCGCCGTCGCCGTCGGGCTCCGGAGCGTGGCCGCGGCGTCGATCGAGGGGATCGAGGAGACCTCGGTCAGGGCGCTGGCCAAGCTGGAGCAGGTGCTGCCGGGCCGGCTGCGCCGGCGGGTGTCGGCCCTCGGCGATGCCACCTCGGCGTTCGCCGCCGACGGGCCGCGGATCGATCCCGAGCTCCTCGCCAACCTGGCGGGAACGTGCCGCGACGGGGTCACGGCGCGCTTCGGGTACGTCGCCAAGGACGAGCGCCGCTCGCAGCGCCGCGCCGAGCCCGCCGCGGTCGTCCACACCGGCTACCGCTGGTACCTGCTCGCCTACGACCTCGACCGCGAGGACTGGCGCACGTTTCGCCTCGATCGGATCCAGGGCCGCGTTCACCCCGGCGAGCGGGTCCGGCGCCGGCCGATTCCGGGGGGCGACGCGTCGGCGTTCGTCCGGCAGCAGCTGCGCGGCCAGGACGAGCAGACCGCCAAGCGTCCGGCCGGCCAGGTGCGCGTTGCGGCGAGCGCCTCGCATCTGCGCCCGCGGGTTCCCCCTCGCTACGCGACCGTGGAGCCCGACGGGCCCGACGCGTGCCTCGTCACCACGCGCGGAGGCTGGACCCAGGGCTTCCTCGTCTGGATCGCGCTCCTCGACGAGCCGTTCGAGGTCCTCGCTCCGGACGAGATGGCGGAGGCGACGAGGGCCGCCGCCACGCGCCTGGCCGCGGCGGCGGCCACCTGAGCGGCCGGCACGGTGCGTGCCTCAGGCGGACTGCCGGTCTCGCGTGGCTCAGGCGGACACCAACACCGGCCCCACCGGCACGTGCTCCAGGCGCTCGGCGGCGATCGCGGCGCTCCGCTCACGGCAAAAGCGCGACACGAGGTGAAGCGCCAGGTCGAGACCGCTCGACACGCCGCCGCACGAGACGATGTCCCCGTCGTCGACCACGCGCGCGTCGGCGCGCACGTGGGCCCCCGTGGCGGCCAGATCGGCCAGCGCGCTGCGGTGGGTGACCGCGGGGCGCCCGCGCATCAGGCCCGCCGCCGCCAGCAGCATCGCGCCGGTGCACACCGAGGCGAGCACGGTGCCGCCGGCGTGCAGCTCGGCCAGCCGCGCCGGGAGCTGCGTCTTGGTCTGGGCCCGGACGCCGTCAGGCGCCCCGTCGCGCCAGCCCCCACCGGGCACGACGAGGAGCTCGGGGGCCGATCCGAGCGTGTGCTCCACGGAGAGCCGGAGGCCATGGGCGGAGTGGACCGCCGCGCGGGCGCCGGGTGGCCGGACCGCGCGGACGGGAAAGCCGGCGGCGGTGAGGATCTCGAACGGAGCGACGGCATCGAGATCGTCGAAGCCGTCGAAGAACAGCACCTCGGTCACGGGCGGCGTCGCGTTCATACCGGCATGCTCGCAGCATCCGGGTAGCCTGCCCGCCTCGTGAGCGACTTCAGCACGGCGACGGCGGTCGAGCGGCGCGGCGATGGCCGCTACCGGGCGTGGCTGACGGACGAATGGAACGGGAGCGCGGCGCCCAACGGCGGCATGCTCGCGGCGACTGTCGTCCGCGCGGTCGAGGCCGAGGCGGGGGAGAGCGCGCCGCCGGTCCGGATCGTCTCGGCCCAGTATCTCGATGCGCCCGCGCCCGGCGAGGTGGAGATCCTCGTCGAGCGGCTGCGCGCGGGCAAGCGGGTCGCGGCCTACGCGGCCAGGATCGTCCAGGCGGAGCGTCTGTTGGTGACCGTCAACGTCGTGCTCTCGGCGAGCCGGCCGGCGACGCTCACGCGCTCCACGCCGCCCCCGTCCGCCCCGGCAGCCGACACCCTGCCCGTGCTCGACCTGCCGGCGGCGCCCGGGCGGCCCCCCGTGTTCGCGAAGCTGGAGATGCGCTCCGTGTTCGGGGAGCTGCCGATGGCCGGCGCGCGTGACGCCCTCGCCGGCGGCTGGGTGTCGCTGCGCGGCGACCGCGAGCCGCTCGACGCCGCCAGGCTCGTCGCCCTGTGCGATCTCTGGTGGCCGGCCATCTTCCCGGTGCTCGACGCCCCCGACGGCGCGCCGACGCTCCAGCTCACCGTGATGCTCCGGGACACGGGCTTTGACGTGCGGCCGCCGATCCTGGCGCGGTTCGAGACGCAGACGGTGTCCGAGGGGCACTTCGAGGAGCGTGGTGAGCTCTCCGCGGCCGACGGAAGGCTGCTCGCCGAGAGCGTCCAGCTCGCTCTTCTGCTCCCGCTCGGTCGCTGAGCTCGGACGAGATCAGAAGGAACGGCGCGGGCGGGCGTCGAATGAGACCGCTGCCCATGAAGCCAGCTTCCTCGACCGCCACGGCGGAGACTCCCAACGGCCATCAGGCCCTGTCCGCGTACATTCGGGCGCGCTTCGACGACTTCTCGCGCTCGCAGAAGGACGTCGCCCAGTACATCGTCGATCACCTCGACGAGGCCGCCTTCCAGACGGCCGAGGAGCTCGCTCGCCGCGCGAGCACATCCTCGAGCACCGTCGTGCGCTTCTCCCAGGCCCTCGGATTCGAGGGCTTCCCGGAGCTCCAGCAGGCGGCCCGTGACGAGTACCGCCGTCGGATGGCCCAAGGGGCCGGGATCGACACGATCGGGTCGGCCACGCCGCTGTTCTCGCTCGACCACACGGAGTTCGAGGCGGCGCTCGCCGCCGACCACGTCAACGTGGAGGACACCGCCCACAAGCTCTCGCGCTCCGACGTCGAGGCGGCCGTCGACGCGATCGTGTCCGCCGAGAAGGTGCTGATCGCCGGAACCGACCAGATGGCCTTCTTCGCGAGCTATCTCCGCCACCTTCTGATGCTGCTCGACATGCGGGCGGAGATCGTCGCCAGCCCCTCGCAGGAGGCGCTCGGGCGCCTCAGCCGGATCGACGACCAGACGCTCGTCATCGGCCTGTCGGCCGGACGGCCGCATCCGCTGATCACGCGGACGATGAAACTGGCCCGCCATCGCAAGGCCCAGACGTTGGCGATCACCGATGCGACGCTGTCCGAGGTCGCGCGGCTGGCCCGCATCCGCCTGTACTACTCGTCGAACACCCCGGCCTTCGTCCGCTCGCACACCGCGCTGCTGTCGGTCATCCAGGCGCTGGCGTACGGCGTGTACTCGCGTGACGCGCAGCAGTACGACGTGCGGATCAAGGCCTTCCGCCTCAAGTAGTCGTGCTGGCCACTGTCGGCCTGACGCTTAACCTGACAGGGAGCCGCGGATCGGCGCGCCCTGTCAGCTAAAGCGTCACCCTGGCGCTTAAGTTGTCAGGGAGGCGGCGGATCGGCCGGGGTGTCAGGTAGTGCGTCACAGCCTCCTTCGGTGCTACGGCTACCTAGGGACGCGGAGCGACGAGCACCGTCTGCAGCGAGCGGCCCACCCGCCCGCGGGTGTCGAACAGGACGGCCTCGGCGAACGCGATCCCCCCGGCGCGGATCCGCATCTCGGCATCCAGCCCGATCCACTCCCCGACCGGTTCGCGCTCGATGTAGATGGTCAGGTCCGGGTTGACGAAC
This sequence comes from uncultured Solirubrobacterales bacterium, assembly GCA_963839085.1. Lineage (GTDB taxonomy): Bacteria > Actinomycetota > Thermoleophilia > Solirubrobacterales > Solirubrobacteraceae > Palsa-465. The sequence continues at coordinate 1,198,635 of CAWITN010000007.1, forward strand.
GTGTACTCGTCCCACGAGAGCATCGATCCGATGCCGTTGGGAAAGTCGGCGGCGGTGGCGAGCCGCTGAAGCGGCGAGGGCGTCTCGCCGGCGACGAGGGGAACCTTGAGCCGGAACCAGGTCTGCGCCGGTCCCGGCTGACCGAATGCGCCGCTGACGAAGCGGAGCTCCAGCGCATCGCCGCCGAAGCGGACCTCGCCGCCGGGGCTCAGGTCAGCCGTCGGCGCGCCCTCCGGGGGCGGTGGCGGCGCATCGGGCCGGGCCAGGCGCTCGAGCTCGGCGCGTGCGAGCTTGAGCGCACGCGCCCTCACGAGCTCGGTTCCGTCCGGGTTGGTGAGGCGCGCCTCGAGCAGCTTGACCCGCCGCCCGGACCGGAGCACCTCGGTGTGCAGCGCGAGATCCCCCAGCGGGACCGGGCGCAGCAGCTCGTAGGTGACTCGCGCCACCGTCAGGGCGGGATCCGGCTCGAGCGCCTCGAACGCCCGCATGAGCAGGGCGGCGGCCGCCCCGCCGTGCTGCGCGCGGGGGTCCCAGGGTCCCCGGGACAGCTCGCCGGCGACGATCTTCTCCCCGGAAATCTCGAACACGGAGTTGGACACGGCGGCGAACCCTAACCGGCCACGCGCGCCGGGAGCGTGGCGAGGCCACGGCTACACTTCAGCCACCATGAGCGAGGAGACACCGACCCCCCGCGAGGCCTGGGCGCCGACTGAGGCTCAGGCGGGGCTGGCGCGGGACGAGGCCACCTTCACCGTCAAGGCGGGCCTCGCCGAGATGCTGAAGGGCGGTGTGATCATGGACGTGGTCACCGCCGAGGAGGCGAAGATCGCCGAGGACGCCGGAGCCTCCGCGGTGATGGCCCTCGAGCGCGTCCCGGCCGACATCCGCCGCGACGGCGGCGTGGCCCGGATGTCCGACCCCGAGATGATCCGCGGCATCCAGGATGCCGTGACGATCCCGGTGATGGCCAAGGCGAGGATCGGCCACTTCGCCGAGGCCCAGGTGCTCGAGGCGCTGGAGGTCGACTACGTCGACGAGTCGGAGGTGCTCACTCCGGCCGACGAGGACAACCACATCGACAAGTGGGCGTTCCGGGTCCCGTTCGTGTGTGGCGCGACCAACCTCGGCGAGGCGCTGCGCCGCATCGGCGAGGGCGCCGCGATGATCCGCTCCAAGGGCGAGGCCGGCACCGGCGACATCGTCGAGGCGGTGCGCCACCTGCGCCGGATCCGGGGTGAGATCCGCCACCTGGGCACGCTTGACGCCATGGAGCTGCCGACCGCCGCCAAGGAGCTCGGCGCCCCGCTGCCCCTGGTTCGCCAGGTCGCGGCGGACGGCCGGCTGCCGGTCGTCCTGTTCTGCGCCGGCGGCATCGCCACCCCCGCCGACGCGTCGCTGGTCATGCAGCTCGGCGCCGAGGGCGTGTTCGTCGGCTCAGGCATCTTCAAGTCCGAGGATCCCGAGCGTCGTGCCCGGGCGATCGTCGAGGCCACCACCCACTTCAGGGACCCGGCGCGCGTCGCGGCCGCCTCGACCGGCCTCGGCCAGGCGATGGCCAGCCTCGAGACCTCGAAGCTCGGGCGCGAGCAGCTGCTCTCCCCGCGCGGTTGGTAGCGGCGACGGTCGTCGGCGTTCTCGCACTGCAGGGGAACTTCGAGCAGCACGCGAAGCTCCTGCGGCGGATCGGCGCCGAGCCGCGCGAGGTGCGGACGGTCGGCGATCTGGCGGGGATCGACGCGCTGATCATCCCCGGGGGCGAGTCGACGACGATCTCGCTGGGGATCGAGCGGGAGGGGATGGCCGAGCCGCTGCGCGAGCTGGCGGCCGCCGGGACGCCCGTGCTCGGCACCTGCGCCGGGATGATCCTGCTCGATCGCGACCATCTGGGGATCCTGGACATCTCCGTGCGCCGCAACGCGTTCGGCCGCCAGCTGCGTTCGTTCGAGGCCGACCTGGAGCTTGCCGGCGTCAACGGCGGTCCCGTCCACGCGGTGTTCATCCGCGCGCCGTGGGTGGAGTCGTGGGGCGACGGGGTGGAGGTCCTCGCCTCCGTCGACGAGCATCCCGTCGCGGTGCGGCAGGGAAATGTCGTCGCGGTCTCGTTTCATCCCGAGGCGGCGGGGGAGACGCGCCTGCACGAGATGCTCGCCGCGTTCGTCACGGCCGCCCCCCCGTCGGCTCCGGGGGCTGATCAGGCCGGCGTGCGCGAGCGCTCGCTGTAATCGCGGAACTGCTGCTCGAACGCCGCCCAGTCGAAGGTGGGGATCCCGTCGGGCTCCGGGGGCGGCTGCTCGTCGACCGGTTCGTCGGAGTCGCTCGGCGGATCGCCGGGATCGGTGCCGCGGGACAGCCACACAGCGAGCGCGCAGGTCATGATCCCGGCGGCGTAGACGATCCCGGCCAGCTGGCCGTGTCGCATCAGCGACGCGAACAGCCCGATGCAGTAGAGACCGACAGCGCACATCACGAGGCGGCGAAGCTCCCGGCGCGCGATCGGTCGCTTCGGCGCGCGCGCACACGCGCTGAGCAGGATCGCGGCCAGCAGGACGACCGCCAGCGCGAGCTTCCAAGCCTGTTGGGTGGCGATCACCATCCAACTTCGATGATCGGCCTGGAACGGGGAAAAATCAAGGCGCGGTTAAGAAATCCGACGTCTGCTCATACGACGAGCCCGTGCCGCATCGTGTTCTCGCTGACGACGCGGGACTCCACGAACTGGGAGAGGTAATCCGGCCCGCCCGCCTTCATGCCCATGCCCGACAGGCGATTGCCGCCGAACGGCTGACGGCCGACGATGGCGCCGGTGATACCGCGGTTGACGTACAGATTGCCGACCGGGCTGCGGTCGCGCACGTATCGCACGGTGTCGGGGGAGCGGGAGAAGACGCCGCCGGTGAGGGCGAAGCCGAGCTCGTCGACCCGGTCGCATGCGGCGGCGACACTCGGGGCGCTCTCCACCGTCAGCAGCGGGCCGAACACCTCCCGGTGGAGAATCGGGGAGTCCGCCGGCAGGTCGGTGACGACGCGCGGCGGGCAGTACCAGCCTCCGCCGGGCGCCGGCGCCTCGGCGGCGATCCGCCCCTGCTCGGCTGCGAGCGCGCCGAGCTCCAGCACGCGCTCCTGGGCCGAGCGCTCGATCACCGGCGGCACCCGGCTGGCGAGCCGGTCGGCCGGGCCGACCTGGAGCACCCGCACGGCACCGGCCAGCCGCTCGATCAGGGCGTCGGCGATCGCCTCGTGCGCGATCACCCGGGCGGCCGCCGAGCATTTCTGGCCCGCATAGCCGAAGGCGGAGTCGACGATCGCCGGGACGGCATCGTCGAGATCCGCGTCGGAGTCGACGATCACGCAGTTCTTGCCGCCGAGCTCGGCGATCACCCGCTTGAAGTGCCGCTGCCCCGGACGCACCTCGGCGGCGGCGGAGACGATCTGGCGCCCGACGGGCAGCGATCCGGTGAACGCGATGGCGTGGACGTGAGGGCTCTCGACGAGCTGGCGGCCGACCTCCCCGGCCCCGGGAAGCAGCGCCAGCGCCCCGGGCGGAACCCCGCCGGCGTGCAGCGCCCGCACGAGCACCTCCGCACAGGCCGGCGACTGCTCCGCCGGCTTGAGGACGACCGCGTTGCCCGTGGCGAGGGCGGCGGCGGTCATCCCGCAGGGGATCGCCACCGGGAAGTTCCACGGCGCGATCACCGCGACCACGCCGCGCGCGCGGTACTCGAGCTGGTTGCGCTCCCCGGGCGGCTGGATCAGGCCCGGGTCACGCGCGAGCGCGAGCGCGCCGCGCGCGTAGTACTCCAGGAAGTCGATCGCCTCGCAGACGTCGCCGTCGGCCTCGGGCCACGGTTTGGCGCATTCCCGCACCTCCAGCGCGGTCACCTCCAGCCGGTGCTCTCGCAGCCAGGCCGCCGCGCCGAGCAGCGCCCGCGCCCGGACCTCCGCGCCGGCACGCGCCCAGTCGCGCCCGGCGCTCTCGGCCACGCCGAGCGCCTCCCCGACGTCGTCGTCATCCGCCGACGTCGCCTCGGCGACGATCCGGTCCGGCTCCCCGGGATCGGTCGAGACGAACTGCTCCCCTGCGGTGCGGGGCTCACCGCCGACGATCACCGGCACCCGGAGGGGGAGCCGGGCGTCGAGCGCGGCGAGGGCCGGCTGGAGCTGGGCCCGGACTGCCGCCCGCCGCAGCTCCAGCACCGGCTCGTTGGCGAACTCCGACAGGCTCACGGCCGGCAGTATCGCCTGCCGCGGAGCTCAGACCCCGCGTCGCGCCGAGACGTGGGCGAACGTGCGCAGCATGATCTTGATGTCGGACCACAGCGACCAGTTGGCCGCGTAGAGGTAGTCGGTCTTCACCATCTCCGAGAGCGGCGGCCGGGTCGGCCCGAGCACCTGCCACGGGCCGGTCATGCCCGGCGCGAGCTCCAGCCGGGAGCGGTGGTGGCCTTCGACGAGACGGTCCTCGTCGAGCACCAGCGGACGAGGGCCGACGAGGCTCATCTGGCCGTGCAGGACGTTGAACAGCTGCGGAAGCTCGTCGAGCGAGAGGCTGCGGATGAAGCGGCCGACGCGAGTCACCCGCGGGTCACGGCTCAGCTTGAACACCCCGGCGGTCTCGTTGAGCCCGTCCAGCGCGGCGCGGCGCGCCTCGGCGCCCTCGACCATGCTGCGGAACTTGATCATCTCGAAGCTCCGCCCGCCGCGTCCGACCCGGGTCTGCCGGAAGAACACGGGGCCGGCTGAGTCCAGCTTGATCGCGATCGCGATCACCATGAGCAACGGCGAGATCAGGGCCAGGCCGATCGTCGCCCCGACGACGTCCACCAGCCGCTTGATCGCCCGCGAGGAGCGGGTCAGGCCAGGTTGCCGGATTCCCAGCACGGTGACGCCGCCGACGGTGTCGAACTCGACGGCGGACCCGACCACGTCGAGCAGGCTCGGGACGAGCGACAGCTTCACTCCGGACTCGTTGATGCGACGGATCGCCTTCAGCATCCGCTCGTGGTTGTCCCCGGTGGGAACGAGCAGGACGCGGTCGACCTGCAGCCGATCGACGACCTGGTTCATGTCGGCGAGCGGGAGATCGTCGGTGGCGTCGGATTCGTCGTTCTCCTCGAAGGGCACGAATCCCACGACCTCCAGACGCGCCGCCGGCTCTGCCACCACCGAGTGGGTGATCCGGGTCCGGGCGTAGACGTTGCCGACGATGAGGACCCGCTCGGTGGGGCCGAGGGCGCGGGCGAGGGAGCGTGCGATCGAGCGGGTGACGGTGATCAGGACGGTCGCGACCACCCAGACGACCGCGGCGCGCTCGTGGTACGGCCCGGCCGGATCGAGGAGCGCCAGCGCCGACCACGTCAGCGCGAACGCGCCGGCGAGCCCCACCAGCAGGGGAAATTCCTCCAGCGTCGACTTGCGCACCACGAGCTGCTCGCGGTCGTAGCGGCCGAGCAGCTTGGCCAGCGGCACGATCAGCAGGACGGCGATCAGGGTGTAGGGGTCGAACCCATGCCACTGAAGGGTTCCGACGGAGAGCATCGTCGCGGTGCCGGCGATCAGGTCGGCGGCAGCGAGGCCGCGGCGGAAGATGGCGTCGCGCCGAAGCGGGCTACGCAGCCGCTCCGAGCGCCTGGTATCCAGTTCGCGCTCCGGAATCCCTTCCAGATCAACGATTCCCGCAGCGGTCAGCTCCGCCTCACCGACTGGTGTCAAGTCCACAACATCCCATCGCCCGACATCCCCTTGCTCTCACGCATGCCCCGAGCACGCAATCGTCTGCTTACTTTACGGGTTTTCGTCCTAACGGTCCAGGGCTAATCCGCGTTACGGCGCGGCGAGCAGCGTTTCGAGGGGCGTGCCGCGCGCCTGAGCCGACAGAAAGCTCTCGTTGCTGGTGTTTTCGAGCAGCCGTCGCACGAGGTACGCCATCCCGGCGACCAGCGGCCCGATCGGACAGTAGGTGCGGACCCGCAGGCCGTAGGCGGCGATCGCGTCCTGGAGCTCGTCCCCGAGCCCGCGGAGAACCTGGAGCTCCAGGTCACGGTCCTCGCCGCCGCCCAGGCGGTTGCAGGCGATCGCGTGAGCGATCGAGCGGAGATTGTGGGAGGCCACGGCGACCCGCACGGAGGGTCTCGCGCGCAGCAGACGCCGGGTCAGCGCCTCGTAATTGCGGTCGCACTCCGCCTTGGACTCGTAGACCGGGGCCGTCCAGCCGTGCTGTCGGGCCTCGACGAGCTCGTGATCCCAGTAGGCGCCCTTGACCAGACGGACCGTGAGGGGGGCGCCCCGCTCGTGCTCCGCCGCCCACCGGAGGATCGTGTCGAGCAGCTCGCCGGAGTCGCGCAGGTAGGCCTGGAGCACGAGTCCGGCCGACGGGCCGGCGCGGAACTCGGGCTCGGCGAGCAGCTGAAGGACGAGCTCGAGCACCGCCTCGCGGGAATCGAGCGACTCCATGTCGATGTGAACGTGGCACCCCAGCGCGGCGGCCTCCCGCAACAGCGGACGCAGCCGCCGGGCGGCGTCGGCGATCCCGGGCTCGGGGGCGTCGGGGCGCAGCAGCGGGGTGAGTGCCGAGACCTTGACCGAGACGTTGGCGCGCGGGATCGGCCCGCTGGAGTCGTGCTCGAGCACCGGCCGCTCGGGCCAGGCGGTGCTGCCGCGTGCGAGCGAGCGCAGCGCCTCGGCGCACCGCCCGGCGTAGACGTCGGCCTGCTCCTCGGTGACGGTCGCCTCCCCGAGCAGGTCCACAGAGTTCGCGACGCCGCCGCCCCACAGGGACCGGAGCACGCGCCCGGCCGCCGGCAGGTCCTCGCCGACGATGAAGCGGTGGGCCATGTGGCGTACGCCACCCGCGGCAGCGACCCCGAGCGCGGCGCGGCCGGCCCGCGTGTGGGCGATCTTCATCGCCGCGGTGAGCGGTGGGGGGGTCTCGCCGACCTCCCCGAGCAGGGCGGTGAGGTGGCGGGCGAGATCGTCGGTCGAGCGGCAGGCGGGAACGACGTCGACGAACCGGAACAGCGCCGCCCGGAGCTCGGCATCGGCGGACGCGAGCTCCATCGCCCGGGCGTCGACGGTCCGCATCGGATGCCGCACGGCCGACGGGAACGCGCCGGCGAGCTCTCGTCCGACGCGCATGATCTCCGGCTCGAGCGAGGCGGGGCCGGGCCCCCCGGCACTCATCCGGCGACCGCGGTGCCCGCCGGCGTCGTTCCTGCCGGCGTCGTGCCCGCCGGCGTCCACTCCGGCGTGGCGTGCGCGATCGTCTCCCAGCTCATCGCCCTCGCCCGCTCGGCCTCGTCGACCCGGCCGCCGCCGCGCAGGCCGAACAGCCGCTTGGCGAACAGCAGGTAGACGACGACGGCGAGGTTGATGAGGAAGCCGATCACCTTCAGCGCGGTGATGCTCTCGGTGAGCTCGTAGACCTCGAGCGGAAGCAGGACCGTCGTGGCGAGAAACGTGAGGTACTCGGCCCAGCGTCGGGTGAACCACAGTCCGATCGCCTCCACCCCCTCGAGCAGCCCGTAGGCGATCAGGGCGAGCCCGACGGTGTGCAGGCTCCCCGAGCGCAGCGAGAACAGCTTGTTGAACTCGCCGACGATTCCCACGTGCGTGTTCTGGACGATCCCGCCCCCGACGCCGTTCTGGAGATCGGACACCACGCGGTAGAACGTCGCGCGGAGGCTGTGTTCGTTGGCGGCGATGGCGAGGACGGCCAGCCCGAGCAGGACGAGGATCGTGAAGTGCACGACCCGGTCGACGGCGATCAGGCGCAGCACGACCCGATCGCGCAGCGCCTTGCCGCGCAGCGGAACCTGAATCTCGTCCCGTTCGGGCGGATGCTCGGCGGTGGGCGCGTCCGGCGGCGGGAGCGCGACCCAGCTGTCGCAGCGCAGGCAGCGGTGCCAGCGCACCCCGGCCGCCTCACGAGCCACCAGGCTGTCCTGCGGGCGGAGCTCCGCGGCGTCGGTGCCGACGAGTACGTGCCCGGCCCACCCGCACGCGATGAGCTCCCAGTCGATCTTCCGGCGCGGGCGGCGGCCGACATCGGCTCCGGGCGGACGCGCTGGCTCAGGCATGGCGTCAACGCTACCCGTCGGCAGGCAGGGAAACGGACCCCGCCCGACGAAGATGTCACGGATGCGTGCGCCCCGGGCCGCCCTTGCCGCTCTTCTCTGCGCCGTCACGCTCGGCGCCTGCGGCGCCGGCGGGACGACGATCGTCAAGACGGCCACCGCGCCGCCGTCGGGGCGCTCGAGCGCCACCACGGCGCCACCGGGGACGACCAGCAGCGCCTCGACGGGGACGGCCTCGACGCCGACGAGCACCACGCCGGCGACGGCCGGCCAGCCGCTGTGCACCGCCTCCGGCCTCAGGCTCGCCTACCTCGGCGGCCGCGGCGCGACCGGGCACGGCGAGGTGGGCTTCAGCCTCACCAACACCACCGACCAGGCCTGCCATACGTTCGGCTATCCCGGGGTGCTGTTCCGCTCCTCCTCGGGCGCGGCGCTGCCCACCCGCTCGGTCCGCGCCACCCACGACTTCTTCGGGTCGGTCCCGGCGCGCGGACTGAGGGTCGCCCCGGGCGGCGTCGTGTCCTTCCGCCTGACCACCACCCACGGCGAGGCGTCCGATGCCGGCTGCCGGACGGCCGCCCAGCTCCAGGTGATCCCGCCCGACGACACCCATACCCTGGTGGTGACGATTCCGAACGGCGTCTACGAGTGCGGCTCGGTGACGGTCTCCCCGGTGGCGCCGGGCACGACCGCGTTCAGCTGACGCGGGCGAAGCGGCTGCGCTCCCCGTCCTCGATCTCGCTCACCGATCCCTCCTCGATCAGCAGATCGAGGTGGCCGAGCACCTCGGAGAGGGTGAGGTACGCCTGGGTCACGGCGACGTTGGCCCAGATCGCGGTGGCGATCTCGTGCGCGCTGAGCGGCCCGTCGGCGAGCAGCGCCAGGATCCGCTCGGCGCGGCGGCGATGGAGCTTCATCCGCCCGTCGATCACCGCCACGGGATCGGTCACCGGATCGCCGTGGCCGCCGAGCACGATCGTCGCTCCGAGGGCCCGGGTCCGCTGCAGCGATTCGATGTAGGTGAGCAGCGACTTCGGCCGCCCGTCCGGAGATTCGGACCCCGGGCTCGCCTCCGGCGCCGGGGCGGCTGGCGCGGGAGACCCCGCCGCCGGCGCCGGGTCGGGCACGCGGGCGATCATGGCGTTCGAGGAGATGTGGGCGAGGAGATGATCGCCGCCGATCAGCAGCCGTCGCTCGGCATCCCAGAACAGGGTGTCGGTCGGGCTGTGGCCCGGCCGGTACTGGACGTGGAGCGTGCGGTCGCGCAGCTCCAGGCGATCGCCGTCGCGCAGGCGCCTGGTGGCGACGCCCCGGGACCCGTAGGGGCGAAACGCGCCGGAGACCTGGCTGAGCACCGTGACCACGTCCTCAGGGATCCCGTGGCGGCGCATCAGCGCCTGCGCGAATGCGTCGTCGTCCTCGATGCTGTCGGGAAACGCCTCCATCCAGCCGGCCAGCCGGTCCAGGGCCGCCACCTCGGCCCCCGAGCGGGACACGAGGATGTCGATCAGTCCGAGATGGTCGACGTGCTGGTGGGTGAGGACGATCAGCTCCAGATCCTCGATCCGCCGTCCGTGGTCGGCCAGAGCGCGGGCGAGGGCGTCGAGCGCGGTGCCCGAGTTCGGGCCGGTGTCGATCAGGGTGAGCGGGTCGTCCTCGATCAGCAGGCAGTTGACCGGTCCGACCAGGAACGGGGTGGGGACCGGGAGGACGTGGATCCCCGCCGCGGCGGCTCGGGCGACGGCGACCCCGGGAGCCTCGGGAGCCTCGGTCACGAGCGGATCAGGCCGAGGACCTCGTCGCGCCGGCGCTCCATGTCCTCCTCGGAGACGAGCGACTCGAGGCACAACCGCAGCAGGGGCTCGGTGTTCGAGGCGCGGACGTTGAAGTGCCAGTCGGGATAGTCGATCGAGATGCCGTCGAGCCGACTCTGCTCGGCGTCGGCGTAGCGCTCGGCGATCTCCTCCAGCTTGGCCTGCTGGTCGGAGACCTCGGAGTTGATCTCCCCGGAGATGAAGTACTTCGAGCGGTAACGCGACACGAGCTCGGAGAGCGTGGACTCGCGCTCTGAGAGCAGCTCGAGCATGAGCAGCGCGGGCAGCGTCCCCGAGTCGGCGCAGTAGAAGTCACGGAAGTAGTAGTGCCCGGAGACCTCGCCGCCGAAGATCCCCCCCTCCTCCCGCATCCGGGTCTTGAAGAAGGCGTGCCCGACCCGGTTGATGAGCGCCGTGCCGCCGGCGGCCTCCACGGTGTCCGCCACCGCACGGCTGGCGCGGACGTCGTAGAGGATCGTCGGCGGGGGCGAGGTGGGCGGGCCTGATTTCTTGCGCAGGATCGCCTCGGCGAGCAGCGCGGTGAGGAAGTCCCCGTCGACGAACGAGCCCGTGTCGTCGATGAAGAAGCAGCGATCGGCGTCTCCGTCCCACGCGATGCCGAGATCGGCCCCCTGCCTGACGACCTCCTCCATGATGAACTCGCGGTTCTCGGGCAGCAGCGGGTTCGGCTCGTGATCCGGGAAGGTGCCGTCCGGGGTCCAGTACGCCTCGACGAGGTCGAGGCCGAGGCGCTCGAGGAGGGGGCCGACCATCGCGCCGGCCATCCCATTGCCGCCGTCGACGACCACCCGGAGCGGTCTGATCGCGCCGGGGTCGATGAACGAGAGCGCCTTGGCCTGGAACTCGCCGGAGACGTCGACCTCCTCCACGGACCCGCCGCCCGGCGCGTCCCCCAGGTCGCCGGCGTCGCCGGTGAGCATCTCGCGGATCTCGCCGATGCCGGTGTCGCCGGACAGCGCGAGCGCGCCCCGGCCGACGAGCTTGGCGCCGGTGTACGCCTTCGGGTTGTGCGAGGCGGTGCACATCACGCCACCGTCGAGATCGCGGGAGCCGACGAGGAAGTAGAGCATCTCGGTCCCGACCATTCCGGCGTCGAGCACGGTGGCGCCCTCGGCGACCATGCCGCGCCGGTATGCGGCGGCCATGTCCGGTGCGGTGAGGCGCATGTCGCGCCCGAGGCCGAGGCGGAGCGCGTCCGGCGGCTTGCCCTCCTCGGCGGCGATCACCCGCGCGAAGGCGCGGCCGATGAGCTCAGCAGTGCCCTCGTCGAAGGAATCGCCGTACAGGCCGCGGACGTCGTAGGCCTTGAAGATCGCGGGATCGATCGATTCGCTCATCGCGCGGGCATGCTACCCATGAGCCGTGCGCGTCCTGGCCATGGGGAACATGTACCCGCCCCATCACCTCGGCGGCTACGAGGTGACCTGGCGGGCGGCGATGCGCCACCTGCGCGAGGCCGGCCACGAGGTCCGCGTGCTCACCACGGACTTCCATCACGCCGGCGTCGGCGAGGCTGACGATCCCGACACGCACCGGGAGCTTCGCTGGTACTGGCGCGAGCACGCCTGGCCGCGGTTCGGCTGGCGCGAGCGGGTGGAGCTGGAGCGCTTCAACGCCACGCTGCTCGCGCGCCATCTCGCCGCGTTCCGGCCCGACGTCGTCTCGTGGTGGGCGATGGGGGGGATGTCGCTGTCGCTGCTCGAGCGCGTCCGCCGGGCCGGACTTCCCGCCGTGGCGCTCGTCGCCGACGATTGGCTGCTCTACGGGCCCCGTGAGGACAAGTGGCTGCGTCCGTTCCGGGCTCTCCCACGCCCCGGGGCCGCCCTCGCCGGGCGGTTGACCGGGCTGCCCACGCAGGTCGACCTGGAGGCGTGCGCCCGTTACGTGTTCATCTCCGAGACGCTCCGCCGAGCGGCGCGGCCCAGCGTCGGGCGGCTCACGGACAGCACGATCGCGCACCCGGGCGTCGACGAGAGGCTGTTCCGGCCCGCGCCGGAGCAGCACTGGCGGTGGCGGCTCCTGTACGCGGGGCGGCTCGATCCGCGCAAGGGGGTGGAGGACGCCGTCGCAGCGATGGCGCACCTCCCGGCGGAGGCGACGCTGACGCTCGATGGGCCCGGAGACCCGGCGGAGGTGGCGCGGCTGCGGGGGCGGATCGCCGCGCTCGGGCTCGGGGAGCGCGTCACGCTGGGCACCGCGAGCCCGCGCGGGGAGCTCCCCACGGTGTACGCCGGCGCCGACGCGGTGCTGTTCCCGGTCCGGTGGTCGGAGCCGTGGGGGCTCGTGCCGCTCGAGGCGATGGCCGTCGGGCGTCCGGTGGTGGCCACGGGGATGGGCGGCTCGGGCGAGTACCTGCGTGACGGGGAGAACTGCGCGCTCGCGCCGCCGGAGCGGCCCGAGGCGCTGGCGGCGGCCGTGCGGCGGCTCGAGGCCGACGCCTCGCTCCGCTCCCGCCTGCGCGCGGGCGGGCTCGCCACGGCGGCGGCCCACACGGAGGCGGCATTCAACGCCGCGATCGAAGCTGACCTCCGGCACGCCGCGGGCGGCGGCGATGCCACCCGGGCCGGGTGAGCGGCGTCGCCGTTTGTGGGGAGTTTCTCGTCACGCCTCCCCGAACTACACTGGATCTGCATGTCGGGACATTCGAAATGGGCCTCGATCAAGCACAAGAAGGCGGTCGTCGACCAGCGTCGCGGCCAGCACTTCACGAAGCTCACGCGCGCGATCACCGTCGCCGCCCGTGAGGGCGGGGGCGACATCGAAGGCAATGCGGCACTCGCCCTCGCGGTCCAGAAGGCGCGCGACGCCTCGATGCCGAAGGACAACATCGAGCGCGCGATCGCCAAGGGCACCGGCGAGGGCGTCGACGCCGACCAGATCGAGACCGTGCTCTACGAGGGCTACGGCCCCGGGGGCGTTGCGCTCCTGATCGAGGCGCTCACCGACAACCGCAATCGCACGGGGGCCGACGTCCGGCACCTGCTGGGCAAGCACGGCGGCAGCCTCGGCGAGCCCGGGTCGGTCGGCTACCTGTTCGACAAGCGAGGGGTGATCGTGGTCGACGCCGCACGCTACGACGAGGACGACCTGATCCCGGCGATCGACGCCGGGGCGGAGGACATCGCGCTCGACGAGGACGTCTACGAGATCGTCACCGAGCCGAGCGACTTGACCGCCGTGCGGCAGTCGCTGCTCGACGCCGGCATCGAGATCGAGAGCGCCGAGCTCACGCAGCGCCCGAAGACGCGGGTTCCGCTGGAGGAGCCCGAGGCGGCGAGGCTGATGAAGCTGATCGACGGCCTCGAGGACAACGACGACGTGGGCGCGGTCCACGCCAACTACGACGTCTCCGCCGAGATCCTGGAGCGGATCGCCGGCTGAGTGCTTCGAGGCGGCGGAGCCTCCGGGCGCGTCGCTTCTTCACGAGCTCTTAGGACGGATCGGGCGAACGCACGCTAGCCTGCGCCACTGCCCATGACCAAGCGACTGATCTCCCTCCCCGCCGCCGCGCTGCTCGCGGCCGGACTCGCCGCCTGCGGCTCATCCCAGGTGGCGGGCGTGCAGACGGCCCCGTCGGGCGGCGCGACCGCGGCCGCGGTCTCGGCGACCACGCCGACGACCCCCACGACGACCACGCCGACCACCGCGACGACCGCGGCGACGCCCACGCCCACCTCGGGGCCGCTCTCCAAGGAGCCGACCATCACCGCGCCCAAGGGCCCGGCCCCCAAGTCGCTCGTCGTCAAGGACCTCATCAAGGGCACCGGCTCGGTGGCGAGCACCAAGAGCAGCGTCGTCGTCAACTACGTCGGCGCGCTGTACAGCAACGGCAAGGTGTTCGACGCGTCCTGGAAGCGCAAGCAGACCTTCCCGGTCACGCTGGGAACGACTCCGCCCCAGGTGATCGAGGGCTGGGAGAAGGGGATCCCGGGCATGCGCGTCGGCGGCCGCCGCGAGCTGATCATTCCCCCGAGCCTCGGCTACGGCAAGACGGGATCGCCGCCGACGATCCCGGCTAACGCGACGCTGATCTTCGTGGTCGACCTGCTTTCCGCGAAGTAGCTCCGTCCTCAGCCGCCAGCTCCTCCGCCGTGGCCGGCCGCCGGGCGCGGTGCAGCGGCGTCGAGCCGTGGATGCCCTTGAGGCGGAACGGCCCGGCGCTCGACCACGCGAACGCCTCCGGGGCCGCGGCCCGGATCTCCTCCGTGCAGAGCACGCTGTCGGGCCGGGCTGCGGTGGTCACCCGGCTGGCCAGATTGACCGCGTTGCCGTAGAAGTCGCCGGCTCGCTGCAGCGTCGGCCCCAGGGCGATCCCCGCCCGCAGGCTCGGCAGCTCGTCCTCCTGCGCTCGTTCGAGCAGCGTGAGAGCGGAGGCGACCATCGCCTCCGGATCCCGGCTGACGAACATCGCGGCGTCACCGATCGTCTTGACCAGCCGCACCTGCCCGCCGGCCACGGCGGCGGCCAGCTCGCCGAGCCGCCCCGCCACGGTGCCGAGCTCCTGCGCCTCCAACTGGCTGCCGAGCCGGGTGAAGCCGACGAGGTCGGCGAAGCACACCACGAGGTCCTGGGCTCCGGCGATGGTCCCCTGCTCGAGCTCGGAACGGGTGATCATCCCGCGGGAGATCGACTCGCGCAGATGGGCCGAGAAGGCGGCGCTGAGCACCGGCTCGAGCTGGGGCAGGAGGTGCTCGGCGATGGTGGCGAAGCGCATCGCCACGCCGTCCTCGGTGTCGCCCGGCTCCAGGAACGCGTCCGCGAACGAGGCCGAGACCGTGGCGGCCAGCCGGGCCATCCCCTCGCCGAGCACGCGGCTGATGTCGGCGAGCGCGTCATCGCCGAGGCCGGCGTCGAGGAACTGCCGGATCGAAGCGGCCGCCGCCGCGTCGGCCTCGCTGAACACGGGATCCTCGGCGGTCGCCTGGGGGAGTCCGAGCTGTCGGTGGACGCGGAGCAGGATGTCGGCGTCGACGCCGGAGCGGCGGCTCACCTCGGCGGCGCTCAGCACCCCGCCGAGGGCCTGCTCGACGGGCAGCAGCATCAGCCGATTCTCCGCCGCGGCCTCGCGGAGCTCCTGCTCGCCGAAGCCCTGCGCCACGAGCGCGTCGAGCAGCTGGATCCGGGCCTGACGCTCGCGTCCGGTGAGGTCGTCGAGGAGCCCCGCGCTCTCGTAGTCCATCGCACCATCCTCCCGGAAAGCCGGGCCGTTCGCTAGCATCGCCGCCCTCGCGGCCACCCGCTTGCACTCGGTGCCGCCCCGTCGACCGCCGACCCACCGCCAGGTTCTTCCATGCTCTCCATCCTCATGCCGGTCTACAACGAGCGCGAGCGGGTGGAGCGCGCGATCACTGAGGTCCTGGGCACCGAGCTCCCGAGCGACTTCGAGCTGATCGTCGTCGACGACGGCTCCACGGACGGAACGAGCGAGATCCTCGCCGGTTCGAGCTGGGACAGTCGTGTGCGCCTGTTCAAGCACGACGTCAATCGCGGCAAGGGCGCCGCCGTGCAGACCGCGCTGCGCGAGGCTCGCGGCGAGTTCGCCTGCATCTTCGACGCGGATCTGGAGTACGACCCCGCGGACCTGAGCGTGCTGATGCCGCCGCTGCTCGACGGCCGCGCGAACGCCAGCTTCGGCGTCCGCGCCTTCGACGGCTACACGAGCCACTCGTTCCTGTTCGTGCTCGGCAACAAGGGCGTGACGCTGGCCTGCAACATCCTCTTCAACGTCTACCTGCACGACATCATGACCTGCCACAAGATGATCCGGACCGAGGTGTTCCGCAGCCTGCCGCTGCGCTCGGCCGGCTTCGCGATCGAGCCCGAGATCACAGCGCGGCTCGTTCAGCGCGGCGAGCGGATCTTCGAGGTCCCCGTCCACTACCGGGCGCGCGCCACCGAGGAGGGCAAGAAGCTCACCGCGATCGACGGCTTCCGCGTCATCGGCACGCTCGTGCGCTGCCGCTTCGCGTTCGACTGACGAGGCCGGCGATGGCGGGAAGGGTCCTCACCGAGTCGCCGCCGCCCGCCGCCGCGGGAGCCGAACGTGACCGCGGGGCGCGCACCGGCATGCGGGCCCGGATCACGGGAGCGCCGTTCCTCAGCTCGGTGCTCGCCTGCCTCGCGCTGGCGATCGTCTCGGCCTTCGTGCTGCCGACGGTCCCGAGCTACGACCCGTGGTCGTGGATCGTGTGGGGACGGGAGGTGTTCGACCCCCACCTCAGCCTGATCATCGGGGGCGGCTCGTCGTGGAAGCCGCTGCCGGTGGTGTTCACCGCCATCTACGGGCCGTTCGGCAGCGCGGCGCCGACGATGTGGGTGATCACCGAGCGGGTGGGGGCGCTGATGGCCTTCGTCGCCGCCTACCGGCTGGCCGCGCTGATCACCGCCCGGATCGGCCTGGCCCGGGTCGCACCGGTGGCCGGCCTGATCGCCGCCTTCTGCCTGATCCTGCTTCAGGACTTCGCCTACTACTTCTATCGGGGGGCCACCGAGCCGATCCTCGTCGGCTGCGCGCTGTGGGCGATCGAGCGGATGCTGGCCGGCCGGCGCTGGCAGGCGTTCGGCCTCGGGGTGGCGCTTGGCCTGATGCGCCCGGAGGCCTGGCCGTTCATGATCGTCTTCGCCGCCTGGCTCGCGTGGCGCGAGCCGACGTGGAAGGTGCGGGTCGGCGTGCTCGCGGGACTGGCCTTCATGCCGTTCATGTGGTTCGCGCCGCCGGGGGTGACCACCGGCAAGTGGTTCTCGGCCGCCACCCAGGCCTCCGAGTACAACGGCCACCTCGGCGGGAACCCGTTGGTGACCGTGCTGCGCCGCGGCGTCGACGACCAGAGCGTGCCGGTGCTCATCCTCGCCGTGCTCGCGCTGCTCATCACCCTGGTGCGCGAACGCGACCGGGTCGTGCTCGCGCTCGGGGCGCTGGGCGCCGCATGGTGGGTCGTCGTGGTGGGGGAGACGCTCGACGGCTATCCGGGACTCGAGCGCTTCTTCCTGCCCGGAGCGGCCATCGCCTGCGTCCTGGCGGGATTCGGGATCGTGCGCATCGGAGCGCTCGTCGCCGAGCTCCTGGGCCGGCTCACGCCGCGGTCGGTCGCGCTCACCGCGGCGGTGCTCGCCTCGGTCGCGGCGGCGGCGATCGCCTACGTCTACGTGGACGGCCGCGTCACCTACACCGGTCAGCAGTATTCCCAGACCAAGGTCTCGGTGAAGCGGCTCGACGGCCTGAGCCGCGCGGTGGCCGCCGCCGGCGGGCACGACGCGATCTTCCCCTGCAAGTCACCGACGCAGAGCTACGCCGCGATCAACCACTCGCTCCAGACGGCGCTGGCGTGGAAGGTCCATTCGACGCTCGAGCGCGTCGGCACCGCGATGCGCTATCCCGGGGTCCTGTTCGTCGGCCCCCACGATTCGATCGACGGCCAAGCCGCCGCGCTCAACCCGTACTTCAACCGGATCGTGCTGATCAAGCGGGTCGGCGTGTGGAAGATCTATCGCGTCTACCGGGCGGGGCAGAACATGAGCTGCGTCGGCAGCTGACGCGGGAGGACGGGCCCGGCAGGGCGGCGGGCCGCCCCATCAGGCGAGCAGGCCGGACTGACGCTGGCCGTACAGGTGACCGATCAACGCCGCGGTCACGTCGGGGTCGAACTGGCTGCCGGCGCAGCGGGAGATCTCGGCGAGCGCGGCCGAATGCGACTGGGCGGCACGGTACGGGCGGTCCGAGGTGATCGCGTGGTAGGTGTCGGCGGCGATGATGATCCGGCTGCCGAGCGGGATGTCGTCGCCCCGGAGGCCGTCGGGATAGCCGCCGCCGTCCCAGCGCTCGTGCTCGTGGCGGACGATCCGCGCCACCGAGCCGAGGCCGGGCAGCACGCGCAGGATCCGCTCGCCGATCACCGGGTGCTCCCGCATCAGTCGCCATTCGTCGTCGTTGAGCGGCCCCGGCTTGTGAAGGATCTCGTCGGGAATCGCCACCTTGCCGATGTCGTGGAGCAGCGCCGCCGATCGCACGCGGGCCACCTCGGCGTCGGTGCAGCCGAGGTTGCGGGCCACGACGCTCGACATGTCGATCACCGCCTCCGAGTGCTCTCCGGTGTAGCGATCGCGCTCGAGCAGCGCCACGGCGAGCGCCTCGATCGCGTCCTGCTGAGGCGCCGGCTCACCGGCCGCCTCCTCCACGGGCGCAATCTCGCCGTCGGCGACGGCGCGGCCGCCGCCGAGGATCTGGGCCCGGGCGCAGGCGCTGCGGGCGCGGGCGAGCAGGCCCTCGGGACTCATCCCGCGGGCCAGCCCGGCGATCCCCATCGAGGCCCCGGCACTGCGGATCTCGCCCACCGCGAGGACCTCCAGCTCGACGAGCAGGCGCTCGAGCGACGCCCGCGCGTCGTGGGCCTCGGTATCGGGGAGCAGCAGCCCGAACTCCGCCGGGCCGGTGCGCCCCAGCAGGTCGTGCGAGCGGACGACGGGACGCAGGCGGGTCGCCGCCGCGCGCAGCAGCTCGTCACCGGCGCGGAACCCGTGGCGCAGCTCGATCGTGGCGAAATCGTCGATCAGCACGACGGCCACCGCGAGCCGGCGGCCGTAGCGACTTGCCCGTTCGACCTCCTCGGCCAGCCGCCCGCGGAAGGCCCGCGCCGCCAGCACGCCGGTGGCGGCGTCGGTCCGGAGCGCCCGCGCCCGCTCCTGCTCGAGCTCGGCCACTCGGGTCCTCAGCACGGCCAGGTCGTGCTGGAGCGTCTCGATCTGTCGGTTCGCGAACACGTCCGGTTCGCATATCGGCAGATCGTCGAATTCCATAAAGGCGTCCGGGCGCCCGCGGAGAATGTCAGCTGGATGATCGTCCTCGGTATCGACCCCGGTACCGCCTCGACCGGCTACGGCGTCGTCGCGGGGCGGGGCTCGCGGCTACAGGGAATCGAGCACGGCGTGATCGAGACCCGCGCCGGGGTTCCGCTCGAGCGCCGGCTGTGCGACATCCACGCGCGGGTGAGCGAGTTGATCCTGCGACACGGCCCGGACGCGATCGCCATCGAGGAGCTGTACTTCGGCGCCAACGTCCGCACGGCGTTCGCCGTCGGACAGGCCCGCGGGGTGGTGCTGCTGGCCGCCGGCCAAGCCGAGCTCCCCTCACGCTCCTACACACCCCAGCAGGTCAAGAGCGCGGTGTGCGGCAGCGGCCGCGCCGCCAAGGACCAGGTGGGGCGGATGGTGGCGCGCCTGCTCGGGATGTCGGCGATACCGACCCCGGATCATGCCGCCGACGCGCTCGCGGTGGCGGTCTGTGACCTCAACCGGGCGCCGCTCGCCGCGGCCGTGGGAGCCGCCGGATGATCGGAGCCGCCACAAACGCCGCGAGTTTCGGCCTCTGGCCGAACACTCGCAATGGCGGCGGAGCCGCCCCGAGCACCGCGGGTTTCGCCCTCTGGGCGAACACTCGCAATGGCGACGGAGTCGGCACATGATCGCGCTCGTCTCGGGAGCGGTGGCGGTGCGGCGAACGGACCACGTCGTCGTCGAATGCGGCGGGGTCGGCTATCGCCTGGCGGTGTCCTCCGAGACCCTCCGCCACGTCCCCGCCGTCGGCAATGCCGTGAGCCTGCACGCCCACCTCATCGTCCGTGACGATGCGCTCGCTCTGTACGGGTTCGCCAGCGAGGAGGAGCGAGATCTGTTCCTCATGCTCCTGGGGGTCCAGTCGGTGGGGCCGAAGGTCGCCCTCGCCGTCCTCTCGGGGGGCTCGCCACGCGAGCTCGTCGCGGCGCTGGCCTCCGGCGATGCCCGCCGCTTTCAGGCCGTCCCGGGGATCGGCAAGCGGACCGCGGAGCGGATCATCGTCGAGCTCCGTGAGAAGGTCGGCGCGGCCCTTCCCGACGACGCGATCCGGGTGGTGCGCGCGGATGACCCGATGGCGATGGCGCGGGAGGGCCTCATCGGTCTCGGCTACACCGCCCAGGAGGCCGAGGAGCTGCTCGACGGGGCCACCGGCGAGTCGCCTGAGGACCTGATCGCCCACGCGCTGCGAAGCGCCGCCAGATCATGAGCGAGATCCGCGTCCACGACCCGGATCAGCTCCCGGAGGACGAGCTCGAGCGATCGCTGCGTCCGCGCCGGCTCACCGACTTCGTCGGCCAGGAGGCGCTCAAGGAGCAGCTCGCCGTCTCGATCGCCGCCGCCGTCTCCCGCGGCGAGGCGCTCGACCACGTGCTGCTCGCGGGGCCCCCGGGCCTCGGCAAGACCTCGCTGGCCCAGATCCTGGCGGCCGAGCTCGAGGTGCCGTTCGTGATGACCGCGGGACCGGCGCTCGAGCGCAAGGGGGACATCGCCGCCTTCCTCACCGCACTCGAGCCGCGCTCGGTGTTCTTCGTCGACGAGATCCACCGCCTTCCCCGCGCCCTGGAGGAGACGTTCTATCCCGCCATGGAGGACGGCGAGCTGCCGATCACCGTGGGTCAGGGGGCGGGAGCGCGGGTGGTGACGATCGCGCTGCCGCCGTTCACGCTCGTCGGCGCCACCACCCGCAGCGGTCTGCTCACCACCCCGTTGCGCGATCGCTTCGGCATCCAGCACCGGCTCGAGCACTACTCGCCGGCCGAGCTCGGGCGGATCGTCGTCCGCTCCGCGGCGCTGCTCGGGGTGCGGATCGACCCCGACGGGGCGACGGCGATCGCGGCGCGGAGCCGCGGCACGCCGCGGGTGGCCAACCGGCTGCTCAAGCGGGTGCGCGACTACGCCGAGGTCCGCGGCGACGGCGTCGTCACGGCGGCGATCTCCGCCGAGGCGCTCGACCTGCTCGAGGTGGACCACGTCGGGCTCGACCGGCTCGACCGGGAGATCCTGCGCGTGATCTGCGAACGCTTTGACGGCGGGCCCGTGGGGCTCTCCACGCTGGCGATCTCGGTGGGGGAGGAGCCGGACACGCTGGAGGACGTCTACGAGCCCTATCTCCTCCAGCAGGGTCTCATCGAGCGCACCCCGCGAGGCCGTGCGGCGACGCGGCACGCGTACCGCCACCTGGGGCTCGAGCCCCCAGGCCAGGCCCGCCTGCTGTAGACGCGGTCACAAATCGCGGACGACTTCGTCTATACGACGAGCGCCGCCGCGATGGACGCCCACGACCTCACCGGCCTGTACGACGCCCGCGCGCGGGAGGTGCTCGCTTTTCTCATGCACCGCACCGGCGACCCCCAGCTCGCGCTCGACCTCCTCGGCGATACGTTCCTCACCGCCTACGAGCAGCGGGGATCCTGCCGCGCCCGTCATGAGCGCGGACGCACCGCGTGGCTGTACCGGATCGCCGCGAACCGGCTCGTCGATCATTACCGGCGCTCGGAGTCCGAGCGCCGCGCGATCGAGCGGCTGATGGCCGAGCTCCGGCCGGCGACCGAGGACGAGAAGGCCGCGATCGAACGGCTGCCGGAGCGCGGGGAGCGGGGAAACCACGTGAGCGAGGCGTTCCTGGCGCTGCGGGACGACCAGCGCGAGGCCGTGCGGCTCCACGTGCTGGAGGAGCACCCGTACCCGGAGCTCGCCATGGAGCTCGGCATCACCGAGCCTGCCGCCCGGGCGCGCGTCAGCCGCGGGCTGCGAAGCCTGCGCCAGGCGATGACACGAGATCAGGAGACATAGCGATGCGACAGCGAGACGACTTCGACGATATCCCCATCCTCCGCGAGCTCGGCGACCAGCTCGATCGCCGGTTCGCCCGGAACGGCGCCTCGACACCGCGCAGCCTGATACCTCGCGTCGCCGTCGCCCTCTCCGTGCTCGGCAGCCTCGCCGTGGGCGGCGTCGCGCTCGCCGTCCTGCACACGCGGACGGGGGGCCGTCACCGCGGTCCGTCTGGCCGCACCGCGCACGCCACGCAGACCTCGCTGCGGCCGACCGCCACCGGGGCGCGGGCATCTGCCCTCGTGAACCGTGCCGTCGCCTCCACCGTGCGGGCGGATCCGGCTTGCCATGCCGAGAACCGCGGGCCGACGTTCGTGCACGGCCGCCCGGGTCAGCCGCTGCTCGCGAACCTCGGCGTGCTCCGCCGGCCGGCGATCGTCTCGCCCACCCGGGCCACCTTGATGGCGGGAGGCTTCAGCGCCGGATCACGTGTCTTCGTCGACTTCATCCGGCTCGCCCGGATCGAGGACGGTCGTGCGTACTACCTCGTGCCGGAGGGGAATGCCTTCGGCGTGAGCCGGATCCCGGCTCGCTGCGACGCCGAGATGCGGAATCGGCTGGAGCGGATCGCCGCCGGCTCGCCCCCGGCCGTGCGACGCGCCGCGCTCGTCGAGCAGCCGGCCTGGTATGGCGACATCATGCGCCGAGTCGATCAGCCCGGTCTGTGCTTCGCGGTCGTCACGACGCGTCACGTGGAGCCGCCGAACGGCGTGAGCATGGGCTGCTCGTCGGTGTGGGACTACATCAGCCCTGGCCTCTCCGGGGCGATCGGTCTCGGCGACCCCGCCGGCGGCCAGATCCTCGCCGAGGTCGTCCCGGACCCGGTGGCGAGCGTCACGCTCGTCTACCGCGCTCGTGGCGCCGACCCGCCACGCCGGCTCACGAGCCGAGCCGTGAACAACGTCGTCGTGTTCACGATCCCGCACCGGACGGCTCACCCGGCCGCGCCGAACGAGGTCATCCGTCGCGGGGCGAGCGGGCGGACCCTCAGCGTGAGCGGCCGAGCATGACATCCGTCGCAAGCCGCTTCTTCATCAGTTCTTACCGATCGCCCGTCTATCCTCGGCCGCGATGTCCTCCGAGCATTACTTCATCTGTCCCCACTGCGGCGACCGGTCGATGGCCACGGACCGCAGCGCCGGCTTTCGCAAGGATGCCCGGGGCTGTGCCAAGTGCGGCTTCGCCTATCTCTTCGAGCTGCTCGACGACTACTACCCGGCGCCCGGCGCGGCGTTCTTCGCCTGCGACGGCGAGGGCCGGATCGTCGACTGCGGCCGGGGATCGTTCGAGCTCACCGGGCTCAAGACCGAGCAGGCCATCGGGCGCCCCGTGCGTGAGGTGCTGGGTCTCCGGTTCCATGACGGCACCGACCACGTCGGCACCGCGCTCGAATGGGAGGTGCGCGTCAAGCAGAAGCCGGTGGAGGTCCACGCCGAGCGGGACCTGCCCGCCCATGCCGTGGCCGACATCTTCCCCGCCTACGATGACGACGAGGGTGGGATCCTCGTCGTGCTGACGCCGACGAACGGCCGCTGAGGGCCCGCGCCTTCGCTCGCATCACTCCGGCCGCGACCTAGAGCTAGCATCCGCCCCCAAGCCATGACCTCTCGCCGTCCATGAGCGATCGCCGGCGCAACGGCTTCATCCTGCTGCTGGTGGCGGGGTTGCTCGCCGCCTCCGCGGTGGTGATCGCCACCAAGCAGACCTTCCTCGGCCTCGACCTGAAGGGCGGCGTCGAGCTGGTCTACCAGGGCCAGCCCACCGCGCAGTCCAAGGTGACGCCGGCGGCGCTCAACCGGGCCGTCGACATCATGCGCCAGCGGGTCGACCAGCTCGGCGTCTCGGAACCGTCGATCAGCACCCAGGGCTCGGACGAGATCGACGTCCAGCTCCCCAACGTGAAGGACGTGACGCGCGCCGAGGACGAGGTCGGGACGACGGCGCGGCTGTTCTTCTTCGACTGGGAGGCCAACGCCCTCACCCCGAACGGCAAGACGGTCGCCAGCCAGCTGCTCGCCCAGGATGCGACCGCGCGAGCGATCAGCCAGAACGCCGGCGAGCCGGGCGCGGCGGCCCAGAGCCTGTACGACGCGATCAAGACGACGGAGCTCGTCAAGAACCCGCCGGTCAACAAGTTCAACTCGCAGTCGACGGCGCAGTACTACGGCTTCGGCGCCCCGGGCAGCCCGGCCTGCACCGCGGCGGGCAAGTACTACGGCTACGTCCCGCTGGCCGGCTCGCACTGCTACATCGGCGGTCCCGATTCGTCGCCCGCGCTGCTCCTCCAGGGGCTTCCCACCGGCGTCACCCGAGCCGAGGTCCAGGTCCTCGCCGTCCCGCGCGGGACGGTGGTCCTGCAGGCGATCCCGCCGAACCTCGACAACCCGCCCAAGGCGTACCTGCCGACGACGCAGTTCTATCCGATGATCGACCAGTTCGCCCTCCAGGGGGATGAGCTGACCAACCCGCAGCAGAGCACCGCGCAGGACGGAACGCCCGACGTCACCTTCAGCCTCACCTCCAAGGGGGCCCAGGCGTTCCAGAACGTCACGCACCACATCGCCGAGCGTGGGGAGATCAACAGCCTCCAGCAGCACTTCGCCACCTCGCTGGACACCCAGCTGGTCACCGCCCCGGAGATCGACTACACCCAGTATCCCGACGGGATCATCGGCAACAGCGCCGAGATCACCGGCAACTTCACGATCCAGTCCGCGCAGACGCTCGCCCAGGAGCTCCGCCTGGGGGCGCTCCCGATCAACCTGAAGCGGATCTCGGTGGAGCAGGTGTCGGCCAGCCTCGGCAAGCAGGCCCTCAGCCAGGGCCTCCTGGCCGGGGCGCTCGGGCTGCTGGTGGTGATGCTGTTCCTGCTCTCCTTCTACCGCGTCCTGGGGATGATCGCCACCGCCGGCCTGGTCGTCTACGCGGTCTACTTCTACGCCCTCATCAAGCTGATCCCGATCACGCTCACGCTGGCCGGCATCGCCGGCCTGATCCTCACGATCGGAGTCGCGGCCGACGCCAACATCGTCATCTTCGAGCGCGTCAAGGAGGAGATACGCGCCGGTCGAACGATCCGGCAGGGCATCATCACCGGCTACAAGAAGGGCCTGACGGCGATCATCGACGCGAACGTGGTCACGATCATGACCGCGTTCATCCTGTTCGTGCTCGCCACCTCCGACGTCAAGGGCTTCGCCTTCACGCTCGGTATCGGCACGATCGTGTCGCTGTTCACAGCGGTGATGGCCACGCAGGCGATCCTCATGACGATGGGCGACTCCCGCGTGATCGGCCACGCCACCGCGCTCGGCGCGGGCGGCAAGAAGCACGAGTGGCGGTTCGACTTCATGGGCGCCTCGAAGTACTTCTTCTCGCTGTCGGGCTGCATCCTGCTGATCGGCGCGCTGGCGATCGGCGGCCGGGGTCTCAACCTCGGCATCGACTTCACCTCCGGCACCCAGGTGTCGGTCGGGCTGGTGAAGCCGGCGACCCAGCAGCAGGTGTCCTCGTTCGTGCAGTCGATCGGGGTCAAGAACCTCACCGTCCAGAAGCTCAACGGCGACAAGGCGCTCGGCGGCGACGCGTTCCAGATCGACTTCAACAAGTACCACGGCAGTCGCGACTCGTTCGTCGCGGCGCTGCAGGGCAGATTCGGCATCCAGAACAGCGGCAACGACCTCGAGTACACGAGCGTCGGGCCGACCTTCGGCGCCACCGTGGCGCACAGCGCGATCGTGGCGATCATCGCCTCGCTGCTGGTCATCTCGCTGTACATCGCGCTGCGCTTCGAGTGGAAGTTCGCCACCCCGGTGCTGATCGCCCTGATGCACGACCTGCTGATCACGGCGGGCGTCTACGCGCTGACGGGAAGGACGGTCACGGCCGACACGGTGGCCGCACTGCTGACGATCTTGGGCTACTCGCTCTACGACACGATCATCGTGTTCGACCGCGTGAGAGAGAACATCCCCCGGATGCCGCGGGCGGCGTTCTCGCAGATCGTCAACCGCTCGATGTCCGAGGTGCTCACCCGTTCCCTGGCCACGACCTCGTGCACCCTCTTGCCGATCATCGCGCTGCTCCTGTTGGGGGGCTCGACGCTCAAGGACTTCGCCTTCGCGCTGCTCATCGGTGTGGCCTCCGGCGCCTACTCGTCGATCTTCATCGCCTCTCCGGTGCTCACGCACTGGAAGGAGCGCGAGCCGGGCTTCAAGGCCCGCCGGCGGCGGATCGTCGAGGACTTCGGCGCGGTTCCCGCCTATGCGGGCAGCGGCGCCGACGTCGAGCCCTCCCGCCGGGAGGCCCGCCGGGCCGGGCGGCTCACCACGCCGGAGCCGGAGGGAGCGGTCTCCGCGGCCGAGTTCGAGCAGATGAAGCGCGATCTGGAGATCGAGGAGGCGACGCCCGCCGGCCGGGCCTCCACGCTCACCCGCCGTCTCGCCCACAGCGACGAGGAGACCACCACGCCCGCTCCGCCCGCCACCCGGCGGGGACGGGGTCGCAACGGCAAGCCCCGCCCGAGCGGACAGAGCCGGCCGGCCGCCCCGCCCCCGGCTCCCACTCCGCCCCCGGCTCCCGCCCCGCCCCCGGCGGCCGGCCCTTCGGCGGCGCCGTCCACGTCGCCGGGGCCGCCCCCCGAAGGCGACGGAGACGGCAGCGAGCACATCTCGGCGCCCGACATGGCCGAGAACGAGGGCATGGTCCGCCAGCCGAAGCCGAAGGGCGGCGCGCCGCGTTCGTCGAAGTCCCGCAACCGCCGCCACGGGAGACGCTGACATGGCCATGCTCGCCTGGGTGATGATGGGCCTCGCCCTCTGGCACTTCACGATCTGGCTGCCGGACCGCTACTGGGGCGGGATCGTCGGCGCCTTCATCGGGGCGATCCTCGGTGCCGCGCTCATCGGCTTCCTGATCGCCGGCGCCCACATCCCCGCTCGCCACGACACCCACCTCGTCACCGCCCTGTACGGCGCGCCCGGGGCGCTCCTCGGCATGGCGCTCGTGTACCTGGAAGGCATCCGCCGAGAGCGCAGCGACGACGCGGCCGCCACCGCCCAGGCCTGAGCCTGCGGCGCCGGCGCTGGCGCTGGCGCACCGGTCGTCCATTCCCGCCAACGGGGCCACTAGCCCCCCACGGGAGCGCCCGCTAGCCCCTCACGGGAGGCGCCCCACGGGAGGTGCCCCCACCCGGCGCCTAGGCCCCCGCACGCGAGCGCCCACCAGCCCCCACGCGAGCGCCCACCAGCCCCCACGAGAGCGCCCACCAGCCCCCACGCGAGCGCCCACCAACCCCCACACGAGCGGCCGACGGCCGCGCGTGGGACGAAAAGGGCCTCACAGGCCCATCCGCCCCCACGCTCGGCCCAGTTCCGGACGGTTGGGGGGCGATGGGCGTCCGTGGCCCCTCACCGGGGGCCGTGCAGCGGCGCACCCGGCCGCTCACGGCGAATCAACCGCCGCGTCCATTTGCCCCCAACGAAACGGCGCGCCCGTCGGGTTGGGGGCAAATGCACGCCCGCGGCGCCCCCGGGGCCGCGGCCCCCCCGGGCCGCGGCGCCCCAGGCCCGCGGCGCCCCCGGGGCCGCGGCGCCCCAGGCCCGCGGCGCCCCAGGCCCGCGGCGCCCCCGGGCCGCAGGCCGCGGGTCCGGGTGTCAGATCGCGGATCCGTCTGACCCCCCGCATACGCTGCCGGTGCGTGTCCGAGATCCTGGCGCTGGCAGACGACACCGCCCCGGCGGAACCGGCTCGGATTCTGCGCGCGGTCCCGGCCGAGGGACCCCCGACACCCGTGCCCCCGCCCGGCGCGCCGGCGTCGGCGCCCGCGCTGGCGCCGCGGCTGGAGCTTCCGCCCTACGACCTCGCCGCGGCGCGGGCGCTCGGCCGTGAGCTCGAGGTGGGTCACGTCCTCGCTCAGGTGCTGGTGCGGCGCGGCCTGGCGGACGTGGACGCCGCTCGCGCCTTCTTGGATCCGCAGGAGGCGCACGATCCGCTGCACTTCGAGGGAATCGACACCGTCCTGGAGACGATCCGCAGCCACATCCAGACGGGCTCCCGGATCGTCGTCCACGGCGATTACGACGTCGACGGCATCTGCGCCACCGCGATCATGCTCCGCGCGCTGCGCTCGCTCGGGGCCGACGCGGGCTGGTTCCTGCCCGTCCGCGAGCGCGACGGCTATGGGCTGGCGCGGACGACCGTCGAACGCCTCGCCGGCCGCGGCACCGGGCTGCTGATCACCGTCGACTGCGGGATCACGGCGGTGGACGAGGTCGACGCCGCCCTGGAGGCCGGGCTGGACGTCGTCGTCACCGATCACCACACTCCGCGCCCGGACGGAATCCTCCCCAGCTGCGGGATCGTCCACCCCTCGGTGTGCGAGTACCCGTTCGCCGAGCTGTGCGGCTCGGCGGTGGCCCACAAGCTGGCCGAGGCGCTCGGCGCACCGACGGCGGCCGAGGACCTCGAGCTGGTCGCCCTGGCGACGGTCGCCGATCTCGTGCCGCTGCGGGGCGAGAACCGCCGGATCGTCCGCGACGGCCTTGCCGCGCTCGCCATCACCGACAAGCCGGGGCTGCGGGCGCTGATGGAGGTCTCCCGGACGGACCCCAGCGGCATCGACGCGCAGGCGGTCGGCTTCCGGCTCGCGCCTCGGATCAACGCGGCCGGGCGGATGCGCAGCCCGGAGGCGGGGCTCGAGCTGCTGATGACCACCGATCCGGAGCGGGCGCGCCGGATCGCCCGTGAGCTGGACGTCGTCAACGCCGAGCGCCGTGCCGTCGAGCAGGCGATCGGCTGGCGGGCCGATGCCCTCGTGGCCGAGCTCGGCGAGCGCCCGATGTACGTCCTCGACGCGGCCGACTGGCATCCCGGTGTGATCGGCATCGTCGCCTCGCGGGTCACCGAGCGCTACCACCGGCCGGCGATCCTGATCGCCCGCGACGGCGCGGATCCGGCCCGCCCGGCCCAGGGATCGGGGCGGAGCATCCCCGGCTTCGACCTGCTCGCCGCCCTCCATGCCGGTGGCGAGCACCTGATCCGCTACGGCGGGCACCGCGCCGCCGCCGGTCTCACCATCGCCCCGGAGCGGATCCCGGCGTTCCGGGCCTGCGTCGAGGCCCATGCCGCCGAGACGCTGACGGAGGACCTGCTCGTCCCCGTGGAGCGGGTCGACGCCGTGGCCTCGGGCGCGGAGCTCGGCCTGCGCACCGCCGAGGAGCTGGCGATGCTCGAGCCCTGCGGGCTCGGCAACCCCCGCGCCCGGTTGCTCGTCCCGGGGGCTCGCCTGCACGACGTGCGCACGATGGGGGAGGGGCGCCACGCGCGGTTCTCGGTCAGCTCCGGCGGGGCGCGGGCCCAGGCGGTCGCCTTCGGCTGCGGCGGGCGCCCGGCCGGCGGCGCGGAGGGTCCGCTCGACGCCACCTTCCGTCTGGAGCGCAACGTGTGGAACGGAGCCGTCGAGCCGCGGCTCGTCCTGGGGCGCGCCCGGAGCTGCTCTCCACGACCGATCGAGGTCCTGGGCGAGCCCCCGGAGTACCTGCCCGCCGCCCTCGCCGAGGCGGCCCGGGACCCGGACGGCCTCCGCGCCGCCGCGGACCCGGACGGTGTTGCCGCCGCCCGGCTCCCCGGCGGGGCCCCCACGCCTGCGCGGGATTCCGGGGAGCGGCGCGAGCTCCTCGACCGGCGCGGCGAGGGAGCGCTGTCGGTGCTCGCCGATGCCTGCGCGGCGGGGTCGACGCTCGCGGTGTGCGCCGAGGTGGCGCCACGGCTCCCGGGCCTGGCGGAGCGCACCGGCGGCTTCGCCCTCGTCGCCGGCCATGCGCTCGCCGCGGCGCCGGGGCTGGCCGAGGCCTACGAGCACATCGTGCTGCTCGACCCGCCGGCCGGCGCCGGACTGGCGGAGGCGTGCCGAGCCGGGGGCGGATTCACCCATCTGGCCTACGGCGAGGCCGAGCTGCGGTTCGCCGAGCAGGTCCACGAGCGCGAGTTCTCGCTCCGCGCCTCGCTCGTCTCCCTCTACCGCGCCCTGCGCCTCCAGGGCCGCTGGGCCGGCGAGGAGCTCGAGCGGCTGCTGCGGGGCGATGGACACCGTGGGCGCTCGGCGGGACTGGCCGGACGCCTGCTCCGGGTGCTGGGCGAACTCGAGCTCGTGCGCCTCGATGCCGACGCCTGGGTACTAGAGTTGATGGTGGCCCCGAACGCGCAACGCCGCGATCTTGCGGAGTCGGCGGCGTACCGGGCCTACGAGCGGATCTACGAGGACGGACGACGATTTCTGAGCAGCGCAAGAGCACCAAGGCCCGGCTGACCGCCGCTCGCCGCACCCCCGCGGCGACGTCGACCTCGGCTGCCGGCGACGGCCGGCCGCCCACCGGCATCGACACGACGCGCAAGCCGGTGGGCAACCCGCGGTCGGACGGGGCCGCTCCGGGGACGGTCGCGCTCGCCGCCCACGCCCCCGAGTTCCCCGCCGACCTCACCGAGACCGAACGCGGCCTGCTCTCCGACCTGTTCGCGATCGTCGAGGAGCACGCCAGCCACGCGGCGGAGACGATCGACCGTGGCCGCGTGATCGAGGCGTTCGTCTACGCCTGCGAGCACCACGCCGATCAGCGCCGGCGCACCGGCGAGGACTTCATCATCCACCCGGTCTCGGTGGCGAAGATCTGCGCCGGGATGCGCCTGGACACCGACACCTTGTGCGCGGCGCTGCTCCACGACACCGTCGAGGACACGAGCGCCTCGCTCCAGGACATCTCCGAGACCTTCGGCGAGGAGATCGCGGGCCTCGTCGACGGCGTCACCAAGCTCACCGGTCTCACCTTCCAGTCGCGCGATGAGGCGCAGGCCGAGAACTACCGCAAGATGATGGTGGCGATGGCCTCGGACATCCGGGTCATCCTGATCAAGCTCGCCGACCGCCTGCACAACATGCGCACGATCGCGGCGATGCCGAAGCAGAAGCAGATCGAGAAGGCGCGCGAGACGCTTGACATCTTCGCGCCGATCGCGCACCGGCTCGGCATCCACGCGATCAAGTGGGAGCTCGAGGATCTCGCCTTCCAGACGCTGCACCCGCGCAAGTACAGCGACATCAAGGGTCTCGTCGCCCAGCAGCGAGCCGAGCGCGAGCGCTACGTCAGCCAGGCCGGCGAGTACCTCGCCAAGGAGCTGGACGCGCTCGGCATCGACGCCGAGATCTCGGGCCGCGCCAAGCACTTCTACTCCATCTACTCGAAGATGACCAAGAAGGGTCGCGAGTTCAACGAGATCTACGACCTGACGGCGATGCGCGTCACCGTCGAGAGCGTGAAGGACTGCTACGGCGCGGTCGGTGTCATCCACTCGCTGTGGAAGCCGCTGCCCGGCCGCTTCAAGGACTTCATCGCGATGCCGAAGTTCAACATGTACCAGTCGCTCCACACGACGGTGATCGGTCCCGAGGGCCGGCCGTTGGAGATCCAGATCCGCACCCGGGAGATGCACGATCTCGCCGAGTACGGGATCGCCGCCCACTGGATGTACAAGGAGGGCGCCGACGTCAAGGCCGATCACAAGCTGAAGTGGCTTCGCTCGCTGGTCGACTGGCAGCAGGACATGGCCGACCCGCGCGAGTTCATGGAGTCGCTCAAGGTCGACCTGTTCGAGGACGAGGTGTTCGTGTTCACCCCGAAGGGCGAGGTGAAGTCGCTCGCCTCCGGCGCCACGCCGCTCGACTTCGCCTACGAGATCCACACCGACGTCGGCCACCGCTGCGTCGGCGCCAAGGTGAACGGCAAGATCGTCCCGCTGTCCTACCAGCTCCGCTCCGGCGACATCGTCGAGGTGCTGACGAGCAAGCGCGAGCGCGGCCCCTCGCGCGATTGGCTGGCGCTCGTGAAGACGACCCGCGCCCGCAACAAGATCAAGGCGTGGTTCAAGGCCGAATCGCGCAAGGACTCCGAGCACTCCGGACGGGAGCTGCTGCAGGAGCACCTGAGGAAACAGGGGCTGCCGGCGCAGAAGATGGTCTCCTCGCCGCTGCTCGCAGACGTCATTCGGGAGATGGGCTTCCGCAAGGCGGAGGACTTCTACATCGCCCTCGGCGGCGCGAAGATCTCCCCCAAGATCGTCGTCAACAAGGTGATGCAGCGCCTCAAGCAGGGCGAGGCGGCCGATTCGCAGCCGACGGCGGCCGACGACCTCCTGCAGACCACGCGCCGCCGCTCCCGGCCCACCGCCTCCTCGGCCCGTTACGGGATCGCCGTCGACGGCATCGACGAGGTGATGCTGCGGATGGCCAAGTGCTGCCGCCCCGTCCCCGGGGATCCGATCGTCGGCTACATCTCGCTCGGCCGGGGCATCACCATCCACCGCGAGGACTGCCCGAACGTCGCCGTCCTGCGCAAGGATCCGGATCGCTTCACCACGGTGAACTGGGAGGGCGACGCCGAGACGTCGTTCCGGGTCGAGATCGAGGTCCACGGCTGGGACCGCCACCGCCTGCTCGAGGACATGTCCCGCACCTTCGCGGAGGCCGGGATCAACATCCTCGAGGCTCGGTGCACCGTCAACCACCCGATGATCCGCAATCAGTTCGTCGTCGAGGTGGGCGATACGCGCACGCTCGATCAGTCGATCAACCGGCTGCGCAACATCGATGCCGTGTTCGACGCCTACCGGGTGACTCCCGGCGCCGGTTGACCTCCGGCGCCCTGCCGCGCCGGTATCGACTCCGCGCCTAGCTCCGACTTCGCACGCTCCGTTGGCCATCGACAGCGACATCTCCCTCGGCGAGTCGATCGGCGCCGCCCACCAGCGACGCGCGGACCGTCCGGCGCGGGGGGCGGGCCGGCGGACGCGCGCGGAGCGGCTGCCGTGGATCGGGCTGTGGGGCATCGTCCTGGGCGTTCTCACCCTCGTGCTCACCGCGCCGCAGACCGACCTGCTGCTGCCGCAGACGATCCGCCCGGCGCCCGCGGCGCTCTCGCCGCTCGGCACCCTCGGCTTCAACATCGGCGTGCCCGGGGTGATCCTGCTCAACCTGGTGCTGTTCGTCGGCTACGTGCTCGTCGTCCGCGGGACACGCGAGCTCACGCCGAAGGCCGTGCTGATCGCGATCGGCGTCGTCCATGCGCTCATCCTGCTCGCACCGCCGCTGCTCTCCACCGACGTCTTCTCCTACATCGCCTACGGGCGGATCGGCGCCACCTACGGCGCCAACCCGTATCTCCACGGGCCGACCTCGATCCAGCTCGACCAGCTCTACTACTACATCGACGCCCAGTGGGTGGCCACGCCGAGCGCCTATGGGCCGCTGTTCACGGCCCTCTCCTACGTGCTGGCGCCGTTGTCGATCGCCGCCAACGTGTTCACCTACAAGGCGATCGCCGCGCTCTCGAGCCTGGCCGTCGTGACGCTGGTGTGGAAGACGGCGCAGCTGCGCGGCCTGAACCCCGTCACCGCGGCGGCGATCGTGGGGCTGAACCCGCTGATCGTCGTCTGGGGCGTCGGCGGCGGCCACAACGACATGCTCATGCTGGCGATCATGATGGCCGCGGTGTACGTGCTCCTGCAGGAGCGCCATCGCGCCGGCGGGGCCCTGATCGTCGCCGCCGCCGCCGTCAAGCTCACCGCCGGCGTGCTGCTGCCGTTCGCCCTCGTGCGGCGGGGCGGTGCCCGCAGCCGGCGTGCCCTCGCCGGCGGCGTGCTGGCGGCGTTGCTCGCCGTCGCCGTGTTCACCGGGGTGCTGTTCGGGACCGGGCCGCTGCATCTGCTGGCGACGTTGCAGAAGGTCCAGACCAAGGGCGGCCAGCACAGCATCTCCAGCCTGATCCTGAGCGTCTGCGGCCTGAACGCCCTGCGAGGGGCCGTCAGCGTGGTGCTGGACGTCGTGTTCCTCGGGATCCTCGTGGAGCTCCTGCGCCGGGTGTGGCGCGGGCGCCTCGATTGGCTGGCCGGGGCGGGCTGGGCGACGATCGCCCTGCTCCTCACCGCCGAGCTGATGCTCCCGTGGTACGTCGGCTGGCTGCTCCCGCTGGCCGCGCTCGGCAAGGACCGGCGGCTCGTGATCGCAGCGCTGGCGCTCACCGCGGTCGGCCTGACGTCGCTGTAGACGAGCGTGTCGGCGAGCCCGGACGCGTCCGACGCCGAGCGCTACGCCGCCCGCGCGCTGCGCGCCTACGCGGCGATGCAGGACTCCGACTTTCGCCTCGGCGGCGGCCTCTATCGCCGCGACGGCGTCCTCGGCCGTGCCCGCGTCGCAGCCCATCTGTGGCCGGCGGCGCGCGCCTTCGTCGCCACGCTCGACCTCGCCGGCCTGCCCGCCTCCCTGCGCGGCGGGTGGGATGCCGGGTCGGCGATCACCCGGGATCTCGCCATGCTCGAGCGCTACTGGGTGGTCGAGCGCGGAGCGGGGGCGCACGCCTCAGACCTCCGGCGCACGCCGTGGAGCGGCGACCGCTACGTCGACGACAACGCGTGGGTCGGCCTCGGGCTCGTCCAGCTCGAGCGCCTGCGCCCGGGCCGTGCCCCGCTCGCCCGGGCCGGTGAGCTGTGGCGCTTCGCCGCCCGCGAGCACGATCAGCACCGCGGCGGCATCTTCTGGGTGGAGCAGGGGCGGGGGATCGGCCGGCGCAACCACGATCGCAACGCCGTCTCGACGGCCCCCAACGCGGAGCTGAGGCTCCACCTCGCCGAGCTCGATCGCGACCCGGCGCGACCGTGGCGGATCGGCCCCGATCCGGAGGCGCTGATCGGCTGGGTGCACCGTGAGCTCGGGACCCCGGAGGGGCTCGTCAGCGACAAGATCCGCGGCGACGGCAGCATCGACCGCGCCATCTGGAGCTACAACCAGGGCAGCATGGTCGGCGCGCACGTGCTGCTGGCGCGGCGAGCCGGGCACGGCGCCGACCATCTCACCCGGGCGGAGACGATGGCCCGGGCGACGCTCGCGCACTACGCCGGCGACGGCTTCGCCCGCCAGCCTCCGGCGTTCAACGCGATCTGCTTTCGCAACCTGCTGCTGCTCCACCACGCGAGCGCCGACCGTGAGCTGCGCGCGGCGATCCTCGCGGCCCTCCGCGGCTGGGCCGACGCGGCCTGGGACACCGCGCGCGACGAGCGCGACCGGTTCCACCTCCGCGACGACGGTGTCACCCTGCTCGGGCAGAGCGCGGTGGTGTCGGCGCTCGCGCTGCTGGCGTGGCCCACCGAGGAGTACGGCCGTCTCGCCTGAGGCGCCCGCGTCACACCAGCGATCCACGCGGTCTCGCCTGAGGCGCCCGCGGGCCACCTCGGCGATCCACGCGGTCTCGCCCGCGCCACCCGTGGGCCACCTCAGCGATCCAGGCCGCCGATATCGCCACGGTCACGGCTCACCCTGACGACGTCGGTGCGCGCCGTCGGCGTCTTGCTCACGCGCACGACCTGCCCGGTGCCGAGGCGTGAGATCTCGGCCGGCTCGACCACCGGACGGTCGACCAGCCGCCGCGTGCCTCCGCGTGATCCCGGCCCCCCGAACAGCCCGCCGGAGTCTGCGTAGGTGCGCTCCCACGCCTTCATCGTGCCCGCCATCTCGGCCGCCGCGCGGGCGGAGGCGGGCACGTCCTGGCGGTGGATCAGCTTCAGGTTGCTGCTCCCCACGAGCTGGTCGCGCAGGCCGCGGGCGGCGCGATCCAGGTCGGCCAGCTCCTGCGTGGCGACGATCGCGCCGATGCCGAAGCCGCGCCCGCGGGCGAACAGCTGCAGGACGTTCTCCCCCGGCAGCGCCGAGAACTCGTCGATCGCCACCGTGGCCAGCGGCGCCCCTTCCGGCCGGGCCCCCATCGCCGTGATCACGTCCTGTACCGCGAGGGCTCCCAGCTGCGCGGCGAGCTCGCCGTAGCGGCTCGAGTTGAGGCTGAAGACGACGACCTCACCGCCGCCCCGGAGCGCGGCGCGGAGGTCGACCGCCCCGGCGGCCGCGCCCGCGTCGCCCCCGCGCAGGAACGCTCCCGTGTGCGACTCGGTGATGATCGCCAGCCGCGTCCCGAGGCCGCGCACCGCGCTCAGCTGATCGCGCGTGAGCGAATCGACATAGGCGCCGATCCGCGCCGCGCGCTCGGGGGGCAGGCGGCGCGCGGCCGCCAGCAGGCCCGCGGGATCGAGCACCTCGACCACGTCCTCGAGCGTCGGCGGCCGCGACGGCTCGCCATCGAGCAGCACCCCGCAGGCGAGCTGCAGATAGCGCTCCGCGGCGCGCTTGTAGTGGGGCTCGGTGAAGCGCTCGGTGGCGATCAGCTTGTCCTTGCACTCCGTGGCGTTCCCATTGGCCAGCGGGTTCCACTGCGCGCCGCCGTCGAGCGTCCACACCCGCACCGGCCGGCCGACGCGCGCGCAGGCGTCATCGAGAGCCCGCGCGAAGGCGGGATCCCCCTTCAGGTCGATCGCCACGACCGGCGCGCCCCGCGCGATCTGGGCGGAGAGGATCCTCAGCATCGTCGTCGACTTGCCGGATCCGCTCGCCCCGAGGATGAGCCCGTGCGCGGCGAGGTCCTGCTCGCTGAGCACCACGCTGCGGCCCCGCGCGTCGACGCCGAGCTTCACCACCGGCGCCGCGGGAGCGGGGGAGGGATGGCGCCTGCGCCGGTAGGCGGCGAGCAGGCGCGCGCCGACGAGGAGGACGCGCACGGCGGCCGCCGCGCCGGCGAGGCCGAGACCGAGGGGGAAGGGGAGCAGCAGCCCGGCGCCGACGGCGGCGAGCAGGAGCAGGTTGCGGATCCGCCGCCGGGTCTCGGGATCCGGCGGTGCGGAGCGGATCGGTGCGGATCGCCTCATCGCTCCGCCTGAGCGGTCGCGGCGCGGGATCCGGACGAGCGCACCGGTTCCGGTGGCCCGACGCGCTCGCTCCAGCGCGTGAACTGCACGTGGATGAGATCCTCCGCGCCGACCCGTGCGGCGGCGGTGCGGATCCGCCGCGCGAGGCGCGGATCGTCGACCAGGTAGAGCACCGCGTCGATCCGGCGATCGACGGCGTACGCGCCGAGGATCCGCTCGAGCCGCCGGTCGGTCTTGTGGGTGAGCTCCAGCTCCACCGCCACGGTGTGGCCGCTCGCGGTGTGCAGCAGCAGGTCGGGAAGGTGGCCGCCGTGGCGCGTGTGCCCGATCCGTCCCACCGCGAAGCGCTCCTCGCCGGCGCCGGCGCCGGCGCGGGCGTCGTGCGAGCTCATCTGGCGCTCGGAGACCATTCCCCGGAGCGGCCCGAAGGCGCCGGAGCGGGCCGCCAGCCACACCCAGGCCAGGCCGATGTCGTGCCGGTAGTCCGCTGCCCGCAGTGTCGGCACGGGCAGCCGGCTGCCGATCGCGCGCAGCCCTGCCGAGCTGATCAGGAAGTGCCCGGGCTGGCGGTGATAGAGCGTGCCGCGGTTCACGTAGCCATCGACGGCCAGGCGGTTCAGTCGCCGTCTCGCCGCGTCCAGCGAGACCCCGAGCAGCTTCTCGACCTGGTTGGCCCGAACCACCCGGTGCTCGGCGAGGAACTCGAGCAGCGTCATATCTGCAGCGGAGAGCGGCCGGGCGGGCGGGGTGACGATCGAGCGCGCGGAGGGCACCTCGGTTAAGAGGCGTGGGCGCCGGAGATCCGCCCCCCGTCAGCCGCGGAGCGCGACCCGGTGCGAGCGGGTGGTGGCGAGCCGGCCGGTCTGCACCGTCACCGTCCGGCCGGCGTAGCTCCAGCGGACGCGCCGACCGTCGAGGGTGACGTCGCGCGGCCGACGGATGTCCACCAGCCGCAGCGTCCAGCGCCGCGAGCGCAGCGACCCGGGGAAGC
Source organism: uncultured Solirubrobacterales bacterium (assembly GCA_963839085.1). Taxonomy (GTDB): domain Bacteria; phylum Actinomycetota; class Thermoleophilia; order Solirubrobacterales; family Solirubrobacteraceae; genus Palsa-465. The sequence continues at coordinate 1,235,990 of CAWITN010000007.1, forward strand.
GGCCGGCCGCGGCGGCGATGGTCAGCGTCGTGGCCGCGCCGCGCACGGTGTGGGTGATCTTGGTCCGGGTGAACGCCCCTCGCTGGTAGCCGAACCCGAGCCCGGCGTCGTCGTAGAGCGAGAACGCACCGTCGCCGCCCGGATAGACGGTGAGGATGAGCTGGGGGTTCGGCCCGGCGGAGGTATGGTCGGCATACGGCTGGGTGGGCACGATCGACCCCGCGCGGACCAGCACCGGCATCTGAGACAGCGGCACCGACAGTGTTACGGCGCGGGGTCCTCGGAAGCGTTGGCCGGTGAAGTAGTCGAACCACGTGCCCGGCGGCACCCACAGCGTCGCGGCGGCGGGATCGCCGTCGGTGCTCACCGGCTCGACGACGACGTCGGGGCCGAAGGTGTACTCGGACGGGTACCGGTAGGCGGCCGCTCGGCCGGGCCACTGCAGGTACAGGGCTCCGGTGATCGGCAGGCCGGTGTCGTGGGAGCGACGCGCGAGCGTGTAGAGGTACGGGTTCAGCGCCTCGCGCAGGCGCAGGAAGCCGGCGGCCGAGGCGTCGGCCGCCGCCGGGTACTCCCACGGGAGGCGATCGCCGTGGTTGGAGTGCAGACGATCGAGCGGCTGGAAGGTCCCGAACTGCACCCAGCGGGCGTAGAGATCCGGGGGGAGGAGATGGGTCGAAGCGGCGGCCGGGCCGAGGTCGTCGGAGGTGCCGCACGGGAGGTCGCCGGGAACGCCGTTGTAGCTGCCGATGTCGTCGCTCACATAGGGAAGGCCGATGTTGCCCTCCTCGGCGCTCAACCTCGCCTCGAACGCGAGCATCGCCCAGGTCGCACAGGTGTCTCCGGTGAACTGGATCGTGGAGCGGTGCTCGGCGAACGCTCCATCCCCGCCGTCTCCCTCGCCGCGGTCGCCGTCCGGCCCGCTGTCGCTCCCGGTCTGAAACGACGCCCCGATCCGGGAGAACGCGAGCCAGCGAAGCCCGCGTTGTCGCTCGGCCCCGGCGTAGCGGGAGTTGATCCACGTGTCCGGAGTCAGCCCCGGAACGTTCGGCTGGACGTTCTCACAGCACCAATCGAGCCAGAAGAAATCGATGCCCTGATCGGCGAACGGCTGCTGCAGCGCGAAGTACGCGGCCAGCTGCTTCGGGTCGGTCCAGTCGAACGTCTTGCAGGTCCCGAGCGGATCGGCCTCGAGGATCGTGCAGTCCCCGCTGGCGGGGCTGAGCGCACCGAACTCGGACACGGTCGCCGCGTAGCGCGGATCATCCGTGTCGATCGAGGGATGGATGTTGATCGTGAGCGACAGCCCCTCGCCGTGTGCCCAGGCGATGAACCGCGGCGGATCCGGGAACAGCGTCGGATCCCATTCCCAGCCGTTCCATGCGTACGGGAGCCCGGGCGCTCCGGCGATGATCGCGGCCGCCGCGGAGCCGGCTGGATTGTCCTCGCGCTTGAAGTCGGTGTCGATCGACAGGGTGTCCAACGGCACCTGGTTGGACCGGAACTGGCCGATCAGGGTGTGGTACTCGTCCTCTGAGTAGGGGTAATAGCGGCTGAACCAGACGCCGAACGCCGTCCGCGGCAACAGCGGAGCCGCGCCGGTCAGGTCACGCAGGTCACCGAGCCCGGTCGCGTAATCGTGGTCGTAGGCGAATAGATACCAGTCCTGATAGGGACCGGCGTGAGCCGGCCTCGCCGTGAAGCCCGGCGAGCCCGGGGTGAGCACCACGGTCTGGGTGTCGTCGAGCACGTACCAGCCGCTGGTGGCGAGAATGCCGTCGTTGAGCGGAACGGCCGCGTCCTCGTTGTCGAGCGCCCGTGTCCAGCCGCCGAGGTTCCCCGGTCCCGAGCCGGCCGTCGGATGCACGACCACGTGACGGCCGGCCACGATCATCCGGAGCGTGAGATCCGACGGCGAGAACGGCCCGTCGGCCGGCACATAGGACAGCGTCACCGCCGCCGTGCGAATCGTCAGCACGCCGCGCCGCAGCACCGCGGTGAACCGCGGCACGGGCAGCCGGGCCCTGACCACCGTCAGCGTCGGAGCGTTCTGAAACCCGCGGTCCTGGGCGTACTCCAACCGGATCAGGGTCGGGGTGAGAACCTCGAACCGGGCGTCACCGACCCGCACCACGGGGGAGCGCGGACGGGCGCTCGCGGATGCCGACGCGGGCAGCGCGACCGCGCCGACGATCGAGGCCGCGACCAGCCACATCACGAGAGCTCGCGGGAACCCGGGCACGGCGCGATCCTAAATGAGTGATCCCGAAGGGGGCCGCCCGCGGTCCGACGGCTAGGTCGGGTGGGGCAGACTCGCCGTGTCGACGACCTGGAAGTCCCGGCCGGTCAGCCGGTCGAGCAGGTGCAGGCCATCGTTGTTCCAGCCCCGGTTGGGGGCGCCCGAGATGTACCAAGGCGAGCCGTTGTCGGCGAGGATCATCCCGTAGCGCTTGAGCGCCACCGCGACCACCCGCGCCTGCCGCGGAAGTCCCGAGATGTCGACCGAGGCCTTGAGCCGGACCCGCAGGCCCATCGGCGGCAGGTCGGTCCCCGAGCACGTGCTCGCGTCGTGGCGCGCGGGATAGACGTAGCGCGGGGCCGTGCACGGGGCGGTGAAGCGCAGGGCGTGGTCGATCGCTCCATGCGCCACCTCGTCGTAGCGGGCGAGTCCCGGCAGGATCGGCAGCCCGGCGGCGTCGGCCGAGGTCCAGCCGGCGGGCCGCAGGTGGTTGGAGCGCAGGTTGAAGATGGCCCCCGAGCCGGCCCGCCACCGCTTGCCACCGTCGACCGGGTACGCGGCGTAGAGCTCGTAGTCGGTGCAATTGCTGCGGTCGACGAGGATCACGTGACGGTCGCCGGTCGAGCGAGGGCCGCCCTCGATGGCGACGTGAGGCGGCACCGGGTAGCGGCCCCGGTCCGACTGGGACGCGTACGTGAAGGACACGGGCACCCGGCGCGTATGACGCGAGACGACGGTGATGGGGATCCCGATCGGCGCCCCGTCGTAGAGACCCGAGCCGAAGTCCGGATGCACCGGGTCGCCGAGCCCGATGCGGGCGATGATGGCGGAGGAGTCATGCGCCACGGGCAGCGAGTCGACCCGCTGGTTCCAGGGGTTGTCGGCGGGGAGGATCGGGCAGTGGGGAGCGCCGGGGAGCGGGGATCCCGCTCCGAGCGTGGGCGCCACCCCGAACGCGATCGCGCTCGCGACGAGAATCGCTGCCGCCGCGCTCAGGCGTGGGGTGAGCCGGCGCGGCATCACTCAGGCGACGACGCGCAGACCGCTCGGCACGACGTCGAAGCGCGCCTCGGTCGCCTCGCCGATGTAGTCGCCGTCGACCTGGAGCGGAAGCGGTCGATCGTCGCGCGAGCGGAGCACGAGCTCGGTGAGGTGGTTGAAGGGGTGGACCTGGCGGTGAGCCGACAGCCGTGCGCGCCGGTTCAGCGCCCGGAAGGAGATCGTCGGGATATCGAGGGGAGTGGCCCGCTTGAGGATGATGCCGCCGAGATCGCCGCTGTCGAGCGAGACGTCCTCGGCGGCGTGCACGGCGCGGGAGCCGAAGTAGGTGTACGGCATCGCGTTCTGTACCAGCGCGGTGACGCCGCTCACCGTCTCCTCGCCCAGCGTCGCCTCGAAGCGCGGAGGATGCACCACGTAGCGACGGTTGACGATGCCGGTGGCGACCCAGGCGTAGTAGTACTCCCCGATCCGCGCCTTCAGCCGCGGGTGGGCGTCGACCCGCTGCACGACGCTGGCGTCGAGTCCGGCGCCGGCGGAGAACAGGAACACGCGGCCGTTGAGTCGGCCGACGTCGATGTTCCGCGGCTGCCACGAATCGGCCAGCCCGAGCAGATGCTCGGTGGCGTCGACGACGTCGTGGGGGATCCCCAGGATCCGGCACATGACGTTGGTGCGGCCTCCCGGGAGGCACAGCAGGGGGGTCTCGGAGCCGAGCAGGCCGTTGGCCGCTTCGTTGACGGTCCCGTCGCCGCCGAACGCCACCACCCCGTCGTAGCCCTCGCTGGCGGCCTGGCGGCACAGGTCGGTGGCGTGGTCGCGGCGCTCGGTGTCGATCGCGTCGACCTCGTAGCTGCCCCGCAGCGCGTACACGACGAGGTTCTTCAGCCGGTCGGAGACCGTCGTCGCGTACGGGTTGACGATGATCAGCAGCCGCTTGCTCTGGCGCGTGCCGCCGGTGTTGAGCCTCTCCTCGAGGTGGTCGGTGGGCTCGGTCGGTGGGGCGGCCATTGGTCCAAGGGGGCCCGGAGCACCATTGCTCGGACCCCCGCTCCCGCGACGATACCGGCGTCGGCCCAAGCGCGTTCGCGTGATCTCTTATACTCCCGGCCACATAGCAGTACGCATCCAGAGGGGTGGAGGGAAATGGCCCAACGAAACCCCGGCAACCTCCCGCAAGGGAAAGGTGCCAATTCCATCAGGCTCCAACGACAAGCCTGGGAGATGTGGGTAGGGCGGCTTGCACCCTCCGATCCCAAGAATCCCGGCGGAGGTTTTTCACATATGCCGCCACAGTCACTTCGCTGCAAGGAATGCCGGACCGAGTATCCGCTTGAGGCGAGATACGTCTGCTCGCGGTGCTTCGGACCGCTCGAGGTCCGCTACGCATCGCGCGCCGACGCCGACCCCGGGGAGCTGCGTCGCCGGATCCAGGCGGGCCCGCACTCGCTCTGGCGCTACGCCGACTTCCTCCCGGTCGCTCCGCCGCGCTCGGCGCTGCAGGCCGGGTGGACGCCCCTGCTGCGGGCCGACCGGCTCGCGGAGGCGCTCGGCCTGGGTGAGGTGTGGATCAAGAACGACGCCGCCAACCCGACGCACTCGTTCAAGGATCGCGTGGTCTCGATCGCGCTCGCCCGCGCCCGGGAGCTCGGCTACGAGACGATCGCCTGCGCCTCCACGGGCAACCTCGCCAATGCCGTGGCCGCGCACGCCGCCGCCGTCGGCCTGGAGTCCTACGTGTTCATCCCGGCCGACCTGGAGGAGCAGAAGATCCTCGCCACGGGCGTCTACGGGACCAACCTGGTCGGCGTCGAGGGCAACTACGACGACGTCAACCGACTCTGCACCGAGATCTCCGCCGAGCACGAGTGGGCGTTCGTGAACATCAACATGCGCCCGTACTACGCCGAGGGCTCCAAGACGCTCGCCTTCGAGACCGTCGAGCAGCTCGGCTGGCAGCTCCCCGACCGGGTGGTGTGCCCGATCGCCTCCGGGTCGCTGTTCACCAAGGTGGCGCGCGGCTTCGAGGAGTGGCTGGAGCTCGGGCTCGTCGAAGGGCGGCTGCCGGTGTTCAACGGCGCCCAGGCGACCGGCTGCTCGCCGGTGGCCACGGCGTTCGCCGCCGGCGAGGACTTCTGCCGGCCGGTCAAGCCGAACACGATCGCCAAGTCGCTCGCCATCGGCAATCCGGCCGACGGCCCCTATGCGATCGACCTGGCGCGCCGTTCCGGCGGCGCCATCGACTCGGTGAGCGACGAGGACATCCGCGAGGGGATAAAGCTGCTGGCGCGGACGACCGGCATCTTCACCGAGACGGCCGGCGGGGTGACGGTGGCGACGCTCGCCAAGCTCGCCGAGCGAGGCGACATCGACAGCTCCGAGCGGGTGGTGGCCTATATCACCGGCGAGGGCCTGAAGACGCTCGACTGCGCGCGCGGGACGTTCGAGATGTGGAGGATCGATGCCAACGTCGACAGCTTCGACGCGGCCGCCGAGCGCTTCCGCGTCGCCGCCTGAGAAGATTCCCGCCATGGCCGTCCGCATCAAGATCCCGACCCAGCTCCGGGAGGCGACCGACGGGGAGTCGGTCGCCGACGTGGACGGCTCCACCGTCGGCGAGGTGCTCGACGCGCTGTACGTGCGCTACGGGGAGCTGCGCAGCCGCATCGCCGAGGACGGCGGCCTGCGCCGGTTCGTCAACGTGTACGTCGCCGGCGAGGACATCCGCTTCCTCGACGGTCTCGACACCCCGGTGCGCGACGGCGACGAGGTGACGATCCTTCCCGCCGTGGCCGGCGGCTGATCTGGCAACATGCCCCGGGCTCGGCCGGCCGCCTCCCGCGGCCGGTCGCTCCCCCCGCTCCTGTGGCAACGAAGGCCAAACGCTCGCGCCTGTCGCTTCGGCCGGACGCACCGATCATCGACTACCGCGCCCCGCAGTGGTTCGAGCGGCTGCCGCGCGGCGTCGGCACCGGGGGCGTCCTCGTCGTGCTCCTCGCGGCGTCGAGCGTCCTGCGCGGGCGCTACCTCACCGGGCAGCTGTGGTCCGACGAGGCGAACACGGTGGGGATCGCCACCCACTCGCTCACCGCGATTCCGGGAGTCCTCGCCCACGGCGGCGGCGCCCCGCTCTACTTCCTGGTGCTCCACGTCTGGATGCGTCTGTTCGGCACCGGGGCGCCGGCGGTCCATGCGCTGTCACTGCTGTGCGGCCTCGCCACGATCCCGGTTGCGATGTGGGTCGGCTGGTCGCTGCTCGGCCGCCGCGGCGGCTACATCGCGGCGACCCTGTTCGCCTTCAACGCATACCTCACCAAGTACTCGGAGGAGGCGCGCCCGTACGAGCTGCTGACGCTGCTGGCGCTGATCGCCATCGGCGCCTTCCTCCACACGTTCGTGCTGCGGCGGCGCGGCCGGTTGCCGGTGTTCGTGGTGGCGCTCACGCTGATGCTCTACACCGACGCGTGGTCGCTGTTCTTCGCGGCGGCCCTGATGCTCGCGCTGATCCCGGCGTGGATCACGAGCGAGGATCGGCGCGGATTGCTGATCGACGCGGCGATCGCCTTCGGGGCGTCGGCGGTCCTCTACGTCCCGTGGCTGCCGACCCTGATCCACCAGGCCGCGAGCGCAACTGCCCCGTACCACTACGCCCCGCTCCTGGGGGCGAACTTCCCGCGCAACCTGCTCGGCTCAGACCGGGTCGACGCCACCCTGGCGCTTGCCCTGGTGATCGCGCTCGTCCCGCTGGGCATGCGGCCGGCGCGGGCCGGCCGGCCGGCGATGGTGATGTGGACGCTGGTCGTGATGGTCGCCGGCAGCGTGCTGCTCGCCAAGCTGTTCTCGATCTTCATCTCAACCTGGGCGGCGAGGTACCTCGGGCCGGTGGCGGCGGCGCTGCTGCTGGTGGTGACGCTCGGCTGCGCGCGCTCGGGGGCGGTCGGATTGGTCGCGCTCGTGCTCGCGTGCGCGTTCCTGGTGGACACCGCCTCGTTCATCGCGCCCTACAAGAGCGACATGCGCGAGGTCTCCGGCGAGCTGTCGGGCGACCTGCGGCCCGGCGACGTCGTCTTCGTGGCCCAGCCCGAGCAGACGCCGCTGGCCTGGTACTACCTCCCGGCGGGGCTGCGCTACGTGACATCGCTGGGGCCGGACCCGCATCCGACCTACATGAACTGGGACAACGCCTACTCGCGGCTGCGCGACGCCAACCCGACCGTCCTCGCCCCGCGTCTGGTCGCCTCGCTGCGGCCCGGTCAGCGGCTGATCGTGATCCGGCCGCTGACCGAGGGGGAGCTCGCCTGGGCCAAGCCCTGGGCGGCGCTCGTGCGCCGCCGGGCCGCGCAGTGGGGCGAGCTGCTGGCGAGCAATCCCGCCCTGGCGCCGCTGCCGGGCGCCGTGGCGCCGGGCAACTACCCCGGGTCGTGCTGCATCGCGAACAGCGCCGTCGTGTACGTCAGGCGCTCGTAGGGCTGCTCGGGAGCGAGAGCCCGACCGGGCAGGACACGCCGGTCGAGTGGTTGGGGCAGTAGCCGAAGGGGTTCTTCTCCAGGTACTGCTGGTGGTGGTCCTCGGCGTAGTAGAACGGGCCGGCGGGGACGATCTCGGTGGTGATCTCGGAGAAGCCCGAGCCCTTCAGGCGCGTCGCATAGGCGTCGCGGCTGGCCTCGGCGATCGCGCGCTGGCGCTCGTCGTCGTAGAAGATCGCCGAGCGGTACTGGCTGCCGACGTCGTTGCCCTGCCGCATCCCCTGCGTCGGATCGTGGTCCTCCCAGAACAGCCGCAGGATCTCCTCATAGGAGGTCTCGGATGGCGTGAAGACCACGAGCACGGCCTCCGTGTGTCCCGTCCGGCCCGTGCAGGTCTCCTCGTAGGTGGGATTCGGGGTGAACCCACCGGCGTAGCCGACGGCGGTCGTGTAGACCCCCGGCGCCTGCCAGAACACCTTCTCGGCGCCCCAGAAGCAGCCCATCCCGACGATCGCGCGCTCGGTGCCGGCGGGGAACGGCGCTGTCATCGGCGTGCCCAGGACGGCGTGGCGGTCGGCGACTCGCATCGGGGTGTCGCGGCCCGGGAGTGCCGACTCACGGTCGACCATCGCCGTCCTGCGCGTGAAGCGGTTGAACATGCCACCCAGGTTACGCCGCCGCCGACACCGGCCAGCCGGGGCTGATCAGTCGGTCTCGACGTCGAAGTCCCACTGGGCGAGCCAGCCGTTGCCCACCGGGAGGTAGCGCAGCCGGCCGTCGCCGACGGACACCTTGGTGCTCAGCCGCAGCGTGAACGGACGACCCGTCGGCACGATCGCCGGCACGCGGCGCCCGGACGCCGCGTGCAGCGTCGGAGTCAGGGTTGCGCCCTGCTCGTCGGTGATCGTGATCAGCTTGCGCGACAGCGGCAGGCGCCCACGGACGTCGCTGAAGGTGAGGACGAAGGAAGCCGGTGTGTGGAGGGTGGCGCTCCCCTGGATGCGATCGGGCACGTCGGGACCGACCGCCGTGGCGATCGCGCTTCCGGTCGGCGACTCGATGCGCACCGCGTCGCCCTGGATCGCCACGACCGGGCGTTGTGATGTCGCCGTGACGATCCGGTTCAGCGGCGTGTGCGAACGGGGGATGTAGGTGGGGATGCCGCCGTAGCGCGTCGTCGTGTCGTGATTCAGCGAAGCGAGCACCTGCTCGTGGATCGCCCGCTCCTGCGCCCGCAGCTTCGCTCCCGCGGACGTCGCCGGCGTGGCGGTCCCGGACGCTGCGCTTCCACAACCAGCCAGCACGGCCGCCATCGCGAGCGCGCCGGCCGCGTGCGAGGCTCCGCGGCGCGAGCCGGGCCCCAGGGCCCGGCTCGCGATCGCCGCGATTCGAGCCAGCGGCCTCACCGGCCGCGGCCGCTCGCTCGCGCGCTCTTCTTCGCCGTCTTCCTGTGCTTGGACTTGTGCTTCTTGTGCTTCTTGTGCTTCTTCGGGACCTTGACCTTGGCGTTCGGGTTGTTGAACACGTCAGTGCCGAACGGGGCGAGGCCCGGCTGCGCCGCGTAGCCGATGTGGCCCTTGCCGTCGAGCCCCGGCGAGTTGTAGGCCACGCCGAACAGGTCCTCCATCGTCCGCAGCCAGCTGTAGTGGTTGTAGTACACCGTGGAGGTGCTGCCCGCCTTGATGTACGGGCTGATCAGGACGCTGCCCGTGTCGCCACCGCCGTTCGTGACGCCCGTGGCGGTGTACAGCGGATCGGTCTGCGCGGTGTCGGCGCCGAGCGTGACCCCTTGCACCGGACCGGTGGTGCTGACCGGATCGCCATTGGCGTCGACGAGCTGGAAGGAGGCCGTGTAGGCCTCGCCACCGGGGTCGCCGTTGGCCGCCGTCGCCGTGGCCGGCGTTGCCGTCACCTGGCCGACGAACGAGCCCGCCGGGATGCCTGACCCGGTGACCGAGCGCCCCTCGTCGTCGGCCTGGATCCCGTTGTTCGACGGCGTTGGCGGTGCTGCGGTCGAGTCAGCGTTAGCCGGGCTGTCCTGGATGACCGTCGATCCGGCGGGGGCACTCGCGAGCTTGTCCGTCCGCTGCGGGAAGTCCGTCGCCGGTGTCCCGCCCGAGCCGAGCAGACAGGTGCCGGAGGGCGGTGTCGGCACGGCGTAGGGCACGCAGCTGTCGGGCCGGTCGACGTAGGCGTTGAACCCCGGGCCCGGATACAGTTCGTCGCCGTTGGCGGCCGTCTGGAGAGGAACGTTCGGGCCGGTCGGCTCGTAGTTCTCCGCCTTGCCGTCGATCGTCTCACCGGCGGCGTCGGAGGCGAGCGAGGAGGTGTAGTTCGGCGCGTCGTAGGGCGAGTTGGTGAAGCTGTTGGCCGTATAGGTGAACGGCGGGAACGCCTCGTCGAACGTCACGTCGATGAGCCCGCCGTCCTTGAAGGCCGGCGAGGCCTCGATCTCCGGGATCACGTGCTCCAGGAACAGGTCGGCGGCGTACAGGCCGCCGGTGTAGTTCGTCGGCGGGTCCGGGGTGGTCGGGTTGGCGAAGCCGCCCGAGAGGCTGTTGCCGTGACAGACGGCGTCATGCCCGTCGGAGCAGTTGTTGGGGGTGATCCAGCTGAAGGCGGGGGTCGTCTTCTCGTGCTGGAGGTCGTGGTAGAGGCCGTCCTTCGGGTCGAACACGTTGGCGATGTGCTTCGCGTTGCAGTCCCCTGACGTGAGGATCGACTCGAACCACGGGAACGGGAAATGCTTGGGCACGTACTGGTCCGTCGTGTTCGCCGAGCCCGGGTTCGGGTCCGCGGTCGACCCCGTCGGACCGGGGGAGGGGTACGGCGCGCCGCAGTACTGCGTGCCGGCGTCATGGGTCGGCGGCGTCGCGTCGGGGTTGCCGAGGTCCTGCGCGTAGCCCTTCCAGCTGACGTGGGCGGCGCCCAGCTGATTGAACACCGTCGGGACGGAGGACGGGTAGACGCATCCGTTCTGGCCCGGCTTCGCATTCGGGCCGGCCGCCGAGACGAGCTGCCCGTAGTTCGGATTCGACTTCAGGCTGCCGGTCTTCGACACCGAGCCCGTGATCGTGTCGTAGTCCGGGCAGTCCTCCTGCGTGTCGGTGAGCGGCGCCTGGCCGCTGACCATGGAGAGATAGTTGTCGAGGCTGTCGTGCCCGGTCCCGTAGTAGTCCTTGAGCAGGACCCCCTGCGTCGGGAGCGTCTGCCAGAGGTAGGTGTTCTTGTTGATCCCCGAGAACGAGGCGTCGTAGGACTTGTTCTCCAGGATGATCAGCCAGACGTGCTTGATCTTGCCGGGCTTGATCCCGACGCCGTCGAAGTACTTCCCCGGTGACGCCTTCGCGCCCGCGGACACGCCCGGGCTGCCCGAGGAGGTCGTCTGGTCGCGGGCGGTCAGCTTCGGTCCCTTGGTCGTGGCGGCGATGGCGCTCAGCGGGATGACCACCGCGCCCAGGGCCACGAGGATGGTGAGCGTGATGGTCAGGCGACGCCGGCGGTGCGGCGAGCGCTCGCCGTCGGCGGGGGGCCCCGTGGGGCGGAAACGGGCGGAACGGCGGAGCATCGACATCCTTTCCTCGTCGACTGGACGGCGCGGCACACTCCCCGGTGCGCCCGGGAGGATTCCCCGCCAGCTCGGCGAGGATGTGACCTTCACGTGAATGTCGAGATCCGGTTGGTCGTGTACCAACCGCGAGGTGCGCTGGCGCTCGCCCCACGACCGGGAGATCCTCCGTCTTGCCGCCCCCGCGCTGGGGGCGCTCGCCGCCGGCCCGCTCTACGTCCTCGTCGACACCGCGATCGTCGGGCATCTCGGGACCCCGCAGCTGGCGGCGCTGGCCCTGGCCGGGACGATCGTCTCGACGATCACCCAGCTGAGCGACTTCCTCTCCTACACCACGACCGCCCAGGTGGCGCGGCTGCACGGGGCGGGGCGGGCCCGTGAGGCGGGGGGCATGGCGGCGCAGGCGCTGTGGCTCGCGCTCGGGACGGGAATCGTCGTCGGGGCGGTGCTCGCCGCGCTCTCGGGTCTCGTCGCCCACGGCCTCGGCGGTGGGCGCTCAGAGCACGTCGACGCGCTGACGGCACGGTACGTCGCGCTCAGCGCGATCGGGCTGCCGGGCATGCTGGTCGCGCTCGCCGGCGAGGGCTACCTGCGCGGTGTGAGCGACCTGCGCACGCCGCTGCGGATCCTCGTCGCCTGCAATGCCGCCAACGTCGTGCTCGAGCTCGTGTTCGTCTACGGCCTCGGCATGGGGCTCGTCGGCTCGGCGCTCGGCACGGTGCTGGCGCAGCTGGCGATGGGCGCCCTGTTCGCCCGGCACATGCTCCGCGCGCCGAGCGACAGCCGGCGTCCCGATCTGCGCCGGATGCACCCCCTGGTGCGGATGGGCGCGGAGCTGACGGTCCGCTCAGCGGCGCTGCTCGGCGCGTTCCTGATGGCGAGCGCGCTGGCGGCACGGATCGGCCCCGCCAGCCTCGCCGCCCACCAGATCGCCTTCGAGCTGTTCATCTTCCTCGCTCTGGTGCTCGACGCGATCGCCATCGCCGGCCAGATCATCGTCGGCCGGCTGCTCGGCGCCCACGATGCCGCGGGAGCGCGGGAGGCGGCGTGGCGGATGATGGGCTGGTCGCTCGTCGTGGGGGTGGTGTTCGGGCTCGTGCTGCTCGCCGGCACCGACCTGATCCCGCGCGCGTTCTCGAGCGATCCACGGGTGTGGGCGCGGGCCGCCTCGGCGTGGCCGCTGTTCGCGCTCATGCAGCCGCCGGCGGCGGTCGTGTTCGCGCTGGACGGGATCCTCATCGGCGCCGGCGATTCGCGCTTTCTCGCCGTCGCGATGCTGCTGGCGCTGGCCTGCTTCGTCCCCGTTGCCCTGGCGGCGAGCAGCCTGGCCGGGCTGTGGGTCGCCCTCGACGTGCTGATGGTGGCGCGCCTGATCACGCTCGCCGTGCGGTTCGGACGGGGGCGATGGATGGTCCTCGGCGCCGCGGGGTGAGGCAGCGCGCCCGGCAAGATTCGAACTTGCGGCCTCTCGCTCCGGAGGCGAGCGCTCTATCCACTGAGCTACGGGCGCGAGGGGATCTAGGCTACCGCCCCCCGGCCATCGCGGCGTGATGCGTGCAGCGGGCGGTCGCGTCGGCGGGCGACTAAACGGTCCATATATCCCTTAAAGCGCCCAGCGACGGCCGTGCTCGTACGCTCCGCGGCGTGAAGACGGGCGCGCTCGCGATCATCTCCGACACCCACATGCCGCGCGGCGGCCGGCGCCTGCCCGGCGCATGCGTGGAGCGGCTCCGAGCGGCGGACCTGATCCTCCATGCCGGCGACCTCGTCACGCCGGAGGTGCTGGAGGAGCTGCGCGGCTACGGCGAGGTCAGCGCGATCCACGGCAACGTCGACGTGCCCGACGTGCGCGCGACACTGCCCACGCGGCTCGTCGTCGAGGTCGGCGGGGCGCGGATCGGGATGGTCCACGACGCCGGTCCGGCGAAGGGCCGCCTGCGGCGGATGCGGGCGCTGTTCCCGCAGGCCGACGTGGTGGTGTTCGGGCACTCGCACGTCCCGCTGCACGAGATCGACCCGGACAGCGGCTTTCAGATCTTCAATCCCGGCAGCCCCACCGAGCGCCGGCGCGCGCCGCACCACACGATGGGCCTCGCCCGCGTCGACGGCGGAAGGGTGGAGCTGGAGCTGATCGTCCTGGGCTGAGCTCAGCCCACCGCGACGGAATCCAGGAAGCCGGTCAGGACGCGGCGCCACTCGGCGGGCCGGTCGAGGTGCAGGTCATGCGCGGCATCGGGGACCTCGACCACGTGCGCCCGCGTCTGCCGCCGGGCCATCGCCTCGGCGTCGGCGGCGTCGACGAATCCGCGGTCCGCGCGGAGCACCAGCGTGGGGCAGACGATGCGCTCCCAGTCATCCCAGCGCGCGCGGGCCCGCGCCGCACCGAGCGTCCTCACCATCACCTCGATCTCGAAGCGCGGCCGCCAGCCATCGGCCTGCGGCTGAAGCCCGCTCGTCCACGCCTCCGCCGCCGACCGGCTCCCGAAGCGATCCAGGAAGAACGCGAACGCCGCCTCCCGGGAGGCGAAGGGCACCGGCCAGCTCCGCAGCGCCTCACCGATCGCCGCGGCCGCGCCGTCGGCCGCGGCGCCATCGCCGGCGGGGGAGGCCTCGACGACGACGAGCGCACGGACGAGGTCGGGCCGGCGCGCGGCGAGTGAGATCGCGGTCAGCCCGCCGAGCGACTGGCCGACGAGGACGGCGGGACCGCCGGCGCATCGCTCGAGCACGAATGCGGCATCGGCGACATGGGCCTCCGGCGAGACATCGGCCGGCGTGCGCGCGCTGCGACCGTGGCCGCGGGCGTCGGAGGCGAGCACGTGCGCCCGGGAGGCGAGCCACCTCGCCGTCGGCGCCCACTCCTCGGCGTGCCCGGCGAGACCGTGCAGGAGCAGCACCGGCGGCCCCGCCCCGCCGAAGTCCCGGCACGCCAGCGGGCAGCCGTCGCGGAGCACGCGATGCCAGGCGGCCTCGGCCACGAGGCGTTCCTATCACGCTCGGGTGCCGTGACCCACGTGACGGACCCTTTCCGTGCTCTGGTGAGCTCGGAGAACATCGCCGGACAGCTGCCAGACTGACGCGATGGACCTCTCGGTGTTCTTTGCGGGAACCGCCGGCTCGGTGCCGACGCTCCGGCGTGGCCTGCCCGCCGTGCTCGTGCGGCGGGGCGGCGAGCGGATCCTCGTCGACTGTGGCGAGGGCACCCAGCGCCAGCTCGTGTCCTCGGTCGGGCTCGCCGACCTCGACGAGATCTTCCTCACCCACTTCCACGCCGACCACTGGCTCGGGCTGCCGGGGCTGCTGAAGACCTTCGACCTGCGCGCGCGAGAGCGTCCGCTCACGGTCCACGGTCCCCGTGGTCTCACGAGTCTCCTCAGCGGGGCGCTGAGGGCCGCGGGCAAGACCCGCTACGGCGTTCGCCTGGTGGAGCTCGAGCCGGGGGAGGTCCTGGAGCGGGGCGGTTACCGGATCGCCGCCGTGCCCGTCGCGCACCGCGGCCCGGCGTTCGGCTACGTGTTCTTCGAGGACGAGCGACCGGGCGAGTTCGACCCCCGGCGCGCCCTCGCGCTCGGCCTCACCCCCGGACCCGAGTTCGGACGGGTGCAGCGCGGCGAGACGATCCGCGGCGTGCGCCCCCAGGACGTGATGGGCGCGCCGCGGGCGGGGCGGAAGGTCGTCATCTCCGGCGACACGCGGCCGTGCGAGGCGCTGCGCATCGCGGCCCATGGCGCCGATCTGCTCGTCCACGAGGCGACCTTCGCCCAGGACGAGGCCGACCGCGCGCTGGAGACGGGCC
Source organism: uncultured Solirubrobacterales bacterium (assembly GCA_963839085.1). Classification (GTDB taxonomy): domain Bacteria; phylum Actinomycetota; class Thermoleophilia; order Solirubrobacterales; family Solirubrobacteraceae; genus Palsa-465. The sequence goes on from CAWITN010000007.1 coordinate 1,251,058, forward strand.
ACTCCACCGCCGCCGAGGCCGCGGCGCTGGCTCGTGACGCCGAGGTGCGGATGCTCGCGCTCGTGCACATCTCCACGCGCTACCACGTCAGGCTCCTGCGCGACGAGGCGCGCGCCGTGTTCCCCCGGGCCGTTCTGCCCCGCGACTTCGACGCGGTCGAGATCCCCTTCCCCGAGCGCGGCGAGCCCGAGCTCGTGAGGTGGGACCCCGACCACGCGGCCGAGCCGGAGGCCGAGCCGGTCACCTGAGCGCCGCGCGTTGCCCCAGAGGGCGAACTCGCCGAGGCGAACGTCGTCGGCCCTACCGCCGGGACCGCTGCTAGATTCGACCAGGTCAGGCTCCTTTAACCCGGTCCCGTGAGGCCAGGAAGGTGGAACACAATGCCGGAGACAACGGTCGTCCTCGACCGTGATGACATGCGGCGCACGCTGGTGCGCATCGCCCACGAGATCGTCGAGAAGAACCCCGGCGGTGACGTGGCGCTGGTGGGCATCCACCGGCGAGGCGCCATCCTCGCCCAGCGGATCCACACCGGGGTCGCGGAGCTGCTCGACGGGCCCGTCCCGCTCGGCTTCGCCGACATCTCGTTCTACCGCGACGACCTGGCCATCCGCGCGAGCTCGCCCGTCGTCCACTCCACCCAGCTCGATTTCGCGGTCGACGGCATCACGATCGTGATCGTCGACGACGTCCTCTACACGGGGCGCACGGTGCGGGCGGCGATCGACGAGGTGTTCGACTACGGGCGCCCCGCGCGCGTGCAGCTCGCCGTGCTCGTCGACCGCGGGCACCGGGAGCTGCCGATCCGGCCCGACTACGTCGGCAAGAATCTGCCCACATCGCAGGAGCAGCGGGTGAACGTCCGCGTCGAGGAGATCGACGGCTACGACGAGGTGGCGATCGGCCCGGCCGACAAGCTGGCGAGGCGCGCGGCATGAGCGCAGCAGAGCGCTTCCCACGGCATCTCATCTCGATCGACGACCTCGACCGGCACGGCATCGAGCGGATCCTCGATCGCGCCGAGTCCTTCGCCGAGGTCGCGGGCCGTCCGATCAAGAAGGTCCCGGCGCTCCGGGGCCGCACCGTCGTCAACCTCTTCTACGAGTCCTCGACGCGGACGAGCTCGAGCTTCGAGCTCGCCGCCAAGCGGCTCTCCGCCGACGTGGTCAGCATCCGGTCGGTCGGCTCGAGCGTCGACAAGGGCGAGTCGCTCAAGGACACCGTCCAGACGCTGTCGGCCTACGACCCCGCGGCGCTCGTCATCCGCTCGCCCCATGCCGGCGCCGCCCAGCTCGTCGCCGGATGGACCGACGCCGCCGTCGTCAACGCCGGCGACGGCAAGCACGAGCACCCCACCCAGGCGCTGCTCGACGCCTACACGCTGCGCCGCCGCCTCGGTCAGGTCGACGGCGCCGAGATCTGGATCGTCGGCGATGTGATGCACTCACGGGTGGCCCGATCGAACATCCTCGCCCTGCAGCGACTGGGGGCGCGGGTGACGCTGTGCGGGCCGCCGACGCTCATCCCGCGGGAGATCGAGGCGCTCGGCTGCATGACCGAGACGACGCTCGAGCGCCTCCCCGAGGCCGATGTCGTCTACGTCCTGCGGATGCAGCTCGAGCGGATGCGTGACTCCTTCGTCCCCTCGCTGCGCGAGTACGCCGCGCGCTATCAGATCACGGCCGCCATGCTGCGCCCCGGCCAGCTGCTCATGCATCCCGGCCCGGTCAACCGGGGCGTCGAGCTGTCGGCCGACGCGATCGACTCTCCCCAGGCGCTGATCGGCGAGCAGGTGAAGGCGGGCGTGTCGGTGCGGATGGCGGTCCTCTACGAGCTGCTCGTCGGCTCCGCGGCGCTGCAGGCGGTGGCCTAGTGCAACCACGTGCCACGCGCAGCAGCGAGGACTCACGACTGTTCGCCCCCGACGCACCGCCGGCCGAGCTCGTCCTCCGCGAGGTCCACGTGCTCGATCCGCGCAGCGGGCTCGACGGAGCTCACGACCTGCTCGTCCAGAACGGCCACATCAGCGAGATCGCAGAGCCCGGGACGCTCTCCGCGCCCGCGGGCGTGGAGACCATCGACGGGCACGACCGGCACGTGTTTCCCGCCTTCGTCGACCCCCATGTCCATCTGCGCACCCCCGGTCAGGAGTACAAGGAGACGATCGCCACCGGCACCGCGGCCGCCGCCGCCGGCGGATTCTGCGCCGTGATCGCGATGCCGAACACCGACCCCGTGGTCGATGACCCCGCGGTGCTGCGCTCGCTCGTCGCGACGGCCCGCCAGCAGGCCCACGTGCCGACCGGCTTCCTCGCCTCCATCACCCGCGGCTTGAACGGCGACGAGCTCACCGAGATGGCGGCGCTCCGCGACGCCGGCGCGCTCGGCTTCACCGACGACGGCCGGCCCGTCGTGTCCGCGGGCATGCTCCGCAAGGCGCTTCAGTACCAGCGCCTCGCCGGCGGGGTGATCGCGCTGCACGAGGAGGACCCCGCGCTCTCCGGCGACGGCGTGATGCACGAGGGCGCCGTCTCCGCGCGGCTCGGGCTGGCCGGCATCCCGTCGATCTCCGAGTCGACGATGGTGGCGCGCGATGGGTCGGTCGCGCTCTACGAGGACGCCCGGGTGCACTTCCAGCACCTGAGCTGCGCCGAGTCGATCGCCGCACTGAGCGCCGCCCGCGCCGCGGGGGCCCGGGTGAGCGGCGAGGTGACGCCCCACCACCTGACGCTGACCGACGAGCTCGTGCGCACGCTGGACAGCCGCTTCAAAATGAATCCGCCGCTGCGGGGAGAGCGCGACCGGCGCGCCCTCGTCGCCGCCCTGCTCGACGGGACGATCGCCTGCGTGGCCACCGACCACGCGCCCCACGCGCGCCACGAGAAGGAGGTGCCGTTCGAGCAGGCGCCGATGGGGACGACCGGGTTGGAGACCGCGTTCGCCGCGATCTACACCGAGCTCGTCATCCCCGGCGAGCTCGACCTCGACGTCGTCGTCGAGCGGATGACCGCGGGCGGCGCCCTCTACGGGCTGACGGTTCCGACCGTGGCCCCGGGCGCACGCGCGAACCTCGTGCTCGTCGACCTCGCCGCCGAATGGGAGGTGGGCCAGGGAGGCTACGTCTCGCGCTCGGCCAATTCCTGCTTCCACGGCCGGACGCTGCGCGGGCGCGTGGAGCTCACCGTGGCCGATGGCCGGCTCGCGTACGGCTCCCCGGTGCGCGACGGGGCTCTGAGCGGCCGATGAGCGCGACCGATGCGACGGCGTACGTCCTGCTCGAGGACGGCATGCGCTTCGACGGCCTCGCCTGCGGCGCCGACGAGATCGCGGTGGGGGAGATCGTCTTCACCACGTCGATGTCGGGCTACCAGGAGGCGATGACCGACCCGAGCTACGCCGGTCAGCTGATCACCTTCACCTACCCCCAGATCGGTAACTACGGCGTGTCCGCCGAGGCGATGGAGTCCGACCGGGTCCATGCCCGCGCGGCGATCATGCGCGCCGGCGTCGATCGCGAGGATGCGGGCGGGCGCGACGGGATCCGGGGCGGATGGCTCTCCTGGCTGCGCGACTGCGGCGTCCCCGCGATCACCGACCTCGACACCCGCGCGCTGGTCCGGCACATCCGGGACGCCGGCGCCATGCGGGGCGGCGTGTTCCCCGCTCGGGTCCCCGAATCCGAAGCCCGCGAGCTGATCCTCGCCGAGCCGTCGATGAGCGGCCGTGACCTCGCCTGCGAGGTGACCCCGAAGGCCCAGATCACGCTGGCCGGCGAGGGGGAGGGCGGGGTCCGGATCGCGATGATCGACACCGGCGTCAAGCTCTCGATCGTCCGCAACCTGCGCGCCCGGGGGGCGACGGTCGAGATGCATCCGTGCCGCACCAGCGCCCGGGACATCCTCGCCGGGGAGCCCGATGCGGTGTTCCTGGCCAACGGGCCGGGCGATCCCGCGGCCCTCGACTACATCGTCGCCACGGTCCGCGAGCTCGTCGGCCGCACGCCCGTGTACGGGATCTGCCTCGGCCATCAGCTGCTCTGCCGCGCCGTCGGCCTGGAGACCTACAAGCTCCCCTTCGGCCACCACGGCGCCAACCACCCCGTCAAGGACCTGTCGACCGGCCGCACCGAGATCACCAGCCAGAACCATGGCTTCGCCGTTCTCGGCCCGGGCGGCGCGCGCACGATCGACACCGACGAGCCCGTGCGCTGGGAGACCGACTTCGGCGCCGCCGAGCTCACCCACATCAACCTCTACGACCGCACGGTCGAGGGTCTCACGCTGCGCGACGTCCCCGGGGCGACCGTGCAGTACCACCCGGAGGCGGGGCCCGGTCCGCACGACTCGCTCTACCTGTTCGACCGGTTCGTCGCCGCGATCGCGGCGTCGGCCGGCGCCGAGTCCACGCCGCACGGAGCCGGAAGAGCCTGATGCCCAAGCGCACCGACATCGAGAAGATCCTCCTGATCGGCTCGGGGCCGATCGTGATCGGCCAGGCGGCCGAGTTCGACTACTCCGGGACCCAGGCGTGCCGCGTGCTCATGGAGGAGGGATACGAGGTCGTGCTCGTCAACTCCAACCCGGCGACGATCATGACCGACCCCGAGGTCGCGACGGCCACCTACATCGAGCCGCTGCTCCCGGCGACGGTGGCCCAGGTGATCGAGCGCGAGCGACCCGATGCGCTGCTGCCGACCCTCGGTGGCCAGACCGCTCTGAATCTCGCCAAGGCGCTTCACGAGGACGGCACGCTCGAGCGCTTCGGCGTCGAGTTGATCGGCGCCGACTACGAGGCGATCGATCGCGCCGAGGATCGCGAGCGCTTCCGGGAGACGATGGCCCAGGCCGGCCTGCGGGTGCCCCGGAGCGTCATCGCCACGAGCCTCGCCGATGCCCACCGCGCCGCTGCGGAGGTCGGGCTGCCGATGATCATCCGCCCGGCCTTCACCCTGGGCGGGACGGGCGGCGGGATCGTGCGTGACGCCGCGGACATCGACGAGATGGTGGGCCACGGGCTCGAGGCCTCGCCGATCCACCAGGTGCTGCTCGAGGAGTCGGTGCTCGGCTGGGGCGAGTTCGAGCTCGAGGTGATGCGCGACCACACCGACAACGTGGTGATCGTGTGCTCGATCGAGAACCTCGACCCGATGGGTGTCCACACCGGGGACTCGGTGTGCGTCGCCCCCCAGCAGACGCTGACCGACCGGCAGTACCAGGCGCTGCGCGACCAGGCGATCGCCGTGATCCGGGCGGTCGGCGTGGCGACGGGCGGTTCCAACGTCCAGTTCGCCGTCAATCCGGACACCGACGAGATCGTCGTCATCGAGATGAACCCCCGCGTCTCGCGCTCGAGCGCCCTGGCCAGCAAGGCCACGGGGTTCCCGATCGCCAAGATCGCCGCTCGGCTCGCCGTGGGCTACACGCTGCAGGAGATTCCCAACGACATCACGCGCGCCACGCCGGCGAGCTTCGAGCCGGCGATCGACTACTGCGTCGTGAAGTGGCCGCGGTTCGCGTTCGAGAAGTTCCCCGGCGCCGAGCCGGGCCTGACGACACACATGAAGTCCGTCGGCGAGGCGATGGCGATCGGGCGGACGTTCAAGCAGGCGTTCGCCAAGGCGCTGCGCTCGCGCGAGCTCGACTCCGTGCCCGTGTCGCCCCCGGAGGACGCGGCGCTGCTCGACCTGGTCGGCCGGCCCGGGGCCGAGCGCTTCGACCACCTGCTCGAGGCACTGCGGCGCGGGATCAGCCGCGACGAGCTCCACGCACGGACCTCGATCGATCCGTGGTTCATCGACGAGCTCTCCGAGCTCGTCACCGAGCCGCCCGCGGCCGGAGTGCGGACGTTCAAGTCGGTCGACACCTGCGCGGCCGAGTTCGCGGCCAGCACCCCCTACTACTACTCCTCCTACGAGCGCGCCGGCGCCGAGTCCGAGGTGGTCCGAGGCGAGCGGGGCAGCGTCGTCATCCTGGGGTCCGGTCCGAACCGGATCGGGCAGGGGATCGAGTTCGACTACTGCTGCGTGCACGCCGCCCAGACGGTGAGGGAGCTCGGCCGCGACGCGGTGATGGTCAACTGCAATCCGGAGACGGTCTCGACCGACTACGACACCTCTGACCGGCTGTACTTCGAGCCGCTCACCCTGGAGCACGTGCTCGGCGTGTGCGAGGCCGAGGCACGCGGCGCCGAGCTCGAAGGCGTGATCGTCCAGTTCGGCGGCCAGACACCGCTGAAGCTCGCCGCCGGGCTCGAACAGGCCGGCATCCCGATCCTCGGCACCGGGATCGAGGCGATCGACCTGGCCGAGGATCGCGGGCGCTTCGGCGCGCTTCTGCACCGGCTCGGGCTGAAGGCGCCCGCCTACGCGACGGCGCGCTCGGCCGAGGAGGCGCTCGACCGGGCGGACGACGTCGGCTTCCCGCTGCTGGTGCGGCCGAGCTACGTCCTCGGCGGCCGCGCGATGGAGATCGTCTACTCCCAGGACGGCCTGCGCGACTACCTGCACCGTGCGGGCCCCGCCGCCGGCACCGAGATCTTCCTCGACCGGTTCCTGGAGGACTCGATCGAGGTCGACGTCGACGCCCTGTGCGACGGGGAGCAGACGTGGATCGCGGGGATCATGCAGCACGTCGAGGAGGCCGGCATCCATTCGGGCGACTCGGCCTGCGTGCTGCCGCCCCACTCACTCGGCGAGGAGATGCTCGCCCAGCTGCGCGAGCAGACCGACGCGATCGCCCGGGGGCTGGGAGTCATCGGGCTGCTCAACGTCCAGTTCGCGATCCACAAGTCCGCGGGCCTGCATGTGATCGAGGCGAATCCCCGCGCGTCGCGCACGGTGCCGTTCGTGTCGAAGGCGATCGGTCTGCCGCTCGCCAAGCTCGCCTGCCGGATCATGCTGGGCGAGCGCATCGCCGACCTCTCCCTGCCGACGCAGACGACCAACGGCCACGTCTGCGTCAAGGAGGTGGTGCTGCCGTTCGACCGCTTCGCCGGCGCCGACTCGCTGCTCGGCCCCGAGATGCGCTCCACCGGAGAGGTGATGGGGATTGCGCGGGACTTCCCGACCGCGTTCGCCAAGGCGCAGGCCGCCGCCGGCGCCCACCTGCCGACCGAGGGCACCGTGTTCCTCACCGTCGCCGACGCCGACAAGCCGGCCGCGACGGTGATCGCGACGACCCTCCACGACATCGGCTTTGAGATCATCGCCACGCGGGGGACGGCGCAGGCACTCAGCCGGATGGGGATCCCGGCCCGGCCGATCAACAAGGTGTTCGAGGGCTCGCCGCACGTCGTCGACGCGATCGTGCGCGGAGAGGTCGACCTCGTCATCAACACGCCGGTCGGCACCGGGGCGCGCGCCGACGGCTACGAGATCCGCAGCGCCGCGGTGACCCGCGGGATCCCGTGCATCACCACGATGGCCGGCGGCGTGGCGGCGGCGCGGGCGATCGCGATGGCGGCCCGGGGCGGGCAGCCGGAGGTGCTCTCGCTGCAGGAGCTCTACGCGCACGTGTTGTGAGCGACGATCGCGTCCTCGCTCCGTTCGGCCGCCGTGAGCTGCCCGTGATGGCGTGCCCCCGGGAGGGGGCCTACGTCGTGCTCCAGTGCGACGACCCCGAAGGGCCCCGGCCGGCGCCGGGCCAGTTCTACATGCTCTCGGCGGCGACGCGTTGGGGCGGGGGCGAGGGCGAGCGTCCGTTCCTGCCCCGGGCCTTCAGCGTGATGCGGGCGCCGGCGCAGACGACCCGGCTCGACTTCATGATCGAGGATGTCGGTCCGGGCACGAACCGCCTCGCCGAGCTCGGCCCCGGCGATGCGCTCGCCGTCATCGGGCCGCTCGGCCGCGGCTTCCGCGCGCCCCGGGACGGCCGCCGGCCACTGCTCGTCGGAGGCGGGGTGGGGATCGCGCCGCTCGCCATCCTCCAGGACGAGCTGCTCGCCGACAGCGGCGACGCCGAGCCTGCCACGACGCTCGTCGGCTTCCGTGACGCCGAGCACGCCCTCGGCGCCGGCCTGCTGAGCGTCTCCGCGGTGGCGACCGACGACGGCAGCACCGGTCACGCCGGGCTCGTCACCGAACTGCTGCGCGCGGAGCTCGCTGCCGACGCGGAGGTGGAGGTCTACGCCTGCGGGCCACCGCCGATGCTCGAGGCGGTGCGGCTGCTCTGCGAGGAGCACGAAGTGCCGGCGCAGCTGGCGCTCGAGTCGGGCATGGCCTGTGGCTTCGGAGCGTGCTTCGGCTGCGTCGTCGCCACCCGTTCGGGCTACGTCCGGCTGTGCGTCGACGGTCCGGTGCTCGACGCCGCCGATCTCGCCACCGCGCTCACGCTGGGGGCGCCGCATTGACCGTCTCCTTCTGCGGCCTGGAGCTCGCTCACCCGATCATCAACGCCTCGGGCACGTTTGACGCGATCGCGGCGGAGCGCGTGTTCGGTGAGGCGCTCCACCGAGAGTTCCCGTTCGCCGCGTTCGTGTCCAAGACGGTGACCACGGAGCCCCGTGAGGGGAACCCACCGCCCCGGCTGTGGGAGCTCGCCGGGGGACTGATCAACTCGATCGGGCTGCCCAACAAGGGTCTTCAGGGCTACCTGGAGCACGACCTGCCCCTGCTCGCGCGGCTTGCCGTGCCGCTCGTCGTCAACGTCATGGGCTCTTCGCGCGCGGAGGTGGGCGAGCTCGTGGCGGCATTCGGGGCCCGGGACGAGGTGGCGGCGCTCGAGCTCAACGTCTCGTGCCCCAACGTCAAGACCGGTCTGCTGATCGGCACCGACCCCGGCGAGACGCGGGCGCTCGTCGAGCATGTGCGACCGCTGAGCGACAAGCCGCTGATCGTCAAGCTGACGCCGAACGCCGCGGACGTGACCGCGGTCGCCCGGGCGGCCGAGGAGGGCGGTGCCGACGCCGTCTCGCTGATCAACACGCTCCGCGGGATGGCGCTCGATCCACGCTCCGGCGAGCCGTGGCTGGGCGGAACGACGGGCGGAGTCTCGGGACCGGCCGTGCGCGCCGTCGCCCTCGCCCAGCTTCATGCCGTGTCGGACGCCGTGACGATCCCGATCGTCGGCATGGGCGGCGTCCAGAGCGGCCGGGACGCGCGCGACCTGCTCCGGGCGGGTGCCACGCTGGTGGCCGTCGGCACGGAGAGCTTCCGGGATCCCACGGCGGGCGCGAGGATCGCGACGGAGCTCGAAGGACTGCTCGACGGGCGGACCGGCGGGCCGGAAGTCCACTGAACGCAGCGGATTCCTGGACGACGCGGGGCCGGTGACGCTTCCCAACACAGCCCGTGTGCGAAATGACCTGCAAATCCAAGCGATTGCCCGAACCTTCCTCGACAATGCTCGACCTCAGCTTGAGGTCGAGTCGAATTGGTGCTTCTGCGTTGTGATCGCCTCCGCGCACGATGTATAGTCGCCGCCCATGCCGCCGGTCAGTGACTCGCCAGCAAAGGCGATCGCCGCGCCCGAGCGCTCCCTCGTGCAACGCATGGAGGCGCTCCAGCGGGCGAATGACATCCGCAGTCGGAGAGCTCAGCTCAAGCGCGACCTGAAGGCAGGTCGCCAGCCCATCGCGGAGCTGCTGCTCCAGCCCCCCGAGTACCTCGAGACCGCCAAGGTCTTCGACCTGTTGCTCGCGGTGCCGAAGTACGGCCGGGTGAAGGTGAACAAGATCCTCACCCAGTGCCGGATCTCCCCGAGCAAGACGATCGGCGGGCTCTCGCAGCGCCAGCGCGCCGAGCTCGTCGACCTCATGCGTCGCCGCTAGGCGGCGACGTCGTCCTCTCCCGCTCCGGCCGTGGCCAAGGTGTTCGTCATCACTGGCCCGTCCGGAGTCGGGAAGGGGACGCTCATCCGGGGGCTGCTGGCGCGCATCCCGGAGCTCGAGCTGTCCGTCTCGGCCACGACCCGCCCCCCGCGCCCGGGCGAGGAGGACGGCGTCGCGTACCACTTCCTCACGCCCGAGCGCTTCGCCGCCGGCGTGTCCGACGGCGACTTCGTCGAGCACGCCGAGTACTCGGGCAATCGGTACGGCACGCTGCGCGCCGAGCTCGAGCGGCGGATCGCCGATGGTGTGCCGGTCGTGCTGGAGATCGAGGTGCAGGGGGCACGCCAGGTGCGCGAGGCGATGCCCGAGGCCGTCCAGGTGTTCATCGCGCCTCCCTCTCGCGAGGCGCTCCGCACGCGGCTGATCGGCCGGGGGACCGACTCCGCCGAGCAGGTGGAGGAGCGTCTGCAGACCGCCGAGCGTGAGCTCGAGGCCCAGCCGGAGTTCGGCCACGTCGTCGTCAACGACCGGTTGGAGGACGCCACGACGGCGCTGGCGGCGATCGTCGAGCGTTCCCTGTCGGCCTGACCCCCTCGGTCCGATCTCGGAGCCCGTTCCGTCGATCCCGGGAGCCGCCCGTCCGTCGATCTCGGAGCGAGTCCGTTCGCGCGCGCACGCGCGCGAGCGCAGAGACTGGGTGCCCGTGCGCCTCCCGGTGCCCGTGGGCCTCCCGCGGGTGACCGCGCCGGGCGGCGGCGTGCGGTAGGGCCCACCGTACGGGCCGCACGCTACGCTTGCGGGGACCCTCGGCCCAAGGACGCATCTTGATCAACCCCCGCATCGACAGGCTGCTCGAGCACGTTGACTCCGACTACGCGAGCGTGCTCGTGGCGGCGAAGCGCGCCCGACAGATCAACTCCTACTACCACAACCTGGGGGAGGGGACGTTCGACGAGTTCCCGCCGCCGATGGTGGAGACCCGCTCGAAGAACTACCTGACGATCGCGCTCGAAGAGGTCGCTCAGGGCAAGATCAAGTACCACTACCGCTAGCGGCGATCGGCGGGACGTCGAGATGGCGCGTGTGCTCCTCGGCGTCAGCGGCGGGATCGCGGCGTACAAGGCGATCGAGACGGCGCGGCTGGCGATCAAGGCGGGTCATGCCGTTCGCGTCATCCAGACGCCGGCGAGCGAGCGGTTCGTCGGCCGCGGTTCGTTCGCGGCCATCACCGGCGCCCCCGTGCTCGCCGACGAGTTCGAGCCCGATCCCGCGCGCGGGGCCTACCCCGGCGAAGCGCTCCCCGAGCACGCGCCGATCAATCACCTCGCCCTCGTCGCGCGCGCCGACGTCCTGCTCATCGCCCCGGCGACCGCCAACACGCTCGCCAAGCTCGCCCACGGCTTCGCCGACAACCTCTTGACGACGGCGGCGCTTGCCGCCACCTGCCCGGTGGCCGTCGCGCCGGCCATGAACCACCACATGTGGGAGCACCCGGCCACCCGCGCCAACGTCGCGCAGCTCCGCGAACGCGGCGTCACGGTGGTCCCGCCGGGCAGCGGCGCACTGGCCTCCTTCGGCGAGCACGGCACGGGCCGGCTGGCCGAGCCGGCGGAGCTGCTCGAGACCGTCGAGCGGCTCATCGCTCCACCCACCCTCGCCGGCCGGCGCGTCCTCGTGACGGCCGGCGGCACCCGCGAGCCGATCGACAGCGTCCGCTACATCGGCAACCGCTCGAGCGGCCGGATGGGATATGCGCTGGCCACCGCCGCCGCCCGCCACGGCGCCGTGGTGACGATTCTGGCCGCCAACGTCTCGCTGCCCGATCCGCCCGGTTGCGAGGTCGTCCGGGTGAGCACCGCGGCCGAGCTCGGCCGCGCCAGCGAGGAGCGCTTCGACGCGTGCGACCTGCTCCTGATGGCCGCCGCGGTCGCTGACTTCCGGCCCGCCGCGCCGGCGGCGCACAAGCTCAAGAAGACGGAGTTCGACCCCGAGCGCCCGCCGCAGCTCGAGCTTGCGCTGACCGACGACATCCTCACCGGACTCGCGGCCCGCCGCCGTCCCGGTCAGCTGCTCGTCGGGTTCGCCGCCGAGCACGGCGACGGCGCGCTCGCCTACGGGCGGGACAAGCTCGCCCGCAAGCGGCTCGACGCCGTCGTCGTCAACGACGTCTCGCAGGCGGGCATCGGTTTCGACGCGGAGGAGAACGAGGTGACGATCGTCACCGCCGCCGGAGAGCGCACCGTCGCGCGCGCGAGCAAGCTGCTCGTCGCCGAGGCGGTGCTCGACGCGGTCGCCGGACTCGAGGCCGCCGCACGGAGGGAGAGCGATGGAGCCGCAACCCGCAGCGTCGCCGGCGCTTGACACCCACGCCGCCTTTGCGCGGCGCCTGGCCGAGAACGTCAACCGCGCCGTCCAGGTGCGGCCGGAGATCCTCCGCCAGGTGGTCGTGGCGCTGCTCGCCGAGGGCCATGTCCTGATCGAGGACTACCCGGGCGTCGGCAAGACCGCGCTCGCGCGAGCGCTCGCGCGCTCGATCGACTGCCAGTTCGCCCGCGTCCAGGGAACCTCCGATCTGCTCCCGGCCGACGTCGTCGGCTCGAACATCTACGACCAGCGAGCCCAGCGCTTCGAGTTCCGTCCCGGCCCCGTGTTCGCCAACGTGGTCCTGTTCGACGAGATCAACCGCGCCTCGCCCAAGACCCAGTCGGGCCTGCTCGAGTGCATGCAGGAGCGCCGCGTCACCGTCGACGTCGTCACCCACGAGCTTGCGCGGCCGTTCCTGGTGCTCGCCACGCAGAACCCGATCGAGTACGAGGGCACCTATCCGCTTCCTGAGGCGCAGGTCGACCGCTTCATGATCCGCATCTCGCTCGGCTACCCCGAGCGCGGCGCGGAGGCCGGCATGCTCGCCGACCACGAGGCCGGCGATCGGGTGCTCTCGCTCGAGGCCGTCGCCACTGCGGCGGAGCTGCTCCAGGCCCAGGACGCGGCGAAGCGGATCGTCGCCGCCGAGCCGCTGCGCGACTACATCGTGAGGCTGCTGTGGTGCACGCGGGAGGACCGGCGCGTGGAGCTGGGGGCCAGCCCCCGCGCGGGGCTCATGCTGCTGCGTGCGGCGAAGGCCCACGCGCTCATGAGCGGCCGCGACCACGTCCTGCCCGACGACGTCCAGGCGCTGGCGCTGCCGGTGCTGGCCCACCGCCTGGTGATGGCACCCGACGCCGCCCGCGCGGACGCCGGCCAGGTCGTCGGCGACGCCGTCGCCTCCGTCCGCGCCCTGTAGCCCATGGGCGCGGCGCGGGACCTGAGCCGGGCCGCCGCCGTTCTGCTCGCCGGGACCGCGCTCCTGCTCGCCGCCCTGACCTTCGGCACCGCGCCGCTGTTCGTGCCGGGGGGCGCCCTCATCCTGCTCGCGCTCGTCGCCCCGAGCTACTGCTGGCTCACCTCGCGCCGCGGCACCGTCACCCGGGTCATCGCCGCCGATCACGTCGTCGAGGACCAGCCGCTCGAGGCGGTGCTGGTGGTGCGGCGCGGCCGGGGCGGGCTCCCGGGGGCCGAGATCCACGACGCGTTCGCCGGGGCCCCCGTGGAGCTCACCGTGGCCCCGGCCCCGCTGGGGCGCCGCGCCGCGGTCGAGGTCGTGCTGCGCGCGAGCTTTCCGCGCCGCGGTGTGTGGCCGCTCCCGCCGCCGGTGCTCGTCGTGCATGACGCCCTCGGCCTGGCCAGCTTCACCCGCCGCAGCGCGGCGGATCCCGACGAGGTGCTCGTCCTGCCGCGAGTCGAGGCGGTCAGCTGGCTGGCCCGGGGCCGCGGATCGCGACTGCTCGGCCCTGACGCCGGAGGCGTGGAGGAGCCGTTCGCCGCCGTCGACCTCGACGGACTGCGCCCGTACCGGACCGGGTCGCCGGCGTCGCGGATCCACTGGCAGGCGCTGGCGCGGGGCCGCGGCCTGCTCGAGCGTCAACTCCGCGCCGACGGAGAGGCCCGACCATTGATCGTGGTGGACGCGCGCACGCCGCCCGGCGCCGCCGCACAGGAGGGACTCGACGCCATCGTCCGTGCGGCGGCCTCGCTCACCCTCGAGCTCGCTCGGCGAGGGGGGTGCCGCGTGCTGCTGCCGGGACGCCGGCGGCCGGTGGTCGTGGAGCCGGACCTGCGCGCGTGGCCGGCGCTCCACGTCCACCTCGCGCTCGTCGCGAGCGCCGCCCACGGCCCGCCGGCGCTCGGCGAGCTCTCGGCCTCGGCGCCCGTGCTCTACCTCGCCGTCTGCGACCCGCGCCGCCAGCCCGCCCGGCTGGCCGAGCTGCGGGGACCCTCGCGGATCCTCGTCGTCCCGGACACCGGCGCCGAGGGCGCGCCGGCGCCCGCCTTCACCGTGTCCGGGTGTCGCGGCCATCTCGTCGGTGGCCGGCGCCGCGACCGCTCCCGCGCGCCGGCCCTGGGGGCGACGGCGTGAGCGTCACCGTCCTGCCGGCCCCCCTGCCCCCGCGGGCGCCGGGTCCGGCGGCGGGCGTCCCCGAGCGCTCCGGGCCCCGCGGGGTCGCCTCCTCGCTCGCCTTCGTCCTGCTCGGCCTCTACGGCGTGCTCCGCTGGGGCACGATGCTGCGCCCCGACCCGAGCGCCCGACTGCTGGGGATGCTCGGACTGTCGATCCTCGTGCTGTCGATCGGAGCCTGGCCTCGCATCCGCCACCTCCCGGTCGCCCTGCTCGTGGCGGTGATCGGCGTGCTGGCGATCGTCGCCGTCGCGGGCCTTCCGCTCGAGTGGGTCACGCATCTGCGGATCGCCGTCACCGTCCGGGCCGTCGGGCAGGGGCTCTCCGCCCTGCCCGGTGTCCTCGTGCCGTACGAGGGAATCGATGTCCCGGTCCGCGCGGTGATCGTGATGGGAGCCGGCGTGCTGCTGCTCGACGGGGCGCTGATGCTCGCCTTCGCGCCCCGGACGCTCGGCGCGCTGCGCCCGGCGGTGGCTGCGCTGCCGCTCGTCGTGCTCGCCGTGGTGCCCTCGGCGCTGGCGCGTCCGACGCTGCCCTACGTCCACGGCGTCGTCCTGTTCGTGCTGCTCGCCGTGCTCGTGTGGGGTGACCGCGTGGGGGGCACGCGGGGTGGGGCCGTGATGCTGCTGGTGATCGCGGCCGGGATCGGCGGGGCCGTGGTTGCACCCGCGCTCGATCCGCACCGGCCCTGGCTCGACGTGCAGAAGCTCGCCTCGACGCTGGCCGCCCCGGGCGGAGAGCATTTCGACTGGTCGCAGCGCTACGGGCCCCTCGACTGGCCGCAACAGGGTCACCAGGTGCTCGAGGTGCAGGCGCAGACACGGGCCTACTGGAAGGCGGAGAACCTCGACACCTTCAACGGCTACGGCTGGACCGACGAGCCGGTGCAGGCCAGCGGCGCGTTTCTCGGGGTGAGCGCGTCGGCGCGCCGCCGCTTCACCCAGACCCTCCACGTCACGCTCACCGGCATGAGCTCGGCCCAGGTGATCGCGGCCGGCGTCGCCGCGGCCCCGAGCCACGTCCGCGACGGCGCCGTCGCAGGGGCCAGCCCGGGCACCTGGCTGGCGGGGGGGAGGCTCCGGCCCGGCGACAGCTACACGGTGCGCGCCTACACCCCAGCGCCGAGCCCGACCGCGCTCGGGGCGGCCGGCACGCGCTATCCGCGGACGATCGCGGTCGACTACCTGGACGTGCAGCTCCCCGCCTTCACGTTCCGTCCGCCCACCGGTGCGATACCGGTTCCCTCGCAGCCCGTCGACTTCGCGCCGTTCTCCTCCCACTCGGCGATCGCCTACACCGGGCTCGGTGGCGACGGCGGCTACGGCGCCGAGCAGATGCTCGAAGGCTCGCCCTACGGGCCGGCCTTCCGCCTCGCCCGCGGGCTGCGCGCGGGAGCGACGACCCCCTACGGCTACGTGCTGGCCGTCGAGCGTTACCTCTCCCACGGCTACCGCTACGACGAGAACCCGCCGCCGAGCACCTATCCGCTGGAGCACTTCCTGTTCTCCAGCCACATCGGCTACTGCCAGCAGTTCGCCGGGGCGATGGCCCTGCTGCTGCGCATGGGCGGCGTGCCCGCGCGGGTCGCGACGGGCTTCACCACGGGCACCTACGACAGCGCCACCCACGCCTTCGCGGTGAGCGACCTCGACGCCCACGCGTGGGTCGAGGCGTGGTTCCCGCGGTACGGGTGGGTCACCTTCGACCCGACGCCCGCCGCCGATCCCGCCCTGGGGGGGACGGCGCCACCTCCGTCGGCAACGCCCCCGCGCCGCGGTCCAGCCTCGGGCTCCCGGCGGGCTCACGCGTGAAGGCGCACGGGACCCCGCACTCCTCCTCCGCTCCCGCCGGCGAGAGCTCCGGCGGCCCTGGCGGCAGTGCCTGGCCGTGGATCGGGGTGGGGCTCCTGGTCGCCCTGTCGGCCGCGATCGCCGCCTGGCTCCTCGCCGCCCGCGCCGTCGCCGGCGATCCGGTGGCCGAGCTCGAGCGGGCGTTCCGGCGCACCGGTCGCCCGCTCAGCCCCGGGACGACGCTCGTGACGCTCGAGAACCGCTTCCGCGGCGTCCCCGAGGCCGCCGGCTACGTCCGCGCCCTGCGGACCGCCCGCTACGGGGGCGGCCCCGGGCTCGAGCCCCAGCACCGGACCAGCGGTCGCCGCGCGGTGCGCCGGGAGCTCGCCGGGCGGGGCCTCGTGGCCCGGATGCGGGCGTTGTGGGCGCTGCCGCCGGAGCCGCCGCGGCGTCCGGACCCGTCCTAGAATCGATGGTGATGGAAGACGTGTACGACCTGTACCGGCGGGGGACCGAGTTGCTCGAGGCGGGCCACCACTACCAGGCGATGATCCCCCTCGCCCGCGCCCGTGACCTCGCTCCCGACAAGTCCTCGATCCGCGAGGCGCTGGGACGGGCGCTGTTCCACACCCAGCGCTACGAGGAGGCGGCCGCCGAGTTCGAGGCGGTGATCCGGCAGGCTCCGACCAACGATTACGCGCTGTTCTGCCTCGGGCGCAGCCTCCAGAAG
Organism: uncultured Solirubrobacterales bacterium; assembly: GCA_963839085.1. Taxonomy (GTDB): domain Bacteria; phylum Actinomycetota; class Thermoleophilia; order Solirubrobacterales; family Solirubrobacteraceae; genus Palsa-465. The sequence goes on from CAWITN010000007.1 coordinate 1,267,838, forward strand.
CTCGGCCGCCACGCCGAAGCCCGCCAGCCCCTCGCCCAGGCCGCCGGCATGGCCCCCTCCCGCCGGGACTACAGCCGCTACCGGGACCAGGCCCGCGCCCGCGCCGGCGGCTCGGCCGACTGACCGTCCGGCTTTGGCCGGCCACGTCACGGGCGGCCCACTCGCGCCCGCCTCCCGTGCTTGAGTCGCCGGCAGCGCGAGACCGTGGTGCGGGTTCCGCGAGGTCGGCGGTTCGCGAGTGGGCCACCCGCTTTCGGCTTTCGCCCCCGCTTGCGCTCCCAGCCGCCCCGCCGTGCAGCACGCGCGGGCTGGGCGGCAGCTCGGGGCTCATCAGCTCGTGGAGCGCTTCGCAGCTGGAGCGTCCCCGGCTCACGCGTCGGGGCGCTCGGAGGCGGCTGCGAGGCCGGGCATTCCGCACGGCGCACATTCGCGGAACCCGTGCAGCGGCATCGCGTTGCCGGCAACTCAAGCACATGTGCGCCGGACGGAAGTCCGGCCCCGGCAGCCGGCGCACCAGCCCATGCGGGAGCCCCAAAGCGGTGCTAATCTGATCCGACAGCTTCTTGCGCCGGCCATCCGGCGAGCAGTACCGGAAGTGGGCGCTCGCCCGCTTTTTTTTTATGAGTTTTCTTGTCGGAGGAGACCAGTTGAGCGCACTACAGAACGAGATCGAGGAGAGGTTGGCCGTCAGCGCCCCCGATGTCGAGGTGCTGCTTGCCGAGGTCGTCCGTGGGACCACGCTGCGGCTGTTCATCGATCATCCGGATGGCGTCACGCTCGCGCTGTGCGAGCGCGTCTCCGGGCAGCTGACCGACCTGCGCGAGCACTACAGCCTGGAGGTCTCCTCGCCGGGCCAGGACCGCCCGCTCACCAAGCCACAGCACTTCTCCCGGTTCCTCGGCCGCCGCGCACGCGTCCGCCTGCGCGAGGCCAGGGATGGCCGGGCACCGAACGCGAAGCGTTTGGTCAGCGTCACCGGCGAGCTCGTCGGTGCCTCGGAGAACGAAGTCACGATCGCCGTACCGGACGGGATCGTCACGATCACCTACGAGGAGATCGCCCGCTCCAACCTCGTACCCGGAGACTGAAGACCATGTCGAGAGAGATCGTCGAAGCAGTACGCGGCCTCGCCGCCGAGAAGAACATCTCCCACGAGAAGCTGATGGAGGCCCTCGAGGACGCGCTGCTGTCCGCCTACAAGAAGACCCCAGGTTCCGCCCCATACGCCAAGGTCGAGATGGACCGCGAGAGCGGCGACTTCAAGGTCTGGGAGCTGAAGATCCCGCCGGAGCTCGAGGAGCAGCTGCTCGTCGAGGCGACCGAGGACCAGCAGCCGGCCGTCGACCCGGAGACGGGCGAGATGCGCGAGCCGCCGGAGCCGGAGATCGACCTCGAGAAGCTCAAGGAGTACGAGGACCAGATCGAGACCGAGGATGTGACGCCCCACGACTTCGGGCGGATCGCGGCTCAGACGGCCAAGCAGGTGATCCTGCAGCGGATCCGCGAGGCCGAGCGGGACATGATGTTCGAGGAGTACCGCGACCGCGTCGGCGAGCTGATCACCGGCATCGTCCAGCAGTCCGATTCGCGCTACACGCTCGTGCAGCTGCGCGAGCGGGTCGAGGCGCTGCTGCCGAAGTCCGAGCAGGTGGAGGGCGAGCGCTACGACCACTCCCAGCGGATCAAGGCCGTCATCAAGGACGTGTCGAACTCCACCAAGGGCCCGTCGATCATCGTCTCCCGGCGTGACCCTGAGCTGATCAAGTCGCTGTTCGAGCTCGAGGTCCCCGAGATCGCCGACGGGCTGGTGGAGATCACCGGCGTCGCGCGTGAGCCCGGATACCGCTCGAAGATCGCCGTCGTCTCCCATGTCGACGGGGTCGACCCGGTCGGCGCCTGCGTCGGTCCCCGCGGCTCGCGCGTGCGCATGGTGGTCTCCGAGCTCCGCGGCGAGAAGATCGACATCATCCCCTACAACGACGAGCCCGCCCGCTTCGTGGCCAAGGCGCTGTCGCCGGCGCGGGTGCGCGAGGTGCTCGTCGACGACGACAACAAGCAGGCGACGGTGATCGTGCCCGACGACCAGCTGTCGCTGGCCATCGGCCGGGAGGGCCAGAACGCCCGCCTCGCCGCCCGGCTGACCGGCTGGCGGATCGACATCCGCTCGGAGACGGAGTTCGCCGAGGAGGAGGCCGAGGGCGGCTACGAGGAGGAGGAGCTGGGCGGTCGGTGCGCGGCGATCCTCTCCAACGGCCGCCGCTGCCCGAACGCGGCGCTGCCGGGATCCCGCTATTGCGGCATCGAGTCCCACCAGGCGCTGGCGAACTCCGACACCGATCAGGTCGGCGCCGCCGAGGCCGGCTCCTGACCGCGACCGGCCTACACTGGAACTGAATGGCTAAGCGAGAAGGCAGCGGCGGACGACCCGCCAATCTCACCCGTGACCGCGCGGAGGCGAAGGCCGCCGAGGCCGCCGCCCGGCCGACGAACGGCACCAAGCGCACTGAGGTGAAGGCGAACGCACCCCGCAAGGAGGCGGCGGCGCCGCCCCCCGTGCGGCCCGCCGCACCCCGGCCCGGAGGTGGCGGCGTCGTGCGTCCTGGGGCGGCCAGTCCGGACCCCCGTTCGGCCGCCAACCAGCCCCGCGGCACCGGTCCGAAGTCCACCGGCAACACCCCCCGGCAGGCGGCCGGCAGCAGCCGCACGAGTGGCCCGCGTCCGGCCGGCCCACGTGAGGGCCGTGACGCCGGCGGCGCTCAGAGCGCTCGTCCCGACGGCCGTGGTGGCCGCAGCGATGCCGGCCGCGCCGAGGGCAACCGCAACGGCCGCAGCGATGCGCCGCGCGGCGCCTCGCGCCCCGACGGCACCGCCCGCGGCCCGCGCCCCGATGGCACTGCCCGCAGCCCCCGTCCCGACGGCGCCTCGCGCGGCCCCCGTCCCGATGGTACTGCCCGCGGCCCCCGTCCCGACGGCGCCTCGCGCGGCCCGCGTCCCGATGGCACCGCCCGCGGCCCCCGTCCCGATGGCGCGCCGCCGCGTGCCCCCCGTCCCGAGGGCGCCGGCCGCGACGAGACGGCGCCCCGCGGCGATGCCGCGGCACCCCCGCGCGGGGGCAACGACGGACCCGCCAAGCGGCCGACCCGTGATTCCCTGCAGGGCGAGCGCGCCCCCGGCAACGCCGGCGGCCGTCGCCGCGTGGTGATCGACAGCCAGGCCTCGCGCCGAGCCGGTGGTGGCCCCGGGCAGTCCAACCAGCCGCCGCGCCGGCAGCGCCGCGGCCGTCGCCGCCGCGGCGTCTACGACGAAGAGGCCGAATCGCGTCCCTCACGCGCCGCGGTCGTCGAGCCGGACACGATCCGGATCAACTCCGGCTCGACCGCGATGGGCGTGTCCGAGTACCTCGGCGTCTCCTCGGCGGAGATCATGAAGCAGCTGATGGCGCTCGGCGAGTTCAGGACGGTCAACCAGACGCTGTCCGACGAGGCGATCCTCGAGGTGGCCGAGAAGCTCGGCAAGCAGGTCGAGATCGTCCACTCCGAGGACGAGGACGTCAGCGAGCCTGCGTTCGAGGACGCCGAGGAGGACCTGATCGAGCGCCCGCCGGTGGTGACGATCATGGGTCACGTCGACCACGGCAAGACCTCGCTGCTCGACGCCGTGCGTGAGACGCAGGTGGCGGCCGGCGAAGCCGGCGGGATCACCCAGCACATCGGCGCCTACCAGGTCAGGCACGGCGACCATCTCGTCACCTTCCTGGACACCCCCGGCCACGAGGCGTTCACCGCCATGCGGGCGCGCGGCGCTCGGGTGACGGACATCGCCGTGATCGTGGTCGCCGCCGACGACGGCGTCATGCCGCAGACCGAGGAGGCCGTCGATCACGCCAAGGAGGCGGGCGTGCCGATGATCGTCGCCGTCAACAAGATCGACAAGGAGGGGGCGGATCCCGCCCGCGTCCGCAGCGAGATGGCCTCGAAGGTCGGGCTGCAGCCGGTCGAGTGGGGGGGCGACACCGACTTCGTCGACGTCTCAGCGAGGACGAAGCAGGGCCTCGACGACCTCCTCGACACGATCGTCACCCTCGCCGAGCTCCAGGAGCTCAAGGCGAACCCGAACACGGAGGCGTCGGGAGTCGTCATCGAGTCGAAGCTCGACTCGGGTCGCGGTCCGGTCGTGACGATCCTGATCGGTCGAGGCACCCTTCACGTCGGCGACGCGCTCGTGGCCGGCGCCACCTGGGGCCGCGTGCGGGCGATGCACGATTTCCTCGGCAACAAGGTCGATGCCGCCCGTCCCGGCGAGCCGGTCGAGGTGCTCGGGTTCGATGGCGTTCCCGAGGCCGGCGAGCACGTCCGCGTGGTCGAGCACGAGCGGCGCGCCAAGCAGCTCGCCAACGAGCGCTCCACGCGGCTGAAGGCGGAGTCGCTCGCCCGGCGCAGCGGCAAGCGGATCTCGCTGGAGGACATCTTCAAGAGCGGCGCCCAGGAGCTCAACCTGCTCGTCAAGTCCGACGTGGCCGGCTCCTCGGAGGCGCTCGAGGACGAGATCGCCAAGCTCCCGCAGGACGAGGTGGCGGTCAACGTCATCCGTCGCGCGGTGGGCGCCGTCACCGAGTCCGACGTGATGCTCGCCGCCGCCTCCAACGCCGTGATCCTCGCCTTCAACGTCCGCCCCGTGGGGGATGCCAGGGCGCTCGCGGAGCGCGAGGGCGTCGAGATCCGCCACTACTCGGTGATCTACCGCGCCATCGATGAGCTGCGCAGCGCCATGCAGGGCATGCTCGCTCCGGAGGAGGTCGAGGAGATCACCGGCAGCGCCGAGGTCCGCCAGCTGTTCCGCGCCTCCCGGGTCGGGACGATCGCCGGTACCCACGTCACCGACGGCCGCATCACCCGCGGTTCGAAGGTACGCCTGGTCCGCGACGGCACGGTGGTGTGGGACGGCGAGATCCAGAGCCTCCGTCGCGTCAACGACGACGTCCGCGAGGTGCTCGCCGGGTTCGACTGCGGCATCGTGCTCCGGGACTTCGCCGACGTCAAGGAGGGCGATGTGATCGAGGCCTACGCCACCCGCCAGGTCGAGCGCGAGCTCGCCTAGTGTGCGGACGGAGTCCGAGGAGGGCGGCTTCGTCGCCGTGCTGGTCATCGAGCTGCACTTCCCCCACGCCGGGAGCCTGAAGGCCAAGCGCAAGGAGCTGTCCTCGATCAAGGCGCAGCTCCACGGTCGCCTCGGCGCGGCCGTGGCCGAGACCGGGCACCACGAGCGCTGGCAGCGCGCGACGCTCACCGCCGCGCTCACGGGTCGCTCGCCGTCGGTGCTCGACGCCGCGGTCGACGGCCTCGAGCGCTTCCTCCTCGCGCGGTGCCCCGACGGCGTGCGCGTCGAGCGGATCCTGCGCTCGGTGGAGGAGCTGCAAGACCCGTCGTTCAGAGCGGAGGGATAGGATGGCCCAGGGACGCTTGCGGCGTGTGGACGAGGCGGTGCGAGCCGTCCTTTCGGAGACGATCGCCAAGGATCTGAAGGACCCCCGCGTGGGATTCGTGACCGTGACCGCCGTCAAGACCAGCCCCGACCTCCGCCACGCAACCGTGTATGTGAGCGTGCTGGGCGACGAGCCGGTCCGGGAGGAGAGCCTCGCCGGCCTGCGCTCGGCCCACGGCTTCCTGCAGTCGCAGGTGGCCCGCCAGCTCAAGCTGAAGCACACGCCGACGCTCACGTTCGCCTACGACGCCTCGGTCGATCACGGAATGCGGATCACCGAGCTGCTCGCCTCCGACGAGGTTCGCCCCGCCGATGAGTGACAACGGGCGCGATTCCGACCGCGCGGCGGTGCTCGTCGAGCTCCGTCGCGCCGAGCGCCTGGTCTGCGTCACCCACGAGAATCCCGACGGCGACGCGCTCGGCTCGCTGGTGGCCATGCAGCACCTCCTGGTCGCGCTCGGGAAGTCGAGCGTGATGTTCATCGACGCGGGCGAGTTCCCGTTGCCCCGCGAGTACGACTTCCTCCCCCTCGACGGGCTCGTCACCGAGCTCCCCGAGGACCTGAAGGACCGGACGATCGTGTTCCTGGACTGCGGCAACCTCGACCGCAACCCCGCCGCCGCGTTCGACGAACCGGCCCCCGCCGCGCTCCACATCCTCAACATCGACCACCATCACGACAACACGCGGTTCGGCACCGTCAATTTCGTCGACGCGGGCGCGTCGTGCACGGCGGAGATCGTGTGGGATCTGATGCACGGCCTCGACTTCGCGCCGAACCCCGTGATCGCCCAGGCGCTCTACGTGGGGCTGATCACCGACACCGGCAAGTTCATGTACGAGAACACCGGACCGCGCGCTCATCTGATGGCCGCCGAGCTGATCGAGGCCGGCGTCGACGTCCAGGAGATCTACCGGTGCGTCTACGAGCACGTCCCCTACGGCAAGCTCGCCCTGCTGGCGCGCGGGCTCGCCAACGTCCGCCGCTTCGACGGCGGCCGCCTGACCGTCACGGCCCTGAGCGCCGCCGACTATGCCGACTCGGGCGCCGAGGAGAGCTACTCCGAGGGCGTGATCGATCACCTCCGGGCCGTCGAGGGCACCGCCGTCGCGGCGCTCGTGCGCGACCGGATCGGCGAGGTCGATGGCCGCGGGGCGCCGCGCAAGGTGTCGCTGCGCGCCAGCGACGAGCGCGTCGACGTGTCGCGCATCGCCCGGGCGCAGGGCGGGGGCGGTCATCGCCGCGCCGCCGGCTTCTCGACCGCCCTGGAGACCGATGCGCTGATCGTCTTCCTCCGCCAGCAGGTCGCCGCACAGCTCGAAGCGGCGGCCCCCGCCCGGTGAGCGAGCCGGAGCGCCGCTCCGGCGTCGACGGCGTCATCCTCTACGACAAGCCGGCCGGGATCACCTCGCACGACGTCGTCGCGCGCGTCCGCCGCACCTTCGCCCGGGGCGTGAAGGTCGGTCACGCGGGAACCCTCGATCCGTTCGCCACCGGTCTGCTGCTCGTCCTCGTCGGCCGCGCCACGCGGGCCCAGCGGTTCCTGATGGCGCTGCCGAAGACCTACCTGGCGACGGCCCGCTTCGGCGCGGTCTCCACGACCGGCGACCCAGACGGCGAGATCAGCGAGACCGGCGTCGTCCCTCAGGGCGAGCTGACCCTGGCCACGGGCCGGCTGCGCCAGCGTCCACCGGCGTACTCGGCGGTGAAGGTCGGCGGCCGTCGTGCGTACGCGCTCGCCCGGGCGGGGGAGACGGTCGAGCTTGCCGAGCGCGAGATCGAGGTGCTCCGCTTCGAGCAGCTCTGGCACGAGGGGCCGCGACGCGGCTTTCGGATCGAGTGCTCCTCGGGCACCTACGTCCGCAGCCTCGTGATGGATCTCGGCGATGCGTTCTGCGAGGAGCTCCGGCGCACGCGGATCGGCCAGTTCGACGTCGCCCGGGCCGACCCCGAGCTCGTGGTGACGCTGGACGAGGCGCTCGGCTTCCTGCCCGCCGTCACGCTCGGGGCCACCGACGCGCGGCGTGCTTCGCACGGGATGGCCGTCGAGGGCGAGGCGACGGGCACCGTCCGGCTGATCGACGAGCACCGACTCATCGCTCTGGCGGAGCCGAGGGACGGGCGCCTGCACCCCGTCCTCGGACTGCGTCCCGGCTGAGCGGCACCCGGCCCGAGCGGCCGTCGGCGGGACCGCCGGCGAGGACCACGCCGCTACTCTTCGCGCCGGATGCAGGTCACGAACCTGAACGAGGCGGTGGCGCGCCCGCGGCGCGTCGCCGTGGGGGAGTTCGACGGCGTGCACCTGGGCCACCGGGAGGTGATCGCCGGCAGCGACACCGTGCTCACCTTCGAGCCGCACCCGCTGTGCGTCGTCCGTCCCGAGGCGGCGCCGAAGCTGCTCAACACGCTCGAGCGCAAGGCGGAGCTGATCGCCGAGCTCGGGGTCACCGAGCTCGTGGTGATCCCGTTCGACGAAGGCTTTGCGCACCAGTCGCCGCAGCAGTTCCTCGATGAGGTGCTCGTCTCTCGCCTGCAGGCCACCCACGTCTCGGTGGGCGACAACTTCCGCTTCGGTCATCGCGCCGCCGGCGACACGGCGCTGCTGGCGAGTGACGATCGCTTCGAGACGCGCGTGGTGGCGATGGTGGAGCTCGACGGCGAGATCGTCTCCTCGAGCCACATCCGGGCGCTCGTGCTCGCCGGAGAGGTCGACGTCGCCGCTCGTTTCCTGGGCAGCCACTTCCAGCTGTGCGGCGAGGTCGTCCACGGTGACAAGCGCGGGCGCACGCTCGGCTATCCGACCGCGAACATCGTGCCCGACGAGGCGCTCGTGTGTCCGGGGCACGGCGTCTACGCCTGCCGGGCCGACGGGACGGCGGCCGCGGTCAGCATCGGCGTGCGGCCGACCTTCGCCACCGGCCGCGGCGTGCTCGTGGAGGCCTACCTGCTCGACCGGGACGTCGACCTCTACGGTCGCCCCCTCGCCGTCGAGTTCATCGCCCGGCTGCGGGGCGAGCGGCGCTTCGACAGCGCGGAGGCGCTGATCGCGCAGATGCGCGCCGACGTCGAGGCGACGCGCCGGCTGCTCACCTGGCAGTCCCGGCGGACCTGCTAGCCTCATCCGCCGCATGTCCCTCACCCAGGAACGCAAGCAGGAGCTGATCGAGCGCTTCGGCGACAGCCCCGAAGACACCGGCCGGACCGAGGTCCAGGTCGCCCTCCTCACCGAGCGGATCAACGAGCTCACCGAGCATCTGCGCGCCCACGGCAAGGACCATCACTCCCGCCGCGGTCTGCTCATGCTCGTGGGCCGCCGCCGCCGTTTCCTCAACTACCTCCAGCGGACCGATCTCGAGCGTTACCGGTCGCTGATCCGCGAGCTCGGCCTCCGGCGCTGATGCCGCTCGCCGCCGGCGAGCTCGCACCGGAGTTCACGCTGCAGCGCGGGGACGGCGAGCCGTTCACCCGCAGCGACCTCGCGGGTGAGACCACGGTGCTGGTGTTCTATCCGTTCGCCTTCAGTCCCGTGTGCACCGATCAGCTCAACCTCTACGAGGAGGTGATCGACGAGTTCTCCGCCCGCGGCGCCACGCTCTACGGCGTCTCGTGCGACGCCACGTGGTCACAGTCGGCGTTCCGGGAGAAGCTCGGGGTCTCGATCGAGCAGCTGTCGGACTTCGAGCCCAAGGGGGCGACCTGCCGCGCCTTCGGCGTCCTTCACGAGGGCGGCTTCGCCCAGCGGGCGCTCGTCGTGATCGGTCCCGACACCCGCGTCGTGTGGAGCTACCAGGCCCCCTCGCCGGGTGACCTCCCCGGGGCCAACCTGATCTTCGACGCGCTCGGCGGCTGACCGCCCGCCTGAGGCGGTGACGATGACCGACCTCGGCTCCGCACCGGTCCCGCCGCTCGGAGGAGAGGACCACGTCACCGGGCCGGCCGGCGCCCCGCTGGTGATCGAGTACGCCGACCTCGAGTGTCCCTTCTGCGCCGTGGTCTCGGCGCGGCTGGGCGCGCTGGCGCTCCGGCGCGTGTTCCGCCACTTTCCCGTTCGCTCGAGTCACCCCCGGGCCTGGCCGGCCGCCTGCGCAGCCGAGTCGGCCGGGCTCCAGGATCGCTTCTGGGAGATGTGCGAGCTCCTGTTCGCCGACCAGGCGCGCCTGGAGGACCCGCATCTGTGGCAACGGGCGACGCGGCTCGGGCTCGACCTGGAGCGCTTCGACGCCGACCGGCGCGGCGAGGCGCTCGCGCGCCGCGTGAAGGCCGACTTCACCGGCGGCATGCGCGCCGGCGTGGTCACCACCCCGACCGTCTTCGTCGACGGCGCGCCGCTCGCCGGCGATGCGCTCCGGCGGTGGCTCACCGCCCAGGGCGCCTAGCCGCCCGACGCCGCCTCGAAGCCCGTCCGCGGCTCGAGGTCGGCCAGCGTCGGCGCCGGCCCGCCGAGCGGAACGGCATGGCTCGGCGAGCTGATCGCGGCCCGGATCAGGCTCACGTGGCGCTCGAGCAGCGCGGGGGAGAGCTCGAGCGCGCTCGCCGCCGCGCACACGCCTTTGATCAGCATCATCGCGTCGACGGCCGAGACCTCGGCTCGCACCGACCCGGCGGCCTGGCCGCGCTCGATCATCTGCCCGAGCAGCTCGATCAGCACCCGATAGGCGTCGGCGACCTCCGCCTGGGCGAGGAACGCCTCGTCGACCCCGTCGACGAGCGCCCGGTTCTCCTGCTGGCGGGCCACCATCTCGCCGATGAACGCGAACGCCATCTCCGCCCCGTCGCCGGACTCGAGCAGACGCCGGCCCTCCTCGACCATCTCCTGGATGCGGTCGATCAGGATCGCCGCGATCAGCGCGTCCTTGCTGGCGAAGTGGCGAAACAGCGTCCCCCGGCCCACGCCGGCCCGGGCGGCGATCTCGCCGACCCCGGCCTCGAGCCCCTGCTCGGCGAACACCTCGGCGGCGGCCTCGAGCACGCGACGGTGGTTGCGCTGCGCGTCGGAGCGCTGCGGGCGCTCGGTCACCTCTTCGCTCATCTCGTCACACATTGTGATGCCCGGCCGCGACGGCTGCGTCTGCCGCCGCCGCGCTCAGGCGGCGGCGGCGATCACGGCCGGGTCGAGCTCCAGCCCGCTCAGGTGGTGGCGGCGCAGCAGCGCGAGCAGCAGGACGCCGGCGACGCCGAGCATCAGCGCGGCGGCGAGGAACGCCACGTGGTAGCCGGAGACGGTGGCGGCGAGCACTCGGGCCGGGTGCGCCGCGCGGCCGAGCCCGTGGACGATCCCGCTCGTGTGGTCTGCGGCGAGCGTGGAGAGGATCGCCAGTCCGAGCGCCCCGCCGACCTGCTGGGCGGTGTTGAACAGCCCGGAGGCGAGCCCGGCGTCCTCGCCGCTCACGCCGCCGTTGCCGAGCAGCGTGATCGGAACGAAGGTCAGGCCCATGCCGAGCGACAGCGGGATCAGCGCGGGCAGCAGGTTCCCGGCGTAGGAGCCCTGGATCGGGAGGCGAGCCATCAGCGCCATGCCGATCGCGGCCAGCGCGACGCCGGGGACGGCCACCGCCCGGGCCCCGAGCCGGCGCACGAGCTGCTGCGAGACGCCCGCCCCGACGATGATTCCGGCAGTGGCGGGCAGGAAGGCGAGACCGGCGCGCAGGGCGCTGTAGCCGAGCACGTCCTGCACGTAGAGGGAGACGAAGAAGAACATCCCGAACATGCCGGAGGCGACGAGCAGCATCGATGCGTCACCGACCGCGAGCGAACGGACGCGCAGGATCGAGAGGCGCATGAGCGGCGCCGCCGCGCGCGACTCGGCGGCGACGAAGGCGACGAGCAGCGCGACGCCGGCGCCCAGGACGCCGAGGGTGCCGGCCGAACCCCAGCCCCATGCCTGGGCCTTCACGATCCCGAACACGATCGCCACGAGCCCGGCCGTGACGGTGAGCGCGCCGGTGAGATCGAAGGACCGGTGAGCGAGATCGGCCCGGGACTCCGGCACGAGCCGCAGCGCCAGCGCGATCGTCATCACCCCGACGGGGACGTTGACGATGAAGATCCACGGCCAGTCGACGAGCGTCGTCAGCACGCCGCCGAGGAGCAGGCCGGCGGCGCTGCCCGAAGCGGCGATCGCCGACCACACGCCGAGCGCGCGGGTGCGCTCGCCGGGATCGGTGAACGTGGTGGTGATGATCGCCAGCGCCGCGGGGGAGACGAGCGCGGCGCCGAGGCCCTGGACGGCCCGGCCGCCGATGAGCATCGTCGAGGACGCGGCGAGGCCGTTCAGGAGCGATGCCGCCGAGAACAGCGCGATGCCGATGAGGAACAGCCGCCGGCGTCCCAGCAGGTCGGCGGCGCGCCCGCCCAGCATGAGGAAGCCGCCGAACACGAGCGTGTAGGCGTTCACCACCCACTGGAGGTTGGCGGGGGCGAAGTGCAGGCCACGCTGGATCGAGGGCAGCGCGACGTTCACGATCGTCGCGTCGAGCACGACCATGAATTGCGCCAGGCAGGCGATCACCAGCACGATCCAGCGATTGGGGGTGGACGAATGCGTCATGGCGTGAGAACCTCCTGAAAGCAACTGGACTCCACGGTCCGGTTCACCGTACCATAAGCGGACCAGCCGGTCCGTTTATGTGCCGAATCTCACGCTGGTGCGACGGGGGCGAGTCACGCTAGGATCACGGGTGTTCGGATACGAAAAAGCGAAGACGAAGGCTCCGCCGACCGAACGGCGGAGATACGAAGGGAAACTGAATATGTCTGACGCCGTCACACGCGTCTCCGTGGAGATCGCCGGTAAGGAGATCTCCTTTGAAACCGGAAAGCTTGCCAAGCAGGCCTCCGGTGCCGTCGTGGTCCAAACGGGCGACACGATGGTCCTCTGTACCGCCACCGCGGGCAACCTGCGCGATGTCGACTTTCTGCCGCTCACGGTGGACGTCGAGGAGCGCATGTACGCGGCCGGGAAGATCCCCGGCTCGTTCTTCAAGCGCGAGGGTCGCGCCGGCGAGAAGGCCACGCTGACCGCCCGCCTCATCGACCGGCCGATCCGGCCGCTGTTCCCGAAGGGCTGGCGTCATGAGACCCAGCTCGTCGCGTTGCCGATGTCGGTCGACCACGTCAACCCGTACGACATGCTGGCCATGAACGGCGCCTCCGCGGCGCTGATGGTCTCGCACATCCCGTTCCCGGCCCCCGTCGGCGCGGTGCGGATCGGCAAGATCGACGGCAACTTCGTCGTCAATCCGCCGGAGGAGGAACTGCTCGAGAACACCGATCTCGATCTCATCGTGGCCGGCACCGAGGAGGCCATCCTGATGGTCGAGGCCGGTGCCAACGAGATCCCCGAGGCCGAGATCCTCGATGCGCTCGACATCGCCCACGACGCGATCAAGAAGCTGTGCGCCGCGCAGCACGAGCTGCGTGAGAAGGCCGGCAAGGACAAGGTCGAGGTCGCGATCCCGCAGGTCGACTCCGATCTGCTCGAGCAGGTCAAGAGCTCGCACGGCCAGGCGCTCGCCGAGGCGACGCAGGTCGTCGACAAGCTCGAGCGTCAGGACGCCTGCAAGGCGGTCGAGGAGCAGATCCTCTCCCACTACGCCGGCGAGCCCGAGTCCGACGGCTATGCGGAGCGCCGCGCGGCCGCCCAGCGAGCGTTCGACGCGCTCGAGAAGACGCTCATCCGTGAGCGGATCGCCGTCGAGAAGAAGCGTCCTGACGGTCGGGCCGCCGATGAGATCCGCCCGATCTCGATCGAGGTCTCGGTCGCCCCGCGCACGCACGGCTCGGCGCTGTTCACCCGTGGACAGACCCAGGCGTTCAGCGTCGCCGCGCTCGGCACCACGCGTGAGGAGATGCGACTGGACACGCTCGGCCTCGAGACGACCAAGCGCTACTTCCATCACTACAACTTCCCGCCCTTCTCGGTCGGGGAGGCCGGATTCATGCGCGGGCCCAAGCGGCGTGACATCGGCCACGGCGCGCTCGCCGAGCGTGCTCTGGTGCCGATGATCCCGAGCCAGGAGGACTTCCCGTACACGATCCGCGTCGTGTCGGACATCCTCGAGTCCAACGGCTCGAGCTCGATGGCCTCGGTGTGCGGGTCGACCCTGTCGCTGATGGACGCCGGGGTGCCGATCAAGGCAGCCGTGGCCGGCATCGCCATGGGGCTGATCAAGGAGGGTGACGACTACATCATCCTCACCGACATCGCCGGCGTCGAGGACCACCTCGGCGACATGGACTTCAAGGTCGCCGGCACGCGGGACGGGATCACCGCCCTGCAGATGGACATCAAGATCACCGGCGTGACGTTCGACATCATGCGCGACGCGCTCGCCCAGGCGAAGGTCGCCCGGGAGTTCATCCTCGGCGAGATGAACAAGGTGATCGACGCCCCGCGCGGCGAGCTCTCGCGTTACGCGCCGGGCATCTCCTCGATCAAGATCGATCCCGAGAAGATCGGCCTGCTGATCGGCAAGGGCGGCGAGACGATCCGCGCGCTCCAGGAGGAGTTCGAGTCGCAGATCGACGTCAACGACGAGGGCCAGGTCCTCGTCTACGCCTCGAACCGCGAGCTCGGTGACGCACTCGTCGATCGGATCCGGTCGATGACCAAGGAGGTGGAGGTCGGCGACGAGTTCACCGGCAAGGTCGTCAAGACGACGACCTTCGGCGCCTTCGTCGAGCTCGCCAAGGGCACCGACGGCCTGCTGCACATCTCGAACGTCGCGCCGGGCCGCCGGATCGACACCGTCGAGGAGGTCCTCAACAAGGGCGACGAGATCGCCGTGCGGGTGGTCGAGGTGGATCGCGAGCGCGGCCGCATCGGCCTGCGCCTCGCCGACGATCCGGACATCGCCGGCAAGACCGCCGAGGAGCTGGCGAGCGTCGGCTCGGGCGACGGCGGATCGCGTGGCGGCGGTGGACGTGATCGCGGCGGTGACCGCGGTGACCGCGGTGACCGTGGTGGGCGCGGCGGCCGTGACCGTGACCGCGACCGTGGTCGCAACGGCGGCCGGGTGCGCGATCGCGATCCGGATCGCCCCCGTAGCTAGTCCCCGGTGAGCGCGACCGGCGGAGACCGGACGCCGACGGGCGGCGACTGGTCACTCACCACCCTCGAATCCGGCGTGCGGATCGTGACGGAGGCAATGCCCTCCGTCCGATCCGTCTCGCTGGGGATCTGGATCGGAACCGGCTCCCGGGCCGAGGACGATTCCGAGGCGGGGCTCTCGCACCTCATCGAGCATCTGCTGTTCAAGGGCTCCGAGCGCTACGCATCGCTGGAGATCGACCAGATCTTCGACGCCATGGGCGCCGAGCTCAACGCCGGCACCGGCAAGGAGTCGACGTCGGTCTACGCCCGGGTGATCGACAGTCACCTGGAGCGGGCATTCGACGTGATGGCGGACATGGTGTTCCGTCCCCGGCTCGACGACATCGACTCCGAGCGGGCGGTGATCCTGGAGGAGATCGCCATGTACGAGGACGATCCCCAGGAGAAGGTGTTCGACGTCCTCGGCGAAGCCGTGTTCGGCGCGCATCCGCTGGGGCGGGCGATCATCGGGCGTGCTCCGGTGATCGCCGAGACGCCCCCCGAGGCGATCGTCCGCTTCCACCACGCCCGCTACACGCCGGCCAACGTCGTCATCGCCGCCGCCGGGGCGATCGACCACGCGGCGATCGTCGAGCTGGCACGAACCCGGGTCCCGGGAACCGACCGAGGCCTGCCGAGCCCTCCGGTACCCGCGCCGCCCCCATCGGCGCCGGTGCGCCGCTTCGAGCGCAAGGACACCGAGCAGTACCACATCTGCCTCGGAGGTCATGGACCGTCCCGCCACGACGAGCGGCGCTTCGCGCTGCGCGTGCTCGACACGATCTTCGGCGGCACGAGCTCCTCCCGGCTCTTCCAGGAGGTGCGAGAGCGCCGCGGGCTCGCCTACTCCGTGTACTCGTTCACCGGCGCCTACGAGGATTCGGGACAGGTCGGGCTCTACCTCGGCACCCGCGGTGAGAACCTCGGCGAGGCGATGGACGTCGTCGCCGAGGAGCTCGCGCGCCTCAGGGAGATGCCGGCCACCGACGACGAGCTCGTCCGGGCCAAGGAGAATCTCAAGGGCCGCGTGCTGCTCGCGCTCGAGTCCACCGGTGCCCGGATGAACCGGCTCGGTTCGGAGATCCTCGCCGGCACGCCGCTGCTCACCCTCGACGACGTCGTCGAGCGGATCGACGCGGTCACCGTCGAGGATCTGCGCGAGCTCGCCGATGAGGTGTGGGCGCCCGACCGCCTGTCGGTGGCGGGAATCGGACCGGCGGAGGAGCGGATGAGCGACGCCCTGGCTCCGCTCGGTCCCGCCGCTGAGGCGGCTCCCTCCGGGGATCGCGAGATCTCGGCGGCATCGCCGTGATCCGCGTGGCGGTCGCCGGGGCCGCCGGACGGATGGGGGGGACGGTGTGCCGCGCCGTCGACGGCGCCGAGGACATGGAGCTCGTGGCCCGGGCCGACCCGGCCCTCGATGCCTCCCTGGACGACGCCCTCGCCGAGCGCCCCGACGTGCTCGTCGACTTCACGCTGCCGGACACCGCGGTGGCGAATGCGCGCACGGCGGTCAAGCGCGGCGTCCACGTCGTCCTCGGCACCACGGGCTTCGCGATCACCGAGCTGGAGGGGCTCACCGGGGCCAACGTGTTCATCGCCCCCAACTTCGCCATCGGCGCGGTGCTGATGATGCGCTTCGCCGCCGAGGCCGCGCGGCACATGGCCCGCGCCGAGATCATCGAGCTCCATCACGACACCAAGGTGGACCGGCCGAGCGGCACGGCGGCGCGCACCGCGGCGCTGATGCGGGCGGCGGCGGGCGGTCAGGGCGAGGTGCCGATCCATTCGGTGCGCCTGCCCGGACTCGTCGCCCACCAGGAGGTGATCCTCGGCGACGTCGGTCAGACGCTGACGATCCGCCACGACTCGATCGACCGCGAGTCGTTCATGCCCGGGGTGCTGCTCGCCGTGCGCCGTGTGGGAGGCCTCACCGAGTCCCCCGTGGTCGGGCTCGAGCGGCTGCTGTTCGATTAGGCGGCTGGGGCGTGGCCGCGGGCCCGCTTCCTCGGGGTTTGGCAGATCGGCCCCGCCTATGGGGCTCGACCTGACAAGACCCCTGCGAATGGGACCCGGCTAGCGCTTGGCGAGGCGGTTGTACGACGACTTCCGGGTGGCTGAGCCGCGCCCGGAGAAGATCACCGTGCGGTGATCGTCGGGGATCTCCCGCTCGCTCTTCCTCGTCGGGAAGTAATCGCTGGCCGGGGTGCTGCCGCCGCCCTGCTTGGGCATCCGCTGCTTGGTCGGCACCGAGGGTGGGGCCCCACCGGACTCGGTGTCCTGGTCGAGGTCCTCGCAGGGCCCGCTGGAGGGCATGTACGGCTCCGGCTGGGGCAGCTTCGGCAGCCTGGCGTCGACGTCCGAGTGGAACATCGTCGAGGTGAGATCGCCGACGACCGACCGCCGCCACGCCGACACGTTCGGCACCTCGACCCCGAAGCGCTCGGAGACGAGCTTCAGCTGCGAGGTGTGGTCGAACACCTCCGAGGCGATGTGGCCGCCGCGGGAGAACGGCGAGACGACGAGCATCGGCACGCGAACGCCGAGCCCGAGCGGTCCCGCGATGTCCAGCGTCCCCGGCGCCGGGTCGCCGACGGCGGGCGGCGAGGCGGTCAGGTACTCGCCGGGCGTTCCCGGAGGCGCCGTCGGCGGCGGGACGTGGTCGAACCAGCCGTCGTTCTCGTCGTACATGAGGAACAGCGCCGTCTTGGACCACACCTCCGGATTGGCGCTCAGCGCGCCCAGCACCAGCGAGGTGTAGTACATGCCGTTCACCGGCGCCGACGACGGGTGCTCGTCGAAGCCGAGCGGCGGGATGATCCACGAGACGCTCGGCAGCGTTCCCGCCTTCACGTCGGCGACGAGGTCATTGGGGAACGTCTGCTCGAAGGCCTTGCGGTAGAGCGGCGAGAGCGGGTTGCGGAAGGCGCTGAAGTACGGCAGCACGTGGTCGGTGGCCGTCATCACCTCGGGGTTGGCCACCGGGTTGTAGAGCGCCGGGTCCCACGTCGGGTAGTTGCGCAGCGACGCGTACGCCCCGCTCACGCCGACGTTCGACGGGCTGTACACCTTCCAGGCGACGCCCTTGTCCTCGAGCAGCTCCTGCATCGTGGTCCAGGTGCAGTTCCACACCACGTCGGGCGTGTCGTTGGTGTCGGTGACGGGGCCGCCCATCGTGCCGGCCGGGTCGATCGTGCCGCTGTTGGCCATCAGCCGGTTGGGGTGGGTGGGGCCGAGGATCGAGCAGTGGTAGGCGTCGCATAGCGTGAAGGCGTCGGCGAGGGCCCAGTAGAACGGGAGGTCCCGGCGCTCGTAGTAGCCCATCGTCATGGCGCCGTGCGGACCCTCGTACGTCGAGCTCGTGTGGACCTTGACCCACGAGTCCATCTTTCCCCCGTTCCAGCACAGGTGCATGGGACCCCAGTCGTGGGTGAGGTCGTCCGTGCACTCCAGGCCCGCGCCGGCGTGGAGATGGAACGGCAGCAGCTTGCCCGGGGGCGAGAGGTCGGTGCCGCCGGGATAGTCCTGTGCGAACACACCGAGCGAGCGCCTGGGGTGATCGTCGAAGCCACGCCCGCGCCGGTAGGCGCCGAAGTAGTGGTCGTAGGAGCGGTTCTCCATCATCAGGAAGACGATGTGGTCGACGGCCCCGAGATCCGAGCCGTGGGCCTTGATCGAGGCCGCCTGCCTGATCAGGGCCGACCCCGCCGTGCTCGCCGCCCACGCGGCGGCCGGCTGGGCCACGACCGCGCCCGCCCCGAGCATGCCGAGCGCTCGCAGGATCTCCTTGCGCGTGAGCTGGCGCCCGCGCAGGTTGTCGGGTAGGCCGGTCACCGCTCGCTCGCCAGGATACCCGGGTCACGGCCGGCCGGATTCAGCGGGCGAGCGGCCAATGGCGCCGGCTCGGTCGCCGGGTGCGGCGCTCGCGCTCGAGCTGCTCGGCCAGGGCGATCCTCATCACGGGGTGCATCGCGTGCCTCCTGCTTCGGTGGGGGAGCTGGTCATCTGCGCCAGCACCCCGACGACGAACGCGAGGACGGCTGATGGACACCAAACGCGAATCCATTGCTCCGGCGGCGATGAGGCGACCCCCCGTCGTCCGTCTCACGGGTACACGAGCAACGAAGAGGGAGGAAGGACGCGATGAACCCAAGGGCCCCAAGCGCCCCAAGCGCCCCAAGCGCCGCGATCGCCGCCCTGGCGCCGTTGATCGGCACCTGGCGCATGGACGCGGTGTTCCCCGACGGCCGCCAGGGTCCGGCCGGCGACTCCGGCGCTCGCACGACGTTCGGGTGGGGCCCCGGGGAGCGGTTCGTCATCCAGCGCTGGCAGGTCCCGCACCCCTCGGCACCCGACGGCATCGCGATCATCGCCCCCGACGCAGCGGGACACTGGCAGCAGCATTACTTCGACTCTCGCGGCGTCGTGCGCATCTACACGATGCGATTCGACGACCGTGTCTGGACCATGGAACGGACCGCACCGGACTTCTCGCCGCTCGATTTCGCGCAGCGCTGGGAGGCGGAGCTCTCGCCCGGCGGCGAGACCATTCGGGGACGCTGGTCGACCGGCGCCGCCGACGGCGCCTGGAGGCACGACTTCGCGCTGACCTACACGCGGCTCAGCGGAGCCGCGCGGGATGCCGGCTGATGGCGGCCTGGACGAGGCCGACGTACCACCCGGCGACCTCGTGGCGATCGGTGTCCGGGTGGGCGAGCCACCAGTTGGCGATCGACTCACCGGCTCCGACGATCGCGTGAGCGACGGCGTCGGAGGCCGGATTCCCGGCCTCGGCGCCGCCCGCCTCGAGCATCCCCCGCACGGCGCCGGTCAGCTGCCGGCGCAGCTCGGCGACGCCTTCGGCGAGCGGCTGGGAGGAGCTGATCTCCCGGAACAGCACGGTCCAGCCGTCGCGGTACTCCTCGACGAAGGCCAGGAACTCGCCGATCGGCGCGCGCAGCTGCGCGGCGGGCCCGCGGCCCCGCGCGCGCTCCGCGGCGGCGAGCAGCCGCCCGAGGAGCTCGTGGCCGGTGCGGTCGATGTAGGCGACGTACAGGCCGTCCTTGGAGTCGAAGTACGCGTACACCATCGGCTTGGAGACCCCGGCGAGCGAGGCGATCTCCTCCATCGACGCGTCGTGGTAGCCGCGGGCGGCGAACACCGGGCCGGCGACGTCGAGGATCAGCCGCTCGCGGTCCGCGCGGGGCATTCCGCGCGTTCCGCGGCGCCCTGAGGGTGGTATCTCGGTGCGAGCACGCCGGGCGGCAGCGGGTTTCACGGTCATATGGTTAGCAGCCTTCCGTTCCGGGTTATATTACTCACCAGTAGATGCCGGAGAGAGGAGCTCCACCCAACGTCCACCCGATTCTGCGTCGGGTCCTCGACGGACTGAGCACGTTCAGTTCGCCGTTGCTCGTCGACGACTACCTGGAGCTGATCAACCCGCTGTGGTCGACGCGGGAGCTGCGCGGTCGAGTCGAGGAGATCCGATCGGAGACCGAGGATGCGGCCACGGTGCTGATCAAGCCGGGGTATCGCTGGCGCGGCCACAAGCCCGGTCAGTACCTGCGCATCGGGCTCGACATCAACGGCGTGCGCCACTGGCGGGCCTACTCCATCACCTCGGATCCATGGCGGGAGGACGGCCTGATCTCGATCACCGTCAAGAACGTCGACGAGGGCACCGTCTCGCCGTACCTGGTGCGCCGCGGGCGGCCCGGGACGATCGTCGGGCTGGGCGGCGTCGAGGGCGACTTCACGCTTCCGGACGAGGTGCCGGAGAAGCTCCTGTTCATCAGCGCCGGCAGCGGCATCACGCCGATCATGAGCATGCTGCGCTATCTCGATCACGCCGACGAGGTGGGGGACGTCACCGTCCTGCACTCCGCACGCCACACCGACGACGTCATCTTCGGACCCGACCTGCGCAAGCTCGCCGAGCGCAACGAGCGCTTCCGCCTCCACGAGCAGCACACCGGCGAGCACGGCCGCATGGGTCCCGGCGATCTCGACGAGCTGTGTCCGGACTGGAAGGAGCGCCAGACCTATATGTCGGGTCCCGGCGACATGCTCGATGCCTTCACCGAGCACTACGACGCGCACGGCTGCTGCGAACGGCTGCACATGGAGCGCTTCCAGCCGAAGCTCGGGCTGGGCGAGTCCGCCGGAGAGGGCGGTTCGATCAAGTTCCTGAAGTCCCGAGCCGAGGCCGAGTCAGACGGCAAGGTGCCGATCCTCGTCGCCGGTGAGGACGAAGGGCTGGAGCTGCCCTACGGCTGCCGCGAGGGCATCTGCCACACCTGCGTCGGCGAGCTGCGCTCGGGACGCGTGCGCGATCTGCGCAACGGCGAGATTTCAGGCCAGGAGGGCGAGATGATCAGGACGTGCATCAACGCCCCTGAAGGACCCGTCGAAATCGACCTTTGACCGCTGTCGAAGAAGGAGGAGAAGTTTCCATGGCGACCGCCACCCAGAACGGCCACCAGGACGCGCCCATCAGAGTGGCGATTCCGGACAACCCGCTGCAGCGGCTCACGCCGGAGCAGATCGAGGAGATCGGGAAGGAGTTCGACGCGCTCCACGAGGAGGTCAAGTCCGACCTCGGCGACCGCGATGCGCGCTACATCCGCTCGATGATCGCCCTGCAGCGCCAGCTCGCGCTGCTCGGTCGCGTGGAGCTCATGTTCTCGCGCTGGCGGATCCCGTGGGTTCTCGGCGCCTCGACCCTCGGCCTGGCCAAGATCCTGGAGAACATGGAGATCGGCCACAACGTCCTGCACGGCCAGTGGGACTGGATGAACGATCCGGTGATCAACTCCCGGGCCTGGGACTGGGACACGGCCTCGACGGCCGAGTCGTGGCGGCACTCGCACAACTACATCCACCACACGTACACGAACATCCTCGGCAAGGACAAGGATCTCGGCTACGAGATCATGCGGATCGACCCGAACCAGAAGTGGCATCCGGTCTACCTCCTGCAGCCGATCTACAACATCGTGCTCGCGTGGCTGTTCGAGTGGGGGGTGGCGGTGCACGACCTGGACCTGGAGGCGATCCGCTCCGGCGAGAAGTCCAAGGAGCAGCTCCTCAAGGACCTCAAGGGCATCGCCGGCAAGGCGCGTCTGCAGATCCAGAAGGACTACATCGCGTGGCCGCTGGTGAGCGGGCTCGTGATGACCCTGATCGAGGTCGCCGTGTTCGGCGCCAAGCAGCAGCTCGACCAGCTCGACACCTCGCCGACGGCCAAGGCCCGGCGTTTCGGCCGCAAGGTGAAGAGCAAGGGCGAGGGAACCGGGCAGAGTCTGCTGCACCAGCTCATCGAGCGGCGGTCGTTCCGGGAGCCGTTCAAGCGCACCCTGACCGCGAACGTCGTCGCCAACCTGATCCGCAACGTGTGGTCCTACTCGATCATCTTCTGCGGCCACTTCCCCGACCAGGCCTACGTCTACACGCAGGAGGAGTGCAAGGACGAGACGCGGGGCGGCTGGTACGTGCGTCAGCTCACCGGCGCGGCGAACATCGACGGCGGCCCCGTGTTCCACGTGATCAGCGGCAACCTCGGCTACCAGGTGGAGCATCACCTGTTCCCGGACATGCCGTCGACGCGCTATGGCGAGATCGCCCCGCGCGTGCGCGAGATCTGCAAGCGCTACGGCCTCCCGTACAACTCGGGCCCGTTCAGCCAGCAGCTCTGGTTCGTGCAGCGGACGATCCTCCGCCTCGCCTTCCCCGGCGGCAAGCCGCGTCCGAAGCCGGGGCCGTACACCGGTCCTCTTCAGCGGGGTCGCGGGGAGCCCGAGGAGCTCGCCAAGGCAGCCTAGTCACGAGTGCACTGGAGGCGGCCCGCTCTCGGCGCCCGGGTGAGTTCGTTAGGACTCGGTTATTTGCCCGGTCGCCTGGGGGCGGTGCTACCGTCCTTCTTTTCAGGACCGGCGGATCACACGGCCTGACCGGCCGAGGTGGCACGCCCGGGAAATCGACGGATGACCTCAGATCTTCTGGACTGGAGCGCTGAGGCGGACCTCGAAAGGCATATGGTGGACGTTAGCGGTGAGCAGCAACTCAATCCTCTGCACGATCCGGACGGTCTGTCCGGAGGCCGGCTCCTTTCGGCTATCTCGACGCGCTTCGTAAAGCTGCTGCGCGAGCACTATGGCCGGGGGCCGATCAAGGCCAAGACCTACGCACTCGACGACATCGTCGTCGTCGTGCTGAGGGGTAGCGGCTTCACGCCGCTTGAGAAGACGATGATGGAGAGCGGGAACCCGCGCCGGGTGGTGGAGATGCGGGAGGAGTTCCAGCAGATGATGGCCAAGCGGTACACCGACGCGATCGAGGAGTTGACCGGCCGCAACGTGATGGCGTTCCTCAGCCAGGCGCACATCGAGCCTGACATCACCCTCGAGGTGTTCTTCGTCGACCGTCCCCTGCAGGGCTTCGGCGCCTTCGAGCTCACCGACGGCGACAAGCTCCCATCCGACTCGGCTTAAGCCTTGACGAAGAAACGGCGCGAATCCGGCTGAGATCCCGTAGGATCGAGACATCGAGCCGCACCGACGGAACCGCCAGGTTCGATCGGAACGTTTCGACGCAGGCACAAACCATGCTCGTGTGGCAGTCGGCGGGCGTGTGGTCGTTACGCAACGTTCACCCCGACGCAGGAGCCGGTGCATGCTTCACCAATCGACCCCTGAGGCGGGTCCTCGAGCCTTCGCCACCTATGCCCAGCCCCGGACGATCAGGAGCCTGGTCGAGGTTGGCACCTCGATCGTGCCCTATCTCGGTCTCCTGGTGGCGGTGTATCTGACGCTGGGAACCTTTCTCCCCCTCACGGTGGCGCTGATCGTCCTCGCCGCGGGGTTTCAGGTTCGGACGTTCATCGTCTTCCACGACTGCACGCACGGGTCGCTGTTCGCCTCCCGGCGAGCGAACAAGTGGGTCGGGCGGGTCGCCTCGCTGCTCGTGCTCGCCCCATTCGAGCGCTGGCGCCACGACCACGCCGTGCATCACGCCACTTCGGGTGATCTCGAGCGCCGCGGCGTGGGGGACATCATCACCCTGACCGTCGAGGAGTACTACGCGCGCTCCCGCCGCGGGCGCTTCGTCTATCGCGGGATCCGGAGCCCGCTCGTGATGTTCGGAATCGGGCCGATCATCGCGATGATGATCGGGCCGCGGATCGCCACCCGCGAGCAGCGGCCCCGGGCGCGCAACAGCGTCCTGCTCACCGACGCCGCCCTGGCCGTGATCGTCGGTTTGGCGTGCTGGCTGATCGGCTGGGAGGACTTCCTGATCGTGTGGGCGCCCGCGGCGATGATCGCCGGCTCCGTCGGGATCTGGCTGTTCTACGTCCAGCACCAGTTCGAGGACGCGTACTGGCAGGACCCGGCGGATTGGAGCTACGCCGCCGCCGCGCTGCGCGGAAGCTCCTACCTCAAGCTCCCCCGCGTCCTGCAGTTCTTCACCGGCAACATCGGCCTGCACCACGTTCACCACCTGAGCGCCCGGATCCCGAACTACAACCTGGAGCGGGCCCACACCGAGAATCCGGTGTTCCACAGCGTCCCGACGCTGACCCTGCTCGACGGCCTGCGCGCCGTCAACCTCAAGCTGTGGGATGAGCACAGCGGCAAGCTGGTCTCGTTCGCACGGGCGAAGCGGCTCCATCCCGTGCGACCCGGGTCCGAGCTCCGCGTCCGGTCCGAGGTGCGCATCGAGGCCCCCGGGCAGGCCTCCGCCTGAGCCCGCGGTCCGCCTCCGCCTGAGCCCGAACGAAGGGTGAATTCGGTTCGCCGACCGCGTGCCCCGCACGGAGCGCCACGGCCGGCGACCCTGGATCAGCGCGTCGCCGTCGCCGGCGCGTTCGACCCCGGTATGGCCCGTTCCGTCACAGGCGCTTCACGCTCGGTCGCCGGCGTGGCGCGAGCATCTGCGGTGGTCCGCTTACCTCGACGCGACGCGACTGCGCGGGTACCCGCGGCAGGTCCGGCCGCCACAGCCGCCGCGAGCGATGCCCGCGCCGTCCGGATCGGTCGACCTCTGCGTGATCTTCGCGTGTCAGCGAACGTAATGTGACCCATGAAACGTCCCGGCCAAGTGGTCAGAAACAAGGTTCATGGCGGCCCGGAGGTCGCGGCCAAGCGTGTGGCCGCCAACGTTCGTTCCGCGTTGAGGGGGGGACATCTCGCCCACGCGACCGGTGATCGTCACGGCGAGACGCACCCCCGAGTATAGCCGCCACCGGTGCTACGGTGAGAGGTGAGGGTCCGGTTCGCTGCCCGCCGGGGTTCTCCCGTCAGGGCAGGAATCGCCCGTCAGGGCTCCTTCGCGCCGGCGACGGAGAATGCGGATGGAGAGGTCACAGGTGACACCGTGAAGACGACGCGAGAGCGGGCGGAGGAGCGGCGAGTCGAGAAGCTGGAGTCGGTGCGCGAGCAGGTGGAGAGCGGCTCGTTGACGATCCGCCAGATGACCGACGAGGAGCGTCGGCGCTACCCGCCGCGGCCAGAGACGGCCAAGCCGGCCGCACGCCGCGCGCGCTGATCCTCCCGGCTCGTTGGGCCTCCCGCCGAGCGGTCGGTTGTGCGCATCTCCGGCGTGCGGCTAGACTGGAGGTTCGTTCCGGGCAATGGTGCCCGTCCACGAAGTGCCAGCGTTCGTAGTTGTTGCTCATGCACCTCCCACGTTTCGCAGCACACGACTCCCGGGAGGGAATGCATGGCGACAGGAACCGTCAAATGGTTCAGTGATGACAAGGGCTACGGCTTCATCACGCCCGACGACTCGGGCAAGGATCTGTTCGTTCACCACAGCGCGATCCAGGCGGGCGGCTTCAGGACGCTGCCCGAGGGCGCGAAGGTGAGCTACGACGCCGAGCAGGGCCCCAAGGGCCCCGCCGCGGCGAACGTGCAGCTGATCTAGCCCGCAGTGCCTGAGCTCGGGTGCTGCTCGCCACGCGAGCAGCACCCGCCGCTCGCCCGGCTCGTTGCGGCGAGCCGTGATCGGCAGCGTGCCGTGCGGCTCTTGACGACCGCTCCACCCCCCAACGGAAGGAACACGCATGGGCTCAAGCGGGAAGAAGAAGACGACGTTCGCGAAGCTCGCTCGGGAAAGCAAGCTGCGCGAGCGCCGGATGGAGAAGGCGGCCAGGAAGGACGCCCGCAAGCGGGGCGAGCTCCCGGCCTCGCGCTGGGAGGACGTCTCCGAGGACATCGGCAGCGCCGACGACGCCTCCGGGGAGGAAGTCGCCGTGGGCGATGCCCCCTCCCGCGACGAGCGTCCGTCCAGCTAGCCGCTCGGCTCGCCGCGCGCTAGCCGCTCGGCTCGCCGCGCAGATCCGCCCCGCGTCCGCGGCGCCGGCGGATAGCATGGAACCCGGAGCGTGGACGTGACCCGTCCGAGCTCTGCTATACGACGGCGCTGACGAAGCGGGTCATCGGGCTCGGGCCGGCTGCGCGGGAGGGGAGCGAGCGACGTGCTCGACGAGGATGAAGTGCGTGTGAGGTGCTGGACTCACGTGCCACGCGGTGGAGGGGAGAGGACCGCGGCCGCGGTGCGCTCGTTCGCCGCCGACCACGGAATGGCGACCGAGCCGCAGCGCCGGGTCGAGCTCGCGGTGGCGGAGGCCCTCCGGGATGCGGTGACCGGCGACAGCGGGGAGCCGATCACGATCGCGCGCGTCGACGCCGCGCTCGACGGCGACTCGATGACCGTGCGGATCGAGCACGACGGGTTCGGCGCCTCGGCGGGGACGGTGGCGCGGCTCGGGGCCCTGGTGGAGGAGGTCGAGTCGTGCGGGCCCCGGGGCCGGGCCAACGCCGCGATCCAGTTCGAGTGCGCGATGCGGCCGTAGCCGGCTTGCGTCGCTCGGGGCGGCCGCTGAACGTGCTCGGTGCGGCCGGCCAGCGTCGCCCGGCGCCCGGCTAGCGTCGCTCGGTGCGGGAGGGACCGTTGTACCCCACCGGATGGAGGACGAACAGCTCCACGGCGAGCCCCTCCGTCTCGGTGTCGATCCCGCTCACGAAGGCCTTGACCCTCCGCCCCGTGACGAGTTCCACAGGCGCGCAGAACTCGCTCACGCTCGCATACTGGAAGAACATCCGCGTCTCCCGGAGGCGCTCGTGCTCGCCGAGCTCGGCGAGGTTGCGCTCGGCCGGGGTGAGGGTGTCCTCGAGCATGACGACGATCGTGTCGGCTCCCGCCCATTCCGTGCGCACACGGACGGGGCCACGACCGAACAGCTCCTTGTAGAGGCGAACCATCTCGCGTGAGATCGCCACGAGGGGCTCGACACGGTCCTGCTGGGTGCCGTCGGTCAGCATGGGTCTTTCCTCGTTCTCCTCTCGGGGGGCTGCACGCAAGGGAGAGAGGAGGAGGGCCGAACGAGCAGGTGCGTCGCTTGGAGCGTAGCGCCCTTGAGCTACACTTGCGGTGAGCGGCGGCGCTGATGCGGGCCTGCCGTAGTGAACATTGCCGGGCAGCGGCGGGCATCCACACCGGACGTCCCGCGGTGGCTTCGCCTTTCGACTCGAACGTCACTTGGCCGCCACTCCCGCATCCCTCCCGATCGTCCGCAACATGGTTTCGCTGCTCGAGGCCGAACCCGACCTCGCGCGGTGGGTCGCGCCCAATGAGCGTGCCGCCGCGGCGCGAGCCACCCGGGTGCCCGAGGTGCTGCTCGAACCGGGGCTTTTCGACCCTCGCACGGTGTTCAAGCGCGGGCGCGAGGGCTTCGGCGCCCTGATCGTCTCCGGGCTCGTCGTGCGGGAGATCTCGATGGGCGGACGCCCCACCGTCCGGCTGCTGGGACCCGGCGACGTGTTCACGGAGCAGGCGCCGGACGACGAGCCACTGGAGACCGGCGTATGGAGCGTGTCGCTGACGACGCGGCTCGCCGTCCTCGACGACCGTCTCCTGATCGCGGTCCGGCAATGGCCCCGGCTGCTCCGTGGCCTCTGCATCCGCCTGCAGGAGTGTCACGACTCGGCGCTGCTGCAACTCTCGGTCTCGCACCGCCCCGCCGTGGAGGATCGGATCGTCGGGCTGTTCGAAGTTCTCGCGATGCGCTGGGGGAGGATGACCGCCGAGGGGATCGTCGTTCCGATCCCCCTCACCCACGACACGATCGGGCAGATGATCGGCGCCCGGCGGCCGACCGTCACGCTCGGGCTCCGAGCGCTCGCCCAGCAGGGTCGCCTGTACCGTCAGAGCCGCTCCCGGTGGCTGCTGGGACCGGATTTCGCCTCACCGCAGCCCGCTGGCCGATCGCAGTCGACGCTCGCCATGCCCGCGTGAGGCGGCGCTGCGGCGCCCGGCGTTCACGGGATATGCTCTTTCGCGCCGCGGGCGTCGTCAGGCGATCCGGGTATGGAGAGGCGAAGAGAGGCCGACGGCACGGATGAGGTCGCGCGGCTCCTCGAAACAGTCGATTCGAGTGAGCTGATCCCAGGGGGGATGCGTCAGATGGCATCACCAGTCGAGGAGTACGGCCAGGATGGACACGACGGGCGTGACGGCCGGGACGGACACGTCGCTCGGGACGGACGCTACGCCCGGGACGGACACGACGAGCGTGACGGCCGCGACGGGCCCGCCGCTCGGGACGGCCGGGACGGCCGGGACGGCCGGGACGGACGCGACGGCCGGGACGCCGAGAGGGCGCTGCTTCCCGCGGTGGCGGCCGAGATGGTCCGCCTGTTCAAGGAGCAGTTCGGACGCGGCCCCACCCGGGCGCGGGCCGAGTGGGCGGGACCGAACGCGCTCGTCATCGTCCTCGAGGACACGCTCACGCCGGCGGAGCGCAACCTCGTCGAGCTCGGCGAGCACGAGCGGCTGCGTGAGACGCGGATGTTCTTCCAGTACGCCAGCGTGAGCGAGTTCTGTGCGCCGGTCGAGCGGCTCACCGGACGCAAGGTCAAGGCGTTCATCAGCGGTCTCGACTCGATCGTCGATGGGCTCGCGGTGGAGGTGTTCGTGCTCCACCCCAAGGGCTACGACGGCCCCTCGCGCGCTGAGCGGCACTGATCACGAACCGCTCCTGAGCTTCGGCGAGAGGCGCCGCCCGCCTCCGCTGCGATAATCGAGGCGATGCCAGGCGAGCTCGGTGCGATTCTCACCGCGATGGTCACTCCCTTCGGCCCCGATGGGGCGGTCGACGAGGACGCCGCGGTCAGGCTCATGCACCATCTGCTCGACAACGGCTCGGACGGGCTCGTGGTGTGCGGGACGACCGGTGAGGGGGCGACGATGGACGACGACGAGCACCTCGCCTTCATCCGTCTCGCCGTCGAGGAGGCGGGCGGGCGGGGAACCGTGGTCGCGGGCGTCGGCTCGAACGACACCCGGCACGCGGTGAGGCTCACCGAGCGCGCGACGGAGCTCGGCGCCGACGCCCTGCTGTCCGTCAACCCGTACTACAACCGGCCCAGCCGCCGCGGCGTGATTCGCCACTACGAGGAGGTCGTGAAGGCGACGAACCTCCCGATCGTGCTCTACAACATCCCCCAGCGAACCGGCGCCGACCTTCCCAACGATCTGCTCGCCGAGCTCGCCCAGCTCGATCACATCGTCGCGGTCAAGCAGGCCAATGCGGCCAATCTCGCCCCGGTCGATGGCATGAGCATCTACGCCGGCAACGACGATCTCCTGCGCCCGGTGCTCGACATGGGGGAGCCCGGGGGCATCCTCACCACGAGCCACTTCTTCGGGCCCGAGATGCGGCGGATGGTCGACGAACCCGATCGGCGCGCCGAGATCGACGCCCGGCTTTCGGACGCCTACGCCGAGTTCGGCGGCGTCGCCCCGCTCGCCTGCTCGATCAAGGCGGGTCTCAACCTGCTCGGCTTCGACGTCGGCGCTCCGCGCCTGCCCTACGTCGAGCTCGACGACGACGAGCTCGCGGTGGTCCGCGGAACGCTCGAACGCCACGGGCTCCTCCAGGCCGCACGCCGTTGAGCGCGCAGGTGAGGGTCCTCCCGCTCGGCGGGCTGGGAGAGATCGGCAAGAACATGACGGTGGTCGAGTGCGAAGGCCGCATCGTCGTCGTCGACACCGGTCTGCGCTTCCCCACCGCCGAGATGCTCGGCATCGACCTGGTGCTGCCCGACTTCACCTACCTGCGCGAGCGAGTGGAGGACATCGAGGCGATCGTCATCACCCACGGCCACGAGGATCATCTCGGCGCGCTGCCCTGGGTGCTGCGTGAGCTCGGCCAGGGCGGCGTCGAGCTGCCGCCCGTCTACGCCGGACGCCTGACGACGGCGATGGCGCGCTCGAAGCTCGACGAGCATCGCCTGCGCGACGTGGTCTTGGAGGACCTCGCCACCGGGGACCAGCTGACCCTCGGCCCGTTCGAGCTCGAGCTGATCCACATGACGCATTCGATTCCCGACGCGACGGCCGTCGCCCTCGGCACCGAGCTGGGGACGATCCTCATCACCGGCGACTACAAGTTCGATCAGACGCCCGTCGACGGCGACCCGGCCGACGTCTCCCGGCTGGCCGAGCTCGGCCGTGAGGGGGTCCTGCTGCTGTGCGGTGACTCGACGAACGCCGACCGGGCGGGCTTCTCGCCCTCCGAACGGGTCGTGGGGCCGCATCTGGAGGAGGTGTTCTCCCGGGCCGAGGGCCGGATCGTGGTCACCAGCTTCGCCTCGAACATCCATCGGGTGCAGCAGGTCATCGATGCCGCCGAGGCCCTCGGGCGCAAGGTCGCGCTCGTCGGCCGGTCGATGCGCAAGAACGTCAACATCGGGCGCTCGCTCGGCCACATCGAGGTGCCCGACGGGATCCTCATCCAGCCCCAGGAGGTCGAGGACTGGCCTGACCACAAGGTGGTCGTCATCTCGACCGGCTCGCAGGGAGAGCCGCTGTCGGCGCTGCGCCGGATGGCGCACAACGATCATCGCCAGATCAAGCTCCACAACGGCGACACGGTCGTGTTCTCGGCCACGCCGATCCCCGGCAACGAGCGCGCCGTGAACGAGACGATCGACCGGCTCTACCACATCGGCTGCGACGTCATCACCACGCGCGATGCGCCGATTCACGCCTCCGGCCACGGCTACGCCGAGGAGCTCAAGCTGATGCTCAACCTGGTCAAGCCGCGCTACGTGCTGCCGGTCCACGGCGACCACAAGCGCATCCACCTCCACGCCCAGCTGGCCGATGCCGTGGGGATCGATCCCGAGAGCGTGTTCAAGGGCGAGAACGGGCTCCCGCTCGAGATCGACTCCCGCGGGGCGCGGTTCGGCGAGCACGAGCAGTCCGGGATGATCTTCGTCGACGGCGTCGACATCGGCGATCCGGCCGACGTGGCGCTGCGCGACCGGCGAATGCTCTCGGCGGACGGGATCTTCATCGTGGTGGCCACGGTCTCCGAGCAGGACGGGACGTCCGTCGCGCCCACAGAGGTGATCTTCCGCGGCGTGCCGTTCCTGGAGCAGGCCGACGGCCTCGTCCGCGAGATCCGCGACGAGGTGGAACGCTCGCTCGCCGCCTCCGCCTCCGACGGCGTCCGCCAGATCGACATGCTCCAGCAGGAGCTCCACGACGATCTCGCCGCGTTCGTCTATGACCGGTTGCGGCGCCGCCCGATGGTGCTGCCGGTCGTCGTCGAGGTCTGAAGCTCCGTCGCCTGCGGGTGGGCGTCGCCCGCCCCCGCCGCGGGGATCTCGATCACGAACCGGGTCCCGCCGCGCTCCGGGGTCTCCAGCCGCACGGTGCCGAGGTGGGTCTCGGCGACCGCACGCACGATCGCCAGCCCGAGGCCGGAACCCCGGCCACCGTCGCCGGCCCCCCGGACGAACCGTTCGAACACCCGGCGGCCGAGCTCGGGCGGGACGCCCGGGCCGTCATCCTCGACGACGAGCACGGCATGCCCGTCGCGGGTCTCGGTGCGGGCGTGGACCTCGGTGCCCGGGGGCGTGTGGCGGACCGCGTTCTCGAGCAGGTTGAGGGTGAGCCGGTGCAGGTCGTCGCGCGTGCCGTCGACGATCGCCTGATGGGCGTCGATGACCACCTGGTGGTCGTCGGCCATCGGTCCGAGCTCCGCGCTCGCCTCGACGAGCACCGCGGCGAGGTCGGTCTCACGCGGGCGTTGCTCGCGCTGGGCGTCGGCGCGGGCGAGCAGCAGCAGGTCGCCGACGAGCCGCCGCATCCGCCGGGTCGAGCGCAGCGCCGCCTTGGCCGACTCGGACTGCTCGCCCTCCAGCTCGTCGGCGAGCAGCTCGAGGTTGGCGAGCACGCTGGTCAGCGGCGTGCGCAGCTCGTGGGATGCGTCGGCGACGAACTCGCGCTGGCGCTCGAGCATCGACTCGGTCTCGCCCCGGGCGGCGTCGAGCGCCGCGAGCATCCCCTCCAGCGTCCGCGCCAGCTCGGCGACCTCGTCGTCGGCCTCGGGATGGGGGATCCGCAGCGACGGGTCGCGCGTGCGCTCGATCTCCCGCGCGGCGTCGCTCAGCTCGGAGATCGGACGCATCGCCCGGGCGGCGTTGGCGAGGCCGGCCAGCAGGGCGAGGATCGTGCCGCCGAGCACGCCGAACAGAAGGAACACGCGCACGCGGGCGATCGTGTGCTGCACCTCGGAGTAGGGGCGGGCGTAGAGGACGACGAAGCGTCCGCTGCCGGCGGGCTTCACGGCGACGTTGCGCACGTCGACGAGGTAGCCGAGCTCGTTGAAGGTGCCGGTGTGCGCGGGCACCGGGAAGTTCGGCGAGACCTGCGCGGGCTTCGTTCCCTTCCTGAACTTGAGCACCTGATCCTGGGTGCAGATGGCAAACCCGCCGGCGATGTCGATGATGCGGATCTGGGCGCTCTCGAAACTGGCGAAGTCCCGCAGCCCCACGTTGCGATTGCAGTCAAGCTCGCCGGTGTGCGGGTTGAAGCGAAGCGTGCCGAGCTTGTGCAGCAGCAGACCGGCGTCGGTGCCGACCTGATTGCGGAACTCGCCGTTGACCTGTCGAGTGGTGAGGACCCCGACGAGCCCCGCAAACGCGGCGAGGATGACGAAGGTGAGCGCGGCCGAGCCGCCGGCGAGGCGCCAGCGGATCGGGATCGACCTATACGCGGAGAACGTACCCCGCGCCGCGGATCGTATGTAGGAGCCGCGGCTCCCCTTCGGCTTCAAGCTTCCTCCGCAGATTGGAGACGAATACCTCGATGGTATTGGTCATGCTGAAGGGGTCATAACCCCACACCTCGTCGAGCAGCCGCTGGCGGGAGACGACGATCCGCTCGTTGCGCATGAGATATTCGAGCAGCTCGAACTCGCGTTGGGTGAGCTCGATGCGCCGCTCGCCCCGGATCACCTCGTGGGTGTCGGGGTTGAGCTTCAGGTCGCCAACGGCGAGAGCGGCCTGGCCGCGGGGGGGCCGCCGGCGCAGCAGCGCCCGCAACCGGGCCAGCAGCTCCTGGCGCTCGAACGGCTTGACGAGATAGTCGTCGGCTCCGGAGTCGAGTCCCTCCACGCGCGATTCGACGGCGTCGCGCGCCGTGAGCATCAGGATCGGGACATCGTCGGTCTGCCGCAGCGTCCTCGCCACCTCGACGCCGTCGAGCTTCGGCAGGCCGAGGTCGAGGATGACGAGGTCGGGGAGGAAGGCATGGGCGACATCGAGGGCGCTGATCCCGTCGGTGGCGATGCGCACGTCGTAGCCCTCCAGGCGCAGCGAGCGCTGGAGGACCTGGGCGATGGCGTCGTCGTCCTCGACGACGAGCACGCGGGGGGGACGTGCGAACTCGGACATCGCGCGGGATGGTATGGGTCAAAGCGCGACGATTCCGTTGAGATTTCATGGCGAATGCGTCGGGGGCGGCGCGTCTGATCCCCTCGCTCGGCCCGCCCCGGGTAAAGGAGCAGGCCGCCCGGCGTCGAAGTCCTCCGCTCGGAGATGGCTGCCGCCCGCACCCGCAAGAGGACGACCAAGAAGGCACCGCCGGCGCGGGCCCGCCGCTCCGCACTCGCCGCGCGCCCGTCGCTGTCGCTCGCGCTCGTGCTCGAGCCCCACCAGCTCGACATCATCGGGCTCGCGCTCGTCGCCGTGGGCGTGTTCCTGGGCGGGGTCGAGTACCTGCACTGGGCGGGCGGAACGCTCGGCAACGGCTGCGTGCAGGGGACGAAGCTGCTGCTCGGCCGGGTCGGCTACGGGATCCCGATCGGGTTGCTCCTCACCGGTGCCCTCGTGCTGGCGCGCGAGCTCCGGCTCGGTCCGACGGCCCGGCCGCTGCGCACCGGGGCCGTGTGCCTCGTCGCCGCGCTCACGCTCGCGCTTGCCGCGGGCACGCTCGGCCTCGGCCCAGGCCGGGCATCCGCCGCGGCGACGTTCTCAGCCCACGCCATCGAGGCCCGCGGGGGAGTGGTGGGCGCCGCCGAGTACTGGATCTCCTCGCATCTGCTCTCCACCGCCGGTGCCGACATCCTCGCCGTGTTCCTGCTCGTGGTGGCGGCCATCCTCCTGTCCGGCGCCACGCTCGCCTCGGCGATCCGGCTGGCCGGCGCGCACGTCCGGCGCACAGGTGAGGTGATCCGCCGCACGGGCGAGATGTACGCCACCGCCGCCCCCGCTCGCCGGCTGCGCGGCCGCGAAGCCGGCGTGGAATCCGAGCGCGACGGGGAGATCGGACCGGCCACCGCCGCCGGTCGCGCCGCGCTCGAGGACCCGTTCACGATCCCCGAGCCGGAGACGGCCGAGCTGGTGATCCGCGCCACCCACGTCGAGGCGCCGCCGATCTTCGCCCCCGAGGACGAGGATTCCGGTGCTGAGGATCCGGTATCCCCCGACGCCGCCGCGGCGGAGGAGGCGGGCGCGGCCACGGCGGACCCCGCCGCCGAGACGGAGGCCGGGTCCGCCGAGGACGGGTTCGGTCCCCCCGCACCCGTCGGGCCGGACGGACTCACCCCGCAGGGGCGCTACCGCACCTCGATCACCGACGACCCCGACTTCGTCTGGCGCGTGCCGAACTCACGCTTCCTGACCCGCTCGACCGGTGATGCGGCCAAGCCCGACACGGCGGGCCAGGAGGAGGTCGCCCGCACCCTCGTCGAGACGCTCGGCCACTTCGGGATCGAGGCCAAGGTCATCGGCCGCGTCACCGGGCCGCACATCACCCGCTACGAGCTCCGGCTGGCGCCCGGGACGAAGGTCTCCAAGGTCGCCAACCTGAAGGACGACATCGCCTACGCGCTCGCCGCCACCGACGTGCGCATCCTCGCCCCGATCCCGGGCAAGACCGCGGTCGGGATCGAGGTGCCCAACGCCCGGCGGCGGATCGTCCACCTCGGCGACGTCTTCCAGGACCCGCCGGAGGATTGGTCGCCGCTCACCGTGTGGCTCGGCAAGGACATCGGCGGACGGGCGATCGGTGCCGACCTCGCCAAGATGCCGCACCTGCTCGTCGCCGGCACGACCGGCGCCGGGAAGTCCGCGTGCGTCAACGCGATGCTCTCGAGCGTGCTGCTGCGGGCGACGCCGCACGAGGCGCGGCTGGTGCTCGTCGATCCCAAGCAGGTCGAGCTCAACCACTACGAGTCGATCCCGCATCTGCTCACGCCGGTGATCACGAGCCCCCGGATGGCGGCCAATGCGCTCCAGAACCTCGTCAAGGAGATGGAGCAGCGCTACGGGATCATGTCGCTCGCGCGGACGCGCAGCCTGCCCGAGCTCAATCGCTATCGCGAACGCCACGGCGAGCCGCCGCTGCCGTACATCCTGTGCGTGATCGACGAGCTCGCCGACCTGATGATGGTGGCGCCCGCCGACGTGGAGGACTCGATCATCCGCCTCGCCCAGAAGGCGCGCGCCGTCGGCATCCACCTCGTGCTCGCCACCCAGTCCCCGCGGGTCGACGTGATCACGGGGATGATCAAGGCCAATGTCCCCTCGCGAATCGCCTTCGCCGTCTCCTCTCAGACGGACTCGCGCGTGATCCTCGACCAGAACGGCGCCGAGTCCCTGCTCGGTCAGGGCGACATGCTCTTCTCGCCCGTCGGATCGAGCCGCTTGCAGCGGATCCAGGGCGCCTATGTGGACGAGGATCAGATCGCCGAGCTCACCGACGCCTGGCGGCGACAGGGCGAGCCGGAGTTCCGGGAGGAGCTGCTCCAGGAGGTCGTCGACGAGGCCGAGGACGGCGCCGGGAGCGAGGACACCGAATTCCATCCCGACGAGGATCCCCTGCTGGAGGAGGCGATCGCCCTCGTGGCCCAGATGGGGACGGCGTCGACGTCGATGCTCCAGCGCCGCCTGCGTCTCGGCTACACGCGAGCCGGGCGTCTGATCGACATGCTCGAGCGGCGCTCGATCATCTCCGGCTACGAGGGGTCGAAGCCCCGGCAGGTCCTCATCGGCGAGGCCGACGTGCCGCGGATCCTCGGTCACCTCTCCGAAGGCGCCGAGAAGGCGCCGCCCGAGGTGCCCGGACCACTCGCCGCGCCCGACGAGCCGGACCTCGGCTGAGTCACCGGGTTCGGTCCGGGAGGCCGGCCGACGGGCGATAGCCTTCCCCTCGGCATGGCGGAAATCGGTCAGACGCTTCGCGAGGCGCGGATGCGCGCGCGGATCGATATCGGCGAGGTGGAGTCACGGACGAAGATCCGCGCCAAGTACCTGCGCGCGATCGAGAACGAGGAATGGGACCTGCTGCCCGGACCGGTCTACGTCAAGAGCTTCCTGCGCACCTACGGCGACTACCTCGGGCTCGACAGCCGCATGCTGATCGACGAGTACAAGCGCCGCTACGAGCGCCCCGGAGAGGGCGAGCTGCGGCCGATCGCACCCCTCGGCCGCGAGCGCGAGCGCGAGCGGCGCACGCGCGGTCTGCGGCCGCCGCCCTGGCTGATCGTCGTCGTCGTGCTCGTGATCGTCGTCGTGCTGCTCGCCATCGTCGGTCAGAACAACGGGGACAAGGGACCCGCGCCGGTGACCGGGCTGAAGGGTCACGGTGCTCGCCACACTGCCACCCACCATCCTGCCGCCCCGGCGAAGCACAAGCGGGTCGTCCACCGCCCGACGACGGTGAAGGTCCAGATCACGCCGACCGCCGCGGTCTACATCTGCGCCGCCAACAGCACCGGGAAGGTCCTCATTCCCGGCATCACCTACGAGCCCGGCCAGACCGTGCCCGTGCTCAGCGCCGCGAAGCTGCTGATCACGCTCGGCAACAATGCCGTGACGATGAAGGTCAACGGCCACGTCCAGACGATCCCCGCCTCCTCGACCGCGATCGGTCTCGAGCTCACGCCCCAGGGCCAGAAGCCGCTCGCTCCCGCACAGCAGCCGACCTGCACATGAGCGCGTCACGCAGCGCGCCGGTCCGAGCCGGGATCCTCGTCACCGGCACCGAGGTCCTCACCGGGATCATCTCCGACCGCAACGGCCCGTGGCTCTCGGAGCGGCTCCGCGAGCTCGGCGTCGACGCCGCGACGATTCAGATCGTCGGCGACCGGCCCGAGGATCTCTCGGCGGCGCTGCGCTTCATGGCGGAGGAGAACCTGGCCGTGATCGTGACCAGCGGCGGCCTCGGTCCCACCGCCGACGACCTGACGGCGGAGATCGTTGGGCGCTTCGCGGGCCGGGAGATGGTGCTCGACCCCGAGCTGGAGGGGCGCATCGCCGAGATCCTGCGCCCGATGCTGAGGCGCTGGCCGAACCTCGACGCCGACGCGCTCCGGGAGTCCAATCGCAAGCAGGCCGTCGTTCCGCAGGGCGCCACCGTGCTCGAGCCGGTCGGAACGGCGCCGGGCCTGGTCGTGCCGCCGGCGGGCGGTGAAGGGCCCACCGTCGTGGTGCTCCCGGGACCGCCGCGCGAGCTCCAGCCGATGTGGCGGGCGGCCGTGGCCACCGATGCATTCCGCACCGCGATCGCCGGCGCGACGACGTACCTCAACCGGATCATCCGCCTGTTCGGGATCCCGGAGTCGGAGATCGCCTCCACGCTCCGGGCCGCCGCCGCCGACGGGCTTGACCTCTCGCCGCTGGAGATCACCACCTGCCTGCGGCGCAGCGAGATCGAGGTCTCGACGCGCTACGAGCCGCCGGCGCAGGATGCCTACGACCGGCTCGTGGCCTTCATCGCCGAGCGCCATCGCGACTCGCTCTTCTCGCTCGACGGCTCGACGATCGACGAGCAGGTGACCGAGCTGCTGGGCGAGCGTAAGGTCGCCGTGGCCGAGTCGTGCACGGGCGGCCTGATGGCGGCCCGCCTCACCGAGCGCCCGGGGTCCTCCGCGTACTTCGCGGGCGGCGCCGTCGTCTACTCCAACGCCGTCAAGTCGGCGCTGGCCGGCGTCGATCCCGCGCTGATCGAGCGTGACGGCGCGGTCTCACCTCAGGTGGCCGAAGCCCTCGCCGAGGGCGCCGTCGAGCGCTTCGACGCCGCGTTCGGGATCGGGATCACGGGGATCGCCGGGCCTGAAGGAGGCAGCGAGGAGAAGCCGGTGGGCACCGTGTGCTTCTCGGTGGCGGCGCGCGACGGCGGCCGGATCACCCGGACCACCCGGCTGCCCGGCTCCCGCGGCGACGTCCGCGACCGCTCGACGACGGTGGCCCTTCACCTGCTGCGGCGCCTGCTGCGCGGCGAGAGCGGCGAGCTGCCGCTGCCGGGCCGGACCGCCTCGGCGTAGGCGTGGCCGGTGCGGCTGTTCGTCGCGCTCGAGCTCCCGGAGGAGGTGCGCGCGGCGCTGGCCGCGTCCGGTGCGGCACTGGCCGCGCGTGATCGCGCGCTGCGGGCGATGCGGGCCGACTCGCTGCACGTGACGCTGTGCTTCCTGGGCGAGCGCCGCGACGGGGAGGAGGAGGCGATCGCCGGCGTCGTCCGCGCCGTCTGCGGTCCGGCGCCGCAGCTCGCCGTCGACGCCCCACTGCTTCTGCCGCCGCGCCGTCCGCGGGTGGTGGCCGTCCGCCTCGCCGAGGCGGGGGAGACGCTCGCCGGGCTCCAGGCCTCGCTCGCCGACTCCCTCGTCGCGCTCGGCGTGTACGCGCGCGAGGCGCGTCCGTTCCTGCCCCATGTCACGCTCGCCCGGGTCCGGCGAGGGGCGCGGGCGCTGCCGCTGCCCGACGCGATCGCGCACCCGGCCGGCGCCTTCGTCGCTCGGGAGGTGGTCCTGTTTCGCTCGCGCCCGGGGTCGGTGTACGAACCCCTGGCCCGCGCGACGCTTCGCGCCTGAGCCACCTCCCAGGGGCCCGCGCTCGTTCTCTGCCGGGAAAGTCCGATATCTCCAACGGGGGTCCACATCGTCCGGGCGGCGCCGGCGGCCGATCAGCCCTTCGCGCCTGACAGACCTGGCGTGACCCGGTCCACCAGCGGCGAGCACGTCTTGATGGCCGTCTGGAGCACCGGAGACTGCGCTTCCTCGCGCGCCCGGGCTCCCGTCCCGAACGGAGGCGTGATCCCGGCACCGTGGCCGCCGGGGCCGGTGTCGACCGTCGGGTCCGGGAAGTTGGGCACGCCGTGGGCGCGCACGCACTTGGCATAGGCGAGCGCGCCGGCCTTGAGCTTCGCCAGTTGCCCACTGGAAACGGCCGGTCCCTGCGCAGCCTCGGCGTACTTCTGGCACTCGTCCTCCGCCTTCTGCACCACCTGCGCGGACTCCGTCAGGGTCGGGGCCGGTGTGGCGTCGGTCTGCCCGCCGCTGGTCTGGGTGCCGTCACTGCTTGCGTTGGGGTCAGGGAAGTCCGGGACGCCGTGGGCCCGCACGCACGCCGCGAACTCCAGCCCAGCCTTGGCGATTGAGTCGGCGCTGGAGCGGGATGGGGTCGAACCGCCGCAGGCGGCGAGCGCGACCGAGGCCACCAGCGTGACCAGGAGGGCCGTCGCCGGCCGCCAGGAGTTGGGAAGTCGTCGCATGGCGCAGTTGTACGCCGCGCCCGGTTGCAACCGGGGAACGAACCCCGTAACCGCTGCGTAACCGTCTCTCGATCATCCTTGCCGTGTGAGCCACACTGCGCCGCGACCATGCGCGTCCTCGTAGTCGAGGACCATGCCGAGCTCGCCGAGACGATCGCCCACGGGCTCCGGCGCGAGGGCATGGTGGTCGACGTCACCAACGACGGGGCGCAGGGGCTGTACAACGTGCAGGTCTACGATTACGACGTAGTGGTGCTCGACCGCGACCTGCCCAAGCTCCACGGCGACGAGGTCACGGGGCGCATCATCGATGCGGGCGCGCGGCCGCGGATCCTGATGCTCACCGCATCCGGTGAGGTTCAGGACCGGGTCGACGGCCTCAGCATCGGCGCCGACGACTACCTCACCAAGCCGTTCGCGTTCGCGGAGCTCGTCGCCCGCGTGCGAGCGTTGTCACGGCGCTCGCAACCCGCGTTGGCGCCGGTGCTCGAGGCTGGTGGCGTGCGGCTCGATCCGGGCAGCCGGGTCGTGACCCGCGACGGGCAGCGTCTCGACTTGAGCGCCAAGGAGTTCACGGTCCTCGAGTTGCTGATGAGCGCAGGTGGGACGGCGCTCTCGGCCGAGGAGATCCTCGCCCGCGCCTGGGACGAGACGGCCGACCCCTTCAGCAACGTGGTCAAGGTGACCATCAGTCGCCTGCGCCGCAAGCTCGGCGACCCACCCCTGATCGACACGGTGCGCGGTGGCGGCTACCGGATCTGACGCGGGCCGCGGGCGGCGCGGCCTGTCCGTGTTTCCGCGGCACCTCAGCCTTCGGCTGCGACTGACGCTGCTCTACGGCGCCTGCTTCCTCCTCGCCGCTGCCGCCGTGCTCGCCGTCACCTACGGGCTCGTCGCTCATGAGACCAGCGGCCAGACACGGCGCCTGCGCGTGCACGGGACCCAGACCGAGTCGCCCGCATACCCGCCAGCCGTTGTGGCGGGGAAGCGCCAGATGCTGACGCTCGAACACATCTTCGTGGGCGGCACGGAGATCACCACGTGGGTCCCGTCGCAGACGGCTGAATCGCCCGGGGCCCCGCGCAAGGCCGCGCCGGGCAAGCGGCCGAACAGCACGCCGAAGGCCTATTCGCAGCAACAGGTGAGCGCCGTCGTCGACACCGCCAACGGCGCGCTGAAGTCCCAGCGCAGCAGCACGCTCAGGGCGCTGCTGACCTGGTCCGGCGTCTCCCTCGGCGTGATGGCAGTGCTCTCGATCCTGCTTGGATGGCTGGTGGCCGGCCGGGGGCTGCGACCGCTCCTGGCGATGTCCTCGCGCGCCAGGAAGATCACCGAGGAGAATCTCCACGAGCGGCTCTCGGGCGACACGCGGGAGGACGAACTCGGAGAGCTCGCCCACACGTTCGACGGCGTTCTGGCGCGGCTCGATCGAGCGTTCCAGGCGCAGAAGCGGTTTGTCGCCAACGCCTCGCATGAACTGCGCACCCCGGTGACGCTCGAGCGGGCCCTGCTGGAGACCGCGCTCGCCGACCCCGACGCCGACGCCAAGGAGCTGCGTCATACCTGTGAGCGCGTGCTCGCGTCCACAGAGCAGCAGCACCGGATGATCGAAGCGCTGCTCGCGCTCGCACGCAGCCAGGGCGGCACCGACGTCGCGGGCCTGGTCAACCTCGCCGACCTGGCGCAGGACGCGATCGCGCTCCGCGAGCAGCGGCTCGACGGCCTCACCCTCGCCACCGACCTTCATCCCGCGCCCCTCACCGGCGACCCGGCGCTGCTCGAACGGCTCGTCGCCAATCTGATCGACAACGCGATCATCCACAACCGCGCAGAGGACGCCTGGATCACCGTCGAGACCGGCAACGAGGGGATGGGCAGCTGGCTGCGCGTCTCCAACAGCGGACCGGAGGTTCCCGAGGCGATGACGGCCGAGATCTTCGAGCCATTCCGCCGCGTGGACGGCGAGCGGACCGCGACGGCCACCGGGCTCGGTCTGGGCTTGTCGATCGTCCGGGCGATCGCCGATGTTCACGGCGCGGCCGTGGGGGCCCGTCCCGTGGACGGCGGCGGCCTCCAGCTCGAAGTGCGGTTCTGAGCTCACACGAGCGGCCGACGTCCGACAGCGCCGGGCTCGTGAAGAACGGTTCCGGATCGGTCACGAACGGTGTTCCTGGGCTGTAACCGGTCGCAGCCCAGGGTTGCCGCCATGAACCTCACTCTGCAGCGCTCGGCAGCCGTCGTCCTGATCGCGCTGGTGGCGTCGGTCACGATCGCCGCGTGTGGCGCGTGGAGCTCCGTGGGCTCTGGCAGCGCCTCGAGCAATGAGGCCGGTGCGAGGGCAAGTGCTCGGTGCTCGGCCGGCGCCCGGACTCTCTCCGCCCCGGGTGACGTGCTGTACCCCGAGGTCGGAAACGGCGGCTACACGAGCGTGCACACCGCCACCCACACGGTGTACGACGCGGCGACCGACCGCTTCCTGCCGGGCAACCTCGTCGAGCTCACCGACCGCGCGACCCAGTGCCTGTCGAGCCTGAGCCTCGATTTCGAGCGGTTCGAGCCGGGGCACCCGAAGGGCAGTCCCGACATGCAGGTCCAGTCGGTGAGCATCGACGGCGCTCCGGCCTCGTTTCGCTTCGCTCAGCCGACCTACCCGGGCGATCCCAGAGGCCCCGACGATCCCGATCCCCGCGCCCACGAGGTCTCTCAGCACAACCCCGTCGGAGGCCCGGACAAGGACCCGCTGCCGCCCGCGTGCTCGCCGGAGCTGCCCCACCAGCCCAGGTTCACGGTGAGCAATCCCAAGCAGCTGCTCAACGAGGGCATCTCTTACGTCGACTCGCAGGATGGGAGCCAGTGCCCGGCCGACAAGCTCGTGATCACCCCACCGGCGCCGATTCCCGACGGGCACCTGTTCACGATCACCGTCAACGACACCGGCACGCCAGGCGTGCACCACGACGGCGACGGGAGCGAGGAGGGCTGGTTTCGGGCAGGCGACGGCAACTGGATGGCGACCGAGCCGGTCGGCACTGAGGACTCGATGCCGCTCAACGACTACCCGAGCGCGAAGCCGACCTACGACTTCTCCATCACCACCGAGCGCGGCAGGACGGCGATCGCCAACGGCGAGCGCGTCAGCGTCACCGACAACCCGCCCGACGCGCAGTTCCCCGACGGCTCTGCGACGACCGTGTGGCACGCGCCGATGCCAATCGCCAGCTACCTGGCGCTGACGATCGTCGGGGACTACACGTCGAGGGTCCACACCGTCGACGGCAGGCGCTACTACGAGTTTCAGGACCGCCACATCCCCGCCCGGTTGCGGGCCAAGGACGCCAGCATCATCGCCCAGCAGCCCGAGATCACCCGCTTCGAGGAGCGGTTCACCGGGCCGTTTCCGTTCGCCTCCGACGGGAGCGTGACCGGCCCCCCGGGAGTCAGCAGCAGCGACGAGGAGATGGAATCGATGAGCGTCTTCCCGTGGGTGCCTGGCGGCCTCAACACCACAGCGATCCGCCAAGCCGCGCAGAAGGCAGGCGGGGTGAACACGCCGGCCGGTCACGCGGCGTTCGAGCATCACCTCGTGGATCAGTTCGACGCGCTGTATGACAGCGGCCCAGGACTCTGGCAGCTCGCGCCGTCGCGCCGCTCGCCCGCGACCTACCTCGACCTTTACGCCGTCTACGAGCGGCCCCAGGCCGCCCTCATCGCGCTGCGCCAGATCCTCGGTCCCCGGGGCTTCGACGCGGCGCTGCGCTCGATCCAGCACCGGTACGCGGGCTCGGCGATCACCGAGCCTCAGGTCGAGGCGGCCTTCGCGGCGCGACTGCCCAACCACAGCGCGATCTGCCGGACGCGCCTGTCGCAGTTCTTCACGCAGTGGTTCGACACCGCCTACCACGGCGCCAAGCCGAAGATCCCCGGGCCGGGGCT
This sequence comes from uncultured Solirubrobacterales bacterium, assembly GCA_963839085.1. Classification (GTDB taxonomy): domain Bacteria; phylum Actinomycetota; class Thermoleophilia; order Solirubrobacterales; family Solirubrobacteraceae; genus Palsa-465. Next base: position 1,311,187 of record CAWITN010000007.1, read on the forward strand.
CCACGGCCACTCGTTCTACGCCGACGGCTGCACCGCGCACGGCCGTCGCTGAGCGCCCGTTCCGTGACGACCGGAGGGCTCATCGCGGAGGTTCACCGCCCTGCATAATCGAGCCGTGCCCTCGTCACTCGAACGCGTTCCCACGGCGCCCCTCGCCGCCGCCGGCCTGATCCTCGGCTTCGGCGTGGCCGTGGGGAGCGGCTCGCGCCCGCTCGGGGGCGCGGTGATGGGCGCGTTCGGCCTCGGCTGCATGGCCCTGTGGCACCGGCGCTCGGGGACCCGGACGATGTGGAAGCTCACCGCCGTCGGTCTCGGCGCCTTCGTCGTCTCCCACGGCCTCGGGCTGCTGATCGGGGCCTGGCCGTCGGTGCTCGTGTCCTCCGCCGCCGTCGCGGTCGCCTGCGAGCGCTGGTCCGACGCACCCTGGCGCGCGCGGCGCCTCGTGACGAGCGCCTGACCGGGGTTCAGGCCCAGAGTTCGCTGTTCGGCTTTGCCACACTGAGACATCGCCGCCGAGCCTCGCTTCGCCACCGATCCCGGAACCGCCGCCTACTACGACGCGCGCGCGGCGGAGTACGACGAGTGGTACCGCGACGAGGGCGGTTTCGCCTCCCGCGACCGGCCGGGATGGGGGGAGGAGGTCGAGCGCATCGTGGAGCTCGTCGCCACGCTGCCGCCGGCGCGCACGCTCGACGTGGCCTGTGGGACGGGGTTCCTGACGCGTCACCTGCGCGGCTTCGTCGTCGGCATCGACCAGAGCCCGAGGATGGTGGAGATCGCCCAGGCGCGGCTGCCGGAGGGGCTGGCGCTCGTCGCCGACGCGCTGTCGCTGCCATTCGCCGACGGAGCCTTCCAGCGCGTCTTCACCGGTCACTTCCTCGGCCACCTCGCGGGCGAGGAGCACAGCCGATTCCTTGCCGAGGCGCGCCGGGTGGCGAACGAGCTCGTCGTCGTCGACACGGCGCGCGCCCCGGGAAGCGAGACGGTGCAGCATTGGCAGGAGCGCGTGTTGAACGACGGCTCCCGCCACCGCGTCTACAAGCGCTACCTCACCGGCGCCGGCCTCGCCGAGGAGCTCGGCGGGGGCGAGGTGCTGTTCGACGGGCGCTGGTTCGTCGCCGTCAGATCTGCACGCGGCGGCGGAAGTTCCTCAGCCCCAGGGTGAGGAACACGGCGCAGAAGCCGATCAGCACGGGGTAGATCACGTACAGCGGCATGTGCGAGGCGTGGGTGAGCCCGGCGCGCATCCCCTCGTTGACGTAGATCAGCGGGTTGACCAGCACGATGATCTTCAGCCAGTGGATGCCGCCGACCTGGACCGGCGAGAGCTTCGTCCACTGGTAGTACGTGCCGCCGAGGAACGTCAGCGGCAGCACGACGAAGCCGAACATCAGCCCGATGTTGCGCGGCTCGAAGGTCGTCCCCAGTAGCAGCCCGAGCGACGTCATCGCCACGCAGGCGAGCGGGATCAGGGTGAGCACGACGGCCCAGTGGACGCTCAGGTGCGCCTCGACGCCCGACGCGTGCACGACCGCGGCGATGGGGAACACGATGACCGCCGCCAGCAGCCCCTGCACGGCGCCGGAGAGAACCTTGGCCATCGCCACCAGCCAGATCGGGCAGGGCGCCTGGACGCGGTCCTCGATCTCCCGCGTGTAGCCGAACTCGGTGGCCATCTGCAGCGCCACGGCTTGGATTCCCTGGAACATGATCGAGATCCCGACGACACCGGGCACGAGCACGGTCGCGAATCCCGATTCCGCCGCCCGCCCGTGCCCGCCGCCGACCCCCTGGCCGATCCGGGGGAACACGTAGAGGAACACGAACACGAGCAGGAACGGCTGGATCAGCGTGCGCACGACGAACTCACCGAGGTGCTTGCGCAGCACGACGAGGTCGCGCAGGATGAGCGCCGCCAGTGCCGCACGACTCGCCGCTGCGGTGCTGCGCGTGGGCTCGAGCGAGATGCGGGGCGGGACGGCCTCGGCCGCCGGCGCGGGTGCGGCGGCGCTGCTCATTCGCGCAGTGCCTTGCCGGTCATGGTGATGAACACCGTCTCGAGCGTCGGCTCGGCCACCGAGAGATCGACGACGTCGAGCTGGAGACGCTCGGCGGCGCTCACGACCCGCGGGATCACCCGGTCGGTCCCCTTGATCTGGAGCTCAACGCCGCCCTCGATCTCACGTTTGCCGGTGACGCCGTCGATCTCCTCGCCGAGCCGGGCGAGAGCGCTCCCGTTCGCCTTGACGGTGACGATCGTGTCGGCGTCGATCATGCGCTTCAGCCCGGCCGGGGTGTCGAGCGCGAGGATCTTGCCGTGATCCATGATCGCCACCCGGCCGCACAGCTGGTCGGCCTCCTCCATGTAGTGCGTCATCAGCACGATCGTCTGTCCGGCGTCGTGGAGCTCCCGGAGGATCTCCCACAGGGCCAGCCGGCTCTGTGGGTCCAGACCGGTCGTCGGCTCGTCGAGGAACAGCACGGCGGGGCGGTGGAGGATCGCCCGGGCCACCATCAGTCGCTGCGCCATCCCGCCGGACAGTGCGAACACCGACGCGTTCGCCCACTTGGAGAGCTGGAACTGCTCGAGCAGACGGTCGGCGCGCCGCCGTGACTCGGAAGCCGGGATCCCGAACAGGCGCCCGTGGAAGTAGAGGTTCTCGTGCACCGTGAGCTGACGATCGAGCGTGTTCTGCTGCGAGACGACGCCGATCAGCTGCTTGGCGAGCGCGGGACGGGCGACGACGTCGACGGGACCGACGAACGCCTCGCCGGAGGTGGGGATGACCCGCGTCGTGAGCATCCCCGCCGTGGTCGTCTTGCCGGCACCGTTGGGCCCCAGCAGGCCGAAGATCTCGCCGCGCTCGACGATGAGGTCGAGACAGTCGACGGCCCTGAAGTCGGTTCCGGGGTACATCTTGGTGAGCTCGACGGTGCGGATCACCGGCTCCGGGGCGGCGCTCGCCCGGCCATCTGACGCAGTGGGTGCCTCCGTATGCGTGCCCGTCATCCTGGAGGCGATTCTGACGGATGCCGGCGCCGGGGAAGGTCGTCAGGCAACTTCGGGCCGATCAGGCGCCGCCCGCGCTGCGGAGCTCGCCGAGCGTGAACGCCGATTGCAGCTCGAGGCCCTCCCGGGCGAGGTTCTCGGCGCCGCCCGACTCGCGGTCGATGACGCACAGGACCGCGGCGATGGTCGCGCCCTCCGCCCGCAACGCGCGGCACGAAGCGATCAGCGCCCCGGCGGTGCTGACGACATCCTCGATCACCGCCAGCCGCCAGCCGGAGATCTCTCCCCCCTCGGCGAAGCGGCGCGTGCCGTAGCTCTTCGGGCGCTTGCGCACGAACCGCGCCGGTAGGCCCGTGAGCTGGGAGACCATCGTCACGAGCGGGATGCCGCCGAGCTCGAGGCCCGCCACCGCATCGATGCCCGCCGGCAGCAGGGCGGCGAGCGCCTCGGCGGCTTCCCGCAGCAGCCCCGGGTCCGCTTCGAACCGGTACTTGTCGAAGTACTCGTCGCTCACGGCGCCCGAGCGCAGGGTGAACTCGCCCGTGAGGTGCGCGCACGTGACGATGCGCCGCGCGAGCTCGACGCGAATGGGATCCCCTGGCTCCATGTGCCGCGCACAACCTACCGAGCGCCCTGACGCGGGCCTCGACGGCGATGTTCGGGGCGGCGCTGCCGGGGATGCGCAACTCTCGTCCGCGGCGTGCGTTTGACCCACGGGACCGCGTTCGCCGCTCCGGTCAGACAGGGCGCGACGGCCGGCATCATCGACGTGGGCATCTCGCCGTCTCATCCGCTGCCGCTGCCTGACCGTCCGCTGGGCGACGGCACGGTGGCCCTGCGCGGGTGGTCGATGGTCGACGCCCGGCCTCTGGCGGCGGCGGGACGCGACCCGTGGATCAGGCGCTTTCGCGGGTCCATCCCGGCGGACGATGACGCGGCGCGGGTATGGCTGGCCGCGGCCGAAGGGCGGCGCCTGCGAGGGGACCGGCTGGAGCTCGCCATCATCGACGCGGCCGGGAAGTCGCTGCTCGGAGGCGTCACGCTGTGGGACGTGCGACGGGAGCACCGCAGCGCGATGATCAATTACTGGGTTGCCCCCGGCGCTCGGGGCCGAGGGATTGCCTCACGCGCCGTCCGGCTGCTCGCCGCGTGGTCCTTCGACGGCCTCGACGTGGCGCGCCTGCAGGCATTCATCGACCCGGACAATGTCGCCTCGCAACGCGTCGCCGAGCGGTGCGGCTTCGTCCACGAGGGGACGCTGCGCTCGCACATGGTGAGCGACGGCAGGCGCCGGGGCACGCTCGTGTTCGGCCTGCTGACCGGCGAGCTGCGATAGGCCATCGGGCGCCGTGGACCACGATCCGGATGCCGTCCCGCGCGTCCGCCACGCCGTGCGCGTCCTCCTGCTCGACGCCGAGGACCGTTTGCTGCTCGTACGGGCCACCGATCCGGGCGCGGGGCCGTTCTGGTTCCCCGCCGGCGGTGGACTCGAGCCGGGGGAGGACGTGCGCTCGGCGGCGGTGCGCGAGGTGGAGGAGGAGACGGGCCTGCGCGAGCTTCGGCTGGGACCCGAGGTGTGGCGGCGACGTCACGCCTTCACGTGGCGCGGGGTCACGTATGACCAGCGGGAGCGCTGGTTCCTCGCGCGCGTGGCTCACTTCGAGCCGAGCGGTGCGGGGCTGACCGACGCTGAGATGGTGGATCTCACCGAGTGGCGCTGGTGGAGCCTGGAGGAGCTCCGGGGCACGGGCGAAAGGCTCACGCCGCGGGATCTGGCGGTACGGCTGAGCGAGCTGCTCGCCGACGGGCCGCCCGCCGAGCCCATCGACGTCGGCGTGTGATCTGCCGCCGGCTCCTCGGTCCGTCCGGCGCCCGTCGCACAATCGTCACCGCTCGCCGCAGCGTTGGCACCGATTCGTCGCCAGATCGTTGCAACCAGGTCTTGTTCCGTTGCCGGGACCGGCTCTAGCTTCCGCGACGAGCCCCGGACGCGATCGATTTTCCGTCCGGCCCCCGCCGTACCGTCCACTGTCTATAGGCATGAGACAAGGAGCCCCAGCGAGATGAGCGAGCAGCAGAAGAACGGCGCGAAGGCCGGCGTCATGCAGGACGGTAGGTCCGACGCCAAGCGTCAGGCCGCGCTCCAGGGGGCCCTGACTCAGATCGAGCGGCAGTTCGGCAAGGGCACCGTGATGAGGATGGGTGATCCCGGTGCGCGCGTCGCCGTCGACGCGATCCCCACCGGAGCGCTGTCGCTCGACCTCGCCACCGGTATCGGCGGGGTCCCCCGGGGCCGGATCGTCGAGATCTTCGGTCCCGAGTCCTCGGGCAAGACGACGCTCGTCTACCACATCCTGGCCGAGGCCCAGAAGCTCGGCGGCGTGTGCGCGTTCGTCGATGCCGAGCACGCGATGGACCCGCTGTACGCGGAGAGGATCGGTGTCGACATCGACGAGCTGCTCGTCTCCCAGCCGGACTACGGCGAGCAGGCGCTGGAGGTCGTCGACATGCTCATCCGCTCCGGCGCGGTCGACGTGATCGCCGTCGACTCGGTGGCCGCGCTCACGCCGCGAGCGGAGCTCGAGGGGCAGATGGGCGACCAGACCGTCGGCGTGCAGGCGCGGATGATGTCCCAGGCGATGCGCAAGATCACCGGCAATCTCAACCGCACCCAGACGCTGTGCGTGTTCACCAACCAGATCCGTGAGAAGGTCGGTGTCATGTTCGGCTCCCCGGAGACGCAGCCGGGCGGCCGTGCGCTGAAGTTCTACTCATCCCAGCGGCTCGACATCCGCCGCATCGAAACGCTCAAGGACGGCGCCGAGGCGGTCGGCAACCGAGTCCGCGTCAAGGTGGTCAAGAACAAGGTGGCGGCGCCGTTCAAGCAGGCCGAGTTCGACATCGAGTTCGGCCGGGGGATCTCCACGTCCGGCTGCCTGCTCGATTACGGCATCGAGCACAACATCGTCACCAAGTCGGGGTCGTTCTTCTCCTACGGCGACGAGCGGCTCGGTCAGGGACGCGGCAACGCCAAGGCGTTTCTCGACGAGCACCAGGACATCGCCAAGGAGATCGAGCTGAAGGTCTATGCCGCTCTGGGCCTCGACCGGGACCTCGTCAAGCCGATCGGGCCACGGGAGGGACCGCTCGCCGCGGTCGAGCCGGTGGCCGACCAGGCCGCCTGATTCCGCTGACTCGGTGTCACGACGCGGGAGCCCGGCGGCCGGTCCCGTGAGTGAGGAGCGAGCCCTGGCGCTCGCCTACAGCTACCTCAACCGGCGCGAGCGCACGGTCGCGGAGCTGCGGGCGTATCTCGCCGGGCGGGAGGTGGCCGAGGCGACGATCGAGGCGGCCGTCGCCGAGCTGTCAGAGCTCGGCTATCTCGACGACGCCCGCTACGCGCGGATGTTCGCGGAGGACAAGCGCTCACTGGAGGGCTGGGGGAGCGAACGGATCCGCCGGGCGCTGCGCGAGCACGGCGTCGAGCGTGAGCTGGCCGAGCAGGCGCTGGCGGGCGAGGACGCCGACGATGAGCTCGGCCGGGCGCTGGAGCTTCTGCGGCGCCGATTCCCCCAGCCGCCCGGCGATCGCCGCGCGCGGGACCGCGCCCTGGGGATGATGATCCGCAAGGGCTACGACGGTGAGCTCGCGCTCGAGGCGCTCGCCGCCTACGCGCGGGAGTAGCCCCGGCCGTGCCATCCGCGCGTCGGATTTGCGTGCTCAGGCGGCCGGTACTACGATGGTGGCAAGCGAACGAACGGCCCACGCGGCCGCGAAATGACCAGCAAATTTTGATATTTGGACCTTGGAAGCAGCGTTGACGGACCAACTCCCAGACCCCCCGTGCGTGGCCCGGGCAGCATGCCCGATCCGCGCTCGGCGTCCGGTTCCCGAACCAACCGAAAGCGTGAGCAGCAGCGAGCATCCAGCCGTCCGCACCTGAAGCGGATCGGCAACGCACATTCCACCGTCCGTTCGCGCACGACGCGCGGGCCGCTCGGTCGCTTCCCATACGCAACTGAAGACGTGACACGGCAGCGGTCCCCGGACCGTCGTCGTCAGAGAGGAAACGACCATGGAAATCATCGCAGCCGCAGCGCTGATCGCGGTGGGCTTCGTGGCTGCAGCTGGCGTGTACGCCAAGCTCGGTGGGCGGGCGAGGTCCGTGCCCGCGGTCGCCGTCCCCAAGGCGGCGACGACCGTGACGGCGGTGACCATCGATCCCGACCCCGAGCGCATCGCGGCGCTCTCCCAGCGCGAGAGCGCGGTCGCCCAGCGTGAGAGCGCCGTGATCGATCGCGAGAGCGAGCTCGACGGCAACCGCAGCCAGCTCGAGCTCCAGCGGGGCGAGCTCGTCCGGGAGCTCGAGCGCGTGGCCGGGATCTCGGTCACCCGGGCCAAGGAGCTGCTGCTCAAGGAGATCGAGGACCAGGCTCGCCACGACGCCGCGCGGCGGATCCGGCAGATCGAGGAGGAGACCAAGCGCGAGGCCGAGCGCCGGGTCCGCAACATCCTCTCCGTCTGCATGCAGCGGATGGCCGCCGGCCATGCCGCCGAGACGACGGTGTCGGTCGTGCAGCTGTCGGCCGATGACATGAAGGGCCGGATCATCGGACGGGAGGGGCGCAACATCCGGGCCCTGGAGAACCTCACCGGAGTCGACTTCATCATCGATGACACGCCCGGCGCCGTGGTGCTGTCGGGCTTCGACGGCGTCCGTCGGGAGATCGCCCGGCTCACGCTCGAGAAGCTCCTCCAGGACGGACGCATCCATCCCGCCCGCATCGAGGAGATGTACTACCAGGCCAAGTCCGAGATGGAGACGCACATCGTCGAGCTCGGCGAACAGGGGGTCTTCGACTCCGGCGTGCAGGGCGTTCATGTCGAGCTCGTCAAGCTGCTCGGCAAGCTCCGCTTCCGCACGAGCTACGGCCAGAACGTGCTCGCGCACTCGGTCGAGGTCTCCCACCTGGCGGCGATGATGGCCAACGAGCTCGGCGCCAGCCCGAGGACGGCCCGCCGCGCCGCCCTGCTCCACGACATCGGCAAGGCGGTCACCCACGAGATCGAGGGACCCCACGCTCTCGTCGGCGGTGACCTGGCGCGCAAGTACGGCGAGTCCGAGGCGGTGGCCCACGCGATGGAGGCCCATCACAACGAGGTCGAGCCCCAGACGATCGAGGCGGTCATCGTGCAGGCGGCCGACGCGCTCTCGGGCGCCCGGCCGGGAGCGCGCGGCGAGTCGCTCGAGCAGTACGTCAAGCGCCTGCGCGATCTGGAGCAGATCGCCACCCGCCACGACGGCGTGGACAAGGTCTACGCGATGCAGGCTGGCCGCGAGATCCGCGTGATGGTGGCCCCGGGCGCGATCGACGACGACGCGGCGACGCTGCTCTCCTACGAGATCGCCCGCGAGATCGAGAAGGAGCTCGAGTACCCGGGCCAGATCAAGGTGACGGTGATCCGGGAGTCGCGGGCCACCGAGTACGCACGATGAGCGGCGTGCCGACTTCGGAGCCGCCAGGCAGACTCGCTCCACGCGGGCTCACACCCTAGCCCGCGTCACTTCCGGCGCGGGCGGGGCCTTTGAGCAAGGAGCCCGAGCCATGCGCCGCACCCGCGCCTACCGTCGCCACCAGCGAGCCCGAATCCGGGCGCGTCACCTCCGGGACCACCGTGCCCGCTTCGGTCGCGACGTACCACCCCCGAAGGACCTCGCCACCCGTCATCCGATCGACTGCGGTGGACGGTGCCAGCTCTGCCACGGTGGAAAGCTGCTCGGCCTCCCCTCGCTCGCCGAGGTGCGCCAGCGCCAACGCGACACCGACGAGTGGGTCTAGCGGGGCCGTCCCACCGGGCCGGAACCGGCCGGCGACTCTCGATCAGCCCCGGTGGGGATGGTCATCATCCCGTCGCGACGCGCGGCGAGGCGGGCGATCACGTCGAGCACGGCGAGCATCGCCAGCGCGATGACCGCCGCCCCGGCGATGTACCACGGCCACGGCCCCAGCACGCTGAGCAGCGAGCCGTGGGCCGGCTTCTCGGCGAGGTACATGTAGTTGCCGCCGGTGATCACGTCCGCGAGTGCCGCCACCGCCGCCCAGGCGAGCGTTGCGCCGAAGGCCCGCGACATCGCCCCGCGGCGCGGGTAGGCGCGGGCGCCGAAGACGAGCACGCAGCCGGCCGTCACCGCACCGATGTGGTAGCCGAAGTACGTGAAGTAGTAGACGCTCGGGAAGGCCCGGCCGAGATCGGGCGTGATCGTCGCCTGAAGCGAGGCCGACAATCCCCAGAAGTACACGAGCTCGGTGAGCCCCCGCCGGTGGGTGAGCAGAGCGGCCACCGCGGTGAGCGAGATGACGTCGGTCAGCTGCAGCGGCAGCGTGTACGTGGTCGACCACACGCCGAGGATCACGTCGGCGACGTACTCACCGGCCCAGGCGGCGAAGATCGCCGACGCGAGCAGTCGCTCGCCCCACACCGTCCACCGGCCGGGCCGGTGGCGCGCCGCCCACACCCACGGCGCGGTGAGGAGCACGAGCACCGCCAGTGCCGCCATGTGGGGCGGGGAGAACTGCCGCATGAGGGCGCCATTCTCCCGCCGGCGGGCCCGGGATGGCGCGGCTCGCCGACCATCGCGCCGGTACGCTCTCGGGGATGAAGCGGTACCACCTGACGACCTTCGGATGCCAGATGAACGAGCACGACTCGGAGCGGATGAAGGGGATGCTCGATTCGCTCGGCTACGCCGAAGTCGGCGAGCGTGACGAGGCCGACCTGCTCCTGTTCAACACGTGCTCGATCCGCGAGGCGGCCGACAACCGCCTGATCGCCCACCTCGGGCACGCCAAGCGGGCCAAGCGCCTGCGGCCTGAGGTCGTGGTCGGCGTCGGCGGCTGCTGGGCCCAGTCGCTCAAGGAGGAGGTCTTCGAGCGCTTCCCCTTCGTCGACGTGGCGTTCGGTCCCGGCCAGGTGAACAAGCTCGCCGAGTTCCTCACCTCCGATGCGCTCACCGCCCAGGGGTTCTTCGAGTTCGAGGGCTTCACGGGGCGGCTTCCCGCCAAGCGCGCCCGCGACTTCCAGGGCTGGGTGCAGATCAGCGTGGGCTGCAACTGCGTCTGCTCCTACTGCATCGTTCCCTCCACGCGAGGGCGCGAGGTGAGCCGGCCCCCCGCCGAGCTCGTCGACGAGGTCCAGCGACTCGCGCAGGACGGGGTCTGCGAGGTCACCCTCCTCGGCCAGAACGTCAACTCCTACGGGCGCGAGCTCCCCCGCGAGCAGCGCATCACCTTCGCCGAGCTGCTGCGGGAGATCGACGCCGTCCCGGGGATCTCGCGGGTGCGCTACACGAGCCCGCATCCCAAGGACATGCGCGAGGACGTGATCCGCGCCCACGCGGAGCTGCCCTCGCTGTGCGAGCACATCCACCTGCCGCTGCAGTCCGGCTCGAGCACGGTGCTCAAGCGCATGCGGCGCACCTACACCCGGCAGCGCTACCTCGATCGCGTCGCGATGATCCGCGAGCACGTGCCCGACTGCGCGATCTCCACCGACGTCATCGTCGGCTTCCCCGGTGAGACCGAGGAGGACTTCCAGGCGACGCTCTCGGTCGCCGAGGAGGTCGGCTACGACAGCGCCTTCACCTTCATCTACTCCCCCCGGCGGGGAACCGAGGCGGCGGAGCTCCCCGACCAGATCCCGCACGAGATCAAGGTCGAGCGGCTGGAGCGGTTGGTGGCGGTGATCCAGCGACGTGCCGCGGAGCGCGCCCAGCGCTTCCTCGGGCGCACGCTCGAGGTGCTCGTGGAAGGGCCCTCACGCACCGACCCGAGCCGGCTGCGAGGGCGTTCGCGCCACAACAAGGTCGTCAACTTCGACGGACTCGCCGAGCCCGGGGAGCTCGTGCGGGTGGAGATCACCGGCGCCACGAGCCAGACGCTGTCCGGGCACGAGTCGATCGTCAGCCGCGCGGCCGCGGGCTGAGCGCGGGGGAGGGCACGCGTGGGCCCGCGTGTGTCGGTGATCGCCAGCTGCAGCGGCAACGGCAAGACGACCTTCGGCCGGACGCTGTCCGCCGCGCTCGGGGTGCCGTTCGTCGAGCTCGACGCCCTCGTCCACGGGCCGAACTGGACCGAGATGCCCGGCGGGGAGCTGCGCGCGCGGCTCGCACCGATCGTGTCCGGCCCGGCGGGCTGGGTGATCGATGGCGGCTACCGCGGCAAGCTCGGCGACATGGTCCTGGAGCGGGCCGACATCGTCGTCTGGCTCGACCTGCCGCTGCGGGTGTGGCTGCCGCGACTCGCGCGCCGCACCTGGCGCCGGACGCGCGGTCGCGAGGCGCTGTGGAACGGGAACACCGAATCGCTGCGCACCGCCATCGGAGGCTGGGATTCGCTGTTCGTCTACGCGCTGCGGATGCACTTCCGCAATCGGCGCGGCTACCCGCGCGAGCTGGCCCACCTGCCCGTGCTGCGGCTGGGCACGTCGGCCGAGGTGGCCGCCGCGCTGCGCTCGCTTCCCGGCAGGCTCCTGGGCGGCCCCGAGCCGGAGTGGGGGACGACTCGGATCGGAGATGCGCGGCTGCGTGAACGTGCGCGGGGGGACGCGTGATGGCGGACAAGCGCGCGATCGGAAACCCGTGGGAGTCCCACGCCCTCGGCGCGCGTCTGGCCAAGGCCGCGCGTGTCGCGGTTCGACGGCCGGTGCTGCGCCGGCGTGGCTACCGGTGGGGTCGCCGCGCGCGCGCCGGCGGACCTCCGACCCCGGTCTGGCGCCCGGCGAACCGCGCCACGGAGACGCTCTCGGACTGGGCGCAGCGGCACACGAGCGGCCCCGGGCTGTGGAAGTGGACGCACTACTACCCGGCCTACGAGCGGCATCTGGCGAAGTTCGTCGGCCACGAGGTGAACGTCGTCGAGATCGGCGTCTACAGCGGCGGCAGCCTCGAGATGTGGCGCGACTACTTCGGCCCGGGCGCCCGGATCGTCGGCATCGACATCGCCGAGGAGTGCCGGGCGTACGCGAGCGAGCGGATCGCGATCGAGATCGGCGATCAGGCCGACCCGGCGTTCTGGCGCCGCTTCCTCGCCGACGGACGCCGGGTCGACGTCGTCATCGACGACGGGGGCCATCAGGTCGAGCAGCAGGTCGCAACGCTGGAGGCCGTGCTGCCGCGACTGTCGCCCGGCGGGGTGTACATCTGCGAGGACGTGGCGGGCGTGAACAACCTGTTCCACGACTATCTGGCCGGCCTGATCCGCAACCTCGACGCCTGGAACGCACCGGAGCCCCGGGAATCGCGCACCGTGCCGATCGGCTTTCAGTCGATGATCGCCTCGGTCCACCGCTATCCGTACCTGGTGGTGATCGAACGCGCGGCGGATCCTCCGAGCGAGTTCGTCAGCCCCCGCCGCGGCAGCGACTGGGTCTCCTTCTAGCGGAGTACCGGGGCCGCCCATCGGCGGGCGAGTAAACGGGCTATATGTCCGTTTAGGCGCCCACCGTCTGTCCCTCGGGCGCCCACCCTCGCCGTCCGCGGGCTATGCGAACATGTGTTCGTGCGGTGGAGCAATCTGACCATCGAAGCGGAGGAACGGGCCCAGCTGCCGGGCTACCGGGAGGGAGCCGTGGTGCGTCATTTCGAGGCGCCGGGAGCGATCTCGACCCGCTTCTACGAGGTGCGGGCGAAGTCGATCCTCAACCGCGTGCCCGCCGCATCGCAGATGCCGTTCCGGTGGACGATCAATCCGTACCGCGGCTGCACGCACGCGTGCTCCTACTGCTTCGCGCGTCCGACGCACACGTATCTCGACTTCGATGCCGGGCGGGACTTCGAGCGGGAGATCGTCGTCAAGGTCAATGCGCCGGAGCTGCTACGGGCCGAGCTCGCGCGGCCGTCGTGGCAGGGGGAGCACGTGGCGCTCGGGACGAACACCGATCCGTATCAGTGGGTGGAGGGGCGCTATCGGTTGATGCCGGGGATCTGGGAGGCGCTCCGAGACGCGCGGAACGAATGCTCGGTGCTCACGAAGTCGCCGCTGCTGCTGCGGGACCTGGCGCTGATGAAGGAGATCAGCGAGCGAACGGAGTTCAGCGCGGCGCTGTCGATCCCCACGATCGACGAGAAGGCGTGGCGGGCGACCGAGCCGCACACGCCGAACCCCCGGGCGCGGATGGAGGCGGTGGCGGCGCTCGTCGGCGCGGGCATCCGGACCGGCATCCTCGTCGCGCCGCTGATGCCGGGGATCAACGACGCCCCGGAGCAGATCGAGGAGATCCTCCGCCTCGCGCACGAGGCGGGGGCCGACTACGTCACGGGGATCGCGCTGCACCTCCGGGGTGAGGTCCGCGGGCTGTTCTTCGACTGGCTGCGCGATCACCGCCCGGAGCTCGTCCCGCGCTACGAGAAGCTCTATCGGCGCGGTGCCTACGCGCCTGCGGCGGAGAAGCAGCGGCTGACCGATCTGCTGCGCTCGGGTGACGCTCGGGCGGACGACGATGGCACGCAACAAAACGCCCAAGAGATGAAGGATTCGCGATGGATGCGCGGGTCTCGCCAGGCGCCTGCGCTAGAAAGGAGGGCGAGCCGGGAAGTGCTGCAGCAGCGACTATTCTGAACTGCGCGGGCCGTGAAACCTCGGCGCGGTTCCGGTGATAGCTATGAGGACGGCACGGGCTCGTCCGCCACGTCGGAGCCGCGCGTTGCCGGAATTTCCTGATGCGGAGACCGTTCAAGAACCGAAGAGAACTTGGGCTCGACAAGATGTTCGAGACCCGCAGCGATGCCTGGGAGGCCGTCGGGCTCGCGCTCGAGACGGGCAAGCGCGACATCAAGCGCGCCCAGAAGCAATCGCTCGCGCTGCTGCCGCTGATCGCCGGCGTGCTGGTCGTGTGGAGCGAGCGCCACACGATCCTCGGCGAGCACTTTCCCGTGGCCGTCTACCGCTACGTGGGGCACGGCGCCAGTCGCCACAAGGAGTTCGTCCGTTACGCCTACCACTGGTCGACGAGTCCCTGGGACACGCCGCTGCAGATCGGGGCGGTGATCGTGTTCATCGCGCTGGGGTGGGCCCTGGCGCGGAACTTCGGCCGGGCGGCCGGTCCGACGCTGATGCGCCGGATGGACCCCGGGACGGCCGGCACCGTCGGGTTCCTCATCCGCCTGGTGACGGTGTTCGTCACCGTGCTCGTCGCGCTCCACCTGGCCGGGGTGAGCACCCAGGGCCTCGCCATCTCGGCGTCGTTCACCGCCGTCATCTTCGGCCTCGCCGCCCAGCAGACGCTCGGCAATGTGATCGCCGGGATGGTCCTGTTGAGCGCCCGTCCGTTCAAGGTCGGCGAGCGGATCCGCCTCCAAGCCGGCGCGGTCGGCGGCTCGGCCGAGGGGATCGTGTCCTCGCTCGGGCTGCTCTACACGACGCTGGCGCGAGGGGAGGACCGGATCCTGATTCCGAACAACGTCGTGCTCGCGGCCGCGGTGGTGCCGCTGCGCGAGCCCGACTCGGTCGATGTCAAGGTCCGGCTCGACAAGCTGATCCGCCCGACCTTCCTGGAGGACCGGCTCCACGACGCGATTCGCACGCCGACGCGCGCCGGACGCGTGGCCGTGCTGCTCGAGGAGGTCGACGGCGACGAGGTCGTCGTGCGCGTGCAGGCGACGCCGGAGCGGGCCGACGACGGCGCCCAGCTCGCCGACGAGATCATCAGCGCCCTGCAGGAGATCACCCGGGACCACGAGCTCACGCCGGCGTCCGTCGCCGGCCACGGGCACCCGTAGCGCCCGCCGCGGCTCCCGCCGCAGCGCCAGCCGCAGCTCCCGCCCGAGGCGCAGGCGTGGCGCCTGGCCCTAGGCGCGCTTGCCGGCCTGACCGGCCGCGAGCTCCACGGCGATCTTCTCGCCGCCGAAGTGGCGGCTGATCCACGAGGCCGTCTCCGGCGCCAGCGACGCGAACGCCGTGCTCAGGCGCAGCAGCGGCGGAGCGACCATCACCTCGGCGCGGTTGCGCTCCACGGCGGACAGCACGGCCGCGGCGACCTGGGCCGGGGTGCGCGTTCCGAGATAGGGAGGGAGGTCGACGTGGCTGTCGGCGAACATGCCCGCGTCGCTCACGAAGCCGGGGTAGATCAGCGACACGCCGACCCCCTCGGGACGGAGGTCGTCGCGGGCGGCCAGCGCGAACCCGCGCAGCCCGAACTTCGCCGCGCAGTACATCGCCGTGCGCGGTGTGGCCGCCATGCCGTTGAGCGAGGACACGAACACGAGATGACCGCGGTGGCGAGCGGCCATCTCGGCGCCGATCGACCGGGCCAGGGCGATCGGCGCCCGCAGGTTGACCTCCAGCATCCGGTCGACCTGCTCGGGCGTGAGCTCCAGCAGGTGCCCGCTGCCGGGCATCGCCGCGTTGGCCACGAGCACGTCGACGTCGGTCGCTGCCTCGGCGAGCCGAGCCACCGCGCCGCGATCGTTCAGATCACACGGCAGGGCAGTGGCGCCGAGCTCGGCGGCCAGCGGCTCGAGCACCTCGGCGCGGCGGCCGCTCAGCAGCAGCTCGGCCCCGCGGGCGGCGAACGCGCGGGCGATCGCGTGGCCGATGCCGCCGGTGGCGCCGGTGACGAGGACCTTTCCCGAGACGGACGACATCGCGCGCCACGATACTGCCCCGCGTGCCCCGTGCCGAGCTGATCGCCCTGTTCGGTCCGACCGCCGTCGGCAAGACCGAGGTGGCCGTCGCCCTCGCCCGCGCGCTGCGCGAGCGCGGCGAGCGGCCGGTGGCGGTGTCGGCCGACGCGCTCCAGGTCTACGCCGGGCTGGAGCGCCTGACCGGCGTCGCCGACGCCGCGCAGCGCGCCGAGCTGGAGCATCGGCTGGTCGCCTTCCGGCCCGTCAGCGAGACGTTCAGCGCCGGCGCCTACGCCCGGATGGCCCACGCGGAGATCGACCGCCTGCTGGCGGAGGGAGCGCGCCCGATCGTGCTCGGGGGCACCGGCCTGTACCTCCGCGCGGCCCTCACGGAGCTCACGCTGCGACCGGCGCCCCGCCCCGAGCTCCGCGCCCGCCGCAGTCGCCAGCTGGCCGAGCGAGGCGCGCCGGCGCTCCACGCCGAGCTCGTGAGCCGGGCGCCGTGGGCGGCGGAGGAGATCGCGCCCGGGGACGGGCACCGCCTCATCCGCGCGCTCGAGCTGCTCGACGCCGGGCAGCTCACGCCGCGCCCGCACCGCTCGGAGCTGTGGACCGGGGAGGTGCGCCGGACGACGCTGCTGGTCGGCCTCGAACGCGAGCGCGCCGAGCTCTACCGGCGGATCGACGCCCGCGTGGAGGCGATGCTCGCCGCCGGCGCGCAGCAGGAGGTGATCGCCGCCGACCGCGCCGGGGCCGGGAGCGCCGCGCGGCGAGCGCTCGGGTTCCGGGAGCTGCTCGCCGGCGACCCCGAGGCGATGAAGCGCAACACGCGGCGCTACGCGCGTCGGCAGCTGACGTGGATGCGCAAGCTGGCCGGCGTCCACCACGTCGAGCTCACCGGGAGCTCGGCCGAGGCGGCCGCGGCCCAGATCCTCACGCTATGGACGATGGAAGCGGGGTGAGTGGATACATGACCACGAGCGCGATGATCACGAGCACCCCCCAGGCGATGAGCAGCCGGCGGTGCCGGCGCGCGCGGTGCACGAGCGTGGCGAGCGCCAGGTAGATGCCCGGCATCACGACGACCATGTAGTACAGGTAGCTGGTGCGGTGCCACACGAGGCTGAACAGCTCGTAGGGACCGAGCGTCCCGAGCACCCACGCCACCGCGACGAGAGGGAGCTCACCGAGCCGGGCCGAGCTCGCATCCGCCCACGATGAGCCGTGCCGCGCCAGCGCCAGCGAGCCGGCCAGCCCGAGCGCCGGCAGGGCCAGCAGCATCATCGGCGGCGAGATCATGCCCAGGAAGTGGACCTCGGGATGGATTCCCGTGAGCCCCGGCGACGGATGGGCCGGAACGATGTTCAGGTACAGGATCGGCCGGAAGTCGATCAGCCACTGCCACGGCAGCGACTCGATGCCCTGCGGACCGCGGGGGCTCGACTGGGCCGAGGCGAAGCTGAGGATGTGAGCGATGTGGCCGAGCACGCCTCCACCGACGAGCTGCCTCCGCCCGGCGTCGTAGGGCGGGGCGACACGGTCCATCACGGCGAGCAGGGCGACGAACACGCCGGCGGTCACCGCGACGCAGCTGCCGAGGCGGATCGCCACGCTCCGCAGGCGGGTGCGGTCTCGGCCCGCCGTCCAGGCGCGACCGGCTTCCACCAGGGCGAGGACGAGCAGCGCGAACGGCGCCACCTCCTTGGCCGCCATGCCCACCCCGAGCACGACGCCGGCGAGCAGCGGGCGACGGCGCAGATAGAGCGCGACGGCCCACACCATCGCCGCGACGGCGTACACGTCGAGCGTGCCGATCCTGCCCGCCACGAGCAGCAGGTTGTCGCTCGCCATGAGGGCTGCGGCGAGCACGCCGAGCCAGGCGGAGGCGCCGGCCGCACAGGCGAGCGCGTACATCCCCAGAATCGCCAGCGTGCCGGCGATCACACTGCCGATCCGCCACGCGAACGGCCCGTCGCCGAACAGGCGGATCGCCCCGGCGATGACGAGCTTGACGAGCTGCGGATGCTCGGCGTTCGGATCATCTCCGGCCGGGGCTCTGACGTAGGTGTCCCCGGCCGGCACGGGCAGGCCGTCGATCCGGTGGGCGGCGCCGACGTAGTAGACCTCGTCGAAGATCGCCACGTGATCGGCCGCCCGGTCGCACGGCGACCGGCACGGATCGCCGATCCAGGCGAGCCGAGCGCCCAGCGACAGGACCGACACGAGCGCCAGCGCGAGGAGCGGGGCGGAGGGTGCTCGGAACCGGCGGCCCATGACTGAGGACCGACGGTACGCGAGCACCGCCTCCTCACGCCGCGTCAGCCACCGCGGCCACGCCCCCGCGGCCCAGCCGCTGCGCCCGGACGACGAGCGTGCCGGTCCGCGTCAGGAGCATCGCCACCGCCATGAACACGAGCGTGTCGGTGATCGCCGCGCCGCTCACCGCATGGTCGCTCATCCACTGTCCGAGGGAGGCCGTGAACCAGTGAGCCGACCCGTAGGAGAACGCGCTGCGGGCGGCGATCACGGCGATCCACAGCGCCGCGTAACCGAGCCCGGCATCACTCACCGCTCGATTCGTGCCGGGGGCCTGGCGGACCGACACGAGGCGGGAGGCGAGGGCGCCGAGGAGCACGCCGGCGCAGGCCCCGCCGATCTCCAGGGCCAGACCGGTGCCCCGCGTGGCCACCGTCTGCAGGAACAGCGGCACGATCGCCGCCGACAGCAGCAGTGGGCGCAGGATCCGCAGGCGGCTGATCTTGCGGCCGCGGCCGAGGTCCGCCTCCAGCACGGCGATCAGGACGAGGGCATTGATGATGAGGGCTTTGGTGAGCACGAGAGCTTCCTTTCCGGGGGGTGCGATTTGCCTGACCGATGCTGCTCGCTCCGGCCTCGCCCGTCATCGCCCCACGGGCTGCTCTGCGGGTGGATCCCGGGGACGAGGCGTCAACCCGGAGATCAACCCGGGGATGGACCCGTGGGCCGATGTGGGACCGCGAGCGCGCCCATACGGTCTGTGGGGCGTCGACAGAACCCGGCGCTCTTCCACCGAAAGGAGCAGCTCATGTCCATCCTCACCATCCTCGCCGCCATCGGGATCGTCGCCCTGGTGATCGGTCGCCAGCTGGTTGGCGAGCCCGTCCGCGGCAAGCGCCTGATCGTCCTGCCCATCGTCCTCACGGTGATCGGCATCGTGGAGATCTCCGGCGGGCACGCCCAGCTCACCGGAACCGACGTCGTGCTGCTCGGGCTCGGAAGCGCCATCGCCGTCGCCGCGGGTCTTAGCCTGGGGCTGATGACGCGACTGCAGACGCGCGACGATGGTCTGTGGGCCCGGCTCCCGCTCGCCGGCCTCGGCGTGTGGGCCGCGCTGATCGTCTCCCGCGTCGCGCTGATGGCGATCGCCCACGTGAGCGGTGCGCATCTGGCCGCGGAGGGCTCGACCGTGCTCCTCACCCTCGGCCTCAATCGCGTCGCCCAGGCCGTCGTCGTGGGCTCCCGGGCGTTCGCGGCGGGAATCCCGTTCGCGCCGGAGAAGGACGGCACGGTGTTCGCCTCGGGTCTGTTCGGATCCTCCAGCTCACGCTGACCCATGCCCGGCCCCTCGCTTCCGTCCTCCGCCTCCACCCCCACCTGGATGTGGTGGTTTCGCACCGGCGCCGCCACCGCCGCCTCGGTCACCGTGCTCCTCGCTCCCGGCGCCATCCCCGCCGGGATCGTCGAGGTGGCGGTGGCGGTTGCCGCCTACGGCCTGTGGCGGTTTGCCGACGTCCGCCTCGCCGGGCGGGGCCGGGGCGAGGCGCTCAAGCTCGCCGCGCTGATCGTGCTCGCCGGCGGCGGCGGGGCGGTCGTCACCTCGCGGCACCAGGGGCTGCTGTTCACGTTCGCCGCGGTCGGGGTCCTCGCCGCCGGCAGCGAGCTTGCTCCGTGGCCGGCCACGATCGTGCTGTTCGCCGGTGTGCTCGGCGTCGAAGCGGGAGCGATCGGCGCCGGGAATACCTCGACGGGCGATGTCCTGGGCTATCCGGCGCTGCTTCTCGCCCTCGGTGTGGCCGGCCGTTACCGGCGAACCTACCGTCTCCAGGCTGAGCAGGCTCACGCGCTGCTCGCCGAGACCCGCCGCGCTCAGGCGGAGGAGCAACGGGCGGCGGCGCTGCTCGAGCGCTCCCGGATCGCGCGGGAGATCCACGATGTGCTCGGCCATTCGCTCGGCGCGCTGGGGATCCAGCTTCAGGCGGTCGAGGCGCTGCTCAGCGAGCGCGGCGACGTGGCGGGCGCCCTCACGCGGCTGGCCGGAGCTCAGCGGCTCGTCACCGAGGGGCTGGAGGAGAGCCGGCGCGCCGTCCACGCGCTGCGCAGCGACACGCCGCCGCTGCCCGAGAGCATCGCCGCGCTGATCGGCGACGCCCAGGCGCCGGACGCCGGGGCGCGTCTCGTCGTCTCCGGAGAGCCCTACGGGCTCGCGCCGGCGGCGGGCCTGGCCCTGCTCCGCGTCGCGCAGGAGGCGCTCGTCAACGTCCGCCGCCACGCGCCGGGAGCCTGCGCCCTCGTCACGCTGGACTATGAGCCCGCCCGGGTGCGGCTGGTGGTCGGCAACCCGCTGGCCAGCCCGGCGCCCGCGGTGGACGCCCCGGTGAGTGGCGGGTACGGTCTCGCCGGCATGCGCGAGCGATTGAGGCTGATCGGAGGCACGCTGAGCACGGGCGCCCGCGACGGCGAGTGGGTGGTGGAGGCGAGCGTCCCGCGCCTCGGCGCCGAGTCCCTCGGGGGCGGCGCCGCCTCACCCGGGGACGGCGCCGCCTCACCCAGGGACGGCGCCGCCTCACCCGAGGACGGCGCCGCCTCACCCGAGGACGGCGCCGGCGGCGCGCCGGAGACGGGAACCACGCCGCGGTGAGCCCCGAGCGTCCGGTGCGCGTCGTCATCGCCGACGATCAGACGATCGTGCGCGAGGGCCTGCGCACCCTGCTCGAGATGACGGCGGACATCGAGGTGGTGGCCGACGTGGCCGACGGCCTCGAGGCGATCGCGGCGGTGGACGAGCATCGCCCGGACGCGTTGCTCCTCGACCTCCACATGCCGATCCTCGACGGGGTGCAGACGACCCGGCGGCTGGCGCGTGATCATCCGGAGGTGGCGATCGTCGTGCTCACCACGTACGCCGACGACGCGACGATCCTCGCCGCGCTGCGGGCCGGAGCCCGTGGCTACCTGACCAAGAACGCCAACCGCCGCGAGATCTCCCAGGCCCTGCGCGGCGCGGTGGGCGGCCAGACGATCCTCGCCCCGGACGTGGCCGCGCGGCTGCTCTCGGCGGCCGGCGAGACGGCGCCGGACGCCGCGCCGGCGCCGCGCGAGCTCCCGGACGGCCTCACCCCCCGCGAGGTGGAGGTGATGGCGCTGATCGTCCGCGGTCTGTCCAACCCCGAGATCGCCGCCGAGCTCGTGATCAGCGAGCACACGGTGAAGACGCACATCAACCACCTGTTCGCCAAGACCGGCTCGCGCGACCGTGCTCAGGCGATCGCCTACGCCCACGCCCACGAGCTTCTCTGAGGCCGCGATGTCGACTTCGTGACCCGCTCGGCCGGCCCTACCTACACTCCCGGCGCGTGGACTTCGAGAAGTGGCAGGCGCTCGGCAACGACTACCTCATCGTCGAGGAGGCGCGGCTGCCGTTCGCGCTCACCCCGGGCCGCATCCGCCGGATCTGCTCCGGGCACTTCGGCGTATTCGCCGACGGCATCCTGCTCCTGTCGGCTCCGGACGAGCCGGGGTTCATCGCCCGCCTGCGGATCTTCAACCCGGACGGCTCGGAGGCGGAGCTGTCGGGCAACGGCGCCCGCGAGGCGATCCTCTACCTGCGGCGGCACGGCTGGACCGAGGCCGACACGTTCTCGCTCCAGACGGCGGCGGGGGAGATCCGCCCGACGATCACCTCCGCCACCACCTGCCGGGTCGACATGGGCCGGGCCCGGCTGTGCTCCAACGACTATCCCAGCGGATCGCCCGACGGCGCGGGAGAGCTTCAGGCGGGGGGACGCACGTGGCGCTTCCAGCACGTCCAGGTCGGCAACCCTCAGTGCGTGATCCGCGTCGCCGACCGCGAGGCGCTCGCGGCGCTGCGCCTGTCCGAGCTCGGTCCCGAGATCGAGCACAGCGAGCTGTTCCCGAACCGCACCAACGTCTCGTGGTTCGCCGAGACCGGTCCCGCTCGGATCCGCGCCCGCATCTTCGAGCGCGGGGCGGGGGAGACCACGGCCAGCGGCACCGGGGCGACCGGCGCCGCCGTGGCCCACGTCCTCGCGGGCGGGGACTCGCCGGTCACCGTCGTGCTCGACGGCGGCGAGCTCACCGTCGAGGTGGACGAGGACCTCCACATCAACCTGGCCGGCTGGGCCGTACCCGTGTTCTCGGGCACGCTCAGCGACGCGTTCACCGAGGAGTTGCATGCGATCGAGTAGGCGCCTGGAGAAGATCCCCCCGTACCTGTTCGCCGAGCTCGAGCGGAAGATCGCGGCCAAGCGGGCGGCCGGGATCGACGTCATCAGCCTCGGCATCGGCGATCCCGACATGCCGACCTACGAGCCGATCGTCGCCGCCGCCCAGCGGGCGGTGGCCGACCCGGCCACGCATCAGTACCCGAGCAACCGCGGGCGGGCCGACTTCCGCGAGGCCGTCGCCGCCTTCTACGCCAGGCGCTTCGGGGTCGAGCTCGACCCGGAGACGGAGGTGATGCCGGCGATCGGGGCCAAGGAGTGCATCTTCAACCTGAACCTCGCGTTCCTCGACCCGGGAGATGTCGCCCTGGCCGCCGATCCGGGCTACCCCGTGTACACGGGGGGGCCGCTGATGGCCGGGGGGGAGCCGGTGGTGATGCCGCTGGAGGCCGAGCACGGCTTCGGCTTCGACCTCAGCCGGATCCCGCCCGCGGCCCGGGAGCGCGCGCGCCTGATGTTCTTCAACTACCCCAACAACCCGACGGGCGCCGTGGTCCCCGACGGGCTGTTCGACGAGGTCGTCGACTTCGCCGCCCGCCACGACATCCTCGCCGTCCACGACAACGCCTACAGCGAGACGACCTACGACGGCTATGTCGCCCCGTCGTTCCTCGCCACGCCGGGAGCCAAGGCGGTCGGCGTCGAGGTGTTCTCGCTCTCCAAGGGCTACAACATGACCGGCTGGCGCTGTGCGGCGATCGTCGGCAACGCCGAGGCGATCGCCCACTACTGGCGACTGAAGTCGAACGTCGACTCCGGCCTGTTCGAAGCGATCCAGCTCGCCGGCGCCGCCGCGCTGGCGCCGGAGCTCGACGAGCACGTCAAGGCCATGAACGCGCACTACGCGCGCCGGCGTGACCTCGTCTGCGACGCCCTCGCGCAGGCCGGCGTGAGCGTCACCCGGCCGCGGGGCACGATCTACGTGTGGGCCCCGGTCCCGGAGGGCTTCGCCTCCGCGGCGGCGTACTGCGAGCACGTGCTGGAGGAGGCGGCGGTGGTCATCTCACCCGGCGGGGCCTACGGTCCGAGCGGGGAGGGGTTCTTCCGGATCTCGCTCACGACGCCCGACGATCGGCTGCTCGAGGCGGTCGAGCGGATCCGCCGGCTGTAGGCGGGACGCGCACGCCAACGGTCGGGTACGGTCGGACCCACACGCGGACGAGGAGAGGCGATGGGGAACCGGCGGATGGCCAGGCGCATGGCAAGGCGGGCGAAGCTCGACGAGGAGGGCGTGGCCGTCTCCTTCGGTTTCGTCTCGCTGTGGGCAGCGGTGATCGTCTCGATCCTCTCCGAGCTCCCCTACGTCGGGCTCGCTACGACCCTCCTCACCTTCCCGCTGCATCGCATCGTGCTGGTCACCGACCAGCGCGTTTACGTGTTCCGCGACCGGCCGTTCCACATCCCCGGCGAGGTGCTCGGCGCCTACCCGGCCAGTCCCGGCTCGGTCACGCGCGTCCGCGGAAAGCTGACCTTCGCGGATGGTCGCGTGGTCTGGCACAGCCCGCTCTTCACCTGGCGCGCCCGCCGGATCGAGGAGGCCGTCGACCAGGGTCACGGCAGCGCCGCCGACGCGAGCGCGGCGGGCTGAGCCGCCACTACCATTGAAGGCGTGAAGAATCAGCACCGAAACGGCGACCGGCCGGCCGCCCAGGTCCCGGCTCGGGCCCGCCAGCGCGCGTTCATGATCGCCGCGCTCGGCTCCGACGGGGGCGAGGGCGCCGGCGAGCTCGAGGAGCTCCGCGAGCTGCTGCGCACGGCCGGGGCCGCGACCGTCGGCGAGATGATCCAGCGCCGGGAGAAGCCGCACCCGAACAGCTACCTCGGTCCCGGCAAGCTCGACGAGGTCAAGGTGCAGCTCGCGTCGGCCGACGCCAACCTCGTCGCCTGCGACGACGAGCTCTCACCCCGCCAGGAGCGCAACCTGGAGCAGAAGCTCGGGGTGCCGGTGATCGACCGCACGGCGATCATCCTCGACATCTTCGCCGCGCACGCTCACAGCGCCGAGGGCAAGCTCCAGGTGGAGCTCGCCCAGCTGGAGTACAACCTCGCGCGCATGCGCGGCCTGTGGTCGCACCTGGAGCGCCTCGGCGGCGGGATCGGGACGCGCGGACCGGGCGAGACGCAGATCGAGACCGACCGCCGGCTCGCCCGGGACCGGATCGCGGCGCTCAAGCGCCGGCTGCGCCACGTGCAGTCGACCCGCTCGGTGATGCGGGCCGAGCGCGAGCGCGCCCATCTGCCCTCGGTCGCGCTGGCCGGCTACACCAACGCCGGGAAGTCGACCCTGCTCAACGCCCTCACCGGGGCGGAGGTCGGGGTGCGCGACCGGCTGTTCCACACGCTCGATCCGACGACGCGCGTCCTGCGCGCGGGTGGGCGCGACTATCTGCTCACCGACACGGTCGGCTTCATCCGCAAGCTGCCGCACCAGCTCGTCGAGGCGTTCGGAGCGACGCTCGAGGAGACCCGCCGGGCCGACCTCATCCTCCACGTCGTCGACGCCTCGGCCGAGGAGGAGGACCGGGTGGAAATGACCCGGGCCGTCGAGGACGTGCTGGAGGAGATCGGAGCCGGCGCGGTCCCCCGCATCCGCGTGCTCGCCAAGACGGATCTCGTCGACGAGGCACGCCGCGGCGAGCTCGTCCACCGCCATCCCGATGCCTCCCTCGTCTCGGCCGCGAGCGGAGACGGCCTCGCCGCCCTGGTCGAGCGGATCGAGGAGGAGTTCGCCCGCACGCTGCGCGAGGTGGAGCTGCTGATCCCCTATCGCGAGGGCGGCCGCCTCGCCGAGCTCCACGAGCTCGCCGGCGACCTGACGCGAGAGGACACGCCCGAAGGGGTCCGCGTCGTCGCCCGCCTGCCCGCGTCCGTGGCGGCGCGCTTCGATGCATTCGCCCTCGCCCGGCTGTGAGCCCATCGGCGGGGACGGGCGCCCCTCAGCCGGCGCTGCGGGTGAGGCGGCTCGATCCCGCCGCGGTGCTGCCCACGCGCGCGTATCCGGGCGACGCCGGGCTCGACCTCTACGCTGCCGAGCCCGTGGTCCTGGAGCCCGGGGCCCGCGCCTCGGTCGGGACCGGGATCGCGATCGAGATCCCGGAGGGGCGCGCGGGCCTGGTGCTGCCGCGCTCGGGCCTCGCGATGCGCCACGGCGTCGCCCTCGTCAACGCCCCCGGTCTGATCGACACCGGCTATCGCGGCGAGATCCGCGTCCTGCTGCTCAACACCGACCGTGAGCAGGCCGTCGCCCTGGCGGCGGGAGACCGGATCGCCCAGCTCGTGCTCGTGCGAATCGAGTCGCCCGAGGTGGCCGAGGTGCAGGAGCTCTCCGAGAGCATCCGCGGCGCAGGCGGGTTCGGCTCGAGTGGCTGAGGGTCCCGCTTTCCCGTGAACGGTTCCTGCGCCGCCTGAGCGGGCGGGCCGGGCGTGTCAGTCGCGGGGGACGAGCCCGTGCGCGAGGAGGAACGCACGGGCCACGTTCGCGTAGGTCTGGCCGTCGAGGTCGACCTCGGCGTTGAGGCGCCGGATCACCGTCAGCGTGAGCAGCCGCGTGACCCGATTGATCGTGCGCCGGAACGCGGGGCCCTCGGCGGTCAGCACCCGGGACGGGACAACCGGGATGGCGTTGCCGAAGCCCGCCGCGTGGAGGGGGTCGCGCAGCATCCGGTAGGAGCGCCCCGCGAGCTCGCCGTCCGTCGTCGTGGTGTACGCGGCCTGGACCCGGCCGGCGGCGAGGGCGGGGTACTGATCGCCCGTGTTGACGGTGAGCACGGCGGCGGGCAGGAAGCCGTAGCTGCGCTCCATGGCGGGCAGCCCCACCGAGCTCAGCTCGAACTGCGTCGGGGCGCCGATGGTCAGCGAGGACGCGACGCGCCGCAGCCCCCGCAGCGTCGTCAGACGGTGCGCGTCGCCATAGGCGCGGGTCACCGCGAGCGCGTTGGTGTCCGAGAACGGCGTTCCCCGCAGCAGCGCCAGGCCGTGGGCCCGGGCGAACCGCGCGGCGGACACGTAGGCGTCGTGGTAGGTGCGAAAGCGGCGCGCCCCGTCGCCGGCGACGAACGTGTTCCACACGTCGACGTACTCGGGGTACATGTCCAGCCGCCCGCTCTCGAGCGCCCGGATGGTGACGGCGGTGGGGCCGATGTTCAGGTCCAGCGTGACGGTGTAGCCCTCGGCGGTGAGGGCCTGGTCGTAGAGCTCGCCGAGGATGAACTGCTCGGTGAAGTTCTTGTCGCCGATCGTCACCGGCGGGCGCCCCTTCCCGGGCAGTGGCCCGCGGAAGTTGATCGCGCCGGAACCCTGGCCCCCGCAGCCGGCGAGAACGAGCACCAGCGCGAGCACGGCGAGCGGGATCACCGCCGCTCGTCTCCGCGTGCGGGGGCGGATCGCTGCGAACCAGGGCCGGGGCAAGACGCGCCTGAGGCTACAAACCGGCGGCGCGGCGAGCGTCCTGGTGGGCCGCCCGCTCGAGCTCGTCGTCGAGCTCGGCGAGCGCTTCGAGCCCGAGCGCCCGGGCGATCAGCCAGTCGGCGAACCAGGCGTTCTTGGGCAGCAGGGGACCGTGGAGGTAGGTGCCGATGACACCGTCGCGGATGACCCCCTCGACGCCATCCCGGCCGTTGTTGCCATGCCCGCGCAGCACTCGTCCGAGCGGGCGCTCGCCGGCTCCGAGCTCGGTCCGCCCGCCGTGGTTCTCGAAGCCGGCGAGGATCCGGCCCTCGGGGAGGTCACCGTCGGCTCGCCGGTCTGCGTCGAGCTCCACCTCGATGGCCACGTTGCCGATCAGGCGCGGTCCGTCCGAGCGCACCGTTCGGAGGTCGACGAGGCCGGCGCCCGGCAGCGTCTCGTCCCCGAGCTGATAGGTGTGGCCGAGCAGCTGATAGCCGCCGCACACGGCCAGGATGACGCCGCCGCGCTCGGCCACGGAGTGGAGTCCGGCTCGCTTTCGCTCCGCCAGGTCCAGCGCGCACAGCCGCTGGTCGCGATCCTGGCCGCCGCCGATGTAGAACAGGTCGGCGCAGGCGGGATCGAGCTCCTCGCCGAGGTCGCTGCGGGTGAGCGAGAAGCCGATTCCCCGCCAGCGGCAGCGCCGCTCGAGGAGGATCAGGTTGCCGCGGTCGGCATAGATGTTCATGAGGTCGGGGTACAGCGCACAGACGCGGAGCTCAGGCATGCAGCAGCACCACCTCGCTGCCAACGTAATCGGGGGTGGGGGGGATGCGCAGGCGCCCGGCAGGCGCCAGTCCCACCCGCGCCGCTTCGTCTTCGAGCTCCTCGGCGTCGAGCCGGTCGAGGTGGATCCGGTCGAGCTCCTCGGTGCGCTCGCCGCGGACGTCGACGACCTCACGGCGGCGTTCGAGGACGTATCCGTCGTCGTCGGCACGCACGGCGGTGGGGTGGCTGGCGTAGACGACGCCGTCGCGCTCGCACACGTCGGGCACCGGGCCGGAGGCGCCATCGGGGACCTCGAACGGCTCGAGCGTCTCGGAGATCGCCACGGCCACGTGGCCTCCCGGCCGCAGGTGCGCGCGGGCGCAGGCGAGAAACTCCCCCCGGCCGGCCGGGCCGCCGAGCAGCTGAACGGTCTGCATCGGGACGATGCACAGCGCGAAGCGCTGCTCGAGCGAGAAGGCACGCGCGTCGGCGAGCGCGGCGCTGACGGGCAGGCCGTCCGCCCGCCCCATGAGCGCCGCCAGGAGGTCGGGATCGCGATCGAGGGCGGTGACCGGGTAGCCGGCGCGGGCGAGCTCGATCGTCACCCGGCCGCTGCCGGCGCCGACGTCGAGGACGGGGCCGCCGTGGCGCTCGGCCAGCTCGCGCCACAGCCGGAGGTCCTCCTGATAGCTGCCGCATTCCAGGTCGTGCCAGACGAGGGTGCTCATGCGACGCTCGCCGTCGGCTGCTCCCAGAAGTTCCTCACGTGCCCGCGCTTGACGAGCTCCTCGCGCAACTCGAGCATCGCCGTGTAGGTGGGGAGCACGAACAGGCGATCGCCGCCGGCGCCGGCGAGCGCGGCGTCGAGCGCGCGATCGAGGCCTGGCACGACCTGCAGGCGTTCGACCGGAACCCCCGCGTACTTGAGGCGCAGGGCGAGCTCGGCCGCGCGGGTGCCGGCGCATACCGCGCTGCGCACGCTCGGCGCCAGCAGCTCGAAGTCGGCGTCCCACACCCACGAGATGTCGGTTCCGTCCGCGGTGCGGTCGTTGAGCACCGCGAGCAGGTCGAGCTCCCCGGGCTCGAGCGCCAGCGTCCTGATCACCTCGTTGGCGCCGGCCGGGTTCTTGATCAGCAGCAGCGACAGCGTGCACGGCCCGATGCTCACCGCCTCGGCGCGTCCGAACGCGGCGGTGACCGCGGCGAGCCCGGCGGCCACGTCCGCCAGCGGGACGCCCAGCGCGAGCGTGAGAGCAGCGGCGGCGAGCGCGTTGTAGACGTTGTAGACCCCCGGCAACGGCAGCTCGACGTCAGCCTCCCCCTGCGGCGCGAGCAGGCGAAAGCGTGACCCGCGGGTCCCGTGGAGCTCGATCCGCTCCGCGGTGACCGACGGCGCGGGACGACGTTGCCCGCAGTTGGGGCAGTGGTAGCGGCCGAGGTGGCCGAGGTAGATCGCCTCGTAGCGATACGCCGCGCCGCAGCGGCGGCAGTGCTTGGAATCCGATGCGTGCTGCATCTCGGGGATCGCCACCGAGGGATCCTCGATGCCGAAGTACGTGACCTCGCCACCATCCCGGCCGAGGTCGGCGATGAGCGGATCGTCGGCGTTGAGCACGAGCCGGGTCTTCGGATCACGGGCCCGGAGCGCCGCATCCCAGCGGTCGGCGATCGTCTCCAGCTCGCCGTAGCGGTCGAGCTGGTCGCGGAACAGGTTGCCGAGCAGGATGGCCCGGGGCGTGAGCTCGGGCACGACGCGGTCGAGCCAGAACTCGTCGACCTCGAACAGCCCGAGCCGGCCGTCGATCGCTCCGCCGCGGCGCGAGGCGGCGAGCAGCGTCGAGGCGACGCCGCCGGCCATGTTGGCGCCGGCGCGGTTGTGGACCAGGCTCACGCCGCCGTGCCGGAGCACGCTCGCGGCCATCGCCGCGGTCGTCGTCTTGCCGTTCGTCGCTGAGATCACCACCGAGCCGAGGGGGAGACGACCGGACAGCTCGGCGATGGCGTGCGGCTCGAGCGCGAGCAGCACCCGTCCCGGCAGGCTCGTCCCGCCGCCGCGGCCGGCCCGGCGGGCGAGCGCGCCGACCCCCCGCGCGGCGACGATCTTCGCCTGCAGCCTCATCGCGGCGCCATCACCTTGACGGCTGAGGGGTGGATCCTGACCGTCACCGGCAGCTCGGCGATCGGATCGCCGTCGGCGTACAGGGTGAACGGCCGATCGGCCGCGATCTCCACCTCCTGCGCGCGGTCGATCCTCACCACCGGCTGATCGACATGGGTGCCCTTGAACGCGGTCGGCAAGAGCCGCAGGTAGCGCAGCCGCGGCGTGTCGGCGATCGTCACGACGTCGAGCTGGCCGTCGTCGAGGGACGCCTGCGGGGCGAGGAACATGCCACCGCCGAAGGCGGCGGAGTTCGCCGCCGCGACCGAGTAGCCGACGAACCGGCGCGGCTCGCCGCCGTCGAGGCGCACGGTGAAGGTGGCGGGGCGCCAGCCGATGAGCGCGCGCGCCGCGGCGTAGGCGTAGACGAGGTTGCCGCGCACGATTCGGGCCTCGTTGGCGATCCGGTTGGCCTCCGAATCGAAGCCGCAGCTGGCGATGCCGATGAATGTGTTCCCCCCTGCGCTGCCGATGTCGAGGCTCCGCACGGCGCCGTCGGCCAGGACCGTGCAGGCCGCCACCGGCTCCAGGGGAACGCCGAGCACGCGGGCGAAGTCGTTGCCGCGGCCACCCGGCAGGACGCCGAGGATGCCGTCGGTGCCCATCAGCGCGCCGGCGACCGCGCCGACGAGGCCGTCGCCACCCATCGCCACCGCGAGCTCGCCGTCGGCGGCGGCGGCCCGGGCGAGCTGGCGGGCATGCTCGAGGCTCCGCGTCGACTCGACGTGGTGAGCGAGCCCGCGGGCGGTGAGCGCGGATCTCACGGCGGGCAGGAACCGACCGGCGCGCCCGCCGCCGGCGGACGGGTTGACGATCAGCGCGAGCATCATCCCCCGGTGACGAGGGCGTGGAGATCCTCGGCGATCGCCACCGGCGCCGGATCGGTGGCCGCTTCGGCCTGGGCCCGCGTGCTCGCACCGGTGAGGACGATGGCCGCGTCGAGCTCGGCCGCGGCGGCGCCGGCGAGATCGGCGTCGAGTCGGTCACCGACGACGAGGATCGGTCCGTCGGGGAGCCGGTCGCGCGCGGCATCGAAGATGCGGGCGTCGGGTTTGCCGACGTTCGTCGCCCGCCGCTCGGTGGCGTACTCGAGCGCGGCGACGATCGCCCCCGTGCCGGGCGAGAAGCCGCCGGCGTCGGGGAACGTGCCGTCACGTCCGGCGCTCACCATCTCGGCTCCGGCGAGCACGGCCTGCGTCGCCGTCCGCAGCTCCTCGTAGGAGAAGCCGTCGTGGGCGGCGACGACGACGAGCTCGGCGCGCGCTGCCTCATCGGTGTGGTTGACGATCCGCTGTCCCGCCTCGGCGACGTGGCGGAAGATCGCCGGTGCGCCGATCACGAACGTGCCCCCCGGCCGGGACTGATCTGCGAGCTCGAACTGGATCGCGGCTCCCACCGTGAGCACCTCTTCGAGAGAGGCCCGGATCCCCCGCGCCCACAGCTTGCGCACGTAATCCTCCGGGGAGTGGCGGGCGTCGTTGGTGAGGAACACGATCGAGCGCCCGGCGCGCCGGAGCGCATCGATCGCGGCCGGCGCCTCACGGGTCGTCTCCTCGCCGACCCACACGCAGCCGTCGAGGTCGAGAATCACGTTCTCGTAGCGCTGGAGCAGCGGGGACAGCGGCATCGCGGCGATTATCCCGGCCCCTCGTCGTCCAGTGGACCGGACACTAGAACAGCGTCGCCTGGAGCTCCGGGGGCGGCGGCGCCAGGCATTCCGGGCCGTCGAAGCGCGCATCGTTGACCGCGGGGCCGACGAGGGTGAGCGCGGTGTCGGCGGCGCCGAGCCCGGCGCACAGCTCGCGCAACTCGGATGGACTGCTGGCGGGATCGAGCCACGCCTGCTCGGCATCCGCCTCGAGGATCACGGGCATCCGGTCGTGGAGCGGCGCGATCACGCCGTTGGCGGCGGTCGTGAGGATCGTCACCGTGCGCAGCGGCGGGACCTCGGGCCGGGCGCGGTCCCGCCACACCGACCACAACCCGGCGAAGGCGAACGCACTCGAGTCGCGCCGAGTGATCCAGTGAGGCTGCTTCGGCTGGCCCGGGCGGGCCTGCCACTCGTAGAAGCCATCGGCGGGCACCAGGCAGCGGAACCGTTCGAACGCGCCGCGGAAGGCCGCCTTCTCGGACACGGTCTCCAGCCGGGCGTTGATCAGCTTCAGCCCGAGCGAGGGCGAGTCGGCCCACGCCGGCACGAGCCCCCACCGCAGCAGCTCGCCACGCGGCGCGCCGTCCCGATCGGTGGTCACCGAGAGCACCTCGTCGCCGGGCGCGACGTTGAAGCGCGCCGTGATCGGCACCTGCTCGCCGACGGGGAAGCGCGCCCGCAGCTGCGCCGGATCGGCGCCCGCGGCCAGCGTGTAGCGACCGCACACCGGCGCTAGCTCCGAGTCACCGACCTAGCGTCGCCGGGCGGCGGCGAGCTGCTCGGCGCGCTTGGCCTCCATGCCCCGCTGTCGGCGTCGGCCGAAGAAGAACAGGGCGACGAGCGCGACGAACACCAGCGCGAGGCCCCAGAAGATGCGCAGGTCGAGCGACAGCCCGCCGGCTGCGGCAGCGATACCGCTGACGATCCCGAAGGCGAGGAACAGGATGGCGGCGATCAGCAGCAGGATCAGCGTGACCCCGCGGGCGCGGGCGAGCGACCCGGCGGTCTTGGCCGGCCACAGCAGGCCGAGCACCTTCATCCCGAACAGCGCGCGTGAGCTCGGTGCCTCCATCCCCAGTCGCTCGGCGGCGATCTTGAGGTCGTCGGCGCGGCGCTCGGCGTGGGCGAGGGCGGCGTCGGCCATCCGCCGCAGCTGCAGGCGCTCCTGCGGCTTGGCGGCGGCGAGCGCCTTCTGGAAGCAGGCCCGGGCGCGTTTGGCGTCGAACTTCTCAGCCGCCCGGGCGCCGAGAATGGCCTGGGCCGCGGCCCGGTAGCGGGTCTCGGACTCGAGCTCCTCCTCGGAGCGGCTCTCGAGCTGCTGCATCTGCCCGCCGAGCTGGCTCATCTGCTGCTCCACGCGCATCATCCGCTGCTGCTTCGGCATGGCGGTTGATTCTAGTCCGCCGGCGGCGACCTCCGGTGGCGAGAGTCCCGCGGCGCGTCCGGCGCCGAGCCGCCGACTACGCTTCGCACGATGAGCGGCTGGGACGACGACGACGACTGGGTCGGGACGCCCCCGGAGGGACGCTACAGCCGGGATCGCGCCAACCCCGGCTTCTGGGCAGGGCAGTACCGGCCCTATGCGATCGCGATGGGCATCCTCGGTGTGCTCGTGATCATCGTCGTGGTGATCGTGCTCGTGCGCTAGCGGACGGATCCGCTCTGAGCGGTGGCTCAGGCCAGTCCGCCCCGGCGGGCACAGCGGATGAAGCGCCCGCTTGCCTCCAGGAGGCGCTTAGCCGGTCAGGGAGCCGCGAGGGTGCGCGCCCTGCCAGGAAAGGCGTCGTCCTGACGCTTAACCTGTCAGGGAGCCGGCGGATTGGCCTGGGGTGTCAGGTCGTGCGTCACTTCGGTGGGGGATCGGGCGGTTTGCGGCAGCCAGGAGCTGCTCGAGCCGCCGGGAGTGGTGAGTGTTCGGTCATACGACCGGGGCGGCCGGCTCACCCGCTTCGAAAGCCAAACCCCTTCCACCACCCGGCACGCGCCGGAGACCGGATGCTCGCGGCGGATCAAGCTCCAGGTGGCCGCCGCGTCAGTAGAGGCCCTCGCCCCGGGCATACCGGGCCGCGCGCTCGCGATCGTAGGTTTCCGCGTCGAAGCCCTCGTCGGCGAGGATGGCGCGGATGATGTGGCCGTTGCTGGGCAGCTCAGAGCGCCGGATGTGGCGTTGCGGATTCCAGAGATCGGAGCGGATGAACGCCTTCGGGCACTGGGTGTAGGCCTCCTCGACGCTGACCAGGATCCCGAGGGCGGGAACCCGCTCGTCCACCGCGCTGGGCGCGAGCAGATCCTGATCGTCGGTGATCACGGCGGTTCCGTTGACCCGAAACGTGTCGCTGACGCCGGGGAGAAGGAACAGCAGCGCGATCCGCGGATCGGCCAGCAGATTGCGCAACGTGTCGGCGAGCCGGTTGCCGGGACGCTCGGGGAGCAGCAGCGTGCGCTCGTCGAGCACGCGGACGAAGCCGGGCGGATCGCCGCGGGGGGAGACGTCGAGGCCGCCTCCCGGCATCGCGCTGGCCACGCACACGAACGGCGAGCGCTCCACGAACTGGCGCGTGAGGTGATTGAGCCGGTCGGCGACCTTGGCCACCACCACGTCCTTCGGCTCGCCCCCGATCGCGGCGCGCAGGGTCGCCTCGTCGGTGATGAGGCGATCGGTCATACCCGGAGCGTACCCACCGGCCCGGGGGGTGTCCTCCACCTAGACCAGGCCGCGCTCGCGTCCGGGCAGGAGGGGGAAGGAACGATCCGGACGGGAGGGGAGGACGTAGTTGGCCCGCCGGAGGACGAACATGAACTCGTTGATGCCGTTGTTGACGGTGTCGGTGATGGCCGGATTCTGCAGCTGGGCCGAGCTCTGGTTCATCGCCGTGCGGACCTTGACGAAGTCGGCGATCGAGCGCTGCACGGCGACGAAGTGCAAGCCCGCCTGGCCCCCGTCGACGGTGTTGAAGTCCCGCCGCAGGATGATCGGCCGGCCGTTACGCCGAGCGGTGGCCGAGCTCTGCGAATGACCGATGACGCCGTAGCGGCTGATCGCCGTGCCGAGGCCCTGCGGGTCGCTCTCGGCGTCGGTGGTGAAGCGGTCGGCTTCGGCGGGGGTCACCTGCGGGGCGTACATCCGCGCCACGCGCTCGCGCTCGTCGAGCTCCTGGTACCAGCTGTCGAGGCGCAGGCGCATGTACGAGACCGCCATCGTGGTGCCCTGGGCGAATGCGCCGGTGTCGATCGTGACGTCGTCCTCGGTGGCCTGGTTCTTGCGCAGGTTCGACTTGAAGCCCATGAACAGGGGGGCGCTGCGGGACACCGGCCGCCCCGCGGGGATCCCACCCGTGTCCTGATGGGCGAAGGGCAGGCCGGCGCCGACGAATCCGGTGCGCGTCGCCCGCCAGCGCAGAGCCGGCGAGAGGTCGAGACGGCCGCTCGCGCCGCGCAGCGGGGTCCCGTGGCGCAGCGCCGCCTCGACATCGGCGAGCCGGCCGGAGTCGTTGCAGGCGAAATGCAGGCACAGGTCGTAATCGTCGATCGCCGGCAGCTCGAAGTTCGACAGGCCCTTGGCCTGCGGGATCGGCGAGGCGATGCGCAGGACGCGCGTGAAGTAGTCGTGGCTCCAGCCCGCCGTGAACAGGAGCCCGTCCGGGCCCCAGTGGAAGGCGCGCTCGAGCGTGCGCAGCGCCGCCTCGAGCAGGCGGGCGTGGTCGGGGCCCGGGGTGCCGTTGACGTCGAAGAACAGCAGGCGGTCGAAGCGGGGGGCGATGGGATCCCCGACGGAGTCGCTGGCGAGCGTCGCCGCCCAGGCGTGCTGGCGAACCGGCAGCCCCGGGGTGGGGGGCGCGAGGGGCACCCGGGGAACCGATTGCCCCTGTGCCGTGGCGAGCAGGCGATCGATCCCGACGCCGACCGCGGCGGTGAGGCCGAGAGCCCCGGTGCCGGCGAGGAACCGCCGCCGGCTGAGCGCCCCGCCCGGGGTCACGTCGGGGGTTTCCAGGTGAACGAGAGGTTCACCCGGTGCGGCTTGAGCCAGACGTTCGCGTATTCCAGGTGGCGCGCGGACACCGGCGGGCTCACGAGCAGGCTGAGCTGGTAGCGGCCCGGTCCGGGGACGCTGACGTCGTTGCCGTAGTGGGGTCCCATGTAGCGGGAGATCATCGGCCACTGGCGCTCGTCGTAGACGACCTTGCCGTGCTGGGAGATCGTCGCCCACACCGTCGAATAGGGGATCGGCACGCCGGTCTGGGAGTCGTTGAGCATCACCATCAGGTGAAAGCTCGTCTTCTTCGTCGGCTTCACCTCCTGCTCGCTCGTCCCGTTGTAGATGACGAACGGGACCGCGGTCATCGCGCGGGCGGTGATCCGCATCCCCTGCCAGGTCGTCGCGGCGAGCGTCTGGGTCGGGATCGGGGTGATCCCGTCGACGGACGCGCCCTTGCCGCCGGTGGCGCCGCTCGAGCCCGAGCCCATGTTCATGCCGGCCATCCCGCCGGACGAGCTCGTCGTCTTCATCGAGCCCGCTGAGGCGGAGGGGGTGGAGCTCGTCTTGTTCGCGCTCGCGCAGCCGGCTGCCAGCACGGCGACGGCGGCGAGTGCGGCGAGCCGACGGGCGGGCGGAAGGACTCTCTGTGACACGATCATGATGACCTCCTGAAGGGTCGAGAGCTCGGCGTCCACGGGGGTGCTCGCCGCGCAGAAAGGGGCCGATGCCTTGAGCCGGTCCCGACCGTCGATACGTACGTTAGCTGGCGTCGGATGCATGCGCGCTGCCCGATGAGGGGTGCCCGCGGCCCAGCTCGCTGCCCGCGGCGTCGAACGGGATGAGCGTGAACAGGACGTAGGCGAGCAGGGTGAACAGCGGCGCGGCGTTGGGATCGGTCGCCCCTCCCGCGAACAGGCCACCGAGGCCCTCGCCGAACACCCACAGCACGAGCTGCACCGCCACCGATAGCGCGAGGATCGTCCGAGGCCTCCAGTTGGCGGCCACCGCGACCCCGATCACGGCCGACAGGGCGGCGAACACGAGCGCGATCGGGAGACCTCCGCCCTTCGTCCAGCCGGCCGCCCACAGCTGCACCGAGCTCAGCCAGCTCATGCCGGAGGGCGCCGCGGTGAGTGCGCTGCTGGTGGCGTTGGCGGCGCTGCTGGGGGCCTCGAGCCACAGCCACGCCATCAGCAGCCACAGCACGGCCCACACCGTCCGCGTCCCCCGGACACCGAGCAGGCCGCCCGGCCGCCCCGGCCATACCGCCAGTCCGACGAGGGCGTAGAGGATCACGCCCCCGGGGGCCCCGGTGAGCGGGCTCGCCATGTTCATGAACAGCATCCCGAACGCCTCGCCGAACCACCACACGACGAGCACCCACGCCAGCGAAGCCGAGATCGCCAGCTTCACCGTCGGCCGGTAGAGCAGCCCGAGCCCGATCCCGACCTGAACCAGCGCGAACAGCGTGTTGAACACGGTCAGGTCGCGCGCCGCCAGGTGCGCCCCCCAGCGGAGGCTGCTCGCCAGCCAGCCGGGCTGCCCGGGCGCTTGGCCGAGCAGCATGGCGATGAAGCCATGGGAGTACATGAACGACTGGAACTGCAGCCCGCCGTCGAGCAGCCAGATCAGGCCGAGCACCGTCTGCGCGGTGCGGGCGCCGTCGGAGGCGAAGTAGGCGCGGGTGCGGGCGCCGAGGGACGCCGTGTCAACGGACGTGGTACGCAGCCGATGCGCGCTGGCCGTGGTGCTCATCTGTCGCTGCGAGATGTTGGCACGTGGACGTGGTCAGCCAGCGAGGGCGTATTGCGAGATATCCGCCTCGAGCGTGCCCAGCGACAGGTACTGCCCGTCATGCACATACCGGACTTTGCCAGTGGAGCTGATGAAGAATGTGCTCGGGGTACCCTGGAGGACCCCGAGGGGGGCGAGACCGGCGATGCTCGTCGAATAACTCGGATAGCTCACGGGATGCTGGGCGAGGAAGCTGCGGGCGTCATCCGCCGCGTCCTCGACGTCGGCCCCGAGGAACGCGACGTGGGTGCCGTAGGTCACCGCCGCCGATGCGAGCAGGCCGAATTCCGCGCGGCAGGGAGCGCAGTCCGACGCCCACGCGTTGACCACGATCGGGTAGCCGCGCAGGGCGTGGATCCGGGCGAGGAGGCCGGGCCCGAGCAGCTGCGCCGCCTGACGGTGCAGGGCGGCCAGCGGCGCCGGTGAGCCGGCGAGCTCGCGGGCCAGCGCCGCCGGCGACTGTGCGGCCTCCGGCGCTCGCCGCAGGGCGGCGCGCACGCTCGAGACGAGGGCGGCGGGGCTCGGCCAGCCCTGGGTATCGACCTCCCAGTACCAGAGGATGCGTCCGCTCGGCGAGGTGAGCACGAACCACGGGGCGCCCTGCACCTCGTAGCCGTCGGCGAGCCGGCCGGTGGCGTCGATCGCGACGGGGTAGCTCAGGGGCTCCCCGAGGCCGTGGAGAAAGTCGCCGAGTGCCTGTGGCGAGGGCTCGACGCTGCCCTCGTCGATCCCGGTGAGCGGCGGCAGGCCGTGCGAGGCCGCGCTCCGCGCGTAGGCGCTCAGCGCGCGCAGGTGGCCGCCGAGGCTCGTCACCTCCTGATCCCAGGTGGCGAAGAACAGGCTGAGGTGGCCGCGGGCCCCGGGGCCGAGCGTGAGCCGCCCGCCTCCGGCGCGGGGGAGCGAGACCGTGTCCGTGGGCGCGATCCCGGGGATCCGCGCGTAGGAGAGCCGGCTGTTCACGCGGGGGTGCCCCGGCAGCAGGCGCGATGCCTCATCGGCGAGCAGCTGTCCCAGCTGCCCGATGGCGGCGTAGGACTGCTGGGTGATGTAGACCTCCGCCTCACGTCCCCGGGGGCTGATCACGAACAGCGCCGGGGTGTGGGCGATGAGCCCGCGGTGGATGTCGGCCTCGACCTTGTAGGCGCGCCACATCCGCTCGAGCTGGGAGTCCCTGGCGCAGCACGACCCGGTGAGGAAGTGCCAGCGGCCGAGCAGCCCGTGGAGCTGGGTGTAGGACGCCACGTCCTCCAGCGACGTGGCCGCCGGGTTCGCCTCGATCCCGAGCAGCTGCACCTGCGAGCCGGCGCGCCCGAGCATCGCCTTGGCGTCGAGCATCGCCGTGCTCGTCATCGGGCAGATCGTCGTGCACTCCGAGTCGTTGAAGGCGAGGATCACCACCTTGCCGCGGTAGGAGCGCAGCGAGACCCGCCGGCCGGACTCGTCCTCCAGCGTGAAGTCCGGCGCGCGGCCCGTCAGCGGGGTTCCGGGGTCGAGGACCGGGTTGGTCCCCAGCGTCGCCCCCGAGCTTGGCGGGGCTCCGGCGGTGTCGAGCGTCCCGACGATGGCCAGGGCGACGAGCAGCGCCGCCCCGGCGACGCCGGCCCCGAGCGTGATCCCCGGCAACCGCGCGGTGCGCCGGCGGGCCAGCGCGCGCGCGACGAGCACGCACCCCCCGAGCAGGACGATGGCGAGCGCGATCAGCGCCACACGGCTGTCGGCGCCCCGGCCGTTCGAGCTGGCTGGCGCGGACAGGATGATCGGCGCGGCGGCGGTGGCGGTGGTGGGGGCGGCCGCGACGACCCGCGGAGCCGAGGCGCCCCCGGTGCCCCCGGCCGCGCCCACGTGCGCCGCGAGGGCGGCCACCGCGCTCGCGGTCGCCTGGGTGAGCCCGGCGGCGCCCGCGTGGACGGCCACGTGGGCGAGGATCGCCGTGGCCTCCCCGGCGCTGTGTCCGGGCCACGCGAAGCCGAACCCGTTCGGCATCACGACGAGCAGGGGGCCCTTGAACTGCAGCGAGAGCTCGGTGTCGAGGAAGGCTGCGTACGGCTGTGGCTTGCGCCAGGCGCCGGCGATCGTCCCGAGGTCGCTCGGCCCACCGATGATCGCGACCCGCACCGGGAAGCCCGCCCGCGCGGCCCGGCCAAGCGCCTGCTGCAGCCGCAGCTGCTGGGGGATCGACAGACCGGCGTCGGGCCCGGAGAACAGGTTCTGGCCGACGAGCACGTCGCTGCCCGGGTCGCCGTCGGCCAGGGCTCCGGCCGGCAGCAGCCCGGCGAGGGCGAGCGCGGTGAGGATGATCAGGGCGATCCGCCGGGTCATGACGGCCTCCCCAGCCGGGACGGCGTCCCCAGCCGGGACGGGCGTCCGAGCGGCCGGGCGCGCAGGCTGAGCCCCCAGGCGACGAGGAGCGCCACGATCCCGGCGCCGAGCACGGCGACGGACACCGGCCCGAATCCCCCGCCGGTGGCCCGCGGCACGATCACGTGGACGCTGCCCGCGGAGATCGGGTGGCCCATCGCACCGGCGAGGTTCTCGACCGCGTCGCTCGCCACTTCGGTGAGGTTGGGCAGCCGTGGCGGGGCGGGAGCGCGGACCAGCTGCGCCTCGTCACCGGCCGGCGTGACGCCGGGAGCCGAGAGGCCGAAGCCATGCGGCATGACCACCAGCACGCGCCCGGGCGCCACGAGCGAGAGCTCCTGACCGAGGAACTCGGCATACGGCTGAGGACGTCCCCACAGCTGGCCGATCGAGCCCAGGTCGGCGCGCGAGGCGATGACGGCGACGCGGAGCGGGTAGCCGGCGCGTCGAGCGGCGAGCACGGTGGCCTCCAGGACGGCGCGCTGCGCGGGGGTGCCGCCGGCGTCAAACGGAAGGAACACCGGCTGGCCGGCGAGGACGTCACTGGCCGGATCGCCGTCTCCGAGGGCCGCGGGCGCCATCATGAGGAGGACCGCCACCACGGTCAGCACCCATACCGCCACCCGGGAGGCCGGGCGGAAGTGGCGCGTAGGGACGATGATCTCCGGCAACTGCGATGACTGCGACGACGCTTGCGAGAACCGCCTCGGGCGCACAGAAGGTGGGAACGCGCGCCGGGACGCTGAGGGCCCAGTCTAGGCCTCGTCGTGCCCCGGGGCGCCTCCTGACCCTCCTCGCGGCCTGCGTCGCGCTCGCCGCGCCGGCGCTGGCGCTCCCCGACGCCGCGCTGGCCCACGGGCCGGTGGCGCCGGTGGCGACGCCCTATCTGGCCCGGATCCAGAGCGTCCCGCCGGGGCTTCGGGCGAAGGTCGTCGACGGCTACGTCCGGATGTGGCTCTCCGTCCCCCGGGACGACACCGTGATCGTGTCCGACTACCTCGGCGCGCCGTATCTGCGCTTCGACCGCGCCGGCGTCCAGGAGAACGAGAACTCCTCGATGTATTACCTCAACCAGACCCCGGTGGCGGCGACGCCGCCGTCGGATCTGTCGCGCTCGACGCCGCCGCACTGGCTCTCGGTGTCGTCGGGCCACAGCGACGAGTGGCACGACGGGCGCCTGCAGGCGCTTGCCTCGCAGGCACTCGAACCGGGCGAGCGGAACGTCGGCCCGTGGCGGATCCCGCTGCTCGTGAATGGTCGCGCCACCGCGATCTCCGGTGAGCTCTACCACGGCGGCGCCCCCTCGCCGGTGTGGTTCTGGCCGATCGTCGTGCTGCTCGCGTGCGTGCTCGCCGCCTGGCGGCTTCACGACACCGCGCTCGACCGGCGGATCGCGCGCGTGCTCGGGGGCCTTGCGCTGACCGGGATCCTGATCGCCGGCATCGCCCGTGGCCTCCACGGCCGCCCGTCGATCCCGCCGCTGCAGATCGTCGAGCTCGTCGCCGTCCTCGCGTACTGCGGATGGGCGCTGCGTGAGATGCTCGTCAACCGCGTCGGCTACTTCGTGTTCTTCACGATCGCCTTCGTCGCGCTGTGGGAGGGCCTCAACGTGATCCCGGCGCTGCTGCGCCACTACGTGCTGCTCGCGCTGCCGCCACTCCCGGTGCGCATCGCCGCCGTGCTGTGCCTGGGGGGTGGCCTGGGGATCCTGGTCCTCGTGTTCCGCCTCGCCGAGGCGCGACCGCGCCGGGCCGAGCGCGTGCGCGATGGGACGCCGCCGGATCGGGTGCCCGAGCCCCACGGCGCGAGCTAGTGCTCCGGCCCCGGCGGAGGATGACGGCGCTCGCGACGCTCGTGGCGCTCGCCGCGCTGGCCGCCGGCTGTGGGTCCTCGGCGGCGCCTCATCCCGCATCGCTCGCGGGGATCCCGCGCTCGCTGGTGGCGCAGGCGCGCCCGATCGGGGTGGGCGCGCGCTTTCGCCCGGCGGCCCGGGGACCCGTGCTCGGCGGCTGCCGGCGCGCGCTCGGCGCGCGGGTGGGGGTGCACGTCGAGGTGTTCGGCGCCAACCGGGTCGTGCTCGTGGCCGCCGGGATCGGCACCCGCCCGCCGCGCCGCGTGTTCGCCGGCCGGATCGTCGCCGCCCACTGCTACGGCGACCCGGTGACGCTCGAGCCGACCGGGATCGTCCTCGTGCGTCCCGGCTCGCGCCTCACGCTCGCCGCCCTGTTCCGGGCCTGGGGGCAGCCTCTGTCGGGCACTCGCCTGGCCGGCTTCCGTGCCGCGCCCGGCCACCGCGTGATGGTGTACGTGGGCGGCCGGAGATGGAACGGCCCGCCCGGGGACGTGCCGCTGCGCCGGCACGCCGAGATCGTGCTGGAGGTCGGCCCCCACGTCCCGCCCCACCGGTCGTTCACGTTCCCGTCCGGGCTATGACAGTGGACCCACTAGCGTGAAGCGGATGCGCGCGCTTCCCGACCGCCCGAACGTCGAGCTGCGACGCACCGCGGCCGGGCCGCGAGAGGTGGTGCTGGCCTTCCCCTACGACGCCGCGATCGTGGCGTCGGTGCGGATGCTCCCGGGCCGCCGCTTCGACTGGGAGTCGCGCGAGTGGTCCGCGCCGGCCGACGACTGGGTCGCCGTCCGGCTCGTCGAGATCCTGGAGCGCTTCCCCGACCTCACCGTCGATGACGAGGTCGCGACGTGGTTGGGGGAGCTCCAGCGCTCCTGGGTCGGATACGTGGGGACGACCCGCCACGACGGCCGCGGCTGGTGGGCCCTGCGAACCCTGGTCGGGACACCGCCCGACGCCCTCGCCGCCGACGCCGTCAGCCACGAGGGCCGGCTGCTCGTCCCCTTCAGCCCGCCGGCGGCGGAGGCGATCGTGGCCCTGCGCTCGGTCCGCCTCACCCCCGGCGCCGTCCGCTGCCTGGAGCTCGCCGAGCGCGGCGAGGTGCCCCCGGCAGCTCGCCTCGTCCTCGCCCGCGGCGTCGACGGGGAGCGGCTCGCACTCGAGGTGCTGTGGGACGCGGACGTCGGCGCCGCGTTCGAGCGGCTCCCTGGCGCCACCGGCAACGGGCTGCCGTTCGACCCGTGGCTCGCCGGTGAGCTCGAGGAGTTCATCGCCCTCCACGGCGTCGAGGTGGCGCCGATGGCGAGCGCGGTGCTCGAGCGCCTGCTCGCCGAGCGGCGCGAGGCGGCCGATGCGATCGCCGCCTCCCGCGCCGAGCACGGCGACCCGATCCCCGAGGTGGCCGCGGTGCTGGGGGGCGAGCTCGCCGCGTTCCAATGGGCCGGCGTCCACTACGTGCTCGCGGCCCGCCGCGCCTTCCTCGCCGACGAGCAGGGGCTCGGCAAGACGGTGCAGGCGCTCGCGGCGCTCGAGGCCGACGGCGCCTTTCCGGCCGTCGTCGTGTGCCCGGCCTCGATGAAGCTGATCTGGGAGCGGGAGGCGT
Organism: uncultured Solirubrobacterales bacterium; assembly: GCA_963839085.1. Taxonomy (GTDB): domain Bacteria; phylum Actinomycetota; class Thermoleophilia; order Solirubrobacterales; family Solirubrobacteraceae; genus Palsa-465. The sequence goes on from CAWITN010000007.1 coordinate 1,353,856, forward strand.
CCCACTGGCTGCCCCACCGCTCGATCAGCGTGGTCAGCGGCCGCTCCACCGTGCCCGTGCCCGCCGAGCTCACGATCCTCAACTACGAGCTCGTGGCGGCGCAGCGCCAGACGCTGGCGCGTCGCGGCCTGCGCGCCCTCGTGGTCGACGAGTCCCACTACGTCAAGAACCCGCAGGCGAAGCGCACCCAGGCGGTGCGGCGGCTCGCCGAGTCGGTCGCTGACGACGGGCTGCGCCTCGCCCTCAGCGGCACGCCGGTGCTCAACCACGCGGAGGAGCTGATCCCCCAGCTGCGTGTGATCGGACGGTTGGAGGACTTCGGGTCCGGGGCCCGGTTCGCCCGGGAGTTCCGCGCCATGCGCAGTGAGGAGCGCCTGCACTGGCATCTGCGGCGCCGCTGCTTCGTGCGCCGGCTCAAGGTTGACGTGATGCCGCAGCTACCGGCCAAGCGGCGGGTCGTGGTGCCGATCGCGCTCACCAACCGCTCCGAGTACCGGATCGCCGAGCGTGACGTCATCGAGTGGCTGCGCAGCCAGCCGCTGTCGCTCACGGAGCTCGACGCCCGCGAGAGTGCCGCGCTGCGCGCCGAGCGCCTCGCCCAGCTCACCGTGCTCCAGCGCCTCGCCGCGCGGGGCAAGCTCGCCGCCGCCTTGTCGTGGATCGACGATTTCCTCGCCTCCGGCGAGGCGCTCGTCGTGTTCGCCCGCCACATCGAGGTCCAGCACGCGCTGCTGCGCCACCGGCCCGACGCGCTCCACATCCTCGGCGACGATCCCCTGCCGGCGCGCGAGCGGGCGATCGACGCCTTCCAGGACCCCGGCGGACCGTCGCTGATCGTCTGCGCGACGCGCGCGGCGGCTCAGGGCATCACCCTCACGCGGGCCTCCAACGTGTGCTTCCTGGAGCTCGAGTGGACTCCGGCGATGCATGACCAGGCCGAGGACCGCTGTCACCGGATCGGTCAACGGGACGCCGTCACCGCCTGGTACCTGCTCGCGGCCGAGACGATCGACGAGACGATGGCCCGGCTGATCGCCGCCAAGCGGGAGCTGATCGCCGCCGTCACCGACGGCCGCTCGGCCGCCGCGGATTCGCTGCTCGACGGCGTCGTCAAGGAGCTGCGCGAGGGCCGTCCGTTCCGCCACCTGCGCGTGGCCTGAGCGCCGGAGCGGCGGCCCTACCCGAGCCGGGCGGACGGGATGTGCCCATTCCGGATCCGCAGCAGGATCCGCTCGGCGCGCCGCCGGGGAGCGGTGACGGTGATCCGGATGCGGTCCCCGGAGCGGAAGCGGTGCCCGCCGAGCCCGCGCAGCAGCCGCGCGACGGCCCGCCGGCCGCCGGCCCGTCCGGGTACGTGGCGGCAGCCGTGCCCGCGGCAGGCGATCGTCACGGTGGCATTCCGGGGCAGATGACGCACCGAGGCCGAGCGCAGGGTCGTGCTGCGGCCGCTCCAGCGCCACGAGAGCAGGAAGCGGGCGCGCACCGTGCCCCGGTGGCGCGGCAGCGGCGTGAGCTGCGGGTTGAAGGTGGAGATGTAGCGATCGAGCACGGGCGCGGCGTCACCGGCGGCGTCGGCGACCGTGACGATCAGGCGGTGGCGCCCGTCGGGCAGGCCACGGGTGGGCACGGGCACGTCGACGGTCTCCGCCGGCGGGCACGGCTGCTGGCTGTCGAACATCAGCGGCGTGCCGTTGCCGCCGCCGACGGCGACGCACGAGCCGCCGTCGGTGTTCGGCGTGCCGGAGTAGACCGTGTGGCCGTCGATGCTCACGGCGACGCTGTAGATCCCGGGCCCGCTCGGCGGACTCGTTCCCGCTCCCACCGGGTCCGAGGCGGAGAACACGAGGCCGGCCGTGCCGCTGGCGTTGTGCTGCAGCGCCGTGCCCTGGAAGCCCGAGGCCTGGGGCTGGGCCGCCGTGCTGAGGAGCAGGTCGGCCGAGGACACGCGAGCGCGGGCGTAGACGCCGTTCTCGTAGCCTTCGCTGCACTCGTCGGTGCTCTGCACGAGATCTCCGCATCCGGCCTCGGCGAACAGGACGCCACCGGCTCCGGGGGGCAGCGACACCGTTCCGGTGAACGTGTCCGGGCCGCATCCGGGCGCCCCGCAGGTGACCACCTGGATCACATTGCTGATGTTCGGCGAGGCGACCAGGGCGTCGCTGTACGCCGGGGCTGACGACGTCCCGTAGGCGTAGGCCTCCAGCGACACCGCCGCCGAGCCGCCGGCGAGCGAGGAGCCGGCGGGCGGGGTGTAGGTGATCGTCTCCGCGCTCCCGTACGACGGCGGGGTGCCGTAGATCACCTCCTGCTCGGCGACGAGCGGAGTGCCCGGGCCGCACGTGCTCGTGCTCGAGATGTCGCCGGTGGCATATGGTCCCGACGCGGCTCCCGACCAGCCCTGGCTGTTGGACGCGCTGCCGTTCGGGTTCACGCACGAGACCTGGATCCAGTCGCCGGCCCGCGCCGTTGAGGCGTGAGCGGCGGCGAGGCCGACGAGCACGGCGAGCAGTGCGACGGTTCTGATCCCGACCTTCCCCCGTGGTCGTGCTCGGTTCGCTCGCACCGGCGCGGAGCCTACCCCGCGGTACCCGGGGCCTATCCGGCCCGCCACGCTACAGGCGGAGGAGGGTGTCGGTGGCGACCGGGCCGCCCATGACGATCTGGTCGCGCTCCGGTCCGACGCCGACGAGCGACACGGGGACGCCGACGAAATCGGCGATGAAGTCGAGTGCGTCGCCGGCGGCGCGGGGGAGATCCTCCCAGCGCCGGCAGCCCGTGAGATCCTCGCTCCACCCGCCCAGGTGCCGGGTCGCCGGCCTGATCCGGTGCACGACGGACTGGTGGTAGGGGTACTCCGCGAGGCGTGCCCCGTCGGCGTCCTCGTAGGCGATCGTGAAGCCGACCCGCTCCAGGCCGCTCAGCACGTCGAGCTTCGTGATCGCCAGATGGGTGACGCCGTTGAGGCGCACCGCGTGGCGGAGGCTGACGAGATCGAGCCAGCCGGTGCGCCGCCGGCGCCCGGTGACCGTCCCGAACTCGTGGCCGCGGTCCTGCAGGAAGGTCGCCGTCTCGTCGTGGAGCTCGCTGGGGAACGGGCCGGCGCCGACGCGGGTGGCATACGCCTTGGCGATGCCCCACACCTCGGCGATCTCCCGGGGGGAGACCCCGGCACCCGGGCCGGCGGCGCCGGAGACGGTGTTGGAGGAGGTGACGAACGGATACGTGCCGTGGTCGACGTCGAGCAGGGTTCCCTGGGCACCCTCCAGGAGTACGGTCCGGCCGCCGTCGAGCAGCTCCCACACGAGGCTCGTGGTATCGGCGATGTACGGGGCCAGCGCGGCGCCGAGCTCCAGGTGCTGCGTCACGAGGCTCTGCAGGTCGAGCTCGCGCGAGCGCCACGCGCCGCGGATGCGCTCGTTGACCTCCAGCGCGACGATCAGCTTCTCACGCAGGATCCGCTCGTCGAGCGTGTCCTGCAGCCGGATCCCGATCCGCAGCACCTTGTCGGAATAGCACGGGCCGATGCCGTTCTTCGTCGTGCCGATCTGGCGCTTGCCCAAGCGCAGCTCGAGCGACTCGTCGACGAGCTTGTGGTAGGGCATGATCACGTGCGCGTTGCCCGACAGGCGCAGGCCGCTCATATCGATCCCACGCGAGCTGAGGCCCTCGATCTCGCCGAGCAGCACCTCCGGATCGACGACGACGCCGCTGCCGATGATCGAGAGCTTCTCGGGATACAGCACGCCGGAGGGGATCAGCCGGAAAGCGAACTCCTGCTCGCCCCAGATCACCCGGTGCCCGGCGTTGCTGCCGCCCTGGAAGCGCACCACGGCGTCCGAGACGCGGGCGAGCAGATCGGTGACCTTGCCCTTGCCCTCGTCCCCGTACTGCAACCCCACGAGCGCGATCGCTGGCACCGCGAAAGCGTATCGGCCACTCCGGGCGGCTCAGCGGCGATCGGGGCCGATGTCGCTCATCGCGGCGCGGCACGGCGGAAGCCGCCCTCGGCGTTGATGACCTGCCCCGTCATCCATCCGCTCGGCGCGGAGACGAGCCAGCGGACGACCTCGGCGACGTCCTCGGGCCGCCCCCAGCGCCCGGCCGGAAAGGCCGGCGTGAGCGCGGCGCGGAGCTCGTCCGACGGCCACCCGGTGTCGACCGGCCCCGGGTTGAGGGCATTCACGGTGATGCCGTCGTCGGCGAGGGCGTCCGCCAGCGTGGCCGTCATCTGGTGCACGGCGCCTTTGCTGATCGCGTAGGGGAGCGTCCACGGCATCGGCTCCAGGTGCTGGCCGGAGGTGAACAGGACCACACGGCCGTGTGGGCGCCCTGGCTCGTGACAGCGCGCGAAGGCCTGGACCAGGAGCACGACGGCGCGCGCGTTCACGGCCCAGGCGGCATCGAGCTCCTGCGCCGTCACCGCCTCCAGGCCGCCGTCGGAGCTGCGCGCATGATTGGCCACGAGCACGTCGACGGCGCCGAACTGCTCGTAGGCCATCTCGACGACTCGCCCCGGCGCAGCCGGATCGAGAAAATCCGCCTCCACGTGCGCCAGTCGCTCCCCGAGGCCGCCGAGCCCGGCGATCACCGCTTCGATCCCCCCGGGATCGGCGCCGTGGGGCTGCGCGGCGTCGTGCTCGCCCCACGAGTGGATCAGGACCCGGAAGCCGTCGGCGAGCAGCACCCGCGCGATCGCAAACCCGATTCCGGCCCGCCGGCTCACTCCCGTGACGATCGCGACGCGCTCCACGTCGGCATCATCGCGCGGCGGTGCTCGGGGTGCGGAATCCGAGACACCCGGTCCGTATGATCAGCTGCGTGTCCAGGCCGGCTCGGCGTCTCGTCTCCCTCGCGCTCGCGGCAGCGGCGATCGTCGTCGTGCTCGGCGTGGCCGCCTGCGCCTCCAGCGGAACCCACTCCTCCGGCGGATCCGCCTCGGCGGGGAGCACCACCTACGCCGGTGTTTCGGTCTCCTCCAAGTCCTCCTCCGGCGCATCTGCCCGGGTCTCGGGAACCTGGAAGGGCACAATGACCCCCAGCACGGGAAGCCACGCCAAGCGGCACTACGTCACCGTGTCGGACAACTCGGCGGAGAAGAGCGGAACCTTCTACCTCTCGGCCACCTGCCAGGGGACACTGAAGCTCAAGGACATCTCCAACGGCTTCCACCACTTCACGGAGATCCCCGCCAAGGGAAGCTCGTGCCGGGGTGGCGCCGAGGATTGCCTCAAGCGCGTGGGCGGTCAGGTCCTCGACGTGTACGTCTCGCCGCCCGGGCTGAAGGACAACAGCAGCGGGCTGCTCATCCGCGCCGCGTGAGGCCGCGGTGGACGGGCCGGCGAGCACCCACGCCGACCGCGCGGGCCTGAACCGCTCGATCGGGGAGATCCGCACCGAGTTCCCGGGGCTGGCCCCCGGAGCCGTGCGGCTCGACGGCGCCGCCGGCACGCTCGTCCCCGATGCCGTGATCACCGCGGTATCGGATGCGCTGCGCGACGCGATGGCCAACGCGCACGGTGCCTTCGGCGCGAGCGCCCGCACCGATGAGGTGGTGCTCGGCGCCCGGCGGGCGGTGGCGGACCTGCTCGGCGGCCGCCCGGAGGGGGTGATCCTGGGGCCGAACATGACCACGCTGACCTTCCATCTCGCCGATGCGCTGTCATCGCGCTGGACTGCGGGAGACGAGGTGATCGTCACCTCGCTCGATCACGACGCCAACGTGCGACCCTGGGTGCTCGCCGCCGAGCGCGCCGGCGCGACCGTGCGGTGGGCGGAGTTCGACCCCGCGACCGGGGAGCTCGCCCCCGAGGTGTTCGACCGTCTGCTGGGGGAGCGCACCCGCCTGGTGGCGGTCACGGCGGCATCGAACGCCATCGGCACGAAGCCCGACGTCCGCGCGATCGCCGATCGCGCTCACGCCGTCGGCGCGGTCACCTACATCGACGGGGTCCACGCCACCGCCCACGGCCCGATCGACGTCGGCGCGCTCGGCGCCGACTTCTACGCCTGCTCGGCCTACAAGCTGTTCGCCCCTCACGTTGGAATGGTCATCGCGGCGCCGGAGCGGCTCGGAGAGCTGCGCCCGGCCAAGCTCGCGCCGTCCCCGGAGGCGGTGCCCGATCGCTTCGAGCGGGGTACCCCGCCGTTCGAGCTGTTCGCGGGCGTGAGCGCCGCGATCGACTGGATCGCAGGGTTGACCGATGCGGTGGGCGGCCGCCGCGAGCGGATCGTCGCGGCGCTGCAGGCCACCGAGGCCCATCTCGGCGAGCTCTGCCGGCACGCGTTGCGCGGCCTGGCCGGGATCGACGGCGTGCGCCTGCTGGGCGCAGCCCGCGAGCGCACCTCGACGATCTCGTTCCTGGTCGACGGACGAACTCCGCACGAGGTGGCGCGGGAGCTCGCGCGGCGAGACGTCGCCGTGTGGGACGGCGACAACTACGCCTTCGAGCTCATGCGCCGCTACGGCCTGCACAAGAGCGGCGGGGCCGTCCGCGCCAGCATCGTCCTCTACAACGACATCGACGACGTGGACCGGCTGATCGACGCCGTCGCCGCCGTGGCTGCGGCGCGCCGCTGAGCCTCGAGCCCGGAGACCTGCGCTTGACATAACGTAACGACGCGACGGACCGAGAGAAGCCGCCCCGCCGTACCGCGGCGAGGGCCCGTTCGCCCTCTGGCACTTGGCCACGCTTCGGATCCTGCTGGTCGATCCCTCGGCTCGCGGACGGCGGCTCGGTGAGCGCCTGGGTATCAGCGGGTGCGCCTGTGGACCAACCATCCACTCGTCGCCGCCGCGCACATCTATCGGGCGGCCGGTTTCGTCCTCATCGGCGAAGAGGAGCACCACAGCTTCGGCGTGCAGCTGACCGGACAGACCTACGAGCTTGACCTGCGCGGTGACGAACCGTCCTGCACCGCGATCACGGCCTGATCCTGCCTCGTGTCGCCGACCCGCAGCGATTCTCATCCGCGCGCTGAAAGACGAGCCAGATGGCGATCCCCAGGCCGAGCACGGATGACGCGATGTAGATCGCGATGTACGTCGTGTGGGAGATCAGCAGCGAGCCGAGCGCCTGCATCGGTGCCTGGGGACCGAACAGAGCCAGGGTGAGCGCGGCGGAGACCCGGCCCTGAACTGCGTTTGGCGTGACGCGCTGCGCGAGGTTGAGCGTGGCCAGGAACACGTAGGGCAGCGCGAAGCCGAGGATCAGCGAGCCGCCGATCGCGGCGGGCAGCCAGTGGTTGGCACGCAGGAGGTTCCCTGCCGTGAAGTTGACCAGTCCGATCACCGCCAGCCGGCGCTCGCCGAGTCGCCCGATGATGCGGCCGGCGGAGAGTGCGGCGACGATCGATCCCGCACCGAGCGCGGCCGTGAGGACGCCGAGGAAGGCGGGGCGCTGCCCAAGTCCATGCACGAGGCTGTACTGCGCGGCGACACCGGCGCCGGAGAGCGCCATGACCGCGGTGGCGGCGAGCGCGACGGGACGGAGGCTCCGCGTCTTCCAGACGTGCGAGATGCCGGCGAGCAGCGCGACTCCGAGGCGCTCGGCCTGCTGCGATGTCGCGGCTGGCGTGTCCCCGAGGCGCAGACGCGTCGTGACCAGGGCCGCGAACACGAACGTGGCGGCATCCAGGGCGGCGACCGCGCCGCCGCCGAGCAGCACGAACAGACCGGCGCCGAGCAGGGGGGACACCAGCCGGCCCACCTCCTGGATGGTCAGCCGCCAGCCGTTGAGCCGCTGCCGGAACGCCGTGGTGAACATCTGCGCGAACAGCGCGTCCTCGGCGGGGTCCATCAAGGCCGCCTCCACGCCGTAGGCGCCCATCACCAGGAACACGATCCACGCGTCGGCGCGTGACTTGACGAGCAGCAGCGCCGAGATCGTGATCGCCGCGATGAGATTCAGGGCGAGCAGGAGCCGCCGGCGGGGGAGTCGATCGGCAAGCAGGCCCGCGGCGGGCGCCGCGATCGTCGCCGCGTACACGCAGGCGGACACCAGGCCGGCCTGGGCACTGCTGCCGGTGAGAGCCTTGACCCACACGCCGGCCACGAGCGACATCGCGCTGTTGGCGACCAGCGACGCCCCCAGGCCCGCGAAGTACCAGCGCGCGTTGGACCTGGCAACCGCGGTGCCGTCCGCGTCCGCTCCAGTGCTCGCCGCTTCCTCGGCCGGCATCCGGAGAGCGTAGCGCATATGAGCGTACTCAGCTCACGAAATCTACGAGCTGCTGACGAAGATCTAGTCGGTTCGGAGATGGTCGGCCGGCGGGGCGGGGGAGGGGAGGAGCAGCTCCGCCGGCAGCAGGGCGTGGCACGGAGACAGCGAGCGTCGTGCAGCCTCCGGAAGCTGGTCGACGACGATGCTGGCGCCCGCGTAACGGGCGCCCGCCCACTCGATCAGGGACTTGGCCGCCAACGCCTGACTCCCGGTCTCGTCTGCGCGGTGAGCTTCGGGCCCGGGAACAGCCCCGGCTGCTTGCGGATCGCCACGAACCCGGTGCCGAGCCGCAGCGCCACCGCGGCCCCGAGCAGGAAACCGCGCGACTCGATGCCGGCGATCTTCGAGACCCTGCCCTGCGCTCTCCTCGGCGTCCACGCCCTGAAGGGCTGTCAGGATCGCCTGCGATCACGACGAGCTTGGCGAGGATGCCTGAGCCGGTGAGCGGCCGAGCTCCCGCAGCCGGCGGAGCAGATACCGGCGCTCCACCTCCGACGGCGCCAGCGCCAGCGCGCGTTCGTACGCCGTCGCGGCAGCGGCCTGATCGCCGCGGCGCCGCAGCAGGTCGGCCCGGGTCGCCTCCAGCAGGTGATACCGCTCCAGCCGTCCGTCGCCGCTGAGCTCGTCGACGATCGCCAAGCCGGCGTCGATGTTCCCGGCCATAGCCACCGCCACCGCCCGGTTGAGCCTCACCACGGGCGAGGGCATCTGGACCTCGAGCAGCGCGTAGAGCCCGGCGATCTCCGACCAGTCGGTGTCGTCGGCGCTCGCGGCGCCGGCGTGGCAGGCCGCGATCGCCGCCTGCAGCTGGTAGGGCCCGACCTGCCGCCGGCGCAGCGCCGACTCCAGGAGCTGAAGCCCCTCCATGATCTCCGCCGTGTCCCAGCGCCCCCGGTCCTGCTCCTCCATCGTGATCAGCTCGCCCGCGGCGCCCACGCGCGCGTGTCGGCGGGAATGGTGAAGCAGCATCAGCGCCAGCGCGCCTGTCACCTCGGGCTCGTCCGGCATCATCTGCCGCATTGCCCGCCCCAGGCGGATCGCCTCGTCGCACAGGCCGGCCCGGATCAGCTCCGCGCCCGAGGAGGCCGAGTGACCCTCGTTGAACATCAGGTACAGGACCGCGAGCACCCCGGCGGTGCGCTCCGGCAGAAGATGGGGGGGCGGCACCCGGTAGGGGATGCCGGCCGCCGCGATCTTCGCCTTGGTGCGCGTCAGCCGCTTGGCCATCGTCGCTTCGGGCACCAGGAACGCGCGGGCGATCTCGGCCGTCGTGAGCCCGGCGAGGCTCCGCAGCGTCAGGGCCACCCGGCCCTCCAGCGGGAGGGCGGGGTGGCAGCACGTGAAGATCAGGCGCAGGCGGTCGTCCTCGATCTCATCGGTCTCCTCGAACAGCTCGGGCATCGCTTCCTCATCCGTGTCGGACTGCGGGAGCGCCTCGCGGCCGGCCTGCTCCAGCAGCTCGGCGCCGCGGGCGCCCCGCCGCAGACGATCGATCGCGCGGTTGCCGGCGACGGTCGTCAGCCAGGCGCCGGGGCGCTCCGGCACGCCGTCGACCGGCCAGCGGCGCAGCGCCTCGGCGAACGCCTCCTGGGCGGACTCCTCGGCGAGGTCCCAGTCGCCGATCCGCCGGATCAGCGTGGCGACGACTCGGCCCCATTCCTCCCGGAAGGCGGCATCCACCGCACGCCTGACGACCGGCGACGTCATTCGCTGTAGAACGGCCGCGCCTCGATCGCGTAGTACCGGGCGAGCGGATGCGTCGCCGCGAGCTCGATCGCCTGCCCGCGATCAGCGCAGCTGACGACGTCGATGGCGGCGATGGACTCCTCGATGTCGACGAACGACCCGTCGCTGAGGATCGCCTCGCCGTCACGGAAGCGCAGCGTCGTCGCCGTCTCGGGGCCTCCCACCGCGTTCCCCAGCACGAAGGCGCCACGCGCCTCCAGCTCCTGGCGCCAGGCGTCGCACTCCCGCAGCACCGCCGGCTCGTCCAGCGCCGCCGCCGGCGTTCCGCCGGTCCACGCGGTCAGCAGGTAGAGAGCGCCCGCCGCGTTGTCCCAGCGCCCGAACGCGGACGCCTTCTCACCGAGCCGCACCCCGTCCCTGAACGGCCGGATCTCGATCGGGTGATACCAGGACACGGGGGACTTGGCCATCACCTCGATCGCCTCGTCCAGATCCGCGCACTCGAGCACGTCGAAGCCGGCGACGAACTCCTTGGTCTCCGCGAACGGGCCGTCGGCCACCAGCGTCTCGCCGCCGCGCACCCGCACCGTCGCGCCCGTCTCCGGGAAGTCCAGCTCCTGACCGCCCAGCCGCACGCCGCGGCCGTCCATCTCGGCGATCCAGGCGGGGAGCTCGCGCTGCATGACCGCGAGAGCCTCCGGCGCCGACGCGCCCTCGGTGCCGATCAACGCCACGTACTTCATCGTGAGCCTCGCTTCCCGTAGACATAACGCATCATCGCCTGTTCGCGCGCCGCCTGCACCCGCTGGTTGATCTGCTGGTGGTTGTGCTTCATGTCGCCGTCCTTCGGTTGGATTTGCCGCTCATGACCAGACGACGAACGCAAACCACCCAGAAGGACATTGACGCTCGACTTCTCGCGTTTCGGTGATGGCGGGCCGTACGGCTCGGGTGCCACCAGGGCGTCGTTAGGCTCCGCGCATGGCCGAGGAGCACGCTGTCGAGGACTACCGTGCCTACGTCGGTCCAGCCGACCAGTACGACGTGATCGGCGGTGCGCAATTCGCCCTGCTGTACGCGCTCGGCCTGCGCGAGCATCATCGCGTGCTCGACATCGGCTGCGGGTCGCTCCGCGCCGGCCGCATGCTGATTCCGTACCTGGCAACGGGCGGCTATACCGGCGTTGAGCCGAACACCTGGCTGATCGAGGCGGCGCTCGAGGGCCAGCTGGGCAGGGACATCGTCGCGATCAAACGGCCGCGATTCGACGCTTCGGACGACTTCGCCCTCGAGCACCTGGGTTCGTTCGACTTCGTGCTGGCTCAGGGCATCGCCACGAACACCGGTCCGGCGCTCGTTCGCAGATTGCTCGGCGCGATCAGGACGACGTTGGCTCCGGCCGGGCTGGCCGCGGTCACATTCATCCACCCGGGCAGCGGCGATCCCGATGCCGTCGAGGTCAGGCTCGGCGATCGTGAGGCGCCGGACTGGCGCTACCCGGGCTGCTACTCATACGACCGCGCCGAGATCTGCGCGGCGATCGAAGCGGCAGGACTCGTCGGGCGAATGATCGATTGGTTTCACCCGCGACACCGCTGGTGGCTGCTGGCTCGGTCCGCCGACGTGGTTCCGCCGGAGGCCTTTCTCTCGTCGCTCAGCGGGGCGACCCTCGCCGAGGGCCTCGAGGCGAGCTGGCAGCCCTGAAACGTTGTCGCGGCCGTCGATCGAACCCCGACTTCCACATGTCGGTCTACATAAGATCGATTATCGAGCGTTGAAGGACCGGCCGACCAGGTAGGTCGATGACGGTGGGATGCGGGATGTCTGACGTGTCCCCCGGCGTCGTGGCACAGTCGGGGCAATGGGGTGGCTTCGTCGCTTTGGCGTCCTGCGGCAACGGGATCTGCGCCTGGTGTTCAGCGCGAGCGCGATCTCCGATCTCGGTGACGGCGTCGTCACCGTCGCAGTCACGTTCGCCGTCCTGGACCTGACGCACTCGGCGACCGACATCGGGATCGTGCTGGCGTGCCGGACCATCGCGCTGCTGGCGTCGCTGCTGATCGGCGGCGTCGTCTCCGACCGGGTGAGTCGCCGCCAGGTGATGATGACGGCGGACCTCATCCGGTTCGGCAGCCAGGGACTGATCGGCGTGCTCGTCATCACCGGGCACGCAGCCGTGTGGGAGCTCGCGGCCTCCCAGGCCGTGATCGGCGCTGCGTCCGGGTTCTTCAACCCGGCCTCGACCGCCCTGCTGCCCGCCGTGGCGGGCGACTCGATCACCGAGGCCAATGCGCTCAACGGGATGGTGAGCTCGTTCGGCGGAATCGTCGGCCCGGCGATCGGCGGCGCCCTCGTGGTGGGCGTCGGGGCGGGCAGTGCGCTGCTCGTCGACGCCGCCAGCTACGGGGCGAGCGCGCTGCTGCTGTGGGGCGTGCGCAGTCGGGCCGCGCGGGAGCCCGCGCTCGCCGGCGATGCCCGCGGCTCGTTCCTCGCCGATCTGCAGGGCGGCTTCACCGAGGTCCGAAGTCGCACCTGGTTGTGGGCGACGATGATCGTGATGGCGAGCACGAACATGCTGGCGGGCTCGTTCCTGGTGCTCGGCCCGGTGATCGCCAAGCGACACCTCGGTGGGCCGGCCGCGTGGGCCGCGCTGAGCACGGCCTTCGCCGTCGGCCTGCTGCTGGGCGGCACGGCGCTGTTCAAGATCAAACCTCGCCGTCCGATGCTGGTCGCGACCTTCGCGGGCGTCCCGCTCTTCCTGCCCACTCTCCTCATCGGGATCCCGGCGCCGCTGATCGTGATCATCGCGTTCCAGGTCGCCGCCGGGGCCGGCGCGATCGTGACCAACACGATGTGGTGGACCGTGCTGCAGCAGAACATTCCGAGCGAGAAGCTGTCGCGGGTCACCTCGTATGAATGGTTCGGCACGCTGGCGCTGATGCCGATCGGGTTCGCACTGGCCGGCCCGCTCGGCGCGGCGATCGGGTTCGGCCCGACGCTGTCTCTCTGCGGCGGCCTGTCGCTCGCGATCAACCTGTCGCTGCTGGGGATCCGGGACGTCCGGACGCTCGAAAATCGCAGCCAGCCGGCGTCCAGCGCAGCCGAGCCGGCAATCGTCGCGCCGTGAGGCGGTGGCCGGCATGAGTTCGCAACCGTTGCGACATTCTCCACGTCCAGATACGATTTTCCGTGCGGAAGGAGCCTGTATGGATGTCGGCAGGGGGATGTGTGATGCGTGATCTCACGACGGTCGATGCTGCGAAGCGGTTGGGGGTCCCCCCCAACATGCTGCGGCTGTGGGAGCAGCGACACGGATTCCCCACCTCGGTGAGGCGGCCCGGCACTCGCCGGTCGTTCGACTCCGGCGAGGTAATGCGGCTGCGCGCCGCATTGGGGCGGGAGACTTCGATCATGTCGGCGATCGCTCAGGTGCGAGCGGAGCTCGCGAGCGACAGCCGATCCGTGGACGGGATCAGCGCCATGCGCGGCGATCCAGTCCCTTGGGCAGTCCGCGCCGACTGAAGCTCAGCGGCTCGTCCGAGCGTTCGTCGGTGACGTCGCATCGCGCTGAACCCCTGCGACCGCCGGAGCCGCATGAGCACCTGGATCGTGCAGATCGGCCCAACCCGCCGCGGTGAGGCGGTACATGGGCTCGCTGGTCATCGGATCCTCCCCGACATAGCGCACGAGGTTCCCGGCACGGATCGCCCGCCAGCTGTCGGCGATCTCACTCGGCTCGACGGAGAGCTCCCACGCCGCAAGGTCCTGACTGGCGCCGCCAGACTCGTCGAAGTCGCCCAGCACCGCCAATAGATCAGGTTTCGAGATCACGATCATCATCCTTTGGCCCCCGTGGTGCGCGCACCCGCGTCTTCTCTGGAGATACCCGCCGAGCGCGCTGGCCGCGTTAAAAAAACGGAAACGTTTAATGCCTGACGCTCCTCCCGCCGCCATCCCCTCCCCCGCGGTGTGACGCGCCACGGTTGACGCGGGCGCCAGGCGCCCTCCTGTCCGATCGCCCGCCTCAGCCTCAGACGCCGGGTGGTCCGCCCGGGGCTGCGCCGGTGCCGCTGCTGACGCCGACGGCGGCCGGTGTCAGCTTGGGGTTCACCCCGAGGGTGATCGTCCCGATCAGGCCCTTGCCGAGGCGGCGTCCCGCCATCGTGATCTTCAGCTGCGACTCGCTGCCGTGCTGTTCGGTCCATACCCGGTCCTCGGCGTGGGTGACGACCGTCGCCGTCTCCCGGTCATACGGCGAGAGCGCGTACACCTCGTTGTTCACCGCGTCGGGCGGGAGCATCTGCCCCGTGTGGGCGACGTGGCCGCCGGACAGCGTGTGCCCGCTGACGTGCGAGCCGATGTGGACCTTCGCGTGGATGTGCGTCGTGCGGCCCTGGTAATGGCCGGGATAGATCGTGTGGAACGTGACCTTGCCGTGCTTGTCGGTGATCTGCACCCCGCGCAGGTACGTCTGCCCGATCGTGTCCTCGGAGCTCTCGTCCGAGTAGACGCCTGACGCGTTGGCCTCCCAGATGTCGACGGCGGCTCCCTTGATCGGCTTGCACGTGAGCCTGTTGATGACCGTGATCCGCAGCGTCAGCGGCAGCCCGGGCTGTCCCTGGGCGATCTCGTCGCGGACGCGCTCGAGGGCGACGTAGAACGGCCCCTCCTCCTGCTCGTGTCGTCATATGGCGGCAAGGATGGAGACGCCGGGTACGACGCGAGTAGGAGCCACGCCCTGCGTCGGAGGGTGTTATGTAACCGCCCCATCCGGGCGCGGCACCATCCGGCGCTCACATGCCGTTCACCTCGGAGCCGGCGTTCCCGCTACGGTCAGCGGGCGTGATGCGGCCCCGAGATCTCCGGCACCCCACACGCCGCGAAGTCCTGCGCGCCGGCGGCGGCCTCGCCCTCGGCGCAGCGCTCGGGCTGGGCTACGACCTCAACTCCCTCGCCCGCTCCGCGCCGATCCGCTCGCCGGGCTCGCTGCCCGACCCGAGCCGCCCCGCCGGGACGGTCGACGAGTCGCTCCCCTTCGATCACATCGTGATCGTCATGCAGGAGAACCACTCCTTCGACGACTACCTGGGGATGCTGCCCCGGCGCGGACAGCCCCTCGCCGACGGCTTCACCTTCAACGCCCACGGGGTCCCGATCAACTCGAACCCGTACCGGAACGGCTACGTCACCGTCCAGCACGCACCTTCGGACTGCACGCTGAACGACAGCGGCAGCCAGAGCTGGACCGACACCCACCGGCAGATCGATCACGGCCGCATGGACGGCTTCGCCGAGACGGGCCTCGGCTCACTCGGCTACTGGGACGAGACCGACATCCCGTTCTACTACTCGCTCGCCAGGACCTTCTGCCTGGCCAATCGCTGGTTCTGCTCGGCGCCCTGCCAGACGTACCCGAACCGGCGCTTCCTCCAGGCCGGCACCGCCTTCGGCCTGATTTCGACGGACACCTCCTCGATCGGCGAGTACCCGCCGAACGGGACGATCTGGGATCGCCTGCACCAGCTGGGGATCTCGTGGGCGAACTACTTCAGCGACCTCCCGACGACGGGCATCATCGACGAGACGATCGAGAAGTACCCGGCCAACATCATTCCGATCTCCCGCTTCTACACCGACTGTGCGGCGGGAACGCTGCCGGCGGTGAGCATGGTCGACTCCGACGAGGGCGCGGTCACCGAGTTCTCGGGGCTCGGACCGGCGCTCGGGGCGATCCCCGGGTATCCCGAGGGCTTCCAGCCCGGAAACGTCGATCAGGACGAGGAGAGCGGCAACATCAGCGAGGGCGAGAACTTCGTCGGCGGGGTGGTCGAGGCCGTCATGAACTCCCCCTCCTGGCGCCGGATCCTCCTGCTCTGGACCTACGACGAGCACGGCGGCAACTACGACCACGTCCCCCCGCCGGCCGCGATCCCACCGGACAACATCCCGCCGAAGCTGAGTCCCGGCGACCCCCCCGGCGGTTACAACATCTACGGACCGCGCGTGCCCGCGGTCGTCATGTCGGCCTACTCGCGCCCCAACGCGGTGACCAACGTCGTCCACGATCACACGTCGTTCCTGGCCACGATCGAGGCCAAGTGGAACGTCCCCGCTCTCACCTACCGCGACGCCAACGCGGCCACCATGGTCGACTTCCTGGTCAGCGACGGGAAGATGTCGTACCCCGATCCTCCGGAGCTGGCGGTGCCGTCGAACCTGACGACGACGACGGAGCGCTGTGACCCCGGGCCGCTGCAGTTCGCCGTCCACCCCTCCCCCCCGGGCACCCCGACGGTCAAGCTGTCGGTGCGTCGTGAGCACCGCTCGGCGCACGCGGTCACCGTCGAGCTCCACGCCGTCCACGGCACCCTGACCGACGTCGAGCTCGAGCTGGAGCACCGGCACCGGGTGCTCGCCCGTCATCACCTCGCCCGCCTCGGGAGCCACAAGGTCCGGGTGGTGCTCCACCACCGGCCCCTGCACGCGGGGAGCTACACGATCATCGTGCGCAGCCACGGTCGCGTGGTGCTGGCGCATCACCAGCGGTTGACGCGCGCCGAGATCTAGCCGGCGCCGCTGGCTCAGATCCCGTAGTGGCGGCGCGTATCGGCGAACAGCGACGCCAGCAGCAGGCGGTTGACCGGCGCCCCGAGGGCGAGCGGGCCGCGGGGGTCGAGCGCGATCGTCCACGTGAACCGGCACGAGCGGTCGGTCACCGGCTCGACGAGGTAGTCCTCGGCGAAGCGGCGGAACAGCGGCACGTTGGCCTCGGCGAGGAAGAACGCCTTTCGCCTCCCCTCCTCCCACAGGAAGAACTGCTCGTGCATCACGTTGGCGCCGGCGAGCGACCGCACGGTCCGCGTGGTGCCGACCCCGAACGGTCGCGCTGAGGTCCACTCGACGCTCTGGATCATCCGGCACCACGACAGCGCCTGATCGCCGGTCAGGTCCTCCCAGACCGCGCCGGCCGCCCGCGGGACGGCGAACTCCTCACGCACGACCAGAGGGGCCGAGGCGAAGAAGCCCTCATCGACGGGCAGCAGCGAGAACACGCCGCCGAGTCTAGGTGAGGGGGGCGGAAACGGCCGACTCGCGCCTCTTGAAGAGAGAGATGGCGGCGAACGGTGCGAACGGATCGGCGCGGTGGCAGGTGCGCGTGATGCCGGAGGTACGCGACTGGGCAGAGGGACTCGATCGAGAGCAACTTGCCAAGGTCGTGGATGCTCTCGACGTCCTCCGCGACGTCGGGCCGACGCTCGGACGCCCGCTCGTCGACCGCATCAAGGGCGCGCAGCAACACAACATGAAGGAACTGCGCCCGCCCGGGGCCGAGCTGCGGGTCCTGTTCGCCTTCGACCGCCAGGGCGACGCCGTCCTGCTTCTCGGTGGCGACAAGACCGGCCAGTGGAATCGGTGGTACAAGCGCAACGTGGAGCGGGCCTCGGTCCGCTTCGAGCAACATCAACGAGACTCGGGAATCGCGCAGATATGGGACGTGACACGAAGAACTGGACAGAGGTCCGCCGAACGCTCCCGATAGACGAGCGGCGCGTCGCCTTCTTCGGGCGTCTCCGCGAGGCATTCACCCGCCTCGAGGAGCTCCGCGCCGCCCTCGGCCTGAGCGAGGCGACCTACGACGCCGCCCAGGTGCTCGATCCCGCCACCGGCGAGGAGGAAACCGAGGATCTCGCCCGCCTGGCCCGCGCCGTCGCCGTGCTCGGCGGCCGCCTCGAGCTCCGCGCCGTCTTCCCCGACGAGACCGTTCCGCTCATGCTCGAGCCGCCACCCGGCACCACCGGCCTCGACACCTGAGGGGGGTTGGGCGAATAACGCTAACCCAGGCAGCGTTATTCGCCCACCCCCCCACTCAAAGGAGTCCCGCGGCGAGCACGGGCGGCCGGCGGGGGGTCTCGATCCGCCCGAGGGCGAATTCGCGGAGCCCGCAATGACGCCCCGCACCCTCGGCACAGCATTCGCCCGCGGGGGGATCGAAGATCCCACGGCGGCCGGAACACGCCCTCACCGCGTCAGGAACTCCGACAGCTTGGCCTTCATCGTCTGCCGCAGGAACTGAGAGGCGGCAGGATCACCCTTGCGGAGGGTCTTGGCCATCTCCTTGGCCTGCTCGAAGCGGATGTGCGGCGGCAGCGGGGGGACTTCGGGATCGGTGAGGAACTCGATCACCGCCGGCCGGCCGGCGGCCAGCGCCTCGTCCCAGGCCGGGCCGACATCCTCAGGACGCTCGACGCGCACGCCGTGCAGGCCGAGCAGCCGGGCGAAGCCGGCGTAGTCGAAGTCGGGCAGCACCTGCGAGGCGTCGAGCTTCGGGTCCCCGTTCATCACCCGCTGCTCCCAGGTGACCTGGTTGAGGTCGTGGTTGTTGAGCACCGCGATCACGACCCGCTGGTCAGACCAGCGATCGCGGTAATGCGCGATGTCGATCAGGGCGTTGATGCCGAGCATCTGCATCGCACCGTCGCCGGTCGTGGTGATCACCGGCAGCTCGGGGTGGGCGAACTTCGCCGCCAAGGTGTACGGGAGGGCGTTGCCCATCGAGGCGAGCGTGCCGGACACCGCCGCCTGCATGCCGGCCCGCACCTTGAGATGACGCGCCCACCAGTCGGTCCCCGAGCCGACGTCGGCGATCAGGATGGCCCCGTCGGGGAGGCGCGGCGAGAGCTCGTGGAACAGCAGCTGAGGGTTGATCGGATTGGCGGAGTTCGTCGCCTGCTGCTCGACGATCCGCCACCAGCGCTCCACCCCCTGCTCCACCTGCTCGCGCCAGCCGCGGTCCTCCTTGCGATGCAGCAGCGGCACGAGCGCCCGGAGCGTCTCGGCCGCGTCGCCGACGAGGTTGACCTCCATCGGATAGCGCATGCCGATCAGCCGCGCGTCGATGTCGATCTGGACCGCTCGTGCCTGGCCCGGCTCGGGTAGCCACTCCGAGTACGGAAAGCTCGAGCCGATCATCAGCAGGGTGTCGCAGCCCTCCATCAGGTCATAGGAGGGCTTGGTGCCGAGCAGTCCGATCGAGCCCGTGACCCAGGGCAGGTCGTCGGGAAGGACGGCGCGGCCGTTGAGGGCACGGGCCGCTCCGGCACCGAGGATGTCAGCCACCTGCTCCACCTCGGCGAAGGCGTCCTTGGCGCCGATCCCGACGAGGATCGCCACCCGCTCGCCGGCGTTGAGGATCTCCGCCGCATGCCTCAGCGCGGGATCGTCGGGGACGACGTGGGGCCGGCGGATCGCGGCGCTCGAGGACGGCACGGCGCCGTGGGCCCGCGGCGGTTCCTCGTACGGGAGCTCTTGGACGTCGTTGGGGAAGATCAGGCATACCGGCGACCGGGTCGCCTTGGCGATCCGCATCGCTCGGTCGATCAGGTTCGGGGCTTGCTGCGGGACCATGCACACCTGGACGAACTCCGAGGCGACGTCCTTGAACAGCGAGAGGAGATCGACCTCCTGCTGGTATTCGCCTCCGAGCGACATCCGGGCCTGCTGGCCGACGATGGCCAGGACCGGCTGATGATCGAGCTTGGCGTCATAGAGCCCGTTGAGCAGGTGGATGGCCCCCGGACCGGACGTGGACAGGCACACCCCCACCTCGCCGGTCAGCTTGGCGTGGGCGCAGGCGGCGAAGGCGGCGATCTCCTCGTGGCGCGTCTGGATGAACTCGATGCGGTCGCCCATCGCGTGAAAGCCGCCGATCACCCCATTGATGCCGTCGCCGGGATAGCCGTAGATCCTCCGCACGCCCCAGTCGCCGGCGAGGCGCTCGAGCACGAACTGTCCGGTTGTCGTCGCCATCGCTGCTCCTGAGTGGTTGCGGGACGGGCCTGACGAGCGCTACCCGCTCCGCTCGGTCTCGATTCCCCGAGCCGTGGGCGGGTAGCCGTGCTGGCGACCCCGTGCTGCAGAAGGAGACCAACCATGGCTGACGAGACGACCATCGCCGTTCTCGGCGCCGGCGGCCTGATGGGGCTGCCGATGGCGCGCAACCTGGCCCGGGCCGGCTTCGCGGTGCGCGCCTGGAACCGCTCCAAGGAGAAGGCCGAGCCGCTCGCCGACGACGGCGCGATGGTGCTGGACACCCCCGCCGAGGCGGCGCGCGACGCCGACGTCATCCTCACCATGCTCGCCAACGCCGACACCGTGCTCGAGGTGATGACCGACGCCGTGGCAGAGGGGAATCCCGGCAATCTCGTCTGGCTGCAGATGAGCACGGTCGGCATCGAGGGCACCGAACGCTGCCGGCAGTTCGCCGAGGAGCATGGCCTCGAGCTGGTCGACTGCCCGGTGCTCGGATCCTCGGGTCCGGCCGAACAGCGCAAGCTGGTGATGCTCGCCTCTGGCGACGAACGGCTCCGCGACGGCCTTCAGCCCGTCTTCGACGCGCTCGGGCACCGCACGATGTGGCTCGGGGAGGCCGGCCGGGGCACGCGGCTGAAGCTGGCCACCAACTCCTGGGTGCTGAGCGTCGTCGAGTGCGGTGCGGAGACGCTCGCGCTCGCCGACGGGCTGGGGCTCGATCCGCAGCTCGTGCTCGACGCGCTGGAGGGCGGCCCGCTCGATCTCCCCTACCTCCAGATGAAGGGCAAGGCGATGCTCGAGCGCGACTTCGAGCCCATGTTCAAGCTCGCGCTCGCCGCCAAGGACGCCGCCCTCGTCGAGGAGGCGATCGAGGCCAACGGCCTCGACCTCCCCGTGTTGCGGGCGATCCGCGCGCGGATGGCCGAAGCCGTCGAGGAGCACGGCGACGAGGACATGGCGGCCACGTTCCTCACCTCCCTCGAGCACGCCTCGGCCTGAGCGGGGGCGAATGAGCACGAACGGCAGCCACAGCGGCGTGGGGACGCCCCCGCCCGGGGTTCGCATCACCCTGCGGCCCCTGGCCAATCCACTCCCGCTCGGCCTGTACGCGTTCGGCGTCGGCATGCTGATGCTCGCCGCCCAGGGCGCGGGATGGGTCCCGGCGCACCAGGACGTCCAGGTCGGGATCCTGCTGGCGGCCTTCGTGTTCCCGCTGGAGGGGACGGCGGCGGTGTTCGCCTTTCTCGCTCGCGACACCCTGGCCGCGACGGTGCTCGGCCTGTTCACCACCTCGTGGCTCGCGATCGGAACGCTGCTCATCGTCGGGCCGCCCGGCGTGACGAGCATCGCCCTCGGCGTCTACCTCGTCGGCTTCGCCGGCGTCGTCTTCGCGCTCTGTGCGCTGGCGACGCTGGCCAAGCCGCTGATCGCCCTCGTCCTCGCGCTGTCCGGCACGCGCGCCGTGCTCGATGGGCTCTACCAGTTCACCGGCACGGTCGGTCTGGAGCACGCGTCGGGAATTGTGGCGGCGGCGATCGCGGGAGCCGCCTGGTACGCGGGTACGGCGATGCTGTTCGAGGATCTGCGGCAGCGCCCGCTGTTCGGTGCGTTCCGGCGCGGGCCGGGCCGCGCGGCGCTCGTCGAGGACCCGGACGTCCAGCTCGAGCGCGCCCGGCTCGAAGCGGGCGTTCGCCAGCAGCTCTGAGCCGGGGCGCAGGCGACGTGTGACGGCTCGCCCGCGCCGGAGTAGTCAGATCGGATGCGTCGTCGCCGCGGATCCGTCGCGCTCGTCGCGTGCCTCGCCGCCGGATGCGGAAGCGGTCATGGCGGCGTCGATGTGTCACGACAGGCGCCGGCGCCAGTCGTCTCGGCGGCCAGCTGTGCGGGATTGTCGCCGGCCCAGCAACGCAACGCCGCAGTGGTGATCGTGACGGGCACGATGCTCCCCGGCCCCACCGCCGAGGTGCGCGATCGCCGATTGCTCGCCACTCCGGCGCGGATGCGAGTGACGCGCTACCTCAAGGGTCGCGGGCCGGCGACAGTGGGCATCGTGACCGGCGTCGCTGAAGCCGGGGCCACGTCGCGAATCAGCGAGGACGGGATCACTCCCCGCGCCGGTCAGCGATGGGAGATCCTCAGCAGCTCGACGCGGGAGCCGTTGTCGACTTCGGTCTGTCTCGGAAGCCGGCCCGTCGGACGGCTACCCGGGCCGCGGCTCGAGAAGGATGCTCCACGGACGGATCTCGGTGATCGAGAGCATGCCGTTGGCGATCCAGGGGTCAGCAGCGAGGCGCTCGCGGATCGATGTGACGGTGTCGGCCCGAACTGCGAGGAGGACTTCTCGCTCGTCGAGCGGGCCGCCGAGGACGATGAAGCCCTCATCGACGAGCGCATCCATGAACAGCGCATGCTCATCGAACAGTTCCTGCTCCCGCAGAGTCCTCGACCAGTCCCACGGGCCGCCGTGCTGCTCATAGACAACGAAGAGCTGCCTCACCGTGTGCGAACGGTATCCAGGCACTGACTGAAGTCGCAACGAGAAGCCGGCTTGGTCCTAAGCTTGCCGCGTGGGGAGACCGTCGTCATGGGGGACGCCGCTGAGGGTCTCGGCTTTGTTCCTGGTGCTGTTGCTCGCCGGCCCCGTCACGGTGTGGGCCTCGGCTCGTTCCCGCGCTGCGGGCGCGACACCCGACAGCGTGGTCGGCGCGTATATCTCGGCTCTCGACCGGCACGATGGCCGCGCGGTGTGCTCGCTGTTCGCGCGGCAGCTGCGGCCGTTCGAGATCAAGTGGGACGAGCCGGGGACTGGGCGGACGTCATGCGCGAGGACGGTGGCCGCGCACTTCGACAGCTACTACAGCCGGCACCGTTGGGCCGGCGCTCGCGCCCGCGGACCGATGCGCACCACGGAGGACCCCCAGACCGGGGTCACTGCCGTGCGGTTCATGCTCGCGGAGCGATACCGGTGCGCTCGCCAGAGCAGTCCGCCGGAACCGTGCAGGCCGAGCGTGTATGTGCGTCCCGAGATCGTGTACCTGATCCGCGTCGCCCACGACTGGAAGATCATCAAGCCGGGGGATGTGTACGAATCGACGGGGATTGCGCAGCCGTTCTTCGCCGAGTCCGACTACTACCCGCCCGGGAATGCGGCCACGGTCGCCGGCTCGGTGAGCGTGCCCCCATCCACGATCACATGTCCTACAGGGGGGGCTGTCGCCGTCAGCCCCGCACACAAGCTGCAGAGCACCTTTGAGCCGAATCCGAACGGAAAGCCGGGAAACGCGCCCGGACTGACGATCGAAGCCTTGACGATCAGCCGGATCTCCAAGCACACGATCTGCTTCGCGCTCACGCTCGCGGGCCCGCCCCGGCCGGATGACGCGTACAGCATCTACGTCGGAGCCGTCCAGCAGGAGGGTGCCGCAGACCTGTTCGACGTCGAGTTCGACGGTCTGGGCGATCCACACCCGCTCCTGGGGGGCCGTGGTGCCCTGAGCACGCCGAGCATCCGCTCTCGGCTCCCCCACGTCGCCGTCTACGGCGACCTGCTCCAGATCATCGGTAGCGACTCGGAGTTCGCGCACCTGAAACGGTTCCTCGTCCAGGCCGGCACCGCCAGCATCCAGGACGATGAGCCGCTGCTACGCCGTCCCGTCGACGCCGGGGACACCTCGCCGCTCGCTGGGTGCCTGGCCTTCCCGACCGGGAGAATCGACATGCGCGGACTGTGCGGTGAGACGTCCATGGGCTGACCGGCAGGGGCCGATGAAACCGAGAGGGGCTCCCGAGGCGTCGAAGCGGAATACTCCTGCGTATGCCCGGTTCGGCGAGCCCCTTCCTGTCCCCCGATAGCCACGGCTTTCTCCGTGTGGCCGCCGCCGTTCCCGAGGTCCGGGTCGGTAACACCGCTTTCAACACTTCACGCACGATCGCGTGGGCGGCGCGCGCGGCGGAGCAGGACGCGGCGCTCGTCGTGTTCCCCGAGCTCGGCATCTCCACGTACTCGAGCGAGGACCTGTTCCACCAGCAGGCGCTGCTCGACGGGGTGCTGGACGGAGTGGCCGAGGTGGTGAGAACCAGCGAGGGGCTCGATCCGGTGCTGATCGTCGGCGCTCCGCTCCGGGCCGAGGGCGGTCTGTTCAACACCGCGGTGGTCATCCACCGCGGGCGCATCCTCGGCATCGTGCCGAAGAGCTACCTGCCGGAGTACCGCGAGTACTACGAGAAGCGCCAGTTCCGCGCCGCGCGCGATGTCATCGTCGGAGAGCTCAGCCTGCTCGGCCAGCGCGTGCCGTTCGGGTCAGGACTGCTGTTCGCCTGTCGTGACCGGCCGGGATTCGTGCTCCACGTGGAGATCTGCGAGGACGTCTGGACGCCACTGCCGCCGAGCACCTTCGGCGCCCTCGCCGGCGCGACCGTGCTCGCCAACCTGTCCGCCAGCAACATCACCGTCGGCAAGGCCGACTACCGCCGCCAGTTGTGCGAGAACCAGTCGGCGCGGACCATCGCCGGCTACATCTATACCGCCGCCGGCGTCGGGGAGTCGACCACCGACGTGGCCTGGGACGGCCAGGCGCTCATCTGCGAGAACGGTGACCTGCTCACCGAGGCCGAGCGCTTCTGCGACGAGGAGCAGCTCATCTCCGCCGATCTCGACCTCGACCGGATCGCGGCCGACCGGATGGGGACGAGCAGCTTCGGCGACACGATCCACGACCACCGCGACCATCTGCGCACGATGCGCCGGATCGAGTTCGAGCTCGGCCGTGCCCCGTCGAGAACGCCTCTGCGTCGTCGCGTGGAGCGCTTCCCCTATGTGCCGGCAGACCCCGTCAGCCGCAACGATCGCTGCGAGGAGGTCTACAACATCCAGGTCCGGGGGCTTCAGACGCGGATGCTCGCGACCGGGATCAGGAAGATCGTCATCGGCGTCTCGGGCGGACTGGACTCGACGCACGCGCTGATCGTCGCCGTCCGTGCCGTCGAGCGCCTGGGGCTGCCGCGGGAGAACGTGCTCGGCTACACGCTGCCCGGCTTCGCCACCAGCCAGCGGACGCTGCGCAACTCGCACGCGCTCATGCGGGCACTCGGGGTGAGCGCCGCCGAGATGGACATCCGGCCCGCGGCGACCCAGATGCTGCGGGACCTCGGCCACCCGGCCGCCGAGGGCGAGGAGCAGTACGACGTGACCTACGAGAATGTGCAGGCCGGCGAGCGCACCTCCCATCTGTTCCGCCTCGCCAACTATCACCAGGGACTCGTGCTCGGCACCGGCGACCTGTCCGAGCTCGCACTCGGGTGGTCCACCTACGGCGTCGGCGACCAGATGTCGCACTACAACGTCAACGCCTCCGTGCCCAAGACGCTGATCCAGTTCATGGTTCGCTGGGCGATCGACACCGACCTGTTCGGCTCCGCGGCAGACGGCGTGCTCGAGTCGATCCTCGACACCGAGATCTCCCCCGAGCTCGTGCCCGGCACGGCGGAGGACGAGCCGGGGCAGTCGAGCGAGAGCACCGTCGGTCCCTACGAGCTGCAGGACTTCTTCCTCTATTACATCCTCCGCTTCGGCTACCGCCCGAGCAAGGTCGCCTACCTGGCCCACCACGCGTGGAGCGACCGCACCCGGGGCGACTGGCCGGATCTGGTCCCCGAGCAGCGCCGCAACGAGTACACGTTGGCGGAGATCCGCCACTGGCTCGAGGTGTTCCTGCTCCGCTTCTTCCAGACGAGCCAGTTCAAGCGCTCGGCGATGC
This sequence comes from uncultured Solirubrobacterales bacterium, assembly GCA_963839085.1. GTDB lineage: Bacteria > Actinomycetota > Thermoleophilia > Solirubrobacterales > Solirubrobacteraceae > Palsa-465. Next base: position 1,379,327 of record CAWITN010000007.1, read on the forward strand.
CGAACGCGCCCAAGGTGGGCTCCGGCGGCTCGCTCTCGCCGCGCTCGGACTGGCGGGCGCCCAGCGACAGCCAGGCGACGACGTGGCTCGAGGAACTGCACAGCGGCGTCCCGCCGATCGACGAATAGCGCAGCTGCCCCCACCCCGCAACTTCAGCCGCCGGGGCGGTATAGAACGGGCGCACTCTCTCCAGGAGGTAGGAATCGAATGTTTCGCAGACTGTCCCTGTTCCTCGCGGTCGCGGCGCTGCTCGCGGTCGTGCCCGCTCTGGCGCTGGCGGCCGCCAGTCCCACGATCACCCACGAATCGACGGCCAACGTGAGCTCCAGCTCCGCCGTGCTCCACGCCACCGTCAACCCGAACGGCTCGAGCACCGTCACCTACTTTCAGATCGGGCTGACGACCTCGTACGGAACCGATACCACCCAGCTCGCCACGGGCAGCGGCAGCAAGCCCGTCGACGAGTCGACCCGGGTCACCGGCCTGCTGCCCGGCACGGTCTACCACTTCCGCGCCGTCGCCCAGAACCACGGCGGCCAGACCGTCGGCGCCGACCACACGTTCCACACCGGCGGCAATCCGCCGGCTGAGGCGGCGACCGGCGCGACGAGCGGGGCGTCGAAGAACGGGGCCACCCTCACCGGTGTGATCAACCCGGAGAACCAGGCGACGTCGTACGTGTTCCAGTACGGCCTGACCACCGCCTACGGCTCGAGCACCCTCGAGGAAACCGTGCCGAAGGGCACCGCGCCGGTGAGCGTCACCGCGCAGGTGAGCGGGCTGCAGCCGGGCGCGGAGTTCCACTACCGCCTCGTCGCCTACCACGGCAAGCTGCCGAGCTACGGTGCCGACGCGACGTTCTTCACCGAGCCCACGCAGCGTCCGGAGCCGAACCTGTCGGCGAAGACGAAGCCGAAGCACGCCAAGCGGGCTCCGTACCGACTGAGCACCAGCGGGACGCTCAGCCGGCTCTCGATCTTCCCCACCAGCGACGCGTGCACGGGCACGGTCAAGGTGAGGATGTTCAACGGATCCCGGCGCGTGGCGCTCAGCTTCGCCGCGCTGGCGTCGAACTGCACGTACACCGACACGGTGACCCTGCGCCATCTGCCGAAGCACTCGACGGGCGGCAAGGTGCGCCTGAAGGTCCTCACGTACTTCAACGGGAACGGCTACATCGGTCCCCGCAAGGCGCACGCGCAGTACGTCACGCTGGGAAAGTAGTCATCCGTACACCGGTCGGGTTCGCCGCCCGGGGCGCTCAGGCGTCCCGGGCGGCGGCATCGGCTGAACCCGGGTCGTCGCCGAGGCGCCGCTAGCGAGATTGGGCGGCCACCTCGGCGATCACCCGGGACAGCTGGCTGCCCTGCCAGGCGATCGGGGAGCGCCCCGGCTCATCGGTGACGAGCCGAGCGCCGGGGATCGTCGCCGCATAGGTCTCTCCCAGCGCGCGCGGATGATCCGGATCGGCCTCGTCGTCGGAGGCCACCACCGCCGTAGGGGCGTCGATCGCGCTGAGCTCTGCCACCTCACCGAATGGGAGCGAGCGAGGGAGGGACTGCAGGGCATCGGCGACGGCGTCGGGGTGTTCGTGAAGCGACATCCGCTGGCGGATCACCGTCGTCACCGCCCGGCGCAGCTCCGGGCGCACGTGGGGCTCGCCATAGACGGCAAGGAAGCCGTCGACTCCGTCCTCGCGCAACCCCTGGGCCAGGGCGTCCCAGCGGGCGAGGCGCGCCACGTCCTGGGGGCCGTCGTAGGCGGGGGTGATGACGACGAGTCCGGCCACGCGCTCCGGTGCTCGCAGCGCGTATGCGAGCGCGGTGTGGGCGCCCATCGAGGCACCGACGAGCACGGCCCGTTCCACGCCGGCGGCATCGAGGATCGCCTCGAGATCGTCGACGAGCTCGTCGTAGCCGTAGGCCCCCGGGGAGGCGGCCGGACCGGATTGGCCGTGGCCGCGGGCGTCGAAGCCGATCACGCGGTACCCGTCGCGCTCCAGCGCGCGGGAGCCCATCACGACATAGCGTCGTGTGGCGGTGAGACCGTGCAGGAGAACGATCGCGGGGCCCTCCCCCGCCTCCTCGCCGGACAGTTCCACTCCGTCTCGTCTCACCGCCAGATCAGCCATGCCTCTGTTCTACCATCGTCGCCATGGACGTCACCGACGCCACCTTCCAGACCGCCGTCATCGACCGCTCGCAGGAGTTGCCGGTCGTCGTCGACTTCTGGGCCGAGTGGTGCGGGCCGTGCCGCCAGCTCGGGCCGGTGATCGAGCGGTCGGTGGCCGCGCGCAGCGGCAGGGTCGAGCTGGCCAAGATCGACGTGGACGCCAATCCCGCTGTGGCGCGGAGCTTCCGCATCCAGAGCATCCCGGCGGTGAAGGCGTTCAGGGACGGGCGCGTCGTGTCGGAGTTCGTCGGCGCGCTCCCCCCGCAGCGGATCGAGGAGTTCCTTGACGCCCTGCTCCCCTCCGAGGCCGATGGCCTCGTCGCCCAGGGCGATGAGGATTCCCTTCGCCGCGCCGTCGAGCTCGAGCCGACCCGCGCCGACGCCGCCGTTCCGCTGGCCCGGATCCTGCTCTCCCGGGATGAGGTCGACGAGGCGCTCGCGATCCTCGTCCGCGTCCCCGGCAGCTTCGCGGCCGATGGCCTGCGGGCACGCATCGAGCTGCGACGCGCGGCCGAGGCCGGCACCGGGCCGGAGATCCCGCTGCTGGCGGAGGCGCTCGACGCCCTTCAGGCCGGCGAGGACGCCCGCGGGCTCGATCTCCTGCTCGACGCGCTTCCGAACGCCGACGGGTACCGCGACGACCTCCGGCGGGTCATCGTCGGCATCCTCGACGAGCTCGGCTCCGACAGCGAGCTCGCCCGCGCCTCGCGTCGCCGGCTCGCCGCAGCGCTGTACTGAGCCGCGTCTCCGGTTGTGACTGAGCTACAGGCCGAGCGCGAGCTGCTCGACCTGGGGGGCGTCATCGCACGGCGCCAGACCGGCCACGCGGACGCCGAGCAGCCGCACGGGCCGTGGTGCCGCGAATCTCCGCAGCAGCTCGAGGGCCACCGGGCCGACGCGCTCGGCGCGTGACACGGCGCCCGGAAGCGTGCGCGCCCGGGTGTGGGTGGAAAAGTCGTCGAGCCGGACCTTGATGCCGATCGTGCGTCCAGCCCGGCGCTGATCCTCGAGTGCCCGGCACAGCCCCTCCACCAGCTTCCCGAGCACCCGCTCGAGCTCTTGGGAGTCGCTGATGTCGCGATCGAAGGTGGTCTCCCGGGACTCCGAGACGACCTTGCGCTCCTCCGTCACCGGGCTGTCGTCGTGAAAGGCGGCGCGGCGCTGGAGCTCGGCGGCGTAGCGGCCGCCGAAGCGCCCGGCGAGGTCCGCTCCGGACGCGTCCCGCAGGTCGCAGAGGCGGTGGATGCCCAGGGCACGCAGCCGCTCCGCGGTCTTCGGCCCGATGCCGGGGATGAGCGACGGCGGCGCGGTGGCGAAGCGCTCGCACGCCTGCGCCCGGGTGAGGACGACGAAGCCGCGGGGCTTCTCCGCGTCGGAGGCGACCTTGGCCACGAGCTTGGAGGGACCGATGCCGACCGAGCAGCCGAGGCCGGTGGTTCGTTCGATCTCCGCCCGGAGCCGGCGCATCGACGAGTGCGGGGCGGGGAGGCCGGTGAGGTCGAGGTACGCCTCGTCGAGCCCGACGACCTCGACCCGAGGCGCGTGCTCACGGACGAGGCTCATCACCTCGGCGGAGGCGGCGCGGTAGTAGGGGAAATCCGGCGGCAGGACCGTGGCCTGGGGACACAGGCGCAGCGCCCGGCCGGCGGGCATGGCGGATCCGACGCCGAAGCGCCGCGCCTCGTAGGAGGCGGTCGTCACGACCGCTCGGGGGCCGCTGCCGGCGACGACCAGCGGCAGGCCGCGCAGCTCGGGGCGTCGCCGCAGCTCGACGGACACGTAGAACGCGTCCATGTCGAGATGGGCGACGCACCGGGCGGCGGTGTTCACCTCGGAGAGGTTAGGAGGAGGCCCAGACGGTCCCGACGCCCGCGAAACCGAGGGCGGCGGCAGTGTTCTGGTTGAGGTCGTACTCGCGCCCGCCGACGTACGGGCCGCGGTCGTCGACCGTCGCGGTGACGGTCCGGCCGCCCGAGCGGAAGCTCACCTTCGCCCCGCACGGCAGCGACAGGTTGGCGACGCCGTAGTGGGCGTGAAAGCCGCAGGCGGTGTCGCCGGCGTCGTCGTACCACGAGACCACGGTCGGGTGGTAGGTGACGAGGTCGCCGAGGCGCTCGAGGGCGCGCGTGTTCAGGCGATCCCCCGCGAAGCGCAGGCGCAGCCGCTGCCGTCCCGGAGCCTCGGGGACGAGGCGGATCCGGAAGCGCCCGCGATCGACGGTGCGGGTGCTCGTCAGTGTCCGCCAGCCGTGCGCACCCCGCTCCTGCAGAGCGATGTGCCGGCCGGCGACGCCGGGCAGCAGGCGGCCGGCAATCGTCACGGCGTGTCCAGCGAGCGTCGATCGCCCGTGGGCCGGGGCGCGGAGCGCCGCGGAGACGCTCACGTGACGCGGTGCGCTCGGCGCGATCGGCGCCGGCGTGCTCGTCGTGGCACTGTCGGCCGTGGCGTTCGGGCCGCCGATGACGCGGATCTGGCCGGAGCGCCGCATCGCGGCGCGCAGACGGAACCGCCCGGTGGCACCGACGGTGCCCTGCGTGACGGTCTGCCAGGTGCCGGTGGCCGCCGTCCTCAGCTGGAGCTCGACGGCTTCACCGGCGGCGTCGGGTCCGGCCGCACCGGTGACGGCCACCGGCTCGCCGTAGCCGAGGTGGGCGCGGCCGAGGGTCAAATGCTCGACGCTCGCGGCGGGAGACGCCGCGGAATCGGTGGCGCCCAGCGCGAGGGCCGCGCCGGGGCTGGCCGCGAGCAGCGCGCCCGCGGCGAGGTGGATGGGGCGCACGTGGCGCCCTGTTTTTCGCTTGGCTCCCATGGACGAGAGACCTCCGTTGGTTCTTCGACCACGTGCCTACGGGGTTAGCTGACGGGCTCGCGAGGCACCCTCCGCACCCTGAGAGGCGCGGTCCGATGCGTCGCTACGACTGAGGCGCGGAGACGGCTCTCCGGTCAGTCGATTCGCCCCGGCCGGACTGTTTGGCGTTGTGCGCCCGGCAATGGGTCCCCCGTTCGCCGCTGCTCCGAGCAGGACGATTCGGCAGATCGAATCGAGCACGGGAGCCTGTCAGGTGAAACCGGGTCGATGTGTGACTGAGCGCACAGTGTGAGGTGCAAAAATGGCCACAGTGGCCAACCGCGACCGACTGACCGGGCTCGACAGCTCCTTTCTGCACATGGAGCGTGACGCGTCGCACATGCACGTGGCGGCGTGTCTGGTGCTGCGCGGCAGCGCCCCGCCCTACGAGGACGTCGTCGATGGCCTCGCCTCCCGCCTGCACCTCGTGCCCCGCTACCGCCAGCGGCTCGCCTTCGTGCCGCTCGAGCAGGGCAGGCCGGTGTGGGTCGACGACCCCCACTTCAACGTCGCCTACCACATCCGCCACACCGCGCTGCCGCGGCCGGGCGGCGAGACGGAGCTCAAGCGGCTGTGCGGACGGGTGTTCTCGCAGTCGCTGGACCGCAGCCGTCCCCTATGGGAGCTGTGGCTCGTCGAGGGTCTGGCCGACGACCGCTTCGCGATCCTCTCCAAGACCCACCATGCGCTCGTCGACGGCGTCTCCGGCGTCGACCTGATCTCGGTGCTGTTCGACACCTCGTCGGATCCGATGCCCGTCGCCCCACCCGAGCACCCCTGGGTCGCCCGGCCGGTGCCCTCCGGCACCCAGCTGCTGGCCGAGGCGCTCATCGAGCGCGCCACCGTGCCGGCCGAGATCGCCCGGGGCGTCCGCCACGCGCTGCGCGGTCCTCGGTCCCTTGCGGGCCGGATCGGCGGGACTCTCGTCGGCCTCGGGGCCACCACCCGCGCCGGACTGCGGCCTGCGCCCTCGAGCCCGTTCAACGTGAGGATCGGGCCCCATCGCCGCTTCACCTGGGTGCACGGCGACCTCGCGGAGTTCAAGGCGGTCAAGAACGCCCTCGGCGGAACCGTCAACGACGTCGTGCTGACCGCGGTGGCGGGCGCGCTCGGTCGCTACATGCGCCTGCACGGTGAGCTCACCGACGACGTCGTCCTGCGGGCGATGGTTCCGGTGTCGATCCGCGCCGACGCCGAGCGGGGGGCGCTCGGCAACCAGGTGTCGGCGATGTGGGCGCCGCTGCCCGTCGGGATCACCGATCCGGTGGCGAGGCTGCAGGAGATGTCCGAGGCGATGAAGCAGGTCAAGGAGTCCGGCCAAGCGGTCGGGGCCCAGGCGTTGACCGCGCTGAGCGGGTTCGCGCCGCCGACGATCATGGCCCAGGCCGCCCGCCTGCAGGCTCGCCAGCGGCTGTTCAACCTCGTGGTCACCAACGTTCCGGGGCCGCAGATCCCGCTGTACCTGCTGGGCCGTGAGCTCGACGCCATGTACCCGATGGTCCCGCTCGCCGAGAACACCGCGCTCGGGATCGCGATCATGAGCTATCACGGCCAACTCAACTTCGGTCTCGTGTCCGACTACGACGCGCTCGCGGACCTGGAGACCCTCGCCGACGAGCTCACCTCGTCCATCGCCGAGCTCGTCGCCGCGGCGGAGCCGAAGAACGGCGCCCGGCCGCGTCCTCGCCCCCTGCGGGCCGTCCGCTCCCGCTGATCGGGTCCCGCCGCCCCATCCCGTGGGCGCCACTCGAGCGCGTGGCGGTGCTCGTGATCGCCCTCGCGGTCGCGGTGCTCGTCATCCTGCTCGTCTCCGGCTCGGTGACCGGCGGCGGTCGAGCCACCGTGTCCTCGGCCGGTCCGACCCCGGGTGGGACGTTTCCCGACCAAGGCGACGGCCCGGCTCGCAGCGGGTTCCGCTACGACTCCTCGCCCCCCACGAGCGGCCCCCACGCGCACGTGCCCGTCCGGACCGACGAGACGCCCCTGAGCGACGACCAGCTGCTCACCGCGCTGGCCCTGGGTGATGTCGTGATCGAGTACGGAACGGCTCGCCCGCCGTCGGGGCTGAGCGCGCTCGCCGTCCGGCTCGCCGGGCCGTTCTCCCCCACTCTGGCCGCCGACGGACAGGCCGTGATCCTCGCTCCCGGCCCGGGGGTGAGCGGCCTGATCGCCCTCGCCTGGACCCGGATGGCGCGCATGAGCGAGCCGAGCGATCCCCTGCTGCGCGCGTTCATCCTCACGTGGCTCGGCCGCGGTGCGCGCTGAACGAACCGGGGAACCGTCCGCGCACGCGCTGGCTCGGCCGGTTCAGCTGACGTCGCCCGCCAGGTCCTGATAGGCGGGGTATACAGCTCCTCGAACCGCGCCTGCGCGTCGCAGCGCTCACCTCCGGCGATGTGGGCGGCGAGATCCTCGACGTGGGTCTGAATCCCGGCCCCGTAACCGGCAAGGTGAGCCGGAGGCATGCCCCGCTCCTCCCAGACCAGCATCGTCTGGTCGCCGTCGGCGCTCAGCGTGACCTCGATCGTGCCCGCCTCCGGCGCATCCGTCCTCCTGGTCCGCACGAGCAGCCGCTGCGGCGGCTCACACTCTTCGACGTACCAAGGCAGTTACGTAACCGTCAAGGTACATATAGCGATCGCATCCTCGATGGAGCCGGCGATGCCCGATCAGGGTCCCTGCAGGGGACACGATCGGCCATACCCCCCTCAGGGTGCCCCCTTTCAGAGCAGCGTGGGGTGGGCCTACGCGGTGGCGTCCGGAACGGCGGCCGGCAGGGGCCGAACCGCGACGGTCATCCGCGTGAGCACGCAGAGCCGTCCGGCGTCGTCGGTCATCTCGACCTCCCACACCCAGGTGCCGCGACCGCGATGCTTGCGGATCCCCTCGGCGTGGATCGTGCCCGCCGTGATCGGCCGCAGGAAGCTCGTCTGGTTCGAGAGCCCGACGGCGATGTTGCCCTCAGGCATCACGACGCGGGCCGTGCCGAGTGAGGCAAGGCTCTCGGCGATCGCCGCGTAGACGCCCCCGTGGACGAGTCCGGTGGGCTGTTTGAGGTGCTCGGCGACGGTGACCTCGCCGCGGACGCGCTCATCGCCCAGCTCGGTGATGCGCAGGCCGACGACAGCGTCGAAGCCGACCGGCTGGTGATCGGTGAAGTCGAAATCCACGGCCCGTGAATCTACCCTGGCGCCGGCCGGGCGGGCCGTGGGCGTCGCGCGAGCCCGCTCCGCGGCCTTCGTGCGCGCAGGCCGGGAGCCCGGCGGTGCACGCCGCCGCCCCCGCGTGCGTGCGCGGCGGCCCAGCGTGTGCACGGTGTGCACGCCGCCGCCCCCGCGTGCGTGCGCGGCGGCCGTCGTGCGCGCGCGTCGCGCCCCCCCGTGAGCCCCCGCGGATGCCGCCGCGCCCGCCGTCGCATTTCTCTACGCTAGGGCGCGCCATGGCCTCGCTCGAGAGTCTCCCCCCGACCAGCGCGCGGTCCTCCAGCTCGTGCTCCAGCGGGGCCGGACCTACGACCAGATCGCAGCGATGCTGTCGATCGACCGCGCCGCGGTGCGCGATCGGGCGCTGGCCGCCTTCGACGCCCTCGCGCCCCAGACCCGCGTTCCGGCGCCCCGCCGGGCGCTGATCACCGATTACCTTCTCGGGCAACTCCCACCGCGCGTGGCCGACCAGGTCCGCGATCGCCTCGCGGACTCGGCCGCCGAGCGCGCCTGGGCGCGGATCCTCGCCTCCGAGCTCTCCCCTCTGGCCCGCGACGGGCTGCCGGAGATCCCGAGCGGCGCCGGCGGGATCGGCACCGAAGCGCCGGAGGCCGCAGCCATCGCCGACGGCGAGCCGCCGGCCCCGCCGCAACGATCGCGTCCGCGCCGGGGCGCCGTTCCCGCCGCCACGATGTCCGCCGACGCCGGCGCCGACGCCGCCACCGGGGAGAGCGCCTATGGCCGGCCCGACGCGGCCGGCGAGGCCCCGAGCTCACGCCGCGGCGGAGCGCTGCTGATCGCCGGCGGAGTCGTCGTCGTCGCCGCGATCGTCGTCGCGATCGTCCTGATCGCCACGAGCGGCGGCGGCACGAGCCACCACCCCGCCGCAGACCGCACCACGGCGAGCACGCCGGCGACGACCAGCACGCCGGCGACGACCAGCACTCCCACCACGAGCACGACGGGGACCCAGCTGCTCACCCAGGTGAACCTCAAGCCGCCCAGCGGTGGCTCCAGTCCGCTCGGCATCGCGGACGTGGTCAAGGAGGGCTCACAGGTCGGGGTCGTGATCGAGGCCAAGGGCGTCACGCCGAACACCAAGCACGACGCCTACGCCGTGTGGCTCGTGGGCGGCCAGGGCACCAAGCGGCTCGGGTTCGTCAACCCGCCGGTGAAGACGGGTGGCACGCTGGAGACGGCCGGCGTGCTGCCGAGCAACTACACGCAGTACAAGGACATCGTTCTCAGTCTGGAGACGGAGTCGAATCCGACCTCCCCGACCACGATCGTCCTGCAGGGGGCCTTCACCGTCAAGTGATCCCGGCGAGGCCGTCGAGGGCCTCGTCGAGCCGGCGCCGCGCCGCCCTGCGCACCATGAATCCGCCCGTGCGCGAATAGCCGCGCATCCGCATCCGCAGCTCCAGGGTGACGCGGCTGCCACCCGTCTCGTCAGGCTCGACCGTGGCCGTCGTCACCGATTCCAGGAGCACCCGCTCGAACGGCGTCCCCGCGAGCTCCTGCTCCCACACCCGCCGGCCCGGGGCGCCCTGCGCGGGATCGGGGGGCTCCGAGGCGAGCACGGCGAAGTCCATCCTCACCGCGCGGCCGCGCTTGGAGATGTGCACCTCGGTGAAGTGGTCGCCCTCGACTCCCTCCACGCGGCTCACCCCGGGCCACCAGCGCGGCAGGTGATGCGGATCGGCGAGCAGCGCGAACACCGCCTGGGGCGAGGCGTCGAGCATGCGGCTGCGGCGCGGCGCGGGCATCGGCGGCGGACGGCCCCTACGCGTCGAAGGCGATCTCGGAGTGGACCCGGTGCGGGGCCAGGCGGCTGCGCCCGTCGAGGAACGACAGCTCGACGAGGAACACGCAGGCCATGATCTCGCAGCCGAGCTTCTCGACGAGGTCACAGAGGGCGCCGGCGGTCCCGCCGGTGGCGAGCAGATCGTCGTGCACGAGCACGCGGGCTCCGCCGGCGAGCGCATCCGCGTGGACCTCGAGGGCATCGATCCCGTATTCGAGCGTGTACTCGGCGCTGACGACGTCGCTCGGCAGCTTGCCCGGCTTGCGGGCGGGCACGAAGCCGACGCCGAGCGCCCGAGCCAGCGCGCCGCCGAGGATGAAGCCGCGGGCCTCGGCGGCGACGACGAAGTCGACATCGAGCGGCCGCGCGTACTGCTCCAGGCGGTGGACGGCGGCGCTCAGCGCCTCCGGATTGAGGAGCAGCGGCGTGATGTCCTTGAAGGTGATCCCCGGCTTCGGGAAGTCGGGGATGTCGCGCACGTAGGCGCGCAGGTTGAGGCCGGTGTCCGATCCGCGCCCGGGCACAGCCGAGAAGCCTACTTGGCGATGGTCCGCAGGTCGCGGATGAGGAGCAGGTGCTTGAGGTGCGTGGTCACCGACGCGAGGTTTTCGAGCGCCTCGATCGCCTCCTTGCGACGCTCGGGATTGCGCGAGCGCAGGGCCGGCGCGAGGATGCTCTGCAGCAGCTGGGCCTCGCGGTCGGCCGAGGAGCGGAACACGCGCAGGTTGCGCCCGCCGACGCCGTAGCGCGCCAGCTCGGAGACGGCGCGCACGATCTCCCGCTCGGTTTCGTCGAAGTAGCGCGCGCCACCCCGCAGCTCGCCCTTGATCACCCCGAAGTCGACGAGCTCGCCGACGAGCTTGGCGTTTGCGCCGGTCTCCTCGACGACATCCTCCAACGAATACAGGGCGCCCGGCTCACGCGTCACGCTGGCGCGGCCCAGCGAGCGGCTCTCCCCACCCGGCGCCGCCACCTCCCGCTCGGCGCGGCCGCCGGCGAGCTCCTGACGGATCACCCGGAGCGGCAGGAACTCGTCGCGCTGGAGGCGGAGGATCGTGCGCAGCCGCTGGATGTCGCTCTGCGTGTAGAGCCGGTAGCCGCCCTGGGTCCGGCGCGGTGTGAGCAGCTTCTGGTCCTCCAGGTACCGGATCTTGGAGATCGAGATGTCGGGGAACTCCTGATCGAGCGCCTTGCACACCGCCCCGATGGTCACCGCCTTCTGGCGGGGCGCTCCCGCGCGCGGCGGCGCGGCGGCCACCGGCGGGTCGGGCAGCACGACCTCGGGCTGTGAGAGCTCAGGCCCGCTCATGGCCGGCTCAGGAAGGCCAACTTGTACTTGCCGATCTGCAGCTCGTCGCCGTCCTCGAGCTGATGGGACTCGATCCGGCGGCGGTTGACGTAGGTGCCGTTGAGCGAGCCGCAGTCATCGAGGTAGTAGGCGCCGGCGCGGCGGACGATGATCGCGTGATCACGCGAGACGGTGACATCGTCGAGGAACAGATCGCTATCCGGCCGGCGTCCCACCGAGAGCCGCTCGCCTCCGAGCGGGAACGTCTCGCCGGCGCGGCCACCGCCCGAGCGGATCACGAGTGCGGCGCCACCGGCGCTCGGAACAGGCATCTCGAGCTCCTCGATCTCCCCCGTCTCGCCCATGCGGTACGTGGCGGTGGTGGGGCCCGGTGGCAGCTCCGAGCTGACGAGGAAGGCGCCGCATCGTTGGCAGTAGTTCGCTCCCTCGGCATTGGTGAACCCGCACTCCGGGCAGTGGACCGCGGCCACCGTGCCGAGTCCGATCAGTCCGCGGCGTCCGCGCCCTGGACGCGCCCGGAGAGGATGTCGGTGAGCTGCTGGACGTCGGCCCCCGAGATCATCAGCTCGCCGTTCTCGTTGCTCTTGCGCAGACGGTTGACGAGCTCTGCGCGGAGGATGTCGATCTTGCCGTGAAGGATTCGGCGTTGGTAGGAGACCTCCATCTCCTCCTCGGTCAGCTGCTTGATGAGTTCCTTCAGCTCCGGCTCGGTGAGCGAGCCCAAGTCGGGAAATGTGTCCATACCGGTCGTCCCCCGTGCTGCAGATCGTTGGCCAGCGTCCGGGAGCGAGTATACCCTCGAGAATCAGAGGGTCAAGCTGAGCTTGAGACTTCGCCGTTCTCGCGGTCCCGTCCCTCCTGCTTCCGCGCCTGTGCCAGGCCCGAGCGAACGTACAACACCGTCGCGGTGAGCGCCAGCGCCATCCCCACGTAGAGCATCACCTCGGCGAGGGTGTGAAGCCCGACGATGGCGAAGAACGGCGCCCCCATCGTCGGCGCCACCCCGAGTCGCCCCGGCCAGTTGATGCGCAGCTCGACGCCGCGCCGCAGGCCGTAGCGGCTCAGTCCGAGCATGAACAGCTCCCGCGCGACGATGACGGCGATCGCCCACCGCGGCAGCAGGTCGAATCGCCACGCCACCACCATCCCCGAGATCACGAGCAGCCGGTCGACGATCGGGTCGAGCAGCGCGCCGAGCCGGCTGTACTGGCCGGTCAGCCGCGCCGTGAAGCCGTCCAGGTAGTCGCTCCAGCCGATCACCGCGAAGAGGACGGCGGGCAGCGCGCCCCGGCCGTGTGACGTCGAGAGATCGACGACGAGGAACACCGGGATGAGGCCGAGACGGGCGTAGCCGATCGCGTTGGGGATCGTCCACGGGTTGAGCGGCTGGTCGGAGAGCGTCTGCCGGGGCGGCGGCCCGGATCGGTCGATCCCGAACAGCCGCCGTTTCGAGAGCCGTCGGTCTACGGCAGGCTTCGCCACAGCTCGGCGACCGCCTCCGCCGCGCCCTCGAGCGGGACCGTTCGCGCGTCGCGGCCGCGCCGCACCTGGACCTCCAGCTCGCCGGCGGCCAGCGTGCGGCGCCCGACGGTGATCCGCACCGGGCACCCGAGCAGCTCCGCGTCGGTGAACTTCTCCCCCGGGCTCGCCTCGCGATCGTCGTAGAGCGTGCGCAGGCCGAGCTCCCGCAGCTCCCGATAGAGGCGCTCGGCGAGCTCGTGCTCGTCGGTCCCCGGCTTGCCGAGACCGACGAGCTCCACGTCGAACGGGGCGATGTGGCGCGGCCACGAGATCCCCTGCTCGTCGGCGTACTGCTCGACGGCGGCCGCCGCCGCTCGCGCGGGACCGAAGCCGTAGCAGCCCATCCACACGAGCTGCGAGGCGCCCGACTCGTCGAGGTAGGCCCCGCCGAGCGGCTCGGAGTAGCGGGTGCCGAGCTTGAAGATGTTGCCGACCTCGATCGCCGGCTCGATCCGGATCGCCGCTCCGCCCACCGTGTCGCCGGCGACGACGGAGCGCACGTCGCCGCGCTCGAAGGCGAAGTCGCGGCCCGGGCGCACGCCGCGCAGGTGCGCGTCGGGGCGGTTGGCGCCCGTCACGTAGGAGGCGCGCTCATCGGCGCTCACCGCATCGTCGAGGAGGATCGGGAGCTCCGCGCCGACCGGGCCGATGAAGCCGGGCGGGCCCAGCTGGGCCTCGATCTCGTCCGGCCGCGCCGGGCGCGTCTGCTCGCCGAGGGCGAGCGCGAGCTTGATCTCGTTGACGCGATGGTCGCCGCGGACGAGGACGAGGAGCATCGATCCGTCCTCCCGGATGACGGGGAACGCCTTCAGCAGCGCCCCGGCGGGGACGCCGAGCGCGCCGGCCACGGCGTCGACCGTGGTGAGCCCGGGGGTGGCGACCTCATCGGGCGCCCCGAGCGCGGGCGGCAGCTCGACGGGCTGTGGGTCGGCCCGCGCCACCTCGACGTTGGCCGCATAGCCGGGCGCGAGCGCCACCTCGTTCTCCCCCGCCCCGCACGGGGCCATGTACTCGTGGGCGCCGAAACCCCCCATCGCCCCGACGTCGGCCTCGACCCGGTACCACTCGAGCCCGATCCGGTCCATCATCCGGTCGTAGGCGCGCGCGTGCTTGTCGTAGGCGCGATCGAGGCTCTCCCGGTCCCGATCGAAGCTGTAGGAGTCCTTCATGATGAATTCGCGCGTGCGCAGCACGCCGGCGCGCGGCCGCGCCTCGTCGCGCTCCTTGACCTGGAAGTGGTAGAGGATCAGCGGCAGGTCGCGGTAGGAGCGGACGGCCGCCGCCACGTGCTGCGTGACGATCTCCTCGGAGGTCATGGCGAGGACGAGGTCGGCGCCGCGGCGGTCCTTCAGCTTGAACAGGGCGTCCCCCATCCCCGCATAGCGCCCGCTGCGTCGCCACGGCTCGGCCGGTTGCATCACCGGCATCAGCAGCTCCTGACCGCCGATCGCGTCCATCTCCTGACGGACGATCTCGACGATCCGCTGGTGCACGCGCCAGCCGGCGGGGAGCCACGTCCACAGGCCGGAGCCGACCTGGCGGATGAGTCCCGCACGCACCATCAGCTTGTGTGAGAGCGCCTCGGCGTCCGCGGGCGGCTCGCGCTCGGTGGGCAGGAACAGGCTCGTCATCCGGGTCATGGCAGGCGAAGCGTACTGGCGCGCGCGAGCGGCGAGGCCTCACGCGTTTGGGACGAAAGCCCGAAGGGCACGGTCTGGTAAAAGACACCTGAGAGACGTTCATCACGCGGAGAAGGAGTGACGAAGATGGCCTATTCAGTCCCGGATCTCCCCTACGACTACGACGCGCTGGAGCCGCACATCGACGAGGCGACGATGCGCGTGCACCACGACAAACACCATCAGGCGTACGTCGACAAGGTCAACGCGGCCCTGGAGGGGACCGAGCTCGCCGACAAGCCGATCGAGGAGGTCATCAAGGACCTCTCGTCGGTGCCGGAGGACAAGCAGAAGGCCGTCCGCAACAACGGCGGCGGGCACCTCAACCACTCCCTGTTCTGGGAGTGGCTCTCGCCCGACGGCGGCGGCGAGCCCGAGGGCGACCTCGCCGAGGCGATCGAGTCCGCGTTCGGGTCCTTCGACGACTTCAAGTCGAAGTTCAAGGACGCCGGCGTCAACCAGTTCGGCTCCGGCTGGTCGTGGCTCGTGCACGACGGCTCCGACCTCGCCGTCGTCTCCACGGCGAACCAGGACAACCCGATCAGCGACGGCAAGACGCCGCTGCTCGGCGTCGACGTGTGGGAGCACGCGTACTACCTGAAGTACCAGAACAAGCGCCCGGACTACATCGACGCGTTCTGGAACGTCGTCAACTGGGCGAAGGTCTCTGAGGCGTTCTCGAAGATCGGCTGAGGCCGTCCGCGCTCCGTTTGCGGCGGGAACACCTTTAGGCGGGTTTGCCGGTGTGGCGCCCCTGACGGTTCGGGGCGTCCCGTCGGCAAACTCGCGCGTGCCAAGGGGTCCCTCCGTGGTTGGTGGGCGACTTATCGGGGGATATGACCCGTTTCTCCCCCACCGCTGACGATCACCCACCGAGGACGACACCGTAGGCCGGGTGCACACGGCGGCCGTGGACCTTCACGGTGCCGCCGTTCGGGACGATCTGGTAGGTCACGGTCCGCTGTCCGGAGGGGCCGCCGACGCTCTTGATGGTCGGTCCGCCGCTCGTGAAGCCCGCCCCATCGCGCTCGGCGCCGTCGAGACTCCCGCTGCAGCCCTCCCCGCCACCGGTGGTGATGACGCCGTCGATGCGCAGGTCGGAGCGATCCGTCGCCGCCACGCACAGGCCGTTCGCGCCCGGGATCACCCACATCGTGAGCCCGTTCGCCGAACTCACCTGGCGAATGTCGTACGGATCGAGCCGGGCCGGTTGACGGGGATCGGCGAAGTTGACCGCGGTGAACGGGAGATCGGCCAGCGCGGGTGCGGAGATGCGCAGCCCTCCGGCCACCCGGACGGGCGTCCGGCTCGTGATCGAGAACACCCGGAACTCGGCCAGCAGCGCTGCCGGCGGCCGGTAGTGATAGCGGGCGTAGGTGCGGAGCGCCCGCGCGCGCATCCGGTCCTGCTCGGCCGTCTCGGCCCGCTGGAGGGCGGCGGCTGAGGTCGGGATCACCGCACCGTCCGCGGCGTACCACGTGCCTTTGCCGACGAACCCTCCCGCGGCGCGGCCGGTCGCTTCGGCGGGCAGGAAGACCAGGCCGTCCGTCCCCGGCCATGGGGAGAGCGTCGGACCAGGCCCCCCGCTCACGGTCTCGAACGTCCACCGCACCCGGGCGACGCCATCGGGGATCAGGCCGACGACGAGCCCTTTGGGCCGGCGGGCCGGAGCTCCGGGGCGGAACGGGCCGCCTCCACGGTGGAGCGTCGGGTCGAGGGTCCAGACGTTGTCGGCGTTGTCGAGGCCGGCCGCCGGCACCGGCGCGCTCTCCTGGCCGGTGCGCCCTGACACGGCGAGCACGCCGGCCTGGTCGCCGAGCCGCGGGCTCCACAGGGCGTACGGTCCGCCCGCCGGAGTGCTCACCACGAGGTACAGCCGCATGCCCGCGTAGGTGCCGAGACGCCGGGTGAGCCCGGGCAGGATGCGACCCTGTGCGCCAGTGATCCGGATGCCGGCGGGCAGCCGATCCGACGCCACCTGAGGGCGGCGCAGCACGGCGAAGCGCGCGACCAACCCGGCCGTGGGGGAACGTCCCGCCTGGGTGCTTCTCGCCCCACGCCCGTGGAGCGCGAGCCCGGCGAACACGGCCACGGCGACGGCCGCGGCCGCTCCCGCCGCCAGCACGAGAGCACCGGCGGGACGGCGCCTGGCAGCCGGCGCCTCCACCAGCGCGGCGCGCACGAGGCGGCTCACGCGGGCGGCATCGATCGGCGCCAGGCCCAGATCGCCGGCGTGGCGCAGGGAGTCGAGAACGGGATCGCGGTCAGCCATGAAGGGTCTCCTCTCGCAGCGGTGGATCGGCAGGCCGCGCGGGGCCGAGCGCCGCGGCGAGACGCTTGCGGGCACGGGCGATGCGCGAGCGCACGGTTCCCACCGGCACGCCGAGCGCGGACGCGGCCTCCTCATAGGTGAGCTCGCCCCACACGACGAGCAGCAGCGTGTCGCGCTCCGCGCGGGGCAGGCGGCGCAGGTGCGCCACGACGTCGGCCGCCACGGGCGAGGCCTCGTTGGGCGCCACGCCACGCGTCATCGCGGCGAGGCGCTCGAGCGCGCGGAGCCGGCGCCGTTCGGCGCGGCGGTGATCGGCGACGAGATGAGAGGCGATCCCGAGCAGCCACGGGAGCGGCGTGTCGTGCTCGGGCCGGTAGCGCCGGCGAGCGCGGTAGGCGCGCGCGAACGCCTCGGCGGTGAGGTCCTCGGCCAGCTCGGAGCCGACGCGGCGGGCGAGATAGGTGGCCACGCGCGGCGCGTATCGGTCGTAGACCTCGGCAAACGGCGTGTCGGGCACATCCCCCATCCTCCTGTCTATCGCCGATGAGGGAGAAGAAGTTCGCGGCCGCCGAGGGGCTGGGCGTTCAGCGCTACTCCTGGTGGCGGAAAACGCCCAACCCCCCGGCGTTGCCGACAGGTCGCCGGGATCCCCCCCACAGCGTGGCGATCCGCGAGGGCCCCGCGCTCTGCGCCCGCACGGCGACGCGGGTCGGGCTGCCCGTGGTGTTGCTGTGGGCGCCCGTGTCGGCGGTGTAGGCGATGAATGCCAGCGCGAGCACGAGGGCGCCGGCCAGCGAGCGGGCGGAGCGCAGTTCGCCCGGCGATACGGTGAGCATCACCGTGAGCAGCGCGAACGGGTCGACGTACTTCTGCCACGGGTAGCGGATCGCCAGGGCCCCGACCACGAAGCAGGCCGCGAAGCCGACGACCGCCCACGGCCGCGGCGCACGCGGCAGCCGCCAGGCGAGGACGGCGCCGGCGAGCGGCACGAGCGCCCAGAACACCAGCGAGGAGCCGAGCAGCGTCGGCAGGTGGCGGGCGGCGCCCCAGATGACCCCTGCCGCGTCGGACCCCGGGTGCGCCGGGAGGGCGAGCAGCAGGATCGCGCCCGCCAGCGCCCCGAGCAGCGGCCCCCGCGGGACCCGGGCGAGCTCCCGCCGGCGCGCGATCAGCTCCGGCGCGAACAGGACTGCGCCGTAGAGGCCGATCGTGGCCAGCGCCAGCTCCGGTGTCGCGATCACCAGCCCGGCGCCGCCGTGGCCGGAGCACAGCCCGCACGAGCTGGGGTCTCCGCCGGGGGGCACCAGCCCGTGCCAGCTGAGGAACAGGGCGCCGACGGGCACGCACGCCAGGACGAGCGCGCCCGCGGCCAACGCCAGCTCGCCGGGGGCCAGCCGCGAGCGCCACAGGTACAGCGCCGCGACGCCGACCATGAACGCCGCGCTCTGGCGCGTGAGCATCGCCGCGCCGACCGCGACGCAGGCCACGGCGAACACGGCGGGGCGCCGGAGCTCCCGGAAGCGCTCCAGGCGTTCCAGGGCGACGACGATGAACAGCGCCGCCAGGTTGTCGGTCATGACCCGGAACGACGTCCCGAACACGTACGGGGAGAGCACGAACAGCAGGGTGAGGGCCAGTGCGGCCGGCTGATCGAGGCGCAGCCGCCGGCGCAGCAGCGCGTACAACGCGAGCGCGAGCAGGTAGGAGATGATCGTCTCAACGAGCCGCAGCCGCCACAGCTCGTATCCGGTCACCTGGCCGACGTAGGCCATCACGACGTGGAACAGCGGGGTCTGCGCGGCGTTGTAGTTCCCCACGTCGGGGAACGGCAGCTGGTGGGAGAAGTGGAGGATCGTCGGGACGTGGTAGACGAACTCGTCCGAGGAGTGGAAGATCGGCAGCGTCACCGTCAGCCCGCGCAGGATCGCGATCATGATCAGGAACGGAGCGGCGAGGATGACGCCGACGCCCCAGGCGGGGAGCGTCCGGGAGCTCATCGAGCCAGGCGGACCACTAGTAGACCGGGATGCCGTGGCCGACGCTCGAGTCGATGCCGTGCGCGGTCCCGTGGACCTGCAGGTAGACCCCGTAGCCGACGTCGACCGCCAGCAGCAGGGCGATCGTCAGCGCGGCGAGGCGGGGCCGGTTCCGCACCGCGAGGCCGGCCCCGAGGTAGAAGACCGGCGCCGCCAGGAACATCACGCGCCCCCAGTCGAAGGCGAAGGTCATCGAGACGAGGCACAGGACGACGATCACGAGCCCGCAGCGGACGGTCCGTGAGAAGCGCAGCGACAGCGGCGCGACGAGCCACAGCGGGCCGTAGGCGTAGGCGAGACGGCGCAGCTCGGTCGGCCCCGTGGATCCCGAGAGTCCCTGGCGGAGGATCGTCAGGCGCTCGGAGATCAGCCCGCCGCCGTAGCCGGGGATGTACTGGCGGCCGACCGCCCGGATCGAGGTGCGCAGCGCGATGTAGACCGCCACGGGGGCGATCGACACCGCCGCCACCTCGCGCAGCGCGCGGAGGTCGAGCGGGCGCTGCGCCCACATCGCGTAGGCGAACGGGATCAGGAACAGCGTCGACTCGCGCACGGTGGTTCCCAGCAGCAGCGTGACGGCGAGCGCGAGTCGCTGGCGGCGCACCGTGAACAGGACGCCGAGGACCATCACGAGGACGGAGGCGGGGTCGATGCTGCGTCCGTGACGCACGAGCACGACGAGCAGCGTCGGCGACAGCACGAACCCCACCACCAACCCGACGGCCGTCCGCCACGGCACCTCGCAGTGGCGCAGGAGCAGATGGATGGCTCCCGCCGCCGCCGCGATGCCGAGCCAGGCGAGCAGCGTGAACGACACGACCTGGGAGAACGGCAGGATGTGGACGAGCCACGGGACCCCCACCCGGTAGGCGTAGGGGAAGTTGTGAGCGCGGCCCGGGTGGGCGGCCATCGCGCTGTAGAACGGCTCGTCGCCGCTCTCCCCCCGTTCATGGGCGACGAGGGCGTCGGCGACGATGACGAGGAGCAGGCTTCCGGCCGCGACCAGCCAGGCTTCGCGCGCGCGGCTCACCTCGTCGCGGGCGGCCGGATCAGGCGCGAGTGAAACGCCGGCCGGTGACCGGCGAGACCGTCTCATCGAGCCGGACCCGCTCGGGCGCCGGCTCAGTCGTGTCGTCGGCCAGAGCCGCCTCGGCGCGGGCCGCCTCGGCCTCCGCGGCAGCGAGGCGCTCGGGGGTCATCGCGGTGGCGTCCTCGTTCTCGGCCAGCCACTGCTCCGCCTCCGCCGCTTCGCGCTCGTCACGCACCACCTGCTTGCCGGCGGCGTAGTACTTGTCGATCTCGGCGAACAGCTCGTCGACGAGGTTCTCGGTCTTGACCTTGCGGATCATCTTGCCCTTGGAGTAGATCGCGCCGGCGTCCTTGGCGCCGGTGATGCCGAAGTCCGCATGGCGGGCCTCGCCGATCCCGTTGACCGCGCAGCCGAGCACCGAGACCTCGATCGGGTCGTCGTAGGCCTCCAGGCGCTGCTCCACCTCGGCCACCACGGTGTCCATGTCGAACTGGAGCCGGCCGCAGGTGGGACAGGCGATCAGGACCGGCCCGCGCTCGCGCAGCTTGAGCGCCTTGAGGATCTCCCAGGCGACCTTCACCTCCTCCTCGGCGTGGAAGGTGGAGAGGGAGATCCGGATCGTGTCGCCGATCCCGTCGGCGAGCAGCGTGCCGAGCCCCACGGCCGACTTCAGCGAGCCCGACCACTTCGTGCCCGCCTCGGTGATCCCGAGGTGCAGGGGATACGGGATCTTCTCGGCCAGCATCCGGTTGGAGGCGATCGTATTCGGCACGCTGGTCGACTTCATCGAGACCTTGAAGTTGGTGAAGTCGAGGCTCTCCATCAGCTCGACGAACCCGAGCGCGGCGGCCACGAGGGCCCCGACCGGGTCGGTGAACTCGAGCTCGCGCAGGTGAGCGGGCAGGGAACCCGAGTTGACCCCGATGCGCAGGGGTGTGCCGAGCTGCTTGGCCCGGGCGGCGACCTGCGCCACCTTCTCCGGTCCCCCGATGTTGCCCGGGTTGAGCCGAACGCAGTGGGCTCCGGCGTCGAGCGCCTTGAGGGCCAGCGTGTAATTGAAGTGGATGTCGGCGATGATCGGGATCGGCGAGGTGGCCACGATCGTCTTCAGCGCCTCCGCGTCCTGCTCACGCGGCACGGCGACCCGGACCATGTCGGCGCCGGCGTCGGCGACGCGGCGGATCTGGTCCATCGTCTGCGTCAGGTTGGCGGTCTCCGTCTTGGTCATCGTCTGCACGGCGACGGGGGCGCCACCGCCGATGGGCACGTTGCCGACGTGGATCTGGCGCTGTGAGGGCATGCCCAAAGTGTAGGCGCCGAGGCCAACGTCACCACCTTTCCCGTCTCCCCTCGCCATCGCCTTCCCATCCGCGGGGCCTGACGCAGTCCCGGTCGGCACTTTGCGCAACTTCTGCCGCAGTGCGTGGTTCCATCCAGTCATGCCACGAAAGAGACGTCTCCTCATGCTCCTGCCCGCACTGGCTCTCGCCCTTGCGGTGCATGCCCCCGTCGCCGGCGCGTCAACGGCCCAGACGACCATCATCCAGGACGACGGCGACCTGTACGGCTCGCTGGCGGGCGCGGAGTCGACGATGCAGCAGATGAGGGCGCTCGGCGCATCGACCGTGCGCGTGTCGGTCACCTGGGCCGACATCGCCCTCCATGTCTCCAAGGAGCCGAAGGACGCCTCGAACCCGGCCGCCTACCCCGCCGCCGGCTGGCTGCGCTATGACGACATCGCCAAGGCGGCCCAGGCCGAGGGGCTCAAGCTCGACTTCGACATCGAGTATCCGGCGCCGAACTACGCCGTCGGCAAGAACGCTCCGCTCAGCAGCCCGCCCGGCGTCTGGAAGATCAACACCGCCGACTTCGGAGCCTTCGTGCGCGCTCTCGGGACCCGTTACGACGGCAAATACGACGGTCTGCCCAAGGTGAGCATCTGGTCGGTGTGGAACGAGCCCAACTACGGCCAGAGCCTCGCTCCGGCGACGGCCGGCTCCAGCATTCAGCTGAGCGCCGCCGAATACCGCGGGCTCCTGAACCAGGCCTGGGGCGGCCTGCGCGCCACGGGCCACGGCCACGACACGATCCTGTTCGGTGAGATCGCCCCGCACGGTTTCACCAGCGGCGGCGATTTCAACGTCGTCGCCCCCCTCGAATGGCTGCGCGGGCTGTACTGCGTCAACTCCCGCTACGCGGAGCTGCGCGGCTCACTGGCGAAGCGCAACGGCTGCCCCACCACGAAGGCCGCGTCGCGGCGATTCCGCAGTCAGAATCCCGCCCTGTTCAGCGCGAGCGGGTTCGCCGCCCACCTCTACGCCCAGGGCACGGCCCCCGACAGCACGCTGCACCAGAGCGGCGTCGACACGGCGGACTCGGCCGACCTCGGCCGGGTGGGAACGCTCGAGCGCACGCTCGACCGGCTCAACCGCGTATACGGATCGCACAAGCGGTTCTCGATCTGGAACACCGAATACGGCTTCCAGACGAGCCCGCCCGAGCCGGCGGGCCCGAAGGTCGTCAGCACCGCCACGGCGGCCCTGTACGTGAACTGGGCCCAGTACATCTCGTACAAGAACCCGCGGATCGCCAGCTACGACCAGTACCTGCTCCAGGATCCGCCCTCCTACGCCGGCCTGTTCGACAGCGGGCTGGAGTTCAACGACGGCAGCCACAAGCCGGACTACGCCGCGTTCCAGGTGCCCGTGTTCATGCCGAAGACGACGGTGAGCAAGCCCTCGACGCTCCAGGTCTGGGGCGGTGCCCCGGTGTCGACGTTCGGCGGGCCGAAGCTGGCGCTCATCCAGTTCCAGCCGAGCGGGAGCCCGACGATCGAGACGGTGAAGACCCCGGGCCTCAACCGGGCCGGGTACTTCGACACCGAGATCAAGTTCAACAACTCGGGCACGCTCCGCGTCGTGTGGACGGGCGCGGGCAACCTGATCAGCCGCTCCGTCCAGGTGACCGTCAAGTAGCGCCGGCGCGGGCGGTCACCCCCACCGCCCAGCGCTACGCGGTCCCCGGCCCGTCGCCGCCGTCTCGGCGGCGGCGGGCCGCCACCGTCGCCCCGGCGCCGCCGAGGATGACGACGATCAGCACGACGATCACCCACGCGGGCAGGAACGAGCCGCCGGACCCGGCTCCCGCGCCCGAGCCGGAGTGATGGGAGAGATCCTGGTTGAGCGCGATCCGGATCACGTCGGGACAGTTGGTGTACGCGGCCGAGGCCGGGGGCAGGGCGGCGAGCGCGTTGCGCAGCGCCGCGACGCTGTAATGGCGGGTCAGCTTGCCGTGCAGGTTGCAGTCGTTGATGACGGCGTTGCCGCCGGCGGCGGATGCGCTCGCGGGGACGAGCACCGCCAGCAGCACGAATCCGGTGAGAAGCGCCCGGCGCATGGCCGGGCAGCTTAGTGCCCTGCGGTGAGCCGGCACCCCACCGGCGAGCGCAACTCCGCGACGCGCTCGTGTTTTCAGTCCTCATGCGCCAGGTCCGCCGCACTCTCCTGCTCGCCACGCTCGGGCTGCTCGCCCTCACCGGCGCGCTCGCTCCGACGCCGGCACACGCGTCGAGCACGCAGGTCTCGATCATCGAGGCGGACGCCCAGATGCAGGGCGACGTCACCGGCACGCTGGCCGAGATGAAGGCGCTCGGCGCCACCCAGGTGCGCTATCCGATCCACTGGGCCAGCGTGGCCCCCGACCCCCGCGCCACCCACGCGCCGCGCGGCTTCCACGGCGCCGATCCCGCCGACTACCCCGCGGCCAATTGGGCGCTGCTGGACCAGATCGTCGAGCAGTCTCGGGCGGACGGGCTCTCGGTGGACTTCCTCATCACCGGACCGGCGCCACGCTGGGCGGAGGGGGCCGGTGAGCCCCGCGGCGGGCTGTTCGGCGTCTGGAAGCCGAGCCCGAGCGCGTTCGGCGCCTTCGTCCACGCCGTCGCCCGGCGCTACAGCGGGACGTTCACGCCGCCGGGGGCGAGCAGCCGGATCCCGCGCGTCGACTTCTGGGGCATCTGGAACGAGCCGAACGACGGCCAGGATCTCGCCCCGCAGGCGACCGACGACGACGCCGTCGAGCTCAGCACCGCGCGCTACCGCGCGCTCCTCGGCCACGCATGGAAGGCCCTGATGGCGACGGGTCACCGGCATGACGTGATCCTCTACGGAGAGACGGCGCCGCACGGGCACCCCCACCCGATCGGGGACTTCGACCTGATCGCTCCGATCCGCTTCATCCGGCGGCTCTACTGCCTGAGCGACGAGCTCACGCCGCTCACCGGCGAGGCCGCGGCGGTACGTGGCTGCCCGACGACGCCGGCGGCCTCGCTGCGCTTCCGCGCCGAGAACCCGGCGCTGTTCGACGCCACCGGGTTCGCGGTCCACCCCTACGCGGCCGGCGCGCCGCCGGACCGCTCCCAGCCCGGTTCGATCAAGTACGCCGCCGACCTGGCGGCCCTGCCGGAGGTGCAGGACACGCTCGACGCCGTCTACCGGGCCTACGGCGACGATCGCAAGGTGCCGATCTACGACACCGAGTACGGCTATCAGGTCGGCGGCAGGATCACCCAGCGGCTCGCGGCCGAATACATCAACTGGGGCGAGTACATCTCCTACAAGGATCCGCGGGTCAAGAGCTACGCGCAGTATCTCCTCGACGACCCGGTGGACATGCACTTCACCACCGGGCTGTTCACGCCGACCGGCGTGCCGCTGCCGTCGCTCGCCGCCTACCGGCTGCCGCTGTACCTCCCGACCAGACGGATCCCGGGACCGCGCCGGATCGAGGTGTGGGGAGCCGTCCGGCCCGCCTACTTCACCGAGCAGGTGACCGGTCATCCGCCGCGGGCGAGCATCCAGTTCCGCCCCCGCGGAGCGAGCGCGTTCTCGACGATCGACGTCGTCACGATCCGCAACGTCCGGGGGTACTTCGACCTCCACCTGCGCGTGGCCACCAGCGGAACGATGCGGATCGCCTGGACGGACGCGCAGGGCGACGTCGACTACAGCCGGTCGGTCACCGTCGCCGTCGGCTGACCGGCGGGGGCGCCACGCGGCGGTCGGTCGCCGTCGCCGTCGGCTGACCGGCGGGGGCGCCGCGCGGCGGTCGGTCACCGTCGCCGTCGGCTGACCGGCGGCAGAGCCCCCGGGGCCAACCCTCAGCGCTGGATGAGCACCGCGCCGCCGCTGCCGCCCGTGAGCAGGCCATCACCGAGCGCCGCCGCCGCGGACGGGGTGAGCGCCCGCGCGGGCGAGAGGGCGAAGCGGTCGACCACGTAGCCGTCGACCGCCCGGGCGGCGATCAGGCGCACGCCCGCGGGACGGTGGGCGACCGGAGCCTGGAACTGGTTGCCGACGACGTCGATCTCCGACAGCGTCACGGGGGCTGAGGAGGCCGGTATGCCCGTCCACGACCATCCCGTCCCGGGGAGGTACACCGACATCGGCTCGGTGGCGTAGGTGCCCGCATAGGCGAGGATGGCCCGCGTTCCGTGCTGAGGACCCAGTGCCGCGGCCACGCCTCGCCAGTTCGGTCGCTGCAGATCGGAGTCACCGGCGATCCGCACGAGGGCGTACACCGATCCGCCGACGACGAGCAGCGCCAGCAGCACCCCCAGCACGCGGGCCCGCGGCGCGCTGGCGGCCGCCGCGATGACGATCGCCAGCGGCAGCCACGCGGGCATGAAGTTCCGCGGCACCACGTAATCGCGGCCGAAGGCGGCGAGCAGCATCGGCAGCCCGATGGCGAGGAGGGCGAGCAGCGCCGCCGCCGCAGCGCCGCGGTGCTCGCGCACGGTGCCGCCGACGGCCAGCGTCGCCACCACGATCGCGGCCAGAAGCGCGGAGCCGAGGGCGGCATCGGTCACCAGCGAGGTCTGGTAGAGCGTCGAGAGCCCCAGGTCCACCGGCACCTGCTGGAGGCGGATCGACAGCGGAAACGCCTGGATCCAGCCGAGCGGATGACCCGTGTCGCCGATCACGAGCGGCAGCACGGCGAGCTGCGCCACCGCGATCGCCGCGCACGCCGCGAACACCCGGCGGCTGCGTGCGACGTACAGGAGCCACACGGCCTCGGGGGCGACGAGGAAGCCGGCGAAGAAGTGGGTGAGCACGGCAAGCACCGAGGCCGCCGCCCACAGGGCGAGGTTCCGCCGGCTCGGCTCCCGGCGGGCGCGCGCCCAGAACAGGACGGACAGGCCGCAGAAGAGCCCGAACAGCATGTAGGACCGAGCCTCCTGCGAATACCAGATGAGAAACGGGCTGACCGCGGCGAACAGCGCCGCCAGCTGGCCGGCGCGCCGCGAGACGAGCTCCCGGGCGGCGAGGTAGGCGACCGGCACGAGCGCCGTGCCGGCGAGCGCCGACAGCGACCGCAGGCCGATCTCGCCGGTGCCGAACAGCTTGGCCCAGATCCAGGCGAGCACGAAGTACAGCGGCGGGGTCGTCTCGTTGACGCGCACGGAGTGCAGCAGGGCCCCGAACGACAGGTGCATCTCGTGCACCGTGATCGACTCGTCGATCCAGTAGCTCTGTCCGCCGATGGTGGCGAAGCGCAGCGCCGCGGCGAGGATCGTCAGCCCGAGGACGAGCAGCACCTCGGGGTCGCGAACCCCCCCGCGAGCGCCCGTGGCAGGCGTTTCGCTCGCGTGATCGCGGGCATGGATGGCGGTGGACATCCGGGGAGAGTCTAGGCCCGCCCAGATCTCTTAAACCCAGGCTCATCTCACGCCCCGTACTGTGCACCGCTTGCCTGAACGCCGCCCATCACGACGCCTCGCCGCGCTCGGCCTCGTGGCGCTGACGCTGCTCGCGGCGGGATGCGGAGGCTCCTCGGCACCGAGGCGCCTCACCCTCCCCCGCGGTCACACGCAGCTGCAGTCGATCATCGAGGACGAGATCATGCTCGACAACGATCCGCCCGCGACCCTCGCGCTGTTCAAGTCGCTCGGGGCCACTCGCGTCCGTCTGTTCATCCGCTGGTCGGCGATCGCCCCCGATTCGACGAGCCGGCGCGCGCCGGCGGGCTTCGATGCCTCCAACCCCTCGGCGTACGCGCCGGCGAGCTGGGCCACCGACGACACGATCATCCGTGACGCCAAGGCGGCCGGGATCGGCATCGACCTCACCGTCGGCCCGGGAGTGCCGACATGGGCCGAGGGGCCGGGCGAGCCCAAGGGGGGCGTCGTCGGGGTGTGGAAGCCCTCGGCAGTCGACTTCGGGGAGTTCATGCATGCGCTGGGCGTCCGCTACAGCGGCCACTACACGCCACCGGGAAGCACCTCGCCGCTGCCGAAGATCAACTTCTGGGCGATGTGGAACGAGCCCAACTACGGCCAGGACCTCGCCCCTCAGGCGATCGACCACACCAAGGTGGAGGTGTCGCCGAGGCTCTACCGCGGTCTCGTGGATGCCGCCTGGAAGGCGCTTCACGCGACCGGCCATGGAGGCGACACGTTCCTGTTCGGCGAGACCGCCCCGCGCGGGCAGACCCAGGGCAACCACCCCGGCAACTTCGACGGCATGGTGCCGCTGCGCTTCCTGCGTGCCCTGTACTGCGTCGATGCCGACTACCGGCCGCTGCAGGGAGCGGCCGCGGCGGCGCGCGGCTGCCCGGCCACCGCGGCCGGCGCGAAGGCGTTCCCCCGCCAGAACCCCGCACTGTTCCACGCCACCGGCTATTCGGACCATCCCTACCCTCAGGGCGAGCTGGCGCCGAACGTACGCGAGGCGGACGAGCCCGACTTCGCCGATCTGGCCTCGCTGCCCGAACTCGAGTCGACCCTCGACCGCAGCCAGGCCGCCTACGGCCAGGACACGAAGCTGCCGATCTACTCGACCGAGTTCGGCTACCAGACCGACCCGCCAGAGCCCGGCCGGCCGAGCCCGGCGGCGGCGGCCGCGTACCTCAACTGGTCGGAGTACATCTCATGGCTGGACCCGCGCGTGCGCTCCTACGACCAGTACCTCGTCCGCGACCCCACCACCGGCGGTGCATCGAGCTTCGTCACCGGGCTCGAGTTCGCCAACGGAACCCCCAAGCCCACGTTCGCCGCCTTCCGGATGCCGCTGTTCCTCCCCCGGACCCACGTCCAGGCCGGTGGACGGCTCGAGGTCTGGGGGTGCGTCCGCCCGGCGCCGTATGCGGCTCGCGCCACGCACCGGCCGCAGTCGGTGCGGATCCAGTTCGCCGCCGGCACCGGCGGAGCGTTCCGGACCGTCCGCGATCTCAGGCTGACGACGCCTCACGGCTACTTCGACACGGCGGTGTCCTTCCCCGGCAGCGGCAGGGTCCGTCTCGCCTGGACGCCGCCGCACGGCACGGAGATGTTCAGCCGGGTCGTCACCGTTAGCGTCGGCTGACGGAAGCCGGCAAGCCGCAACTCCCCCGCCGGCGGCTCGTTCTACCCACCATGGCCGCCGCGCTCAGGCTCAATCGGCTCCTCCTCGGCATCGTCGTGGCGCTGCTGGCGATCCCGGCGGCGCACGCCAGGGCGTCGGCCCAGCTCCAGGCGATGGTGAGCGACGACCCGGGCCTCTACTCGAATCCGGCGGCGACGCTCCAGCAGCTGCGTGAGCTCGGCGCCCAGTCCGTGCGGGTGTCCGTCCGCTGGCAGTCGCTGGCGCCCGATCCGAACGCGCGCCACATGCCCGCCGGGTTCGATGCCTCCGACCCCGCCGCCTACCCGGCCGCGGAGTGGAGCCAGCTGGACGCGATCGTCACCGACGCCCAGCAGGCCGGGATCGCCGTCGACCTCGACATCGAGGGACCGATTCCCGTGTGGGCGCGCGGCCGCCACCTCCCGCGCACCAGCCTGAACGGCTCGTGGGAGCCGAACGCCAGGGAGTACGGACAGCTCGTCCGCGCCGTGGCGACGCGCTACGGCGGCAACTACGACCCGACCACGAACACCGTCGACCCCGGGGGCCCGAGCGACCTGCCGCGGGTCTCGTTCTGGTCGGTGTGGAACGAGCCCGACTACGGCCCGAGCCTCGCCCCGCAGGGTCTCCTCGGCCATCTCACGGTGCCGCACAGCCCCGCGATGTACCGCCGGCTCGTCGATGCGGCGTGGGCCGCGCTGCAGGCCACCGGACACGCCGGCGACACGTTCCTGTTCGGCGAGCTGGCGCCCCGGGGGAAGTCGTACTGGGGGGTGTTCTCCGGGATGAAGCCGCTCGTCTTCCTGCGCGATCTGTACTGCCTGAACGATCACTACCGAAAGCTCAGAGGACGTGCCGCGCGGCTGCGCGGCTGTCCGGCCACGGCGGCCGGCTCGCGCCGCTTCCGCGCTGCCAACCCGGCCCTGTTCGAGGCCACCGGCTTCTCCGTGCACCCCTACTCGCGGTACTTCCCGCCCAACCGCGAGTTCGACAACGATCCCGACTACACCTCGCTGGCCGACATCGGGCAGCTCGAGCGCGCGCTCGACCGGGTGACCCGCGCCTACGGCGCCGTCACGCGGTTCCCGATCTGGAACACGGAGTACGGCTACATCACGAGCCCGCCGAAGATCAGCCCGGATCGCAGCTCGCACCCGGTCGAGTACTACATCTCCCCCACCGTCGCCGCCGCCTATCTCAACCAGGCCGAGTACATCTCCTACCGGGATCCCCGGATCATGAGCTTCGATCAGTACCTGCTCCAGGACCCGCTGGCGCGGACCAAGGCCACCGACTACGGCGGCTTCGCCAGCGGCCTGCTCACCTACTCCGGCGCCCAGAAGGCCACCTACGCGGCGTGGCAGATGCCGATCTACCTGCCCGCCACGACCGAGACGGGCAGCGGCTCGCTGCTCGTGTGGGGCTGCGTGCGGCCGGCCCACTTCGCCCTGCTCGACGTTCCCGACGACACCGAGACGGCCCAGATCCAGCTCCAGACGCCGGGCAGCTCGGACTGGACGACGATCACCGACGTTCCGATCACCAACCCGAACGGCTACTTCGAGACCCGGGTCACGTTCCCCGGCAGCGGCGCGGTGCGCGTCGACTGGATCGAGCCCGCCGACGATCCCCAGCTTCAGCCGGGAACGCAGATCGACAGCCGCTCGGTGCAGATCACGGTCCACTGAGCGATACTCAGCGGCGATGTCGGACCGCGAGCAGCTGATCGCGCGCCTGGAGGGGATCTGTGGCGGCGACCACGTCCTGACCCACCCCCACGCGCTCGCGACCTACCAGTCGGATGGCCTGGCCCAGTACCGCTCGCGCCCGCTCGCCGTCGTGCTCCCCGGGACCGCGAACGAGGTGCGCAGCTCCGTGCGCGCCTGCTACGAGGCGGGCGTCCCATGGGTGGCACGAGGCGCGGGAACGGGACTCTCGGGGGGTGCGCTGCCGCACCACGAGGGCATCCTGATCGTGCTCGCCCGGCTGCGCCGCGTGCTCGCCGTCGAGCTCGAGGACTCACGCGTGATCGTCGAGCCGGGCGTGACGAACCTCGCCATCTCCCGGGCCGTCGCGCCCACCCACTTCTTCCCGCCCGATCCCTCGAGTCAGATCGTCTGCTCGATCGGCGGCAACGTGGCCGAGAACTCGGGCGGCGCTCACTGCTTCAAGTACGGCTTCACGACGAACTATGTGACCGGAGCCGAGGTCGTGTTGAGCGACGGGTCGCTGGTCAGCTTCGATCGCGACGCCCCCGGCTATGACCTGCTCGGCGCCTTCGTCGGCTCGGAGGGCACGCTCGGAGTCGTCACGCGGATCACCCTGCGCGTCGTCCCCGTTCCCGAGACGGTCAAGACGATGGTCGCCTTCTTCCCCGACACCTCATCGGCCGCCGACGCGGTCACCGAGATCGTCGCGGCCGGCATCGTGCCCGGGGCGATCGAGATGATGGACCGGCTGTCGATCCTCGCCGCCGAGCAGGCGACCCATGCCGGCTACCGCCTCGACGCCGGCGCGGCGCTGCTGATCGAGATCGACGGCCCCCGTGAGGAGGCGCTCCACCGCTTCGAGCACGTCGTCACGCTGTGCCGCGAGTCCGGCGCCCGTGACTTCCGGATCGCCGTCTCGGAGGCCGAGCGACAGCTGCTGTGGCAGACCCGCAAAGCCGCCTTCGCGGCCATGGGGCGGATCGCCCCCGCGTACTTCGTGCAAGACGGCGTCATCCCCCGCACCCGTCTCTCGGAGGTGCTGGCGCGGATCGAGGAGCTCGCCGAGGAGTACTCGCTGCAGGTGGCCAACGTCTTCCACGCCGGCGACGGGAATCTCCACCCGCTCGTCTGCTACGACTCGAACCGGCCCGGCGAGGCTGAGCGCGCCGAGGAGCTCTCGGGGCTGATCGTCAAGGCGTGCGTCGAGGCCGAGGGCTCGATCACCGGCGAGCACGGCGTCGGGATCGACAAGAAGGCCTACATGCCGGCGATGTTCTCCGAGGACGACCTGGAGGTCTTCCACCGTCTGCGCTGCGCCTTCGACCCTCCCGGGCTCGCCAACCCGGGCAAGGTGATGCCCACTCCGCGCCTGTGCGGCGAGGTTCCCGGCCCCTATCGGGAGCACCCGCTGGAGCGCGAAGGCGTCGCGGTGCGCTTCTAGGAGCGGCCGTGCCGGACGTGCTCACCCCCTCCACCCGCGAGGCCGCCGCCGCGGCGCTCGCCGACGCCGCCGCGGCGGGCACCTCGGTGCGCCTGCGCGGCGCGGGAACCAAGCTCGCCTGGGGCCACGCCGTCGCGGAGCCGGAGGTGGAGCTTCGCCTGCACGCGCTCGACGACACGATCGAGCACAACGAGGGCGACCTCACGGCGGGCTTCGAGGCGGGGGTCCCGTTGGCGCGGATCCAACGCGAGCTCGCCCGCAGCGGTCAGCGCCTCGCGCTCGATCCGCCCCTCGGCGTCGGCTCCGCGCAGGAGGCCACGCTGGGCGGCGTCCTGGCCACCGCCGACTCCGGACCGCTCCGTCACCGCTACGGCGCTCCGCGGGATCTCGTCCTCGGGATGACCGTCGCCCTCAGCGACGGCACGATCGCCACGTCGGGCGGCAAGGTGATCAAGAACGTCGCCGGCTACGACGTGGCCAAGCTGTTCACGGGCTCGTTCGGCACGCTGGGCGCGATCCTGGCCGCCAACGTCCGCCTGCACCCGATCCCGGAGACGACCGCCACGGCCCTGTCGGCGTGCGACGACCCCGGGCTCCTCGCCCAGGGCGTCGCCGAGCTCGCGGCCGGTCCGTTCGAGCTCGAGGCGCTCGATATCGCCTGGCGCGCGGGGCGCGGCGGGATCCTCGCCCAGGTGGCGGGGGCACAGGCTCGACGGCGGGCCGATCGCATTGCCCGGGCGATGCGGTCCGGCGAGCTCGGGCACGTCGACGTCTCCGACGAGGACGCGCCGCTGTGGGGGCGCCAGCGCGCCGGGCAGCGCTCGGCCCGCAAGGCGCTCGTCCGCGTCGCCGTCCGCCCGAGCCGTTTGCCGGCCCTGCTCAGCGCCACCGACCTCGTGGCCGGCACGCTGGTGGGGCGGGCGGCGCTGGGCATCTCCTACGTCGAGATGGAGCCCGACGCCGTCCGGCGCTTTCACTCCGCCCTGCCCGAGGGGGCGATGGCCGTGCTCACCGACGCCCCCGCCGAGCTGCGCGCCGAGCTCGATCCGTGGGGCGCGCCGACGGGTCCGCTGCTGGATCTCATGCGGCGGGTCAAGGCGCGCTTCGACCCGGCGGCGATCTGCAATCCCGGCGTGTTCGCCGGCGGCATCTGAGATCGCGTTTCCGCGTACGCTCCCCGGATGCCCGGCTTCGACGATCACCGCCCTCCGGATCAGGCCCTGGTCGACGACTGCGTGCACTGCGGCTTCTGTCTCGACAGCTGCCCCACCTACGTCCTGTGGGCCCAGGAGGCCGACTCTCCGCGCGGGCGCATCGTGCTGATCGACGAGGCGCTGGCGCCGGAGGGGGAGATCTCCGACGAGCTCGTCCACCACTTCGACACCTGCCTCGGCTGCATGGCGTGCGTCACCGCCTGCCCGTCCGGGGTGCAGTACGACCGGCTGATCGAGCGCGTCCGTCCGCAGCTCGAGCGCCACCACCATCGCTCGGGCGCCGAGCGCGCCCTTCGTCTGCTGCTGTTCGAGACGCTGCCCTATCCGAAGCGCCTGCGCGCGATCGTGCCGATGCTGGCCGGCACGCGCCGTCTCGGCCTGGAGCGCCGCCTGCCCGAGCGGCTGGCGACGCTGGCCAAGGTCGCTCCCCGCCCGAGCGGCGGCCGGATCCGGGAGTACACCCCGCCGCTCGTCACGCCGGCCGCGGGGAAGACGCGCGGGCGAGTGGGGCTCCTGCTCGGGTGCGTCCAGCGCGTGTTCTTCTCCGAGGTGCACCGGGCCACGATCGAGGTCCTCGCCGCCGAGGGCTACGACGTGCTCGCCCCGACGCTGCCGGACTGCTGCGGCGCGCTCGAGCTCCACTCCGGCGAGGAGGAGTCCGCCGTGGCGCGCGCCGAGGCGACGATCGCCGCCTTCGCCGAGCTCGGGGGGCTCGACCACGTCGTCGTCAACGCCGCCGGGTGCGGCGCCGCGATGAAGGAGTACGGCGAGCTGCTCGGGACCCCAGAGGCGGAGGCGTTCAGCGCCCGCGTCGTCGACGTCGCCGAGCTGCTCGCCGACGGCGAGCCGCGGGCGCCGCGGGGCCCCGTCCCCCTCCGCGTCGTCTACCACGACGCATGCCATCTCGCCCACGCCCAGGGGATCCGCTCCGAGCCTCGCGAGCTTCTCGCGGCGATCCCGGAGCTGGAGCTGCTCGAGGTCGCCCAGGAGCCTCAGATCTGCTGCGGCTCGGCGGGCATCTACAACCTCGTGCAGCCGGAGGCCGCCGCGGCGCTCGGTGAGCGCAAGGCGCGCAACCTGCTCGCCACCGGCGCCGAGGCGATCGCCGCCGGCAATCCCGGCTGCGCCGCGCAACTCGATCGCCACCTGCGCGAGCTCGGCCAGCCGCTCCCGATCCACCATCCGGTCGAGCTGCTCGCCCGTTCGATCGCCGCCGCCTGAGCCGGGGCATGGAGGCGGGTCACGGCGCACGGCCGATCGGCCGTTCCCGTCCGTCCGGGCGATTCCGCGGCCGCCACGTCGACATCCGCGTGGCTCTCGTGGCGCTGCTGGTGCTGGCGGCGGCGATCCGCTTCGCCGCCATCGGCTCCCGCCTGCACGTGGACGACGCCTATACGTGGCTCGTGGCCACGGCGCCGAACCCGAGCGCGTTCCTGCGCCGGCTCGCGGCGACCGAGAACACGCCGCCGCTGATCTATCTGCTCCTGACGCCGCTGCCGATCGACCATCCATTCTGGCTCCGGCTGCCGTCGGTGATCTCGGGATGCCTGATGGTGCCCGCCACCTACTGGGCCGTGACGGGGGCGCTGGGGCGGCGCGTCGCGCTGCTCGCGGCGCTCGCGGTGGCGGTGGCCCCGTTCCTGATCACCGACTCCGACCTCGCGCGCGGCTTCATGCTGGAGGACCTGGCGCTGCTCGTGGCGCTCGGTGCCGTCATCCGGCTCCGCTCCCATCCGACCCCGCGCCTGTGGGCGCTGTTCGGGCTCGCCGGCGTCGTGGCGCTGTACACCGAGTACGCGGCGGCGATCTTCCTCGTCGCCCTGACCGCGGCGGCGGTGCTGACGGGACGTCCCGCCCGGGCGCGGATGGCCGCCGCCGGCGGGCTCGTGCTCGCGACGATGCTGCCCTGGATCCCGGAGATCGTCCGCGGTCAGGACCAGGTCGGGATCACGAAGATCTCTCCCCCGGCCGCCGCGCCCTCGCCCGCCGCCCTGCGCGATCTCGTCGTCACGCTCGCGTTCGGTGAGCGGGGCGGGACGAGCTCGTCGGCGGGCCGGTGGCTGCTGCTGCTCGGGCTGGTGCTCCTCGCCGGCGCGGGCGGGTTCGTGCTCCGCCGCCGCTGGCCGGGTCTTCGGCCGCCGGCGCGGGGAGCGATCGTGTTGCTGTCCCTCACAGTGGTGTTGACCGTCGCCGGGCACGCCCTGGCGGCGCTGTTCGGGATCGACGTGTTCTCTCAGCGCTACACGACGATCCTCGTTCCGCTCGTCGCCGTGCTGGGCGCCGCCGTGATCATCGGCCTCGGCAGCCGGCGGCTGACCGCCGTCTGCGCGGTGCTGCTGGCCGGGCTCGGCATCGTCGAGATCGCCCGCCGCGGCGGGGCGCAGTACGAGCCGCCGTTCGCCCCTGTGCGCGCCGCCGCGATCGCGCTGCATCCGCGCACGGTGCTCACCAACACCCCGACCGTGCTGTTCTACCTGCGCAGCCTGCACCCCGTCTTCGACCGGCCGTCGAACTACGGGCCGGGCCTCGCCGCGACGTGCGCGCGCCCCTGCCTGATCATCGACGACTCCCGGGCCCACGGCGGGCCGCCCCGGCACGTCGCCGGCGCGACCCGGATGATCGGCCCCTACGTCCTCACGCTGGTGACGAGCCCGCCGGCGGGCTGAGCTCGCCGTGGCGCGAGCACTAGCCGGCGTACATCGCCTCGATCATCTCGGCGTACTTGGCGGCGATCGGCTTGCGCTTGAGCTTCATCGTCGGGGTGAGCTCCTCCCCGCCCGGCAGCCAGTCGCCGGGCACGATCGAGAACTTCTTGATCTGCTCCACCCGCGCGAGGTGCGCGTTGCCCTCGTCGACCGCCGCCTGGATCGCCTCGAGCACCTTCGGGTCATCGGCCAGCGACTCGAGCGTCGCGTCCTCGATCCCCTGCTGCCCGGCCCACTGCGGGGCGTAGTCGGCGTCGAGCACGATCAGCGCGGTGTTGTACGAGCGGCCGTCACCGATGCAGCACGCCTGACCGATCAGCGGGCTGGCGGACTTGATCGCGGCCTCGATGTTCGCGGGCGACATGTTCTTGCCGGCCGCGTTGATGATCAGCTCCTTCTTGCGATCGACGATCTTCAGGTAGCCGTCGTCGTCGAGGACGCCGATGTCTCCCGTGTGCAGCCAGCCGTCCCCGTCGACCGCCTCGGCGGTCTTCTCGGGCTGGTTGCGGTAGCCGACCATGAGGAACTCGCCCCGACACAGGACCTCCCCGTCGTCGGCGATCTTCAGCTCCACCCCGGGCGACGGCGGGCCGACCGTCCCCAGCTTCACCTCGCCGGGGCGGTTGCAGGCACCGAACCCGCAGGTCTCCGACATCCCCCACAGCTCCGCCAGCTCGATCCCCAGCGCGTGGAAGAACTCCAGCACCTCCACCGGAGTCGGCGCCGCACCGACGTTGACCGCGATGTACTCGTCGAGCCCGAGCATCGCCCGCAGCTTGGAGAACATCTCCTGGTCGGCCGTGGCGACCGCCGCCGCGAGCTCCTCGGGCACCGCTTCGCCCCGCTGCTCGAGGCGCACCTTGGCGATCGCCGCCTCAATCGCCGACTGCATCTTCTCGCGCTGCTCGTCGGGCTGGGCGGAGAGCATCGTCTCCAGGCCGGCCTTCAGCTTCTCCCAGATGCGCGGCACGGCGAAGAACCAGTTGGGGCGGACCTTCGGCAGGAACGAGATGATCTCCCGCGGGTTCGGGCAGCAGGTGACGGTCCCCGCGTAGATGATCGGGATGTAGTGGTGGGCCATCCGCTCCGCGATGTGGGCGGACGGCAGCCAGGAGATCACCTTCACGCCGGGCGAGAACTCCATGATCTGCTCCACCGCCGCGGCGCTGAACATGATCGCGTGATGGGTGAGCTGGACCCCCTTGGGGTGTCCGGTGGTGCCCGAGGTGTAGATCAGCGTGAGGATGTCGTCGGCCTGCACCTCGGCGGCCGCCGCGGCGGCATCGAAGTCGGGATCGGAGCCCTCGATCTCGGCCAGCGCCACGGTCCCCGCGGGAGCCTCCCCGTCGACGACGATCACGTGCTCGAGCGCCGGCAGCGACTTGCGGGCCTCGAGCAGGCCGGGCAGCAGGTCCTGCTCGACGATCGCCACCCGCGCCTGCGCGTCCTCGCACAGGTAGGCGATCTCGGCGGGCGGATAGGTGGTGTAGATCGAGAACGGGGTCGCGCCGATCGTGACGGCGGCGAGGTCGACGATGTGGAACTCCGGACGGTTCCCGAGCATGATCGCCACGCAGTCGCCGCGCCGCACGCCGAGGGCGGCGAGGCCGCCGGCGACAGCGTCGACGCGCCCGAGCAGCTCCGACCACGTGATCGCGACGGTGTCATCGGCGCTGCGGACCGCGACGATGTCCGGATGGCTCGCGGCCGTCCGGCGCAGGGCCTCGTTCAGCGTCGCCGCCTGCACCGCCTTGGGGCCGGGCGTGATCGTGCTGCTCTCCATGTCTCCTCCAGGGTTGGCTGCTCGGCGAGAAAGCTAGCGCTCGGCGGGCTCGGTGTCCGGATTCGAGGCGCGTCGGCGGCGCGGATGGCGCCGGATGAGCCTAATGGGGCAGGTTCAGCGTGTTGTTGGCGATTCCGGAGATGTCGTTCGAGAGCCCGATCGCGAACACGGCGAGGATCAAGAGGAAGCCGACGATCCCGGCCCGCTCCATGACGGCGAAGGGAATGCGCCGGCGGCGCACCTTCTCCGCCACCGCCCAGAACACGTGCCCCCCGTCGAGCGGCAGGAACGGAAACAGGTTGACGATGGCCAGCGACAGCGAGATCAGGGCCAGGGTCCCGAGCGCCTCGGTGGTGCTGTAGGAGAACTCCTGGTGGAGGATGTCGACGGCGCCCACCACGCCGTGGAACTGCTTGCGGTCCTGGGCGCGGAACACCTGCGCGATCCGTGAGACGGTCTCGCTCGTCACCGTCCACATCTCGCTGACGCTCGCGTGGGCGGCGGGGACCACGCCGGTCCCCGTCGTCACGGGGACGATCTCCATCTCGAAGCCGATCTCCATCCGCTTGGCCGACGCGTCGTACTGAGGGCGGATGCGGAGCGTGTGCAGCGTGCCGGAGCGCCGGACGGTGAGCGTCACCGGCGTGCGCGCCGAGCAGCCGTTCACCGGGGCCCCGGCGCAGCGGTGGCCCGAGATCGCCGCCACGAGCGCGTTCTCCGAGACGTCGCGGCTGCCGTCGACGGCGACGATGCGGTCCCCGGCCCGCAGCGCGCCGGCGGCCGGCTTGCCGCTCTCCACCGCCTCGATGACCGTGCCCCGGCTGACCGGCTGGCCGTGGTGGGTGACGAGCGTCGGGAGGCTCAGGTAGATGCCGAACAGGATGAGGAAGCCCACCAGCAGGTTGACGAACGGCCCGGCGAGGATCACCACGATCCGCTTCCACGGCGGCTGGTTGTAGTAGGCCCGGGCCTTGACGGCCTCGGTCGCCGCACGCTGGCGCTCCACGTCGGCCTCCTGTCGGCGCGCCGTCTCCCGCAGCGTGAGGAGCGCGGGCTCGTCGTCGCGATACCGCGGGTCGTCGAGCTCACCCAGCGTCTGCCTCAGCTGCGAGCTCATCCGGTCGAGCTCCACCGCCTCCGGAGTCACCTCCTCCGGATTCATCCCGGTGATCTTCACGTAGCCGCCGAGGGGCAGCCACGCCACCCCGTACTCCGTCTCGCCGCGACGGACCTTCACGATCAACCGGCCGAAGAACAGCGAGAAGCGCTCGACGCGCATCCCGACGGCCTTCGCGGCGACGAAGTGGCCAGCCTCGTGGAGGATGATGAGCGCGGCGAACCCGGCGAAGGTGAGCAGGTAGGTCACGGGCGCCCATCAGTGTGGCAGCCGCCCGTCGGCCCTTCGGAGGTTCTTAGGCGCAAGCGGCGGGACGAACTCTGTGGAGGAGGTTCGGCATGCCGAACTCTCGCCGCAGAGAGGGGATCAGTACGGGGCGCCGATCAGATCGGCGGCGACGGCGCGCGCTTCCGTGTCGGCCCGGGACAGCGACTCGAACGAATGCACCTGGCGCGCGGGGACCTCCTGCAACGTGCGCTCGATCACCTCGGCGATCTCCGCGAAGCGCAGCCGGCCGGCCAGGAACGCGTGAACGGCCACCTCGTTGGCCGCGTTCAGCGTGCAGGGCGCGGTCCCGCCGGCGATCCCCACCTGGCGGGCGAGCCTCAGGCACGGGAACGTCTCCTCGTCGGGGGCCTCGAAGCTGAGCGCGCCGAGCTCGACGAGGTCGAGCGGGCGCACCGGGACGTCGACCCGATCGGGGTGATGGAGGGCATAGGCGATCGGGACGCGCATGTCCGGGTAGCCGAGGTGGGCGAGCGTGGCCCCGTCGCAGAGCTGGATCAGGCTGTGCACGATCGATTGCGGGTGGACGACGACGGAGATCCGCTCGTACGCGGTGTCGAACAGATGGTGGGCCTCGATCACCTCCAGCCCCTTGTTCATCAGGGTCGCCGAGTCGATCGTGATCTTGCCGCCCATCGCCCAGGTCGGATGGGCCAGGGCCTGCTCCACGGTGACGTCCTTCAGCTCCTCGCGCCGCCGTCCCCGGAACGGACCGCCGGAGGCGGTGAGCACGAGCCGGTCGACGGTCCCCGGGCGCTCGCCCGCCAGCAGCTGATGGATGGCCGAATGCTCCGAGTCCACGGGGATCAGCGCCGCCCCGGTCGCCTGCGCCAGCGCCGTCACCAGCTCGCCGCCGACGACGAGCGACTCCTTGTTGGCCAGCGCCACGTCGATCCCCTCGCCGAGCGCGGCGACGGTCGGCAGGAGGCCGGCCGAGCCGACGATCCCGTTGAGGACCATGTCGCAACCCGAGTCGGCGATCAGCTCGACGAGGCCGTCGTTGCCGCCGAGCACCGTCCCGTCGGTCCACGCCTCCGCCGCGCGCGCGGCGGAGTCGCCGTCGGCGAGGGCGATCCGCGGGACGTTGAACTCCCGCGCCTGCTCGACGAGCCGCCCCCACCCGGTCTCCGCGCTCAGGCCGACGATCTGGAGCTCGCCGCCGCTGCGGGCGACGACGTCGAGGGCCTGGACGCCGATCGAGCCGGTGGAGCCGAGGATCACCAGCCGTCGCATCGGCGGCTGATTGTAGGCGTCCGCCGGGATCGGGCTACAGGATGCCCTCGCGGCGCAGCCGGGCGACCTCGATGTTGGCGGCGAGCAGCTCGTCGTGGGAGGTGCCGGCGTCGATCCACCAGCCGTCGAGGGTCTCGCAGCGCATCGAGCCCTCCTGCACGTAGATGTTGTTGAGGTCGGTGATCTCCAGCTCGCCGCGGCCCGAGGGAGCGAGGCGGTCCATGAACGAGAACACCCGCTCGTCGTAGAGGTAGATCCCGGTCTGCGCCAGCGAGGACTTCGGCTGCGTCGGCTTCTCCTCGATCCCCAGCACACGCTCGCCGTCCAGCTCGACGACGCCGTAGTGCTGGGGCTCGGAGACCTCCTTGGCGAAGATCACCGCGCCATCACCCTGCCCCCGGAAGCGCTCCACGCTCGGACGCAGGTCGTGGGTGAAGATGTTGTCGCCGAGCAGCACGAGCAGCTTCGAGCCGCGGGCGAACGGCTCGGCCAGCCCGACCGCCTGCGCGAGCCCGCCGGCCTCCTCCTGGAGCTCGTAGGTGAGGCGCAGGCCGAACTCGCGGCCGGTCCGCAGCAGCTGCAGGAAGTGACCGGCATGCTCGGGGTTGGTGATCACGAGCACCTCCTCGACCCCGGCCCGCGCCATCGCCTCGAGCGGGTAGAAGATCAGCGGCTTGTCGTAGATCGGCAGGAGGTGCTTGTTCGTCACCTCGGTGAGCGGCCGCAGCCGCGTCGCTCGGCCCCCCGCCAGGATCACGCCCTTCATCGCGCTGCGCGGGGTCGCGGCGGCCATCAGTGCAGCGCCGCCGCCCAGACGTAGTAGCCGGCCACGATCGTGAAGATGACCGCGTCGAGGCGGTCGAGCGCTCCGCCGTGGGCTCCGAACAGGGTTCCCGAGTCCTTGACGCCCGCGTCGCGCTTGACGAGCGAGGAGAACAGGTCGCCGATCGGACCGAGGATGGCGATCGCGATGCCGAGCCCGAAGGTCTTGCCCGCGCTCATGTACGTGCTCTGATAGAGGCTCGCGAAGTAGACGGCGATGATCGCCACGAGCATCCCGCAGAACAGGCCCTCCACGGTCTTGTTCGGGGAGATCGACGGGGCCAGCGGGCGCCGGCCGAACAGGCGGCCGCCGAGATAGGCGCCGGTGTCGCCGAGGAAGGTGCCGACGGCGACGTCGATGACGATCCCCTTGCCGTGGGGGAGCTGGCGGAGCAGCACGGCGTGGGCGAAGGCGAGGCCGATCCACACCACCCCGAGCAGCGTGCCGGCGATCGACACCGTCGGCCGGACGACCTGGGTGCGGGAGATCACGGCCAGGAAGATCACCGGCACCGTCGCCATCGCCACCTCGAGCACGTCCCGCAGCCCGCCGTAGCGAGCGGCGAAGCACATCGCCACGGTGGCGGCGAGCCCGACCAGCGCCACCGGGCGCCAGCGGTCGAGCATCCCGTAGAGCTCCTGCAGGCAGACGCAGCCCATCAGCATCATGAACACGGCCCACGCCGTGCCGCCGACGTCGATCATCACCACCGCCAGGATCGCCGCGGGCACGGCGATGAGGACCCGGCTGAGCAGGTCAGAGCGCCGCCGGCGCTCCCGGGGCGGCGCCTCGGTGCGGGCGCGCTCGGGCCGCGGCCGCTCGGCGGCGGTGCGACGTCCGGTCGGCATCAGCGACCCCCGAACCGTCGGCGACGCTCGGAGTACTCGCGCAGGCTGTCGACGAACACCTCGCGGGTGAAGTCCGGCCACAGCTGCTCTCGGAACACGAGCTCGGAGTAGGCGGCCTGCCACAGCAGGTAGTTCGAGGTCCTCAGCTCGCCGCTGGTGCGGATGATGAGGTCGGGATCGTGCATCTCCGGGGCGTAGAGATGGGAGCGGAACTCCTCCTCCGTGCTTCCGGTGAACTTCCGTGCGGCGTCGATGATCTCCGCCCGGCCCCCGTAGTTGAAGGCGACGTAGAAGACCATCCGCGTATTGCCGGACGTGAGCTCCTCCGCCCACTCCATCCGCTCGATCAGCTCGGGCGGGACGGGGTCGCTGCGGCGGCCGATGAAGCGGATCCTCACGTTCTCCTCGTGCATCGGCGGCACCTCGCTCTGCACGCGCTCCATGAACATGTGCATCAGCGCGTTGACCTCGTTGGGGGAACGGTTCCAGTTCTCGGTCGAGAACGAGTAAACCGTGAGCTCCTTGATCCCGAGGTCCGGCGCATCGCGCACGCGCTCGGTGACCCGGTCGGCGCCGGCGCGGTGCCCCTCGATCACCGGCAGCCCGCGCTGCTGCGCCCAGCGGCCGTTGCCGTCGGTGATGATCGCGACGTACCGCGGCCCGGAGGCCTCGGTCTCTACGTCGGCCGGGGCGGTGACGAACGATCCGCCCGCCACTAGACCTCGAGGATGTCCGCTTCCTTGTGCTCGAGGATCTCGTCGAGCTCGTGGATCCTCGCGTCGGTGACCTTCTGCAGCTCGACCTCGGCGCGGTGCTCATCGTCGGAGCCGATCTCGCCGTCGTTCTTGAGCTCACGCAGATCCTGCATCACGTCGCGGCGCACGTTGCGGATCGCCACCCGCCCCTCCTCGGCGATCGTGCGGGCCACCTTCACGAGTTGACGGCGGCGGTCCTCGGTCAGCTCGGGCACGGAGAGGCGAATGAGGTTGCCGTCGTTGTTCGGTGTCAGTCCCACGTCGGACTCGAGGATCGAGCGCTCGATCGCCTTGATCGAGCCCTTGTCGTAGGGCTGGATGGTGAGCAGGCGTGCCTCCGGGGCGGTGACGGTGGCGAGCTGCTTGAGCGGCGTCGAGCTGCCGTAGTACTCGACGTGGATGCGGTCCAGCAGCGCCGGGCTGGCACGGCCCGTTCGCACCGTCCCGAACTCGTGCTTGATCGACTCGACCGACTTCGCCATCCGCTCGCGCGCGTCCTCGAGCAACAGGTTGACCGTCTCGTCGCTCATGTTCTGACCAGCGTTCCCACGCGCTCGCCTGACACTATCTTGTCGATGTTCGTGCTGTCGGCCATGTTGAAGACGACGATCGGGAGATTGTTGTCCATGCACAGCGCGAACGCCGTCGAGTCCATCACCTGCAGGCCGCGGGTGAGCGCGTCCTTGTGGGAGATCTCCGGGATGAACTCTGCGGAGGGATCCTTCGCCGGATCCGCCGTGTAGACGCCCTCGACGCCGTTCTTGGCCATCAGCACTACGTCGGCGTGAAGCTCTGCGGCGCGCAGCGCCGCGGCCGTGTCGGTGGTGAAGAACGGGTTGCCGGTCCCGGCCGCGAAGATGACGATCCGTCCCTTCTCCAGGTGGCGGATGGCGCGGCGGCGGATGTAGGGCTCGGCGACCTCGGAGATCGTGATCGCGGACTGCACGCGGGTCGGGATGCCCTGCTTCTCGAAGGCGTCCTGGAGCGCCAGCGCGTTCAGCACCGTCGCCAGCATGCCCATGTAGTCGCCCGTGGCCCGGTCCATCCCCCGTGCCGCCGCGGCCAGGCCCCGGTAGATGTTGCCGCCGCCGACGACGACGGCGATCCCGACGCCGCGGCTGTGCACGCTGGCGACCTCGGCGGCGATCGCCTTGACGCGCTCCGGATCGGTGCCGTAGGCCTGCTCTCCCATCAGCGCCTCGCCGGAGAGCTTCAGGAGCAGCCGCGTGTAGACGGGCGCCTTGCCGCCATTGGGAGACTGGCCCGGGAGTCCCGGCTTGGGAAGGTGGGAGTCAGACGGATCGGTCACGCCGGAATTCCTACGGTAGTTCCTTCACCGGCGAGCACGCACAGAAGCGGTTCCAGAAGGAGCGACTGGCCCAGGGTTCTGGTTCGAAAACGTGGGGGTCAGACGGAACGGTCACGGCAGGCACACGGCGGCCACGAAACGAACTACCCGCCGACCGCGAAGCGAGCGAAACGGCGGATCACGACGTTCTCCCGCGTCTCGGCGGCGAGCTCGGCGCGGAGGTTCTCGATCGTCTTGCCGCCGTGCTTGTCCTCGTTGACGTGCTTCTGGCGCAGCAGCACGACCTCGTCGAGCCACTTGTCGACCTTGCCGGTGACGATCCGCTCGCGGACGTTCTCGGGGCGGTCGGCCGCCTGTTCGGTGGCGATCCGGACCTCGCGCTCACGGTCCTCCGCAGGCACGTCGTCCTCGCTCACCGCCACCGGTGCCGCGGCGGCGATGTGCAGCGCGAGGTCACGGGCGAACTCGACGAACTTCTCGTTGCGCGCGACGAAGTCGGTCTGGCAGTCCACCTCGACCATCGCGCCGATCTTGCCGCCGGCGTGGATGTAGGTCTGCACGACGCCTTCCCGGGCCTCGGCGCCGGCCCGCTTGGCGGCCTGCGCCTCGCCCCGGGCCCGGAGGATCTCGACGGCGCGGTCGATATCGCCACTCGACTCGGCGAGCGCCTCGCGGCAGGCGAGGATCCCCGCACCGGTCCGGTCGCGGAGCGCCTTGACGTCGGCGGCACTGACGTCACTCATGCCGGCTCCTGGGTGGTGTCGTCGGCGGCTGGGGCGGTCGCCTCGGGCGTGGCGTCAGCGCCCTCCGCGGTCGCCTCGGGCGTGGCGTCAGCGTCCTCCGCGCTCGCCTCAGGGGCTTCCGCGGCCTCGCCACCCGCCTGCGGGGCCGAGCCCGTCACCTCGGGCTCGGGTGCGGGTACCGGCGCCTCCTCGGACGGTGCCGCGTCGGCCGGGGCGGGTTCCGCCTCGGCCGCCGGGGCGGGCTCCTCGGCCACGGGCTCCGCCGGGGCCGGCTTCTCCGGGGCCGCCGGGGCGGGCTCCTCCGCGGCGGGCTCCTCCGCGGCGGGCTCCTCCGGGGCGGCCTCTGCGGCGGCGGGCTCTGCCGTGGCCTGGGACTGCGCCGCCGCGAGCGCGGCCGCCTGGGCGGCCTCGAGCTC
Organism: uncultured Solirubrobacterales bacterium; assembly: GCA_963839085.1. GTDB lineage: Bacteria > Actinomycetota > Thermoleophilia > Solirubrobacterales > Solirubrobacteraceae > Palsa-465. The sequence continues at coordinate 1,423,960 of CAWITN010000007.1, forward strand.
CGCCTGCGCGTCGTCGGCGGGAGCTTCGGCGGCCGGAGCCTCAGCGACGGGCGCCGGGGCGGCGGGAACCGCCGCCGCCTGCGCCTCGGCCTCCTGGCGGGCGCGCTCCTCGGCCTCCAGACGCGCGCGCTCCTCGGCCTCGGCCTTGGCCTGCTCCTCCGCTTCGCGGCGAGCCTGCTCCTCGGCCTCCCGGCGCGCCTTCTCCTCGGCCTCTCGCCGTTCGCGCTCGAGCCGCGCCCGCTCCTCCTCGGCCCGGAAGATCCCGTGCCCGTGGGAGACCACGTCGCCGATCGCCTTGGTGACGGCGGCGCACGAGCGAATCGCGTCGTCGTTGCCCGGGATCACGAAGTCGATCCCCTCCGGGTCGCAATTGGTGTCGACGAGCCCGATGATCGGGATCCGCAGCCGCTGCGCCTCACGCACGGCGATCGCCTCGGTCTTCAGGTCGATGACGAACACGGCGTCCGGCACGCGCTGCATGTTCTTCACCCCACCGAGATTCGCGCGCAGCTTCGCCAGGTCGGCCTGGGCGGCCATCCGCTCGCGGGTCGGCAGCAGTTGCAGCTGCCCTTCCGTCTCGTAGCGCTCGAGGTCGTGGAGGCGCTTGATCCGGTTGGAGATGGTCTGGTAGTTCGTCAGCAGGCCACCGAGCCAGCGGTGGTTGACGTACGGCATGTCCGCCGCCTCGGCGATGTCCTTGATCGCGTCGCGCGCCTGCTTCTTGGTGCCGACGAACAGCACCGTGCCGCCGCGGCGCGACAGCTGCTCGGCGAACGCCTGGGCCTGATCGAGCAGCTGCTCGGTCTGCATGAGGTCGATGATGTAGATGCCGTCCCGCTCACCGAAGATGAAGCGGCGCATCTTGGGGTTCCAGCGACGCGTCTGGTGACCGAAGTGCACTCCGGCCTCCAGCAGCTCCTTGATTCCGACTTGAGCCACTGCTCACAGCTCCCTTGTTGTTGTTGGCACTGCTCCCGTCCGGCGGGTGATCCGCGCTTCCCCTCATCGGGGCAGGGGCGCGGCGCGCACGGGCGGGGTTGGGGGGGTGCCGAGGATTCGGCTGAAGAAAGTCTACGCAAGTTTTCGCGCGCCCCCTCGTTTCAGCCTTCAGCGGGTGTCTCGCCTTCCCCTACCTTTGGCGAGGATCCGCGAAACGCGGGCCGAACCTCCCTTCCCCTACCTCCGGTGGCTCGGTTCGCAAACCAGGCGGGGCGGCTTTGGACGGGCCGCCCCGCCTACCTTCCTCCGCCGCCTACCGCTTCGGCTCGGCCGGACTCGCCGCTGCCGCCGAGGGCGCGGCTCGCTCGGCCGCGGCGAGGGCCGCGGAGAGATCGTCGGGCAGATCCGAGGTGACCTCCAGGCGCTCGCCGGAGACCGGGTGCAGCAGCGACAGGCGGGTCGCATGCAGGAACTGCCGCGTGAGGCCGTAGCGGGCGGGGCCGCCGTACTGCGCATCGCCGAGCACAGGATGCCCGATCGCCGCCATGTGAACGCGGATCTGGTGGGTGCGTCCGGTGTCGAGCACGACCCGCAGCAGCGCCTCGGTGGCCAGCACGCGCTCGAGCGTGAAGTGGGTCCGGGCGTCCCGGGGCTCGTCGGAGTCGATCGACATCAGCACGCGGTCGCGCCGGGCGCGGCCGATCGGCGCCTCGACGGTTCCGCTGCGGGCCTCCGGGACGCCGTCGACAAGGGCGAGATACTCGCGATGCAGCGTGCGGTCGGCGAGCTGCGCCTTGAGGGCCCGGTGGACCGCGTCGCTCTTGGCCACCACGAGCAGACCGGAGGTGAGCCGGTCGAGCCGGTGGACGATGCCCGCCCGCCACGGATCCTCCCCGCCTGCCACCCGGTCGCCCAGCCCCTGCGCGAGCGTTCCCGAGCGGTGTCCTCGCGCCGGGTGGACCACCAGCCCCGCCGGCTTGTCGACCACGAGCAGGTGCTCGTCCTCGTAGGGCACCGCGAACACCACCTCCGACCCCCCCGCGGCGGGTCGATCCTCCGGCTGCGCCCCCATCACCTCGATCGTCTCGCCCGCCGCCAGGACGTGGCTCTTGGGGCGCACCCGGCCGTCGACGCGGACACGACCCCCGTCGATCGCCGCCTGGGCCTGGGAGCGGGACCCGAGCGGCTCGGCGAGAAAGCGGTCGAGCCGCTGCCCCGCGAGCCCGGTCGGCACGACGGAGCGCAGCGCCGGTTCAGCCTCGGGCACGGCGGGAACCGAGCTCCAGCACCAGGACGAGAGCGATCACGCCGAAGGTGATCGCCATGTCGGCGACGTTGAACGCCGGCCAATCCGGGAGCTTGATGAAATCGGTCACGTAGCCGTTGGCGATCCGGTCGATCAGGTTGCCGACCGCTCCGCCGACGAGCAGACCGGCGGGCAGCCACAGCAGGCGGTGCTGTGGACGCAGAACGAGAAAGGTGACGAGGACGACGAGCGCGACCAGCGTGAAGGCGAGCACGATCGCGCCGCCGCCGCTGAGGAAGTTGAACGCCACGCCGTTGTTGCGCACGTGCACGAGGTGCACGCCGGGCAGCAGCCGCCGCTCAGTCCCGAGGGGGATCCCGTCGGCCACCGTCCGCTTCGTCAGCTGGTCGAGGCCGATGACGAGCGCGGCGAGCACGCCGGCGCGGGTCAGCGCGGCGCCCCGCGTGCGGCGACGGGACGGAAGCGTCGTGATCATCGCGACCGGAGGGACGGAAGCGGCTTCACCTGATCAGGGAGGTGATCAGGTCGTCGGCGATGTACAGCACGATGATCGCGATGATCGGACTGAAGTCGAACATCCCGATCCGAGGCACGAAGCGGCGGAACAGTCGCAGGTACGGCTCGCTCATGTCGCGCAGGAATCCCAGCAGGGCGTCCGTCCAGCGGGAGTACGGGGGCCGCAGCCCGAACGAGAACGCGAGCGTCGTGATGATGTAGAGCAGGATGACGAGGATGTAGACGGTGAACAGGGCGCTGACGTAGTTGGCGACGTCACCCCGCACCGAGGCGAGCGCGATCACTGTCGCCTTCCCCCCCCGAGCACCACGGCGTCGATCGCCGCCTGGAAGGCGTGACGGACCCCCGCGGACTCGAGCGCGGCCAGACCCCGGGCGGTCGAGCCGCCGGGCGAGGTCACCTCACGCCGCACGGCGAGGGTGTCGTAGCCCCGGTGCTCGAGCAGCGCGGCGCTCCCCGCCATCGTCTCCGTGACGAGGCGGCCGGCCAGCGATGGCTTGAGCCCGTGGCGGATTCCGGCATCGACCTGCGCCTCGGCGAGCAGCGCCTGGTAGGCGGGCCCGACGCCCATCAGCGCGGTGGCGGCCCCGAGCAGCCCCTCGGGCACGCGCACGACCGTCCCGAGGCGTCCGAACAGCTCGAGCACGCTGTGCTCGAGCGCCTCGTCGATCTCGCCGCGCTCGCGCTCGGCGTAGCAGATCACGCCACGCCGCACCTCGACCGGAGTGTTGGGCATGAGCACGAACACCGGCACGCCGGGATACTTTGCCCGCAGCGCCTCGATCGACGTGCCCCCGAGGATCGAGGCAACCGCACGCACGCTGGCGCTGATCTCGGCCGCCACCGCCGAGAGCTGGTGGGGCTTGTGGCACAGGACGACGAGGTCGACGCGCTCGGCCACCTCCCGATTGGTCGCGCACGCCTCGCCGCCGAGCTCCTCGACGAGCGCCTGCGCGCGGCCTGAGCCGCCATCGGAGCAGATCACCGGATCGCCCCAGCCGCGGGCGATTGCGCGGGCCATGTTCCCGGCGCCGATCAGGCCAACTCTCATGAGACGGAATCTACCGGGCGCCCCCCCGGGCCCTCGGCACGCCGCGAGTTCGGCCCCCGGGCGAACTCGCAGGGGAATCGGCGCTGGCCGATTCCACTACGACTGGTTGTAGAAGCCCTTCTCGATGATCCGGGCCCGCTCCTCGGCCGACACCTCGACGTTGTGCGGCGTGACGAGGAACACCTTGTCGGCGATCCGCTGCATGCCTCCGTCGAGGGCGTAGGTGAGCCCGCTGGAGAAGTCGATCAGTCGCTTCGACAAATCGGTGTCCGTTCCCTGGAGGTTGAGGATCACCGGGATCGAGTCCTTGAACTTGTCGGCAACGTCCTGCACGTCGTTGAAGCTCCGCGGCGCGACGAAGTGGACGCGCACGTCGCCGCCGCGCCCGTTGGGTCGCGCCGGGCTCACCGAGCGCAAGGTGCTCGTCCGCCGGCTCGAGTCGTCATCGCCGAAGATGTCATCGATCTCATCGCGCCTCCGTCGGGGCAATCGCTGGACGTTCGGTCGCTCGCGATAGGTGTCCTGGATCTCGGCCTCGGGCTCGGGCTCATAGAACTCGTCGTCGTACTCCTCATCCTCGGCGAGGCCGAAGTAGACGAGCGTTCTGTGCCAGGTGTCGCGGAAGGCCATGTCGACGGATGGTTCGGGGCGAGAGAGGATTTCCCTGCTCAGATTATGGCGCCTACGGGCTCCAAAAGGGTGCTGCCGAGCCGGATGATCGTCGCACCCTCGCGCAACGCCACCGGATAGTCCTGGGTCGTCCCCATCGAGAGCTCGCGCAGCCCGTGCGTCTCGGCGAGCTCCCGCAGCCGCGCGAAGTACGGCCGGCTTGCCTGGGGATCCGCGCTCAGGGGCGGCATCGTCATCAGCCCGATCACCGTCACCGGGCACCGCCCGATGAACGCGCCGAGCTCCGCCGGGGGCACCCCGCCCTTCCCGGGCTCGCCGGCCACGTTGACCTCCACGAGCACCCGCGTCTCAGGCGTGCCCACGCGAGCCAGCTGCTCCAGCGCCGAATCGGTGGCGAGCGAGTGGATCAAGCGCACGCGCGGGAGGATCTGCTTCACCTTGCGGCTCTGGAGGTTGCCGATGAAGTCCCAGGTGAACTCCGGGTGCGCCGCGGCCTTGGCGACGAGGTCCTGGGCACGGTTCTCCCCCACGAGCTCGATGCCCGCCTCGGCGAGCGCGCCGAGCTCCTCGACCGGCACGTACTTCACGGCGGCGAGCACCTGGACATCCTCGGGGCGGCGCCCCGCGTTCGCGATCTCCACCCGGACGCGCTCCAGGTTCTCCCGGATCCGGTCCGGCTCGAGCCCCCGGATCAGACGGACAGCCACGCGATCGCCGCCTGGCGCCCCGTTCGGCCGGCGTCGCGGCGATGAGAGAAGAACAGCTCCGGATCCGAGCAGATCGTGCACAGGCCGACGTCGTGGACGGCGTCCACCCCAGCCGCCTCGAGCTGCCGGTGGGCGATCGCCTTGAGATCGAGGTGGCGGCCACGGCGAACCTCGGGGCCGAAACGGATGAACCGCTCGCGGACCTCATCACCCACCTCGTAGCAGCACACCCCCGCCCCGGGCCCGATCGCGGCCTGAGGCGGCTGCCCTTCCGCCCGCTCGCGCACGGCGGCGACACCTGCGGCGATGACGCCGTCGGCGAGGCCGCGCCATCCGGCGTGCACGACGCCGACCGCACCCGGCGCGCCGATGACGATGGTCAGACAGTCGGCGCTCAGCACCATCGGGGCGATCCCCGCCCGGTCTGTCACCTGCCCGTCGGCCTCGCCGCCGGGCCCCGGCGCCTCGCGCGCCGTGACCGCCCTCCCGTGGACCTGGCGGCCCCACGCGAGCGCGACGCCGAGCTCGCCTTCGATCGCCCATCGGTTGTCCCGGACCGCCGCCGGGTCATCATCGGTGAGCAGGCCGAGGTTGAGGCTCGCGTACGGGCCTCGGGACCGGCCGCCGCGCCGGGTGGTGAAGCGCGCCCGTACCCCGGGGAGGGCGATCCCGATGTGCTCGCCGTCGGGGGTGAACGGCGCCGGGAGACTGAGGTCGCTCACGGCTCGGAGCGTAGCTGCGCCTCCCGCGCCGCCGCCAGGGCGATCGCCAGCTCGCTCTCCCGATCCGGCGCCCGCCCGTCGAGCTTTGCGCTCAGCGCCGCCTGCAGTCCGCGCCCGAGCGCCCAGCCGGGTCGGATCCCCGCCTCGATGAGGGCATGACCGTCGATCTCGAGCCTGACGTGGCGGGCCATCTCCCACCACTGACGAACCTGATCCTCAGCGCCGAGGGCCGCCGCGAGCGCCAGCGCCTCGATCGGCACACCTCCCGCGGCGCGGGCGATCGCCGACGGGGTCTCGGCGCGGCGCAGCGCGGCGGCGATGTCGCCTGCGCCGACCGCGACGGCGGTGATCCGCTCACGCGCCTCGGCCGAGAGGCCGAACGAGCTCAGGCGCGCCGCGAGCGACTCGGCCGGGACACCGCGCAGGGCGAGGCCGAGGGCGAGCATCCACGGGTGACCGTCGTCCGGAACGTCGAGCCAGTCCCGCAGCAGCGTGAGCGCGCGCCGCGCCAGCGCCGGATCGTCGATCCCGAACCCGGGGGCGATCGCCGCGGCGATCCCGAAGCGCCGCGTCCACCCCAGCGCGGCGACCGGATCCTCCTCGCCGGCCAGCAGCCGCAGCTCATTGCCGATTCGTGGGCCGCTCACCGTCGCGAGGGCTCCATCGGCGACGGCCTCCGCGGCGAGCCGCGCGGTCCGGGACGCGGGCTCGAAGCCGAGCCGGGACCCGTAGCGGGCGAGCCGCAGCAGCCGCGTCGGATCGTCTCGGAAGCTTCCGTCGTGGAGGACGCGCAGGCATCCCTCGCTGAGATCGTCGAGTGCGCGATCGACGGCGATCAGCTCCCCCGCCCGGGGGCCGGAGAGCGTCAGGGCGATCGCGTTGATGGTGAAGTCGCGCCGGGGGAGGTCCTCCAGCACCGTCGCCGGCGCCACCCGTGGGAGCGCCCCGGGGCGGGCGTAGCTCTCACGGCGCGTCCGGGCGACGTCATATCCGCTCGCCACCCACGTCCCGAAGCGCTCGTGGGGGCGGGCCGGCCGGCCCAGTCGCTCCACGAGCCAGGCCGGATCCTCCTCCACGAGCAGGTCGAGCTCGTGAGGCTCACGCCCGAGCAGGAGGTCCCGGACCGCACCGCCGACGAGATGCACCGCCCTCGCCTCGCCGGCGAGGCGCTCGAGCACCGGGGACGCGGACTCCAGCGAGCGAACGGCGTCGAGCAAGGCGTCGGGGGCGATCGCCAGGGCCATCGCCGGATCTTCGCTCATGCACCTACCATGCGCGCGGATGTCCGATCCCACTACGCCCGCTCCGCGTCGCTGGCGGCGGTGGGCGCTGCTCGCCGGCGCCATCGTCGTGGCGGCCGGCATCGTCGTCGCGGTCGTGATCGTGCTGCACCGGCCCGGAAACGTCTCGCATCCCGACCTGTCGTTCACCCGGCCGGCGACGACGACGACCCCCGCGCCCATCAAGCCGAAGAAGATGGCGCAGGCCCCGCCGTTCCTGTGGCCGCGCTACGGGTATGACGCCGGGCGCACCCGGGGCTTCCCCGCCTCGCCGGCGCTGGTGCCGCCCTTCCGGATCGGCTGGAGCCTCGAGGACTACGCGCTGCTCGAGTTCCCGCCGGTGATCGAGGGAAGCACCCTCTACGACCTCGACGACGACGGCTCGGCGAAGGCGATCGACGCCCTCACCGGCCACATCATCTGGCAGCACAAGATCGCCCACCTCGCCGCCGCCTCGCCCGCCGTCGACGCCCGCGACGGACTGCTGATCGTGCCGACGCTGTCGGATACCGGCTCCAGCCCCGGCAACGGGCAGATCGCCGCGCTGTCGCTGAAGACCGGGCGCCAGGTGTGGTCACACGCGCTTCCGTCCGGCAGCGAGTCCTCGCCGATCGTCTACGGCCGCACCCTGTACTTCGGCGACACCGCCGGCACGGTGTTCTCGATGGATTCGCGCAACGGACACGTGAACTGGACCTACCAGGCCAGCGGCGCGGTGAAGGGCGGCCCCGCGCTGGCCGACGGGATCCTGTACTTCGGCGACTACGCGGGCCGTGCCTACGCCGTCAACGCCCGGACCGGGCACCAGGTGTGGGCGGTGAGCACCGACGGCGCCCACTTCGGCTTCGGCAGCGGCAACTTCTACGCCACCCCGGCCGTCGCCTTCGGCCGCGTCTACCTGGGCAACACCGACGGGTTCGTGTACTCGTTCGCCGCCCGCACGGGACAGGTGGCGTGGGCGACCGCAACGGGCGCCTACGTGTACGCGTCCGCCGCCGTCGCGGACGTGAAGGGTCTCGGCCCCACGGTCTACATCGGGTCCTACGACGGAAACCTCTACGCCTTCAACGCCCAGTCGGGCGCCGTCCGCTGGCGACACCCGGCCGGGGGCAGGATCTCCGGCGCGGCGACGATCGTGAACGGCGTCGTCTACTACTCGGACCTCGGCACGAAGACGACGACCGGGCTGAACGCGCGCACGGGGCAGGTGGTGTTCTCGTTCCCGGACGGCGCCTTCAACCCGGTGATCGCCGCTCCGGATGCGCTCTACCTCGACGGCGTGAGCAAGCTGTACGAGCTGCTTCCGAAGTCACGCCCCGCGGCCGCGCCGCGGACGCACCGCCGCAGCCCGCGGCGCCCGGCTCGCCGGCGCTCCAAGCCGACGAAGCACGCCGCCCGGCGCCCTGCGCGCCGGAGGAGGACCCCACGGGCTAGACACACGCGCTAGGGTACGCGTCAGTCTCAGGACGCAGCGATTCCTTGATCTCTCCACGCCGCTGCGGCGGGCGTGATAGTCTACTGCGTCTATGCGTTGTCGTAGCGGAAGTCACTGCAGCGAGCCGGCCGTCACTGGTCGTCGGTTCTGCGCGGAGCATGCCGCCGAGCTCGATCGCATGCGCGAGGAGCTCAAGGATGCTGCCGCGGCCCGTATCGGGCGGGGCCGACCCAAGCGGTCGTCGACGTGCTGCCGTCCCGGCTGCTATGAGCCCCGCGTCCCCCCTGCCGCCTATTGCGATACATGCGCGGCAGCCGGGTACGTGGAAGAGGCCGCTTAACCGCGGCGCTCTCACAGCCGGGCCTCATACATAAAAGTTGATTCACGCCGGAGGTGGCCGGGATTTTCCGCGTCGCGCTGGTGGCTGGGCTCGCCCGGCCGCTCGTGACACGGGTCCGGCCACCGACGGCGGGGGTCACTCCTCCGTGACCGCCCCCTGCGTGCCCTGTCCCTGCGCAACCGGCCTCACCGGCAGCCCCGCGGCGGCCAGCTCCCGCTTGACCTCGCCGACGGTGTGCCGGCCGTAGTGGAAGATCGATGCGCACAGCACGGCGTCGGCGCCCGCCCGCAGGGCCTCGGTGAGATGGGCGACCTCGCCGGCGCCGCCCGAGGCGATCACCGGCACGCTCACCGCATCGACGACCGCCGCCGTGAGCGCCAGGTCGTACCCCGCGTTGGTTCCGTCGCGGTCCATCGAGGTGAGCAGGATCTCCCCCGCTCCACGCTCGGTTCCCTCCCGCGCCCACTCCACCGCGTCGCGCCCGGCGGGGCGCCGCCCCCCCGCCACGTAGGCCTCCCAGCGATCGTCCGGCCCGGCCTTGGCATCGATCGCCAGCACCACGCATTGGGCGCCGAACGTCGCCGCCAGCTCATCGATCAGCCCCGGGCGGGCGAGCGCGGCCGAGTTGACCGACACCTTGTCAGCTCCGGCGTCGAGCACGGCCTGGGCGTCCGCGGCCGAGCGGATCCCGCCCCCGATCGTGAACGGGACGAACACGTTGTCGGCCGCGCGCCGCGCGAGTGCCACGACGGTGTCGCGCCGCTCGTGCGTCGCGGTGATGTCGAGGAACACGAGCTCGTCGGCCCCCGCTGCGTCGTAGCGGCTGGCGAGCTCGACCGGATCCCCGGCGTCACGCAGGTCGAGGAAGCCGGTCCCCTTCACGACCCGCCCCGCGTTGACGTCGAGGCACGGGATCACGCGCTTGTACAGGGGCATCGCGTCAGTCCAGCGCCGCGATCGCCTCGCCGACGCTGAAGCGGCCCTCGTACAGCGCCTTGCCGACGATCACGCCGGTCAGGTTGACCTGCCGCAGCTCCGCGAGCGCTCGCAGATCCTCGAGCGTGCCGATCCCGCCGGAGTACACGAAGGTTCCCCGCACGGCGCGGGCGACGGCGCGCGCCGCATCGAGATCCGGGCCCGCCAGCATGCCGTCGCGCTCGATCGCCGAGAACACGAAGCGCTTGACCCCGCGCGTGGAGAGCCCCTCGATGGCAGGCGCGACGTCCATCTCGGTCTGCTCGGTCCAGCCGGCGGCGGCGAGCTTTCCCGCCCGGGCATCGACGGAGACGACGACGCGCTCACCCTGCGCCGCGAGCACCGCGTCGAGGAAGTCCAGATCGGTGTAGGCGGCGGTGCCGAGCACGACGCGGTGAGCTCCGGCCTCGAAGGCCCCGTTGACCGCCGCCAGCGTGCGCAGGCCGCCCCCCAGCTGCACGGGGACGCCGAGCTCACCGGCGATCCGCTCGACGTGGCGGAGATTGGCGGGGCGCCCGGTACGGGCGCCGTCGAGGTCGACGACGTGGAGCGCGCGGGCTCCTCCGTCCACCCAGCGCCGGGCGGCCTCGAGCGGATCGGCGTCGTAGACGGTCTCGTGGGCGAAGTCGCCGCGCTGCAGGCGCACCGCCTTGCCGTCGCGGATGTCGATCGCCGGCAGGAGGATCATGCCCGGACCGGATCCGCCACCGGCGTGGCGGGGCCGGCCGGGACGCATCGCGCGGCGAAGTTTCCGAGCATCCGCAGCCCGGCGCCGGAGGACTTCTCGGGATGGAACTGCACGCCGAACACGGAGTCGCGAGCGACGATCGTCGTGAAGCGCTCTCCGTACTCGGTCGTGCCGACGACGTCCGCCGCCTCGGCGGGGTGGCAGGCGAACGAGTGCACGTGGTAGAACGGCGCCCCCCGTCCGAGCCCGGCCGTGAGCGGGCTCTCGTGCTCGAAGCTCACCTCGTTCCAGCCGATGTGCGGGATCCGCCGTCCCCCGGAGTCCAGCCGCGTGACCTCTCCGGGGATCAGGCCGAGCCCGGTCGTCGGCTCGAGCTCGCTGGAGGCCTCGAACAGGAGCTGCATCCCGAGGCAGATCCCGAGCAGGGGCACCCCGGCCGCGGCCCGCTCGGCGAGCAGCACGTCGAGGCCGAGCTGACGGAGGTTGGCCATGGCGCGCGGGAACGCGCCCACGCCGGGCACGACGATGCCCGCGGCCGCTGTGATGACGTCGGGCTCGCGCGTGACGACGACGTCCGCCCCGACGTGCTCGAGCGCCTTCTGGACCGAACGGCGGTTGCCCATCCCGTAGTCGACCAGTGCGAGCGTCACAGGGTTCCCTTCGTGCTCGGGATCCCCGTCTCGCTCGGATCGAGCGCGACGGCCGCCCGCAGCGACCGGGCCAGCGCCTTGAAGCATGCCTCGACGACGTGGTGGACGTTGGTGCCCGCCTCCACGCGGAGGTGGAGGGTGAGCCGGGCGTTGGTGGCCAGGGCGCGGAGGAACTCCTCGGTCAGCTCGTGGTCGTAGTTCCCGATCGCTCCGGGCGGCAGCGTCGCCTCGAACTGACACAGCCCGCGGCCTGAGATGTCGATGGCGCACGCGGCCCGTGCCTCGTCCATGGGGATCGTGGCCTGGCCGTAGCGGAAGATGCCGGCGCGGTCGCCGAGCGCGCGATCGATCGCCTGGCCGATGCAGATGCCGACATCCTCGACGGTGTGGTGGGCGCCGGCCTGGAGGTCGCCGTTGGCGGCGACGTCGAGGTCGAACCTGCCGTGCCGGGCGAGCAGGTCGAGCATGTGGTCGAGGAAGCCGACCCCGGTCTCCCGGCTGCCCAGGCCGGTGCCCTCCAGGGTCAACGAGACGCGGACGTCGGTCTCCCCGGTGCGGCGCTCGATGGTCGCGGTTCGGCTCATGGTGAGCCATTCTGGCGAATGCGCGCCTCCATCGACCGGGCGTGGAGCTCGTAGCCCTCGGCCCGGGCGATCGGCGCAGCGGCTCGCGCCATCCTCGACCCGTCGGTGACCCGGACCTCGGAGAACCGCCGCCGGAAGCTGGCCGCCGACAGCCCGGAGGCGAACCGCGCGGCCCCCTCCGTCGGCAGGACGTGGTTTGAGCCGGCGATGTAATCGCCGAACGCGGTTGCCGCGTCCCCGCCGACGAACACGCAGCCCGCCCGGGTGATCCGGGGCGCGAGCGCCTCCGCGCGCGGGCCGATCAGCTCCAGGTGCTCGGGAGCGAACGCCTGCACCAGCGCGAGACCGGCGCCGGGGTCGGGCAGCTCCACCAGGCGGCACACCGCGCCCGTCTCGGCCACGGGCTCGATCCGAACCGCGAGCTCGCGCAGAAGCCCCCCATCGGTGCTCGCGGCGAGGACGAGCGTTCCGGGGCCGTGCTCTGCCTGGGCGAGCAGATCGAGCGCGATCGGCTCGGTCTCGGTGCCGGGGTCGGCGATCACCAGCAGGTCGCTCGGGCCGGCGAAGCCGTCGATGCCGACCCGCCCGGCGCCCGCCACCTGGCGCTTGGCCTCCTGGACCCAGAGCTGTCCCGGTCCGACGATCACGTCGACAGGGAGCACGGACTCGGTTCCGTAGGCGAGCGCCGCCACGGCCTGCGCGCCCCCCATCCGGTAGACCTCGTCCGCCCCGGCCAGGCGGCAGGCGGCGAGGATCACCGGGTCGATCTCCCCCCGCTCGCGGGGCGGTGAGCAGACGACGACCTCCGGCACGCCTGCCGCGCGCGCGCTCACCACCCCCATCACCACCGTGCTCGGATATGGCGCCCGCCCGCCGGGGACGTAGACCGCGGCGCGGTCCACCGGGACCTCCCGTGAGGTGACGCTGTGGGTGGCGAGATCCACCGTCCGGTCCGGCAGGACGCCGGCGGCGGCGACCTCGCCGACGTGGGCGATGGCCATCTCCAGTCCCGCGCGGAGAGCCGGATCGAGCTCGCGGAGGGCACGGTCGAGCCCGCCGGCGGGAACCCGCAGCGGCAGCGCCTCGGCGCCGCCGGTGTCGAAGCGCTGCGTGTACTCGAGCACCGCGGCATCGCCGCCGGCGCGGACCGTCGCGATGATCTCGCTGACGGCGTCCGCGACCGAAGCGCCGTCCGGGATCAGGCCGCGCAGGCGCGTGACGAGCCGCGGCGCCTCCGCGGCGTCGGCGAGGCTGATGAGCTCAGCGCGCAGCGAGTCGCTCCAGCAGCGCGTCGATCGCGGGTGCCTCGAGCTTGTGGGCGACGGGGTTGGCGATCAGCCGCGCGGTGCAGACGGCGATCTCCTCGCGGATCACGAGGCCGTTCTCGCGCAGCGTCGTCCCCGTCGCGGTGAGGTCGACGATCGCCTCGGCGAGTCCGGTGAGAGGGGCGAGCTCGACCGATCCCTTCACCTCGACGATCTCCGCCTGCCGACCGGTGGCGAGGAAGTACTCGGCGGCGATCCGCGGGTACTTGGTGGCGATGCGCACGACCCCGAGGCGCCGCAGCGCCTCGGCGGCACGGTCCTCGCCGGCCTGCGAGGCGAGGACCATCACACACCGGCCGAAGCCGAGGTCGAGCAGCTCGAGCACGTCGCGCTCGGAATGCTCGAGCAGCACGTCCTTGCCGGTGATCCCGAGATCGGCCGCGCCGGCGGAAACATAGGTGGGGACGTCGGAGGGGCGCATGGTGATGATCCCGACGTCCTCGAACAGCAGCTTGCGGTCGTTCTCCCGCACCTCCGCCGTGTCGATCCCGAGACCGTCGAGAAGGTCGAGCGTGTCCGTGAACAGCGCCCCGCGGGGCACGGCGATTCGCAACCGGGGCCTTGCCGCCATCCCTACAGCCCCCGTTCCTCGCCGGCCAGCGCGATGTGCAGCCGCTCGACGTTGAGCGCGAAGCCGACGGCGGGCAGCGAGCGGCCGAACAGGCCGAGGAGCTCGTCGTAGCGGCCGCCGCTGCCGAGCGGAACACCATGCGCGGGGTCATACACCTGGAACACCGCGCCGGTGTAGTAGCCGAGGCTCCGGACGAGCCCGAAGTCGAAGATGATCCGCTCGGCGACGCTGTCGGGGAGCAGCGCGTGGACCGCCAGCATCCCCGTGACCGCCTCCTGCAGCGGACCGGAGAGACCCTGGAGCACGTCGGGACCACCCCGCGTCACGGGAACGCGCAGCAGCAGCTCGAGCACCGCGGGCGACAGGGGCAGCTCGCGCAGCTCGCGCTCGACGCCGACGAAGTCCCCGCGGGCGAGGTCGGCGAGAATCCGTTCCCGCTCCTGCGCGCCGACGTCGTAGGCCTCGAGCAGAGACGGGTAGAGCGACGCGTCGCCGACACCCACACGGTAGGTGCGCAGGCCAACGGCATCGAGCGCCCGACACAGGACGATGAGAGCCTCCGCCGTGCCGGCGGGCGCGGGGGAACCGACGAGCTCGACCCCCGCTTGGAGGAACTCGCGTGACTGTCCGCGCTGCGGGCGGACGCCGCGGTAGGCGTGGGCGACGTAGGAGAAGCGCAGCGGCGGCTCGGCGGCCGCGTAGCGCGTCGCGACGAGCCGAGCGATCGGCACGGTCATGTCGGAGCGCAGCACGAGCACGTTGCCCTGCTCGTCGAACATCCGGTAGGCGGGGCGGGACGCGGTCATGGCGGCGCGGTCGAACGTGCTCTCGTATTCGAGCGCCGGGGTGTACACCTCGCCGTAGCCGGCGGCCGAGAACACGTCGAGAATCTGGCCGGTCATCCGGCGCAGCTCGCCCATCTCGACGGGCAGCACGTCACGCGTGCCGCTGGGAATGCGGTGGATCATCCCGCGTCGAAGGGAACCAGAACCGTCGCCGGTGCGCTCGTTGCGGGTCGGCGACGCCGGCGCGCGGCCGCGCTCAGGCGTGGCTGGGAACGTCCTCGTGGCGCTGGATGCGCGCCCCGAGGGCACGTAGCCGCTCGTCGATCCGCTCGTAGCCGCGGTCGATGTGACGGACATTGCCGATCTCGGTGACGCCCTCGGCGCACAGGGCGGCGATCAGCATCGCCATTCCGGCGCGGATGTCCGGCGAGTCGACGCGAGCGCTGCGCAGCCGGCGCGGGCCGACGACGATCGCCCGGTGCGGGTCGCAGATCGTGATGGCGGCCCCCATCAGCTGGAGCTTGTCGGTGAACACGAGCCGGTTCTCGAACATCCACTCATGGATGATCACCGACCCCTCGGCCTGGGTGGCGAGCGCCAGCGCGATGCTCGTGAGGTCGGCGGGGAACGCCGGCCAGGGGCCGTCCTGCACCTTGGGGGTGTGGCCGCCCTCGTCGTTGCGGATCACGAGGTGCTGGTCGCCGGGCACGATGATGTCGTTGCCGGAGCGCTCGCTGCGCAGCCCGAGGCGCTCGAACACGAGGCGGATCATCCGCAGGTCCTCGGGGATCGTGTCCTTGACCACGAGCTCGCCGCCCGTGACGCCGGCGAGCGCCATGAACGAGCCGATCTCGATGTGGTCCGGAGCGATCGTGTGCGTGCAGCCGCGCAGGCTCGTCGTCCCGTGGACGGTCATCACGTTCGAGCCGATCCCGTCGATCGGGGCCCCCATCGCGGCGAGCATCCGCGCCAGGTCCTGGACGTGGGGCTCGGAGGCGGCGTTGCGGATCACCGTCGTGCCGGGAGTGAGCGCCGCGGCCATCAGCGCGTTCTCGGTCGCCATCACCGACGGCTCGTCCATCAGGAAGTCACACGGCTTGAGGCCAAGCGCAGGCGCCTCGAGCACGATGTCCGGCCCGTGCCGGATCGTCGCTCCCAGGGCCCGGAAGGCGTCGATGTGGGGATCGAGCCGGCGCCGGCCGATCACGTCGCCGCCGGGGGGCGGCATCTCCGCCCGCCCGCGGCGCGCCAGCAGGGGGCCCGCGAGCAGGAACGACGCGCGGATCCGCTCGGCGAGGTGCCGGTCGACCGCCGTCGTCTCGATCTCCTCGGCTCGGACCGCCACCTCGTTGGGACCGCGCCACTCGACCTGCGCGCCGAGCAGCGCGAGCAGCTCGACCATCGTGTTGACGTCGCTGATCCGCGGGACGTTGCGGAGGATCACCTCGTCGTCGGTGAGCAGACAGGCGGCGAGGATCGGCAGGGCGGCGTTCTTGTTGCCGGCCGGCACGATCGTTCCGGCGAGCGGCGCGCCGCCTTCGATGACGAATTTCTCCATGATCGGCGCTTGTGCGTGGCGTCGCGCGGTCGGGAACGGCGCGGGGGGTCGGGGCGTGCTCAGGCTCATTTCCCCCCCTGAGCTCTCAGCTAGGGTAACAGCCATGCCGAATGGGTTTTCGCGTTCCGACGCCTGGAACCTCCTCTGCGAGTGGGTTTCCACCGATTCGCTGCGCCGCCACGTGCTCGCCGTCGAGGCCTCGATGCGCGCCTATGCCCCCCGGTTCGCCGGCGATGTCGAGCTGTGGGGGATGACCGGCCTGCTCCACGACCTCGATTACGAGCGCTATCCGGACCTGGAGACCGGCCACCCGCGCTACGCGCTGGAGGAGCTCACGCGGCTCGGCTATCCGCCCGAGCTCGTGCGGGCGGTCGCCTCGCACGCCGACTACATGGACGTCCCGCGGGAGACGGACATGGAGAAGGCGCTCTACGCCGTCGACGAGCTGTCGGGGTTCGTGCTCGCGTGCTCCTACGTGCGCCCCGAGGGGTTCGTGGGGATGACGCCGAAGTCCGTGAAGAAGAAGCTGAAGACGCCGAGCTTCGCCGCCGCTGTGAACCGGGAGGACATCACCCGCGGCGCCGAGGCGCTCGGGGTGGAGTTCGACCTCCACGTGGCGACGGTGATCGGCGCGCTCACCCAGCGCGCCGACGTCCTGTCCGGCGAGGGGACCGCGGTCACGTGAGTCTCCGGATCGTCGTGATGGAGGGCGACGAGACCGGTCAGGAGCTGCTCGAGCAGGCCCTGCGCGCGCTCGACCCGGAGCTGCTGGGGCTCCCCGTCGAGCTCCTGCGCTTCGATCTCTCGCTGGAGAGCCGCCGCGCGACCGCGAACGGCGTGGTGAGTGAGGCCGCCCAGGCGATGCGCGACTGCGGCCTCGGGCTCAAGGCCGCGACGATCACGCCGGAGGGGGCCGGGGATGTCGGCTCACCCAACCGGATCCTGCGCGAGCAGGTCGACGGCAAGGTCATCGTGCGTACGGGCCGGCGGCTGCCCGGGGTGGCGCCGGTGGCCGGGGTCCATCATCCGATCTCGGTCGTGCGGATGGCGGTGGACGACGCCTACGGCGCCGAGGAGCGCCGCGAGGGAGCGGAGGGCTCCGACGGCGAGGTCGCCTACCGCACCGAGCACATCACCCGCTCGACCTGCCGGGCGGTGGCCGAGTACGCCTTCCGCACCGCGCTGCGGATGCGAGCCAAGGTCTACGGCGGGCCCAAGTGGACGGTCTCGCCGGTGTACGAGGGGATGCTCAAGGAGGAGCTCGATCTCGCCGCCGAGCGCCATCCCGAGGTGGCCTATCAGCCGGTCCTGATCGACGCCACCTACGCCGGGCTGCTGTCCGGCGCCACCGACGCCCCGCTCGTGATCCCGGCGCTCAACCGCGACGGCGACTGCCTGTCGGACCTCGTGCTGCCGATGTTCGGCTCGATCGCCGGCGCCGAGTCGGTCCTGCTCGCCTTCGATGCCGCCTACGACACCGAGGTGGCGATGGCCGAGGCGCCTCACGGCACCGCGCCGGCGCTGCTCGGCAAGGACGTCGCCAACCCGCTGGCGATGCTGCTCGCCTGCGGGGCGGTGCTGCGGCACGCCGCCGATCGCCACGGCGCCGAGGCGGAACGTGCCGCCCGCGCGATCTACGAGGCGACGCTCGAGACGGTGGCGGCGGGCTGCAAGACGCCCGACCTCGGCGGCCACGCCGGCACGACCGAATTCACCGACGCCGTCGTCGAGCGGATCGGCACGAAGCTCGAGATCTGGGCGCACCTGTAGGCGCCATCCGGGGCACCGTCCCGCCGCCCCCTCCCGCGGCCGGAGGTCCTCCCGCCGGCGCCATCCCCCGTCCCGCCGGGCCCTCCGGACGCTCGTGCACGGCATCTTGCAGTCCGTCCGTGGCCCGACCTACTCTCACGAACACATGTTCCGTTCATCCGCACATCGTCTGCGCGCCTGGCTCGAGGGAGCCGGGGACCTTCTCGCCGCCGAGAGCGAGGCCGAGACCACCGGTCGTGAGGCGTACCTCCAGCACCCCCATCGCCGTCCGCTGCGCATCGAGCGCAGCCGCCGGCCGGGGTCGGTCGCGCCCCACCCGGCCCACTGCGTCTCCCCCGTTCGCCCGTCGGCTGATCGCGCCTCCCGCCAGTCCGCCCCGCGCTGACGCGCCGGGCGCGCTCACCGTCTGGCGCTGCCGCGACAGCGGCGCGCGACCGCGCGCGTTGCCCGCATGCCGAGGAGGCACCTGCGGGCCGGCTGGTTCGCGCGATCCGTACTCGCGCGGACCGGCGCGTGCGCTCGCGACGGCAGCTGGCACATTTCCTGACACGGCGCGCGAGATCGGATCGCCCTGTCAGGAAAAGCGCCAGGACGACGCTCTTCCTGACAGGGAGGAGCGAGATTCGCTGGATTGTCAGGTTATGCGTCAGTCCCTGAGGGCGGACACCGGGGCTCCTCTTCGTCGCGGCCACTCCCTGTTCGTCGCGGCCACGCCCTGTTCGTGGCCGACGCTCCGGCGTGCGCCCGAGGCCTGGGGCGAGCTGCGGCGTGCTCTGGGCCGAGGCGGGGGACGGCGGTGGTCCCGGACGCCGTCCCTCGGAGCGGGTCCTCAGACGCGCGCCATGCCGATCCATGCCCACATGGCGTGGATCACCCGCACGGCGTCGCTCGGCTCCCCGCTCGGAGTGCCGTTCCCCGCGCCGGCGAGGGCGATCAGCACCGCCACGAAGGTGCCGATCCCCAGCACCAGGGTGATGATGAGCAGCACGAGCGCCTGGGGGTTCTCGCGGAAGAACGTGACCATGGGGCGCATGCCCCACATGCTGGCACCTCCGTGCCACCCGTGCGGCCCATTACCACGCGTGCGGCGCATTGCCACCCGTGCGGCGCATCGCCGGCCCGGCACGCCTCCTCACGGGCTTCGCGCCAGAACCGCGAGCAGCATCGCGATGTCGCCGTCATCGTGGTCGTGGCCGTGGATCGAGACGAAGTAGCTGACGCCGTGCTCGGTCGCGAACGCGGCGTCGTGTCCCTCGAGCTGTCCGTCGTTGTCGGGGAATCGGTAGACGGTGATCACGTGGCCGAGCTCTTCGAGCTTCCCGATCAGCCGAGCGGGGGGCGCGCTCGGAGGTCCTGCCCAGTTGCGGCGGTCGAACACCCAGAGCCGAGTCTCGGGACCGACGATGGCGCCGAACTCCCAATGGACGCGACCGGGGATCTGGCCGTTGTTGATCGAGGCCGAGTACGAGTCACGATCGACGATCTGCGGACCGTAGAGCCCGCTCGCCACGCCGCCGGCCGGGACCAACGGTGGACAGATGACCCGGAGCTGGGTCATCCGCGCCGCCTCGGCGCAGCTCGCCGTGACCTGCGGCGGGACGGTCGACGTGAGACGGATGCTCGTGACGTGCGCGGCACCGTCGAGGAACCGCAGGCACGCCGCGGGAGCTCCGGACCCTCGGCACGCGGAGTACGAGGCCCGTTCCCGGCGAGGCGATGCGTGCCCGCAGCCACTCAGGAGCACGACGGCGAGCACACCCGAGCACACGCTGCCACACCACCGGTGTCTCATGGTGCCTCCGATCATCCCAGCCGTGGTATCACGGCTCAGCCGGCGTCGGATGGGCGCGCGTGGGCATTCGTATCCCGTGCGACCGGCTGGACACCGATCCGGCGCGGGCGTATCTTCGATGTGCGCTGCCGCCCACGCGCATCCTCTGAGCCGACGCTCGCCCCACGCGCGAGCCGGCGATGACGGAGCAAGGGACACGGTCTCGGGCTTGTCATCTCCCGGCATGGCCGGAGGCGTGGGGTCTGGCCACGGAAGGGATCGACATGACTCAGAACCGACGGTCGAAGCACGCGACCCGGTCGCGGATGGCACAGACCGACGAGCAGTACACCGAAGCACGGCGTGCGCTCCTGGCCTCCGGCGGTGACATCGGCGGCGCCGGCGAGGATCCCGGCGTCACGATCGCCTGGCCGGACGATTCGCTCGGCTGGTTCACCGACCAGGCATACAACGTGATCCTGCTCGCCGAAGACGAGGCTCGCATGATGAGCCACCGCAGCGTCGACCCCGAGCATCTCCTTCTCGCCACCACTCGGCGCGGAAACGTCGAGCGTCTGCTCGCCGGCCTCGACCACGCGATTCACGATCTGATCGTGCAGATCAAAGGGTTCGGGACGAAGCTGGAACTTCGACCCCGGCGCTCCCCGGCCAGCGAGGAGGTGCTGCGCCGAGCGGTCACCGCCGCGGCAGCTCGGGGCGTGCTCGGCCCGAGCACAGAGCATCTCCTACTCGCGCTCGGCGAGCAGGAGCTCCCTGCCCGCATTCTCGGGGAGCTCGGAATCACGGAGGTCCAAGCCCTCGTCGACGCCAAATATCCGGCGACGCGGCCACCGATCGAGCCGGCGCTCATTCAGGTGCGTGCAGCCCAACTCGCGGCGCGGGGCCAGGCGCCACCGAGCCCAGGGCCGATCCCGCCGATCTTCGAACGCTTCACCGACCAAGCTCGGGACGCCATCCACGCCGGGATCGAGCGAGCGCGCACACTCGACGCTGACTATGTCGACGTCGCACATCTGCTCTACGGAATCCTCGAATGCGAGACCGAGGTGGTCGCGACGGTCCGCTCGCGGGACGATCCACGCCTCCCGCCGGCTCAGCTCGTCGACCCGGGTCACCGGAGCGCCACCGGCATATTCAGCCATGACGCGAGGCGCCTCGTCGCCGAGGACGTGCTCGTCGTCGCCGAGCGTCTCAGTCAGCGAGCGGTGAGCACCGGCCACCTGCTCGTCGCCATCCTCGCAAACCCCGGCGAGTCCACCAGCGAGATCATCCGCTCGTTCCCCAACGCGCGCGGGATAGTGGCCGCGGTCATCGACGCGCTGCCCGGCGACGAGGAGCCCTGAAGCGAGCACGCCGTCGGAGCACGCCGTCGGCGTGACGAACGCTCCCCACCGCTGGGCCCTGGGAAGACGGCTGAACGACGAAGACCCAGCCGCCGGCCTCGGCGACTGGGTCCTCATCTGCGTAAAAACCGGCGGCGACCTACTCTCCCAGGCCCTTGCGGGCCAAGTACCATCGGCGCTGAGGGGCTTAACGGCTCTGTTCGGAATGGGAAGAGGTGTTTCCCCCTCGCCATAGCCACCGGAAACCGGTGAGAGCCCCTTCGCGGGCCTTCAAAACCACACAGCGCCAATGCACGGGTAAATCAATATCCGTCAAGCCCTCGACCCATTAGTACTGGTCTCCTACGGGTGTCACCACCCTTCCAGATCCAGCCTATTGACCTGGTGGTCTACCAGGGGTCTTACTCCCTCTAGGGGATGGGAGAACTCATCTTGAGGCCGGCTTCCCGCTTAGATGCTTTCAGCGGTTATCCGATCCGCACGTAGCTAACCTGCGATGCCCTTGGCAGGACAACAGATACACCAGAGGTGCGTTCATCCCGGTCCTCTCGTACTAGGGACGAATCCTCGCAATTCTCCAACGCCCACGGCAGATAGGGACCGAACTGTCTCACGACGTTCTGAACCCAGCTCGCGTACCGCTTTAATGGGCGAACAGCCCAACCCTTGGGACCTACTTCAGCCCCAGGATGCGACGAGCCGACATCGAGGTGCCAAACCGGGCCGTCGATGTGGACTCTTGGGCCCGATAAGCCTGTTATCCCCGGAGTACCTTTTGTCCGTTGAGCGACGGCGCTTCCACTTGCTACCGCCGGATCACTAAGGCCTGCTTTCGCACCTGCTCGACCTGTCGGTCTCGCAGTCAAGCTCCCTTGCTGCCTTTACACTCTACGCACGATTTCCGACCGTGCTGAGGGAACCTTTGCGCGCCTCCGTTACATTTTGGGAGGCGACCGCCCCAGTCAAACTACCCACCTGTCACTGTCCAGCGCCCGGATTCACGGCGCACTGTTAGAGATCCAGTACATCAAGGGTGGTATCTCAAGGTTGACTCCACGCCAGCCGCAGCCGGCGCTTCCACGTCTCCCACCTATCCTGAGCGAGATGCATCGAACCCCAATACCAAGTTGTAGTAAAGGTTCACGGGGTCTTTCCGTCTAGCCGCGGGTACTCGGCATCTTCACCGAGACTGCAATTTCACCGAGCCCCTCGTTGAGACAGCGTTCAAGTCGTTACGCCATTCGTGCAGGTCGGAACTTACCCGACAAGGAATTTCGCTACCTTAGGACCGTTATAGTTACGGCCGCCGTTTACCGGGGCTTAGTTTCGGTGCTTCGGGTTACCCCTAACACCTCCACGTAACCTTCCGGCACCGGGCAGGCGTCAGCCCCTATACGTCGTCTTTCGACTTAGCAGAGACCTGTGTTTTTGGTAAACAGTCGCTTGAACCTATTCACTGCGGCCCTCTCGGGCTCCACTCGCGAGGAGTTTCACCCTACTGGGGCGACCCTTATCCCGAAGTTACGGGTCGATTTTGCCGAGTTCCTTAACGAGGGTTATCTCGATCACCTTAGTGTACTCCACTTGCCCACCTGTGTCGGTTTTGGTACAGGCACGCGCTTCCTCCCTAGAGGCTTTTCTCGGAGGCAGGGCATCCGGGACTCGCCGGCTTAGAGCCAGCTGGCATCGCACCTCGGGTTATGCAGCTCCGGATTTGCCTAGAGCCACCCCTACATGCTTACCCCAGGATGACCATCACCTGGGATCCCATAGCCTTCCTCGTCCCCCCATCGGTCAAACGGAAGCAACGTGGTACGGGAATATCAACCCGTTGGCCATCGACTACGCCTTTCGGCCTCGCCTTAGGTCCTGACTAACCCTGAGCAGACGAACTTTACTCAGGAACCCTTGGGCAATCGGCGGAGGGGATTCTCACCCCTCTTTCGTTACTCATGCCGGCATTCTCACTTCCGGCGCCTCCACGGCTGGCTTACGCCGCCGCTTCACTGGCACCGGAACGCTCTCCTACCGCGCGAAATAAATCGCACCCGCAGCTTCGGTGGTTAGCTTGAGCCCCGTTACATTGTCCGCGCTCGAACACTTGACCAGTGAGCTGTTACGCACTCTTTCAAGGGTGGCTGCCTCTAAGCCAACCTCCTGGTTGTCTATGCATTCAAACATCGTTTCCCACTTAGCTAACACTTGGGGACCTTAGCTGGCGGTCTGGGCTGTTTCCCTTTTGACGCTGAAGTTTATCCCCCAGCAACTGACTCCCGGAGTAACCGTGACGGTCTTCGGAGTTTGCCTGAATTTGGTAACCTGGTAGGGCCCCGCGTCCAAACAGTGCTCTACGGCCGCCACGGAATTTATCCGAGGCTATACCTAAATATATTTCGGAGAGAACCAGATATCACTGAGCTTGATTAGCCTTTCACTCCGACCCACAGGTCATCCGCCCAGTTTTCAACCTAGGTCGGTTCGGTCCTCCACGAGGTCTTACCCCCGCTTCAACCTGCCCATGGGTAGCTCGCTCAGCTTCGGGTCTACCGCCTACGACTATGTCGCCCTGTTCGGACTCGCTTTCGCTTCGGCTCCGCTCATCGCTTAACCTTGCCGCAGACGAGTAACTCGCCGGCTCGTTATGCAAAAAGCACGCGGTCACGGCACGAAGCCGCTCCCACCGCTTGTAGGCACATGGTTTCAGGTACTATTTCACTCCCCTTCCGGGGTACTTTTCACCTTTCCCTCACGGTACTAGTCCGCTATCGGTCACTAAGGAGTACTTAGCCTTGGAGGGTGGTCCCCCCAGATTCAGTCCGCGTTTCACGAGAGCGGACTTACTCAGGAACACCTGCGGAAGACCATGCAGTTTCGTCTACGGGACGATTGCCCTCTTTGGTGCGCGGTTCCACGCGCTTCGACTACTGCATGATTTGGTAACTCCCGTCGAGCCGGTCATGGCTCGAACCAGGTGCCCTACAACCCCCGACGTGCAACGCATGACCGCTTACACGCGCCGGGTTTGGGCTCTTCCCTTTTCGCTCGCCACTACTCAGGGAGTCTCGGTTGATTTCCTTTCCTCGGGGTACTGAGATGTTTCACTTCCCCCGCTTGGCTCCACCGCGCCTATGTGTTCAGCGCGGGGTAACGCCGCATTACCGACGTTGGGTTTCCCCATTCGGGCATCCGCGGTTCACAGGCTATTCAGCGCCTCACCGCGGCTTATCGCAGCCGTTCACGCCCTTCTTCGCCTCTTAGTGCCAAGGCATCCACCATGTGCCCTTACTATCTTGACGGTGATCTCCACATCTCGCAGGGCAGCGAGATGCAGTTGGAAAATTGCTTTTCCATGGATGACCGACGTAAAACGGCGGCCATCCATACCCGTGTCATTGGCTACTGTGCAGTTTTCAAGGTCCGCGAAGAGGTGCGACCCTCCTCCGACAGCCCGGGAACGAATCCTCGAGCTGCCGGCGTCGGGCCGGTCTCTCAAAACTCAACAGCATGCAGCCAGCCGGGACGAGCGCTGGCGCTCATAGGCTGGCCTGACCAGGTCCGGTCGACATGTCTAGACCCAATCGCGCGATTTGGGTCCGCCGAGCTGATGCTCGGACGGTTGGTTCCGGCACCGAGGGCGCCGGACACGCGATCGGGCGCCTCCGAAGAGGCTCCCTAGAAAGGAGGTGATCCAGCCGCAGCTTCCGCTACGGCTACCTTGTTACGACTTCACCCCAGTCACGAGCCCCACCTTCGACGGCTCCCTCCAAAAGGTTAGGCCACCGGCTTCGGGTGTTGCTCACTCCCGTGGTGTGACGGGCGGTGTGTACAAGGCCCGGGAACGTATTCACCGCGGCAATGCTGATCCGCGATTACTAGCAACTCCGCCTTCATGCAGGCGAGTTTCAGCCTGCAATCCGAACCGAGACACGCTTTAAGGGATTCGCTCCACCTCGCGGTATCGCAGCCCTCTGTACGCGCCAATGTAGCACGTGTGTAGCCCTGGACATAAGGGGCATGATGACTTGACGTCATCCCCACCTTCCTCCGGTTTGTCACCGGCAGTCTCGCATGAGTCCCCAACTAAATGCTGGCAACATGCGACGGGGGTTGCGCTCGTTGCGGGACTTAACCCAACATCTCACGACACGAGCTGACGACAGCCATGCACCACCTGTGATCCTGCCCCGAAGGGAAGCCGTGTTTCCACGGCGGTCAGGAACATGTCAAGCCCAGGTAAGGTTCTTCGCGTTGCGTCGAATTAAACCACATGCTCCGCTGCTTGTGCGGGCCCCCGTCAATTCCTTTGAGTTTTAGCCTTGCGGCCGTACTCCCCAGGCGGGGCACTTAATGCGTTAGCGTCGGCACGGAGGGAGTCGACACCCCCCACACCTAGTGCCCATCGTTTACGGCGTGGACTACCAGGGTATCTAATCCTGTTTGCTCCCCACGCTTTCGCGTCTCAGCGTCAGTACCGTCCCAGCGAGCTGCCTTCGCCATTGGTGTTCCTCCTGATATCTGCGCATTTCACCGCTACACCAGGAATTCCACTCGCCTCTTCCGGACTCTAGCTCGACAGTTTCCACCGGCATTCCAGGGTTGAGCCCTGGACTTTCACAGCAGACTTACCGAGCCGCCTACACGCTCTTTACGCCCAATGATTCCGGACAACGCTTGCCCCCTACGTATTACCGCGGCTGCTGGCACGTAGTTAGCCGGGGCTTCTTCTGAAGGTACCGTCACTCCAGCCGGCTATTCACCGGCGAAGCTTCGTCCCAACTGAAAGGGGTTTACAACCCGAAGGCCGTCTTCCCCCACGCGGCGTTGCTGCGTCACGCTTTCGCGCATTGCGCAAGATTCCCCACTGCTGCCTCCCGTAGGAGTCTGGGCCGTGTCTCAGTCCCAGTGTGGCTGATCGTCCTCTCAGACCAGCTACCCATCGTTGCCTTGGTGAGCCGTTACCTCACCAACAAGCTAATGGGCCGCGGGCCCATCCCGATGCGGAGGCCGAAGCTTCCTTTCCCCAGTGGCCTTATGGCCGGAGGGCACATTTGGTATTAGCCCGAGTTTCCTCGGGTTGTCCCAATCATCAGGGCAGGTTACCCACGTGTTACTCACCCGTTCGCGGCTTTGCCCCAGGCCGAAGCCTGGTTCGTCGCTCCACTTGCATGTGTTAGGCACGCCGCCAGCGTTCGTCCTGAGCCAGGATCAAACTCTCCGTGAAGAACTGCTGCGACGAACTCGCGTCCGCCGCTCACAAAGAGTCGTCAGGGATGACCGCCCGCGACGTGCGCGGGCGAAAACCTGGGTCTGTCCCGGGCGGGACAAGACCCTTGCGTCCACCGGCCGAGTGATCGGCGGCGGGAGCCCGATGTACACAGTGGGCTCCGAGACGCAAGACGGGGTCAATCTTGGCACCGCCGACTGAGCACGATCAGATGACCGGCCAGGCGACGGCGTCGAACCTGGACACACACTCCGACCTGGGTAGGTCGAAGGTGCGCATGCTGTTGAGTTTTCAAAGACCGCCGCACCTCCTGGAGGGGTTCTCCCTCCCCGGGGGCTCCGGCGCCTGCTTTGGGCCGGACTGGCGAGTATAGCGCGGGAGCAGCGCGGTTCGGAAGATCCGCTCCGTGCCCCTCCGGCCCACTCGCGGTCCGCAAGGAAAGCAGGTTCGGCGCCGCCGTGCCGCGCGGGTGCCCGGGCCACCGCCGCTCACGGGACCATCCACGAGAGGACGCCGGTCGATTGGAGCAGGACGAGTAGCGCCATCGCCAGCACGAGTCCGACGCTCCAGAGCACGACGGTCCGGAAGATGTCGCCCTCACGACCGCCGAGACCGACGGCAGCGGCGCCGATGGCGAGGTTCTGGGGCGAGATCATCTTGGCCAGCACGCCGCCCGAGCTGTTGGCGGCGGCGAGCAGCACCGGCGAGAGGTGAGACTGCTTGGCCGCCGTGACCTGGAGCGCTCCGAACAGGGAGTTGGTCGAGGTGTCCGAGCCGGTGACAGCAGTCCCGAACCAGCCGATCAACGGTGAGAGGAAGGCGAAGAAGCTCCCGGCGCCGGCGGCCCACGTGCCGAGCGTGATCGTCTGGCCGGAGAGGTTCATCACGTAGGCGAGGCCCAGCACGGCGCACACCGTGATGATCGGCGAGATCAGGTTGCGCAGTGTGCGCGCGTAGACCCGGACGGCGCGCCACGGGGAAATCCGCAGCAGCGCTGTGGTGATGAGCCCGGCCACCAGCAGCTGGGTTCCCGCCGCGGTGAGCCAGTTCGCCTTGAACATCACGCTGTCGGGCGCCTTGCCGGCCGCGTTGAGCACGTGAAGCCCCGGCCACGCGAACGTGTTCGTCGCCTTATCGAGCTGGGTCGTCACGGAGTCGAGCGCGCATGCGCCGAGAACGACGATGATCACCAGGTAGGGGACGAAGGCGAGCAGCGTCTCGAGCCGAGTCGGCGCCCCCGCCTGATCCACCCGCTGCTCGAGCTCTGGATCGTGCGTCGCAGCGCCGGCGATCGCGGGCCGGCTCTCGACGGCGTCTCGCCCGGCCGGCGACCACACCCGCAGGAGCGCGACGAGCGCGGCGGCTGCGGCCAGCGAAGCGAGGATGTCGGTGAGCTGGGTGGAGATGTAGTTGGCGGAGGCGAACTGCACGAGCGCGAACGTGAGCCCCGCGACGAGCGTCGCGGGCCAAACCTGGCGCAGACCCCGCCGGCCGTCGACCATGAGGACGAGCAGCGAGGGGATGAACAGGGCGAGCACGGGGCACTGGCGCCCGACCATCTCGCTCAGGGAGTGAATCGGCAGCCCCGTCACCTGGGCCAGCGTGGTGATCGGGATCGCGATCGCCCCGAACGCCACCGGCGCCGTGTCGGCGAGCAGCGCCACCCCGGCCGCCTTGAGCGGTGAGAGCCCGAGCGCGACGAGCATCACGCCGCAGATCGCCACTGGCGTTCCGAAGCCCGCGAGCGCCTCGAGCAGCGCCCCGAAGCAGAACGCGATCATGACCACCTGGACCCGCTGATCGTCCGACACCCGCGCGAAGGCCCGCCGCAGGACCGTGAAGTGTCCGGTCTCGACGGTCAGGTTGTAGATCCACAGCGCGTTGATGACGATCCACATGATCGGGAAGAAGCCGAACACCGCGCCCTCGGCTCCGGCGTCGAAGGCCTGTCCGGCGGGCATCTTGTAGACGGCGAGGGCGACGATGATCGCCACCGCGAGCGCGAGCAGCGAGGCGAGGTCGGCCCGCAGCCGGATCGCCCCCAGGAGCACGAACAGCGCCAGCAGCGGCAGCACCGCGAGCGCCGAGGAGGCGGCCAGCGAATGGGCCACGGGATCGAGGACTTGCTTGTACATCGCTCTCCCTCCCAGTGAGCTGCGACCGGTCCCTCACGGCGATCGCATGAACGGTTGCCGCGACCGTAAGCACCGTCGGCGGGTGAGGTCAAGCCATCGCGCCCGGAAGTGTCACCAGGCGCACCACCCGCACGCCAATCGCCTCGGTGGGCGCCCCTCGGCGAGGATCCGCGGGCCCCTCAGCCGAGGATCTGCACCGTGACCGTACGGCTGCGGGGACGGTCGTCGAAGTCGAGCAGCACGATCTGCTGCCAGGTCCCGAGAGCCAGCTCGCCACCGAGGATCGGGATCGTCTCGGAAGGGCCGATCAGCGCGGCGCGCAGGTGGGCGTGGGCGTTCGTGTCGTGATTGCGCACGTTGTGCTCGTAGCGATCCTCAGCGGGGATCAGCCGGTCGAGCAGTCCCTGGAGGTCGCTCACCCCGCCGGGCTCGTACTCCATCGTCGTCACCGCGGCGGTCGAGCCGATGGCGAACACGCAGGCGACCCCGCGCGTGAGACCGGCGGTCCGCACGACGCTGGCGACGCCCTCGGTGATGTCGACGATCGCGCCGTGGCCCGGTGTCTGCAGCCGCAGCTGTCCGCCGGCCACGCTCACCTGACGAGGCGGACCCGCACGAAGCGCCGCTTGCCCAGCTGCAGCACACGGCCGTCGAGCTCGGGCGCGGGCACGTCGAGCCGTCCGGGCGGCACGGCCGTCCCGTCGATCCTCACGCCGCCCTGCGCGATCGTGCGCCGCGCCTCCGAGGAGGAGATCCCGAACGCCTCGCGCAGCAGCGCCGGAAGGTGGATCTCCTCGCCGGTGCCGTCCCGCCACTCGTACTCGGGGATCTCCTCGGGGAGCTCGTGGCGGACATGGAGCCGGTCGAACGCCGCCTCCGCCGCCTCGGCGGCCTCCGCCCCGTGGAACCGCGCCACCAGGGCGCGGGCGAGCGCTCGCTTCGCGTCACGCGGAGCGAGCTCGGCGGGCGGCTGGCGGCCGAGCAGCAACGTGTACCAGTCGGCCATCGCGGCGTCAGGCAGGCTCATGGTCTTGCCGTAGATCTCCTCCGGCGACTCGGTGACGCCGACGTAGTTCCCGTAGGACTTCGACATCTTGCGCACGCCATCGGTGCCGACGAGCAGCGGCAGCGTGAGAATCGACTGCTCGGGCTTTCCGTAGGCGCGCTGGATGTCGCGGCCGAGCAGCAGGTTGAACTTCTGGTCGGTGCCACCGAGCTCGACGTCGGCCTCGACCATCACCGAGTCATAGCCCTGGAGCAGCGGGTACAGGAGCTCGAGCATCGAGATCGGCTCGCCGGCGGCGAAGCGCTTGGCGAAGTCGTCGCGCTCGAGCAGCTGCGCCACGGTGCTCGTGCGCAGCAACCGGAACAGGTCGGACATCGCCATGTCGAGCCAGTCGCCGTTGAAGCGGACCTCCAGGTGCTCGCCGGAGAGGATCTTCGCCGCCTGCCGCTGGAACGCACGGGCGTTGGCGTCGATCTCGTTCGCCGCGAGCACCGGCCGCGTGCTCGAGCGCCCACTGGGGTCTCCCACGCGCGCCGTGTAGTCGCCGATGATCAACACGACTGTGTGGCCGAGCTCCTGGAACTCGCGGAGCTTTTGCAGCACGACGGTGAAGCCGAGGTGGATGTCCGGCGCGGTCGCATCGATACCGAGCTTCACCCGCAGCGGCCGCCCGGCGGTGGCCAGGCGCTCGCGCAGCGCCCCCGCCGGCAGGGCGTCGACGGCGTTGCGGGTGAGCCACGCGGCGGCCGCCGCCGGGTCGCCGGCCAGCGCCGCCGCGGGCGGCCCGTCCGCGTCCTCGGCGGCGATTTCCGGGGCGTCCGGCTCCATGACGCCAATGCTAGACTCCGCGGGCCGTCGGAACCCCCTGCCCGCCGCCGTCCGGGCTGCCGATTCAGACCGCGCCCGCCCCGGAGCGAAGCCGTTGGGCGTCCCTGCGGTCCCGTTGCATGAGCCACGACGACCCCACCCTCCTGCGGCCGGATCCGCCGCCGCTGCCGTTCGCGCCGCCGAGGCGCCGCTGGATGCGGGGCCGCCATCTCCCCCGGCCGAGCCGTCCGCGGGTGCGGAAGTTCCGCCTGCTGCTGATCGTGATCGGCCTCGCGTCGCTGGCCGGCGTCTCGACGGTGTTCGGGATGATGATGGCGGTCGCCTCGGATCTGCCCCAGCTGGAGAACTACCGCCAGTACCGGGACGAGCGGCGAAACTCGTTCCTCTATGACGACCAGAACCGGCCGATCGGCGTCCTGGCGGCACCGGAGAACGTCGTCCTCGATCCTTTCAAGGAGATCTCGCCGTGGATGCGCCGCGCGATCGTGTCCGTGGAGGACAAGCGCTTCTGGAACGAGTCCGGCGTCGACCTTCGCGGCCTCGCCCGTGCGTTCGTCTCAGACATCACCGGCGGGCCCCGTGAGGGCGCCTCGACGATCCCCGAGCAGTTCGTCAAGAACGCCCTCGCCGAGGAGGACAACCGGACGATCTTCGAGAAGCTCCGCGAGGCCGTGCTCGCGTACCACCTCACGCGCGAGTGGAAGAAGACGAAGATCCTCCAGGAGTACCTGAACTCGATCTACTTCGGCCACGGGGCCTACGGCATCGAGTCGGCGGCGCGGGTGTACTTCGGCCGGCAGCTCGGCTTCGACGAGAACGCCCCCGCGAACAGCGGCACGCGGTACTGCGGCGACGCCAACCAGGCCGACCCCCATCTCCCCAGCTGCGCCTCGAAGCTGCAGCCCTGGCAAGCCGCACTGCTGGCGGGGATGGTCGCCAACCCGACGGAGTTCGACCCGGTCGCCCACCCGGGTGCCGCCAAGGAACGGCGCGACCAGGTGCTGCTCGACATGTACCAGCAGCACTACCTCACAAAGATCGAATACGAGACTGACTCGGGCGAGCCGCTTCCCAGCGCGGCCGACATCCAGCAGCCCCAGCAGCCGGTCGCCGCGCCGTACTTCACGAGCTGGGTCGAGCCGCAGATCATCCGGGCGCTGCAGCACGAGGGCGTGCCGGCCAAGCTCGCCGCCTACCGCGCGTACTACGGGGGCCTGAAGATCCGCACGACGATCGACCTGAAGCTGCAGGACGCAGCGCAGCAGGTCGTCAACGAGGAGCTCCCGGCGGGGTCCGGCGGACCCACTGCCGCGCTGGTGGCGATCGACAACCACACGGGGCAGGTCCGGGCGATGGTCTCGGGCAACGGCGACTACGCCGCCTCGCCGTTCAACCTCGCCACTGAGGGCCTCCGCCAGCCCGGCTCGTCGTTCAAGCTGTTCACGCTCGCCACCGCGCTGTCCACCGGCGAGTACGGACCGGGCTCGGTGATCGACTCCCACGCGCTGGACGTCCCCTTCTCCACCAAACAGGGCGAGGGGCACTTCGTCGTGCACAACTTCGGCAACACCTACTCGGGTCCGATCACCCTGCAGGAGGCGACCGACATCTCCGACAACACCGTGTTCGCCCAGGTCGGCCTGCATCTCGGTACGCGGCGCATCCGCCGGACCGCCAAGGCGATGGGGATCCGCACCCCGATCTCGACCAACCCCTCGATGATCCTCGGCGGCCTGCGGGTCGGCGTCTCCCCCCTGGACATGGCCCATGCGTACGAGACGGCCGCGACCGGGGGCCTCAAGGTCTTTGACCCGAAGCTGGGCGATGTCGACCAGGGACCGACGGGGATCGAGTCGATCAGCGGCTGCCGGGGCTGCCCCCACAGCACGATGGTCGATCACCCCGTCTACAAGCGGGTGCTCTCGCCCGAGGTGGCAGCGACGATCCACGACATGCTGCGCGGGGTCGTCTCCGCGGGCGGCACCGCCCCCCAGGCCGCGATCTCCGGCGTCGACGTGGTCGGTAAGACCGGAACGACCTCGAACTATGTCGACGCCTGGTTCGTCGGCTGGACCCCCGAGCTGACGACCGCGGTGTGGGTGGGGTATCCGAACCGGGCGATCCCGATGACCACCGCCTACGACGGCGGCCCCGTCGAGGGCGGGACCTACCCGGCGCTCATCTTCCACGACTTCATGGTCCAGGCGCTCGAGATCCTCGCCGGCGAGCGCGCGGCAAGCGAGGCCGCCCACCATCACACCGGCACGACGACGACCGGAACGAGCACCGCCGCGCCGCTGACCGGAACCGGCACGGCGCCGGCGCCGACGACCACGGGGACCGCGACGGCGACCACCCCCGCCGGCCAGGGCACCACGACGGCGCCCCCCGCGGGCAACACCGGCACGACCGGCGGGGGCGCCGGCGGCACGCCGACCACCGGCGGCGGTGGAGGCACCCCGACCACGGGCGGTGGCGGTGGCACCCCGACCACGGGTGGCGGCGGCGGGACGACGGGCGGCTCCGGCGGCGCCGGACTCGGCGGCGGCTGAGCCACGACAAGGACTCGGTACGGCGTCGGGCGAAACCGAGCGCCGAGCGCTCAGGGAAGCCGCACCGGGCGGGAGAGAAAGCGGCTGCCGGTGACACAGAAGCGCCAGGGGAGCTCGACGGCCTTGGTGATTCCGATCCGCCGGTCGGCCGAGATCGGCGGCTCGCGCCACGCCGGTGGCCGGGGGCCGATCAGCACCGGGCCGCGCGAGAGCTCGGCGCGATTGTGGGCCAGCTCGATGTCCAAGGCCTGCGTGAGCTTGCCCGGCCCCGAGCACAGCTCGCCGAGCGCCTGCACGCCGCGCCGTTCGCGCATCAGCGCGATTCCGCGCAGCGGCTCGAGCGCCCGGATGAGGACCGCGGCGCCGACGTCCTCACGCTCGCAGACCGCGTTGAGCAGCGCGTGGATCCCGTAGGAGCGGTACACGTAGGCGATCCCCGGCGGTCCGAACAGGGTGCTGGTCCGCGCGGTGTGCCCGACGTAGGCGTGGCAGGCGGCCTCGGTGTGGTGGTAGGCCTCGGTCTCCACGATCACCCCGGCCGTCTCGCCGTGGGCGACGACGCACCCGATCAGGTCGCGGGCCACCTCGAGCACCGGGCGGTCGTAGAAGGCGACCGGGAGGGGTCTCATCCCAGGGCTGCGCGCGCGTGCTCCAGCTGCTCGCGCACGCGCGCGAGGCTCGTCCCCCCTTCGGAGACCTTCGACTCGAGCCAGGCGCCGTCGCGCAGGACGACATAGAACTCCTCGTCGAGCAACGGTGACTGCGCCTGCAGCTGGGCCGGGGAGAGCTCCGACAGCGTCTTGCCCTCGGACACGGCGGTGCGGACGAGCCCGGCGACGACGCCGTGGGCCTGGCGGAAAGGCAGCCCGCGCCGGACGAGCAGGTCGGCCACGTCGGTGGCGGCGAGGAACTCGTCGCCCGCCGCGGCGGCGAGACGCTCGCGCCGGAAGCGGATCGAGGAGAGCATGCCCTGAGCAGCCTCGAGCGAGAGCTCGAGCGTGTCGGCGGCATCGAACACGTGCTCCTTGTCCTCCTGCATGTCCTTGTTGTAGGTCAGCGGGAGGCCGTGCATGACCCCGTGCAGGCCGACGAGGTGCGCGGCCAGACGCGGCGCCTTCGCCCGCAGCAGCTCGGCGGCGTCGGGGTTCTTCTTCTGCGGCATGATCGACGAGCCCGACGCCCACGCATCGGAGACCTCGCAGAAGCCGAACTCCTCGCTGGACCACAGCACGATCTCGGCTCCGAGCCGCGAGAGATGGGTCGCGCACGTCGCGGCGGCGGCGAGATAGTCGAGGACGAAGTCGCGGTTCGAGACCGCGTCGATCGAGTTCTCCGCCACGGTGGCGAAGCCGAGCTCGCGAGCGACGAGGCGGCGGTCGGTGTCGAAGTTCACGCCCGCGAGGGCTCCGGCGCCGAGCGGGAGCACCCCGGTCTCCTCGCGCACGGCGAGCATCCGGCGGCGATCCCGGGTG
The DNA here is from genome assembly GCA_963839085.1 of uncultured Solirubrobacterales bacterium. GTDB lineage: Bacteria > Actinomycetota > Thermoleophilia > Solirubrobacterales > Solirubrobacteraceae > Palsa-465. The sequence goes on from CAWITN010000007.1 coordinate 1,458,105, forward strand.
AGCATCCACACGTATGCGAGCAGGTGGTGGCTCAGGTAGACGGGCTGCGCCCGCTGGAGGTGCGTGTACCCCGGCATCGGCCAGTCCAGGTGCTGCTCGGCCAGCTCGGTGAGGGTCACGGCGAGCTGCGTGATCGCCGCGGTGGCGGCGTCGGCGTGCGCCCGGACGTACATCGCCATGTCGGTGGCGACCTGGTCGTTGCGTGAGCGGGCGGTGTGCAGCCGGCCTCCGACCGGGCCGACGATCTCGGTGATCCGGCGCTCGATCGCCATGTGGATGTCCTCGTCGCCCTCGCTGAACGGGAAGCTTCCGTCGGCGAGCTCGTCGCGCACCTGCCGCAGGCCGCGGTGGAGCTCGTCGCGGTCGGGCTCGGAGATGATGCCGCGCGCCGCGAGCATGCTCGCGTGGGCGAGCGACTGCTCGATGTCATAGGGGCCCAGGCGCCAGTCGAAGCCGAGCGAATCGTTCAGGCGGCGAAACGCATCGTGCTGGGGCTCGGCGAAACGCGACATGACCGGCCGGCGATGTTAGACGGGGGCGTGGGCGAGAACGCCTCGCAGAGCCCCGGCCACCCGCGCCACCTGGCCCTCGGTCATCGCGGGGAAGAACGGCAGGGCGATCGAGCGCTCGGCGACGTCCTCGCAGACGGGGAACTCTCCCGGTCGGTGCCCGTAGGTCTCGCGATAGAAGCTCATCAGGTGGACGGCCGGAAAGTACGGCTTGCTCGGGATCCCGCGCCCGGCGAGCGCCCTCACGACGTCGTCGCGGTCGCGCCCGCGCGGAAGCCTGACGACGTAGACGAACCATCCTCGGCGCCGGGCGCCCACGTCCGCGCACGGCAGCGTGAGATCCTCCACCCCGGCGAGGGCGTCGCCGTAGAGCGTGGCCACCCGGGCGCGTCCGGCGAGCATCGCGTCAAGCCGGCGCAGCTGGGCGACGCCGAGCGCGCACGCGATGTCCGACAGCCGGTAGTTGAACCCGAGCCGATCGTGGTCGAGCCAGTCCATGTCCGGGGCCCGCCCCTGATTGCGCTCAGAGTCGATCCGCACCTTGACGGCGGGATCGTCGGTGGTCACGATGCCGCCCTCGCCGGTGGTGAGCTGCTTGTTGGCGTAGAAGCCGAACACCGCGGGATGGCGCCCGCCCCCGACCGGGGAGCCGTCGGCATGCACCGCGCCCAGCGCTTCGCACGCATCCTCGACGATCGGGCGCCCGAGCGCCTCGAAGGCCGGGATGTCGGCGGGATAGCCGAAGATGTGCACCGGGAGGATCGCCGCGGTGCGCTCGTTCACCGCCGCGGCGGCGGCCGCGGGATCCAGGTTCAGCGTCACCGGGTCAATGTCGGCGAACACCGGGCGGGCGCGCTCGTAGGCGATCACGTTGGCGCTGGCCACGAATGAGAACGGCGTCGTGATCACCTCGTCGCCGTCGCTCACCCCCACCGCGCGCAGGGCGAGGTGCAGTCCCGCCGTCCCGCTCGACACCGCGCTCGCGCCAGCCGCGCCGAGACGCGCAGCGAAGGCGCGCTCGAACTCGGTCACCATCGGCCCGAGCGACAGCCGCCCGGAGCGGAGCACCTCCAGCACCAGGCGCTCCTCCTCCTCGCCGATCACCGGCTGCGCGAGCGGGATCTCCTCCGAGCCGCTCACGACGCGGCGGTGATCGGGCGATCGGCCCGCGCGCGCACCTGGAGACCGAACTCCAGCGAGTCGACGAGGGCCTCCCAGGAGGCTTCGATGACGTTCTCGGAGACGCCGATCGATCCCCACAGATCCTCGCCGTCAGTGGCGTCGATCAGCACGCGGGTCACCGACGCCGTGCCCGAGTGCTCGTCGATCAGGCGCACCTTGAAGTTCTCCAGCTGGATCCCGGCGAGCTCGGGATACAGCTCGCCGATCGCCTCACGCAGGGCCCGGTCGAGGGCGTGGACGGGTCCGTTGCCCTCGGCGGTCCGCACGTAGCGCTCGCCGCCGACCCACACCTTGATCGTCGCCTCGGTCTCGACGTGACCCTTGTGGCCCATCTCGACGATCACGCGCCAGTGCTCGAGCTCGAAGAGCGGCTGGAAGTCGCCCACCTCCCGGCGCAGCAGCAGCTCGAACGAGCCGTCGGCCGCCTCGTACTGGTAGCCGCGGTGCTCGCGCTGCTTGACCTGCTCGACGACGCGAGCGGCGGCGGCGTCATCGAGCCTGATCCCCGCCCGCTCGGCCCGGCTGCGCACGGTGCCCCGCCCGGAGAGCTCGGAGATGAGCAGCTCACGGGCGTTCCCGACGACGGCGGGATCGATGTGCTCGAACGTGGCCGGGTCGGCGGCGACCCCGGCGGCGTGCATCCCGCCCTTGTGCGCGAAGGCGTTGCGCCCCACGTAGGGCTGGTCGGGATCGGGGCTGAAGTTGAGCAGCTCGTCGAAGAAGTGCGCCGTCGCGGTGAGCGAGGCGAGCTGCTCGCCGGTGACGCACGGCCGGCCGAGCTTGAGCTGGAGGGTGGGGATGATCGTGACGAGGTTCGCGTTGCCACAGCGCTCCCCGTACCCGTTGATCGTGCCCTGCACGTGGGTGGCTCCGGCGGCGACGCCGGCGAGGCTGTTCGCCACGCCGCAGCCGGCGTCGTCGTGACAGTGGATCCCCACCTGCAGCTCCGGCAGCGCCGCCGTCACCGCGGTGATCGCGGACGCGATGGCGTCGGGCAGGCTGCCCCCGTTGGTGTCGCAGCAGACGACCGTGCCCGCCCCCGCCTCGGCTGCCGCCCGCAGGCAGCGCAGCGCGTAGTCGGGATCGTCGGCGAAGCCGTCGAAGAAGTGCTCGGCGTCGTAGATCACCCGCTTGCCGGCCGCGCTCAGAAAGGCGCATGACTCGGCGATCATGCGCAGGTTCTCCTCACGGTCGACCCTCACCACCTTCTCCAGGTGAAGTCCCCACGTCTTTCCCACGATCGTCGTCACCGGGGCCAGGCAGTCGGCGAGCCCGCGCAGCGCGGGATCGGCCTCGGCTGTGGTGTCGCGGCGCCGTGTCATGCCGAAGGCGACGAGCTCCGCGTGGGCGAAGCGCTCACCCTCGAGCAGCGCGAAGAGCTCGCGCTCCTTGGGGTTGGAGCTCGGGAAGCCGGCCTCGATGAGGTCGATTCCGAGCGCGTCGAGGCGGTGGGCCACGATCACCTTCTCATGGGCGGACAGGGACATGCCCTCGCCCTGCATGCCGTCGCGAAGCGTGGTGTCGTACAGCTCGATCTCGGTCATCGTCGGGTCTCCTTGAAACGGTCGGTCACTGCAGGCGTGCGGGGCGGCGACGCGCTCAGGCGCCGGCCGCCTCCGTAATTCGCCTGCCGAACCGGCCGCACACGGCTACGTGGCCGCCTTCGACGGCACCTCGACGACGTCGAGCCAGTGGGCGTAGCGCGGGTCCTGTCCGTACAGCGCGCTCTCGAAGACCTTCTGCAGCTGCCGGGTCACCTCACCGGGATGCCCGCTGCCGATGGTGTGGTCGTCGACCTCCCGCACGGGGACGAGCTCCGCGGCCGTGCCGGTGAGGAACACCTCGTCGGCCATGTACAGCTCGGCTCGCGCGAGGTTGCGCTCGACGACCTCGATGCCGAGGTCGACGGCGATCTGCATCACCGACGCACGGTTGATGCCGTCGAGGATGCCGGCCGTCTGGGGCGGGGTGATGACCTTGCCCTGGGAGACGATGTAGATGTTCTCGCCGGTCCCCTCGCACACGAAGCCGTGGGAGTCGAGCAGGATCGCCTCCTCGTAGCCCGCCTTGTGGGCCTCGATCTTCGCCAGGATGCTGTTGAGGTACTGGCCGCTCGCCTTGGCGTGCGGGATCAGCGCGTCGTGGGGGATCCGCCGCCAGCTGGAGACCGTCGCGCGGACCCCCTTGAGCTTCGACTCCTCGCCGAGATAGGCCCCCCACGGCCAGGCGGCGATCGACACCTCGACCGGCGCGTTGAGCGGGAACAGCCCCATCTCGCCGTAGCCGCGGAAGGCGATCGGGCGGATGTAGCACTCGCGCAGCTCGTTGGCGGCGATCAGCTCGTGCGTGGCCGCCCGCAGCTCCTCGATCGTGTACGGGATCGGCATGTAGTACAGCTCGGCCGACTTGAACAGTCGCTTGAGATGGTCCTCGTGCCGGAAGATCGCCGGCCCGCGTGCGGTGTCGTAGGCGCGCTCGCCCTCGAACACACCGGTGCCGTAGTGCAACCCGTGGGTGAGTACGTGAACCTTGGCGTCCTCCCAGGCGACGAGCGCTCCGTTGTGCCAGATGAGGTCCGCTTGTTCCACGTGGACTCCTTAGAGGTGGTCGAGAACTGCCCGGGTCGCCTGCTCGGTGGTGGCGCTGCCCCCCAGATCCGGCGTGCGCAGCCCATCGGCAAGGGCCCGGTCGACGGCCGATTCTACCGCCGCGGCCTGCTCCTCCCAGCCGAATCCGTGGCGGAGCATCATCGCCGCGGAGAGAAACATGGCCAGCGGGTTGGCCGCGCCGGCGCCAGCGATGTCCGGGGCCGAGCCGTGCACGGGCTCGAACACGCCCGGCCCGTCCAGGCCGAGCGAGGCGCTCGGCAGCATGCCGATCGACCCGGTGAGCATCGCCGCCTCGTCGCTGAGGATGTCGCCGAACATGTTCTCGGTCACGATCACCTCGAAGCCTGCCGGCGAGGCCACCAGGCGCATCGCCGCGTTGTCGACGAGGAGGTGCTCGAGCTCCAGGTGGGGGAACTCGGCGGCGTGCAGCTCGCTGACCACCTCACGCCACAGGCGGCTCGTCTCCAGCACGTTGGCCTTGTCGACGCTCGTCACGCGCCGCTCCGCGGCCTCCATCGCGACCCGGGCGATCCGCTCGATCTCCTCCCGGGTGTACGCGCAGACATCCGATGCGGCATCCGCCGTGCGGGTCTTCTCGCCGAAGTAGATCCCTCCCGTGAGCTCGCGCACGACGAGGAGGTCGGTGCCCTCGATCCGCTCGCGCCGCAGCGGGCTCGCGTCGTAGAGCGCGGGGAGCGGCCTGACCGGGCGCAGGTTGGCGAACAGACCGAGGCCCTTGCGCAGGCCGAGAAGACCCTGCTCGGGGCGGGGCTTGTCGGGGTCGGTGGTGTCCCACTTCGGCCCCCCCACCGCGGCCAGCAGGACCGCGTCGGCGCCGCGGCAGGCCGCGAGCGTCTCGTCGGTCAGCGCCGTGCCCTGCGCGTCGATCGAGGCGCCGCCGAACACGTGCTCCTCGTACTCCAGCTCGGCCCCGGCCGCGCGGAGCACCTCGATGGCGGGCGCGAGGATCTCCGGGCCGATGCCGTCGCCGGGGAGCAGGATCACGCGGGGGGTCATGGGGGCCGCCACGGTAGCCGATCGAGGGCGCGCCGCGCGATCAGACGAGCCTCCTCGCAGAGGCTACGACGGCCGCGTGGCGAGGATGTTGAGCCGGACGTAGTCGAAGACCACGGGCTCGCTGTCGGCGGCGAGGCGCTCCATGACCGCGTCGACGTACGGGTCGCGCAGCGGCGGGGGCAGCGCGTCGAGATGACGCACGAGGATCGAGGTCCGGCAGAACTCGCGCGGCTCCTCCGGCGTGGTCGGCCGGGCCGCCGTCCAGCAGCGCACGTCCGTGAAGCCGGCGCCGATCAGGCGCCTCTCGGTGGCTTCGGGGGTGGCGAACACCCACGGCTCCCGCCACTGCCGGAAGTGCGGCGCGTACGGGGCATCGCGCGCGACGGCCGCGGCGTGCGCCCTGACCCGGGCGACGTTGCCCTCTCCCCCGCACTGGGCCACCAGCCGCCCGCCCGGCCGCAGCGCCCCGTGCAGCCGGGCGAACAGCGCCTCATGGTCGAGCACCCAGTGCAGCGTGGCGTTGGAGAAGATGACGTCGACCGGCTCGGGCAGGGAGAGCTCGAGCAGGTCCTGGCACAAGATCGTCGCCTTGGCGCCGGTGTTGCGGCGGGCGAGCTCGGCCATCGACGGCGCCGCGTCGACACCGTAGACCCGCCCGCGCGGAACCCGCTCCACGAGCAGGCGGGTGATGTTCCCCACCCCGCAGCCGGCGTCGAGGATGACCTCGTCGCCGGCGAGCTCGAGGCGCTCGAACTGCTCCTCGGCCCAGCTCGCCTGCGGCGTGCCGATGCGGGCATAGCTCGCCGCGTCCCAATCGCGGGACTGGCTCACGTCAGAGCAAGCGTCTGCGGGCCCTCGCGCTCGCGCTCGCGTTCGTAGGTCGTGATCGCCGCGTCCTGCTGCAGCGTCATCGCGATGTCGTCGAGCCCGCCCAGCAGCCGGTGGCGGATCTCGGGGTCGATCTCGAAGCGTGCCGTGCCCCCTGGCCAGCGCACCTCCTGGGCGGCGAGGTCGACCTGCGCCTGCCCGGCCTCGGCGATGGCCTGGCATTCCGCCGCCGTCAGCTGCACGGGGAGCAGGCCGATCTTGGTGCAGTTGGAGCGGAAGATGTCGGCAAAGCTCGGCGCAAGGATGGCCTGGAAGCCGTAGTCCTCCAGTGCCCACGGGGCGTGCTCACGGCTCGAGCCGCAGCCGAAGTTGCGCCCGGCGACGAGGATCGGGTTCTTCGGCAGGTCCCAGTCGGCCTGCTTGGCCCAGTCGTAGAACAGGAACTCGCCGAAGCCGGTCCGCTCCACCCGCTTGAGGAACTGCTTGGGGATGATCTGATCGGTGTCGACGTCGTCGCGGTCGAGGACCGACACCGGCCCGGTGATCGTCTCGATGGCCTTCATGCGCTCAGCGCCTCCTCGCGGTCGAGGTTCCGGATATCGACGAAGTGTCCGTGGATCGCCGCCGCGGCCGCCATCTGCGGCGAGACGAGGTGCGAGCGGGCGCCGCGACCCTGTCGGCCCTCGAAGTTCCGGTTCGAGGTGGAGGCCACCCGCTCGCCGGGGGCGGCGATGTCCGGGTTCATGCCCAGGCACATCGAGCAGCCGGCCCCGCGCCAATCGAAGCCCGCGGCGCGGAACACCTCGTCGAGGCCCTCGGCCTCGGCCTGGGCCTTGACCTGAGCCGAGCCGGGCACGACCATCGCGTACACCGAGTCGGCCACGCGGCGGCCCCGGGCCACCGCCGCGGCCGCGCGCAGGTCGCCGATCCGCGAGTTCGTGCACGAGCCGATGAACACGCGGTCGAGCGCGATCTCCTCGATCGGGATCCCGGGCTCGAGGCCCATATAGGCCAGAGCGCGCTCATCCTGCTCGGAAGCCGGCACGGGCACGGCATCGGTCACCTGCGTGACCATCCCCGGGTTCGTGCCCCACGTGACCATCGGGCTGACGGCGCTCGCATCGACGGCGAGTTCACGGTCGAAGCGCGCGCCCGCGTCACCGGCGAGCGTGCGCCACGCGGCGGGCACCTCGCCGGGTGCTCCCGGGCGGCCGATCACGTACTCGAAGGTCGTCTCATCGGGTGCGATCATCCCGGCGCGCCCCCCGGCCTCGATCGTCATGTTGCAGACGGTCATCCGGCCCTCCATCGACAGCGACTCGATCGCCGGTCCGGCGAACTCGACGACATGCCCGACGGCCCCGTCGACGCCGATCTGGCCGATCGTGGCGAGGATCATGTCCTTGGCCGTGACCCCATAGCCGAGCTCCCCCTCGTAGACGATCCGCATCGACCGCGGCTTCGCCTGCACCAGGCACTGCGTGGCGAGCACGTGCTCCACCTCGCTCGTGCCGATGCCGAAGGCGAGCGCGCCGAAGGCGCCGTGCGTGGCGGTGTGGGAGTCCCCGCAGACGATCGTCATCCCCGGCTGCGTCACCCCCAGCTCGGGACCGATGACGTGGACGATCCCCTGATGCTCTGAGCCGAGGCTGTAGAGCGGGACGCCGAACTCGCGGCAGTTGCGCTCGAGCGTCTCGACCTGCACGCGGGAGAGCTCGTCACGAATCCTCGCCGCCACCGGCGTGCCGTCGGTGGGGACGTTGTGGTCGGCGGTGGCGAGCGTCCGGTCGGGGCGGCGGATCCGCCGCCCGGCGAGCCGCAGTCCGTCGAACGCCTGGGGGCTCGTCACCTCGTGGACGAGGTGCAGGTCGATGTAGATCAGGCCGGGCGCGACCTCGTGGGCCTCCCAGATCTTGTCGAACAGCGATTGCGGCATGGTCAGCTCCTTCGCAGCCCCGCGCTCACGACGGCGAGCAGCACGGCTTCGTCTTCTCCGGGGTTCTCGAAGTGATGGGTCAGGTCGGCGTCGAAGGTCACGCAGTCGCCGCGACCCAGGGTGTGAGCGGCGCCGTCGATCACGAGCACGACGGTGCCGGACTCCACGAGCGCCGTCTCGCGGCTCCCGGGCTCGTGCATCGGGGGGTCCCCGGGGCCCCCGGTAACCGCGCCGGGGGCGAGCGTGTGGCGGGAGAGCTCCGCCCGCTGACCGGGCAGCGGCGGCGTGAGGATCTCGTAGCGGTGGCCCCGTGCCCGCCCCGGGTACGTGGGGCCCTGTCGCCGCTCGCCGCGCCGCACCACGGTCACGGCGCCGTCCTCGTCGAGACGCAGCAGCTGCGAGAGCCGGAGCTCGAGGCCGGCGGCGATGCGCGCGGCCACCTGCATGGTCGGGCTCGTCTCGCCCCGCTCCACCTGCGAGAGCATCGGCGCGCTCACTCCAGAGCGGGTGGCGAGGTCACGCAGCGACAGGCCCATGCCCTCCCGCAGCGCACGGACGCGGGGCCCCAGCGGATCGACGCGCTCGGCGACAGTGGACATACAGCCGTACGCTATCACGTACGCCCGTGGCCCGACGATAGCCTGCGGCGCATGCTCACGCGGCCCGACATCCTCGTCCTCGGCGGCGGCGGCGTGCTCGGCGAGGCGTGGATCAACGGCGTGCTCGCCGGCTTGGAGGATGGCGCCGGGTTGGACCTGCGCCGCTGCGAGTACTTCGTCGGCACCTCGGCGGGGTCGATCGTCGGCGCCCGCCTCGCCGCCGGTCACCGGCCCGAGCGCCCCGCGGAGACCGGCCGGGAGCTGGAGCTGGCTCGGCCGGAGAACGCCGGCGCCGGAACGCCCGCGATGCTCGAGGTGGCGCGGCGCAGCGCTGCCTGGGCGCTGGCGCTGGGATCTCCTCTCGCCCCCACTGCGCTCGGCCTCGCCGCGCCGGGCGGCGCCCTCCTCCGGGCCGCCGTGCTGCGCACGATCCCGCGCCCCCACGGAACGCTGAGCAGCCTGCGCGACCAGATCGATCGCGCCGGAGCCCGCTTCGATGGCCGGCTGCGGGTCGTCGCCGTGGAACGCCGCTCCGGCCGGCGGGTCGTGTTCGGGCGCCCCGGCGCGCCGCACTGCACCGTCGGCGAGGCCGTCGCCGCCTCGTGCACGGTGCCGTGGCTGTTCGAGCCGGTTCGGATCGCCGCGCGCGACTACGTCGACGGCGGCGTGTGGAGTCCCACCAACCTCGACGCGGCCCCCGCCGGCCGTGACACCCAGGTCCTGTGCCTGAGCCCGATGGCATCGATCGCCGCGAGCAACTCGCTGCTCGCCTTCGCGCGGAACGCGATGCGATCGGCGATCTCGCTGGAGGAGCTCGCGCTCCGCCGCCGTGGCGCCCGCGTGCGCACGGTGTCCCCGGATGCCGCGTCCGCCACGGCGATGGGATCGAACCTCATGGATCGCGAGCCGCGAACCCGAGTGCTCGCGGCCGGCTATCGGCAGGGACGGCGCGTCGCCGAGGTCACGGCGCGCTGAGCGCCTCACGCGGGCGTGAGGCGTCGGCGGTGGCGCTCGACGCCTCCTCCGCGACGCTGCGGCGCCGCAGCGCGTTGGACAGCGCGAGCACGTACGCGCGGCCGCCTGCTTCCAGGATGTCGGTCGAGATGCCCTGACCGGCGCCGACCACGGGCTCGCCGGTGGCGGTGGCGAGCTCGAGCACGACCGACGTCTCGCCGAGCGCGTCCTGCCCGCCCGTCACCGCGTCGACGCGGAACTCGCGCAGGCGCGCGTCGATCCCGGTCGCCGAGTTGATGGCGTGGAAGATGGCGTCGACCGGACCGTCGCCGGTGAACGACCCCGTCAGCTCCTCCCCCTCCGGGGTGCGGATCCCCACCGTGGCGTGCGGCGGGCGGCGGCTCGAGGCCTCGACGTCGAACCACTCCAGGGTGTACGCCGCCAGATCCTGGCGCAGCTCGTCGGTGACCAGCGCCTCCAGGTCCATCGCCGTGACCTGCTTCTTGCGGTCGGCGATCTCCTTGAAGCGCTTGAACGCGGTGTTGAGCGCCTGGCCCTTGATGTCGAACCCCAGCTCGGCGAGCGCCTGGGCCAGGGCATGGCGGCCGGAGTGCTTGCCGAGCACGATCGAGTTTGCGTCCAGGCCCACGGTGGTGGCGTCCATGATCTCGTAGGTCGTGCGCTCTTTGAGCACGCCATCCTGGTGGATGCCGGACTCGTGGGCGAACGCGTTGCGCCCGACGATCGCCTTGTTCGGCTGAACCGCATAGCCGGTGAGGCGCGAGACGAGCCGGCTCGTGCGCGCGATCTCCCGCGTGACGGCAGCGGTGTGCAGCCCGATGTCGGCCTGACGGGTGGCCAGCAACATCACGATCTCCTCCAGCGACGCGTTCCCGGCCCGCTCGCCGATCCCGTTGATCGCGCATTCGACCTGCCGCGCGCCCGCCAGCAGACCGGCGAACGAGTTGGCCACGGCGAGGCCGAGGTCGTCGTGGCAGTGCACGGAGAGGACGATGTCGTCGAGCCCGGGGACGAGCTCGCGGAGCCGGTTCAGGTAGGCTGAGAACTCCTGGGGCATCGCGTAGCCCACGGTGTCCGGGATGTTGATCGTGGTGGCGCCCTCGGCGATCGCGATCGCGCACACCTCGGCGGTGAACTCGACATCGGCGCGGGTGGCGTCCATCGGCGAGAACTCGACGTCGTCGACGTACTGCTTGGCGTGCGCGACCGCCGCGCGCGCCTGGCCCTTGACATCCGCGCGCGTCGTCTGGAGCTGGTGCTCGATATGGATGTCGGAGGTCGAGATGAACGTGTGGATACGGGGCCGCGGAGAGTCGCGGACCGCGTTCCAGGCCGCGTCGATGTCGGCCACATGGGTGCGGGCCAGCCCGGCGATGACCGGGCCCTCCACTTGGCGGGCGATGGTCCTCACGGCCTCGAAGTCGCCCGGTGAGGTGATCGGGAAGCCCGCCTCGATCACGTCGACCCCCAGCCGTGCCAGCTGCTGGGCGATCTCCAGCTTCTCCTGGGTGTTCAGCGAGATCCCCGGCGACTGCTCCCCATCGCGCAGGGTGGTGTCGAAGATCAGTACTCGGTGGCTGTCGTCGGACGGCTGCATGTCACTCCTCGGTGTGTCTCGAACGTTGCGGCTTCTCGGTGCTGGTATGCGGCTACGTGCGGCCGCCGGCGCGCTATTCCCCCCGGAGGGGGAGGAGGAGAAGTCGAAGCTCGAGGCGGAGTGCCATCGGCGCCAAACCCTAGCAAGCCGATGCGTTGACCGGGACCGGCCACAGTGGCACCATCATCACGTGAGCCCGCTCCGCCGCCCGCGCCACCACTCCGGCACGCTGCTCGGCGGCGCCGCCGGATCGGGCTTCTTCATCCAGGGGTTGCCGGAGCGGCTCGGCGATTCCCACGGCCAGGCCCCCTCGCTGCTCTACGCCGTGTTCGGGATCGGGATCGCCATCGGCGCGATCGCGGCCGCCAAGGTGTTCGTGACGCTCGGCTCCCGGCTCGCCGAGGCGCTCGGCAGCCGCCGGGCGCGCCGCCGCCGCCTCGAGGCCGCCGCGGCGGCGGAGATGCGCGCCCGCGCGATGATGAGCGAGCTCTGCCCGCACGGCTGGCGGGCGCAGATCACGCTGTTCGGCCCCGGGGACGAGCTGCCGCCCGACGCCCCCACCTCCGGCGAGTCACGCATCGCCCTCGACTGGGCCGAGCTGGAGGCGGGAACGGGCCGCGTCGCCGTCGTGCGGCGGGTGTGGGCGCCGAGCGTCGCCGCGGCCCTCGAGGCGATGGTCTCCGACCGTCAGACCGACGAGACGCTCGAGCAGATCGAGCGGGGCATCGTCGACGACATCGCCTGGCCTGAGTCCTGAGGTCGGGTCCCGGCGGCGGGCGCGGGCGTGGCCACGCCGTCGGGCATCACGTGCTTGCGTGGGGTGGCGGTGCGGGGCGTTTCCCAAGGGTTCCGCGAGTGATGCCTGAAGGCGAGACCGCTCCCGCGCGCCATCCGCCCCCATACCGCACGGCGAGCTCGTGTCAGCGGCTCACGCGGGCGCTGCGGCGGGAGGGCGGGCGACTCCCGTTGGGGGGATGGGCGTTTAGCGCTAACAGGGGTAGCGCTAAACGCCCATCCCCCCTTCGAGGCCGAAGAATCTCGCCTCATCGCGCGCCCTGCGCTTACAGCGTGACGGTGCGACCGGCGACGAAGCCGTCGATGGCGACGATCGCGTCGAGCACGTCGCGCGGGACGGGCACGTCGGTGGTGATCGCCATCGCAGCGAGCCGTCCGTCGCCGGGGCGCTCCCCGGCGGGCTGGCGGCCGACCGCGGCGGAGACGATGTTGATCCCGTGCTCGCCGAAGATCGAGCCGACGCGGCCGATCATGCCGGGGATGTCCCGGTTGCGCAGCAGCGTGATGTTGTCCTCCAGCTGGACGTCGAAGCGCTGGTCCCATGCCTCCAGCAGGTGCGGGCGGTTGCGCTGGCCGATGAGCGTGCCGACCACGCGCACGGAGTCATCGCCGCCGCCGACGGTGATCCGGATCAGGTCGGTGTAGTCGCGGGCGCTCGAGCGCTTCGTCTCCACGAGCTCGATTCCCCGCTCCTCGGCGATGGCCGGCGCGTTCACCGGCCTGACCTCCTCCTCGGTGTGGCCCGAGAGAACCCCGAGCAGCACCTCGGTCGAGAGCAGGCGCGTGTCGCGCTCGGCGATCCTGCCGAGGAACTCGGCCTCGACGCGGTCGATCGAGCCGCCCTCGGCGAGCGCCACGGCGATCTGCCCGAGCGCCCGGCACAGGGGGAGGAACGGACCGAGCACGGCCATGTCCTCGGGCGAGATCGCCGGCAGGTTGACAGCGCTGGTGACGACGCCGCCGGTGAGCGCGGCGAGCACCTGCTCGGCGGCCTGATAGCCGGCCCGGTCGGTCGCCTCGGCGGTCGAGGCCCCCAGGTGCGGGGTGACGATCACGTTCGGATAGGCGAACAGGGGATGCTCGGTGATCGGCTCGGAGCGGAACACGTCAAGCGCGGCACCGCCGACCTTGCCCGAATCGAGCGCGGCCTGGAGGTCCTCGTCGACGACCAGCGGCCCGCGAGCGACGTTGAGGACCCGCACCCCGTCCCGGCACTTGGCGAGCGCCTCGGCGTTGACGAAGCCCTCGGTGTCCGGGGTCTTCGGCAGGTGCACGGTGAGGAAGTCGGCGGCCGCGTACACCTCGTCGGGCGTGGCCGCCTGCTCGGCGCCGAGCTCGCGGAAGCGTTCCGCGCCGACGTAGGGGTCGTAGGCGACGACGCGCATGCCGAAGCCGCGGGCCCGCTGGGTGACGAGTTGGCCGATCCGGCCGAAGCCGAGCACCCCGAGGGACTTCTCGTAGAGCTCGACGCCGGAGAAGCGGGAGCGCTCCCACTTCCCGCTGGTCAGCGAGGCGTGGGCCTGCGGGACGTTGCGGGCAAGCGCCAGCAGCAGCGCCATCGTGTGCTCGGCCGCGGTGATGACGTTCGACTGGGGGGCGTTGGCGACGACGATCCCCTTCTGGGTGGCAACGCCCACGTCGACGTTGTCGACGCCGACGCCGGCCCGGCCGACGGCGCGCAGCCGGCCGGCGTGGGCGAGCAGCTCGGCGTCGAGCTTGGTGGCCGAGCGGATCAGGATCCCGTCGAACTCGCCGATGCGCTCGGCGAGCTGCTCCCGGCTCCAGTCGAATCCGAGCTCCACCTCGCAGCCCTCGCGCAGCAGGTCGATCCCGCTCGCACCGATCTTCTCCGCCACGAGCACGCGCGGGCGACCATTCGCGGCAGCGCTCATCGCTCCTGCTCCAGGCAGAAGTCGATGCAGTTCGTCAGCGCCTTCACGTCCTCGACGGGCGTAGCCGGGAACATCGCCACCCGGAGCTGGTTGCGTCCGAGCTTGCGGTACGGCTCCACGTCGACGATCCCGTTCGCGCGCAGCGTCGCCGCCAGCGCGGCGGCGTCGATCGAGTCGTCGAAGTCGATCGTGCCGACCACCAGCGAGCGCTTCTCCGGATCGGCGACGAACGGCGTGGCGTGCTCGTGGCGCTCCGCCCACGCGTACAGGTGGCCGGAGGACGCCGCCGTGCGCGCGACCATGGCGTCCAGGCCGCCCGCCGCGAGCATCCACTCGATCTGGTCGGCGAGCATCAGCAGCGTCGCCACCGCCGGCGTGTTGTAGGTCTGATCCTTGAGCGAGTTCTCTCGCGCGATGGTGAGCGAGAGGAAGTCCGGGATCCAGCGCTCCGGTCCCGTCGTCGGGCGCTCGGTGGCCACCTGGTCGATCCGCTCCACCGCCGCCGGGCTGACCAGCGCCAGCCACAGCCCGCCGTCGGAGGCGAAGCCCTTCTGGGGGGCGAAGTAGTAGACGTCGGCCTGGCTGACGTCGACGGGCAGGCCGCCGGCGCCGGAGGTGGCGTCGACGAGCACGAGCGCCTCACCGGCGTCGGCGGGACGGCGCACCGGGACCATCACGCCGGTCGAGGTCTCGTTGTGGGCCCAGGCGATGACGTCGGCGCCCGCATCCGGCCGGCGCGGCTCGGGCGCGTCGCCCGGGTCGGCTCGCAGCACGACCGGCTCGTCGAGGAACGGCGCCGCCGCGGTGCAGGCGGCGAACTTGGCGGAGAACTCGCCGTAGGCCAGGTGGAGCGCCCGCTCGCGGACGATCCCGCAGGTGAGGGCATCCCACAGGGCGGTCGTGCCGCCGTTGCCGAGCAGGACCTCGTAGCCGTCGGGGAGCACGAACAGCTCGCGCAGGCCTTCGCGGACGCGGCCGACGAGCTCCTTCACCGGCTTCTGGCGGTGGGAGGTGCCGATCACCGTCGTCGCGTTGTCGACGAGATGGCGGACCTGCTCCGGGCGCACCCGGGAGGGCCCGGACCCGAACCGGCCGTCGGCGGGCTTCAGTTCGTCGGGGATCTTCAGGATCGTCTGGGCCATGTCTGTCTCCTTGGCGGTGGCAGGTCGGATGCCCAGGCGCGCGGCTACTCGATGGCCATCGCTCCCCGGTGGTTGATCCACCCGTTCGCGCCAGTCACGACGGCTCGTCGGAGTCTATCGATGTCGCTCACGGGACCCAGACCGCGCCGTGAACGGCGGTGCCCCGGCCCGGCGCGTCACTCCCGCCGCCGCCGGTCACCCGCCCGGTCGGATGAGACCGCTCTCGTAGGCGGCGATCACGAGCTGGGCCCGGTCGCGCGCGCCGAGCTTGGCGAACACCCGGGCGACATGGGTCTTCGCGGTCAGCGGCGAGAGCACGAGCAGGTCGGCGATCTCGGCGTTCGTGCGGCCGCGGCCGACGAGCGTCAGGACCTCGCGCTCGCGCGGGGTGAGCAGCGCGAGCAGTCCGGCCGAGGGTGGATCGGGATCGGCAGGCGGGGGCACGCCGGCCACGAAGGCCTCGATCAGTCGGCGCAGGTGCCGCGGCGCCAGCAGCGCGTCGCCGCCGGCCACCGTGCGGACGGCGGCGATCAGCGCTTCCGGCTCCACGTCCTTCAGCAGGAACCCGGAGGCGCCGGCGCGCAGGGCGCCGAGAACGTATTCGTCGAGCTCGAAGGTCGTCAGCACGATCACGCGAGTCGCGGCGAGGGCGGGATCGCGGGCGATTCGCGCCGTCGCCTCCAGGCCGTCGAGCCGCGGCATGCGCACGTCCATCAGCACGACGTCGGGGCGGTGCTCGCCGATCAGCTCGAGGCCCTCGACGCCGTCGGCGGCCTGCGCGACGACCGCGATGTCGTCCTCCGCATCGAGCAGGGCGCGGAAGCCACCGCGGACGAGCGCCTGATCGTCGACGAGCACGACGGTGATCATTCCGGCGCGCCCCCGTTGACCGGCAGCACAGCCAGGACCCGCCAGCCGCCGGTGGGCGCCGGTCCGGCCCGCAGTGAGCCGCCGAGCGCCTCGACGCGCTCGCGCATGCCGCGCAGTCCGCTGCCGGTGCTCGGCGTGGCCGGCGTGCCCCCCGAGCCGTCGTCGGCGATCTCGATCTCGATCCGGTCGCCGGCGCGGTGGACCTCGACCCGCACGGTTCGCGCCGCGGCGTGGCGGGCGGCGTTGGTGAGCGCCTCCTGCACGATCCGGTATCCGGCCGAGTGAACCGTCGCCGCCACGTCGGCCACTGCGTCCACGTCGAGCTCGACGGCGACGTTCGCGGCACGCAGGCCGGTGGTGAGCGGCTCGAGGTCGTGCAGGCCCGAGGCGGGGCCGAGCGGGACGCCGAGCGACGGGTCACGCAGCACGTCGAGCGTCTGGCGGAGGTCCCGCAGCGCCTCTCCGCTGGTGGCCTTGATCGCCCGCAACGCCGCGTGGGCGTTGGCCGGGTCGCGGTCGATCAGATGCGCGGCGACGCCGGCCTGGACGTTGATGGCGGTCATCGCGTGGGCGACGACGTCGTGAACCTCACGCGCGATCCCCAGCCGCTCGTCGGCGAGCCTACGGCGGGTGTGCTCGTCGCGCGCGGCCGCGGTGCGCTGAACGGCCAGGCGCCGGGACCCCAGGATGTCCCCGGCGGCGATCGCCAGCAGGCACAGCAGCAGATTGCGCACGACGAGCGCCGCGAGGGCGCCCGCGGAGGCGAACGGCGCAACGCTGACGAGCACGCACGGCCCGGTGACGAGCGCCATCGCGATCGAGCGGCGGCGATCCCCCAGCAGGGCGAGGTCGAACAGCGCCACCATCGGCAGGAGAACGACGGTGTCGCCCGGCCTGAGCTGCCAGAGGACGAGCACGATCCCCCCGACGAGCGGCGCGACGAGGACCCAGAAGGGGACTCGGCGCCGCACCGCCAGCGGCAGGCATCCGACGAACGCGGCGGTCACGCTGAGCGGCGTGATCGGCTTGCCACCCGAAGAGATCGCGGCATCGGCGATCAGGAACGGCGGCACGAGGAGCACCGGGCCGACGGTGATCAACAGCGTGGAGCGGGGGCCGCGGCGGACCACGTCGCCGACGATCCTACGCCCGAGTGCGTGGGGGTCAGGCCGGGGCGTCGACGGGAGCTGCCAGCGCATGGCGCACCTCGCCCGGAGCGATCCGCTCGTGCAACCGCCGCAGCGGGGCCGGCGAGAACCAGTTGGCCCTCCCCAGCAGCGCCATCAGCGACGGTACGAGCAGCGAGCGCACGATGAAGGCGTCGATCAGCACGCCGGTCGCCGTCGCCAGACCGATCTGCTGGATGAACGAGATCGAGCTCGTGGCGAACGCGCCGATCGCCACCGCGAGCAGGATCGCGGCTGCGGTGACCACGCGCCCCGTCCGTCCGAGGCCGCGGGCAACGGCTTCGCGGGTGCCCGCACCGGCGTCGAACGCCTCCTTGATGCGGGCGAGCAGGAACACCCCATAGTCGGTGGAGAGGGCGAACACGACGGTGGCGGCGACGAGGAAGTCCGTGGGCTCGACGCCACCGTTCGGCGTGTAGCCGAGGAGCCCGGTGAGCCGCCCGTGGCCGTAGATGAGGGTGAGCGGCGAGAGCGCCGCGCCGACCGTGAGCGCGTTCATCACGAGCGCCTTGAGCGGGAGGACGATCGAGCCCGTCATCAGCCACAGGACGACGAACGTGAGCGCCGCGAGCAGGCCGACCGCGAGCGGCAGGTGGCCGCTGATGGCCGACTGCTGGTCCACGAACGCGGCGGCGTCTCCCGTGACCTCGTGACGGAACGGCGCCGGCAGTCCCCGGATCGCGCGGACGAGCCGTCGCGCGAGCGGCCCGGCCGGGTCGCCGGCGGCACCGACATCGAGCTGCCACGTGTCGCGGCCGCGGTACACCGGCCGGGTGGCGTTGCGAACCCCGGGGAGAGCATCCACCCGCGAGGCGAACGCGCGTACCGCGGCGCCCTCGCCGGGCGGGGCGATGATCGCCGTGCTGATCGGCGTCTCCCCGGCGCCGCCGAACTCTCGCGCGAGGGCATCGGCGACCGTCCGCGAGCTCTCGCCGCGCGGAATCACCGCGGTGTCGATCGGCGTCCAGTGCGTGCCGAGCGCGGGCAGCGCCACCGCGATCATCACGAGCGCGGTGAGGATCGCCACCGGCGCGGGGCGGCGCATGACCGCGGAGGCGAGGCGGTACCACCGGCTCTCGGCGGCCGCGCCGGTCGGGGCGGGCGCGAGCTTGGCGCCCCACAGTCCGAGCAGGGCGGGCGAGACGACGAGCGCCGCGCCGGCCGCGACGAGCGCGGTGATCGAACCGGCGATGCCCATCGAGATCGCGAAGCCGAGCGGAAACACGGTCAGCGTGGCGAGGGCGAGGGCGACCGTGGTGGCCGAGAACAGCACCGCGCGCCCGGCGCGGTCGATCGCCGTGGCGATCGCCGCGGGAACCTCCGCGCCGGCGGAGAGCTCCTCGCGGAACCGCGTGACGATGAACAGCGCGTAGTCGATCGACAGCCCGAGGCCCATGCCGATGACGAGGTTGAGCGCGTAGACGCTCAACCCGTACACGTGGTTGACGGCGGTGAGCACGAGAAAGCTCCCGAGCACGGTGGTGAGGCCGGCCGCCAACGGCATCAGCGCCGCGCGCCCCCGGAAGAAGACGATCGAGAGCAGGATCAGCAGTGGCATCGCCAAGAGCTCGGCGATCCCCAGATCCTTGGTGACGGTCGAGCCGACCTGCTCGTTGGCCACGGCGCTGCCGCCGACGGTCACGCCGTGCGCTCCCGCGAACGCGCTGATCGTCGCCTTCGCCACGTCGCCGCTGCTCGCCGCGGCGCGCTGCAGGCCGACGACGAGAGCCTCCCGGCCGTCGCGCGCCACCGCCGCCGGGGCGCGCACGCCGGCGATCCCCGGCACGGCCGCCAGGCGCCGGGCCACGGCCACGATCCGAGGCGCGGCGGCGCGTGCGCCATGAGGTGTGGCCACGATCAGGGCGACGGGGTCAGGGTTCAGCCCCGTCGCCCGCTGCAGCCGGTGGGTGGCGAGCTGCGAGTCAGAACCGGCGGCGTCGAAGCCGCCGGAGCTCTTCAGGCTCCCGGCGAGCGGCCCGCCGACGGCCCCGGCGACGAGCACGAACGCCAGAACCGCGAGCAGGGTGCGGCGTGGGTGGCGGCTGGTGGTGGCGGCGAACGTCCTCAGCATGCCGATCATTGTCGGCCGCCATCCGACCCCGGGCAATCGCCCCGGGGGTGACACTTCGAGCCCCTCAGTACACCCCCGGGAGTACTCCTACCGCCCCCGGGCAGCGCTCACCCAGGTCGGTCCCTGAGCGCCTACTCGTGGAACTCGGTGTCGATCCAATCCATCTGGGACCGGAGCTCCTTGCCCACCACCTCGACCTGGTGGCCGGCCTGCTCCTCGCGCATCCGCTTGAAGTTCTCCTGGCCGGCGCGGTTCTCGGCGATCCACTCGCGGGCGAAGTCGCCGGACTGGATCTGGCCGAGGATGTCCTTCATCGCCTGACGAGTGGCGTCGGAGATGATGCGCTTGCCGCGTGTGAGATCGCCGTACTCCGCGGTGTTGGAGATCGAGTACCGCATTCCCGCGATCCCCTTCTCGTACATCAGGTCGACGATCAGCTTCAGCTCGTGCAGGCACTCGAAGTAGGCCAGCCGTGGGTCGTAGCCGGCGTCGACGAGGGTCTCGTAGCCCGCGCGGACGAGCTCGGTGACGCCTCCGCAGAGGACGGCCTGCTCGCCGAACAGGTCGGTCTCCGTCTCGTCCTTGAACGTCGTCTCGATCACTCCGCCACGGGTGCAGCCGATGCCCTTCGCGTAGGCCAGCGCGATCTGCAGAGCGTCGCCTGAGGCGTCCTGGTGGACCGCGACGAGGCCGGGAACCCCCGAGCCCTCCAGGTACTGGCGGCGGACGAGGTGGCCCGGGCCCTTGGGAGCGACGAGCGCGACGTTCACGTCCGGCGGCGGGACGATCTGCTCGTAGTGGATCGAGAAGCCGTGGCCGAACAGGAGCGTGTTGCCGGAGGCGATCCCGTCCTTGAGGCCACCGTCCCAGATCTCGCCGTGGAGCTCGTCGGGGGCGAGCACCATGACGATGTCGCCCTCGCTGGCGGCGTCTGCAGGCTCGAGCACGCGCAGCCCGTTGGCTTCCGCCTTGGCGACGCTCGCGGAGGAGGCCCGCAGGCCTACGACGACGTCGACCCCGGAGTCCTTGAGGTTGAGCGAATGGGCGTGGCCCTGGGAGCCGTAGCCGATGATGGCCACGGTCGAGCCGTCGAGGAGGTGGAGATCAGCGTCGTCGTCATAGAACATGGTCCGAGCCTACAAGGGCACGCGCGGCGCCGACCGCCCGCCCCGGGGCGGGTCTCGCCCGGGCGGGGGCGGGCCGGGGGTTCGCCATAATCGGCCTCGTGCAGACCCCAGCCCAGGTCCGGGAGCACTACGAGATCGAGCGGGAGCTCTCCGACCGGCTTCGCGAGGCCGGCTCACGTGAGGAACGCCGGAGCCTCTACGGAGCGCTGTACCGGGAGCTCTTCGATCGCGTCGAGCATCATCCGCTGGTTCACCAGGCGGACGACGCGGCGGTCCAGGCGGCCGCCGTGACGCCGCAGGTGCAGTTGCTGCGGAGCTTCGTCGGCGCGAGCACCGACTTCTGCGAGATCGGCGCCGGCGACGCGGCCGTGGCGCGGGCGCTGGGGCCGCACGTCAGGACCTCAGTCGCCTTCGACGTGACCGATGCCTACATGCACGGCCCCAATCCGGAGGGCGGCTTCGAGTTCCGCGTATTCGACGGGTTCGATCCGGGCCTCCCCCCCGCTTCGATCGACTTCGTCTACAGCCGTGACGTCGTCGAACACCTGCATCCCGACGACATGCTCGAGCAGACGACGGCGCTCATCCGGGCGCTGCGACCGGGCGGGATGTACCTCTGTGTCTCGCCGAATCGCCTGTCGGGCCCGCATGACGTCTCCCGTGCCTTCGACCCGACCCCGACGGGCTTTCATCTGCGCGAATACTCGGCCACCGAGCTGGCGGCCGCGCTCCGGCGGGCCGGATTCGGTCGCACGCGGATCGTCCTCAGCATGGGCGGACGCCGGCTGTCCCCCCTGCTGCCCGTGTGGCCGGCGTCGCTGCTCGAGTGGTTCGTGGCCCGGCTCCCGACGGCGGCGCGGCGACGGCTCACCTCGCCGCTGGCGGCCATCAAGGTGCTCGGGATCCGCTGAGGCGCCGGCTCCCCGCCGCGCAGGCTCAGCCCGTGTGGTCGGCGAGCGACATCACGTCGTTGACGTATTGCTCGGTGGAAGGGAACATGCCGTAGCGCTCGACCGAGGCGAGCCCCTGGTAGTAGCTCGCCGCCGCGAGCTCCGGGCTGCCGGTCTGGTCGAGCAGGGAGTGCAGGTAGAGCGCCCCCGCCCGGACGTTGTCGCTGGCGGCGTAGGGGTCGAGCGGGGAGCCAGGGGTGAGGACGTTGTTGATGTAGCTCCAGGTGCCGGGCTCGATCTGCATCACTCCGACGGCGCCGGTGGGAGAGACCTCGTCGTTGTTGTCGCCGCTCTCCTGCCAGGCCACACCCTCGGCGAGCGGCGGTTGTACGCCCTCTCCACTGGCGATGTCGCCGACCTCGGCGGAACTGAGCTGCTCGTCGGTGGGATACGGGGGGCCGACGCCGCTCGCCGGCGCGACCGTCGAATCCGACACCGGCGTCGCCGCCGGCGCGGCGGTGGAGGTGCCTCCGGCCCCCGCCTGCGGGAGCGTCAGCGTGATTCCGGCGTCGAGGATGCCATTGGGGTCGATGCCGTTGTCGGCGGCGAGCTCCGCCACACTGACGCCGTCCCGAGCGGCGATCGCCGTGAGGGTGTCGCCGGGCATGACGACGTAGTCGCCGCTCGCCACGGCCGCCGGAGCGGACGTGACCGGAGCGGCGATCTCCGCCGTCTCGGCGCCCGCCGGTGACTGGGGCGGGATCTCGACGACGGCCCCGGCGAGGAGCTCCTGGTCGGGGGAGAGCCCGTTGGCGGCGGCGAGCTGGGCGACGGAGAGCCCGTCGGCGGCGGCGATCGAGGTCAGCGATTCCCCCGGAGCGACGACGTGGGCGAAGTCCGCGCTGGCGGCGGCGGGGGCGAACAGGCAGGCGGCGGCGGTGAGAACGAGGATCCGAAGCTTCATGGGCGGCGATGTTCACCGCTCGGGCCCCGCCACGAAACCCCTGCAAAGGATCGTTCAGGCTTCGGCCAGCGCCACGAGCGAGCTCCCGGGGACCCGCAGGGAGCCGTCTTCGGCGGTGTAGGGCGCGAAACGAGCGCGCAGCTCGTCGGTCAGGCGGCCCTGCTCGTCGTCGGTCAGCGTGGCCCAAGTGGCGGCGAGGCCCATTGAGATGTCGAGCGCCTCGTCGAGGAAGTCATCGAAGTCGTCCGCGCGGCGCTCGAGCGCCACCGCCTCGACGACAGGATCGACGAAGCCGGCGTCCTCGAGCAGCTCGCGGAGCGCTCCGGGAGCGGACAGCGAGAACGGATTCGGCAGCGTGGGATCGGGAGCCTCGGCGAACCCCAGCTCGACGACCGTCGTGGCGGGAATGGTCGACCACGGGTTGCGCGAGCGCTCGTCCCACACGGCCGCCGCGAGGCGACCCCCGGGCCGCAGGACGCGGCGGCACTCCTGCAGCGCGGCGGCGGGGTCCACGCTCAGCATGACCCCCCAGCGGCAGAGGATGGCGTCGACGCTGGCCGTCGCCATGTCGATCCATTCGAGCTGGAGCTGGGAGAACTCGGCGTTCTCGATCCCCTGGGCGCGGGCGCGCTCCCGTGCGACGTCGAGCATCTTCTCGGACGCGTCGCTCGTGATCAGGTGCCCGCCGGGGCGGATCAGCTCGGCGGCGAGAAAGCCGGTATCCCCGGGTCCGGCGGCGAGCTCGAGCACGACCTGCCCCGGATGCAGCTGCAGATGCTCGATGAGCCAGACCGACACGGGCATCCCCCACGCCTGGATGCCGTCGGCGCGCCGGCGCCACCCGCGTGAGGCTCCGTCCCAGCTGTCGAGCAGGCGGGCCCGCAGCGCGTCCGGGTCGCGGTCCGCCTCGCTCACTCCTCACGCTCCGAGAGACTCCGGGTGATCTCGCCAAAGGCGTCCTCCACCTCGGCCCCCAGCCGGTCCTCGAAGACGGCCTGCAGGGCCTGGGTGGCGAGCGGGCGCAGGCGCTCGAGATCGCCCTCGACGTCGGGCCAGCGATCCTGTGGCATCCCGGCCCGCTGGAACGGCTCCCACACGTTCCGCAGGAACAGCGTCACGTACGAATGTGCCAGCGCCGCGGCGTGCGCCTCGATCTCCTCGAGCATCGTCAGCGCCTCCTCCAGCGAGATCCCGCTGTGCATGACGTCCTCGGCGGCGGCGAGCAGCGAGGGGCTCGGGACCTCGTACTGCCCGTCCCCCACCGGGAGGAGCACGCCGAGCTGCTGGGCACGCGGGAGCACGGCGGCCGCATCCTCGGCGCTGATCCGGAAGCGCTGAGCGAGCTCGGCCATCGACAGCGTCTCCGCCCGCTCGCTGCGCGGCCCCGAGCTGAGCGCGCGCTTGAAGCGAAGCAGGCGCTCGGCCGTGCCCTGGCTGTCGTCGAGCAGCCGCTTGATGCCGCCGAGGTTGAAGCCGTCCTCCTGGAGATCCCGGATGAGTCGCAGCTGGGCGACGTGCTCGGGCCCGTAGTAGCCGACGCGCATCCGGACCTCGGGCGGGTCGAGCAGACCGCGCGCCTGGTGGGCGCGGATATTGCGCACCGACATGGCCGTCTCGGCGGCGAGCTGCTCGATCGTCAGGTGATTGCGGCGTTCCTCGGCCCGGCGCAGCGTGGACACGGGCCGATCATCGCAGGCGATCGCCTCACGGGCGGTCATTCGAGCTCGCGCCGCAGGAGCTTTCCGGAGGCGGTGCGCGGCAGCGCACCGACGACCTCGAACGCCTTGGGCACCTTGAAGCGGGCGATCCGCTCGGCGCAGAAGGCCCTCAGCTCCTCCTCGGGAGCGTCGAGGCCGGCGCGCGGGACGATCTTCGCCACCACGATCTCCCCCCACTCCGGATCGGCCCGGGCGAACACGCCGGCGTCGGCGACGCCGGGATGCTCGAGCAGCACGGCCTCGACCTCGGCCGGCGCGACGTTCTCCCCCCCGGTGACGATCGTGTCCGAGCGCCGTCCGACGATCACGAGCCGGCCCCGCTCGTCGGTGGCGCCGAGATCGCCCGTGTGCAGCCACCCGTCCTCCGACAGCGCGCCACGGGCGACGATCGCCCCCCGGACGAGGATCTCGTGCTCCTCGCCGAGCACCAGCTCGACCCCCGGCAGGGGGAATCCGAAGGTGGCGATCTGCGAGCACGCCTCGGTCATCCCGTAGCTCGGCGCCACCGGGACGCCGGCCGACTCGGCCCGCGCGAGCAGCGCCGGTGCGATCGGTCCCCCGCCGAGCAGCGCCCAGCGGAGGGTGGGGGGTCGCTCGAGCCCCGCGTCGAGCAGCCGCGCGAGCATCGTCGGCACGAGCGAGACGAGAGTGATCCGCCGCGTCGGATCCATCAGCTCCTCAAGCACCACGTCGGTGTCGAAGCGGCCCTGCAGGACGACGGTGGTGGCGTAGATGGCGCTGCGGATCGGGATCGAGAACCCGCCCACGTGGGTGAGCGGCATCGGACACAGCCACCGCTCCGCCGGGTCGAGCCCGAGGGCGACCGCCGACCCGAGCGCGGAGGCGAGGAAGTTCCCCGTCGAGAGCTCCACCGGCTTGGGGGCGGAGGTCGTCCCGGAGGTGTGCATGATCGCCGCCGGGTGCTCTGCGGTCACTTCGCGTACGCGGGGCGCGCCGGCGCCGGCGACGGGGAGCGGCTCGGAGATCACGACTCGCGTCCCCGCGCGGCGCCGCGCCCGCTCCTCCTCGCTCAGGCGCAGATCGATCGGGACGACGGGATGGCCCGCCAGCAGCGCGGCGTGCTGGGCGACCACGAAGTCGAGTCCGGCAGCCAGCATGAGCGCTACCGGCTCTCCCGGCTCCAGGCCGGTCTCGCCCAGCGCGGCGGCGCCGGCGCTGGCCCGGCGGCCGAGCTCGTCGTAGGTGAGCGTGAGCGCCGGGGTCTCGATCGCCGGGCGGACGGGTTGCCGGCGCTTCGCCTCGTGCACCCAGGTCGCCATGACGCGTGCAAACGGTAGTGGTCCTGCGATGCAGTCGGACCGTCCACGTGCGGCGACGAGCCGTCTCGGTGCTAGGTTGCCGCCGGCCTTGGACGTCGCGGTGATCATCTGCGCGTACACGCTCGAGCGGTGGGAGATCCTCACGCGGGCCATGGCCTCGGTGAGCGCCCAGACGCACCCGCCGCGGGAGCTCATCCTGGTCATCGACGGCAACGCCGAGCTGCAGCGGCGGTGTGAGGAGACCTTCGCCGACGCGGTCGTGCTCGCCAATCGCCATCCCGGGGGGCTGTCGGGGGGCCGGCGGACGGGGGCCGAGGTGGCGGGCTCGCCGATCCTCGCCTTCCTCGACGACGATGCGTTGGCCGATCCCGTGTGGCTCGAGGAGATGCTCGTCGCCTACGAGGACCCCGCGGCCCTCGGCGCCGGGGGTCGGGTCGATCCGCTGTGGGAGCACGGAGAGCCGCGCTGGCTCCCGCCCGAACTGCTCTGGGTGGTGGGCTGCACGTACGCCGGGATGCCGGTCCTCGGCGACCGGATCCGCAATCCGATCGGCGCCAACATGTCGATGCGGGCCGAGGTTCTGCGTCGCACGGGCGACTTCGCGCCGGCGCTCGGTCGCTCGGATACCGCCGGGCGGGTGTCCGGCACGGCGGACGAGACCGAATTCTCGATTCGCGCCGCCCGCGTGCATCCCGGTGGCTACTGGGCGTATCGGCCGCGCGCCCGGGTGCGCCACGCGGTCCCCGCGTCACGGACGTCGTGGGCGTACTTCGTCCGTCGCTGCCGGCTGGAGGGCACGGCGAAGGCGATCCTCACCGGGCTCACCGGTGCCGGCGAGGGCCTCGCCTCCGAGCGCGCATACGTGCGCTCGGTGCTGCCCCGGGCGGTCGTGCGTGAGCTGGGGGCCGCGGTACGGGGCAGACGCGAGGGGATTCTGCGGGCGGGAACGATCGTCGCCGCGGTCGCGGTGACCGCCTTCGCGTACCTCGCCGAGCAGGCGCGTCAGCGCCTGCGACGGGGAGCCGCGTGAGCCCGCGGCATCACGGCGCCGGGATCGGACTCGCGTCCAGACGCCGGAACTGGTTGGCGACGTAGACCGGAGCGCTGATCCCGCGGGCGAACGAGGCGACCGCGGAGCCCGAGCCGGTGCTCTCCAGCGGCCAGTCCATGCCGTTGTCGTAGCGCTCGAACCACATCAGGCCATGGATGTCGGGGAACCTGGTCGGTAGCTCGGAAAGCATCTTCGAGACCCAGTCGGCCTTCGAGCCGCCGTGAGCGGAGGAGGCGACCTCGCCGATGATCATCGGCTTGGATGGGGCGATCGACTCGGTGATCTTCCGGTAGCTCGACCCGAACAGCTGAGCGAAGGACTGCCACTTGTGCCCGTAGGCGGTGCCCCAGTTGTAGCCGTCGAGGCACGTCCAGTCGACGTACGCGTCACCGGGGTAGAGCTCCCGGAGGCTCGTCAAGACGTGCCGGGGATCGACATTGGGGCACCAGACCCAGTTCGCGTTGGTGGCGCCGACCGAGGTGAAGATGTCGTGCACGTGGCGCCACGCCTCGACGTACTGGCCGCGCGCGTTGCCGTCGGCTCGCTCGGACCACGGGAACCAGTTGCCGTTCATCTCCCAGTCGAAGCGCAGGAAGAACGGATGGCCCCAGCGCCTGGCCGCCCGCGCAAAAGAGCGGATGTACGCGTCGTAGCGGCCGTCGATGATGTCCGAGAGCTGAAAGGCGCCGTCGCCTTCGGGCGCCTCGGCGCTCTCCGAGCTCCAGCTGAAGAACGGGATCTCGCCCGAGGCACGGATCCGCCGCATCATCTTGGTCGGGAACGCGTAGTAGCTGCAGCGCCCGTTCCAGCAACTGCTGAAGGGCGAGCCGAAGTGAAGGATGGAGAGGCGCTTGTCGCCGAGCATCTGCTCGAATTTGGCCACCGCCCCCCAATCCCACGGCGGCTCGGCGCCGGTGAGCTGGGGACCGATGTTCGCGCCCCAGAGCAGGGCCTCGCGACCGCCGGCATCGCCGGGGCCTGCTGTTCCCAGCAGGCCGGCGCACAGGCAGGCCAAGACGACAACCGCCAATCTCCCGCGAGCGGTCAACGACATTGGCGGCACAAGCTAGCGAGTTCGTCCTGAGCGTGTCAGCTCGGGGGTGGGATCGGGCTGGTGTTGAGGTTCGCGTAGTCGTTGCGGGCGTAGGCCGGGCTCGAGATTCCCTGCGCGAACGCGTTGATCGCGCTCTCCGAGCTCTCCAGGGGCCAGTGGTAGGTCCCCAGGTCCGTGGTCTGATCCTGCTCGAAGTAGACCAGGCCATGGATCTTCGGATACTTGGTCGGCAGCTCCGAGAGCATGTTCGAGAGCCACGTCGCCTTGGAGCCGCCATCCTCGGTCGAGCCGGCCTCCCCGATCAGCATCGGCTTGCTCGGCGCGATCTGCGCGGTGATCTGCTGATACGTGCTCTGGTAGAGCTGATCGAACGTCTGCCAGGCAAACGGTCCCGCCGGATCGGTCCCATCGTTATAGCCGTCAAGGCACGTCCAATCGACGTACGCGTTGCCGGGATAGAGCCCGTTGAGGCTCGTCCACCGATCCTGCGGATTCACGTTCGGGCACCACACCCAGTTCGCGTTCGTCGCTCCCACCGAGGCGAAGATGTCGTGCACATGGCGCCACGCCGCCACATACTGCCCCGGCCGGTTCCCGTTCACACCCTCCGACCACGGAAACCAGTCGCCGTTCATCTCCCAGTCGAAGCGCAGAAAGAACGGATGCCCCCACTGCTTCGCCGCCTCCGCGAACTGGCGGATGTAGCCGTCATAGCGCCCACCGATCAGCGCCCCCAACGTGTAATCCGGCTCAGTCAGGCTTGATGGGAGCGACTGCGAGCTCCAGCTCAGCAGCGGAATCGCGCCATGGGACCGGATCGTGTCGAACGGCGTCGTGGGGAACGCATACATCGAGCACGGTGAGCTCGAGCAATCCGCAAACGGCGAACCAAAGCTCTCGATCGACACCGGCTTGCCCACCATCGACTCGAACCTCGTCACCGCCGACCAATCCCACGGCGGCTCCTGCCCCGTCAGCTGCGAACCGATCCACGCACCCCAATACAACGACGACATCGCACCACCACCATCCCCCGAGAGCACCCGCCTACGCCCGAGCACCGTCATCGCCTCGACCACCTGCCGATGGCGAGGAGCAGCTCGACGCCGATGGCTCGTGCCGTGATGCCCTCCACGGCCCCGGCGATGCGGTCCACTCCCGCGGACGTGGAGGCGGGTCGTCGCCCCGAGCGCCGGTGAGCCGACCGCGGTCAGCGCGAACGCGCCCAGTCCGACGGCGCAGGCGAGCAGCGTACGCGTCGCCACGATATGGACACCCCTGCCCATGGGGCGACGCTACGGGCGGGGGCCGAGACCTTTACCCCGCTACGCGCAAGTGCGCAGCTTTACGGTGCGATGTTGCGGGAACGCGAAACGCCGGCAGCGCTCGACGCTCCGGCTCAGCTCGGGGGTGGGATCGGGCTGGTGTCGAGGTTGGCGTAGTCGTTGCGGGCGTAGGCCGGGTTGGAGATGCCCTGCGCGAACGCGTTGATCGAGCTCTGCGAGGTCTCCACCGGCCAGTGGTAGACGCCCTGATCTGTGGTCTGATCCTGCTCGAAGTAGACCATGCCGTGAATCTTCGGATACTTGGTCGGCAGCTCGCTCAGCATGTTGCTGATCCAGCCCGCCTTGGAGCCGCCGTCCTCGGTCGAGCCGACCTCTCCGATCAGCATCGGCTTGCTCGGCGCGATCTGCGAGGTGATCTGCGCGTAGGTGCTCTGGTAGAGCTGGTCGAACGTCTGCCAGCCGAACGGCCCCGCCGGAGCGGTCCCATCGTTGTAGCCGTCAAGGCAGGTCCAATCGACGTAGGCATCGCCGGGATACAGCTCACTCAGATCGGTCCAGGCGTGCGTCGGATCGACGTTCGGGCACCACACCCAGTTCGTGTTCGTCGCTCCCACCGACGTGAAGATGTCGTGCACGTGGCGCCATGCCTGCACGTACTGCCCGGCGGTGTTCCCGTTGACACCCTCTGCCCAGGGGAACCAGTTGCCGTTCATCTCCCAGTCGAAGCGGAGGAAGAACGGATGCCCCCACTGCTTCGCCGCCTCCGCGAACTGGCGGATGTAGGCGTCATAGCGCCCGCTGATCAGCGCCCCCAGCGTGTAATCCGGCTCGCTCAGCTGCGCCGGAGTCGACTCCGAGCTCCAGCTCAGCATCGGAATCGCCCCGTTGGACCGAATCGTGTCGAAGGGCGTGGTCGGGAACGCATACATCGAGCACGGCGAGCTCGAGCAATCGGCAAACGGCGACCCGAAGCTCTCGATCGACAGATTCTTGCCCACCATCGAGTCGAACTTCGTCACCGCCGACCAATCCCACGGGGGCTCCTGCCCCGTCAACTGCGAACCGATCGTCGCCCCCCAATACAACGACGATGGAACCGTGCCAGCCCCGTGCGCCGGATTCCCCTGCGCGCGAGCCGCCTTGGCCCGCTTCCCATGATGACGCCGGTGATGATGATGGTGCCGGCGGTGGTGAGGATGGTGGTGGTGATGGCGCTCGTGGCGCTGAGCCGAATGAGCCAGCGCGGGCGATGCGGTCAGGAGCAGGACGAACGCGGCGAGCGCGATCGTGAGATGACGGAATCGGAGCATGCCCCGTACATCGGGGCGTCCAGCTCCGGGGTCCGCCCACTATCGACGGATGACCCAGCCCAGTGGACGAATATCCTGACTTTCGGCGTGCGGCTCAAGTCCGCGGTCCGGCCCGGGCCGCGAGCACGTCGCCGTAGAGCGCGAGCAGCGCGGCCGCGCACTCGTCCCAGCTCGGAAGGTGGAGGGGCCGGTCGGGTGGCGCCTCGCCCAGCTCACTGACGATCGCCGCCGCGACGGCCGCGGGCGCGGCGTCGAGCGGAACCGCCCGCGCCAGCCCGTCGTCGGCCAGCTCCCGCAGGCCGGCGGCATCGGCCACGATCAGCCGCCGGTGGGCCGCTGCCGCCTCCAGGCCGGTGAGCGGATGCGTCTCGAACTCCGAGAGCAGCGCGACGAGGTCGACGCCCGCCAGCAGCCGTCCCATGCCCGCCGCATCGCCGGCGGTGACCCGGGTGAACTCCACCTGACCGCCGAGCCCGAGGGCCGCCGCCCGGCGGCGCAGCTCGACCTCGTAGGGCCCGGTGCCGACGACGAGCAGCCGCGCCCGGGGAAACGAACGCACGACGTGCGGCAGCGCGTCGATCACCCGGTGGTGCCCCTTGTATCGCTCCAGGCGGCCGATCGTCGCCAGCACGATCTCGTCGTCGCTGCCCAGCGGAGGCCGTGCACCCGGCGGGATCTCCGGGATCTCGACGCCGTTGGGGATCAGGGCGAAGCGCTCCGGCCCGACCCCGAGCTCGGCCGCGTACTCCTCGATCTCGAACCGGGCCACCGCAATCAACCGATCGGCGCGCCGCAACAGCGGCCCGATGGCGCGGCGCTGAACCCCGCGCGTGCGGTGCCGCGCCCCGGAGGAGTGGCCGCCGCCGTGGAACGTGACCACGTAGGGCAATCCGAGCGAGGCGGCGCGCGCCATCGCCAGCGGCGCCACGAAGGTGTGGTAGGACTGGACGTGGACGAGGTCCCAGCGCCCGGGAGTGATCGCGCCCCAGATCCCGGGGGCGAAGCGCCAGTCGCGATCGGCCGGCCACGCGGGCACGATGTGGACGGGAATCTCGTCGAGCCGCTCCACCCGCGCCACTCCGCCGGGCTCGGCGCACAGCACCTCGACGTCGGCACCGGCCGCGCTCAGGCGGCGGGAGACCTCGAGCACGTGACGCTCCACACCGCCGTGCCCGAGCGGGCTCGACGGCGTGGCGATCAGCAGGCGCAGTGGTGCGACGCGCGGCACGGGCGCCTCCACGGTAACTAACCTGACCCACGTGGCCGAAGCGACGACGCAGCGGGACGGCATGCCGGCCGCAACCGGCGCGCCGGCGGTTCAGACGATCCGCATCGAGCGCGTCCGGGGCCTCCGGCGGCTGTTCAACCCTCAGGAGCTGTGGCGCTTCCGGGACGTGGCGATCCAGATCGCCAAGCGGGACATCACGGTCCGCTACCGGCAGACCTTCCTCGGCGCCGTGTGGGCGGTGCTGCAGCCGGTGGCCACGATGGTCGTGTTCTGGCTGTTCTTCGGCCGGCTCGCCCACGTGCGCTCGGAGGGCCACCCCTACGCGCTGTTCGCGCTCGCCGCCCTCGTCCCGTTCACGTTCTTCTCCAACGCGCTGCTGCTCGGCTCCGAGAGCCTGACCCTCAACCCGCTGCTCGTCTCCCGCACCTACTTCCCCCGTATCTTCATTCCGGCCGGGGTGCTCGCGGCGGGCGTGCTCGACCTGCTGATCGCGTTCATCATCCTCGTCGGCGTCGTCATCGCCAGCGGCACCGGGCCACCGCTCGCGATCATCGCGGTGCCGCTGCTCGTGGCGATCATGCTCGCGGCCGCGCTCGGCGTCGCCGCCGCCCTCTCCGCCGTCAACGTCCGCTACCGCGACATCAAGTACGTCGTTCCCTTCGCGTCGCAGTTCTGGCTGTTCGCCACCCCCGTCGCCTATCCGGCCACCCTCGTGCACGAGCCGTGGCGGACGCTGTGGGCGATCAACCCGATGGTCGGCGTCGTGGAGGGTTTCCGGTGGGCGGTGCTCGGCCACGCTCATGCGCCATGGGCTCTGATCGGGATCTCAGCGGCCTCAGCGGCGATCATGCTGGTCGCCGGGCTCGGCTACTTCCAAGCCGCCGAGCGAAGCTTCGCCGACATCCTGTAGGGCACACATGGGCGACGTCGCCATCCGCACCCACGAGCTCTCCAAGCGCTACACGCTGGGCACCCAACAGATGGGCTACACGACGCTCAGGGAGGCGCTCGGCCGCGCCGCGGCACGCCCGCTGCGCGTCCTCGCCCCGCGCCGCGCGGCGAAGGCCCGGTCCGCCCGCGCCGAGCTGTGGGCGCTCAAGGATCTCTCGCTCACCATCCGCCACGGCGAGGTTCTGGGGCTGA
The DNA here is from genome assembly GCA_963839085.1 of uncultured Solirubrobacterales bacterium. GTDB lineage: Bacteria > Actinomycetota > Thermoleophilia > Solirubrobacterales > Solirubrobacteraceae > Palsa-465. The sequence goes on from CAWITN010000007.1 coordinate 1,490,365, forward strand.
TCGGGCACAACGGCGCCGGCAAGAGCACCGTGCTGAAGATCCTCACCCGGATCACGGAGCCCACCAGCGGCTGGGCGGACGTGGAGGGCCGGGTGGGCTCCCTGCTCGAGGTCGGCACCGGCTTCCACCCCGAGCTCACCGGACGCGAGAACGTGTTCCTGCAGGGGGCGATCCTGGGGATGCGGCGCGAGGAGATCCGTCGCCGCTTCGACGAGATCGTCGCGTTCTCGGAGGTGGAGGAGTTCCTCGACACGCCGGTCAAGCGGTACTCGAGCGGGATGCAGGTGCGGCTGGCATTCTCCGTCGCCGCGCACCTGGAGCCGGAGATCCTGCTCGTGGACGAGGTCCTCGCCGTCGGCGATGCGTCGTTTCAGCGCAAGTCGCTGGCCAAGATGCAGGAGGTGGCCGGCGAGGGTCGGACGGTCATCTTCGTCTCCCACAATCTCGCCATCATCCGTGCCCTGTGCACCCGCGGCGTGCTGCTCGAGCGGGGGTCCGTGGTGATCGACGCGCCGGCCGACCAGGCGCTCGACCACTACCTCCGCGGGCTGGAGGAGGCCGCGCAGGGCGACCTCCTGGAGCGTGTCGACCGGGATGCGCGCGGACGGCACGAGGTCATGATCAAGGCGGTGGAGATCGAGGACGCCAGCCGTGGCGTCACCGAGCTCGCGCTCGGTGGGAACCCCGCCACGCTCGTCGTTCACCTCACCGGTCTGGTTCCCGATATCCGCTGCATCCTGAGGATCTTCAACAGCACCGGCACGGCCGTTGTGACGTTCGACAGTGAGATGTCGGCGGCGACCGACGTGCTCGATCTGAGCCTGGGCCCGCGCATCGAGTGCGCGCTGCCCTCGCTGCCGTTGCTGCCCGGTCGCTACCGGCTCGACGTCGAGGTCCTCGGCAATCGCCAGTTCCAGGACGGCCTGCGTGGCGCCGCGTTCTTCGACGTGGAGCCGGGGGTGGTCGCGGGGCGCCCGATGCCGGCGGCGGGGGGCGGCATCTTCGCCGGAAGCGTGTTCCTGCCCCACGCGTGGCGCCTGCCCTCGTGAGCGGGCCGCCGCGCTCCGGCGGGGAGCCGAGACGCGACGCGCGGGCCGAGGACCCGGTCCGGCGGGGTGAGGCGGACGCGCGGCGGGCGGAGCGCGAACCGGCGGCGCTCGCCGGCGAGCTCGCGAGCTTCGGCGCGACCACGCCGCGGGAGATCGTGCTCCGGCGCGGGCTGCTCGCGCTGCGCGCTCCGGCCGGCCCGCTGGCCGCGCTCGGCGTCGTGATTCCCGGCCGCGCGCGACGGCAGCTGTGGTCCGAATTCGCGTCCCGCTACGCCTACTGGCTCGGCGTCCGGCGCGCGGTCGACCGGCGGCGCTGGGTCCAGCTGACCCATGGCGTGCCGGTGCTCATGTACCACGCCTTCGGCCCCGAGCCGGAGCACGCGCGCTACATCGTCTCGCCACGACGGCTCGGACGGCAGCTGCGCATCCTGCGCCTCCTCGGCTATCGGATCGTCCCCCTGGAGCGGATCGCCACCGGGCTGCGCGACCACGACCTGCCGCCCCCGCGTGCGCTCGCGCTCACCTTCGACGACGGCTATCGCGACAACCTGCCGGTCGCCCGGATGCTCGCCGCACAGCGGACGCCCACCCCGGCAACGCTGTACGTGGTCAGCCGCCGGATCGGCGCGAGCAACGACTGGGACGACGGCGGCGAGCTGGCCGGACGCCCCACCCTGACCCGGGAGGAGCTCGCCGAGGCGTCCGCCTGCGGCGTCGCCATCGGCGCGCACACACGCCGCCACGTAAGCCTGCCCGATGTGCCCGCCGAGCTCCTCGACGCGGAGATCGCGGGCTCCCGGGAGGACCTCGAGCAGGCGCTCGGGATCGCGGTCACGACGTTCTCCTATCCCCGCGGCCGCCACGACAGGCCGGCCGTGGAGGCGGCGCGGCGAGCCGGATTCGCCGGCGCCGTGACAACCGAGCCGCACCTGGTGTGGCCCGGCGACGACCCCCTGCGGATCCCCCGCATCGAGATCTTCGGGACCGATTCGGTCCGTGCCTTCGTGCGCAAGGTCCTGTTCGGCGGGGCCTAGCTCGTCAGGATCTGCGAGTAGATCGCGGCCACGCGCTCGCCCATCACCGTCGTCGAGAACTCGGCCGCCGCGCGTTCCCTGGCCCGCCGGCCGAGAGCTTCGCGCAGCTGCGGATCGTCGAGCAGCCGGCGCAGTCCCGCGGCCAGGGCGGCGACGTCGCCCGGGGGTGCGAGCAGCGCCGTGTCGCCGTCGCTCACCAGCTCCACCGTTCCCGGGATCGCGCTGGTGAGCAGCGGCCGGCCCGCCGCCATCGCCTCCAGCACCGCCAGCGAGGCGCCCTCGTAACGGGAGGGCAGGGCGACGACGTCGCACGCCGCCAGCAGCTCCGGCACGTCGCCGCGGGCGCCGAGGAAGCTGACGCGATCGGCGATGCCGAGCTCGGCGGCAAGTCGCTCGAGCCGCTCGCGCTCGGGCCCCTCGCCGGCGAGCACGAACTGGGCTTCGGGCAGCGACGGGACGGCGCGCAGGAGGACGTCGATCCCCTTCTGCTCGTCGAGCCGCGCGCAGGTGAGCACGATCGGCCGCTCGTGGCCCCCGGTCAGCACGGCGCGCAACGCGCCGTCACGGGGCCGGGCGAAGCGCTCGAGCGCCACCGAGTTGTGAACCACCTCGACCCGGCTCGGCGGATACCCGAAGCGGGACACCAGCGTCTGGGCGATGTCGTGCGAGACGGCGATGTAGCGATCGATCTGCCGTGAGAGCAGCCGCAGCTGCAGGCGGTTGGAGTGGTCGACCGGGAAGCCGGGGACGAGCTGCTGGGTCGCCACCACGGCGGGGATCCGCGCCAGCACGGCGGCCGCCAGCGCGTACTTGCACGACAGCGCCGAGGTGAGGTGGGCGTGGAACACGGCGGGCCGCAGGGCGCGCAGCGTCCGTGCGAGCGACGGCAGCGCCCGCGCACCATCCAGCCCGAGCGGCAGCGGCCCCACGAGCCGAACGGGCAGCCCGCGGGCGGCGGCCAGCCGGCGCAACGGCTCCGTTCCGGCGACGTCGTCGCACAGCAGCGTCGGCGCCCACGCGTCGCGGTCGAGCGTGTCGATGAGCGCGAACAGCGCGAGCTCGGCGCCGCCGAGCAGGTGGCTATCGGTGTAGAAGCAGATCGAGCGGGCCACGGCGCACCTCGCCGGCCAGGGCAGTGAGCGGCGATCCGGCGCGGGTCTGCGTCACGAGCGCCTCCTGGGCACCGAGCCAGTACGCCAGGTCGAACGCCGCCTCGTAGAACACGCGCGAGCGCCACAGCCCGGCGCGCTCGAGTCCCGCCGCCAGGCCGAACACGGCCGGCCCCGTCAGCCTGATCCGGCGCGCGCAGGCGAGCAGGGCGGCCCGGATGACGATCCGCTTGCGCGAGGTGGTGTGGAAGTCTCCGAGCGGCAGGCGCGAGACCTCCTCGGGTCGGTTGGCGACCAGCTTGACGGCGGTGAATCCGGCATCGACCATGTCTCGGGCGGCCTGGCGGAACCCCTTCCCGTACGCCTGGTCGGCCATCGCCCGAGGATCGTAGGTCACCTCGACCCCCGCGGCGCGCAGCCGGATGAACAGCTCCACGTCCTCGTGGCCGTAGCGCACGAATGAGGGATCGAAGCACCCGACCTCACGCATCACCTCCGTGCGCAGCGAGGTGTTGCCGGAGTAGAAGTCGAACGGAACGAGCGCATGATCGGGGCGCGCCAGGCGCTCCAGGTGCTCGTTGAACTTGAGCGCCATGTACCGGGCCACCCGGGGATCGCCCGGACCCGGCGTGATCGGGACGCCGCCCATCACGCACCGCCGCGAGCCCGGTGGATGATGGCCGGCGTGGCGTTCGAGCATCGCGGGAGCGGGCTCCATGTCGTCGTCGAGCACGACGAGGATCTCTCCCCGCGCGGCGCCGATCGCCAGGTTCTGCGCGCGGGCTCGGCCGCCCTGCGGCCCGTCGAGCACGACGAGTCGGTGAGCGGGGGTCAGCCCGGCGAGCATCTCCCGCGTGCCGTCGGTGGATCCGTCGATCACCACCACGACCTCGTAGCGCTCCGCGGCCAGCGTCTGGCCGGCCAGCGCGGCGAGCGCCCGCCGCAGCAGCTCGCGCCGCTGGTGGGTGGCGATGACCACCGACACGAGCGGATTCACGGTCCCGTCTCCCCCACGCGCGCGTCACGGCGCGCTTCCTCGTAGACGGCCTCAAGTCGACGGGCCCACGCCTCCGGACTGTGGTGCTCGACCACGAACCGGCGGGCGGCGGCGCCAAGCGCATGTCGGCGTGCGGGGGCGGCGAGCAGATCGGCGATCCTCGCCGCGATCTCCTCGGCCGTCTCCCCCAGCTCGACGGGCGCCGGGCCCCCCGGCGCGCTCAGCCCCTCGGCGCCGCGCGCCGTGGTCACGACGGCCTTCCCGCTTCCCATCGCGCCCAGGACCTTCATCCGCATGCCGCCGCCGATGCGCAAGGGTGCGACGAACACCGTCGCCCGCTCCAGGAAGGGTTCGACGCGGGCCACGTCCGGCAGCACCTCGACGCGTGCTCCGGCCAGCTCGAGCACCTCCCGGGGCGCGAAGCTTCCGACGATGCGCAGCCGGGCCTCCGGGTGGCTGGCCCACACGGTGGGCATGATCTCCCTGGCCAGCCATCGGGCGCCATCGCGGTTGGGGGCGTGGGTGAAGTTGCCGATGAACAGCACGCTCGCGTCCTCCTCGGCGCCGGGGGCCGCCGGCTCGGGCGGCAGGACGTTGGCGAAGGGGTTGACCCGCAGGCGCGGGGCGAGCTCGGGGTGCAGCTCGGCGATGGCCCGCCGATCGCGCTCGCCGAACACCTGGATCCGGTGAAACCGGCTCCACGCCGCACGCTGAAACCCCGCCCAGCGGTGCCAGTCGAGCTCGGAGAACGCCCACCGGGGCAGCCGCCGCGGATCCCGCGGGGGGGCGCTCAGCGGACGCGGCCGGCGCACCTCGTGCTCGGTGAGCACGCTCGGAAGGCCCGGGGGCAGGCGGAACATCGCCATCGCGCTGTCCTCGACGGCGACGACGTCGAAGGCGCGGGTGGCGGTCAGCTCGTCGAGCACGCGCTGCACCGCCGGCGCGGCGAACCACACCGTGCGCCAGGGCAGGCTGCCCTTCGCCCAGCGCCCGGCGAGATCGGCGCGGCGGCGCCAGCGCCGTCGTTCGCCGGTGGGCTGCCGGCGGTCGGCGAAGCGGGCCTCGACGCCGTCGCTCACCAGCGCCGCCGCCGCCTCCGCCTCACCGCGCTCATCCCCGACGGCGGTCACGAGGACGACGTCATGGCGCGCACGCAGCGCCTGCAGCTCGGCGTGGAGGAGGACGGGGATCGCGCCGAGCCCGTGTGGGTCCGGAACCATCGGGGTGACGAGGAGGATCCTCATGCGCTCACCGGCTGGGCGCTGCGATCTCGCAGGAGCGGGCGCAACGTCCCCGCCAGGAGCCACAGCGCGACGAGCAGCTGGCTGCCGAGGTAGGCGACTCCCACGCCGGCGACGCCCATCGGATCGAGCAGCAGGGCTCCCACGGCGAGCAGCGGGATCGCCTCGGCGGCCTGGATCGCCAGGACGAGCCGCCCGCGCTGTTGGATGCGGGCCACACCGAGGCCGACCGCCACCACGGCGTTGGGAATCGCGCCGATCGCGAGCAGCCGCAGGAGCCAGGTGCCCGCATGCTCGTACTGCGGTCCGTAGGCGCGCAGCACGAGCGGCGCGGCCGCCGCCGCGATGACCGCCACCGGCACGATCAGTCGCAGGGTGTGCGCGAGCGTGCGCCGAAACAGCTCGGCCAGCCGGGGTTCATCGAGCGCCGCCTCCACGGTGAGCGAGCTCGCCGTGTTCCCCGCCACGAGCTGGATCGCGCTGGCGATCGTCCACGGCGCGTAGAAGTACGCCGTCGTCGTGGGATTTCGCACGTCGGCGATGATCACCGGCATGAGGAAGATGAGGGCGATGCCGAACAGCTGCGCCGCGTAGTTGCCGGCGGCCAGCCGCAGCAGGCGGCGGCGGGCATCGAGCGGGCGCGCCACCGTCCGCCGGCGCGCCGCCGGGATCAGCCGGCCGACCAGGAGCCCGCTCACCCCGACGACCGCCAGTGCCGCCGGCACGTTCCAGGCCACGAACAGGCCGGCGAACGGGAGCGTGGCGCTGAGGGCGAGCAGGAGCACCAGCTTGGCGGCCGAGAACAGCGAGTTCTCGATCGCCACCCAATGGGGCACGCGCAGCCCGGTGAGCACCCCGTCCTGGAGCGTGAACACCGTCCACGCCATGGTGGCGAGGGCGAAGCCGATCAGCCATCCGGCATCGTGGGCGAGGAAGCCCAGCGAGGGCGACCACAGGCCGCTGGACAGCGCGGCCGCAGCCCCGAGCACGAGCGAGAGCGTCGCGGTGGCGGCGTAGCTGCGAGCGACGAGTCCGCCGGTGCGCCGCCCCGCGGTGGGGACGTAGCGGATGAGGACCGGAGGCAGGCCGAGCTGGCACACGCCGGAGACGAACATCATCGCCGAGATCGCCGCCGAGTTGATCCCCACGACGTGCGCCGGATAGGACCGAGCGGCGAGGATCCAGAACACGAAGCCGAGCACGGCGGTGCTCCCGGAGGCAAGGATGAGCAGGTAGCCCGTGCGATACAGCGGGTCGGCCAGGTGCTTGGTGATCCGCCGCCTGCGGGGGTCCGGTTGCAGCGGCGGGGGCGACACGGTCACCGGCGGGAGTCGGCGACCAGCTCGGCCAGCGCCCGCTCGTAGTCGCGGAGCACGCGGGTCGCGTCGAACCGGGGAGCCTTGGCCTGGCCGGTGCGCCCGAGCTGCCCACGCAGCCCGGGGTCGGCGATCAGCCGACCCATGGCCGTGGCGAGCGCCTCGACGTCCCCAGACGGGACGAGGATCCCGGCGCCGCCGCCGAGGACGTCGGCCATCCCGCTCGGCACCGTGGCGATCATCGCCTTGCCGCGGCTGATCCCCTCCACGGTCACGGTCCCCAGGGGCTCGGGCCACACCGATGGGGCCACTCCGAACATCGCACGGTCCCAGGCGGCCATGACGGCGCCATGCGGCACGCTCTCGAACACCGAGACGCCGGGCGCCTCCAGTGGCGGGGTGTCGTCGTGAATGGTGCCCATCAGCACCATCGGCGGCGGATCGATCAGCCGGCGGTACGCCTCGAGCAGAACGTCCACTCCCTTGATCCGGCGCAGCGCGCCGACGAACAGGATGTACGGCTCGGCCGGAAGGCGGGCCGCGTAGTGGTCGATCACCGACTGCGGGGTTGCCGTGCTCGTGCGATCGGAGCCGAGGAACGCGGGAATGACGTAGCGTCGCACTCCACGGCCGCCGTGATCTCCGAACAGGCGCGCCCACACCTGCTCATCGACGAATGAGGTCACCGATTGCAGGCCGTTGAGGCGACGGGCGAGGATCCGCCGCGCGACCGCGACGCCGCCGACGGCGCCGGCGCCCGTCGCGGCGCCGCCGTAGAAGCCGCTGGCGCAGATGAGGCATTTGGCCGGAGCCGGACCGGCGCAGGGACGGCCCTTATGGAGCAGGATGCGCGTGGGACAGAAGTAGCCGTAATCGTGGGCGGATCCGAGCAGCGGCGTACGTTGTCCCCGCAGGGCGACCGCGGCCGAGGCGGAGATCCAGCCGTGGGCCATGACCACGTCGGGGCGAGCGGCGGCGATGACCCTCCGGAGGTCCATGACCTGGATCGGGTCGGGGAACGGCGGTGAGTGGCGCTGCCGCGGGTCGCTGACGAGCGAGGTGGCAACGGTGCGCATCTGCCGGATCCGGTGCAGGACGACTCCGTCGGAGCACTCCTCGCGCGCAAGCCCGCCGTGCCACTCGGTGGCCACCCTGACGTCGTGTCCCCGACGCGAGAGCCCGTGGGCGGTGAGCTCCGCCCACCGGTGGGCGCCGCCGATGAACGGCGGATAGTGATCGGTGACGAGGAGGATCCGCATCAGCGCGCGCCCTCCCTCGCGTCGCCGGTCCTCGGCGGGAGCCCCGCCTCGGCGGCCTTCGTGCCCTCCGGGGCACGGTGGAGACGCGCCGAGAGCTGGGCGAGCCCGGCGCGCCGGTCAGGGAAGGTGAGGAGCTCGGCGAGCCGTCGAGCCGCCGGCCGCGGCGCACTCGCCATCGCCACGCACCAACCGACGAGCAGCGCCCGGAGCGCCCACGAGGCATCCGGGCGGCGAAGCGCGGCGCGCACGCCGTCTCGCGTGAGGTGCCATGAGGTGTCCCCGGAGACGGGGTGGAGCGCCGGGGCGAGCCGCAACGAGATCAGCCGGGTCGCGATGTTCGCCACGGACAGGATCGGCTCCGCGTGTGGCAGCCCGAGCTCATCGGCCAGGGCGCTCAGCTCCCGCGCGGTGGCCTGCTGGAAGGCGATCGTCCGTCGGACGTGATCCAGATCGAGCTGAGCCTCGCTCAGCTCGTGGTTGTTGGCGCCGTGCACGCGGTAACTCGCCTGAACCTCGTCGACGGACACCACCTCGCCGAGCAGCGTCGCGAGGTGGACGATGTACCAGTCGGCCCCGAGCGCTCCGTACTCCGCCGCAGGGATCGGGAAGATCCGGCGCAGCGGGCCGGTCCGGAAGGCGTTGCCGCTGGTGGGGATCCACGCCATGTCGAACGGCGCCGCCAGCATCGCTCGGCGCAGATCCCCACTGCGCATCGCCCGGTGCGCGGGTGGACGCACCTCGCCGGTCGGCGCGCCGACGGCGTCGATCACGTTCATGCGGAACTGGACGCGGGCGGCGCCGGGGTTCGCCACCAGCGCGGCGGCGGCCCGGGAGGCCGCCGTGCTGCTCAGCAGGTCGTCGGAGTCGAGGAAGATGACGACCTCCCCGTCGGCACGCTCCATCCCGCGGTTGAGCGCCGTCGGTTGCCCTCCGTGCTCGGCCAGGACGACCTCGGCTCGATCGCCGTAGCCGCGCAGGAGCTCGCGCGAGCCGTCGGTGGAACCGTCGTCGACCACGACGACCTGGACGTCGGGATGCTCCTGCGCCAGCGCGCTGTCGAGCGCCGCCCCGAGGTACTGACGATAGTTGTGGTTGTTGATGAGGATCGAGACCCTCATCGGCTCTCGTCGTCGCTGGCCATCACGGCTGCCCGAAGGACGGGCCCCCGGGCACCTGCTCGGTCACCTGCCGATACGGCGTCGCTGCGCCGTCGCGGTAGAGCGTGGCCGTGGCGAGTCCTGCGCTCGCCAGCGGCACTCCCCGGAGCGAGAGCCGCAGCACGTGCTCCTGCCCGGAGTGCAGGACGAACCGCTCCCGGGCGACGGTCGCCCCCGTGCCCAGCTGGACGACCAGGCGGTAGCTCGCGTCGTGCTGCTCCTGACTCTCGACGCCGATGCTGAGACCTGGCTCCGTGGTCTTCGTCGGCAGCATCCAGAGCTCGGTGTAGCCGATCGCGTTGGGGGCCGCCAGTGGAATACGGGAGACGACGAACGCCGCCAGGGCCATCGCCGCGGCGAGTGCGAACACAGCCAGGTTGGCCGGCGAGGACCGGAATCCCCTGAAGCGGCCGCCGGGCCAGATCACGAGCCCAGGCGCGATGCGGCGCCGGCGGGCCGTCTCCGCTCCGCCGAGCACGACGACGGCGAGCAGCGCGGTCCACGTTCCAGTGCGCAATCCGCCTCCCGGCAGGAGGTTGAGGAGCAGGGATCCGAGGACGAGGGTGATCAGGCTCAGCCCCACGGTGAGCATCGCCACCTGCTGGCGCTCGAGCCGGGCCCGAGTGAAGATCGCCGCGGTCACGGCGTACCCCGGGAGCAACAGGCACAGCGGCACGGCGAACACGGTGCGGATCGCCACCACGGGCACAGTGAGCACGACGGCCGCACAGACCAGGGCGGCAGCTTCGGCCACCGTGAGATCACGCCCGCGCCGGCTCACCGCACTCCCTGCAGGTCGTAGATGAGGATGTCGCCGCTGTCGTAGATCCGCGGGGCGGGGAGCTGGTCGAAGCGTGACGCCACGCCGGCGGGCAGATACCTGTCCCGCGGGCCCGCTGGGGGCTTGAGGTCGAAGAACCAGCCCGTCACGTTGTCGGTCCCGCGCTGGCGCAGGTCCACCACGACGTAACGGACGTGGTCCTTGTGCCACAGCGCCAGCTCCCAGCTCCGGAGCGTGGACGACGTGAGGATCTGGTCCGCGTCCCCGTAATAGCCGGTGAGCACGTTGCGGTTCCCGAACAGGGCGATCGGCGAGGCGTCGGCCTCGGTGGCGACGAACGTCGCCTTGGGGAGCATCCCGGCGAAGCGTCCGACGGTCATCGACGGAGACTCGATCGTCCCTCCCTGGCCCTGGATCCGGATCGGCTGCGACATCCGGGAGTTCGCCGGCCAGCCCGTGATCCCGCCGGCGACGACGATCACCGCCCCGGCCAGGGCGATCGCCGTCCTGCCCGCCCATCGCCTCCCCCACGGTGCGTAGCGGTGGAAGGGAACGACGCCGGCGATGAAGGCAAGTCCCACGAACAGGAACTCGGCCGAGCGATTGGCGACCTCCCACGCCGACGGAGCGAAGCGGAGCGCCGTGGCCGCGAAGTAGCCGATCGCCGCCACCCCGAGCAGCCACACGAGCGCTTGCGAGCGGTACCGGCGCCAGGCGACGCGCAGGCCGAGCACGAGCGCCACGAACAGGACCGGGATCTCGAGCACGCCGACGACCTGCTCACCCAGCGTGTTGCCCTGGCCCGCCGCCACCCCGGAAGAGGAGAACAGCGCGTGGGGTGGGGCCTCGCCCCGGATCGTCTGCCACAGCGATTTGAACGCACCCCCGACGACCGGCGAGACGTAGGCGATCGTGCCGCTGGCCACGAAGGCGAGCCACAACAGGGCGAGGACGACGGCGAGGGCCGCGAACGGCCACACCCAGGGTGTCCTGGGCCGCGGGCCACGCTCGATCCGCGCCGCGGTGACGGCGATGACAACGAGCACGAGCGCCATCAGGTACGACGTCAGGTGGTGGGTGGGGACGATGGCGAGAATGACGAGCGTCGCCGGAATCGACCACGCGCGCATGTCCGTGTACCGCGCGCGGTAGCGCTCGGCCAGGCAGGCGAGCAGAACCACGAGGAGCGGGAGGGCGAGCGACTCGTAGGCGAACTGGGCTCCCCAGAGGAGGAAGTTGCTGTTGCCCGCGTAGGCAGCGGCGCCAAGGCCCGCCACCCGTGACGAGCGGCTGATCGCCGCGAACAGCACGAACAGCCCGAGCATCAGAGTGATGCGCGCGGCACCGATGAGGATGATGCCGGCGCCGAAGCTCGACATCCCGGTGAGCATCGCCACGGCCGACGTCGCCCCCTCCAGGCCCGGGAAGTCGGGCGTGATGGGCAGCAGCGGATTGGGCGTGAACAGACGGTGGTGGCGGAGGATCTGCTGAACGTTGTACGCGTGCGGGAACTCGTCAGAGAGCGTGAACACGAACGGGTCGCGCATCAGCTTCACCACGTAGAGGCCGAGGCCGAGCATGCAGACAAGCGCGATGCGCTCGCCCGTCCTGGCCTCCATCGCCGTCAGGCGGAAGACGATCGGCGCCGTGATCGCCGCCACGCCGGCCCAGTAGATCCACGGTGAGGGGGCGAGCGTGGCTCGTGAGAGGTCGTCAGCCAGGCAGCACAGGCCGAGACCCATGGCGGCGATCAGGGCGACGCCGGCCAGCGGCGTGATCCCGGAACGACCCAGCGGCCCGCGGGCGCCCATTTCGAGGGCCCGCGGGGAGGCTGGCGCGGGGAGATGAAGGCTGGCGCGGTCCGGCATCGGTGCGCGAGAATCTAGACCGCGACGCTTCAGAACCTCGTTTAACCTAATTTTATTTTTGAACGAGATCGTTCGCTCAAGGGCGGAGGCATGAGGCCGCGGGGGAAATCCCGCTATTCCCGGATTTACGGGAGATCAGGCGCCACAGTCGCTCCGGATTGCAGGTTTTCGAGTGCTTTCAGGGCCTAACCTGTCAGCGCGAGCACGCGGCGGAAACTCGCGCCAAATGGAGGTTTTGCGCAACCTCAGGCGGGGAATCCGGTATATTGGAGAAGCCGTCGAACGAGACGGCAACGCCAATGGCATCGAGGCAGGGGTCTCGCGTCAATACCACTGGCGGCTCGACGGCAAACAACTCACAGATCGGCAGGGAAATGCCTCATCTCTCGACCCGACCCGGGTCGATACGTACCGCGACGGATACGTTCGGCGCCGAAGTTGGCATGCCACGGCGCAGATCCGCGCCGCCGCCGCTGCGGCTCGTCTCCCAGACGCGGCGCTGGCCGACGGTCAGCGTGATCGTGCCGGCGCTCAACGAAGCCGAGAGCATCGGCTGGGTGCTCGAGCACATTCCGGCGTGGGTGTCTGAGGTGATCCTCGTCGACGGGCTCTCGACCGACGGGACCGAGGAGTTCGTGCGCTCGGTGTTCCCCGACATCGTCGTGGTCCACCAGCTGGCCCGAGGCAAGGGTGCCGCCCTGCGCGCCGGCTTCGCCGCCGCCCGGGGCGAGATCGTCGTGATGATCGACGCCGATGGCAGCACCGACCCCCGTGAGATGGAGCGCTTCGTCACCGCCCTCGACGACGGGGCGGATTTCGTCAAGGGGTCGCGCCACATGCCCGGGGGCGGATCGGAGGACTTCACCCGCCTGCGCGCCGCCGGCAACCGCGCCTTCGTGGCGCTGGCCAACCGGCTGTACGGCGCCCGCTACACCGACCTCTGCTACGGATACTGCGCGTTCTGGCGCCGCCACCTGGACGCCCTCGCTCTCACCGCCGACGGCTTCGAGATCGAGACCCAGCTCGTCCTGAACGCCGCCAAGGCGGGGCTCGACATCCACGAGGTCCCGAGCGTCGAGCTGCGGCGGATCGCCGGGAAGTCCAATCTCAACGTGTTCCGCGACGGCAAGCGCGTGCTGAGGACGATGCTCGAAGAGCGTCCGCGCCGAGGCACGGCGAGGGACGCCGTGGGCGCCGAGATCTCCTTCGTCGAGATCGAGACGGCGGCAGGCGCTACCGCCTACCGCGTCGTCGGCGAGAACGCCGAGCTCGTCGCCGCTTAGCCCTCGCGGGTGGCCCAGGCGCGGCGGCTAAGATCGCCCGCGGACGCTGATGGCTGCCGTGCGACCCGCCACCGCCGAGCAGGCGGACTTCCTCGAGCGGCTGCTCGCCGCCGGGTTGCTGCTGGCCAGCGGCGTGGCCGGCGTCTACGGGCACGGATCGCGCTTCGAGGATGTCCGAATGAGCCTCGACGGCCTGCTCAGTCGCACGGCCGCTGCTCTCGGGGCCGAGCCGCTGCGCTTCCCTCCTCTGCTCCCGCGCCGTCAGCTCGAAGGCAGCGGCTACCTGGAGTCGTTCCCCCACCTGGCCGGCACCGTGTTCGCGTTCACCGGGAACGAGGCCGAGGCCGCCGAGCAGAGCGAGCGCGCAGGCAGGCACGAGGACTGGAGCGAGTTCCAGGAGATGACCGAGCTCGTGCTCATGCCGGCCGCCTGCTATCCCGTCTATCCGGCCATCGCGGCGCGCGGCCGGCTGCCCCCCGGCGGGGTGTTCATCGACGCCGGCGGCGCGTGGGTGTTCCGCCACGAACCCTCGGAGGATCCAGCGCGCCGCCAGATGTTCCACCAGCACGAGCTGGTGCGGATCGGTGAGCCCGGGGTCGTCAGCGCGTGGCGTGACGAGTGGGCTGAACGGGGGCTCGACCTCCTCGGCGGACTCGGCCTTCCCGTGGAGCTCGGCGAGGCCAGCGACCCGTTCTTCGGTCGCCGTGGGCGACTGCTCGCCCGCAGCCAGCGCGAACAGCGGCTGAAGCTGGAGCTCGTTGTCCCACTCGGCGGCGACGAGCCCACGGCCGTGGCCTCGTTCAATCAGCACGGCGACCATTTCGCGAGCACGTACGGGATCGAGCTGGCCGGCGGGGGCAGAGCCCACACCGCCTGTCTCGGCTTCGGGCACGAGCGGATCGTGCTCGCCCTCCTGCACACCCATGGCCTGGACCCGGACGCATGGCCGCCGGACGTGCGCCGGGAGCTGTGGCCGTGACGGCACGCAGCGCGCGCCGCCGCCTCGGCGCCATGCCCGGCTCGGGTTCGTGAGCACGGTTCGTGGTTTCTATCTGGCGCTCGCCTCGGACACGGTGTTCGCGCTCTCCCACGAACCGTCCGGCGCACGGCATTCCACCGGCGTGCTCTTCTGCCCGCCGTTCGGATGGGATGACGTGTGCTCCTATCGCAGCCGGCGCACGTGGGCGGAGGCGCTCGCCGGCGCCGGTCACCTCGCGCTGCGCATCGATCTCCCGGGCACCGGCGACAGCGCCGGCACCCCCGCCGACCGCGAGCGGCTTGGTGCCTGGATCGATGCGGTGAGCTGCGGGGCCGAGTGGCTACGCGCGCGGGGCTGCCCCCGCGTGTGCGCGATCGGAATCGGGCTCGGCGGCCTGCTCGCGGTGAGCGCGGCGGCGAGCGGAGCGGCGATCGACGACTTCATCCTGTGGGCGGTCACGGCCCGCGGGCGTGCGCTCGTCCGCGAGCTGAGGGCGTTCACGCGGCTGCAGGCGGAGGCGGACGAGGATGACCCCCGGGACGGCCTTTTCGCCGCGGGCTTCGCGATCAGCGCCGAGACGGTGGCGGCGCTCGAGCGCCTCGATCTCACGGCGTGCGAGCTCCCCGGCGCGACGGGGCGGCGCATCCTCATGCTCGGCCGAGAATCGCTCGAGCCGGATCCGCGCCTGCGATCCCACCTGGAGCGCTCGGGAGCCGAGGTGACGATCGGTGGTGGCGCCGGCTACGGGCCGATGATGGAGGACCCACGCGTCGCCGAGGCGCCACGCGCCGTCATCACGCGGTCGATCGACTGGCTCGCCGAGCCGTCGGCCGCTCCCGGGTCGTCGAGTGCGGAGCCGTTCGCCGCGGTGCGCGGACGCCCAGCCTGGCCCGAGCGCCCGCGGCTCGAGCTGCCCGGCCTGCGGGAAACGCCGCTGCACTTCGAGCTCGCCGGCCGGCGCGTGTTCGGCGTGCTGTGCGAGCCGACGGCGACACCGGCGCGACCGCTGTGTGGCGTGTTCTCGAACGCCGGGGGGATCCGACGCATCGGGCCCAACCGGATGTGGGTCGAGCTGGCGCGCCGGTGGGCGGTGCGCGGCGTCCCGAGCCTGCGTATCGATCTCCGGGGGTTGGGGGACGCCGACGGCGACGAAGGCGCCTATGCGCGCGAGCGCGCCTTCTACGACGACGAGCTGCTCGATCAGACGCTGATGACCCTCGACCGCCTGGAGGCGCTCGGCCTTCCCCCCCGCTTCGTGCTCGGCGGCCTCTGCTCCGGTGCCTATTGGGCGTTCCGCGCGGCCGTGGCCGACGAGCGCGTGGTGGCGGCGCTGCCGATCAACCTGTGGGCGTTCCACATGACCGACGAGCTCGTCGACGAGCGGGAGATCGATCGGGCACGCGTGCTCATCCGCCGGCGCCAGAGCGTCGAGATCTCGGCCGTCCGACTGGCGCTCGGCGCCCTGCGCACGGTGCCCCGCGCGGTCCGGAGACGGGCACGGCGCCGGGAGGCCGAGGCGTTGCTCGACGGGCTCCGCGAGCGTGACGTCGAGCTCCTGCTGCAGTTCTCCCGCGACGAGCCGCTGCTCGCCGACCTCACGCGTGACGGCCTCATGGCGGCGCTCGGGCGCTGGCCGAACCTCCGCGTCGAGCTGATCCCGGGCAACGACCACACGTTCCGCACCGCGGCCCTCCAACGCCACGTCCACAACCGGCTCGACGAGGCGCTCGAGCGATCGCTGGCGAGCTAGTGGTCCGTCTCCTTGGTTCGTCTATGAGGACCGGCGCGGGGGTGGGATCGGGGTCTGCGTGATCCCCCCGAACGCGTTGCCCGCATAGGCCGGCGCATCGATCCCCTGCGCGAACGCGGCAGTCGAGGCGGGTGTGGTCTCGATCGGCCAGTCGCCGCCGGCGTTGTCGTACTCCGACCAGATCACGCCGTGGATGCGCGGGAAGATCGTGGGGATCTCGGTGAGCATGTCAGCGATCCAGGCAGGTTTGGAGCCGCCGTCCTCGCTGCACCCCACCTCGCCGAGGACCATCGGCTTCATCGGCGCCACGTGGTCGACGATCTCGTCGTAGGTGGGGCGGAACAGCGCCTCGAAGCTCATCCACTGACCTGTCCCCCCGTGGGGATTCGATCCCCAGTTGTAGCCGTCGAGGCAGGTCCAGTCGACGTATCGGTTTCCCGGGTACAGGGCCTTCAGCTGCGCGACGGTCGATCCATCGCTCGCGCTCGGGCACCACACCCACGTCGCATTCGTCGCCCCCACTGCGGTGAAGATGTCGTGCACGTGACGCCAGGCCTTCACGAACTCGCCCGGGCGGTTGCCGTTGACCCCCGACCCCCAGGGCGCCCAGCGGCTGTTCATGTCCCAGTCGAAGCGCAGGAAGAACGGCTTGCCGAAGCGCTTGGCCTTTTCGGCCCAGGTACGGATGTAATCGTCGTAACGCCCGGCGATCACCTGCGCGAGCGAGAAGGCCGGCTCCGTCGCACGATTGGGGATCGACTGCGAGCCCCAGGAGAAGAACGGAATCGCCCCCTGCCGGCGGATCGTCCGCACCGGGGTGGCGGGAAACGGGTAGGGCACGCAGGTGCTCCGGCAATGTTCAAACGGCGCCTCGAAGTGCACGAGGGACAGCGGCTTCCCCACCATCGCCCCCAGTCGCGAGACCCCGGCGGGCGCCCACGGCGCCTGCGCGCCGGTGAGCTGGCGGCCGATGCGCGCTCCCCAGTACACCGAGAACGGCTTCGGCGCCTGCACCGCGGGCAGCCCGACGTTCGGTGTGAGCTGCGAGGTGACGGTTCCCACGGCGTGAGTTCCGCTGCCGCATCCCGCCAGCCCGATCAGGACGGCGACGAGCGCCGGCAGCTGCGATGGCAGGCCGGCGAGCAGTCCCTTGCGGCCGCGCCCAGCACGGCGAGCCTCCCACACGCGAGACACCTTACGCCCTCGGCCGATCCCCGTGCGCGTCATTGCCGTGCACACGATAGCCTCGCGAATCCCACGCATACCGCACCATTTCCTGTTCCCTACCCAGGAGGACGCGTGTCTGTCACGTGGCGATCGGCCGCCGATTACCGCGACATCCGCTACGAGCTCGCCGCCGGCGATGACGCCGGGATCGCCAAGATCACGATCGCTCGACCCGAGGTTCGCAACGCCTTCCGCCCCGAGACGGTGATCGAGCTCATCGACGCCTTCGAGCGCGCGCGTGAGGACGAGTCCGTCGGCGTCGTCATCCTCACCGGGGAGGGGACCAAGGCGTTCTGCTCCGGCGGCGACCAGCGCGTGCGCGGCGACCGCGGCGGCTACGTCGCCGGGGCCGACCCCGCAGAGGCCGGCCAGCAGCACGCCGTCGGCCGCTTCCACGTCACCGATCTGCACGTCCAGATGCGGCGGATGCCGAAGCCGATCGTCGCCATGGTGGCCGGCTACGCGATCGGCGGAGGGCACGTGCTCCACGTGATCTGCGACCTCACCATCGCCGCGGACAACGCCCGCTTCGGACAGACCGGACCGAAGGTGGGCTCCTTCGACGGCGGCTTCGGGGCGAGCGTCCTGTCCCGGCTCGTGGGGCCCAAGAAGGCGAAGGAGATCTGGTTCCTGTGCCGTCAGTACGACGCGCAGCAGGCGCTGGAGATGGGGCTCGTCAACGCCGTCGTGCCGCTGGAGCGCCTCGAGGAGGAGACCGTCGCGTGGTGCCGCGAGATGCTCGCCCTGTCCCCCTTTGCGCTGCGGCTGCTCAAGGCGTCTTTCCATGCCGAGGAGGACGGGCTCGCCGGGATCCAGCAGCTCGCCCATGACGCCAACCTGCTCTTCTACATGAGCGAGGAGGCCGCCGAGGGCCGTCAGGCGTACCTGGAGAAGCGCCGCCCCGACTTCTCCCAGTTCCCGCGCCGGGCGTAGTCGTGGCCGTCGAGGACGCCCGCCGGACACCCGCGGCGAACGGGATGCGGATCTGGCTGATGGCGGCGCGGCCCCGCACGCTGCCCGCGGCGATCGCGCCGGTGCTCGTCGGTACGGCGCTCGCCGGGTTCGCCCACATCTTCCATCCACTGCGCTTCGTCGCCGCGCTGCTCAGCGCGCTGTGCATCCAGGTGGGGACGAACCTGTCGAACGACTACTCCGACGCCCGCCGGGGCGCCGACACGGAGGACCGGCTCGGCCCGGTCCGCGTCACCGCGGGCGGCCTCGTCCCGCCCCGGCAGGTGCTCATCGCCACCTACCTGACGTTCGCCCTCGCCGTCCTGTTCGGCATCTACCTGATCGTCGTGGCCGGCTGGGAGCTGCTGCTCGTGGGAACCGCGTCGATCCTCGCCGGTGTGCTCTACACCGGCGGCCCGCGTCCATACGGTTACGAGGGCCTCGGCGAGGTGTTCGTGTTCACCTTCTTCGGCATCGTCGCCGTGGCGGGGTCGTTCTTCGTCCAGACGACGCATCTCACCTGGGAGGCGTTCGCGCTCGCCGTGCCGGTCGGTCTGCTCGCCTCCGGGATCCTGGTCGTCAACAACGTCCGTGACCTCGACACCGATCACCGCGCCGGGAAGCGCACCCTCGCCGTGCGGCTGGGACGCGAGCGCACCCGGACGCTGTTCGTCGTTATGGTGTACGGGGCCTACGTGCTCGCGCCGATCAGCTGGCTGTTCGGGCCCTTGTCGCCGTGGCTGCTCCTCCCGTGGCTCACCCTGCCGCTCGCCGCCCGCGTCGTGAGGCTCGTGCGCAACCACACCGACGGGCCGTCGCTGAACGAGGCGCTCGCCCGGACCGGCATGCTGCAGCTGGCCTTCTGCGTGCTGCTGTCGGCCGGCCTCCTGCTGAGCCGGTGAGGCTCGCCGCGCGTCGCGTCGCGGTGGCGATGCGCGATCCGGTCCGTGCCGCCCACGGGACGGTGGGGACCCGGGAGCTGCTGCTCGTCGCGCTGCGGGACGGAGACGACGCGGTCGGATACGGCGAGGCGGCCCCGCTCGAGAGTTACGACGGCGTGCGTGTCGACGACGTTCTCGCCGCCCTGGTCGACTGCCGCCCGATCCTGCGAACGTCGTGCGCCGCCGACGCGGCTGACCCGACGGCGCGTCGCGAGCTCCTCGCCGAGTGCGCCAGCCGTGCCGTGCTGCCCCAGGCGCTCGCGGCAATCGACCTCGCCCTGTGGGACCTGGCCGGCCGGCTCACCGAAACCCCCGTCTGGCGGCTGCTCGACGCCGCGTCGCCGCGATCGCTGGCGGTCAACTGGACGATCGCCGCGGCCGATCGCGCCGGCGCGGCGACGGAGGCGGCCTGGGCGCGCGACCGCGGCTTCGCCACCGTGAAGCTGAAGGTGGGCATCGGCGACGACGCCGGCCGCGTGGCCGCGGTCCGCGCGGCCGCCGGCCCCGGAATGGCGATCCGGCTCGACGCCAACGGGGCGTGGAGCGAGGCGGAGGCGGCGCGGTGGCTCGGAGTCCTCGCCCCCAGCGGGATCGAGTGCTGCGAGGAGCCCTGCCACGGTCCCGAGGCGATCGCGCGCGTGGCAGCGGCATCATCGGTTCCCGTGGCGATCGACGAGAGCGCCACCGATCCCGGCACGCTCGCCGCCCGGCGCTGCCACGCCATCTGCCTGAAGGTCACTCGCTGCGGCGGGATCACCGGTGTGCTGGACACGGCCGCCCAAGCTCGGGCGCTCGGCTACGAGGTGTTCCTCGCCTCCACCTTCGACGGGCCGCTGGGGATCGCCGCCGCCCTCCACGCGGGCGCCGCCCTCGCTCCCGAGTGGGCGAGCGGGCTGGCCACGCTCGCTCTGTTCGCCGATCGCCCCGATCCGCTGCCGGCCCGGCACGGCCGCATCGCGCCCCCGCGGGGCGCCGGGCTCGGCGACGGGCTTGACACCTGGTACTGATATCTCGTGGTAGCGATGCTGCGGATCGCGATCGTCGGACTCGGCCCGTGGGGCGTCTGCGCGCTGGAGCGTGTGGTGAGCACCGCCCGGACGCGCTCGGGCCTGCCACCGCTGCGGGTCGACGTGATCGAGCCGCGCACCCCGGGGTCCGGCGTCTACGACGTCGAGCAACCCGACTACCTGCTGCTCAACAACCCGTGCGGGCAGCTGTCGCTGTTCCCGTTCACGCCCGACGGCGAGCGGCCGTCCTACGGGCTCGGCCTGTACGAGTGGGTGTCCGCCGAGGGCTACCGCTGGCGCGGTGGGCGCCTCGTGCGCGACCCCGAAGGAGATCCGGTCGAGCGCCACCACTTCCTTCCCCGGCGGGTGATGGGCGAGTACCTGCAATGGTTCTACCGCGCGCTCGTGGCGGGCGCCCCACGGGACATCGAGATCGTCCACCACGCTACCTCGGCGGTCGACATCGTGCCCGCTCCCGGCGGCGAGTCGGTCGTGCTGGAGCAGGGCGGGACCGTCGAGGCCGATCACGTCATCGTCACCTCCGGACACACCGCCAACGAGGAGAGCGCCGGCCGGGCGTCACATCCCCCCCAACGAGCCGCCTACCCGGTGTCGAGCTATGTCGAGACCGTCGAGGCAGGGCAGACGGTGGCGATCAGCGGGCTCGGCCTGGTGGGGATCGACGTCCTGATCGCCCTCACCGAGGGGCGCGGGGGGCGCTTTCTCCCCGACGGCGCCGAGCTGCTGCGCTACGTCCCGAGCGGGCGGGAGCCGCGCATCCACATGTACTCGCGCAGCGGTCTCCCCTACACCGCGAAATCGGTCACCGGCAGCGACCTCGCCGGGTTCTACGAGCCGACCATCTGCACGCCGGAGGCGCTCCTCGCCCTGCGCGGCAGTGCCCAGGGCACCGACCGCGGCATCGATGTCAGGTCGGGGTTGCTGCCGCTCCTGTTCGCCGAGATGTACGTGCGCTACTACGCCCAGGCAGCCGAGACGGCGGCGTCGGCGGACGAGGCCGGTCGGGTCCGCGAGGCGCTCCGGAGCGCGTGGGCGGAGGGCCGCTTCGAGGACGAGCGCAGCCGGATGGCCGAGCGCTACGGCGCCTTCGACGCGGAGGGCCTGTTCTTCGGCCACCAGACGCGGTACGAGTCGGCCGCCGATTACGAGCAGGCCGTCTACGACGCGCTGGCCACCGACCTGCGTGAGGCCCAGGTGCCGAACGGGGCGAGCCCGGTCAAGGCCGCCGCCGAGGTGTTCCGGATCTTCCGAGACCCGATCCGCTCGGTGATCGAGTACGGAGGGCCGTCGCTGGAGTCCTATCTCGACTTCCACGCCGACATCCGCTCGCGCATCAACCGGCTCGTCGCCGGCCCGCCGGCGATCCGCTCCCAGCAGATGCTCGCGCTGATCCATGCCGGCATCCTGCACCTCCCGTACGGGCCGGCCCCCGCCCTCGGCCACGTTCCCGGCTCGCGAACCCGGACGCGAATCAGCTCGACCCTGCTGAGGCACGGTCACTCCGACGATGTCGACGTCGTGATCCGCGGCCACCTGGAGGAGCCACGGCTCGATGGGTCGGCCTCACAGCTGCTGCGGGCGCTCTACGCCCGCGGGCGGGTCAGCCAGTTCCGCTACGGGTCGGTCACCGTGGGCAGCGTCGACCTCACGCTGGAGGGGCACCCGATCGACCTCGACGGCCTCCCCCAGGAGCGGATCTGGATGTTCGGCGTCCTCACCGAGGGGGTCCGCCACTTCACCCACTACATCCCCTCGCCGCGCTCCCGGATCCGCGCCTTCGAGGACATCGGCGCCTCCGTCGAGGCGATCCTCGGCTGAGTCACCACGGTTCGCCGGCCGTCGCCTCGCGCCCCGCTCAGCTCAGCTCAGCGCGAAGTCGAGATCCTCGATCAGGTCGTCCGGATGCTCGAGGCCGATCGACAGCCGGAGCATGTCCGGGGTGATGCGGGCGAGCTCCAGATCGGCGGGGCGGAGCTGGCGGTGGGTGGTCGACGCCGGATGGGCGATCAGCGACTTGGCGTCGCCCATGTTGAGCAGGCGCTTGAACAACCTGACGCGGTTGAAGGCGCGGATTCCGGCGTCATAGCCGCCGCGGACCCCGAAGGTGATGATCGAGGGGACGCGCCCGCCGAGGTAGCGTTGCGCGAGCGCGTAGTAGGGGTTGTCGGGAAAGCCGAGGAAGCTCACCCAGGCCACCTGCGGCGCGGCGGCCAGATGCGCGGCCACGGTGCGCGCGTTCGCCTCGTGGCGGGGCAGGCGCACGGCGAGCGTCTCCAGGCCCTGGAGGTGCAGGAACGCGTTGAACGGCGACAGCGAGCTCCCCGTGTTGCGCAGCCCGATCGTGCGAGCACGCGTGACGAATGCCGTGTCCGGGAAGTCGATCGCGTAGCGGACGCCGTGGAAGGCGGGCTCGGGGGCGCTGAAGGCCGCGAAGCGCTCATCCTGCTCCGCCCACGGGAACGTCCCGGCGTCGATGATGATCCCGCCGAGGGTCGTGCCGTGGCCGCCGATGAACTTCGTCAGCGAGTGGACGACGACGTCGGCGCCGTATGCGATCGGCTTGAGCATGAGCGGCGTCGGCACGGTGTTGTCGACGATCACCGGCACGCCGCGCTCGTGCGCGACGGCGACGACCGCGGCGAGGTCGATCACGTTGCCGGCGGGATTGCCGACGCTCTCGCAGAACACCGCCTTCGTGCGCCCGTCGATCAGGTCGGCGATCGCCTCCGGCGACTCCTCCCGCGGGAAGCGCACCTCGATCCCCTGCCGCGGGAGCACGTGGGCGAAGTACGTGTACGTGGCGCCGTACAGCTGCGGGGCGCTGACGATGTTGTCCCCGGTCCCCGCCAGGTTGAGGATCGCGTAGCTGACCGCCGCCATCCCGGAGCTGCAGGCCATCGCCGCCGTCCCCTCCTCGAGTGCGGCCAGCCGCTGCTCCAGGACATCGACGGTGGGGTTGTTGATGCGGTTGTAGTGGAACCCCGGCTCCTCGAGGTCCATGATCGCGCCGGCCTGGCGGGCGTCCTCGAACTCATGGGCGACGGTCTGGTAGATCGGCACCGCGACCGCTCGGGTGGCGTCCCCCGCGTAGCCGCCGTGGATGGCCACTGTCTCGTCGCGCATGACTCTTCAGACGACCCGGGGGGCGAGGCGGGCGAGCTCGAGCCAGTTGGCGTAGAAGGCGGTGGACGCGTCGGCCCACGTCCGCTTCAGGGTGCTCGCCACCTCGTCGTAGGGAAACTCCGCGAACAGCTCCCGGGGTTCCTCGCCCCCCCGCGCCGCCCGGGCGGCGAACGCCTGCAGCCGGGCTGTCGACTCGGGCCCGAGATAGCCGTGGGGGATCGGCGGATAGGAGACGCCGCCGCGTCCGAACACGCTGCGGCGGACGTCGCGGCGGTATTCGCGCAGCAGGCTCACGGCGCTGTACTCGGGATGGCCCTGGCAGAGCACGAACAGGCACCGGCGCGATCGACGGGCCGCGATCGACCACCCGACGCGGTCTTCGCCCTCCCCCACCACGATCTCGTAGCCGGCCTCCCGCAGCCGCGTCTCGTCGACGTCGTTGAGGCGCGAGTGCGGCACCGGCACCGACTCGGCCAGGCCCCGCGCCAGCGGGTGCTGGGGGTCGCTCACCCGCCCCCGGTAGACGCCGGTGAGCTTGGTCGCGCGCGGCGCCCGGTCGATGCCGTCGAACAGTAGGATGCTCGCGTGCGCGGCCAGGCACGAGAGGATCGCCGTGGGGACCGCGTCGGCGGCCCACTCGAGCAGCCGGGCCAGGTAGGGCCAGTACGGCTCGTAGGGAAGCTGGGCCTGCGCCGGCTCGGTGCCGGTGATGATGAGCGCATCCGGCGGATCCGCCCACAACGCCTCCAGACCGTCGTACCGCTCCTCGATCACCGCCATCACCGCGTCGGAGCGCGGGATCTCGGTGATCGTGTGCAGGTCGAGACGGGGCGGGTCGGCGACGGCGCTGACCGCGCGCCGGAACTGCTCCTCGGTGTCGACGAAGGCGGAGTCGGGCATGTTGTTGACCAGGGCGACCCGGAAGGGGGCCTCGGTGCCGGCACGGTGCGTGAGCATCTGCAGGCATGATCCCAGCTGAGGGCAACCGCGTCGCGATCGCCTACGGGCATCGCTCGCTTGATCTCCTCTCGCTACGCAGCGCGGCGCGCGGATGGTGCGAGATCGTGTGGCTCGTCGACGGGAGCGATCCCTCCGTGATCGCCACGATGCCCCTGCTGCGACGGTCCGGGGCCGTCGTCGACGCCGGCGGCCTCACCCCCGCCCAGGCGGCGGCGGCGCTCGCCGAGCACGCCCCGCAGGGCCTCGCGACCTTCTACGACACCGACATGGAGCGGCTCGCCCTGATCGCGGCCGAGCTCGGGCTCCCGTTCCACCGGCCCGAGGTCGCGCGGGCGCTCGAGGACAAGCTCCACCAGCGCGAGGCGCTGCGGGCGGCCGGCCTCCCGACCCCCACCGTGTTGGCCCTCCCCGCCGGTCTGGAGCCGGCGGCGGCGCTCGAGCGTGCCGCACGGTTCCCGTTCCCGGCCGTGCTCAAGCCCCGTCGCGCCTCCGGCAGCTTCCACACCTTCGTGGTGGAGGACCACGCCGCGCTCGGGACGGTGCTGGCCTCGCTCGCCGACGAGCCCCTGGAGGAGCGCATCCTGGAGCAGTACCTCAGCGATGGCCCCCGCCTGCTCGACGGCTTCGCCGCCAACTACGTGTCGGTCGAGAGCCTCGTCGTGGCGGGGCGGCCGATCCATCTCGCCACCACGGGCCGCTTCCCCCTCGTCGTGCCGATGCGCGAGACCGGCTTCTTCATCCCCTCGACGCTGTCGCCGCCGCAGACCGCCACCGTGCTTGAGACCGCCACCGCCGCGCTCACGGGACTCGGGGTCCATACCGGCGCGATGCACACGGAGATCAAGCTCACGAGCGAGGGGCCGCGCGTGATCGAGATCAACGGCCGGATCGGGGGTGGCGTCCCGGACATGCTCCGGCTCACCACGGGGCTTGACCTCATCGGCCTCAGTCTCCGCGCCGCGCTCGGACATGCCGCCGAGGTGCCGGAGATGCCGGCCACCGACGGGGTCGCCTATCGCTTCTTCTACCAGCCGCCGCCGGGGGTTCGGCGCCTCGCCGGCCTTCAGGGCCTCGAGGCGCTGGGCGCCCAGCCCGGCGTCGAGAGCGTCGTGGTGCACTGGCCGATCGGCCACGAGCTCGACTCGCGCCACGGCACCAGGACGTACCTGTTCGCCGTCGTCGGGCGGGCCGGCGACCACGCCGGCGTGGTGGCGATGGACCGCTACCTGCAGTCGGAGATCGTGGCGCGCTACGACTGAGCGAGCAGCGCGGCGAGGGCCGCGGGCCGCTCGAGGTGGACGGCGTGCCCGGCGCCGGCGACGACGTGTCGGTGCGCCCGTGGGAGCCGGCGCGCCATCCGCTCGCCGAGCGTCAGGAACTTCTCGTCGCGCTCGCCCACGACGAGCGTCACGGGCAGGGTGATCTCGGGCAGCCGCGCCCACAGCGAGGGCAGCGTCCCGGTGCCGAGGCCACGGAGGGCCGCCGAGAGCCCGTCGGGCGTGTTGCGCAGCCGGTCGGCATGCGCCGCCGCGAGCACGGCCTGGGGCTGCCCGGCGAGCACTGGCGTCCGGGCCCACCGCTCGGCGAACGCCTCGATCGTCATCAGCTCGATCTCCGCGGCGAGCCGCTCGTCGGAGGCTCGCCGCTCGTCGCGCTCCCGGGACTCCTCGAGCCCCGGGCTGGCACCGATGAGCACCAGCGCGCCGAGGCGGTCGCCGAAGCGCAGCGCGGCGTGCAGGGCGATCCGCCCGCCCATGGAGTAGCCGACGAGAGTCGGCGGAGGCTCCCCGGGCGGCGTGTGCTCCTGCGCGGCGGCGATCACGGCGTCGAGGTCCTCCAGCACCGCCTCGAGCGTCACCGGCCGGCGAGCCGACGCGCTGCCGTGGCCGCGGAGGTCCGGGGCGAGCGCCCGGTAGCGTTCCGGCAGCCCCGAGATGACCGGCTGCCAGCTCGCCCCCGTGTGCGTGAAGCCGTGGAGGAGGACGAGCGCCGGCGTCATCGGAGCGCATCATGACCGCTACCGACACCTATCTCCTCCTCCGCGCCTTCTGCGACGAGCTCGCCCGCTGCGGGATGACCCACGCCTGCACATCGCCGGGGTCGCGGGACACGCCGATCATCCTCTCGCTCGCCCGGGAGCCCCGGATCCGCTGCTCCTCACACATCGACGAACGGTGCGCCGGCTTCTTCGCCGTCGGCGCCGCCAAGGCGAGCGCCCGGCCGGTGGCGCTG
The DNA here is from genome assembly GCA_963839085.1 of uncultured Solirubrobacterales bacterium. Taxonomy (GTDB): domain Bacteria; phylum Actinomycetota; class Thermoleophilia; order Solirubrobacterales; family Solirubrobacteraceae; genus Palsa-465. The sequence goes on from CAWITN010000007.1 coordinate 1,516,650, forward strand.
ACATGCACGTCCGGCACCGCCGCCGCGAACCTCGCCCCGGCCGTGATCGAGGCCCGCGAGGCCCGCGTGCCGCTGATCGTGCTCACGGCGGACCGCCCGCCGGAGCTGCGTGACATCGGGGCCGGGCAGACCATCGACCAGCTCAAGCTCTACGGCGATGCGATCAAGTGGTTCTTCGAGCTCGACGTCAGCGAAGCGACGGAGGACCGCCTGCGGTGGATGCGCACGCTCGCCTGCCGCGCCTACCTCACCGCGCAGGAGGGTCGACCGGGGCCCGTTCACCTCAACGTGCCCCTGCGCGAGCCGCTCGTGCTCGACTCCCCCCTTCCCCCCGACCTGACCGGGCGCGCCGACGGCCGTCCCTACGTGCGCATCCTGGCCCGCGGCGCGCCGGTCGCCGAAGCACCGCTGCGCTGTCCCCCACGCACGGTCATCGTCTGCGGCCGGGACGAGCGCGAGCCCGGCCGGGCGGCCGAGCTCGCCAGCCTCGCCGAGCGGCTCGGAGCGCCCCTGCTGGCGGACCCGCTGTCCGGCGCGCGCCGCGGAGAGGCGGCGATCGCCCACTACGACCTGCTGCTGCGGGATGCCGGCTTCTGCGCGGCGCATCGCCCCGAGCTCGTCATCCGCGTCGGGGATCTGCCGACCTCCAAGCCGCTCCGGACCTGGCTGGCCGGACTGGACGCCCCCCAGATCGCCACCGATCCCGACGGGGTGTGGCAGGACCCGGCCTCGCTCGTCGGCGCGCGCGCTCCCGGTCCCGTGTCGGCGCTGCTCGGCGAGCTCGCCGGCGAGACGAGCGAACCGGATCCCGACTGGCTGGCGAGCTGGCGGAGGGCCGACGCGCGGGTGGCCGAGGCGATCGCCACGACCCTGGGGGACGAGCTCAGCGAGCCGAGGGTGGCCACCGAGATCGCCGCGGCGGTGCCCGCCGGGGGCACCGTGTTCGTCGCGGCGTCGATGCCGGTGCGCGACGTCGAGGAGTTCTGGCCCGTGCTCGCCCGGCCGCCGCGGGTGCTCTCCAACCGGGGCGCGAACGGGATCGACGGCACCGTGTCGAGTGCCTTCGGCGCGGCCGCCGCCGGCGACGGCCCGCTCGTCCTGCTGATCGGTGACGTCGCGCTCCTCCACGACATCGGGGGCCTGATCGCGGCGAGGCGGCTCGGGGTGGCGATCACGATCGTGCTCGTCAACAACGACGGCGGCGGGATCTTCCACTTCCTCCCCGTCGCCGGTGAGGGGGCGGCGTTCGAGGAGCACATCGCCACCCCGCACGGCATCGAGCTGCGACATGCCGCCTCCCTGTACGGGTGCCGCTTCGTCGGCGTGGGCTCTCCGGCCGAGCTCCGCGGGGCCCTGGGCTCCGCCCTCGGCGCGCCTGAGACGACGATCATCGAGGTGCGCACGGAGCGGGTGGCCAACCGCGTCCTGCACGCTCGGGTGGCCGAGGCGGCGGCCGCCGCGCTCGTCTGAGACAACCTGTTACGGGTAGTACAACAACATGCCTTCCTATACCGGAACCGTCACGTGCGAGCACCCGCCCGAGGCCGTGTTCGCCTACCTGTCCGCCTTCGAGCACACCGCCGAGTGGGACCCCAACTGTGATCGCGCCGAACGGATCGGCGACGCGGTGCCTGGCCTCGGGACGAACTTCACGCTCGTGTTCAAGCCGATGGGACCGCTCGAGACGACGTTCCAGTACGAGATCGTCGAGTTCGATGCGCCACACCGCGTCGTGCTGAAGGGGTCGACCGGCTCGGTGAGCTCCGTCGACACGATCACCGTCGAGCCGAGGGCCGGCGGCGGCTCGGAGGTCACCTACGTCGCCGAGCTCGGAGTCTCCGGCGCCGGCAGGATCCTCAACCCGGTTGCCTCGCTCGGTCTCCAGCGGGCCGGCAAGCAGGCCGAGGAGGGCCTCGCCGAGCGCCTGAAGCGCCCACTGGGCGGCGCGCCGTCCGCGCGATCCGCTTGACGGCGGGCTGCGCCACACTTCCGGGATGCTCCCGACTCCCGTCCACGCCAGCGAGGATCCCGACGACGTCCGCCGGATCGTCCGCGAGAACCCGTGGTGCACCCTCGTCAGCGTCACCGACGAGGGCCTCGTCGCCTCCCACTATCCGGTGCTGGTCGACGAGAGCTCCGACGCGCTCGCGCTGCTCACCCACGTCGGCCGTCCCGACGACAGGATCCACGCCTTCTCCGACCGGGAGGTCCTCGTCATCTCGATGGGCCATCACGGCTACGTCAGCCCGAGCTGGTACGTCCCCGGCACCACCCCGGCCCCGACGTGGAACTTCAGCGTGGCGCACATGTACGGCGTCCCGGAGATCCTCTCGCCGGAGGAGAACCTCGAGACCCTCGGCCGGCTCGTGGAGCACTTCGAGCGCCACGTGCCGCATCCCCAGTACCTGGATCCCGCGTGGGGCGCCCAGCTGGCGCGGGGAACCGTCGGCCTGCGCATCCCCGTCAGCCGGTTCGTCTGCAAGCTGAAGCTGAGCCACGACAAGAGCGACGAGAACCAGCTGCGGGTGATCGCCGCGCTGCGCGCCCCCGGCGCCTACCGCCATCCGGCGCTGGCCGACGAGATGGAACGCTCCCGCCAGAACTAGACGGTTCTGCCGGCCACATGGGGCGGCGGGTGAGCGTGAGGAACGAGAGCGCCGGGCGGCCGGTCCCGTCGACGCGTCCGACGATGCCGGTTTCCGCGGCGAGCCTCCGATTTGGCGCGCGCAAGGGGGTCGAGGGCTGGGCTATCGAACCCGGTGAGCCGGCCGCCCCGGTCGATCGCGGGAGGGACGGCGGTGGGCCGGGATATCGAACCCGGTGAGCCGGCCGCCGCGGTCGACCGCGGGGACGAACGCCGGTGGGCTGGACCCTCTTGGAGTCAGGTAGGCACCGGGGGAGTGCTCAACTGACTCCAAGAGCATCCTTTCCTGGCGCTATGCCCCCTCCCGGCGGGGGCCCGCGGGCGCGCGCCACCGCCGCCCTGTGCGCGCGAGCGCCGTCAGGCGGCGCGCAGCTCGGCGATCGCGCCGCTGAGGCCGCCGATGCTGCCGAACACCGCGCGCGTCAGCATCTCGTCGGGAAACTCGACGTCGAAGCGATCCTCCAGGGCGAGCATCACGGTCACGCTCGCGTGGGAGCTCATGCCGGCCGCGAACAGATCCGCGTCCCCCGCCAGCGTCTCGACGTCGACGAGCAGCCGTGCGGTCTCCCCCACGACCTTGCGGACCTCGACTTCGATCTCCTCGCTCATCTCGCCCTCGCCTCGGTGTACCGGCCCGCCGCAAGGGTAGAGGCGAGCCTCCGTCCGCGTCGGGGCGTGGCGGGCGCCCGCGCCGGCGCGCGGCCGGCGGGGGCGAGCGGTGGGCGGGGCACGGTCACGCCGCGCCCCGCCGAGGAGCTCAGGAGTGGCTCAGCTTCTTCACGCCGGCCTTGTAGATGCGCTGGCCCTTCTTGTCCGTGCGCACGGCGGCGTTGACCTGGGAGGCCGGAACGCCACCCGGACCGGCCTTTCGGATGTCCGTGGCGAGGTGGCCGTACGCCTTGGCGATCAGTCCGAGACCGTGATCGATCTCGTGCTTGGCGGTGCGGCCGCTGGCGTTCGACGGGCTCTCCCGCTTGATCACGGCCACGAGCTTGTCGATGTCGGAGACCTCGTGGCGCAGCGCCTTGACGGCGGGCTTGACCTTGCCGTGGCTGTAGGCCTTGAGCCCCTTGGAGACGGCCTTCTCATCCTTGGCGATGCGGGGGTTGGCCTTGATCAGGGTGCGGGCGATCGATGCGTTGCTCGCCTGTGCGCCCGCGATCGGGCCGGCCAGGCTCGCGCCCACCACAAGTGCGACCGGCACGAGCCGGCCTCGAAGCTTCATATTCACGATTTCCTCCTGTGGTTGTCCTGCCGGCCGCGAAGCAGAGTTACCCGCCAGCCCGCGGGGCAAATCGCCCGGTCCGGCTTGCTGACGGCTAGGCCGCCGGGCCGGCGGGCACGGTTCCCCCCGCCTCGGAGCGTGCGTAGCCGAGCCTGTCCATGTGCCCGCCGAGGCGACGCTCGATCGTCGCCACCTCTTCCGGAGCGAGATCCTGTCGCCACCGACCGATCGATCCCTCCGGGGTGGGCGAGGTGGCATGTCCGGCCATCTCCGGGGCCTTTGACCGGGCCAGCGCGGCGTCGAGCTCGACGCCGAGGAGTGTCGAGAGCCGCTCCGCCTGCGCCGGCAGATCGCCGACGAGCTCCTCGTAGCGCAGCTCGATCCGCTCCACCGCATCCGGAGCCGGAGCGGCGAACTCGGCGAACCGGAGCCGCATCCCGAGCACCAGTCGCCGCAGGTGCTCGCCGTCGTCGGCGGACTCCGCGCGTCCGAAGCGCTGCCGGCCGGTCTTGGCGTTGAAGGCGCGGATCGAGGCGATGACATCACGCGGATCCCGCACGAGATCGATCAGCACGGGCTCGAGGCCCGCAGCGGTCACGGAGGCCGGGTCGCCCCAGTACTTCTCGGCGTAGTAGCGGGCGTGGGGGTCGTGGTGCGAGGAGCCGGAGAAGCCGCGCCACGCCCCACGCAGGGCATGGGCGGCGAGCTCCGCCGTGTCGAGTCCCTCGGGCGGCGGGAACGGGAGCGGCCCCACGCCCGGCCCGGATCCGTACAGGAGATCAAGCATCCCGTCGCGCTCCGGGGGCGTGCCGGCCAGCTGCCCGGTGAGCCGGACGAGATACGTGAGGTAGCTGTGCTCATAGGGATACACGCGGTCGAAGGTGACCTCGCGCGCGGTCCCGAGCAGCCGCATCAACAGCGTCGAGCCGACCCGGCCCTCGAGCATCCGGACGAGCACCGGGCGCAGGAGCCGTCCCGCTCCCGGCTGGGCGCCGGGAAGCTCGCTCCCGGGTGAGCTCACCTCCCGGCCCCGTGCGAGACGACCACGGCGCACACGCTGCCCGCCGTGCGCGCGAGCGACACCGACATCCCGCCGATCCCGAGCTCCTCAGCCCGCGCCGCGGCCGCCCCGGTCAGGCGGAGCTCGGGGCCGCCGCCGGCGCTCCGTCGCAGCGCCACCGTGCGCCACGGCAGCGGACCGTCGTCCCGCCCGAGCAGCTTGAACACGGCCTCCTTGGCGGCGAAGCCGGCGGCCAGCCGGGCCGGTGTGGCGCCCCAGTCCTCCAGCTCGCCGTCGGTGTGGATGCGCGCGAGATACCGCCGGCCATGAACGGCGAGGGCGCGGTTCACCGCCTCGACCTCGACCAGGTCGATGCCCACGCGCACCGGGCGGCTAGCGTCCTGATTCGGGCATGCGGCGGCGGCCCCGTGAATCTAGGTCTCGCCCCGGCCGCGAGCGATCGCGATCTCACCGGTGCGGGCCATCTCGACCAGGCCGAAGGGCCGCACGAGCCGCTCGAAGGCCTCGACCTTGTCGGTCGTGCCGGTGATCTCGATCGTCAGCGAGCGCTTGGACACGTCGACGACGCGCGCACGGAAGATGTCGCACATCTGCATCACCTCCGCGCGGTTGGCGCCGTCGGCCGTCACCTTGAACAGCGCCAGCTCGCGCGCCAGCGTCTCCGCCGGCTCGAGGTCGCGGATCTTGATCACGTTGATGAGCTTGTGCAGCTGCTTGGTGACCTGATCGATCGAGTGGACGGCGCCGTCCAGGGTGAGCGTGATCCGGCTGTAGCGCTCGTCGTCGGTCGGTCCGACCGCGAGCGTGTCGATGTTGAAGCCGCGGCGGGCGAACAGGCCGGTGATCCGGGTGAGCACGCCGGGCTTGTTCTCGACCAGGATCGAGAGGATGTGCTTGCGACCGGTGCGGAGGTTGCCCGCCGCCTCGAGCTGGTCGAGCGAGATGATGTCCTTGGTGCCGGGTTCGCCCATGTGAATCACCCCACCATGTCCCGCGCGGCTTGGCCGGCGGGAATCATCGGATAGACGTTCTCCTCGGCGCTGACGCGCACGTCGACGAGCACGGGGCCCTCGGTCGCGATCGCCTCGCGCATCCCGCCGACGAGCTCGGCCTTGTCGGTGATTCGCATCCCGGTGGCGCCGTACGCCTCGGCGAGCTTGACGAAGTCCGGCCACTGGCCCATGTCGACCTGGCTGTAGCGCTTGTCCCAGAACAGCTCCTGCCACTGGCGGACCATCCCGAGGTAGCCGTTGTTCATGATGAACACCTTGATCGCGATGCCCTCCTGGGCGCACGTCGCGAGCTCCTGCATGTTCATCTGGACCGAGCCGTCGCCGGCGACGCACACGACGGTCTCGTCGGGGCAGCCGACCTTCGCCCCCATCGCCGCCGGCAGGCCGAAGCCCATCGTGCCCAGGCCGCCGGAGTTGATCCACCGGCGCGGCCTGGCGAAGTGGTAGCGCTGGGCCGCCCACATCTGGTGCTGGCCGACGTCGCTGGTGACGATCGCGTCGCCGCCGGTCGCCTCGTAGAGCGCGTCGATCATGAACTGGGGCTTGATCTCGGAGTCCTTGGAATCCTCGTAGACGAGCGGGTAGCGCTCCTGCCAGGTCCGGATCCGGCTCCACCACTCCTCCAGGCGCATCGGGTCAGCCCCGAGCGCCCGATACTCGGCGGTGAGCCGCGGCAGGATGTTGCCCGCGTCCCCGACGATCGGGATGTGAGCCGGGACGTTCTTGGAGATCTCCGCGGGGTCCACGTCGATGTGGATGAACTTCGCCCGCGGCGCGAACTCCGAGAGCTTGCCGGTGATCCGGTCGTCGAAGCGGGCACCGATCGCCACGATCAGGTCAGCCTCGTCCATCGCGTAGTTGGCGGACCGGGTCCCGTGCATGCCGAGCATGCCCAGCCAGTGCTCGTGCGGCGCCGGGAACGCGCCCAGGCCCATCACCGTGCAGGTCACGGGGAAGCGATCGCAGGTGGCGAACTCGGTGAGCGCCGCCGCCGCGTCCGCGGCGATCACACCCCCGCCGGCGTAGATGACCGGTCGGCGCGCGTTGGCCAGGGCCTTCGCGGCGAGCCGGATCTGCTTCTGGTTGCCCTCCGTCGTCGGCTGGTAGCCCGGCAGGTGCACGTCGGAGACCGGCTCGTAGGGGATGTCGGCGCGGCTGAGATCCTGGGGGATGTCGACCACGACCGGACCGGGCCGGCCCGTCCGCGCGAGGTGGAACGCCTCGTGGATCGAGCGCGTGATCTCCAGCGGATGCTGGATCATGAACGAGTGCTTGACGATCGGCATCGTGATGCCGATCGTGTCCGCCTCCTGGAAGCCGTCGGTGCCGAGCAGCTCGGTGCGCACCTGGCCGGTGAGGAACACGACGGGCACCGAGTCCATCATCGCGTCGCAGATCGGCGTGACGAGGTTGGTGGCGCCGGGTCCGCTCGTGCCGAGCGAGACGCCGACCTTGCCCGTCGCCTTCGCATAGCCCTCCGCCGCGTGGCCGCCGCCCGCCTCGTGGCGGACCAGGATGTGCCGGATCCCGGCGTCGTAGAAGGCGTCGTAGGTGGGGAGGTTCGCGCCGCCGGGCAACCCGAATACGACGTCGACACCTTCTGCCTTCAAACATTCCATCAGGGCATCGACTGCACGCATGGCGCTCGCCTCCTTTCACTGTGGTGAGGACTCTCGCGCACGCCCGAAGGCCCGTGCGCACGGGAGGACCGAAGTCTAATGGCTCACGCAGGGTTGCTCTGGGCGGCGGCGTGCGGCCGCCCTGAGACCGGGACGCCGGGGCGGCGTCAGGACTGGCCGCGCATCGCGGCCTCGGACGCGAGCGCCACGTCGGGGAACTCCAGCTCGGCGCCGCAGCTCATGCAGACGGCGTCGTGGAGCTTGACCACCCGCCCGCATGACTGGCACTGACGACGGAGCTCCTTGGAGTCGTAGCGCCACAGGACGGCGGTGAGCAGCCCGATGAACGGCATGCAGAACGACACGAGGAACCAGGTGAAGAACGAGCTCCCCTTGATCCGTCCGACGATCCCTCCGGCCAAGCCGAAGAAGAACAGGATCACCAGCAGCTCATTGCCGCCGCTGCTCACCGTGGCCCGTCTACCAGACGATGGTCTTCAGGGCCCAGAGGACGGCGACCACGGCGGCCACGGCCACGACGACCCAGAAGACGGCCATGATCATGCCGATGACCACCTTGACGGCCAGCGCGGCGACGGCCACCAGCACCAGTCCGGCGAACGCCTTGCGGACGACGGGCGTCCGGTGGGGCGATGCCTCGATTTCGTGTTGCATGCCCATAGCGTACCGCTCGACCGGGTCGGTCGAGACGGTTTCAGTCGAACGTGCGCTTGAGGTGCTCGTAGCGCGCGTCGGCCTGGGTCTGCCGACCGTCGAGCCGCAGGCGCGCGAGACGGAAGCGGCGGATCGGCTTACCGGCCGATCCCGGCGTGGACTCCCGGCTGTCGGTGATGAGGAGCACCTTCGAGACTGGATGTGGTTGGCGGGTCATGGACAGGATGATCCGCGGTGCAGCTCAACCCCGCATTGGCCCGGAGGACAAAGTTCCCGAAGAGCCCACCGGCCAGCGGGCCGGGCGAAACCTCACAAATGTGGCGCTGAGCTGCCGCTTTGTCCCTCGGCCGGGGGCACGGAGGGGCGGCCGATGCGCAGGACGCGGATCCCGGCGGCGCGCCAGCGATCGACGTCGAGGATGCCGCGGCCGTCGAGGATCACGCTCACTCCGGGCAGCGCCCCGGGCGCCAGCTCTGCGTACTCCGCGTGGTCGGCCTGGAGGATCGCACCGTCCACCGCCTCGCCCGTCCACGGGCGGAAGCCGAGCCCGCGCAGTTCCGCCTCGTCGAGGAGCGGATCGGCGGCGAGCACGTCGGCGCCCTGCCGCAGGAGCTCGGTGCGCACCGCGAGCGCGCCGGAGAACGCGGTCTCCTTCACCCCGCCGCGGTAGGTCACGCCGAGGATCAGGACGGTCGCGCCGGCCAGCCCGTGCTCGAGCGCGTCAGCCAGACGCTGGACCGCGTAGCCCGGCATCGCCTCGTTGACCGCCCGCGCCTCGGCCGGGAGGCGGGCGCCGGGATCCCCGGCGAGGAGGAACCGCGGGTACACCGGGATGCAGTGGCCGCCGACGGCGATCCCGGGCCGGTGGATGTGCGAGAACGGCTGCGAGTTCGCACCGTCGATCACGCGGCCGACGTCGACCCCGAGGCGGTCGGCGTAGACGGCGAGCTCGTTGGCGAAGGCGATGTTGATGTCGCGGTACGTGGTCTCGGCGAGCTTCGTCAGCTCGGCGGCCTCGGCGGAGCCCATCGCGCGGACCTCCGCGGTGATGAAGGCGCTGTAGCACTCGACCGCTCTGCGCTCACCAGCCTCGCTGAGGCCGCCGACGAGCTTCGGGTAGGTGTCGAGGTCCCGGAAGATCCGTCCCGAGTAGACGCGCTCGGGGCTGTGGACGGCGTAGAACTCCTGTTCGGAGCGCAGGCCCGAGAGCTCGGCCAGCCGCGGCGCGACGCGCTCGCGCAAGGTGCCCACCGGGATCGTCGTCTCGATGCTCACCACGGTGCCCGCCCGCAGTCCCTGTCCGATGTCCTCGACGACCGCGTCGAGCACCCGGAAGTCAGGCCGTGCCCACTCGTCGACGACGAGCGGGGGCACCGCGATGACCAACTCGGCGCCGCGGGCGACCGCCGCCCGCGTGTCGGCGGTGACCGTCAGGCGTCCGGCGGGGACGAGCTCGGCCAGCGCCTCGGCCAGGCCCGACTCCCCGGGGAACGGCTCCTGCCCGGCGCCCACGCGCTCGAGCACGCGGGGATCGATGTCGCAGCCGACCACCTCGTGACCGGCGCGTGCGATGTGCGCGGCGAGGGGCAGCCCGATCTTTCCCAGCGCGACGACGACGACCCGCATCAGCTCTCCACGACGACGCTCTCGCCGCTCTGCGCGCTGCGCAGGACGGCTTCGGCGACGTCGACGATGCGGGTGGCCTCGGCCAGGCTCACCACGGGAGCGTTCGCGTCGCCGGCGAGCAGATCGAGGAACCGCTCGTGCTCGACGCGGAGCGGCTCGTCACGGACGAGCGCGTAGCGCGTCACGTCACCCTCGCTCACCCCGCGGAGCTGCTGTGAGGCGGGCCACACCACCTCGACGTCGGCGTTCGCGTAGAAGTACAGGTCGGCGCTCAGGGTGTCGGCCTCGAGCATGCCGCGCTCCCCCAGCACCCGGGTGCGTCGCACCTTTGTGGGCGACACCCAGTCGACGGCGATGCTGAAGGCGGCGCCGGAGCTCAGCGCGCCGATGACCAGCACGAGGTCCTCGTGCCGGCGGCCGGTGAGGTGCTGGGTACGGGCGGCGAGGGACGCGACCTCCGATCCCGACAGCCACGAGACGAGATCGATGTCGTGGGTCGCGAGGTCCTTGACGACGCCGACATCGGTGACCCGGGCGGGAAACGGACCGCTGCGGGTGGTGGTGACCGTGAACGGCCGACCGATCTGGCCGGCCAGGAGCCTGCGGCGGAGCTCCTGCAGGGCGGGGTTGAAGCGCTCCACGTGACCGACGGCCGCGGGGATCCCGGCGCGCTCACAGCTGGCGCGGATCCGCCGCGCCTCCTCGCCGGTGGCGGCCAGGGGCTTCTCGATCAGCACCGCCACGCCGGCTGCGGCGAGCTCCTCGACCACCGGGAGATGAAGTTCGGTGGGCACCGCGACGATCGCGAAGTCGGGTCTGCCGTGGGCGAGCAGCTCGGCCACGCTGGCGAACACGAGCGAGGCGTCGTGCACGGAGCGGTACCGGTCCCCGCCGGGATCGACCGCGCCGGCGAAGGTGGCGCGCTCGGAGGACTGCAGCAGCCGTGCGTGGTGGCGGCCGATCATGCCGAGGCCGATCACCGCGCCGCGCATCGTCTGAGCTGCCGAGCTGCCGGCCACGAGGGGCGCTAGCGTAGCGGGCTGCCATGACGACCCCACCTCCGACGCGCTGATGCGGATCGTCACCGTCGTCGGCAACCGGCCGCAGTTCATCAAGGCCGCCGCGGTCTCGCACCGGCTCCGCGAGCGCCACGAGGAGATCCTCGTCCATACCGGCCAGCACTACGACGACACGCTGAGCCGGATCTTCTTCGACGAGCTCGGGATCCCCGTGCCGGGCCGGACGCTGGGGCTCGGAGGCGGGAGCAATCTCGACCAGCTGGCCCGGATGCTCGCCGAGCTGGGGCCCGTTCTGACGGAGCTCGCCCCAGAGGCGGTGCTCGTCTACGGCGACACCAACAGCACGCTCGCCGCCGCGCTCACCGCAGCCCATCTCCGCGCTCCGCTGATCCACGTCGAGGCGGGGATGCGCTCGTTCGATCGGACCATGCCCGAGGAGGTCAACCGGGTGCTGACCGACCACTCGAGTGGCCTGTGCCTCGCCTCGACCCCCGTCGCGATGGAGAACCTCTCCCGGGAGGGCCTGGCGCCTGCGTCGGTGCTCGTCGGCGACGTGATGGCCGACGTGGCGCTGCGCTTCCTGGAGCTGGCTCGGGGGCGCTCGACGGTGCTCGGCGACCTCGGGCTCGCGCCCGGCGGCTATGCACTCGTCACCGCCCACCGGGCCGCCAACGTCGACGACCCGGACCGCCTGAGCGCCCTCGTCGAGCTGCTCTGCGCGATGCCGCTCACGCTCGTGCTCCCGCTGCACCCGCGCACGCAGGCCCGGCTTCAGGATGGTGGGCTCCTCGGGCGGCTGCACGAGGCGCCCCACATCCACCTGCTCGACCCGGTGGGCTACCTCGATCTGCTCATGCTCGCCGCCCATGCCCGGGTCGTCCTCACCGATTCCGGGGGCCTGCAGAAGGAGGCGTACGTGCTCGGGACGCCGTGCATCACGCTGCGGGACCGCACCGAGTGGGTCGAGACCGTGGAGAGTGGCTGGAACACGCTCGTCGATCTCCGCGCCGACGCCGCGCTGGCGGCGCTGCAGCGCGGTGCGCCCTCCGAGCGCCCCGACCTCTACCGGGCGGGGCGGGCGGTGGAGGCGGTCGTCGGAGCGATCACCGACTGGGTCCCGCGGCTGCCGGGCTGAGCCTCGGCACGTCAGCCGGCGAGGACCGGCAGCAGGGCGCCCAGCTTGATCTCGGTCTCGGCGAGCTCGGCCCCCGGCTCGGAGTCCCGCATGATGCCGCCGCCGGCGTAGCAGCGCGCGACCGCGCCTCGCAGCAGGGCGCAGCGCAGCGCGACACAGAACTCGCCGTCACCGGAGCGATCGCTCCAGCCGACCGTTCCCGCGTACCAGCCGCGGTCGAATCCCTCCAGGGCCGGGATCAGCTCGAGCGCGCGCGCCTGCGGCTCACCGCCGACCGCGGGAGTCGGGTGCAGCAGCCCGGCGAGCTCGATCGCCCCCATCGGCGAGCGCAGCTGGGCCCGGATCGGCGCCGCCAGGTGCTGGATGTTCGCCACCCGGATCAGTCCCGGCTCGGACGGGGCGGTCACCCACACCGCATGGGGAGCGAGCACGCGCTCGATGCGCCGCGCGACGATGGCGTTCTCCTCACGATCCTTCGCGCTGAGCAGCAACCGCTCGCCGAGGTGGTCGTCGACGGCGGGATCGGCGCTGCGGCGGGTCGAGCCGGCGAGCGCGACGGTGCTCGCACGCTGACCGTCACGCCGGATCAGCAGCTCCGGGCTCGCGCCGATGAAGGTGGCCTCCCCGCGCCCGACCGCGAACGAGAAACACGACGGGAAGGCATCGCGCAGCACGCCGAGCACGGCCGCGGGATCGTGATCGACCGGAGCATGCACCTCCACCTCCCGCGCGAGCACGACCTTCTCGACCTCGCCGTCCCGGATCCGCTCGGTGGCTCGCGCAACGGCGTCCTCGTAGTGCGATGGCGGCATCGCGCTGCGCACCCGGTAGCGCCCGGAGGGCGCGGGATCGAGCAGCGGCAGCTCGCGCTCGCGGAGTGAGCGCAGGCGGCGAGTCGCCCGCGCGCGGAGCGTCTCATCGGTGTCGTCCGGTCCGACGAGCAGGTTGAGCGTCACGCAGGTCTCGCCGCTGCGCCGGCACAGCGACACCTCGGGAGCGACGAGCGAGGCGGGGGCGAAGCCCTCCCAGGCCGAGGAGCCGCCCCCGTCCGGCGCGAAGGCGAAGCCGCCGAACGCGGCCAGGCCCGAGCCGGGTGGCCCCGCGGTCCCCGAGACGACCGCCTCGGCGCACAGCCGCTGCCACCGCCGGGAGATGTCGGCGAAGCGCCGCGGTCCCGCGTCCTTCAGCTCGACCGCGACACCGAGCGCGGCGAGCGCCGATCCGGCTCGATCGGGCTGCTCCAGGCAGAACCACGCCTCCTCAGGGGCGCGGGAGGCGGCGATCACCGCCGTCGGGTCGGCGAGCCCGCGCCACGGGGCGCTCACGCTGAGCAGCCGCGGAGCACCCGCGGAGCGGACGGCGTGCCGCGCCGGGGCGATCGCGCGCTCGAAGGCTTCGAGCACCGTCGGCGCGGCGATCGGACCGGTGATCCTCATGCGCGGGCGCTCTCCACCGCCGCGGCGAGCGCGTCGCGCTGGTCGGGGGCCAACCGCCGGCGCAGGCGCCACGGCGCTCCGGAGAAGGCGAGGTTGGCGAGCGTGGCGAAGCCGGCCTCGTCGCTGCGGAGCGCGAGCAGCAGGTGCGCGATCCGGTCACCCGCCGGGAGCTCGCCGTCGCTCGCGTGCACGCAGAAGCAGAACACCCGGCGACCGCCCGCGGCGACGAGCAGGGCGCCCGCCTCGCCCACGAGCCATGTCCCGAGCCGGCCCGGCTGGAGCGAGAGGCCGGTGCGGCGCTGGAGCTCCCGGGCACCGCCGTCGAGCAGGTCGCCGAGCAGCAGCAGCGAGCGCTGCTCCGCCTCGGGGGCGGCCTGGCGTCCCCGAGGGCGCACGACGTTCGCCCCGCGAGCGGCGTACAGCTCCGGGATGATCCACGCGTGGGCGAGGAGGATGAGCGCCACGGGCAGAGTGGCGAGCGGGAGGAAGAGGATGAGCAGGACGCCGGCGACCGTGAAGGGCACGGCATGGGCGGCGCTCGTGAGCGTCCACAGCCGGCCGCGGCGCCGCAGCGACTGCGGCGTGACGCGGGGCCGCCAGTACACCGAGGCGAGCTCGGGGAGCTCGCCCTCCAGGGGAAGCGTGGCCAGGGCTCAGCCTCCGGCGATCGGCCGGCGCATGATCACCAGCGGGGCATCGACGGGCAGCTTCCGCACCTGCTCGGCCGTGCCGTCGGGACGGGCGACGACGCCGAAGTAGCCGCGCTCCAGCTCGGCGCGGAACTGGGCCACCGCCCGCTCCACCTCGGCCGGATCGGCGGTCGTCCATTCCGCCAAGATGGTGTGGCCGCTCGCATCCATCCGGATCAGCCGGGACATCGATCCTCCTGGGTGGGGTTCGCAGGGACGCGAATGATTATCCACCTCGGCCACCCCCGGCCCGGGGGTGGGCGTAAAACTCGGCAGGGAGACGAGTTTCCCGCGCACCCCCCTCCGCCGGGACGAGGTACCGTCGCGGCATGGGGCTCAGGAAGGTGAACGTCCTCCGGTGCGAGCTCGACCACGTGCTCGCCCGCGAGGGTTTCGCCACACGGGGGCGGCGATCGCGGAGCGGCTCGGCGCCGCCCGGATCGGGGCCGCGGTCTACGAGGCGGTCGCCGACGGGCCGATCTGGCCCTACCACTACCACCACGGGATCGAGGAGTGGCTCCACGTGCTGTCCGGTGCGCCGGTGGTGCGTGAGGCGGCCGGGGAACGAGCCCTCGTTCCGGGAGATGTCGTCTGCTACCGCTCGGGCCATCTCGGCGCGCACACGGTGCGCGGGCCGGGCAGGTTCGTGATCTTCTCGGCGGCATCCTCCTCCGAGCCGTACACCTCGGTCTCCGTCTACCCGGACTCGGACAAGGTGGGCATCGGGCACGGTGACACGTCGGTGCCCGGCCTGAATCGGCTGATGCTCCCCCGCACCGGAGCCGTCGGCTACTGGCACGGCGAGGGGAGCGGGGGCACGTCAGATCGGGTGGAGGTGGTGCGGGAGCCGGCTGACGCGCCGATCCCGCCGGTGGTCAACGCGCTGGCGGTGCCGGTGAGCGCCTGGTCGCCCGACGTGCCCGCGGGCTTTCGGTCCCGCCGGGCCAGGCTCGGGCCGTCGCTCGGCGCCGAGCGGCTCGGCGCGTCGGTCGTGGAGCTCGATCCCGGCGAGGGATCGGCCCCGTATCACTACGAGTACGGGCGCGAGGAATGGGTCCTGGTCCTGACCGGCGGCCCCACGCTCCGCCATCCCAGCGGCGAGGATGAGCTCGAGGCGGGCGACATCGTGTGCTTTCCGGACGGCCCGGCGGGCGCGCACCGGCTGATCAACCGCGGCGACGACGTCGCTCGCGTGGTGTTCCTCTCGACCCTGGGCCTGCCGTCAAACGTCCGCTATCCCGACAGCGGCAAGTGGCTCATTCGCAACGGGCCGGACGCGGACGGCCTCATCCTGCGCGAGGCGGACGCCGTCGGCTATTGGGACGGAGAGACGTAACCACGCCCCCGGCCCACCAGGGGGTAGGCGGGGCTCAACCCCCGGAGAGCTGCTCCAGGATCAGGCGGCGCACCTCGCCGCCGTCGGCCCGTCCCTTCGTCTCGCGCATGACGAACCCGACGAGCGGCCCGAGCGCCTTCATGTTGCCCTCGCCGACCTTGGTGGCGGCGTCGGGGTCGGAGGCGACGGCGCGAGCGACGATCTCGGCGAGGCCGCCGTCGTCGGCCGAGATCGCCCCCAGGCCCTCCTGCTCGACGATCGTCCTGGGGTCCCCCCCGTCGGACACGAGCCGCGTGAGCACGTCCCGCGCGGCGGTGGCGTTCACCTCCCTGGCGGTGACCATGGCCACGAGGGTGGCGAGCGCCGCCGGGGTCACCGCCGACTCCGCCGGGTCGGTCTCCGGGCCGATCCGCTCGACGAGCTGTGAGATCCAGTTGGCGAGCGCCACCGGCTCGGCATGGCCGGCGGCCAGGGCGGACTCGAAGTAGGCGGCGCGCTCGGGGCGGAACGCGAGCTCACGGGCCTTTTCCGGGGAGAGCCCGAGGTCGCGCTCCAGGCGCTCCGCCCGGGCCGCCGGCAGCTCGGGGAGCGCGTCCTGCGCCTCGGTCAGCATCTCCGCGGTGACGTGGACGGGAACCAGGTCCGGCTCCGGGAAGTAGCGGTAGTCGTGCGCCTCCTCCTTGGAGCGCAGCGAGGAGATGCGGCCGCTCACGGGGTCGTAGTGCAGCGTCTCCTGGACGACCGGCTCGCCGGCACGCAGCAGCGACTCCTGGCGCGCGATCTCGGCCAGGATCCCATCGTGGACGAAGCGGAACGAGTTCATGTTCTTCAGCTCCGTCTTCGTCCCCAGGGTGGCCGTGCCGGCGGGGCGGACCGACACGTTCGCGTCGCAGCGCAGCGACCCCTGGGACATGTCGACGTCGGACACGCCGAGCGCCCGGAGCGTCGTGCGCAGCAACCCGAGCCACTCGCGCGCCTGCTCGGCCGAGCCCAGGTCGGGCTCGGTGACGATCTCCACGAGCGGGGTGCCGCCGCGGTTGAAGTCGACGATGCTCGCGTCGGAGCCATGGATGCGCCCCGATTCGCCGACGTGCACGAGCTTGGCGGCGTCCTCCTCCAGGTGAACGCGGTGGATGCGCACGTCTCCCAGCCGCCCGCCGGAGCAGATCGGGATGTCGTACTGGGAGATCTGATAGCCCTTCGGCAGGTCCGGATAGAAGTAGTTCTTGCGGTGGAAGATCGAGCGCTCGGCGATCTCACATCCCAGCGCCAGCCCGATCATCACCGCGTAGTGGACGGCGCGCGCGTTGATCACCGGAAGGCTCCCGGGGAGCCCGAGGCAGGTGGGGCAGGTGTGCGTGTTCTCGGGATCCCCGAACGACAGCTCGCAGCCGCAGAACATCTTCGTCCGCGTCGCGAGCTGGACGTGGATCTCCAGCCCGATCACCGGCTCGTAGCGGTGCTCGGCGCTCACCGCAGCGGCGCTCATGCCGTGGCCCCTCGCGCCGGGCGCGAGTCGAAGGCGATCGCCTGCTCCAGGGCGTGGGCGGCGTCGAGCAGGCGGTTCTCGCTGAACGCCGGGCCGGCCAGCTGAAAGCCCACCGGAAGCCCGTCGCTCAGCCCGGAAGGGATCGAGATCGCCGGGATCCCCGCCAGCGGCATCGGCACCGTGCAGAAGTCGTTGAGGTACATCGCGTACGGGTCGTCGGTCTTGGCCCCGAGCGGGAACGCCGTCCACGGGCTCGTCGGCGTGACGATGAAGTCGAAGCGCTCGAAGGCGGCCGCGAAGTCCTCGGAGATCTTCGTGCGCACCTTCTGGGCGCTGCCGTAGTAGGCGTCGTAGTACCCGCTCGAGAGCGCGTAGGTGCCGAGCATGATCCGGCGCTTGACCTCGGGTCCGAAGCCCGCGGCCCGCGTGCGGCAGTACATCGAGACGAGATCGCCGTCGCCGTCGACCCGCAGGCCGTAGCGGACGCCGTCGAAGCGGGCGAGGTTGGCGGAGGCCTCGGCCGGCGCGATCACGTAATAGGCCGCCAGCGCGTGCGGAGCGTGCGGGAGCCGGCACGGCTCGACGCTCGCGCCGAGGCGTTCGGCCAGCGCGATCGTCTCCGCGAAGCTCGCCGCCACCCCGGGCTCCACCCCCGACCCCCCGCCGGTGAGCTCCTCCGGGACGCCGAGGCGCAGGCCGGAGAGATCCTCGCGGCGCGGGACCGCGATCGGCTCGGGAAACGCCACCGAGGTGGAGTCGAGCTCGTCGCGGCCGACCATGTGCGAGAGCAGCAGCGCGGCGTCGGTCACGGTGCGGGTGATCGGCCCGGCCTGATCCAGCGAGGAGGCGAAGGCGATCATCCCGTAGCGCGAGCACGCGCCGTAGGTCGGCTTGAGCCCGACCACGCCGCACAGCGCGGCCGGCTGGCGGATCGAGCCGCCGGTGTCGGTGCCGATCGCCCACGGGGCGAGGCCCGCCGCCACGGCCGCGGCGCTCCCCCCGGAGCTCCCGCCGGGGACGCGGGAGCGGTCCCACGGATTGAGTACCGGCCCGAAGGCCGAGTTCTCGTTCGAGGAGCCCATGGCGAACTCGTCCTGGTTGGTCTTCCCGAGCAGGGGCGCGCCGGCGCTCTCCAGCTGCCGGACCACGGTGGCCGTGTACGGCGGGCGGTAGCCCTCGAGGATCCGTGACCCCGCCTGGCTGGGGATGCCCTCGGTGCAGAACAGGTCCTTGACGGCGAGCGGGACCCCGCCGAGAGGCGCGTCGGGAGCCGGCGGCGCTGACGGCGCCTCCTCGCTCACCCACAGGAACGCGTTCAGATCCTCGCCGGCGGCGCGGGCCCGGTAGGCGGCGAACAGCTCGGCGGGGTCGATCTCCCGCGCACGCACCTTCGCCGCCGCGTCGGCGGCGCTCAGCTCGATCAGCTCGTCGCTCACGCCGCTCCGGGGCTGGGGACGCCGAAGCCGTCGCCGACCCGCTGCGGCGCGCTCGCCAGCGCCACGTCGACCGGCAGTGACGGCGCCGGCTCGTCGGCCCGCAGGGCATTCTCCACGTCGATCACGTGCGAGGTGGGCGGCACGTCGGCGAGGTCCAGCTCACCGATCTTCTCGATGTGCTCGAGCACACCCGAGAGCTCGGCGGCCATGCGCTCCACCTCCTCCTCGGTGAGGGCGAGCCGGGCCAGCCGGGCGACGTGGAGGACCTGTTCGCGGTCGAGCATCCGACGCCCGATTCTAGTTGCGAGGAGCTCAGGCCGGATCGTCGGCGAGGCGGATCGTCTCGATCTCCCCCGGCCCGTCCTCCGGGCGGATCCCGTCCATCCGGAGCGAGACATAGCAGCCCACCGTGAGCGCGATGGCGGCGATCAGCCCCACCACGGCGCCCGGTCGGATGCTCCCGTCGTGCGCGGCACTGGGCAGCGAGATCAGCACCCGATTGACGAGCAGGATGCTGGTCAGCAGCGCCACCGGGAGGAGCATCACGGTGATGGCGATCGGCAGCGCCGGCGAGCGGCAGGCGCCCTGGGTCCACCAGGCCGCCAGGCCGGCCAGGGCGACGAGCAGTATCAGCCAGCGGATCGCGGCGAGCGAGTTCCAGGCGTTCACCGAGAACGCCGCGGCGCCGAAGTGGACGACGAGAACCCCCTTGAGGCCATACCACTTGAGCGCGAACTCGGACACGAGCAGCACGAGCGCGGCGGCGCCGATCACCCACTCTCCGATCCGCACGCGATCGCCGCGGAACACCATGGCGCGGACGCTACACGCCTGGCGCGGACGCGGGTGGCTCGGGGGAGCGCCGGGCCGCGGCCTCGGGCGAGCGCGCAGGCGTGGGTGCGGTCGCGGCCGGGCGCCGGGGCCCCGGCCCTGAAGCGCGGCCGGCCGGCCGCGGCGCCGGGAGGCGGCGGCGGGCGCGCATCGACTCGATGCCCCCGAGGGCGATGCCGACCGCGGCGAGCAGCCCCAGGTCCGCCCCGAGCTTGGCGTCGACGACGGTTCCCGGCGCGGGGAGCGCGACGAGCACCCGGACGAACAGGCTGATCGCGCTCAGCGTGCCGAGCGTGGCGACGACGGCGCTCGTGTCGGTCTGCGCGCCGTGCGAGCGCTGGCTGACGTGGATCGCGACCGAACCGAGGGCGGCGAGGATGGTGAGCGCGAGCAACCAGCGCACATCGGAGAGCTCGGTCCACGCCGAGGCGGCGGATTGACGTCCGGCGTGATTGGTCCCGCGCGGGAGCGACACCGTCCCGTACCAGCTCGTGGCGCTGAGCAGGACGAGCAGCAGTAGCGCGCTCGCCGCGCTGAGCAGCTCCCCGGCGGGCGCGCGGGCGCTGCGGTGCGCCGTCCGCCCGCGGGGCCGAGCCGCGGTCGGTGAGGATCGTGCCGGCGCCGGCGGCTCGGTCGGGGGTGGCTCGGTGCTCACTGACGCTTCGACAGCGGGGCGAGCCCGGCGACCAGCTTGCGCTCCGAGCCGTCCCTGGCGAAGCGGATGACGATGATCCCGCCGGGCTCGAGGCCGGTCACCACACCGTCCCCGAACGACGGGTGGGCGACATCCTCGCCCATGCGGAAGGCCGGCCCGGCGTCCGGTGGCGTGGTCGAGGCCGAGGCCCACGACATCGCCCGTGGCCGGAACGGGGCTCCCGCCACGGCGCCGCCCCGGCGGACGGTCTGCTCCTCACGATCGGTGAGCTGCGGCGGGATCTCGGCCAGGAAGCGGCTGGGGATCCCGTAGTTGCGCGATCCGAACACGGTCCGGGTGCGCGCATAGGTGAGCGAGAGGTTGCGCTCGGCGCGGGTGATCCCGACGTAGCACAGGCGCCGCTCCTCCTCCAGCCCGCCTTCGTCCAGCGCCCGCGAATGGGGGAACACGCCCTCCTCACACCCGATGATGAACACGATCGGGTATTCCAGGCCCTTGGCGTTGTGGAGCGTCATCAGCGTGACGAGACCGTCGTCGTCGCGGCGCTCGTCGGCGTCGGCGACGAGCGCCACCTGCTGGAGGAAGGCACCGAGCGACTTGTCGTCCGCCTCGGCGGAGTCGAACTCCACGGCGACGTTGACGAGCTCCTGGAGGTTCTCGATCCGGCCCTGCGCCTCGATCGTGCGCTCCGCCTCGAGCGCCTCCATGTAGCCCGTCTCCGAGAGCAGCTCCCGCAGCAGCGTCGCCACGGGGGCGTCGCCCTCGATCCGCTCGCGCAGGATGTGCATGGTGCCCATGAAGCGGCGCAGCGCCTTCTGGGCGGCGGCGCCGAGGCCGGGCACCGACTCCGGCTCGGAGGCGACGTCCCACACCGAGGCGCCGAGCGTGTTGGCGTACGCCAGCACGCGGGAGACGGTGGTCGCGCCGATGCCGCGCCGGGGTGAGTTGACGACGCGGGCGAAGGCCCCGGCGTCCTGGGGGTTGACCAGCAGCGTGAGGTAGGCGACCGCGTCCTTGATCTCGGCGCGCTCGTAGAACTTCGTGCCGCCGATCACCTGGTAGGCGATCTCGGCCCTCACCAGCGTGTCCTCCAACACGCGGGACTGCGCGTTCGTGCGGTAGAAGACGGCGATCTCGGCGCGCGAGATCCCCTCGTCGAGCAGTCGCTGCACCTCGCCGGTGACGTAGCGGGCCTCGGCGTGCTCGTCCTCCAGCTCGCGGATCACGATCGGGTCCCCCACCCCGCCCGCCGTCCACAGGTTCTTCGACATCCGCCCGCGGTTGTTGACGATCACCGCATTGGCGGCGTCGAGGATCGTCTGCGTCGAGCGGTAGTTCTGCTCGAGCTTGACGACGTGCGCGTCGGGGAACGTCTCCTCGAACTCCAGGATGTTCGTGATGTCGGCGCCGCGCCACCCGAAGATCGACTGGTCGGGATCCCCGACCACCATCAGGTTCCGGTGCTCCCCCGCGAGCAGCTGCAGCCAGCGGTACTGGGCGTGGTTGGTGTCCTGGTACTCGTCGACCATCACCTCCCGGAAGCCGCCCGAGTAGTGCTCGCGGACCTCGGGGAACAGCTCCAGCACGTTGACCGCCCGCACGAGCAGGTCGTCGAAGTCCATCGCGTTCATCCGGTGCAGCTCGCGCTCGTAGCTGCGGAACGCGTCGGCGACGGTCTGCTCGAAGTACGAGCCGACCTGCTGGCCGTAGGCCTCGGCGTCGCGCAGGCGGTTCTTGGCATCGGAGATCTGGGCCTGGATCGAGCCGGGGGTGAAGCGCTTGGTGTCGATCCCGTTTTCCTCCAGGCAGCGCTTCACCAGTCGCCGCGAGTCGGCCGCGTCGTAGATCGTGAACTGCCGCGTGTAGCCGAGCTTGTCGGCATGGGCGCGGAGCATCCGCGCGCACGCGGAGTGGAAGGTCATCACCCACATCGCGCGGGTGCGGCGCCCCACGAGCAGCTCCACGCGGCTGCGCATCTCCCCCGCCGCCTTGTTCGTGAACGTGATCGCCAGGATCTCGCTCGGCTTCGCCCGGTCGGTGGCGATCAGGTAGGCGATCCGGTGGCTGAGCACCCGGGTCTTGCCCGAGCCCGCCCCCGCCAGGATCAGCAGCGGACCGCCCGTGTGCTCCACCGCCTCGCGCTGCGGGGGGTTGAGGCCCGACAGGAGCGCGTCGAGTTCGGCGTCGGTGTCGTGGTCCGCCAGCATTGGGTCCCCATGACGTTAGCGGTCCTTCCGGCATGATCGGACCCGTGGCTTTCGCCCCTGAGGAGCTGCGGTCCGCCTGTGCCGAGGTGACCTCCCGAGCGAGGTGGGTGAGGGTCGAAACTTCGGCTTTGGAGGGGTACGCGCAGGGGGTTTTCGCAGATAAGTCCCGCTATGCGGTACCGATCTGCCAAAACCCCGCGGAGGAGGCGACCCGGACGCTGATCCTCGACGCGATCAACTTCGGCTCCGGGTGGTTCCCGACGCTGCGAAAGCGCCCGGGCCTCTCCGGCTACCGCACGATCGCCGCCAACCTCCAAGCCCACTTCGAAAGCAAAGGACCCTGGACGGCGTCTGAGCTGCAGGCGCTCACACCGCCGCAGCTCGCCCACATCCTCGACCAACGACCGGACCACCCGCTCATGGCCCTCTACGCCGCCTCACTCAACGACCTCGGCGCCCACCTGGGCGACGGCTTCGACCCGGGGGACTCCGCCGTCGAGCTGGCGGGGCGGCTCGCAGAATGGAGCTGCTTCCAAGATGCCTCGCGCTACGAGGAGCTGACGCTCCCGTTCCTCAAGCGCGCCCAGATCGCCGCCGCCGACCTCCACCGTGCCGGCGCCGCGACCTACGACGACCTCCACCGCCTGACGATCTTCGCCGACAACCTCGTGCCCCACGTCCTCGCCGTCGACGGGATCCTCGTGCTGGCGCCCGCGCTCGCCGACACGATCGCCGCGGAGCGGCTGCTCGTCCACGACTCCCCGCCGGAGGTGGAGCTCCGCGCCTGCGCCGTGCACGCCTGCGCGCTGCTCGCGCAGGCGACGGACATCACCGAGGCCGAGCTTGACGCCCTGCTGTGGGAGCGCGGAGGCGGCGCGCGCTACAAGGCGCTGCCGCGACCGCGCTGCCGCTGCACGGCGTACTGATCAGGCGTCTTCGAGCGCCTGCGCGCGGGCCGCGGCGATCGCCTCGGCGCCGGCCTCGCCGACGAGCAGCTCGGGGCGGATCGTTCCGCTGGCCACGAGGTCGAGGGCGGGGAAGCGACCGGTGCTGGCCAGGCGCGGGTCGAGCGCGATCACCGTGGTCTCGCCGCCCAACGGCTCCGAGGCGGTGGCGATCACCGTCAGCGAGCCGCCGCCGGTGAGATTGCGCGCCGCGGCGAGCGCCCGGCGAGCGGCATGCGGGTGCATGCCGTCGAGCGTGTCGATGAGCACGACGGCGTGGGCGCCGCGCGCGGCGATCCGCCGCGCCTGGTCGACGACGAGCTCGACGGCGTGATCCTGGGCGTCGGCCGAGGCGGCGAAGCTCAGGGCGGTGACGGGCCGCAGGGGCTCCTCGCCCCACAGGCCGATCTCCTCCGGGCGGACGCCGGCGAGCGCGAGCGTGCACTGAAGCTCGTCGCCGGAGCTCGTGAGGGCGGCGGCGAGCCGCCGCAGCGTCTCGGTCTTGCCGGCGCGCGGGCCGCCGACGATCGTCACACGGGAGCCGCGGCCGATCGGGGTGAGCCACTCGATCGCCTTGATCGTCGGGTCCTCGGCCCCGAGCTTCAGCCGTTCCCCGGGGAACTCGGCCGGCAGGTCGTCGAAGCGGGCGCCGTCGGCCGTCTCCGCGGCGGGGGCGCCGTTGATGGTGTCGACCCGGACGAGCGAGGCGAAGCGCTCGGAGCGCCGCGGGGCGCGGCGGGGGCCGGCGATCCGGTCACCGGAGACGAGCTCGCAGCGCTTCACCTGCGCGGCGCTCACGTAGACGTCGTCGTCGGAGGGATCGGGCGGGCTGACGCGGACGAACGCGGAGCCGTTGGGGAGCAGCTCGACGACCCCCTCGACGACCACCTCGGCGTCGCCCTCCGCGCTACGGCTCGACGGTTCACCGGTCCCGGCCTCGGGCTCGGCTTCGGCGGCGCCATCGGCGTCGGACGGCTCCGCGGTACGGGCGCGTCCGCCGCGGCGGCCGCGGCGGCGGCGTGGCTCCTCGCCCTCGGACTCGCGCGGCTCCGGGCCACGCGACTCCGGCTCACGCGACTCCGGTTCGCGAGCCTCCGGTTCGCGAGCCTCCGGCTCGTCCTCCCCCGTGGCTTCGGCCTCATCGGCCGCTGTCTCGGGGGGTCGGCTCGCCTTGCTGCGAGAGCGCGTGCGGGCCGGAGTCGGGCTGGTGGTGCTGCGGGAGCTGCGGCGCCGCGGGCGGGCGGGCGCGCCGCCCTGGCGCTCGAGGATCGCTTCGATCAGCGCCTCCCGCCGCAGACGGCGGAAACCGTCGATCGAGAGCTCGGACGCGAGCGCGTGAAGGTCGGCGAGCGGGCTGGCTTCCAGCGCCGGCTGGTCGAGTACGGACATGTGGGCCTCCTTGAGGTGGACTATCGGTGGGCTCCGGCCGCGTTGGGGCAGCGGCCGGCGATTCCCTGAGCTTAGTGCATCGTGCCCCGGCCGATCGCGGGCGGCGCCACCGGCTCGCGCCGCAGCGATTCCTCGAGTCGCAGCCCGCTGTCCACGTCGCGCTCACCACGGAGCGCAGAACGGACGGCGAGGTAGTCGGCCGCCGCGGCCACGTCGTGGACGCGCGCCAGGTGCGCACCGGCCTCGGCGCCATGCCCCAGCGCCGCCAGCGTTCCCGCCAGGCGCTCACGCGGGGGCCGCGAGGTGAGGGCACCGACGAAGTCCTTGCGCGAGACGGCGAGCAGGACGGGTCGCCCGAGCCCGTGCAGCGAGGGCAGCGCGCGCAGCACCGACACGGTCTGCGCCGGTGTCTTGCCGAAGTCCGGCCCCGGGTCGAGCATCAACTGCTCGAAGTCCACCCCGCGCGCGAGCGCCAGCTCGATGCGCTCCTCCAGGAACCGTCTCACGTCCTCCACGACGACCCCGTCGAGATGCCCGTCGAGGAGCTTGCGCTTGGGCTCCACGCGCGTGTGCATGAGGATCAGGCCGGCGCCCGTCTCGGCGCATACGTCGGCGAGCTCCGGATCACGCAGGCCGCTCACGTCGTTGACGATCGCCGCGCCGGCGGCGATCGCCGCCCGGGCGACGGGCGGCTTGTAGGTGTCGACGGAGACGACGGCGCCGAGCGCGGCGCTCACCCGCTCGATCACCGGCACGACCCGGGCGATCTCCTCGTCAGGCGTGACGGGGGGACGGTTGGTCACGCCCGATTCGCCGCCGATGTCGATCACCGTCGCTCCGGCGTCGAGCTGGGCGCGGGCGAGCGCCAGGCGCGCGTCGGGGGCGCGCTCACCGGCCGCGTCGGAGAACGAGTCGGGCGTCGCGTTGACGATCCCCATCAGCTGGATCTGTCCGCCCAGCTGGATCTCGCCGGCGGCGGTGAGCCAGCGCCGGAGCGGTGCGCTCACTGCCGCGGCGTGGGTGGCCGTGACTCGGCCGGCGTCTGCGGCCAGGCCCGGTAGCAGGCGGATGCCTCGAGCATCGCGGCGTGGTCGCGCTCGCACGGCCCGCAGCTGCCGAGGTGGTCGAGCAGCCAGTCGTCCTCGGCCTCGCTCATCGCCTCGTCGTCCTGGCGGCGAGCGAGCGCACGCAGCGCGTGATCACGCGCGTCGCAGCTGCCCTCGGCCGGCGGCAGGGTCCCGCGCAGGGCGCTGCGCAGGCGCAGGCGCGCGCGTGAGAGCAGCGGGCCGACGGCGGTCTCCTCGACGCCGATGACGGTTGCGATGTCCGCGTAGGTGAGGCCGAGCAGCTCGCGCAGCGCGAGCGTCTCCCGATGACGCTCAGCGAGCTGCGCGCAGGCGACCGCGAGCTCCTGGCTGACCGCCGCCTCCAGCGTGGTGGCCGGCGGCCCGCCGTTGCTCTGCGGGGCGGGCTCGGGCGCCCGGACGAGCTCGGCCCGGGCGCGGCAGGCCCGGCCGGCTGCCGCCAGCGCCGTCAGGCGCTCGTCAGCGCCGACGCTGCGCGCCTCATCGATCGCCTCGGCGGCGAGTGCCGGATCGATCAGCACGCGCCGGCAGAACTGCTCCACCTCGTCCACGAACAGCCAATATACGCGCGGCTTACGCAGCCCCGGCTGCGATGCCCTCAGCGGCGGCCTCCTCGGCGAACCGCTCCACCTCGGCCGCGGTCCGGCTGGCATCCCAGCCAAGCTCGCCGGAGACCGCGCCGGCCACCCGGCGGGCCACCTCGGTGGTCGGCTCGGCGACGGTCCGCCCGGCCAGCAGTCCGAGCCGCGTGCGGCGCAGCAGCACGTCGCCGACGCTGCGGGCCTGCTCGTAACGGGCGGCGAACACCGCCTCGGCGAGCAGATCGGGGAGCCCCTCGACGATCGGCTGGGCGAGCTCGCCATGCTCACGGGCGATCGCCAGCACGCGTTCGGCGCTGTGTCCGTAGCGATCGGCGATGGCGGCGTAGCTCGGTGACGGAACGCCCTCCACCCGGGGCAGCCCGGCGGCATCGGCGGGGAGGCCGAGCGGGATCTCGTGAGTCCGGCACGGAGCGACGCGCCCGTCGCGCTCGACGAGCCGGTCGACGGCGAGCTTCGCCATCCGCCGCCAGGTCGTGAGCTTGCCGCCGGTGATCGTGATCAGGCCACTCGAGGTCTCGTAGAGTTCGGCCTTGCGGGAGATGTCGACCGACTTGCGGGTGTCGCCGGTGGAGATCAGCGGCCGTACCCCCGCGTAGGCGCCGGTGAGGTGCCGGGGGCCGAAGGCGGTCCCGAAGAACGTGTTCGTCGCCTCCAGCAGATACGCGATGTCCTCGTCGGGCGGTCTCACGTGGTCGATGTCGCCCTCGTAGTTGTTGTCGGTGGTGCCGATCAGGCTCCGCCCCAGCCACGGCAGGGCGAAGATCGACCGGCCTTCGCCCGCCGGCACGATCGCCCCGGCGACGAGCGGCAGATCGGCGTGCGCGAGGGTGATGTGGGTGCCGCGGCTGGGCGCGATCGTCGGCACCTCGGCCTCGGAGTGGAGCTCCTCGGGACGGATCCGATCGGCCCACACCCCGGTGGCATTGACCACGCTGTCGGCGCGGACGGGGAACTCCTCCCCGGACTCCCGGTCGCGCACGCGGACGCCGGCGCCGTCGTCGCGCAGCAGCTCGATCACCTCCAGGCGGTTGGCGCACAGGGCGCCGAAGCGCTCCGCCTCGCCGAGGACGGTGAGCACGAGCCGCGCGTCGTCGGTCTGGCAGTCGTAGAACAGGTAGCCCCCGGTGGGGTTGCGTCCCACGAGCGCCGGCAGGAGATCGAGCACCTCCTCGCCCGAGATCACCCGGTGGCGGTCGGGGCTCCAATCCGCGGCCCCGTTCGCCGCCGGCTCCTCGCCGTCCGCAAGGCGGCCCCTGATCCGGCGCCCGCGTGGGCCGCGTCCCGGGCGGTCACGCCGGCGCGGTGTCGCCATGACGTCGTACATGTTCAGCCCCAGGCCCATCAGGCGGTCGGGCCGCGCGCCGTCGAAGGCCGGAACGACGAGCTGCAGTGGCTTGACGAGGTGCGGCGCCAGGCGCACCATCAGCTGGCGCTCGAGCAGCGCCTCGCGGACGAGGCCGAGATCGAAGTTCTGCAGGTAGCGCAGGCCTCCGTGGACGAGCTTTGACGAGCGACTGCTCGTCCCCGAGGCGAAATCGGCCTTCTCGACGAGGGCCACGCTGTACCCCCGCGAGGCGGCATCGAGGGCCACTCCGGCCCCCGTGATCCCGCCGCCGATCACGACGACGTCGAACGTGTCGGCCCGCAGGGCCTCGATCGCGCGCTCGCGGGTCAGCATCGTGGGAACTCTGCGGCGCCGGGCGGCACCGGCCCCGGAGGGCTAGTTCGCGGGGTCGGCGACCCCGGCCTGCTGACGGTCGGCGATGACCTGCTTGATCCGGTTCAGCGTGTCCTCGGACATGCGCCGGATCTCCCAGTGGGTGAGCTTCAGCACGCGCATCGGCGAGGTGGCGATGACGTCCGCGTTGCGAGGCTCGCGCTTGAGCAGGCCCATCTCCCCGATCAGGTCGCCGGGGCCGAGCGAGGCGATCTTCTCTCCGCCGCGGATGACGTCGGCGGTGCCCTCCTCGATCGCGATCAGCTCGGTCGAGTAGTCACCCTCCTTCATGAGGATCTGCCCATCCGCGACGCTCGTCTCGGTGGCGAACGCCGCCAGCCGATGAGCCTCGCTGTCGGACAGCTCGGAGAACAGGGGGATCGCCTTCAGCCGATTCTCGTCCATGGTCGCTCCTCGCAGGGTCAGGTTCGTCCGGCGACTCTATCCGCAACGCTGGGCCGACGGCGTGACGCGGCGCACGGATGTTCGATCGCTACAAAGCCTGGACCTCGGCCACGATCTCCGATACGGAGGCCTTTGCGTCGCCGAACAGCAGCGAGGTCTTGGGGTCGTAGAAAAGGGGGTTGTCGATTCCGGCGAAGCCTGAGGCCATCGAGCGTTTGAGCACGATCACCGCTCCGGACTTGTCGACCTCCAGGATCGGCATCCCGTAGATCGGCGAGCCCGGCTCGTTCTTCGCCGCCGGGTTCGTCACGTCGTTGGCGCCGATCACCAGCGTCACGTCGGTTCGCGGGAACTCCGGGTTGATGTCGTCCATCTCGCGCAGCAGGTCATACGGCACGTCGGCCTCGGCGAGCAGCACGTTCATGTGCCCCGGCATCCGGCCGGCCACCGGGTGGATGGCGAACTTGACCTCCACACCCTTCGCCTCGAGCGCACGCTCGAGCTCTCGCACCGCGTGCTGGGCCTGGGCGACGGCCATGCCGTAGCCGGGCGCGACCACCACCTGGCGTGCGTAGGCGAGCTGGATCGCCACGTCGGCGGCGCTCGTCGAGCGGACGGTCCCGCCCGTGTCGCCCGCGCCGGAGGCCGGGGCCGCGACGGCGCCGCCGAAGCCGCCCGCGACGATCGCCGGAACCGAGCGGTTCATCGCCTTGGCCATCTGGTCGGTGAGGATCGTGCCGGAGGCGCCGACGATCATCCCGGCGACGATCATCACCGGGTTGGACAGCGCGACGCCGGTGGCCGCGGCGGATAGGCCGGTGAACGCGTTGAGCAGCGAGATCACCACGGGCATGTCGGCCCCGCCGATCGGGAGCACCACCATGTTGCCGAGGACCCCGGCCGCGACCAGGATCCCGAGGATGAACAGGACCTGTGAGTGCGTGCCGGCGCACAGGATCACGGCGGCGGCCAGCGCGACGAGCAGCAGCGCGAGGTTGATCACCGACTGACCGGGGAGCTTGATCGGCCGCCCGGGAAGGATCTCCTGGAGCTTGCCGAAGGCGATGTTCGAGCCCCAGAACGAGATCGATCCGACGATCGCCCCGAACAGCTCGAAGATCTCCGCGCGGAGCGGGTAACCGCCGCCGAAGGCGTGGCGGTACTCGACCCAGGCGATCAACGCCACCGCGCCGCCGCCGACGCCGTTGAAGATGGCCACCATCTGCGGCATCTGGGTCATCTTCACGTTGCGCGCCGCCGGCACCCCGACGACGGTCCCGATCACCACGCCGGCGATGATCAGCCAGACCGTGGAGGAGCCATGGAACTCGCCTTTGCGCAGCAGCGTCGCGATCACCGCGACGGCCATGCCGACGGCTGCGGTCTGGTTGCCGCGCACCGCCGTGCGCGGGCCGGTCAGCCCGCTCATGCCGTAGATCATCAGTCCGAACGCCACGATGTAGGCGGCGTCGATGAAGTTCGTGCTCTGGAGGAAGATCGTGGCGGGGCTCATCACGATGCGCCCCCCGCTCCGCCGCCGGCTCCGGGAGTCCCGCCGGCCGGCGCGTCTCCCCCGGACTCGTCGGCCGCCGGCTTCGGCGGGTCCTTCTGCTTGAACATGCCGAGCATGCGGTCGGTGACCAGGAAGCCGCCGATCACGTTGATCGTTCCGAAGGCGACGGCGATCACCAGCAGGATCTTCTCCAGCACGCCGCTCGACTCGGACATCAGGAGCAGGCCGCCGAGGACGACGATCCCGTGGATCGCGTTCGTGCCGGACATCAGCGGCGTGTGCAGCGTGTTGGGGACCTTCGAGATCACGGCGAAGCCGACGAACCCGGCGAGCACCAGCACGGCGATGTCGATGACCAGTCTGTCCATCTTCTTGGCGAACCTCCGTGAGCGTGTGGCTAGGCGGCGGCGCCCGCGGCCTGCTTGGCGCCCTCGTGGACGATCTCGCCCCCGCGCGTGATGCAGGCGCCGGCGATGACCTCGTCGTCGAAGTCGAGCTTCAGCTGTCCCTCGTCGTCGATCATCAGCCCCAGCAGCGCCTGGATATTGCGGGAGTACAGCGCCGACGCGTGCTCGGCCAGCGTCGAGGGGATGTTGAGCGGTGCGAGGATCTTCACCCCGTACTCGATCACCGTCTCCCCCGGCTGCGAGAGCGCGCAGTTGCCGCCCTGCTCGCCGGCGAGGTCGATGATCACCGAGCCGGGCTTCATCAGCTTGACGGCCTCCTCGGTGACCAGGATCGGCGCCCGCCGTCCGGGCACCAGGGCGGTTGTGATGACGACGTCGACCTTGCCGATCGCCTCCGCCATCAGCTCCTGCTGACGGGCCTGCTGCTCGGCGGTGAGCTCCTTGGCGTAGCCGCCCGATCCCTCGAGGTCGCCGCCGAGGTCGAACTCCAGGAACTTCGCCCCCAGCGACTCGACCTGCTCCTTGACCGCGGCGCGGACGTCGAAGCCCTGCACGACCGCGCCGAGGCGGCGGGCGGTGGCGATCGCCTGAAGGCCGGCCACTCCGGCCCCGAGCACGAG
The DNA here is from genome assembly GCA_963839085.1 of uncultured Solirubrobacterales bacterium. Lineage (GTDB taxonomy): Bacteria > Actinomycetota > Thermoleophilia > Solirubrobacterales > Solirubrobacteraceae > Palsa-465. Next base: position 1,547,388 of record CAWITN010000007.1, read on the forward strand.
CACGGTGGCGGGACGGATCGTCCCGGCGGCGGTCATCAGCATGGGGAAGTAGCGCCCGAGCTCCATCGCCGCCATCAGCACCGACTTGTAGCCCGCGATGTTGGCCTGGCTCGAGAGCGCGTCCATCGACTGGGCGCGGCTGATCCGCGGTACCGCCTCCAGGGCGAAGCTCGTCGCGCCGGTCGCCGCGATGGCGCGGATCCCGTCGCCGTTGCTGAGCGGCTGGAGGAAGCCGATCAGCACGGTGTCGGGGCCGAGCCGTACCGTCTCCTCGGCGGTCGGCGGGGCGACCTTGACGACGAGCTGGCACGCGAACACGGCGGCGGCGTCGTCGACGAGCTGCGCACCGGCCTCGACGTACTGCTCGTCGGGGATCAGCGCTCCGTCGCCGGCACCGCGCATCACGAGCACCTCGTGATCCTGTGCGGTGAGCTTCTTGACCACCTCGGGCACGAGGGCGACGCGACGCTCGCCAGCGGCGGTCTCCTTGGGGACACCGATCTTCATTGCGGCGCCGAGGGTACCGCTTCACGAACGTTCGCGTTCTTAAAGGCCAGATGAAGCCGCGGGGTCCGGCGGCGTCAGCTCACGGCGAGCGGCACCGCCAGATCCTCGCCTCCCGTCACCGCGATCGCGAAGCGATTTCGGAGCCTCGACGCGGACACCGCGGCCGCCGCGGCGCGCACCCCGGCGAGATCGGTTCCGGTGACGAGCCACTCCGGCTGGGAGACCTGGTCGCGGGTGGCGGCGACGAGGCCCGCGCCGGAGCCGAGTGTGCGTCCGACCGCACCGTCGGGATCGAGCAGCTGGAGCTCGCTGCCCCCGGCCACGAAACGGGCGTAGATGCCGCTGTTGCGGGGGCCGTGGGAGATCAGGTCCCCCGCCAGCGATCCCCGCAACTGGCTCCACGTGGCGACGACGATGTTGAGCGTGTCCGACCCCGACCCGGTGCCGATCGCCTGGTCGGCCACCGGGACCCCATCGCTCCGAAGCTCGCGTCCGATGCGGTCACACGCTTCCTGGAGCCGGTCGCCGCACTCGAGCGTCGTCGGGTAGCGCTGACCCCCGATCCCGTGCACGAACGGCTCGGGAAACGAGCCGATGACGGCCGGGATGCTGTGCGTGGCGGTCTCCGGGTGGAGGTCCCACCAGATGCGGTCACCCGCGTGCACTCGTGTCCCGTCCGGTCCGAGCGTCGCCTGCACCCCGTTGACGTAGAAGGCCCAATCGGGCCCGGCGACCCCGTCGATCGACTCGACGAAGCCCCCTCCGTAGCCGGTGCGCACGTGCGCGTGGGCGGAGAGCAGACCGAGCACGGTCTGCGATCTCGGCACGCGGTGCTCACCGGCCACCGCGACGAGCCGTCGGCCGAAGCCCTGGGTCACCGTCTCGGTCACCCCGGAGCTGCTCCGGGCGGGAGCGAGGCCGCACCCGGCGAGCGCGACGACGGCGACGACGATGAGCGATCCGATCAGGACCGCAAGGGTGAGCGAGCGCCGGGGCATGCCGCGGGCCGAGGCTAGCGATCGGGCCGCGTAGACTCCCCCACTCGCGATGCCGGTCAACCTCACGCGCATCTACACGCGCCACGGCGACGGTGGCGAGACGCATCTCGGCGACATGAGCCGCGTCGCGAAGACCCATCCCCGGATCGAGGCCTACGGGACGGTCGACGAGCTCAACGCGCAGATCGGTCTCGCGCTCACCGTCGACGGCCTCCCCGACGCCTACGCCGCATGGCTGCGTCACATCCAGAACGACCTGTTCGACGTCGGGGCCGACCTCGCGGCGCCCGAGGACGGGACCCGCGAACGGCTGCGCGTGATCCCGGCTCAGACGGAGTGGCTCGAGGCCCGCTGCGACGAGGTCAACGCCACCCTGAAGCCGCTCAAGTCCTTCGTCCTGCCGGGCGGCACGCCCGCCGCCGCCCACCTCCACGTCTGCCGCACGGTGTGCCGGCGCGCGGAGCGCCTGGCGATCGCCTGCGGGCAGGAGATCAACGCCGAGACCGTCCGCTACCTCAACCGGCTCTCCGATCTGCTGTTCATCCTCAGCCGGGGGGCCAACCCGCCGGACGAGGAGCCGCTGTGGGAGCCGGGCCGGTTCCGCTGAGGCCGCGCGCCGTGATCACACGGCGGCGGCGCGCCGCAGCTGCTCGCGCGCGCGCCACGTGCGCTCGATCTGCCGGAACAGGCCCGGATAGACGATCAGGTGCCGGAACGGCCTGATCGCCGCCATGTACGCCTGACCGCGAAGCCCGTTGGGCTTCACGAGCACCGCCATCTGCCCGCGATAGCCGCCGGAGCCGTCCTTGACCCACCCCAGGTGCATGATCCCGTGCATGGTCTCGTTGGCGATCTCGCCGGCCCACTCGTCTTCGGTGAGGTACAGAGGCGTGAAGGGCAGCCGCGCGAAGGCGGGGCCGGTCGGACCGTCGCGCAGGTCGGCGGGCAGCCGGTCGCGCAACGTCGGCACGCGTCCACCGATCCCCCTCCGGGGGTCATCCCACCCGAACAGCTCGCCGAGCTTCCAGCGCAGCGCGAACAGGGCCCGGCTGAGGGTGGAGGGACCGTCAGCCGGATCGCCCGCGGCGAATCCCGCCACCAGGAGCGGAAACTCGTCGCGCCGGCCGGGAGTGGGCAGCGCCCACACGTCCTCCAGCCGGAAATCGGGGGCGATGGCGTGAATCCGCCACGGCACCGTGGTGTGCGCATCGTCGGGGAGTCGCATCGAGACCTCCATCCGTACAGTTGTGTATGGATGGAGACTACACCCTGATGGCGGCGCCGACGCGCACCCCGCGCGAGACCTGGATCGCCGCGGGCCTGAGGGCACTCGCGGCGGACGGTCCCGACGCCGTCAGGATCGAGGCGCTGGCGCGGGGCCTCGGCGTCACCCGCGGCGGCTTCTACTGGCACTTCGCCGACCGCCAGTCGCTGCTCGACGAGATGCTCGACGCCTGGGAGCGCCTGAGCGTCGATGCCGTCATCGAGGAGGTCGAGAATCGGCCCGGTGACTCCGCGGCGAAGCTGCGGCGGCTGTTCGACCTCGCCGCCACCCGGCCCGAGGTGCTGCGCGTCGACCTCGCGGTCCGTGACTGGGCGCGGCGTGAGCCCGCCGTCGCCGCTCGCCTGAAGCGGGTCGACAACCGGCGGATGGACTACATGCGCTCCCTGTTCGCGTCGGTCTGCCACGACGAGGCCGAGATCGAGATCCGCTGCACGGTGGTGTTCTCGGTGTGGATCGGCAACTACTTCATCGCCGCCGACCACGGCTCGCGCAGCCGGCGTGAGGTGCTGGAGCTGACCATGAGCCGGCTGCTGGCCGAGGCGCCGCCGCCGGCGGGGCCGGCGGGACGCGCGCGCTAGCGGCCGCGTGAGCGGCGCAGGGCGAGGACGACGCCGCCCGCCAGCGCGACCGCGAGCAGGGCGAAGCCGACCATCGCGGCGAGGAGCTTCTCGTGCCCGCGGGCGTAGGGCACGACCGCGGGCAGGCGCCCGAGGGCGGCGACGGCCGCGAGCGTGACCGCGCCGAGCAGGCCGCCGCCCACGACCGCGAGCTCGTGGCCCGGGTCGCCTCGCTCCAGCGCTCGGGGTCCGTCGGCCCGGCGGGCCTGCCACCACGACAGAAGGGCGACACCGATCAGCGTCCAGGTCGTGGCGACGAGAAATCCGCCCACCGCGTCGGACGGGTAGTGCCAGCCGAGGGTGAGGAACGAATAGGTGACCCCGAGCGCGAACAGGGCGCCGAGAGCCGCCGTCCTGACCCGCCACCGCGGCGGGACGCTCACCACGAGGACGAGCGCGAGCGACATCGACGCCGTGGCGTGCCCACTCGGCCAGCTCCCGGCCGCCGGCGCGACGCCGTGGATCAGCCCGGTGAGCCGGTGCTGGTCAAGCGCCTTCTTGAGCAGCTCGGTCGTCAGATTGGCGCCGAGGAGGATCCCCAGGCCCGCGATCGCCAGGTCCCGGCGCCGGCGAAGCAGCGCGACGGCGATCGGGATGACGCAGAGATAGATGTACGGCTGTGGATCGCACAGGTCGGCGATCCGCTGCGCGAGGCCGCTGACGTGGGGCCGCAGGCGCAGACCGCCGAAGCCGTTGAAGACGCTGGCGTCGAGTCGCTCGACCGCGCCGATGTGGAAGGCCGCGACGTTGACCACCCCCAGCAGGAGGATGCCGATGACGGCGCCGATCGCGGCTCTGCGTGCACGCTGCTCCATTTCGGCGCAGCGTAGCCCGGCCCCCTAAGGCGTTCGTCAGTCCCCGGACGTGGTGCGGCTGATCTTGATCTCCGGCGATACGCCGGTGCGACGGACGTGGTCGTAGTGCTCGATGTCCTCCGGCGAGGCGACCTCGACGCTCACCTCGGGGGCGAGCTCGAAGCGGCCCGACTCGTAGAGCAGCTCCTGATAGCGGGGGACGCCGGCCGGGCGACCCTCCACGTCGACGTCGTACATCCCGCACCGCAGCGTCCAGCGCTGTGCTCGCACGAGCTTCTCGGCGGTCAGCTTGACCGGCACGGTGTCCGCGCCGACGCCGGCCTCGCCGAGGTCCACGCGCAGGCGGGCGTGCGCCGAGGTGAGCGCCCGGGCGAGGCGATCGAGGTTGCGTCCATAGGGAGCCGGCACGATCGCCACCGGGCCGCGGGGGCTGGAGTCGCCGCGGACGGCGCGGGCGATCGATCCGACGAGCACGAAGTCGACGCGATTCTCGAGCAGCCACCGGAGAACCGCCAGCGAGCCGGCGTCGAGATGCTTGAACGTCGGCGCCGGAGTGGTCACCCGGGCCTCGATGCCGGGTGCGCGATGTCTGAGCAGCATGGACGTGCCTTTCGCGCTCGGCTCACCATCTCCTTCCGGACGACGGGGGGAGGTTCTACGCTCCGCCAGATGAACCTGCAGGAGTCGCAGGCGCGCCGCGCCGCGCAGCGCGACCGGCGCCGCCGGACCGGGCGCCGCCGGCTCCTCGGCGTCGCCCTGCTCGTCGCCGTGGTGATCATCGCGGTCGTCGCGGTGGCCGCCGCGAGCTCCGGCTCCGGCCCCGGCACCGCGGCGCGCAGTACGGCGGGCAGGCCCCGCAGCAACCGGTCTCGTGCCCGGCGCACCGGGGCCCGAGGGCGGACGCGCCGCTCCGGCTCCACCGTCACCGGGCGTCCCACCGGTCGGCCGGGAACCGCGCGGGTCCCGATCCTCATGTATCACGTGATCGCGCCGCCCCCGGCCGGCGCGCCGTTCCCCGGGCTCTACGTCCCGGCGTCCGAGTTCGCGGCGCAGATGCGCGCGCTCAAGGCGGCCGGCTGGCATGCCGTGACGCTCGACCAGCTGCGGGCCTACTGGCTCCACGGCGTCCCGCTCGGTCGGGGCCGACCGATCGTCCTGACCTTCGACAACGGCTACCACTCCCAGTACGCCTCCGCGCTGCCGGTGCTGCGGAAGCTCGGCTGGGTCGCCGACGAGAACATGCAGCTGAGCGGCCTGCCGCCGTCGCAGGGCGGCATGACGAGCTCCGAGGTGCAGGCACTCGTGAACGCCGGCTGGGAGCTCGACACCCAGGGAATCAGCCATGCCGATCTCGTGTCCCTCGACGCCGCCGGGCTGCGATATCAGGTGGACAGCGCCCGCCGGACGCTTCAGCGCGAATACCACGTGCCGGTCAACTGGTTCTGCTACCCGTCCGGCCAATACGACGCGACGGTGATCGCCGCGGTGAAGGCGGCCGGGTTCGTCGGCTCCACCACGGTGGTGCCGGGGTGGGCATCCCCCGCGGATGATCTCTTCGCGCTCCCCCGCCTGCGCGTCCTCGGCGGCACCAGTCCCGCGGCCCTGCTCTCGCAGATCGCCACGGCGGAGAGCAACCCGGCGCCGGGAGGGTCGTATGAGACCGGGAGCAGCGGCTAGCCGCACTCCCCGGCCGCTGGTCGCGGCCGGCACGGCCGGTCTGAGCGTGGCGGCGGCCACGATCGCCGTCTATCCCCTGAAGTCGATCGCACCCGTCGCCTCCCTGGGGGTCGTCTACCTCCCCGCCGTGCTGCTCGTCTCGACGCTGTGGGGGCTCGGCGCGGGGCTGCTCACCGCCCTGTTCAGCGCCACGGCGTTCAACTTCTTCCACATCCCGCCCGTCGGCCACTTCACGATCGCGGACTCGCGCAACTGGGTGGCGCTGGCCGCGTTCGCGGTGGTGGCCGCCGTCGCCTCGACGATCGCCGACGTCTCCCGCGGCCGGGCGCTGGAGGCCGAGCGGCGGCAGGTCGAGGCGGACCTGGCAGCGTCGCTGGCCCGCGAGCTGCTGTCCGGCAGTGACACGCAGGGTGCTCTCGGCGCGGCCTCGCACCGGATCGCCCGCGCCCTCGGACTCCCGTCGGCGGTCGTCGCGCTCGGCACGGTGGCGGCGGGAACGCGGCGCCGCGCGCTCCCCCTGCGCGACGAGACGGGGCGTCAGGTGGCGACGCTGCTCGTTCCCGACGCGCTCCCGGACGATGTGGCGGGCCGGCTGCGCCAGGCGATCGTGCCCACTCTGGAGGCCCTGATCGCGCTCGCCCTGCGGCGCGACCAGCTCCAGGCCGAGGCGGTGCAGACCGAGGCACTGCGCCGCAGCGATGACGTGAAGACCGCGCTGCTGCGGGCGGTGTCCCACGACCTGCGCACCCCGCTGACGGCGATCGTCGCCACCGGGCACGCGCTCGCCTCCCCCTCCCTCACCGGTGACGATCGGCGGGAGCTCAGCCGGGCCGTCGTCGAGGAGGGCGAGCGGCTCGCCTCGCTCGTCGAGAAGCTCCTCGATCTCTCGCGCCTGCAGGCGGGAGCTCGCCCGCGCCGGGACTGGGTCTCGGTGGAGGACGTGATCGAGGCGGCCCGCCAGGGACTTCCCGAGCAGACCGACCTCCGCGTCACGCTCGAGCCGGGCCTGCCCGAGCTGCACGCCGACGCGGGCCAGCTCGAGCGCGCGCTGGCCAACCTGCTCGAGAACGCGGCGCGGTACTCCCCGTCGGTCGCGGTCAACGCCCGCTCGAACGGGCGGCGGCTCGTCCTCAGCGTCGTCGATCAGGGCCCGGGCATCGGCCCCGCCGACCGCGCTCGGATCTTCGAGCCGTTCTACCGCGGCAACGCCGGCGACGGCTGGGTGGGGTCCGGGCTCGGCCTGGCCATCGCCCGGGGCTTCGTGGAGGCGGCCGGAGGGACGATCGCGGTCGAGTCATTGCCCGGCCAGGGGACGAGCTTCGTGGTGACCCTGCCCCTCGACGAGAGCCCGGCCGGTCTGGCCGCGCCGCAGGCATGAGCGCCCCGCGCCGCCCACGGATCCTCGTCGTCGACGACGAGGCCCAGATCCTGCGCGCCCTCCGGGTCATCCTGCGCGACGCCGGCTACGAGGCGCTGCCGGCGGGCGGGGTCGAGGATGCGCTCGACGCGGCGGCGGTGTCCCGGCCGGAGGCGGCGATCGTCGACCTGATGCTCCCCGACGGCGATGGCGTGGAGCTGTGCCGCCGGCTGCGGGAGTGGAGCGAGATGCCGCTCATCGTGCTCTCCGCGCTCGGCGACGAGGAGGTGAAGGTGCGGGCGCTGGCCGCTGGGGCCGACGACTACGTGACCAAGCCGTTCGGCCCGCGCGAGCTCGTCGCGCGCCTGGAGGCCAACCTCCGCCGCGCCGCGCGCGAGCCCGAGCAGGCCGCCGTCACAGCCGGCGCGCTGGAGCTCGACCTGGCCCGGCGCAGCGTGCTCGTCGCCGGCGAGGAGGTGCACCTCACCCCGACGGAGTTCGACCTCCTCCGCGCGCTCGCCCGCAACCGCGGACGCCTGATGACCCACCGTGACCTCCTCGTCACGGTGTGGGGCACCGGCTACGCGGATGACACCCAGGTGCTCCGCGCCCACATCGCCAATCTGCGCCGCAAGATCGAGCGTGACGGCCACCCCCGTCTGATCCGCACCGAGTCCGGGGTCGGCTACCGCTTCGCCGCCTGAGGCAGCCGCGCTCCCTACCGAGTCTGCCGGGCGGCGAACTCGCGGGAGATGTCCGTGGCCTGGCTGCGGCCGGCGTCGGCCGGCGGGGTCTCGATCACCACCCGGCAGGGGCGGTGGGCGAGCAGATAGCTGGCCGTCGGACCGAGCGCGCGCTCGGAGGGGGGCGCGTGCGCCGTGCCCAGGTAGATGATCTCCGCCTCCGTGCGCTCGGCCTCCTCGACGATCGCCGCGCCCGGGTTGCGGGTGCGGATCAGCCGCGTTCTCACCTTCACCCCGGCCCGGCGCCCGGCCAGCCGGGCCCCCTCCAGCACGCTCATCCCGGCCCGCTCCTCATCCTCGAGCCCGGCGTCGAGCGAGAGCTGGTTGGGGACGCGCAGGACGAAGATGGCGTCGACGAGCGCCCCCTCCCCCACGAGCTTGGCGGCGGTCCGCAGCGCCGAGGCGTCGATGTCGGTGCCGAAGATGGGGACCACGGCGGAGCGGTACTCGAGCTCGACGAACGACACCTGGCGCTCGTGCCGCGGCATCCTGTGGTGGCTCGTCAGGTCCATGCCGTGGCGTCGGCGGTAGACCACGTAGCCGCTCAGCCCGACGATCATCCACGCCGTGCCGACGTAGCGGGCGTCCACGTGGAGGGCCATCACCGAGACCCATGCGGCGAAGGTGCCGAGCGCGCCGACCACCGCCATCAGGGGGATCTGGCAGCCGCGGAAGTGGATGTTCCCGGGCATCCGGTAGGGCCGCTCCCGGTCGGGTTCCTTGATCCGCAGCGCGATGATCGCCGCGTGCGCCGTCGTGAACGACAGCATCGCCCCGTAGGAGTAGAGGTTCCCCAGGAAGGCCGTCTGGCCCGGGATGATCAGGATTGCCGCGAACGTCGAGAAGGTGATGATCGTGAACCACGGGGTCCGGTAGCGGCGGTGCAGGCGGGAGAAGATGCTCGGCAGCTGGCGATGCTCGGACAGCGACCACGACAGCCGCGAGATCCCGATCAGCCCCGCGTTGGTGGCGATGAACAGGATCGTCGCCGCCAGGATGCCGACGTAGTAGCGCAGGATGTGCGTCGCCGTCGCCGGCAGCCCGAGGTGGGAGATGATTCCCAGCACCGGGTCCGCCTGGTATCGGCTCCCGAGCAGCGTGTGCGCATCGGCGCCGTGGCCGACCACCGGCAGCGCGCTCAGCGCCACGACGGTCATGCCCGCGTACACGCCGAGCACAGCGACGACGATGCGGTTGACCGCCCGGGGCACGTCACGGCCGGGATCGCGCGCCTCCTCGGCCATGTTCGACACCGTCTCGATGCCCGTGTAGGCGAGCATCGCGAGCGACAGCGCGAAGATGAGGTGGCTGTAGGTGGGGGCGCTGCCCAGGTGCACCTGATCGACGAGGCGACTCGGGTTCAGCACGAGGAACGCCCCGATGGCGATGATCAGGATCTGGGTAAACAGATCCGCGATCGCGAGGAAGAAGTTGAGGTTCGCCGACTCGCCGATGCCGCGCACGTTGACGGCCGCGAGCACGCCGATCACGGTCAGGCCGCCGATCACGTCCCCCGGCGAATGGGTCAGCGCGGGCCAGAACGCCCCCAGGTAGTGGGGAACGAAGAAGGCCGAGATGGCGATCGTGAGGATGTAATCGAGGCTCAGCGCCCATCCGGCGAAGAACGAGACGAACTCGTTGAAGGCGTGGCGGGCGAACGAGGACGAGCCGCCCGCCTCCGGGAACATCGACGCCCCCTCGGCGTATGTCTTCGCGGTGACGGCGAACAGACCGCCGGCCAGCATGAAGACGATCGGCGTGAGCCCGAGGGCGTAGACGGCGACGAGGCCGAGCGCGTAGTAGATCGAGGACCCGACGTTCCCGTACGCGGTCGCGAACAGGCCGCCGACGCCGACGCTGCGCCTCAGTCCATGCTCTTCGATGCGGGCCACGATGAGGTCCTCGCGCGTCGGGCGCGATTGCCTCGTGACCGTAGGAGGCCCGGCATCAAGGCGGCGCTAAGGATGCGCCGTCCGGCGTAGAGATTGCGCTAAGACGGGTCGGGATCGCGCAGTCGATAGCCGACGCCGGGCTCGGTGATGACGTACTGCGGGCGTGCCGGGTCGATTTCGACCTTGCGCCGGATGTGGGCCACGTGGACACGAAGGTAGTGGGTCTGCCCCGTGTACTCCGGGCCCCAGACGGCGCGGAGGAGCTGGCGGTGCGTGACGAGCCGGCCGCGATGCTGGCCAAGCGTGGCCACGAGATCGAACTCGATCGGCGTCAGATGGATGCGCGTGCCCCCCCGCGTGAGGCGGCGGTCGGCGAGATCGAGGCGCAGATCTCCGATCTCGATGACGGGAGTGGCGTCCGGCGGGACGTTGCGCCTGAGCACCGCGCGCAAGCGAGCCAGGAGCTCCTCGGTGCCGAACGGCTTCGTCACGTAGTCATCGGCGCCGGCGTCGAGCGCGCGGACCTTCTCGCGCTCGTCGCCCACCGCCGAGAGGACGAGGATCGGGAGCCGGCTCCACCGTCGCACCTCCCGGCAGACGGCGACGCCCTCGCCGTCGGGCAGGACGAGGTCGAGCACGAGCACGTCGGGCGGACGCGCCGCCAGACGGGCCAGCGCGCCGGCGGCCGTCCCGGCGGCCTCGACGGCGTACCCGGCATCCTTGAGGATGATCGTCAGGCCGCGGACGATCTGCGGCTCGTCGTCGACGACGAGCACGCTCGCTCGCTGCTCGCTCACGACGCCGAGGGCACAGGGTCGGGGAGGCGCCGGTCCGGGGCCCCGCTGGGCTGGACCTCCAGCGGAAAGCTGACGGCGAACGCCGTCTCACGAGCGCCGGTCTGCAACCGGATCTGCCCCCCGTTGGCCTCGACGAAGCCCCGGCAGATGGCGAGGCCGAGGCCCGAGCCGGATCCCGAGGCACCGCGGCTGCGGAAGAACGGCTCGAACACCCGCGCCCGGTCGGCCGGCGGAATCCCGCGGCCGCGGTCGATGACCCTGACGGTCACCCGGCTGGCGCCGACCCCCGCGCTGATCCGCACGGCACGATCCGGCGGCGAGGACTTGATCGCGTTCTCGATCAGGTTCGAGAACACGCGCTCGAGCTGCACCGCGTCCGCCCGCACGAGGGGCAGATCCGCCGGCAGGGTGAACGCGATCTCGTGAGACGTCCGCAGGCCCGCTACCGCCGACGCGACGATGTCCCCGAGATCGCACCAGTCCGCCTGCGGAGCGACGGCCCCGGCCTGGATCCGCGAGAGGTCGAGCAGGTCGCCCATCAGCTTGCCGAGCCGCGCCCCCTCGAGCGCGATGACGTCGAGCAGCTCATCGCGCTCGGAATCGTCCAGCGAGGCCGAGCGCAGCGCGGACCCGGCGGTGGTGATCGCCGTGAGCGGCGAGCGGAGATCGTGCGAGAGGGCATGGAGGATGGCGCGGCGGGCCTGATCAGCGCGCCATCCCGCCTCGGCTTCGGCGGCGACCTCCGCCAGGCGCTCGCGCTCGATGGCGACGGCGAGAAGACGTCCGAGTGGCTCGGCAAGCCGCTCGAGGTCCTGCCGCGGCCAGGAGCGGTCGGCGCTCACGAACAGCCAGAGCGGTCGGGATCCCGCCGGCAGCGGGAGAGCGAGCTCGCCGGGTCCCGGGTCGGGAACGGCGTCGAAGCTCACGCGGCATTCCGCCGCCCCGCTCGCCGCGCGCACGCGCTGCGCGACCGCCTGAAGGGCGCCGGGCAGCGATCGAGCCGTGAGGATCGCGGAGGCGACCTCCGCGAGCAGCCGCGCCTCACGCTCGCGGGAGGCGGCCTCGCCGGCCCGCGTCTCCGCCTCGGCGGCACGCTGCCGGGACGTGGCGGCAAGCCGACCGACCACGACGGCGGCGATCAGGAGCACGACGAGCTCCACGACGTCCTGCGAGTGGGCGATCGCCAGCTCGTGGCGCGGGGTGAGGAACTGGTAGTTGACGACGAGCCCGCTGAGGATCGCGGTGGCGAGCGCGGCGAGCTCGCCGCGCCGGATCGCCACGGCGAGCACGGCCAGCAGGTAGAGCGCCTCCAGCCGGACCGGCGGGGTGCTCGGCTGCAGCAGCGCCACCACGGCGGTGGCCACGGCGACCGCCACGACCACCTCGGCGCCGATCCGCGCCAGCTCCCGTCCGGAAACCCGCCGGGGACGACGACGCGTCGGCATCATGCCGCGACACGGGCGGGGTGACGTTCCGGCTCACCCGTGGTTTCGATGATCACGCGGCAGGGACGCTCGCGAAGCACCTGCTCGAGGGCTCGGCCGAAGCCACCGCCTCCACGTGGCATGGCCATCACGATCGCCTCCGCGTGCAGCACCTTCGCCTGATCGATGATCCGGCGACCCGCCTGGCCGGCACGGATCTTCTCCCAGTGCCCGAGGACGCGGCGACCCTCCTGGACCTTCGCCTCTTCGAGGATCGACTGAGCGTTCGCCTCCAGCTCGGGCAGGACGGCGTCGATCGGACTGCTCGCCGGAACGGTGATCGGCACGAGGACGTAGAGCCCGCGGCGACGGCGAGCCGCCATCCGAGCCGCCGTGGCCATGACGTCGGCCGAGTACCTGGCCTGATCGAAGACGACGAGCACGGAGTCGTACTCCGCCTCCGTCGGCAGCATCGGACCCGGGGTGGCGATCCGCGTGGTGGTGCGGAGATCGAGACCCTGGCGCCGCCGATAGACGATGTAGACCCCGATGCCGACGATCAGCCAGCCGACTCCGGCGGCGGCGACGTTCAGATACAGCGCGGTCACCGTGATGAAGGCCAGCGAGGTACCCAGACCCCCGAGCAGGGCGAACAGCGGGAGCTCATGACCCGCGATCCGTACCGTCCACGGTCCCCGATAGGGCCGTTCTCGGTCCGGCTGGGTGATCCGCAGGCGGATCACCGCGGCATGCGCGATCGTGAACGACAGCATTGCCCCGAACGCGTACATGTTGCCCAGGAAGGTCGCCTGGCCCGGGATGATCGTCACACAGGCGATCGACCCGAACACGACGATTCCGATCCACGGTGTGCGGAACTTGGGATGGAGCCGCCGGAGGCCCTCGGGAAGCTGGCGATGGAGGCCCATCGAGTACACGAGCCGCGAGACACCGATGATGCCGGCGTTGGTGGCGATGAACAGGATCGTGGCGGCGAGCAGACCGACATAGATCTCTCCCGCGTGCTGGAGGGCGCCCAGGTGGAGGCGGCTGACGATCCCCAGCACGGGATCGCCGGCGAAGCCCCCCTTTGCCTCGTCGACCCCCAGCAGGGTCTGGTAGTGCCCGTGGACGAAGCGCACGGGCAGGGCCGACAGGGCCACTGCGGGCAGGGTCGCGTAGATGGCGAACACGGCGAACACGACGCGTTTGATCGCCGCCGGGATCGTCTTCGCCTCATCGCGCGCCTCCTCCGCCATGTTCGAGACCGTCTCGATCCCGGTGTAGGCGATCATCCCCACCGGGATGGCGATGAAGAAGTTCCTCCAGTGCGGAGCGACGCCGAGATGGACGTTGGCGACCAGGATGTTCGGATCGAAGACGAGAATCCCGCCGATCACCACCAGCAGCAGCTGGGTGCAGAAGTCCGTGATCGCCAGGCCGATGTTGACCGCCGCCGCCTCCGTGACGCCGATGATGTTGATCGCGCACAGCACGATGACGACGCCGATCCCGAAGATGACGTCGCCAGGCCCGTGCTTGAGGGCGGGGAAGAACAGCCCGCCCAGGTAGTGGGGCACGAAGAACGCGGAGATCGCGATCGTGATCGTGTAGTTGAGCATCTGCGCCCAGGCGGCGAAGAAGGACGCGAACTCGTTGAAGGCGTGCCGCGCGAAGCTGGAGGACCCGCCCGCCTCCGGGAACATCGCGGTGGCCTCGCTATAGGTCGCGGCCGTCAGGAAGAAGATGAACCCGGTGATGAAGAAGACGATCGGGGTGAGCCCGAGCGCATAGGAGGCGACGAGCCCGAGCGCGTAGTAGATCGACGAGCCGACGTTCCCGTACGCCGTCGAGAAGAGGGCGTTGACCCCCAGCACGCGCTGAAGTCCCTCGACGCGGCGCTCCGCCATCAGCGCTCACCCCGTGATCGAGCCACCGTCTCCGATCGCGCCGGACGATCGCCGTCGGGCGGCTTCACCGGGTCCGCGGCAGCCGCCGTGCCGCCATCGCCGGGACGCTCCGCGGGCGGCAGCCGATCGAACTTCTCGCGCCAGTTCGCCGGCGGGGCCGTGAGGATGACCCGGCACGGGGCCTTGCGGATGACGTACTTGGTGATCTCGCCGACGTAGTTGTCGAGTGGGCCGCCCGCCCCGAGCCGCGCCCCCCCGCGCATCCTCGACGGCTCCTCGGCGGCGAGGACGATCGCCTCGACCCCGCGACGTCGCGCCTGTTCGACGATCGCCTGCCCGGCACGCCGGGACCGCACCGTCGCCGTCGCCACCTCCACCCCCTCGTACTCCTCCCCGACGAGCTTCGCCCGGGCGAGGGCCTCCCGAGCGCGCGTGAGCTGCGACTCGGGCAGCGGCGCCTCGAGCGGAAGCGAGAGAGGGATCTCGAACACCCAGATCGCCTCGATCACCGCCCCCTCCTCCTCGACGTCGTCGTGCGTCTCGCCCGCGAGCCGGCCCGCGGTCTGGACGATGTCGTCGTCGAGGGCGGTCCCGAACACGGGAACGAGGATCGAGCCGAAGTTCGGCTCAACGGCCTCGTGGCGCAGCGCCCGCTCGGGGATCGTGACGCGCCGGAGCAGGGGCTTGTCCTGGCTCGTGCGATAGGCGGCGTACAGCGCCAACCCGAGGAGGGTCCAGCCGAGTCCCAGGTAGCGCGCCGGTGCGTGGTAGATGAGGATGATGACCAACCCGGCCATCGAGAGCACCGCTCCCGCCACCGCGGGGAGCGGGAGCCGTCCGCCGCGAAACGACACGGAGAGCGGCACGACGTAGCGACTCGCCTTGCCCTTCTCCCGGTAGCGCAGCGCGATCACCGAGAGATGGGCGATCGTGAACGCGACCAGGGCACCGAAGGCGTAGATGCCGACGAGAAAGTCGATGTTGTCCGGCAGCGTGAGCGCCGCGGCGACGACTGCGGCGGCGGCGATCAGCAGCCACGGCGTGCCCCAGCGGGGACTGAGGCGGCCGACCCCGCTCGGGATCTGGCGGTTGGTGGCCAGCGAGTAGCCCGTGCGCGAGACGCCGAGCATCGCCGAGCCCGCACCCGCGGTGAGCCCGAGCGCGCCGCCGATTGCCACGAGGTACTTCATGGTCACGGCGAGCGCGTGCGGGTGCAACGCCGCGACGACGCCGAGCAACGGCGCCTTGATGTGGCGCTGCCCGAGCGCCGAGAGGCCATCGTGAACCGGCAGCGCGCCGACCCCGACGACGGCGATCCCCACGTAGACGAGCACGATCAGCCCCGAGCCGTAGGTGACGAGGCGGCGAACGTGCCGCGGCGTGCGGGAGACCTCGCCGGCGAGGCTGGCGGCCGCCTCGAGTCCGGTGAACGCGATCACCGCCACCGGAAGCGCGAACACCAGGTTCGACACGGTCGGGGCGCTCCCGAGGTGAACCGTCGCACTGATGCGCCCCGGGTGAAAGGCGAGCGCCAAGCCGAGGACGATGATCAGCGCCTGGAGCGTGAGGTCGACGGCGGTGATGATCATCCGGCGCCGCATCCGGCGGGCGCTCACGCCAGTGAGGTTGTCGAGGGCGACGAACGCGATCACCGCGAGGGTCACCGCCACCCGTGGGCCGCCATGGCCGAGCGGTGCCCAGAAGGCGGCCAGGTAGTAGGGAACGGTGAGTGCCGTGACAGCGATGAGGATCGTGTAATCGAGCACGATCGACCAGCCGGCGAGGAAGCTCACGAGCTCGTTGAAGGCATAGCGGGCGAACACCGCCGAGCCTCCACGCTCCCGATGCAGCGACGCGCCCTCCGCGTAGGTCATGGCGGTGAGCTGGAAGAACACCCCGGCGGCGAGCAGGACCAGCGGGGTGAGGCCCCCCGCCCGATGTGTGATCACCCCGAGCGCGAAGTACACCGAGGCCACCGACGTCGTGTAAACGACGGCGAACAGGGCGCGGTAGCTGAGCTGGCGATCGTTCACGGGAGCGCGGACGCGGTGGACGTGGGCGGCTCAGCCACGCAGAGTCAGGTACATGCGTCCCGCTCCGGCGGCGATGAACAGCACGCCGAGGATGATGCCCGTCGCCGCGGGACCGCCGCCGGCCGCGAGCGTCCGGGCGACGAGCGCGATCCCGATCACCATCATGAGGAGCGCAAACGTGCGCGTGGGAGCGCTGCGATGGCGTGGACGGCTGGACATCGTGGCGTAGCTTAGCCCGCGGCGGCCACCGAACCGCGCCTCTTCCGGCGGATTCTCGGCCACCGGGAAGTCGGACGGCGAGCCCTCTTCACAGGATCTTGATGGCGGGGCGCCGTTCCTGCACGTGGGCTGCACAGCGCGCCTGCAGGATGAGCTCATGGACGTCGTCGCCGTGCTTCTCGGACTCCTCGCGTTCGCCGTGCTGCTCGTCATGCTGGCCGGGATCGATCGCATATGAGCGCGAGCGACATCTTCGGGCTCGTCATCTCGGCCCTGGTGTGCCTGTATCTCCTCTACGCGCTCCTGCGCGGAGAGCGCTTCTGATGGGCGCGGGTGAGCGATGACGGTCTCCGGCTGGCTCACGATCGTGCTGTTCGTCGTCCTGCTGACGGCGATCGCCTACCCGTTGGGCGGCTACATGGCCGCGGTGTACGGCGGCGGGCGGACCATCCTCGACCCGGTTCTCCGGGGTCCCGAGCGGTTCCTCTACCGCCTGCTTCGCGTCGATCCGAACGTCGGGCAGGACTGGAAGCGCTACGCCCGGAGCCTGCTCATCTTCTCGCTCGCGGGCTGGTTGCTGCTCTACCTGATCCTCCGCACGCAGACGCTGTGGAACTTCACCGATCTCAACCCGCAGCACTTCCACTCCCCGACATGGGACCTGACGTTCAACACCACGTCGTCGTTCCTCACCAACACCAACTGGCAGTACTACGGCGGCGAGACGACGATGAGCTACTTCAGCCAGATGGCGGGGCTCACCGTGCAGAACTTCCTCTCTGCGGGGGTCGGCATCGCGGTGGCGGTGGCCCTGATCCGGGGGATCATCGGACGATCGGGCCGCAGCCTGGGGAACTTCTACCAGGACGTCATTCGCACGGTGCTCTACGTGCTCACGCCGATCTCGTTCCTGGTGGCGCTCGTGCTCGTGTTCCAGGGCTCGATCCAGAACTTCTCGCAGTACCTGAACGCGAGCACGCTCACCCACTTCACCCAGCAGATCGCGATGGGACCGGTCGCCTCACAGGAGGCGATCAAGCTGCTCGGCACCAACGGCGGCGGCTTCTTCAACGTGAACTCGGCCCACCCGTTCGAGAACCCGACGGGGTTCACCAACTTCCTGGAGATGCTGGTCGTCCTGGCGATCCCGGCCGGGCTGGTGTTCACCTACGGCCGGATGTCGGGCAACCGCCGTCAGGGCCACGCGATCTTCACCACGATGCTCGTGATGTTCATCGGCGCGGTGATCGTCTGCTGCGTCGCCGAGGCCCACGGCTCCCCCGCCCAGCACGCCGCGGGCCTGCACACCGGGGTGATCGCCGGCTCCGGCGGAGGCAACCTCGAGGGTAAGGAGCAGCGGTTCGGGATCGCGGGCTCGGCGCTGTTCGACGTCGTCACCACGGTCACCTCCTGCGGGGCGGTGAACAGCTCGATCGAGTCCTACACCGGCATCGGCGGAGCGGTCCCGTTCGCCAACCTGTCGGCGAGCGAGGTGATCTTCGGCGGCGTCGGGACCGGCCTGTACTCGATCCTCCTCTACGTCCTGCTGGCGGTGTTCATCGGCGGGCTGATGGTCGGCCGCACGCCCGAGTACCTCGGCAAGAAGATCGAGGCGCGGGAGATCAAGCTGGTGTCGATCGGCATCCTGATCACGCCGCTGGCGGCGCTGTTCTGCACCGCGATGGCCACCGCCAGCGGGGCCGGGCGCGCGTCGATCGACCGAGCGGTGACCGGCTCGGGGCCGCAGGGCTTCTCGGAGACGTTCTACGCGTACCTGAGCCAGGCGAACAACAACGGCTCGGCATTCCCGGGCTACACGGGCTACGTGGCCCCGAACGCGGGCAACCTCGGCGCCCACGGGATCGCCTTCGCGGACATCCTCGGCGGCTTCGACATGCTGTTGGCCCGCTATGCGCCGATCCTGTTCGCGCTGGCCGTGGCCGGCTCGCTGGCCGGCAAACGGGTGAGCCCGGCGGGCCTCGGCACGATGCGCACCGACAACGGCACATTCGTGGTGTTGCTGATCGGCGTGATCGTGCTCGTCGGCGCCCTCACCTTCTTTCCCGCGCTGCTCCTCGGCCCGCTCGTGCAGGGCCTGACCGGACACCTGTACTCATGAAGAAGGACATCGTCAGCTCCGTCATCGGGATGCTCGTGCTCACCCTGCTGTGCGGCATCGCGTACCCGCTCGTGATCACCGGCGTCAGCCAGCTGGCCTTCCCGGGCAACGCCAATGGTCAGCGGATCTACCTTCACGGCCACCTCGTCGGCTCCAAGATCATCGGCCAGGCGTTCACCGATCAGGTCGACCGTGACGGCAAGCCGGAGCGCTCGGACGGAGAGCCGGTCACGACGCCCGACCCGCGGTACTTCCAGACCCGCCCGTCGCGCACCGTCCCGGCCGACAACGCCGCCAACAGCTCGTTCGCCAACCTCGGGCCGAACAGCACGATCACCGAGGCCGCGATCCGGGCCAACATCGCCACCTACATCGCGCTGAACGGTCCCTACCACCCCGGAGGACTCACCGCGGCGCAGGTGCCCGTCGATGCCGCCGACACCTCGGCCTCGGGCATCGACCCCGATATCTCCACCGCCAACGCCGACATCCAGGCCTACCGGATCGCCCGTGTCCGCCACCTGTCGCTCGGCCGCGTCGATCGGCTGATCGCCACCTACACGGCTGGCCGGGGGCTCGGGTTCTCCGGCGAGCCCGCGGTGGACGTGCTGGAGCTCAACCTCGCCCTCGATCGGATCGGTGATGCGTGATGACGACGACCGTGCCCGAACCCACGGCCCCGGCGCCCCCCCACGAGCGCCGCGCGATCTCGCTGTTCCGGCGGGACATCGTCAGGCGTGCGCTCATCGACAGCCTGATCAAGCTCGACCCGCGCGTGCAGGTGCGCAACCCGGTGATGTTCGTCGTCGAGATCGGCGCCGCGATCACCACCGTCACGTGGTTCATCCAGCTCTTCGGCGGCCAGGCGCTGGGGGGCACGGATCCCGCCTGGTACACCGTGACGATCGCCATCTGGCTCTGGCTGACCGTCGTGTTCGCCAACCTCGCCGAGGCGTTCGCCGAGGGCCGGGGCCGCGCCCAGGCGGACACGCTGCGCACGATGCGCCAGGAGACGGTCGCCCGCCTGCGTGACGGCACCACCAAGCCGGCGTCGGAGTTGGTCCGCGGCGATGTCGTCACCGTCGAGGCGGGCGAGCTGATCCCCGGTGACGGGACGGTGATCGAGGGGATCGCCTCGGTCGACGAGTCGGCCATCACCGGCGAGTCGGCCCCCGTCATCCGCGAGTCCGGGGGCGATCGCAGTGCCGTCACCGGTGGCACCCGGGTGACGTCCGACCGGCTGGTGATCGAGATCACCCAGGAGCCCGGCCAATCGTTTCTGGACCGCATGATCGGGCTCGTGGAGGGGGCGCAGCGGCGCAAGACACCGAACGAGATCGCCCTGGGGATCCTGCTCGCCGGGCTCACGCTGATCTTCATGATCGTCGTCGCGACGCTGCGTCCGTTCGCGCTGTTCGCGCACACGTCGATCTCCGAGACGACGCTCATCTCGCTGCTCGTGGCGCTCATCCCGACGACGATCGGCGCGCTCCTGTCCGCGATCGGCATCGCCGGCATGGACCGTCTCGTCCGGCGCAACGTGCTCGCCCTCTCCGGCCGGGCGGTCGAGGCCTCAGGCGACGTCGACGTGCTGCTGCTCGACAAGACCGGCACGATCACGATCGGCAACCGCCTCGCCGCCGAGTTCATCCCGATGCCGGGCGTCCCGGAGGCGGAGCTGGCCGAGGTGGCGCAGCTCTCCTCGCTCGCGGACGAGACGCCGGAGGGACGCTCGATCGTCGTCCTCGCCAAGCAGTACGGCGTCCGCGAGCACGACATGACGAACCTCAGCGCCGAGTTCGTCAGCTTCACCGCCCAGACCCGGATGAGCGGAGTCGATATCGGCGGCCAGCGCTTGCGCAAGGGCGCGGGCGACGCGGTGATCGCCTTCGTCGAGGGTGAGGGCGGCCGACCGCCGGCCGAGCTGCGCGCCACGCTCGATCGGATCGGACGTGAGGGAGGCACCCCGCTCGCCGTCGCGCGCGATTCCCAGATGCTCGGCGTCGTGTACCTCAAGGACACGATCAAGCAGGGGATGCGCGAGCGCTTCGACCAGCTCCGCGCGATGGGGATCCGGACGATCATGATCACCGGCGACAACCGCCTCACGGCGGCCAAGATCGCCGAGGAGTCGGGCGTCGACGACTTCCTCGCCGAGGCCACGCCGGAGGCCAAGCTGGCGCTCATCCGCGAGCAGCAGGAGCAGGGGCGCATGGTGGCGATGACCGGCGACGGCACCAACGACGCCCCCGCTCTCGCCCAGGCCGACGTCGGGGTGGCGATGAACTCGGGCACCCAGGCGGCCCGGGAGGCCGGCAACATGGTCGACCTCGACTCCAATCCGACGAAGCTCATCGAGATCGTCGAGGTCGGCAAGCAGCTGCTGATCACGCGAGGTGCGCTCACCACCTTCTCGATCGCCAACGACGTGGCCAAGTACTTTGCGATCCTGCCGGCCATCTTCCTCACCACCTGGGCCACTCGCCGCGGAGGTGACGGTCCGCTCCACGTCCTCAACGTGATGTCCCTCGGAACGCCCCGATCTGCCGTGATCTCCGCGATCGTGTTCAACGCGATCGTCATCCCGCTGCTCATCCCGATCTCGCTCAAGGGCGTCAGCTACCGGCCCATCGGCGCGAGCGGGCTGTTGCGCCGCAACCTGTGGATCTACGGTCTCGGCGGCCTGATCGCGCCCTTCATCGGCATCAAGCTGATCGACCTCGTCGTGCACAACGTGCTCGGCGCGTGACGGACTGGCCGCATGTCCGCCGGGTCCGAGATCCCGGGCCGCCGAGGGCGCCACAAGGTCTTCCTGGGGATGGCGGCCGGCGTCGGCAAGACCTACCGGATGCTCCAGGAGGGCCAGGCCGAGGCGGAGGCGGGGCGCGACGTGGCGATCGGCTACCTCGAACCGCACGGGCGCCTGGAGACGGTGGAGCAGGCAACCGGGCTGGAGGTGCTGCCCCGCCGGCGCATCCCCTACCGCGAGACGACGATCGAGGAGATGGACCTGCCCGGCGTCCTGCGCCGGGCGCCTGAGCTGTGCCTGATCGACGAGCTCGCCCACACCAATGCGCCGGGCGTCGAGCACGGCAAGCGCTACGAGGACGTGGCGGACGTGCTGGGCGCCGGGATCGACGTGTTCTCCACCGTCAATGTGCAGCACCTGGAGAGCCTCAACGACCAGCTCTGCGAGCTCACCGGCATCCGCGTGCGCGAGACCGTCCCCGATGCGATCCTCGGCACCGCCGACGACGTCGTGCTGATCGACATCACGCCCGAATCGCTGATCGAGCGCCTCCGGGCCGGCAAGGTGTATGCCCCCGAGCGCGTACCGGCGGCCCTGCAGAACTTCTTCACCGTCGAGAACCTCCGCGCCCTGCGCGAGGTCGCCCTGCGACAGCTCGCCGAGGAGGTGGAGGCCAAGCGCCTGCCCCCCGAGTTCGATCCGAGCCGTCCGGTCCGGCCGGGCGAGGAGCGGCTGCTGGCGAGCACCGCCACACAGGCGATCGGAGAACGGCTGCTGGCGCTCGTCACCCCGCAGCCCGCCGCGCAGCGGATCGTCAGGCGCGCATGGCGCTCGGCGCAGCGTCTCGGCGCCGAGCTCGACGTGCTCTGGGTGGCCGATCACGAGCCGGCTCCGGCCGAGCAGGAGCAGCTCGACGCCTTGCGGCGGCTGAGCAGCGTGCTCGGGGCACACCTGCTCGTGGAGCCGGGGGATGATGTGGCGCGGGTGATCCAGCGCATCGCCCTCGAGCGGGGCACCACCTACATGCTCATGGGTGCGCCCACCCCCCGCGGGGCGCTCGCCCGTCTGCGCGGGCCCGCCCTCGCTGCCGCGCTGCTGTCCCTGCTGCCGGGGGTCGACCTGCGGATCGTCGCCGACCGGACCCGCCGAGGAGCGCCGCGGTGAGCCCCGCGATCAGTGTCGTCGTCATCCTCGCCGCGCTCGCCGGTGGCCTGATCGCCGGCAGCCTGCTGCGCTCGCGGCGCGTGCGCCGCGCGGCCCCGGAGCGACCCGGCTCGCGGCGGATCCTGTTCCCGTTCACCGCCCATGCGCTCGCTCCGGGTGCTCTCGACGCGGCGCTTCGCCTGGCGCGCAACGAGGACGCGACGCTTGTGCCCGTGTTCCTCGCCCGAGTCGCGCTCCGACTCCCCCTCGACGCTGCCCTCCCCCGTCAGGCCGCCGTCGCGCTCACGCTCCAGGAGGCGATCGAGCAGCGCGCGGCCGGGGCCGGCGTCCCCGTCGACGCCCGCATCGAGCGCGGCCGGACCGTCCGCCACGCCCTCCAGCGGACCCTGGCTCACGAGCGCTACGACCGCCTCGTGCTCGCCGCCGCGCCGAGCGGCAGCCCCGGCCTTCACGCCGATGAGGTCGCCTGGCTGATCGACCACGCCCCCGGCGAGATCATCGTGCTGCGCCCCGCTCCCTGAGCAGACCGCCCCGGCGGCGATTCTGTCTACCGTTGCCGCGGTGACTCCGCTGCACGCCCTGGCGATCTTCGCCGCCGGAATCGCCGCCGGAACGATCAACGCCGTCGTCGGCAGCGGCACGCTGATCACGTTTCCGCTGCTGCTGGGCTTCGGCTACGCGCCGGTGGTGGCGAACGTCTCGAACACCGTTGGGTTGGTGCCCGGCAACGCGAGCGGCGCCGTTGGCTACCGGCGGGAGCTCGCCGGGCAGAGCCGCCGCCGCGTGCTCCCGCTGGCGCTCGCGTCGCTCGCCGGCGGGATCCTCGGCGCGGTTCTCCTGCTCAGCCTCCCGGCCTCCGCCTTCAAGGCCATCGTTCCCGTGTTCATCGGGATCGCGCTCGTCCTGATCGTGA
This sequence comes from uncultured Solirubrobacterales bacterium, assembly GCA_963839085.1. Taxonomy (GTDB): domain Bacteria; phylum Actinomycetota; class Thermoleophilia; order Solirubrobacterales; family Solirubrobacteraceae; genus Palsa-465. Next base: position 1,570,607 of record CAWITN010000007.1, read on the forward strand.
TCAACCCGCGCCTGTCGACGTGGCTGGAGGCCCGGGGGCGGCCCCGTCAGCGTGATCCGGGCCCGCTCACCACGGCCGCGATGTTTCTCAGCGGGGTCTACGGGGGGTACTTCGGCGCGGCTCAGGGGATCCTCGTGCTCGCGGTGCTCGGGCTCGTGCTCGACGAGCAGCTGCAGCGGATCAACGCCCTGAAGGTCGTGCTGGTGGGCCTCGTCAACCTCGTCTCGGGGCTGCTGTTCATCATCGCCGCCCATGTGGCGTGGGGGCCGGCGGGGCTGATCGCCCTCGGCTCGATCATCGGCGGCGTGCTCGGCTCGCGCTACGGGCGCCGGTTGCCGCCGGCGGCGTTGCGGGCGGTCATCGTGGTCGTCGGCGTGATCGCGATCGTCCACCTGGTTGCCTGAGGCGCGAACGTTGTCCCAGGGACAAGAAACCGCCCATCCATCGCGCCGGGACCGAAGCCGACGACGCCGGAGGCGCCGGACGAACCCCCCGGCTCGGACCCGAGCGTCCGAGCCGGGGGCGCGATCCGCTACAGCAGGCCGTTGGCCTTCAGGAACGCCTTCGCGACCGCAGTCGGCTGCTGCTGGTCGAGCGCGACGGCGGCGTTCATCCTGATGATCGCCGGAAGCGTCAGCAGCGCGCTGACCTTGTTGATCGTCTGCACGAACGCCGGACCCTCCGCCGTGGCCAGGCTCGGCTTGAGCACCATCGCGACGTTCTGGAACCCGAACAGGCCCTTGGTGTCCTTGAGGACCGTGTACTTGCCGCTCTGCAGCTGCGGGTCGGTGGTGAAGATCGTCGCCACGTCGACCTGCCCGCTGTCGAGCGCCTTGTAGTTGAGACCCTCGGCGAGCGGCACGAACTGGAGGTTGTGCAGGCCGTAGACCTTCTCCAGGCCGACCAGGCCGTCATAGCGGGTCCGGTTCTCCGCCGGGGCGCCGTAGCTCACCTTGCCGAGCTTGGCGACGTCGGCGATCGACGTCAGCCTGTGCGTCTTGGCGTACGCCTTCGTCGTCGCCAGACCATCGGCGTCGGCGAACGGCGTCGGCGCGGTCAGCTCGAAGCCCTGCTTGTTGGCGTCCTTCTGGGTGATGGAGTAGGTGGCCGCGGCACTCGTCGGCGGCTTGAGGTCGTTGTAGATCGTCGTCAGGAGCGTCCCGTCGTACTCGGGATACATCTGGATCTGACCGTCCTGCAACGCCTTGTAGGTGATCTCGGTGCTGCCGATGTTCCCCTTCAGGGTCACCTTGTAGCCCTTCGCTTCCAGGGCCTGCTGGTAGAGCGCACCGAGGATGTACTCCTCGGTGAAGTTCTTGTCGCCGAGCACGACAGCCGGCTTTCCGGCTCCGGGCTTGGCGCTCGAGCTGCTCGTCGATGAGCCGGAGCTCGTCTTCGTCTTGGAGCCCGACGACGAGCTTCCGCACGCCGCCAGGGCCAGGGCCACGGCGGCGACGGCGAGCGCCACCAGCATTCCCCGATGTCGATGCTTCCTCATGGTTGCTACCTCCTCATTGGTTTGCGACGTTTGCGACGTTTGCGACGGGAGTGGGTCTACGCGACCGCGGGCTCGAGCTCCAGCGACGCGTCACCGGCCAGGATCAGCCCCTGCGGGGTGACGAGCCGCTGGACGGTGGCGAGCACGAGCTCGATGACCAGCGCGAGGCCGGCGATGCAGTAGGCCGAGCCGATGACGCCGGCCAGCTTGTAGCTCGCCTCGTTGTTGACGATGTCGCCGAGCGTTCCGCTGTAGCCGGTCAGCGAGGCGATCGTCGTCGTCGAGATGACGAACAACGCGGCGGTCCGGACGCCGGCGAAGATGAGCGGGATCCCCATCGGGAGCTCGACCTGACGAAGGATCTGCCAGCCGGTGAGGCCCATGCCCCGAGCGGCATCGACGATCTCTCGATCGACGCCGTCGACGGCCACGTAGGCGTTGGTGATGATCGGCGGGATGGCCAGGACGATCAGGGCCAGCTCGACGTTCTCCAGGCCGACGCCCAGGAACGCCACGCCGATGGCCAGCACAGCGAGGCTGGGGAGCGCGCGCCAGATGTTGCCGGCGTTGATGGCCAGGAATGAGAACCGATGGATGTGCCCCAGGAAGACACCGATCGGCAGCGCGATCACGAGCGAGATGGCGATTCCGATCGCCGCGACCTTGAGCGTGTCGAGCGTGAGCGACACCAGCGTCGGCTGGCCGCCGACGCCGGCGATGTGCCCGTTGTGGGCGATGAAGTGGAAGGCCAGAATGAAGTTGTTCATGCCCGCGCCCAGGGGGTGAGCAGGCGCTGGACGCCGACGAGCAGCCCGTCGGCCACGAGCGCGAGGAGCACCGCGAGCGCACCCGCCGAGATCAGCTCCGTCTTGAACACCGCGTCGGAGATGGCGTTGAGGATCGGCACGCCGAGCCCCTGGTTATCGACGAGCGACGCGACGGTGGCCAGCGAGATCACGGTCACCGTGGCGATCCTGATGCCGGCGATGATCGCCGGCGCGGCGAGGGGCAGCTCGACGCGCAGGAGCGACTGCATCGGGCTCAGTCCCATCCCGGTGGCCGCGTCGCGGATCTCCTCCGGGACCTCCCGCAGGCCGGTGAGCGTGTTGCGGAACATGATCAGCAACGTGTAGGAGACGAGGGCGACCTCGGCGGTGGTGGCGCTCAGCCCGAAGCCGGGCACCCCCTCGAGCAGCTCGAACAGCGCGAGCGAGGGGATCGTGTAGAGGATCGAGGTGACGATCACCACGGGCCGCTCGAACCACTGCATCCGATAGGCGATCAGGGCAAGGGTGGTCGAGATGAGGAACCCGATCGCGACCGCGATCACGGTCAACACGACGTGCTGCCGGAGGGCCGGCCACAGGACGCTGCCCCAGTTGGAGGTCAACCAGTTCATGCAGAACAGCCCGTTGTGCCGTTCGCAGCTGAACGACGACGGTGTTCCGCCGAAGTTGGGGATGACCGGCCCGCCCCCAGCCACGAGGACCTTCACGAGTCCGGCTCGCCCCTGGTGACTTTCGGTTTCGCGGCAGAATGCGCGTCGGTCAGCTGACCGTTGGAGAGCACGCCCCCGAGCATCTCGAGCGTGACGAGCCCCGCGACGTCGTCATGCTCGTCGATCACGGTGAGCGGCGTACCGCCACCGGCCAGCAGCTGTGAGAGGGCGTCCCGGACGGTCGTCGTCAGCGCGACGCGGTCGGCGCCGGGGCGCAGGCCGTTGGGCTGTTGGAGCTCGACGTCGGCGAGCGTCGAGAGCCCCAGCCGCTTGAGCGCGCGGTCGGCACCGACGAACTCGGCCACGAAGTCATCAGCCGGGTTGGTGAGGATCTCCGCCGGAGTGTCGTACTGCGCAAGCGTGCCGCCCTGACGCAGGATGGCGATCCGATCGCCCATCTTGATCGCCTCGTCGATGTCGTGGGTGACGAACACGATCGTCTTGCGCACCTGCTCCTGCAGGCGCAGGAACTCGTCCTGCAGGTGGGCTCGGTTGATCGGGTCGATCGCGCCGAACGGCTCGTCCATCAACATCAGCGGCGGGTCGGCGGCCAGTGCACGGGCGACGCCCACGCGCTGGCGCTGACCGCCCGAGAGCTGTGCCGGGTAGCGCGGGCCGATCTCGTCCGGATCCATGCCGATCAGCTCGAGCAGCTCGCGCGTGCGGTGGGAGATCCGCTCCTTGTCCCACCCGAGCAGCCGCGGCACGGTGGCGATGTTGTCGCTGACGGTCAGGTGCGGGAACAGGCCGATCTGCTGGATGACATAGCCGATCTCACGCCGCAGATCCGTGGGGTCGCGCTGGAGCACGCTGCGTCCACCGAGGAGGATGTCGCCCCCGCTCAGGGGGATCATCCGGTTGATCAGCCGCATCGCCGTCGTCTTGCCCGAGCCGGACGGTCCGACGAGCACGCAGACCTCGCCCGCGGGGACCTCGAGTGACAGCTCGGCGATCGCTGGCTCGCGCTGGCCCGGATAGCGCTTGCTGACCTGGCGGAGCTCCAGCGGCGCCGCCTGCGGGAACGCGGACAGCCCCTCGTCTTGGGCGGTGGTGTCAGTGTTCACTGGAAATGAGGAACCGGGCCGGGTTCGCGCCGAAGCGTACCCCTTTCGACGGCGAAGTTCACCAGTTCCACCGGATTGGACTACCTCGCCCGCGGCTAGCATCGAGGTTGTGAGCGCAACCGAATCCGTCCCCCGGCCCCCGCAGGAGTTGACCCGCGCGCGGCGGCTCGTCGTGCTCGGAATCTGCTCGATGAGCCTGCTCATCGTCGGCCTGGACTCGACGATCGTCAACGTCGCGCTCCCCTCCATCCACAAGTCGTTCAGCTCCTCGCTCGCCGGCCTGCAGTGGACGATCGACGCCTACACGCTTGTCATCGCGAGCCTGCTGATGCTGTCGGGTTCGACCGCGGATCGGCTCGGGCGCAGGCGGGTGTTCCAGATCGGCCTGGGGATCTTCTCCGTCGGGTCCCTGCTCTGTGGGCTCGCCCCCAGCCTCGATGCGCTGATCGCCGCCCGCGTGCTGCAGGCGATCGGCGGCTCGATGCTCAACCCGGTGGCGATGTCGATCATCCGCAACGTGTTCGAGGACCCGCGCGAGCGCGCCCAGGCGATCGGCGTGTGGGGCGCGGTGATCGGGATCTCGATGGCCCTCGGGCCGGTGCTGGGCGGAGCGCTCGTGGACGGGCCGGGGTGGCGCTTCGTGTTCTTCGTCAACGTGCCCGTCGGCATCATCGCCATCACGCTGACCGCCCTGTTCGTGCCGGAATCACGGGCGAACCGGCCGCGCCGGATCGACCCGCTCGGCCAGGTGTTCGTCATCCTCGGCCTGGCCAGCCTCACCTACGCGATCATCGAGGGGCCCGATCACGGCTGGACCTCGGCGGAGATCCTCGCCCTGTTCGCGGTGGCCCTCACCAGCTTCGCCATCCTCATCCGCCACGAGCTGCGGCGGCGCGAGCCGCTGATCGAGCTGCGTTTCTTCCGCAGCGCACCGTTCTCCGGGGCGAGCGTGATCGCGGTGTGCGCGTTCGCGACGCTCGGCGGGTTCCTGTTCTTGAATACCCTCTATTTGCAGGATGTTCGTGGACTCTCGCCGCTTGACGCCGGGCTCTACATGCTGCCGATGGCACTGATGATGCTGATCTTCGCGCCGCTGTCGGGGCGCCTCGTCGGCAGTCGCGGCTCGCGGCCGTCACTGGTCGGCGCGGGGCTCCTGCTCGTCGCCGCGACGGTGATGCTCACCCGGCTTGGGGTGCACACCTCGGTGCTGTACATCCTTGGCTCCTACACCGTGTACGGCCTCGGGATCGGGCTCGTCAACCCCCCGATCACGAACACCGCGGTGTCCGGAATGCCCGCCGCCCAGGCCGGGGTCGCCGCCGCGATCGCCTCCACCAGCCGCCAGGTGGGTGTCACGCTCGGAGTGGCGATCGTCGGCGCGGTGGCCGGAAGCAGCCTGTCGGCCGGCGGGAAGATCGGCCCGGGCTTCGCCACCGCCGCGCATCCCGCCTGGTGGATCCTCGTCGGCGTCTCGGCCGTCCTGCTCGTGCTCGGTGCCATCACCACCACCCCATGGGCCGATCGGACCGCTCTGCGCACTGCCCAGCGGTTGCGCTCACCGGATACGGCGGAGTTCGCCACCTCCTGAGACGTTCGGCATCATCGCTGGCGTGATGTGCGATCTGCCACACGGCCGGACGGCGCCGGGTCTCAGCGAGCTCGTCCCCCATGCCGACGGCGCCCGGCTCTACACGGCGCCGTTCCGCCCCGGCTTCGCCGACTGCGCGCCGGGGGGACGGCTGCGCCTCGACGGGATCGCGCGGTGGTTGCAGGAGATCGCCTATGCCGACGTGGAGGACGCGGGCCTGCACTTCAGCGCCGTCTGGGTGGTGAGGCGCACGCGGCTCAGCATCCGTCGCTTCCCCCGCTTTGCCGAGCACCACACCGCGGTGACGTTCTGCGGCGGCCTCGGACGGATGTGGGCCGAGCGCCGCACGACGATCGGCCGTCCCGAGGCGGAGCCCGACGTGGAAGCCGTGTCGCTGTGGGTCCACCTGGACCCCGACACGTGGCGGCCGTCGACGTTCTCGGAGGCCGAGATCGCCGTCTACGGAGCCGGCCTGCCCGAGCGGCGGGTGAGCGCCCGGCTGCGTCATGCCGTCCCCGGCGCCGCGCCCGAGGTGAGCCGCTGGCACTTCCGCGCCACCGAGAACGACATCGCCGGCCACGTGAACAACGCCTGCTACCTGCAGGTGATCGAGGAGGAGCTGCTCGCGCGCGAGCGGGAGCCCGTGCGGCTGGAGCTGGAGATCGAGTACCGCACTCCCGCTCAGCCCGGCGAGCAGCGCGTGCTCGCCGACGGCGCGATGCGCTGGATCGTGTCGAGCACCGGAGACGTGCACGCCAGCGTGGCCGTGCTCGAGCCCTCGTAGGGTCCGCTCGGCCGCGACGCGCCGGCCGCGACGAGGAGCCCACAGGGCGATCAAGCTCCCGCGCGGAGTGGTCGATGCAGGATCGATGCGATCGGTGCTGCTCAGCTCCCGGGTCCGGCTCGCCGTGCTGCTGTGCGCCCTCGGGGCGCTCGGGGCGTTCGCGCTGGTTCCCGGCGGCGGGAGCTCGTCCGCGCTCGGCGTTCACTGGTGCCGGCAGCCGACCGGTCCGCCGTCACTCGTGCTCACGAGCGCGCGCCTCCGCGCGCTCGGGCGCGAGGCCGGCGCCACGGCCATCGTCCACCGCGGCCCGGGCGCACCACCCGTGGCCGGGGTCGTCGGACCGATCACGGCGTGGCGCGACCAGACGCCGGACGCTGGCACGCCGTTCGGCGGCGGCTACGAGATCCGGCGCGCGATGCCGCGGTCTGCGGAGCTGCTCGCCGACGTGTTCCCCTTCCCGTCGGCCGCCGACGCCGCCTTCTACGTCGCGCGGGCGGGCCGCTCGGCCTGTCGCCCCGACGCCCGCTCGCGTGCGCTCGCACACCCACGGGGCGCTCGCACGGTCACGTGGGTCGCTCCGGGTGGCCGGTGGGAGACCGACGTGCTGCTGGCACGCGGTCCGCTCGCCATCCGCGTCGCGATGACGTCGGCGCCGGGCTCGCCCGCGATCCCGGCGGCCGTCGTGGTGGCGCGCGTGTGCGCTCTGCGCCGCGTCCACTGCTGAGGGCTCGGGATTGGGCAGATCCCCGGGCGGGAACGACCTGGGGTGATGCCCGGGCCGCGCAGCGTCGCACTGGTGACCGGCGCCGCCGGCGGGATCGGCGCCGCGATCGTGGCGCGGCTGCGCGACGACGGCTGGGACGTCCTCGGCGTCGACCTGCACGGGGAGGCCGACCTTCACGTCGATCTCGCCGAGCGGGAGGGGAATCGCCGCGCCGTCGAGGAGGCGATCGCTCGCTTCGGCCGGCTCGACGCGGTGATCCCCAACGCCGGGCGCCAGCATGTGGCGCCGATCGCGGAGTTCAGCGAGGAGCGCTGGGACAGCCTGATCGCGCTGATGCTGACGAGTCCCTTCCTCCTCGCCCGCTACGCCTGGCCGGAGCTCAAGCGCTCCGATCGGGCGCGCTTCTGCGTCATCGCCTCGGTGCACGCCCTCGTCGCCTCGCCGTACAAGTCGGCGTACGTGTCCGCCAAGCACGGGGTGCTCGGACTCGTGAAGACGCTCGCGCTGGAGGGCGCGCCGGACGGCATCAGCGTGAGCGCCGTCTGCCCGGGCTACGTCAACACCCCGCTCGTCGCCGATCAACTCGCCGACCAGGCGAAGGCCCACGGGATGAGTGAGGAGGAGGTGCTGAACGAGGTGATCCTCGCGCCGCACGCGGTCAAGCGGCTGATCGAGCCCCACGAGGTCGCCGCCACCGTCGCGTTCCTGCTCTCCGACGCCGGCGCGGCGTTCACCGGCGCTCCGGTGGTCATGGATCAGGGGTGGAGCGCGCGCTGAGGCCGCCATCGCTTCCACTACAGTCCTCCCCCTCGCCCGCTCTCGCTCCTCGCGGCGACGGGCGCGAACTGATCCGCCCCGGGAAGAGAAAGGGAACGACGTGGAGGATGCGGTGATCGTGGGGGCCCTGCGCACCCCTGTCGGAAGCTTCGGCGGTCAGTTCAAGGACGTCTCCGCCACCGAGCTCGGGGCCCGGGCCGCCGCGGCCGTGCTCGAGCGGACGGGGGTCTCGCCCGAGGACGTCGACGAGGTCATCCTCGGCTGCGTGCTGCAGGCGGGCCTCGGCCAGAACCCGGCTCGCCAGGTGGCGATCGGCGCCGGCATCCCCAAGGAGGTGCCGGCGACGACGATCAACATGCTCTGCGGCTCGGGCCTGAAATCGGTGGCGATCGCCGCCCAGATGATCCGCTGCGGCGACTGCGAGGTGGTCCTGGCCGGCGGCATGGAGAGCATGTCCCAGGCGCCCTATCTGCTGCCCGCGGCGCGCTGGGGCGCGCGGATGGGCGCGGCCGAGCTCGTCGACTCGATGCTCCACGACGGCCTCATCGACGCCTTCAACGACATCCACATGGGGATCACGGCCGAGAACCTCGCCGACGAGCACGGGATCACCCGGGAGGCCCAGGACGAGTTCGCGGCCGCCAGCCAGCAGCGGGCGTGTCAGGCGATCGAGGACGGCGTGTTCCGGGACGAGATCGTCCCGATCGAGGTCTCCGACCGCAAGGGGACGAAGCTGATCGAGACCGACGAGCATCCGCGGGCCGGCGTCACCGCCGAGTCGCTGGCGAAGCTGCGTCCGGCCTTTCGCAAGCAGGATGGGACCGTGACCGCCGGCAACGCGTCGGGCCTCAACGACGGGGCGGCGGCGATCCTCGTGATGTCGGCCGCCAAGGCCGCCGGGCTCGGTCTGCCGTCCTACGGCACGGTCGAGAGCTACGCCTCGGTCGGCGTGGAGCCGAAGATCATGGGCATCGGCCCGGTGCCCGCCGTGCGCAAGGCGCTCGGCAAGGCCGGGCTCGAGCTGGCCGACATCGATCTGTTCGAGCTCAACGAGGCCTTCGCCGCCCAGTCGCTTGCCGTCATCGGCGAGCTGGGAATCGACCCCGAGCGGATCAACCCCCACGGCGGGGCGATCGCGCTCGGCCACCCGATCGGCGCCAGCGGCGGCCGGATCCTCGTCTCGCTGCTGCACGAGATGAAGCGGCGCGGGGCCGGTCGCGGCGTCGCGACCCTGTGCGTCGGCGGCGGCCAGGGCCAGGCCGCGGTGATCCGCAACGGCGCGAGCGGCTAGCCGGCGCCGCGGACCCGCGGCGCCGCCCCGCGGGCGCCTCCCACCATCAGCGGCCATCCGCGCGGCGTCTCCGGGTCACGTTCGTCTTGGAGTCACTCAGGCACCCCCTCGGTGCTCGGATGACCCCAAGACGGAGCGTCGACCGACGAGGACGCGCCGGGCAGACCGCGGCCACGCTCAGGGCGCCGGGGTGCTCGTGCTCAGTGGCGCCTCCAGGAATGAGGCGTCATTCGCGTTGCGCTCGATCTCGTAGAGACCCCCCACCAGTTGGGTCACCTGGGCCGGGCTCGCCAGGAGGTGCGGGATGTCGGCGGTTGTCAGCGTGAGTCGCAACCGGTGCCCGGCGGCGAGCATCGCTGTCGTCGGAAACACCTCGATGTCGTAGCGGACGACCTTCCCGACCGGCACCGGGCTCACCGACGCCTGGGTGTAGGGGTGGTAGGGAAGGATGAGGTGCCCGCCCGGCGCCCAGCTGCGCTGCGGATCGAGCGCACGGAAGGATCCGAGCAGCGCGCCGCTGGTCAGCGGAACCGCCTGGCCACTGGGCAGCACGTCCTCCAGGGTCGCCACGAGCTCCACGTCGGGACGCGTGGAGGTGGCGTAGATCGTGGCGTCGATCGGACCGCTCAGCAGCGTGGGCGAGGTCATCGGCGCCGTCGTGTACGTGAGCGCGCCCGGGCTCGCCTCGTAGGCCCGGTCGTCATTCGTGCACGGGTCGGGCGGCAGGCCGCCGTCCTCGAAGGCGAGCGCGCCGGCACCGGCCCCCCACTGCTCGAGCGAGCGCGAGCACGGATTGCCGGCGCCGCTGTAGAACGTGGTATCCGAGCCCAAGGCGCCCGACGGTCGCTGCGGGCTCAGCGTGCCGTGCCCGAGGTAGAACGTGGTCGGCCGGGCCTGCGGGAGCGGCCAGCGGGCGGCGTCCATCCAACGGTTGGCCTGAAGCTCGTAGAGGTGGAGCGGCGTTCGCGTGCGGTCGATGCCGGTCGGCTCGTTCTTGAGCCACCGATCGAACCACGCCAACTGGAGCGCATAGATGTCGTAGCCGCTGCCGGCGGTGAGGTGATACCAGGGCCCGTACAGGAGTTGGTAGCGGCCGGTGACGGGCTGGCGGGGCGTCATCGGCGCATCGGCGGGGCGATGGTCGTAGAGATTCTGGAGCCCGGTGTAGTTGAGGATCCCGCCGCGCTGGTAGAGGTCGAACCACCCCCCCACCATGTACGCGGGAACCTTGTCGGCGACGACGTGCGCGAGCATGTTCAGCGGCGCCCGCGCCTGCCAGTAGCCGCCGTCATACGCCTCGTCGCCCCCGAGCCCGATGCTCGCCGCCTGGGTGGCGTTGTAGCTCGTCAGCCCTCCGGCGTGCTGGAGCTCGATGCTCAGCAGGTCGCTCGGGCTCGTCGACTCGGCCACCGGATTGACCTCCTCGAGCGGACCGAAGATCGTGCCGATCGCGGCGGCGTCGAACTCGGCGTCCAGCAGCCCGCCGTCGAAGACGATGTCACGGTAGGTGTCGTTGCCCGCCACGATCGGGAACAGCGCCCTGAGCGGCGAATGGCGGCCGAGGTTAGCGGCGGTCATGAACTGGTTGAGGCCCATGTACGACGGTCCGTAGAGGCCGACCCGCCCGTCCGAGCCCGGCAGCCGTGCCGCCCAGCGAACGAGCGTCGCGCCGTCCTCGCCCTGGATCGGGTCGAGCAACCCGAACGTCCCTCCCGAGTCACCGGTACCCCGCACGTCCGCGACGACGTCGATGTAGCCGCGTTCGATCAGGTACGGGACCTCGCCCGTCTCGCTGCCCGCCTCCGCGCCCCCCGTCTGGCCGCTGGTCAGGCCCACGGTGTCCTTCCCGTAGGGCGTCTGCACCATGATCACGGGAAAGCGCCCCGCGGCCGGCCGGCCGGTGCGAGGATCGGTGGGCCGGTACACGTTCGCGCGGAGCACCGTTCCGTCGGGCATCGTCACGCCGACGTTCTTGTCCTCGGAGATCCCGTACACCGGCTTCTCCGGGACCCAGCGCTTGCGGGAGTGGGTCCGCCGCACGTGCCGGTGGGCGGGTGCCGCCCGCGGGTGCGCGTGCGCGCGGCGCCGGTGAGAGGGGGCGGCCCGCGGGTGCGCGTGCGCGCCCCGCGGGTGCGCGTGCGCGGCGCGCGCGACGCCGGCCGCCGGCGAGCCCACAGCCAGGACCGCCGCGGCCACGGCGGCGCCGACGAGCACCCTCGCGTTCCTCACCCCAACCACTCTAATCCGCTTGTCAAGCGTTCAGCCAGCGGTGTGGTAGCTTGCGGGCATGACCCCTCCCGTGCTGGAGTTGCCGACCAAGCGGGGCCGCCAGGCCGCCGAGACACGCCGGCGCCTGATCGAGGCGGCAGCCTCGCTGTTCGCGCGCACCGGCTACACGGCGAGCACAGTGGCGGCCATCGGCGAGGAGGCCGGCGTCAGCCGGGGTCTCGTCAACTTCCACTTCAAGGCCAAGGAGAACCTGCTCCACGCCGTCATCGAGCAGCTCGTGGCCGAGCTCGAAAACGAGATGTTCCCGGCCGACCCCCCGGACGATCCGCTCCAGGCGCTCGCCGTCCTCGTCGACGCCCACCGGAGATTCCTCACCTCCCAGCCCGAGCGCGCGCGGCTGCTGTTCCGCCTCCAGGCCGAGGCGCTCAATCCGGCTCTCGGCGTCGAGGCGTTCGCCCACCTTCACGAGCGCTGGCTCGAGCGGACGCGATCCTGGTGGGCGGAGGGCATCCGCGTCGGTAGCGTCGACCCCGCGCTCGACCACGGGGCCGTCACCACCTTCACGATCGGAGCCTTGCGGGGGATCGCCCTCGAGTGGCTGCTGGCACCGGACTCCGTCGACGTCGACGCCGCGTACGCCCACCTGCTGCGATCGCTCGGGACCGGCCTGGCCCCTGAGCCCGGAAGGACCCCGTGAACATCGACGGCGCGGGCGCCCTCGTCGCCGGCGGGGCATCCGGGCTCGGAGCGGCGACCGTGCGCCGCCTTCACGACGCCGGGGCTCACGTCGTGATCGCCGACGTGGCCGACGAGCGCGGTGAGGCGCTGGCGGACGAGCTCGGGGATCGGGCGCTCTTCGCTCATGTCGACGTCACCGAGCCGGACACGGTGGCAGCGGCGGTGGAGGCCGCCGGGGAGCTGGCGGGAGGCCTGCGCATCTCGGTGTGCTGCGCTGGCATCGGCTGGGCGCAGCGGATCGCCAATCGCCACGGCCCTCACGCGCTCGAGCCGTTCGAGACGGTCATCCGCGTCAACCTGATCGGGACCTTCAACGTCCTGCGGCTCGCCTCGGCGGCGATGCTCGGCAACGATCCGACCGAGGCCGGGGAGCGCGGCGTGTGCATCAACACGGCCTCGATCGCCGCCTTCGACGGGCAGATCGGACAGGCCGCCTACTCGGCGTCGAAGGGCGGGATCGTGGCGATGACGCTGCCGACGGCGCGCGACCTGGCGCGGGAGGGGATCCGCGTGCTGACGATCGCGCCCGGGACCTTCGACACACCGCTGCTCGGCGCGCTGCCGCAGGAGCGGCGGGATGCCCTCGGTGCGGCGATCCCGTTCCCGTCACGACTCGGTCGCCCCGAGGAGTTCGCCGCGCTCGCCGAGCACATGGTGCGCAACGAGATGCTCAACGGCGAGGTGGTCCGGTTGGACGGCGCGCTGCGGATGCCGCCCCGGTGACGAGAACGCCGCCGGCCGGCCGCCGCTACAGGTCGCTCCCGAACAGCGACGCCGACGCACCGCCCGCCGCCGGGCGCGCCACCGCCGCGGTCTGCTCGGCGAAGTGCTTGCTGAGCATCGTCTCCTGGCCCTGGTAATTGGAGCCCACGTCAGCGCCGTAGAGCCGATCCGGCACCTCCAGCATGTGCTCGAAGGCGAGCTTGCAGATCGGCTGGCGGTGCTCGACCATGAACGGCACGTCGCGCGCCCGCACCTCGAGCGCCGCGCGAGATCCGAACCGCCGTCCGGTGGCGTCGTAGCCGAAGCCCGGATCGAAGAAGCCCGCGTAATGGGTGCGCAGCTCCCCGGCGGTCGGGTCGTAGGCCATCATCTCGGCGGCGAGATTGGGTGGCACGCACACCCCCTCGGCGGAGATCAGCAGGTAGAAGACCTCCGGGTCCAGCACGATGCGGCCACCCGGCTCGGGCATGACGGGCTCCCAGTAGTCGCGCCAGCGGTAGTGGTGGAGCTTCGCCATGTCGAGCCGGTTGCTGTTCTTCTTGGCCCGATACCCGACCACGCGATTGTGCGGCCCGCTGAGATCGACACTGAGGAACAGCCCGTCGGAGATCGACAGATCGGAGGCGGGAAGGGCGTGCTGGTCCACGTAGAGCAGCGGAAACTCGTCGTGGACACGTCTCAGCTCGCGGTCGCTCACGCGGGGGTCGCCCGCGGCCAGCCGGAGCTGGTTCAAGCTCATCCGCTGCTCGACGCGCACGGCGAACGAGCGCGGGACCACCTCCAGGTAGAGCCTCCCCTGGTAGCCCGCGGGGATCTCGTCGAAGCGATGGTTGCCGTCGGTGATGACACGCGTGAAGACGTCGAGCCGGCCGGTCGAGCTCTTGGGGTTGGCCTTCGCCCGGACGTGGCGGGGCAGCGCGAGCTCCTCCAGCAGGGGGATCAGATACGGCCGGTCGCGCTCGAGCGTCGCACCGTCACGGAGATCGACCCGGTCGAGCGCGAGGTCCGCCACGCGATCCATCACGGCCGTACCGACGCTGGGCAGGAAGCTGCAGCGCAGCGCCCACGCGTGGTCGGCCAGGCGCAGGTCGATGCTGGCCGGCTGGATGCTCTCGGGGTGGATCCGGAAGTCGCCCGAGGAGATCCAGCCCTCCTCGACAGCCCGGGACAGGCCCTGGGAGGGGATCACGCCGCGAGGGTTCATCTCGCTCTCGTCAGGGGCTGCGTGGGCTGACTGGGTGAACCCCCAGTTTCCGGGCCGGTTCACGATCGTCCTCCTGGCGGGTGGTCGGACACGCCGCCCAGGATCGCGCCTCGCGCGGACGTCAATGCTCGCGCCGGGAGCGAACGATGGTGATCCGCTTCCGCGCCACGGAAGCTCGTCGCCAGGGTTCGCGTCACACGCCGAGCATAGCCCGGGCCGCCGAGGCCCCGGAGCCACCGCTCAGGCGCGACGCGAGCGCCGGTACTGTCACGCCCGGCGTGAATCCGGCCACGATCTCACGACGCGTCTCGGGCTCGCGCGCGAGCGCAACGCCGTGGTCGTGGGCGCTCGCCTCTCGCCTGCTGGTGTGGGCGGGGGCGCTGGGCGCGATCGCGGTGTTCGGGCGCAAGACGGCCACGATGGATCGGTTCGATCCGGCGCGACTCACCCGGCCGTTCGACGCCGCCTGGGCGAACTTCGCCGTCTCCCCGGCCGCTCGCTGGGACTCGGTGTGGTACCTGCACATCGCCCACGCCGGCTACTTCTCCCGGCAGTCGACGGCGTTCTTCCCGCTCTATCCGCTGCTCCTGAGCGTCGGCGGCAGCTATGGCGGCGAGCTCGTGCTCGGCATCGTCATCTCGATGGTCTCGGCGGCGATCGGGCTCTCGCTGCTCCTGCGCCTCACCCGGCTCGAGCTCGGGGAGCAGGCCGCCGTGACGACGGTCCTGCTCGTCGTCCTGTTCCCCACGGCGCTGTTCTTCAGCGCCGTCTACACCGAGGGGCTGTTCCTCGCCCTGTCCTTGGGCGCGGTATACGCCGCACGGCTCGATCGCTGGGCGCTCGCCTCGATCCTCGGCGCATTGGCGGGCGCCGCCCGATCGAACGGCATCCTCGTCGTCGTCCCGCTGATCCTCATCTACCTATACGGGCCGCGCGCATCCGGACGCGCAGGCCGAGCGCGGGTGGCGGCCCCGGTACCGGCTCGAGCGCTCGGCCCTGTGGCTCCTGCTCGTCCCCGCGGGGCTGTTCGCCTATCTCGGCTACGTGTGGGTCGTCCGCGGCTCGCCGCTCGAGCCCTTCACGGTGGAACATCTGTGGCAGCGGAGCTTCGCCGGCCCGTTCGGCGCCGTCGTGAAGCTCGCGTCGGTCCTCCCCCACGACGTGCATCTGCTCGTCACCCACCGGCTCCACCTCGGCGACTACGGCGCCCACGACTTCATCGACGTCGTGTTTCTCGTGTTCGCCCTGATCGGGTTGGGCCTCGCATGGAGACGGCTGCCGCTCGCGCTGTTCGCCTATGCGCTGGTGTTCCTCGCGCAGACGCTCAGCGAGCCGTTCGCCCCCGAGCCGCTCGCCTCGTTCTCGCGCTACCTGCTCGGCATCTTCCCGCTGTTCATGGCCTGGGGCGCCTGGCTGTCAGAGCGCCGGCGGGCGCGCACGGCGGCTCTGATCCTCAGCGCAGTGCTGCTCGTCGCCTTCAGCGGTTTGTGGGGCATCTGGGAGTGGGTCGCCTGAGCCCGACGGTCGGGCTCGGCTGGGCCGGACGAGCCCGCCGTCGACCTCAGTCGACGAAAGTGAGGCTCTCGAGCACGCCCGTGAGCTCGAACAGCCGCTGGACCTGCGGCGAGGCCGGGCGAAACGCCAGGCTGTGGCCGTTGGTGTCGGCGTGGCGCACCGCGCGGATGATCGAGTGCAGGCCCGTGCTGTCCATGAATCCGACGCCACCGAGGTCCACGATCAGGCGGGTCGCCTCGGACTCCTCGAGGTCATGCAGCTGCTCGTCGAGGATCGGCGCCGTGGCGAGGTCGACCTCCCCGCTCACGCGCACGACGACCGCGCCATCGTCCTCGCTGCGCACGATCTGCAGGCGGTGGGAGGGAAGGCCTGCGTCGGTTTTGTCATCCATCGAATTCTGCCCTCAGCCAACGTGGTTCGGAACTCGCCATCTCAGCCTGCTTCGCGCGTAATCCCGTCTCCGGATCACGCCGGCGCTCGATCCGTTCGGAGCCGGCGGGGAGCTAGGCAGGAAACGTACTACGAACCATCAAAGTTGCGGTGCGGTACCGGTTATTTTCGAACCGGTACCCCTTCGTCTATCACGATCTACGCTCCCGTCGATCGACCGAGCCGGAACATGAACCAGCGCCGCGGATACCGCAGCGACAATCCTCTCGCCGACCTGCTCTCGCGCCTGGAGCGGACCGACCCAGCCGCGTACCGAGAGCTCGAGATGCGGTACACCGAGGCCTTTCTCGCCATCCGGCAGGACGGCGTCGAGAGCTTCGACGACAACACCGACGTGGACGTCGAAGAAGAGCTCTGGCTGCTGCGCAACGACCTCGTGAAGCTTCTCGGAAGCTGAGGCTGGGACACGCTCGTGCCGGCATCCGGCGCGGGAACCTCAACTCGCTTCCTGCCATCCCTCTTCGCCATGGGACCACGGAACGGCGGAGTCGCGGACGAAGATTCCGTCGTCGGCGCCGTCTCCGGGCCAGACGCCGATCTTGTTGCTGTCGGGATAGACGGAGACGGCGGGCGCGCTCGCGCGTGACATCAGCAGCACGCGCGCCGGCGAGCCGCCCCGGTTCATGATCTTGTGCGCCCCGGCCGGCCCCGCGGGAAACCGAGCGACCTGTCCGGCTTGGAGCGTGCGCTCGCCGTCCGGGATTCGGGCCACGACCGTGCCGGCGACCACCAACAGCCACTCCTCGACGTACTCGTAGTGATACGGGGACGAGCTCGCGCCGGGGCGATGTCGTACAGGTACATCGCGGCCTCCGTGGAGGCGGCTGCCCCGGAGACGTCGACACGGCCACCGTCGATGGCCGCCTCGAAGATGTTGACCGCCTCGATCATGCAGACCTCCTCGTTGGTTGCGGACAGCGAGAGACATCAATCCTCAGCAGAGTCTGGCCCAGCGATGGCTCAGCCGGCGCGGCGGGCGAGATAGGCAGCGGTCGCGATCGGAGCCAGCACGAGCAGGGCGAGGATCACGATTCCGAGCACGTGCGTGGGGTGCTCTGCGCGCCCGCGATGGTGCAGCGCCGGAAGCCATCGGCGGTGGTGAGGCAGAATCGCTTGGTCGGCGTGCTCAGCCCACGATCAGCGCGACGACGACGTTCGTCGCGAGGCCACCGGGTATCGACGAGCGTTCCGATCCACTTGTCGCGCGTGGTCCAGGCGCGGGAGCTCCACAAGAGGACCAGACCGGCGAGCCAGCCGAGACCAAAGATGAAGCCGCCGAACAGGAGCAGGATGATCGCGGCCCATTCCCTGATTCCGCGACGATCCGCCCGCCCGTCCGGAGGAGGCATCTCGGCCGCGATGATCTCCTCCGGCTCGCCGAGCCTGTCGAGAGCCGTGAGTGCCTGGGCATCGGACGCATCGGGGCCGATCGCCTCCGACAGGTGGCCCTCGATCTCGGCGAGCAGCTCCCGCCGCCGCCCGGGCGGGAGACCACGTCCGGCGCGCCGCAGGCGTTGCAGGTACTCGGCAGCGAGCGGATGGAGGGTGTCGGTCGTCATCGGACTACTCCGTTCCCAAGCAGGGCGTCGACCGAGTCGCGAAAGCGTCGCCACTCGGTCGCAAAGCCGCCGAGCGCTGCTTGGCCGTTGGGGGTGAGGCGGTAGTAACGGCGTGGAGGACCCGACGGCGATTCGCGCCACGTCGTGTCCACCACACCCTCGCGACGCAGCCGGCCGAGCAGCGGATACAGCGTTCCCTCCGTCGTCACCAGGCCGTCAGCATCGCCGAGCGCACGAACGAGCTCATAGCTGTAGCGCTCGCCATCCCGCAACAGCGCGAGCACGCAGAACTCGAGCACACCTCGCCGGAGTTGCGAAATCGCCTTTTCGCGGGTTCCGGTGCCATGCGACGCAAGGTAGCAGGCTGCGCCAGCTGAATCAATCCAGCTGCCCAGCCGGCACGCCCCGGACCCGGCTCCGGAGCCGATGATCCCGTGAACCTGGCGACTCCCCCGCTCGGCGCGGTGTAGATTTCACTTCGCGCGCGAGGGCGCTTCCGGTCCGCGGGAAGGGTCTCAGACCCACCTCGTGTGAGACGGCTTTGACCTTGCGATCGACCTCTGCCCGGCGTTGCGGACCGCGGGCGATCTCGAGGTGATCGTGATGGAGCAGCGGATCGAC
This sequence comes from uncultured Solirubrobacterales bacterium, assembly GCA_963839085.1. Classification (GTDB taxonomy): domain Bacteria; phylum Actinomycetota; class Thermoleophilia; order Solirubrobacterales; family Solirubrobacteraceae; genus Palsa-465. The sequence continues at coordinate 1,588,870 of CAWITN010000007.1, forward strand.
ATCGATCGTGCGCGGCGGGAGGCCAAGGCCTTGCTGCGGGCGGCGCGAGCCGGGGACCGGGACGCGCTCCGGCGTCTGCGCGTCGGACCGCGCGCCGTGCCTGGCCGACGCGCAGCACGCGGTTGCGCGCGATCTCGGCGAGCGCAGCTGGCCGGCGCTGGTCGAGCGTGTCGACGCCCTGGGTCGCGAGCTGCTCGACGCGGCCCGGGCCGGGCGCGCGGAGGATGTGTACCGGCTGTTGGAGGCGGGCGCACCACCCAACGCGCGTGATCCCGAGTCCGCTGACACCGCCTTGCACCTGGCGGCGTCGCGGGGCTGGCTTGACGCGCTCGACTATCTCGTCGGCTGGATGCCGGTCGACAAGCACGCGCGCAACGCGGCGGGGCGCACCGCCTTGGGCGCGTGCGTCGAGGGCACGGCCGACCCGGTGGCCGCCAAGGTGCTCGTCTCGGTCGGGGTCGAGGCCGAGCCGTGGATGCTCGATCTCGTCCCGGACGAGCTGGCGGTCTGGTTACGCACGCGGGTCGGACAGCCGCGCGACCGCGCCCCGCTGCCCGAGCGGTTCGGCGAGGCCGCGTGGAGCGGGGAGGTCGCCATGTTCCGACTGCTCGCCCACTCGCCGCTGGCCGAGACCCGTGTCGTCGGCGACGGATTCGCCGTCGTCACCGGGCAGTTCGACAACACGCGAAACGGCGTCGTCTGCAGCCGGCTGCCCGAGCAGGACGCTGACGAGCAGATCGCGTCGGTTCTCGGGTGGTTCGGGCAGCGGCGCGCGCCCGCGCAATGGCTCGTCGAGCAGCTGACCGAACCGCAGGACCTGCGCGAGCGCCTGGAGCGGGCCGGCTGCAAGGCGGAGCGCTCGGCCGTGCACATGGCCGGCCGCATCGCCGATCTCGACCTCTCGCCCCGGCCTCAGCCACCGGAGCTGGAGATCGCCGGTATCCACGACACCGCAGCGTTGCTTCAAGCGTTCGACGATCCCGACGACGCCCGGCTGTGGGCCTCGCTCGGGTTGCGGGGCACCGCTCCGCTGCGCCACTACGCCGCGCAGCTTGCCGGGCGCACCGTCGGCACGAGCACCATCCTGCTCGACGGCGCAAACGGTGCGGTGCTCGAGCTCGCCGTCGATCCGAGCGAACGGCGGCGAGGCATCGGCCGGGCACTCGTCCTGCACGCGCTCCGCCAGGCCGCCGCCGCCGGCTGCGCGGTGGCGACGATCGCCCCGACCCCAGCCACGGTCCCGTTCTACGAGGCGCTCGGGCTCGTGCTCGAGCGCGATCCACCCGACCGCTGCTACTACACGCCGCTCGGCTGATCGCCGCAGCGACCATGCTCGCCGATGCGAGTCGCTGTCTGTCACCTCGCCCGGGTTGGCAGCGCGCGACCCACATCGTGGGTCCCGTGAAGGTTCGCGTGGGGTCGCGGAACGCGCGGATCGCGATGCACTTCTCGACGCTCGACCAGCTCCTCACCGACGCCGCGGCCTGGGTTCGAGGCGTCTGATGGCAGGCGACCTCGCCGCGTCACGAACAGGCGAGGATGTTGAGGAGGCGTGGCGGCGCTCGCCTGGGCCATCGTCGGCGAAGAGGCGACGACCTGGACCGTCCGAAGCCTCGTACGCGCCGCGCTCGCGGACGCCTGACCTTCTCCGACATCCTCACGGAGCGTGGTCGCCACCTCCGAAGGTGACCGACCCCCCGGTGTGAGCCGAGTCATCGCCTCGATCGCGAGCCGGCCTGCGATCACCGACGGATCGCTTTCCGCAAGGCGCCTCGCCTCCTCCGGCCCGCACGCGGAGAAGCACATCTCGCGGAACGTCTCGTCGGGTTGTTGATCGACAGGCCCGGCTGCCAGCAGCTTGCCGGCGCGTCACGAATCGCACACGCTGGGTGCTTCTGCGGCACGTTAGGGCTGCCCGGGCACGGCGGGTGTCGGTCCTGTCGGTTGCACCGAGTGGCAGGCGTTGCTGGCGGTTTGAAACGCGGGGGAGCTCTCCTCGAACTTGGCGCTGTCGAACGCGCCGTGGCTGTCTGGGTCCGGAAAACTCGGGAGGCCGTGCGAGCGCATGCAGCGTGCCCACGTCACTTCCGCGGCGATTCTCGGCGCAGACAGCGCCGCGGGCTCCCCCCCGCCGGGCAACAATCCGCGGCACGCCAGGCCGGCCGCCTTGAACGTCGGATTGCTCCGATTCAGATCGCTGCCAGGACCGCCTTGGATGGAGATCGCGGCGCCGCCCCCCGGACTGGCGGTGGGGTCCGGGAAGTCCGCGACGCCATGGCTGCGCATACACCGTGTGTATGCGACGAGCCGGGCCATGCCCTTGTTCGCCTCCGAGCCGGCGATACCCGGGCCGTTCGAGCTGCCGCAGCCCGCGGCGAGGACCGTCAGTCCGAGCAACGCCGCGATCGCCGCCGTCCGCGTGATCGGAAGCCAGGGTCGCTGACCCGGCCCGCGGCGCATGTCCTCAGCATGGTCGTTGCCGTTGGACGTCCTCGTCATCTCTTCGCTCCTCGGCGGTTGGGGGCCGTCCTCGGCCGTTGTACGCCGGAGCCCCTGACACCGACCTAATCGAGGCCGTTATCCCGCTGTAAGGTGGATTGAGGCATCCTCTGCTCCGCACCGATCACCAGCCGACCGCGGACGCCCTGGCGTGACCGGTCAGCGATGGAGACCAACTATGCGGAGACGCCCGGAGACCCGGCCGCGACGCACCATCCGGGTGCGTCTCGCCGTTCTGTTCTTTGCCGTCTTCCTCGCGTCCGGCGTCGTTCTGTTGGTCGTCACCGTCGCGGTATGGCAAAGCAGAACGGGTGACGTGACGGCGCATGCAGTGCCCGTGCGCACGGGGGGCTTGCCGAACCCAGGGACCGGCATCACCACCCAGCACAGCTCAGATCGGCATCAGCTCCTCGTCGCCTCCGGGGTCGCTTTGGCGATCATGGCCGCGGCTTCGCTGGCGGTCGGTTGGCTGGTGGCCGGGCGGTTCCTGCGGCCGCTGCGCACGATCACGGCAACCACCAGGGAGATCTCCGCCACCAATCTGCACGAGCGTCTGAACCTCGCCGGCCCCGAGGACGAGCTGAAGGAGCTGGCGGACACCTTCGATGAGTTGCTCGAGCGGCTCGACCGCTCGTTCGCGTTCGAGCGGCAGTTCGTCGCCAACGCCTCCCACGAGCTGCGCACGCCGCTGGCCGGAATGCGGACGTCGCTCGATGTGGCGATGGCCAAGCCCGGACCGGTGCCCCCACACATCCGCACGCTCACCGACCGGCTGCGCGGCGAGCTCGACGACGTCGACCGGCTGCTGGAGAGCTTCCTCACCCTCGCCCAGACCGAGCAGGGGCCGCTCGCCGACGAGTCGACGGTCTCGCTCGCCGACCTCGCCCGCCTTGCGATCGAGCGCCGCGCCGACGCTGCCTCGGCAATGGGACTGCACGTCCACCCGTCGCACCGCGCGGACGTGTGGGTCACGGGCAGCGAGACGCTGCTCTCCCGCGCGGTCCAGAACCTCATCGACAACGCCGTCCGCCACAACCAGCCTGGCGGGTGGGTCCGCGTGCTCACCGCCGTCGAGCACGAGCGCGCGCGGCTCGTGGTCGCGAACGGCGGCCCGGTCCTTGACCCCGACCAGGTCAAACAGCTCACCCTGCCGTTCCGGCGCATCGGCGCCGAGCGGACCGGGTCGGACACCGGCGCCGGCCTGGGGCTGTCGATCGTCTCGTCGATCGTCGAGGTTCACGGCGGCACCCTCGAACTTGAGGCCCTCAGTGCCGGAGGGCTGAGCGTCGCCATCACCCTGCCCCTCACGGCCGGCGCACCGGCCGGAGCGCCGGCATGAGAGTCCTCGTCGTCGAGGACTCCCGCACCCTCGCCGACGCGCTCGTCGAAGGACTGCAGGACGAAGAGATGGCCGTCGATGTCGCCTACGACGGCCTACAAGCGGCAGCGAAGCTCGATGTCAACCCTTACGACGTGGTCGTCCTCGACCGTGACCTCCCCGGCGTCCACGGCGACACCATCTGCCGGATGATCACCGAGCGCGAGAACCCGGCAATGGTGCTCATGCTCACCGCATCCGGCAGCGCCGCGCAACGGGTCAGCGGCCTCAGCCTCGGCGCGGATGACTACCTGCCAAAGCCATTCCATTTCCCCGAGCTCGTTCTCCGCATCCGCGCGCTCGCTCGCCGCCGACCCACCGTCCAGGCCAGAACCTTCCGGGCGGCTGGGATCGAACTCGACCCCTTACATCACACCGCCACCCGCGACGGACGACGGCTCGACCTCTCAGCCAAGGAGTTCGCGGTACTCGAAGCCCTGATGCGCGCTCAACACGCTGTCCTCAGCGCCGAAGACCTCTTCGCCCAGGCATGGGACGAGAACGCAGACCCGTTCACCAACACCGTCCACGTCACCATCAGCCGACTGCGACGCAAACTCGGAGAACCGCCAGCAATCGAAACCATTACCAACGTCGGATATCGCGTCACAGAATCCCGCTGAACTGGCAGGACCCTCTGGCGCACACGAAACGCACACCCCGAACCGATGACCGCCCGAAGTCTGGGATCTCGCGCCGTCTGGCCTACCTGGACGCGCAGTCCAGGCCCACCGACAACATCAGCTTTGCGTAGGTTTTGATCTGCGGTACGCTAGGCGCTCGAGGGCTGTGTAGCGTCGCCGCCCAGTGATCGCCGGTGGGGGGACCGTAGAGGCGGGAAGATGGATGCGACGATTGGGTGAAGGGAGGGTCAGTCCTCTCGGTTGTCAGCACGACCTGAGCGATGTGGACCGCTGGGTGGTCGTCGGCGGCGCCGGATTCATCGGTTCGCGAACCGCGGCGGAGCTGGTCCGGCAGGGTCAGGTGGTGACGGTGATCGATCGCGTCCGGCCGCCGGAGTCACTGCTCCGAGAAGGGGTGACCTGGATCGAGATGGATCTCCTCGAAGATCCACTTCGCCTACCGCCGGGGCGGCTGGTGCTGGCCTACGGAAGTGGCAATTCTCGCCCACGCTGGACCTGGACCATCCCGCTCGAGATCGTGTTCACGACGGCCCGCCTGGCTGAGCAGTTGGACGGCAGAGAGGTGACGCTCCTCTCGTCGGTGGAGGTGTACGGGCGTGCGAGTGGCACGCTGAGTGAGGACACCGAGCCGGAGCTTCCATGGGATCGGGCGCAACTGGCGACGTGGGCGGAGCTCGCTCGCCGCGCGGCGTGCGTCGGTGCCTGTCCCCCCTGGCGCGTGGCGGGACTGTGCCGAGAGATGATCTCGAGCGATCCACCGGTGCGCTGGGTGTACGGAGCGGCAAAGCTCGTCCAGGAGATGATCGTACGCGCGTCCGGCGCCGCCTCGCTCACGATCCTGCGGCTCACCAACGCGTACGGTCTCGGGCAGGAGCGGGTCGTGATGCGACTGATCCGCCGTGCCCTGGCGGACCTGACGCTCGCCGTCACCGACAGTGCGCGGTCGTTCGTCAGTCCGGACGAGATCGGCCGTTTCCTTCTCGACGGGCCCGCAGCCGGAACCTTCAACTTCGGCGGCCCGGCGGTCCGGCTCGCGGAGCTGGCACACGAGATCGTCGACATCACCGGGTCGCGGTCGAAGATCGACATTCGCCCGCAGCCGATCGACGACAGCTCGGGCGACATCGACGTGCGACGCCTCCTCGCGACGGGCTTCTCGGTCGGAGACGTCACGGATGCCCTCCCGCGACTCGTGACCAAGGCTGCCGAACAACCACCGATGTTCAGGCCCGAGCTGCCCATCGTGATCCCACCCCGCCCCGCACGGCCCGACGTGGTAGCCGATCGTCAGCAGGAATGCCTTTGGCGGGGCCTGACGAAGACCGGGAATCGGTACAGCGCCGAGGCGCGCGAGCGTCTGGCCGGCCGGCTCGGAGTAGCCCCCGAGAGGGTCTACGTCACCACTTCGGGAACCGAGGCTCTGCGAATCGGGGTCATCGCCACGGCCGGGCCGGCGCGCCCCGGCGACGTCGCGGTCGTCCCCTCGTTCACCTATCCGGCCACCGCGGAGGCAATGGCGCAGCTGGGGTATGAGGTCAGGTTCGTCGAGGTTGACCTCGATACGTACACCATCGACGCTCGGGATCTCGAGCGCAACCTCGCCAGAGGCGACGTGCGGGTGGTCGTTCCGGTTGACACCTTCGGCAACCCCATCGACTACCGGACGGTGGTGCCGCTCTGCCGGCGATATGGCGTGCCTGTGGTGGCCGACTCGGCTGCCGCCTTCGGTGCGCGGACCGCGGGCGAGCTGGTGGGGAGCCAAGCGGACGCTCATGCCTTCTCGATGAGCTTCGCGAAGGCGCTGACGGCGGGCGGCGCCGGCGGTGCCGTGGTGGTGCCGGCGGATGCCGAGCTGGGCTATTGGACACGGTCGAACCTGATGCCGGAGCTTCCGGCGGTATCGCTGGTCGACCAGCTCGACATCTTCGACGACCTCCTTGAGCGGCGACTCGGCGTTGCCCGGCACTATGCCGAAGCGACGTCTACCTACCCGTGGCTGCGTCCCCAGTCGGTGCGGCCTGGAGACCGCCACGCCTATGTCCATTGGGTCGTACGGGTTCCGATCCAGTACCGAGGGAGCTTCCGATCTGCCCTCGGTGATCTGGGTGTCGCGACCGGGAATTACTTCCAGGCGCTGCACCGGACCGGCTGGGCATCCGAGCGACCACTACCGGCGACCTCACAACTGCACGACGAGGCGGTCGCGCTGCCGATGTCCTCGGAGATGACGACCGACGACGCGGAGCGGGTCGTCGCCGCGATGCACCATGTCCTAGCCGCCTCGACAGAGTTCGAGCCGCGGCTCGAGGAGGCGAGATGAGTCGACAGCGTCGGTACACCCAAGATTGGCAGACCGGCGAGCTGCGCAAGATCGTCAACAACGTGAATCGACGTCGGAGCTGGTTCACCGGGGCGAGCCCGCGCCAGTTCGGCAATCTGGCGCTCGCCGGACTCCAGTACGCGATGAAAGCCGAGCGGATGCTCGCTTGGCCGGCGTTGATCAAGCTCGACATCTCACCGCTGTGCAACCTGCGGTGCACCTACTGCGTTCATGCGACGCCCGGGGAGGGGTCCCACCCGGCGCTGTCGGAGCAGGAGTTCCGCAAGAGCCAGATGATCAGCGTTGACGCCGTCGACGCGATCATGTCCCAGGTCGCCGGTCGCTCGATTGCGGCGGCGCTCTACTACCTGGGAGATCCGCTCATGCATCCCGATCTCGATCAGATCTGCGGGATCACCGCCGGGCACGGACTGCGCTGCCATATCAGCACGAACTACAGCTTCAAGCTGAGCGACGCGCGCATCGCCTCGCTGGTCCGCAGCGGCCTGACCCACCTGACGGTCTGCGTCGACGGACTCCGGCAGGACAGCTACGGCAAGACACGCGTCGGCGGCCAGATCGAACGCGTTCTCGACAACCTCGAGCGGACCCTCCGGGCCCGCGACGAATCCGGCGTGAACAACCTCCACGTCGAGGTTCAGTACATCCACTTCCAGCACAACACCGATCAGCTCGCCGAGGCCGCCGCTTGGTGCGCGACGCGCGGTGTGGACCAGTTCACCGATTACTGGGGCAACCTGCACAACTACACCGACGAGACGCCGGGCAACTACCGCGTGCGCGCGCCCAAGCCGAGCCGCCCCCTGCCGCAGTGCCTGTGGCCTCACTTCGCGATGCAGCTGAAGTACGACGGTTCGGCGATTCCCTGCTGCTATTACCGGCACGCCGACCAGTACCGCCGCGGCGCGGATGACCGCTCCGTCGGCAACGTGCTGGAGACGAGCGTCTGGGACGTCTGGAATTCCACCGACTACCGCGCGCTGCGCCGCCTGGTCAGCGATCCGAGCCGTGCCCTCACCGAGCCAGCGCTGGGGGCGACGTTTTGTGAGGGCTGCCCGACCGTGTACGAGACTGACCTCGAGCCGCTGACCGCCGACCGGCATCGCTGGGAAGACCTCTACGATCACGATGCCCGTGGCGTACGCCGCCGCGCCCGTCAGAGTGCCTGAGCGGGTGCTGATGATCTCGAGCAGCGGCGGAGTGCTGCTGGAGTCGCTAGCAGTTGCAGGGCTCCTGCCCGTTGCCCAGGTCCACTGGGTCGCGGTGCCCGCGGCGGACACCGCATCCGCGCTGCGGGGTGAGGGCGTGCGATGGGTTTCCGAGCAGTCCGTGTCGCGGCCTTTAGCCCTGCTGCGGGCGATCGTTCACGCGCACTCCATCCTGCGCCAGGAGCGGCCGGATCTGGTCGTTTCAGCCGGCACTGCCGTCGCGGTCCCGTTCTTCATCGCGGCCCGGCTGCAGGGCGTGCGCTCGCTCTGGATCGAGACCCAGAACCTGGTCAGTGGCCACGGCCTGGCCGCGCGGATCTGCTGCCGCCTGGCGACGGCGGTCGCGGTGCAACGCGACAGCATGCGGCATGTCCGCTCCGGCGCGGTGGTCGTGGGCGAGCTCTACTGATGCGGGTGCTGGTGACCGTCGGAATGAGCCGCTGGCCGTTCGACCGGCTGATCGCCGCCGCCGAGCGACTGCCCCCCGAGCATGAGCTGTTCGGCCAGATCGGGCAGGCGTCGCTCACGCCCCGCTTCGAGCACCGGCGGTTCGTGCCGTTCGATGAGCTGCAGGCCCGGATCGCCGCCGCTGACGTGGTGGTCACACACGCCGGCAACACGGTGCGGTTGGCCCAGCGGGCGGGCAAGGTGCCGATCGCAGTCGCCCGGCAAGCGGCGCTCGGCGAGATGGCCAACGACCATCAGGTCGAGTTCCTGAGATCAGAGGAGCAGCGGGGCAGGGTGATCGCGGTCTGGGATCTCGAGCGCCTCCCGGAAGTACTTGCCCGGCAGCCGTGGCTCGAGGCCGAAATGCTCTCCGTCCGGGCGGGCCCCCCGCCGGTGGATCGGCAAACGGCGACCTGGCTGCTCGAGGCAGCCGTGCGCTCCGCAGAGGACTCGCCGTTTCGCCACCACCACCTGAGGCGATATGGATGGGCGTGGTCCTGGCTGGCCGGTCGCGATGGAGATCACCTGGATGTCGGCTGCGGGCGAGGCGACTTCCTCGGACCGCTGGCGGCGAGCACGCGGCTACGCTGCTTCGGTGTCGACGCTCATCCCGGGTACGTCGTCGACTGCGCCGGGCGCTACCCGCACCTCGAGGTGCGAACGGCCATCCCGTCAGCGCCTCTTCCGTTCGCCGCGGAATCCTTTGGATCAGTCTCGCTGCTGGACGTGCTCGAACACGTGCCCAACGAGGAGGCGGCCTTCGCCGAGGTGCGGCGTGTGCTCGAGCCGGGCGGGCTGCTCCTGTTGAGCGTCCCTGCCCGACACGCATTCTCGTTCCTCGATCCGGACAACGCCAAGTACCGGTTCCCGCGCCTCCACCGCTTCGTCTATTCCCGTCGGTTCGGCTCTGATGTGTACCGGGAGCGATTCGTCGACCTGTCCAACCAGCTGCGCGGCGACATCTCGGTTGACCGCGACCGGCACACCAACTACGAGCCGGCCGACCTCGAGCGCCGCCTCCGGGCGCACGGCTTCCGAATCGTCCAGACCACGGGCGCGAACCTGTTCTGGCGGCTGCTCCAGACGCCGGCGCTTCTGGCCACCGGGCGCGCACGAGAGGTCTGCGAGCGACTGATCGAGCTCGATGGGCGCGTCTTCTCATCCGCCAACCTGTTCATCGCCGCGATCAAGGAGCGAAAGTGAACGCGAAAGAGTCGGCGCGACTCGCCAAGTTCGCGGCCGGCACCTCGATCAAGCAGTACGTCCGGCCCGGGCTGCACGTGCGTCCGCTTGTGGCTGAGCTGTTCATAACCGAGAACTGCAACCTGAGGTGCATCAGTTGCAACTGCTGGCGCGAGGTGACACGTGGCGAGCTGACGACCGATGAGTGGAAGGACGTGCTGGGTCAGCTTGTCGAGCTGCGGATCCACAAGGTGAACTTCACCGGCGGCGAACCGCTGATCCGTAAGGATGCGATCGAGCTGATGGCCCACGCGCACGGGCTCGGCATCCGTCACATGCACCTGAACACGAACGCCATCAGGCTGACGGCCGGGCGTCGGCAGGCGGTGCTGGCCGCCGGCGTCCGCAGCTTCAACATCTCGGTCGACGGGCCTACTGCGGCCAGTCACGATGAGATTCGCGGCAAGGCGGGCGCCTTCGCGACGACGATCCGCCACCTTCAAGAGTTGATCGCCGAGCGTGATCGGTACCGCCTGAAGCTTCGGATGAACTTCACGGTGATGCGGAACAACGTGGGCCTCCTGCCGGACATTGCGCGGTTGGCACAGCGCCTGCGCGTTCGGCTCTACCTGAACCTCGCCACCGACCACACTTTCCTGTTCCGCGCCGAAGGGGTCGATCGACTCGCGGAGATCCCCGGCGACGAGATCTCGGCGGCGGTCGACGAGGTCGAGGCGCTGGCGCATGCCGATGGCCGGTTTCTCCCCCGGTACTCCGACCTGGAGTACGTCCGCCATCACTTCCGTGAGCCGATGCAGCGGTCCGTCCCCTGCGCCGAGTCGCTGGTGAAGCTGATGATCCACTCCCGGGGCGAGATCGGCGGCTGCTGGGGACACGACCCGCACCGCAACGTCCGGGAACAGCCCATCGCGGAGTTGATCGACAGCCACGAATACCGTGAGGAGCACAGTCGGCTGTTCGCCAAGGACTGCGTCGGCTGCGGCGCGAACTACAGCTTCAACCTGCGCCTCCAGCCGGCCTCCTACGTCCGTGACCTGAGGCGGCGTTTCGCCCGCCCGATCCGGGCGAGCTGATGCGTTCGAGCGTTCCCCTGTACGACGCACTGGCTGAGGACTATGAGGCGCACTTCGCGGTGGTCCATCGGCGCGCCTACGACCAACTCGCCTGGGAAGTCGTCGAGGAACTGCTGCCCGCCGCGCCGGGCTGCGTGGTGGACGCCGGATGCGGCATCGGCCGCTGGGCAGATGCGTTCCTCGCGCGCGGGCACCAGGTGATCGGGATCGAGCAGGCGCCCAGGATGTTGGCTGAGGCGACGCGGCGACTTCCCGGGAGCCGGTGCCGGTTGATCGCGGGGCGAATGGAACAGGTCGACCTGCCCCCAGGACTGGCGGACCTTGTGATCGCGATGGGCTCGCTGCAGTACACCGCCGATCCCGGCGCGGTGCTCGAGCGTTTCGCCCGCTGGCTGAAGCCAGGCGGCGCGGTCGCCGTTCTGGTCGACTCGCTGGTGGCGATGGGCGTGCAGAAGCTCCGAGCCGGCAAGGTCGACGAGGCCCTCCGCGAACTGTCCACACGGCGCGGAACATGGAGCCAGCGCGGCGCGAGCGCGGACCTGCACCTGCTCGATGGGGCGACGCTCGCGGCCTGCTTCCGTGAGGCGGGGCTGGTCGATGTCCGCCGCGCCGGCCTGCTCGTCTCGGCAAGCACCCTCGGCCTCGATGTGGTGATCGAGAGGCTGATCACGGACTGGGATGCGCAGATGGCGCTCGAGCGCCGACTGCGGGCCGAGCCGGTCCTGGCGGATCTTGGCAAGCAGTTGCTCGTGTGGGGCCGGCTGGAGGTCGGATCGCCCGTGGCGACTCAGTAGTCGTCCTGGGCGCCGAAGACGACCGGGCCGGTTCGGGCGAGCAGCCATAGATCCCCCGTCAGCGTGTTCCGCCGCGCGTACTCGCAGTCAAGCGCCAGCATCTGCTCGAAGGTCAGCCTGTTGCGGCCGCCGACCTGCCAGGGGCCGGTCAGCCCAGGTCTGACCTCTCGCCGGGCGGAGTGCCCCTCATCCACGACCCCGTCCTCGGAGAGAATGAGCGGACGGGGGCCGACCAGCGACATCTCGCCGCGGATGACATTCCACAGCTGAGGGATCTCATCCAGGCAATGTCGCCGCAGGATCCGCCCGATCCGGGTCACTCGCGGATCGCCCGCGATCTTGTACATGCGACCGTCGCCCGCGGCCTCATGGACGTTGAGGTGCATGACCTCCGACAGCCGGCTCTCGGCATCGACGACCATCGTGCGGAACTTGAGCAGCTCGAACGTCGTCGTCCCGATTCCCCGCCGCTGCTGGCGAAACAGCACCGGACCTCGTGAGCTGAGCTTGATGAGCAACGCGATGACCAGGTACACCGGACTCAGACAGAGGAGCAGCGCTCCACCGAGCACGACATCGAGCGTCCGCTTCACCGACAACACAGTCCGTGGGTCTGCATCTTCTGGCGATGCCGCGCCGGCCTGATCAGGCAGTGCGGACCGACCCCGAAGGTCACCGAGCCGCCTTGGTCGGTCCCCACCGCCCCAGTCACCCCGAGGTCGACGAGTGCATGGGTGGCAGCGGTCGCGGTGGCTGTCTCGCTCCCGAGCACGACAATCATCCCGCCATCACCGGCGCGGCGCGGCAAGAGCGCCCAGGCGACAATCCCGGGCTTGTCACCGAGCGTACGCAGATCGCTTGCCGGTGCGTCGGCGTCTGCCGAGGTCACGGCCAACCCCGACTGAATCAACAGGAGCAGGCCGCCGACGCCCTCCAGCGCGTCGACGGGGAGGTCGCCGAATCCGATCCGATGTGCGGCGAAGCCGTCGCCGAACCGGCCGATCCAGCCGTGACCCGCGCCTTCGGCGTCGAACGACCTGTCGGGGGCAACCGGATCCGGGCCGTTGATCGCCCCGCAGGCAGTCCAGTCGCTGAAGGCTAGGTTCATCGCCGCGCTGGCGGCGACACCCGCCCCGGCAGCCGCACGACGAGCCGACCGCACGCCCCTCGCGGCCACGGTCGACGCCGCCGCCCCGCCGCCGAGCGCGGCGCTGAGCGCGATCCCGGCAGCGGCGCTCCGGCGCGTGAGCTTGACCCCAGCGACTCGCCTGCCCATCATCGGGCCGTTGGTGAACACGACGGCATCCAATGCGGTGGCCGTCGGAACGTAGGCGCGGGCACCGCGCGACCAGACCCCAAGCGAATGCCGGTCGGTATCGACCACGGCCACCCAGCCCGCCGTGATCCGTCGAAACGCGCTTCCGCGGGCGGCGAACTCCACGCTGGTCTGGATCTCGTGGACGGCTCGGCCGCAATCGCTCAACGATGGCTGGTCATCTGTCACCTCGCCAACCGTCGTGGTCGCCGGGCGGGTGCCGAGCCCCGAGACTGAGGGGTCCAGCCGACAGGGCGCATCGGCTCTGGGGTGCACCCCACGATGGTAGGGGGGTGGCACGGCTCGATCCAACTGGGTTGGAAATGAGCGCTTCTGACGTTGCTGTGAACCGCCCTAGCGGGGCAGACAGCTGCCCGATCACGGCGCGCACTGTGGCGCGACTCCGTTGTGGTTGCAGCATTTGCGTCCAGCTCCTAGCGCGAATTCGCGTTCGCGCCGACGACGGTCACTTGGATGTTGCAGCACGCGCATCGGAGACTGCGGGACGCGGGCGATCAGTGTGGGTGACCGAGGCCGATCTTCTGGGCGAGCGGGCCGCATGCGGCCGCCGCGTGGATGTATGCCGGCGCGTGAAAGTTGATTGTGGACGGCCAAGCGAGGATCGCTCCGTCGAAATCGGTGAGCCCCGTGTAGTTGCCGTTGCCCAGTAGGCTGAAGTTGGCCGGGACAGAGGTCCTGGGGTCGGGGAACTCGGTTACACCGTGCAGGCGCATGCACCGCGCAATGTTGAGCAGCTTCGCCAGCGTGTATGAAGCGGGGTGCGTCTGGGTGCCGGGGCCAGGGAGACCGCCGCCCGGGAGCAGCGCGCGGCATTTCGCCTGCGCCGCGTGGAACGCGGGCGATGAGCGATTCAGTCCGGCGTCGACGGGAAAGCCGCCCCCGCCGGCGGCCGGATCTGGGAAGTTGGGCACGCCGTTGGCGCGCATGCACTTGGAGAACGCGAGCAGTCCCGACCCGTACGCGCGCGGCGAGGCCGAGCGCGAGTTCGTCGCGTTACCGCCGGGTACGTTGCTGGGGGCAGCGGTGCCCGCGCCGCCCGCCGTGGCCGTGACGAGGCGTGGGGAGCTTCCGCCGCAGCCGGCGAGCAGCACCCCGATCGCGAGGGTTATGGCGAGCAACCGCGCACGCGGCGAGCCGCACCGCCATTGCGGCGAAATTCTGGCTGGCATCTGGCCCCCTTGCTGCCGTGTCGATCTCGATGTCGGTGTACTCGTTCGACAGTTTCGGAAACGGTTTCGCTCGTTGGCGACGAGTGGCGTGGCGGCGGCGGCCTGAGGAAAGCGACGGCCGTGGGCCAGCCGGCGCTTTCGATTCGCGTTCGCCCGTCTCGCCAACCGCTGTCTTTGCGCCAACGGCCCCGGATCGGATCGCCGCACGAGCACTCACCCACTGGCGGCAGCCGAGCCGTTGTTGCCCGACTCGCCGTGCGGAGGCGCCTGCGCCGCTCGCGGCGCGCTGACGCCCCGTGCGATGGTCGGATTGGCGGGCAATGGTTGGGGCGTCCCCATGGGCAGGGGGCTGTTGGGGTTCGTCCCGGCCGGGTAGACGTCGACGCTTCCGGGGGGTCCCCAGTTGTTGATCCACCAGGCCGGGGCGCCGATCCGCGTGCCGCACATCTGGTTGGCGTGCCCGTTGAGGACCGCCGGGCTGTTGGGGTCGATTCCGGTGCCGTTGAAATCGGTGCTCTCATTCCCGTCGGGCTCGATTCCGGAGGGGTAGGGGAAGGCCGGGTATCCGTTGGCGCGCATGCAGCTGGCGTAATGCACGTATAGGGCGTTGTCCCCCCAACCTGCGACAGGCCGGCCGCCAGCCACCGCGGTCCTGGCCGCCGCGAGGTACTCGCCGCATGCAGCGCTGGCGTCGCTGGGATCGAAATTCGGCAGCGCGCCCATCGAGACCGCGATGTAGATCACCTGGTGCTCGACGGTCGGGTCGGCCTGGTCGGGGTCGCCGTTTGCCCGCTCGCACGCCGCCCACGCCCCCTCCGGCCCGGTCGAGTCTTCCGCCGCAAGCTTCGTCCTCGCACTCAGACGACTGGCGTGCGTCGCAGCACCCCGACGGTTGCCGCCGCTGCGACCGTGCTTCGCCAGGCTGGCCGCATGCGAAGGACTGGTCGCGCTCAAGGCGACCAGCGCGACGGCCGCGGCCGCGACGAGCGCCAACGGGCCGCCTAATCGCCGGGAGGTCGTGATCGAGCTCCGCCGCCCTTGTTGTGCCCTCGACGCGGCATTGTCTGGGGCACCGTGGTCGTCGCTCATCTCCTGTGCTCCTTGGTCGATGCAGACGGGTCGTCGGGGAGCAGTTGTACGAGACGCCAGGTCACAGCTGCGTCATACCTGTGACATGGCTGTGACCTGCCGCTGGCATCGTGTGGGAGGACCGGGAACCGACGCGAAACGGCCTGCGATCGGCCGCGACTGCTGCCAGGCTTCCGGTCGGTGGCAACGATGAGAGTGCTCCTAGTGGAAGACCACGAGCCGCTGGCCAGGGCGCTGCAGGCGGGGCTGCGCCGCCGCGGGATGTTCGTCGACCTGGCGGTCGACGGCGACGATGCGCTCGCCCGTCTGGGCACCAACCGCTACGAGGTGGTCGTGCTGGACCGCGACCTGCCCGGCACCCACGGCGATGAGATCTGTCGCAGGCTTGCTGCCGAGCGAAGCGAGAGCCGGGTGCTGATGCTGACCGCGGCCAGCTCGGTCCGCGACCGGGTCGAAGGCCTCCACCTCGGCGCCGATGACTACCTCCCCAAGCCGTTTGACTTCGCCGAGTTGCTCGCCCGGATTCAAGCGTTGGGCCGTCGACCCGGTGCTCCCACGCCGGAACGCTTGGGCTATCGCGACCTGACCTTGGACTCCGAACAATGTGTCGCAGTCCGCGCCGGACGACGCCTGGCGCTCAGCCCGAAGGAGTTCGCCGTGTTGGAATGCCTGCTTGCTGCCAACGGAAGGCCCGTTCCAGCCGAGGAACTGCTCGAACGGGTGTGGGACGAGGCGACCGACCCGTTCACCACGACCGTCAAAGCCACGATCAACCGGCTGCGGGCCAAGCTCGGCGACCCGGCGATCATCGGGACCGTCCGCGAGCGCGGCTATCGCATCGGGGGCCACTGATGGACGCCGGACGCCCACGGCTGGCACGATCCGTTCGGCTCCCATGGCCTCGCCGCACGGCCCGGCTGCGGCTCACCGCCCTCTATGGAGGTCTGTTCCTTCTCTCCGGCGTGGCGCTGCTCGCGAGCACGTACATCCTGTTTGAACACGCGACCCGATACAAGACGCCGCACCTGCCGAAGGTCCCTCACGCTCCCGCGATCCAGGTTTCCAAGCTTCCGCCGGCGCCAGCGTTCGCACAGGCGCTGCCGCAGCTGAAAGAAGTCGAACGCCGGCTGCAAGGCCAGCACCCGTTTGGCCTGGGTCCGCTGACAGGCCCTCGAGGACAGTCGCTCCTAGGGGACCAACATCAGCTGACACAGGCCGTGCATCAGCTGGCACGAGCCGTACACCAGCTGGCGCAGGTCGGCCCTGCCCAGGCCGCGCAACGCGCCTCCGACTCACATCAGCTGCTGGTCAACTCGGGGATCGCGCTGGCGATCGTGTCCGTCCTCGCCATCCTCGCGGGCTGGTTCGTCGGCGGCAGAATGTTGCGGCCGATCCGGACCATCACCCGGACGGCCCGAAGGATCTCCTCGACGAGCCTGCACGAACGCCTCGCGCTCGACGGCCCGAACGACGAGTTCAAGGAACTGGGGGACACCCTCGACGGCCTCTTCACGAGGCTCGAAGCCGCCTTCGAGGCCCAACGATACTTCGTTGCCAACGCCTCACATGAGCTGCGCACCCCCCTGACGGCCGAGCGCGCGCTCCTGCAAGTTGCGCTCGACGATCCAGACGCCACGACCGCCTCCTGGCGGTCCACCGCTGAACAGGTGCTCGTGTCCAACGCCGAGAATGCGCAGCTGATCGACGCGCTCCTCGCCCTCGCGAGTAGCCAGAGCGAGCTGAACGGGCACGATCGCGTCGACCTCGCCATCACCGTCACCGCGACCCTCGCCGACCTTGAACCCGAGATCGACCGGCTCGGGATCCATGTCGAGAAGGCAACAACACCCGCACCACTCGAGGGAGACCCCCTGCTCGTCCAGCAGCTCGTGGCCAACCTGGTGACAAACGCCGTCCGCCACAACACTGTCGGCGGCCGCGTCGAGGTTGTCACCGCGGTGAAGGAAGGCCGGGCATGGCTGTCGGTGACCAATACAGGACCGCTCATTGCAGCCTCTGAGGTCGAACGCCTCTTCCAGCCCTTCCAGCGACTCGATCCCCGCCGCGCCCACCAGAAGAACGGGCACGGGCTCGGACTCTCCATCGTCCGCGCGATCGCCGACGCGCACCACGCCCAACTCGCCACGCACGCACGCCCGAACGGCGGCCTCACCGTCGAGGTCTCATTCCCGCCCGCGGCAAGCGCCAGCTGCGAGGCCAGATTCGCGATCGGTCGGACGAGCGGCACTCGGGATCAGGCACCGGTTGAATGACCTCGTAGGCGCTCCAGCCGACGGCCACCTGGTCCCGGGCGGCGAAGAACAAGCCAGAAACCCACGAAAAACATGGGGGTTCTGAAGTACCGCTACCGGGATTCGAAGCCAGCCTCCGAGGAGTGAGTTTGGACTGATCTCCCTGCAAATCGACTGGTTCCTGGTTCGTGCTGAACCGCTCTCAGGGGGCCGATAACCGCCCTCGAACAGGGTCGACTGTGGCGCAACTGTGGCGCGGCAAGCTTCCCGCGATCGTGACCGCTGGCGCCCCGGGACGGGCCCACTCGAGTCAGTCGTTTCGGCGCGCGGGTGCTGACTGCTTCGTTGTTGAGCGGCGGCGGGTTCACAGCGGAATCGCGATCGTCGGCGAACGAGCGCGGGCCGAGCGAGCGCGTTGGCGACAACGAGCGGCCCACATCAGAACTGCCGCCCGGCCGGGCCCGAGTGTGCCAGCGGCACGAGAAGGCGCTCGGGGGGAGTGCCGGTGAGCCACGAACCTATGCGTTCTTCGGGCGGTCGCCGAGGCGCTCAAGCAGCGCCCGTTCCAAGCGAATAAGGACTTCTGCGGCAGCAACTACCCCTTGAGGCACCAATCCGTGGCTCAGGAGGCCCACAAAGATCAGCAGCGCGTTGAGAACGTCAAGAGTTGAGAGAAGGAGCTTCAGTTGGGCGACGGTCGGCAGCGCATCGATCCATCCGAACGCAACGTCCGAGTCGGCTTCAACCGCAAGCGCCGACGCCTCGACAGCGTCGGCGTTCCAATCCTCGAGAGCCGTTCGTAGCTGAGCGATTGCCACGTCAGCCGCCGGCTGACGCTCTGCCGATGATTCAACAATCGCATTGGCTGCTGTCTCGAACGATTCCAGTTCGACGTCAAGAGCCGCGAGTCCCGCGGGATTACGCAGGCCGTCGAGGGACTGGCCCAGCAACTGATCGAACTCGGGCTGTCTCGTAATGCGAGCGATCAGCTCCTGCTGTTCGCGCATTTGGCGCAGAAACTCTGGCCCTTCCGTGATCTGCCGGATAGCGTCTTGGGTCTCGCGCAATCGGCGGAGGTACTCCGGTCCCTCGGTGATCTGCCGGATAGCGTCCTGGGTCTCGCGCAATCGGCGGAGGTACTCCGGTCCCTCGGTGATCTGCCGGATAGCGTCCTGGGTCTCGCGCAATCGGCGGAGGTACTCCGGTCCCTCGGTGATCTGCCGGATAGCGTCCTGGGTCTCGCGCAATCGGCGGAGGTACTCCGGTCCCTCGGTGATCTGCCGGATAGCGTCCTGGGTCTCGCGCATTCGGCGGAGCGCGTCCGGTTCGTCAGTCATGAGCCCTCGAGGTCCGTCGGTCAGGTGTAGTCCTGCAAGTCCGGAACGATACGGCGAAAGGTTGTGCGAGACCCGAGCCCGCCGAAGCTGAGTGTCACCGCGCAGCGGGTCCATCACAGCACCCCCAGAGTTCTGCGTGACGAGCGCCTTCGGTCAAGTGCGGATGCCGGCACTCGCTATCCCAATGGCGACGCTCGGCCAGCCGGACGGAGCTATTCCGTGGTCCGATCAGCTTCGATCGTCACTGGGACGCACAGTTCGTGGCCATCCACGGTCACCTGCGGGGAAACACGTTGCTGGTCCTCTGGGTCGGCCTGGTTGAGGTCGACGTATGCCCGCTCGACGCGTCCACCGAGCGTCTGGTCTCGCTTCGCAGCCTCCCGAAGGTACCAAGGGAGTCCGCTCATCGTCTCGTTTGACTCATCCGGGCGGAACTTGAACCGGAGCTCGCAGCGCTGAAGCTCGATGTAGTCCGGCGCCCGCAGGTCGTTGATGGTGTGTGTCAGGACCTCGATTGGTCCGATGAGCGCGATCTCGATTCGCGCGTCTGGCGCGAGCGGGACCAGTCCGTCGGGATAGCCGGTGAGGACGTCGTCGCACCACGCTCGAAGCGCATCTCGGAGGCGGTCGGGGTTCATGCACCGGATCGTAGAGCAGTCACGGATGGTGCCAACGACTGACGCCGCCCACCCAGCGCACGTGTTTCGCCAGGAATCCGACGACTCAAACCTGCCGGAACCGGCCGGGCACTAATGTCAAGCATATGGCCCGAGCTCTTGTGCGGGCTGAGTTCCGTGAGGCGGTCCGGGTGCGTCGCCTCCGAGAGGGGATTCTGCTGCCGCCAGATCAGCGAGAAGTCGTTGCGGCCCACCTGCGAGCGTTGCTCGCGCCAACGGTGATCAGTATCCGCGTCTACCTCAATGTGCTCATGAAGATTCTCGTAGACGGACGGTTCAAGACCGTCTACGAGGATGGCGTGATAAGCAAGAACCCAGACCGATCCATGGCCGCCGAGAGCCAAGTCTGGGAGGTTGATCCGGCACATCCCGAAGGGTTCCCCATCTTCGGTTACGCCGCTTCGTCATCCGATATGTCCGCGCCGGCGACTCGTGCGCATCTGCATTCGGCTTACGGCTCGGCGCGGTTGATCTTGTCCGATCTGATGCGGGAACGTACAACGGTGTTTTTCGGGGACAGCCTCTCCTGGGTGAGAATGGCCGGGGGGGCGCCCGCGACGATCGACTCTCCCGATGAACTCGCATGGCCGCCTGACCGCGGTTGGCCGCTTGAGCGCCGATCGGCAGACGATGGCAGCATGGACGAATACGTTGAGCTGCAGTTCCTCGGTGGGATCAGCCGTTCGATGATCCGCGAGGTGATATTCGACTTCGCGCCTGACGAGCGGATCGCACAGGCGCTTCGGTGTCAGGGCATACCGTGGCGGATCAATCCCATGCCCGAGATCCCAGAATATCTCCGGAAGATCGTCGGGTCTCTCCCTACAGACACCCTGGCCTCGCCATAGCGCCGAGCTTCGTCTGACACGTCGAGGGTCGAGTCACCGGCATCCATGGCCGTGGCTCGGCAGCGTTTGCGAGGGTTTGGCCGGACACCTGGGTCCGGTCAGGTTGGCACGAGCGGACGCGACGACGTTCAACAGCCGTCTCTGACAACGACCGTTTTTATCTCCGCGCCCGGGGCCGTACTCACGATCCCTCACAGGACATCCTCTGGTGGCCTCGACCGCCGCCTGGGGGAGGGCTGGTGGGGCACTACACGACGCTGGAGGCACCGAAGTGATGCTTTTGGGAATAGCAATAGCGTCCGGTTCTGTTGGCACCATGGGTTCGTGCTAACCGCCGCTCCGACCCCCGGTAGCTACCGCGGACAGCGCTCCGACTTCGGCGGATCGCGAAAAGGGAAGGCACCATCCAACAAGGGCAAGAAGTTGCCGCCGGAGATCCTGACGCCTGACGAGGTCGCCGCGCTGTTCGAGGCTATCGAGGGCGACGGCATGCTCGCAGTGCGTAATCGCGCCATGCTGGCGCTCATGTACCGCGCGAGGGTCAAGGTCGGCGCGCTCGTTCAGCTGGCGGTGCGGCACTACGACTCGGAGACGGGGACGCTCACGGTCTCGCCTCACCACCAGCGGCGAACAGACGAGGTGATCCGGCTCGACTCGATCGCCAGGAAGATTCTCGACGACTGGCTGGAACTGCGCGGGAGCCTACGGCTGCGTGCGACGGCTCCACTCTTCGTCGTCCTGGCGGAAAACCTCGGACGCGAGATCCGCGACCAGAACGTTCGGTTGATGCTCGAGAACCTCCGGATGAAAGCGGGCATCCAGAAGCGCGTCAGGCCGGAGGGACTGCGAGCTTCGCGTGCTCAGCACAGGGAGAATGAGACGGGTCGTTTCGAGTCCGGGGTCGCCGCGTACATCAGCGGTGAGGGCTTCCGCCAGCGCTACCGTGCTGCTTACCAGAAGTGGGTCGACGCGCATCAAGTCCTCGAGACCGCTCCCGACCGACAGGCGACAACGATCGGGCACCTCTGTCGCGAAGCCATCATCGAGTTCTCAGAACAGCTCGCCGGCGAGTATGAGATCGGGCCGTTCGAGCCGCTAAAGACGAAGGCGAAGATGCGTGCGGTGTTTGCGAAGCGAGAGGACGTCAGCAAGACGCTCGGGCAGTCTCTGCTCACACTGCTCGCCTACTGGGAGTCATTGATCGAGCTGGCTAACCGTCAGGAGCACGGGCGCGTGCTGACGGCCGACGACGGGCGCGCCATCGTCTTCCAGACGATGCTCGTGATGCGGGAAATCGACCTAGCTTTGGCGCGTTAGGGCACGTACGTGGAGTTGATCGGATCACAGACGAGAGGCGCCGCGACCCGGACAGGTCGATATTCCGACAGCCTCCGACGAATGCGATCGTGCCGACAGCGGACGTTCGGGTCGGGGCAAGCGTCGGGTGCTGCGAGTCAGCGGGCTTCCGAAAGCCATTTGGACAGACCATCGCGACGTGCATGCCGCTGGCACATACCTTCGGACCGGGTTGTCCTGCCTACAGTTGATACTGAACGGGTGCAGCCTCCAATGGACCAACTCCCGGATCGCGCCGAGGAAGGCGCGCCTCGCTTGGTTCCCCGACTCCCGGTCTACCTCGATGCGGATCTCCTCGAGGCGCTTGCGCAAACGCTCGATCCGTCGGGCGTACCTGGGACGCGCCGCGTTCAGACAACACAGATGGGCCGGACCCTCGAGGGCCGAGGGTATGCAGTCCGTGCCGGAGGGCGGTTTGGGACGCGATTGCTTGGAGCGGACGCGAGCGGCGAGCGGACGCGAGATGTCAAAGATGAGGCCGCCGATCAACTCCACGAAGAGCAGGAGTTCGTCGTACGAGAAGCGACGCTGCTCTGGCAGGCTCACAGTCTTCTAGCTGAGGAGGGGCAACTTAGGTCCGTCAGCGCTACCGACATAGCGGATCTAGTCGCCGGGGATTGGGTTGAACTCCGACTCAAGTCGACCGGCCGATCCCTGCTGTCCCTGGCGCGCCTCGCGAGTCGTCTCGTCGAGGTCCTGTCGACTCAGGGCGATCAGCGTTTGTCTCGCCTGCGCGAGGGAGAGGCGCTCCTGCGCGGCGCCAAGCATC
Organism: uncultured Solirubrobacterales bacterium; assembly: GCA_963839085.1. Classification (GTDB taxonomy): domain Bacteria; phylum Actinomycetota; class Thermoleophilia; order Solirubrobacterales; family Solirubrobacteraceae; genus Palsa-465. The sequence continues at coordinate 1,611,290 of CAWITN010000007.1, forward strand.
CGGCCGCAACAAAGATTGGTGAGCTGACCGTCAGCGATGCCCGTGCGCTTTTCTTCAGCGACCTTGTGGCTTCGCTCGCCGCCGGAACGAACGCAGAGCAGCTCCTCACGTTTGCTGCTGTTGACGGATTTGCTGAGGAGATACGCAACGGTGTGATCTCGGACATCACCGCCGAGTTCACTGACACTCAGCTGGGAGCATGGAAGTCAGTGCTGACGGTCAGAACTGCAGACTACGAACGGCTCGCCGCGGGGGTGCTGCGCGATGCAGAGTTCGGCGTCTTCGGCAAGGTAAGTCTGATTCGCACTGAAGGCGAGTCACTCCATCTCGTGCGGCGCACGATGCTTGATTGGCTAGACCCGGCCACGCTGAGCTCACTCAGCTCTGATCTTCAGACCTCACTCGGCTGGGAGGCACTCATTATTGAACCGCCGCTGTTGCAAATTTTGCCGCTTGCAATTTGGCTGTGAGCTCAATCTGTTCCGCGATCCACTGCGACCATCCAATTGTGGTCGCATGTTCCTCGGCGAGGATCGGGGTGGACCTCCCCACGTTAGGACATTAGTCCAACGATCGCTTCTGACCGGCGAGCAGGTGCACGCATAACGTGCGCTTCGGCGACGGAGTGACCAGGCGGCACCGGCCGGTCGGGTGAATGCTTGGCCACTATCTCGATCGCGCGCGAGGTCGGTGGCGGCGCTGGTCGCAGCGCGATGCGGTCACCGAGTGGCGTGACCCCGAGGCGTGAAGCCTGCTTCTATCGCGCGGCGACGAGCACCTCGGCTTCGTGGGTGCGAACCGAGCCGACGAGGTTGTTGGCCTGCGCGCGCTTCGTGACGTTGTGGACCGTAGTCCCGGCCGGGCGGACGTCGATCGTGAACTCGATGCCCAACTGGGCCGAGACGCGCATGAGCGTCTCCATGCTCGGATTGACCTCGCCGAGCTCGAGGCGCGCCACCTGGGGCTGTTTCATGCCGAGGCGCTCAGCCAGATCGCGCTGGGAGAGCCCGTGATCTCCGCGGTACCGGACGATGGCGAGCGCGACCGCGCGGGCCAGCGCCGTCCGCTCCCACTCGGCTCGAAACTCAGGGTCCTGCAGCTCCTCCTGGAGGATCTCGTCGTTGGTCTTCAGCTCGCTCAGCTTCATCTGGTTCTCACTCCGATCGGATCTGACCCAAACGATAGCACTCATGTTATCGGATAGGCTGAGCCCGATGCTCAATTCGGTCCTAGCTGCGCCAGCCGCGCGACCGCGCGCTGAACGGCTGCACCGAAGCCACGAGGGTCGATCTGGGCCTCCGGCGCGACCGCCAGGATCACGAACGTTGATGGGCTCACGCGACGATAGAGCGGTCGCCACCGGCTGCGGCCAGCCCGCGGACGCAGCTCGCGCAGGCCCTGCCCGGCTTCGCCCTGTACCGCGCTCGAATGCGGATGACCGAGTCGCGGCCCATCCACCTCAAGCTTCTGAACGGCATTGATCATCGCGACTCGCTCGTCCGCTGGCCAAGAGGCGTCGCGCTCACGATCAGCGTCGGGATGCCAGGCGACGACATAGGGCGGGCCAGGGTCCTTCGCCGGCGCTCGTCCGGTCGGCGCAGCGGGGGGCGCCCTCTGGGCCTTCTTCGGCTTCCGCTTGTCAGCGGCCATGGCCACCGATCATCGGCGCCGGGGCAGCGGAAGAGTGATCCGCGCGTTCGCGCCGGACGCCTTCGCGCCGGACGCCTTCGCGAGCGGCGATCGTCTGCTCCTTGATCGTGTCCAGCAGCTCAAGCCGCAGCTTGCGCCCGAACGGCGCGACCCGCTGAGCCGAGCGCTCGACGCGCCGCTTTCCCTCCTCGTTGCCACAGATATAGATCACTCCGCCGATCTTGCCGCGGCGGATCCAGTCGTCGTGCAGCTTCAGGATCGCGTCCAGTCGAGGCCGGGACTTGCCGGCGAGTTCCACCTCGATCGCAAACGTCGCCGAGACCCGCGACGCCACCAGGTCCGGTCGGTGACCGGAGCGTTTGAAGCTGTTGCGATCTTGCCAGTGCAGCTGACCCGACCATTCGGGACGGCTGAGCACCTCCCGCTGGCCAAGGAACATCCGGCCACGAACGGTCAGCCACGCCGCCGCCCACGCGCACGCGGAGTCATGCGCCCACCACGTCGGCGCCGGTGTGGACGCGGCGATCAGCGGGACGCCCAGCATCAGGACACCCTTCCGCGTCGCCAGGAACAACGAGCCCTCGCCCCACGTCATCGGACACCGCTCAAGCCAGCCCTCACGCTCCAACCGCCGAGCGTGACTTCTCGCCGCCACGTCACTCCACCCCATCGCATACCGCCACGGATCCATCGGTGACGGCCCACACCTAGCCAACCACCTCAGCCCGGCCATCGACCCCGGACCAGGCCTCAACACCCGACCCACTACCTATCCCTCCCGGCCCCGACAGCATCTCCCAGCAACCGCCCGTGCCCGAGACCAGCCCGCCTCCGCCCCCGATCAACACCGACCAGCTGACTGCGCATGACTACCCGCACTCCTCCCCTCTCGTCAAATACGTGGAGGGCGGGTAGTCATGCGCACCGAAGTGGCCGATCCCCAGCAAACCCGGGGGCGGAGGCGGGCTCAGGTGTGGAATCGAGAACAACAGACCACGAAACACTTCGCTACACACCTTCCGGCCCGTCGGACACGACCCGACCGCCGCCTGAATCACTCTGCGGCCGCTCGCCGCCCTCCAGCTCGTCAGCAACCGCTCGCAGCGCGGCCCACACCTCGCGGAACACGTGTGCGACAGCCACGATGTCGGTCCCGGTCGCCGTGATCGACAGCCGCTCGAACGCTGCATCGAACTCCTCCCACATCTCCGCCGGCCCCGGCCGGTTGCCGCCGCGCTTCAGCTCATACGGCAGGAGCGCGGCCATGTCGGTCTTCGACCGCCAACGGACCCCCGCCGCCTCCGAGGCATTGAGCATCGTCGCGGCCATGTGCTCGCACGACTCAGCGATCGCCCGAATCCGATCCAGATAACCCGGACTCGGTGGCGCGTAGGCGCTCGCGTTGATCGCCTTGTCGTAACCGGCTATTGCGCGCTGTAGCAACTCCACCGCCCCCTGTGCTTTAGGTGTCCGTGGCCTTCGTGTCGGCGTCGGCGCCGCCGTAGGCTGGTCCGCTTGCGCGGCTTCTTCCGCCGGCGCCGGGTCGGGGCGGCGGGGCGAGGGAGCGGCCTCCCCAGCGGGTTCGAGGCTGTTCCCAAGCTGCTCCAGAACTTCGTCGGCTGTCAGGTTGGTCTCGTCGAGCATGCGATCCAGATCGGAGCGCCGGACGATCCACTTGCGCACGCCGGCCCGCGACGCCTTCAGCTGTCCCTTGCTGACCCATTGCCGCACCGTCGCCGGATTGACCCGGAGCTCCGCTGCGATCTCAGCCAGCGTCAGCCAGGGGTCTGCTGCTTCGCGCTCTTCCTCGGTCAAAGACTTCTTCTTTCGCTCGGCGCTTCCGTTCCTGTAGCAATCAGAGTCTCTTAGACGGAGGTTGCCGTGAGTACAGCGTCAAGCAATGTCCCGCGTGTTGCGCTCAGCCGTCAGGAGGCGGCGATGTCGCTTGGGATGTCGCTGGACTCGTTCGAGCGTCATGTGCAGCCAGAGTTACGACTGATCCGCCGCGGCAAGCTGCGACTCGTCCCGCTAGCCGAGTTGGAGCGCTGGGCGAACGACAACGCGGAATCGGTGTTCAACCGTCCGCGCCGGGCCTAGCATCAGCGGTCCTCATGGCCACCGGGATCCGAGTCCGTCACTCTCGTCACTGCTCATCGCGCGACGGCGGCCGCTGCACCTGCAAGCCGACCTATCAGGCCCAGGCGTACGACACCCGCACCGGACGTCAGGTGTGGCGCACGTTTCCCCACCCTCACTGCCGCCAAGCTGTGGCGCCAGGACG